>NZ_CDRNIV010000006.1:0-2920000 GCF_977014255.1 Sphingobium chungangianum | reverse complement strand
TGTCTGAACATGGGGGGACCACCCTCCAAGCCTAAATACTCGTACATGACCGATAGTGAACCAGTACCGTGAGGGAAAGGTGAAAAGCACCCCGATGAGGGGAGTGAAACAGTACCTGAAACCGGATGCCTACAAGCAGTGGGAGGGTCCTTGAGACCTGACCGCGTACCTCTTGCATAATGGGTCTGTGACTTAGTGTATCAAGCAAGCTTAAGCCGTTAGGTGTAGGCGCAGCGAAAGCGAGTCTGAATAGGGCGACAGAGTTTGATGCATTAGACCCGAAACCCGGCGATCTATGCATGACCAGGTTGAAGGTGCGGTAACACGCACTGGAGGACCGAACCGTTTAATGTTGAAAAATTATCGGATGAGTTGTGCTTAGGGGTGAAAGGCCAATCAAGCCGGGAAATAGCTGGTTCTCCGCGAAATCTATTGAGGTAGAGCGTCGAATGATTGCCGTTGGGGGTAGAGCACTGGATGGTTGCGGGGGTCGCGAGATCTACCAATACTAACCAAACTCCGAATACCAACGAGTCTAGTTCGGCAGACAGACGGCGGGTGCTAAGGTCCGTCGTCAAAAGGGAAACAGCCCTAACCTACAGCTAAGGTCCCCAAGTCACGTCTAAGTGGGAAAGCATGTGGAACTTCCAAAACAACCAGGAGGTTGGCTTAGAAGCAGCCATCCTTTAAAGAAAGCGTAACAGCTCACTGGTCTAAATAAGAGGTTCTGCGGCGAAGATGTAACGGGGCTCAAGACGTGCACCGAAGCTTAGGGTGTGATCGTTTACGATCACGCGGTAGCGGAGCGTTCCGTAGGCCGTTGAAGCGATCTGGTAATGGGTCGTCGAGGTATCGGAAGTGCGAATGCAGACATGAGTAGCGATTAACAGTGTGAGATGCACTGTCGCCGAAATTCCAAGGGTTCCTGCTTAAAGCTAATCTGAGCAGGGTAAGCCGGCCCCTAAGACGAGCCCGAAGGGGGTAGTCGATGGGAACCACGTTAATATTCGTGGGCCTGGAGGTGTGTGACGGATGGCGTAAATTGTTCGGCCTTATTGGATTGGTCCGGGCAGTGAAGTTGTCCCAGGAAATAGCCCCTCCGTATAGACCGTACCCTAAACCGACACAGGTGGAATGGTAGAGTATACCAAGGCGTTTGAGAGAAGTATCCTGAAGGAACTCGGCAAATTGCCTCCGTACCTTCGGAAGAAGGAGGCCCCACATCAAGGCAACTTTTTGTGGGGGGCACAGGCCAGGGGGTAGCGACTGTTTAGCAAAAACACAGGGCTCTGCTAAGTCGGCTTCAAGACGACGTATAGGGCCTGACGCCTGCCCGGTGCCTGAAGGTTAAGAGGAGGAGTGCAAGCTCTGAATTGAAGCCCAGGTAAACGGCGGCCGTAACTATAACGGTCCTAAGGTAGCGAAATTCCTTGTCGGGTAAGTTCCGACCTGCACGAATGGCGTAACGACTTCCCCACTGTCTCCAGGATATGCTCAGCGAAATTGAATTCTCCGTGAAGATGCGGAGTACCCGCGGTTAGACGGAAAGACCCCGTGCACCTTTACTGCAGCTTCAGAGTGGCATTAGGAAAGAACTGTGTAGCATAGGTGGGAGGCTTTGAAGCGATGACGCCAGTTGTCGTGGAGCCATAGGTGAAATACCACCCTGTTGTTTTCTGATGTCTAACCTCGCACCGTTATCCGGTGCAGGGACCCTCTGTGGCGGGTAGTTTGACTGGGGCGGTCGCCTCCTAAAGAGTAACGGAGGCGCGCGATGGTGGGCTCAGGACGGTTGGAAACCGTCTGTTAGAGTGCAATGGCATAAGCCCGCCTGACTGCGAGACTGACAAGTCGAGCAGAGACGAAAGTCGGTCATAGTGATCCGGTGGTCCCTCGTGGAAGGGCCATCGCTCAACGGATAAAAGGTACGCCGGGGATAACAGGCTGATGATTCCCAAGAGCTCATATCGACGGAATCGTTTGGCACCTCGATGTCGGCTCATCACATCCTGGGGCTGGAGCAGGTCCCAAGGGTTTGGCTGTTCGCCAATTAAAGTGGTACGTGAGCTGGGTTCAGAACGTCGCGAGACAGTTTGGTCCCTATCTGCCGTGGGCGTCGAAATTTGAGAGGAGTTGACCCTAGTACGAGAGGACCGGGTTGAACATACCTCTGGTGTACCTGTCGTCCTGCCAAGGGCGCAGCAGGGTAGCTATGTATGGACGGGATAACCGCTGAAAGCATCTAAGCGGGAAGCCTCCCTCAAGATAAGATTTCTTCGAGCGGTCGTAGACCACGACCTTGATAGGCCGGATGTAGAAGTGTGGTAACATATGAAGCTAACCGGTCCTAATTGCTCTGATCGCGCCTGAGAGTCCCACCATCAATGACAATGCTGGAAACAGCGTCAGCCATTGAGCGTGGTGATCACCTCAAGCCAGATAACAAATACAAACACCAATACCGTGCACGGCATCGATTATAACCCAAAGCGCAAGCTTCATTGCTTGGTGACCATAGCGTCTGTGACCCACCCGATCCCATCCCGAACTCGGCCGTGAAACCAGACTGCGCCGATGGTACTGTGGCTCAAGCCCCGGAAGAGTAGGGCGTCGCCAGGCATTGAAGCTTGCGCTTTTGGAAATAAAAACCCATCACAATCTCACAAAAGGGCGGCCCATAAAGCCGCCCTTTTGCCTTTGGTGACGCGGGATGGAGCAGCCCGGTAGCTCGTCAGGCTCATAACCTGAAGGTCGCAGGTTCAAATCCTGCTCCCGCAACCAATGGTGTACGACCTAAACCCCCAGCGTGAAATACGCCGGGGGTTTTTGTCGTTTATATGGCGCGCGACCACAAAGGCGACAGAAGTTTTTCCAAACATCTCGAGCAATGCCGAGACGTCCAGCACCTTCCTTAACTCGCGGTGCTGCTACGCCGACACCTCCATGCCATGCGCTAAGCTGATTAGCCTTGTCTTCTCACCCACGATTGGTGACTAAGGATCGATAAGGCGGAAAAAGCGGGAGACGGGAATGGGGTTCACCAATGAGCAGGTGTCGGGTCAGGACGGCCGCACGATCCTGGTCACCGGCGCTAACACCGGTATCGGCTTTGAGACCGCCAAGCTTTTGGCAGCGAAAGGCGCGCGGGTGCTGCTCGGCTGTCGCGACGCAGCTAGAGGCGCCGATGCAATGGCGCAGATTGCGGCCGCAACTCCAGGCGCGAAACTGGATCTCATTCTACTCGATCAGGCAGATATGGAAAGCGTCCGAACCGCAGCCGAAAGGGTCGCCAGCGAACCCAGGCTCGACGTGCTGATCAACAATGCGGGCGTGATGATACCGCCCCTTACCCGCACGGCCCAAGGGTTCGAGCTTCAATTTGGCGTGAACCATTTGGGGACCTTCGCGCTGACGGCGCTTTTGTTGCCGAAGCTCGCTGAAACCGCCGGTTCGCGGGTGGTCGTTACGTCCAGCCTGGCACATCGTCAGGGGCGCATGCTGTGGGACGATTGGAACGCCGAGAGAGGCTATAGTCCCAACGTCTATTATGCCCAAAGCAAGCTGGCCAACCTGCTGTTCGCCCTTGAACTCGACCGAAGGCTACGGGCTGCGGCATCTCCGGTGAGCGCCATCGGCTGCCATCCCGGCGTTTCCCTGACCGAACTCATGCGCCATCTTCCCCGATGGACAAAACCGTTGCTGCCTATTGTGCGGCCTCTTTTCAATCCGGTGGCGGCGGCAGCGTGGCCGACTCTTCAGGCTGCTACCGATCAGAACGCGAAGGGTGGTGACTATTTCGGACCCCAGGGGCGATGGGAAATGCGCGGTGAGTCAGGACCTGCGCTGATCGACAAGCGCGCCAGCGGTACTGAGGATGCCCGGCGGCTTTGGGATCTTTCGATTGAGCTGACCGGGGTCGATCCGCAACTGCCGGCCGACTGACCACCCGACGCAGGCTGCTGCATCAGCCGACGGCAATCATGGAAATTTGCCGTCCATAGCTCGGCTCGCCCAGATGGCAGGAACGGCGATAGCTGAAAAAGCGGTCGGGTTGGCTATAGGTGTCCTCGTCCAGCATCTCGACCCAGCCGATCCCTGCCTGAGCCAAACGCGCCGCGACATAGGCCGCGATGTCGAACTGGCAATGACCTTCGCGCCCCGCGGAGAAGAAGCGGCCATTTTCCACATCTTCTTCCTCGAAATTGCGGGCGAAATCGACTGTCACCTCATAAGAAGCGCGGCCGATACAGGGGCCGATCGCGGCGCTAATCCGTTCACGCCGGGCACCCAGTTTTTCCATCGCCACCAGTGTACTGTCCGTGACTCCCGATATGGCGCCTTTCCAACCCGCATGTGCCGCGCCCACCACCCCGGCGTCGGTGTCAGCGAGCAGTACCGGCACGCAATCGGCCGTCAATATGCCGAGGACAAGCCTGGGGCGATCCGTGACCATGGCATCCGCTGCGGGGCGATCCGCCTCATCTATTGCGCCGGTGATGGTCACCACGTCCGGCGAATGGACCTGCCGCACGGTCACCAGCGCCGCGCCGGGCAGCAGCGCATCCCTCGCCAAGTCGCGGTTGCGCAGGATCGCCTCTCGCTCATCCATTGAACCCAGGCCCACGTTCAAGCCAGCATGCACCCCGCCCGACACACCGCCACGACGCCCGGCAAAGCCATGCGGCACATCGTGCAGGCTGGCGGCGCGCAGCAGTTCGATCATCAGTAGCTCCCTTGGACAAATGTGCCGAAGTCGCGCAACATACTTGCGCGGGCCACAATAGGCGATAGTCTCTGCGTCAGATATAACGGGTCGGCTTCGCGGCCGATCGGGGACAAGATGACAGGCAAAGGGCTCCACGCATGATCTTCGGGCGCATCAAGCCATTGGACGCCATATTGGCGACCGCGGAAAAAAAGTCGCTCGTTCGGACATTGGGGCCGATACAGCTCACGCTTCTGGGTGTCGGTGCCATCATAGGGACCGGCATTTTCGTACTGACCGCCGCCGCCGCGCAAAAGGCCGGGCCGGGCATGATGTGGAGCTTCGTCATTGCCGGAGCAGTCTGCGCCTTCGCCGCGCTTTGCTATTCGGAACTGGCATCAATGGTGCCGGTGTCGGGCTCAGCCTATACCTATACCTATGCGGTGGTGGGCGAATTGCTCGCCTGGATGGTGGGTTGGGCGCTGATCCTGGAATATGCCGTGGCCGCCAGCGCCGTTTCGGTGGGCTGGTCCGGCTATTTCATGGGTTTGATGAAAAGCATGACGGGACTGGAGCTACCCCACGCCCTGTCAGCAGGGCCTGGCTGGAGCTTCAACGGCTTCATCCCGCATGCCGATTTTTCGCATGGCGTCATCAACATTCCGGCCATCGTCGTCGCGCTGGCAGTGACCACCTTGCTCGTCATCGGCACCACGGAAAGCGCGCGGGTCAATGCGGTGCTGGTCGCGATCAAGGTCGCGGCGCTGACCGCCTTTATCGCGCTGACACTGCCCGCGCTGGACAAGGGCAACTTCTCCCCCTTCACGCCCAACGGGTGGTTCGGACCTCAGGGCACGAGCGGGATGGGCGTTGTTGGTGCGGCGGCCTCCATCTTCTTCGCCTATGTGGGCTTTGATGCCGTTTCGACCGCAGCGGAGGAGACCAAGAATCCCCAACGCAACGTGCCTATAGGCCTTATCGGCAGCCTTGCGATTTGCACCGTCTTCTATTTGCTGGTCGCTGCGGGTGCGATTGGTGCCATTGGCGCTCAGCCGGTCCTTGGTCTGGACGGTTCGATCGTGGCACCGGGATCGGTCGGTTTCGCTCAAGCCTGCGCGACCGCCGCCCATGCGGGGGATCTGGTCTGTTCGAATGAGGCGCTCGCCCATGTTCTGCGCTCCATCAACTGGACCGTGGTCGGAAACGCGCTGGGCCTCGCGGCCAATCTCGCGCTCCCTTCGGTCATCCTGATGATGATGTTCGGCCAGACCCGCATCTTCTTCGTGATGGCGCGCGACGGGCTGTTGCCGGAAAAGCTTGCCAGCATCCATCCGCGTTTCAAGACGCCGCACATCGTAACCATGGTGACGGGCGTCTTTGTCGCCATCGCCGCGGCGCTGCTGCCGGTGGGTCAGTTGGCTGACATTTCCAATTCCGGCACGCTCTTTGCCTTCTTCATGGTGGCAATCGCCGTGCTGGTGCTGCGCGTACGCGATCCCAATCGTCCGCGCCCCTTCAGAACGCCCGCCATCTGGTTCATCGCGCCGATGGCGGCGTTCGGCTGTCTCTTCCTCTTCTTCAACCTGCCTGTGGATGCGCAGCTCGTGCTTCCGGTCTGGGGCGGCTTGGGGCTGCTGCTCTATTTCCTCTATGGCTATCGCAAGAGCCATGTCGCGCGAGGCCTCGTCGAGACGCATGAGCAGGATGCCGATGTCCCGCCGATGCCGGTGCCACCGATGCCCGGTGCGCATACGCCGGGCGGACGCGACGCCTGATCAACTGAGGAAGGCGGCGGCGTGATCGCCGCCTTCCTTTTTAGTGGACGGGGTCGAATTCCGGTTCTCGCAACGCACCATGATGCGGGCGGGTGAAGAGCTTCCCGCGTTCGGCGAACAGCACGATAAGAAGCGCCGCGATCCCGAACGCCAGCATACCGATCGTCAGAGGTATGGTCGTCCCGTTGAACGCCCGCCCGACCACGCTACCCAAGGCACTGGACAGCGCCGTGGTCAGGAACGCCTGAAAGGAAGACGCCGCGCCCGCGCCCTTGGCAAAGGGCTCCATGGAAATCGCGCCGAAATTGGACGCGGTGAAGGCGACGGCCATCATCGTCGCCGACTGGAAGAACATGAAGGTGAACATGCTTTCCCGACCAGACGCGATCACGACAAGATGGACGGCGCTCGTCGCGATCATGGACAGAACCGCACCTTGGCTCAGCCGCCGCGCGCCGAATCGCGATACAAGCCGGCTGTTCAGCAGGCTGCCGACCCCCATGCTGCCCGCCATGATCGCAAAAGCTATCGGGAAGAATGACTGGGCATGAAACAGATCGAAGAAAATCTGCTGTACCGAAAGGATGAAGCCGATGAGCCCGCTCATCACCACGCCGCTCGCCAGCATATAGCCTGCCGAACTGCGATTGGTGAGCACCACCGCCATGGTGCGAAAGATCGTTGATGGGTTCATCCGCAGCCTGTTTTCGGGCTTCAGCGTCTCGGGCATGCGTATGACCATCCAGATCAGGATCAGCGCCGCCTGAATAGCCAGAATCCAGAATATCCATCGCCATGGCGCGAACCAGAGGATCGCCTGCCCAAAACTGGGCGCCATCACGGGTATCAACATGAAGACGGCAAGGATGAGCGACATGACCCTGGCCATCGCGTCTCCCTTAAACCGGTCGCGGATGATGCCCACGGCGATCACCCGGCTCGCTCCGGCGAAAAAGCCCGCAGACGCCCGGCCCAACAGCATGAGAGGAAAGCTTTGCGCCACCGCGCAGCCGATGGTCGATACAATGAACAGCGCCAGCGCGCCGCCCATCACGGGTTTGCGGCCGAAGCGATCCGACAAAATCCCGAACAGCAGCGATCCCACGCCCAGCCCCAGAAAATAGACGCTGATAATCAACTGCCGGTCATTGGCATTTGCCACCGCCAGATCGTGCCCGATCGCGGGCAGGGCAGGCAGCATCGGGTCGGTCGACAGCGCGTTCATTGCCATCAGGCAAGCGCTCAGCACCACGAATTCGCGAAAGCCGATGTCTTTCTTTGGTTGTCCGATTGCGACCGGGGGAGAAGGGTTGGTCATGGCGCGGCTATGGGATCAATCCGGTTGCTATGCCAGCCCAAGATCACGCGGCCTGCCGCATTAACCTTGTACCATCCAGGACTTTCGGGCGCTGATGCCTAAACCCTCAAATCGGCGTTAACCATTTTTTATCCCCTGCCGGTGCACCGTGCGGCCTGTCGAAAACCATTATCTCGAAATCCACAGGGGGATTCGGTCGTGGCAAACAGTCTGAAAAGTGCTCAGTTTCTGATGGAAAGCCGCCTGCCAGTAGCGGGTTGGGAATCGGCGGAGGCCTGTTTCGATCTTGGCGTCGCCTATAGCTGCGGAACTGGCGGTAAGTCAGTCGATCTGATCGAAGCGCATAAATGGTTCAACCTCGCCGCGCTGCGTGGCAATGAGGAAGGGCAGGCGATGCGTGCTGAGATCGCTGAAGAAATGACCGCCCGCGAAATCGCCGAGGCGCAGCGTCAGGCGCGCGCCTGGATTGCCGCACACCAACTGCGCGCCGCCTGATCGTCAGCCTTGCTTGCGGAACGGCGCCCGTTCGCTAAGCCAGATCCGGTCCTGTTGCACGCCTGTCCGTTCGGCAGCGAGGAATTCGGCGACGGCCCGGTGGAACGAAGCATTGGGCAGGAAGTGCGCTGAATAAGTAGGCTCCGGTCCATATCCCCGTGCCAGCTTATGTCCCCCTTGGGCTCCGGCCTCGACCCGGGACAGCCCAAGCGCGATGGCGACCTCGATCGCCTGATAATAGCATAGTTCGAAATGCAGGTTGGGCACGTCCTCGGCGCAACCCCAATAACGGCCATATAGCGCCTCCTCCCCAATCAGGTTGAGCGCTCCCGCAATCGGCCTGCCGTGACGCTGTGCGAGCATCAGCAGCACCCGATCCGCCATATTTTCGCCCAGCATCGAGAAAAAGGCCCGCGTCAGATAGGGCCGCCCCCATTTGCGCGATCCGGTATCCTGGTAAAAATGCCAGAAAGCGTCCCAATGCGTTTCCTTGAGGTCACGGCCGGTCAGGTGAACGATCTCCAGCCCTTCGACCGCACGCGCTCGTTCCTTGCGGATATTCTTCCGCTTCGCGCTCGAAAGGCTGCTCAGAAAATCGTCGAAGTCGCGATAGCCGCGATTGATCCAGTGGAACTGGCTGTCTTCGCGGATCAGCCAGCCCGCCGCTTCGAACAGCGGCACCTGCGTTGGCTCGATGAACGTTGCATGCGCGGAGGACAGGCCGTTGCTTTCGACGAGGCTTTCTATCCCCGCAATCAGGGCTGGGGCCAGCGTCGGTTCGCGCAGCAGCAATCGCGGCCCCGGAACAGGGGAAAAGGGCGCGGCGAGCTGAATCTTGGGATAATATTGGCCCCCGGCACGCTCCCACGCGTCGGCCCAGCCATGGTCGAACACATATTCGCCCTGGCTATGGGTCTTGCCGTAGAGCGGCGCAGCGGCTCCGATCCGTCCGTCCGCACCATCGATCAGCATCGGCAAGGGCTGCCACCCGGTTCCTGGACCAACGCTGCCCGATCGTTCCAGCGCGGCCAGAAAATCCCAGCTCATGAACGGGTTGGCGGTCCCGGCGCAGGCGTCCCATTGATCGCGTGACAGTTCCGCGACCCCGCCAGCTACCCGCACCACGCATTCAGTCACGCGGGACCTCGAATATGATCTGATCTGCGTGACGCGCGGCCGACGTGTGCTCGGCCTCCGTGCGAACCGTCCAAGTCAGCACGGCCAGACCGCGCGCACGCGCCCCCGCTGCGAAACGGGAAGGAAAGTCACGAACATCACAAGCGATAAAGTCGGGTCTTGCCACCCAAAGTGCAAGACCGCGCCGGGCGGCGGCGCGCCATCCTGCGTCATCTTGCTCCGTCACCACCAGGCCTCGCACCGCCTGCGGCATGTGCCGGGCAAACCAGCGCATTGCCATGGGGTTGAAGGACATGACGGCGGCCAGAGCATCCGGATGCCTTGCCAGATCGCTTGCTACCGCTGCACAGAGGGGCGCGACATGGCGGCCCGTGACCTTCAATTCAATCAGCAGCGGGACCGTTTGCCCGCATGTCTGCAACAGCGTCTCCAGCCGGGGAATGCCGCCGCCGTCCGCCAGTCTCATCTGCCCAAGGCGTTCGGCCCGACGGTCCGACAACAACCCCTCGACACCGGTCATTCGTGAGAGGGTGGCGTCGTGAAAGACCATCGCGACGCCATCCCCGCTCAGCCGGACATCGCATTCGATGCCATAGCCTTGCGCAATGGCCGCGCGAAAAGCGGCCATGCCGTTTTCACTGATGCCCGCCCCATGCAGCCCGCGATGGGCGAAGGGGCGGGCGGTCAGGAAGGAAAGATCAGGCCGCCGACCGGACAAGGACGACCGCGTCGATCTCAACCACGGCGCCCAGCGGCAGCACCGGCACGCCCACGGCGCTGCGGGCGTGCTTGCCTGCCTCGCCGAACACCTCGACCATCAGTTCCGACGCGCCATTGGCCACCTTGGGCTGGTCAGTGAAGCTCGGGGCGCTGCTAATGAAAGCACCCAGCTTCACGATCCGCTCAACCCGGTCCAGGCTGCCCAGCGCTGCCTTGATCTGGGCAATGAGGTTGAGGCCGCAGGCCCGCGCCGCCTTGACGCCATAATCAAGGTCGCGATCTTCGCCGAGACGGCCCGTCATCAACTGTCCTTCGGAAAGCGAAATCTGGCCGGAAATATGGAGCAGGCCATTGGCTTCCACTGCTGCGACATAGGCGGCCACCGGCGCGGCGGCTTCGGGGAGAGTGATGCCAAGTTCGGCAAGGCGGGCTTCAACGCTCATTTGGGACTCCATCTGGGTTATCAATGTTTAGTGGTGCGGAGCCGTCGGCAAGCCGATCGACGATCCACCTCTCCGCCGTTGCCCAGTCGTCTATCCGGGCGTGGGCATAGGGGGCGGCATCGACATCAGCCGAAATTTCAGGCTCGCCTACCATATGCAGTCTCCACACGCCCGGCGCATGCTCGGTTACGGATTCATGATGCTCGGCCAAATCGTCGATGAACAGCGCGGCTGACGGCCGCCGCTCGGCGACGATCGCGGCCAGCGGTGCGCCCTTGGGTCCATGGTTCCAATGCACCGGAAAATCGAGGCCATGCGCCGCCAGCTGCTCCACGCGCTGCTGATGATGCCGCTCCCCGATATTGGTGAGCACGACGATATCGGCCATGCGCGACAGCCTGTTCATCGCTTCGACGGCCCCGGCAATCGGCATCTGGCGGTGCATCTCGGTATCGAAAAAGCCCACCAGCAGCTGCCAGACCAGTTCGCGCTCCAGCGGGATGCCGCTGTCCTTGTGGCGCAGCGCCTCGGCAAAGCCACGCTCGCGCATATCGAAATGCACGGCATGATGCTCGTCCAGCCATTCGCGAAAAGGGACGACCATGTGCAGCAGCACCTCGTCGCAATCCGTGATGATCAGGGGACGGCTCATCGGCCCAACTCCCGCCGCGCCGTGATCAGCGCCTCGGCCTTGGTATCAAGCGCCTCGGCACAGGCGATCAAATCCGGCTCATGATCGGCCAGAAAATCCAGCACCGCCCGCAATACCGAAGGATCATTCACGCCAGCGCGCAACGCGTCCGCGTCCAGTCCGGTAAGCGCCAACAGCCGATCCGCCCGCTGCTCATCGCCCAGCGTCCAGGCAAGCGCCATCAGGGCCAGCGTCAGGGCCTCTTCGCCATCGGCCGGGCCAAGTTGCTTGCTATCGGGGCTGTCGGAACGCATGATTGATTCTCGGTAAGGGGCAATTGTATCAGCGCGCTTTTACAATGCGCATCATTTAACGCGGGTGACTGGTGGCAAAGCGCGTGCTCGTTGTCGAGGACAACGAACTCAATCTCAAACTTTTTTGCGACCTTCTGCGCGCGCACGGCCATGAAGTGCTGCCGTTGCGGGATGGGCGCGACGTCGTTTCGCAAGCGCTGGAGTTCCGCCCGGACCTGGTGATCACCGACATTCACCTGCCCCATGTCAGCGGCCTTGACCTGATCGTCTCGCTGAAGCGCGATCCGCGTTTGGCATCCGTCCCCATCATGGCCGTGACCGCTTATGCTGGAAAGGGCGACGAGGACCGGATTCGCGGCGCGGGCGCGCAGGCCTATGTGTCGAAGCCCATTTCGGTGCTGCGCTTTGTCGAGCAGGTGAATGCCCTGCTGTAACGGCTAGAGCAGCGTGGGCAAAAGTGGGAACCGGTTTCGCGCCTACAACGATGCGAAAACAAAAAATAGAGCGCGCGACCTGCGTCCAATTAAGCGCAGCGCGCTCTATCGGTGATCGTCATCAGACCGTCATCGGTCTTTCATGCCCATGTCCCTGAAATGAAGCGCTGATTTCACGCAGCGCTGCCAAGCCCCGGCCCAGGGACGCGGCATTCCGCCGACAGTCCGATCTGGAACAGGGGTAATTCATGTCTCACCTTACCGACGAGGCGCGCGCGCCTTTTCGCGATGCGGAACCCAGAATCGACGCAGGCAACGACTGCCTTGAAGCCATCGTCGCCGCCAATCCCGGCCGCCGTTCCGTGCTGAAGAATGGATTGCTGGGTCTTTCCATTCTGCCGATGCTCGGCACGCTTGCGGCCTGCGGCGATGATGAGGATATCGCCTTCCCAACCCCGACGCCCAGCCCCACGCCTACTCCGACGCCCGCGCCCAGCTATGCGATCGCCTTTGCCCCGGTCGCCGCCAACCAGAATGATACCGTCACGGTCCCGGCTGGCTACAGTGTCGATGTCCTGCTGAAAGCGGGTGACTCCGTTGAAACTGGCACCCCCTATTCGGGCAGCTTCCCGACGCCAGCCGACGCCGAAAAATGGGCGGGCGGCAACCATGACGGGATGGAATATTTCGCGCTGTCGGGCACCGACGCCAACAGTGGCGGACTGATCGCGATCAATCATGAACTGCCCGACTTCAACATCCTGTTCACAGGCAGCTACAATGCCGCCACCGCAACCGCCGACCAGAAGGCACTGGCGCTTTCGGCGGTCGGCATCTCGGTGGTGGAAGTCGCCAAGGGCACCGATGGCAAATGGACGGTGAAGGCAGGCTCGCGCTTCAACAAGCGCTACACCGGCAACAGCAGCTATCGCGCGGGCGGACCCGCAGCGGGCCAATTGTCCGGCACGATCAAGGGCATGCTCAACAATTGCTCCTCGGGCCGCACGCCCTGGGGCACTTATCTGACCTGCGAAGAAACTACGGACAATTATCTCGATCCGACGCAGCCTGCGCAAAATTACGGCTGGGTAGTTGAAATCGACCCCTATCAGGAACTGGCCGATCCGACGAAGCGCACCGCCATGGGCCGGTTCGACCATGAAAATGTCGCGCATATGGCCGACAGCAACAACCGCGTTGCCTTTTACATGGGTGACGACGCCACACCGGGCTGCATCTACAAATTCGTGCCCGATCGCGCTTTCAGCACATCCAACCGTGCCGCCAATACCGGCCTGCTGGATTATGGCACGCTCTACGTAGCCCGCTTCAACGCCGACGGCACGGGCGAATGGCGCGCATTGGTGCAGGGGCAGAACGGCCTGCTGCCCGGCGCTTCGGACCCCGGCAACATCAGCCAGAGCACGACGCCGCCCACGCCCGTCATCGTCAACTTCAACAGCCAGGCGGACGTGCTGATCAACACCAAGTCGGCCGCACGCGTCGCGGGCGGGACCGTGATGGATCGTCCGGAATGGCTCACCGTCGCACCGGACAACAGCGCCATCTATTGCACGCTGACCAATAATAGCGGCCGCCAGGTCACCGACGCGGCCAATCCGCGCACGCGCAACCTCCACGGTCACATCATCAAGTTCAAGGAGAAGGACAATTCGCCGCTGGCGACGACCTTCACCTGGGAAATCTTCCTGTTGGCGGGCGATCCCAGCCTCGCATCAGGTGGTGCGAATCTGGTCGGCAATATCAATGGAGACACCTTCTCCAGCCCTGACGGCATCCGCATCGATCCGCAGGGTCGCCTCTGGGTGCAGACGGACCACAGCGTGCCCGGCAATTCGGGCGTGACCGGCACGACCATCGATCAGGCCTTTGGCCACAACGCGATGTTCTATGTCGATCAGACCAGCAAGCAGTCCAAGCGTTTCCTGGTCGGCCCCGCTGGCTGTGAGATCACCGGCATCGCCTACACGCCGGACCTCAAGACCTTCTTCGTCAACATCCAGCATCCCACGGGCAACTGGCCGGTCGCGGGGCAGCAGCCGCGCTCATCGACCATCGTCGTGACGCGCACCGACGGTCAGCCAGTCGGCAACTGATGGGTGGGAGGGCTTATACGCCCTCCTCCGTTCGCTTCGAGCGAAGTCGAGAAGCCTCTCACACCGTTTCTCGACACGCTCGAAACGAACGGAAGCACAGTTCAATGACACAAGGAAAGGCCCGCTCCCTGACAGGGGCGGGCCTTTTCCATCGAAGCCATCAAATGGATCGAAGCGACCGAAGCCGCCTTCAGATCACTTGATCTTGGCTTCCTTGAACTCGACATGCTTGCGCACGACCGGGTCATACTTACGGAAGCTCAGCTTCTCGGTCTTCGTGCGCGGGTTCTTCTTGGTAACATAGAAGAACCCGGTGTCAGCCGAGCTGACGAGGCGAATCTTGACGGTTGCTGGCTTGGCCATGGCCCTGGTTCCTGGTCGTGAATATCGTGAAAAAGAGAAGCGGCCCCGTGAAGGGCCGCCCCGTTTCAGCAGCCGCCCATGAGGGAGATTCGGGATAATGTCAAGACGCGCGTGGCGGCTGAACGGGCCGCGTGCTAGACTTTACGCGGCCTTAACAGGTTCCGATGCATCTTGTCATCGGAGCGACAGGACAGGGGGATGCTTCCCATGCGACATGATCCGATGCTGGCCATTCTTGCCGATATGCTGCGCCGCGTCGACGGCCTTGCGGGGCAGCGCGGGCAGGTGAGCCTGCTGCGATTGAGCGATGAAGTTGACCAGATTCGCCATGTCGCTCGCGCCTATCATCTCGACAGCGTCGAAGGGCTGGCGGACACGCTGCAATCCGCCCTGTCGTTGCAGGGGACGGGGCCGGTCATACTTTCCTACCTCGACCTGATGCGGGATGCCATCGCGGCGGAAATGTCCGATGCGCAGGTGATACCGATCCTCATGGCAGCGAAACCGGCAGCAACCGCCGGAACGCCGCTTTCCTGCTGACGACCGTCCCTGCCGATGGATGCATTGCTGACCGCGCTGCTCGGATGCTTCCTGGCTGAGATTGGCGACAAGAATCAATTACTGGTGCTGGCGCTGGCGACGCGTTTCAGCCGCGATGGCGCGATCATTGCGGGCATCATGCTGGCCGCCGCCGCCAATGCGGCGATCGGCGCCGTCGCGGGCGCGTTTCTGGCGCCGATGCTGGGATCTGATGCGCGGCTGTTGTTTCTTGCCCTGGCCGTGCTGTTTTTGGGCATAGGTCTTCTTTGGCGGGTGAAGGCCCCCGATCCGCTCGCGGAATGGCCGACAGGGCCGTTTCTAACCGCGGCGCTGGGGCTGTTCATCCTTGGCTTTGGCGATGGCTCTCAATTCCTGATTCTGGGCATCGCCACGCGGACGGCAGAACCGCTGCTGGCCGGAATTGGCGGCGCACTCGGTGTGACGGCGGCGCTCGTTCCGGTCGTCTTGCTCCGCGACCGCATCTTGCCTGCGAAGCCCGTCAGGGCGATCCGCCTGACCGCCGCTGCACTGATGCTGATCATCGCCTTAATGCTGGGCGTGACCGCCATGGGCCTGGCATAGGCGCTCTACTTATCGACGGAGTGGATCAGTCTGAGCGATGATTTCGTCGGGTAATTCCCGCCCTGAGATGGCACCTTATCGGCATCAGATCATTATACCCCCGAAATCATTTTCACGAGCCAGGAGCATGACATGACAGCCCCCGATCTCAAGACGCCCACCGACCTGCGGAGCAACGCCACAAAGTCCGTGGCGCAAGCGCTCAACGGCGTGCTCGCGGACAGCTATGCGCTATATTTCAAGACCAAGAATTTTCACTGGCATGTGTCGGGGCCGCATTTCCGCGACTATCACCTGATGTTCGATGAGCAGGCGACGCAAATCCTGGCGGTGACCGATGCCATTGCCGAACGCGTGCGCAAGACTGGCAACACCACCCTGCGGTCGATCGGCGACATTGGCCGTCACCAGTCGATCAAGGACAATGACGCGGAATATGTCAGCCCCGCCGACATGTTGAACGAACTGCGCGAGGATAATCTTCGCCTCGTCGAATCGCTGCGCGCCGCCAAGTCCGCCGCCACCGAAGCGGGCGACAACGCGACCGAAGGCATTGTCGATGACTGGACCGACCAGGCCGAAGAGCGCGCCTGGTTCCTGTTCGAAGCTGGCCGCAACGGCTGACACATAGAAAGGCCCTCCAGCATAAAACTGGAGGGCTTTTCCATTGCAAGACATCGGATAACCGACGCTATTCTCCGTCGATCGCTTCGATGGCCATGATGGTGATCGCGCCCGGCTTGCCAGCGAAATCGATTGTCTCATCCACTTCCGCATCCATCATCGCGCGCGCAAGCGGTGCGGTGAAGGCGATCCGCCCCTCCGTCGGTTCCGCCTCGTCATCGCCCACAATGTCGATCCGCTTTTCCGCGCCATTCAGCCGGTAAGACACGCGCGAACCAAAGGTCACGGCGTCCCCCGCCGCTGCTGGCTGAAGATGCGCCGTTGCCAGCCGCGTGCGCCAGTAGCGCAGCTCGCGCTTATGCTTCTTCGCATCCTCTTCAGCCATGGCCGCCGCATCAATCGCTTCCAGCGCCTCGACCTTTTCGCGCGTCAGCCGCAGCCCGCGCGTCGTCACCCAATTGGGGCCAGGTGGAATCGGAATCTCGAACGTCGGCTCCAGATGCTCCTCGTCGCTCTCGCGGCGAAAGGCGACACTCATGGCACACTCCTCAAAAATGCCTGCCCACCCCTATCCCAAGGTCGAGATCGCCGATCTTCTTTTCAAGGGAAGGCCGGGCTCAGATGGCCAAGCCGGGACAGTCTCGGCCTAATCTTCGTCGAACAGACCGGCCAGCTGCTCCACCATCGTCCCACCGAGTTGTTCGGCATCCATGATGGTGACGGCCCGCCGATAATAGCGGGTGACGTCATGACCGATGCCGATCGCCACCAGCTGCACGGGCGACCGGTTCTCGATCCACTCGATCACCTGACGCAGATGGCGCTCCAGATAGGTGCCGCTGTTCACCGACAGGGTGGAGTCATCGACCGGAGCACCGTCGGAAATCACCATCAGGATACGGCGTTCCTCATTGCGCGCAATCAGACGCTGATGCGCCCAAAGCAGCGCCTCGCCGTCGATATTCTCCTTCAGCAGCCCCTCGCGCATCATCAGGCCCAGATTCCGCCGCGCCCGACGCCACGGCTCGTCCGCCTTTTTGTAGATGATGTGCCGCAGGTCGTTGAGACGCCCCGGCATCGGTGGCCGTCCGGCGGCCAGCCAGGCCTCCCGGCTCTGCCCACCCTTCCAGGCGCGCGTGGTGAAGCCCAATATCTCCGTCTTGACGCCACAGCGTTCCAGCGTGCGCGCCATGATGTCTGCGCTGATCGCGGCGATGCTGATCGGCCGCCCGCGCATCGAACCACTATTGTCGATCAGCAGCGTGACGACCGTATCGCGAAACTCGGTATCCCGCTCGATCTTGTAGGAAAGCGACCGGGTGGGATCGATGACGATCCGCGCCAGCCGCGCGGCATCGAGCATCCCTTCCTCTTGATCGAAGTCCCACGACCGCGATTGCTGCGCCATCAACCGACGTTGCAGCCGGTTGGCGAGTTTCGTCACCGCGCCCTGCAAGCTGACGAGCTGCTGGTCGAGAAAACCGCGCAGGCGGTTCAGCTCATCCTCGTCGCACAAATCCTCGGCGGTCACCACCTCATCATGCGCGACGGTGTAAGGCTTATAGTCGAAACCGGGCGGCAAGTCGGACATCGGCCGGTTGGGACGGACGGGCATCATGCCCTCATCGCCCATGTCGTCGGCGCCTTCATCGCTGTCGGCGTCGAAATCGTCGCTATATTCGGTTTCGCCTTCCTCGGTGTCGCCGCCCTGATCCTCGGCGCGCGCCTCGGCGTTCATGTCGCTGTCGCCAGCGTCCTCCTCGCCGGAATCGCCTTCTTCTTGGCTCTCTTGCTCGTCCTCGCCTTCGTCCTGCGGCTCCTCCTCATCGGTTTGAGGCGGCACATCGCTTTCAACGAGTTGCAGATGCTCGAGCATGGCCTGCGCCAGCTTCTGAAAGGCGCGCTGATCGTCGATGGCGAGGCCCAACGCATCAAGATCGGCGCCCGCCTTCTCCTCGATCCACGCATCGACCATCGCCATGCCGGTGATGGCATCCTTGGGGACGGGCTGGCCCGTCAATCGCTCGCGCACCTTCAACGCCAGCGCAGTCGAAAGCGGCACTTCATCGGCGGATCGCGCGCGGCGCAGCGGGTCCGACTTCAGCCGCAAGTCCAGCGCATGGTTGAGGTTTTCACGCACCCCTTCCATCGCCCGCGATCCAATCGCCTCCACCCGCGCCTGCTCGACCGCGTCATAGACCGCGCGCGCGGTCGCGTCGGCTGGCGCAGCGGCCGTATGCATGCGCAGATTATGATAACGCAGGCGCAGCGCATTCGCGTCAGCAAACCCGCGAGCGAGCGCCACCTGATCGGGCGGCAGGTTCCGGCCCGGAGTAGGCACCTTGATCGCCTTGCCCGCCATATGCGGCGCGTCGGCGGTGAAGCCCACCTCCACCTCGGCATCGCGAGCGATCGATCGGGCCGCGCCCGACAGCACGTCCTTGAAAGCATCCAGAGGCGACCGCTCCGCCATCAGTCGAGCAGCCTTTCGCGCAAGGTCCGGCGCGCAGCCTCGTCGATACCAAGCGATCCGGCCAGATACCCCTCGATCCCGCCATGGTTGGCGTCCATCTCTGCGAACAGACTGTCCAGATAAGCCACATCCACGGTCAGCACGGGTTCCAATGCCTCCGCGCGCGTCGACCATGCCCGCGCGACCAGCGAATTGCGCTGGTTCAGCAGCCAATTCCAGTCGGCATGCTCTTTGGTCAGCAGATAATCCTCGACGATCGTCTCACGCGGCACGCCCAAAGCCGCCAGGATCAGCGCCGCGCCAACGCCGGTGCGGTCCTTGCCAGCCGAACAATTGATGATGATCGGCAGGCGCCCGGCGGCAATCTGCGCGAACATTGCCCGATAGGATGCTGCGTGGTCCGCCGGAATGGCGCGATAGAGCGCGATCATCGCGTCACGCATGTCCTGCGCGGTCGCATCCTTCCGCTTCAGCATCTCGCCCAGAACGCCGCTGCTCTCGCTATAATCGCGGCAGAAATAATCGACCTCCGCCCCGTGCCAGATCGTGGGTTCGGCGCTGCGCTCATTGCCCCTGCGGAAATCGCAGATCGCCCGGATGCCCAGCGACCGCAAATGCGCGGCGTCCGCTTCGCTCAGCAGCGCCATCGTCCCAGACCGAAAAAGCGCGCCCCGACGAACCACGCGCCCATCCGCCGTCGCATAGCCACCAAAATCGCGCAGGTTGAACGCGCGTTCCAACGGCAGGCGGCGCTGATCAGCGACCAGGGCGCTGGTGTCCGTCACGGCCGTTCGCCTTCGCCAACAGGCGGCACGGCGATGGTCTCGATCCGCGTTTCGACGTCACTCATCAGCTTATGGACAGGACAACGCGCGGCAACGCCGATCAGCGTGTCATGCTGTTCCGGCGTCAAAGGCCCGCTCAGCGCGATCCGCGTCGTCAGCCGGTAGATGCCGTCCCGTTCCTCACTCGCGTCACGGATGACGCCAACATGGATGCCCTCGACCGGAATGCCCTTGCGCTGCGCATACCACAGCATCGTCATCGCCTTGCACGCACCCAATGCCGAATCATACAGGTCATGCGGATCAGGTCCGGCATCATGCCCGTCAGGCGGCGTCATATCGACGATCAGCTCATGGCCCCGAATGTTGACCCGGTGCGCGCTGCCATCCGGCGCGATGCGCTCTACGACTATCATTGCGTCAGGCCGCCCGGTGGGCGACGCTTTCGGGCAGGTCCTTGCCGAACACGCGCTGATAATATTCCGCCACCAGCGGCCGTTCCGCCTCGTCGCATTTGTTGAGGAAGGACAGGCGGAAGGCAAAGCCGATATTCTTGAAGATCAACGCATTCTGCGCCCAGCTGATCACGGTGCGAGGGCTCATCACAGTCGAAATATCGCCATTGATGAAGCCCTGACGGGTCAATTCCGCCACCTTGATCATATTCTCGACTTCCTTGCGGCCGCCCTCATGATCATACTCGCCCGACTTGGCGAGCACGATCTGCGCTTCGGTCGCGGCGGGCAGGTAATTGAGCGTCACCACCAGATTCCAGCGGTCCATCTGGCCCTGGTTGATCTGCTGTGTGCCATGATAGAGGCCGGTCGTGTCGCCCAGCCCGACTGTATTGGCGGTCGCGAAAAGCCGGAAATGCGGGTTGGGTCGGATTACGCGATTCTGGTCGAGCAGCGTCATCTTGCCATCGGTTTCCAGCACGCGCTGGATCACGAACATGACATCGGGGCGCCCTGCGTCATATTCGTCGAACACTAGCGCGACGGGCCGCTGCAATGCCCAGGGCAGCAATCCTTCCCGGAATTCCGTGACCTGCTGCCCATCCCGCAGCACGATCGCG
The DNA here is from genome assembly GCF_977014255.1 of Sphingobium chungangianum. NCBI lineage: Bacteria > Pseudomonadati > Pseudomonadota > Alphaproteobacteria > Sphingomonadales > Sphingobiaceae > Sphingobium > Sphingobium chungangianum. Next base: position 2,899,469 of record NZ_CDRNIV010000006.1, on the reverse strand, counting down.
TCACGGCCGACCAGGTCGATACGACTGATATGCGCGTCCAGATTGATGCGGATACAGGGCCAGCGCAGCCGTGCCGCAACCTGCTCGATATGGCTCGACTTGCCGGTGCCATGATAGCCCTGCACCATGACGCGCCGATTATAGGCAAAGCCCGCCAGAATCGCGAGCGTGGTGTCCGGGTCGAACACATAAGCGGGGTCGAGGTCCGGCACCCGCTCGTCCGCTTCGGAAAAGGCGGGAATTTTCAGATCGACATCAATGCCGAACACTTCCCGCGCATCCACCTCACGGTCGGGCGCAGCCAGCAGCGTCTCTGATCGGGTATCGGGCTGGACGTTGGGAATGTCGGTCATTGCTCTTCTTTCTATTCGCTCTCCTCCGCCGTAACCCATGGCGAAGGCCGGTGTCGAGTGGCCAATCAGTCCAACGCGGCCTGTCCATTTACGCGAAGGCAGCCGCCTTGCGCAGCAGGCCGTAGGCCTCGATCACCCCCTGCAATGCGCTTTCGTGGCTGCGGTCGCCGCCATTATGGTCGGGATGATAGCGCCGCAGCAGCTCGGTATAACGCTGTCGCAACGCCTTGCGATCCGCATCGATGGGGAGGCCCATGATAGAGAGCGCCTTGCGATCCTCGTTGGACAGAAACTTGCCGTCCTGCCGCATCTGGCTGTCGGCTCGTGCTTTTGCCACCCGCTCTTTGAACTTGGCGCCGATCGCGTCGAGCGGGTCCTGGAAGTCGGACCATTTGGGCGGCGGGCTGGTGGCATTCGATGAAAAGGCGCGCGTTTCCCGCTCCCACCCCGCAAAGGGTCGTTGGGCAGCGGCGATTTCGTCGGGGCTCATGCCGGTGAAGAAATTATAGCCCTGATTGAATTCGCGCACATGATCCAGGCACAGCCAGCGCCAGCGCGGACCTTCCTGATTGGGTGACGCCCCCTCCAGCGGCGGCGCGCGAAACTCTCCGGGCTCGGCGCACCCATTGACCGCGCAGGGGCGGTCACTTTCCACGCGGCCATGGAAGCGGTTGAAACGGCGGGTCGAGTACGGGTCGGTAGACAAGATTGCCCTGATGCATGATGAAACAAAGGGCCTATATAGGGGCGATGAGCACCCAACTGAAAGGCCCGGTGGCCACGGAAATCGAACAGCGGCTGCGCGCCGCCCTGTCGCCAGAGCATCTCGCCGTGATCGACGACAGCGAGAAGCATCGCGGTCATGCGGGACATGACGGATCGGGCGAAAGCCATTTCACGGTGGAGATCGTCTCGGCCGAGTTCGCGGCCAAGAACCGCGTGGCCCGCCAGCGGCTGGTCAACGCCGCGCTCGCCGATCTGCTGCGCGACAAGGTTCATGCGCTGGCGATCAAGGCCCGTGCGCCCGGCGAAGCCTGACCAGGGGAAAGCTCATGACGTTAGACGACCTCGTCATCCAGACCGTTAGCCCGACCACCCATGATCTGGGCGACTTCCGCGTCCATCGTTCACTGCCCGCGCCGGGCCGGACGATGGTCGGCCCCTTCATCTTCTTCGATCAGGCCGGACCGGCCAAGATCGGCGCGGGCCAAGGCATCGACGTGCGCCCGCACCCGCACATCAATCTCTCGACGGTCACCTATATGTTCGAGGGCGCATTCCTGCATCGGGACTCCTTGGGCACGGAGCAACTGATCGAGCCGGGCGCGGTCAACCTGATGACCGCAGGCAGCGGCATCGTCCATTCCGAACGCTCCCCAGACAGTGACCGCGTGCGCGAGTCCAAAATCTCGGCCATTCAGACATGGCTCGCCCTACCCGATGGCATCGAGGAAATGGCGCCAGCCTTCGAACATGTCAGCGAGGGCGGCTTGCCTGTCATCGACTGCGGCCGTGCCAGCGCGCGTGTCATCATGGGCAGCCTGTGGGGCGCGACGTCGCCGGTCACCACCTATGCCGACACCATCTATGCCGACATTCAACTGTCACCCGGCGGGACCGTGCCGATCGACACCGATGCGGATGAACGCGCCATCTATGTCGCTGGCGGAGACGCGGCGCTCGATGGCGTCGCGTTGCTGCCCCAGACGCTCTACGTCCTGCGTCCCGGCACCCGCGCCACATTGATGAGCGTCGATGGTGGCCGGGTGATGTATTGCGGTGGCGAGGCGTTCAAGACGCCGCGCCATGTCTGGTGGAATTTCGTCTCTTCTTCGACCGATCGCCTCTATCAGGCGCGCGAGGATTGGGAGGCGATGCGCTTCCCGCTGATCCCCGGCGATGATCAGGAATTCATCCCGATCCCGAAGGGGCGGCCCAAGACGGTGAGCTATCCGTAGGCCTCCAGCATAACGGGACCACCTAACCCCGTTCGGGCTGAGCCTGTCGAAGCCCCTTCCTTCTTTTCAAGAGAAGCCCCCTTCGACTGCCTGCCAAGGCAGGCGCTCAGGACAGGCTTCGACAAGCTCAGGGCGAACGAGGGTGGGTGGTACAGCCCCCACCCGCGCTTACTAAACGAAGGTCAGCGACAAATTCTCGGCATTTTTCGGAATGTCGATCCGGCTTTCGTTGATGGATGCTTCCTCGCCGGGCTTCAGGCTCGTGCGATCCGCCTTCGTCGTCCAGCTGAACACCAGCCGGTTCTGCTGATCACGCAACTGCACCAGCACCGGCGGCACCGGCAAGGTCTGCTTCCCGCTGTTCACGATCCGCGCGCCAAAGGCGAAATATTCCTCCCCGGTCGGCAGCTTGCGCCGCTCAGCGGGCTTGGACAGGTAGAATAGCAGGTCCGGATCGCCCTCTTCCGAAACAAAGCCCAGATTGACCGCCCAGCTTGGCGTGCCGAAATACCAGAGCGCGCCCCCAATGCCGCCAACCGCAAGGCAGAAAAGCACTGCCGCATAGGTCCACAGCTTCAGGCGATTGCGGCGCGGCCTGACCGGCGCGGCGTAGCTTTCCGCAGGTTCCTCGCGGTGCCGGCCGTAAATGTCATCGACGCTATTATCGGTCTGCGCTGCTGACATGCTCGGCGCGACTGCCACTGGCTCGGGTATCGGCGCAGCTACCGCTTCTACTACCCGAGCGGGCTCCGCCGGAGCCTCGACAGGCGCAGCAGGAGGAGGCGGAGCAGAGGCAACAGGCGGCGGTGGGGCAGGGCGCGCTTCGGCGGCGACGGGCGCTTCCGCCATCTCCACGGCCTTTTCCCTGACCGGCAGAGCCGCACCTTCCTGGAACCAGCTATGTTTGCAGGAGGCGCAGCGAACCTGGCGGCCATCGGGGCCGACGGCGCTGTCCGGCACAATATAGCGCGTGGCGCAATTGGGACACACCAGGATCATGACGCTTCATAGCCATGGCTTGGACTCGAGGGCAAGCGGCATTGAATGGGGAGGCCGAAGATGCCGCGACTCGGTGGATGATGGCGCTTGGCGCTTTACGCCTGCCTGCCCGCTGTGCCATGGCTGTACCCAAGGGGAAGCAGGGAGCGCGCGGGCGCATTCATCGAAACATGTCGGCGATCGTCCAGTTCGAAAATGTCGGCCTGCGCTATGGTCTGGACAGCGAAACGCTGTCCGACGTCAGCTTCTCGCTGCATGGCGGCGGCTTCTATTTCCTGACCGGCGCGTCGGGCGCGGGCAAGACGTCGCTGTTAAAGCTCCTCTACCTCGCCCAGCGCCCCAGTCGCGGCGTCATCCGGCTGTTCGGAGAGGATGTGGTGACGCTCCCCCGCAAGCGCCTGCCGGGCTTTCGCCGCCGCATCGGCGTCGTTTTCCAGGACTTCCGGCTGGTCGCCCACCTGTCCGCCTATGACAATATCGCCCTGCCGCTGCGGGTCGCGGGCATGGAGGAAAGCGAGATCGACGCTTCGGTCTCGGAGATGCTCAATTGGGTCGGCCTTGGTGACCGGGGGCAGGCGCGCCCGGCGACACTCTCGGGCGGAGAGCAGCAGCGCGTCGCCATCGCCCGCGCCGTCATCGCCCGGCCCGAAATCCTCGTCGCGGACGAACCCACCGGCAACGTCGATGCCGACATGGCCCGCCGTCTGCTCACCCTGTTCGAAGCGCTCAACCGCCTCGGCACCACCATCGTCGTCGCGACCCACGACCTGCCGCTGATCGGTCAGGTCGAAGGCGCGCAGATGATGCGGCTGGACAAGGGCCGCCTGTCCGATCCCACGGGATCACTGCGCTACCCGCCCCGGCCGCAGGGCGCGGCAGCGTCATGACGGGCGCAGACCGCCGCGCCGCCGCCGCCGCCCGCCACCGGCTTCTGCCCGAAGGCCGCGTCGCCGGACCCATGCCTTGGGTTATCGCGATCATGATGTTCCTGACCGTCCTTGCCGCAGCCTCTGGCCTCGGCCTTGCGGCGGCAGTGCAGTCGGTCGGCGCCGACCTCGCCGGACGCGCCACGGTCCAGATTGTGGAGGCCAATGCCGACCGGCGCGAGGCGCTGAGCGGCGCGGCAGCCCGCCTGCTGCGCAAATCCGCTGAGGTACGCGCTGTCCATCCGGTCGATCCCGCGACCTTGGCTGACCAGATCCGCCCGTGGCTCGGCCAGGATGCCGCGAGCGGCGACCTGCCTATCCCGGCGCTGATCGACGTCGAACTAACCCCCGGCGCGACGGCGGCCAAGGTGCAGCGGTTAGGCCGCATCCTCGCGACCCTGTCGCCGAACATTCGCGTCGAACCCCACGCCGCCTTCCTCCAGCCGCTCGGCAGCCTGCTTGCCGCGCTAGGTGGCCTCGCCGCTGGCATCGTTCTGTTGATGGCACTCGCCACCGCCGCGATCGTCGTGCTTGCTGCGCGTGCCGCGCATGACAGCCATCGCGGCACGATCGACGTGCTCCACCTGATGGGCGCTACCGATGTGCAGATCGCCCGGCTCTTCCAGCGGCGCATCGGCCTCGACGCGCTGTTCGGCGGCCTGCTGGGCTTCGTCACCGCGTTGCTGGTCATCATCCTGCTGGGCACCCGGCTCGCGGCGACAGGGTCTGATCTGCTGGCGGCGATCAGCCTGCCGTGGAGCAGTTGGCTGATCCTTGCCACCCTGCCCATAGGCGGCGTCCTACTCTCGACGCTAGCCGCACGGTGGACCGTCCTGCGGTCCCTGGGGCGGTTGCTATGATCGTCCGCCTCTTTGCGGTGACATTGCTCGCCTGGATATTGGGTTTCGCCTGGTTTGCGATTTTCCTGCCCCAACCGCTCGATGGCCGCCCGACAGACGCCATCGTCGTGCTGACGGGCGGCGCGGGCCGGATCGACCGCGGCCTTGCCCTGCTTGAAGAAGGGGCGGCAAAGCGAATGCTGATCTCTGGCGTTGATCGTTCCGTCCGCCCGGCGGAGCTGGCGGCGCAATATGAAAGGCCCGAACGGCTATTTTCCTGCTGCATCACCCTGGGCCGTGAAGCGATCGACACCCGCTCCAACGCCATCGAAACCGCCCATTGGCTGGAGCGCAGGGACTTCCGCACCGTCCGCCTCATCACAACGGACTGGCACATGCGCCGCGCCGCGCTTGAACTGCGCCAGGCGGTGCCGGGCAATCTGACGATCGTCTATGACGCCGTGCCGAGCAGGCCGAGCCTCAGGATGCTGATGCGCGAATATAATAAATATCTCCTCCGCCGCGCCGCCGCGCTCGTCGGGATTTGAAGAACGGCCTTATGATCACCGCCCTGCGCTCGCTCGTCTTCACGCTGATATTCTACAGCGGCTCCTTGCTGCTGGTTCTTGCTGCTCTGGCTGTGGCATGGCCATGGCCTGCTGGGGTTCCGGTCGTGGCAACGGCATGGGGCCGCTTCCACCGATCCTGCGCGCGCTGGATTCTCGGGCAAAAAGTGCGGATCGAAGGCAACCTGCCGCACGGCAACTATCTCTATATCGTCAAGCATGAGTCGATGTTTGAAACGATCGACCTGCTCTGCATCTTCGATCGCCCGGTCATCGCCGCCAAGCGCGAACTGCTCGACATTCCTTTGTGGGGCCGTATCGGTCGGCTGTACGGCCTTATCCCGGTCGAGCGCACCGCTGGGGCCAGCGCCCTGCGGACCCTGCGAGCCGCCGCCCGCGCCGCAACCGATCAGGGCCGCGCCGTTTGCCTCTTTCCAGAAGGTACGCGCGTCCCTCATGGCGAGGCGCCGCCGTTGCGGGCGGGTTTCGCGGGCCTTTATTCCCTCCTCGCTTTGCCCGTCGTTCCGATCGCGATCGACAGCGGGCGCCTTTCCCCGCGCGGCAAATTCCTGAAGCGCGCGGGCGTCATCACCTACAAGGTCGGGGAAGTGATCCCGACCGGCCTGGACCGCCGAGACGCCGAAATCCGCGTCCATGCCGCGATCAACGCGCTGAATCCCGCGCATGCCTTTGACAAGCTTAACCCAAACGCGGTCGAGTGATCCCGGATAAAAGGCGCGAAGCCTTAGAGCATGATCCTATTTGAGTGACCGTCGCCCCGGACTTGATCCGGGGTCCCGCTTCTTTTCTGACGCTGCCGAGGCAGTGGGACCCCGGATCAAGTCCGGGGTGACGGAAAATCAGCCTTAATGCCGATGCTTCCGTGTAAGAAGATCGGTCCTAGTGACGCCGCCCAAAATCTGGCTTGGGATCGTCCTGCCCCTGTTCGATGATCGACCGGCGGATGGCCCGCGTCTTGGTGAACAGGTTGAACAGCGTGTCCCCGTCATTCCACCGGATCGCCCGCTGCAAAGCCGACAGGTCCTCGGAGAAACGCTGTAGCATTTCCAGCACAGCGTCCTTGTTCGCCAGGAACACGTCGCGCCACATGGTGGGATCGGACGCGGCGATACGGGTGAAGTCGCGAAAACCACCTGCGGAATATTTGATGACCTCGGACTGGGTCACGTCTTCCAGATCGCTGGCCGTGCCAACGATCGTATAGGCGATAAGGTGCGGCAGATGGCTCGTCACGGCCAGCACCAGGTCATGATGCTGGGGGTCCATCGTCTCGACATCCGCGCCGACGCGATGCCATAGTTCGGAAATGCGCGCGACTGCGGCCGGATCGGCTCCAGCAGGCGGCGTGATGATGCACCAGCGACCCTGGAACAGGCTGGCGAAACCCGCCTCAGGCCCGCTATTCTCGGTTCCGGCGACCGGATGTGCGGGGATGACGACCCGTCCGGGCAGGGCCGCGTTCAGCTGCGCCAGCACATCGGCCTTGCATGATCCCACATCGCTCACGATCGCATCGGCGGGCAGATCGTCCGCAATCTCCGCCGCCGCCGCGCCCATGGCCCGCACCGGGACGCACAGCACGACCAGATCAGCGTCGGTCACGCTAGCGCCCGCCGTGTCGGTCACATCGTCGCACAGGTCGATAGCCCGCGCGATCTGCCGCACATTTGGATCGGCATCATAACCCGTCACCCGAACCGTCGGCATATATTCGCGGATCGCCCGCGCGAGGGATGAGCCGATCAGGCCAAGGCCGATGATGGTGACGCGGGAGAAAGGCAGCATGGCTCAGGCCGCCTCCGCCATCGCCCGCAGCTTCGCCGCGACCGCGCGCACCTGCTCTTCGGTGCCGATGGTGATGCGCAGGCCATTGGGCAGCCCCTGGCCGGGCAGCCAGCGCGTCGCAAAGCCTTCGTCCCACAACCCCTTCATCGCCGCCTCGGCGGTCAGCTTGCCGTTGAACAGGATCAGCAGGAAATTGGCCTTGCTCGGCACCGCCCGCAGCCCATGGTTGGACAGCGAAGCAACCTCATCGGCCAGCCAGGCCCGCCATGTGCGATTGTGCGCCCGGCTGGCATCCACCCACGCCTGATCCTTCACCGCCGCGATCGCCGCCGCCTGTCCGGCTGTGGTGACATTGAACGGCGCACGAATGCGATGCAGCGCGTCGATGATCTCCGCGCTGGCATAGCCCCACCCAATCCGCTCGGCGGCAAGGCCGTAGATTTTGGAGAAGGTGCGGGTCACCAGCACATTGGCCGCATTCTTGGCCAGCTCCAGCCCGTCATCATCCTCATCTGCGTCCAGATATTCGGCATAGGCCTGATCCAGCACGAACAAAATGTCCGGCCGCAGCGCCGCGTGCAGCCGCGCAATATCCTCGCGCGGTGTCATGGTGCCCGTGGGATTATTGGGATTGGCCAGGAAAACGACCTTGGTCTTTTCCGTCACGCAGGCGAGCAGCGCGTCCACATCGGTCGCATAATCCTTGTCCGGCGCGATCACCGGGGTCGCGCCGACCCGCCGCGCGGCGATGTCGTAAACCGAAAAGCCATAATGGACGTAAAGTATCTCGTCGCCAGGTCCGGCATAGGCGCTCGCCGCAATGTGCAGCAACTCGTCGGACCCAGTGCCGTAGATCACCCGAGCGGGATCAAGGCTATGCGCCGCCGCGATCGCTTCGCGCATCTTCGCCGCGCCCGGATCGGGGTAGGTCGCAAGGTCCGCCGTCGCCGCGATCAGCGCCGCTCGCGCCGCTTCGCCGGTGCCCAGCGGGTTTTCATTCGCGCTGAGCTTGATCAGCGGGCGTCCGTCATCGGCCGCCGCTTTGCCCGGCACATAGGGCGAAATGCCCAGAATCCATTCCTTGGGAGCAGGTTTCGTCATGGCCGGGCTTTAGCGTCATCCGCACCAAAGGCAAAGCGCCGCTATATGACGGGCGTGATCAGCGGCTTGCCCGCCGCCCACGCGTCCAGATTGGCGAGCACCAGATCGGCCATCGCCTTGCGTGTATTCACCGTTGCGCTGCCCTGATGCGGTTGCAGCACGACATTATCCATGGCGAACAAAGCCTCGGGCACGTGCGGCTCCTGCGCGAACACGTCCAGCCCGGCGGCACCGATCCGTCCTTCCGTCAGCGCCGCGACCAGCGCGTCTTCGTCAATCACACTTCCCCGGCTGATGTTGATCAGCACGCCCTGCGGCCCCAGCGCGTCCAGCATCGCCGCATCGACCAGTTTACACGCTTCCGGGCCGCCCGATGTCGCGACGATCATCACCTCGCTCTCCCGCGCGAAGGCGATGCGGTCCTCGACATAACGATAAGGTGCGCCCGGCACAGGATTGCGGTTATGATAAATGATCTCGCTTGCCACCGGCTCCAGCCGCCGCGCAATCGCCCGTCCGATCCGGCCCAGTCCCAATATCCCGATCCTGCGCCCCGTGACGCTGCCGCTCAACGGCACCGTGCCACCCCGCGCCCAACCGCCAGACCGCACCATCCGATCGTTGGCAGCGATATTGCGAACGGCCGCGTAAAGCAGGCCTACCGCCAGATCGGCCACGTCGTCGGTCAGGACATCCGGCGTGTTGCTGACCTTGATGCCCTTCGCCTTGGCGTGCGCGACATCGACCTTGTCATAGCCAACCGAAAACAGCCCGATCATCTCCAGCCTCGGCAGCGCATCCATGATCGCGGCAGAAGCGCCGACCGCCCCGAACGACACCAGCGCCCGCGCCTCCCGCACCGCCTCGGGCAGCGCGTCCGGATCGGCAGCCGCCGCCAACTCATGCACGATGAATCGGGCCTTCAACTGCTCTTCCAGATAGGATGACACAGGACCATAGATGACGATCGGAATGCGGGTCTGGCTCATGTCCTCGTCCTAGCCCATCCCCCGCCGATTGACAGCACCCCTCCACGGTCCTAGCCCGCTTGCACCATGGCCAGCGCCCCCTTCACCGACGACAGCCGTTTCGGCCTCCGCCGCCAGGTCCGCCTGTCCGGTCCCCTGCGGCTGGACAGCGGCGCGGCCTTGGCGCCCGTCGACATCGCCTATGAAACCTATGGGCGGATGAACGCAGACAAGTCGAACGTCATCCTCATCTGCCACGCGCTGACCGGCGACCAATATGTGGCGTCTGACCACCCCGTCACTGGTAAGCCCGGCTGGTGGTGGCGCATGGTGGGCGAGGGAAAACCCATCGACCCTGCGCGCCATTTCATCGTCTGCGCCAACGTCATCGGCAGCTGCATGGGTTCCAGCGGCCCCGCCAGCGTCGATCCGTCGAGCAATGCGCCCTATGCGATGCGCTTCCCGGTGCTGACCATCGCCGACATGGTGCGCGCCCAAGCGCTGCTGCTTAACCATCTGGACGTCGATCGCCTCTCTGCCGTCATCGGCGGCTCCATGGGCGGCATGCAGGCGCTTAGCTGGCCAACCATCTTTCCGGATCGCGTCGAAAGCTGCATCGTCATCGCCTCGACCGCCCGGCACAGCGCCCAGAACATCGCGTTCCACGAAGTCGGGCGGCAAGCGATCATGGCCGATCCCAACTGGCGCGGCGGCGACTATTATGCCGACGCCCAGGTGCCGAGCGCCGGCCTTGCCGTTGCCCGCATGGCCGCGCACATCACCTATCTGTCCGAAGCGGGCCTGACCGAGAAATTCGGCCGCCGCCTGCAAGGGCGCGATGCCAAGACCTTCGGCTTCGACGCCGACTTTCAGGTGGAAAGCTATCTGCGCCATCAGGGCTTGAGTTTCGTCGAGCGGTTCGACGCCAACTCCTATCTCTACATCACCCGCGCCATGGACTATTATGACATTGCGGAGGATCATGGCGGCAGCCTCGCCACCGCCTTCGCCCCGTCCAAGGCGCGCTTCTGCCTGGTGAGCTTCGACACCGACTGGCTCTATCCCACCGCCGAATCCCGCATCATCGTCCACGCGCTCAACGCCAGCGGCGCGCACGCCAGCTTCGTTGAGCTATCCAGCCCCTTCGGCCATGACGCGTTCCTGCTGGAATGCCCGGAATTGAACCGCGTCGTCGATGGCTTCCTCAAGGGCGGCCGCGCGTGAGCGAGACGCTTCGGCCGGACCTCGCCCTGATCGCCCGCACCGTAACGCCGGGCGCGCGCGTGCTGGACGTGGGCTGCGGCGACGGCGCGCTCATGGCCGCGCTGCGGGACAAGAAACAGGTGGATGCGCGCGGGCTGGAACTGGACGCGGGCAATGTCGCCGCCGCCGTCGGCCGGGGCCTGTCGGTCGTGCAGGGCGACGCCGACACCGACCTCACCTATTATCCCGACGCCAGCTTCGACTATGCGATCTTGAGCCAGACGCTACAGACCACGCGCCGCCCGGACCTGGTGGTGGAGGAACTGCTGCGCATCGGCCGTCAGGCCTTCGTCTCCTTCCCCAATTTCGCGCATTGGCGCGGACGGCTGTCGCTGATGTGGGGCGGGCGCATGCCAGTGACGCGGCTGTTGCCCGACACCTGGTACGACACGCTCAACATCCACCATGTCACCGTCGATGATTTCCGCGCGCTGGTGAAGGATCGCGGCTGGACGATCGATGGCCAATGGTTCCTGAAGGGCGACAAGGAAACGACCCACGCGAACGCCAACCTGTTCGCCGAACACGCTGTCTTCCTGCTGCGCCGCTAAAGAAAAACCGCCGCGTCACCCGGCCGCCATGCGGCTCTGCGGGTCATGGCGCGGTCAAACAATTCCGACCCGATCAAAGCGCGCAACCATGCCTGCACACGCGGCACGGGCTGTGCGTCAAACCACGCCTGATCAGCCGCCGCAAACTGCCGCACAAACGGAAAGATCGCGATGTCGGCCAGCATCCTGCGCTCGCCACACAGGAAAGCACTGCTCTCCAGCCGCGCTTCCAGTTCGCCCAGCCATGCCATCCCTGCGGCGCGATGTTCCAGCGGGTCCGACCCATGGCGCGTCGCATATTTGTAGCGGTCGAGATGTTGCTTGAACGGCCCGTCATTGGCAGCGATCATTGCCACGTCATCCCCGTCGAGCCAACCCTCCGGATCATCCAGGCGAAGCGCCCAGCGCATGATATCCAGGCTCTCGTCAATCACGTCACCGCCGGGCAACGCCAGCACCGGCACCGTGCCCTTGGGTGACAGCGCCAGCATCGACGCAGGCTTGTCGCGCAAGACGACCTCGCGCAACTCCACCTGCTGCCCGCTGATGATCAGCGCCATCCGCGCCCGCATGGCATAGGGGCAGCGCCGGAAACTGTAGAGGATGGCGCTCATCCCACGCCCGCCAAACTTCAGCGTTCCTTGGTCGCGCTGAACTTCACCTTGGGATGCCGCTCCTGCTGATAACCCACATCCCACGCGCTCTTCGCCATGAAGACGAGGTTGCCGTCGCGATCCTTCGCCATGTTCGCCACGTTGAACGAGGCCAAGTCCTTGACCGCCGCCTCATCACCGGAAATCCAGCGCGCCGTATCGAAGGGAGATGCCTCCAGCCCCGCCGCCACCTTATACTCGGCTTCCAACCGCGAAATCAGCACGTCCAGCTGCAACTGCCCGACCACGCCGACGACCCAGCTGCTGCCGATCTCGGGATAGAAAACCTGGATCACCCCTTCTTCGGACAGGTCGTCCAGCGCCTTCCTCAACTGCTTCGTCTTGGTTGGATCTTTCAGCGCCACGCGCCGCAATATTTCCGGTGCGAAGTTCGGCAGGCCGGTAAAGCGCACCCCCGCCTTCTCGCTCAGCGTGTCGCCCACCCGCAACGTCCCATGGTTGGGAATACCGATAATGTCACCCGGAAAGGCCTCATCCGCAATCTCGCGGTCCTGCGCAAAGAACAGGATTGGCGAATGCACCGCGATCGGCTTGCCCGACCCGCTCGGCGTCAGCTTCATGCCGCGCCGGAACTTGCCCGAACAGAGCCGCATGAAGGCGATGCGATCCCGATGCTGCGGGTCCATGTTCGCCTGAACCTTGAAAATGAATCCGGTGACTTCGCTATTCTCCGGCTCCACCGGCGCAGGCTCGGCCGGCTGCGCACGCGGCGGCGGCGCATGGGCGGCAAGCGCGTCGATCAGCTCGGTGACACCGAACAGCTTGAGCGCCGATCCGAAATAGACCGGCGTCAGATCGCCGTGGCGATAGGCCGCCAGATCGAAGTCCGCATAGCCACCGACCGCCAGCTCCGCTTCCTCGCGCAGCTTTTCGAGGCCCCGCGCGGAAATATGCTCGGCCAGCGCATCATCATCGATCCCCTCGACAAACACCTGCTTGCCCTCAAATTCCTTGCTCGGCCCGCTGGGCTGCCGCAGCCGGTTCTTGGCGAAGTCGTAAATCCCCTCAAACTCGCCACCCATGCCGACCGGCCAGCTCATCGGGCACACGTCCAGCGCCAGCGCGTCCGCCACTTCGTCCAGCAGGGCGAAGGTATCGCGCCCTTCGCGGTCCACCTTGTTGACGAAAGTGATGATCGGCACGTTGCGCAACCGGCACACTTCGAACAGCTTGCGCGTCTGCGGTTCGATACCCTTGGCCGCGTCGATCACCATGACCGCCGAATCCACCGCCGTCAGCGTGCGATAGGTATCTTCGGAGAAATCCTCGTGCCCCGGCGTGTCGAGCAGGTTGAAGGTGATGCCGTCGCGTTCGAACGTCATGACGGAGCTGGTCACGGAAATGCCGCGCTGCTGCTCGATCTTCATCCAGTCCGACCGCGCGCGCCGATTGGCCCCGCGCGCCTTGACCTCACCGGCCAGATGGATGGCGCCGCCTTCCAGCAGCAGCTTTTCGGTCAGCGTGGTCTTACCCGCGTCAGGGTGGGAAATGATCGCGAAGGTACGGCGGGATGGGATGGTCATGATGCTGTCGGGGGCTCGGTACAAAAACAACCGTTCGCCCTGAGCTTGTCGAAGGGCTTTACTTCCTTCCAGGGAAGAGGCTTCGACAGGCTCAGCCCGAACGGAATCATGGAAGCCGCCGTTACACGTCCACGACCGTCACGTCCATGCGGAACCGCCGTTCGTCCCCCGGCAGTAGCCGCATGACGCCCTGCTTGTCCCAGACATCTCCTTCGAACCCGACCAGGTCAGCCATCCCCGCCCAGGGCTCGACGCACAGATAATGCGCGCCCGGCTTCTGCCACAGCCCCAGCCATGGCGTATCGGGAAAGTCGATCTTCAGCCGCGTCTGTCCCGGCACACCCCAATATAGGCTGTCGCTCTCCAACGCATCCCAGACCAGCGCATCGCCCTCGAACATCGCATGGGTGGGATGCAGGACCTTGCCCTTCACCGGCGATGCAACGGTTTCCCGCGCGATCAGACCCGGCTCGTTTCCCACCTTGCGCAGCGGTGCCGTTTCCGCCTTCTCAAACTCTATCCGATGATCTTCCGCCGAACCCCCAAAGGGCAGCGGCCAGGCAAAGGCCGGATGATAGCCAAAGGAAAAGGGCATGTCCGCCTCGCCCCGGTTTATGACCGTGGCCGTCATCATCAGCGTGCGGCCCGCGACAGCGAACTGCATGTCCAGCCGGAAATCGAACGGATAGACTGCCCGCGTCGCGGCGTCCGCCTCCAGCCGGAAGATCACCGATTCCGGTAGATGCTCCACCAGCGCGAACGCCATGTGCCGGGCAAAGCCGTGCTGCGGCATCGGATAATCATGCCCGTTCAGCCGATACACATCGTTGCGCGACCGCCCGACAAAAGGAAACAGCAACGGCGCATGCCCTGTCCACCAGCGCGGATCGGCATCGGTCATGAGTTCGCGCCCGGCAGAATCCTTGAGCGACCAAAGCTCCGCGCCCAGCGGGTTGATAGCGGCGGTCAGCCCGTCCGACACGATCGTTACAAGCTCGTCCATCAGCCCTCTACTTTTGATCCTGTCGGTCCAGCCCACTATTTCCGTTCGGACTGAGCTTGTCGAAGTCCTTCTCTTCTCTTCAACGGAGTAAAGCCAGCCTCGCTACTCCCCCCCCGAATCGTTCAGCCAGACCCCAATGTGAATGGCGAGGTTTCCCTCACCCCCGCAACGTCGCGCCCAGCTTCTCCGCCGCCTTCACGACAGCGGCGCTGATGGCGTCCAGCTCCTCCTGGGAAAAGCTCTTCTCGCCCGGCTGCAACGTCACCTCAATGGCCAGGCTCTTACGGCCCTCATCCACGCCCGGCCCGACAAAGACGTCGAACAACCGCGCATCGACGATGCTCTTCTTGTCCGCGCCCTTGACCGCGCGCACCAGCGCGTCCGCCTCGATGGCCTCATCGACAACAAAGGCAAAGTCGCGCTTCACCGCCTGCAAGGCGGGTGGCGCATAGGGCGCGCGCATGAAGCCGCTCTTCCGCTTGGCCGGGATCGCATCCAGGAAAATCTCGCCTGCCACTACCGCGCCGCTGATGCCAAATTGCTTAGCCAGCGAAGGATGCAGCACGCCAAATTCGGCCAGCACCACCTTGGGACCAAGGCGCAACGTCCCCGACTGACCCGGATGGTAGGCGCCCGATGCCTCGCCAAAGCTTTGCAGGTTGGCCACGGGCGCGCCCGCTGCGGCCAGCAACGCGATCACCTCGGCCTTCGCGTCAAAGGCGGAGAAAGTCTGCGCCTTGCCCGTCTGCCATCCGCGCGCGACTTTCTCGCCCGCCAGTACGAAGCTGGCCGTGGCCCGCTCCTTGTCGCTGAAATAGCGACGGCCCACCTCGAACAGCCGCACCGAAGTCGCGCTCCGGTCCATGTTCCGCCGCGTGGCCGACAGCAGGCCGGGCAGCAGCGAAGGGCGCATAACCTTCAAATCCTCAGAAATCGGGTTCGCCAGCGTCCAGTCGCCACCGCCGACCGACGCCGCTTCCTTTTCCGAGATGAACGACCAGTTGATCGCCTCGGCCAGGCCCCGGGCCGCCGCCGTCCGCCGCACCCGCCGCTCCATCAGCCGCTCGCTGGTTGCCGTTGGCTTGGCGACGCCGGGCATGCGGGGCAGGGGGGTGGAAGGGACCTGATCCAGTCCCACAATGCGCACGACCTCCTCGACCAGATCGGGCCAGCCATCGACATCACGCCGCCAGCTGGGCACGCTGACCGACCAATGGGCGCTCGTCGTCACCGGGACGCCGTCGTCATAATCGAACGTGGCATCATGTTCCTCGACGCCAAAGCCCAGGCTTTCCAGGACGCGCTTCTGCTCGGCATCGCCCACATAAACGCCAGCCAGCGTCAGGCATTGCGACGGTTCGTACCGGATGACCTCGTTTGCGGCGGGCGGCATGCCGGTGCGCGTCGCCTCGCTGGCGCTGCCGCCGCAAAGCTTCATCACCAGGTCGGTCGCGATCGACAAACCGTCATCCAGGAACGCCGGGTCCACCCCGCGTTCGAACCGCCCCCGCGCGTCGCTGGTCAGGCCCAGCTTCTGTCCGGTGACCGCAATGCGTTCGGGCGTGAAATAGGCGCATTCGATCAGCACATCTGTCGTCGCCTCGCTGGCGCCCGAATGTTCGCCGCCCATGATGCCGCCAATGTCGTGCACCGCCACATCGTCGGCGATGACCGTCATCGTCTCATCAACCGTGTAGCTCTTGCCATTGAGCGCCAGCACCTCTTCGCCAGCCTTGCCCAGGCGGGCAGTCAGCGGACCTTGCAGCTTGGCCATGTCGTAGACATGCAACGGGCGGCCAAGGTCGATCATCAGATAGTTGGTGATATCGACCAGCGTGCTGATCGGCTTTTGCCCGATCGCCTTCAACCGTCGCGCCATCCATTCGGGCGACGCCCCATTGGTCACGCCCCTGACGGTCCGCGCGAAGAAGGCCGGGCAGCCATCTTCATCCTCGATCCGCACGTCCGGCCCCGGCCCGACGCCCTCGACCTCCGGCACCACGATCGCGTTCAGCGTCCCGAGGCCCGCCGCCGCCAGATCGCGCGCTATTCCCCGCACGCCCATGCAGTCCTGACGATTAGGTGTTATACTCACATCAATCACCGGGTCATCCAGCCCGGCCCACTCGGCATAGACCCGCCCCACCGGCGCATCCGCGTTTAATTCGATGATTCCTTCATGATCTTCGCCCAGTTCCAGTTCCCGGAACGAACACATCATGCCGTTGGATTCGACCCCGCGAATGGCAGTTTTCTTGAGCACCATGCCATTGACGGGCACCACCGCGCCCTCGGTCCCGAACACGCCAACGAGGCCCGCCCGCGCGTTGGGCGCGCCACACACGACCTGCAACGCGCCATCGCCCGCATCCACGGTCAGCACCTGCAACTTGTCCGCCTGCGGATGCGGATCGGCGGTCAGCACCCTGGCGATGCGGAAGGGCGCGAGCTTTTCCGCCGGATTCTCCACACCCTCGATCTCAAGGCCGATATCATTGAGCGTTTTGAGGATTGTCGGCAGGTCGGCATCGGTATTGAGATGCGTCTTGAGCCAGCTCAGCGTGAACTTCATGCGCCCACTCCTCCGCTCAGCGTCGGCACATCCAGCGCCGAGAAGCCGTAATGTTTCAGCCAGCGCAGATCGCCGTCGAAGAATGCGCGCAAGTCGTTCATCCCATATTTCAGCATGGCGAGCCGATCGACGCCGGTGCCGAAGGCAAAGCCCTGCCACTCGTCCGGGTCCAGCCCGCAGGCTTCAATCACCCGCCGGTTGACCATGCCGCTGCCCAACACTTCCAGCCAGCCGCCGCCGGGCGCATCGCCGTCGCCGCCAATCACCCGCTGGCCGCTCACCAGCGTGTAGCCGACATCCACCTCGACCGAAGGTTCGGTAAAGGGGAAGTAGCTCGGCCGCAGGCGCAGAACGATATCGTCACGCTCGAAGAAAGCCTTGAGGAAGGTTTCCAACGTCCATTTGAGATGGCCAAGGGTGATGCCCTTGTCGATCACCAGCCCCTCGATCTGATGGAACATCGGCGTATGCGTTGCGTCACTGTCCGACCGGTAAACGCGGCCCGGCGCGATGATACGGATCGGCGGCTCGCCACTCATCATCGTGCGAATCTGCACCGGCGATGTGTGGGTGCGCAGCAGCATCTTCTTCCCGTCCCCATTCTGGTCGGGGCCATCGGGGAAATAGAAGGTGTCGTGCATCGCGCGCGCCGGATGCGTCTCGGGAATGTTGAGCGCGGTGAAATTATGCCAGTCGTCCTCGATCTCCGGCCCGGTCGCAACGGAGAAGCCCAGATCCGCGAAAATCTCCGCCAGTTCATCCATGACCTGGCTCACCGGATGCACCGACCCCTGTGCACCGAGATCAGCGGGCAAGGTCATGTCGATCTTCTCGGCCGCCAGCTTTGCGTCGAGCGCGGCTGTTTCAAGCGCCGCCTTCCTCTCGGCCAGCGCCGCAGTCACGCTCTCGCGCAAGTCCTGAATCGGTGGGCCTTTCTCCAGCCGATCCTCCGGGCTCATCGACCCCAATGTCTTGAGCAGCCCCGTCACCACGCCATTCTTGCCCATGGCCCCCACGCGCAGGGCTTCAAGCGCGTCGAGCGTGTCGGCGGCATTGATGTCGGCGATCAGGCCGGCTTTTAGATTGGCAATTTCACTCATAAGTATTCATCATTCCCGCGAAGGCGAAATATTGAGCGCGCCTTAGCCGGGCGCGAGCGCCAAGGAAAGGGTCAGGCCCGCGCGCCTAGCAGCACACCGCCAAAGCCGATGAACAGCAAGCCCGTCCCGCGATTGAACAGACGTTGCCGGTTTGCGGGCAGGAGCCAGCGTTTCAACTTCATCCCGCCCAGTGCATACATGGCGTACCAGAAGCTTTCGATCACGACGAAGCTCGCCACAAGGATTGCCAGCTGCACCGCGAACGGTCGTTCCGTATCAATGAATTGCGGGAAGAGCGCGGCGGCAAAGATGATGAGCTTGGGGTTCGAAAGGCCGGTCAGCAGCGCGGTGCCGTACAGTTTGCTGACGGGCCGCGCGACTGTCGCTTCACCCTCGTCGGATTCGACGGGCGCGCGCCAAGCCTTGACGCCAAGCCAGATCAGATAAGCCGCACCGGCATAGCGCAGCGCATCGAAAAGCACCGGCGACGCCTTGAGCAATGCGCCCAATCCCAGCGCGGACGCAATCAGGCAGAGCAATACTGCGCTCATCAAGCCCGCCATCGTCACGATTGCCTTGTGCGGTCCATGCGCGATGCTCTGCGTCATCACGTGCAGCATGTTCGGTCCCGGCGTCGCCGAGATCAGGAGCACCGCCGTGACATAGAGCCACCAGACGTGCAGCGGCATGGACATCTCCTTACCCGCCGTTCGCTTCGAGCAAGGTCGAGCCGTGCTGCGCAACCGCTTCTCGACGTCGCTCGAAGCGAACGGAAGTCACGACAAAACAAAAAGGGCGCCGGAAGCATCTGCCCCGGCGCCCCTTGGACGATCTTTCGACCGCTCTATGCTCAGGCCGCGGGCAGCGCAGCCTTTGCCTGGGCGATGATGGCGCTAAACGCCTCGCCTTCGTGCATGGCGATGTCGGCCAGAACCTTCCGGTCCAGATCGACGCCAGCCAGCTTCAGGCCGTGCATGAACTGCGAATAGGTCAGGCCCTCGGCGCGGACGCCAGCGTTGATGCGCTGGATCCAGAGGCCACGGAAGGTGCGCTTCTTGACCTTGCGGTCGCGATAAGCGTACTGGCCGGCCTTTTCGACGGCCTGGCGAGCGATACGGATCGTATTCTTGCGACGGCCATAATAGCCCTTCGCCTGATCCAAAATCCTCTTATGCTTCGCCTTGGTGGTCGTACCACGTTTTACGCGTGCCATGTGCCTCTACTCCTTACTTCAGGCCGTAGGGCGCCCAGAGGCGCACGTGAGCGACATCGGAATCCGACAGCACGGACGTACCGCGGTTCTGGCGGATATACTTTGCGTTGTGGCTGATCAGGCGGTGACGCTTGCCAGCGACGCCGTGCTTGACCTTGCCGGAAGCGGTGAACTTGAAGCGCTTCTTCACACCGCTCTTGGTCTTGAGCTTGGGCATTTTCGTCTCCTTCTTCAGCGCGACGATTACGGACAGCCACGGCAGCCCTAGTTAGCCGGGCGGTCCTTCCAAATATCGCGAAGGGGCGCGCATAATCGGCCGGCCGCCGGAAAGCAAGGTGATTCGGACCTAAAGCAGGGGAAGGGCGTTCTTGCGCCATGGCCGACGCCGATCCCCTGCGGCCGGGCACCCCGGCGAAATCGGCTCCTGCGCTCGACAGCGGGGCGGGAGGCGTTGGCCATTATTGGTCCTCCGCACGTCAGAAATGGCGCAATGTTCCCCTGCCGCTGCGTATCATCGCTTATATCGTCGGGCTGATCTTCCTACTATGGTTGATCCTGTTCATCACGAAGGGCCGTTTCCTCAAACATCCGTTCGAGCGATTCCTCACAAGTCGGCTGGAGCGCCCGGTCAAGGTCGCCGGTGACTTCCAGCTCTATTTCGCGCCCATCACGATCAAGTTTCGCGCCGAGGAAATGACGATTGCCAACACGCCCTGGGCGAGCAGGCCACATTTCTTCCATTCCGACCTTATCGACACGCGGATCGCCCCGTTCAGCCTGATCTTCGGCGACAAATATCGCGTTCGTTGGCTTGAGCTTCGCAACGCCGCCGCTGACCTGGAATGGTCGAGGGATGGCAAGAGCAATACATGGACCTTCGGTGACCCGAGTAAGAAAGGAGAGCCGCTCAATCTGCCTCTCGTGCGCCGGGCGCTGCTTGACGGGACGACCTTGCGCTATCGCGACCCCCGGGTGCAGCTGTCCACCGACATAAAATTCGAAACGGTGAAGGCGCAGGACACGCGCTTTGCGAGCGACATCCGATTTTCCGGCGACGGCACGATGCGGGGCCGTCCCTTCACTCTGCGTGGCGGACTGCTCTCGCCCAACGAAACTGTAACAGGCGGCAAGAACAGTCTCGCTCTTCACGCGCAATCCGGGCCGACAATTTTGGAGGTCAGCGGAACCTTGCCCGGCGCGACTGAGATTGAGGGGGCGGACTTGCGGCTGCTGACGCGCGGCCCCAATCTTGCCCTGCTGTTCGACTTTCTGGGCGTCGCCATCCCCGAAACCCGCACCTACCGCTTCACCTCTGCGCTTACCAAGCAGGACGGAGAATGGCGCTTCACCCATCTCAAGGGCCGGTTCGGCGACAGCGACCTTTCCGGGCGCATGACCGTGTCTCTGCCCGACAATCGCCTGCGCTTGAAGGCTGACCTCGCCACCCGCACCCTCGATATTGTCGATGTGGGTCCCTTCATCGGCTACAATCCCCAAAAGCTGGAAGCGCAGGGCGCCAGTGGCGCGATCGAGAATGTCAGCGGCAGGCCGCGCGTCCTACCGGACGCGCCGCTCAGGGTAGAGGCGCTGCGCAACTTCGATGCCAATGTTCGATACGACGTGCGCCAGGTCAGAGCGCCCAACGTGCCCATTTCCAATATCGGCCTTACGCTAGCGCTTGAGCGCAGCCTTTTGACGCTTTCGCCTCTCACTTTCGACATGTCCGGTGGGCATGTCAGTTCGGACATAGAGATCAATGCGCGGGCTCAGCCGGTGCGTACGCGCTACGATGTGCGCCTGTCACCGACACCCATGGGCAAGCTGCTTGGCCGCTGGGGTGTTGAGGAATCGGGGACCACCGGCATCATCAAGGCGCGGGCGCAAATGACAGGTTCGGGAAACACGGTGCATGATTCGCTTAGTACCGTCAATGGCAGGATCGCGGTCATCCTGCCTGCGGGCACCATGTGGGCCCGCAATGTTCAGCTTGCTGAACTCGATGTGGGCACCTTCATCACGAAGATGTTCGAAAAGAAGCTGAAGGAACCTGTCCAGATCAATTGCGGACTCATCGCCTTCACCGTTCGCAACGGCATCGCGGCGGCGGACCCGATCATCATCGATACCAGGAAGAACGTCATGCTGGGGCGGGGCGGCTTTTCCTTCCGCAACGAGAGCCTCGATCTCGCCTTCCGCGCTGACGGCAAAAAGTTCAGCCTGTTTTCCGGCCAGTCGCCGGTCGGCATCACAGGATATTTCGCAAGGCCGGGCATCAACGTCATCAGTCCTGAACTGATCGCGCGCGGCGGTGCGGCGGCGGCGCTGGGGATCGCGGCAAGCCCAATCGCTGCCGTGCTGGCCTTTGTCGATGTGGGCGACGCCAAAAGTGCCGCGTGTGGCCCCGTTCTCGCTGGCGCGACCGCCATTGCGCAGAGGACGAAGGGTGGGAAGCCCCGAGATGACGTGGGCCGGGGCACAACTTCAAAGGAAGAGTCCGGCAAGGCCAACGCCAGGGAAGAAAAGAAGCAGAAGAAGAAGTTTTTGGGGATTTTCTAGGGCAATGCTGCGAACGTAATTAATTGAGAGGGGCTGCGATATGATCTTCGGCACCGCCCGCTGGGAAATCCGAACTGGCGACGTTACCCGTTGCGCAACGGACGCGGTCGTCAACGCCGCCAATAGTTCTCTGCTGGGGGGCGGCGGCGTGGATGGTGCGATCCATCGTGCGGCAGGGCCTGAACTGCTCGCCGAATGCCGTATGCTGGGCGGCTGTCCAGTGGGGGAGGCGCGGATCACGCGCGGCTACAGCCTGCCCGCTGCCCATGTCATTCATACCGTCGGTCCGGTATGGCGGGGCGGGGCTTCGGGCGAACCCCGGTTGCTCGCCAATTGCTACCGATCATCGCTCGATCTGGCGCGGGAGCACAGCCTCCGCAGTATAGCCTTCCCCGCCATCTCCACCGGCATTTATGGCTATCCGAAAGAACAGGCCTCTCGGATCGCGGCCCAGACGGTGCGGGGCCAGCTTGCTGCTTTCCCGTCGGCCTTCGATCTCATCCTGTTCATCTGCTTCGATGACGAGAGCGCGCGTATCTATGCTGAAGCAGTAACGGCGGTGGCCGCCTGAAACATCAAGGCCTGAAACATCAATGCCTTAAACATCAATGAGCGTGATGTCCCTCGGCAAGCGCTTCCAGCACATCGTCCAGCCGAGCAGGATCGCCGATCGCGATAACCTGTCCGTCGCTTTCCGCCGTGATGGGGTCGCCCGCCCAATCGCACATCCGCCCCCCCGCACCTTCCACGACAGGGACGAGCGCGGCGATATCGTGCAGCTTCAACCCGGCTTCGACGACGATATCGACATGGCCCGACGCGATGAGGCCGTAATTATAACAGTCGCCGCCCCACACCGTGTCGCGGCACTGACCAGCCAGCCGCGAGAAATGCTCGCCGGTGCATCCGGGGAAATATTGCGGCCCGGTGCTGGCGACGATCGCTTCTTCAAGCGACCGGCAACTGCGGGCGGTGACGGGTGCGCCGTTGAAGGTGGTGGGCTGGCCCATCATGCCTGCCCAGCGCTCTTGCGCGATTGGCTGGTCGATGATGCCGACCGTCGGCCATCCCGCCTCAGTCAGCGCGATAAGCGTGCCAAAGATCGGCCGTCCCGCAATGAAGCTGCGCGTGCCGTCGATCGGGTCGAGGATCCAGACGCGCTCCGCGTCTTCGCGTGTCGCTCCATATTCTTCCCCGATGATGCCGTCCTGGGGGCGTTCCTTTTCCAAGATGGCTCGGATCGCTGCTTCCGCCGCCCGATCCGCCTCGGTCACCGGCGATTGGTCCGACTTGAATTCCATGTCGTATCGCGCGCGGAAAAAGGGCCGGATGGCCGCCGCCGTGGCGTCGGCGAGGCGGTGGGCAAGGGTCAGGTCATCGCGGGTCGTCATCGCTCCCGCCTAGCCGGAAAGCACCTGCTGCGCTAGGCTTTGCCAACCTGTTCCTGATCGCGACGAAGGAAGGAAAAAACATGCCTGGCTCCTCACTGATCCCCGGCCTGCGCTATGCCGATGCTCCAGCGGCTATAAACTTCCTGCAAGACGCTTTCGGCTTTGCATTGCACGCATGTTATGAGGACGAAGCGGACCCGCACATCATCCACCACGCGCAACTCATATTGGGCGAGGGCATGGTCATGCTGGGTAGCGCGCGCGATGGCGAGGCCGAGTCGCTCTACAGTTGGACGACGCCGCGCGATCTGGGCGGTGTCACGACCTGCATCTATGTGGTGGTCCCGGATGCCGACGCCCACTGCCTGCATGCCCGCAATCAGGGTGCGGTGGTGGTGAACGAGCCGCATGATAATCAGGGCTATCCCGGACGCGGTTATGAGGCGCTCGATCCGGAAGGGAATCTCTGGAGCTTCGGCACCTATGATCCTTGGGCAGCCGCCGTTTAAGCTTCGTCAATCCGCGCCGTTTATCGCTTCGTATCGGAAGGGAATCGTTGTGGCGCTGATCGGCTGGATCTTGAGTTTCGCGGCCTTGCTGGGCGCTCTCGCCATGCGGCAGGACGCGCCCGTCGGCGGGTCAGCTACCCTTTCCAACATGCTCCTGCTGCTGGCGCTGCTCGCCTGCCCGATGCTCTGGCGGGAAAAGCCGCTTGGCATTTCCCGCGCTCAGAGGGTCGTTGGCGGACTGATCCTGCTATTCTGCCTGCCCATAGTGTTGCTGCCGGGCGTCTAATAGAAGTCGCGCGGCGCAACTTCTCCTGTCAGTCGAACAGGCTGGAAACCGAGCTTTCGTCCGCAATCCGCTTGATCGCTTCGCCCAGCAGCGGGGCAATCGGCAGGTGACGGATGCTCTTGGCAGTGCACACCGTGTCCGTGCCCTGGATCGAATCGGTGATCACGAGTTCCTTGAGTTCCGACGCCTCGACGCGCGCAACCGCGCCACCCGACAGCACGCCATGGCTCACATAGGCGACCACTTCCTCCGCCCCTGCGGCCTTCAGCGCCCCGGCCGCGTTGCACAGCGTACCGGCCGAATCGACGATGTCGTCGATCAGGACACAGAAGCGGCCCTTCACGTCGCCGATGATGTTCATCACTTCCGATTCGCCCGCGCGCTCGCGGCGCTTGTCGACGATGGCGAGCGGGGCGTTGTCCAGCCGCTTGGCCAGCGCACGGGCGCGCACCACGCCGCCTACGTCCGGCGACACAACCATCAGGTTGCGATCACCAAAGCGCGCCTGGATATCCGCCGACATCACCGGCGCACCAAAGAGGTTGTCGGTCGGAATGTCGAAAAAGCCCTGGATTTGCCCAGCATGCAGATCAACCGACAGCACGCGGTCAGCACCCGCCGTGGTGATGAGGTTCGCCACCAGCTTGGCTGAGATCGGCGTGCGCGGGCCGGGCTTCCGATCCTGCCGGGCATAGCCGAAATAAGGAACCACCGCAGTGATTCGCTTGGCCGACGCGCGCTTCAGCGCATCGATCATGATCAGCAATTCCATGAGATTGTCGTTCGTCGGATAAGCCGTCGACTGAATGACGAACACATCCTCGCCCCGGACATTCTCGTGAATTTCCACGAAAACTTCCTCATCCGCGAAGCGGCGGACGCTCGCATCGGTCAGCGGGATCTCGATATAATCTGCAATTGCGGCCGCAAGCGGCTTGTTCGAATTGCCGGTCATGAGTTTCATGGCCAAACCCCTGTGACGATTGGATGACGGTGCGCGAAACGCGGCCCCTTTAGCCGCGCTTGCCCTCACTGGAAAGGCGCTTTTGCGCAGGGGGGCAAAATGCACTAGGGCGCGGGCATGACCGACAAACTCGTGATCGCCCTTGCCCAAATGACACAGAGCGTGGGCGACCTGAAGGCCAATGCGGACGCGATGCTCGAATGGCGGGCGCGCGCGGCCGGTGCCGACCTCATCGTCTTTCCCGAACTCCAGCTGATCGGCTATCCGCCCGAAGACCTGGTTTTGAAGCCCGCACTGGTCGATCGCGCCAACCATGAACTGGATCGTCTGGCCCAGGCGACAGCGGACGGCGGCCCCGCGATGCTGGTCGGCACCGTAGTCGCCTCCCAAGGCGTATTGTTCAACGTCATCGCCCTGTTGGAAGATGGGGCCGTCACCGCCATCCGCCAGAAGCGCGAACTGCCCAATTATGGCACGTTCGATGAAAAGCGCCTCTTCGCGCCCGGCCCGCTACCCGCGCCCATCGACTTCAAAGGCGTGAAGATCGGCGTGCCGATTTGTGAGGATATCTGGTTCCCCTTCGTCACCGCCCATCTGCGGGCCGAAGGGGCGGAAATCCTCATCAGCCCCAATGGCAGCCCCTTCGAAGTCGACAAGGACGACCGCCGCATAAACGCCGTCGCTGGCACGCGCGTGCGTGAAACCGGCCTGCCGCTCGTCTATCTGAACCGCGTCGGCGGCCAGGATGAACTGGTGTTCGACGGCGCATCCTTCGTCATGGGCGCCGACCGCGGCATCGCTCACCAACTTCCTGACTGGGAGGAAGCGCTCGTCCTCACCCATTGGGAAAAATGGGAAGGCCAGTGGGTCTGCATTCCCGGCGATCGGCACGAACTCGATAGCCGCCCGGCCGACATCTATAATGCGATGGTGCTGGGCCTGCGCGACTATGTGAACCGCAACGGCTTTCCTGGTGTCGTCCTCGGCCTTTCAGGTGGCATCGACTCGGCGCTCTCGGCAGCGGTGGCCGTGGACGCCCTGGGGCCGGAGCGCGTCTGGAGCGTCATGATGCCGTCGCGCTTCACCAGCCAGGACAGCCTGGACGATGCCGTCGAATGCGCCCGCTTGCTCGGCATCCGCTACGACACGATCCCGATCGAGCCTGCCGTGGCGGCCTTCGACATGATGCTGGCCGATGCTTTCGCAGGGCGGCAGCGCGACCTTACCGAAGAAAATCTCCAGTCCCGCATTCGTGGCGTGACGTTGATGGGCCTGTCCAACAAGTTCGGCCACATGCTGCTGACCACCGGCAACAAGAGCGAGATGTCGGTCGGCTACGCCACCATCTATGGCGATATGGCGGGCGGCTATTCGGTGTTGAAGGATGCCTACAAGACCACCGTCTTCGACCTCAGCCGTTGGCGCAACGAGCATGTCTCGTCGTTCGGCCTTGGTCCGTCCGGTCCAGTCATGCCCGAACGCGTGATCACCAAGCCGCCAAGCGCGGAATTGCGGGACGATCAGAAGGACGAGGACAGCCTCCCCCCTATGAGGTGTTGGACCCGATCCTGTACGGTTTGGTGGAGGAGGAGCTTTCGGTGGAAGAGCTTGTCGCGCGCGGCTTCGACAAGGATGTGGTCGCCCGGATCGAGCGCCTCCTCTATGTCGCTGAATATAAGCGACGCCAATCCCCTCCGGGCGTAAAGCTCGGCATGCGCAATTTCGGGCGTGATCGCCGTTATCCGATCACCAACGCTTTCCGGACCCTTTAAGCTCATGACCGTCATCACCCGCTTTGCGCCGTCGCCGACCGGCAACCTTCATGTCGGCAATATCCGCGCCGCGCTGCATAACTGGCTTTGGGCACGCAAAAGCGGGGGCAAGTTCCTCCTGCGCCTTGACGATACGGACCTTGAGCGCTCCCGCGAGGAATATGCCGACGCGATCCGGGCGGACCTGTCCTGGCTCGGCCTGAACTGGGATGGCGAGGAAAAGCAGTCGGATCGCTTCGCCCTGTATGAAAGCCGGTTCGAGCAATTGAAGGCGTCGGGCCATGTCTATCCGGCCTATGAAACGAGCCAAGAACTGGAGCTGCGCCGAAAGGTGCTGCTCGGCCGGGGACTTCCGCCAGTCTATGACCGCGCCGCCCTGTCGCTGACCGCCGATCAGATCGCCGCCTATGAAGCCGAAGGCCGCACACCCCATTGGCGCTTCAAGCTCGATCATGATCAGCCGATCGTCTGGACCGACCTTATCCGTGGCGAGCAGCGCTTTGACCCCAAGCTGTTGTCCGACCCGGTGATCCGCCGCGCCGATGGCAGCTGGCTCTACATGCTCCCCTCCGTGATCGACGATGTGGACATGGGGGTAACCCATGTGCTGCGCGGCGAAGATCATGTCTCCAACACGGCGACGCAAATCCAGATGTTCGCCGCTTTAGGGGCCGGGCTCCCCTTCTTCGCGCATGAGGCATTGCTGACGGGTAGCGAAGGCAAGCTCTCCAAGCGCTTGGGCTCGCTAGGCGTCGCCCATTTCCGCGAGATCGGGCTGGAGCCTATGGCTGTCTTGGCGCTACTCGCCCGCCTCGGCACATCGATGCCGGTAGAGCCATTCGCGAATGTCGAGCCGCTGGTCGAAAGCTTCGACTTCGCCCATTTCGGACGAGCGCCCGCCCGCTTCGATGAAGCGGAACTTGCCGCACTTAACCAGAAGATCGTCCATCTTCTACCCTATGACGCCGTGTCCGGCCGCCTGCCTGCCGGGATGAATGAGGCAGGCTGGAACGCCATCCGGCCGAACCTCGAAAATGTGGGGCAAGCCGCCGATTGGTGGCGCATCGTGACTGGCCCCGTCGAAGCGCCTGCGCCCCACGACGATGATCGCACCTTCCTCGCAACTGCTCGGGAAATGCTGCTGGAGTTGGACTTCAACGCGGACATTTGGCCTGCGCTCACCGGCGCGCTCAAGGAGCGTACAGACCGCAAGGGCAAAATGCTGTTCCTGCCCCTACGCCGTGCCCTTACCGGCTTGGATCACGGCCCGGATATGGCTCAACTCTTGCCGCTCATCGGCAGGGAGGAGGCGCTTCGCCGCCTGGGTTGAGTCGGGCAGCGCCCTGAGCAGATCAGGCGCGTATGGCTTCCAGCGCCTTGCCCACAGCCAATATGCCTTCGGGCGCGACAGCAAAGCCCATATGGGTGCAATCCACCTCGATGGCCCTGTCGCGCTCGCCGGGCCTGCCCTTTGCGCATTCCGGCACAATAACCCCGTCGCGCCGCGACCAGAGGGCAATGGTGGGGACCTGCGGCTTTACCTCCCGATTGCAGGCAAAAGGCGGGCAATCGACGGGATGACCCGCCACCAGCTGATAGAGCCGCCAAGCATGATTGGCACGCGGATCGCCTGAAAAGGGCGTGCCCATGGTGATGACGCCAGCAACTTTCTCCTGCGCGACCTTGGCATATTCTCGTGCGAACAGCCCTCCCAGACTCCAGCCCACCAGAGTCACTGGTGCATCGGTTTCCTTGCGAATCCTGTCCACTCGCCGGTCGATTTGCTCGAGCGTGTCTGGCCGGGGACCCAGATTGCGTCCCATGTCCCAGCTATGAGCGCTATATCCCGCAGCCTGAAGGATCGCGCGCATCATCTCCATCCGCTGCTCTGAAGCGAGTAGGCCGGGGATCAGCAGGATGTGGCGCCCATCGCCCTTTATAGCTCGCGACAAGGCACCGGCCCGAGCACGGCTGCGCGCCAGATCGATCGGCATGGAAGCGTTGCCCAGCAGATGCCGCAAGGAAGGCCGCACTGCATCGCTAGGATGCTGCGCTACGCGGCCCTTCCAGAAGCTGGTGATCGAATCGACATAAGGCGGCACGAGAAAACAGTCTCCAAGGCCCGAAGGCGAAAGATGACATTCTCATGACAAATGCGCCGCGCGTCCAATGGTTTCGCGCGGCCGTCTCAACGGCTGGTCGATTATGACAGGTTCTTCAGGGCGCGAGGGGAGAGGTTTGGATGACTGGCCCACCACTGACGCCGTGCAACTGACGCGGCTCCAATATGGCTGCGGTCTCGATCAGGTCGAGCGCCCGTCGTGCTTCGATATAGCGGCGGGCGAACTGCAACCACCTGTCGGCGGCCGCCCTGCCGGGCATTTTCTCCACCTCTGCAAGAGCAGGACCTACCCGTCCCGCATCGATATAACGCAGCGCCCGTTCCATCGCGGCCTCCGGGCGCGGAGAGGGTGTGGACGTCCGCCTGATGGTGACGAGTTCGCGGGCCTCATGCTCCACCGATTCCCACCAGCTCGTTTGTGGCCCGGGCGTCGTCAATTGATCGGCGACGCCGGAAAGTCCGGCGCGCAGGTCGGCAATCGTGACCGGCTCGCGCGCCGCATTGATGATCGTCGCCACGGCGCGCGGCTGCGCCTGGCCAAAGCGCAACCTCAATTGCCCTTCGATATAGCCGAGAGGCATTCCGCTATCGAGCGCACGGCGCGCTGCGAAGGCGACCAGCAATCCCTCGGCGCGCGCTGCATTTCCGGACGCTGCCTGAGCCTCTACGGTAATGCGATTGAGCCGATCTTCCAGCTGCACTACCCGTCCGTCCAGCATCTGCGCCGCGTCTGCGGACAGTGGGCGTAGCGCGACGCCGGGGCGCAAATAGGGGTCGGCGGTGGCGACCGACGGTTGCGCGCGATCATTCCAGCGGCCTTGAAAATAGAGCATCGTGCCGATGGCAAGCGCAACGCCGATCACAAAGGCAAGCAGCAGGGCCGCGAAGATCGGCCAGGAACTCCGTTTGCGCGGAGGAACCGGCGGAATCGCCGTGACGCTTGTCGCGCCGCCTTCTTCGCTCATTGAGGACCTTTCTTCCATCTTGGCGGGATCATTCGCACAATCGTGCCGCGAGAGCCAGCATCCTCTCGTCATCGGGCCTGTCGGGCGCTTCGCCGCTGGCCCAGCCGGGTCCGCAGGCTGAAAGAGCCGCCGGGCTGATGGCGATGATATGGAAATCGCGCCGCCGCTCCGGGGCGATCATTTCTGCAAGGTTGGCGCCCGCACGCGGGGAATGAACCAGCAATATCGCGCCCGGCTCCAGCTGAGGATCAAGCTGCGCCTGCGGCCGCGCGCCGATCGTATAGACGGCCACCCGCTCGATACTCAACTGCCCCGCCTCTATCGGGGCGAGTGTCGTGCCCCCCAGATGCAGCACCCGCCGGTGTCCGTCCGCCGCCATGCGGGCCGCGATGGCGCTGCCATCCTGATCGCCGCTGACGACATTCGCGAAGCCATGCTCTGCCATTGCCTGGGCGGTCGCGCTCCCGACCGCATAGGCGGGTAGCGCCCGGTAACCGACAAGCTGCGATCCGCCGAGCCGCGCAGCCTGCGCGCTGGTCATCAACAGCGCATCGAACCGCTCAGGCGGAGGTGCGTCCCAGCCCATCGGCCGTGCCTCGAACAATGGGCAAAGGCGGGGTAGGAGGCCCAGCTTCCTTGCCCGCGCGGCAGTCTCGCTCGCGCCCGGTTCGGGCCGCAGGATGATGACCGGCCTCACGCCTCGAACAGAGCGCGCAGCTCCGCGCTGGCACGGTCGAGCAGGGAGCGTCCCAGCGCCTCCGCCGCGCTGAGATCGCCGCGTGCGATGACCCTTATGTCATCCACCCGCTCGCGCCCGTCAGCGCTCAATATCTCGGCTGCGAGACGGATATTCCCATTCTCCAGCCGCCCCAGAGCCGCGATCGGCGAATGGCACGTCCCGCCCAGCCCTTTGAGGACCGCTCGTTCGGCCATCACGCAATCAAACGTGTCGCTATCGTTGATCCCGGCCAGCAGCGCCTGCATTTGCGCATTGTCGCTCAATGTCTCAATGCCCACTGCGCCCTGCGATGGTGCTGGCAGCATGACGTCAAGCGGGATGCATGTCCCGACGTCCGGCTGCCCCAGCCGGTCGAGCCCCGCCGCCGCAAGCAATGTCGCGTGCACCTCCCCGGCGGCAAGCTTCGCCAGCCGCGTCGCGACATTCCCTCTGAACAGCACGACTTGCGCATCAGGCCGCAGCCGCTTGACCTGCGCCGCCCGCCGGGGGGAACTTGATCCCACCACCGGGTTCTCGGGCAGGGCCGTAAAGCTTTCCGCGCCGACCAGCCGATCCCGGACATCCGCGCGGGGCAGCATGGCCGCAATGGTGATTTCGGCAGGTCGGATAGTCTCCACATCCTTCATGGAGTGGACGGCAAAGTCGATTTGACCTTCCACCAGTGCCCGGTCCAGTTCCTTCGTCCACAGCGCCTTGCCGCCGATTTCCGCCAACGCCCGGTCCTGAATCCGGTCGCCGCTCGTCTGGACGATCACCGTCTCGATCGTGTCCGCTGCCCAGCCATGCTGCGCGCAGAGCGCCTCGGCCGTCATGCGCGCTTGCGCCAGCGCAAGGGGCGAACCTCGCGTGCCAAGACGGAGCGGGCGATCAGGCGTGAAAGATTGCAATGTCATATGCCGCTTGCTCTAATATCCGTGGCCATTAGATGGAAGCAGCAATGACGATCATCCTCGGCCT
Organism: Sphingobium chungangianum; assembly: GCF_977014255.1. Classification (NCBI taxonomy): domain Bacteria; kingdom Pseudomonadati; phylum Pseudomonadota; class Alphaproteobacteria; order Sphingomonadales; family Sphingobiaceae; genus Sphingobium; species Sphingobium chungangianum. The sequence goes on along the minus strand of NZ_CDRNIV010000006.1, from coordinate 2,867,793 downwards.
GGAATCTAGCTGCGACGAAACTGCGGCAGCGTTGGTGACGGCTGATGGGAAGATACTCGCCCACCGTCTTGCCACGCAGGAGGAGGCGCACCGCCCCTATGGCGGCGTTGTGCCTGAGATAGCCGCCCGCGCCCATGTCGAGGCATTGGCTCCCCTGATCGAAGCGGCACTTGCCGACGCAGATTTGACCCTGGATCAGGTTGACGTGATCGCCGCGACCGCAGGCCCCGGACTGATCGGCGGCGTGATGGTCGGTCTGGTGACTGGCAAGGCGCTCGCCCATGCGGTCAACAAGCCGCTGGTCGCCGTCAACCATCTCGAAGGCCATGCGCTGTCGCCCAGGCTTGCCGACCCGTCGCTGCAATTCCCGTATCTGCTGCTGCTGGTTTCCGGCGGACATTGCCAGTTGCTCCATGTCCGGGGACCGGGTGACTATGCCCGCCTTGCCACCACGATTGACGATGCCAGCGGCGAGGCGTTCGATAAGACCGCCAAGCTGCTTGGCCTCGGCTACCCCGGAGGTCCTGCGGTCGAGCGGGCTGCGGCAAGCGGCAATCCTAAGGCCGTTCCCCTGCCGCGTCCGCTGGTCGGAACGGCCGAGCCGCATTTCTCCTTTGCCGGGCTCAAGAGCGCGGTGATGCGCGCCGTCCAATCGGGACAATATTCGACCGAAGACATCGCTGCGAGCTTCCAGCAGGCAGTGATTGATTGCCTCGTCGATCGGACTGAAAAGCAGCTTGCCGCGCTGGACGGGATAACCGCCCTGGTCGTCGCGGGTGGCGTTGCTGCCAACCAGTCGATCCGCGCGGCGCTTCAGGCACTCGCCGCGCGGTATGATCTTCCTTTTGTCGCGCCACCGCTTTGGCTTTGCACGGACAATGCCGCAATGATCGCCTGGGCCGGGGCTGAACGCTATGCAGCCGGGCTCGTCGATGATCTTACCGTTCCAGCCCGGCCGCGCTGGCCGCTGGATCCGGATGCGGAAAAAGCGCGTGGGGCAGGAGTGAAGGCATGAAGGCGGGTGTCATTGGAGCGGGCGCCTGGGGCACGGCCCTTGCGCAAACCCTTTCGTCGCAAGGCGAGGATGTTCGTTTGTGGGCGCTTGAACCGGACGTCGTCAGCGCCGTCAATCAGGATCATCTCAATCCCCTTTATCTTCCCGGGATTCCCCTTAATCCAGCCGTGCAGGCGACGGGGGACATGGCGGACATGGCTGACCGGGAACTGCTGTTGATCGTCAGCCCGGCCCAGCACCTGCGCGCTGTCGTGGCAGGACTCCCTGCCGGTATCCCGCTCATCCTGTGTTCGAAGGGGATCGAAGCTGGCTCCGGCCTGCTGATGTCGGAAGTCGCCAAGCAGGCTCAGCCCAGTTCGCCGATCGGCGTTTTGTCAGGTCCGACCTTCGCCCATGAAGTCGCGCGGGGGCTTCCCACCGCCGTCACCTTGGCTTGCGATGACGCCCAGCTTGCCGGGCGTATTGCGGCGCGTGTCGCCCGCCCCGCCTTTCGTCCCTATCTGTCCGATGACATCGTAGGCGCGGAGATTGGCGGGGCCGTCAAGAATGTGCTCGCCATCGCTTGCGGCGTTGCAGACGGAGCGGGCCTCGGCCTGAACGCTCGCGCATCGCTCATCAGCCGAGGCTTCGCCGAAATGACGCGTTTCGGCCTCGCGCGCGGCGCGCGCGCCGAAACGCTCTCGGGCCTTTCAGGGTTGGGTGACCTGGTCCTCACCTGCTCCTCGACCAATTCGCGTAATTTCTCGCTCGGCAAGGGGCTGGGCGAAGGCCGATCGGCTGCCGAATTGCTTGCCAATCGCCGCACCGTTGCCGAAGGCGCCTTTACCGCGCCAGTGCTGCGCGAGGCTGCACGCGCGGCCTCTGTCGAAATGCCGGTGGTCGAAGCCGTCTGTGCCCTGCTGGAAGATGCGGCCCCTCTGGGCAAAGTCATCGACGCGCTGCTCGCGCGTCCGCTGCGTCCCGAATAATCCGTCGCCCTTCGATCATTTATTGTTTACCGTTCGGCAACAGAGAATATGACGCGACAGGGGGATCCACTTTCTTTGCCGACTGAGCAGGCTTCCTCCGCGCAACAGGATGACATCGCGGCGCTTGCCAGAGGTGGCCGGACGAATATCTTCGGCTTTCTTCTGCGCCTGGCTGCTCGCCTCCCTTTCCTTTTCATCGCTGGCCGCTGGTATGGTGCCGATGCGCTAGGCCGTTTCGCCTATGCCGTCCTTGTCGTTGAATTCATCGCGCAACTGGCGACGCTGGGGCTGAAGCGCGGTCTGGCTGGCGCGCTGGCTCAAACCGAGCGACCGCACAGCCATGTCGTCACGGACGCGATGCTTGTGACGCTGATCGCCGCCTCGTTCGGCAGCTGCATATTGGTTGCCTTCCCGCAAGCGATGTTCCCCAACAGCGGCATCAATGGCCTTGACCGCTTGCTCGCGCTCATCGTGATTGCCGTTGCAGGGTCAGACGTTGCACTCGCCGCCTGTGCTTATCGTTTTGACATAGGGGCAACAGTTCGTGCCAGGTCCATCATAGAGCCCTGGGCTATCAGCATCGGGGCTTTCGCCTTCGCCTTTTATTCGACGCGCGATGGCCTGATCCTCTCCTACGTCGTTTCCATGATTGCGGCGTTCGTCGCCTCTATCATCCCCATGACCCGCCACTATGGCATACCTTATGGATGGCGCCCCGACTTTGGCAGACTTTGGCGTCTCGCGCGCCGTAACTTGCCGCTCGCCGCCGCCGATGGCGTGGAATGGGGATCGCGTCGCCTTGACCTCGCCATTCTGGGCCTGTTCGTCAGTCCCGCGATTGTCGGCGTCTATTATGTGGCGCAGCAGGTCGCCTCATTGCCGCAAAAGCTGAAAACCAGCTTCGATCCAATTCTGGGGCCGGTCATTACCCGCAACCTTGCCGAGGGTAATCTTGCCGCCATTGCGAGGCAGGTCAGTCAGGTGGGCTTCTGGATCATCGCTGCACAGGCCGGTATCGCCCTTGCGCTGGGCATCCCCGGTGAGGCGGTGATGGGGCTAGTCGGGCCGCATTTCGTTGGCGGCACCGGAGCGCTCGCCTTTCTCCTGCTGGCGGAGGTCGTCGCGGCCACTGCCGTGGTCAGCGAATCCGCGTTGGTGTATATCGCTCGCCACCGCAACCTGATGATTTCGCTGTTCATGATCGGATTGCAGGCCGCGCTCAGTTTCGGGCTCATATTGCTGGCGCGCCGATTTGATTTGTCTCCGATGGCGATAGCAGCGGCACCGGCTCTCGCGCTCACCATTGCGCTGGGGGTTGGCGCGCTGGTGAAGGCGCGCCTTTTGTCTCATCTGCTGAAGGCCAAGGTAAATGCCTGGCGCTGGCCATTGCTTAGCGCATGTGGCGTCGCCTGCATCGTGGGCGCCGCCTTCGTCGCTCTGCCGCCCGCGCTGGAATGGATCGAACTTGTTTTCGGTGTTGGGACGATCCTGGCGGTCTACGGCTTTGTCATTTGGCGATGGGGCTTCGGCCCCGATGACCGGGCCTTGTTCCGGCGCCAGAAAGCCGCCTGACCCAAATAGAGCTTAGGCGGCTTGGATCTTCCCGGTCGATGCGGATGAGCGTTCCGCGGTCTTACCGCCCCAGCTTCGCCCGGATCATCTTCAGATCCTGCTCGGGCCGCGCGCCCCAATGGGAAATCACTTCGGCTGCGGCTGCTGCGCCCAGTTCGAGGCAGTGATGCACGTCCAGTTCCTCGATATGACCGGCAAGGAATCCTGCGGCGAACAGGTCGCCTGCACCCGTGGTGTCGATCACCTGCGCAACAGGCGCCGCAGGCACCTCGTAGCGAACGCCGTCCACCACAGCGATCGCGCCCTTTTCGCTGCGCGTCGAGATCAGCACCGGCACACGCCCAGCGAATGACGCCACCGCTTTGTCAAAATCATCGATCTGCGCCAGCGACTGAATTTCATGCTCGTTGGAAAAGAGGATGTCGATCAACCCCTGATCGATGAGTTGCACGAAATCATCCCGATGTCGTTCAATGACGAAGCCATCGGACAAGGTGAAGGCAACCTTGCGGCCTGCCCCCTTCGCGGCGTCGATGGCGGCCCGCATGGCAGCACGCGGCTGTTCAGGATCCCACAGATAGCCTTCCAGATAGAGGATCGAGGCTGAACGGATCAGGTCGAGGTCGAGCGCTGATTCCGGCAGAAACTGCGACGCGCCCAGAAAGGTGTTCATCGTGCGTTGAGCGTCCGGCGTCACCAGGATCAGGCAGCGCGCGGTGGGCACCTCGCCCCCCACTGCTGGCGTGTCATAGCGGATACCGAGGGCGCGCACATCATGGGTGAACACCTCGCCCAGCTGGTCGTCACGCACTTGCCCGATGAAGGCGCAGCGCTTGCCCAGTGCCGCGAGGCCAGCCAGCGTGTTCGCCGCTGATCCGCCGCTGACCTCTTTACCCGCTCCCATGTCGGCATAGAGCGCCTCGGCCGTCTCCGCGTCGATCAGCTGCATGCCGCCCTTGGTCAGCGCATGTTCGGCAAGGAATGCGTCATCGCTGGGAGCAAGCACGTCGACAATGGCATTGCCGATCGCGACAACATCTAGCGAGGGAGCAGCAGCAGCGGTCACGCGATATCCTTACTCAAAGGCTCAAAATCGCGCCGTGTCTATCGAGCCGCGCTGCTGCGTGCAACGTTGCAGATTGACCATGCGTGCAGAGCGCGGAATAGCGTGCCTAATGGTGATCGCCGCCGCCCTTCGTGCCTTTCCCGTCATCTTCCATCGGGCTGCTCTGCGCCTGTTGGCCAAGACGCTCATGTTGACGCTGCTGATTTTCGCGCTGGCCGGATTGGGTCTTTGGACAGCAGTCCACGCAATGCGCGCATATTTCGGCTGGAGTGGTGGTGGCCTAGCGGAAGCCGCCGTAATGGCTATGAGCCTGGTCGCGCTTGCATGGCTGCTCTTCCGGACCATCGCCATGGCAGTCATGAACCTGTTCGCCGACGACATCGTGGCTGCGGTCGAACGGGACAGTTATCCCGCCGCCGCAGCCGCCGCGCGACCCTTGGGCTTCACGCCCAGCTTGCGGCTTGCCCTCGCTTCGGCCGCCCGCACGGCTGGCTGGAACTTGCTGGCGCTGCCGGTCTTCCTCCTTCTTCTGGTCACCGGCGTCGGCACGGTCCTGCTCTTCCTGGCGCTCAACGCCTATCTGCTGGGTCGCGATCTCAGTGATATGGTGGAACAGCGGCATCCGGGGCTTTTGCCGATCCCTCGCCTCGGCCGGTGGCTCATGGGCCTCGTCTCGGCGCTTATGTTCCTCATTCCCTTCATCAACTTGCTTGCGCCCGTTTGGAGCGCGGCTATGGCGGTGCACATGCTGCATGGCGTCCGGAACAAGTCACGATGAAAGCCCCCCAACATATCCTCTCGGTCTTGCTTGCGCTGCCACTGGCAGCTTGCGGCGGGTCGATTGTGCCGCCTTCGCCGATGCGCCCGTCTCCAGCCGGGCCGCCCGCCAGCGCCTTCATGAAATCGGGTCCGCTCATGGGAATGGACGTGCGCCACCTCGTCCAGCAATTCGGTACGCCGCGGCTTGATATCCGGGAAAGCACCATGCGTAAGCTCCAGTTCGCTAACGGGCGCTGCGTTCTGGACGCCTATCTTTATGCACCGGCTCGCGGCAAGGAGCCTGTTGTCACCCATGTCGATGCTCGCACCCCCGCCGGGGCCGATACAGATCCGGGCGCCTGCGCTTCAGCGCTTCGGCGATAGGTCAGGGCGCGGACAGCCGCTCCACGGCCCACGCCGCCGCTTCCGCCACCACGGGATCGTCATCAATCAGCAATGGGTGCAATCGCGCCAAAAGACGAGGGTCGCTACTGTTACCCGCCGCTATGGCCGCGTTGCGGACCATCCGGCTGCGCCCGATCCGCTTGATCGGCGACCCTGAGAAAACCTCCCGAAACCCCGCATCGTCCAAAGCCAGCAGGTCGCCAAGTTCAGGCGCAGCCAGTTCGGCCCGTCCGAGAAACGCCCGGTTTGCCGCTGCCGCATCAGCGAACTTGTTCCACGGACACACCGCCAGACAATCGTCGCAGCCGTAGATGCGATTGCCGATCTTCTCGCGAAACTCGGGCGGGATCGGCCCCTTATGCTCGATCGTAAGGTAAGAGATGCAACGCCGCGCATCCACGACATAGGGGGCAGGAAAAGCATCGGTGGGGCAGGCCGACTGGCAGGCCGTGCAACTGCCGCAATGATCCACTTCGGGCAGGTCGGGTTCCAGGGCCAGTTCGCTATAGATCGCGCCCAGGAACAGCCAGCTGCCGTGCGCGCGGCTGACGAGATTGCTGTGCTTCCCCTGCCAGCCCAAACCCGCCGCCACCGCCAGAGGCTTTTCCATCACCGGCGCGGTGTCCACAAATACCTTAAGGGCGCTCGCCTGCTCCTCCACCAGCCAGCGAGCGAGGCTCTTCAGTCCCTTTTTCACGACGTCATGATAGTCGCGCCCCTGAGCGTACACGGAAATGCGTCCACGATCGCCCTCCTCTGCCAGCGTCAGCGGATCGCGGCCCGGAGCATAGCTCATCCCCAGCATGATGACGCTGCGTACGTCGGGCCACAGCGCGCTGGGTGAGCCGCGCTGCTCCGCGCGCTCCTCCATCCACAGCATCTCGCCATGACAGCCATCGTCCAGCCATTTGCGTAAGCGCCGCCCGGCCTCGGGCGCGGCGTCCGCGCGCGCGATGGCGCATGCGGCAAACCCCAGCCGCTGCGCTTGCGCCTTCAGGCGCTGTTCCAAGGTTTCGGTTTGCGTTGGCATGCTGTGCGACTATCAGGAGTGGATGATCCGTAACAATCCGGCTCCCCCTTCGGCCTATGCCGTCGAAGGCCATGCTCTTGTCAAGACATTCGGCAAATTCCGGGCAGTCGATGGCATCGACCTCGCCGTTCCCACGGGCTCCATTTACGGCATTCTCGGGCCTAACGGAGCGGGCAAGACGACCTTGCTCCGCACGCTGCTCGGCATCATCGATCCCGACGAGGGCTCTCGCCGACTGCTAGGGGATGATGTCCCGCTGCGTCAGGCGCGGGCCATCGGCTATCTGCCCGAGGAACGGGGCCTCTATCCCTCGATGAAGGCGGCGGAAGCGATCGCGTTCATGGGTGCTTTGCGCGGGCTGCCGCTAAAAACAGGGCGTCAGCGCGCACGCGAGATGCTGGCCGAACATGGCATGGGCAGTTCGATCGACAAGCCGATCCGTCAACTGTCCAAGGGCATGGCGCAGACCGTTCAGCTATTCGGCACGATCGTCCACGAGCCTCGGCTGATAGTTCTCGACGAACCTTTCTCCGGGCTCGACGCGATCAACCAGGGCAAGTTGGAGCTATTGATCCGCGATCAGGCGCGGCGGGGCGTCACCATCCTCTTTTCCACCCACGTCATCGCGCATGCCGAACGCCTCTGTGAACGCATCGCCATCGTCGCGGGCGGGCGCATCAGGTTCGAAGGATCGGTGGGTGAGGCGCGCGACAAGCTGCGCCCGCAGGTTCGCCTGCGGACCCGCGCGAGCGATGGCAGCTGGCGCCGTGCCTTGCCTGCTGAAACGCTGGCGGCCGATGGCGCATGGCATTTTGATCTGCCGGATGAGGGGATCGAGCCGCTGCTCCGGGCTTTGCTCGACGGGCAGGCAGGTATCGAAAGTCTCTCGATCGAACGGCCCGGCCTGCATGACGCGTTCGTCTCCATCGCGGGTGCCGCCGCGGCCCAGCAGATGCAGGATGCGGAAGAGGAGCCCGCGGGATGAGCGAAGTTCTGCGCGCGGCTCTGGTCATCGCCCGCCGCGATTTTTCCGCCGTGATCTTCTCAAAGACCTTCATCCTGTTCTTGCTCGGCCCCTTGTTCCCGGTCGTGATCGGCATGGCGTTTGGCGGCCTGGGTGAAAAGATCACGACCGAAAGCCTGCGCCCCACCGTCGGCATCGCCATGGCGAAGGAGGATGCGGTGCGCATGGAACGTGCCCATGACGTTCTGGCCGCCCGATTGGGGGCGGACAACCTCCCTCGCCTGCAACGCGCGCCCAAGGGAGCGCCGCGCGCCTTGCTTATGCGGCCCGACGCCCGCTTCATTGCCATCGTGTCGGGCACGATCACCCATCCTGTGCTCACCGGCAAAGCCGACGATCTCGCCATGCTGGAAGGCGATATCAGCCTGCTCGCAAGCGCGGCCGTCGCTGGCGAACAGCTACCCCACGTCCGGATCGAGAAGCAGCTTGTTACAGCCAGCGCGGGCGCGGAAGCGCAATCGCGACTGTTGACGGGCCGGGCCGCGCAAGTCCTGATATTCCTGCTCACCATGCTCCTCGCGGGCATGGTTCTTTCCAACCTTGTGGAGGAAAAAACCAACAAGGTGATCGAAATCCTCGCCGCTGCCGTCCCGATCGACTCCGTTTTCCTGGGCAAGCTTATCGCCATGCTGGGGATGAGCTTCGTCGGCATCGGCTTCTGGGGGGCGGGGGTCGTGCTGGGCGTCCGGATTTTCGCGGGGCCGGACATCGCGCCGCCTACTCCTGCGGTTGGATGGCCCATGTTCCTGCTGCTTGGCGGCGTCTATTTCACCATGGCTTACGCCCTGCTGGGCTCGTTATTCCTGGGCATCGGCGCGCAGGCCGCAACCGTGCGGGAGGTGCAGACCCTCAACATGCCGGTCACCATGGCGCAGATGGGCGTCTTCTTTTTCGCGACCTATGCGGTTGATCATATGGGCTCCGCTCCAGAGATTGGCGCGATCATCTTCCCCTTTTCCTCGCCATTCGCCATGATCGCGCGGGCGGCTCAGGACGCAGCGCTATGGCCCCATATTCTTGCGATCGTCTGGCAGGCCATTTGGGTCGCCGCAATCATCCGTCTGGGCGTTTGGCTGTTCCGTAGGCATGTGCTGAAATCAGGCCATGGCAGCAGCCGGAAATGGTTCAGGCGGCGCTCAGCCTCGGTTGGTTAGGTAGACGGGATGACACGGCGGGATCTTCTCAAAAGTGGCGCCTGTGCGGTAGCCGCTCTCGCCTTCTGGCGATTGGGCATGGAAGAGGCTGCCGCCGCTTATCCCTTTACCCTGACCGATGCTGAATGGCGCAAGCGCCTCAGCCCGCTTGCCTATAATGTGCTGCGCAAGCAGGCCACCGAACATCCCTTCACCAGTCCGTTGAACAAGGAACATCGCGCGGGCACCTTCAAATGCGCAGGTTGCGACCAGGCACTGTTCAGTTCAAAGACCAAATTCGACAGCGGCACAGGCTGGCCTAGCTTCTGGGCGCCCTTGCCCCGTGCCACGGGCACATCGCGAGACATGTCCTTGCTTTATCCAAGGATCGAGGTTCATTGCGCCAGATGTGGCGGCCACCTGGGCCATGTTTTCGATGATGGACCGCCGCCCACCGGGAAACGTTATTGTATGAACGGCGTGGCGCTCAGTTTTTCGGCGGCATGATCCTGTAGACACGCAAGGACGTCATCCCCTGAAGCCTGACCGGCTTCAACCAGTCGGGATGTCCACCCTTGTCCAAAATCATTGCCAGACTGCCCGGATGCTCCTGAGCATAATGTCTGAACTCATTTAGGCTGGGACAGGTCACTAGATAGTCTGGTCCCTTGCCACTATTCAAAGCCTTCAGAATAGCCTGCGCCTTAGCTGGCGGCGCGGTAAAGCCCTCGACCACCGCCGTGATCCCGGCCGCATTCCGGTGATGCGCCGTGCCGATGACGTCGTGGGGGGTGCGGATCAAAATGTCGGGACCTATATCCAGGGGCGCAAACAGCGTCGATCTGGGCAACTGCCGCAATGGGCTCAACGCCGCGGCAGTCCGGCATTCGCCTGCAGGCGTGGGCGATTTCTCCTCTTTCTCCGCGCCCGCCGTCGCTGCGATCCAGAGCGCGCACAAGGCCGCTGGTGTGAGCAAGGCGACCGCCGAGGACGCGAACACCCTCGGGATCGTCGCGGTTTTCTGCTGCGCCCGCCGGAAGAGCCGCAGCATCAACCAGGCCACCCCCGGCAGCGCCAGTACATGGGCGACCGACATCGCCCGCATCACCAGCATAGCGACCAGCGTCGCCCCGGTCAGAAGAAGCGCCACAGCCAGCCAGCGATCACGCGCCTTGGCCGTATCGGCTATTCGCGCCGCCATGATCGACCCGGCCAGTCCCGCGAGTGGGGGCAGCAGGATGAGCCCCATCATCGAACGGCCCTGTTCCCAGATCGGGCGGCCTTCCATGACATGCAAATACCAGAGTTTATAGGCGACGGGTCCCAGCGACTGGAAAGGATCGCCGGTCAGGCAAGACTTGCCGGTGATGATGAACAGCGCGGTGGCGGCCAATGCGCCTGTTCCGGCGGCGGCGAACCGCCCAGTCGCGGAAACGGGGGCGGCGATGCGGAAGACAATCGGCGTTACGATCGCGAAGGCGATCAATGGCCAGATATAGGCCGCTGAAAGAGCATCGCATTGCGCGTGCGCCAGCGGCGCCATGCCGCGCAGGACAGCCAGCAGCAGCAGCGCGGCGCTGCCCAAGGTCAGCGCATAGGCTACAAAGCGGGGCGTCTCATCTCGATCTCGCCACTGCCGCAACGCCAATACAGCCCCGAACAGGGCGGCATAGGGCAGTCCTTCGCTCGAAATCTGTAGCCACACGGCCATGGCCGTGCCTGCGACCACGCCGCCGCGTGCAGGCCGCGTATCCATGGCACCGGCAAGAGCGATCGTCGCCATCAGGATCTGCCAGCCATGGTGATCGATTCGCAGCGGCCCGAACTGCACAAGGATGGTCGGCGTCGTCAGCAACAGCACCGGCGCCAGCATCGCCGCCGGCTTGTCGGCAATGCGAACGCCGGCAACATGCAGCGCCCATGCCAACGCACCCAGCAACAGCAGTGGAACCATCGAGCAGGCGATCACTTCGGCCAGGTGGCTGCCCAGCACCGGTCGCAGCAGCAGGATTATCGCCGCGATCGGCATATCGACGATCCGCGACCAATGCATGGGTCCGCCAAAGGGCGGGTTCACCCGATGCTGACTGACATCCAGAAAGGCCTGGCCGCCGAGCCAGTCGCGCACCTGCTGAAGGCGCATTGCGTCGTCCGGATCACGAAAGCCCAAAATGTCTAGCTGGTCGCGGGCCAGCCACAACAGAACGATGGAACAGCAAATCCAGGCAAGGATGAGCCAGCGGGCACTAGGGGTGGTTGTCCCCCCAATGTCGCGGGTAAATCCCGTGCGGATCTTAGCGAGCGGCGAAGACGCCATACTTCCGGATCGCATATACAGATAGAAAGCTGGCGGGGATGGCGAACAGCTTCGCAAGCGCCGGGGCCATTCCGGCGGCTCCCAGAACACTGATAAGGCCGGATGTCACGGCGATGCCCACCACCGCGCTGACGGCAAAGCCCAGACGCTGCCGGTTCGTCGGGCCGACAGCCGAAGGAAAAACGAAACGAACGCTGATCAACCAGTGCAACAGCAGGCCCGATGCATAGCCGATGGCTCCCGCCATCGTAGGCGGCACATCGAACCGCAGCAGCGTCAGGAACAGCAGCATGTCGCCGCAAAGCGCGCAAAGGCTCGCCAGCAAATAGCGGACTAAGGTGAAGCGGACGGTGAGGGCGCTGCTCAGATGGCCAAGGTTCATCAATGCCATGACTGCCGGTTTACGCGGCCTTCAGGCGGCCGGGCACCCGCCGCACGCTCCCCAGCGCCGCATTCTGCCCGATGGCTTCTTCGCCTTCCTCGCCAGCTTCATGATATTCGGCATCCTCGTTGACCGCCCAGATGTCGAACTGCCGCTCGCCAGCTTCGATGTTCCGCACCGTCAGCATGGCGGTCATCATCGCATGATCCTGATTATTATAGCGGTGCATGCCGTTACGGCCGACCAGATGCAGGGTCGGGTAGAGTTGCTCCAGTTCCGTCCGCATCTTTAGCACATTGGCGGCGTAGTCGTCGTCATAGACGGGATAGGCCTTCTCCTGACGGACAACTGCTCCCCCCGCCACATCGGCAGGATCACACAGCCCCAGTATCGCCATTTCGCGCTTGGCGAGCTCGACCAGGGCATCGTCGTTCGATGACCACAGGCCGTCGCCCTCGAAGCAGAAATATTCAAGCCCGACGCAGGCGAGCGACGGATCGGGCACCATTTCGGGAGACCAGCTGCGGAAGTTCTGAATGCGGCCAACCTGAACCTTCGAATCATGGATGTAGATCCAGTTGTCGGGAAACAGATCCTCCGACTTGATCATCAGCGCTACGGTCAGGAAGTCGCGATACTTAAGCTCCATCGCATTGCCGAGCGTCGCGGGCAAAGGATGAATGCGTCCCGCCAACTCACGCATCGGCGCGGAACTGATGACATGACGCGCCTTCAGCAGCACCTCGCCCTCGGGACCCTGAGCGACCATCTGCCACCGGCCGGTGCCTTGGTCGTGCGACAGCTGCTTGAGGCTATGCGCCATCAGCACCTTGTTGTCGCCCTTGACCACGAAATCCCGTGCGGCTTCCCACATCATGCCGGGGCCAAGCCGTGGATAACGGAAGCTTTCCAGCAAGGTCTTGGTCGCCATGCCGTCATTGGGCCGCTTGTTGAGACCCAGCGAGCGTTTCAGCCCATCCTTTACCGCGCCCCAGAGCGAAAGGCCCTTGATCCGCTGCGCCGCCCAATCAGCCGACATCTCGTTGCAGGGCATGCCCCAGACCTTTTCGGTATAGGTTTTGAAGAAGATGGAGAACAGCTTGTGCCCGAACGCATTCACCGTCCAATCCTGAAAGGATCGGACATTGCGGTTCGGCCGCAGCCTGGCCTTCGCGAAACTCGCCATGCATAGCGTCGATCGCCACACGCCAAGGTTCCACAACGCTTCAAAGGCACGCAGCGGATAGCTGTAGAATTTGCCCTCATAGTAGATGCGGCTCATCCGGGGGCGCTGGATGAAATCATTGGGCAGGATCTCATTCCAGAGATCGACCACCTCTTTCGACTTGGAAAAGAAGCGGTGGCCGCCAATGTCGAAGCGGAATCCGTTCAGCTCGACAGTCCGGCTGATCCCGCCGACATAGCGGGGGTCCTTCTCGATAACGGTGACCGAATAGCCCTTCTTGGTGAGCAAATAGGCCGCAGTCAGGCCTGCCGGACCCGCGCCAATGATGGCGACATCCACATTCTGGTCGATTTCCGGCATGCAATGCCCCCCGATAGGCTAACTTCTATCATCGGAATTGGCGGAAATCATCTAAGGAATGGTTAATGATCAGGTAAGCATGGCGGGACAGGTGGACCGCCCCGCCAGCCTGTCTCAATGGCGGAAGTGCCGCATGCCGGTGAAGACCATGGCGAGGCCAGCTTCGTCCGCCGCCGCGATGACTTCCTCGTCACGGATCGATCCGCCCGGCTGGATCACTGCCGTCGCGCCAGCTTCGACCGCCGCCAGCAGGCCATCGGCGAAGGGGAAGAAGGCGTCGGAAGCCACCGCCGACCCGATGGTGCGGGCTTCGCTCCACCCTGCCTTATCAGCGGCATCCTTGGCCTTCCACGCCGCGATGCGGGCGGATTCGAGACGGTTCATCTGCCCCGCGCCGATGCCTGCGGTGCTGTTGCCCTTGGCATAGACGATGGCGTTGGACTTCACATGCTTGGCTATGGTCCAGGCGAACAGGCAGTCATTCAGCTCCTGATCGGTGGGCGCGCGCTTGGTCACGACCTTCAACTGATCGCGCGTAATGCGGCCATTGTCGCGGCTCTGCACCAACATGCCACCGGCAATGCTCTTCATCATCAGCCCGGTGCGGGCGGGATCGGGCAGTTCGCCAGTCAGCAGCAAGCGGAGATTCTTCTTCTTGGCGAAGATCGCCTTGGCTTCTTCGTTAGCGTCGGGCGCGGCGACGACTTCGGTGAAGATGCCGCTGATCGCTTCGGCGGTCGGGCCGTCCAGCGGGCGGTTGACGGCGATGATGCCGCCAAAGGCCGACACGCTGTCGCAGGCGAGGGCGGCTTCATAGGCTTCGATCAGCGTATTGCCAGTAGCGACGCCGCAGGGATTGGCGTGCTTGACGATCACCACGGTCGGCGGGCCATCGCGGAACTCGCTTACCAGCTCCAGCGCGGCGTCGGCGTCATTGTAATTATTGTAGCTCAGCTCCTTGCCCTGAATCTGCTTCGCCTGGGCAATGCCGTTGGCGGAAGGACCGACGGGCAGATAGAGCGCGGCCGACTGATGTGGGTTCTCACCATAGCGCAGCGTCGCGCCGAGCTTGCTCGATACGGCCAGCGTCTCGGGGAAATCGACGCCCTGATCGGCAAAGGCGAACCAGCTGGCGATCATCGAGTCATAGGCGGCGGTGGCGGCATAAGCCTTGGCGGCAAGCCTCCGGCGGAAGTCATAGCTGGTCGCGCCGCCCTTTTCCGTCATCTCCGCGATCAGACGGGCATAGTCGGCCGGATCGGTGACAATGGCGACACTCTCATGGTTCTTCGCGGCGGAGCGAACCATCGAGGGGCCGCCAATATCGATATTCTCGATGATCTCCTCGCGCTCTGCCCCCTTCGCGACCGTGGCGGCGAAGGGGTAGAGGTTGACGACGACAAGATCGATGGCGCCGATTTCATGTTCCTGCATGGAGGCGACATGGTCGGGATTGTTGCGGACGGCGAGCAGGCCGCCATGAACCTTGGGATGCAGGGTCTTGACCCGGCCGTCCATCATTTCCGGGAAGCCGGTGAGGTCGGAAATATCCTTTACCTCCAGCCCGGCGTCGCGCAGAGCCTTGGCCGTGCCGCCGGTGGACACCAGTTCGACGCCATGTTTGCCCAGCGCCTGACCCAGTTCGATGAGGCCGGACTTGTCCGATACGGAAAGGAGGGCGCGTTTGATGGTGACGTCTGACATGATGCTTCCTGCTGTTCAAAGTGCCGCTCAGGCTTGCCGCAGCCCTCTAGTCCTGCCGGGCCGATGCGGCAAGGACAGGATTCGGGGCAAGGGGGCTTAGCTCATCCGCTTGAAGAGCCAGCCGATGGTCGATCCGCCGGGCAGCGCTTCGGCGGTGATGACCAATTGGCGGGTCTCATGCGGACGACCTTCTCCATCCACCCAGAGGCTTTCCTCTATGGCGAGCTTCCCGGCATTGGCGCGGAACTGCCAGATAGGCCCCATCTCGATGCGCAACAACGCGCCCATGCCGTCGGCTGTGGCGGTGGGTTCTACTCCGGGGGCGAGGTGAAAGCGTAGTTCGGCGGGCAGCTTTACCGGCCGACGGCGGCGCGCGGCGGGTGTCAGCATGTCTTCGCCCCGGATTTCGCGGCCATCGATGCTGACGAGCAGCAGGCGGCGGTGGACATAGCCCATGCGCCGCACATAGCCGTCATGGCTGATCTCTATCCGGCTGCCGCTTTCCTGCTCCTGCCGGTGAAATTCGACTTCGGTGACGCCGCGTCCCAGCGTGCCGTCGGGGAGCAAGGCCGTGGAATTGCTGTTGTTCAGCACCAGCGTGCTATGCGCCGCCGTGGTGCGCAGGCCCTGTGCGAGGCCGCCGGGCATCCATGCGCCCTCAAGCGCCGCGCCGCCGCAATTGACGATCAGCCGCTGCGGCCCGTCGCTGATCTCGATCGCGGTGGTGGAGGCGCATCCCGCCTCGGCCAGTCGGGCGACCGGTGGCGGCGCAGCATCGATCTGAACGATGGTCGAGCCCGCAACGAGCCGCTGATAGCCCCAGTCGCTCGCCTGCCGCAGCGGACGCGCCCGCACGCGGCTCGCCCGGATCACGGCTTCTATGATGGCGGGGTCGATGGCGCCCGTGCCCTGCCAACTGCCAAGCCCGCCATCGCCATGAGTGAGGCCGAGCAGCGCGGGAACCATTCGCCCCTGCGCTTCGGCGAGGAAAGGCGGCACCTGTTCGCGGCGAACATCATAAACCGCCCGCACCATTGCCAGCAGCATGATGGCGTCCAATTGGTCACTGGGCGAGCGCGAGACAATGCCGCCATCGCCATGAACCGTGTTTTCGATCGCGCGCTTGAGACCCGCCTCACCGAAAATCTTGCGGGCAGCGCCGCCCGGCAGCAGCATCGAAGCCGCGACGATCCCGCCCCAGGCCACCAGACGGGGCAGGCCAAGCGGCGCCTTGTCCGCGCCGCGATCCAGATGCCGCGCCGTCCGTGCGATGCAGTTCAGCACCAGCGAGCGATAGACCAGATCGCTGGACGACAGGATAAGCGGCGCATGGGCCGACCAGAAAAGCAGCCGCCAACCAGCATTGTCGGCGCGCCAGGCGGGTTCGCCGGGCGTTTCGGCATGCACGTCTAGCCATTTGCGCAGCACGGCTTCGGCAATGGGCGCGCCCTGTTCCCGCGTCGCCGCCGATGACAGGTCGCGCAGCCAGGCGAAGCTGTGCAGATAATCGGCGAATGCCGGGATGACAGTCAGGCGGTTGAAATCCAGCGTGTTGAGCGGCTGCTTCAGTCCGCGAAACAGGAAATAGCCTGCCCGGATCGCCTGGCCAGCCTTCGCATCACCCGCAATCTCATCATCGGGCACCGCGAGCAGTTTGAGCGGATATTTCCCCTTCAGCCGCCGTCCGTGGATCGGCGTCTTCCAGCTCATCAGGTAAAAGCGGTTGGCGACCCGTTGGGCCAGCGACAGGCCCTTGTCATCCGCGACGCGGATGAGGCGCTTGCCCTGTTCGATTCCGTTTTCGGCTGGTTCTGATTCCGCCGTATCCGCAAGCGATGGGCTGGGGATGCGCCGCTTGTCGCTCACCCGCCCTTGAGCTTCCGGATATTGTCGGCATAGGCGGAAGGCCCGCCACGGAAGGTTGCGGTGCCAGCGACCAGCACGTCTGCGCCCGCTTCGATCGCGCGCGGGGCAGTGGCGAAATCGATGCCGCCATCGACCTGCAGGCGAATGTCACGCCCGCTCTTGTCGATCATCTTGCGGATCGCCTCGATCTTGCGCAGCTGATTTTCGATGAAGCTTTGCCCGCCGAAACCGGGATTGACGCTCATCACCAGGATCAGGTCGATATCATCGATCAGATAATCGAGCATCTTGGCCGGGGTGCCGGGGTTCAACACTACGCCCGCCTGCACGCCCAGCGACTTGATATACTGGATGGAGCGGTGAATGTGCGGCCCGGCTTCCGGGTGGACGGTCAGGATATCGGCACCTGCCTGAGCGAAGGCGTCGAGATACTGGTCCACCGGAGAGATCATCAGGTGAACGTCGAACGGCTTCTTGCTGTGCGGGCGCAGGGCCTTCACGACAGCCGGGCCGATCGTGATGTTGGGCACGAAATGGCCGTCCATCACATCGATATGGACCCAGTCGCAACCCGCCTCGTCAATCGCGCGGACCTCCTCGCCCAGACGGGCGAAGTCCGCGGAGAGGATGGAGGGCGAGATAAGGATAGGGCTGGTCATCAACAGTCGGCTCTAGCCGCGCCTTGGGTCAAGGGCAACGGCGCAGTTCGACCTTATCCACAGGCTTTTTCAGTGCTCGTTGGCGCGGGATTCAGGGCAGGTTGAAAATAGTGGGATCAAGGCCGCGTGACGCCACCGATCCGCGCGGCAAAAACTGCTTCACGCCGTGGAGCGCGACGACATGCGCGCCCTCCAATATCGGGGCGGCGATGAGGCGCATGGTGCATTCGCCGCCGTCGAGCGGCCGTATATCGACGTCCACGGTGAAGCCGCGGCGATGGCGAATGGCATAGGCGCGTAGCTGCTCCATCGCCTCGCGAGAGTCGGGTTGGTAGAGCGATGTGGCGAGCGGGCGCTGAACCGTCATGCCCCGTTCCAGGCCAAACAGATCATAGACGCCGCCTGTCCAACACAGGCTGTCGTCGTCAAGATTGCAGTGCCATAGGCCAATGCCCCGCTCCGCCAGCGCCTGATCATCGCGCGCGGTATGATCGTCGAGCGACACCGAGGCGAGATGCTGGTGCAGGTCGTAGAGCGGCCAGCTATGGTTCAGGGCAAGGGGCTCGGTCGGGCGCAAGCGATGCCTTTCAGACGTTGCCAGATCTCAGTTCTTACAGGGTTGATCTTAATTCATTGTGGCGCGCGGGCAAGCCGGGCAACGAAAAATCCGTCCGTTCCGCCTTGGTCGGCCAGCGTCTCGGGCAGGGTGCGCAGCCAACCGTCCGGACGGGGGGGCAGGCCCTGCGGCAATTCGGCCACGTTCGCGCTCTGAATGCTGAAATCGGGATGGGCGTGAAGGAAGGTTTCCAACTGATCTTCGCCTTCCGCTCGTTCCAGGGAGCAAGTGGCGTAGATCAGGGTGCCACCGGGCCTTAGCCATTTGGCCGCGCGGCTCAGCAACTCCGTCTGTAACTCGGCAAGTTCGGCAATCTGGCGGCCCCCAATGCGATGCAGCACGTCGGGATGGCGGCGATAGATGCCGGTCGCGGTGCAGGGGGCATCGAGCAGGATGGCGTCGGCGGGGGTGGCGGGCTCCCACTGGCGCAGATCGGCTTGAACGATCGTGGCGGAAAGGCCGGTGCGCGACAGGTTTTCGCTCAGCCGTTCCAGCCGCTTCTTCGACTGGTCGATGGCCGTCACCTGCCACCCTGCGGCGGCGAGTTGCATCGTCTTGCCACCGGGTGCCGCGCAGAGGTCCATCACCGTGCGGCCCTCGCCCTGGCCAAGAAGGCGCGCGGGGCAGGAGGCGGCGATGTCCTGCACCCACCATGCGCCCTCGGTGAAGCCGGGAAGCTCCGTCACCGATCCGTGATCGGGCAGGCGGACATGGCCGGGCGCAAAACTTTCGCCGCCCAGCTTTTCGGCCCAGCTCGCGGTTTCTGCCGGGTTGCGCAGGGTGACATCGACAGGCGGGCGCACGGCATAGGCGCGCGCGGCGGCAGCGGGCATGTCACTGCCCCACTGGCTTTCCCAGCGCGCCACGACTTCGTCCGGCAATGTGGGTGGATCGGGGAGGGTGGGTGTGGCGCGCGTGACAGTGCCGAAGACGCCATGGACCAGCTTGCGCGGGCCGCCATCGACCAGCGGCAGCGCGGTCGCAATGGCGGCATGGGGCGCGGTGCCTAGCGCCAGCACCTGGATGAGGGCAATGCGCAGGACCATGCGCGCCTTGGCATCCGGGGGCAGCGGCTGGCGGGTAGCGCCGTCGATCAGCGCGTCGAGATCGGGCAGGTGGCGCAGTGTCTCGGCGGCGATGGCATGAACGAGCGCCCGGTCGGGAGCGGGCAGGCCCTGTGCTGCGCCATGCAGCGCCAACTCCAGCGGATCGCCCCGGCGCAGTACGGCGTCGAGCAGGCGCAAGGCGGCGCGGCGGGCGGGGAGGCCGGGAATATCTGTGGGTTGGGAAGGACGAGGCATGGCGATCGCCTTACGCCAGTTTCGGCAAGAAAGTCATGACCCTTCCGCACCCTCGCTCACAACATTCGTCATCCCAGCGCAGGCTGGGATCTCAGGCCTTGATGCAGAGCGGCACGAGATGCCAGCTTTCGCCGGCATGACGGCAGAAGGCGGATCTCAGTCCCGGCCCAAAGGATCAAGCGCACTTGACCGCCGACGCGCTGGCGCCGCTACCGGGCTCAACGCCGAGGCCCGCGCCACGGCAGCCACTGGCATTCCCATGTCTCCCGCCATTTCCTCCAGCGCCGCGATGCGCTTTTCGGTCGCCGGGTGGGTGGAGAAGAGCTCGCTCACATGAACAGGGACGATGTAGAGCTGGGCGGCGGCGGGATTGCGCTCGGCCACATGGTTCGGGATCATCTCCGCCTTGCCGGAAATCTTGGCGAGTGCGGATGCGAGCGCGCGGGGATTGCCGCTGATCTGCGCTCCGGCGGCGTCGGCGCCATATTCGCGCGTGCGGCTGATTGCCATCTGCACGATCATCGCGGCGAAGGGCGCGACGATGACCGCCATCAGCGTGGCGAGGATGTTGCCATGGCCATTCTCCTCATTGCCGCCACGGAAGAAAAGGCCGAAATTGGCGAGCATCGAAATGGCGCCCGCGATCGTCGCGACCATGGTCATGATCAGCGTGTCGCGATTTTGCACATGGGCGAGTTCATGCGCCATCACGCCCGCCACTTCCTCACGGGTCAGCATAGACAGCAGGCCCGTCGTCGCGGCGACGGCGGCATGTTCGGGATTGCGGCCCGTGGCAAAGGCATTAGGATGCGGTTGCTCGATCAGGTAGACGCGCGGCATGGGAAGACCCGCCCGCTGGGCAAGATCGCGCACCAGCCCATAATATTCGGGCGCGCTCTGCGCATCCACCTCCCGCGCATTGTGCATCGACAGCACAATCTTGTCGGCGTTCCAGAAGGTGAACAGGTTCATGCCCGCCGCAACCAGCAGCGCAATCATCGCGCCGCCGCTGCCGCCCAGCGTATAGCCCAGCGCCATGAACAGCGCCGTCATTGCCGACAACAGCATCACCGTCTTGAAACCGCTCACTTGTCTTCCACTCCTTTGCAGCCCAGATAGCGGGGCATGCATGAATATGGGGTTGCCGGTGCGGCGCCACAATCGAAAGGCTTTTGGACATGGGAACATATAACGGCAAGCGTCCCGCGCATGTGAAGCCGCCCGCGCATCTGTCGAAGAGCCCGCCGGTGCCTGCGCCCGACCCGATCGACACCCCCTCACGCCATGAGGAAGAATTGAGCCCCGTCCGCTATGGAGACTGGGAACGCAAGGGAATCGCTATCGATTTTTGAATGTCGGCGCCCGCCTCTCGATCGGTTCATCGCTGATTATGCACGTCTTCCGCTGGCCTGTGCCCTCGCTGCGAGCGGCGCGGCGCGTTCCTCTAGCCTTTGCCATCCGCTTCCGTGC
The DNA here is from genome assembly GCF_977014255.1 of Sphingobium chungangianum. Taxonomy (NCBI): domain Bacteria; kingdom Pseudomonadati; phylum Pseudomonadota; class Alphaproteobacteria; order Sphingomonadales; family Sphingobiaceae; genus Sphingobium; species Sphingobium chungangianum. The sequence goes on along the minus strand of NZ_CDRNIV010000006.1, from coordinate 2,846,960 downwards.
AGGATTCAGCGGGGCGAAGGAAGAAAACAGAGCCGGGGTGGGTCGTGAATCATATAGCCGAGATAAAGGTGAGGGTGGTGTCTGAATATGCGCCGGAAGATGCGGCGCTGCTTTGTGCCGTGGGTCGTCTGGTCTGTGCCTGGACGATGCTGGAACAGAGTCTGGAGGCGAAAATCGCCATGATGCGGGAAGCGATGGGTGACGTACGAACTGTCGGCACCCGGATGCGCCCCGGCATGGCCAAACTGATGACCGAGCTTCGGACGATGGTGGCGATGCGCGACAAGCGCAACGCCAGCGCGCTCAAGGAGATTTCGGATATCGAGCGACACATGCAGAGGATCGATCGCTTCCGATCGCTCATCATTGGCGGCTTTCAGCAGCCCGCGCCGGGCGGCTTTACGTGCCGCGATGCGCGGAACAATCACACGCATGTCTCACTTGATCATCTCGATGCGGAGATATCTTCGCTCGAAACGGTGGCACAGCGCCTGCTGGCCGTCTGACCGGGCGAGGTAATCCTCCCGCTATGCTTGACCTTTGACACGTGGAGGGCGAAGCCTGTCCGCGCGTCTAGCGAGAATGGAGTACCATGCCCTACAAGCCTATCCGCAAAGCCGTGTTTCCTGTCGCAGGCCTCGGCACGCGCTTTCTGCCAGCCACCAAATCGGTGCCCAAGGAACTGCTGCCGGTCGTTGACCGTCCGCTGATCCAATATGCTGTCGATGAGGCGCGCGAGGCGGGCATCGAACAGATGATCTTCGTGACCGGGCGCGGCAAAGGCGCGATCGAGGATTATTTCGACATCGCCTATGAAAGCGAAGCCACCCAGCGAGAGCGCGGCAAGGACCTGTCAGCCCTGGACGGCACGCGCCTTGCGCCCGGCAACGCGGTGTTCCTGCGTCAGCAGGAACCGCTGGGCCTGGGCCATGCAGTCTGGTGCGCGCGCGACATCGTCGGGGACGAACCCTTCGCTATCCTGTTGCCCGACGAATTCATGAAGGGCGCGCCGGGACGGGGCTGCCTCAAGCAGATGGTCGATGCTTATAATCAGGTCGGCGGCAATCTGGTCTGCGCGCTTGAAGTGCCGATGGCTGATACGCCGAGCTATGGCGTGATCGATCCGGGCCAGCGCGATGGTGCGCTGACCGAGGTAAAGGGCCTTGTCGAAAAGCCAGCGCCCGGCACCGCGCCCTCAAACCTCATCCTGCCGGGCCGCTACATCCTGCAACCTGAGGTCATGAAGATTCTCGCGACCCAGGAAAAGGGCGCGGGCGGCGAGATCCAGCTGACGGACGCCATGGCATCGATGATCGGGCAGCAGCCCTTCCATGGCGTGACCTTCGACGGCCGCCGCTTCGATTGCGGGTCAAAGGCCGGCTATATCGAAGCGAACTTGGCGCTGGCTTTGGAGCGCGAAGATCTGGGCGAGCATATTCGCAAGTTCGCACTGGCGGAATTGGGCGCAACGACGATCGCTGCTGCTGCCTGAGAGTATTTCACTAAGAGAGTTGGTCCGGTGCTGCCGGGCCACCTTTTTTGTTTGGTACGGAGGGAGCCGTTCCTACCGCAGACCTCTCTATCATCTCCCCTCCCGCAAGCGGGAGGGGTCGGGGGTGGGCCAGCGCAACATCAGCCTTGTTTTAGGAGGGGTTATCGCGAGAGCTTGCCAAGCTCGCGCCCACCCCTAACCTCTCCTGCTTGCGGGAGGAGAATGTCTCCGGGCCGACCCTCCAAATATCCATCATCGACATGAAAAAGGCGGCCCTTCGCAGAGCCGCCTTTCTCATCCTTTCAGCGCGAAGCCTCAGAACGGCACTTCGTCGTCCAGATCATTGTCGAAATTCGGCCCGCCAGCGCCGCCCCGGGCACCACCGGACGAGCGCCCGCCGCTGCCGCCGCCAAAGCCGCCACCGCCGCCGCTGCCACCGCCGAAATCATCATAATCGCCGCCAAAGCCGCCCGAGCTGGCGCCCCAATCACTGCCGCCGCCCTGCGAGCGACCACCGCCCTGGCCACCACCAGGCGCGCCGTCGAGCATGGTCAGCACCGCGCCCGGCCCCTGCAAAACCACTTCGGTGGTGTAGCGGTCGTTACCCGACTGGTCCTGCCACTTACGCGTGCGCAGCTGGCCCTCGACATAGACCTTCGATCCTTTGCGCAGGAACCGCTCGGCGACGCCCGCCAGACCTTCGGAAAAGATCGAGACGCTATGCCATTCTGTGCGCTCCTTGCGCTCGCCGGAATTGCGGTCCTTCCAGCTTTCGGACGTGGCGATGCGAAGATTGCAAACCTTGCCGCCATTCTGGAAGCTCTTCACTTCCGGGTCAGCGCCCAGATTGCCTACCAGAATGACCTTGTTGACCGAACCCGCCATATTTCCTCCGATACTTTGGAGGTTCTTATAGTCGGCTGGCCTGCGGACGCTACCCTAAACCGAGGGCTGTTGCTGTCCAGTAAGTGACTCCCGCCGCGACATAAGCGAGCGCGAAAAGATAGCCGATCATGAAGAGCGGCCATTTCCAGCCGTTGGTTTCCCGCTTCGTCACGGCGATCGTCGAGATGCATTGCGGCGCGAACACGAACCAGGCGAGGAAGGCGAGCGCAGTGGGCAGCGGCCAATTATCCTTCAACCGATCGCCCAGGCTCCGTTCCAGCCTGGTCTTCATCTTGATCCGCATCGAGCGAATAGACGGTCGCGAGTGCCGACACCGCTACTTCCCGTGCGGCCATTGCCGGGATAAGCGCGAGGGAAATGTCGCGGTTAAAGCCGATCGGCTCCAGCACGACGTTGAGCCCGTTGGCGATCCGTCCGGCGACCGAATAATTGACCTGGCTGACGCTGCTGTTGTCCGGCGCCTTGGGGAAGCTGAGCAACACCCACAGAATCACGGTCGATGTGAAGATGATGGTGCCCGCGCGCTTCAGAAAGATCACCGCCCGCTGCCACAATCCAAGCAGTATGTCCTGCGGGCGCGGCCATTGATATTTCGGCATTTCCATCAGGAAGCTGCCGCTTGCGCCCTTGGTGACGGTGGCGCGGAGGATCAGCGCGACCAGCATCGCGCCGACGATCCCGGCGATGTAGAGGCAGAAGAGTACGAGTCCCTGAAGGCCGATGCCCAGCCCCACGTTGCGCGCCGGGATGAAGGCGCCGATGATCACCGCATAGACCGGCAAGCGGGCCGAGCAAGTCATGAGCGGTGCGATCAATATGGTCGTGAGCCGGTCCTTCGGATCGGCGATGGTGCGCGTCGCCATGATTCCCGGCACGGCGCAGGCGAAGGAGGAAAGCAGCGGGATGAATGCGCGGCCCGACAGGCCGACACGGGCCATCAGGCCGTCCATCAGGAATGCCGCGCGGACCATATAGCCGGTCGCTTCCAGCATCAGGATGAAGAAGAAGAGGATGAGGATCTGCGGCAGGAAGACGACCACCGATCCGACGCCGTTGATGACGCCATCGACCAGGAAGGATCGTAGCAGGCCATCGGGCAACGCGTTGGTGATGATCTTGCTTGCCGTTTCGGCCAGCCCCTCGATCATGGCGATCGGCGCTGCGGACCAGGCATAGACCGCCTGGAACATGATGAAGAGCAGCGCGAGCAGCAGCAGCAGACCTGCAACGGGGTGGAGCGCAACCCGGTCGACCGCAGCGGTCAGGCGGCGCGAGGGCGTTTCGCGAACCACCGCCGCGCGCGCGATCCTGCGCGCCTCGCTGCGCAGGGCATCGAAGTCGAGAGGCGCGGCAGCAGGCCGGACCTTGGCACTGCCATCGAACAAGGCGTCCAGTTCGGTGCGAAGATGGTCGAGCCCGCGTTTGCGAACCGCAACGGTCGAGATAACCGGCACCCCCAGTTCGCGCGAGAGGATATTCGCGTCCAGTTCCAGCCCGTCGCGGGTGGCAAGGTCCACCATGTTGAGCGCCACGACCGTCGGCAGGCCAAGGGCGATCAACTCAAGCGCGAACCGCAGGTGATTGTCGAGGTTGGAGGCATCGACGACCACGACGAGCGCGTCCGGCAGCCGCTCGCCATGCTGCTTGCCAAGCACGACGTCGCGGGTCACCTGCTCATCGGGGCTGGTGGGATTGAGGCTGTAGGTGCCGGGCAGGTCGACCAATTCGAGCGGGCGGCCATCGGAAAGCGACAGCCTGCCTGCCTTACGTTCCACCGTGACGCCGGGATAGTTGCCCAGCTTCTGCCGCGCGCCGGTCAGGGCGTTGAACAGGGCGCTCTTGCCGGCATTGGGATTGCCGACCAGCGCGACCAGTGGCAGGCCACTCATGCCGCCTCCGCCGTACCCGTGCGGACGGTAATCGCGGCCGCATGATTGCGGCGCATCGCAATGGTCATGCGCCCGACCTTGCAGGCGATCGGACCACGCCCGAGCAAACCGCCATGATGCAGCGCTTCGACGCTCGCGCCTTCGCACAGACCGAATTCACGCAGACGCTGGCCATCCGACGCGGAAAGCGCGTCCCAGTCGATCAGGTCCACATAGGCTGGCTGGCGCAACGGCAGTTCGGACAGGCGCAAGGAAGTAAAACTCGCTGAGATCACCTGCGAGTGACTATCAATATAGATAGGAAAAGGCCAGCCGGAATCGCGGCCTTTCGTGGGCAGTCAGGTTGCGGGGTAGCGGAGCCTGCCGATGAAGCGAGCAAGGCTCAGCCGCTCACCGCCGCCTATGCCTTTCCACCTCGCCTTGGCCCGTTCGAAGCGCATCACCCCTTCGATACGCCGATCGAGGAAGGCGCGGCTATCCGCCCAATCTTCGCTTTCATCGTCCACGAACACCAGCAGCGTTGCGGCATAGACCGCCGCTAGCGTCAGGCGCTTGCTATAATGATTGAGGTCGGTCGCGCTGTCGCCAGCCGCGCGCCACATCACATCGGCCGATCGCCAGCCCAGGCGAGCTGCGCGAACGCTGTTCTGCGGCAGGGCCATGATAGCGAGCGCGCGGCGCAAGGCTTCCCGGTCGCGCGCCAGCAGTGTCAGCCGTGCCGTGACCAGCGCGATGATGCGCTGGCGGATCGACATGGTGACGAGCTTCTCTGGCGTCAGCGCCTCCAGCATGCGCGTGTCGATGCTGGCGAACCAGGCATCGATCATGTCCATGGCGCCCGCCGAAAAGGCGAGATGCGCGATGTCGGCATCCACCCGGCCTTCCGATGCGGCCATGGTGACCGCTTCGGCGCGCCAGCCGTCAAATGCGGCATGGCGGGGCAGGATCGGCGCGAGAAACGCCCGCACTTCATCAAGGGTCGGGTCTTCAGGCAAGGTCGTCATGCCCCTTATGGTAAGGCGCGGCACGCCTGCACACAAGCGCAGGACTTCGATCAAAACATGATGTTGCAACATATCATGAGATATGATGTAACATCATGTCTGTGACGGGCAGAAGCTCGCGAGGATTCTAGGATGGAGGATGCGATGGCAGTAATGGCAATGCATGCAACTGGCGGCGGGACGCGGCCTGGCTATAGTGGTGGGGGCGGATCGCCCGTAGCGATCGGAGCGACCATCGCCGTCCACGCGCTGGTGGTGGGCGCTTTCATCCTTATACCCAAGGAGGTGATCGCCCCCTATGTGCCGCAGATCCTGATCGGCAAGCAGATCCCGCTCGACCCGCCGCCTCCACCCGAAGCGCAGCCCCAGCCGCCCGAGAGCAGGCTGCCGGTGGGTCCGACGACCGACCCGATCCCGACAAATCCCGATGATCTGGTGAAGCTGCCTGACAGCGGAACGGGGCCAATCGTGCCCGCTGGTGACACTGGTACTGACACGAGCGGGGGTATCACCCTCCCGCCGCTTGAACCAGTATACGAGCCTCGGCTCGTCGAACCCGGCATCGACCCGCGCGCCATGTCGGCGTTCCAGCCCGACTATCCCGGATCGATGATCCGCCAGGGGATGGAAGGCTCCGTCACCGTCCGCGTCAGCATCGGCACAGATGGCAAGGTGACAGCCATCGAACGGCTCTCCGCCACGGACGAGGCCTTCTGGATCGCCACCCAGCGGCACGCCATGCGCAAATGGCGCTTCCGCCCCGCGACTCGGGATGGCGTGGCCGTGCCCGGCACCAAGGTGCTGACCGTCCATTTCAAGCTGACCGACCGTTGAATGCCGCCATGCCGGATGCAAGGCCCGGCTTTGCATCCGGCGCCGCCCTATCCTATATAGCGGCGATGGCGATCTTCCCCCGTCCGGTCTCTCCCAGAAGCGCTCTAGGCGATATGTGGAGCTATTTTCGCGAGAATCGGCCGCATAAATGGCCGCTGCTCGGGCTGTCGATGGCGATCACCTGGGTGATCATGTGGGTGTTCATGGTCGACGCGAACACCAACACGATGCCGACCCGCAACAAGATCATCTACGTCCAGAGCTGGGACGCGAGCCGGTCGGACGCGGCGATCATCCTGCAACAGAAGATCGACTTGGCGAAGAGCGAGGCGGCACTGCAGAAGCGGCAGAAGCAGATGCAGGGATGGGCCGACTCATTCGGCATCGACTGGCGCACCGAAGAAGCCCGCAACAGCGCGCGCCGCAAGGAAGCGTTGAAGCAGATCAATGCCCAGCTCGATTCGCGACTGGCCAAGGCGGAGGCGGCGGAAAAGGCCGCGCCCCAGACCAGCCAGAATTGAATTTCCCGATGGCCGACCCCGTCGAGGACCGCCGTTTCATGGCAGCGGCCATCGCCCTGTCCGAGCGCGGTCGCGGTCTGTCCACCCCCAATCCCAATGTCGGATGCCTGATCGTCCGCGACGGCGCGGTGGTTGGTCGCGGCTGGACCCAAAAGGGTGGCCGACCTCATGCCGAAGCCCAAGCGCTCGATGAAGCAAAGGATCAGTCGCGCGGCGCGACCGCCTATGTGACGCTGGAGCCCTGCTTCCATCTGTCCGCTCGTGGGCCGCGCTGTGCCGACCTGATGGCGCGGGCTGGCGTCGCGCGCGTAGTGATCGCGCTGCGTGATCCCGACCCGCGCACCGATGGCCAAGGTGCGGGGCATCTGCGCGCGCGAGGCATAGAGGTCGAGATGGGCCTGATGGCGCATGAAGCTGCTGCGGCGATGCGCGGCTTTGTCCTGCGGCAGACGCTGGGCCGCCCGGCCGTCACCTTGAAGCTTGGCCTGTCACTCGACGGCTGCATCGCGCTCAAGGACGGGTCGAGCCGCTGGATCACCGGCGAGGCGGCGCGCGCCCATGCACATCTAGAGCGGGCGCGGCATGACGCCATCCTGGTCGGCGGCGGCACTTTGCGCGCCGACGCGCCCCGCCTTGATGTCCGGCTACCGGGACTGGAGGATCGCTCACCCCACCGCCTGCTGCTGACTCGCGGCCGGGCGCCCAAGGGGTGGGAGGCCATCGCGCAGCCGGAGGATATCGCCGCGCTCGATCATGTGGACCATCTGATGGTTGAGGGCGGCGCGGCAGCGGCGGCGGCCTTCCTGCGCGCCGATCTGGTCGACCGCCTTCTGCTCTACCGCGCGCCGATCATCATCGGCGGCGGCCTTGCGGGGATCGGTGATATTGGCCTCACCGATCTTGGCGAGGCGCACCAGCGCTGGACCCTGACCGATGGACGCCAGCTGGGCGAGGACCGGCTGGAGGTTTACGAACGGCGACGCGGCGCTTAGGAGCGTCACGGAACCAGCAGGATCGCATACCCATGTTCACCGGCATCATCACCGACATCGGCACCATCCGCTCCGCCGAGCAGCGCGGAGACCTGCGCCTCGTCATCGGCGCCGCCTATGACATGGAAGGCGTTGCGATCGGGGCGTCGATCGCCTGCTCGGGCGCATGCCTGACCGTGGTCGAAAAGGGCGCGGACTGGTTCGCCGTCGATCTGTCAGCCGAAACGATGGAGCGAACCGCGCCCGGCCTGTGGAAGCAGGGCGGCAGGCTGAACCTTGAACGCGCGCTCAAGGTTGGGGATGAACTGGGCGGGCATATCGTGACCGGCCATGTCGATGGCGTGGGCACATTGGTGTCGATCACGCCGGAAGGGGATTCTACCCGGCTGGTGATCGCCGCGCCCCCGGCGCTGGCGTCCGCGCTTGCCGCAAAAGGATCTATCACGGTCGATGGCATCTCTCTGACCGTTAACAGCGTTGAGGATCAGCCGGACGGGTCCGTTCAGTTCGGTCTGAACATCATTCCGCATACGGCTGCGGCTACGACGCTGGACGATCTGGCGACCGGCCGGAGGTTCAATCTGGAGATCGACGTGCTGGCCCGTTATCTCGACCGCATGCAGAGCCTTCGCGGATCGATGTGATTCGCGCTTGAAATGATCACACTATGATGTGATAACTGCGTCCCGAGGCCGATCTGGTCAAGGAGTCGCAGTCATGTCTTCCGCGCTTATCGATACCATTCGCACGCTAGTCAACGAAGGTGGCATGTCCCGGTCGGGCCTTGCGCGCGCTGCGGGCCTTCATGCCAATTCCCTGCGGAAACTGGGCGAAACGGACTGGAACCCGACCGCCGAAACGCTGGGCAAGCTCGAAAATTATCTGGCGCGGCGCGAGGGTGGCACTGCGCTTGCCTCCCCGGAAGAAATCATCAACGAAGCGCGCAACGGCCGCATGTTCATCCTGGTCGATGATGAAGACCGCGAAAATGAAGGCGATCTGGTGATCCCGGCGCAGATGGCGACACCCGATGCGATCAACTTCATGGCGACGCATGGCCGGGGCCTCATCTGTCTCGCGATGACCAAGGATCGGGTCGATCATCTGGGCATCGACCTTATGAGCCGCAACAACGGCACGCGGCATGAAACTGCCTTCACCGTGTCGATCGAGGCGCGCGAGGGCGTAACCACCGGCATCAGCGCCGCCGACCGCGCGCGCACCATTTCCGTGGCGATCGACGGCTCCAAGGGCCGCGATGACATCGTGACCCCCGGCCACGTCTTCCCCCTCGTGGCCAAGGATGGCGGCGTGCTCGTGCGCACCGGCCATACCGAGGCGGCTGTCGATGTGGCGCGTCTCGCCGGGCTCAACCCGTCGGGCGTGATCTGCGAAGTGATGAAAGACGATGGCACCATGGCGCGCCTCGACGACCTCATCCCTTTCGCGCAGAAGCACAAGATGAAGATCGGCACGATCCGCGACCTCATCGCCTATCGCCGCCGTCATGACCATATGGTCGAACGGCGCGCCGAAACGGTCTTCAACAGCAAGTGGGGCGGCGATTGGAAGGCGATCAGCTTCTATAACAAGGCGACGCAAAGCGAACAGCTGGTGCTGCAAAAGGGCCATGTTTCGCCCGACGAACCGACGCTGGTGCGCGTGCATCAGCTTTCGCTGCTCGACGATGTCTACGGCGCCAGCGGCCCCCGCTGCGAAATCCTGCGCAAGTCGATGGAGATCATCGCCAAGGAAGGCGCGGGCCTCATCGTCGTCCTGACCAGCAATTCGCCGGCCGATTTCCTGACTCGCATCCTGCGCCATCATGCTGGCCAGCCTGGCAGCGGCATGGACGAATTGCGCGACTATGGCGTAGGGGCGCAAATCCTCGCTGAACTCGGCGTGCACGACATGATCCTGCTCACCAATTCCAGCCACAGCCTCATCGCGCTTGACGGCTATGACCTTGCCGTGGTTGGGCATCGACCCGTCGAGCTATAAAAAAAGGATATCGGCCGTGGCGAAATTCCTGATCGTTGAAGCCCGCTTCTACGAACATCTCAATGACCTTCTGATCGAAGGCGCGGTGGCCGCGCTGGAGGCGGAAGGGCATAAATATGAAGTGGTGACGGTGCCCGGCGCGCTGGAAATCCCCGGCGCGGTTGCGCTGGCGGCGGAGTCCGGACGCTATGACGGTTTCGTGGCGATCGGCGTGGTGATCCGCGGCGAAACCTATCATTTCGAAGTGGTGTCGAACGAAAGCGCGCGGGGCCTTATGGCGCTCAGCATGGACGGCATTCCCATCGGCAATGGCATCCTGACCGTCGAGAATGAGGCGCAGGCGCTGACCCGCGCCAAGCCGGATGAGAAGGACAAGGGCGGCGAAGCGGCCAAAGCCGCGATCGCCATGCTGGGCCTGCGCGAGAAATTCGGCGCCTAGGCGCTTCGGGCTTTAAAAGAGCATCGCCTCTTAATCCCGTTCGCCCTGAGCTTGTCGAAGGGTTCTACTTCTTTTTTAAGGAGAAAGGGCCGACCGTCATCGGAGCGGCCCTTTCTCCATAAGGTTCAGCCCGCCTTGGCGAGAACCGGATAATCCACATAGCCCTCGCGGCCCTGCGTGTAGAGCGTATCGGTGCTCAAGGGGTTCAGCGGAGCCCCTAGCGACAGGCGATCCGGCAGATCCGGATTGGCTATGAACGGACGGCCAAAGCTGATCGCCTGGGCAAGGCCGCTGTCTAGATCCTCCTGCGCCCGCCCCGCGTCATAATCACTGTTCAGGACGAGCGGGCCGCTGAAATGACGGCGGACGAGCGGCGACTGACGCGGAACGTCGCTCGCGCCTCGGCTGCCGTCCGGACGCAGCTCGCGCATCTCCAGAAAGGCGATGCCGATCGGGGCAAGCACCTTGGCAATGGCGATGGCAAGGCTCGCGGGATCACTGTCGTCCGTCCCCTGCGAGGCGCCATTGATCGAAATCCGCACCGCCGTGCGGTCGGCGCCAACGGCGTCCGCTACGGCCTGCGTGATCTCGCGCAGCAGCCTGACACGGTTTTCGGGGCTGCCGCCATAGATGTCCTGCCGCTGGTTGACGCCGTCGCGAAGGAATTCGTCGAGTAGATAGCCGTTGGCGGCGTGAACCTGAACGCCGTCAAATCCCGCTTCCCGCGCATTGCGCGCAGCTGTGACATAAGTGGCGATCAGGGCCGGGATTTCCTCTGCGTCCAACGCGCGGGGCTGTTCATAAGGCTTGTTGCCCTCATAGCTATGGGCATGGCCGGGCGCGGCAATCGGACTCGAAGATACCGGCGGCTGCCCGCTGACGCTGGAATGGACGAGGCGCCCCATGTGCCAAAGCTGCGCGAAGATACGGCCGCCGACTTCATGCACGGCCTGGGTAATCGGCTTCCAGGCCTCCGTCTGCTCGGCCGTCCAGATGCCCGGCGCGAAGGGCCAGCCTAGTCCCTGACGCGACACGCCTATGCCTTCGCTGATGATCAGGCCGGCCGAAGCGCGCTGGCGATAATAGTCGGCCATGATCGGCGTCGGCACATGATCGCGGCTGGCGCGGGCGCGGGTGAGCGGCGCCATCAATATGCGATTACGGGCCTTGATGGCGCCCAACTGAACAGGATCGAAGAGGCTGGTCATGAAAATCCCCTTATTACGGTTGCAATTTGCAACGCATAAGCTTGCCGACGCCAGCTAGGGATCGGTGATCAGGCTTTCAAGCCTGTTCGCGGCAAGATGTCAAAACAGTGTGTCGACCGCATGAATGGCCAATCCTACAAGGCCACCGACCAAAGTACCGTTGATCCGGATATATTGAAGGTCGCGGCCGACAGCGCTTTCGAGGCGGCTGGTCACGGTTCCCGCGTCCCAGCCGCGCACGGTTTCGCTCACCAGCTTCACGATGGAATCGCCATAGGCGGCCGTCGCGCCGACAGCCGCGCGCCGCACGAAGCGGTTGATCAGCAGGCGAAGGCGGGCATCGTCCTGAAGCGTGGTGCCCAGTTGGCGCAGCGCTTCGCCCAGCCGCCCCGCCATCGCCTTGCCCGGATCGCGGACGGCGCGCAGCAGGCCGGATCGTGCCTGTTCCCAAAGGCCGTCTATCCAACGCTGCATTGCGGGATTTTCCACGATCTCGTCGCGGAGGCGGGCCACGCGTTCCTGCATGGCGGCATCGAATTGCAGGTCGCTTGCCAGCTTCGCCATGCCCTCTTCGGCCTTGAGGCGTAGGCTATGTTGCGGATCGGCCGCCATCTCGACGAGCAGGCGCCGCAACCCGTCGATGATGGCGTTGGACAGATTTTCATCCAGGCCCGTCCAGCGCAGAACCTTGCCCGCCCGGTCATGCACCATCTGGCGGATAAGGTGGTCATTGGCCTCCAGCGTGCGATCGGCCCAATGGATAATGCCGTCCATCACAGGCGCATGGCGGCCATCGCGCATTGCCGCCTCGATCGCCTGACCGATCAGCGGCGCGATATTCATGCCCCGCAGCCTTTGGGCGATCGCACCCTTGACCATGCCGCCAAGCCGCTCCTGATCCAGCGCCTCCAGCATGTCCGCCACCAGCCGGGACGCCCCTTCGCGCAAGCGCCCATCGCCGCCTGACGGGCTAGCGAGGAAGCGTCCTGCGGCGGCGGCGACGTCCAGCCGCTGCATCCTGCGCGCAACAACGGCGGGGGTCAGGAAATTGTCGCGCAGGAAGAAGGCTAACGTATCGCCGATCCGGTCCTTGTTGCGCGGGATGATCGCCGTGTGCGGGATGGGCAGGCCCAGCGGATGCCGGAACAGCGCGGTGACGGCGAACCAGTCGGCAAGGCCGCCCACCATCGCGGCTTCCGCAAATGCCTGAACGAAACCGATAGCTGGATGCAGATGGACGGTAGATCGCGCAGCGAGGAACAGTACCGCCATCGCGATCAACATGCCCGTCGCAACCACCCGCATGTCGCGCGGCGGCCGGACAGGCACGTCGGCGACGGTCGGGGGAACGGGAAGCTGCTTCATCGTCCGTCCAACGGTTACGCCGCCGTTTCGTTCAGCCATGCGCTTCTTTCAGGCGAGCCGACTGCCATCATTCCGCCGGTTGTGCATTTCCCTCATGCTTTGCATCGTCCCCCGGCTTGTATGTGAGCAGACGGCGGCTGAGGCGCGGACCCGCCCATCCTTCGATCTGTAGCGCCAGACTGAATGTCGCGGGCACGATCACAAGGGTGAGGAGCGTGGACAGCAGCAAACCGCCGATCACTGTGATGCCCATGGGCGCGCGCCATGCGCTGTCGCCGCCCAGCGAGATGGCGGTGGGCACCATGCCCGCAACCATCGCGACGGTGGTCATGACGATCGGCTGTGCGCGCTTGTGCCCCGCATCGATGATCGCGTCGAACCGGGGCACGCCCTTCTGGATTTCCTCCAGCGCGAAGTCGATCACCAGAATGGAGTTCTTCGCGACGATCCCGAGCAGCATCAAGATGCCGATCATCACCGGCATGGAGATAGGGTGCCCGGTAAGATGCAGCGCCAATGCCCCGCCGAGCGGCGCCAGCAGCAACGATCCCAGATTGACGAACGGCGGCATCAATCGCTTGTAAAGCAGTGTCAGCACCGCCAGCACGAGCAGGATGCCGGAAATGACCGCAACCGTGAAGTTCTTGAGCATTTCTGCCTGCCACTTCGATTCGCCGGTGTTGATCTTCTGAATGCCCGGGATACGGCCTTCACTGATTTCCTTCATCGTGGGCAGCGCGTTGATCTTCTTCATGGCCTGACTGCTGACGATGCCGGGTGCGAAGTCGGCATCGACGACGATCCGGCGGATTTGGTTATAGCGACGGATTTGCGTCGGCCCGGCACCGAATTCGATATCGGCGACCACCTTCAACGGAACCGAACCGCCGCTGACGGTCGGCACGGGCATGTTCTCGATCGTCGCGATGTCGCTGCGGCTGTCCTCGGCCACGGCCACGCGGATGGGAATCTGGCGATCCGATAGCGAGAATTTGGCCGTATTCTGGTCAATGTCGCCGATCGTGGCCACGCGAATGGTCTGGCTGAGCGCGGCGGTGGTGACCCCCAGGCTCGCGGCCAGGTCGAATCTGGGTTTGATGATGATCTCGGGCCTATTCATGTCGCCCTGGACCCGGGGCGACCGGACTTCCTTCACGCCGCTCATTTCGGAAACCAGCTTGTTAGCGACACGATCCAGCAGCGCGGCATTGTCGCTGCCGAGCATGATCGTAACGTCACGGCCCATGCCTCCACCCGCTTGCGACTGGAAGTTCACACGGGCATCCGGAATTTGCTGGAAGCGGGGCGCCATGCTGCGTTCCCACTCGACCGAGGAAGCAGGCCGGTCCTTCTTCAGTGTAAGATAGATGTTGGCGCTGGTCGGTTGGATGTCGGCGAAGGCCGCGTTGACGAACTTGGTGTCGGCGGTCAACATGTCCGCAACGCGCCGGGCGACTGCGGTGGTTTGCTGTAGCGTGCTGCCGGGCACGGTTTCGATCTTCACCTGGCTGTAATCGGTGTTCATCGATGGCTGGAATGCCATTGGCAGCGTCCCGAAGGCGAGCAGCGTGGCGATGAAGGCCAGCCCCCCGATGCCGACGGTCCAGATGCGGTGGTCGCGCAGCCAGGCCGCAAAGCGGGGGCGGGCGCCTGATGCGCGATAGGCTTTGGCCCGGCTTTCATCGAGCGACCAGTGCAGCACACGCATATAGACGTCCATCAGCCAGCCCTCGCCATGGCTTTCCTGGCCGTGCGCCTTGAGGAAATAGGCCGCGACCATGGGCGTGATGAGGCGGGCGACAGCCAGGCTGAGCAGCACCGCGACCACGACGGTCATGCCGAACTGGATGAAGAACTGGCCCGAAACGCCGGGCATCAGCGCAACTGGCAGGAATACGGCGACAATAGCCATTGTCGTCGCCAGCACTGCCAGGCCAATCTCGTCGGCCGCGTCGATCGATGCCTGATAGGCTGTCTTGCCCATGCGCATGTGGCGCACGATATTTTCGATCTCCACGATGGCATCATCGACCAGCACGCCCGCGACCAGGCTGAGCGCCAGCAAGGAGGTCACGTTGAGCGTGAAGCCCATCATGTCCATGAACCAGAATGTCGGGATGGCTGACAGCGGGATTGCCGTGGCGGCGATAATCGTCGCGCGCCAGTCGCGCAGGAACAGGAACACGACGACGACCGCCAGCACCGCGCCTTCGATCATGGACTGCATCGCCGCATGATATTGGCTCTTGGTATAATCGACGCTGTTGAAGAGTTCCTTGTAACGGATCTTCGGATTTTCTTTCTTAAGCTGGTCCAGCACCTTGATCGCATTGTCGAACACGGTGACGTCGGATGACCCCTTCGCCTTTTCCAGGCTGAAGCTCGTCACCTGCATGTCATTCATCAGCGAAAGCGACCGTTGTTCGCCATACATGTCGCGCACATCGGCAAGGTCGGACAGCTTGACGGTGCGGCCGCCGGAGATGGCGATCTGGGTCTGGCCCAGAGCATAGGCGTCCTGCGCATTGCCGAGCACGCGGATCGCCTGCTCGGCTCCCGCGATTTCGGTGCGGCCGCCCGCCGCGTTCAGGTTGACCTGTTGTAACTGCTGATTGACTTGCGCAGCCGTGACGCCGTGCGACTGCAGCTTGGCGGGGTCGAGGATGACGCGAATTTCGCGGGTGACGCCGCCACCACGCCTGACCGCCGCCATGCCCGGCACGGCAAGCAGACGTTTGGCGACAGTATTATCGACATACCATGACAATTGTTCCAGCGTCATGTCGGTCGCTTCGGCACTGAAATAGGCGATCGGACGATCGGCATCGAGCCGCGTCACCTGCGGTTCCAATATGCCTTCTGGCAGTTCGCTACGGATCTGGTCGACAGCGTTCTTGACGTCGGCGACGCCCCGATCGATCGGCGTTCCGATCTGGAACTGCACGATCGTCATCGAATTGCCTTCGGAGACGGTCGAGGTGATCTCGTCAACGCCGCTGATGCCGCGCACGGCGGCCTCGACACGCTGCGTTACCTGGGTTTCCAGTTCCGGCGGCGCGGCACCTGGCTGCAATACCAGCACTTGAGCGATGGGGAAGGTGACGTCGGGCTGCTGGTTGATGTCCATGCGGCCAAAGCTGACCATTCCCGCGAGAAGCAGGGCGACGAACAGCACGAGCGGGGACACCGGGTTGCGGATGGCCCAGGCCGACATATTACGAAAACTCATGACGGCTTCCTCGCCTGCGCGGGCTTACCCGGCCTTTTGAATTTGCGGCCGCACCTTCTGCCCGGGCCGCAGAAAGGCGCCTGCCGACGCGACAATGCGCTCGCTGCCATTCAGGCCTCGCGTAACCGCAACGCCCTTCGGGGAGACCTGTCCGACCTCGACGCCGCGCCGTTCGGTCTCGTCCCGCGCGTTGACGATGTAGACAAACTGTCCCTTGGCATCGGTCTGCACGGCGGACTCCGGCAGCAGCGGGGCCGTTGCCGTGCCGCTGACGATGCGGGCAGCGGCAAATCCGCCGGGGCGGATCGCCTTGTTATAGGGTATGGAGATGCGCGCGATGCCCTGCCGCGTCTGTGGATCGACGACCGGAGAAACCTGCCAAATGCGTCCGGTGAATTCCGTCTGGCCACCGACAGGGGTGACCGTCGCGCTGTTTCCCGGCCGCAACGTGGCGAGATCGCTCTCGCTCAGTTGGGCCAGAAGTTCCATCTCGCCATCCTTGGCCATGCGGAAAAGCACGCCGCTGCCCGAACCGACAATCTGACCGGGTTCGACATCGCGGGTCAGGATCAGCCCGGATGCAGGGGCGCGAATATCAAGCCGTCCCGTCCGGGCACGCTGTTCGGCCAATTGTGCAACCGCGACATTCACTCGGGCGTTGGCGGCATCACGCGTGGCTGTGCGCTGATCGATATCGGCCCGGCTGATGAAGCCGCGCTTCACAAGGGCCTGGGCACGGTCGAGCTGCGCCTGAGCCAGCTTCGCATCGGCGCGATTTACCTCTACCTGTGCGGCAAGCGAACGAACCTGCTCCGCCTGTACCGACCGCTCGATCACCGCAAGCACCTGCCCGGCGCGAACCCAATCGCCCGGTTGCACCAGCACGCGCGTCACCTGCCCGCCCTCGCCAACGACGCCGACAGGCATTTCGACACGCGCGGCCAGTGATCCCGTGCCGCTGACGGTGCGGGCCACGACGGACCGGCCTGGCACGAGGACGGTGACGACCGGCGCGTCTTCCGCAGGGGCTGCCCCATCCCCTTTCTTGCCATGCATGCTGATCCAGGCTGCAACGGCAATCAGGATGATCGCAATCACCGCGCCAATCGTCAGCGCCCGCCGCCTTGAAGGGCGCGGTTCTTCGCCAAAGACGCGCGCCGGAACATCTCCGGCCACCTGAGTTTCGTAATTCATCCTGATTCCATCATTCGGCCGACGGGCCGACCGGCGCTGTGTTATATGAATACATCACCCGGCTCAACCCTCAATACACTTTGCGCAACGGCGGAGCAACGCGGGCTGGCCGCCTTTGCTTGCCAAATTCATGCGCCTGTGGCGCTATGCGGCATGAAGTGGATGGGAGGCTAGGATGGAATTACTAGGTTGGATCATCGTCGGCCTGTTCGCAGGAGCGATTGCCCGGTTTGTGACGCCGGGCAGAAATCCCGGTGGATGCGTGGTTACGATCCTGCTGGGAATAGCGGGGGCATTATTCGCCGCTTATGTCGGTCGATTATTGGGTGTCTATGAAGCGGACGAACAGGCGAGCTTTCTTGCGGCCGTATTGGGCTCGATAGCCGTTCTGGCCATCTATCGCTGGTTTGCGGGGCGCGGCTGAACGAACGGCGAAAAGGGCCGCGTCGAAACGCAGCCCTTCATACCCGCCAGCCTAGCTTCCGGGGTGGTTAACGCATTGATCCGCGACGGACCAGGTTGACGATGGCAAGCAGCACGATCGCACCCACGAGGGACACGAGGAAGCTGTACAGCGTCAGACCCTCATTGATCGAACCGCCACTGAAAATCAGGCCGCCGATAAAGGCGCCGACTATGCCCACCACGATGTTTAGAAGGATGCCCTGCTGCGCATCGGTGCGCATGACCATGCTGGCAAGCCAGCCGATGATGCCGCCGACAACAAGCCACAAAATGATACCCATTTCACACTCTCCTTGGACCACCGCCCCCAGCGGGTTGGCTGATGTATTTAACGGCGAAGTCGGCTTCGCGTTCCCTGGGAAATGTTTCTGGCTTGACAATGGCCGGTGAATCGGTGCGCGATCCAAGTGAAAGGGCCGCCGGATTTGCATCCGGCGGCCCTTGATGTGCCTGCATCCTTCGCTGCCCGGCGTTGAGCCGGACACGGAGGATCAGTATTTCTGCTGCCGTTCGTAGAGCGACTTGTAATATTGGATCCGCGTAACACGCAGGCCGTGCATGCCCGACCGATCGACAGCGCGCTGCCAGCCTGCAAATTCCTCAAGCGTCAACGAATAGCGCGCGCAGGCTTCATCGACGGTCAACAAACCACCGTTGACGGCGGCGACCACCTCAGCCTTGCGACGGACGACCCAACGCGTCGTATTCGCGGGAGGCAAGCTCTCCAGAGTCAAGGGTTCCCCGAGCGGCCCGACGACCTGAGCAGGTCGGATTTTTTGATTTTCTATCATTCTCACCCTCAAAAAGCGGCACTGGCGTTGCCGAATTCAGCAGCGGCAACCGGTATGCGCGTCAGCCCTGAAGATCAGCTAAAGCGCCACGGTAAACGCCCCCTTCATCATCCTTGTCCCACTCTTAAATGCTGTGCGATCAACGGGTTGAAACTTCCCGTTGGGCGTGCGGCCTCGATCATGCCGCCCGGACGTGGCGCGAACACTTCGGCCAAATCCTGGATCCAGTCGCTCGTCTCATCCTGCCCCCGCAGGACCCCGGCCACCGCCCGCGCGGTCGGGCTGGCCGCCTGCTCCGCTGCCGAAGCGGCGCGTAGCAGCGGCCAGACCGGCGCATGCGGCCGACTGACGGGTCTGGCATTGGCGGGTTTGAGCCCGCCTGCCCGAAGGAAACCAAAATCCATGGGAAGGGAGGTAGCGAAAAAAGGATAAGGTCCGGTAAACTCGCGGGGCCGAAACGACGCTTTGCAGCGCGCGGCGTGGAATCCCGCTGGAATGCAACGGCGCGGACGATTATATGCCCGGCCATGCAGCCCCAGTTCCAGTTGCCCGAACCGCTTGCGAAGCGGCGAATCGTCGTTGCCATGTCTGGCGGCGTCGATTCGAGCGTCGTCGCCGCCCTTGCCGCGCGTACGGGCGCCGAAACCATCGGCGTCACGCTACAGCTTTACGATCACGGCGCCGCTGTCGGCCGCACGGGCAGCTGTTGCGCGGGGCAGGATATACGGGACGCGCGCGCTGTCGCCGACCGTATCGGCATCGCCCATTATGTCTTCGATTATGAAAGCCGTTTCAGGGATTCCGTCATCGCCGACTTCGCCGATGAATATATGGCGGGGCGGACGCCCATCCCCTGCGTCAAATGCAACATGGGCGTGAAGTTCACCGACCTGTTCCAGATCGCGCGCGATCTGGGCGCCGATTGTCTGGCGACCGGCCATTATGTCCGCCGCGTCGAGGGCGCGCAGGGCGCCGAACTGCACCGCGCGGCCGATCCCGCGCGGGACCAGAGCTATTTCCTCTTCGCTACCACCCAGGCACAGCTTGATTATCTGCGCTTTCCGCTGGGCGGTCTCCCCAAGCCGCAAGTCCGCGAAATCGCCGCAGAACTTGGCCTGTCGGTGGCGCTGAAGCCGGACAGCCAGGACATCTGCTTCGTACCCGATGGCGATTATGCGGGCGTGGTTCGCAAGATTCGCCCCGACGCCGATGAAGGTGGCGACATCGTCCATATCGACGGCCGCATCATGGGCACGCACAAGGGGCTGATCCACTACACCGTAGGCCAGCGTAAAGGACTGGAGATCGGTGGGCAGGCCGAGCCGCTCTATGTCGTCCGTCTGGATGCCGATGCTCGGCGGGTGATTGTCGGACCCAAAGCGGCGCTCGCGGTTTCAGCGGCGCGGCTGAGCGACATAAACTGGCTTGGCGGCGACTTCAGCGGGCCGTTGACCGCCAAGGTGCGGTCGATGGCAAAGCCTGTTCCGGCAAGGCTGGAGGGTGATCGCCTGATGTTTGACGCCCCCGAATATGGCGTGGCGCCAGGTCAGGCCGCCGTGCTCTACGCGAGCGACCGGGTGCTGGGCGGCGGCTGGATCGAGGCCACCGAGGCTGCACTGGCGCAAGCTGCATGAATATTGTCCTTTGTGGCGCGCGCGGCTAAGGCCCGCCGGTCATGACTCGTCCGCTCACACTCGCCATTCCCAAGGGCCGCATCCTCGATGAAGCGCTGCCGATGCTCGCGCGCGTCGGTATTGAACCTGAAGCGGAATTTCATGACAAGAAAAGCCGGGCGCTGCGTTTCGCCACGAACAGGCCCGATATTTCGATCATCCGCGTGCGCGCCTTCGATGTGGCGACCTTCGTCGCCCATGGCGCGGCGCAGATCGGCATCGTCGGGTCGGACGTGGTCGATGAGTTCGACTATTCCGAACTCTATGCGCCCGTGGATCTCGACATCGGTCATTGTCGTCTGTCGGTCGCTGAACCGGTTGACCTTGCGGGCGAGGATGAGGCCGCGATGAGCCATGTGCGGGTCGCCACCAAATATCCTTACCTCACGCGCCGCTATTATGAGGCGCGCGGCATCCAGGCCGAGTGCGTGAAGCTGAACGGGGCGATGGAACTCGCGCCCTCGCTCGGCCTGTCGCGCCGGATCGTCGATCTGGTATCATCGGGCGCGACGCTCAAGGCTAACGGGCTGGTCGAAACCCATGTCATCATGCAGGTGTCGGCGCGCCTTGTCGTCAATCGCGCCGCCTACAAGATGCGCTCGGCCGAACTGGCGCCGCTGGTGGAAAGCTTCCGCAAGGCCGTGGGGAAGCGCGATGCCGCTTAGGCTCGACAGCCGCGACGCTGATTTTGCCGCTGCGTTCACGGCGCTGGTCGATGCCCGGCGCGAGGCGGATGAAGATGTGTCGCGCGATGTCGCGGCAATCCTGAAGCGCGTCCGCGCCGAAGGCGACGCCGCGCTGGCCGATTACACCAGCCGGTTCGACCGGCACGATCTGGAGGCAAGCGGCTGGGCGGTTACCCCCGCGGAGTGCCGCGCCGCGTTGGACGGCATCTCGCCTGAGTTGCGCGGGGCGCTGGAACTCGCGGCGGCGCGGATCACCGCCTATCACGAAAAGCAGCGACCGCAGGACAGCGACGGCACCGACAGCGCTGGCGTACGGCTGGGCGCGCGCTGGCAGCCGGTGGACGCGGCTGGGCTTTACGTGCCGGGCGGCCGGGCAGCCTATCCCAGCTCGCTGTTGATGAACGCCATTCCCGCCAAGGTGGCTGGCGTGTCACGTATCGCCATGGTGACGCCGACGCCCAATGGCGTGATCAACCCGCTCGTCCTTGCCGCTGCCAGCATTGCGGGGATAGAGGAAATCTGGCGCGTGGGCGGCGCGCAGGCCGTGGCTGCGCTCGCCTATGGCACGGATCGGATCAAACCGGTCGATGTCATCACAGGCCCTGGCAATGCCTGGGTCGCCGAAGCCAAGCGTCAGCTTTATGGCGTCGTCGGCATCGATATGGTCGCAGGACCGTCCGAGATCGTCGTTGTCGCCGACGGGAAAAATGATCCGGACTGGATCGCCGCTGACCTTCTGAGCCAGTCGGAGCATGATCCGACCAGCCAGTCGATCCTCTTCACCGACGATGCCGCTTTCGCCGATGCCGTGGCGGCGGCCGTCGAAAAACGACTGCCGCTATTGTCGACGCAGGCAGTCGCCACGACCAGCTGGGCGGCAAACGGCGCGATCATCCTCGTGCGCGATATGGAAGAAGCGATGCCGCTGGTTAACCGGCTGGCGGCCGAACATCTGGAACTGGCGGTGGACGATCCCGACGCCCTGTTTGCGCAGGTCCGCCACGCC
Organism: Sphingobium chungangianum; assembly: GCF_977014255.1. NCBI lineage: Bacteria > Pseudomonadati > Pseudomonadota > Alphaproteobacteria > Sphingomonadales > Sphingobiaceae > Sphingobium > Sphingobium chungangianum. The sequence continues at coordinate 2,825,265 of NZ_CDRNIV010000006.1, read as the reverse complement.
GGATCGGTCTTTCTGGGTCGCATGACCCCCGAAGCTGTCGGCGATTACGTCGCAGGCCCCAACCATGTGCTGCCCACGGGTCGCCGTGCACGCTTTTCCTCGGGGCTTTCGGTACTCGACTTCATGAAACGCACCAGCTTCCTCAGCCTTGATCAGGCTGCGATCGATGCGATCGGCCCGGCGGCGGTCGCGCTGGCGGAGGCGGAGGGGTTGCCTGCCCATGCCGCCTCGGTGGCGGTGCGGCTCAAATAACCTCTGTTCGCCCCAAGCTTGTCGAAGGGCAGTATTTTCTTCAAGAAGGGCAGGGCTTCGACAGGCCCAGCCCGCATGGCTATATGGAATCCCGATGACTGAACGCTCCAAATCCCGCTCCGCAGCCCGGCTTGCCGCGGTGCAGGCGCTGTACCAGCTGGAAATGGAAGGGACGCCCCTCGCCACCCTGCTGCATGAATTCCATCAGCACCGACTGGGCGCGACGATCGAAGACGTGACCTATGCCGATGCGGAAGAGAGCTTTTTCGACGATGTCGTGACCGGCGTGGACAAACGGCGCGACGAGATTGACGCCATGATCACCTCCCGCCTGTCCAAGGGCTGGAGCCTTGAGCGGCTGGACAAGCCGATGCGGCAGATCTTGCGGGCGGGCGCCTATGAACTGATCGCGCGCAAGGATGTACCGACCGGCACGGTCATCAGCGAATATGTCGATGTCGCTCATGCCTTTTACGACAAGCGGGAGGCGGGTTTCGTCAACGGCCTGCTGGACGGCGTGGCGAAGGACGTGCGCCAGTAACGAACCACCTCGGGCGGAGCCCTTCGACAGGCTCAGGGCGAACGGAGGTCAATTATGTCCGCTGAATCCCGTTTCCTGACCCTCTTGCGCCTGCTAGCCAATGATCCCGCCGCGCGCGGCTTGCAGGACGATGTAGCGGTGCTGGATGTAGGTGGCGCTCGCCTGATCCTTACCAGCGACACGATGGTGGAGGGGGTGCATTATCTCCCCGGCGATCCCCCTGCGGACATCGGCTGGAAACTTGCCGCCGTGAACCTCTCGGACCTTGCCGCCAAGGGTGCGCGGCCAGTGGGTTGTCTGCTCAATTACGCGCTGTCGGGCGACGATGGCTGGGACGCGGCGTTTCTAGAGGGGCTTGGCGAGGCGCTTAGCCGTCATGCCATGCCGCTACTGGGCGGCGACACGGTGCAGATGCCGCTGGGCAGTCCGCGCAGCTACAGTCTGACGGCGATTGGCGAGACAAGCGGCCCCGTGCCCGCCCGTAGCGGCGCGCGCGCAGGTGATCGTCTCTATCTGACGGGTCCCGTTGGCGATGCCGGCGCGGGGCTTGAACTGCTCCGCGCGAACGCCGCCGCTTCCGGGCCGCTGGTGGAGGCTTATCGCCGCCCGCGACCCCGGCTCACCGAAGGCGCGCTGCTTGCAGGCCAAGTCCATGCGATGATGGATGTGTCCGACGGCCTGCTGATCGATGCCGCGCGCATGGCGCAGGCTAGCGGATTGGCTGTCACCATCGATCATGTTCCGCTTTCCTCGGCGCTGGAGGCGGTCAGCGGCGGCAGCACTGCCGCTCAGGTCGCCGCGGCGCGGGCGGGCGATGACTATGAGTTGCTGTTCGCACTGCCGCCCACGACAAATCCGCCAGTACGAGCCATTCCGGTGGGTTGTTTCTCATCGGGGTCGGGGCTGAAGCTGATCATCGACGGCGCGGATATGCCATTGCCCGACCGGCTTGGTTGGGAACATGGCTGAACCAGGACCCCGCAAGACCCTGATTCGGATGCGTTTCGTAACGGCTTGACGCCGCCCGTCCTGCCTGTAGCTTCCGTCCATCCTTTTCTCAGCCCGGTTGGACGCCCATGACGCGCGTAACCTTGATGCTGATTGACGCGGTGCCTGATGCCGGATGCGTGAATTCCGGCCGCCCGCGCTTATGCCTTTCGCCCGCCCGTTTTTCCCTGCGGAGCGGCCGATGACAGCAAAAACAGGGGGAGAGGAACATTCATGCAGATTGTCTATATCGCCATAGGGTGCGGGCTATTAGCCCTGCTCTACGGCCTGATAACCAGTCGTCAGGTACTGGCGGCCTCCGCCGGCAATGAAACCATGCAAGCGATCGCGGGGGCGATCCAGGAAGGGGCGAAGGCCTATCTCAGCCGCCAATATATGACCATCGGCATGGTCGGGGTCGTGGTCGCGGCGATCGTCTTCTTCTTTTTAGGCGCAACATCCGCAATCGGCTTCCTGATTGGCGCAATCCTGTCCGGATCGGCTGGCTTCATCGGCATGAACATTTCGGTGCGCGCCAATGTCCGCACCGCCGAAGCGGCACGCACGACTTTGCAGAGCGGCCTCACCGTCGCCTTTCGTGCTGGCGCAATCACCGGCATGCTGGTGGCGGGTCTGGCGCTGCTCGCGATCAGTGTCTTCTTCTGGTATCTGACCGGACCCGCAGGTCATGCGCCGGACGATCGACTGGTGATCGACTCTCTGGTCGCTTTGGCTTTCGGCGCCAGCCTCATCTCGATCTTCGCGCGCCTCGGCGGCGGCATCTTTACCAAGGCGGCGGACGTTGGCGCCGACCTTGTCGGCAAGGTGGAAGCGGGCATTCCAGAGGATGACCCACGCAATCCCGCCGTGATCGCCGACAATGTGGGCGACAACGTGGGCGACTGCGCCGGCATGGCGGCCGACCTGTTCGAAACCTACGTCGTCACCGTTGGTGCGACCATGGTGCTGACGGCACTGCTGGTGAGCGGGGTCGATAACATCTTCCTGCAACGGCTGATGGCATTGCCGCTGATCGTCGGCGGGGTGTGCATCATCACGTCGATCATCGGCACCTATATGGTGCGTCTTGGTGCCAGCCAGTCGATCATGGGTGCGCTCTACAAAGGCTTCTGGACGACAGCGATCCTGTCGATCCCCGCGCTCTATTTCGTCACCCAGTTCACGCTGGGCGATCTTCAGACGCGCTTCGGCACCGATCTGGATGGCAATGGCGGCTATTCCGGCATGGAGTTGTTCTGGTCGATGATGGTGGGCCTCGGCGTGACGGGTCTCATTGTATGGATCACCGAATATTATACCGGGACCAACTATCGCCCGGTGCGCAGCATCGCCCGCGCATCGGAAACTGGCCATGGCACCAATGTTATCCAGGGCTTGGCCGTCAGCCTGGAGGCGACCGCGCTGCCGACCCTGGTGATCGTGGGCGGCATCATCGTCTCTTATAGTCAGGCGGGCCTGATCGGCATTGCCTTTGCGGCTACGGCGATGCTGGCGCTTGCGGGCATGGTCGTGGCGCTCGACGCCTATGGTCCCGTCACCGACAATGCGGGCGGCATCGCGGAGATGGCGCATCTGGATGACAGTGTGCGGAGCAAGACCGACGCGCTGGACGCAGTGGGCAATACGACCAAGGCGGTGACGAAGGGCTATGCGATCGGGTCAGCCGGGCTTGCCGCGCTGGTGCTGTTTGGCGCTTACACCGAGGATCTGAAATTCTATAACTCGGCCCTCGGCCTGACCGAGCCGGTCGATTTCAGCTTGTCCAACCCCTATGTCATCGTCGGCCTGCTGCTCGGCGCATTGCTGCCCTATCTGTTCGGCGCAATGGGCATGACGGCAGTGGGCCGCGCGGCGGGCGACGTGGTGAAGGATGTTCGCGATCAGTTCGCCACCAACAGAGGTATTATGGAAGGCACCTCACGGCCCGACTATGCCCGCACTGTCGACCTTGTCACCCGAGCGGCGATCAAGGAGATGATCATCCCCAGCCTGCTGCCAGTGCTGGCGCCGATCGTCGTCTATTTCGCGATCTCTGCCGTGGCGGGAACACCCAATGGCTTTGCAGCGCTCGGTGCATTGCTGCTGGGCGTGATCGTGTCCGGACTATTTGTCGCCCTTTCCATGACATCGGGCGGCGGCGCATGGGACAATGCCAAGAAATATATCGAAGATGGCAACCATGGCGGGAAAGGATCCGAAGCGCATAAGGCGGCCGTGACCGGCGATACCGTGGGTGATCCCTACAAGGATACGGCGGGGCCTGCGGTCAACCCGATGATCAAGATCACGAACATCGTCGCGTTGCTCTTGCTCGCCGCTCTGGCGCACGGCGTCTGACGGCATTTCGCAACGAAAAGGATATGACCCCGCCCTATCATGGGGCGGGGTCATTTTTTGTGCGGAAGGCGGAAGGCCGATCAAATCGGCTTTGACGGTTGCCGCTATCGGTCACGCCGCAGAAACAATAGTCACAAATATTACATAAAATAGAAATGACGTTGTCACATAAAGGTCATAGTCGCGCCCCGACGCCATGGGGCGGAGGGAGATTATGATGCGACCGATTTTGAAACTGGCGCCTGCGCTGGTGGCTTTGGCCATTCCGGCTGTGGCTCATGCCTCGGAGGATGACCAGCTTTGGACCGGCGTTAGCGCCACTGTGAAACTGAGCGACAAATGGCGCTTCTCGCAGGAGGTCATTGCCCGGTTCAGCAACGATCGCGACGGTCTGTACGAGGTCGAGATGAACTCGATGATCGGCTACAAGGTCAGCAAGAAGGTGACGGTTTGGGCGGGTTATACCCATGATCCCAATTACAATGCCGGTGACTTCTCGGTGATGGAACATCGCGGCCGCCAGCAGGTGACGTTCGACAATATGGTGAAGATCGGCCCCGGCCAGCTCAGCGCCCGCCTGCGCCTTGAGGAGCGTTGGCGCGAAGGCGTCGATGGCACGGCCTGGCGCTTCCGCCCCTATGTCAAATATGTGCTGCCCTTCAAGGAAGGCGGCAAGACCGCGTTGGTGCTGAGCCATGAAAGCTTCATCGACCTCAACACCACCAATTTTCAGCGGGTCGAGGGCGAAGAGCGGATGCGTAACATGATCGCCATCACGACCCCGATCGCGAAGAATGTGAATGCGGAAATCGGCTATCTGCATCAGCATGGCTTCCGTCCGAATGCCGACGATGCCAACGACAATGTGGCATCGCTAGCGCTGAGCTTTTCCTTCTGATTTTCGGCACCGGAGCGGGGGAGGGCGGTGCCTTTCCCCGCCCGACGGATGAAGCGGCGGCTGCCCAGCTTGCCCCTCTACCCCTCGCGGGCCTATAGGGCGCGCCATGACCAGCGAACCCTTCCGATCGCAACTGGCGGCCCTTGAAAAGCGCGGCCGCCTGCGCCGTCTGGTGCCGCGCGCCGGGCGCGACTTCGCCTCCAACGACTATCTGGGCTTGGCGTCCGATCCGCTGATCGGTCAGGCGGTGGCGGATGCGGTGGCGCGTGGCGTGCCCGTGGGATCGGGTGGCTCGCGCCTGCTGCGCGGTAATGCACCTGAGCATGAAGGGCTGGAGGCGAAGGCGGCTGCCTTCTTCCGGACACAGGCGGCGCTGTTTCTCGCCAATGGCTTTGCCGCCAACTGCGCCTTGTTTTCGACATTGCCGCAGCGTGGCGACCTGATCGTCGCGGACGAGCTGATCCACGCCAGCGTCCATGACGGCATCCGCCTGTCCAAGGCCGCCACTGTCTTTGCCCGACATAATGATGTGCAGAGTTTCGCCGACCTGATTACCGCTTGGCGCGAGGAAGGTGGCAAGGGCCGCATCTGGATCGCGGTCGAAACGCTTTATTCGATGGACGGCGACACGGCGTCGCTCGCTGATCTTGCAAAACTGGCCGCGCAGCATGACGGGATGCTGATCCTGGATGAAGCACATGGAACGGGCGTGTTCGGCCCCAGCGGCCGTGGTCTGTCCGCCGGGTTGGATGGGCTGCATAATGTGGTGACGCTCCACACCTGCGGCAAAGCCATGGGTGTGGAAGGTGCACTGATTTGCGGGCCGCAGATCATCATCGACTATCTGATCAACCGAGCGCGCGCCTTCATCTTTTCCACAGCGCCGTCGCCGCTGATGGCGGTGGCGGCGTCGGCTGCGCTCGACCGGATCGAGCAGGCGGATGACCTGCGCGCGCGGCTGAAGACCCTGTGCGTCGATGCCGCCGAAGTCATCTGCGCGCCACTGGGCTTGCCTGCGCCGCGCACCCACATCGTCCCCGTGCTGCTTGGCGAAGACCGGCGCACCATGGCCGCCGCCGCCGCGCTGCAGGAGGCAGGCTTCGACGTGCGCGGCATCCGGCCGCCGACGGTCCCGCCCGGCACCAGCCGCCTGCGCATCTCCCTGACATTGAATGTCGGCCGCGCCGATGTGGCGGCTCTTGGCGAAGAACTGCAAAGGGTGATGGCATGACGCGCTTCGTCGTCACCGGGACCGATACGGACATCGGCAAAACAGTCTTCGCTGCCGGGCTCGCGGACGCCCTTGGCGCTTATTATTGGAAGCCTGTTCAGGCGGGGATCGACCCCGAAGGCGACAAGGAAACGGTCGCACGGCTAGGCGGCATCCCCAATGCGCGCATCCTGCCGGAAGCCTACCGCCTTACCACGCCCGCCTCGCCCCATTTGGCGGCTCGCCTCGACGGGGTTGAAGTCCGCCTCGACAATCTCGCTTTGCCGCAAGTGGACGGCCCGTTGGTCGTCGAAGGCGCAGGCGGCGTGCTGGTGCCCGTCAGCGAAACCTTGCTGATGGCCGATCTCTTCGCCCATTGGCAGCTGCCGGTCATCCTATGTGCCCGCACCGCGCTCGGCACGATCAACCACAGCCTGCTCAGCATCGAAGCGCTGCGCAGCCGGGGCGTGCCGCTGGCGGGTATCGCTTTCATCGGCGATCCCCATGAGGAGAATGAGCGCATTATCCCCCAACTCGCCAGGGTGCCAAGCCTCGGCCGCCTCCCGCGCCTCGACCCGTTGGATGCCGCCAGCCTGAAGGCTGCTTTCGCCGAGAATATCCACTTGCCCTGAAGAGGGGCGCAGCCGCTTTTGCAGGATTTTCGACAAATGACATGGACTTGTCGCCCTGCGCCGGGTCAACTGCCATGATCGGATCAAGCAAGGGATGCTTCGATGAAAAATCTTTTGATGAGCGTCGCTGTTGGCGCTCTGCTGTTCGCCGCAAACACCGCGCAGGCTGACCAGGCGTCATCTGCCAAGCCGACCTATGGCAGCTACGGCTTTGACGAGAAGGGCATGGACCCGGCCGTCAAGCCGGGCGATGATTTCTACCTTCATGCTAATGGCGGCTGGGCCAAGGCCACGCTGATCCCTGCCGACAAGTCCAACTATGGCGCGTTCAACGTCCTTGACGACCTGTCGCGCGAACGCACCCGGGGCATATTGGAGGAGGCAAGGAAAGACCCCGCCAGCCGGATCGGTCTCGCCTATGCCAGCTATCTGGACGCCCCCACCGTGGAAGCGAAGGGCCTGACCCCCATCAGGCCCTGGCTCGCGAAGATCGCGGCGGTGAAGGACAAGGCAGGCTATGCTCGTCTCGCGGCGGAGGCTGCACGAGCCGGTATCGCAGGCCCGTTCACTTTCTATGTGGGACAGGATGACAAGGCGCCCGACACTTACATCCTGAACCTGCGCCAATCGGGCCTCGGCCTGCCGGATCGAGACTTCTATCTACAGCCCGACGAGAAGATGGCGGCAATCCGTACCGCCTATCTCGCGCATCTCGAACAGATGCTGACACTGGCGGGCGCGAGCGACGCAAAGGCGCGCGCCGCTGCCCTGATGGCGTTCGAAACGGAAGTGGCAAAAGTCCACTGGACCCAGGTCGATAGCCGCGAGGCCGACAAGACCTACAACCGAATGACGCTCGCCGATTTGCAGAAAGCCGCGCCCGGCTTCGACTTCCCGGCCTATTTCGCCGCCAACGGCCTGGAGCCAGAGGCGCTTATCGTCGCGCAGCCGACGGCGATCGCGGGCGAAGCAGCACTGATCGCGCGGACACCGATCGGCGTGCTGAAGGACGCCTTGCTGCTGCGCAGCCTCCACAGCTACGCCACTTATCTTCCCGATCGGATCGCCGACGCCGACTTCGCCTTTTACGGCACCACCCTGTCCGGCACGCCGCAGCGCGAAGATCGGTGGAAGCGCGCCGTTGGCTTCGTGAAAGAGGCGATGGGCGAGGAAGTCGGCAAAATCTATGTAGCCCGCTATTTCCCGCCGGAAACCAAGGCGGCAATGGACCAGCTCGTCAAAAATGTGATCGCCGCCATGGGCCGCCGCATCGATGGCCTCAGCTGGATGAGCGATGGCGCGAAGGCGAGGGCGCATAAGAAGCTGGCGGCCTTCACGCCCAAAATCGGCTATCCTGACAAATGGCGGGGCTATAGCGGGCTTGCAATCACCGCGGGCGACCTGTTCGGCAACGCGCTGCGGTCGAACCAATATGAATTCGACTATCAGATGGGAAAGCTCGGCAAGCCCATCTACCGCTGGGAATGGCAGATGACGCCGATGGAGATCAACGCCTATGCGGACTTCTCCATGGTCGAGATCGTCTTTCCGGCCGCCATCCTGCAACCGCCCTTCTTCGATCCCCATGCCGATCCGGCGGTGAATTATGGCGGCATTGGCGCTGTCATCGGCCACGAACTCAGCCACCATTTCGACGATCAGGGCGCGAAATATGATGAGACCGGCAAGCTCAATCAGTGGTGGAGCGATGCTGATGTCGCTGCCTTCAAGGCCCTGACCGGCAAGCTGATAAAGCAATATGACGCCTATGAGCCTTTTCCCGGCGCGCATGTGAAGGGTGATTTCACGTTGGGCGAAAATATCGGCGATCTGGCGGGCGTCGCGGTGGCGCTGGATGCCTATCATGCGTCGCTCGGCGGCAAGCCCGCGCCGGTGATCGACGGCACCACCGGGGACCAGCGCTTCTTCCTCGGCTGGGCGCAAGTATGGCGGCGCAATTATCGCGAGCCCAACTTGCGCCAGCGGCTGGTCACCGACCCGCATTCGCCGTCGCAATATCGGGCGGATACCGTGCGTAATTTCGATCAATGGTACGCCGCGTTCAACCCTACGCCCGGCAGCAAGCTCTATCTCGCGCCTCAGGATCGAGTGAGAATCTGGTGAAAAGATGAGGACCAGTAACGATTCTGCCCTGCGATGAACCGTGATGATGCGAGGGACGAGCCGCGCGACTCCCGGCCGTCGTCCCTCAAATCTCACGTTTCGCCGGAACACTCTTTAAACCTCGTGCGCTCTTCCACAGCTTTGAGACATCAAATCGCAAGGAGAAGCATGTTGACGGGTTTTCGTTCATCACTGGTTTTGAAGACGGCAATGGCATCGGTCGCTTTGTTGGCAGCGGCTCCAGTTCTGGCTCAGGGCGCCGCAACTCCGGCTACGCCCGCGACGCCTGCCACTCCGGCGGCGCCTTCGGCCGATGCGGGTAAATTTAGCGATGCTGATATCAAGCTGTTTGCGGCTGCTGCGGTCGAAGTGACCAAGATTCAGTCCGACACCAGCATCGCTGATGCGGAAAAACAACCCAAGATGCTCGCCGCGTTGCAGGCATCGGGCATCGCGCCGGAAAAATTCAATGAGATCGGCCAGGCTGCAGCCGCCGATCCTGCGTTACAGCAGCGTATCCAGGCCGCCGCGCCTGCGGCACCGGCGACACCAGCCGCCCCTGCTGCCCCGGCCACTCCGGCCAAGTAAGCGTAAGCGGCATAATATAAGGGAGGGTGCTTGGCCTGACGCTTGGGCTATTCTAAGCGTCTCGTCATGACCTCCCCTATATGGCACCCCTTCACCCAGCACGGCCTCAACGAACCCATCCCGCATGTCGTTCGTGCGGAAGGCTCCCTGTTGCATCTGGCAGATGGCGGCACGTTGATCGACGCCATCTCCAGTTGGTGGGTGACGACGCATGGCCACTGTCACCCCCGCATCGCCTCTGCCATCGCTCGGCAGGCTGGGCAGCTCGACCAGCTGATCTTCGCAAATTACACGCATGAGCCCGCCGAAGAGGTTGCGCGCGGCCTGATCGAACTCGCCCCCCGCGCGGAAGGGCGCGACCCGCTCGCCCATGTCTTCTTCTCCGACAGCGGATCGACCTCCGTCGAAGTCGCGCTGAAGATGGCACTCGGCTATTGGCACAATCGCGCGCTGGATGGTTTGTCCGCGCCCCGGCATCGCATCCTCGTTCTCGAACATGGCTATCATGGCGACACGATCGGCACGATGTCGGTCGGCGAGCGTGGCGTGTACAATGCCGCATGGACGCCCTTGCTGTTCGACGTTGGCACCATTCCCTTCCCTGCGCCGGGAACGGAGCAACAGACGCTCGACGCGCTGGAAGCGGCTTGCAAGGAGCATCCGGCGGCCTTCATCGTCGAACCTTTGGTGCTGGGTGCTGGCGGGATGCTGATCTACTCGCCTGCCATATTGCGGCAGATGGCGGAAATCTGCGCCCGACATGATGTTCTCTTCATTGCCGACGAAGTAATGACCGGCTGGGGCCGCACCGGCACAGTCTTCGCTTGCGAGCAGGCGGGCGTCGTGCCGGACATTATGGCCGTCGCCAAAGGGATCACCGGCGGCTCCGTCCCGCTTGCGGCGACGCTCGCGACGGCGCGCATATTCGACGCGCACAAGTCACAGGACCGGGCGCGGCTTTTCTACCATTCGTCCAGCTACACAGCGAATGCCATCTCCTGCGCGGCGGCGGCGGCCAACCTCGCCATCTGGCGCGAGGAGGATGTGCTCGGCCGCATCGCCGCGCTCGAACAGAATATGGCGGAGCGACTCGGCAAGCTGGCGCTTCATCCAGCCTTCACGAATGCCCGGCAGCTTGGCACGATCGTCGCGATTGACCTGATCGCGCCGGACGCAGGGTATCTGTCGGACCTCGCTCCCCGCCTGCGCGCCTTCTTCCTTGATCGGGGCATTTTGCTGCGTCCTTTGGGCAACAGCATCTACCTGATGCCGCCCTTTTGTACGGATGTGGATCAGCTTGATCACATCTTTGCGGCCTTGTCTGACGCGGGCGATGTATTTGGCGTGTCAGCCTGACTTTCATTTTCCGCATTTTGCCGCTATGGCGGCGCGATTTTTGGTTTCCCCAGGATATTATGGCAAAAGAAGAACTGCTTGAAATGCGCGGACAGGTTGTGGAGCTTCTCCCCAACGCCATGTTCCGCGTCCGGCTTGAAAATGATCACGAGATCCTTGGCCACACGGCGGGCAAGATGCGGAAAAACCGCATTCGCGTGCTGGTGGGCGACGAAGTGTTGGTCGAACTGACCCCCTACGACCTGACCAAGGGTCGGATCACTTACCGCTTCAAATAAGCCGCTTTTTCGATGCGGCTCATCCTTGCTTCGGCTTCTCCCAGACGGTGTGAACTTCTGGGTCAGATCGGCGTGCGTCCCGACGCTGTGGACCCCGCCAATCTTGATGAAACCCCTTTGAAAGGCGAATTGCCAGCCGCCTATGCCGCGCGCGTGGCCGGTGAAAAGGCTGCGTTGGTGGCTACCCGTCATCCCGGCGCGCTGGTGCTTTCCGGCGATACGGTCGTCGCGGCAGGCCGCCGCATCCTGCCCAAGGCAGAGACGGAGGGTGAAGCGCGAGCCTGTCTTTCGCTGCTCTCCGGCCGCCGTCACCGCGTGCTGAGCGCTATCACGCTCATCGATGGCGAGGGCAGGGCAAGGCATCGCCTTTCCACCAATATCGTTATCTTCAAACGTCTGGAGCGCGCCGAGATCGACGCCTATATCGCCAGCGAAGAATGGCACGGCAAGGCAGGCGGCTATGCGATTCAGGGCCGTGCCGCCGGGCTGATCCGCGCGATACAGGGCAGCCATAGCGCGATCATGGGCCTGCCCCTTTACGAAACCCGCGCGCTGCTGAAGGCAGCGGGCTACCCATTGGACTAGAGGGATGGCAAGGGAAATGGCACATTTCCCGGCTCGGCAATCCCGACCAACAGGAATATATTATGGCCGAATGGCTCTATGAAGAAGGGATTGGCGAGGCCCGCGCCGCGCTGATCGAAAAGGGCCGTTTGGTCGAGGCACAGATCGAGCGTGAGGGAGATGGCGCCCGCGCCGGTGCGGTCATGCAGGGCAAGCTCGTCCGGACCATCATCCCCAAGAAGCGCGGCATCGCCCGCCTGATCTCGGGCGAGGAAGTGCTGGTCGAACCAATCCCGCCAAAAACCGCAGAGGGTGCGACCGTTCTCCTCGAAATCCTGCGCGAAGCCATCCCGGAGGAAGGCCGCCCCAAGCTGGCCAAGGCCCGCATCGCCCAGCCGGGCTCCAAGGTGCATCCGGCTCCCAGCCTCCTCCAGCGCCTGCGCGCCACGGGCCTCCCCATCACCCCATGCCCGGCCCATGGCGAGGATCGCTTCGAAGCCCATGGCTGGAGCGAACTCATGGAAGAGGCGATGTCTGGTGAAATCGGCTCGGAGGAAGCGGCGCTCCGCATCTTCCCGACGCCCGCGATGATCCTGATCGACGTAGACGGATCGCTGCCGCCCGCGAAGCTCGGCCCCAAGGGCGCGAAACTGGCGGCGCAAGCGATCCGTCGCATGGGGCTGACCGGATCGATCGGCGTCGATCTGCCCACCATGAACAACAAGGATGAGCGCGCCGTCGCCTCCGCGCAGATCGACAAATATCTGCCGCTTCCTTTTGAGCGTACGGCGGTCAACGGCTTCGGCTTCGTCCAGGTCATCCGCCGCCGCGAGCGGATGAATCTCATGGAGTTGTTGCGGGCTGATCCGACCGAAACGGCGGCTCTCGCCTTGCTCCGCCGTGCCGAAAGGGAAGGCAATGGCGGGCCGGTGACGATCACCGCTGCGCCCTCCATCATCGACCGCCTTTACAAGGCGACCGACTGGTTGGAGCAGCTCGCCCGCCGACGCGGCGGCGCCGTCAGCTTGAAGGCGGACCCGGCCCTTGCCATATCGGCGGCCCATGTCGCCTAAATCCTCCTCCTGCCCGATCTGCGGCCAGCCAGCGCATCCCGACACGCGGCCCTTCTGCGGAAAGGCCTGCCGTGACCGTGACCTGCTGCAATGGCTGGGCGAAGGCTATCGCGTCCCCGGAACCCTCGCCGCCGACGAGATGAAAAAAAGCGACGATGATGGGGTGGACAACCCCCCGGATTGATGCCTATAGGCACGCCTCTCAACGCCGCCGGTGGTCCTCCCCGGCGCTCGTGCCCGGGTAGCTCAGTTGGTAGAGCATGCGACTGAAAATCGCAGTGTCGGCGGTTCGACTCCGTCCCCGGGCACCACTAACTCACTGAAAATAAAGATTTATTCTCGCGAATTGCCCGGAATTATGGTGACGCGTGTGAACTCTGTGAGTTTGCAGAAGTAGTTTTGGATGAGATGACGCCATCGGTACGTCTCCGCGTCGAGCGGGACGGGAATAGCGCCGCGCGCGACTGCTCATTCTTTACATCATGATCCGGAGCGCTGACCCAGAGAGCCGATAGTGGAACGGGGTCGAAGATATGCGCCCCGATCACCGACAATGCGACCCCGCTCGTTGCGCCGAGGAAGCTCGCCGCCGCCACACCCATTTCTGCCATGGTCGCCTCATGTTCCGGCGGAAGATTCACCATCCGGGACAGAAGCCTGACGCCGAACCAGCTCGCGCCAATCAGGGAAATTCCGGCCAGTCGCAGGCCCATATCCTGTTGTAAGCTTGTTTTCCTGGCCTGCATGTCGCCCTCCATCGTGGCGGCATGAGACTTACGGATGGGCGCATATGCTTTCGAGCGGCCGGATCTCCGATCGCCATAGTATTATCATAGCATTTGCAGGGCGGAGGCGGGGCGGGCCTAGAGCATCGTGCGCAAAAGTGGGAACCGGTTTTGCGCAAAAACGATGCGACAACAGTAACTAGAACGCGCGCCTTGCGTCCGATTTAACGCAGCGCGCTCTAATCCGCCATCAGTCGATAGCCGATGCCAAGTTCATTGACGATCATGGACGGGCGCGCGGGGTCCTTTTCCAGCTTCTGCCTCAAATTGCGCACGACGATTCGCAGATAGTCGATCCGGCGATCATGATCGTGCGGCCAGGCGGCTGCCAGAATTCGCTGATGCGTTACGACGCGGCCGGGGTGCATTGCCAACTGGGTGAGGACCTCAAACTCCTTGCGGGTCAGATGCACTTCCTCGCCGTCACGCATGATGCGCCGATTGGCGAGGTCGATTTCCACGAGGCCGGACTGAACCACGGGCGCGGCCCCTTGCGCCGCGACGCGCTCGCGCAGCGCGGCACGAAGGCGGGCCAGCACTTCCTCGCTATCGAAGGGCTTGGTGACATAGTCATGCGCGCCCAGATCGAGTGCGGCGACTTTTTGCTCGGTCGCTTCGCGGGCAGACACGACGATGATGGGCGCGGCTACCGCCGCCTTGAGCAACTGGACAATCTCCAACCCGTCGCGGTCGGGCAAGCCCAGGTCGAGGAGGATGGCATCGGGTTTAGTCCGCCGGGCTTCGTCCAGCGCTTGTGCCGCGTTCACCGCTTCGGCGACGTCATAGCCCGCCCGCGTCAACGTACCGTGCAACAGACGCCGGATATGCACCTCATCGTCTACGACGAGAATCCGCTGGCTGCTCATATATGCTGGTCCTGCTCCGTAGCGCGGGTGAGGAGGGATTCAGGGAAATGCAGGCTGAACCGGGCGCCTTTGCCATCTGGCCGATTGCCCGCATCCACATTCATGCCCATCGCCTCGGCGAAACCCTTCACGATGGCGAGGCCAAGACCAGTGCCGCTGACCGACCGATCGGACCCCTCCAGCCGCTTGAACGTCTCGAATACCTCCTTCTCCTGTCCGGTGGGAAGTCCTGGCCCCTCGTCCAGCACCGACAGGATGAGTTCGCTGCCGGAAAGTTCTGCGCGGATCGCGATCGGCGTGCCGGGGTCGCCATAGCGCCCGGCATTGTCGAGCAGGTTGAGCAGGCAATGGTGAAAAAGCTGGGCATCGACATTGACGAGCGGCAGGTCAGGGGGGACGTCAAGTTGGATCGGATGCCCCTCCAGCGATCGGCGCGTGTCATGGACGGCCCCGCCCACGGCGTCGGTCAGGTCCACCGGCTCGATATGCAGGCGCAGCGCTCCCGCCTCTACCCGCGCCATGTCGAGCAGGTTCGCCACGAAGCGATTGAGCCGCACGGCCTCGCTCTCGATCGTGTCGAGCAGGGGATCGCTGTTGCGCTGGCGCAACTCGGCCGCCGCGCCCAGGATCGCCGTCAGCGGTGTGCGCAGGTCATGGCTGACGGAGGATAGCAGCGCGGCGCGGAGCCGGTCGCGCTCGCGCACCTTGTCGACATCGCGCATCTCGCTTTCCAGGCGCAGCCGTTCGAGCGCGAGCGAAGTCTGGTCCAGCAGGCTGGTGAGCAGCGGAAGCTGGTCCGAACGGATAGGATCGCTGCCGTCGTCGCGCGCAAGGCCCATGACCGCCAGAATATGCTCTCCCGCGCGCAGCGGCTGAAACTGCCAGTCCGATGCCGCAAGGCTGCCCGTGCCACGCCCGGCGGGTTGGCCGGTGTCCAGCACCCACTGCGCGGCGGCCAGTTCCATCGTTTCCACATTGATGCCCGGTTCACTTGCGGCCTGGACGACCAAGCCCGTTCGATGCCGTTCCAGGATCAGCACGCGGAGTTTGAGCAGGCGCCCGATTTCCTGGCAGGCGGTCCTCCCCACTTCCTCCCGGTCGCCGAGCGCCGTCAGTTGCCGCAGATAGCCAGCGAGCGCGGCGTTGGTCCGCGCGCTGGAAGCGGCGAGGTCCGCCTGCGATCGAACGCGCGAGGTCAACTGGCTGGTCACGATCGCCACGCCCAGCAGGACGAAGATGGAAATGACATTTTCCGGATTGCTGATCGTCAGCGTGCCGGTGGGTGGCAGGAAGAAGAAATTATAGGCAAGGCTGGACACGATCCCGGCAAACAGCCCGGTGCGCAGGCCGAACAGGCTGGCGGCGACCATGACCGGCAGCAGATAGAGCAGGCCGACATTACCCAGGTTGAGGATGTGGAAAAGGGCCGATCCAAGGGCTGTCACGCCAGCGACCAGCAGCGCGGTCCAGAGATATCCCGCAGGCTTGCCCCAATGGTTCAATGGGCGTGCGCGCGCAGGGCTGGCCGGGGCGCTTTCATCCAGCGGCAGGACGTGGACCGCCACGCCCGGCGTTTCCCGCACCAACCGATCGACGATCGAGCCGTGCCGGAACTCGAACCAGCGCGATCGGATGGATTTGCCGACAACCAGCTGGGTCGCGCGCGCCTCGTCGGCGTAGCTTTTCAGGCCCTCGAATACCGTGGAGGCGGGCACCGTGGCGACCGTCGCGCCCAGACTGGATGCCAGGTTGAGCGCAGAGGCAATCCGGCGCATTTCCGCTTCGCCGAAATATTGCGCCCGGGGCGTTTCGATATGGACCGCGCTCCAAGGCGCGCGGGCGGCGTCGGATATGCGCTTGGCGGCGCGCACCAACGTCTCGGCGCCGGGCAGTTCGCTGACGGCAACCAATATGCGCTCGCTGCCTGCCCATGTACCGCCGAGCGCCTGAGCCCGAAGATCCTCGAGCATCTGCGTATCGACAGCCTGTGCGGCCCGGCGCAGCGCCAGTTCGCGGAGCGCCGACAGATTGGTCTTGGAAAAGAAATGGGCAAGGGCGCGGGTCGCCTCCTGCGGGAGATAGACCTTCCCCTCTTTCAGCCGCTCGATCAGTTCGGCGGGCGGAATATCGACGACCTCAATCTCTGCCTGTTCGAGGATGCCGTCGGGCACAGTTTCGCGCACGCGCACGCGGGTGAAGGAGGCAACGACGTCGTTCAGGCTCTCCACATGCTGGATGTTGAGTGTCGAATAGACGTCGATCCCGGCGTCAAGCAGTTCCTCGACATCCTGCCACCGCTTGGGATGACGGCTTTCCGGCGCATTGGTGTGGGCCAGTTCATCTACGAGCGCCAGCGCCGGTCGGCGCTCCAGCAGGCCGTCGATGTCCATCTCGGTCAGGACATGGCCCTGATAGTCGATGGATCGGCGCGGGAGAATCTCCAGCGCCTGCGTCAGCGCCTGCGTTTCGACACGGCCATGCGTCTCGACAACACCGACGACGACATCGACGCCCGCCTTCTGCCGAGCCGCGCCCTGCACCAGCATTTCATAGGTCTTGCCGACGCCGGGCGCCGCGCCCAGAAATATCTTCAGCCCGCCTCGACCCTCCTGCGCGGCGGCGCGCAGAAAGGCTTCCGGGGTAGGCCGATCCCGTTCGTTCAACGCGCGCTGCCGCCAAGCTGGTCAAGCTGCCGGTTCAGCGCCAGCACATTTACGCGCGCCTCGCCCACAAAGCCCAGCAATGGGCGTTCGACATGGCGGCTGACGAGATCGCGCACCAGCCGTTCGTCAAGCGCGCGAACGCGGGCGACACGGGACACCTGCGCCATGGCGGAAGCAGGCGACAGGTCGGGATCTAGGCCGGAGCCGCTGGTCGTAACAAGATCGGCCGGAACCGGTCCGGCAACACCCTCGGCGCGCCGCTTTTCCACATCGGCCTTCACCCGATCCGCCAGTGCTTTGGAAGTCGGGCCAAGGTTGGAACCAGCGGAGGCCAGGCCATCATAGCCCTTGCCCGCCGCCGAAGGACGCGTCTGGAAATAGCGGTCGGCGGTGAAGGCTTGTCCGATCAGCGTCGATCCTATCACCTGACCCCTGTCGTCGCGAATCAGGCTGCCATTGGCGGCGCGGGGGAAGATCGCTTGTCCAATACCCGTCATGGCGAGAGGATAGGCGATCCCGAGCAGAATGGCGAACAGGATCGTCATGACGATCGCCGGACGCAGCGAAGAAAGGATGTCCTTGCCCATCATATGTTCCTTTACGCGAGGTCGAGGCCGCCGACGATCATGTCGATGATCTTGATGCCGATGAACGGCGCCACCAGCCCGCCAAGGCCGTAGATCGCAAGGTTGCGCGCCAGCAGCGGACCGGCACCCATGGGCCGATACGTCACGCCTTTCAGCGCCAGCGGCACGAGCAGCGGAATGATGAGCGCGTTGAAGATGATGGCGGACAGGATCGCGCTTTGCGGCGTGGATAGGCCCATGACGTTCAGGACGCCGAGCCCCGGATAGAGCGCGACGAACATCGCCGGGATGATCGCGAAATATTTGGCGACGTCATTGGCGACCGAGAAGGTGGTGAGCGCCCCGCGCGTCATCAGCATCTGCTTGCCCAGACCCACCACCTCGATCAGCTTGGTCGGATCGCTGTCCAGGTCCACCATATTGCCCGCCTCGCGCGCGGCCTGCGTGCCGGTGTTCATCGCAACGCCGACATCGGCCTGTGCCAGCGCGGGCGCGTCGTTGGTGCCGTCGCCGCACATCGCCACCAGCTTGCCGCCTTGCTGCTCCCTGCGGATGAGGTCCAGCTTGTCCTCTGGCGTCGCCTGCGCGAGGAAGTCGTCCACGCCCGCCTCGGCCGCGATGGCGGCGGCGGTCAGCGGATTGTCGCCCGTGATCATAACGGTGCGGATGCCCATGCGGCGAAGCTCCGCGAACCGCTCCCGGATGCCCGCCTTGACGATGTCCTTGAGCGCGATGGCGCCCAGCAGCCGACCGTCCTGCGCGACCGCCAGCGGGGTCATGCCCGCCCGGGCGATCTCGTCGGTGATGCGCCGCAGTTCGGTCGCTGCGGCGGTCTCGTCCAGACCGGGATTGGCCTTCAGGATCGAGTCCACCGCTCCTTTCTGGATCAACGTTCCGCCCACCCTGACGCCGGAGATGCGTGTCTGGGCGGTGAAGGAGATAACCTCCGCATCCCAGGGCAGGGACGCTGTCCCGACGCCGAATTTCTCGCGCGCCAGCACTACGATGGAGCGTCCCTCCGGCGTTTCGTCGGCCAGGCTGGCGAGCAGGGCGGCTTCAGCCAACTGGCCCGGTTGGGCGCCGCCCACCGTCCGGAATTCGGACGCCTGCCGGTCGCCGATGGTGATCGTCCCGGTCTTGTCGAGCAGCAGCACGTCGATGTCCCCCGCCGCCTCCACCGCCCGGCCCGACTTGGCCAGCACATTGAAGCGCACCAGCCGGTCCATGCCCGCAATACCGATGGCCGACAGCAGGGCGGCGATGGTGGTGGGAATGAGCGTGATGAGCAGCGCCGCGAGAATGGCGACGGGGATCGCCCCACCGGCATAACTGGCAAAGCCCGGAACGGTGCCGACCGCGATCAGGAATATGATGGTAAGGCCGACAAGCAGGATGGTGAGCGCAATCTCGTTCGGCGTCTTCTGCCGCTCTGCGCCCTCGACCAGGGCGATCATCCGGTCGAGAAAGCCCTGCCCCGGATCGACGGTCACCCTGACCCTGATCTCGTCGGAAATGACGCGGGTGCCCGCCGTCACGGCAGAGCGATCGCCGCCTGCCTCGCGGATCACTGGCGCGGATTCCCCCGTGATGGCGGATTCATTGACGGAAGCGACGCCCTCGACCACTTCGCCATCTGCGGGGATCAGGTCTCCGGTGGTGACCAGCACGATGTCGCCTGCGCGCAACTGGCTGGCGGGGATTTCCTCGACCCGGCCGTTCTTCTCGCGCCGAGCGACCAGCTCCGCCTTGGTGGCGCGGAGAGACGCGGCCTGCGCCTTGCCGCGCCCTTCGGCCAGCGCCTCGGCAAAGGTGCCGAACAACACCGTCAGCCACAGCCATATGACGAGTTGAAGCTTGAAACCAACGCCCAGCGTATCGGTGCCGATGACGAGCAGGATCGTCAGCAGCGAGGCGACGCTTGCCGTCACGAACATCACCGGGTTGCGGATCAGTTGCCTGGGATGAAGCTTGAAAAAGGCGTCGCGGATCGCGGGTGCGATCAACTCGGCGGTGAACAGGGATTTGCTGGTTGCGCGAGCCATTGGGCGCCCCCCTTTTAGAAAAGTTGCCCGCGGATCATGGCGAGATGATCGGCGATGGGACCAAGCGCGAGGCTCGGCAGGAAAGTGAGACCGCCCACGATCAGGATGATCCCGACGAGCAGCCCGACCCAAAGGCCGCCGGTCGTGGGAAAAGACCCGGCGCTCTCGGGCGTATGCCTCTTCGCGGCGAGGCTGCCCGCGATTGCCAACATGGGCACGATGACGAAGAAGCGCCCCAGCCACATCGCCACGCCCAACAGCGCGTTGTAAAAGGGCGTGCCCGCCGTCAGCCCGGCAAAGGCGGACCCGTTATTGCCGGTGGCCGAAGTATAGGCGTAGAGGATTTCGCTAAATCCGTGCGGTCCCTTGTTGAGCGGCCCGGCTAGTCCGGCAGGCAACACCGCGCTGACCGCCGTCAGGCCGAGGATGCAGAGCGGCAGGATGGCGATGGCGAGCACCGCCAGCTTCACCTCCCGCGCCTCGATCTTCTTGCCGACATATTCCGGTGTCCTGCCGACCATCAGCCCCGCGACGAACACGGCGAGGATGGCGAACAGCAGGAACCCGTATATGCCCGCGCCGACGCCGCCGATGACGACTTCCCCCAGCTGTATGTTGAACAAGGGGATCATGCCGCCCAGCGCGGTGAAACTGTCATGCATGGCGTTGACCGCGCCGCAGCTCGCCGCCGTGGTGACGACCGAGAAAAGGGCGGAGGCGGCGATGCCGAACCGGACTTCCTTGCCCTCCATATTGCCACCGGCAACACCAAGATTGTGAAGAACGGGATTGCCCGCCGCCTCCTGCCAGTAAGTGACGGCCACGCCCAGGAGGAACAAAAACGTCATGGCCGACAATATCGCCCAGCCCTGCCGGGTGTTGCCAACGGCCTTGCCGAAGCACCAGGTAAGACCGAAGCCGATCACGAATATGGACAGCATCTGGATCAGGTTGGTGAGCGCGGTCGGATTTTCGAACGGGTGCGCCGAATTCGCATTGAAAAAGCCGCCGCCATTCGTGCCCAGCATCTTGATCGCTTCCTGGGAGGCAACCGGGCCAAGCGCGATAACCTGCTTTGCGCCTTCCAGCGTGGTCACATTGACCGAAGCGGCCATGGTTTGCGGCACGCCCGAAGCGACCAAGTAAACGCCGTAAACCAGACTGATCGGCAGCAGTAGGTAGAGGATGACGCGGGTCACGTCCGCCCAGAAATTGCCGATGCTTGCTGCCTCGCGCCGGGCGAACCCGCGGAAAAAGGCGAAGGCAAGCGCGATGCCGGTCGCCGCTGACAGGAAATTGTGCAGCGTCAGCCCCAGCATCTGGGAAAGGTTGGACATGGCCGCCTCGCCCGAATACCATTGCCAATTGGTGTTGGTGGCAAAGCTGATCGCGGTGTTGAACGCGCCATCGGCGCCAATCCCTGCGTAGCCAAGGCCGTTGAGTGGCAGCACCCCCTGCAACTGCAATACGGCATAGGTGAAGATCAATCCCGCGAAGTTGAACAGCAGCATATGCGCCGCATAACGGCGCCAGCTCTGCTCCTCGTCGGGATTGATGCCGGACAGCTTGTAGAAGCCGGTTTCGATCGGCCCGAGCACGGCATGAAGGGGCGTCCGGCGGCCTTCATAGAGCGCGAACAGCCAGAGGCCCATCGGCTTGGTCAGCGCCAGCAATATGCCCACGAAAGCGAATATCAGGATCCAGCCCTGGATAGTCATGGTCCGGGCTCCTCGTCAGAAGCGTTCGGGGCGAATGAGCACCGCCACCAGATACAGAAGAAGGCCGATCGCCGTGATCGCCGCGAGAGTGAGGTCAAGCGTCATCCCCGCCCCCCTCACGCCTGATCGCACAGGCGGACATAAGCCAGCGTTGCCGCCAGCAGCCCGGCCAGTGCGCCAATCCAGAGCAGGTCCTGCATCATCACGCTCCTTCCCCCGGCGCTGGCGCGGCCGAACGGCGGGGCAGGCACTCAAATGCTGCGGTTCTGGTCATGTCCGATCTTCCCCAAATACGCGCCACCCGGTCGGCGGCGATTCGTGAGGGGTTGCAGATATGATGGGCCGCCATTTCTTATCGAGATCGAGAAGTGGCGATCTTCATAGTATTTGCATAGGGTAGCGTCCTGTTCTCACAGGGACGGGAGGCGCTTACCGGGCCAAGCAAGCGATCAGCGCAGGTCCCGGGGCGGCGTTCTTCGCCAGTCAAAACCTTGCACTTGGAGAAAACCCCGCCGGGCGGGAAGGCATAAGGCTGAATACCGAAGGGAGCGCCTCGCGGAGGAATCTGCGGCTGGCTTCTTTCACATTCGGCGCACGGATATCCTTGACGGCAATCCCGGGACATCCGAACTCCGAGCATTACTGCGAAAGACGCTGCTAAAATCTTCGAAAATCTGGAGCGGGCGAAGGGATTCGAACCCTCGACCCCAACCTTGGCAAGGTTGTGCTCTACCCCTGAGCTACGCCCGCTCTGGCGGCCGGAGGAAGTCCCTCTCGGCGGGTGAGGCGGGCAACTAGCAGCGGTTGGGGAGGTCGGCAAGGGAGAATTTGGCCCCGGCCCAAATTTATCCCGCTGGCGGACTTTTGGGCGGGGGCAGAAGGACTGCGCTTGGCTGTGGAAGGTGCTCGCCCTATCTGGGCGGTGCCGCATCTTTTCTGACCGTGGCGGATCATCCGGGAATATGCTTCGTATTGGCTACGGCAGGAGGAAGGACGATATGGCGCCAGATGATCTGACTCGTCGTGCCGTGTTGCAAGGCGGGGGCGCGGCGATGGCGGTTCCGGCCGTGGCGGACGCGAAAACCGGGGCGATGCGCGTGCCCGAATTTAACGAGGGAAGACACATGACTACCGTGGAGCTGACCGTGAACGGCCGTCAGGTGCATCTGCAACTCGATCCGCGCACGACATTGCTGGACGCCCTGCGTGAGCATCTGCACCTCACCGGCACCAAGAAGGGCTGCGACCATGGTCAGTGCGGCGCCTGCACGGTGATTGTCGAGGGTCAGCGGATCAACAGCTGCCTCACGCTGGCCGTCATGCATGAAGGCGAAACAGTCACGACGATCGAGGGGCTCGGCACGCCGGAAAAGCTCCATCCGATGCAGCGGGCCTTCATCACGCATGACGGATATCAATGCGGTTACTGCACGCCCGGACAAATCTGTTCCGCCGTCGCCGTGCTGGGCGAGATCAAGGCGGGTATTCCCAGCCACGTGACCGATGATCTGGAGCAGGTGGTTCCGTCGGACGCGGAATTGCGCGAGCGGATGAGCGGCAATATCTGCCGATGCGCCGCCTATCCCAACATCATCGCCGCCGTTCGTGATGTCGCCGGGGAGGAAAAGGCATGAGGCCATTCACCTACAGCCGAGCCGCCAGCGTCGAAGATGCCGTGAAAGCCGCTGCGGATACGAAAGGGACGCGCTTCATCGCAGGCGGCACCAATTTGCTCGACCTCATGAAGCTGCAGATCGAAACACCCTCGCATCTGATCGACGTCAATCATCTCGGCCTCGATCGGATCGAGCGGACGGCCGAGGGCGGCTTACGGATCGGGGCGATGGTCCGCAACACGGCACTTGCGGCGGACAAAATGGTTCGGCGCGACTATGCAGTGCTCAGCCGTGCGCTGCTTGCGGGCGCATCGGGCCAATTGCGCAACAAGGCAACGACTGCCGGAAACCTGCTCCAGCGCACCCGCTGCCCCTATTTTTACGACATACGCATGCCCTGCAACAAAAGGAAACCGGGCAGCGGATGTGGAGCATTGAAGGGGATCAGCCGCAGTCTGGCGATCATCGGCACCAGCGACGCCTGCATCGCGCAGCATCCTTCCGACATGGCCGTGGCGATGCGCGTGCTGGATGCGACGGTGGATACGGTGGCCCCGGACGGGACGCGCCGCTCCATTCCCATAGCGGATTTTCACCTGCTGCCGGGGGATACGCCGCATGTCGAACATGCGCTGCAACCGGGCGAACTCATAACGTCCGTAACCCTGCCCCGGCCGATTGGCGGCACCCATGTCTATCGCAAGGTGCGGGATCGCCATTCCTATGCCTTTGCCCTTGTTTCCGTGGCGGCAGTGTTCGACGGGGATGGAGGCGCCCGCTTCGCTTTTGGCGGTATCGCGCCCAAGCCATGGCGCGTCGCGGCGGCTGATGCGGCGGCTAAGGCTGGTCCGGCTGCGGTCGCTGAAGCCGCGTTGGCAGGCGCACGGCCCACCGATCAGAACGCGTTCAAGCAGCAACTGACCGCCAGGACGCTGGCATCCCTCTTCCGCCAGAAGGAGGCGCGGCCATGAAGTTCGACAAGCCAGCCACGACAAATCCCATCGATCGCGGCCGCGTGGTCGGGATTGCGCATGATCGCATCGACGGGGCGGCAAAGGTTACCGGCACCGCGCCCTACGCCTATGAACGGCACGATGCCGCGCCCCATGCCGCCTATGGCTGGATTGTCGGATCGGCAATCGCAAAGGGCAAGATTGAGGCCATGGACCTGCGCGCCGCTCAAGCGGCACCCGGCGTTCTGGCTATCGTCACGCATCAAAATGCCGGGCCGCTGGCAAAGGGCGGGAGGAATACCGCTCATCTGCTGGGCGGACCCGTGATCGAACATTATGATCAGGCAGTGGCTTTGATCGTCGCCGATACGTTCGAAAATGCCCGCGACGCCGCCAGGCTGCTGCGCATCGATTACAGCCCGAAAAAAGGGCGTTACGATCTCGCTACCGAACGCGGGAATGCCATCGTGCCGGAAGAGGGGTTTGGCGGCCCGGCCGACACGCGCGCGGGGGATTTCGACGCGGGTTTCGCCAGCGCGGCGGTAAAGATCGACCGGAGCTACACGACGCCCGACCAAAGCCATGCGATGATGGAACCCCATGCGACCACGGCTGCATGGAATGGCGATCAGCTGACCTTGTGGACATCCAACCAGATGGTCGCCTGGACCGTCGAGGACATGGCGGCCACGCTGAAGATTCCGAAGGAAAACGTCCGGGTCGTCTCCCCCTATATCGGCGGTGGCTTTGGCGCGAAGCTGTTCCTGCGCGCCGACGCATTGCTGGCGGCTCTGGGCGCACGGATGGCGGGTCGGCCGGTCAAGGTGGCCCTCGCCCGGCCGCAGGTGCCCAACAACACCACCCACCGCGCCGCGACCATTCAGCGTATTCGCATCGGTGCGGACAAGGATGGCGTCATCGACGCGATCGCCCATGAAGTCTGGTCCGGCGACTTGCCCGGCGGTGGTCCGGAGGTCGCGGCGCAACAGACGCGCCTGCTTTATCGGGGTGCCAATCGGCTGACCGCGCACCGGCTGGCGGTATTGGACCTGCCCGAAGCCAATGCGATGCGCGCGCCAGGCGAAGCCGTCGGCCTGCTGGCGCTGGAAGTCGCCATGGACGAACTGGCCGAAGCCTGCGACATTGACCCGGTCGAGCTGCGCATCCGTAATGATGTGCAATATGATCCGGAAGCAGGACCGCAGCGCCCCTTTTCCAGCCGCAAGTTCGTCGAATGCCTGCGTCAGGGCGCGGAGCGGTTCGGATGGGAGAAGCGTCATCCGCAGCCCGGCCAGATACGGGACGGCCGCTGGCTGATCGGCATGGGCATGGCCGCCGCTTTCCGCAACAATCTCGTCGCGCCCTCCGGCGCACGGGTCGGCGTGGACCGGCGCGGCCATGTCATTGTGGAAACCGACATGACGGACATCGGCACCGGCAGCTACACCATCCTCGCCCAGACGGCGGCGGAAATGCTGGGCGTGCCGATCGAAGCGGTTACGGTGCGTCTGGGCGACAGTCGCTTCCCCATATCGGCTGGATCGGGCGGCCAGTTCGGCGCGAACAGCGCAACCGCAGGACTTTATGCTGCCTGCGTTGCTTTGCGAGCCAAGCTGGCCGCCAAGGCTGGCTTCCCGGCGGACGACGTCATTTTCGAAGACGGGCTGGTGCGATTTGGCAATCAGTCGCAGCCCATCGGCAGTCTCGCGGAAGAGGGCGGCCTGTGGGCGGAGGATCGGATCACCTTCGGCAAATTGACCAAAGACTATGCGCAGGCGACCTTCGGAGCGCATTTCTGCGAAGTCGGGGTAGACATCGACACGGCCGAAGTACGGGTCAGGCGAATGGGCGGGGCGTTCGCGGCGGGCCGCATCCTCAATCCAAAATCGGCCCGCAGCCAGGTCATCGGCGCCATGACGATGGGTGTTGGCGCGGCATTGATGGAGGAGCTGCATGTCGACACGCGATTTGGCTTCTTCGTCAATCATGACATGGCGGAATATGTGGTCCCCGTGCATGCCGACATCCCCGAACAGGATGTACTTTTCCTTGATGAACTGGACGACAAATCCTCTCCGATGAAGGCCAAGGGCGTGGGCGAACTCGGCATCTGCGGTGCTGGCGCAGCGGTTGCCAATGCCATCTATAACGCCACGGGAATCCGCCTGCGCGACTATCCGCTCACCATCGACAAGCTGCTGGCCGGGCGGGAAGGGTCGGCGCTGGCCTGACGCCGCACGCCGGGCGGCGTCGTTGTCAGGGGCAGGGCGCACCGCTATCAGCGGCGCCATGAAAGCCGCGCGCCTTTGCCTATTGCCTGCATTGCTGTCCTCTGCCGCGCTCGCCCAACCGGCGGCATCTGACAATGCGCAGGCACGCATCGTCATCACCGGAGCGGGCTTGCCCCTTCCGCCCGGCACGCCTGCCTATGGGTCGGTGGAGATCGAACGGCAACGCCTGCTAAACAGCGCGTCCGGCAGGATCGAAAGCATCCTGACCGACGTATCCGGGTTCCAGCAGTTTCGCCGGTCGGACAGCCGGTCGGCAAACCCCTCGGCCCAAGGGGCAAGCTTGCGTGCCTTGGGTGGCAATGCGTCCAGCCGCACGCTGGTGCTGCTGGACGGCGTGCCGATGGCCGACCCGTTTTTCGGCTACATCCCTTTCAGCGCGCTGGTGCCCGATCGGCTTTCAGGCGCACGCGTGACGCGTGGGGGCGGCGTCGGCGCTTTCGGATCGGGCGCGGTCGCAGGGACCATCGAACTGGCAAGCGCCACACGTGAACAATTGCCCATGCTGGCCGCCAGCGCCCTTTATGGCAGCCGCGACGCGACCGAACTGTCCGCCAGCCTCACGCCTGATCTTGGCGGCGGCTTCGTCTCCCTCTCCGGCCGTTGGGACAGAGGAGATGGCTTCCAAACTACGCCATCGGACCAGCGCGTTTCAGCGACGGTTCCTGCCGCCTATGACAGTTGGTCGGCCAATCTGCGCGCCGTGGTTCCGGTTTCCGCCAACGAGGAACTGCAATTCCGCACGACGCTGTTCCACGACGATCGGACGCTTCGCTTTCGTGGCGCGGACAGTGTAAGCGAAGGGCAGGATGCAAGCATCCGCTATGTGTCGCGGGGCCGGTGGCAGGTCGACGCCCTTGCCTATGTTCAGGCGCGCAACTTTTCGAACATCGTGATTTCCTCCAATCCGCCTTTCCGCAAGACGCTGGATCAGCGGAACACGCCTTCCACGGGCCTTGGTGGCAAAGTCGAACTGCGGCCGCCTGTTGGCCCGGACCATCTGCTGCGCATCGGCGTGGACAGCCGCTTCGCCAGCGGCGACATGTTCGAGGATGCCTACAGCGCTGTCACCGGATTGGTCACCGCGCGCCGCCATGCGGGGGGGCGACAACTCACCACGGGCATGTTCGCCGAAGATGACTGGACGCTGGGTCGCCTTGTCCTGACTGGAGGGGTGCGAGCCGACCGTTGGACGATATCCGACGGCTTCTTCCGCGCGGCGGGTGCTGGCGCGACCGACCGGGATTTTAAAAATCGCTCCGACTGGCAGATGTCGGGCCGGGCTGGGGTACTATGGCATGCCGGGGAGGGGATTGCCGTGCGAGGCGCGGCGTATACCGGCTTCCGCTTGCCGACGCTGAATGAGCTTTACCGGCCTTTCGTCGTCTTTCCGGTCACGACGCAGGCCAACGACGCTCTGGTGCCCGAGAAGCTGAAGGGGATCGAGGCCGGGATCGATGTCAGCCCCGTCAAAGGCATGACCTTGTCGGCAACCGCCTTCTATAACCGGCTGGACGACGCGATCGCCAACGTCACGATCGGCACCAATCTGCGCAAGCGGGAAAATGTCGATGCCATCGTGGCCAAGGGGGTCGAACTGAGCGCTATCGGCAAGATAGGCTCGCTCTTCCTGTCCGCCTCCTATGCCTACAGCCACAGCGTCGTTCATGCGCCGGGCAGCCTGTTCGACGGCCTTTCCCCTGCCCAGACGCCCCGCCACGCCGCCAGCACGACATTGGCCTGGCAGCCCCGGCGCGGATCTAGCCTGTCGGCCACCCTGCGTTATGTCTCCGCCCAGTATGAAGACGATCTTCATGCCGATCGCCTGCCGGGCGCCGTGACGGCCGACGCCGTCGCTCGCTTGCCGATCGGTCACGGCGTCCAACTCATCCTGCGCGGCGAAAATCTGTTCGATGAAGATGTCGTCACCCGCCGCGTCACCACCGGCACGGGGGTGTCGGAGGACCTCGGCGCGCCACGTACCTTGTGGGTCGGACTGACCCTCAACCGCTGAATCTTACGCTTCTTGCTCCACTTTAAAGAGGGCAGACGCGCGCTTTGCTAGAGCGGCCGGAACGATCCGATCCGAGGTTCCGTGCGCGCAATTTTCGATGACTCTTCCCCGCCAGCTTTTTCGACGGCCCGATTGGCTGAATTTCGGTCGCCAAGCCCGGCGGAACTGGAAATTTTCTCCAGCCTCGCAGGCCCGGTTCAGCAGATCGCGCGCAACCGGACGATACGGCGGGAAGGGGATACCCCCCAGTCAATCTATATGCTGCTGGAAGGCTGGGCGATCAGCAGCATGACACTGGCCGATGGCGGGCGGCAGATATTGAAGGTGCATTTGCCCGGCGACATTCTGGGCACGCCCAGCATGGCGCTCGACCGGGCGGCGGAGACTTTGACGGCGCTCACGCCCGTCAAGCTGCGCACGATCAGCCTGTCGGCCTTTGGCGGCCTTTTCACCCGCGCGCCGCACATGGCGGCCCTCATGTTCCTCAGCGTGCAGCAGGAACGCGTCATGCTGATGGACCGGCTATGCTCGATCGGCCGCACTTCGGCCGAATCCCGCCTCGCCGACTTTCTGGTCCACCTGCATGGCCGCCTGAACGTGGTTCAGCGGGGCACCGGGCCGCGCTTCGAGCATCCGCTGACGCAGGAACAGATTGGCGACGTCATCGGCCTTACCGCCGTCCATGTGAACCGCGTCTTCCGCGCGCTGGAGGACAAGGGACTCATCCTGCGGGACGGCCACATGATCGAACTGCTCGACATTCCGGCCCTGCGCAAACTCAGCGGCGTACCGCCCCGTACACTCGCGCGGGATTTGAGTTGGCTGCCAAAGCCGCTGCCATGACCTGTGTCTGCCATGCTCCAGGAAAAGCCGGGAACGCGGCAGGACCGCCCGTCATCCCATCAGGATCATGTTCCGCCCCTGCGCCTTGGCCCGGTATAGCGCTGCGTCGGCATCGTTGAGCGCGCCTGCCCAATCCGCACCTTCGTTGACCAGCGCGACGCCCGCCGAAAAGGTTATGGCGCCCATCGGCTCATCGGTGTCACGCAGCCTGAAGGCTCGTTGGCCGAGGTCGCGCCGGGCTGTGTCCAGCAACTCCACGGCCTGTTCTGGCGCCAATCCCTTCATTACCACCAGAAATTCCTCGCCGCCCCAGCGGCCCACCAGTTGGCCACCACAGCTTTCGACTAGGGAAGTTGCGACCATCTTCAGCACCCGGTCGCCGACCGAGTGGCCATATTGGTCGTTGACGCGCTTGAAATGATCGACGTCGCAGATCGCGACGGCGAAGGAGCGTTTCGCGCTTTTCAGCTGGTCCATCGCCGTTTCCAGCGCCCGCCGATTAAACAGACCGGTCAACGCATCAAGGTTCGCGTCATGGCGCGCGGTGTCGAGTTCCTGCCTTAGGACCTCCACCTCCCTTGCTGCTGCGGCCAGATCCTGCTCGGCCCGCAATGAGCGTTCGATCATGTCGGAAATGACAAGGCCCACGCCAGCGACGTCTTTGTCCGCCAGCTTTTCATAACCGATGTTGAGGTCCCGGTTGAAATCTCCGGTCCGTTCTGCCGCGCTGTTGGCGACTTCGGCCAGCCGCAGGAGTTGATGCCGGGTCTGGTTTCTCAGGGCGTCGGCGTTATGGGCTGTACCTTGACCGCCAAAGTTGCCGAGACAGCGCACGAAGATGTCGTCCGCCTGCTGCTGACTCATCCTGATGCCGCCATCCGTGGCATCGTTGACGGCTTTCGACAGCGGCTCGTTCGTGCCGCTTTTCAGCACGTAGCCCATTGCATAATTTTGCGGCGTAGGCGCGAGGCTTTGACGTTGAAGAAACGTCAAGACCTCGTGCGCAACGGCTTGTTGCTCGCGCACCTAAAATTCCCCCCGGATTTCCCGATTCCCCGCAGGCGAAATAATATGAATTAAATTACGTAACAATAATCAAAAATAGGAAAATAGGCGAGCATGACTGCTCCAGCCGGTCGGGAAATGGTGCTGCCGGCGAGGATTGAACTCGCGACCTCAGCCTTACCAAGGATGCGCTCTACCACTGAGCTACGGCAGCACTTTCACCATCCCGCAGAGCCTTTCGGGCTGCGGAGCCGGGCCTATGGCCGCGCGCGTCCTGCTTGTCAAGGCGGGTTGCGGCCGATGCCCCAATTTGCTTATGGCGCGGCGATGACCAGTGGACAGGACGATCGCAAGGCACGGCTGGCGCAGGCGCTGCGCGACAATTTACGCCGCCGCAAGGCGCAGGCGCGGGAGGAGGCAGGTCGCGCCACGCCGTCACCAGCCAACCAGAAAGATCAGGCCGACGAATAAGGGTGCGACGCCGTCACAAGGCCGCGCAGGCCTGTTTCAACCATTCCAGCGCGTCACCATCCAGCTGCGGCCCGACAATCTCGACCGCCTTGGCATGATAGGCATCGACCCACGCCCGTTCGTCCGCCGTCAATAATTCCACCGCGATGGCATTGCGATCGATCGGCGCGAAGGTCAGCGTTTCAAAGCCCAGCATCTCCCGCTCGGCACCGGGCACGTCACGCCGCTCGACCAGCACCAGATTTTCGATGCGGATGCCATATTCGCCCGTCTTGTAATAGCCCGGCTCGTTGGACAGGATCATGCCCGGTTGCAGTGGTTCGTCGCCACCTCCGGCTGTCGCAATGCGCTGCGGCCCTTCATGCACCGACAGGAAGCTGCCGACGCCATGCCCCGTGCCATGGGCATAGTCGAGCCCTTCCGCCCAAAGAAACTGGCGCGCCAGAACATCCAGCTGGCTCCCGCGCGTTCCCGCCGGAAACAGCGCCCGGCCAAGCGCGATATGCCCCTTCAGCACCAGCGTGAAGCGCCGCTTCATCTCTTCCGTCGGCGTGCCGATCGCGATCGTCCGCGTCACATCGGTGGTGCCGTCGCGATACTGGCCGCCCGAATCGACCAGATAGAAAGATCCCTGTTCAATCGGCCGATTGGTCTTTTCCTCGACCCGGTAATGCACCACCGCGCCATTGGGACCAGCGCCGCTGATTGTGTCGAAGGACAGGTCCTCCAGCAGCCCGGTCTCCTTGCGGAACGCCTCCAGTCGGGCGGCGGCCGTCAACTCGTCTACGCCACCCTTGGGCGTTTCGACGGCAATCCAGTGCAGGAAACGTGACAGGGCAGCTCCGTCGCGTGCCTGCGCTGCCTTATGCCCCGCAATCTCCACCGGGTTCTTGATCGCCTTGGGCAGCACCGCCGGATCGCGGAGCGACAATATCGTTGCCCCGCCCGCGTCCAGCGCTTCGAAAATCGCCGCCACGGCCCGCTCCGGGTCCGCTGCCACCGTCTTGCCTGCAAAATCTCCCAGCGCCCCGGCAAAGTCCGCGCGCGGATGCACGCGCACTGCGTTGCCCAGATGCTGCACGACCACTTCGTCCATCTTCTCGGGCGCGACATAGAGGTCCGCCGTCGCATCGGCATGCACGATGGCATAGGCCAGCGCGACAGGGGTGCGCGACACATCCTTGCCCCGGATGTTGAAGGTCCAGGCGATGGAATCGAGCGCCGACAGCACCACCGCGTCCGCCTTCTTCGCCGTCAGCCAGTCGGCCATTGCCTGCCGCTTGTCCGCGGCGCTCTGTCCGGCATAGCGATCCTCATGGATCACCAGCCGCGCATCGCTAGGGGCAGGGCGATCGGGCCAGACCGCGTCCACCGGGTTGCTATCCACCGCCACCAGCTCCGCCCCGCGTTCAGCCAGCGCTTCGCTCGCCGCCTTCACCCATGCGCGGGTGTGCAGCCAGGGATCATAGCCGATGTGCCCGCCCTCGGGAGCATGAACGCCCAGCCATGCTGCGACGGAGGTCTGCGGCACGCTTTCATATTGCCAGTGCGCGGCATCGACCTGCT
This sequence comes from Sphingobium chungangianum, assembly GCF_977014255.1. Classification (NCBI taxonomy): domain Bacteria; kingdom Pseudomonadati; phylum Pseudomonadota; class Alphaproteobacteria; order Sphingomonadales; family Sphingobiaceae; genus Sphingobium; species Sphingobium chungangianum. Next base: position 2,792,987 of record NZ_CDRNIV010000006.1, on the reverse strand, counting down.
CGCGCACTTGCAGCGTGTAGCGCCCGTCGACAAAGATCGCCGCTTCTTGCCGAAGCACCACCGCGCTCCCCGCCGATCCCTGAAAGCCCGTCAGCCAGGCGAGGCGCTGCGCATATTCGCCGACATATTCGCTCATATGCTCATCGGTCAGCGGCACAACAAAGCCGTCCAGCCGCTCGCGCACCAACTGTTCGCGCAGGGCTTTCAGACGGTCTTCATGGGTCGACATCGCATTTCCTTGATCGAGAACCCTTGCGCAGGGCAGGCTGCCGCCAACATAAGCAGGCCCAGCCGCTTATGCCAGCGCGCCTCCTATACGAGAATCAGGATACTGAATGACCGCCGACAGCACGCCTCCTTCCGCCGCCCGCCGCCCGCACAGCTTCGCCCGCCACGGCATCACGGTGGAAGATCCCTGGGCATGGCTGCGCGATCCGGGTTATCCGGACGTGAAGGACAAGGATGTCCTGTCCTATCTTGAGGCGGAAAACGCCTTTTTCGAAAAGGCGATGGAGCCGCACAAGCGGCTGACCGACGCGCTCTTTGCGGAGATGAAGGGCCGCATCAAGGAAGATGACAGCTCCGTTCCGCAAAAAGACGGCGACTATGTCTATTGGCGGGCGTTCGAAACCGGCGCGCAATATCGCAAATGGTATCGCCGCCCGGTCGCTGGCGGCGATGACCAACTGATCCTGGATGAGCCGTCACTGGCGGAAGGCCATGAATATTTCCGCCTCGGCGCGCTGTCGGTTAGCCCGGACGGCCGCTACCTCGCCTACGCCATCGACAATAATGGGTCGGAACGGTTCGAGGCGCGGATCAAGGACCTGTTCACCGGCGAAATCCTGCCCGAAGTCATCCCCGATACGCTCTCATCCCTTGTCTGGACCAGTGACAGCAAGGGCCTCCTCTACGGCATTGCCAACGACCAATGGCGCACTGACAATGCGCGGCTCCACTGGCTGGGCCAGCCGGTGGATAGCGATGTCGAGCTTTTCCATGAGGATGATGAGGGCTTCCGCGTGTCGGTTGGCCTCACCTCCTCGGAAAAATGGATCGTCATCGCCACAGGCGACCATGTCACCACCGAAAGCTGGTTGCTGCCCGCCGACAATCCCTTGGCTCAGCCGCTGCTCGTTTCCGCGCGCAAGCCCGGCCGCGAATATGATGTCGATGAGCATGAGGACACGCTCTACATCCGCACCAACGACACCCATCCCAACTTCCGGCTGGTAAAAGCCTCGCTGAATGCTCCGGATAACTGGTCGGAAGTGATCGCCGCCGATCCGCATTTCTACCTGACCGATTTCACCCTGTTCAAAAACTTCTACGTCACCGAAGGGCGGCAGGACGGGCTCGACCAGATCGAACTGCGCGATTACGCGACCCACTCGGCCAAGCGGCTTTCCTTCCCGGAGGCGAGCTATTCCGCCTCGCTCGACGACAATCCCGAATATGATGTGACGAAGCTGCGCATCGGCTATGAATCCATGGTCACGCCGGACACCATCTACGACTACCACCTCGGCAACGGCGAGATGGAGGTTCTGAAGGTCCAGGAAATCCCCTCGGGCTACGACGCGACCCGCTACGCAACCGAACGGCTGACCATCCCCGCGCGTGACGGCACGCCCATCCCGGTCTCAATCGTCTATCCCAAGGACCACCCCCGCGATGGCAGCGCGCCGCTCCACCTCTATGGCTATGGCGCCTACGGCATCGCGATGGAACCGGGTTTTTCGACCAGCCGCCTGTCGCTGCTCGACCGGGGCTTTGTGTTCGCTCTCGCCCATATCCGGGGCGGCGATGACCTTGGCCAGCAATGGTATCTGGACGGAAAGCTCGACAAGCGCACCAACACCTTCAACGACTTTGTCGATGTGGCGAAGGGACTGGTCGAGCGCGGCTATACGTCAAAGGGCCGAATCAGCATTTCGGGCGGCTCGGCAGGCGGCGAGTTGATGGGGGCGGTGATCAATAGCGATCCTGACCTATGGGGCGCCGTCGTCGCGCACGTCCCATTCGTCGATGTCCTCAACACCATGCTCGATGAAAGCCTGCCCCTGACGCCCGGCGAATGGCCCGAATGGGGGAATCCGATCGAGGACAAGGCGGCGTTCGAGACGATCCTGTCCTACGATCCCTACAATAATGTGAAGCCGCAATCCTACCCGCCGCTCCTCGTCACCGCCGGGCTTAACGACCCGCGCGTCACCTATTGGGAACCGGCCAAGTGGGTGGCAAAGCTGCGCGCGACCAAAACGGACCAGAATGTCCTGCTGCTCAAAACCAACATGGGCGCGGGCCATGGCGGCAAGTCGGGCCGCTTCGAAAGCCTCCAGGAAACGGCCGAGGAATTTGCCTTCATCCTTTGGCAGCTTGGCGTATCTCAATAGCCAATAATCTCTCCCCTCCCTTTTAAGGGAGGGGTCGGGGGAGGGTGCGAGCGCAGCGAGCCAGCAACGGAGCATCAATATAATGTCCTCCACCTACACCACCCGGATCACCGCAGGCCCCGAGCATATCGACATGCTAGGCCATGTGAACAACGCCGTCTGGGTGCAGTGGATGGAGCAGGTCGCGACCGAACATTGGACCCGCGATGCCGCGCCGAAACATCTCGACGCTTATCTCTGGGTCGTGACGCGGCACGAGATCGACTATCGCGGCAATGTGCGGGAGGGGGAGGTGGTTACCGCCCGCACCTGGATAGCGGAAGCGCCGCGTGGCGCGCGCTTCGACCGGCACATGGAGTTCATCGGCCCGGACGGCAAGGTCAAGGTCAGCGCCAAATCCACCTGGGCGATCATCGACCGGACAAGCGGCCGCATCCTGCGCGTGCCGACCGATGTAGCCGCCCCTTTTCTGCCAGACTGACGGCAGCCCGTCTCTCTCCAGCAACCGCGCATCCGGAACCCGGTTCATTCCGGCACGTTACCCGGCTCTCAACAGTCTCAGGAGAGAATATGCGTAAATCCGGCTACTCCCTACGCGCTCTTGCCGCCGCTTCGGCGCTTTTCCTCGCGAGCGGTCCCGCGCTCGCAGGCGATGAAGAACAGGCGCTCAAGGCCATCGCGCAGGCGCAGGGCAAGATCGACGCCGCCGCCAAGCTGCAGGCGGGCCAGTTCGATCCGGCCGTTCTCGCCAAAGCTCAGACTTCGCTCCGCCTCGCCCAAGAACGGCTCAAGAGCGGCAAGGAACAGGATGCCATCAAGGCTGCGGTCGAAGCGCAGGGCTTTGCCGACACCGCCATCGGCCAGAGCCAGGTGAGCGTCAAGACCGATGCAGAGGTTCAGGCCTCCACCGCCGCCGCCGCGCAGCAGGATGCCGCCGCCGCCAATGCGCGCGCTGACGCGGCCGAACGTGCCGCCGTTTCCGCTGCTGCCGACGCACGGGCCGCTCGGGCCGCCGCTGCGACTGTCCCGGCGGCCACCACCGTCACTACCGAAACCGTGAAAAGCGCGCCGGTGGCAACCGTCCGCAAGGCCGCGCCGGTCAAGCGCAAGATCGTCCGCAAGAAGACGTCCGCGCCCGCGCGTGCCACGGTTGTCGAAAAGACGACAACGACCGTCACCAACCGCTGATAGCTGGAAGGCAAGCGGCCTCGCGTTCCAAACCGGGGCCGCTTGCCTAACCTTAGGAGAAGATGCCCACGGCGCCTTCCGCCCATAGCAACATCGCCACGATGAAGACGGCACCGGCCCACAACAACCGCCGCCCGCGCCCAGTAATTAGCCGCGCACCGAGCTGATAGATCAGCACGGCGCTGACGAGCAGCACGCCCGCTACAAGAAAGTCATGGCCCGTCCAGCGCACCTCATTGGTGAATTGCATTGCGACCAGCGGTACCATCAAGATGATCGCGATCGCCGCCCAAGGTGCCAATCGCCAGCCGCGACCGCTGTCCGTCATCTGCCCCATCCTCAACCCGTCCTCATCGAGGCTTCCCTGACAGCGATGCCGTCATCGATCACCGGATCTGAGGGCATCTCCTCTCGCTCTGTCGCTTGGCGCGTCCACATCGCGGCATAGAGTCCATCGGCCCGCACCAGATCAGCATGGCGTCCGCGTTCCACGATCCGTCCCTGATCCAGCACGATGATCTCATCTGCGTCCACCACCGTCGACAGGCGATGCGCCACTACCAGTGTCGTTCGCTTGCGGGAGATATTGCGCAACACGTCCTGAATTTCCGTCTCCGTGCGGCTGTCGAGCGCGCTTGTCGCCTCGTCCAGCACCAGCACGGGCGGGTCCTTCAGCAGCGTGCGGGCAATCGCCACGCGCTGCTTTTCGCCCCCGGACAGCTTCAGCCCGCGCTCACCCACGCGCGTATCATAGCCCTGCGGCAGCCGCATGATGAAATCGTGGATGGAGGCAGCCTTGGCCGCTGTCTCGATTTCCGCCTGCGTCGCGCCTGCACGGCCATAGCCGATATTATAGCCGACCGTGTCGTTGAACAGCACCATGTCCTGCGGCACGATGCCGATCGCGGCGCGCAGGGATGCCTGCGTAACCTGCGCGATGTCTTGCCCATCGATTAGGATGCGGCCACCCTGAATGTCATAGAAACGGAACAGCGTACGCGCGATGGTGGACTTGCCCGCACCCGAAGGCCCGACGATCGCCAATGTCCGTCCGGCTGGCACGGCGAAGCTCACATCATGCAATATCTCGCGATCGGGATCATAGCCGAAGCGCACATGATCGAAGCGTACTTCCCCCGCGTGGACGTGCAGCGCCGGGGCGTTCGGCGCATCGGCGATCTCCGCCTCCGTATCGATCAGCTTGTACATCGCCTCCATGTCGATCACGCCCTGCCGGATCGTGCGGTAAACCATGCCCAGCAGATCGAGCGGCCTGAATAGTTGGCTAAGTAACGTGTTAACCAGCACCACGTCGCCGGTGGTGAAGCTGCCTTTGCTCCATCCCCACACTGTATAGCCCATCGCGCCCGCCATCATCAGGTTGGTGATCAGCGATTGGCCGATATTCAGCCAGGCAAGGCTGTTTTCCGATTTGACGGCGGCATCGGCGTAACGCCGCATCGCCCTGGAATAGCGCGCCGCCTCACGACTTTCCGCGCCGAAATATTTGACCGTCTCGAAATTCAGCAGGCTGTCCACCGCATGGGCGACCGCGTTGGTATCCATGTCCACCATGTCGCGGCGCAGCTGATTGCGCCACTCTGTAATGGTGCGGGTAAACCAGATGTAGAGGCCGACCATCGCCAATGTCGCAACGACGAGGCCCGGCCCGAACTTGACGAAGAAGATGACGCAGACCGCCGCCAGTTCCAGCACCGTCGGCGCAATGTTGAACAGCAGGAAATACAGCATCGTGTCGATGCTCTTGGTCCCCCGCTCCACGATCTTGGTGACCGCGCCCGTGCGCCGATCAAGGTGAAAGCGCAGCGACAGCCGGTGCAGATGCTTGAAGACATCATCGGACAGCCGCCGCCCGGCCTCCTGCCCAACCCGCTCGAACACCGCATTGCGCAGATTGTCGAACAGCACGCTCCCAAACCGCGCGCCCGCATAGGCGACGACCAGGGCTACGGCGAGCGCTACGCCCGGTTCCAAACCCGGCGCCATCCGGTCGACCGCGGCCTTATAGGCGAAGGGCATCGCCAGGCTGATGACCTTGGCGAATATCACCAGCAGCATGGCAATGGACACGCGCCGCCGCAGCGCCGGGGCGTCTGCGGGCCAGAGATAGGGCAGAAACCGCCGCAATGTAGCCCAAACGGGCGGAAGGGGGGTGTTGTCAGGCGTGGATGGCGGCATCGGGGGAATGTAGGCGACCGGCGCCCATCTTATAAGCCCCTCCCTTTCAAGTTCAAACGAGGCACGTGACTCGTTTGAAGGGCTGGGGTGGGTGCGATCATGTAATGATCGCCGGCAACCTTTCGGTCAGCACGCTCGCTTCGCTCGCCCCCACCCCCTCCCGCTTGCAGGAGGGGAGTAGTGTCGCTTAATCCCGCAGCAACTCGTTGATCCCGGTCTTCGACCGCGTCTGCGCGTCCACGCGCTTCACGATCACCGCGCAATAAAGGCTCGGCCCCGGTGTGCCGTCAGGCAGCGGCTTACCCGGCAAGGACCCCGGCACGACCACCGAATAGGGCGGCACTTCGCCGATGAACACTTCGCCGGTGGCGCGATCGACGATCTTGGTCGACATGCCGATGAACACGCCCATCGACAGCACCGAGCCCTTGCCGATGCGCACGCCTTCAACGACTTCCGACCGCGCGCCGATGAAGCAGTCATCCTCGATGATCACCGGATCGGCCTGCAACGGCTCCAGCACGCCGCCAATGCCAACGCCACCCGACAGGTGGACGTTCTTGCCGATCTGCGCGCAGCTGCCCACCGTCACCCAGGTGTCGACCATCGTGCCTTCATCGACAAATGCGCCGATATTGACGAAGCTCGGCATCAGGATGACATTCTTCGCGATATGCGAACCCGCACGGGCGAAACTGCCCGGCACCGCACGGAAACCGGCGGCGCGAAACGACGCTTCGTCCCAGCCCGCAAACTTGCTCGGCACCTTGTCCCACCAATGGCCAGCGCCGGGGCCATTGTCGATCATGGCATTATCGTTGAGGCGGAAGGACAGAAGAACCGCCTTCTTCGCCCATTGATTAACCTGCCAGCCCTCCGCCGTGGGTTCAGCAACGCGCAGTTCGCCCTTGTCCAGCATCGCCAGCGCCTTGTCCACCGCCTGGCGGACTTCGCCCTGCGTGGTCAGGCTCACATTGGCCCGGTCCTCCCAGGCGGCGTCGATGGTGGCGATCAGATCTTGGCTCATGGTCTTGTCCCCAGAATGTCGGCCAAAAATGGCGTCAGATGGTCGGTTTCGAAATCGATAAAATCCGGATGATGCTCGTGATTGCCTGCTTCAGAGCCATTATTCACCCAGATGGTGGACATGCCGATCGCCTTGGCAGGCTGCAGGTTGCGCGCCATGTCCTCGAAGAAAGCGGCGCGGGTAGGATCGACGCCATGGACACGGCACAGCTCGGCATAGCCCGACGGATCGGGCTTCGGAATATATTGGCAGGCATGGATGTCGTGGATCAGCTCGAAAGCCTGGCCAAGGCCCAGTTTATCCAGAACCCGCTGCGCATAATCCGCATCGCCATTGGTGAAGATCAGGCGGCGGCCGGGCAGGGCAGCGATATGCGCATTCAGCGCCTCATCCACCTCCAGCCGATCCATGGAAATATCATGCACATAGTCCAGGAAAGCGCGCGGCTCGATGCCATGATGATGCATCAGCCCCGATAGCGTCGTGCCATGTTCCATGAAATAGCGCTTCTGCGTGGCCTTCGCGACGTCCGGGTCACAGCCCAGCAGCCCTTGAATAAACTCGCCCATCTTCACGTCGATCAGCGCGAACAGGTCCGCCTTCGCCGGGTACAGCGTATTGTCCAGATCGAAGATCCAGCAATCGACATGATCAAGCTCGGCACGCATGGCCGCGCCCTAGTCTTCACAACCCCAAGAGGCAACATCTAACCCTTCTCCCCCATGGGGAGAAGGATACGAAGCCTTGGCCCGAAAGGCCTTAGGCGAAGTTGGATGAGGGGGAAGGGGCTAGGCGTCATCTCTCGCCCCTCTCCAGTTCCGACTAGGCGCTTCGCACCAAGTCTCCACATCCTCTCCCCTGAAGGAGAGAGGACAAGCATCAGCACCCCGGCACTTCACTATCCTGATAAAAAGTCTGCACAGCCTCCCACGCATCCTCGGCCGTCTCGACCCAGGTCAGCAAATTCAGGTCCGAAGGCGAAATCACCCCCTCATCCGCCAGCGCTTCGAAATCCACGACCCGTGTCCAAAACTCCCGCCCGAACAGCAATATCGGGATGGGCTTCATCTTCCCCGTCTGGATCAGCGTCAGCAGTTCGAACATCTCGTCAAACGTGCCGAACCCGCCCGGAAACACAGCCAAAGCCCGCGCCCGCAGCAGGAAATGCATCTTCCTGAGCGCAAAATAGTGGAACTGGAAGCTCAGTTCCGGCGTCACGAAACGATTGGGTGCCTGCTCATGGGGCAGCACGATGTTCATCCCGATCGTCTGCGCGCCCACATCCGCCGCGCCGCGATTGGCCGCCTCCATGATGGAAGGGCCGCCGCCCGAACACACCACGAAGTGGCGGCATCCCGCCTCATTCACCGGATATTGCGCCGCCATCCCCGCCAGCTTGCGCGCTTCTTCATAATAGCGCGCCTTCTTCCCCAGATTCTCCGCGATCCGCCGCTGGTCGGGCGTCGTGGCGGCGTCGATCCGCGCCTGCACTTGGCTTGGCTCCGGGATGCGCGCCGACCCATAAAAGACGAAAGTGGATTCGATCCTCGCTTCGTCCATCAACAGTTGCGGCTTCAACAGTTCCAATTGAAACCGCACCGGCCGCAAATCCTCGCGCAGCAAGAACTCGGTATCCTGAAAAGCCAGGCGGTAGGCGGCGCTGGTGGTTTGCGGGGTGTCCACGCCTTTCTGGGCATCGGCGGCTTCCTGCCGGGCGGGACGGAATTTGCGTTCTTCGATTTCTTTTCTTGTCATTCAACCCAACTTAGGAAGGTCAGCGGCAAAAGCCACCTCTTCCACCCATATCGAAATGAAAATGGTCATGATGCGCGACATTATAGTCGGGGCTGAGCACCGTGCGGAACCGCTTGCAGGCGCTCGCTCTGACTACCTCCAGAAACTGCCGCGTCTGCCGGTCGCCATTCCATCCCTGCTCTATGGTGATCCGCCGCCCGTCTGACAGGACAAAGGCCGACACATCCACCGCATTGCTGTGCGCATGTTCGGACAGCCTGCCGCTGCCAGCGATCGGCCGACAATTATAGGTGCCGAAAGTCTCGATCCGCTCGATCTCCGCGCCCAGGATCAGCCGCGCCGCAGGCTGAACCCCATAGCGCGCCCATGCCGCGAAATTGGCGGCCAGCCCGCATGTCATCGCGCCCAGATTGGTGGCAGGCACGCCGATGTCGAGCAGCTTGACGCTGCCCATCGCCGAACAGCCGCCGCCGAAATTCTGATCGGGCAGGGGCGTGAACAGCACCGATTGCGATTGCAGCTTCACCAGGCACTGGCGCAATTCCATCGGCGAAGGCGCGGCAGGGCGGGCGCTCTTTACAGGCTTGGACGGACGTTCCACCCGCCCGCGCGGGACGAGGTCCCCGCCGCACGATGCCAATGTCATGCACAGCGCCAGCAGAGCCGCTTGGCCCGCGCCGCGTATCGCCGCTTTCCCCCTGACCCGCTCGTTCATGATCAACCATTTACCATGGCTTACACAATTGAGGGTTAACGAGCGCAACGGTTCGTCGCATCCAGACATTCAGCTTGACTCTTCCCCTGCGATCTTTAGGGCGGCCAGCGGGCCACGCGGTCCCAACGCCGCGCGAGCTCTCTGCAAGGAGAAGCGTACATGACTGATGTTACCGCCGCCGACGCCACTATTGCGCCCGCGGCCAAGCCGACGAATAAACCGGCTCGCCCCTATTTCTCTTCCGGTCCCTGCGCCAAGCCTCCGGGCTGGAGCGCCGACAAGCTGAGCGCTGAATCCCTCGGCCGCTCGCACCGCGCCAAGATCGGCAAGACCCGTCTTGCCTACTGCATCGACCTGATGCGTGAACTGCTGAACCTGCCCGAAACTCATCGCATCGGCATCGTGCCGGGCTCCGACACCGGCGCCTTCGAAATGGCGATGTGGACGATGCTTGGCGCCCGCCCCGTCACGACGCTGGCGTGGGAAAGCTTCGGTGAAGGCTGGGTGACCGACGCCGCCAAGCAGCTGAAGCTCGATCCCACGATAGTCCGCGCCGACTATGGCCAGCTGCCTGACCTTGGCACCGTCGATTTCTCGAACGACGTTCTCTTTACTTGGAACGGCACGACCTCGGGCGTGCGCGTGCCGAACGCCGACTGGATCCCGGCGGATCGCGAAGGCCTGACCTTCGCCGACGCCACCAGCGCAGTCTTCGCGTACGAGATCGACTGGACCAAGATCGACGTCGCCACCTTCTCCTGGCAGAAAGTTCTCGGCGGCGAAGGCGGTCATGGCGTGCTGATCCTCGGCCCCCGCGCGGTGGAGCGCCTCGAAAACCACACCCCCGCCTGGCCGCTGCCGAAGGTCTTCCGCCTGATGGCGAAGGGCAAACTCGCAGAAGGCATCTTCAAGGGCGAGACGATCAACACCCCCTCCATGCTGGCGGTCGAAGACGCGATCTTCGCGCTGGAATGGGGCAAGTCGCTCGGCGGCCTCAACGGCCTCATCGCGCGCAGCAACGCCAATGCGGCGGCGCTGAACAAGATCGTCGAGGAGCGTAGCTGGCTCGGCCATCTCGCCGCCGATCCGGCGACCCGCTCGACCACCAGCGTCTGCCTGACGGTCGAAGGCGCGGACGAAGCTCTCATTAAGAGCATGGCTGGCCTACTGGAAAAGGAAGGCGCGGCCTATGACGTCGCGGGTTACCGCGACGCCCCGGCGGGCCTGCGCATCTGGTGCGGCGCGACGGTAGAGACCGCCGATATTGAAGCGCTCGGCCCGTGGCTCGACTGGGCCTACGCAACGGCCAAGGCTGCTTAACAAACCTCTCCCCATATCCCCGTCATCCCGGCGAAAGCTGGGATCTCAGGCCTCTAGGTTCGACCTAGTCGCCTGAGATCCTGAAACGAGGCAAGTGACTCGTTTCAGCTTTCGTCAGGATGACGAATTGCAAGAAAGGCAATTCGTCATGCCCAAGGTACTCATTTCCGACAAGATGGACCCCCGCGCCGCCGCGATCTTCCGCGAACGTGGCTTGGAAGTCGATGTAATCACCGGCAAGACCCCGGAAGAACTCAAGGCGATCATCGGCCAATATGACGGCCTCGCCATCCGCAGCTCGACCAAGGTGACCAAGGAAATCCTGGACGCCGCGCCTAACCTCAAGGTCATCGGCCGCGCAGGCATCGGCGTCGATAACGTCGATATCCCCGCGGCTTCGGCCAAGGGCGTGATCGTGATGAACACCCCGTTCGGCAACTCGATCACCACCGCCGAACATGCCATTGCGCTGATGTTCGCGCTCGCCCGCCAGTTGCCCGAAGCCAACGCCCAGACGCAGCAGGGCCTGTGGCCCAAGAACGGCTTCATGGGCGTTGAAGTCACCGGCAAGACGCTGGGTCTGATCGGCGCGGGCAATATCGGCTCGATCGTCGCCAGCCGCGCGCTTGGCCTCAAGATGAAGGTGGTCGCCTTCGACCCCTTCCTCACCCCCGAGCGCGCCGTTGAAATGGGCGTGGAAAAGGCCGACCTCGACACGCTGCTGGCGAAGGCGGACTTCATCACGCTGCACACGCCGCTGACCGACCAGACCCGCAACATCCTGAGCAAGGAAAACCTCGCCAAGACCAAGAAGGGCGTGCGCATCATCAACTGCGCCCGTGGCGGTCTGGTCGATGAAGCCGCGCTCAAGGAAGCGATGGATTCGGGCCATGTCGCTGGCGCCGCGCTCGACGTGTTCGTGCAGGAACCGGCCAAGGAATCGCCGCTGTTCGGCACCCCCAACTTCATTTGCACCCCGCATCTTGGCGCATCCACCGACGAAGCGCAGGTCAATGTCGCGCTTCAGGTCGCCGAACAGCTCAGCGACTATCTGCTCGACGGCGGCATCACCAACGCGCTGAACGTGCCGAGCCTGTCCGCTGAAGAAGCGCCCAAGCTCAAGCCCTATATGGCGCTGGCGGAAGAACTGGGCAGCCTCGTTGGCCAACTCGAAGGCGACCGCATTCAGGGCGTCTCGGTCGAGGTCGAGGGCCATGCCGCCGAACTCAATCAGAAGCCGATCACGGCGGCGGTCCTCGCTGGCCTGATGCGCGTCTATTCCGACACGGTGAACATGGTCAACGCACCCTTCCTCGCGAAGGAACGCGGCCTCGATGTCCGCGAAGTGCGTCACGATCGCGAAGGCGACTATCAGACCCTCGTCCGCGTCACGGTAAAGACCGAAGCAGGTGACAAGTCGGTGGCTGGCACCCTGTTCGGCCACGGCAGCCCGCGCCTTGTCGAGCTGTTCGGCATCAAGGTCGAAGCCGACCTTGAAGGCCACATGCTCTACATCGTCAACCAGGACGCACCCGGCTTCATCGGCCGTCTCGGCTCAACGCTCGGCGAAGCAGGCGTCAACATCGGCACCTTCCACCTCGGCCGCCGCAGCCAGGGTGGTGAAGCCGTGCTGCTGCTGTCGGTTGATGGCGCGGTCAGCGAAGCCGTGCTGAACGACATCTGCAAGCTCGCAGGCGTGAAGACGGTGAAGCTGTTGAAGTTCGCCTGATCCTGAACAAACTCCGTTCGGTTCGAGCTTGTCGAGAACCGAACGGAGGCTGGATAATCTGGCCGATCTTGCTAAAGGCCAGCGCATGACCATCCCACCCGGCCTCCTTCCCGAAGGACTCTCCGACCGCCTGCCGCCGCAGGCCGAAGCCTCCGCGCGCCTCGCGCGCCGCGTGCTCGATACCGTGGCGTCCCATGGCTATGAGCGCGTCATGCCGCCGCTCGCCGAGTTTGAGGAAACGCTGGTCAGTCGCCTCAAATCCATGCGCGCGCAGGACCTTGTCCGTGCCGTCGATCCGGTGTCGCAGCGCAGCTTGGCGCTCCGCCCCGACATGACCGCCCAGGTCGGCCGTATCGCCGCCACCCGCCTCGCCAGCGCGCCCCGTCCGCTGCGCCTGTCCTATGGCGGCCCGGTCATCCGGCTGAAGGCCAACCAACTCCGCCCCGAACGCGAACGCCTGCAAGTCGGCGCCGAACTCATCGGCAGCGATAGCGTCGCCGCCGCCGTCGAGATCGTCAACGTAGCGATCGAGGCGCTGCAAGCCGCGGGCGTCACCGGAATCACGATCGACTTCACCCTGCCGGACCTGATCGACAGCCTAGCCGCCGGACCCCTCCCGCTCGCAGGCGAAGAAATCGAAGCCGTCCGCGCCGAACTCGACGCCAAGGATGCAGGCGCGCTCGCTGCGATCAGCCCTGCGGCTGCCGCCTATCTCCCACTGATGGAAGCGACCGGCCCCTTCCACCCCGCGATGGAAAAGCTCGAAGCGCTGAGCGCCCAGCTCGGCGGCGTGATCGACAGCCGCATCGCGGGCCTGCGCGCCATCGCCAAGCCGATCGGCTGGGACATCACGCTGACGCTCGACCCGACCGAACGCCACGGCTTTGAATATCAGAACTGGTTCGGCTTCTCGATCTTTGCGGAAGGCTTCATCGGCGAGATCGGCCGGGGCGGCAGCTACGCCATCACCCGCGCGGACGGGTCGGAAGAACCGGCGATCGGCTTCTCGCTCTACCCCGATCCACTCATCGACGCGGGTTTCGGCGCGGAAACGCCTCAGCGCCTGTTCCTGCCCCTGCACCATGACGAAAGTCGCGCCGCGCAACTTCGCGCTGACGGCTGGCAGACCGTCGCAGCCCTCACAGGCCAGGAAAATGGCGAAGCTCTGCGCTGCACTCATTGGCTGGATGGCGACGAACCGCGCCCTTACTGACTTGACGGACATGGGGCAGCGCCGCTAACGCGCCCCCGCATAGGGCGATCTCGCCCACTCGATCCCACCGGCATGCCGAGTCCCGTCGAAGGGCATGGCCGGTCCCCGCGGCGGGCGGAGGACTGTATCTGTGGCTAACGTGACCGTGATCGGCGCCCAATGGGGTGACGAAGGCAAGGGCAAGATCGTCGACTGGCTGTCGGAGCGCGCCGATGTCGTCGCCCGCTTTCAGGGCGGCCATAATGCGGGCCACACGCTGGTTGTGGGCGAAAAGGTCTACAAGCTCTCGTTGCTCCCCTCGGGCATCGTGCGCGGCACGCTCAGCGTCATCGGCAACGGCGTGGTCCTCGACCCCTGGCACTTCCGCGATGAAGTCGCGAAGCTGAAGGGGCAGGGCGTCGAGATCACCCCCGAAAATCTCCAGATCGCCGAAACCTGCCCGCTGATCCTGCCCTTCCACCGCGACCTCGATGGCTTGCGCGAAGACGCATCGGGCGCGGGCAAGATCGGCACCACTCGTCGCGGCATTGGCCCTGCCTATGAAGACAAGGTCGGCCGCCGCGCCATCCGCGTCTGCGACCTCGCCCATCTGGACGATCTCGGCCCGCAACTCGACCGCCTGACCGCCCATCACGACGCCCTGCGCGCCGGTTTCAACGAAGCGCCGATCGACCGCGACGCGCTGATGGCGGACCTCCGCGACATCGCGCAGTTCATCCTCCCCTTCGTGAAGCCCGTCTGGCTGACGCTCAACAAGGCGAAGGCGGCAGGCCAGCGCATCCTGTTCGAAGGCGCGCAGGGGACCTTGCTCGACATCGACCACGGCACCTATCCCTTCGTCACCTCGTCCAACACGGTCGCGGGCACGGCGGCGAGCGGCACTGGCCTTGGCCCCAATGGCGCGGGCTTCGTGCTCGGCATCGTCAAAGCCTACACCACTCGCGTTGGCTCCGGTCCCTTCCCGACGGAACTGGAGGACGAAACCGGCCAGCGCCTTGGCGAGCGCGGCCATGAGTTCGGCACCGTCACCGGCCGTAAGCGTCGCTGCGGCTGGTTCGACGCCGTGCTGGTACGCCAGTCGGTCGCCGTCTCGGGCGTCACCGGCATCGCGCTCACCAAGCTCGACGTGCTGGATGGCTTCGACACGCTGAAAATCTGCGTCGGCTACAAGATCGGCGACCAGACCTACGACTATCTCCCCGCCCATGCGCAGGATCAGGCGAAGGCGCAGCCCATCTACGAAGACATCGAAGGCTGGCAGGACACGACGGCGGGCGCCCGCAGCTGGGCCGACCTGCCCGCGCAGGCGATCAAATATATCCGCCGGATCGAGGAGCTGATCGGCTGCCCGGTCACGCTCGTCTCCACCAGTCCCGAGCGCGAGGACACCATCCTCGTGCGCGATCCCTTCGCGGATTGATCCGATGGCAGGCGATCGCTTCGAGCGTCACAAACAGCCCTGGACGGCGGATGAGCTGCAAAAGCTCCATTCTCTGGCGAAAAAGGGCATGGCACTGAAAGCGATCGCCAAGGCCCTGACCCGCAGCGAGGAGTCGGTAAAAGCCCGCGCCAAGCAGGACGGGCTTTCGATAGCGAAGTTGCGGTAAAGGCCATCGAATCCCGTCATGCCAGCGAAAGCTGGCATCTCGGGCCTCACGCCGTGCCCTCTCTCCTGAGATGCCAGCTTCCGCTGGCATGACGAATGAAGGGGTGAGCCGATATGCTGGACGCGCGCTCATGCCGATGCGACAAACCTCCCTTTACAGCAAGGGAGCGCCGCCATGTCCCTCAACCTCCTCGTCCTCTACGGCTCCTACCGGCGTAACCGCATGGGCATCCGCCTCGCCGACTATCTCATCAACGGCTTCCAGCAACTCGGCCACATGCCCGAACTCATAGACGCGATGCAGGTCGGCCTTCCCATGCTCGACCAGCGCTACAGTGACTACCCGCCCGGCCAGGCCCCCGCAGCCATGGCCGCGCTTGCCGACCGCCTCACCGCTGCCGATGCCTTCGTCTTCGTGACCGGCGAATATAATCGCGGCGTTCAGCCGGGCCTCAAGAACCTGGTGGATCATTATCTCAAGGAATTCGACCGTCGCCCCGCCGCCATCGCCAGCTATTCGGCGGGCCGCTATGCCGGGGTCAACAGCCACGCCGCCTGGACGGTGACGCTGTCCGCCATGGGCATGGCCGTCATCCCGGAACGTTTGAGCGTCGGCCAGATCGCCCAGACGCTTGATGAACAGGGACAGCCCCAGGGTGACGGCGGCGCGGCGCTCGAACGCGGTTTTGCGGGTTTCGCGAGCAGCCTCATCTGGTGGGCGGAAGCGGCGAAGGCAGCGCGCTGACCTCCCCCCGTTGCAAAAAGGGCGTAACGCGCAGCCGGTAAATTGTCCCCCGCCCGCATCCAAAGGAGGGCCGCTTTGTTTATGCCCTCCTGTGCTGAAATCCGGAGAAATGCATGATCGTCAATGCCGCGCCCAGCCTGCGCCAGATTGCGAGTGAAGTTTGGAAGCCGCTCGCCCTGTTGTTCATCTGGGACTGCGCGGTCACGATCACCTATTTCATCCTGCCCTTTCGCGCGCCACCGCTGCCGCTTACCCTGTTCGGCTCGGCGCTGGCGCTCTTCCTCGGCTTTCGCAGCAACTCATCCTATCAACGCTGGTGGGAAGGGCGCATTCTTTGGGGCGCGATGATCAACGCCTCGCGCAGCCTGGCGCGCGCCACGCGCAACTTCCTGCCCGATCCCGAAGCGCGGGACCTGAAGCGAGAGATCATCAAACGGCAGGTCGCCTATGTGAACGCCTTGCGATGCCAGTTGCGCCGCCAACCCTTCGATGATCGGGTCACCGGCTTTATCGAGGAACGGGACAAGGAGCATGCGCTGGCGCGCACCAATCCAGCCAATGGCCTGCTGGACAGCGCCGGGCGCCGGATCGACATCGCCCGCCGGGAAGGATGGATCGACACTATCCAGCAAACGCAGATGGAAAAGACGCTGGTCGATATCTCCAATGCGCAAGGGGGCATGGAGCGGCTCAAGAACACGCCGTTGCCTATCCAATATCGGTTCCTGCCGACGCTGTTCACGCATCTCTTCTGCGTATTGCTGCCGATCGGGCTGGTGGAAACCCTCGGCCTTGCGACGCCGCTGGGGTCGACGGTGGCGGGCCTCATGTTCCTCGCCGTGCTGCGGATTGGCGATGATCTGGTCGATCCTTTCGCGGGCAGCGTACATGACGTGCCACTCTCCGCCATGTGCCGCACGATCGAGATCGACCTGCTCCAATCCATCGGTGACGATGCGCCTGCACCGGATCAGCCGGTTAGGGGCATATTGTGGTAGCGGTCAGCTTCGCGGTTCTTCGTCCACCATGTCCGACGCCAGCTCCAGCCCAGCGCGGCCATGCGCGGGCGTATGGGCCGGGGCCTTGGGATGCGGCACATAGTCGGGTTCCTCGACCTCCAGCATGCCTTCCCATTTGGTGATGACCGACGTGGCGATGGCGTTGCCCAGCACGTTGGTCGCGGTGCGGCCCATGTCCATGAAATGATCGACGGCCAGGATGAAGGCGATGCCTTCCACCGGCAGGTCGAACTGCCCCAGTGTCGCCGCAACGACGACGAGCGAGGCGCGCGGGACGGCGGCGATGCCTTTGCTCGTCACCATCAGGACCAGCAATATGGTGATCTGCGTCGCGATCGGCAGGTCGATGCCATAGGCCTGCGCGATGAAGATCGTGGCGAAGGTCGAATACATCATCGACCCGTCGAGATTGAACGAATAGCCAAGCGGCAGCACGAAGCTGTAGATGCGCCGGGGCACGCCGAACCGATCGAGCTGCTCCAGCATCTTGGGATAAGCCGCCTCCGACGATGCCGTGGAAAAGGCGATCAGCAGCGGCTCGCGCACATATTTGATCAGCTTGACCATGCGCCGCCCCAGGAAGATCGCACCCGCGCCACAGAGCAGCAGCCAAAGCGCGAGGAGCGACAGATAGAATTCGCCGACCAACTCGCCAAAGGTCTTGAGCACGCCCAGCCCCTCGGTCGTGATCGCCGACGCCAGCGCCCCGAACACGGCAAGGGGGGCAACGCGCATCACATAGCCCGTCACTTGCAACATCAATTCGACCATCGCCTCGATGACGGTGACGATCGGCTTGCCCTTCTCGCCAATGGCGGTCAGCGCGACGCCCACGAACAGCGAAAAGACGACGATCTGGAGGATCGAATTTTCCGCCATCGCGCCCACCATGGAGGTGGGGAAGACGTGCAGGACGAAATCCCTGAAATTGAGCGCCTCGGTATTCACCCCGGATTGCGCGCCTGACCGGACCAGGTTCAGCCCTTCACCCGGCGCGAAGAAATTGACGAAGAAGAGGCCCAGCGTCAGCGAAATCAGGCTGGCGATGATGAACCAAGCCAACGCCCGCCCGCCGATCCGCCCCAACGCCGCGCTGTCGCCCATATGCGCGATCCCCGCGACCAGCGTCGAAAACACCAGCGGCGCGATGATCATCTTGATGAGGTGCAGGAAAATGTCGGCCAGCAGGTGGAAATATCCTGCCACATCCTTGGCAAGGGTCTTGTCGGCTCCGACCCACAAATTGGCCGCAAAGCCGGTGAGAACGCCCAGGATCATGCCAGCAAGAATGAAGGCCGTCAGTCGATTCCGCATGCAACCCCTCTTAGCCGTGCTGGCCTCACATCTAACAGGCGCCGACCGGAACGCCTATCCTGTTGAACGAACGACGACAGCCTTATCCTCCCTGCGCCGGAGGCGTGGGGAGGGGAACAGCCAAAGGCTGGTGGAGGGGAAATGCGCAACGCTGGCCACGCTCCCTCCACCACCGCTACGCGGCCCCCGCGCCTCAAGGATACAGCAGCCCTTCGCGCCAACCATCGCCATCCCGCTCGAACAACCGCCGTTCGTGCAGCCGATGCTCACGGTCCTGCCAGAATTCGATCCGCTGCGGCACCACGCGAAATCCCGACCAGTGTGGCGGGCGAGGCACCGGCCCGCCCTCGAACCGGGCGACCGCATCGTCATAGCGGGCCATGAAAACCTCCCGAGACGGCAGGGGTCGCGACTGGTCGGAAGCCCATGCACCCAGCTGGCTGTCGCGGCTGCGCGTAGCGAAATATGCGTCTGCCGTGGCCTCATCCACCGTCTCGACCGGCCCTTCGATCCGGATTTGCCGCCGCAGAGATTTCCAGTGAAACAGCAGCGCCGCATGCGGATTGGCGAGCAAATCCTCGGCCTTGCGCCCTTCGAAGTTGGTATAAAAGATAAAGCCTTCCGGCCCATGCCCTTTCAGCAGCACCATTCGCACCGACGGCCGCCCGCGCGCGTCGGCGGTTGCCAGCGCCATTGCGTTGCTGTCGTTGATCTCGGCGTCGCGCGCTTCGCCATACCATTGGTCGAACAGGATGAAGGGATCGGTCATGCTGCTGATCTACGGCTGGTTTCCGTTCATGTCGATGGCCACGCCGCTTGAACGATCGTGACTATTTCGCCACATAAGGTGCAAATCAGCTTTCACGAACAAGGATAGACACTCGGCAATGGCGGATCCCTACTCCATACTGGGCGTCGCGCGCGGCGCGAGCGAGGCAGAGATCAAGTCGGCCTACCGCAAGCTCGCCAAGGAGCTTCACCCTGACCGGAATCAGGATAATCCCAAGGCGGCCGAGCGTTTCTCGTCGGTTTCCAGCGCCTATGAGCTGCTGTCGGATAAGGATAAGCGCGCGCGTTTCGACCGGGGAGAGATTGACGGCGACGGCAATCCCACCGCTCCCTTCGGATTTGGCGGCGCTGGCGGCGGCGGCGGTTTTCGTGGACGTCCGGGTGGCGGCGGCGGCTTTGAATTCAACGAAGGTGCCGACTTCGGGGATATCTTCGAAGGATTGTTCAGCGGCGGCGGCGCCCGGCGCGGTGGCGGGGGTTTCGGCGGCTTCGGTCGTGGAGCGCCACCCCAGAAGGGCGCCAATGTGTCCTACCGCTTGGCCGTCGCGTTCGTCGACGCGGCCACCCTCGCGCCGCAGCGGATCACCCTGCAGGACGGCAAGAGCATCGACCTCAAGCTGCCTGCTGGCGTCGAAACCGGCACGCAGATGCGGCTGTCGGGGAAGGGGCAGGCGGGGCCAGCCGGGGCAGGGGATGCTATCGTCACTATCGAGGTGAAACCGCACCCCTTCTTCACCCGCGACGGCGACAATGTGCTGCTCGACCTCCCCATCACCCTCGACGAAGCGGTGAAGGGCGGCAAGGTCAAGGTGCCCACCGTCGATGGTCCGGTGATGCTCGGCGTCCCCGCCGGGACCACATCGGGCAAGACGCTGCGCCTGCGCGGCAAGGGCTTCACGCACAAGGCTGGGGAGCGGGGCGATCAGCTCGTCCGCCTGCTGATCGACATCCCCGGCGACGACCCGGCGATCCTGTCGCTGGTCGAAAGCTGGCAGGATGGCCGTGCCGTTCGCGCCCATCTGGGCGTCTAGGACGTTAGGAGGGCATGCCGCAGCCTTCACCCTACTCACCCGAATCCCGCCGCAAACGGATCGCGGACGACGCTCGTGCCCATCTCAACCGCGGCATAGCCAAGGTCCGACCCGGCAGCCACGCCTTCGAAATCATGAAGCGGGTGGCTGTCGGCACCTATAGCGATGGCTTCATCCACGCGGGAAACCTCGCCTATCTTTCGCTGATGACGCTCTTCCCCTTCTTCATCGTCGCGGCGGCGGTAGCCAGCATCTTCGGCCGGTCGCAGGATGGTCTGGCGGCGGTGGGCGCTTTCCTCGAAACCGTGCCGCCCGGCGTCGCCAGCGTGGTGAAACAGCCCATCATCGATGTGCTCACCGCCCGCACCGGCCCTCTCCTATGGCTGGGCGGCCTTGTCGGTCTGTGGACGGTGGGCAGCCTCATCGAAACTATCCGCGACATTCTCCGCCGGGCCTATGGCACCAAAAGCACGCGCCCTTTCTGGCACTATCGCCTGACCGCCATCGGCATCACGTTGGTCAGCGTGTTTGCCGTGATGTTCGCCTTTTCCCTTCAGGTCGTCATAACCGGCATCGACCAGTTCCTGCACCAGCTGCTGCCCTTCGCGGACCAGGCGATGCAGATCGTCACCCTGACGCGCGCCCTGCCGATGCTGATCCTCTGCGTCGCCCTTTATTATCTCTATTTCTCGCTCACACCCAGCGCCTACAAGGACAAACGCTTTCCCAAATGGCCCGGCGCGGTCGCTACGGCGCTTTGGTGGTATGGCGTCACCATGCTGCTGCCGCCCACCCTTTCGCTGCTTGGCGGCTATGACCGCACCTATGGCAGTCTGGCTGGCGTAATGATCACACTCATTTTTTTCTTCCTCGTCGGGCTTGGCGTGGTAATTGGCGCGGAACTCAATGCGGCGCTTGCCGAATTTCCCGAAGAGGAAGTGGAGCGTGGCATGGAGGATCGTAAAGGGAACGGGACGGTAGAATGACGGGCTTGATGGCGGGAAAACGAGGTCTCATCATGGGCCTGGCGAATGACAAGTCGCTTGCATGGGGCATTTCCAAGGCATTGCGCGCACAGGGGGCGGAACTCGCCTTCTCCTATCAGGGCGATGCGCTGGCCAAGCGCGTGCGCCCGCTTGCCGAGGAACTGGGATCGGACTTCCTGCTCGATTGCGATGTGTCCGACATGGATAAGCTCGACGCGGCCTTCGACGAAGTGAAGGCGCGCTGGGGCAAGCTTGATTTCGTGGTCCACGCGATCGGCTTTTCCGACAAGAATGAGCTGCGCGGCAAATATGTCGATACCAGCCTCGAAAACTTCCTGATGACGATGAACATTTCGGCCTACAGCTTCGTCGCCGTCGCCAAACGCGCGCGCGCGCTGATGGCGGAGGGGGGCAGCATGCTGACGCTGTCCTACTATGGCGCCGAAAAGGTCATCCCCCATTACAACGTCATGGGCGTGGCCAAGGCGGCCCTGGAAACCAGCGTCAAATATCTGGCGATGGACTTGGGACCGGAAAATATCCGCGTCAACGCCATCTCGGCAGGCCCCATCAAGACGCTGGCAGCCAGCGGCATCGGCGACTTCCGCTACATCATGAAGTGGAACGAGTTGAACAGCCCGCTTCGCCGCAATGTGACGATCGAGGATGTCGGCGGCGCGGCCCTCTACCTCCTGTCGGATCTGGCATCGGGCGTGACCGGCGAAGTCCATCATGTCGACGCTGGCTACAATGTCATCGGCATGAAGGCCGAAGACGCGCCGGATATCGCGCTCGACAAGGGCTGATCCGGGCTAGGGACAGGATATGAGCTTCAACACCTTCGGCCGCGTATTCCGCTTCACCACCTGGGGCGAGAGTCATGGTCCGGCCATCGGCGCGATCGTCGATGGCTGCCCTCCCGGCCTGCCGATCAGCGAAGCCGACATCCAGCCCTATCTGGACAAGCGCAAGCCCGGCACATCGAAGTTCACGACCCAACGCCGCGAACCGGACGAGGTCCGCATCCTGTCGGGCGTGTTCGAAGGCAAGACCACCGGCACCCCGATCAGCCTGATGATCGAGAATACCGATCAGCGGTCGAAGGATTATTCGGACGTCGCCAAGGCCTATCGGCCGGGTCATGCCGACTATGCCTATGATGCCAAATATGGCTTTCGCGACTATCGCGGCGGCGGTCGTTCGTCGGCGCGTGAAACCGCCAGCCGTGTCGCTGCGGGCGCGGTGGCCCGCCTCGTCCTGCCGGAGGTCGATATCTTCGCCTATGTCAGTGAGATAGGCGGCGACGCGATCGACTATGCCCGTTTTGACGCGGCGGAAATCGACAATAACCCCTTCTTCTGCCCCGACCCTGAAGCTGCCAAGCGGTGGGAGCAACTGGTGGACGGCGCGCGCAAGGACGGTTCGTCCCTTGGCGCCGTGGTCGAATGCGTCGCGTCCGGCGTGCCGGCAGGCTGGGGCGCGCCGCTCTACGCCAAGCTCGACAGCGAACTCGCCGCCGCGATGATGAGCATCAACGCGGTCAAGGGCGTGGAAATCGGCGACGGTTTCGCCGCTGCCCGCCTGCGTGGCGAGGAAAATGCCGATCCCATGCGTCCGGGCGAAGAGGGGCCAGCCTTTCTTGCCAATCATGCTGGCGGCATTGCAGGCGGCATCTCGACCGGCCAGCCGGTGAAGCTGCGGGTCGCGTTCAAGCCGACAAGCTCGATCCTCATCCCCGTGGAAACAATCACGCGGGAGGGCGAAGCTTCCGACATCATCACCAAGGGCCGCCACGACCCCTGCGTGGGAATCCGTGGCGTGCCGGTCGTCGAAGCGATGATGGCGCTGGTGCTGGCGGACCAGAAACTCCTGCATCGCGCGCAATGCGGCGGCGCATAACCGGCTGACACGAGCCGATTACCCGTTGAAAACCATGTTTGCGCGAGACGACTCAGTGAATCTGCGTTAACATCGTCAGCATCGATCGCCCGCGGGAGGGCGAGCGGCAGTGCGTAAGCCTGGGGAGCGTCATTCCTCACCGGCCTTCGGGCCAAAATTGGATTGACGGTCAAAGCGTCCCCTAAAGCCGCGAACACGGGCCAGCCATTTCATATGGCTGGCCCATTTCCTTTCCCCCACCTACGTCATGCCAGCGAAAGCTGGCATCTCAGGCCCCTGCATCGAACGCCAGATCACTCTCCCCCTTGACGCACATCCAGACCAATGTCTCCTCGCTGGCCCTATCGCCCGGCGTCACCGCGCGTCATCATTGGCCTCACAAGCCAGCGGAAACCCAATCCATGACCAGCCTTCCCTTCACCCAGGTTGACGCATTCGCCGACGCGCCCTTCACCGGCAATCCCGCCGCCGTGATGCCGCTCGGCCGCTGGCTGGACGATGCCACCCTCCAGGCGATCGCGGCTGAAAACAACCTGTCGGAAACCGCCTTCACCGTTCCGACGCCCGATGATCCCGACGCCGATTATGCGCTGCGCTGGTTCACGCCCACGGTCGAGGTGAAGCTTTGCGGCCATGCCACGCTGGCGAGCGGGCATGTGCTGATGGGCGGCCGCACCGCGCTGCGCTTCCGCACCCGTGACGCGGGCGTGCTGACGGTTATGCGCGACCGGGATGGCTATACCCTTTCCCTCCCCGCGTGGCATATGGAGCCGCGCGCGCTGCCCGATCTTGCGGCCGGGCTCGGCGGGGAGCCCCTCGAATCCCATTGGCGCGACGGCGGGTACAGCCTGTTCCTCTTCCCTGATGCTGCGGCCGTCCGCGCGCTCCAGCCTGACTTTGCGGCATTGACGGCGCTCGGTGACATCATGCTGATTGCCACCGCGCAGGGTGAGGACAGCGACATCCTCAGCCGCGTCTTCGTGCCAGGCGGTGGCGTGGACGAGGATCCCGTGACCGGCTCGGCCCATTGCCTGCTCACCCCCTTCTGGGCGTCCCGGCTCGATAAGGTAAAGCTCAGCGCCGTGCAGGCATCTGCTCGCGGCGGTCGCCTCGGCTGCCGTCTGGACGGCGATCGGGTCATCCTGACCGGCGCCTGTCGCACGGTGATAGAGGGGCAGTTCCTGCTCTAGGCGAGCGATATTGAGCTTGGCGGCAGCCGGGCCGCGTCAACCCTCAAGCCTCGTCGCCGAGCATCCCGATGATGGGGAAGATATGCCGGACCTTGCTGCGGTGAATGGAAGCGGTCACCCGGTCCTTATATTGGGTCAGGCCGATCAGGTTGCGGTCCCGCGCGCTCAGTCTGCCTATCGTCCAAAGCGACCGTTCCTCTTCGTCGCGCAGTTGCACGATTACGTCGGTATCGATGGACGCAGGCTTGATCCTGTCCAATATCACCCGCTCGCCTGCCCGGAACCTCGGCTCCATCGCTTCGCTGGGGATGTAGATCGCGAAATAGCGGGCCGCGTCGGCACGGCCGAATGGCGCGGGGATAAAGGCGGCCGGCTGGGTGAAGTCGCCCTCCCACATCTCCAGGTCGTTGGCCAGCGATATACTGTCCTCGTCCGGGAACAGCAGCGACGCGGCATAAACCGGGATGGTCCTTTCACTCGGCATCGCAAAGGGCAGGGGCCGCTCCTTCACTAGATGTGTGGGGGCCGGTGAAGGGGTGGCGGTGATCCCCCTTGCCTCGCACATGGCGAATGGCTCGGGGAATGCTTCCTTGAGCTTGGATATGCTCCGCGCCGAAAGGGAATAGCCTACCGAAGGTGTGGGATAAATGCGCGTCAGCGTCGATGGAGCCAGCCCTGATCGGCGCGCTACTTCCGTCGCCGACAGGCCGGTTTCCTCTATCAGGCAGCTGATCAGCCCACGCGCTTTCTGCTGATCCCACTCATAATCAAAAGACATGTTTTTCTGCGCCTGTTCTTGGCACACCCGTGCGACCACCTGGAAAACCGACGATCGCAAATCTTGCGTCGCCTTTTGTTCGTTGTTGTTTCTAGAAGCGTTCACACCGCTGTCGCAAACCTGCCAAGTGCATATTGAACGATCATACAATTTGCGCACTTAAGAATCCAGAATTTTCATGGAAAAGGCCTAAAGCCCGGGCTAAATCCGTCAAATCTCGGAGCTATTTGCGCACATCTTTGCGACGCCGCAAAAAGCGATTGCGAACGAATGCGATTGCGCATAGGAGATTTGCGCAAGTTGCGCACACGCACGTGAAGTGCGTCTAGCAATGTGCAGGGGGTGAAGGGGATTTCACCGCGCATATCAGATGCGGCAGGTCGGGTGGTGTCGTCCCGGCCCGGATGTCCCCTTCTGCCGTCTGGCTTTGCGGCTTTGCACGATGACTAGGGGAATAAAGAATGAGAAATAACTCGAAACTGCATCGGATGCTGCTCTTGTCAGCCTCGATGCCGGCGATGGCGCTCCTCGCCAACGCCAGTGGAGCCTCAGCCGCTCCCGCAACTGTGAACGTGCCCACCGGCGCGGGTACAAGCGCCGCGGTGAACGCCAGCATCGATGCCGCGATCACCACTCCTGCAAACCCTGACCTTACGGTAACGATCGCCTCGGGCGCGGACATCAGCGGCGGCAGCGTCGGCTATGATTTCGTCGCGGGCGGCTATGCCGCTGGCGAGGGCGATGGCGCTGTTTCACTGACCAACGATGGCCTGGTCACCGGCATCGCTTTTGGCGGCGTCGGCAGCACTGCCGCCGCGAACAGCTTCACCGCCACCAACAATGGCGAAGTCACGGGCAGCATCAGCGCAACGGACTTCGGCGGCACGGCTTCGGTCACCAATAACGGTTCGGTAGGCGGCAGCGTATTCGGCTCGGCCTATGGTGATGTTGCGCTCGTCAACGGTCCCGCGGGCGAAGTCGGCGGCAGCCTGATCGGCTCAGCCCTCGATACCGCCAACGTCTCCGTCACCAACGCCGGTTCCGTCGATGGCGACCTTGTCGGCACGGCAACAACCGGCTCCGTCACCCTGGCCAATAGCGGCTCGGTCGGCGGCAACGCCTTGGCCTCAACCACTGATGGCGCCATCTCGATCACCAATGCCGCCGCTGGACGGATCAGCGGCGACGTAGATGCCGATTCGGACACCGGCGCGATCACGATCGCGAACAATGGCCAGGTCCTCGGCCAGACCACCGCGTCGAGCGGCAGCACGGTCTCGACCAGCACCGGTCCCACGGTCACCGTATCGGGAACGACCACGACCACGCAGTCGAGCAGTTCGAGCGAAACCGTCGGCGGCGACGTCACCGGCACCTATGCGGGCATCAACGGCTCGCTGAACTTCGGCACCGGCAATGACGGCAGCGTCAGCCAGTTCTCCGCCGCCAACAGCACTGCGACAGTCAGCGGCAGCGTCTATGGCGACGTGTCTTCTGTAGCCCAGGGTGGGTCATCCGCAACTGCCAGCACGGACGTTGCGACGGACTCCCGCGATGGCGCAGGCACCGGAACGGTCGTCGCCACCAGCCTTGATACGACCGATTTCGCCACCACCGGCGGCACGAGCACCGTCAACATCAGCGGAACGGTTGCTCCCGGTGATTCTGGCCGCAACGGCGATGTGTTCTCCTCCGGCAACGCAGGCAGTGCGGTCAACGTCAACGGCGGCCAGATCTCGGGCAACGTCACCTCGACGAGCCAGGGCTTCGCCATCAACCTGACGAACGCCTCGGAAAGCACCGACACCTATGACGCTGGCGTTCTGCAGGGAACCAGCTCGTCCGCCAGCTCGCAGTTCACCCAGAGCCAGACCGGCGGTGCGGCTTCCGTCGCGCTTCAAGGCGCTGCCAATGTAGGCGGCAACCTCAACGTCGCAGGCACCGCTTCGGCATTGGCCGACATCGGCGCGGATGCAGCTGTCGCTGGCAACGTGTCTGTCAGCACCGCGCAGGTCGGCCCCTTCGCCTTCACGCCCGCTGACGTGGCATTCGCCACCTCCGCAACGCGGACGGTAGACGCCGCTGGAGATGGCACGGCTACTGTCACCACCACCTCGACGCAAACGGCTCCGGCCGCTGCTGGCAACGCCACGCTCAACAATGCCGGACGCATCGATGGTGACGGCAGCGTCACCTCGGCTTTCGGCAACGCGAGCGCCAACATCACCGGCTCGGTCGGCGGATCGGTCTTCGCCTCGTCGGGCACCGACCTGTCAAACAGCGAGAGCGTTGACAATTACAGCGTCACTGGCGGTATCGACACGCTGACGACCAGCACGCAAACCAACAGCTTCACCTCCGCAGGTGGTCAGGCTTCGGTCGTCGTGGATGCTCCCTCGCAGCAGGGCGTGCCCAGCGTGGCGGGCAACGTCTTCGCTTCCGGCGTAGGCGGTGCATCGATCACCATCGGCCAAGGCAGCGTCATCGGCGATGCCAACAACGGGACCGGCGGCAACCTTTTCGCCAGCAGCTCGGGCTTCGACAGCAGCGAAGAAACCGTCACCACCTATGCGGCTGATGGCTTCACCCCCGTCAGCGTCGTAACGACGTTCACGGGTCAGCCGGTCGGCGCCGCGGCTTCGGTCACGAACAACGGCACTGTCCTTGGCGATGTCGATGTCGAAGGTCTGGCCTCCGCCTCGCTCGTTAACAATGGCTCGCTCGGCACGCCGGGTGCGGGCAATGTGTTCAGCGTTTCCGCGTTGGACGGTGGCGGCTCCGCGACGATCACCGACACCAACCCGACCGACGCTGGCACCCGCACGATCGCGGCAAACGTCACGGCGGCTCCGGCAGGCGGCAACGCCAGCTTCACCAACAACGGCATCGCCTTTGGCGACGTCGAGCTGGAAGGCGTCACTGGTGCTGTCACGAACAACGGCATCCTGACGGGCAACACGACGCTCGGCGGATCGGTGTTCAGCGGCACGGCTACTGTCGATGCGACGGTCAACACGACCGCCGTCACCGTCACGGCTGCTCCTGCGGCGCAGACCTACACGGTCGATCAGAACGGCATCTCGCGCGGTTTCACCGTGACGGGTGCGGTATCGACGCAGGGCGAAGTCGCCTCCGAACTGGCTTCGCTGGTTTCGGGCGCGGGCGTTCCCCTGAACGCATCGCAGGTTGATCCTGCCGCGTTCAACCTCAGCGTGGGTGGCGAAGCTGCCGTCAAGACAGCCGACATCAAGGCGGCGATCAACCTCAACAACGGGTCGATCACGCTCGGCGACATCGACGCACAGCGCGACGACAGCGGTGCCTATCTGACCGACACGACCGTCAACCTGAACGGCGGCGGTTTCCTGGGCGCCCGCGAACTGAAGCTGGCTGGATCGACCACCCCGGCCAACTTCACGCCGGTCGCGACCCTGCCGCAAGACGCGCAAGGGCTGTTCAACCCGATGGCCGTTCGCGTGCTGGGCGTCAACACCGTCAACAAGACGGGCGCTGGCACCTTCGTCGTGACGGGCGCCGAATATGTTCCGGCTGAAGGCTCCTCGCCCGCAGCCTGGACGATGGATGTCGGCAACCTCAACGTGCAGGCTGGCGAACTCCAGCTGGACGTCGCTTCGGACGACGCGGTCTTCGGGATCAAGGGCAACATCAACAATGATGCGACCCTCGTCCTCGGCCGCCGCGCACCGACCTTCATCCGCACGGTCGGCAACAGCATCGTCACCCCGGGTCCTGAAGCCATCAAGGGCATCGAAGTCTATCAGCAGGGCAACTACACCCAGACTGCCAACGGCACGACGGTTGTGGGCGTCAACCCCTCGCTGGTCCGCTTCGGCAGCCTGAACGTCAACGATGGCGGTTCGGCTCCGGAAATCCTGGGCCCGATCACCGGCGGCGTCAGCATTCCCTACTTCACCACTCCCGAAAATGCCGGTGTCTTCTCGACCCCGTCATCTGTGTCGGTGGATGGGAACCTGAACCTGGCTGGCAAGGTCGCGGTGACCGTGTCGAAGGACAGCCTCTATTCCACGGGCGACGGCTACACGCTGTTCACCTACACCGGAACGGGCGACGTCACGGCAACCGCAACCCCGTCGCTCAGCTCGCAGTTCGTCACCTTCGGCCTGAAGCATGACACGACCGCCAAGACCGTGGCGATCGAAGCGACCCGCAACAGCTATGCCGTCGGCGCGACCAACCGCAACGCGGCTGCCGCGGCTGTGGGTCTCGACAGCGCTCTGGCTGACGTCATCGCCCGGGTGAAGACGGACGCTGCTGGTGGCAATGGCTTTGCTTCGGTCACGGAGATCGCCAACGCTCAGGACATCGCCAACATCGCGGCCGGTCTCGACTGGCGCCTGAACAGCGCTCAGGCGGCGCAGGTCTTCAACGAGCTTTCCTCGGCCGAGATCTACGGTTCGCTTGCTGCGGTGGATCAGAACGCGGTCTTCAACACCACGGTCAACCGTCTGGCGGCACGTCGCGGTTATGGAGAGGCTCTGGGCACCCAGCTCTGGTTCAACCCCTCGGCTAACTTCGCCAAGACGGGCGGCACTCGCTCGGGCGCGTCGAAGATCAAGACCAACAGCTATGGCGGCGCCTTCGGTATCGACGTCGCTTATCAGGAAGACGGCGCCTTCGGTGTTGGCTTCGGCTATGGTCAGCATGACGTAACCGCTCAGGGTTCGCCGGAAGAAGCGCAGGTCCGCACCTACACCATCGGTGCCTATGCGACGCAGGGCTTTGGTCCCTTCTACGGCAGCTTCCAGTTCGCCTACGGCTTCTCGAAGTTTGAAGTCGAACGTGACCTGACCCTGCTTGCCCGCACGATCGAAGGCAACTTCAAGGGTTCGCAGTGGGATGCCAGCCTGGAAATGGGTTATGACTTCGCGGCCGGTAACGGTCTCGTCGTAACGCCCTTCGGTAAGCTGGCGCTTCGCCGCTGGTCGATGAACGGCTTCACCGAAGAAGGTGGCGCAGGCATCGGTCTCAACGTCGAAGACGCGTCGAAGACGGTCTTCTCGCCGGTCATCGGTGTGAAGGCAGGCGCTCTGCTGGGTGATGTCGATGGTGTGGCTTACCGCCCCTATGCCAAGGTGCAGTACAGCTTCCAGGGCAACATCGGCAGCGATCGCACCGTCCAATATGTGGGCGGCGGCAATGCCTTCAACCTGAAGGGCGTCGATCCCGATGGTCATGGCCTGATCGAACTTGGCATCGACACTTCGGTGAACAAGCGCGTCAACCTGTTCCTGTCCGGCGGCTACGGCTTCGGTGGGCACAACAGCCTGGCTCAGGTCCGCGGCGGCATCAGCTTCGGTTTCTGATCCAACCCTCCTCATGCACTGGGCGCGTCGATTTCGACGCGCCCTTTTTTTGCTCCAGCTACCGTGCTGGCAGACCATGACATTCCAGGATTGGAACGACGGGCATGAATATGAAATGGGAACACTATGTCGCTGACATGCTGATCGAGCGGCTAAGGCAACACCATGTTGAGCTTCTGACGGGCGAACAGGAAACGATATGCTTCTTCGTCGATCCAACGTCCCCATCCACCCGTCGTTGGACAGTCAGTGATTATGACAAGGGCGTGGTCGATGGCGCCATTCGCGAACTGCAACATCTCATCCACTCGTCCCCGCTGCTCAAACGTGCCATATTCGATCGACTGTCGGCGTCAGGCAGCGCCGGAGGGGCGCACCGCCAGCGGGTTCGGGGATAGGCCGCGATGCCCAAAGGGACATGGCATGTGGAAACCGGAATATTGCGCATCGGCCAATGGGGCTATGCGCTGGAGAGAGATGATGGCGGCACGTGGCAGCTTGACGCCCCCCGATCGGCGCGACGCTATCTCGACAGGCGAGTGACGGTAGAGGGCAGGCGGTCGGGCTTTGACCTGCTGGACGTGCATCGCATCTGTCCGGGCGACGGCCTGGAAAAACGGCTGCTGCCTACCTGGTCGGCACTATTTGGGCGCTTCAGCCTCGGTTGACGTGGCGGCCTCTATAGCGTGATCGTCTTACACGGAAGCATGAGCATTAGGGCCGATTTTCCGTAACCCCGGCTCGACCTGGGGTCCCGCTGCCTCGGCAGCGTCAGAAAAGAAGTGGGATCCCGGATCAAGTCTGGGGCGACGATCGCCCAAACATCATCATGCTCTAGCGAGCGGGCGCAGGCCCCGGCGAGGCGCCATAGCATCGTGCCTTGTATCTGGATCATTCAGCCCGATAACCGGGCATAATACCGGACGAAATCACCCTCAGGCAGGGAACAGCCGCATCAACCGCGCAAGCCCCCGCTTAACCGCCGTTCGCTGCTCCTTTTCCGGCGACGCTCCGATCCGAACGACCGTCAGCGCCTGACCCGGCGACACCAATATATATTGCCCCCCATGTCCTACACAGCCGAACAGGCTGCGCGGCGCATCCCCCGGCATCAGTACGCTTTCCTCGCTTTCGCGGTTCAGCCACAGATGCGCGCCATAGGCCGCATTGCGCCCTGAAGGCGTGCGCATGAAATCGACCCATTTTTCCGGCACGATCTGATGTCCGTTCGGCCCCCGCCCATGGTTCCGCAGCAGTTCGCCAAAGCGTGCATAATCGCGCGCCGTCATATGCAGGAAACTGCCGCCGATCATCGTGCCAGCGGCGTCATATTCCACCGTCAGGCTCTTGATCCCCGCCGGGATTTTCAGTCGTCCATCGATGAATGTCTGCATCGCCTGCCGCCGCACATCGGGATCGGGATTGCTGGTCACCATCCGCGCCATCAGGTCGCCCAGGATCAATGTGTTGCCGGTCGAATAGGAAAAGCGCGACCCCGGCGCATGCGCCAGCGGTTTCGCTTCGGCAAAGGCGCTCATATCCTGCGCGCCGTCGGTGAACAGCATGCGCACCGTGTCCGCCTCGGCCAGCGGCTCGTCATCCTCGACATGATCCAGCCCTGACGTCATGGCGAGCAATTGCCGCAGCGTAATCTTTCCGCGCGGATCGCCCGGCTGACCCCATGCCGCGACCGGTACCGGCGAATCCAGCGCCAGCCGCCCGTCAGCAACCATCAATCCAACCAGCACCGCCGTCACGCTCTTGCCCATCGACCAGCCAAGCAGCTTCGTCTCCGGCCCGAATCCGGGAGCATAGCGCTCCGCGACGATCTCGCCCCGATGCATGACGATCAGCGCCCGCGTCTCGCCGACATCCTCGTCGCCCTCGAACAGCGGATCGATCGCGGCGCGCAAATCCCCTTCATTCACGCCCGCATCCGCCGACACCTGATAATCCGTCTCCGGATCGGCGGCGCGCACGGCGAGGCCCCCCGCCAGCGCCAGCAGCGACAAAATGGCAGCGCCAGCGCCAACAGCCTTTACGCTTTTCCGATCGAGCTTCATAAGCCGCGCCCTTAGCACGGCTCATCGGAAAGGGGAGCATGTCCGCACGCCCGAAATGGATTTATGCGCTCGCCGCCATCGTCGCGCTGCTCGTCCTGCTGCTGGCATGGAACTGGAGCGCCCTGCGCGCCCGCGCCGCCGTGGGCGCTGGTTTTGGCGCGCGCGTCACCTGTTCCTGCCGTTATGTGGAGGGGCGGGCAATGGACAGCTGCAAGGGCGACAAGGAACCGGGCATGACCTTCGTCACCCTCTCCGACAATCCCGAATCGCGCAGCGTCGAAGCCAGCGTCCCTCTTCTTGCTTCCCGCACGGCGCGCTACCGCAAGGGCTGGGGCTGCCTCCTCGACCCAATCGACTAACCCGCATAGGGGGACCCAAGATCCAAAATAGAGCCCAACCCCGTTCGAGCTGAGCTTGTCGAAGCCCTCTTCTTGCAAAAAAGGAAGTAGACCCTTCGACAGACTGAGGGCGAACGGTAACAGGGGGATATCGCGGAATTAAGACGCGATGCCCTAAAAGCGTTTCGGCCACAGCGCTCGGCAAACCCTCTGCCCGCAAATCCACAGCACAGCCACTTTATCAGCCCACCTGAAGCGCGACCTTCTTCCGTCGCGCATCTGCATTGCCTCGCCAGCCGAACCCGCTACAGCCGCCGAATGCGTTCGGACATCCCCAGTCTCCTCCACGACATTTTCGGCTTCCCCGGTTTTCGCGGCGTACAGGAACAGGTCGTCGAACGCGTCATGGCGGGCCAGCCGACGCTCGCCATCATGCCGACGGGCGCAGGCAAGTCGCTTTGCTACCAACTCCCCGCCGTCGCGCTCGGTGGCTGCTGCGTCGTCATCTCGCCGCTGATCGCCCTGATGCACGACCAACTCCGCGCGGCGCAGGCGGTCGGCATCCGCGCCGCCAGCCTGACCAGCGTCGATGCCGACTGGCGCGAGACCCAGGACCGCCTGCGCAACGGCGACCTAGACCTGCTCTACGTCGCGCCCGAACGCGCAAGCGGAGAAGGTTTCCGCAGCCTCCTCCGCTCGGCAAAGATCGCCCTCTTTGCCATAGACGAAGCGCATTGTGTATCCGAATGGGGCCACGACTTCCGCCCCGACTACCGTTTGCTCCGGCCCTTGCTGGACGAATTTCCCACCGTCCCCCGCCTCGCGCTCACCGCCACCGCCGATCATCACACACGCGACGACATCCTCGTCCAGCTCGGCATCCCGCGCGAAGGCCTCATCATCGCGGGCTTTGACCGCCCAAATATCCGCTACGCCGTCCACCCCCGCGACGGCCTGCCGCGACAGCTGTCCGATCTCATCTCCGCCAGCGAAGGTCCCGGCATCGTCTACGCCCCCACGCGCGCGGCCACCGAAAAGCTGGCTGACACCCTGACCCGCACCGGCCGCCCGACCCGCGCCTATCATGCCGGGCTGGACCCCGCCATCCGCGCCGCCAACCAGGCCGCCTTCATCGCCAGCGAAGACATGGTCATGGTCGCGACAATCGCCTTCGGCATGGGCATCGACAAGCCCGACGTCCGCTTCGTCGCCCACGCCGCGCTGCCCAAGTCGATCGAGGGCTATTACCAAGAATCCGGCCGCGCAGGCCGCGACGGCGAACCGGCCGAAGCACATCTCTTCTGGGGCGCCGACGATTTCGCCCGCGCCCGCCAGCGCATCGCCGAACTCGACCCCAGCCGCCAGCAGGGCGAACGCACCCGTATCACCGCCCTCGGGGGCCTCGTCGAAACCGGCACCTGCCGCCGCGCCATCCTCCTCCGTCACTTCGGCGAGCATCCCCCGCTGAGCTGCGGCAACTGCGACAATTGCCTGAATCCCCCGCCCAGCATCGACGCGACCGAAACCGCGCGCAAATATCTGTCCGCCGTCTATCGCACCGGCCAGAGCTTCGGCACCGGCCATATCGAGCAAGTCCTGACCGGCGCCGTCACCGACCGCATCCGGGAACGCGGCCACGACAAGATTTCCGTCTATGGCATCGTCTCCGGAGAAGAGACAGCGCTGCTCCGCCCAGTCTCCCGCGCGCTGCTCGTAAAAGATGCTTTGCAAACTAACGAACATGGCGGCCTCGAACTAGGCCCCAGCGCCCGCCCGATCCTGCGCGGGGAGGAGGAGGTCAGCCTGATCCTCCCCCCACGCCGCGAACGCCGCCGCCGCGCCCGTAACGGCAAACCGGAAAACCCCGTCGGCGATCCGCTGTTCGACGCCTTGCGCGCCTGCCGCCGCGAACTGGCGCAGGAACAGGGCGTGCCCCCCTATGTGATCTTCCACGATTCCACCCTGCGCGAAATGGCCGAACAACGCCCCGCGACACTCGCCGAACTCGGCCACATCAGCGGCATCGGCCAGCGCAAACTCGACGCCTTTGGCGACGCCTTCCTAGCCGCGATCCGCCCCTACCTCTAACTTCCTCGCCCCTTCAGGGGAGAGGATAGGGAGCGTTGCTGCTTCAGCAGCTAGGCGTACTTGGAGAGGGGAGGGCGGATGCCCCCTCTGCCCACCAAAAACCCCACTTGAATCCCGCCCCCCACAAGCGCATGGCTCGCGGCAGAAGGAGTCCCGCCCCATGTTCCGTCAGATCACCCCCAACCTCTACGTCTCCCCCCAGATCAGCGTCGATCAGGTCGAGGAAGCCAAGGCCTTGGGCGTGACCGTCATCATCAACAACCGCCCCGATGATGAGGAGCCGGGCCAGACCAACGGCGCGGAAATCGAGGCCGCCGCAAAGGCCGCAGGCCTCGCCTACGCCGCTGTCCCCGTCGCCCATGGCGGCTTTGCCCCCTGGCAGCTTGACGGTATGGCCGCCGCACTCAACGAAGCAGGCGAAGGCAAGGTCCTGGCCTATTGCCGCTCCGGCACCCGCAGCACGCTCCTTTGGGCACTCACACGCGCCCGCGCCGGTGAACACCCCGCAGCGCTCAGCGAAAAAGCGGAAGCGGCTGGCTATGACCTCACCCCCATTCGTCAGATCATGGACGCGCTCTCCGCAGGCTGATCTTGTCCACCACAGCCGATCAATTTGACGCCATCGTCCTCGGCGCTGGCGGAGCGGGCCTCATGTGCGCGGCGTCGGCCGGGCAGCGCGGCAAGCGCGTCCTCGTCCTCGATCACGCCGATCAGCCGGGCAAGAAGATACTGATCTCCGGCGGCGGCCGCTGCAATTTCACCAACATCCACACCGCGCCCGACCGCTATCTCTCGGCCAACCCCCATTTCGCCAAGTCCGCGCTCGGCCGCTATACGGCGGCAGATTTCGTCGCGCTGGTCGATCGCCACGGCATCGCCTGGCATGAAAAGACGCTGGGTCAACTCTTCTGCGACCAGTCCGCGCGCCAGATTGTCGCGATGCTGCTTGCCGAATGCGAGGCAGGCGGCGTCACCATCCGCCTCGGCCACCAACTCGGCCCCATCACCCACGCTGATGGCCGGTTCAGCGTCGTCCATGGCGGCCAAACTGCACAGGCCCCCGCGCTGGTGATCGCCACCGGCGGCCCGTCGATCCCGCAAATGGGCGCTACCGGCTTTGCCTATGACCTCGCCCGCCAGTTCGGCCTCAAGGTGGTGGAGCCGCGCCCCGCGCTCGTTCCGCTCACCCTCGGCGGCGAAGACATGCTGTTCCGCGAACTTTCCGGCGTCTCGACGCCCGTGATCGCCCGCCATGGTAAGACGGCCTTCCGCGAAGCCGCGCTGCTGACCCACCGTGGCCTGTCCGGCCCGGCCATCCTGCAAATCTCCTCCTATTGGCGTCATGGCAGCGAAGTCAGCCTCGACTTCCTGCCCGACATGCCCGCCAATTGGCTGACGGAAGCCAAGCGTAGCAAGCCGCGCACATCGCTGACCGCGCTGCTGCGCACGCAACTCCCCGACCGCCT
The DNA here is from genome assembly GCF_977014255.1 of Sphingobium chungangianum. Taxonomy (NCBI): domain Bacteria; kingdom Pseudomonadati; phylum Pseudomonadota; class Alphaproteobacteria; order Sphingomonadales; family Sphingobiaceae; genus Sphingobium; species Sphingobium chungangianum. Next base: position 2,756,788 of record NZ_CDRNIV010000006.1, on the reverse strand, counting down.
CGCCGACGCCTTGGCCGATCGCCTCGCGCTGCCCGGCGATCTTGGCAACATCGCCGACCGCAAGCTGGAAGAGGCACAGCGCCGCCTTGCCGCCTGGTCCTTCGCCCCCAATGGCACCGAAGGTTTTGCCAAGGCGGAAGTCACGGTCGGCGGCATCTCGACCGCCGAACTCTCCTCCCGCACGATGGAGGCGCGCCGCGTCCCCGGCCTCTACGCCATCGGCGAAGCCGTCGATGTCACCGGCTGGTTAGGCGGCTATAATTTTCAATGGGCATGGGCCAGCGGCTGGGCAGCGGGGCAGGCGATCAGCGAAGGCTGACCGCTTGCCCGCCACCAATCAGTAATTCCACTGCACCTGCGTACGGATCAAATCACCCGTCGCCCGACCCGTCCGCCGCTCGTCTGCTTCGGCCCGCTTCATCCGCGCATAGGCCAGCGTGATCTCCAGCGCCTTCCACGGCTGCCATTCCAGCCCCAATTCAAACTCGTCCGTTTCCAGGCGAGGCGCATTGGTGGAAGCCTTCCACCCGCCACGATAATGCTGCCAGCGGCCATAAGGCACCAGCACGCCGATCGAATCCGTGGGCAGGCGATACATCATCTGGACATAGCCACCGTTCAGCTTCTTCTTTTCGATCGACTGGCTTACCCGGTCGAACTCCGGCCCCTTGCCCCAATTCCATTCGGCCTGAATGCCGAAGGGCTGGGGATAGAGCATCGCGTGGATTCCGCCGCGCTTTTCGTCATAGGACTGCTCACTGATCGCGACCGCCGATCCGTTGCGCACTTCCGGCTGGTAGTCGTTCATCATCGCCGATCCGCCGATTTCGAACACCTGATCCTCGAACATGCCGCCCAGACCATCCAGTTCGAATGGCCAGGTTGCAAAGGCAACCTTCATCAGCCCGCGATTCTGCTCGGTCTTGTTGATGCCCTGACCATTGAAGACGCCCAGACCGAACGCACCATAATTGCCGAACAGCTTCTGCCCGTCATGCCCCAGCCGGTCCCAGATCTTCTGCACCGAAGGCGGCGTGTAATAGCCGACGATGCCCAGATCGCGCTCGCCCGGCACCGCGCTGTTGATCGCGTCGCTGCGGTCCAGCGTCAGGCGATTGGAGGACGACTGCATATTCTCCCAGCCATAGGGCACCTTGGACTGGCCCAGGCGCACGCGGAATGTCTTGGCCTTGTCCAGGAAGACGTCGGCATAGGCGTCGCGCAGCTGTACAAAGCCTTCCCGCCGCTCACTGCCTGCCTGATTGTTTACGGCAGCGGAGAAATCGGACTGAAGGTAGAGCGACACGCGATCGGAAATGTCACCCTGAACGACAAGACGCGTCCGGCGGAGCGAGAAGCTGCTCTTGTCGGAAATTCCGCTGTCATGCACCGACCGCAGGCGCGACTGGCCTGCCGGTGCGGTGTCGTCGCCCGACAGAAACGCGTTATAGCGCATCTGGGTATAGCCGCGCAGCGACAGCCGCTCATACCAGGCCTTCGACTTCTTTTCCGGCGCCGATGCCTGAGTCACGACCGGCGGCGCGGGCGCAGCGGCAAGAACCGCAGGAGCCGTCGCCGAGCCCGTGACCGGAGCAGGCGTGGCCGATGCGTTCGCGCTGGCGACTTCACTGCCCTTGTTGGCGGCAAGCGCATTCGTCAGCGCCTGAACCTGCGCCTTCAACTCGTCAATCTGGCGCTGCAACGCCTCGTTGCTCTGCGCCTGCGCCACTTCCGGCATCAACGCCAGCAGGCTCACCGCCAGAGCCATGCTTTTCCTCTTGGAACCTGTCACGAAAATTTCCCCTGTCTCGATCGACCGGCGGATTATGATTTTTCAGTGACAGTTCAGTGACAAATATCTTTCGCTTACATGACAGCGAAACGCTGACGTATTTTTTCAACCGTCATCCCAGCGAACGCTGGGATCTCGTGCCCCAAGCCGAACGCTAAAGCGTCGTGCCTCTTATCACCCCGTTCGGGCTGTCCCACCGTTCAGCCGGAATGGAAACAAAGCTGCGTTCAACCGCACTCGACCGTAACATGCTCCATGCGCGGTAGCGCGCGCACCCGCTGGCGCACCGCGCCAACATCGCCGCCAGGCGCCAGGCTGATGATCGCGGCATGTGCATGCGGCCCGATCCGCCAGACATGCAGGTCACGGATGATCGCGCCCTCCGCCTCCACCAGTGCCTTGATCCGCTTCATCAACGCCGGTTCGGCGGTGTCGAGCAGGATGGCCGAGGTGTCCTTCATCAACCCCCAGGCCCAGCGCGCGATCACCACCGCCCCCAATATGCCCACCGCCGGGTCGAGCCACCACCAGCCCATATAGCGCCCGGCGAGCAGCGCCGCGATCGCCAGCACGGATGTCAGCGCGTCGGTCAGCACATGCACATAGGCGGCGCGCAGATTATTGTCGGCATGCCCATGCTTGTGATCGTGCCCATGATCGTGATCCGTCCCATGGCCCCCCGCATGCTCATGATCATGCCCATGATGATCATGGCTATGGTCATGCCCCAGCAGCAACGCGCTGATCAGGTTGATGGCAAGGCCGACGACCGCGACCAATGTCGCCTCGCCAAACTTCACCGATACAGGCTCAAAGAAGCGCAGCACCGATTCGACCAGGATGAAAAGGGCGGTCACGCCCAGCAACAGGGCGGATGCAAAGCCCGAAAGGTCGCCGACCTTCCCCGTGCCAAAGGTGAAGCGCGGATTGCGGGCATGGCGCCGGGCATAGCCATAGGCCGCCGCCGCCACTGCCAGCGCGCCCGCATGGGTCGCCATGTGGAACCCATCGGCCAGCAGGGCCATCGACCCGGTGATCCAGCCAAACACGATCTCGACCACCATGGTCGCGGCGGTCAGCCACACGACCCACATCGTCCGCCGGGCATTCTGGTCATGACCCGCGCTCAGGTAAATATGGTCGAAATAATGGCTTTCCTCCTCATCCCCATTGGTGGGGAAGGGGGGCAGGGCCTCGCTTTGGGCCTTTGCTTCGTCATGATCGTGGCTGTGGCCGTGCATCGTCATTTCCCGTACCGCCGGATCAGCGCCAGCATTTCTTCCGCCGCCGTCTGCCGCTCTTCATCGGTCAGGCCGGGGCGGGCGACATGGTCGCGCATATGCTGCTCGATCAGCTCTTCCATCAGGCTACCAACCGCGCCGCGCACCGATGCGACCAGCTGCAACGTCTCCGAACAGCCCGCATCTCCGCCTAGCTGCCGCTCGATCGCGCCGACCTGCCCCGCAATGCGCCGCACCCGCGCCAGCAGCTTTTCCTTGTTCTCGATCACATGCATAGGATACCCCCCTATCCTATACGGCCATTTTCGTCAAACCCCGTTCTTTTCGCCAATTGCTTCATTAATTCCCCCTCCCTAACAGGACAGCATGGCCAAGACGTTCGACTGCGACCTCGCGATTCTGGGCGGCGGCCTTTCCGGCACTCTGACCGCACTCGCCTTCGCCCAACTCCGCCCCGACATCGACCTGCTCCTGATCGAACGCGGCGAATCGCTGGGCGGCAACCATCTCTGGTCCTTCTTCGACGGCGATGTCCGCCCCGCCGATCGCTGGCTGGTCGATCCGCTCATCACCCATCGCTGGCCCCAAGGCCATGAGGTCCGCTTCCCCGCATACCAGCGCCGCCTGCCCACTGCCTATAACAGCATCGCCTCCGTTCAGCTTGACGCCCACGCCAGCCAACTGCTCGGCGATCGCGTCCTGCTCAACGCCGACGTCCCCCACATCACGCCGATCAGCGTCACCCTTAAAGAAGGCCGTCATATCCACGCTCGCACCGTCCTCGATACGCGCGGCGACGGCGATATGTCGGCGCTGGAGTGCGGCTGGCAAAAGTTCGTCGGTCAGGCCCTTCGCCTCAGCCATCCGCACGGGTTGGAACGCCCCGTGATCATGGACGCGACCGTTGCGCAGATCGACGGCTACCGCTTCGTCTATCTGCTCCCTTTCGATGATCACACCATCTTCGTCGAGGACACCTATTACAGCGACGATCCTGCGCTCGATGTCCCGACGCTCGCCAGTCGCATCGCCGACTATGCAAAGGATCGGGGCTGGCACGTCGAACAGATCACCCATCAGGAAAGCGGCGTTCTTCCCGTAGTCCATGGCGGCAACTTCGATCGCTTCTGGCCAGCGGATGATGACATTGCCCGCGCCGGAGTTCGCGCCGCACTGTTTCACCCGATGACCGGCTATTCACTTCCCGACGCCGCTGCCACCGCGCTCTGGCTCGCCGACCAGCCCCTCGAAGACCTTGCCGCCACCACCCGTGCCCGCGCTGCGGCGCATTGGCGCGCTGGCGGATATTACCGGCTGCTCGGCAAGATGCTCTTTCGCGCTGCCCGGCCGGACCAGCGATGGCGCATCTTCGAGCGCTTCTATCGCCTCAATCCCCATCTGGTCGGTCGCTTCTACGCGGGCCGATCAACTTGGGCCGATCGCATCCGCATCTTGTGTGGACGCCCGCCGGTGCCCATAAGGAGCGCCATGCGCGCATTGTTGACCCCCTCCGCCCGATGAACCGCAAATCGATAGTTATCGGGGCGGGCTTTGGTGGCCTTGCTCTTGCGATCCGTCTGCAATCAGCGGGCATCGACACCACTCTGGTGGAAGCGCGGGACCGTCCGGGCGGGCGCGCCTATATGTGGGAGAAGGACGGCTTCGTCTTCGACGCAGGCCCGACCGTCATCACCGATCCAGATTGCCTTGCAGAACTCTGGCGCCTGTCCGGCCACGACATGGCGGAAGACGTCAGCCTGGTGCCGGTCACCCCCTTTTACCGGCTGAACTGGCGCGACGGCACAAACTTCGATTATTCCAACGACGAAAACAGCCTGCGAGCGCAAATCGCAAAGCTGAACCCGCAGGATGTTGCGGGGTATCAGCGCTTTCTCGACTATGCTGAAGGCGTGTATGAGGAAGGCTATCGCAAGCTCGGCTCGGTGGCTTTCCTCGACTTCGCTTCCATGATCCGCGCCGCGCCAGCGCTGGCGAAGCATCAGGCATGGCGTTCGGTCTATTCCATCGTCTCTTCCTATGTGAAGGACGAAAGGCTGCGGCAGGCGCTGTCCTTCCACACGCTTCTGGTCGGCGGCAATCCGATGCAGACCAGCGCGATCTATGCGCTGATCCACAAGCTGGAAAAGGATGGCGGCGTCTGGTTCGCCAAGGGCGGCACGAACCGCCTGGTCCAGGGCATGGCGACGCATTTCGAGCGGCTCGGCGGTACGCTGCGCCTCGCCGACCCGGTCGTGCGCATCGAGACCCATGGCGACCGCGCGGTCGCTGTCTCGACCGCGTCGGGATGGCGGGGGGAGGCCGATGCTGTCGCCACGAACGGCGACCTCATGCATAGCTATCGGGACCTTCTCGGCCATCACCCAAGGGGGCAGAAACAGGCCGAGAGCCTCGCGAGAAAGCGTTGGTCGCCCAGCCTGTTCGTGCTGCATTTCGGTATCAAGGGTAGCTGGCCCGGCATCCCCCACCATATGATCCTGTTCGGTCCCCGCTATGAAGGGTTGCTGACCGACATCTATGATCACGGCGTGCTGCCTCAGGATTTCTCGCTCTACCTGCACCACCCGACCGTCACCGATCCGTCGATGGCGCCGGACGGACATTCGACTTTCTACGCTCTTGCGCCCGTGCCCCACATGGGCAAGCTGCCGATCGACTGGAAGCAGTTCGGCCCCGTTTATGCTGAGCGCATTCTTGACGAGATCGAACACCGATTGATCCCCGACATCCGCTCTCGCATCGTCACGCAATTTCACTATGCGCCGCCCGATTTCCAGAGCGACCTGTCCGCGCATTTGGGCAGCGCCTTCAGTCTTGAACCGCTGTTGACGCAAAGCGCCTGGTTCCGCGCCCATAACCGCGATGACGTGATCCCGAACCTCTATCTCACTGGCGCCGGTACTCATCCGGGGGCGGGCATCCCTGGCGTCGTGGGCAGTGCGAAGGCGACCGCCGCGCTGATGCTCGAAGACCTGTTGTGAAGCGGCTGGCCGTCTATTGTGGATCGGCTTTACCTGCTGATCCGGTCTATGTGGAATCCGCTCGCCAAGTCGGCCGCACGCTTGCTGGGCGCGGCATTGGAGTCGTCTATGGCGGGGGGCGGCTGGGTTTAATGGGCGCGGTTGCCGATGCCGCGCTCGAGGCCGGAGGCGAGGTGATCGGCGTCATTCCGGAAGCCTTGGTACGGGCGGAGGTCGCGCATCAGGGCTGCACCGAGCTTCACGTCGTCCAGACCATGCATCAGCGCAAGGCATGCTTCACCGATCTGTCTGACGGCTTCATCACGCTGCCCGGCGGCGTTGGCACCATGGATGAGTTGTGGGAGGCGATCAGCTGGGCGCAACTTGGCTATCATGCCAAGCCCGTTGGCCTGCTGAATGCATCCGGCTTCTATGACCAGCTCATCGCCTTCAACCGGCATATGATCGACACCGGCTTCATCCGCCCGCAACATGCCGACATCCTGGTCCATGCCGACTCGATCGAGGCGCTGCTTGATAAAATGGCAGCCTATGAGGCGCACGAGCCGATCTTTTCGATGAAGGCCGACAGGCTGTAATTCGTGCCACCCTTGCGGCGACCATCGGCGCGGGGCATGGCCGCAGTGTGACCATTCTCGATCGCACCGCCCTCGTCGCCCATGCCCGCGAAAGTATCGCCCGGGGCTCCAAATCCTTCGCCTTGGCATCGAAGCTGTTCGACCGGCAAACCCGTGAGCGTGCTTGGCTTCTCTATGCATGGTGCCGCAAGTGCGACGATATCGCCGACGGGCAGGATCATGGTGGCGTAATGAGAGGCGTGGCCGATGGGCAGGCGCGCCTTGCCAGTATGAGGGCGCTGACCGATGCCGCCCTGCGCGGCGAGCCGACGGGCGATCCCGCCTTCGATGGCTTTGGCCTAGTGATGCGCGAATGCGCCATCCCGGCCCGCTATGCGCATGACCTGATCGAAGGCTTCGCGCTCGATGCTGAAGATTGGCGGCCTCAGAGCGAAGCGGACATGCTGCGCTATTGTTATCATGTTGCTGGCGCGGTCGGCTGCATGATGGCGGTGCTGATGGGGGTTGATCCGGCGGATGAGTCTACGCTTGACCGGGCCTGCGACTTGGGACTGGCGTTTCAGCTCGCCAACATTGCGCGCGACATCGGCGAGGATCAGGCGGCGGGACGCTGTTACCTGCCCCAGCAATGGCTGGCGGAGATGCACATTCCTTGCGGCAGGCATATGGAGCCAGGCTTCCGTCCGCAGCTAGTGATATTGGCGCGCCGTCTCGCCGGGCTGGCCGCGGATTTTGAGGCGAGCGCCCGGCATGGCACGGGCGCCTTGCCGAGCCGCTCCGCCTGGGCGGTTCTGGCCGCAGCGGGCATTTATGGCGATATCGCTCGGGAAGTGGATCGGCGGGGCGATCATGCCTGGGACGATCGCGTGGTGACGCCGAAGAGTGAGAAACTGGGTTGGGTGTTTCGGGCGGGGCTGCACGTCGTGGCCCGGTCCCGCCGTTGGCCCTTATCGATGCGCCGACCGGCACATCTCTGGACCCGACCAAAGGCCTGACATCAAAAAAAGGACCGATACTTTCGTACCGGTCCCGAGGCGTGTTCGCAGGAGGAACATCGTGTGGCGGGCGGGCCGTTCTTTCCGGCCCGCCCTGCCGAAGTCTTAGTAGTTGTAGGCGCGCTCGCCGTGGCTCGCGAGGTCCAGGCCTTCCATCTCGGCATCGCGGCTCGGACGCAGACCCATGGTCTTGTCGATGATGAAGTAGAGGATCGCGCTGCCGATGCCCGAGAAGAGCAGGGTGAACACGACCGCCTTGATCTGGATCCAGACCTGGCCCGGGATGCTGTAGGCTTCCGGATGGAAGGCTGCCGGGAAGACGGTGTAGTCGAACACGCCCTGGCCGCCGAGCGAAGGAGCCGCGACGATACCTGTCGCGATCGCGCCGACGATGCCGCCGATGCAGTGCACGCCGAACACGTCCAAGCTGTCGTCATAGCCGACCTTGCCCTTCACGAATGCCACGAAGAGGTAGCAGATCGGGGAGACGGCGAAGCCGAGCACGATGGAGGTTATGGGAGCCGCAAAACCAGCCGCCGGGGTGATGGCGACGAGGCCAGCGACAGCACCCGTGACTGCGCCGAGCAGAGAAGCCTTGCCGTGGTGGACCTGTTCAACCAGCGACCAGCTGACCGCTGCCGCGCAGGTGGCGACCATGGTGTTGATGAAGGCGACGCCAGTGACGGCATTGGCTTCCAGGTTGGAGCCGGCGTTGAAGCCGAACCAGCCGACCCACAGCAGGCTGGCACCGATCATGGTCATGGTCAGCGAGTGCGGCGGCATGGGCTCCTTGGGGAAGCCGACGCGCTTGCCGATCATGATGGCGCCGACGAGGCCCGCGATACCCGCGTTGATGTGGACCACGGTGCCGCCCGCGAAGTCGAGCGCGCCCCAGCCCCAGAGCATGCCATAGTCGGTAGGAGCATCAGCCAGGAAGTCCGGGCCAGCCCAATACCACACCATGTGCGCCATCGGGAAGTAGATGAAGGTCAGCCACAGCACGACGAACACGATCAGCGAGGAGAATTTCACGCGCTCCGCGAACGCACCGACGATCAGCGCCGGGGTGATCATGGCGAAGGTCATCTGGAAGACGACGAACACGAATTCGGGCAGATAGACGTTGTTGCTGAACGTCGCCGCCGAGGTCGTGCCATCGACGCCCATCAGGAACGCCTTGGATAGACCGCCGAAGAAATGATTGTCGCCACCCGAGGTGAAGGCGATGGAATAGCCCCAGCAGGTCCAGACCAGACCAGCCACGGAAACGATCGTGAACACCTGCATGAGGATGCTCAGCATGTTCTTGGTACGGACCAGGCCGCCGTAGAACAGGGCAAGGCCCGGAATCGACATCATCAGGACCAGCGCGGCGGAGATCAGCATCCAGGCGACGTCGCCCTTGTTGACCATGCTGGCCATTGCAGCGGCGTCTGGCGCCTTTATCGGCGCGGCGAGCGCCGGTGCGGCTGCGAGAAGGGTCAGCGCAGCCGCCCCCATCACGCCGCAGAATTTCTTGGAAAAGGTCATTATTCCCCCTTCTTACAGCGCGGTTTCGCCGGTCTCGCCGGTGCGGATGCGCACGGCCTGACCGACATCGAGAACGAAGATCTTGCCATCGCCGATCGCGCCGGAATTGGCGGCCGCCTGGACCGCTTCGACTACGCGCGGTGCAAGATCGTCATCGCAGACGACCTCGATCTTGATTTTCGGAACCATGTTCGTGGAATATTCGGCGCCCCGGTAGATTTCGGTTTGCCCCTTCTGGCGGCCGAAGCCTTTCACCTCGCTCACCGTCATGCCGGCGATGCCTAGCGAGGAGAGTGCCTCGCGGACATCGTCAAGCTTGAACGGCTTGATGATAGCCATGACAAGTTTCATGTCGCCCCCTGTTAATGGTGTGCGGCGACATTCCAGCAAGAGGCGTGCCAATTGGTCAGCGCCGTTTAAAAGCGTGCTTTTTAGACTGGCCTTAAACACCACCCGCCAAAAAAATGGGCAGTCTGCCTACGCTGCCCAAAAATTGGGCAGCTTTTCCCTACCAGTTGGCCGTCATATGGACGGCGTCTTTTTCCTCCGGCAAAGTTGGCCGCCCAATCGCAGCGTTTCGATGCGGGAACCGGCCAAAGCGGGCGATGACGTCGTGATGCTGACGGGCATATTCCAAGGACTGCGCATCGCCTGCTGCCTCGAACAGACTAAGTGACAGATTCTGATCGTCGATATCTTCGCTATGCTGGAACGGCATGTAGAAAAACCTGCGGCCCGCGCCGCCAATCTGGATGTCATAGCCATGCGCAATGGCGCCGCGCGCGACGCTTCGAGCGAGTTCGTCAGTTTTGAACGCCTCGGCGGTGCCGCGGAACATATTACGCGGTAACTGATCGAATAGCAGGACTGCCGCCAATGCGTCATCAGCCCGATCAAGGAATGTTTCGGCGGCCAACTTGCGTTTTTCCTCCCACAGCTCGCAAAAGCGCGTCGCGCACTGTTGGTCCAGCTTCGGGTCATGCTTCCACCAGCCCTCCTCCCCGACCTGATTGAACCAGAAGTCCAGCAGGGCAGCTGCCCAGTCGGCGGTCACGGCGTCATGGCTGTCCGTAAGCATGTTCATAAAAGGACAAAGAAGTAGTGGGCCGCAGGTTCCGCAGCCCACGGCGCCAAGATATCAGGTCGCCGTGCCGCCGACCGTCAGCCCTTCGATCAGCAGGGTCGGCTGCCCGACGCCCGCTGGAACGGTCTGGCCACCCTTGCCGCACATGCCGATGCCCTCATCCAAAGCCCAGTCATTGCCGATGCCGATCACTTTGGTGAGTGCCGTTGGTCCGTCGCCTATCAGTGTTGCACCCTTGATCGGATCGCCCAGCTTTCCATTCTCGACCTTGTAGGCCTCGGTGCAGGAAAAGACGAATTTGCCTGAGACGATATCGACCTGACCTCCGCCAAAGCTCTTGGCGAAAATGCCGGAACCCATGCGGGACAGCAATTCCTCAGGATCATCATGGCCGCCTTTGATGAACGTGTTGGTCATGCGCGGCATCGGCGCATGGGCATAGCTTTCGCGACGCCCATTGCCTGTGGGTTCCACGCCCATAAGCCGGGCGTTGAGGCGATCCTGCATATAGCCTTTAAGGATGCCATCCTCGATAAGGACATTCTCTCGGGTGGGCGTGCCTTCGTCGTCGATCGAGAGCGATCCACGTCGGCTGAGGATCGATCCGTCATCCACCACCGTGACGCCGGGAGCCGCAACGCGCTCACCGATCCGACCGGAAAAGGCGCTGGTGCCCTTGCGGTTGAAATCACCCTCAAGGCCATGGCCGATCGCCTCATGCACCAGTACGCCCGGCCAGCCCGGCCCCAGCAGCACCGTCATTTCGCCCGCAGGCGCAGCGACCGACCGCATGTTCACTCTCGCCTGAGCGAGCGACTCGTCGATGGCCCGATTCCAGATCGCGGGATCCATCACTTGATCAAAGAGATAGCGTCCGCCAATACCGAAACTGCCGGTTTCGCGGCGGCCATTTTCTTCAAGGATCAGCGATACGTTCAGCCGAACCAGTGGCCGGATGTCGGTGGCGGTAAAGGCATCGGCACGAACGATTTCCACAACCGACCAGCTCCCGGCCAGACTGACCGAAACCTGCGCAACGCGAGGATCACGATCTCGCGCCGCGGCATCAATGGCAGCGCACAGCGTCACCTTCTCGGCGAACGGGACGATGTCCAGAGGGTTGGCGTCTGTATAGAGATGCCGGTTGGTCCGCTGTGGCGGCGGAGCGGGCTGGCCCTTGGCCGGGTCCAACAAGGTCAGCGTTTCGGCCGCCCGGCGGATCGCTGCTTTGCTAATATCGTTGGCATGGGCAAAGCCGGTCATCTCGCCCGATACGCCGCGCAGGCCAAAGCCCGCATCGGTCGAATAATCGGCTGTTTTCAGCCTTCCATCGTCGAACCCGAAACTCTCGCTGGCTCTATATTGCAGATAGAGTTCGCCATCATCACAATTGGCGAGCGCCTGCGCCGTCAGCCGCTGCGCGCCATCGGGATCAAGCAAACCCGGCCGATAGAGAAGGCCGCGCGCGTCGGTGAACTGGGAAGCGATGTCAGTCATGCCGCCCGATATAGGAGCGACACAGCCCAAGCCCAATCAAATTCGAAGGGCGCTTCTTTAGATGCTCGCGCCGGACGAGATGTCAGGTAGGCCCGCAACTTCCGGCGTATCGGCAGGACCGCCAATCAGGACGAAGCGCTTGTCGCAATAACCGCAATCGACATAGCCATGTTCGTCAATCTCCAGGAACACGCGCGGGTGACCCAGAGCGGCGGGAATGTCGCCTGACCCGTCGCATGAGACGCGGGCTTTGGTGACTCGAAGAATTTCAGGCGGCTGTATCATGATGGCGTCGATTAGCAGCGGCTCCATCGCACCGCAATATCCGGCACGGCTTTCTGGCAGCATAAGGGATGGTGGGCGATGACGGGCTCGAACCGCCGACATTCTCGGTGTAAACGAGACGCTCTACCAACTGAGCTAATCGCCCGATACCGCATCCATGCCGGTGCAGCCGGAGCGCGCCTATCTAGGCCAATCAGCGCGCGGGTCAAGCGTTGATGATCAACGAGTCACGCACAAAGAAAACGGCGGCTGGCCATGAACCAGCGTGTCAGGGCTTGGGCCGTCTCTTCCGCAAGGGCGATGAACACACGGCGGCCATCATGCGGATCGGCCTGCCGATGAACGATGCCCTTGTCTGTCAGCGTCCGAATCCAGCGCAGCGCCGTGGTGGGCGGCACTGCCGACGCGATGCACAGGCTGGAAACGGAAACGCGTTCCTGCTCCAGACGCGCGGCCAGTAGATCCAGCAGCATGTCCCATGCCGGATCGGCAAACAGTTCGCCGGGCAGGAAATCCTCACGCAACCGCCGCGCGCGCAGCATGTCCCGCACCTGCGCGGCACCCAGCGCTGCTTCGTCGGTAACGGCTGGCTGATTACCTATCGTCTCCACGGTCGGCATGCCGATATAGTCGCTTGCCCGATCCGAAATGCGAGGCCCCAATGCGAAGGAGGGAGTCGCGTGGCGCGGTCGCGATGTCAGCGCCTCCAGCGTCCGCGCAAGGCGGCTGACCTCTTCGCTCAGCTGTTGCAGGCGGACGCCTTCGCTTTCCTGATTGACCTCATGAAGTGTGCGCTGGGGCGTCGTTCCCCCGGCAGTCAGCAAAGCGGCGGCGAGGTCGGTGTGATCCGGCGTGCAGAGCAGTTGCGTGCGGTCGCTCCGCATGCAGGCGAAGGCAAGATCGACCGTGTCGAGACCGGCAACCAGAATGACGGACATGTCATTCTGCACCGCCAGCGTCTCCACCTGCACCAGCAATCGCTCGAGCAATGCGGACGGGTTTGTGCAGAAGAGCAGAATGACGTCGCACCCCACCTGCATGTCGAGCCGAAGCATCGCCTGACCCAGCGGCACTATATCGAGGAGCCGGAACTGGGCGGCCTCCGCCAATCCTGCGACATCGTCCAGAAAGACGTCGTCAGCCAGAATGAGGAGTCCCGCGCGAGGGTCTCTCATCCCATAGATTTCCTCGCTGCTGGATCCAAATTCAGTCCGGGGGCGATCCATTTCCACCTGTTACTCCTGTCCCTGCTTTGTTCCGAACCTATCGCAATATCGCGGCAGCGCGCCTGCTCTTTCCTCCGGATTGGATATGCCAGCTTCCCTTTATTGTCCGGTCATCTGCTGGCCCGCCCGATTTCACGAGCCTTGGCCCTGGCTGCCGCCAAAATGGTTTGGCTTTTCGCCGAAATGGCGGGAGGCGATGGAGGAGAGGTGACACATCCAAAATGGATGTTGTTATCCTCAGTTGCTGCTTCAGACTGCCGTCCGGCGCGCAAAATCGATGTAGAGCTGGCGTAGCCGGGTGGCGACCGGGCCGGGGTTGCCGTCGCCGATCTTGGCCCCGTCGATACGCACGACCGCCTGGCAGAGCGTCGATGCGCTGGTGATGAAGGCTTCGCGGGCTTCCTTCGCTTCCGCCACGGAAAAGGGACGGTGGATGACGCTCATCCCGCTCTCTTCGGCCAGCACAGTGAGTGCGGCGCCGGTGCATCCGGCAAGCACGACCTGCGAATAGGGGCGAGTGATGATGCCCTCATCTGTAACGAGAAAAGCCGTGGAAGAAGCGCCTTCGGTTATGAAGCCGTCCTCCACCATCCAGGCTTCCTGTGCGCCCGCCTCGGCCGCGATCTGTTTTGCCATCGCTTGAGCCAGCAGGCCAACACTCTTGATGTCACGCCGCGCCCACCGCAGGTCGGGTGTCGTGACAACCGCAATGCCGTTCTGCACAGCGGGAGAATCGAGAAAGCGCTTGGCCTGCGTGAACATCACAAGCGTTGGCTGCAAAGCCGATGATGGCAGGAAGTCGCGCCCTGCGTCGGCGCCCCGCGTCAGTTGCAGATAGATCAAGCCCTCATCAAGCTCATTGCGCGCCGCTAGTTCCTTCTGCACCGCTTCAATCTCGGCAAGGGAGACGGGAAGGCTAAGCCCTATCGCTGTCGCCGAACGTTCAAGCCGCACCAGATGCGACGCGCTGTCGATCAGTCTGCCATCAAGGACGGCGGTCACCTCGTAAACGGCCTCGGCGAACAGAAAGCCGCGATCCAGCACCGAGACCTGCGCTTCGGCGAGCGGCACGAATTGGCCATTGAGATAGGCGATAGACATGAAGCGCTAAAATCCTCCGGCGTGAACATCGCGATGTTGCCGGGGCAGGATCATCGGTCAAGCAATGATCATCGGGTTAGCGTCTTTACCCGCTCTCCTATCTCTCGCAAATCTTCGACAAAGCGCGCTCGCTCGGCCGCCTTTCGCGCTTCATCGGGGATGCGCAGCAGGAAACTCGGATGCACTGTCACCCAAGCTTCGGTGCCATTCTCAAGCGGAATCGGCGCACCTCGCGTGCGGCTGATCGTCACGGCCTTACCCAATATGGCGCGCGCAGCAGTTGCACCCAGAGCGACGACGACGCGCGGGCGAACGAGGTCCAATTCCTGATCCAGCCACCAGCGGCAGGCAGCAATCTCGGGTGTCTCAGGCGTCTGGTGGATGCGCCTCTTGCCTCGCCGCTCATGCTTGAAATGCTTGACGGCATTCGTGACATAGACGCTCGCCCGATCGATCCGTGCATCCTCTAGCGCTTGATCGAGCAACTGGCCCGCCGGGCCTACGAAGGGGCGGCCTGTAATGTCTTCCTGATCGCTCGGCTGTTCCCCACCAGAACAAGGGGCGCATCGATAGGGCCTTCGCCGAACACAGTCTGGGTGGCGTCGCGATAAAGGGGGCAGCGGGTGCAGCCCGTCGCCTCCTCGCGCAATCTCGTCCAAGCGGCAGCCGCGTTGCTGGCGCGGGCAGGTATCTTGAGAGGAGTGGCGATCATGGCCGCTTCCCGTGCCTGCGCCCCGGCAACAAGGTCGGGGATGAGCGCCGCCTCCGGCAGGTTGCGCCAGTATTTCTTGGGCATCTCGGACAGCATGGCCCGCTGCTTGAGCCGGGCGGGGTTGAATGTCGCAGCATAATAGCTTTTCCAGATTTCCTCGACCGGGTCGCCGCCCGGCGCATCTGCCTTTGAAGCGCCGGGGCTTTCTTCCAACCTTTCGCCATCCCAATGGATACTGAGGTCGGGCGTCAGGATCGACCACCGCATCGATGCGAAACGCCGCACGAAAAACCCGGCATTGGCGCGGACGATATGATGTTCGGGCTCGAACCAGGCGACGAAACGGGTTCCGTCATCATCCTGCATTTCGCGGAATCGGACAAAGGCGCGCATCTTATGCATGTCGCGCCGAACCGCTTTTGCCAGCATCTCGACACGGCGGACCAGGGGATCGGCTTTATCGTCCAGGCGTGCGGGGATTTGCCGCACCTCTATCAAAAGGGCGTAGAGCAAGGCAAAGCGCTCTCCATCCCGATGCAGTATTGCGCTCTCGGCCAATTCCAGAAAGGCGCGCGGCACTGAAAAGGCTCCGCCGCCATTTGGCGGCGGATCGAAGGCCAGCAGCGACCCGCCTTCTCCCTCGACCCGCCAATCAATATCCTGAGCAGGCACACCAGCCAAGACGAAGCGACGGGCGGCATCGCGCCACCCGTCGAAATCATCCGGCCTGCTCAGCAGCACCTGATACATGAGAGATCAATCCGACGATTCCGCTCGCTCCAGTTCGGCGGGCTTGCGCCGGGCAAAGGTGGCGGCGAGCTTCAGTTCCTCCTCATCCGTCAACTCCGCTGCCGCATCGGGAAACATCTCCTCTTCCTCCTCCTCGATGTGGTGGAGATAACGCTTCTTCAGATTGGCGAAGGTCTCCTGCCATTCAGAGCCGTTGAAGGTCTGCTCCTGCAGCTCCTCCAGATAATCGTTGATTTCCTTATGCTCGGCTACGCTATGCTGTGCATCTTCACGCAGGTCGGGACGGGAGAGCATCGTTGCATATAGCGTTTCTTCCTCCGCCGCCGCATGTGCGGTGACTTCCACACGGAACTGCTCGAACAGCTTCTCCAGCCGATCGTTATCGTCCTTCGCGTCAGCCATTTTCTCAAACAGCTGGCGATGGGCGTCATGATCTTGCTTCAGTTTGTCGAAAATCGTGGCATTGGCCATGATGTGCTCCTCTTGATTTAGAGGACACAACGAAAGGCGAAGAGCTTTGGGTCCGCTGGTTCAGCCGAACAGGAAGCGGAAGATGATGGCAACCGGTATCCACAGCAGGCTGCTGGCGATGCTCGTCAGCCAGACCTGCGCGACATCTCTGCGAAAGCGAAGGTCCAGGCCCGACATCGACAGGCCGCTCTCATCCAGTAATTCCCACCGGCGTTCCATGTCCCTCGCCACCATTGCAAAGCCGCCGATTGCGATGATCAGGGCGAGGTGTAGCACCAGCGAGCCGCCCATCCTGGCGACGATGCCAATTTGAAGAAGGCAAAAAACAACAAGCGCAATAGCCAGATGGCTGCTCATGCGCTTGGCATACCGCCCGCCATGAGATCGTGCGGAATCATTGTTGAATGCCGTTGCCACCAGCGCCTTCCCCTCGATTTTCTTGAATCTCAAGAAATCACGAAGTGCCGGACTTATCAATAAGGAAAACTACCGTCAGTCGAAAAGCTCCAGTTGCGAAGGGGGAGGGGTGAGCTGCCGTTGAAGGTCTGCCTTGTCGGTCAGGTGAACCGGCCTCCAATCGCTGGCGACCAAAAAAGGCCGCAGCTTGGCAATCGAATTTGTCACCCGCGCGACATCATCCAGCCGAAGGCGGCGGACCCTGCGGCTCGCCAATATGCGATCGACGGCTTTTACGCCAAGGCCCGGCACGCGCAGCAACATCTCACGCGGCGCGCGGTTCACATCTACCGGAAATATGGCCCGGTGCCGCAAGGCCCAGGCCAGCTTGGGATCAATGTCGAGGGGCAAATGCCCCGTTGTGGGGTCGGTCGCTTGCTCAAGATCATCCACTGAAAAACCATAAAAGCGCATCATCCAGTCCGACTGATACAGGCGGTGTTCGCGCAGCAGTGGAGGACGCTTTAACGGAAGGACGCTGCTCGGCGAGGGAATGGGCGAAAAGGCGCTGTAATAGACGCGCCGTAGAGCATGGCGGTCATATAGAGATCGCGCACGCCGGATGATGGCCCGGTCATCTGCTCCGTCGGCCCCTATGATCATCTGCGTGGATTGTCCTGCGGGGGCAAATCGCGGCGCGTGGCGGTAGCGCTTTCTCGCATCGCGCGTATCTTCGATGGCTGTGCGCAGCCCGCTCATCGCGCCTTCGATCCGCGTTCCATCTTTCTCTGGCGCCAGTCGCCGAAGCCCCTGCTCGGTCGGCATCTCGACATTGATCGACAGCCGGTCAGCGAAAAGTCCTGCTTGATGGGTCAGTTCCGGATCGGCGTCGGGGATCGTCTTGAGATGAATATAACCGCGAAAGTCATGCTCTTCCCGCAGCGCTCGGGCAACGCCCACCAGCTGTTCCATCGTATAATCGGGCGATCGTATGATCCCGGAGGACAGGAAAAGTCCCTCGATATAATTGCGCCGGTAAAAGCTCAGCGTCAGTTCGACCACTTCGCCCACGGTGAAGCGCGCCCGGCGAACGTCGCTCGACCGGCGATTGATGCAATAGTGGCAATCAAAGAT
The DNA here is from genome assembly GCF_977014255.1 of Sphingobium chungangianum. NCBI lineage: Bacteria > Pseudomonadati > Pseudomonadota > Alphaproteobacteria > Sphingomonadales > Sphingobiaceae > Sphingobium > Sphingobium chungangianum. Next base: position 2,738,997 of record NZ_CDRNIV010000006.1, on the reverse strand, counting down.
GCAACTGTTCGTCAGCAAAATCTTGAGCAGCGATATGCATCGCCCGTCAGGTGCGTAGGCATGGCATATGCCCATGCCTTCGGTCGAACCCAAGCCGCCCTTCTGCCCTGACAGGCTATCGCGCTTCTTCGTTCCGGAGGATGCGCATGATGCATCATATTTGGCCGCGTCGGCGAGGATTTTCAGCTTCTGCGGAATGGAAAGGGCAGTCATAAGTTCACGCTATGTTCTTTTTCTCCGCTTGTCCTTGATCCAGATTGCGAATCGCGTTGAGTTGAACGTCAGTTTTTCCATCCTGGATCGATCCGATCGATCAACCGAACCATTGCTTCAAAATCGGGAACGCCCGGTCCAACAGGCAACTGCACGCCGCTGATATCGCGTTGATGCACGGCAATCACTTCGTCCGGAATGTCGACAGGGGTGCCTGCCGAACCCGTCGCTACCTGTATCTCGCAGGCGCGCTGAAGCATCCAATGCATGAGGAATGCCTTGGGAAGGGTGTCCGCCATGACCAACGTACCGTGGTTGCGCAGCATCATTAGCCGCCGGTCGCCGAGATTGGCGATCAGCCTCTCGCCTTCTTCGGGGCGCAGGGTGATGCCTTCAAAATCGTGATAGGCGATTCGCCCGGCAAAGGCGGCGGCATAGAAATTGGTGGGACGCAGCCCCTCCTGTGTCGCGCTGACCGCCATGGCGGCGGTCGTGTGTGAATGGATGACGCAGTGGGCGTCGGGTAGGTGGCGGTGGAAGACGCTGTGCTGGGTAAAACCGGCGCGGTTCACTGGATAGGGACTGCCGTCCAATATGTGCCCGTCAATGTCGATCTTGACGAGGTTGGACGCCGTCACCTCGGAATAAAGCAAGCCGAACGGGTTGATCAGGAACGCGCTGTCGTCGCCGGGCACGCGCAGCGTGATATGATTGTAGATAAGTTCTGACCATCCCATGTGGTCAAATATGCGGTAGCATGCAGCAAGTTGCTGGCGCGCTTTCCATTCTTCGATGGGCATGTCATCAGCGGAAGCGGCGGTTGCCATGGTGGTCCTCCTATACCCTGTCGCCGTAACTATCCTCCCCGGCGGCGCTGCTGTCGAGCGAAACGGCTTTGGGGTTGAATTTGGCCGACTCTGCTGGTAGGGCGCGCCCCACACGGCGCAGGCTGCCCTGCGACGACTCATCGCTATTACTTTCGGTAGGCCCGTCGGGAAGGGTTTTTTTCCTGACGAACCGCCCGTTTTCGACTGGAGTTTGACTGGATTATGCAAATCATCGTTCGCGACAACAATGTCGACCAGGCCCTGCGCGCGCTCAAGAAGAAGCTGCAGCGTGAGGGCGTGTATCGCGAGATGAAGCTGCGCCGTCACTACGAAAAGCCCTCGGAAAAGCGCGCCCGCGAAAAGGCCGCTGCGGTTCGCCGCGCGCGCAAGCTGGAGCGCAAGCGCGCTGAGCGTGACGGCGTTCGTTAAGACGTTCGTTTTTAAGGGGCGGCGGTTCTCCGCCTCTTTCTGCTGATCATCCGCATCTGCGAGGCTTAGGTCCATGTCCACGACCGCTGTTCCCCTTCGTCCCATCGCCAAGGGGTCGCTGACGCGTCTCTGGATCGGTGTTGCCGCCGTGGCGATCGCCGCGGGTGGCTTGGCCTGGGCCGGGCAGCGCGGGGTCGAGCCTTCGCCTGCCAGCTACCTCGCCCGCAATGCCGGGGAGGAAGGTGTAGTCACGACCGAATCGGGCCTCCAGTACAAGGTTCTGGAAGAGGGCACTGGCCCCAGCCCCACCGCAGCGGACGTGGCGCTGGTTGGATATAAGGGCACTTTGCTCGATGGCACTGTCTTCGACGAAAATGCCCAGACCGCGATGCCGGTCGATGGCGTTGTGCCGGGCTTTTCCGAAGGTCTGCAAAAGATGAAGAAGGGCGGCAAGTACCGTCTCTGGATCCCGCCGCAGCTCGGCTATGGTGAGCAGGCGGCTGGACCTATCCCCGCCAATTCCGTGCTGGTCTTCGATGTTCAACTGCACGATTTCAAATCGAAGGCAGACATCATGCGGATGCAGCAGATGATGCAGCAGGGCGCGGCTCCTCCGCCGCTTCCCGGCCGCTGATCGCATCGCCGAAATGTAAAGAATAGAAGGGTCCGGTTTTCGGACCCTTTTTTATTCGGCGACGACGATCCCCTTTGATTCGGAACCATCGTTCATCGCCTTGGACCGTTCCTCCAGATAGACCTTGATCATCGCCACGATCGGGTCGGCCAGGAACAGGCCCATTATTCCAAACAGCGCGCCGAACAATATCTGCGCGGCCAGGACCAGCGCGGGGGCAAGGTCGGTTGCCCGCTTCGCCACCATGGGAACGATCAGGTAACCATCGACGATCTGCACTACTAGATACACGAAAAAGGCGTAGATCCCGGCGTCCACCCCCGCCGAAAATCCGACGAGCACGATCAATACGCCCGATATGATCGACCCGATGTTCGGCAGAAAAGCGAACAGCCCGGTCAGGATTCCCAGCAGGCCAGCCATTGGGACACCCCCCGCGAGCAGCAGCAGCCAAGTTCCAACGCCCTCTACCGCCATGCCAATCAGTCGGCCGAACATCAAACGTCGTAGCGTCCAACCCATCCTGTCGACGACATTATAGAAGCTTAAACGGCTGCTCATGGGCAGCATCCAAGCGACGCCGCGCTCATAGAGACGTGGCTCCACCGCAATGAAAATCGCGAGCACCAGCATCATTACGCCGCTGGTCACGGCGCCCATGACGGTGCCGACCGCCGCAGTGACCCGACCGATCGAATTGAAAGCCTGCGTCGCCAGGCTTTTGAAATCATTAGGTGTCGTCGTCACGCCCAATTGCTGCATCCAGCCACCGATGCGGGTGACCTGAGTCTCCACGATCGTGCGCATGGCCTGCGCCTGCGCGGCCAAACTCGCGCCTGTCAGGTAGAATGTATAAGCCAGGAACAGCAGGGCGGAGAGGAGCACGATCGTAAGGCGCCAGCCTCGGCCGATCGGCAAGACTCGGCCGAGTAGCCGCGTGCCGCCGTCCATCATGCTGGTCAGGACCAGCGCTCCAAGGATGAGCATGATCGGTTGCGCGAGCAATGCCAACAGTGCGACGGCGACCGCCATGGCGATCCACACGCCCGCGCGCTTTATCTCATGCTGAACGAGCGGGCTGCGCAGTTCACTCGGACCCGGTTGCTCAATGTGGACGTGTTTCCCGCTCAATCACCAGCCCCTTTGCAGATGTATTATTTCGGGGGTGGAACGCTCTCCGGGCGTAAGCTGTTCCCCGCCCGGCCACTACGCAGCGCGTGAATCCAGGTAACGGGATTCCAGCTGGAATTGCCGTCGAGCGAAAAAGTAATGAACTCCGCCCGTCCGCCAATCGCTTCCCAAGGGACAGGTCCTCCAAGGCCGTTCTCCTCAAGCGGCGCGCGGCTGTCGGCGCTATTGTCCCTGTTGTCACCCATCAGGAAGACATGGTCGCGTGGAACGCGCACCGGACCATACCAGTCCAGCGCACTCGGCCCCATGTCGATCGTTACATAGCTTTTGCCATTGGGCAGGATTTCCTGCCGGACAGGCAACTGACAATATTCTCGCCCGTCCGCCCCCGTGATGCGGGCGCCAGGGAACTGGGTGGGGGAACAGGGGGCGTTGCCATCGATCGGGATCAGTGCCGGCTTGATTGCCTTCTGGGGAACAGCGGTGCCGTTCAGGATGACCTGTCCGCCCCGGACCTCGATGATGTCGCCCGGCAGGCCGATCACCCGCTTGATATAGTCCTCCCGCCGATTATGCGGCGACACGATGACGATGTCGCCACGCTCAGGCAGGTGGCCGAAAATGCGACCCTTCAGAAAGGGCAGGGGGTGGAAACTGGGCGAAACATAGGACCAGCCATAAGGGAATTTGCTGACCACCAGCCGGTCGCCCTTCAGCAGCACCGGCATCATGGACTCGCTCGGGATGTAGAAAGGTTTGGCGACGAAGCTGTGAAAGGCCAGGACCGCCAGAATCAGAAGCGCGATGCTCTTCACCTCATGCCACCAGTCGATCGCACTCTTGTCTGTCCGCGCTGGCGATGCCGCCGCCGGTTCTTCTGTGGAAAGCGGGTCGTTCTCGCTCATGTCGGCTGCCGTCATGGATGGCTTCTCGGATGCTGGTGGTGCCGTGGTCACTGGGGCTGGGCCTCAAGGATGACGAATGCCTGCGCCCATGGATGATCATCGGTTAGCGTGACGTGAATGACCGCCTTGTGTCCATCGGGCAGCATTGTTTGAAGCTGTGCGAGCGCGCCGCCGGTCAGCTCGAGCGTCGGTGCGCCGCCGGGGCGATTGACGACGCCGATGTCCTTCATGAACACGCCACGATTAAAGCCCGTCCCCACTGCTTTGGAAAAGGCTTCCTTGGCGGCGAAACGCTTGGCGAGCGTCCCGGCCTTGGTGAACGGTCGGCGGTTTGCCTTGGCGCGTTCGACTTCGGTGAAAACGCGCTGCTCGAACCGCTCGCCAAAGCGATCGAGCGAATTTTGGATCCGCTCGATGTTGCATAGGTCGGAGCCGAGGCCGATGATCAACGCGCCAGGTCCATCTGCCGCCGCATTTCGCGGATGCTGCTTTCCAACCCGCTGAAAATGGCCTCGCCAATCAGGAAGTGGCCGATGTTGAGTTCGGCCACCTGCGGAATTGCCGCCACCGGGCCTACATTGTCGAAAGTGAGGCCATGACCAGCATGGGGTTCGATACCATTTTTGGCCGCAAGCGCAGCAGCATCGGAGATGCGCCGCAACTCTTCAGCGCGCGCTGAGCCGGAAATATGCGCATAGCGCCCAGTGTGAAACTCCACCACCGGCGCGCCTAGGCGCATCGCTGCCTCGATTTGCGCCGGATCAGGTTCGATGAAAAGGCTGACGCGAATCCCCGCGTCCCCCAGCGCGCCGACGATCGGTCGCAGCGCCTCGATCTGCCCGGCGGCATCCAGACCGCCCTCGGTCGTCCGCTCCTCGCGCTTTTCAGGCACGATGCATGCCGCGTGCGGGCGATGCTTCAACGCAATGTCCAGCATCTCCCGCGTTGCGGCCATTTCAAGGTTCAGCGGAACCTTAAGAGCCGCCATCAGCGTGGCGATATCCTCGTCCCGGATGTGCCGCCGATCCTCGCGCAGGTGCGCGGTGATGCCATCGGCCCCCGCCTTCACGGCCAGCAACGCCGCCTTGACGGGATCAGGATGTTCTCCCCCGCGCATTCCGGATGGTGGCAACATGGTCGATGTTGACACCCAGGCGCAGGTGGGCGGGAGTTTGCTGCATGATGCCTATTGTTTCCGGCTTCCAGGTTTGATGGCGGGGATGGCCGCTAGTTCCGGCGGGACATCATCTGCTTCATATACAGGGAAATTGATGCTGACGAGCGGGTAGAAGGGGACGCCCAGATCCACTTCTCCTGCGGATCGGTCGACCAGCGCCACCTCGGCGACAACGATGCCGCCTTCGGCCTCCACCGCTTCGATCGCTTGGCGCGACGACAGCCCGGTCGTAACGACGTCTTCGACCATCAGCACTTTTTGGCCGGGCGTTATGGCGAAGCCGCGCCGCAGCTCGAATTTTCCCTCGGGCCGTTCCAGGAATACGGCATCCTTGTCGAGCGCGCGCCCGACTTCATGGCCGATGATAAGGCCGCCCATGGCGGGCGAGACGACAAGGTCGATGTCCTGCCGCAGTTCGCGGGGCAGCTTCTGCACGACTGCGCGCGCGAGGCCGCCTGCGCGTTCGGCGTTCATCAATACCCGCGCGCATTGCAGGTAATTGGCGCTACGGCGGCCCGAGGACAGAATGAAATGCCCCTCCAGCAGCGCTCCTGCGGCCCTGAATTCTGCCAGTACTTCCTCGTCGGTCATCCGGTTCTTCGATCCATCAGTACATGCCCAGGCCTATTTTCGGGGCCATCTGCACATCAATTTCTAACATGGGTAATGCCCATGAACGCGCCCCTGCGCGCGAGGTGCGAGATAGGCGGACGACCGGGGCGTTGCAACAGCGAAGAAAATCTGCTCCTGCCCGCTTGAGGCAGGAAAAAACCATGCCTATAAGCCGCGGCAGACCGACCGGGCGGAGGGGGATGCGCATGCGCGCGCCTTCGTTGCAGCGGCGCCAAGGGGTTACGGGGTAAGAAGACGCTTATGAAAATGGTGAAATCGCTCGTTCTCGCCGGGTTGCTGGCCTTTGCGCCAGCTGCGGTGTTGAACAGTCAGGCGCTGGCGCAGGACAATGCCGCCGTCGCAGCCGCCGCTGCGGGCAATGCCGCCGCACCGGCCGACTCGGGCGCCAATGCGGCCGCTGCCGAGGCTGCGCCTGCGGCCAAGGTTGCCGCGCCGCCCCGCATGAAGCCGACCGAAGGCATCGGCATGCCGCGCCCCGGCGAGATCACACTGCAGGAACAGTTCACCCCCACGGGTCATACCGCTCGCTGGTTGCACGACGTGCTGCTTCTGCCGCTTATCACGATCATTTCGGTCTTCGTGGCCCTCCTGATGCTCTATGTGATGATCCGCTTCCGCCGCAGCGCCAATCCGGTGCCGTCGAAAACATCGCACAATACGCTGATCGAAGTGATCTGGACCGTGGTTCCGGTAGTGATCCTCCTTGTTATCGCGGTGCCCTCGATCGGCCTGCTGGCTGACCAGTACAAGCCCGCGCCCAAGGATGCGCTGACCGTGAAGGTCACCGGCTACCAGTGGTATTGGGGGTATGAATATCCCGACAACGGCATTCCTGAATATGTCTCGAACATGCTTCCCAGGGAAAAGGCCGAGGCGAATGGCGAGCCTTATCTGCTCGCGCCTGACAACCGCATGGTTCTTCCTGCTGGCCGCCCGATCAAGCTGATCATCACCGGTGCTGACGTGATCCACGCCTTTGCGGTCCCGTCGCTCTGGGTGAAGATGGACGCTGTTCCTGGCCGTCTCAATGAGAAGACCTTCACCATTGAGAAGCCGGGCGTCTATTACGGGCAGTGTTCTGAACTGTGCGGCGCGCGTCACGGGTTCATGCCGATCGCGATCGAGGCGCTGCCTCCTGCCCAGTTTGACCAGTGGGTTCTCTCGCAGGGCGGCAAGCTTAGGGGCGCTGACGCGGCAGCTACGGCTGCCGCTCCCGCAGCGCCTGCCGCCGCTCCCGCCGAAAAGCTTTGATGTAAGGGCATAACGCCATGACCACGATTACTGCAGATCATCACGGCGATCATGCTCATGATCATCATGACGCCGATCACAAGCCAGCCTTCTTCCAGCGCTGGTTCATGTCGACGAACCACAAGGACATCGGCACTCTCTATCTGATCTTCGCGATCCTTGCCGGCGTGATCGGCGGCGCGATTTCGGGTCTGATGCGTGCTGAGCTTGCGCAGCCCGGCATTCAGTATCTCCACACTTGGGCCCAGATGACTGATGGTCCTTCGGCCACGATGGACCAGGCCTATCACCTCTGGAACGTGCTGATCACCGCGCACGGTCTGATCATGGTCTTTTTCATGGTCATGCCCGCCATCATCGGTGGCTTTGGTAACTGGTTCGTGCCGATCATGATCGGTGCGCCGGACATGGCCTTCCCGCGCATGAACAATATTAGCTTCTGGCTGCTGATCCCCGCTTTTTCTCTGCTGCTCGGTTCGACATTCGTTCCTGGTGGTACGGGTAATGGCGCGGGCACGGGCTGGACGGTCTATGCTCCGCTCTCGACCAGCGGTTCTGCGGGGCCAGCTGTGGATATGGCTATCCTGTCGCTGCACATCGCGGGCGCCAGCTCTATTCTGGGTGCCGTCAACTTCATCACCACCATCCTGAACATGCGCGCGCCGGGCATGACCCTGCACAAGATGCCGTTGTTCGTATGGTCGGTTTTGGTCACCGCCTTCCTCCTGCTGCTCGCGCTGCCGGTTCTTGCCGCCGCGATCACCATGCTGCTGACCGATCGTAACTTCGGCACCACTTTCTACGATGCCGCCGGGGGTGGCGATCCGGAGCTTTACCAGCATCTTTTCTGGTTCTTTGGACACCCCGAAGTGTACATCATGATCCTGCCTGGTTTTGGTATCGTCAGCCAGATCATCTCGACCTTCAGCCGTAAGCCGGTGTTCGGCTACCTCGGCATGGCATATGCCATGGTCGCGATTGGCGTCGTCGGGTTCGTCGTCTGGGCGCACCATATGTTCACCACCGGCATGTCGGTGAACGTGAAGATGTACTTCACGGCTGCGACGATGGTTATCGCCGTTCCAACCGGCATCAAGATCTTCTCTTGGATCGCGACGATCTGGGGCGGTTCGATCAGCTATAAGACCCCGATGGTCTGGGCGCTTGGCTTCATCTTCCTGTTCACCGTGGGCGGTGTTACCGGCGTGGTCCTGGCAAATGGCGGCGTCGATGACGTGCTGCACGACACCTATTATGTTGTTGCCCACTTCCATTATGTGTTGTCGCTGGGCGCCGTTTTCGGTCTCTTCGCGGGCTTCTACTATTGGTTCCCGAAGATGTCGGGCCGCATGTACAGCGAATTCCTCGGCCACCTGCACTTCTGGGTGTTCTTCGTGGGCGTGAACCTGCTGTTCTTCCCCATGCACTTCCTCGGACTGTCGGGCATGCCTCGTCGCTATCCCGACTATCCGGAGGCCTTTGCCTATTGGAACAGCGTGGCCAGCCATGGCTATGAGATCATGGCCGTGGGCGTGTTGATCTTCTTCGTGAACGTCTTCTGGTCGCTTGCATTTGGCAAGAAGGCAGAAGGCAATCCGTGGGGCGAAGGCGCGACGACGCTGGAATGGACACTGCCCAGCCCGCCGCCGTTCCACCAGTTCGAAACATTGCCGGTCATCGACTGACGATCGGCGAAAAGAATGCATCCAGCAGGATGCCGGGTGGCGACGAATATCGCGGACCCGCAGTTAGCAGCCCCGGCGCCTGTGATGGTGCCGGGCTGCCGCATGAGGAGCATATGGCAAGTTCGCCGTTCATGACCGGGAGCGCCGCTTCCACGATTCCCGCGCACTGGCGCGACTTTGTCGCGTTGACCAAGCCGCGCGTGATGACATTGGTCGTTTTCACCGGTCTTTGCGGGCTGCTCGCGGCGCCCGGTCAAATCCATCCCGTACTCGCCTTCACTGCCATCCTGTGCATAGCGCTGGGCGCTGGCGCAGCGGCGGCGCTCAACCAATGGTATGAGGCGGATATTGACGCAAAGATGAAGCGGACCGCCAACCGTCCACTGCCCGCTGGCCGTATGGACCGGCAGTCGGCGCTTCATTTCGGCGTCGGCCTTTCCTTCTTCTCGGTCCTGCTGATGGGCGTGGCGACGAATTGGCTCGCCTCTGCCATCCTGGCGGTGTCGATTCTTTTCTATGTTTTCATTTACACTATTTGGCTCAAGCCCCGGACAACACAGAACATCGTCATCGGCGGTGCTGCGGGGGCCTTTCCTCCCGTTATTGGCTGGGCTGCAGTCACAGGTGACGTCGGCGCCCTCCCGGTGGCGCTTTTCATGCTCACCTTCTTCTGGACGCCGCCGCATTTCTGGGCACTCGCGCTGTTCGTGAAGACCGACTATGCTGCGGCAAACATCCCGATGTTGCCCGTCGTATCAGGTGAAGTTGCTACGCGCCGTCAGATATGGTTGTACACCGCAATCATGGCCGCCGCGGCGATGGCACCCATTCTGCTTCGCCTTACGGGTCTGATTTACGGCGTAACTGCCTTGTTCGGTACGGGCCTGTTCGTGATCTTCGCCTTTCAGGTCTACCGGCGCCGGGAAATGGATCCGAGCCGCATGGGTCCTGAACGCCGATTGTTCAAATATTCGATCCTCTATCTTTTCCTTCTGTTCGGAGCGGTTGTCATCGATCGTTGGTTGCTGGCATGACGCCCGAGGAGGAAAAGCAGGTACGCAGTCGGCAGAAGTCGCGCGCCATTGTCACTGGGCTGTTGCTCGGGGCGCTCGTCATTCTCTTTTACGCGATCACGATCGTGAAGATTGGCGCGGGGCAATAATGGCCAGCTTGCCACCGTCGCCTTTTGATCGGGATCGCCGGAACCGCCGCACCCTCATCACTATGACGGGGGTAGGATTGGCTATGCTTGGGCTCGGTTTCGCATCGGTCCCGCTCTACCGGATATTCTGCCAGCAGACGGGATATGGCGGCACGACGCAGCGCGCTGCTGCTGACGTCAAGTTGCAGCCTGCGATCGGCCATACAATGTCGATCCGGTTCGATTCCAACGTTCAACCTGGCATGCCCTGGCAATTCTATCCCGAACATCGGACGGATACGGTGACCGTTGGCGCGCGCGACATGGCGATCTTCATCGCGAAGAACATGTCGGATAAGCCTGTTACGGGCACGGCCAGCTTCAACGTGACGCCGATCCAGTCCGGCGCCTACTTCACCAAGATTCAGTGTTTCTGCTTCACCCAGCAGACATTGCAGCCGGGCGAGCAGGTCCGCATGCCGGTGATTTATTATGTTGATCCCAAAATACTGAATGATCCCGACAATAGGGACACTCAGCAAATTACGCTAAGCTACACCTTCTATCCTGTTGAGCAGGACAAGAAGCCGAGCTAAGGCAATCCACGATAACGCGAACGCGAACAGGGAAGAGTACGTCATGGCAGGCGCCAAGCAGCACGATTATCATATTCTACCGCCCAGCATCTGGCCGCTATTCGGGTCCATGTCGGCGCTGGTAATGGCGCTCGGCGCGATCATGTGGATGCACCCTGATGCCATGCCTGCCGGCGGTGGCTGGGTATTCCTGATCGGCGTCGCGGGCGTGCTGTTCACCATGTATAGCTGGTGGGCGAACGTGATCGCAGAGGCGCATGCCGGTGACCATACGCCGGTGGTGCAATTGCATCTGCGCTATGGGATGATCCTGTTCATTGCTTCGGAAGTCATGTTCTTCGTCGGCTGGTTCTGGGCGTTCTTCGACTTCTCGCTCTTCCCGAGCCAGCTTGCTCCGATCGAAGGGTTGTTCCCGTCCAAGGGTATCGAGGTGATGAACGCGTTTGAGCTGCCGCTGCTCAACACGCTGATCCTGCTCTGCTCGGGCACAACCGTCACCTGGGCGCATCACGCGCTTATTCATGGAGATCGTGAGAGTCTGAAAACCGGCCTGTGGTTGACGGTGATCCTCGGTCTGCTCTTCTCTTCGATCCAGGCCTATGAATATATGCACGCGCCGTTCCCGTTCGGCGGCAGCCCCTACAGCTCGGCCTTCTACATGGCGACGGGCTTCCACGGATTCCACGTTCTGATCGGTACGATCTTCCTGATCGTCAATCTGGTCCGCGTCTATAAGGGGCACTTCACTCCCCGCCAGCATTTCGGTTTTGAGGCTGCTGCCTGGTACTGGCACTTTGTCGATGTCGTCTGGCTGTTCCTGTTCGTCGCCATCTATGTGTGGGGCGGCTGGGGCGCTCCGATGCACGGCGGCTAAGGACTGAGTCTTATCCATCAAGCAAACGGCCGGTAACAACCGGCCGTTTTCTTTTGGGCGGAAGATAATTATGCCTGTCGTTATGCTTCTTTCCGCACCAGTGCTTCTCCAGCCGTCCAGCCTCTCTCTGCCCGGCGTTCGGCTGCCGAATGCGAGTGCCGTGCCTGCCTGCCGGCAACTCGGCCCGTCCGCTTTGACCGGGGCGACCATATCGTCGGCGGTCAAGCTATGACCGCGCGTCGCGTCCCCCTTTTTGCCAGCATTATCGTGGCAGGCGCCGTGCTGGTCATGATCGCCCTTGGCATCTGGCAGTTGCAACGCCGCGGCGAGAAGGAGGCGATGCTGGCCCTTGCGTCGGCCAATCCAGCCAAGCCGACTGTCAGCTTCCCGCAAATGCCACCTGTTCCGCCCGTGCTTCTGTTCCGGCGCTCTTCCATTCATTGCCTGAATGTCGTTGGTTGGCAGACGGAGGCGGGAAGGGCTGCCGATGGGTCGGTCGGCTACCGCTATATCGCACAATGCGCCACCGGGGCAGAAGGGCCTGGTGCGCTCGTTGCCTTGGGCGTCGCCAAGCAGCCGAACCTGAGGCCAAATTGGAAAGGCGGCCAGGTCACCGGCTGGATATCCGAAGAGCCTGATCACCGGACGTTGTTGTCGCGGTTCACGGCCAATGTCCTTCCGCTGCGGCCGATGTTGATCGCGGAGCGCGCGCCGGAAGGGTTGAAACCGGTCGCCCCGCCGAGCGTCAACGACGTTCCGAACAATCACCTCGCTTATGCCATCCAGTGGTTCTTCTTCGCGGCGGTGGCCGTGGTTATCTACGTTCTTGCGCTTCGCAAGCGGATGCCTCCATCGGCCGATCCGTCGTAAAGGCTTGCTCCAACGCTCCGGCCTCGTTACCGCGCTTCCCCATCATGCAATATGTGAGCACCAGGGGAAGCGCGCCTGCGCTGGGTTTCGAGGATGTGACGCTGGCAGGGCTGGCGTCCGACGGCGGCCTCTATGTTCCGGAAAGCTGGCCGCGCTTTTCGGAGGCGGACATACGCGCGCTCGCCGGGCTTTCCTATGTGGAAACCGCCGTCCGCGTCATGGCCCCCTATGTCGCGGGCTCGCTCAGTGAAGATGAACTGCGCGAGCTGTGCACTGCCGCCTATGGCCGGTTCAGCCACAACGCGGTGACGCCGCTGGTTCAGCTGGACCACCAGCATTGGTTGCTCGAACTTTTCCATGGCCCGACCTTGGCGTTCAAGGATGTCGCACTGCAATTGCTGGGGCAGCTGTTCGAGCGGTTCCTGTCTCGCCGGGACGATCATCTGACGATCGTCGGTGCGACGTCGGGCGACACCGGGTCGGCGGCGATCGACGCCGTTGCAGGGCGCGAGAAGATCGATATCTTCATGCTGCACCCCGAAGGCCGCGTGTCCGACGTACAACGGCGCCAGATGACCACGGTGCGCGCGCCCAATGTCCATAATATCGCGATTGAGGGCAGCTTCGACGACGCGCAAGCGCTCGTGAAGGCGATGTTCAACGACCCTGCCTTTTCGAAGAAGTTCAATCTGTCGGCCGTGAACAGCATCAACTGGGCGCGGCTGATGGCGCAGGTGGTCTATTATTTCTACGCCGCCGTAAGGCTGGGCGCGCCGGAGCGGCAGGTCGCTTTTTCGGTCCCCACCGGCAATTTCGGCGACGTGTTCGCTGGTTATGTCGCGGCGCAGATGGGGCTTCCCGTTGCGAAGCTGATGGTCGCGACCAACGTCAACGACATTCTGCACCGCGCGCTGGCGGATGGCGACTATAGCCAGGGCCAGGTCGTTCAGACCTCCACGCCCAGCATGGACATCCAGATCAGTTCGAATTTCGAACGACTGCTGTTCGATGCAGGTGGCCGTGGCGGCCCGGCGCTGGCTGAGCAGATGAAGGGGTTTGAGACCAGCCGGGCGATGCGGCTCACCAATGCGCAGCGGGCTGGCGCGGCTAAGCTGTTCGCTTCGGCGCGCGTCGATGGCGATGCAATGAACATGGCGATTCGTTGGGCCTTTGACGGAGCGGGTCAGGTTATTGACCCCCATACCGCCGTGGGCCTTGCCGCCGCGCGCGAGATGGAGGTTGAGGCAGGCGTACCGATCGTCACGCTGGCGACGGCGCATCCAGCCAAGTTCCGCGACGCCGTGGAGCGCGCCACCGGGCTTCGTCCGCCTCTGCCTGCCCGCATGGGTGACCTGTTCGCCCGTGAGGAAGCCTATGCCAAGCTGCCCGCGACCTTTGAGGCGATCACCGCCTATGTCGCGGAGCGCGCTACGCCGCGAGCATGAAGCTCGACACGCTCATCGGTGAGCCGTGGGCCGACTATGGCCTGCTCGATTCGGGTCATGGCCGCAAGCTGGAACGCTATGGCCGTTATCGTTTCATCCGACCCGAGCCGCAGGCGATGTGGGCGCCCGCGAGTGCCGACTGGCAGGCCGATGGCGAATTCGTGCCGGGATCGGATGAAGAGGGCGGCGGGCGCTGGTTCTATGATCGCCCGGTGCCCGCTGAAGGTTGGCCGCTCAGCTGGAACGAGGTGACGTTTCAGGCGAGTTGCACGCCTTTCCGACATCTCGGCTTCTTTCCCGATATGGCGCCGGTGTGGAACTGGATGCGCGAGCAGACGGCCGGGCTGGAGCAGCCGCAGATCATGAACCTGTTCGGCTATACCGGCGTCGGTACATTGGCGATGTCGGCTACCGGCGCGCAGATGGTGCATGTCGATGCGTCGAAGAAGTCGGTGGCGCAGGCGCGGGCCAATGCCGCCGCGTCGGGGATGGAAGACCGCCCTGTTCGCTGGATCGTTGACGATGCCGCGAAGTTTGTCGCCCGAGAGGTCCGGCGAGAGCGGCGCTATGACGGCATATTGCTCGACCCGCCTAAATATGGCCGTGGGCCGGACGGTGAAATCTGGAGGCTGGAAGAGGATTTGCCCCATCTGATCGCGGATTGCCGCCGCCTGCTGGATGCCGACAGTCGCTACCTGTTCCTGACCGTCTATGCTGTGCGCATGTCCGCGCTGGCGATCGGGGAATTGCTGAAGCAGGCCTTTGCCGACCTTCCGGGCACGGTCGAAGCGGGCGAATTGGCCGTGCGCGAGGAAGCAAGAGGGCTAGAGTTGCCGACGGCCATCTGGGCGCGCTGGCGGCGCTAGAGCATCGTGCGCAAAAGTGGGAACCGGTTTTGCGCCTAAAACGATGCGAAAACAAAAAACTAGGGCGCGCGGCCTGCGTCCAATTAAACGCAGCGCTCTCTAGCGCTTTCAGCCTAGCCCGACCAACGGCACGATATCGACCGGACGGCCATTGCGACGCAGTTCGATCGTGATGGTCGGACGCCCGCTTCCGGCGTTGCCTAGCGGATCGCCCTGTCGCACATCATCGCCCACGGCGGCGGAAAGCCGATGCAATCCGGTGATCAATGTGGTCCAGCCGCTGCCATGATCGAGGATCATGATCTGGCCGTAGCCGCGATAAGGTCCTGCGAAGACGACGCGCCCCGCCGTAGGTGCGACGGCGAGCGCGCCCGACTGGGTGACGATGGTGAGGCCCCGCGACCGGACGCCGCTTTCCGACAATTCACCCATGCCGGTGACCAGCTGGCCCATCACCGGCAAGCGATAGGGTGGAGGTCCGCCCGCACTGCGCTGCCTTGCCTGTGCAGGCGCCATGGCGAGGTCTGGGCGCGCTGGCCGGAGCAGCGGGCCGGGGAGCGCTGCCAGTTCCTCCCGTAGATCGCCTGCCGCCTGGAGGCTGTCCATCAGATCGACGATGTCGCGGGCTCTTTCGCCCAAGGCGAGCGCGCGGTCACTCTCCAGATTGGCGTTGGAGCGATAGTCCCTCTCCGCCAGCCGCTTTTGCGTTTCCAACGTGCGTAAAGCGGCTTGGCTATTGCGGAGATCGGCTTGGCTTTGCGCGAGTGAAGCGGCGGCCTGCTCGGCCGTCTCACGCAAGGCGCGGCTGCGCTCCAGTTCAGCGCGCAAGCCAGATGTGCGCTCCTGAATGACGGGCAATATCTGTCCCAGCACGGCGCGCATGTGGACGGCATCGCTCAGCGACCCCGGCTGCACCAGCGCCAGGGCCAAAGGCCGCCGCGCCATCATCTGAAGGGCGGCGGTCAAGCGGACAACCGGCTCCTGCTTGGCCGCCAGCCGTGCTGCTTGCGAACGCTGCATGCGGGCTATGATCGCGATACGCGCTTGGGCCGCTTGAATATCAGCCTCGGCCTGCTGGATACGGGCAGCCATGGCGGCGGCGCGGCGGCGCGCCTGTTCGGCTTCGTCCCGCGCGGCCGTTGCCTGCTGTTCCAAGCGCTGGGAGCGTTCGCGTGCTTGTTCGGACTGGATGCGGGCCGCCTTCAGCGCAGCCTGTTCCTGACGCAGGCTGGTTTCGCCCGTGCCGCCAAGGATGATGCCTGCTTGAGGAGCCGCCGCCAGGCGCGCGGCGGCGATGACCGCTGCGCCGCCGATGATCGCCGCGAAGGCTGTTGACCTTTTCACCCCTTGCCCCCTGCCGGTCCTGCTGGCGACCGGCGATATCTGACTAGGCGCAAACGCCCATCCATGTCGAGCGGTGGCGGCATCAGCCTTCGCGATGATAGGGGTGGCCCGAAAGGATGGAACAGGCGCGCCACAATTGTTCGGCTAGCATAGCGCGGGCCATCATGTGCGGCCAGGTCATCGCGCCAAAGGCGATCAGCAGGTCAGCCCCGGCGCGGGCTTCGTCGTCAAAGCCGTCCGCCGCGCCGATCAGGAAGCGGCATTCGCGCGCGCCCTGGTCTCGCCAGCCTTCGAGCCTTTTGGCGAAGTCCATTGAGCTGAGCTGGCGGCCTTTCTCGTCCAGCATCACGGTGATAGTGCCAGTCGGAGCGGGCGGCAGCTTGCCGCCACGGTCGGGCAGTTCGGTGATCTTGTGCGGCATGGTCAGCCGCTTCACATAACGTTCGACCAGTTCCGCTTCGGCCGAACGTCCGATCTTGCCGCGCGCGATGATGTGGAGGAGCATGGCTCACGCTCCTAACGGGTCAGTGCGCGCTTGTCGAAGGTCTGCATGCATTGGTGAGCGAAGCCGATGCAGCAGAAACCTTCAGGCCGTGCCAGCTACCGGCGCGTCGACAAAGCCCCACATCCGTTCCAGATTGTAGAAGCTGCGCACTTCGGGCCGGAACAGGTGGACGATCACGTCGCCCGCATCGATCAGCACCCAGTCAGCGACCGGCAGTCCCTCCACGCGCGCGGATCGGCCGGTGGCCTGCTTGATGCGCTCGGCAAGCTTCTGCGCCATCGACGCGACCTGACGCGATGAACGCCCGCTGGCGATCACCATATGGTCGGCAATGCTGCTCTTGCCTTCAAGCGGGATGGAGATGGTTTCCTGCGCCTGGTCATCGTCGAGCGATTTCAGGACAAGGTCGTGCAGGGCGGCAACGCTGTCGGCATCAGCCGGGTCGTTGGCAGGATGTGGTCTGGTCAAAAATGCTCCATTCTAGACAATCAACCGGCGCGTGAGCGGATCGCGCACGCGTGCATGTTCATATTCGCGATGCCAGAGGGGTTTCGCCTGCCGCAGCAGGGTCGCCGATCTTGGATCAGGGCGAAAGCGCAAAAGCACAAGCGCCGGCGGTCTCCAATCCGTCCAGTCTGCACTCTGGCGCGCGGGCCGGACGAAACGCCGCAGCCAGGCCATGGCCCCAGAGCCACGGGCAAGTCCATCATAGCCGGGCCGGGCGATTACGGCAATGGGCATCTGTCGCGCGATGCCGCGCCAATCTTTCCACTGGCCGAACTGGGCCAGATTGTCCGCGCCCATCAGCCAGATGAACTGATTGCGGGGGAATCGACGCCTGATCCCTTTCAGCGAATCGGTGGTGTATCGGGTGTCCAGCGCTTGCTCGATCGCGGTGGGCCGAATCGGCGCGCGTCGAGCGATATGGCGCGCATGGGCGAGGCGCGCGGGGAGGGACGCCATGCCAGCACGGGGCTTGAGTGGATTGCCCGGCGAGACCAGCCACCAGACTTCGTCCAGCCGCAGCGCCTTCGCAGCGAACAGCGAGATTGCGCGATGGCCGCCATGCGCCGGATTGAAGGAGCCGCCCAGCAGGCCGATGCGTGCCATTCAGCTTGCCGCCGTCGCTGCCAATGGGCCAGAAATGAACCGATTGGTCACTCTGCTTCCATGAGCCCGCGTGCCTTCCGCACGCCCTTCCGCCGATTCGCTTGCGCCAGTTGCCTTTTGAGCTCCTCCGGCCGCGGGGCGACCAGGAAGCCGAAGCTGACGCAGCCCTCGCGCGTTTCGACCGCATGATGCAGCCGGTGTGCCTGAACGATCCGCTTCATATAGGGCGAGCGGGAGACATGCCGGTGAGTGATCCGCTGATGGACGAGGATGTCGTGAAAGCCGAGATAGATGAGGCCGTAAGCCGCGATCCCCGCGCCGCAGGCTGTCGCCCAATCGCCCCAGCCCCATTGCACGCCCCCCAGCAGCAGCAGGATCGAGGGGAGCGCGAAGATCACGAAATAGAGGTCATTCGCTTCCCACATCCCGTTGCGGGGACGATGATGGCTGGCGTGCAAGAACCAGCCCGGCCCATGCATCACCCAGCGGTGCATGACATAGGCAAAGCCCTCCATCGCGGTGACGGTGGCGGCGAAGATCAGGAACAGCAGGAACGCGGACATGGCGCCCTGTATAAACGGGCGAATGAAGGTGCGCGACCCCGTATAACTCCGGACACGAAAAAGGCCGCGATCATCGAGATCGCGGCCCCATCATTCAATAATCGAAGAAATCAGAAGGAGGCGGTGATCGAACCCACTACGCCAGCCTTGCTGATGTTACGGCCGCTGGGGCTGTAGAGCGACTTGTCGGTGTCAACATAGCTGACGCCGAAGGTCAGGTGGCTCCAGGTGTAGGTCGCGCCGATGCTCCAATCGGTATATTCGTCACCGATGGTGAGGTAGCTGGGACCGAAGCTGTGGCCCAGATGCGCCGAAACGCCCAGCGGCGTGTTGGGAACGCTGGCCGACAGGTCGCCCGCAACATAGAGATTGTCTTCGCGGGTCAGGCCGCCATCGACGGAAAGGGCGCGCGACTTGGGTGCATAGGCGGCGCTGAGCTTAGCCGTTGCCGGGCCGAAAGTTCCCTTGACCGAAGCGTAGGGCTCAACGAAGTCGGTGTTCGCGCCGCCCGAACCGGGATAGTAATAATAGAGCACGCCGACATCGACGGTCGCGGCGCCGAAGGTCCGCGAATAGCCTGCGATCAGGTCGAGTTCCTGATCGCTGCCAGCGGCCACATAATCGTCGATGGACGAGCCCCATGTTGAGACATAGAAACCCGATTCGTGGGAGACGGTGATGCCGCCCTGCAGCGCGAAACGCTTGTCGGTCTGCGAAATGCCACGGAAGCGATAGTCGCTGACTACGGCAGCGTTGCCGGTGACGGTGAGCGCTGGCGCAGCCTCGTCCTGGGCGAGCGCCGGGACGGACAGAGCAGCGAGAGCGACGGCCGAGAGGCCGAGAATGGACTTACGCATTGGATTCCCCTTGATGGTTTTCTGCGATGGTCCCGCCTGCGTCAGGATCCCGAATTCTCTATTCCCGCAAAGGGCCGGACCGGATGACCTGAACAGGCTCGACATGCCGACGCATGCCGCGCTGCACAAGAAATTATTGCTATTGGTTGTCTTTTACGTCCAAAATGTTGCTACTCTGCAACAAAAGGCTGAGCGCTTGGCGCAGCCTGGTGCACCACCCGCTGTGGATAGGGGATCGTGATCCCATGCTCGCGAAACAACAGCCAGAGGCGGTTCAGCACGTCCGATTTGACACTTCCGACGCCCCCTTCCGGGTCGCTGATCCACACCAATATGTCATGTTCCACGCGGTTTTCGCCAAAGCCCGTCAGCCAGACATTGGGCTTGGGATTGCGCAGGACGCGGGGGCTTTCCTGCGCGGCGCGAAGCATGAGCTCCTGCGCGAGCTTGAGGTCGCTGTCGTAACCGATGCCGACTGGAATGCGGATGCGGACATTGCGGTCGGAATAGGACCAGTTCTCCACCTCCTGCGTCATCAGATTTTCGTTCGGGATCAGATGCTCTTTACCGTCGCGGGTTAGGACGGAGACGGCGCGAACACCGATCTTGTTCACCCAGCCAAAGCTGTCGCCGACAACGATGACGTCGCCCGGCTTGATCGAGCGGTCCATGAGCAGGATGATACCGGCGAACAGATTGCCGAAGGTTTTTTGCAGGCCGAAACCGACCGCCAGGCCCAGTGCGCCGGAAAAGACGGCGAAGGCAGTAAGGTCGATGCCGAGCAGATCGACGCCGATGAAGAAGGCGGCGACGACGGCGGCGATGGCGGCGAGCTTTTGAGCGAGCAGCTTTTGCGTGGGATCGAGCCCTTTGGCACGGTCGATGCTGCGAGCGAACAGGCGATTGGCGAGCCGCACCAGCGCAAAAAGCAGGACGCAGATCGCAGCGGTGCTGACAAGGCCAAGCAACGTGATCCGCCGTTTGCCAAGGTCTATGCCAATGCCATCAAGCATGTCGGCAACGGGCGCGAAGCCGCCGCTGCTGCCGGAAAGGATCATGATGAACAGCAACAGGGCGAGCGGAACGACAGCCCAGCGCGGAATGGCGAGGCTGCGCAGGATATGGACGGCGAGCAAGGCGACGGAGAGCGCGAAGGCTCCGCCAAGGATGAGGTGGGCGAGCGCGCCGACGGGCCATAGCATGACAGCTAGGGCGAAAAGACCGCTTCCAAGGCTGTGGCGAAGGATGGGGCGGAAATGTCCGGCCAACGCTTCCCCTAATGGTCGTGCCCGGCGGCGCAGGCGCGGGGCGGCGATATGGGCAATTCCATCGGCGATCAGGAATAGAACCCCCACGATCGTGAGCGCTACAAGGGGATGAACGATCGCCGGATTTCCGGGCAGAAATGCCAGCAGGTTGGGGAGGCTCCGGCTCATCCCCGGACCTTGCGGAAACGAGCGAGACCAGCATCGAGGTCGGCAATGAGATCGGCGGGATCTTCTAGACCGATCTGCAGCCGGACGAGCGGGCCTTCCGCCTGCCATATGGTGGCGGTGCGGTAGCGTGCTGGATCGACGGGCAAGGCCAGACTTTCGAAACCGCCCCAGCTATAGCCTATGCCGAAATGTTCGAGGCCATCGATCAGCGCGGCGCGGGCTTCTTCATTGCCGCCTTTCAGGACGAAGCTGAAAAGGCCGCTGGAGCCGGAAAAGTCACGCGCCCAGTTCTCATGGCCGGGGCAGCTTGGCAGTGCGGGGTGAAGGACGCGGGCCACGTCGGGTTGTTCGGCGAGCCAGCGAGCGATCTGGAGCGCGCTTTCCTGATGCTGGTTCAGGCGGACGCCCAGCGTGCGGAGGCCACGGCTGGCGAGCCAGGCGTCGTCGGGGCTGACCATTTGGCCGAGGAGATGGGCTGTTTGGCGGAGCTTGGGGAAATATTCCGGGGTGGCGGTGACGGAGCCGAGCATGACGTCGCTGTGTCCGACGATATATTTGGTGCAGGCGAGGATGGTGATGTCGATGCCGTGGGCGAGGGCGGGGAAGAAGAAGGGCGTGGCCCAGGTATTGTCGAGGAGAGTGACGATGCCCTTTTCCCTGGCGAGGGTGGTGATGGCGAGGATGTCCTGCACTTCGAAAGTCAGGCTACCTGGGCTTTCCAGGAAAATGGCGCGGGTGTTTTCATTAAGGAGTTGGCGAATTGAAACGGAATCGGCGAGGGGGTCGTAGTAGATCGTTTCGATACCGTAATTTTTTAGTATCTGTTCGCAGAAGTTGCGGGTGGGGTCGTAGGCGCTGTCGACCATGAGCAGCTGGTCGCCGGGTTTCAGGACCGAAAGCAGCGCGCAGGCGATCGCGGCGACGCCGGAGGGGAAGAGCATCGTCCCTTCCGCGCCCGGTTCCATTTCGGTGAGCGCGTCGGCGAGGCTCCAGGCGGTGGGCGTGCCCTTGCGGCCGTAGAAGAGCCGTTCGTGCGTGCTGCTGCGGGCCGCGCTGCGCAGATGGGCGACATCGTCATAGAGGATAGTCGAGGCGCGCCAGACCGGCGGGTTGACGATCGCGCCGGGCTGGCCGGGCATGCCGGTCCATTCAGGTTTGCGTCCCGCCTGCGCCAATTGGGTGAGCGGCTTGCGGTCCTTGCTCATGCGGCTGGCCCCGTGGCCTTTGGTGTCGAGGGATCGAGGCCCCATTCCGACCAGCTGCCGTCATAGAGGGTGACGTCCGTCTTGCCGAGCAACTCGAGGCCCGCGAGGACGATCGCCGCTGTCACGCCGCTGCCGCAGCTGGTGATGATGGGGCGGGCGAAGTCGGTGCCCGCGTCGAGGAACAGTTGCCGCAGTTCATCGCCCTTCTTCATGCTGTTGTCGGCGTTGAAGAGGGAGGCGGACGGGATGTTGCGGGAGCCGGGGATATGGCCCGATGCCATGCCGGGGCGGGGTTCCTTTTCCTCGCCGGTGAAGCGGGCCGCGCCGCGCGCGTCGAGGACCTGCGCGGTATGGCTGTCGAGATTGGTGAGCAGGTCGTCCTTGGTGCGGACCTGACCCTCCGCGCGTCGGGCGGTGGCGTCGCCGCGTGATATGACGGGCCAGCCGCTTTCCGTCGGGCGGCCTTCGGCGATCCACTTCGGCAGACCGCCGTCCAGGATCGCGGCGGACTTCCCCACGCCATAGAGGCGCATCATCCACCAGGCGCGGGCGGCGCTGTGCGTCGGGCTGTTGTCGTAGAGGATGACGCGGCTGTCCGCGTTGATGCCGAGCGCGCGGCAGCGTTCGGTCATGAAGGCGTCGCTTGGCAACATGCCGGGGCGCGGGTCGTCTGCATCGGAAAGGCTGGGGAGGTCGAGATAGGCGGCGCCGGGGATGTGGGCGGCTTCGAACTCGGCGCGGGGATCGCGCGGGGTGCCGGGCAGGAACAGGCTGGCGTCGAGTATCTTGAGGTCGTCCTGGCCCAGTTGGGTTGCGAGCCAATCGGTGGAGATGAGGATGTCCATGCCGCCTCTTTTGTTGGTGCGTGGCGACCTTTTTAGGCGGGTGATGAGGGTGTGGGAAGGGTGTTGGGGGCATTCGTCTCCCCTATTGTTAAGTCGTCATTCCAGCGACGGCTGGAATCTCGTGAGGAGTGGCGCGAACTGGCCTGAGATCTCAGCGTTCGCTGGGATGAGGGGTGGCGGGAGACTTAGCTCGCCAGTTCAAGCGCGGTGGCGCGGCTGCCGGGGGTGCGGAACTGGCGGGGACCTTGATCGACGCGGAAGGGGGCGAGGCGGTCGGCGGGCGGGGTTTTTTCCTGGCCGATGATGAAGGCGCGGCCGGTGCGGCCTGATCCGACAGGAGCGCCATCCGGTTCGTCGGACCAGCGATATTGGGCGTCGAAGGCGACAAGCGGGATGAGCAGCGCGCGGTCGCCCATCTGCACGGGCGCGATCTGGTCGGGCAGCAGGCGCAGCTCGCCGGTCAGGCTGTGGCTTTGCCCTGGGGCGAGCGAGACGGCGGAATGAGCCGGTAGTCCGGTGGCTCCGGCGAAGAACTGCTGTAGCTGCGCCTGCTGGTTGGTGTCCGCATTGGCCATGAAGGTGCGGATCAAAATGTCGTCCGCGCTGCGGTTGCCGCGATTGTGGAGCGTCAGAACGTAGCCGATCGTGGCGCCCATCAGCGAGAGACGGGCGCTGCGGACTTCAAGGGTGAGGTCGATCCATGGCCGCTGGATGGTAGCGGCGGCGGGTGCGGGAGGTGGCGCCTTGGGTTGGGGCGCGGGAGGCGGGGGTGTTGGCGCGGATTTCTGCTCTTCGACGAAGGGCTGCTGTTCTTCTTCGGGACGGCGGCGCAGGAAAAGCCAGGCGGCGGCCACGATCGCCGCGAGCAAAGCGATGCTTCCTGCGATCCAGCCCCAGGAAGAGGCATCCGCAGGCGGGCTGAGCGGGGGTTCGGCGGCGGGAGTGGTGGGCGCTGGGGCAGGGGCGGCTTGCGGTGCGGCGGGTTCCGCTGGCGCGGGCTGAGGTGCCAGAGACTGGGGTGCCGGAGATTGCGGTGCCTTGGGCTGGGGCGCGGGGCGGCTGCTTTCGGGCTCGCGGGCGGGCGTGGCGGGTTCAGCGGGGGCCGGGCGCGGCGCTGTTGTGGTCGGGCGCTGCGGCTGGGCGGGGGCTGCTGGTTGGGGCTGGGGTTGCGCGACGACCGGCGGGGGCGGGGTGATGACGGGCGTGCTGGCTGGCGGCGTCACCGGCGCGCCACGGAATACGTCCAGTTCTGGCCCCTGTCGGCTGGGATCGGCTGGCGGCTGGGACGTGCGCGGCAGGGTGAAGACGGGATCACTGCCGCCTTGTTCCTGCGCGAGCGAAGGCGTGGCCAGCAGCAGCGGCAAGGTGATCAAGGCGGCAGGACGCATCCCCATGGCAAGCAGCCAAGGCAATGATGACGCTGAACGGGAGATGAACGGCATGGCGGGATCAGGTTGCGGTGACATTAGGCGTGCAATGGCGTAGATGGCCGGTCATGACCGATATACCCGAAAACATGGCACCGATCCATCTGGGCCAAAGCAGCGCGCTGCCTGTGAGCCCGGAGGAGGCGGTTCTCGATTATGTCCCCAATCCCCGGCCGGGGAAGCCCTATCTGGTGCGCTTTACCGCGCCGGAATTTACGTCACTGTGCCCGGTGACGGGGCAGCCGGACTTTGCCCATCTGGTGATCGACTATGCGCCCGCCGCGACGATCGTCGAATCGAAGTCGCTGAAGCTGTTTCTGGGGGCATTTCGCAATCATGCCGCTTTCCATGAGGATTGTACGGTGGGGATCGGCGAGCGGCTGTTTGCCGAGATGCAGCCTTTGTGGTTGCGGATCGGGGGCTATTGGTATCCGCGCGGGGGGATTCCGATCGATGTGTTCTGGCAGTCGGGCGAGCCGCCTGAGGGGTTGTGGCTGCCTGCGCAGGATGTGCCGGGGTATCGGGGGCGGGGTTGAGGCCGCGTCTGTTCGGTATAGCGGCTTGAGATCCCAGCGTTCGCTGGCATGACGCCAATTTTGAACCGTCATCCCAGCGAACGCTGGCATCTCGTGAGGCTTGGAGTGAGCTTGTTCAATGCGCCGCAGTTGGACTTACATCATGACCAACAGGCGGCGTGGCGTGCTGTATGTCGGGGTGACGACTGACCTTGCGGCGCGGGTGGATCAGCATCGGCGGGGCGAAGGTTCGGCGTTCTGCCGGAAATATAATCTGCACCGGCTGGTGCTTGCCGAAGAGCATGGGGAGATCGACTTCGCCATCGCTCGCGAGAAAGCGCTGAAGGCGTGGAAGCGCGATTGGAAGATTGCGTTGATTGAGGCCGGCAATCCGGAGTGGCGGGATTTGTTTAAGTTCATCATGTAGCGGCCTGAGATCCCAGCTTCCGCTGGGATGACGGAAATCAAAATTAGCGTCATGCCGACGAATGCTGGCATCTCGCGAGAGGTCGAGTAACTCATCCCAAGCTCTTCCTGTTAAACAAACGAACAACAAAATTCCGACAACCGCTTGACCGCAGGCGAGAAAGGTTCGATCCCGCAACTATCATGGCACATGGCCGCACGGGCCGTGCCGTTCTCAACGTGTCGGAGTTGCGAACCTGATGTCTCTTTCCAAAATTTCGTCCCTCTTGCTGGCCGCCGCGCCGCTTGCCCTTGTTCAGCCTGCTATCGCCCAAACGCCCGCCGGGCCTGCGCCGGGGATCACGACGCAGTTGCCGCGTGGGGCGGCTCCCAGTCATTATGCCATTGAGGTGGTGCCGGATGCGGCGAACCTCAAATTCACGGGCAAGGTGACGGTCGACCTGAATGTCGCGCAGGCGATGCCGGTGCTGGTGTTGAATGCGGCTGACCTTAGCATTGGCGGTGTTATGCTGACGCCTGCGCAAGGCAAGGCGATGGTGGGTGCCGCGAAGATCGATGCCAATGCGCAGACCGTAACGCTGGATTTTGGCAAGCCGGTGCAGCCGGGCACCTACAAGCTGGACATAGCCTATGGCGGTGTCATCAACACGCAGGCGAACGGGATGTTCGCGCTGGATTACAAGGACAATGCGGGGGCGCAGAAGAGGGCTCTGTTTACTCAATTCGAGGCGCCGGACGCGCGGCGGTTTGTGCCGAGCTTTGACGAGCCGAGCTATAAGGCGACGTTCGATCTTTCCGCGATCGTGCCGACTGGGCAGCTGGCGGTCAGCAACATGCCGGTCAAGGTGTCGCAGGATATGGGCGGTGGCAGGACGCGGGTGACGTTTGGCACTTCGCCGAAAATGTCATCCTATCTGCTGTTCTTCGGGCTGGGCGAGTTGGAGCGCGCAACGAAGATGGCAGGCGCGACCGAGGTGGGCGTCATCACCGGCAAGGGGAATACGGGCAAGGCGCAACTGGCGCTGGATGCGTCGGCGGCGATCCTGCCCTGGTATAACGACTATTTCGGCGTGCCTTTCCCGCTGCCCAAGCTCGATAATGTCGCGGGGCCTGGCCAGAGCCAATTCTTCTCCGCGATGGAGAATTGGGGGGCGATCTTTACATTCGAGCGGGCGCTGCTGGTCGATCCGAAATTCACGTCGGAGGGGACGAAGCGGACCATTTACTCGATCGTCGCGCATGAAATGGCGCATCAATGGTTCGGCGATCTTGTCACCATGGCCTGGTGGGACGATTTGTGGCTCAACGAGGGCTTTGCGAGCTGGATGGCGACCAAGGTCAGCGACAAGTTGCAGCCCGATTGGGAAATGCTGCTGACCCGCGTGGGTGGGCGTGAGCGGGCGATGGCATTGGATGCGCTGGTGACCACGCATCCGGTGGTGCAGAAAATCCATACCGTCGATGAGGTGAACCAGGCGTTCGACGACATCACCTATGAAAAGGGTGAGGCGGTCATCACCATGCTGGAAGGCTATGCGGGCGAGGATGTGTGGCGCGAGGGTATTCGCGGCTACATGAAGGCGCATGCCTATGGGAATACCGTGACCGACGACCTGTGGAAGGCAGTCGAGGGCGCGGGGGCCAAGGGGCTGGTCGGTATCGCGCATGACTTTACCAGCCAGCCGGGTATCCCGCTGGTGAAGGTGGACAGCGCGCAGTGCCGGGGCGGATCGACTTTGCTGGCGCTGTCGCAGGGTGAGTTCAGCCGCGATCGGAAGGACAAGGCGCCGCTCCGCTGGAACGTGCCTGTGATGGCGCAGACGATCGGCGGGGCGCCGCAGCGGCTGATCCTGAATGGGACGGCTTCGGTGACGCTGCCCGGTTGCGGGCCCTATGTGATCAATGCGGGGCAGACGGGCTATTATCGCTCGCTCTATCCGCAGGCGAATGTGAAGGCGCTGGCGGCGGGCTTTACCCGGCTGTCGTCGATGGACCAGATCGGGCTGATGGCGGATAATTTCCAGCTGGGACTGGGCGGTTATCAGCCGATCGGGTTGGCGCTGGACATGGTGGACGCGGTGCCCGCCAATGCGAGCCCGGCTGTGCTGGCCGAGGTGCCGGACTATTTGGACAGCGTCTATACGATGCTGGAGGGCGACAAGGTGGCGCAGGCGCGAGTGGCGGCCTATGCCTCGCGCAAGTTGGGGGCGGTGCTGAAGGGCGTCGGCTATGATGCGAAGCCGGGCGAAGGCGCGCAGGTGCCGGTGCTGCGATCGGCGCTGGTCTCGACGCTGGGTAGCATGAGTGACAAGGCGGTTGTTGCCGAGGCGCGGCGGCGTTTTGCCGAGCCTGCGTTGATGGAAGGGCCGCTGCGCAATGTGTGGCTGCGCATCATCGCGCGGAATGCGGATGCGGCGACCTGGGATAAGCTGCGGGCGATGGCCAATGGCGCGACGAGCGCGCTGGACCGGAGCACGCTGTTCGCGTTGCTGGGCGCGGCGAAGGATGAGGCGCTGGGGGGCAAGGCGCTCGACCTCGCCATGACGGATGAGCCGGGCAAGACGACCAGCGCGGCGATCATCTCCTCCGTGGGTGGGGAGCATCCGATGCTGGCGGTGGACTATGTGCTGGCGCACCGGCAGCAATATGAGGCGCTGATCGATGTGTCGGCGCGGTCCCAGGCGATTGCGCGGCTGGGCGGCGGGTCGGCTGATCCGGCGATGGCGGTGAAGCTGGATGCCTATGCGACCCAGTATCTGACCCCGGAATCGCGCAAGGTGGTGGATCGGTCGATCTCCGCCATCAAGACCCGGATCGAAACGCGGGCGCGGTTGAAGCCTGCGCTGACGGCGTGGTTTGCCAAGAGGTGATTGGAGGGGCGGCGAAATGATTTGCCGCCCTCTTCATTGCTGCGGCCTAGAGGGGGCGACGGTTTTGGGTGGAGAGCGGAAGGGCAGTCTTTAGCTGTTGATCGTCAAAAGCTGCCCATCGGCTTAGTGGGGAACCACACCCAGCTCAAAGCCGGTTTTGTCATGAAGTGCGAAGCGATCTACAATGTCTGCACTGGCGCGGTTGTAGCCGACCACCTCGACTGAACGACCGTCTCGGCGCAACCGTGCTACGATCTTGTCGAGTGCGCCGACACCGGAAATATCCCAGAAGTGCGCATCGGCGATATCTATACGCACCTTCTCTGCGGTGTCCTCTGCGTTGAACGCGCGCCTGAACCGCTCCACGGATGCGAAGAAGATCTCACCCCTGACACGATAGGTCGCCTGTGTGCCGTCGACCGATACTTCGCGCTGGACAGAGAACATGCGCTGCACCTTGCCGGCGAAGAAGATGCCGGAGAGCAGCACACCGGCAAGCACTCCGAGCGACAGATCATGTGTGGCGACGACCACTATTACGGTGGTCAGCATAACGACCGACGAGGTGGGCGGATGTCGGCGCAGGTTTGGAATCGAGTTCCAGCTGAACGTCCCAATCGACACCATGACCATTACGGCGACCAGAGCAGGCATCGGCACGCGACCGACATAAGGTCCTAGCACCGCCAGCAAGAAGAGGAGAAACGCGCCAGCGACGAAGGTCGACAGCCTACTGCGGCCGCCCGAGGTTACGTTGATCACCGACTGGCCGATCATCGCGCAGCCGCCCATGCCGCCGAACAGAGCCGCAACAATGTTAGCACCGCCCTGCCCGGCGCATTCCTGCCGCTTGTCGCTGTCAGTGTCCGTCATATCGTCGACGATCTGCGCAGTGAGAAGCGACTCCAGCAGTCCGACCGCTGCCATCGTAAGCGAATATGGTAGGATGATCCGCAGCGTGTCCATTGTCAGAGGGACGTTGGGCAGGACCAGGCTGGGCAGACCCTCTGGCAGCTTACCCATGTCGCCCACAGTATTGACCGGGAGACCCAGACCAATGCTAATCGCGCTCAGCACCAGAATTGCGACCAGCGGCGAAGGAATCGCCTTTGTGATGCGGGGGAACCCGTAGATGATCGCAAGGCCGCCAGCCACCATCGCGTAGGTCTCCCATCCGACATTGGTAAGTTGCGGAAGCTGAGCCATGAAGATCAGGATGGCGAGCGCGTTAACGAATCCGGTAATGACCGAGCGCGACACGAACTGCATGACAAGATCCAGCCGCAGTAGACCAGCGATGATCTGAATGACGCCCATCAGGATGGTGGCGGCGAACAGATACTCGACACCGTGATCCCGCACGAGTGGCACGACAAGGACTGCGACGGCTGCTGTAGCTGCCGAAATCATCCCCGGTCGACCGCCTATGAGAGCGATGGTCATCGCAATGGCGACAGAAGCATACAGACCGACACGCGGATCGACGCCCGCGATGATGGAGAAGCCGATCGCCTCAGGGATAAGCGCGAGCGCGACGACGATGCCTGCCAGGATGTCACGGCGGGCGGCGATACCGTCAGTGAACCAATGGCGACGGTAAGTAGTAAGATCTAATGTCATTGAAAATCCACAACAGGGCACGAGCGCTGAACAGCGCATAAGGAGCAGTGCATGTTGTTATCCGGCGGATCAGCGGCCGGAATAGCCACCCGGACTTTCACCGGGTCCTTGCGAATGCGAGCCCTATAGAGGGTGCACCTGGGTGAATCAACAAGCCTGCAGTGTGTCGGCTATCCGAAAGTATGCGTGAAGCTCTAGCGACCGAATGTGGTCGAAACGGGTCGCTTCCCCCCTAACCAAGCGGTGCGCTCGCCCAGTGGCGCAGCCGCGCATAGAGTGCCGCGATCACCGCCGCGAAGATCAGCAGCGCGGCGGGCACGGCCCACTCATTTTCCGCCACCAGCGCGAGCGGGGCGTCGCTGTTGGTGGCGGCTACGATGCCGGCGAAGGCGACGCCGAACAGGCTTTCGCCCACGATGAAGCCGGTCGCCATCAGCACGCCCATGCGCTCGGCGAAGTCGGGGTTGGATTGGCGGCGCGCCCAGCGATTGTAGAGGTGGCCGATCACCGCGCCGACCGGGATCAGCAGGGTTAGCGCCATCGGCAGGTAAATGCCCATGCCGACCGCGAGCGGGGGCAGGCGGAGCTTGCCTGCCTTGCCGAGCAGTTCATCGATGGCGACGACCACGGCGCCGATCAGCGCGCCGGTGCCGATCAGGCCCCAGTCGAGATCGCCGCCCAGCACACCCTTTGCCAATGCGGAGATGAGCGCGGCCTGGGGCGCGGGCAGGGCGGTGGCCTTGGCTCCGGGAGCGCCCGCAAAACCGAAGGCGCTGTTGAGGAGATCGAGCACTGGCGGAATGACGAGGGCGCCGAAGATGACGCCCAGGACCAGCGCGACCTGCTGCTTCCAGGGGGTCGCGCCGACCAGCTGGCCGGTCTTCAGATCCTGAAGATTGTCGTTGGAGATGGTGGCGATGCCGAACACGATCGCGGTGACGAACAGGGCATAGGCGATGAGCGCCTGGCTTTGTTTCGGATCGCCGCCCGAGCCGTAGATGGCAGCGAGGATCAGGGAGGCGCCCAGCACGGCGAGGATGCCGACGCCGGAGATCGGGCTGTTCGACGCGCCGATCAGGCCCGCCATATAGCCGCAGACCGACGCGATGACGATGCCCGCGACGAGGATATAGGCGAGCGTCAGGATGAGGATCGGCACCGGATTCGCCGCGATCGGCCCGCCCTGTGCGAAATACCAGAGCAGCACCGCGATCGGCGCGAGCGAGGCGAGGATGGTGCCGCCGACGATGCCGATCGGCAGGTCGCGCTCGGTGAGTTCGAGCAGGGCGCCTTCGCCAGCCTTGCGCCGTTGCGCTGCTGCGATGGCGGAGCGGATGCCGCTGATGATCGGTCCCAATATCTTGAGCAGGGTCCAGATCGCCGCGACGCCGATGGTGCCCGCGCCGATGAAGCGCGCTTTCATGCGGAAGGTGGTGCCGACAACCTCGGCGATGTCGGCTCCCGCTGGCAGGGGCGCGGTAAGCCAGGGGACAAGGCCGACCCAGCTGATCAGCAGGCCGACGAACATCGCGACGCCGACCGACAGGCCGACGAGGTGGCCGACGCCGATCAGTGCCATGGAAAAGCTGGTCGAGACAGACGTCGCGCCTGCGCCGAATTTGAAGAAGGTGGCGGCTTCTTCGGCGATCAGCTTCGTCTTGGCGGTGATGGAGAAGGCGGCGGCGGCGAGGGCGCTTATAAGGATGGCGGAGAGGCCGCGCTTATTCTCTTCCAGTCCTTCGCGGGAGCCGGCGCCGACCTTCAGCACTTCGGCGGCAGCGACGCCCTCGGGATAGGGGAGGTCGGAGCCGGTAACGAGCGCGCGGCGGAGCGGCACGGAATACATGACCCCCAATATGCCGCCGAGCGCGATGGTGAAGGCGGACAGCCAATAGGGAAAGCCATGCCACCAGCCGATGATCACGAGGCCGGGCAGGACGAAAATGATCGCCGAGAGCGTGCCCGCCGCCGACGCGATCGTCTGGACGATGTTGTTTTCAAGGATCGTTCCGGTCGCGAACAGGCGCAGCACCGCCATGGAGATGACGGCGGCGGGAATGGAGGTCGCGAAGGTAAGGCCGATCTTCAGCCCCAGATAGACGTTGGCCGCCGTGAAGAGCAGCGTGATCAGCGCACCCAGAATGACACCGCGAAGCGTCAGTTCCGCCATGGGAGCGGGCATGGGCAGGGCCTTGGCCGAATCAGTGGTCACCAGCATCGTCCCCCTTTGGGTGTGTTTTACAGATGTATGGTAATAATGTTGCTGGGCCGTGGATCAATTGGAAAGTGATGCCGAACGCGATGCCGGTGCCGCCGCCATCTCCATCCGGTCGAGCCAGCCATCGACCAACCTGTTCCAGCGGCTGTATCCGCGCGGGTTCATGTGCAGCCCGTCCGGGCCGAACAGTGATGCGTCGGGCAGGCCGTCATGGGCGAGCAGGCTGCTGCCGACATCGAGATATTCAAAACCGCTGACCCGGCTGCGCGCTGCGACGGTCATGTTGACCGCCGCCATTTTCGGCCAGAGCGTCCATCGGATGGGCGAGGGTTTGAGCGACAGATAGGCGATGCGCGCCTTGGGATAATCGGCGCGCAGCCTTTTCAGCAGCGTGAGTATGTTGCGCGCGACGGTGTCGGGGGTGGCTCCGGCGGCGAGGTCGTTCTCGCCGATATAGACGAGTACCGATCGGGGCGCGGCTTTGGGGAAGAGCCGGGCATAGTGGCGCAGGACGTCGGGCGTCGTCGCACCGCCGAAACCGCG
Organism: Sphingobium chungangianum; assembly: GCF_977014255.1. NCBI lineage: Bacteria > Pseudomonadati > Pseudomonadota > Alphaproteobacteria > Sphingomonadales > Sphingobiaceae > Sphingobium > Sphingobium chungangianum. Next base: position 2,706,836 of record NZ_CDRNIV010000006.1, on the reverse strand, counting down.
ATTGACGGTGCTTCGGTCAGGGAAGCCCGCGTTTGTGTCCCACAGCCTGATGCTGGAGCTGCCGAGGAAGAGGATGGCGCCGGGCGCGCCGCTGTCTCTCTCATTCGCCTTGGCGAAGGCGGTGACTTCATTGGCGAAGGGGAAGGTCGGATCGGCATTGATCCGCGGTTCCTGCGCGGGGCGCTCGGTCGGCGCCTGCGCAGCCGCGAGTCCGGCGAGGCCGGGCAGCAGCGCGAGGGCGGCGGCGATCCGCCACCATGCCCGTGCGCGGGACGGCGCCTTAATGGCGATGGAGCGGGCGCAGCTGATATTTGCCGTTGGCATAGGTCCCGAACATCCCCGCGATCGCCGGATGATCCACCGGCTCCCCGCTGTCGTCGGCCATCAGATTCTGCTGGCTTACATAAGCGACATAGCTGGTTTCGCCATTTTCGGCGAGCAGATGATAGAAGGGCTGATGCTTGTCCGGCCGGGATTGTTCGGGAATCGCCTGATACCATTCCTCGCTGTTGGCGAAGACGGGATCGATGTCGAACACCACGCCACGGAAGGCGAAGAGGCGATGCTTTACGACATCGCCGATGCTGAAATGCGCGTGGACAACAGGTGGCGCGCTGACATCGGCGCCGAAGATTGCAGTGGTGTCGGTCATGAAAAGCAATTTAGGGTGCTTGCTGAGTGTTACAAGAAAAATACGGTGCGGGCCGCTTGGCAAGCCGGTCATCATTCGCTAATGGCCGCCGCTCGACCGGGACGGCACATGCTGGACCTTCTGCGGAGAGGTGGCAGAGTGGTCGAATGCACCGCACTCGAAATGCGGCGTGCCGGAAACGGTACCGAGGGTTCGAATCCCTCCCTCTCCGCCACCTAATATCAAAAGCTTCCGTATCCAGCCGGGTCAGGACCAATATTGGTTCAGCCGTTCCGCCTCCTGGTCGATCGTGCCGGGATCGCCTTCGCCTGTCAGGGCATAGGACATGTCGCCGCGTCGCCAGTAGGCGACGGACTGGTTGCCTTCGCGTACCGTGTCGGGGATGGCGGGGGCGTCGCTTTTCTGTCGTGTCGCGAAGATGGACAGGCGCTCGCCCGCGCCGGTTCTGATCGCGACGAGAAGGGCGGGACTTTTCCCCGCCGGGAAAAGCTGAACGTCGGTCACGTTCCAGTCGGCGGGCAGTGTGGGCAGGAAGATGTGGGTTCGCGCCAGAAGCTCATGATGGTCGAGCGCCTGCCCTTCGATTTGCGAAGCCATGTGCGCCCGGATCAGCGCGACCCGGTGAGAGGCGACGGCCATATCGACATAATCGGGCGGGCTAGGCCCGGTCGCAAGCAGCAATGCCAGCGCGGCCGCTGTCCCGGTCCCGCCGACCGTCGCTGCCCTGCGCCAGAAAAGCCGGGCTTTCGAAGGCGCAAGCGCTGCGCTGTCGTCGAGCAAATGGCCGGAGAGTTGTTCCTTCCTATGCGCCAGCAGACGGAGCCCGGTCCGCGCGCTGAGGTCGGCCATTACTCGCGCCGCGAGATCAGGGCGGGCGGCAAGATGCGTTTCCACGGCAAAACGTCCGGCATCGTCCAGTTCATCATCGATATAGGCGTGCAATTCGTGATCGGCGGGTTCCTCAGTCATCCTGTCCTCCAACCAGACGCAACGTCGCCCGCCCATCGACGCTGCCGGAGTTGCGCAAGCCCGCCCGCGCCCGCGCCAGCCGTGACATGATGGTGCCCACCGGCACGTCCAGCACCTCGGCCGCTTCCTGATAGGTCATGCCTTCGACAGCGATCAGGTGCAGGACCGAACGATGATGGTCCGGCAGCGCGGCGAAGGATTGCCCCAATTGGGCAAGCTGCACCCTATGTTCCTGCCCGGCATCGACATGCGCCATCACCGTTTCGGCAAAGCGCGCGTCGCGCCGCGCCTCGGCGGCTTCGCGCCGTTTGCCCGATATGAAGACATTGTGGACGATAGCGAGCAGCCATTGGCGCCTGCTACGGCTGGGTTGAAAGCTGTTCTGCCGCTCGATTGCGCGCACCAGCGCGTCCTGGACCACGTCGTCCGCGTCCTGATCGTCGCGCGCGAGGGAGCGGGCATAGCGGCGCATGGCGGTGAGGTCGTCGCCGATCGGGCCGCCGGTCCCGCTTTTCAGCCAGCGCATGATATCAGTTCCCGGGCCATGGCGGACGGTGGGGCATCCGCCAGGCAATCGGCATAGGCTTGATAAACAGGCGCAAGGACATCGTCCCAGTCATAGCGTTCGGCAGCCGCGCTGGCCATCGCGCTCATGCGGCGGCGGCGGCGGGGGTCGCCGATCAAATGTTCGACGGCGGCGGCATAGGCGGCCGCGTCTTTCGGTTCGACCAGCAGGCCCGTGACATCATGGGTGACAAGAGCGGCGGCGCTCGGCACGTTTGCCGACACGACGGGTAGTCCACTCGCCATAGCTTCGAGATTGACGTTGCCAAAGGCTTCGGTGACGCTGGGATTGATCAATATGTCGGCGCTGGCGATGGCGGTGCCGAGCGCTTCCCCCTCCAGATGCCCGGCAAAGGTCGCATTGGGCAGGCGCTGTGCCAGCCAGCCGCGGGCCGGTCCCTCTCCCACGATCAGCGGACGCAGCCCAGGGTGACGCTGACGCAGAAGCGCGATCGTCTCAGCAAAGACGTCCAGCCCCTTTTCCAGGACGAGGCGGCCAAAGAAGAGCGGCACGACATCCTCGCGATCATAGCCATAGGCCGCGCGCACCGCGTCGGATCGGAGTGACGGATGGAAGCGCGCGCGATCGACGCCCCGGCCCCATATCGAAACCTTTGCCTCTCCATAAGCGCTGGCGAACTCATCGGCGATGGGCAGCGTCGGCGCCAATATGCGGTCGCACCGGCCATAAAAGCGGTCGAGATAGCGCTCGATCGGCTTGCGCAGGAAGGACAGGCGATAATAGTCCGCATAGGTTTCAAAGCGCGTGTGCAAGCTGGCGATCACGGGCAGATCATTTTGCCGGGCGTAGCCGAGCGCCTGCCATCCAAGCCAGTCGGGCGCTGATAGGTGGATGATGTCGGGGGCGAAGCTGTCGAGATCGGCGCACGCGGCGGACGTAAGGCCCAGGGCCAGCCGATATTCGGGCCGTCCCGGCAAGCCGAGCGAACGAACGGCCTGGATATCTCCAACGGCGGCGAAGGCGGGCTTTGGCGCGCGCGGGGTGTAGATGCGCACTGTTACGCCATGGCGCGCCTGAAGATAATCCACCAGCCGGTTGAGCGCCTGATTCGCGCCGTCCCGTACGCAGTCATAATTGCCGGAAAATAGGGCGACCCGCATTGGCCGCTTTGCATCTCGGGCGGCGATCGGCGGGCGGGGCGAGCGGTCGAGGTGGAGAAGCGTTGCCATGATGCGACGCTTACGCGTGCCGTCGCGCTTTTATTCCGGCTCACCTCCTTTTTTAACGGACGGCATAAGGCGGACTGATCGGGGACGGGAGACGTCCCGTTGGCCACTGGCGAGCGCACGGTTCGTCCTGTAGCGCGATCATCGCCCGTGTGCTTTGGAATGGAGACGATAGATCCTTGGTTAGACCGCCGATTTCTGCTGCCCTGTTGCGCGCACTTGCCCTGTTGTTGATGGTGTTTCCGGCGGCTGCATGGAGCATGCCCGGCAATCGTCCTACCCCCGGCTATACGCGCGTTGCGATAGAGACGTCGGTTGGCACGATCGTGGTTGCAGTCGACAACAAGCGGGCGCCGCGCACTTCGGCCAATTTCCTTGCCTATGTCGATGACGGCCGGTTCGATGGCGTCACCTTTTACCGGGCGGCGCGGCGCAAGAGCGATGCGAGGCTGGGGCTGATCCAGGGTGGAATCGATACCGATGCGCGCCGGTCCCTGCCGCCGATCCCGCATGAGCCGACCAGCAAGACCGGCATCCGGCATCTCGACGCGACCCTGTCGATGGCGCGGCCCAACCGGCCGAATTCGGCGATGGGCAATTTCTTCATCACGGCGGGCGCGACGCCCAATATGGACGCGCGGGGGGATTATATCGGCTATGCCGCTTTCGGCCATGTGGTTGCTGGCATGGATGTCGTGCGCCGCATCCTGGCCATGCCGACCTGCTGCGGATCGGGGCCGATGCGGGGGCAGATGATCGTTAAGCCGGTGACGATCATTCGCGCCAAGAGGCTGGATGGAACGGCGCGGCCGACACGCGGAGTGAAGCCGTGGCTGATCGGCCTGCGGCGCAAGGCGGCTTCCTGACATTTGCTCTGTTCCGGGCAGCGTTCAGCCGTCAGGATAAGTGCTGAAAGGAGAGTGCCATGGCGGCGGGACGCATCAGGGTAGGCATTGGCGGATGGACGTTCGAGCCATGGCGCGGCACCTTTTATCCCGAAGGGCTGCGGCAGAAGGATGAACTGGCCTATGTCGGCCAGCATCTGACCGCGACGGAGATCAACGCCACCTATTACAGCACGCAAAAGCCCGCGACCTTCGCCAATTGGGCCAAGGCGGTGCCCGACGGCTTCCAGTTCGCGGTTAAGGCGTCGCGATACTGCACCAATCGCCGCGTGCTGGGGGAGGCCGGGGAATCGATCGGCAAGTTCGTGGGGCAGGGGATCGCGGAACTCGGCGATCGGCTGGGTCCGATCCTGTGGCAGTTCATGCCGACCAAGAAATTCGAGCCGCAAGATTTCGGTGCTTTCCTGAAGCTGCTGCCTGATAGCGTCGATGGCGTCCCGCTGCGCCATGCGCTGGAGGTGCGGCACGAAAGTTTCGATGATCCCGCCTTTTTGCAACTGGCGCGCGATGCGGGTGCGGCGGTGGTGCTGGCCGACCATGACGAATATCCTGCCATTGTCGGCCATGATGTGGGCTTTTCCTATTGCCGCCTGATGCGCACGCGGGAGGAGGAAGCGACCGGCTATTCGTCCAGGGAAATTGGCGGCTGGGCAAAAAAGGCGCAAGCGATGGCGGATAATGGTGACGTCTTCGTTTTCTACATCAGCGGGGCCAAAGTGCGTGCGCCCGCCGCGGCCCAAGCGATGATCGTTGCATTGGGGTGACAGGGCTGTTGCATTTGCTGCAACTGCGAACGCGTCCTTTGCGATTGAGGCAAAGGGCGTGTTCCATCATATGCGTTCTTGTCCAAACAGGGCGCAAAACAAAAATTGCAGGAAACGAAACATGCGGCACACTATGCAGGGCGTTGCTTTGATGGTTGCGGTTGGCGCACAGTTGCTGACCTTCTACTCGGTGCTCTACGCCTGAGCGATTAATCGCTCCCCTTCATTCCTCGTCTTCGGGGAATTTCAAAAAGGCCGCCCGGCTATTGTCAGGGCGGCTTTTTTATTGTTAGCGATTACGCGCAATGAGCCAGCCTCTGCTATTCGTCTACGGGTCTCTCCGGCCCGGGTTTTCAGGGGATATGGCTCGCTGGCTGGCATCAGTGGCGGAATTTGCGGGTGCTGCCATTGCGAGCGGTGCGCTTTACCGGATCGATTATTATCCCGGCTTCGTTCCCGATGCTGACGGAATTGTCACGGGTGAGCTGTACCGGTTGCCTGATCCTGACGGCATCCTTGCCATCCTTGACGAGCATGAGGAGTGCGCGGCGCATTTTCCCGCGCCTCATGAATTCGCGCGGGAGCAGATTAAGATCCGAAGCGCGGCGGGGTCGATCGATGCATGGACTTATGTCTATGCGCGCAATGTCGCGGGGCTGGAGCGAATCGCGAGCGGCGATTTCCTGGCCTGACCGCTTGCGCTGGGCGGACGGGCCGATAATCTGCGGCGGCCGGGGGGCAGCGGAGAGGAAGCGCGATGAGCAGTGAGAATGCAGAACCCGGCCCCATGGATCGCCTGCCCGAAGACCGCAGCTGGATCGACAGCACCGGGCTCGACCGGCGCAAGCTGCTGATGACCGGCGCCTTCGCGGCTGGCTTCGCCGCCGCATGCCGCCCGGTGTCGAGCAGCGCCGTGCAGACATCGGGCGAAGGACTAACGCAGGAGACGGTTTCGATCGCGGCGAGTGATGGCTTTGCCATGCCCGCCTATGTGGCGCGGCCGGAGAAGGTGAAGAACGCGCCGGTTATCGTCGTAGTGCACGAGGTTTTCGGCGTCCATGAATGGGTCCGCGATATCTGCCGCCGCTTTGCGCGAGAAGGCTATTATGCGATCGCGCCCGATCTGTTCGCGCGGCATGGCGATGCGACCAAGATCGCGGATATCCAGCAGCTGATCAGCAGCATCGTGTCGAAGGCGCCCGATGCGCAGGTGTTGTCCGACATCGACACGACCTATGACTGGGCGGGCAAACATGGCGGCGATGCGGCACGGCGGGGCATTACCGGCTTCTGCTGGGGCGGGCGGATCGTGTGGCTTTATGCAGCGCACAGTGGGCAACTGGATGCGGGCGTCGCATTCTATGGGCGGCTGGTCAGTGAGAAGACAGCGTTGCAGCCGTTGAGCGTGGTGGAGCAGGCAGCTGCATTGAAGGCGCCGGTGCTGGGGCAATATGGCGGGTTGGACAAGGGCATCCCTGTCGCTGATGTCGAGACGATGCGGGCGGCGCTGAAGAAGGCGGGCAAGTCGCCGCCGGACGCGATCACCGTCTATCCGGAGGCTGATCATGGCTTCATGGCGGATTACCGACCCAGCTATAATGAGGTGGCGGCGAAGGAAGCCTGGGCGGCCACGTTGGACTGGTTTGGGCGCTATGTGAAAGGTGGGGGAAGGGTATGAAGTTTCCCGTTGGGGCTGAGCTTGTCGAAGCTTTCTTTTGAAGAGAAGAACAGCCGTTGGCTTCGCCGGCCTTCGGCTAGACAGGCTCAGGGCGAACGGGGTCTTTCGACCGGCTCTCGTTACAATCCGATCATTTCGCCTTCATCGATTGTACGGCAGCGAGGGTGCTCTTTACATGGCCGGTATAATTCATCTCGCTGTGAACGAAGACGATCCGGCCGTTGGGCGCGATGACGTAAGAGGTGCGGTCGGTTATGCCCGGCGCCATCTTAAGCGCGACGTCATAGCCCGCGATGATGTCTGGCCCGGCCGAGGCGACCGCGAACTTGCCCGCGCACTCCTTGGTCGAGAAAGCGACAAGGTCGTCCACCGGATCGGCCGACATGCCTATTACCGTCGCGCCCGCTTTCCTGAAATCATCGATGTGTGTCGCGAACTCGCGTGCCTCGGCGGAACAGCCGGGAGTAAAAGCCTTGGGGAAGAAGTAGAGGACGACCGGACCATGCTTCAACTGGTGGGACAGGGTAAGGGTGAAGGTCTTGCCCGCCAGCGCGCCGCGCGTGGTGAAATCGGGCGCCTTGGCACCGGCCGACAGCGCCGCGGTGGCGCCGGTCGATCCCGACATGGTGGCGGCAACGGCCATTGCGATCATCGCGCGCTTCATCATCACCCGTCTCCATCTTTCGCGGCAGAGCTAGGGTGATGACCCCAAGCCGTGCCGGTGGCAAGCCTGTAGCTGGAACCCTTCACCGCCCCGCCGGTTCATTACGGATGCGCCTGCTTTTTGCCATGCCCTTGCTGTTGCTCGCCGCATGTGACGACAAGGGCGGGGAAAAGCCCCGCATGTCGACCAACATCGTCGATGAGCAGGCGACCTATGATGTCAGCAACGAAACGCCTGCGCAGGATGAGACGCTGGCGGCGGGCAATGAGACGCAGCCCCAACCGGGCGACAACGCATCTGTCTCCTCCGCCGCTGCGGACAGGACGGGAACCGCGTCGCGCGTTGGCGCAATTCCTGCGGCGTTGCAGGGGAGCTGGACCGGCCTTAACGACCGTTGCGGCGATCGGTCGGCTGAACTGGAATTGAAGGTGACGCCGGACAGCCTGATCTTCCATGAAAGCGTCGGGACGGTGACGGGGGTTGCGACCGGAGTCGGCGGCAAGGTGAAGGTCGATGCCGCCTTTACCGGAGAGGGCGATAGCTGGACCAAGAAGCTGGAACTGCGCCCATCGGCCAATGGCCGCGAACTCACCATCATCAATGACGGGGCGGCGGTGACGCGCAAGCGCTGCTGAAGCGCTTTCCGTTTGTCGCGAGCGTCGCTAGAGCGGAGCGATGATCGGCCGCCTGACCTTGAGCGATTTCCGCAATCATGCGGATGCGCTGATCCTTCCCGATCATGCTTTCATCGTGCTGACCGGCGAAAATGGCGCGGGGAAAACCAACATATTGGAGGCGGTGTCGATGCTGGCGCCTGGACGCGGCCTGCGCGGCGCGGCGTTGCGCGACATGGCGCGGCAGGGTGGGCCGGGCAGTTTTGGCATCGCGGCGGAAGTGGACGGGGTGGTGCTGGGGACCGGCACTTCGCCCCAAGCGCCCGATCGACGTCAGGTGCGGATCGGCGGCGTTGCTTCGTCGGCCAATGCGCTGGCCGATCATCTGGCGATCGTGTGGCTGACCCCGGCGATGGACCGGCTATTCATGGATAGCCCCGGCGGACGGCGGCGGTTTCTGGACCGGCTGACGCTGGCGCTGCATCCGGGACATGCTGTGCACAGCGCCCGTTATGAGGCGGCGATGCGGGCGCGCAATCGGCTGTTGTCGGACTTGCCGCGCGCCGATCCGTCATGGCTGACGGCGCTGGAGGCGCAGATGGAGGAGCATGGCGCGTTGCTGTCCGCCGCGCGGGCCGATCTGGTTGCCCGGCTGGGCGTGGAACTTGTTGGCCAGCCCGATGAGCCTTTTGCCCGCCCGCTACTGGCGATCGACGGGGATGAGGAGGGCGATGGACCGCTTGCGCAGCGGCTGGCGCGGGAGCGGCGGCGGGATGCGGCGGCGGGGCGGACATTGTCGGGACCGCACCGGCAGGACCTTTCCGTCACCCATGCGGCCAAGGGTCAGGGGGCGGCGCTCTGTTCGACTGGCGAGCAGAAGGCGCTGCTGTTATCGATCCTGCTTGCCCATGCCGCACTGGTCGCCGCTCATCGCGGCCAGCCGCCGGTTTTGCTGCTCGACGAAGTGGCGGCTCACCTCGACCCGTCGCGGCGAGCTGCATTGTTCGGCCGGTTAAGAGAAACCGGCGGGCAGGTGTGGATGACGGGAACGGAAGATAGTCTTTTCAACGCGTTGGGTCTAGCAACACGGTTAACGGTAACGGCGGGCCAGCTTTTTCGTTCCGCAGGTTAACCCGCCTCCGCAACAATTCACCGCTTGGCGCTTCTCAACTCATCCTGGCTCTGCGCTAAAGACGCCACGGGGCTGATAACGCACAACAAGTCGGGGGTCGTTTCACACATGGTCGGTGCTTTTCGCGCATTTATCGCGACTGCCGTGCTTGCGCTCGGCGCCCTGATCGTGACCCCTGCCGCCGCTGGCGTTCTGCAGTGCGCACCCTATGCGCGTCAGGTTTCCGGCATCGCACTTTATGGCAACGCCAATACCTGGTGGGGTCAGGCGGAGGGCCGCTATGACCGTGGTCATGAGCCGCGCGAAGGCGCTGTCCTGGCCTTCGCCGCCAGCCGTTCCATGCCCGTCGGCCATGTCGCCATGGTGAGCAAGGTGGTCAGCGATCGCGAAGTGCTGCTGACCCACGCCAACTGGTCCTATCGCGGCGGCATCGAGCGCAATGTCCGCGCCATCGACGTGTCGCCCAACAATGACTGGACCGACGTGCGCGTGTGGTACGGCCCGATCGGTGGCCTTGGCCTGCGCTCGAACGCCGCCAAGGGCTTCATCTATCCCGGCCATGCCGGTGAGGCCGCGCCGGTTCAGATCGCCATGGCCGATCGCGTGAACCCGGCCGCTGCCGCCGCTGGCGCTGCTTTCTGACAGTTTAACCAGTTCATAAGAGCCGCCGGATAATGTGATCGGCGGTGGGGCGATTCTCAGTGGTTTGAGGTCGCAAATAATGTTTCGATATGTTCGCGGGGCGGCTTGGCTGCTGGCGGCGCTGGTCGCCACGCCGGTATTCGGCGCAACCGCTTTGCAATGTGTGCCCTATGCGCGGATCGTGTCCGGCGTGAATATCCGGGGCGATGCGCTGACATGGTGGGATCAGGCGCAGGACCGCTATGCCCGTGGGCACGTGCCCCGGCGCGGCGCCGTCATGACCTTTCGCCCCTATGGGCCGATGACCCTTGGTCATGTCGCGGTGGTCAGCAAGGTGCTGGACGACCGGCGCGTGCTGATCCGTCATGCCAACTGGTCGGTGCCCGGCGCGATTGAGGAAGATGTGTTGGCGCTGGATGTGTCCGATGCGGGAGACTGGAGCCAGGTGCGCGTATGGCACAGCCCGACCGGGCAGATGGGCGCGCGGACCAATCCGACCTTTGGCTTCATCTATCCTTCCAAGCCGCAGTTGCATGCGTTCGAGCCCGATCCCGCGCTTGGCACTAGCGTGCGGCTGGCGAAGGCGGATGCCGAGGATTGGAAGCCGACAAAGGCGGTGATCAAGGCTGACGGAGAGGAGCCGTCTCTGCGCCTTGCGAGCCTTGGCCGATCCTTGCGCAAGGCGGCGCACGAGCCGAAGCTGGAAATGGATATGCGGGCGATGCAGTTCGCGGATGCCGCGCCTTCCGGGCGGTCGTTGCGCGACATCATCGCCGATGTGAAGCGGGATGCGCGGCTGCGCTGACGGGTTTGAGCGACCTCTGTTCGTGTCGAGCGAAGTCGGGGCCCGTTATGTGCAACCGCTTCTCGACTTCGCTCGAAGCGAACGGAAGTTATTGGGAGGTGCCGGTCCTATCGAGGCCAGGCCGACTCACTCGGCGTCGGCGGGCTGTTCCTCTTCGCCGTCGGCCCCACGCTCGAACCAGGCTTCGACCGGGCCGGATAGCTTGATCGTCAGCGGCTGGCCGTGGCGGTCCTTGGTCTTGCCGGCGGCGACGCGGATCCAGCCTTCGGAAATGCAATATTCCTCGACATCGTTGCGGACGCGATCCTTGAAGCGGATGCCGATGCCCCGTTGCAGCACGTCCATGTCGAAATGGGGGCTGCGCGGGTTGGTGGAGAGGCGGTCGGGAGGCGTGTCGCTCATGGCTGTTTCAGATCCTTCGTTTCGCGCCGCCTAGCCTTTTGGCCGCGCCGCCGTCAACCGGGGCGCTTCGTCCACGTCGCAGAAGATGCGCCGGATCACCCCCTGTTCCAGCCAGGAGGCAAAGCGCGTCTCGGCATCGGCCAGCCCCGCGAAGGGATAGGCGACCGGCTGGTCATTGACGGCACGGCTGGCGTGCACCAGCCGGATCATGGCGTCGGGCGCGGTGGTCAGAATGCGGCCGCGCCGGTCGGTCGCCGCGCTGTTGACGCCGATGACATGGCCATCCTCGGCAAAGACGGGGCCGCCGCTGATCCCGGACAATGTATCGTCGCTTTCGGGCAAGCGCGCGACTTCTGCCCAGGCGAGCACCGGCTGGGTTTCCTGCGTCCGTCCGCGCCGGGCGCTGGCCGCGCCGATCAGTTCTGATACGACAAGCGCCGCGTGCCCGGCAGGGAAGCCCATGTGGAAACCGAGCGATCCCGGCGCGGGCACGCGATCCGACAGCGGCAGCGCGTGATCGCTGGGCAGGCCGTCGCGCACCAGCGCGGCGTCGGCTTCCCGGCTCTCCACGATGCGGGACACGGCGCGGGCGACGCCACCGTCCTCCAGCCCGATGCGGGAGCAGTCATGGGTGACATGTTCGGCGGTCAGCCAGGCGCCGTCCCGATCGACGGCGAAGGCAGTGCCCATGCTGTCGGATGGCGCGGCCGCCCGATCCTCGATCACGAAGGCTTCATCGCTCCATTGGGGCATCGGGCGCCGGGGCGATCGGGGATCGAAGCTTTCGACCCGCAGCGGCGTCGGTTGCGTCACCTCGCCGATCCAGGCGATCGTCAATATGACGCCCAGCATCAGCGGCAGGCAGCCGACGCTCCGCCGCGCCATGGCTTAGCCCGCCACGGCCGCCGCCGTCAGGCAGGCGATCGCGACTTTCATCATGGCAAGGAAGACGGCGGCCGACCGCTCATTCGCTTCGATCCGCGCCGACAGGGAGCCGAGCAGGAAATCCACGAAGCGGAAGGCGATGAGTTGCAGGATCAGTGTGACGCTGCCCCAGATGATCACGTCCCAGACATTGACCGACCCGGCAAGACACAGCGCCAGCGGAATGGTCAGCCCGATCGCGGCGCCGCCAAGCGATATCGCCGCGGCCTCGTTCCCCGCGCGGATCAGGGCGAATTCGTCGTGCGGCGTGATCCACATATAAAGCGCCAACGCCGCGAGCCAGGCCAGCGTTGCGGAGGCGAGGTGCAGCAGGAAGATGGGGAGCCCGGATAAAAGGCTTTGGATGACGGGCATGGGATCGCTCATGCGACCAAGGATGCCGCAACCTGATCCCCGCTTCAATCAGGGATCGGGTTGCGGAAGTGTTTCTGTGCCCGGAGCTTCGTGCGTTTATCGGCACTGCCTCCTATTTCCGTTCGCCCTGAGCCTGTCGAAGGGTTCTACTTCTTTTTAGGAAGTAAAGGGCTTCGACAAGCTCAACCCGAACGGGGTTGGGTGATTCAGATTAGAGGCACGATGCTCCAAGTCAGACAGCTATGCCTCAGCGGCAGATACGCACCCGGACGTCCCGGTCGCGATAATAGTCATAGCGCCATTCGGTCCAGCAGCGCTGGCGATAGCGATAATGGCTCCGCCTTCCATCGCGCCAATAGCGGCGGTCATTGTCCCAGCGGCGGTCGTCGCGACGGTCCCAATCGCGGTCATGGCGCCCATCACGCCAGTCGCGGTCGCCATAGCCATAATAGCCGCCGCGATATTGCGCCTGGGCGGGCGCGGCAGTCGCGCCCAGCGCGGTAATCGCCAATCCGAGCGCGGTCGCGCCCTTCACGAAGATGTTCATTTCCTCTCTCTCCTCACTAGCACCCCCGGACGCATGGCGTTCAGTGGGGCTACGGATGAGAAGATGCACTGGGTTGACTGAACCGTCCGGGAACGGCGCTGTCAGCCAGCGTTCAGGGGGGTTATTTGCCGCGCAGTTCGTCCTCGGCAGACACCATATAGTCGCGCGTGATCGGCAGGGATCGGCGATTGCGCGTATATTGAACCTGGTAGTTCACCATGCTGCCATGTTCGAACACCGTCGCCGCGCCCGCCAGATAGAAGGTCCACAGGCGGAAGAAGCGTTCGTCATAAAGCGCGATGATATCCGCCCGGCGCGCCATCGCGCGGGCATACCATTGGCGAATGGTCAGGCCATAATGCAGCCGCAGCACTTCGACATCCGTCACCATCAGCCGCGTGCCCTCACTGCCCTGGATCATTTCGGACAGGGCGGGAATGTAGCCGCCGGGGAAGATATATTTCTGGGTGAAGGCGTCGGTGATGCCCGGCCCATCGACGCGGCCGATCGTATGGATCAGCATCACGCCATCGGGCGTCAGAAGATCGCGGCACTTGTCGAAGAAGGTGCGGTAATGGGCCGTGCCGACATGTTCGAACATGCCGACCGACACGATCCGGTCGAACGGCCCCTCTATATCGCGGTAATCGATAAGCTCGAAACGGACATGGTCAGCGACGCCGGCCTCCTCCGCCCGCTGCCGCGCGACTTTCAACTGTTCCTCCGACAGGGTGATGCCGGTCACATCGACGCCGCAGGTGCGGTGCAGATAGAGGGCCATGCCACCCCAGCCGCAGCCGATGTCCAGCACCTTCATGCCCGGCTTCAGATGCAGCTTGGCGGCGATATGCGCTTTCTTGTCCTCTTGCGCCTGTTCCAGGCTGATCCCAGCCTCGTTGTCCGCGTCGGGAAAATAGGCGCAGCTATATTGGCGGTCGCGATCGAGAAAGAGGGCGTAAAGGGCGCCGGACAGATCATAATGATGGGCGACGTTCGCCTTTGACCGCGCGCGGTGATTGGCCCTCCAGAGTGTCTGGCGGATCGATTTGAACCCGCGTTTTAGCCGCCCCTTGTCGCTGATCGACTTCCCGCTTTCCCAGCTGTTGTTGGCGCGGATCAGCGAGATCAGCTCCATGATCCCGCCCCCTTCGATCGTGACGCGCCCGTCAATATAGGCCTCCGCCATGCCAAGGCGCGGGTCCTTGATGATGTCGAAGGGCACGCGCGCGTCGCGGAACTTCAGCGCGAGCGAGGGGAAGGCCGGATCGGGCGTACCCGCCGTCACCTTCCTGCCGTCATGATAGATGATGGTCAGCTGTCCCCGTGTGACAAGCCGCTTGATGACGCGATCGAATAATTTCATGGGCGGCAAATTGTCAGGTCATGCAGCGCCCGTCAAATGCCTGCATACCAATCATAATTGGCGCGATCTTCCCAATAGCCGCCCTTGCCGTCGCCGATGCCGGAGAGGGTGCTGACCGCCCTAATCTCCATCAAATATTTGGCCTGCTTGTAGCCCAGCTGCCGCTCGACGCGCAGACGCAGCGGCGCGCCATTGGCTACCCTCAGCGGCTGGTCGTTGAGCGCGAAGGCGAGGATGGTTTGCGGGTGAAATGCGTCGAATATGTCGATGCTTTCATAATAGGGCCGCCCGTCGCCCATGAAGTCAGCGCATTTGAAGACGAGATAGCGCGCGCGGTCGCTCATTCGGGCGGCGTCCAGGACAAGGCCGAGGGGCACGCCGCGCCATTTGCCGATCGCGCTCCATCCTTCGACACAGTCATGGCGCGTGATCTGCTCGCGATGCGGAAGGTTGTGCAACTGGGCAAGGGATAGCGAAAGAGGGCGGCCGACCAATCCCGTGACCTTAAGCCGCCAATCGGCAAAGCCTGTGCGCCACAGGGCGCGATATTCCGGCGTGTCCGGATTGGCGGTTCCGTTGGGCCGGAAGAAGGGAGAAATCTGATCGGGCCTGAACTCCTGCGCCAGCGCATCGCGCGCCATCAGGCTGCGCTGCGTCCATTTGTGGAAATTCTCGGCAGAGAATAGCGCGTCCCGCACATGTTCGTTACGCGCCAGCCGGTCGCATCCCGACAGCGTGGCCGCCGCGCCGAGCATCAGCGTGCGGCGATCGAGGATCATGCTCATGGCCGCTCTTCCGGTAAGCGGTAGCGGCCGGTGATCATCGATCGCAGCTCGTTCGCCGGGCCTGCCAGCATAACCATCGTGATATGGACGAGGAAGAAGGCGACGAGCGCGAAGGCGGTGATGAAGTGGATCGACCGCGCCGATTGCCGCCCGCCGAACAGATCGACCAGCCACGGCCAGGCGGCGTTCATGCCCGGCGACATGGTGAGGCCGGTGAGAATGATGAGTGGCAGGGCGACGAAGATGACCGCGATATAGCTCGCCTTTTGCAGGACATTATAGCGCAGTGCCGCCTGACCCGTCGGGAAGCGCAGCCGCGCATGATCGAGGATGTCCTGCCAGACATGGCGTGGGGCAAGCTCGCCCTTCCGGAAGGCGAGGTCGCGCGCGATATGGCGGCCCAACAGCGCCCACAGCATATAGGCAAGCAGGGCGAAGGCGAAAATTGGCGCTGCGGTGAGGTGCCAGTGCCGCGACATGGCCAGATCATAATGGGCGGGCAGGGTGATCCACTGACCAAAGCGCTCCAGCTTCAGCCACGGCTGATCGAAGTTCGCGCCATATTGGCCCCAATAGAGGCGCGGATGGGCATTGAAGATGCCAAGTCCGCTGGTGAAGAGGATGTAGAGCAGTCCGGCATTGATCCAGTGCCACAGCCGCACCGGCCAGCGGTGGCGCAGTACCGGCGGCGCCTTGTCGCCTGAGGGGGAGGGGCCGCTGTCCATCGCTCTGCTGTTACCCTTTTGCATCAGTCGCGTCAAAAGCTGCCGGAGCGATCAGAACGTATCCGAAATGAGGTGCCGGTTCATCTTCTGGCCACATTCTCTGTGGATAAGAGCGCTCGGCCTTGCCTCAAGGTCACGCTGTGGCGGGAAATGCGGGAATAGGATGGTGAAGAAAGGATGACTGTTGCGAAATAGCATCATTCATCGACAATCTTCATATCGATATTGCAACATTGATCCAAGACAGCCATATGCGCCCTCGCTTACGACGCAAGATCGGGGCAGGCAGGGATGGAGTAAAGGGGTCACTTCATAGCGACGCTCGAAGCTGAAATGCTTCGATACCATGCCTGTTATATATCAAGAGTGCGATCCGCTTCCTGGATAATGCACGTCTTACCGCATGAGGACATTATGAAGACTGTGATTTTCGCAGCTGTTGCTGCTGCTGCCGCTTTCTCGGCTCCCGCTTTCGCGCAGGACGCTGCTCCCTTCACCGGCCCCCGCGCTGGCGTGACCGTTGGCTATGACAGCTTCGGCGACGAAGAAGGCGTGAGCTATGGCGTGAGCGCTGGCTACGACATCGCCCTGACCCCGTCGATCACCTTTGGTCCGGAAGTGACCTTGGGCGACACCACCACCGACGCTGCTGGTACGGACCTGAGCCGTGACCTCGCCGCTTCGGTGCGTCTGGGCTATGTTCTGACCCCGCAGGTCCTGGCGTTCGGCAAGGTTGGCTATGCCAGCACCCGCATCGAAACCGCTGGTGTCGGCGGCGCGGCATTCGAAGGCGTCCGCTTCGGTGGCGGCCTGGAATATGCCATCACCGGTAACACCTACATCTCGGCTGAATATCAGCGCACCGAGTATGAAGCTGGCATTGGCGGCCGTGACGCTGGCGTTGTCGGCATCGGCTTCCGTTTCTAATCCTTTCGGGATCTGAAACACAGGAGGGCGGTCCCATCGGGGCCGCCCTTTTTGTTTGTCGGTAGCTTCGCGAAGCTGACGCCGTGAATTGCGAGCAGCCTCGTATGGGGGCGAAGCGGTAAGCGATGCTATGGTGATCGAGCGAAGTCTTGCGTGGGTGCCGGGCCGCTGCCCTCAACCCCCACGAAGCTATAGTGACCCGGCCAGTGCGAGGACCACGCCGCTCACGACCAGCAACAGGCCCATCACCTCGCCGCGGGTCATCCGCTCTCCAAGGTAGAAGTGGCCAAAGCCCAGGGTGAAGGCGACCTCTATCTGGCCCACGATGCGGACCAGCGCCACGGGCGCGGACGCAAATCCAGTGAACCAGCAGGCCGATCCCAGCGCCGAGAGCAAGCCGACCTGCCCCGAAATGCGCCAGCTCGCGAACACCTTGCGCATCTCCGCCGGTTCGCGCAGCAGCAGGTAGCCGCCCTGCATCAGCGTCTGGAGTGACACGGTGGCCACCAGTACGACGAGGGCGGCCAGGATCGGGTCGCCGCCGCCGACTTCCTGCGTCGCGCGCCTGATGCCGATGGCGGTGAGGGCGAAGAAAAAGCCCGACGCGATGCCGGTCAGCGCGGCGGGCTGACCGAGCGCCTTGAGGAAATCGGCGGGCCCCATGCGCTTGCCGCCGGTCGACAGCAGCATGACTCCGGCAACGCCGCAGCCGATGCCTGACCAGGCGAGGGGGCTGAGACGCTCCCCCATCAACAGGAAGGACAGCGCCGCGCCCTGCACCGCTTCCGTTTTGGAATAAGCGGTGCCGACCACGAAATTGCGGTGGGCGAAGGCCATGATCAGCAGGTTGGTGGCGATGATCTGCGCAAGGCCGCCACCGATGCAGAACAATAGGAAGGACGGGTCGGGGTGAGGCAGGGGCGCGTTGCCTGTCAGCACGTAGTCGGTCAGCAGCAACAGCGCGAAGGGCAGGCCGTAAAGATAGCGGACCAGCCCCGCCGCGTTGATCGACAGGCTATGGCTGACCCGCCTCTGCACCGCCGTGCGCCAAGCCTGCATAGCGCCAGCGAACAGGGTGGCTGGGAGCCAGATGGGCGAGGTGATCACTTAATCCTCCCCATCGCGAGATGGGGAGGGGGACCAGCCTCCGGCTGGTGGAGGGGAAAGGCGCGACAGTTTTTCAGGATATGCCGCATCACGCTATCCAGATCGGTAAGAACATCGATAGCTTTGATCCTCAGAACCCTGAACCCCTGCGCCCGCAGCCAAATGTCGCGCCGCTCATCATGCGTGACCCGCTCGATGTGATCATGCCCGCTTCCATCAATCTCAACCGCCAAGCGGGCTGAAGCACAGTAGAAATCCAGCACATAAGGCCCCACCGGATGTTGGCGGCGGAACTTCAATCCGCTTGGCCGTTGCCGCAGCCATTGCCACAGCGCGACTTCTGGTGGCGACATCTCTCGCCGGAGCCCGCGCGCATTGTCGACCGTTTTCCTTCGCGGCGGCATCGCGCATTTCCCCTCCACCACTCGCTATGCGAGTGGTCCCCCTCCCCATCTTTCGATGGGGAGGATGTAAAGGTCATGCCTTTTCGAGAAGGCCTTCCTTCTTGATCTTCTCTTGCCACACCAGGGGGGCGAGGCGGTGGACGTTTTGGCCTTCGCTGTCCACGGCGACGGTCACAGGCATGTCCTGCACGTCGAACTCATAAATGGCTTCCATGCCGAGGTCTTCAAAACCGACGACCTTGGCGCCCTTGATCGCGCGGGCGACCAGATAAGCCGCGCCGCCGACCGCCATCAGATAGGCGCTTTTATGCTTGGCGATGGAGTCCGTTGCAGCCGGGCCGCGCTCGGCCTTGCCGACGCAAGCCGCAAGGCCCTGTTCCAGCATCATGTCCATGAACTTGTCCATGCGGGTCGCGGTGGTGGGACCGGCCGGGCCGACCACCTCGTCCCGCACCGGATCGACGGGGCCGACATAGTAAATGACGCGACCCTTGAAATCGACCGGCGGCTGCTCGCCCGCGGCCAGCATGTCGGCGATCCGCTTGTGCGCGGCATCGCGGCCGGTCAGCATCTTGCCGTTCAGCAGCAGGCGGTCACCATGCTTCCAGCTTTGCACAACTTCAGGGGTCAGGTTGTTAAGATCGACGCTGATCGCTTCCTTGCTCGGCTTCCAATCGACCTGCGGCCATTCGGAAAGCTTGGGCGCTTCCAGATAGGCGGGGCCAGAGCCATCGAGCGTGAAATGCGCGTGGCGGGTGGCGGCGCAGTTGGGGATCATCGCGACCGGCTTGCCCGCCGCATGGCAGGGATAGTCGTAGATCTTGACGTCGAGCACGGTGGCGAGGCCGCCAAGGCCCTGCGCGCCGATGCCGAGCGCGTTCACCTTGTCGAAAATCTCGATCCGCAGCTTTTCGATGTCGTTCTGCGGACCGCGCGCTTTCAGTTCGCCCATGTCGATGGGCTCCATCAGCGATTCCTTGGCCAGCGCAACCGCCTTTTCCGCGGTGCCGCCGATGCCGATGCCCAGCATGCCGGGCGGGCACCAGCCAGCGCCCATTTGCGGGATCATCTCCAGCACCCAATCGACGATCGAATCGCTGGGGTTCATCATCTTGAACTTGGTCTTGTTCTCAGAGCCGCCGCCCTTGGCTGCGACATCAACGGTCACCTTGTTGCCCGGCACCATTTCGACATTGAGCACGCAGGGCGTGTTGTCCTTGGTATTCTGACGCGAGAAAGCCGGATCGCGCAGGATCGAGGCGCGCAGGCGGTTTTCGGGGTTGAGATAAGCCTTGCGCACGCCGTCATCGACGACGTCCTGCATCGAACGGCTATTATCGTCGAACCGGCAATCCATGCCCCATTTGATGAAGACATTGACGATGCCGGTGTCCTGGCAGATCGGGCGATGCCCTTCGGCGCACATGCGGCTGTTGGTCAGGATCTGGGCAATGGCGTCCTTCGCCGCGGGATTGGCTTCGGCCTCATAGGCTTTGCCGAGCGCGCGGATATAATCCATCGGGTGGTAATAGCTGATGAACTGGAGCGCGTCGGCGACGCTCTCGATCAGATCGGCGGTCTTGATGACGGTCATCTTGCCTGCATGTCCCTAATTAGCGCCCGGCCCTGCACGGCGGGTCTTCGCAGGCGCGGCTAATAGGGATTGCGGCCAGAGTCCAGATATGCCGCGTCAGCTATCCGTTGGCATAGGGGAACATGTGCCACCAGGGCTCCTTCTCCTCCAACACGCAGGCAAAGCTTGGTCTTGCCTCTAGCCGGTCGAGATAAGCGGCGAGCGCCGGAAAGCCGCCGCGCATCGGTTCCACCTTGTCGGCATAGAAAAGGGCGGGGGCAGCGGCGCAGTCTGCCAGCGTGAAGTCGTCCCCCGCCGCCCATTGCCGCGCCCCGATCCGCTCCTCCAGCATCGCATAGGCCTTGCCCAGCAGGATGCGCGCTTCGCCCACGCCATGAGCATCGCGCGCATCGTCTGGCCGCAGCCGGTCGGCGACGATCTTCTGCATCGGCGTCATGACATAATTGTCGAACAGCCGATCCATCAGCCGCACCTCCAGTGCTTGGGCGGGATCGGCGGGGATGGGGCGGAAGGGGCCGGGGCACTGCTGCCCCAGATATTCGATGATGATGCTCGCCTCGGCGACCGTCTGGTCCCGCGCCTCGTCGCGCAGCACCGGGAACTTGCCCAACGGCCACAGCGCGAGCCACGCCTCCGCCACGCCGGGTTCCTCCATCATCGCCCGTTCGAACGGCGTTTCATTCTCATAAAGGGCGATCAGTACTTTCCAGCAACAGGAGGAAAGGGGGTGATAATAGAGAATCATCGGCTCTGCCTCTTTGCATGGTCCGGGGGGGGGTAAGATCGTGCCTCTTACCATGGTTTCCGGGCGGTTTCTTGGCTGCTCCTCATCCACAGTTGATCCACATCAGCTTGTGGATAAATTGTGGATGAACCACCATCCTTAGCGGAACAGGGCAGGGGTGCTGACCTGATCCCGGCAATTTCGGGCCTAAGCGAAAATTATTTTCGTTCTCAAATTGTTTCCCTTGCCTTTTGCAGGACCGTGGGAAGTCGGCGCGTCGCTGCAATGCAGGATGACCGCCATGCCATGCAGATAGCATCTCCTCCGCCGCCCGGAGTCTTCATACCGTCATTTACCCTCTTGCAAGCAGATCAAGCTGTGGCACTATCCCTTGTATCGGGTTAACGGGGGTTACCCAACAGATTGTGATTGCACCGGCCGGACCGTTTTCCGGGCGAGAGGCGTTTTGTCTCATGCGATCCACTGCTGGCGCACCCCGCTGCCGTTCCGGGCGGCCTTACAAGATGAGGCTTGACCGAATCGAACGAAACAGGAACATTCGGGGGCTCGGAATGGATTTTCGTGACAGCGAACAGACAGGTGCAAGTGACGTGGCGACGGTAATCGACGAAGTGGTGGAAGCAGTGGCGGAAAAGAAGGCTGCGCCAGCCAAGGAAGCCGTGCGTTCTTCATCGTCCATCCAGGCGCGCCGGTTCGACGTGGTCACGGACGAAAGCCGCGATGCGCTGCTCACCGAGTTCGGCAAGGACACGCTGAAGGACCGCTATCTGCTGCCCGGCGAAAATTACCAGGACCTGTTCGCCCGCGTCGCCGCCGCCTATGCCGATGATCAGGGCCATGCCCAGCGCGTCTACGACTATATTTCGCGCCTGTGGTTCATGCCCGCGACGCCCGTGCTGTCCAATGGCGGCACCGGGCGCGGCCTGCCGATCAGCTGCTATCTGAACAGCGTCGATGACAGCCTGGAAGGCATCGTCAACACCTGGAACGAGAATGTGTGGCTGGCCTCGCGCGGTGGCGGCATCGGCACCTATTGGGGCAGCGTGCGCGGCATTGGCGAGCCGGTCGGCCTCAATGGCAAGACCAGCGGCATCATCCCCTTCGTCCGCGTGATGGATTCGCTCACCCTCGCGATCAGCCAGGGCAGTCTGCGCCGCGGGTCTGCCGCCTGCTATCTCGACGTCTCTCATCCGGAGATCGAGGAGTTCCTCGAAATCCGCAAGCCCAGCGGCGACTTCAACCGCAAGGCATTGAACCTCCACCACGGCGTCCTGCTGACCGACGAGTTCATGGAGGCGGTCCGCACCGGCGCTGAGTTCTCGCTCAAATCGCCCAAGGACGGTTCCGTCCGTGGCACGGTCGATGCGCGCAGCCTGTTCCAGAAGCTGGTGGAAACCCGCCTGGCGACCGGCGAGCCCTATATCGTCTTCTCCGACACCGTGAACAGCATGATGCCCAAGCATCATCGCGATCTCGGCCTGAAAGTTTCGACTTCCAATCTTTGTTCAGAAATCACACTGCCGACGGGTCGCGACCATCTCGGCAATGACCGGACGGCGGTTTGCTGCCTTTCGTCCCTGAATCTGGAAACCTGGGACGAATGGAATAAGGACCCCGTCTTTGTCGAGGACGTCATGCGCTTCCTCGACAATGTGCTGCAGGACTATATCGACCGTGCGCCGGACGAAATGGCGCGGGCGAAATATTCCGCGGGACGTGAACGGTCAGTGGGCCTGGGGGTGATGGGGTTCCACTCCTTCCTCCAGGCCCGTGGCCTTCCCTTCGAAGGGGCGATGGCCAAGAGCTGGAACCTGCGCATCTTCAAGCATATCAGCGAGAAGGTGAACGACGCCTCGATGCAGCTCGCGGTCGAGCGTGGGCCGTGCCCCGACGCCGCCGACATGGGCGTGATGGAGCGGTTCAGCTGCAAGATGGCGATCGCGCCCACCGCGTCGATCAGCATCATCTGCGGCGGCACTAGCGCCTGTATCGAGCCGATCCCGGCGAACATCTACACACACAAGACGCTGTCCGGCAGCTTCGTGGTGAAGAACCCCTATCTGGAAAAGATCCTGCGCGACAAGTCGAAGGATTCGACCAACGTCTGGAACACGATCCTCGAACGCGGCGGGTCGGTGCAGCATCTCGATTTCCTGAGCCAGGAAGAAAAGGACACGTTCAAGACTAGCTTCGAAATCGACCAGCGCTGGCTGCTCGAACTCGCCGCCGACCGGACGCCCTTCATCGATCAGGCGCAGTCGCTCAACCTGTTCATTCCGGCGGACGTGGAAAAGTGGGACCTGATGATGCTCCACTTCCGTGCGTGGGAGCTGGGCATCAAGTCGCTTTACTATCTGCGGTCAAAGTCGGTGCAGCGCGCGGGGTTTGCGGGGGGCGTGGAAGCCGACAACACGATCGACGCACCGAAATTCGAGCTGGCTGGGGGAAGCACAGACTATGACGAATGTCTTGCGTGCCAATGAGTTAATGGGGGGGATGGGCGCGGCGGCGGCAACGCTGACCGCGCCCACACATTCAGCCCCGGAGGCCTTACCCCTCGTCCTGTTCTTCTTCAAAGAGGACGGCGTTGGCACCGGTCGCAGACAGCCGCACAGTGCCATCCTCGTCAACCCCGGCGATCAGTCCCTGGCTGATATAATGATGATGCCCGGAGTGACTTCCCTGGCCGCTATCCGCCTTGATCAGCTTGATACGATCGCCATCGACGTGATCGACAGTGCCGACATGGACGCCATCAGCGCCAATAACCTCAGCATGTTCCTTGATGCTGGTAAGATCAACCATCATATTGCTCCTGTGCCGGGAATGACAGGGACTGAACGTCCCGCGCCCGCGCAGGTTGCGCTTGTCCATTAATTCGCGGAGCCGACCCAATGCCCCTTCTTCAAGCCAGCAAGGTCTACAAGCCTTTCGAATATCCCTGGGCCTATGAATTCTGGAAGCGCCAGCAGCAACTCCACTGGCTGCCCGAGGAAGTGCCTCTGGGCGAGGATTGCCGCGATTGGGCGCAAAAGCTGTCCGATCACGAACGCAACCTGCTGAC
The DNA here is from genome assembly GCF_977014255.1 of Sphingobium chungangianum. Lineage (NCBI taxonomy): Bacteria > Pseudomonadati > Pseudomonadota > Alphaproteobacteria > Sphingomonadales > Sphingobiaceae > Sphingobium > Sphingobium chungangianum. Next base: position 2,683,297 of record NZ_CDRNIV010000006.1, on the reverse strand, counting down.
CCAGATTTTCCGCTTCTTCACCCAGGCGGACGTGGAAGTGCAGGACTGCTATCACGAAAAATATGGCCGCGTGTTCAAGCCGACCGAGGTCAAGATGATGCTGACCGCGTTCAGCAACATGGAAACGGTCCACATCGCCGCCTACAGCCATCTGCTCGACACGATCGGCATGCCTGAAACCGAATATTCGGCGTTCATGCAGTATAAGGAGATGAAGGATAAGCATGACTATCTGAGCCAGTTCGGCGTCGATACGGACGAGGATATCGCCAAGACGCTGGCGATGTTCGGCGGCTTTACCGAAGGGCTCCAGCTCTTCGCTTCCTTCGCCATGCTGATGAACTTCCCGCGCTTCAACAAGATGAAGGGCATGGGCCAGATCGTCACCTGGTCGGTGCGCGATGAGACGCTGCACTGCGAAGGCATCATCAAGCTGTTCCACGCCTTCACCAAAGAGCGCGATTGCCTGACGCCGTCGGTCAAGGACGACATCATGGACATGTGCCAGAAGACGGTGCGGATCGAAGACGCGTTCATCGATCTCGTCTTCGAAATGGGTCCGGTCCCCGGTATGACGCCCAAGGACATCAAGAAATATGTCCGTTACATCGCCGACTGGCGCCTGGGACAGCTGGGTTTGAAGCCCATCTACATGATCGACGAGCACCCGCTGCCGTGGCTGACGCCGCTGCTGAACGGCGTCGAGCACGCCAACTTCTTCGAAACCCGCGCGACGGAATATTCGAAGGGCGCGACGCGCGGCCAGTGGAATGAAGTGTGGGATGCGTTTGATCGGCGGAAGCAGCTTAAGGCTGGCGATGCGGCCAATGCGGACGAGGTGAGCGATCCGGACATGTTCAAGGCTGCGGGGATTGCGGCGGAGTAGGTCACATGGTTTCGATTTTTCGACTTCCAATCAGCCTTAAATCTGACGAATCCCAAGGTGAGTTGGGATTTGAGGATTTGGATGGTTCGCGTCTAAATCCGTTGGGGATGGGAGTTCTCAGCGACGGAACTCCTTTTCTCACGCAGCGTGGATTGGCACTTATTTGCGGAGTTGAAAACGCCCATATTGGAACCATCAGTTCCCAATGGAACGAAGACGTCCCTAAGCCGCGCATCAACAAAATACGCGATATCTTAGCAAGGAATGGGCATCAGCTTGAGGCCGCGCACGTGGTCGTGCGTGTAGGTGGGCGAGTTTTCTATGCCTATCGAGAAGAAATTTCACTCGCCGTTATAGAATATTACGCCTTCGAAGCGAATAATATACAAGAAGAGGCGCGCGACAATTTCCGCGTTCTGGCACGGAAGGGGTTCAGAGATGCTATCTATGAATCTATCGATTATCAGCCTACTCAAAATGTAGCTGATCTATGGCGGCCCTTTCATGACCGAGTTTCTTTGGTTTATAACAGCGCCCCTGAGGGATATTTCAGTATATTCAAGGAGAGTGTCGAGGTTACTGTAACTCTAGGCCAAGAAGGTATTTATGCGAACGACGCGTTGATACCAGACATCAGTATTGGCCGTTGCTGGAGCGATTTTTGGCAGAAAAATGCTTTATCACAGCGGTTCGGTGATCGCCTAGAGTATGAGCACAATTATCCGGATTATTTTCCGCAGGCCATTTCGAATCCCCAAACGCCTTGGTGTTATCCTGAAGCTGCCTTGGGAGAATTCAAGCGATGGCTTCGTGAGGATTACATCCGGGGCGGAAAATTTTCAAACTACGTGCGCGGTCAAATAGGAAAGAAGGGCATAACGTCTGAGTTGGCCAATCGAGCTCTGACGGCCTACAATCTGCCGGGTCTGCCTGCGCTGCGTCAGGCAAGGCTGTGACGCTTCGGCAAATTCCGTCCTGTATGGAGAGGCACTATCTCTTAACTTCTGCCCCTTATCCTCCGCCTATGTTCGGCGTCCGGCTCTCCTCGCTCTTCACCAGCCGCTGGATGGCGCTGTTATGGTCGGTGCTGGTGATCCTTACGGCCATTCAGTTCGTCGGCTCAGGCGATCAGGATCATGATGAGGCGGCTGCACCCGCCTCCGCTTCCGACACATTCACGGCGGACCAGCAGAAGGCCATTGAGCGCGCTTTCTAAAAGTGCCTGAAAATCCTATTTCCCTGTCCTACAGCCTCCCGCCAATGTTAAGCTGGCTGCGGCTCTTTGACCCTGTAGAAAATGGCAGAATTCTGCGACCAAGAACGGTGTGAACTTCGACACTCCGCCACTCTTCCGTGTGCGCAATCCGTCAACCTGTCCGCCCGCTGAATGCAATGTTTTGTTCCGTTCATGCAACGTCCATCGGCATTCATGTGTTTAGCTCAACAGCCTGATACATTATGGCAAGGAGCATCACATGAACTTCTCGATCAAGCGCGCCATCGCCGCTTTTTCGCTGGGCGCTATGACGGTGACTGGCGTTGCTGCGACCCCTGCTTTTGCACAGCCTGGCCATGGCCGACATGACGAGCGCCATGGCGGCAAACATGACCGCGACTGGCGGGGCGACCGCGATCGCCATGACCGTGGCTGGCGCGGCGATGATCGCCGCCACGACAATGGCCGCCACAATGGCTGGCGCCGTCCCGGTGGCGTTGTCTACAGCTATGACTGGAACCGCCCGGATCGCCGCTATGGCAGCCGCTATCGGCCCGATCGCTATTATCGCAGCGGCTATGAGCCGATCCGCGTGACGCGCGGGACGCGTATCTATCGCGGCTATGACGATCGCTATTATTGCCGCCGTTCGGACGGCACGACTGGCCTGATCGTCGGCGCGGCGCTGGGCGGGTTGCTCGGCGGGCAGCTGGATCGCGGCTATTCGAACACTGCTGGCGTGCTGATCGGCGCGGGTGCGGGCGCTCTGCTCGGCCGCGAGATCGACCGCGGCGGTATCAGCTGCCGCTAACTACGGCACCATGGCTGGCGCGCTCCGGTCCAAGGGCGCGCCAGACCTTCGGCGACCAGCAGCGCACCGATCGACCGGCCCTGCCGCGTCACGATGCGCAGGGTCCGTCCATAGCGATCCCGTTCCCGCTCTACCGGCATGAGTGAAAAGGCGCCCGCATTGAGCAGCGCCAGCAACCGCTGCGTTGCCCGCGTGCCCAGCGCGCCCTCGGCACTGCAACGCGGCCCGTGGGTTTCCGGCGTGTCGATGTCGGCGATGCGGATTTTGGTCCCCGCCATCCAGAATGTGTCTCCATCGACCACGCAATCCGGCCCGCCTATGCCGTGGCACAGGCCGAAGCGCGAAGAAGGATTTTCCGCCCGGACAGGCCCCGCCGATCCGATCAGCAGGATATGGAGGGCGAGGAGGGGAGGAAGCAATTTGCACAGGCGGATCATCCCGCCAACCTAGGCTGCGTTGCTGGCGGCGCGCGGCTAAGCTGATCCGTTTACCCGCCGTTATGGCGGCTTTGGGCCTTCAGGGCTTCGTGATCTTTATCTGGATCACTCAATTCCGTTCGGGCTGTCCGGACGAGTCACTTGCCTAATTCGGATGTCGAAGCCCTCTTCTTTATAAAAAAGAAGTAGAACCCTTCGACAGGCTCAGGGCGAACGGTAACAGGGGCAGTACCGATTTAGGGCACGCCGCTCCAGCGGCTGGGGCTGGAAGGCGCATGAAGGGGAGGGCACGCCTTATCCCGCCTCGGCGCTATTCCTCGTCTTCGGTGTTGCCGAGATAGTCTTCCTCATCATCCATCTGCGGTTCTCCCGCGAAGGCGTCATTGTCGATCCGTCCGGAACGGTTCATTTCCTCCATCCGCTCGACCAGGTCGGGCGTGTCTTCGGGGATGATCTGCGCGGGGTTTGGGGTTCCGCCCCGTTCGCTGTCCTCCGACAGGTCGGTGCTGCGCGCGCGGGCGTCGTCGGCAACATCCTGCGCCTGCGATCCCCTGTCCCTCTGCTCGTCATTTTCCTCGATATCGTCGGGAAAGCGGTCCTTGTCCGACTGATCCTTTGGCTGGTCCATGGCATGTCTCCTTGCCTGCCCAACCGATCAACCGGGGCGCCCGTTCCATGGCTGTCCAAAAGGCGCTGGACAGGGGAGACGGCAGGGGGCAAGAGCCGCCCGATCCCTTTCATCGCTACCCCTTCGAAGGAAATCCCATGTCCCGCAAACTCATCTCCTCGGGTTCGCCTTTCGAGGCGCAGGTCGGCTATTCGCGCGCCGTGGTTCAGGGTGACTGGTGCTTCGTCGCCGGCACGACCGGGACTGATCCCGAAACCAAGACGATGCCCGAAAGCGTCGTCGATCAGGGCGTCAACGCGCTGAAGGTCATCGGCAAGGCGCTGGAAGAAGCAGGCTTTTCCTTCGCCGACGTCGTGCGCGTGACCTATTATATCACTGACCCGGCCTATTGGGATGAACTGGGCAAAGCGACCGCGCCCGTGTTCGGCGAGATTCGCCCTGCGGCAAGCTGCGTCGTCGCTGGCCTCATCAAGCCGGAGATGAAGATCGAGATCGAAGTCACCGCGTTCAAAGGCTGACCCCCATGATTACCATGTATGGCATCAAGAATTGCGACACCATCAAGAAGGCGCGCAATTTCCTAGACAATGAGCGCGTCTCCTACAGCTTCCACGACTATAAGGTGTCCGGCGTGGACAAGGGCAAGCTGGAGGAGTGGGTGATGGAACATGGGTGGGAAACCATCCTCAACCGTTCCGGCACGACCTTCAAGGCGCTGGACGCGGGCGACAAGGCGCATATCGACGCGGAAAAGGCGATCCTGCTGATGAGCACCAACCCGTCGATGATCAAGCGGCCAATCCTGGACGTTGGCGGGCGGACCGTCGTTGGCTTCAAGGCTACCACCTATGAAGAAGCGTTGAGCAAGGTGAAGGCCTGATCGGCCCCGCGGCGACTTGTCAAATGAGGCGCGGGGGCGAATAACGGGAATATGCTTTCGCAGAAGACCCGTTACGCCATCCGCGCTCTCCAGCATCTTGCCGACCGCTACCGCCAAGGCCCCGTGCCGCTGAACGAGATTGCGACGCGGCAGAATATTCCGGCGAAGTTCCTGACGGTCATCCTGTCCGAACTCTCCCGCGAAGGGCTGGTGGCCACGCAGCGCGGGCGGGACGGGGGCTATTGGCTCGCGCTGGCTCCGGTCGACATCAGCTATGGCGACATCGTGCGGCTGACCCGAGGATCGCTGGCGCTGACACCCTGTGCCAGCCGATTCGCGCATGAGACCTGCACTAATTGCCTGCCCGAATCGGAATGCAGGCTGCATCGCGTGATGCTGCGCGTGCGGGACGAGACGGCGAAGGTGCTGGATGGCATCAGCCTGGCCGAACCGCTGGCGATGGAAGACGCGGGCTAGGGCCGATCGACATTCAGGATATGGCGAGCCGAAAATGGTGGTTTTCCGTGAGCCGGAGCGCAGCGTACTCAAAGTACGTGAGCACCGGAAGCGCGGAGAACCGCCATTTGCAGGCCGCCAGAACTGAATGTCGGTCGGCCCTAGCTCTTGCGCGCCGCGTTCGGCTTCGCCACATCTCCGCCATGACCACGCCTCCGCTAAAAGCCGCTCTGATTCCCGTCACCCCGCTGCAGCAGAATTGCACGCTCTTCTGGTGCACCGCCACCAACCGAGGTGCTTTCGTCGATCCGGGCGGGGACTTGCCACGGCTGAAGGCGGCCGCCGAGCAGCAGGGTGTGACGATCGAAAAGATATTGGTGACGCACGGCCATATCGACCATTGCGGTGAGGCAGGCGTGCTGGCCAAGGAACTCGGCGTTCCGATCGAAGGGCCGCACGAGGCCGATCGCTTCTGGATCAGCCGCCTGGAAGAGGACGGCCGCAATTACGGCGTGAACGGAAAGATCTTCGATCCTGACCGCTGGCTGGCCGATGGCGATCAGGTGACGGTCGGCGATCTGGTGCTGGACGTCTATCATTGCCCGGGCCACACGCCCGGCCATGTCGTGTTCCATCACGCGCCCAGCAAGCTGGCGATCGTCGGCGACGTGCTGTTCCAGGGATCGATCGGCCGCACGGATTTCCCGATGGGCAATCACCAGCAGCTGATCGACGCCATCACGGGCAAGCTTTGGCCGCTGGGTGGCGACACTGCCTTCGTGCCAGGCCACGGCCCGATGAGCGATTTCGCCCATGAGCGCCGCACCAATCCCTTCGTTGGTGATGCGGTCCTCGGCTAACGGCTAGCGCGCGGCCATGGCTGGTGGCGCAGGCACCGCACGGGTCGCATGATAGGCAACATAGAGGGCAGCCACTGCCAGCGCCGCCGTCACTACCCAGGTGAGCATCGCGCCGCTTGCCCGCCAGGCGTTAGGGCGATCCGCGTCCATGCCTATCCCGTGCGAAGCGCGCGCGATGACATAGGTCAGCGCGCCTATCCACAGCCACAGCGGCGATCCGATAGCCAATTCGACCAGCGCGAAGAGAATGAGGATGATCGGCGTATATTCGGCGAAGTTCGCATGCGCGCGTATCCGGCGCGCAAGCAATTGATCGCCGCCATCGCCATGCAACACCTTGCTGCCGACGCGAATCCGGGCGCAGCGAAATGCGAGCCACAGGTTGAGAAGCGCGCAGGCAGCGGCCAAGGTCAGCGTGATCGGCAACAGCATCGCATGTTTCTCCCTATCCTTACGTTGGCGGTACAATAGGCGGCCATCGTTTCGGGGCAAGGAAGGACTTGCGCCCCTGCCAAAAAACGCTATAGGCGCAGGGCTTCGCGATCACCCGGGCCGCATGGGTCTGCGGCGCCTGTGGCGTCGATATTCATCGGATTTCGGCCAGTCGCTTAACCAGATCTAATTATGGAATAAGGTGCCGACATGGCTGTCCCCAAGAGGAAAACTTCCCCGTCCCGTCGCGGCATGCGTCGCAGCCACGACGCGCTGCGCGTTGAAGCGTTCCAGGAATGCTCGAACTGCGGTGAACTCAAGCGCCCGCATAATCTGTGCGACGCCTGCGGCCACTATAACGGCCGCGAAGTCGTTGCCGTCGGGGCCTGACGACACACTCCCTCCTGCAAAGGTGTCCTGAAGTGTCCAGCCAACCGCGAATCGCAATCGACGCGATGGGCGGGGATGAAGGCGTGCGCGTGATGATGGCGGGTGTAGCGCTCGCCCGTCACCGCCACGAAGGGCTACGCTTCACCCTTTTCGGAGACGAGGCGCGGATCAAGGCCGCGCTCGACAATCATCCGAATCTGCGTGCCGCTTCCGAAGTGGTGCACGCCAGCGATGTCGTGTCTGCGGGGGACAAGCCCAGCGCCGCCATCCGCAAGAAGGCCAGCTCCATGAGCATGGCGATCGCTGCGGTGAAGGCTGGCGAGGCGGGCGCTGCGGTCTCGTCGGGTAATACCGGCGCGTTGATGGCGATGGCCAAGCTGGCGCTGCGTACCATGCCGGGGATTGATCGGCCCGCTCTGGCGGCTTTGCTGCCTACGCTCGGCGACAATGACGTGGTCATGCTGGACCTGGGCGCCAATACAGAGTGCGACGCCCGCAACCTGGTGCAGTTTGCGGTGATGGGCGCGGCCTATGCGCGCATCGCTTTCGATCTTGAGCGCCCGCGCGTTCGCATCATGAACATCGGCACGGAAGACATGAAGGGCACGGAAGAAATCCGTGACGCTGCCGCGATTCTTCGCGCTGCGACGAGCCTGCCTCTGTCGTTCGATGGCTTTACCGAAGGTGACAAGATAGGACGTGGTGAGGCTGATGTGATCGTCAGCGACGGTTTTTCCGGCAATGTGGCGCTGAAGACGGCGGAGGGCACGGCCCGTTTCGTCACCGACCTGCTGCGGACGGCCTTTACCAGTTCTATCCGGTCCAAGATCGGATTCCTGATTTCCAAGCCCGCCATGCACCTGCTCAAACATCATCTGGACCCCAACAACCATAATGGTGCGGTGTTTCTGGGCCTGAACGGTGTTGTGGTGAAAAGTCATGGCAACGCCAATGACAAGGGCGTCGCCAATGCCGTCCATGTTGCTGCGCGGCTGTTGGAAGAAGATATTACGCGGCGTATCGCCGCCGACATGGCGGGTGTTAGCGCGCTTTCGGCCGTGGCGTCCAAACAGGAGCTCGCCGCAAAGTGATTCGCAGGTCCGTTCTTCTGGGTACGGGGTCGGCTCTCCCGGTTCGCGCTGTCAGCAATGCTGAACTAGCGGAGACCGTGGACACGAGCGACGAATGGATCGTCGAGCGCACCGGCATCCGCAATCGCCACATCGCGGGCGAGGGCGAAACAACCGCAAGCCTTGCGACCGATGCTGCTTGCGCGGCACTGGATGCGGCGGGTCTGGCGGCGCAGGATATCGACCTCATCATTCTGGCGACGGCCACGCCGGACCAGACCTTTCCCGCCAGCGCGACCATTGTGCAGGCAGCGCTCGGAATCAATGATTGCGTGGCGTTCGACGTCGCGGCTGTGTGCTCGGGCTTCCTCTACGCGGTGACGGTGGCGGACAGCATGATCCAGTCTGGCGCCGCGCAAAAGGCGCTGGTGATCGGGTCGGAGACGTTCAGCCGCATTCTCGACTGGGAAGATCGGACGACCTGCGTCCTGTTCGGGGACGGCGCGGGGGCGATCGTACTGGGCGCGGAGGAAAGCGCAGACGGCGCGCGCGGCATATTGGCCTCAAAGCTGCATGCTGACGGTCGGCACAACCAGCTTCTCTATGTCGATGGCGGGCCTTCGACGACGAAGACGGTCGGCAAGCTGCGCATGAAGGGGCAGGAAGTCTTCCGCCATGCGGTCGTCAACCTTGCCTCGGTACTGACCGAGGTCATGGAAATAGCAGGCCTCGGCACGGACCAGATTGACTGGCTGATCCCTCATCAGGCGAATGCGCGCATTCTGGATGCCACCGCGCGGAAGCTGAAGCTGTCGCCCGATCGGGTCGTCATGACGGTGGATCGCCACGCCAATACTTCCGCCGCTTCGGTGCCATTGGCGCTTGATCTGGCCATGCGTGACGGCCGGATTAAGTCCGGCGACCTGCTCGTGCTGGAGGCGATGGGCGGGGGCTTTACCTGGGGCGCTTGCGTCCTTCGGGTCTAAGCCAAGGCATCTACCCGGAATTCTTTGACTTTCTTCGGCGAGTCATCTTGCCGAATCACTCAGCTTATCGCACAATTTACCATTGTCGTCGGCATTGACCCGGCGAATGAAGGTGGGGACGTTCGATGACTGGCAATGGCACCCTGACACGCGCAGATCTGGCGGAAAGCGTCAATCGTCATATTGGCCTTTCACGATCCGAGGCCGCCGCGCTTATCGAGTCCATATTGGAACATATGACCTCCGCACTGGAACGCGGGGAAAATGTGAAGATATCGAGCTTTGGCACCTTCGTTCTGCGCGACAAGACCCAGCGCATGGGCCGTAATCCCAAGACAGGGGTTGAGGTGCCCATCGAACCGCGCCGCGTGTTGACCTTCCGCGCCAGCCAGACCATGCGGGACCGCGTTGCCGCATCCTGATAGGTTAGGCCCTAAGGATAGCTGCCAGTTAATCCCGCGCATGGTTGACCTTTGCGCCCTGATAGGTGCAACATCGGACCCATGGAAAAGGCAGAGGGTGCGTTCCTGACGATTAGCGAGCTGTCCGGGGAACTGGGGCTTCCGCAGCATATTCTGCGTTACTGGGAAACGCGTTTTCCCCAACTGCGTCCTCTCCAGCGGTCGGGTAATCGCCGCTATTACAGGCCAGCGGATGTGGCGCTGGTCAGGCGCATCAATCAGTTGTTGAACGAAGAGGGCTTCACGGTGCGGGGCGCGCAAAAGGCGCTTGCCGATGGGATAGCCGTGGCGAAACCCGTCGCTGTTCCGGCTCCTGCTGTTTCGGTCAAGCCTGAGGGGGGTGCGGATTTGCTGGATCGGCTTCAGGCGATCCGGGCGGCCTTGTCGAAGGCTATTGGGGAGTAAGTTCAGCGCCTCGTGTTTACTTAGCGCTTCGTGCTCTAACTTAGTGCCGCCCTTTAAACCGGTTCGCCCCAAGCTTGTCGAAGGGCTTTACTGCCCCTCAAAAAGAAGAGGGCTTCGACAAGCTCAGCCCGAACGGAGGTGGGTGGTCCGGGTTGAACTCACTCTGCGCCAGCAGCGACCTTGGTCAATTATAACAGCTGATTTAACGCGATTCCGGGCCTAGCGCCGGATCCAGATCACGCGGGCGGGTGAAGCTCATCAGCGTTCCCGCGTTCGGCGCGACGTCCGCCCAGGCATCGACATCCATATCCAGAACCGCGATGCTGGCGGTTGGAAACTTCACTTCCACATCGCCGCGTAGCGGGCTGGCGTTATTGTCCGGCACCAGTTCCAGGATCAGTTCCTCAAGGCCGGGATTATGTCCCGCCAAGATCACGTTGCTTGCAGTGTCGGGCAGGTCGCGCAGCACATCCAGCAGCGTTGCCACGGACGCCAGATATATGCGGCGATCCCAATGAGGATCGAGCGGCTGGCCGTAGCCTTCAAGGAAGGTGTCGAGAGTCTGCACGACCCGCACCGCGGGAGATGCGACGAGAAAGTCGAACTGCATTTTCCGGCTGCGGGCGTATTGACCGATCAGCAGCGCCGCCTTTTCCCCGCGCCGGTTCAGCGGCCGGTCGAAATCCCGCTCTACCGGATCGTCCCAGTCGGACTTGGCGTGGCGCAACAGGGTCAACCGCTTCATCTTTGCTCCAGGTCGGGAATGCCGGATTCGTGTCCTCGTTGCCCTAGCGGCATGCCGTCGCCAAGGCCAGCGTGGCAATGGGCGCTGACCGCAATGATCGCTTCGTCAAGGGTGACGCGGCGAATGGGCGTCCCCGGTGGAAAGGCGCTGAGCAGACGACTGGGCATCGCGGCCGACAATATGACGAAGCTGCCGCGATCCTCGGCGCGGCGGATGAGGCGGCCGAAGGCCTGGGCAAGGCGCGCGCGGATGAGCCGATCGTCATAGGCGGCGCCCCCTCCTGCGAGACGGCGGGCGGCGTGCAGCACCGTGGGCTTCGACCAGGGAACGCCCTCCATGACGACGAGCCGCAGCGAATGGCCGGGCACATCGACCCCGTCGCGCAAGGCGTCCGTGCCGAGGAGCGAAGCACGCGGGTCATCGCGGAAAATGTCGATCAGCGTTCCGGTGTCCATCGGATCGACATGCTGGGCGTAGAGCGGCAGGCCCGCCCGCGCCAGACGATCGGCGATGCGGGCATGGACTGCGCGCAGCCGCCGTATAGCCGTAAACAGGCCGAGCGTGCCACCGCCTGCGGCCTCGATCAGGCGCCCATAGGCGCCTGACAGTGCGGCAATGTCGCCGCGCTTGATGTCGGTGACGACCAGCACCTCGGCGCGGCCGGGATAGTCGAACGGGCTTGCCGCTTCGAACCGTTGGGCACCGTGCGGGAGATGGCTCGCCCCGCTGCGGCTTTCCGCATTGTCCCAGTCACCGCCGCCCTTGAGCGTCGCGGAGGTGACAAGCACGCCCTGAGCAGGTTTCAGCACGGTTTCAGCCAGGGGCCGGGTAGGGTCCAGCCAGTGGCGATGGATGCCGATGTCGAATTCCCGGCCTTCGATGCGATCGACCGTCATCCAGTCGACGAAATCCGCATCAGCCGGGCCGCCGATCCGGGCCAGCAGCGCGAGCCAAGCGGCGATGAGGTCGCACCGCCAGCCGAGCGAAGCAATCGCGCCTTCGATCCGTGCGCGGGCTGCGCCGTCGAGCCAATCGGGCGCATCCTCGATGACTGCCTCCAGCCGTTTGCTAAGCCGGTTGAGCGGCCGCAGCAAAGCGTCGAGCGCCAGCGCCGCCTCCTGCGCGGCTTCGACCAGCGGGCCATCTGGCTCGGCAACTTCCGTTTCCAGTCCATAGCCTGTGTCCGCTTCCCCAACGTCGGCGGCGCGGGCATAGACGGTGCCACGCACCGCGGCGAGCAGCTGTTCAAGTGGTCCGAAGGGTTCCCCCGCGACGATCCGTTTCAGCCACTCATCGGCTGGCAGCGCGCGCGCGGCGTCCGCCGCCGCGCGGATCGCCTGGCCGCCTTCCTCGTCATAGCTGGCCAGATCCGAAAGGCGGGCGGCAAGACCGCGCCGCCGACCGCGCGAATTGCCTTCAGGTCCCATGACCCAGCGGCGCAGCTCGATGGCTTCCTGCCCTGACAAGGCGACGGAAAAGGTGGAGTCGGCCGCGTCGAAAAGGTGATGGCCCTCATCGAAGATGATGCGCTGGGGCCGCTGGCCTGTCTCACGACCGCGCGCGGCGTTGATCATGACGAGGGCGTGATTGGCGATGACGATGTCCGCGTCGGCCGAGGCGCGCGCCGATCGTTCGATGAAGCATTTTCGATAATGCGGACAGCCCGCGTAGATGCATTCGCCCCGGCGGTCGGTCAACGCGGTCGATCCATTGCGGCGGAACAATGTCGGCAGCCAGCCCGGCAGGTCGCCGCCGACCATGTCGCCGTCTTTGCTGAACGCCGCCCAGCGCGCGACGAGTTGGGCCAGGATCGCCGCGCGGCCGGAAAAACCGCCCTGCAATGCATCTTCCAGGTTCAGCAGGCAGAGGTAATTTTCGCGCCCCTTGCGTACGACGATCCGCCGCGCTGCCGTTGCCGGATCGGGGAAGAGGCGCAGGCTTTCGCGGTCAAGCTGCCGTTGGAGCGCTTTGGTATAGGTCGATATCCACACCGTGCCTTGCGCCTGCGATGCCCAAAGCGAGGCCGGGGCGAGGTAGCCCAATGTCTTGCCGATCCCGGTGCCAGCCTCCGCCAGCAGCATGTTGGGTTGATCCCGATGTTGTCGCGGGCGGAAGCTTTCCACGGCTGCCGCCGCATAAGCGCGCTGCCCCGGCCGGGCTTCCGCCTCGCTACCGGTCAGATGCGCCAACCGCGCCAACACCGCCTCTTCGTCGAGGGAGATGGTGCGCGGGGCTGGACGCGGCGGTGTTTCCTCCCATTCGGGCAGGCGGGAGAAAAGCCAGCGTTCCGCTTCGGACGGTCGGCTTATCCGGGGCGCGATCAGCGGCGCCCATGGCCAGCGGAGGCGGTGCAGCGTTTGGGCGGAAGTCCAGCCGCCTTCCCGCTCGGTCCATGAAGGCGATCCGAGCATGTCCAGCAGCGCGGCGGTGGCGGCTTGCAGCAGCTGCGGAATGTCCGCTTCACTGCTCGGCCGTTCCAGGCCGAGCGCTTCGGCAAGGCCCTTGGGCGTGGGAACAAGGAAGCGGGCCGGGTGGACGAAAGCCCAAAGCTCCAGCAGGTCTAGGCCGTTAAGTTCAGGATAGCCGAGCCGTTGCCCCGTCAGCGGCGCATTGAGCAGCAAAGTGGGTGTCTCTGCGGCGCAGGCGATGGCCGCTCCCTTTGCAACCGCCCGGGTGTCTTCACCCTCGCGCAACCAGATCCCACCATGGCTGGCATGAAGGGCGGGCAGGGCAGTGGGGTCGATCACTCCAATCGCTTAGGCGACCGGGAACAAAAGGGAAACCGGAAAAAGGCTCAACTCAGCTTGCGCGGCGGCCAAATCCGGTTGGCCGCAAGGAAAAGGCGCGCGGGGCAAAGCCGCGTCCGCCGCTGTACGGAAAGACGTTCCATTTCCGGCCTTCCAAGGCTAGGGGCATGTGCATCATGACCGTGTCCGATATCCTCCGCACCGCCGCTCTGGCGTCCAAGGCCTGGCCCTATGAAGAAGCGCGCAAGCTGCTGAAGCGCTACCAGAACGGCGCTCCCGACAAAGGCCATATCCTGTTCGAGACCGGCTATGGCCCGTCCGGTCTGCCGCACATCGGCACCTTCAACGAAGTGTTGCGCACGACGATGGTGCGCAACGCCTATCATGCGCTGTCCGATATACCCACGCGCCTGATTGCGTTCAGCGACGATATGGACGGGCTGCGCAAGGTGCCCGACAATGTGCCGAACCAGGCGATGCTGGCCGAACATCTTGGCAAGCCGCTGACCCAGGTGCCCGATCCGTTCGAGAAGTTCGAAAGCTTCGCGCACCACAATAACGCCATGCTGCGCGAATTTCTGGACCGCTTCGGTTTCGATTATGAATTTGTGTCCGCGACCGATCGGTACAAGTCCGGCGCGTTCGACGACGCGCTCAAGAATGTCCTGCGTCACTATCAGGACATCATGGACATTATGCTGCCGACCCTGCGCAAGGAACGGCAGGCGACCTATTCGCCTGTGCTGCCGATCAGCCCGAAGAGCGGCATCGTCCTTCAGGTGCCGATCGAGGTGCTGGACGCCGACGCCGGGCTCGTCCGGTTCGAGGATGAGGGCGAGATGATCGAGCAGTCGATCCTGTCCGGCGGCGCGAAACTGCAATGGAAGGTCGACTGGGCGATGCGCTGGGTCGCGCTGGGCGTCGATTATGAGATGGCGGGCAAGGATCTGATCGATTCGGTGACCCAGTCGTCCAAGATCTGCCGCGCGCTGGGCGCCCGCCCGCCCGAAGGCTTCAACTATGAGATGTTCCTGGACGAGAAGGGGGAGAAGATCTCCAAGTCCAAGGGCAATGGCCTGAGCCTTGAACAGTGGCTGACCTACGGGCCGCAGGAAAGCCTGGCCTTTTACGCCTATCGTGAGCCCAAGAAGGCCAAGCAGTTGCACATGGGCGTGATCCCGCGCGCGGTGGACGAATATTGGCAGTTCCGGGTCAACTATCCCAACCAGCAGGTCGAGCAGCAACTCGGCAATCCGGTGCATCATATCCATGATGGAAAGCTGCCTGACGGCAAGCTGCCGGTGACCTTCGGCCTGCTGCTCAATCTGGTCGGCGTCATGGGCGACGCCAGCCGGGAACAGGTGTGGGGATATCTGCAAAATTATGTCCCTGAAGCGAGCGCGCAGACCTACCCTGAACTGGACGCACTGATCGGGCATGCGCTGGCCTATCATCGCGACTTCGTGGCGCCCACGCTGAAGCGTCGCGCGCCGGAGGCCAATGAAGCCGAGGCGCTGCGCAGGCTGGACGCGGAACTGGCGGCGCTGGGCGATGGCGCCACCGCCGAAGATATCCAGAATATCGTTTATGCGATCGGCAAGGACGAGGCCTTTGGCTTTGCGGAACTGCGGGACTGGTTCAAGGCGCTGTATCAGACGTTGCTGGGCGCCGATCAGGGGCCGCGCATGGGCAGCTTCATCGCCCTTTATGGCGTGGCAAATAGCCGCCGCCTGATCGCGGAGGCGCTGGGTTGACGCAGGGGAACATTAGCCGACCCTAAGCGTTCCTATTCCGGTCCACCCCCTTTCGGACTGATGGTGCGCCCTGTGCGTGCCATCGGCCGCGCCTGCTCGGAGACGGGCGGCGCGGCCAAGGGGACTTCCAAAAATTGAGATACTGGCTGCGATCGCACCGCGACCGCTCTTCTTGTGGCGAAAGAAATAGCGAACGGCTCCGAACCGAAGTCCGGAGCCGCGCTTAGTCGTTAGTTCGGCGTTACCAGAAGAAGCCCCGATGGACCTCCATCACGCGCCCGCTGCGGACGTTTACCAACAGCACGTCATTATAATGCCTTACCCAGCGCAGGTTGCGGTTCGCGGGCCGGGGCAGGCGATAGCGATAGGGATCGCTGATATAGTAGCGGGAATTATAGAAGCCCGGGCGTAATTGAGACCCGACTTCCCAGCGATTGTAGCGGAAGGGCGCGCGCCAGTTGCCGCCGCGATAGACGTCGCGGTGCGAACGGCGATAGTCGCGCCAATCTTCGCGCATTTCCTGCCTGGCGTCGCGGACATCGCGGCGCTCTTCCCGTACATCGTGACGTGAGCCATGGCGTTGCGCGTCGCGCAGTTCGCGCTGCTCCTGACGTAGGTCCCGCGCACTGTCGCGCACTTCGCCGCGCGACTGGGCCATGACCGCGCTAGGCATCGCGGTCGCTGCGATAAGGCCGAGGATGATCAACTTACGCATATATTTTCTCCCATCAGCTTGGCGGCCTGAACCGGCTGGGATCAAACTTTCATCCCCTGGGCCGGTTCCGTCACCAACAATGGGGTTATGCATTCCGGCCGCTGAACCTGTGGGGAACAGTACTGTCAGGAATCAGTCATTTATGTCGCAACTTGTATCACGGCTGTGAAGAGGCGCGCTTGCGATCAGTGTACCCAGCGCCGCTCCCGAAACCATTTGGTCACGACATATTTGACGCCATTTTCCACGGGCCGGGCGGCATGCAGGCTCATCGGATTGGGCGAACCGTCGGCCTTCAGGTTGTTCCAGATGAGGATCATCCCCTCAACGGGAGGCACCTTGAACTCACAATGGGGAAAATGCGTCTCCCCGCCGGCTCCAACCGGCGACAGATAGATCATCGCCGTCCAACTGCGCTGCCCGCCCTTTTTCATCATCGCGGGCCAATAGTTGGCGGTGACCGGAAAATAGTCGCAATGGGCCTTATATTCCTGACCAACCGCATAGCGCTGACCTTGCAAGGTTTCGCCATTTTCGGGCGGCAAGCCGGTCAGCGCGCAAATCCGGCGGCTGATGCCATCGACCAGCGGGTGCCAGGGGCTAAGGTTGCAGCTGTGGCTGGTGCGGTAGTCGGCATTCGCGCTGCCGGAAAACAGCGTGGAGGGCTGGGCGTCGGCGTCGATCAGCGCGCGCAAGCCTTTGCATTCCTCGGCGCTGAGGAAGTCATGGCGGCCGTAGATTTCAAGGTTCGCGGCGTCGATCCGGCTGACCAAGGGGTTGCGGTCCAGCTTTGCGCGCACCGCATCGCCGATCTTTGCCCGAGTGGCCGAAGCGATGCCGCCATCATCAATCACGTCCGTCATGCCCGCTTCCTGCCGCCGTCGTCCCGTCGGTGCAAATGAAAAGGGCCTGACGCACATGGCGCCAGGCCCAGATGAAATCAGCGGATATGATCCTCCGCTTACCAGAAGAAATCGTGGATCACGTCTACGACATAGCCGTCCCGGATATCGACCAGCAGGGCATCGTCATAATAGCGCACCCAACGCAGCGTGCCGTAGGCAGGCGGCAGGCGATAGGACCATGGATCGTTAATCCAATAGTTGTTCGCGAACAGCAAGCTGTTCAGGAAGATGCCTGTCGAAAAGCTTCTGTAGCCATAGCTCCATCCGCGCGGCGCATAATAGCGGCCCATCCGGTAGCGGTCGCTGTAGCGTGAGCGATAGCTGCGCCAGTCATAGCGGCGGTCCTGCCGCCAGTCATTGTCCCAACGACGCTGGCCGTTCCAGCGGGTGCGATCATCGAACCGGCGATTGCCCGCCAGGCTGCCGCGCCAGTTGTTGCCGCTGTCGAGGCGCCCTTCTGGGCGTCCATCCCGACGATCATCACGCCGGTCCTGTCGCCTGTCGTCGCGACTGCCGCGCCAGCCCGCCTGGTTGTTGTCCCGGCGGTCATCCCGCCACTGCGGACGATCGCCAACGGCCCGTTCCCGGACGCGCGTATCGTTGCGCCGCGCATCGCGAGGAGCATCAGGGCGTGATTCCGCAGCACGCCACTGTCGATTAGGCTGTGCCGGAACAGTCTGTACCCGCGCGCGATCATTTACGCGTTCTTGCCAACGCTGCGTGGAAGCCTGGTCACGCACGCGGACGTTTCCGCGATCGCCATCCTGCCCGCCGCCACGGGGTGCCCGGCCTTCGTTCCGGCCAGACTGCTCACCCCCGCGATCGCGCCCTCCATCCTGCCCGCGTTGCGCATAGGCAGGGGCGACGCCACCCAGAACGGTGGCGGTCATCAGCCCCGCCAACATCATTTTCCTCAACATGGTCTTTTCTTTCCAAAAGGGGCGCCATGCCCCGCATGATTTCCCTTTTATGTATGTCGCCATGTCGCGACGCTGAACTCGTTCGTCAGCGATTTGAAAGAATCTCCCAAGTATAGATGGTCATTGGGACCTGGCGTACACAAATCGATTATTCGGTAGAAAATCGACCAACCACCGCCGTCAGGCTCAAAAACTGATCCAGATCAGTGCGCGCCTCGGTGTCAGCCTTTAGGAACGACGAGTGAAGAGAACGTCCAACGTCGGCCGAATTCGACAGGCCTTAAGAAAAGCGACGATGGAAAACCATCAGCGGGTGGATGATCTTTTTTCCGGCTTTTCGGTGGATTCCCCTGCGGAATATGGAGCCTTTCTGAAAGCGCATGCACGCGCGCTGATGCCGCTGGAACAGTTGGCGATGCCCGATTCTCCGCGCTTGCCCCAGTTGATGGAAGACCTTGCTCTATTGGGCGAGACGCTGCCGGAGCCATTGGAAACAACGGCGCATGCGGGCGAAGGGTTTCGGTGGGGTGCGCTCTACGCCCTGGAAGGTTCGCGGCTGGGTGGCGCCATGCTGGAGCGGCGCGTGCCTGCCGGGTTGCCCAGGGCCTATCTCAAGTCTGTCCACGGCCAAGGAAGCTGGATCGCCTTTCAGCAAGCGCTGGACAAGGCGGCGGATGGCGGTGGCCAGGATTGGATCGACAACGCGATACAGGGAGCGCAAGCCGCCTTCGCTCTGTTCGCGGCAGGTGCCGCGGCGGAACGGGTGAGCACTCATGGCTGAACGCGATGGACGGGAGATGGCCGACTTCGCCGTCGACATCAGCAACTGCGATCGCGAACCGATCCATGTGCCGGGCACCATACAGCCGTTCGGCTTTCTGGTTGCGCTGACCGCCGACTGGCTGGTTTCCCGCGTCTCGGCAAATTGTGAACAGTTCATCGGGCTGGCGCCTGAGCAGATGCTGGGCCAGCCGATCAGCGGCCTGTTCCGGGATGATGCGATTCACTCCCTGCGGAACCGGATCACGTTGCTGCGTGGCCCCGACGCGGTCGAGCGGATGTTTTCGCTGGTGCTGATCGAGGGCGTGCAGCCCTTTGACATCGCCGTTCATTTCTCGGGCTCGCTGGTGGTGATCGAGGCCGAACCGGCTTTCGCGGATGAGATCGAGGCGACCAGCATGGTGCGATCCATGGTCGCGCGGCTTGCTCAAACGGACAGCATGGCTGCCTTTCTGCGCGATGGAGCGAGGCAGGTGAGGGCCTTGACCGGATTCGACCGCGTCATGGTTTACCGCTTCGCCGATGGCGGCGACGGCGAAGTCGTGGCCGAAGCGTTGCGGCCCGGCATCGACAGCTTTTTCGGGCTGCATTACCCGGCTTCGGACATCCCGACGCAGGCCCGGGCGCTGTACCTGCGCAACATCTTCCGCGTCATCGCGGACGTGCGGGCAGAGCCGGTTCCGGTGATCCCGGTGCTTGATCCCACTGGCGCGGCGCTCGACATGTCGTTGTGCCTGCTGCGCGCGGTTTCCCCGATCCACATCGAATATCTCGGCAATATGGGCGTGGGGGCTTCGCTCTCCATCTCGATCATCGTCGAGGGGCGCTTGTGGGGCTTGTTCGCCTGTCACCATTATGGCCCGCGCCTGCCGACCTTCGCGCAGCGTAGCGCGGCTGAGCTGTTCGGACAGATTTTCTCCATGATGCTGGAAAGCCGCGAGCGGGCGGAGACGGCGGATTATGAGGGGAAGGCGCGGCAAGTCGCCGACCGCCTTATGTCCGCTGTTGCCCAGGATCATGATCTGCTGTCCAATGCCCGTTGGCTGGGGGACGTCATCTTCGACACCGTGCCCGCGGATGGCGTCGGCGTGTATATTGACGGGGACGTGACGCTGGCCGGTTTGACGCCGGACAGGTCCGCCTTTGCAGCGATCGTCTCGATGCTCAATCGGACAGCGGCAAGCCAAGTGTTCGCGACCGACTGCCTCTGCCGGGTGATGCCCGAAGCGGAAGCCTATGCCGATCGCGCGGCGGGCCTGCTCGCCATTCCGCTGTCACGGCGACCGCGCGACTATGTCGTGCTGTTCCGCGCGGAGCAGATGCGTTCGGTGCGCTGGGCGGGCAATCAGGAAAAGCATATCGAATATGGGCCGAATGGGCCGCGCCTGACCCCGCGCAAGAGTTTCGAAGAATGGTCGCAACTGGTGAAGGGCACGTCGGTGCCTTTCACCCCGGCAGAATTGCGCGTCGCGGAGGCATTGCGGACGGCTCTGCTGGAAGTGGTGCTGCGCCTTTCCGACTCCGCCAACGAGGAACGGCAGAAGGCGCATGAAAAGCAGGAACTGCTGATTGCCGAGCTGAATCACAGGGTCCGTAACATATTGTCGCTGATCCGTGGGCTTTTGTCCCAGACGCGCGACAATGCCCGTTCGGTGGACGAGTTTATCGACACGTTGGAAAGCCGTGTGCATGCGCTGGCCCGCGCCCATGACCAGATTACGGCTGACCGCTGGGCACCGGCACGGTTGCAGGACCTGATCGAGGTGGAGGCAGGGGCTTATCTGGGCGAGCGGCGCGACCGGGTCAAACAGACCGGCCCCAATGTACTGCTGACGCCGTCGGCCTTCACCGTGCTAGCCCTCGTCATTCATGAGTTGCTGACCAACGCCGCCAAATATGGCGCGCTGTCGGATGGTGGCACGGTTGCGATCGACTGGCGTGTCGATCCGGAGGGCAGCTTGCTGCTCGACTGGAATGAAAGCGGTGGCCCGGCCGTCGTCGCCCCGACCCGCCGGGGTTTCGGGTCCACCGTCATCGAACGGTCGATCCCTTATGATCTGGATGGCAAGGCAGAGATTACCTACCGCCTTTCCGGGTTGGAGGCGCATTTCTGCATCCCGTCCCAGCATATCGTGTCGGTTCTGCCGGACGTCACCGTTGGGGAAAGATCGAAGCCCGCGCCCGCTCCTGCTCCCGGCTTGCTAAAAGGGCGCAATGTCCTTCTGGTCGAGGACAATATGATCATCGCGATGGATGGCGAGGATGCGTTGCGCGATCTGGGCGCGGAAGTCATCACCGCCGCCAGCGTCGGGCGAGCGCGTGAAGCCATCGATCTGCATGCGATCGATTTTGCCGTCCTGGATTTCAATCTGGGCAATGAAACCAGCCTGCCGATCGCCGACATGCTCGCGGAAAATGGCATCAGCTTTCTGTTCGCGACGGGCTATGGCGATGGCCTGGACCTGCCCGAGCGGTTCAGCGGGATCACCTTGTTGAAGAAGCCCTATTCAGGCGCCACGCTCGCGCAGGCCATCGCTCCCATTATCGAGGCTGGCGAAGCGTAGGGGGGTGCGAAACGCACTGTTTCACGCCGCACACTTGCATGGTCAGGGGCAGCGCGCGATCTAGCGGTCATGAAACAGCCCAGCCTTTATATCCCGCACGGTGGCGGTCCTTGCTTCTTCATGGACCCCGCAGATCCCGACCGTCCCTACAGCGACCCGATGTGGCAGACGATGCAGGATTATCTGACGCAACTGGTCGAGAGTCTGCCCGAACGGCCGAGCGCGATGTTGATCGTGTCGGCGCATTGGGAGGAGCCGGTCCTTACCGTGCATAAGGGGGATCGTCCGGGCCTTCTGTTCGACTATTATAATTTCCCACCCCACACTTATTCCCTGAAATGGGATGCGCCGGGAGCGCCCGCCGTTGCCGACCGCGCCGCCCAACTGCTGCGCGACGCTGGCTTCCCCGTCGCGGAAGAGCATGGACGCGGCTGGGACCACGGCATCTTCATTCCGATGAAGGTCGCGCGGCCGCAGGCCGACATTCCCGTCGTGCAACTCTCGCTGAGAAAAGACCTCGACCCACAGGCGCATATCGCCACAGGCCGCGCGCTTGAGCCGTTGCGGGATGAAGGGGTCGTGATCATCGGGTCGGGGATGAGTTTCCACAATATGCGGGTGCAGGATTCGCAGGCGCGAACACCATCGCTATTGTGGCACGAGGCGTTGACTGACGCGGTGACGGATACGGACCCGCAACGGCGATCGGCACGTATTGCCGCGTGGGAGACGCTGCCGGAGGCGCGCTTCGCCCATCCTCGTGAAGAGCATCTGCTGCCGCTGATGGTGGCGCTGGGCGCGGGCGGCGATGATGTCGCGCAGGTTGATTATGACGACGCCGTGAGGGGATGGCCGGTATCGGCCTATCGGTTCGGCTAGGCGGCGGCGGGACTAGGGCCGCCGGAGCGCCGGGACGGCGCGGGCGGCCTCTTCGGGTGACACGCCGGGGGGCGGGGCTGCCTCTACCTGTTCCTCGCCGCGCATGACCTTTCCGGCGCGCTTGATGGCGCCACGCAGGCGGGGGTAGATGCCGCAACGGCATATGTTGGTGATGGCGGCATCTATATCTTCATCACTCGGGTCGTTGTTGCGCTTCAGCAGAACCGACGCCGCCATGAGGACACCGGGGATGCAATAGCCGCACTGCGACACGTTGTCGGCCGCGAAGACCTGTTGCAGCGGGTGGCCGCGATCGGGGGAAAGCGCTTCTATCGTGGTGACGAAGCGTCCTTCGGTCTCCCTAATGCTGACCTGGCATGAGCGCACCGCCTGCCCGTCGATATCGACCGTGCAGGCCCCGCAATCGCCCGTTCCACAGCCATATTTGGTGCCGGTCAGGTTGGATGCGTCGCGCAGCGCCCAGAGGAGTGGCGTGTCGGGGTCCATCCGATATTGGACCGGGCGGTCGTTGACCGTGAATTTGGTCATGCCTCCTCTTCCCCCTCCGCCTGGTGATAGAGGACTTCGTTGCGGATGCGGATGGTGCGCGATGCCAGGCGGATTTCCTGAATGAAGGTTGCAAAACCGCCCGCCTGAAGCAGCATCGCCAGACTGAACAGGATGGCAATGAGCGTGCCAAGATGCGCACCGAACAGGTTGCCCGCAAACAGCAGGATGACGACCAGGCAGACCGCGCATGCGGATGCCACCGAAAGGAAGATCGCGACGTTGACCACGTTCATGCGCCGGTCCAGCACGCGGATCTCGCCCACCATGCGGTCATGTTCCTTACCGCGCGACGTGAGTATTTTGCCTTCGACCAGCCTGGCGCGGTCGATAATCCGGGCAAGGCGCCCCGCACAGACGTTTAGGAAGGCGCCGATGCCCGCGAGCAGGAACACCGGCGCCAAAGCAAGCTGGATCGTCTGCGCGACCTGCGAAACCTGGGGCAGGGGGATTGTCGAGTGAAGTGCCACGCCCTTTAACCCGGCGCCGCTTCCGTCAGGCCGCGCCCTTGGCGGGCGTGTTGATACCCATGGATTTCAGATATTGCTTGATGTTGCGCGCCGCCTGCCGCAGCCGCTGCTCATTTTCCACCATGGCGATGCGGACGAAACCTTCGCCATCCTCACCATAACCGACGCCGGGAGCTACCGCGACCTTGGCATGGGTCAGGAGTTGCTTGGAAAATTCCAGGCTGCCCATGTCCTTGAGCGCGGGGGGCAGTGGAGCCCAGGCGAACATCGACGCCTTGGGCGCCGGAATTTCCCAGCCAGCGCGGCCAAACGCCTCGACCATGACATCACGGCGCTTGTGATAGAGTTCGCGATTCTTCTGAACGATGTCCTGCGGCCCGTTGAGCGCCGCGCAGGCAGCGGCCTGGATCGGCGTGAATGCGCCATAGTCGAGATAGGACTTCACCCGCTTGAGCGCCGCGATCAGTTGGCGGTTGCCGACCGCGAAGCCGATGCGCCAACCCGCCATCGAATAGGTCTTGCTGAGCGAGGTGAATTCTACCGCGACATCCTTGGCTCCCGGAACCTGCAGGATGGAAGGCGTCGGGTTGCCGTCATAATATAGTTCGGAATAAGCTAGGTCGGACAGGACCCAGACGTTATTTTCCTTCGCCCAGGCGACCAGTCGCTCGTAAAAGGCAAGATCGACCGTCTCGGCGGTAGGATTGCTGGGATAGCCAACCACCAGAATGGAGGGACGCGGCACGGTGAAGGCCATCGCGCGTTCCAGCGACTTCCAATAATTTTCATCCGGCGTCGTCGGGACCGACCGAATGGTGGCGCCCGCGATGATGAAGCCGAACATGTGAATCGGATAGCTGGGGTTGGGCGCCAGAACGACGTCGCCCGGCGCGGTGATCGCGGTCGCGAGGCTGGCAAGCCCTTCCTTCGACCCCATGGTCACGACGACCTCGGTCTCCGGATCCAAATCTACGCCGAAGCGGCGGCCATAATAATTGGCCTGCGCCTTACGCAGTCCGGGGATGCCCATCGACTGGGAATAGCCGTGGGCGCTCGGCTTTTGCGCGACTTCGCACAGCTTGGCGATGACGTGGTCGGGTGGCGGCAAATCAGGATTGCCCATGCCGAGGTCGATAATGTCCTCACCCGCGGCTCGCGCGGCGGCCCGCATCGCGTTGACTTCAGCGATGACATAGGGTGGCAGGCGCTTCATGCGGTAAAATTCTTCGGACATTATAGGGCTTTCCTGAAAGGTCTCCATGGGGAATAGTGCTGCACGCACTTTCGCGCGATGCGCTCTGGCTATAGCCCGCCAGATTGGCTCACGCCAGCGAAAGCGGCGGACATACAGGATGCCAGGAGGAGGAAGGTGGCCATGGAAGCGCAGAACCTCAACGAGCCTCATCTGCCTACGCTGGAACAGATGCAGCAATGGACGCAAGTCGTCGGCCGGGCGCAGCAGCTCATTCTGGAGCAGGCAGCCGGAGCCACGGGAAGGACGATGCCGTTCGATCCAGATGCGGTGGCGCGCATTCAGACAGGCTTCGCCAATGAAGGTCTGGCCCTGTGGCAGCGGTTTCTTGACTCAGGCGGCATGCTTCGCGACCAGCCGGACGCTCCGCCTCCCGAAAGCCCTGCCGCGCGCAAGGATCGCCGCTTTGCTGACCCCGCCTGGACCAAGCATCCGTTCTACGACCTGGTCCGGCAAAGCTATCTGCTGATGTCGGACTATCTGCTGAAATTGACGGACGCGGTGGATGGGGTCGATCCCAAGCAAAAGGCAAAGCTGCGCTTCGCTACCAGCGGCATGCTGGACGCGGTGGCGCCCAGCAACTTTCCGCTGACCAACCCCCTCGTCATGGAAAAGACCCTGCAGAGCGGGGGCGAAAATCTGGTCGAGGGCCTCCAGCACATGCTGGCGGACATGGAAAAAGGTCAGCTGACCCAGACGGACGGCACCGTCTTTGAGCTTGGCCGGAACATCGCGACCACTCCCGGCAAGGTGATCAAGGAAACGCCGCTTTACCAGCTGATCCACTACGCACCGACCACGGACAAGGTGCTGGAAACGCCCCTCGTCATCTTTCCGGCGTGGATCAACCGCTTCTACATACTCGACCTGTCGCCGGAAAAAAGTTTCGTGAAATGGGCGACCGACCAGGGGATGAGCGTCTTCCTACTGTCGTGGAAATCGGCCGATGCGTCGATGAAGGACCTGCTGTGGGACGATTATATCGTCCGCGGCCAGGTCGACGCGATCGACACCGTGCGCGAACTGCTCGGCGTGCCGAGCGTCCATACGATCGGCTATTGCGTGGCTGGCACCACCCTTGCTGCGACCCTGGCCTATCTTGCCGAACGTGGCGAAGCGGACAAGGTGGCAAGCGCGACCTTCTTCACGGCGCAGGTGGACTTCACCGAGGCGGGGGATCTTGGCCTGTTCGTCGACGATGAGCAGATGAAACTGGTTGACCAGCTTTCGACCGGGGGCTTCCTGGATGGGCGCTATATGGCCGCGACGTTCAACCTGCTGCGCGGCCGCGACCTGATCTGGAACTATGTGGTCAATAATTACCTGCTGGGGCAGGATTATCCGCCGTTCGACCTGCTATATTGGAATGGCGACACCACCAATCTTCCCGCGTGCTGGCACAAAAATTACCTGACGCAGCTTTATCGCGACAACCAGTTGGTGGTGCCGGGGGCGCTGACCATCGACGGAACGCCGCTTGATCTGAGCAAGGTCAAAACGCCCGCCTATGTTCAGGCGGGACGGGAAGATCATATCGCTCCTCCCGAAAGCGTGTGGAAGATCACATCCCACTTCGCTGGGCCGATCCGGTTCCTGCTGGCTGGATCTGGCCATATCGCGGGCGTGGTCAATCCTCCGGCGGCGGGGAAGTATCAATATTGGTCCTGCGATGAACTGCCTGCCAGCCTGACCGACTTCGTGGCGAACGCGAAGGAGACGAAGGGAAGCTGGTGGCCCGACTGGATCGAATGGATTCGCTCTCATGGTGATTCGATGGTCTCTGCCAAAGACGGTGGTCGGGTGCCGGGCGCCGGTTCCCTGAAGGCCATAGAGGATGCGCCTGGCCGTTATGTGAGGGAGCGCTAAGCCTCACAAAACACGCTGATTTCAGACTGGTAAAACAAGGACCGATTTCTCCGCCAATCTTGTTTTGCTGCACTGCACAAAAATTCTTGCGTTTGCGCTTTGAATTATATATTGTGCACTGCAGCAACGGAGAACCTTTTATGCCAGTCACTCCAAAGCCTGCTCGCCGCAAGGCAGCGGCCAAGACGCCCGGCTCTACATTGTCGGCGGCTGAAGCATTGAAGGCTGCGGAAGAAGCGGTGAGCGTCAGCCCAAAGGTTGCGCCAGCGCGGAAGGCCGTGGCGGTCAAGAAGGCGGCGGTTAAAGCCGCAAAGCCTGACCCGGTCGCGATCGTCGCCGCCACCACGGCGGTCGATGCAGCGCCCGAACCGGCTGTTCCGCCAGAAATTGATCCGGCCCCTCATGCACCAGCGCCGCTGGTCGAAGAGGTCGCCATCGAAGTCGAAGAAACCAAGAGCCTTTCGTCCGAGGCCGGGCCGGTAGAGCCCACCATGCTGCCTGCCACAGAAGGAACCAAGATGATGAACGACGTGATCGAAACCGGAAAGAAGTTCGCTGAAGAGACCAAGGCCAAGTTCGAGACGGCCTATGCCGGTCTGAACGAGAAGGCCAAGGCTGGCGTCGAAAAGTCGACCAAGGCCATCGAAGAGCTGAGCGACATCGCCAAGGGCAATGTCGAAGCGCTGGTCGAATCGGGCAAGATCGCTGCCAAGGGCATTGAGACCCTGGGCCAGGAAGCTGTCGATTACAGCCGCAAGAACTTCGAGAAGGCGACTGCCTCGCTCAAGAGCTTCTCGACGGTCAAGACGCCGACCGAATTCTTCCAGCTGCAGAGCCAGCTTTTCTCGAGCAGCTTTGACGAGCTGACCAAGGAAGCCGCGAAGAGCAGCGAAGCGCTGATCAAGCTGGCTGGCGAAGTCGCCCAGCCGCTGACCGCGCGGGTTACCGTTGTCACGGACAAGGTAAAGTCGCTCGCCGCCTGATCGGCGGTAAAAGACTTGAAAGAATGAAGCGGCTCTCATCCCCAGGGTGAGAGCCGCTATTCTTGGTTACCACCGTCCCTTGCGCGATGACCTGCAATCTGCGCCCCTTGCCTTAAGGGCTGGAATCGCCATATCCTCACCCGTCATGAGCAGCATCAGCAGATATCGGGAGAAGATGGCGGGCCGGGACCAGGATGATCAGGGCGAAGGCCCTGGCGGTCCTAACGTCGGCATCGCGACGCGCACCCGCGCCCGCACCAAGAAGCCGTCTCTCTACAAGGTATTGATGCTGAACGACGACTACACGCCGATGGAATTCGTCGTGCATGTCCTTCAGCAGTTTTTCCGCATGGACATGGAAGAAGCCACGCGCGTGATGCTTCACGTGCACCAACGCGGCGTCGGGGTTTGCGGCATTTTCAGCTATGAAGTGGCGGAGACAAAGGTGAACCAGGTGATGGACTTCGCCCGGCAGAACCAGCATCCGCTTCAATGTACGCTGGAAAAGGCCTGAACTGCCGACAGCACACCTGCCCAAACTGTAAGATGATGAAAGTCATGCTTTTGTCGTCGTCCGGCGCCCCCTCATGGTTATTATATATTAAGGATGGTTGCTTAGGCAGAGGGCGTCATGCCTGCCATTCTCCGTTCTCCTTCTTCCAGACTGACGCCGCTGGTTGCTGGCATTGCCTATTTCCTGATGGCGACGCTGGCGATGCTGTGCTCGCGGTTCGAAGGGGGACTCGCTTTTGTATGGGCCGCCAACGCGTTGCTGATGGCGGAATTGCAGACATCGGAAACCAGCTATTGGCCGCGTGTAATCGTGGCTTGCGGTATTGCCAGCATCATATCGACGTCGCTGTTTGGCATGGGGCCTTGGGCAGCGCTGCCCATGGCGTTCATCAACATCGCCGAATCGCTGATCGTCGCGATCCTGTGCCGTCGGTTCATTCCCGTCCACCTGAGTGACGGGTCGAAGCGCTCCCTTCTCGTCTTCATCCTGGCACTTTGCATCCCTGCAAATATCATCGCTGGCACGGCTGCGGCGCTTGTCGCCTCGACCCTTACGCCTGTGTCCTTCGGCGCTTCATGGCTGCAATGGTATAGCGGCCATGTGCTGGGCGGCCTGGTCTGCACGCCGATCCTGACGATGCTGTTGCAGGGACAGGTTCGCACCTGGGCTCGGGAGACATCCGGCAGGCAGAAGCTGGAGGCTTTGGCACATCTGGCTATTTTCGCGGCCGTGATCGTCCATATATTCTATTTCGCGCATTACCCGATGCTGTTCCTATTGGTGTTGCCGCTGGTCGCGATCGCGTTCCGCATCGGGTCGTTGGGAACGGCGGCCGCAGTCGTGCTGCTCGCCGTGATCGGCGGGGCCGCGACCATAACGGGCCATGGGCCGGTGAACGTAGTAGCCAGTAGCGTGGGTGAACGCACCCAGTTGTTTCAGTTCTTCCTTGCCTTCACTTTCCTGCTGTCCATGCCGCTTGCAGCCGAACTGAACGGGCGCCGCCGATTGTTCCAGATGCTGCAGGCGAGCGAGGCCCGATATCGGGCCATAGCCGAACATAGCGGCGACCTGGTGTTGAACGTCAGCGTTGATGGCATCATCCAATATGCTTCGCCTTCAGCGGCCGAGCAGATCGGCTGCGCGCCCGCGGTGCTCGTGGGCCGTTCGGCGGACATCATGGTCGATCCCAAGGATCGCGCGGAGGTTCACGGGGCTCATCAGCGCGCTCTGGCACGGCCGGGCGACGTGCAGACAGTAGAGTTCCGCCCGGCAGCTTTCACCGATGGGGTCGATTGGTGCGAGATGGTCACGCGTGCCGTGCTGGACGAACAGGGCCTTCCTACCGGGGTGATCAGCACGATCAGGGACATGTCGCGGCACAAGGCGCGGCAGAGGGCGCTGCAGCGCGTCGCGGCCGTGGATACGCTGACCGGCGCCGACAGCCGCTGGGCCTTCATCGAAAAACTTGACCAGGAAATCAAACGGGTGGCGCGAGGCGCCAATGCCTGTCTGCTAATGATCGACATAGATCATTTCAAATCGGTCAATGATCGCTACGGCCACGGGGTAGGGGACAAGGTGCTCTCCAGCTTCGTCGAGCGCCTGCGTCCTGGCTTGCGCGGCGGGGACAGTATCGGAAGGCTTGGCGGAGAGGAGTTTGCGATTCTTCTGACGGGCACCGATATCCAGCGCGCGAGCATGGTGTGCGAGCGCTTACGGAACATGGTGTCCGCGCAGCGCATCAGCGCCGTCGGCAGCGAATCGATCGCCATTACCTTCAGCGCGGGACTCGTTGAACTTGACGGGCGAGCGAGCAGGGCGGATCTGCTCGATGTTGCGGACAAGGCCCTTTACCGCGCCAAGAACAGCGGGCGAAACTGTTTGCGACTTGCCGCCTGAACCTTCTGCCCGGTTTCGAGGAAATGCATCGTTGATCCGGGCGAATATGTCAGATGATATGTTGTAACTTCATCTTGTCTGGCCTATGTACTGGCTACCATGCCAACCAGCATCCGCTCTCGCCTGTCAAATGGCCGCATCGATCGCATCGCGATTGCGTTGTCGGGCATGTGCGTCGCGCATTGCATCGGCACCGCAGTGCTGCTTGGCGTTCTTGCGTCGGCGGGCGGGATTTTTGAGAATCCTCTCTTCCATGAGGTTGGGCTTGTGCTTGCTATCCTGCTGGGGGCGGTGGCGCTTGGGCAGGGGGCCATGGAACATGGCTTCATGATGCCCGCGGCTGTCGGCTCGCTGGGTCTGGGCATCATGGCGGGTGCCATGACCCTTGATCATGGATGGCAGGAAAGTGCTTACACCTTGTTTGGCGTGGTGACGCTGGCCCTGGGGCATGATCTCAATCACCGGGCTGGACGATAAGGCAGCCTGACCGGAACGCATAGAAAAGGGGGCTTGTCGCCCCCTTTTTCGTTATCGGCTTATATTCCGGTCAGGACTGCTTCCGGTCCAGATGATGATCGCCCTTAACCCAGCGAACCGTCCCGGTGCTGGCGCGCATCACGACGCTATCGGTGGTCAGCTTGCCGCCGGGCAGCCGCTTGACGCCCGCGAGCAGGGAGCCGTCGGTGACGCCGGTCGCCGCGAAGATGCAGTCGCCCTTTGCCAGCTCCTTGAGGTCATAAACCTTGTCGAGATCGGTGATGCCCCATTTGAATGCCCGCGCCCGCTCGTCGTCATTGCGGAACAGCAGCTTACCCTTGAACTGACCGCCGACGCAGCGAAGTGCCGCGCACGCCAGCACGCCTTCAGGCGCGCCGCCTGAACCCATATAAATATCGATATTCGTTTCCGGATCAGTGGTCGCGATCACACCGGCGACGTCACCGTCGGGGATCAGCATGATGCCGCATCCGATCGCGCGCAGTTCCGCAATCAGCTTTTCATGCCGGGGGCGGTCGAGAACGCAGACGATGATCTCATGGGGATGAACGCCCTTTGCCTTCGCGACGGCTTCGACATTCTCCTTCACCGGCCTGTTGAGGTCGATGATGCCATCGGGATAGCCCGGACCCACCGCCAGCTTTTCCATGTAAACGTCGGGCGCGTTCAGCAAGCCGCCTTCTTCCGAAATGGCGAGAACCGCGAGCGCGTTGGGACCGGCCTTAGCCGTGATCGTCGTCCCTTCCAGCGGATCGAGAGCGATGTCAATCTTCGGGCCTGATCCGATCGCGTTGCCGACCTTCTCACCGATGTAGAGCATCGGGGCTTCGTCGCGTTCGCCTTCGCCGATGACGACGGTGCCGTCCATGTAGAGGTCGTTGAATGCCATGCGCATCGCTTCGACAGCGGCAGCGTCAGCCGCCTTTTCGTCGCCGCGTCCAATCAGCTTCGAGGCGGCGATGGCGGCCGCTTCGGTGACACGCACCATCTCAAGCACCAGGACGCGATCGAGAACTGAGCTAGCCTGCACCATGATAATCCCTCTGCTGTCTCTTTGTGATCAGCGCGATAGGAGGTCATCCCGGCCTTGTCGAGCCATCCACCCCGCCTCAGCCTGCTTTTCGCGGCGCCAATGCAACGGAAGGTCGTCTGTGGCGTTAAAATGCCAACAATGACAAGGGGTCGAAATGATGATCGCCGCGCTGCTTGCTGCCAGCCTCGTTCAGTCAGCGGCTCACCCTCCTCAACCTATCTCGGCTAAGGCAGCCCCGTGCCAGGCGGTGCCGACGCTGTGCATGTCCGGTCGGCCGACTTCGAGCCGCCTGCCGTTGGAAGGCAGCACTAGACGCGCGGACAACAAGATGAGCGCCTATCGCTTCGACGCGCGGCCGTGCCGGATTATCGGAAACATGGGTTGCCCCAAGCAAGCCCGTCTGCGCGTATTCAAACTTGGCGAACCTTTGCGCGAAACTTTGATGCGCAGCTTCGCGTCCCGTTAAACGGCGGCCCTTTTCAGTCGAGAATATGCATGACCATCGGGGCCTGGAGCAGGCTGTCCGATCCCGCGAGCCGCCGAAGCGTATCGAGGACGCAGCGCTCTTCCCCCGCATGGGTGACGATCGCCATCAGCACGCTGTCATCATGGCTTGCGCCGCGCTGGATCATGCTTTCGATCGACACACCGGCGTCGCGCGTCGCCGCGGCGATCTCGGCAAGGACGCCGGGGCGGTCCTGTACCTTAAAGCGCAGATAGCTGCGGCCAATCCGCGCGCCTGCGTCCGCTGCCGGTTGCCGCGCCAATGCCGAGACCGGCATCGCCAGGGCATCGCCATATTCATCGCGCGCGACGTCGATCAAATCTGCGACCACGGCCGATGCTGTAGGACCATCGCCTGCGCCCCGGCCCTGGAAGAAGAGGCGGCCGACGAAATTGCCTTCGGCCACGACGGCGTTGAGTGAACCGTCGACATGGGCAAGCGGATGATCGAGGGGGACGAGCATGGGGTGAACGCGCTGGAATAACCCGCCCGGTCCATTTTCGGCCATCCCGACCAGGCGAATGCGATAACCCATGGCCGCTGCTTCGGCGATGTCGGCGGCGATGACGTGGCGGATGCCCGTTACCGCGACGCTGCCAAAGTCCAGTTCCGTGCCGAAAGAGAGGCTGGCAAGAATGGTCAGCTTGTGCGCGGCATCGACACCGTCGATGTCGAAGCTCGGGTCCGCTTCGGCATAGCCCAGTTCCTGCGCTTCCTTCAGCACATCGTCGAAACCGCGCCCTTCCTTCTCCATCGTGGTCAGGATGTAGTTGCAGGTGCCATTGAGGATGCCATAGACGCGGCTGATCTCATTGGCGGCGGCGCCTTCGCGCAGGCCCTTGATGACCGGGATGCCCCCGGCAACGGCCGCTTCATATTTGAGGGCGATGCCGGCTTTCTCCGCCAGCGTGGCGAGATCAAGGCCGTGATGGGCCAGCATGGCCTTGTTGGCCGTGACGAACGGCTTACCCGCCGAAAGACACTGCCGGGCGAGGGTGAGCGCCGGGCCGTCGGCGCCCCCGATCAACTCCACCACGACATCTATATCATCGCGGCCGGGCAGGGTGGTCATGTCGTCCACCCATTCATAGGGCGACAGGTCGACGCCCCGGTCCTTGTTGCGGTCACGCGCGGAAATGGCGACGATCTGAATCGGGCAGCCAGCGCGCCGCGCGATCAGGTCGGCATTTGTCTGCAACAGCCGGATCACGCCACCGCCCACCGTGCCAAGGCCGACAAGCGCGACGCGCAGCGGGGCATGGCGGTGAAGATTGGTCATGATAGTGGCTGTCCTCAGGCTGATATAATGCCGCGCTGATAGCCGCCAACGCGCCGCTGTCCAAGAAAAAGGACAAGGGCGGCGCGTGAGGGGGTGTCAACGCGCGGAACGGCTGCGGCCGCAATTGCCGAGTGACTGGATGACAAAGGCATAATCGATCCGAGCCGCCTCCGCATCGACAGGAGCCAGCGCGCGAACCGAAGAGCCCGGCAGGGTGGGCGGCAAGCTGCAAGCCAGGCGATACCAGAGAAGGCTTCCTGGTGCGGGCGGCCGCGCCGCTTCATCGACGATTTCGCCCAGGGCAACGGCCCATTTCGGTTGCTGCCCTGGGCGGCGCAGGATGGAAAGGGATACCGGATCCCCCGTGGCCGTTCGCAGGAAAATCTGTGTCTCGCCTTCACCCGCGACCGTGCCTGCCACGTGGAAGGCGTCGCCAGGGCCGATGATGCGAGGCGGTGCGTTGGGAGCTACCAGTTCAGACAGAATGGCCTTCACCTGCTCGATCGCCGCAGTCGTGGCAGGAATTTGAGCGTCGCCCGCCACCAACTGGATTTCTCCCGGCCGTCCTCCTGGACGAGCAAACAGGATGACCTGCGTTTTCTTCAGCTTGGGAAGCTTTCCTCGGCCATTCAACGGCGCATCATAAAGATAGCGGACGCGTGGACTGATTCCCCCTTCGCCGCGAATCAGTGACGTGACTTCGGCCTCCACAAAGACCCGTTTTTGACCGGGAGGGACATTTTGGACCGTTTTTTCGGGTAGTGCAATTATGCTGCTGATGCGTGCTACGGCTACCAGCGGAGCCGTGTCTGCCAAATCCGCGAAATCGGCATAGGAAAGGGTGGCGGACTTTGTGCCATCACTCGTCTGGGCCGCTGAAATCAGCGGAGATGCGGCGAAAATGAGGCATGTTGCGGCGGCGGTTTTGAAGGTCATGGAGGATTTTCTTTGCATGTTCGTCCTGCCTAAAGTCATCCGTGACAATGTTGTCACAGGCAAGTCATTCTGTATTAAAATGCTAATCGGAAATTATCCTGTCGATAAAGCGTTTGCGTGCCACGATGCGCCGCGATAGGAGTTTGCGCGGTAGCAAATGCGCGGAAGGGGGCCAAAGGTGGCCAGGGACGACCTGGTCAACTAGGGCCATTTTTGGCTTGTTTGCTTATAACAATGGTAAGTTGAGTTAAGGAGTGTCGTTGCCGAATGGCCTATGCTGACCACTCGCAAGGATCGAGTTCGTACGATCTCGATCGTCATCGTCGCCCTGATTCACGCTGTTCTGGGTTATGCCTTTGTTACCGGCCTTGGCATGAAATATGTCAAAAAGGCGGCGGAACAGCTGAACGTGATCGACGTGAAGGAGGAACCGCCGCCACCGGATGAGGAGCCGCCGCCGCCGCCGCCAGACCAGCCGGTCGAGCCGCCGCCAGTGGTCGCGCCTCCGCCGATCGTCCAGACGCCAGCCCCCGCGCCGGCCATTGCCACGGTGCGTACGCCGCCGCCGGTTTTCAACCCGGTTCCGGTTGCTGCTCCACCGCCACCACCGCCGCCGCCACCTGCAGTGCCTGCTTCGCGTGCAACGCCGCGCAGTTCGCCCGGCAGCTGGCTTAGCGATGCGGACTATCCGAGCCGCGCACAGCGTGAGGAGCGTTCGGGTACAGCGGGTTTCCGGCTCGAGATCGGCCCTGACGGTCGCGTCACGAGCTGCACCATCACCTCTTCGACCGGTCATTCCGATCTCGATGAGGCGACCTGCCGTCTCCTGCCGCGCCGCGCGAAGTTCAAACCGGCCACGGCAGCCGGGGGTGGCCCGATGTCGGATACCTATAATGGTCGCATCACCTGGCGACTGCCTGAATAATTGTAACGGGAAGGCTGGCGCCGCTGCCGCCTTCCCCTTCTATTGATCCTTTTGAGAGGGAAGTCTTGAAAATGTTGATGTATCTCGCAGCCGCGGCCGCGCCGAAATCGGAGAACCCTTACGGCTTGATGGAGGCCCTGCAGCAGGGCGGCACCATCGCCTGGACCGTGTTCCTCATCCTTTGCGCCATGTCGGTGGGCACATTCTACATCCTCTTCACCAAGCTGATCGAACAGCAGAAGGTCCTCAATCAGGGCAAGAAGGTTCGTGCAACCTTCTGGCGCGCCCCGACCCTCAAGGAAGGTTCGGCCAAGCTCGAAAAGAACTCGGCCTACAAGCAGATCGTCGATGACGGCATCAAGGCTCAGGAAGAACACACCAAGCTGACCGATCCTGTCGAAGCCCATGACTGGCTGCACGGTTCGCTTGCCCGTTCGGAAGCCTCGATCAACTCGAAGCTGGGCGGTGGTCTGGCGTTCCTCGCGACCGTCGGTGCGACTTCGCCGTTCATCGGTCTGTTCGGTACGGTTATCGGCATCTATCGCGCGCTCATCAAGATCGGCGCTGCCGGTCAGGCCTCGATCGACGCCGTTGCCGGTCCGGTCGGTGAAGCTCTGATCATGACCGCGCTGGGTCTGGCCGTGGCCGTTCCCGCCGTGCTTGCCTACAACTTCCTGCAGCGTCGCAACAAGTCGATCGCCGAACAGCTGAATGGCTTCACCGTCGATCTGCTGGCTCACCTGGTGTCGAACGGCGCTGTTAAGCCTTCGTTCGCGACTGCCCCGGCTGCTCCTGCCGCCAAGACGGCTGCTGCTCCGACCAAGGCCTGATTGGGTCAAGGAGCCGGTGTGGGGGTTAGTGGACGGCTGCGACCGCTGCTTCCCCACCGGCCATGGGCCCCAATTGACGGGGCGCCATCGACACGCATGTTAGGAAATTATCAATGGCAATGAGTGTTGGCTCCGACGGCGGTGAAGACAAGCCGATGTCCGACATCAACACGACGCCGCTCGTCGACGTCATGCTGGTGTTGCTCATCATCTTCCTCATCGCGATTCCGGTCGTCGTCCAGACGGTTCAGCTGCAGCTCCCCAAGGTCGCTTTCGAGCCCACGACCACGAAGCCGGAAAATGTGTCGCTATCGATCACGCAGGCCAAAGACGGCAGCTGTGCGGTCTATTGGAACCTGACCAGGGTGTCTTCAAACGAACTGCTCGACCGCGCGGTCGCGAAGCTTGAAGCGGACATCAAGAAGGCGGGTGGCGTTGAAAACATGACGCCTGAGGATCTGCCCGAAGTACACATTCGTGGGGACATCAATACCCCCTATCGGTGCATCGGTGGCACCATCTACACGATGCAGCGCGCCGGTTTCCCGAAGGTCGGCTTCATCTCCGAACCCGAACCGGGTTCGACGGTGCAGCGGCTCTAAGTTTTTAGGAGTATCGCCCCATGGCAATGAGCGCCGGAAAAGATGATGGCGAGCCGATGATGGACATGAACACGACGCCGTTGATCGACGTCATGCTCGTTCTCCTCATCATGTTCATCATCACGATCCCGATCCAGACCCACGCGGTCAAGATCGACCTACCGCAGAACGCGCCACCGACTGACAGCGTCATCGACCCTGTCAAGAACAAGGTTGCGATTGATGCTGGCGGAATCATCACCTGGAACGGTTCGGCCATCGACCTTCTGACCCTGCGTCAGTATCTGCAGCAGTCGCTGCGGTTGCCGGTCGAACCCGAATTGCAGTTCCAGCCCGATGCTGCGACCCGTTATGTCGTCGTTGATCAGGTTCTGGCCGAGATCAAGCGCGCTGGCGTCACGAAGCTGGGCTTCGTGGGCAATGAACAGTATGGAAACTTCTAAGAGCTGGCTACGCCGCCGCCGTCTGGCCGGGAATGTTCGACTTCCCGTTTCCGGGCGCGGGCTGGGGTGACGCAATCAGCTTTTGGTTATCTAAAGGGTCGCTTCGGCGGCCCTTTTTTGGTCCCTGCCTCAACGGTTCCTTAACCCTAATGTGAGAAGTTCCACCCAAAGGAATGCATCTGATCATGGGCGCTGAATTGCACATGGACCTGAACCAAAAGCGCGGTCGCCAGACTGACCGGCGCTATGTTCAGGTGCCCGTCAAAGTGAGGCGGCCAAGCGAGAACTGGTTCAAAAGCAGCGTCGCCGACTTGTCAGTTAATGGCTTCCTCCTGCAGAGCTTCATGAAGCTGGCCGCAGGTGATTCCCTCTGGGTCATGCTGCCCGGATTCGAAGGACGACGCGCTCAAGTTCTTTGGACACGGGGCCATGAAGCAGGTTGCCGGTTCGAACGGCCCCTGCATCCCGCCATCCTTGATCATATCGTCAGGATCAGCGGATAAAATAGCTTTGAAGGCCGATCTGCCTCAGGCCGCTGGCGCATCCTGAAACTGAAGGGTCGCCAACCTCGCGTACAGCCCCTTTTCGATCATCAGTGCGGCATGATTGCCCTGTTCCACCACGCGACCATTATCGAGTACGATGATCCGGTCAGCGGCGCGAACCGTTGCCAGCCGGTGAGCGATGACGATTGTCGTTCGCCCCTGCATCAGGCGCGCCAGTGCGTCCTGGACCAGTCGCTCCGATTCCGCGTCCAGAGCAGAGGTCGCTTCGTCCAACAGCAGGATCGGCGCATCGCGGAGCAGGGCGCGCGCGATCGAAAGGCGCTGCCTTTGTCCTCCAGACAGTCGGGCTCCACCTTCGCCCAAAAATGTATCCAGCCCCTCGGGAAGGGCGCGCAGAAACGTCTCTGCATTGGCCGCACGCGCTGCTCCCCAAATCTCCTCGTCCGACGCGTCCCAGCGGCCAAAGCGCAGATTGTCCCGCGCCGATGCAGCAAAGATAACGCTGTCTTGCGGAACCATCGCCATCATATTCCGAACCGTTGCCGGGTCGGCATCCTTCAGATCGACGCCATTCAGCCGGATAACCCCGGTCTCAGGATCATAGAAGCGTAGCGCGAGTTGTATCAGCGTGGATTTGCCTGCACCTGACGGCCCGACGACTGCCACTGTTTCACCTGCCCCAATATCGATCGAAATGCCGTGCAGCGCGGCATCGCCCGGTCGCGTGGGATAGCTGAAATGCACACCATCGAACTGGAGGTTCGCGCCTTGTGGAAGTTGGGGAATCGGTTTGGGCAAAGCAGGAGCGACGATTTCGGGCTTTGCCGTCATAAGCTCATGCAAGCGGCTCGCCGCGCCAGCACCCCGGAGCAGGTCGCCCCAGGTTTCCGACAGCGCGCCAAATGCGCCCGCAACCAGGCCGCCGGTGAGAACAAACGCCGCGATACTGCCGCCCGAAAGCCTGCCCGCCGCGACATCCAGGGCGCCTTGCCACATCACCGCAGTGATCGATCCAAAGACCAGAGCGATGACAACCGCTGTCATTGCCGCGCGGAGGAGGATGCGGCGCCGGGCCGTCGCAAATCCTGCTTCCACCGTGGTGTCGAAGCGCGCGGATTCCCGCGCTTCCTGTCCGAATGCCTGAACGATCTTCATGGCGCCCAGCACTTCGGACGTTACGCTGCCGACGGCGGCCAGCCTGTCCTGACTGGCGCGGGAGAGTAGCCGTACGCGGCGGCCGAGGCTGATCATCACGACCAGAATGATGGGGATGCCAAGCACCAGAAGGCCCGCGAGCTTGGGCGCGAGCGCGAAGAGGTAGATGAGGCCACCAACCCCGGTGACCAGATTGCGCAAGGCGACCGACACAGTCGAGCCGACGATCTGGTCGATGATGGC
Organism: Sphingobium chungangianum; assembly: GCF_977014255.1. Lineage (NCBI taxonomy): Bacteria > Pseudomonadati > Pseudomonadota > Alphaproteobacteria > Sphingomonadales > Sphingobiaceae > Sphingobium > Sphingobium chungangianum. The sequence goes on along the minus strand of NZ_CDRNIV010000006.1, from coordinate 2,644,864 downwards.
GGTGTCCGCCGTCATCCGCGACGCGATTTCAGATGGCCGGTTCTCTTCGAAAAAGCGGGGTTCCAAGCGCAGCAGATTGGCCTGCGTCGCCGATCGGATATCGGCCACCACCCGTTCCCCAAGCCAGGATACGAAGTAGAAACGTGCCGCCGTTGCCAGGGAAAGGATCAGCACAATCAGCAGCAGATACTGAAACCACCGGCTGATATCCCCGCCGCCCATGAACCCCCGATCGATGACGAGTCGAAAGCCGCTGGGGATGGCGAGTGTCGCGGCGGACGAGACGATGAGTGCGGCGAGCGCGGCGGCGATCCGTCCGGGATAGCGCGTGGCGAAGCGCCACAACATGGCGAGGCTGCCAAGGGACGAACGCGCGCCGCCGCGCGGCATGGGCTTTTCCGCATCTTGCATGGTGGCGCGCTTAGCAGTCCCCAGCGCAAGCCTCAACGAGGATCAGCGGCACGATATCAGCTGGATGGCGTGATTTCCGCTGCCAGCGTCATGATGCGGGGCGCGGCCGTACGTCCGGTCAGGGCGTAGGCCATGTCGCCGGCTTCCCAATAAGCGATGATATCGCTTGCGCGCCGGGCGATAAGGGGATGTCCTTCAGCAGGCGTTTCGGCCTTGTCCGCGAAAAAGGAGAGTTGCTCGCCTGCCGGGGTCACGACGGAAATGGCGATTGCCGGACTGTCCGGCGTTGGGAAAAGCTGTACGTCGGTGACGCGCCAGCTGCGCGGGAGAGCGGGCAAAATGATCCCGGTCGAACGGCGTATTTCATCGCTGTTGAGGGTCGCGCTTTCCACCTGAGACGCCATATTTTGCCGTAACAGCCCGGCGCGGTGCGACGCCGCTGCTTCGTCGAGGAAGGGACTGGCCTGCGCCGCCTGCGGAAACTCGCCCAACGCGCCTCTCGCGATCCAGCCCGTCGCCAGCAGGGCTGCGATCGCGGCTGTCCGGCGCAAATGCTGCCAGCCGCGCCCGCTTTCATTATCGTTGGCGACCGGGATCGACATGTCACGCCTGCGCCCGACCAGCGTGCCCTTGGTGCCGTCATGCATCAGGCGAAAGTCGATGTGCGGCCAGCGTTGACGCCAGCGCCGCGCCACGATCCGCTCTCCCGGCCGCGCCGCGTCATCCAGCAAGACAACGGCGTTGGGCGACAGCCGTGCAAACAGGCTGTCCGCTGCGCCCCGTACCAGTGGATGGACCGACCATGGCGGCCCGTCGATGATCAGGAGGTCGATGCGCTCAGGCAGATCGTCCAGCGCATACCAGCGCCCCGGCCAATCGCCGCTCTCCGATGCCAGCGGCGCATGGCGCAGGTCGGCTTGCAGACCATGATCGCAGAGCCAGTTGCGGGTAGCATCGACAAAGCCGCCATGCTGGTCAAAGCTGGTCAGGCGGCCTCCGCCATGCATCGCCAAGGCCTTGGCCGCAACCAATGTGGAAGCGCCCGCGCCCAGTTCCACGACCTGCGCAGGCCGCAAGCGCGCAATCTCCCGCACGATATGGCGCAGGAAACCGACATCCGCCTTCCAGCTGCCAAGATGCGGAAGCGCATCAGGGGGCAGGTTCAACTCATCCATCAGAGCGCGTTTGTCGGCTTTGCGCCCACCCGAAAGGCTGGCGAGCAGCCACGGCCAACTGATCGCCCCAAAACCGATGCGCCATGCCAGATCGGACATCCGGCGTTGTGTCGCACCGTCCTCCTGTTCGGCCAGGGAAAGAAAGCCAGTCAATTCGCGGGAAGTCACGATGCACCCATCCTTATATAAGATCTGGCGGGACTATGCGGCGGCCCGCGATTCTCGCATAGAGCCTGTGTCCGGTCCCTAACTTGCCGCTCAGGAAACGTCGATGACCCGTATAATTTCCGCCACCATCGAACGCTGGCCGGTAGCAGGCGCCTTCATCATCAGCCGGGGCGCCAAAACCTCTGTGGACGTCGTGGTCTGTACCGTGAGCGATGGCGTACATGTGGGCAGGGGCGAAGGCACGCCCATCTATTACGAAGGTGAAACAGCCGAAGGCTGTGCCGCCGCCCTCAACGCTTATCGGGGGCCGCTGGATCGCGAGGCACTGCTGGAAGCGATGCCGCGAGGCGCGGCGCGCAACGCGCTTGACTGCGCTTTGTGGGACCTGGAGGCCAGGCAGGCCGGCATTCCCGTTTGGCAACTGGTAGGCGTTCAACCTCCTGCGCCGCTGCCCACTGCCTTCACCATCAGCCTGAATGACTCCGACCAGATGGAAGCCGACGCCCGTGCTGCGGCGGGCAGGGGCTTTGCCCTGTTGAAATGCAAGCTGACGGGTGAAGGGGACAGGGAGCGGATCGCAGCGGTTCGCGTTGGGGCGCCCAGTGCGCGGCTGATCGTCGATGCTAATGAAAGCTGGCATGATCTCGACATTGCGGCCGAAGCGGGCGCTCTCGCTGAACTCGGCGTGGAAATGGTGGAGCAGCCGGTTTTTCACGGGCGTGAGGACAGGCTGGCGGGCGTTAAGGCGCCGCTCCCGCTCTGCGCGGACGAAAGCTGCCACACGCGTGCGGACCTAGATCGACTGGGGGACTTTGACGCGGTCAATATCAAGCTGGACAAGGCGGGCGGGTTGACCGAGGCGCTGGCTCTTGCCCGTGCCGCAAGGGAACGGGGCTTCCGCATCATGGTGGGTTGCATGCTCGGCACGTCGCTCGGGATTGCCCCTGCGGCGTTGGTCGCGCAGGGCGCGGATTGGATAGACCTTGATGGCGCCCTGCTGCTGGCCAAGGACAGGGATGGCGCCCTCGCCTTGCGGGACGGCAGGCTGCAGCCGGGCACGCTTTGGGGCACGGGTCAGTAACCGAGCGTCAGGCCCAGGGCATAATATTTGGGACCGACATTGCCTTTCACGCGCAGCTTCGGGACGATCGGCATCGCGACGGTGGCATAGGGTCGGCTGTTGTCACCGCTGAACCGAATGCCCGCGCCGATCGTCGCAAAGGTTGGCAGGCTGTAGGTCGCCTCGACCCGGCCATACAGCTTTGCCTCGCCATCGCGCAGGTAGACGCCCGCACCGGGGGTCAGGCTGAAACCCGCCACGTCCAGCGCGTAGCCAGCGCCGATTTCGGTGCCCCAATGACCATTCGCCCGGCCGTAATTGACTTCGGCCCCAAGTCCTTCGGCATGCGCCGCAGGAGCGATGGCGAGAGATCCCACCAGTGCAGCGGCGGCGAGTTTGGCGCGTGAAATCATCTTCAATCCCCAATCAGCGATGCTGCTGCCTGACCGGCTCACAGGGCCGAGGCAAGCAAGGGGAAGGTGAAGCGAATCGAAAACCCGATCAGGTGAGCCGCGCAGCCCCCCCATGGTCGATGTGGATGGGATCGGGATAGGGCATGATCGTCCGCCCGTCCGGCGCTGCGGTAAAACTCGTCTGGGTGGGATAGGCAAATTCAATGCCTTCCGCCTTGAATCGCTTCCAGATCGCAATGCCGATGCGATGGCGCGATTGAAAATAATCATGCGTGTCGGGGTAGGGCACATCGAAGTTGAGTTCGTAATCCAGCGAGCTCGCGCCAAAGCGCACCAACCCCGCATTGACGAAGTGCATGCCTTCGTCCGTCACGATCTTTTCAAGCAGGGCCGGGATGGCGTCGGCCTTTTCATCCGGTGTCTGGTAGATGATCCCGATGGCAAAGGTCACCCGACGCTGCTCCAGCGTTTGAAGGCTGGTGATCTCCTTTTGCAGGAGGTTGGCGTTGGAAATGACCTTCTTCTCGCCCGTCATGGCGCGCAGGCGTGTGCTCTTGAGGCCGATGCGTTCGACTCGTGCGGTCGTCTGATCATAGGTGATCACCTCGCCCCGGCGGAACGGCTTGTCGAAGATGATCGACAGGGCAGCGAACAGGTCCGAGAAGATGCCCTGCGCCGCGAGGCCGATGGCGATGCCGCCGATGCCAAGGCCCGCGACCAGACCCGTTACGTTGACGCCCAGATTGTCGAGTACGACTACCAGGGCGATGGCGAACAGGCCGAAGGTCACGAGGACGCGGATCAACCCCATGGCGTTGGCCAGGGTTTCGCCATGAGCGTCTTCGCCGACGGTCTTGCGTTCAACGAGGCCCAGGATGATCTCGCGCGCCCAGATGGCCGCCTGGAAAACGGCGGCGATGGTGAAGAGGAAGGCCACCGTCTTCATCACCATCAGTGGCGGATTGGCGTAGCTGACCACCAGCCGCGCGGCGACCAAGGCCATGAAGAAGTGGGTGGTCCGGGCGATGGCACGGCCAACGACGTTGGAAACGCCAAGCGTGCTGCCCGGCTTGCCCCTGAACCGCTTCCCGAATTGCCGCAACGCGGCGAGGGCGAGATAGATGGCGACGCCGATCCCGACGGCGATCACTATCTGCAAAGAGTGAATGGCAAACCAGTTCGTCGTGGCGTGCCACATTTCCGAAAGGTTGGGAGCGCGAACCGTGAAGGCCGGGTCATTCTTTGCAGCCATGGGGATCCCTGAAAAATCTAAGCGGTCAGGCCGCCAGAGGAAGAGAGGAGCTTGCCCCGCATTCTTCCAGAAAGGCGATCAGTCCGCGTTCGTAGCGGGTGAGATAGCGCGTACTGCGCGGCAAGCGAAGCCCTGCCCGCCATTCATCCTGTCCCGACTTGCACAATTCGATCAGCGCTGGGTGGATATAGCTTTTACGGCTGATGGCGGGCGTGTTGCCCAGCGCTTCGGCCACTGGCGCGACCATCTGCGCGAGCGATACGGGGCCGGAGGCTAATGTTTCGAACGCGACAGCCGAAGCGCCCCATGTGCGGAAATGCTTGGCCGTGAAGTCATGTCGCATGGCTTCCGCGATATAGGCGTTCACGTCCCCGGAAGTGATCGGCCGGGCGATCCCTTCCTCGTCCAGATATTGGAAAAGATGCTGTCCCGGCAGGTCCTGCATGGCGCGCACGAAGCGGAGCAGCCGCCGGTCGCTGATCGTCAGGTCATGTTCGCGCCCCGACTTGGCACGATAGCGCAACCGCAGCTTCTGCCCGCTAAGGTCGACATGGCGGCGGCGCAGCGTCGTGGCGCCGAAGCTCTTGTTCGCTGTGGCATATTGTTCGTTGCCCACGCGCACCTTGGCAAGGTCGAGCAGGCGCACGACTGCGGCCAGGGTCCTTTCCTTGCGCAGGCCGCGGATTGACAGGTCAGCCTCTATGCGCGCGCGCAGGCGGGGCAGCGCGCGGCCGAACAAGGCGCAGCCGCCGTATTTCTCCGCCTCTCGCGCGGCGCGGAACTCCGGATGATAGCGATATTGCTTGCGGCCCCGGTCGTCATAGCCGGTCGCCTGGATATGGCCATGTGGCAGCGGGCAGAACCAGCAATCACGGTAAGCGGGCGGCATGCCGATGGCGTTCAGCCTGTCGATTTCGTCCCGATCGGTGATTCGCGTGCCATCGGCAAGGAAATAGGCCCATCCCCGTTTCAAAGCGCGACGCGCTATTCCCGGCATGCTGTCATTGGCGTGGACGAGGCGTTGCGGCATTTGGCTCCTTCTCAAGAGCCATTAACCCGTCTTACCGCGCTTGCGTTCCCCGGCCTCGACGCGTGGGGTCAGGATCGGCCGGGCTGTGAGCCGGTCAAGCGCCAACGAAGCGCTCCGCTGCTGCGCAAGCGCCAATGCTCAGGATGGCGGCGGATGACCGATAGATGCGCGAGGGTCAGGGTCGCCGCCAATATCGCGGCGGGCATGGCGATCATCGCCATATTGGGCAGCAGCAGCGCGATCGCGAAGAAGCCCAAGGCTGTGGCTGCGGCGATCATGGTGGACCGTGCTTCACCGTCCGGCCCGCGCATCCAGAATATGCAGCCGCTCACCCCCAGCGCGAAAGCCATGGCGAGCCGGGCGGGCTGACCCTGTCCCGCAAGGCCGCAGCCGATGAGCAGCAGAAGGATGAGGAGCGCGATCCCGGCGCGGGGCAGGCGACCAAGCAGATAGGCTCCGGCAGGATAAAGCAGTAGCTCCGCCATCAGCACCGCCGCCAAGATCGATCCGGCAAGTGCCGCCTGCTCTGGCCCGGCGATGACCGCCACCACTGCCGTGGCAGCCCAGGGAACGAGGCGTTCGGGCGCCATGCGAATATGGCTGACCCAGCCGCGCAGGCCCGCGCGGGTTTCCCATCGCCGGTCCGCAAGGCGCAGTTGGAAAGCCGCGATAATGAACAGCGCTTCCACGCCCCATGGCAGGAATTCCCTGCCGATCATGGGCGACGCCAGCACCAGTCCGAGCAACAAGCCATGGGCGATGCCCAGAATGCGGAGTTCTCCGCTCATCATACTCCCCCTGTGATCGGCTTTAAGGGCCGCAACGGAATGGCCGGGGCTCGCGCACCCCCCCGCTGCTTGCGCGTCAGATAGGTGTCGAGGCCGATTTGCAGCGATAGCATCATGAAGATGAAGGGTTGGTAAGCGATGCCGACGAACAGCGACCCGATCATGTAGATCACATGGCCTTGCTGAAGCGCCAGCGCGAAAGGCGCGACCCATGCCTCGCCCGGACCATCGCGGCCCCGATAACGTCGGCGGATCGATTCGGTGCGGATGAAGCAGATGAAGTGGATCAGCAGCCACAGCGCGAAGCCGAAATAGCCCTGCTCGCCCAGCATCTCGAAATAGGCGCTGTGGTAGGCGCGGCCCTTGTCAGTAACGAGCCGCCGCTCCATGCGCGACCCGCCGCTGTCGGTCACCCGTTCCTGCATGAAATAGGTGAAGCTGTTCTGAAGGTAATTGTCGAAGCCGCCGCCGCCGGGATGCTCTTTCACATAGTCCAGCGTCCATTTCCAAACGGCGAGGCGGGTGGAAGCGCTTTCGTCGCCCTGATGATTCTCGATGGTGGACATGCGCTGGGTGAAGCTGGCGGGCAAGAAGGGGATGGCGGCAAGCGCGGCCACAGCCAGCAATGGGCCATAGACGAACCGCCGCTTCGACCGCATCAGCATCATGCCAGCAAGGATGACAATGCAGACGAGGCCCGTGCGGGCTTCGGTGCCGATCGGCATCAACAGGCAGGCGAAGCCCAGCGCATAGGCGAAGGTTCGCACCCGCCAGTCCGGCGGAAAGATGGTGCCGTGTTTCGCCAGCCAAAGGATGAGCGGGATCAGCGAGATGGCGACGCAGCTGATGATGCTGCCTTCGTACAGGCCGCTATTGTTATCGACCATTAGGTTGAGGACGCCATAGCCCCCGCCCGACAGCGCCGTCTTCATCCCGCCATTGATGATGATCGTACTCGCGCACAGAACCATGAACAGCGCCAGCGCCTCCAGCCGCAGCCGGGTGCGCAGGGTGAGCGGCAGGAAGATCGCGAAGATCATCGCCTTCCACACCCATTCCCACTTGGTATGCGCGTTGAGCGGGAAGTCGGCCGTCGCAGTCGTATAGCCGCACCAGGCCAGCAGGATCAGCAACAACAGCTGGCGCATGGAGAAGCGGCAGTCCGTTTTCTTGTCCACCAGCAGCCACGCGCCCACCGCCAGAGCAAAGGCGATCGCGGAGATCGGGATGCGGTTCAGCAGGAAATAGGACAGTCGCTGCGGCGAGACGATGTCGATATAGGCGTAGACGGCGACCAGCAGGAAAGGACGCCGAAGCCCCAGCAGGAAGAAGGCGCCAAGGAAGGCGAGGAAGAAGAGATCACGCATCGCGCGATTGCTCCACCTGTGATTCGTCATCCAGATCGGCGCGCGGCAGCAGCCGCCAGGCCGCCAGCATGATGACGCCATGGCTGATCAGCAGGGAAAGGGCGTCAATCATCGCGCGAAGGGTTCTTCCATGGCCACCGCCTTTCCCTAGCGCGGCAGAGTTGACGGGCCGTTAAACCTTTTACGGCACAAGAAGCGTCATGACTCGGATACTCCATGTGCTCGATCACAGCCTGCCGATGCATAGCGGCTACACCTTCCGCACGCGTGCGATCCTGCGAGCGCAAATGGCGCAGGGCTGGGATGTGCGGGGAATCACCGGATTGCGTCACGGCGCCAAAGGCCCAGCAGAAGAGGTCGTGGACGGCCTTCATTTTCATCGCACGCCGGGCACACCGGCAACCGGCAATCCGTTGTTGCGCGAATGGCGAGACATCGCGGCGCATGCGGATGCCATCGATTCGCTGATCGCTCGGTGGCGGCCGGATGTTATCCACGCCCATTCGCCCGTGTTGAACGCCATGGCGGCGCAACGCGCGGCCAAGCGGCATGACATTCCGATGATCTACGAAATCCGCGCCTTCTGGGAGGATGCAGCGGTCGGAAACGGCACCGGCACCGAGGGCAGCCCACGCTATTGGCTGACGCGGCAACTGGAAACGCATGCGGTGCGCGCGGCTGATGCCGTCGCGGTCATCTGTGAAGGGCTGCGTGACGATCTGGTTGCGCGCGGGATCGATCCGGCCAAGATCATCGTTTCGCCCAACGGCGTGGATATGGAGCAATTCGGAACACCGGTGCCGCGCGATCCGGCGCTTACCGCAAGGCTGGGGCTTGAGGGCGCCGATGTGGTCGGCTTCATCGGCAGCTTCTACGATTATGAAGGTCTGGATGACCTCATCGCCGCGATGCCCCGGCTGGTGCGCGCGCGGCCCAAGGTCAAGCTGCTGCTGGTAGGCGGCGGTCCGCGCGAACAGGCACTGCGCGACCAGGCGACGGCCTCGCCCTTCGCCGACCATATCGTTTTCGTAGGGCGCGTCCCTCATGATGAGGTCGAGGATTATTATGCGCAAGTCGATGTCCTCGCTTATCCGCGCAAGGCTATGCGGCTCACCGACCTTGTGACCCCGCTCAAGCCGCTGGAGGCAATGGCGCAGGGACGGCTGGTAGCTGCCTCCAATGTCGGCGGTCATCGCGAGTTGATCGAACATGGGGTGACCGGCACGCTGTTCGCGCCCGGCGATCCCGCGGCCATTGCGACCGCTTTGGCAAAGATGTTCGCTGATCGTGGGTTTTGGGACGATCGGCGGGCGACGGCTCGCGCCTTTGTCGAACGCGAGCGTAACTGGTCGTCAAATATTCTGCGTTATGGGCCTGTCTATGAGCGGTTACTGGCGCAGCGGATCGCGCGCGTTCGCGCCGCCGCCTGAACGGAAACATGGCGGCGGTTCGACTTCATAGGGCGATGACCCCGGCCGTGCTGGCAGGGCTGGCGGTCGCGCTGATCCTGTTGGCGATGCCCGTGGGACTGGTCGAGACAATCGTCGCGTCGAGCGGACTAAGCGAAGCCTTGCCCGCCGCCGCGCCGCCGTTGGGGTTGAAAGCGCGCCTGCTTGTTGCAGGCTTCGGCGCGCTGATGGCGATGGGCTTCGTAAGTTTCAACGCGGCGCCCATGCCGATGAAAAAGGATCGACGCTCTCGCAGCGTTACAGGAGTGAGTGATATGGGTTTTGCATTGCCGAAGCTGAACTGGCTGTCTCGCGGCCGGACCTCTGGAGCCTCCAGAATATCGCGCCCGCTGATGCGCCGCGCCGACGCGCATCCGGACGCCCCGGCGCGTGCGCCCATCTTCGCGAGCCGCGACTTTGGCGGCCTGGAGATTTTCCCCCGGATTGGCCCTGCGCGGGGTGAACAGTTCGAATCGGCTCAACCGGAAGCGGAGGCCATAATCCTGCCCGGTGAGCCGACGCCAGCAGAGGCCCCGGACATTCATTCAGCGGTCGATGCCGAATTTGAAGCGGTGAGCGTCATTGCCACCGATTCCGCCCCCGCCGATCTGTCCAACGACATCCCGCCAGTTCCCAGCCTGCCTTCGCTGGCTGAACTCACCGCGCGGTTCGAGAAAGGCCTAACCGATCGTGTGCGTGGCGCCAGGACTGCCGCCGCCGACGGTGTCATCGCTGACATGCCGACCGAACAGCGGGTCCCGGTGCGGGATCGGGTCGAGGATGATGTCGATCAGGCGCTGCGCGCGGCGCTTGGCACATTGCGGGCCATGGCGGATCGGGCGCGCTGAGGACTGCCGCTCACCAATCTTCGATGGTGAGCGCCGACAGTTCGATCCACTCCTCTTCCAAAGCCGACCTGCCGCCATCAATTATGATGTCGGCGACAAAATGCCTGGGTAGCGTCCATTCGGCTTCCTCCAGCCCTTCGGCGAACCGGGCTCGCCGATCTTTAGCGTCCGGCCCCTTAATCCGCAGCGTGATGACGTGCCGCCTCCCCTGGAACAATGCGCTGGCCCAGGGACGGCTGATAGCGCGTTCGATGCTGACGGGTTCGCCCGCACGCTCGATCAATTGGGCGAGCAGTCGGGGCAGGGGGTCCTGTCCACTCAGGCGCCTTCCTTCATTTTCGACCAGTTTCCGGCCTTGGCGGAGATGATCCAGACTTGTCATTGACCCGCGCTCCTGCGATATGTGTTCATGAAATGTTCTATACGTCTCTTGATCCGTTCCCCCGGTTCGCGACCTTGACGCAGGTCGAACACCAGACGGGGATCGCGAACGCTTTCACGGCCAAAGCGTGTCGCCGGAATGCCGTTGTCCCGCAGGAACTTCTCTACGGCGCGAATCAGCATGCGGTTCAATCTCCTCTCTTCGATGCGATTCGCCCCCTGCGAATCCCTAAGTGTTTTCCTATTTCTCCCCCTATTTCCTACTTGTCTAGGAAAATTCCTATCATTATGGATGAATCATGATCGGTAATGGAGAAGATCCGCGCGTTGTGCTGGAACGGCTGATTGCCGAGAGGGGGAGAATTATGCCGACCTGTCCCGCCTGCTGAAGCGTAACCCGGCCTATGTTCAGCAGTTCATTAAGCGCGGCACGCCCCGCAAACTGGATGAGGAGGACCGGCGGGTGCTTGCACGCTATTTTGGCGTTGCCGAAGACCTGCTGGGTGGGCCGGGGCGCCAAGCCCCGGTGGAAAGGAAATCGCGGCCTCTGCCCGCAGTGGTGCCTGTGCCGCGCCTGTCGCTTGGCGCGTCGGCCGGACCCGGTTCGCTTGACGAGGATGAGCGGGCGGCGGGTGTCATGGCTTTCGACGCGAACTGGTTGCGCCATCTGGGCGTGAAGCCTCAAAGAGTATCCATCATCCGGGTGGATGGCGAATCGATGGCGCCGACGCTCAATGATGGTGACGAGATCATGGTCGACCATGATGATGACGCGATGCGGCTTCGCGATGGGGTATATGTGCTGCGACTGGACGGCGTGCTGATGGTGAAGCGTATCGCGATGGGGCCACGCAGAGGGCTGTTCAGTGTGCGCAGCGACAATGTTCATTATCCCGACTGGGTGGACATCGACCCATCGCTGGTGGCGATCGTTGGCCGGGTCGTATGGACCGGGCGGCGGCTCGTCTAGCTTGGCGAGACGTTGGCGGTCTCTTATGTGCGATGGGCAAGGAGGCCGGGATTGAACGACAATGACGCGGTGATACGCAAGGCGATCGAGTGGCGTGGCGCGCCCATGGCGCTGGCGACGGTCGTATCGACATGGGGATCGGCCCCCCGGCCGCGTGGCAGTCATATGATCGTCCATCGCGACGGCCGTTTCGAAGGCAGCATTTCAGGCGGTTGTGTTGAGGCCGACGTCCTGCAACGGGCGGAGGAGGTCATTGCGGGCCGCCCGGCGCATCTCGAACGCTATGGCGTTGCCGATGATGACGCCTGGTCCGTGGGCCTTCCCTGCGGAGGCGAGATCAGCGTGCTGGTCCAACCGGTGGAGGAGGGGAGCTTCGCGCCCGCATTGTTCGACCGGATTGCTGAGGCTCGCGATGAGGGGCGGTCCCTCGTCCTTTCCACCGACCTTGGTACAGGCATCACCCGTGAAGCAGTGATCGAGGGTCAATTCCAGAACCGCTACGATCCGCCGCGCCAGTTGCTGATCGTGGGCGCGGTGCAGATCGCCCAATCCTTATGCGCGCTTGCCCAGGCCATGGGCGTCAGACCCGTGGTGATCGATCCGCGCGGCCGCTTCTTGACGGAGGAGCGTTTCCCCGGCGTCGAGTTGGACGATCGCTGGCCCGACGAGGCGATCGCGGCGCGCCGCCCCGGTGAAGCGACGGCGGTCGTGACGCTCAGCCATGATATCAAGATCGACGATCCCGCTCTCGCCACTGCCCTGCGCGCGCCGACCGGCTATGTCGCGGCGCTGGGATCGCGAAAGAGCCATGCCGCGCGGTTGGAGCGCCTATCGGCAATGGGCTTTTCTGCGGAGCAACTTAAGCGAATCGATGGCCCGGCGGGGCTCGACATCGGCGCGGTGGGCGCGGCTGAGATCGCCCTGTCCATCGCAGCGGGCATGATCGCAGGCTTCAACGCGCGCAGTTGACCGCCGCCCTCAACAGCATTTGCCGCCATTCTTCCCGCCATAGCGCGCCTCCTGCCGATCGCGGAAAAACTCGGTAGGCGTCATGATCGGTTCGCCGGGATGATGCATGTGCATATGCTGGGCATAGCCCTCATAATCGGGGACGCCGACCATCATCATCGCCATCCGGCGCATCCTGTCGAACAAGCCGATCATTCCGCTGGCACCAGAGAAGCGGGGATTTCGCGCGCCGTCGGCGCATCGGCCCGCCGTGCGGCAAGGCAGGTGCGGACGGTGAAGAACAGCAGCGAAAGCACCACCATCAGGAAGATGGCGACCAGTCCGGCGTCCACCCGGTCGTTGAAGACGATCTGCTGCATTTCGGCCATCGACTTGGCAGGGCTAAGCAACTTGACCTCGTTCGCCGCTGCCGAGAATTTCGCCGCATGCGCCAGGAAGCCGACCTTCGCATCGGCCGAAAACAGCTTCAGCAGTCCGGCCGACAATGTGCAGACCAGCAGCCAGGCCGTCGGGATCATCGTCACCCAGGCATAGCGGTTCCGCTTCATCCGGAACAATACCGCCGTCGCCAGCATCAGCGCGATCGCCGCCAGCATCTGGTTGGAAATGCCGAACACCGGCCATAGCGTATTCACGCCGCCCAGCGGGTCCGTGACGCCCTGATAAAGGAAGAAGCCCCAGGCCGAAACCGTCAGCGCGGTGGCCACCAGCCCCGGCACGATACCCGCTGTATCCTTGAAGCGGGGCACGGCCAGCCCGATCAGGTCCTGCAACATGAAACGGCCCGCGCGCGTGCCTGCATCAACCGCCGTCAGGATGAACAGCGCCTCGAACAAGATGGCGAAATGATACCAGAAGGCTTTCATCGCAGGCCCGCCGACCACATGGGAAAAGATTTCCGCCATCGCTACGGCCAGCGTTGGCGCGCCGCCCGCGCGAGAGATTATGGTATGTTCGCCCACATCTCGGGCGGTCTGCGCGATAAGGTCAGGGGTAATAGGGAAACCCATCGCCGTGACCGCTGCCGCCGCGCTGTTGGCGTCTGTGCCAATGACCGCCGCCGGGCTGTTCATCGTGAAGTAAATACCCGGATCGAGGATCGACGCACCTACCAGCGCCATGATCGCGACGAATGCCTCCATCAACATCGCGCCATAGCCGATCAGCGACGCGTCGCTCTCGCTCGCGATCAGCTTGGGTGTCGTGCCGCTGGCGATCAGGGCGTGAAATCCTGATACCGCGCCACAGGCGATGGTGATGAACAGGAAGGGGAAGAGTCCGCCCGACCAGACCGGGCCATTGCCGTTTACGAATTGTGTGACGGCATGCATTTTGAGCGGCGGCGCCATGATGACGATGCCGATGGCAAGCGCGGCGATGGCGCCGATCTTGAGAAAGGTCGACAGATAGTCGCGCGGCGCCAGTAGCAACCACACCGGCAACACCGACGCCACCGCCCCATAGCCGATCAGGATCCAGCACAATTGCATCGGCGTGAAGGTGAAGACCGGCCCCCATAGCGGCGATTGCGCGATGGATTGCCCATATATGATCGCCGCCAGCAGGCCGATGAGGCCGATCAGCGACACCTCGCCAATCCGCCCCGGCCGTATCCAGCGCGTATAGGCGCCCATCAGCAGGGCGAGCGGCACCGTGGCGGCAACGGTGAACATGCCCCAAGGGCTTTCCGCTAGCGCCTTCACCACGATCAGCGCCAGCACGGCCAGGATGATCACCATGATCATGAAGGCGCCGAACAGTGCGACCGTCCCTGCGGCCTGCCCCATTTCCATGCGGATAAGCTCGCCCAGCGATTTGCCATCGCGGCGCATGGAAATGCACAGGACCATGAAATCCTGCACCGCGCCCGCCAGCACCACGCCCACGATGATCCAGATAGTGCCGGGCAGATACCCCATCTGCGCGGCAAGGACTGGCCCCACCAGAGGCCCAGCACCCGCGATCGCCGCGAAATGATGGCCGAACAGGACCACCCGGTCGGTCGCGACATAATCAAGCCCGTCCGCTCGCCTCAGCGCGGGCGTGGGCCGTGCAGGATCAAGCCGCATCACATGCCGCGCAATGTAGAGCGCGTAATAGCGATAGGCGACCAGAAAGCTGCTGACCGCCGCCACGACGATCCAGAGCGCATTGACCGCCTCGCCCCGGGATATCGCAACCACTGACAAGGCGATCGCCCCGACTATGGCCGTCAGGATCCAGGGGATGTGCCGGGTCATCACTCTCTCTATCTTTGTTCGTGGAAGGCGGCCGCCACAGTAGGGCCGCCCATTTCAAAGACAATCATTGATATGGGACGTCACGTGTCCGCCCGAACGGCCATTCGATTGCCGTGCTGGACCACAAGGCCCACCATATGATCAACGGCTGCAACAGCAGGCGCGGGCCGTGATACCACCAGCTCAAATGCACGCCGCTCAATGGAATATCGTTGAGCGCATGGTTCAGATTGGCTGGCCACACGCAAAGGGCGTAAAGGGCAAGGCCGATCCCGGCGGCCCTACGCAGTCTAGGGATATGCAATCCCGCAGCGCCCGCAATTTCCGCCACGCCGGTCAGCGCGATGATGTCAGCGGGGTGGGGGACCCAATTTGGCGTGATGGCGATGAAGCCGCCGGGCCGGGTCAGATGGGCGACGCCCGCGATCAGATAAAATAGGGACAATATCCAGCGTGACGCCGTCCTGAAGCGATCTCGCTTGCCCGTCCATCCGTCAAGATCAGAGCTGGACCTCCCCTTCATCCTCTCCATCCCAATAATGCGCCCGTTCCGCGCCGACCTTGATCATCACGAGCCCCGGCGTGTCGATGCCTTCATCGAACCAGCGGTCAAGATCGCTGTTCCAATGCGCCTTGAATGCCGCCTTGTCACGGACAAGATCGGCGCGTCCTTCTATCGCCACGAATAGTGGCCGCTGCTTCAACAACCCGGCCGAACCCTGAAACGCCAAGCCAACCTTCGGGTCGCGCTCGATATCGTGGACCATGACGGTGTCGTCGGTGGTGAAATAATAGCTGTCGCCATCATAATCGACGTCGCGATTGTTGCTCATCGGCCGTGCGGCGATCTGGCCACCTTCAGCGCGAGTGGAAAGCATGGCGAAGTCGATATCCTTCATCTTCTTCGCCAGCTGCGGCAGCGTGAGCTGAGCCATCGGACACTCCTTGGTTGAGACCATGCCCAACGTCCGAATGGCGGATCGGCTCCCAGGACTCGCTATCAACGCAATAGGAACATATAGTGAACATATCGACTCGAAAGGATCAGCCATGCGCCATGACATGCGCGCCGACACCAAATATCGTCTCTTTTTCGCGCTGAAGCCGTCGGCGATCATCGCGCGCCAGACCGATCATTTCGCGGAGACACTGGGCGGCGGGGAGCGCCGCATCCGGCCGGAGCATCAGCATGTCACGCTGGCCGTGACGGCCGATTATATCGAATATCCCTATGCGGTGATCAAGGCATTGCTGCGGGCAGGGACTACGGTCGAAGCTGAACCTTTTGACATGAGGCTCGACCGACTAAGTTTCAGCAATCGCTCCGCCGCCCTGCGCCCTTCGCGATCCCTGCCGCTGCTCAATCAATTACAGAAGTCGATCATCGACGCGATGCGGGGGGTAGGCGTGGCCTTGCGCCCCGGCTGGACCTTCAGCCCGCACCAGACGCTATTCTACAGGGATGGCCCTCCGGCGCAGCAAAGTATCGACGGCTTCCTGTGGTCGCTCGACCAGTTTGTCCTGGTTTGCAGCCATGTGGGCCGCACCCGGCACGATATTCTTGGCACCTGGACGCTTAAAGGAGACGGGCAATATGAACTGTTCTGATCCCGGCCTTGGCTGTTTGGCGAATGGGATAGCTTAATGCGTCAGCGGAAGGGGGGGCGCCTGCTGCTCCGCTTTAACAGAGACCTCACCCTTCGGTGACACTCGCTAGAACGGCCGCCCGAAGTTCCGCTATGCCCATGCCCTTTTCGCTTGAGGTCGGGATAATCTCGGGATGGGCAGCGGGCCGTTTCCGGACGGCATCGCCAGTCGCCTGGATCACTTCGGCGAGATGGCTGGCCTTTACCTTGTCCGCTTTGGTCAGGACGATGCGATAACTGACGGCCGCCGCGTCCAGCATGTCGAAAATCTCATTATCGACATCCTTGATGCCATGACGGCTATCGATCAGCACGAGTGCGCGCTTCAGCTTCGCCCGCCCGCGCAGATAGTCGTTCACCAGGAAGCGCCACTGGCGCACCATGTCCTTGGGCGCGCGCGCATAGCCATAGCCAGGCATGTCGACGAGACGAAAGCGCAGCGGGTCGCCGACATCGAAAAAGTTCAGTTCCTGCGTCCGTCCCGGCGTGTTCGACGTGCGGGCAAGCCCGTTGCGGCCCGTCAGCGCGTTCAGCAGGGACGATTTGCCGACGTTCGATCGGCCCGCGAACGCCACTTCATTGACCGACATGTCGGGCAGGAACTTCAAATCCGGCGCTGACTTGAGAAAGGTGATCGGCCCGGCGAACACCTTGCGCGCTTCCTCGATCAACTCTGCCTGTTCCTGCTCGTTCACTTGGATATCCGCCTTATTTCGCCGGAGCCGCGTTCAGCACGGGGTGGCGCTTGTAGAGCCACCACTGCTGCAGCATCGACAGGCAATTGTTGGTGATCCAGTAGACCAGCAGGCCCGCAGCAAACGGCGCCATGATGAACATCATCATCCACGGCATGATTGAGAAGATCTGCTGCTGCATCGGGTCCATCTGAGCCGGATTCAGCTTGAACTGCAGCCACATCGAAATGCCCAGCAGCAGCGCCAGCACGCCGATCGCCAGGAAGGACGGCGGGGTGAAGGGCAGCAGGCCGAACAGGTTCAGGATATGCAGCGGATCGGGCGCGGACAGATCCTTGATCCACAGCACGAAGGGCTGATGACGCATTTCGATCGTCAGCTGCAACACCTTGTACAGCGCGAAGAAGATCGGGATCTGGATGAAGATGGGCAGACAGCCTGCGAGCGGATTGACCTTCTCGCGCTTGTACAGCTCCATCATCTCCTGCTGCAGCTTGGGCTTGTCGTCCTTATATTTCTCCTGCAGCGCCTTCATCTTGGGCTGGACCGCCCGCATCGCCGCCATGCTGGCGAACTGACGCTGGGCCACGGGGAACATCAGCGCGCGGACCACGAAGGTCAGGCAGATGATCGCGACGCCGAAATTGCCGATATGTTCGAACAGCCAGTGCAGCAGCGCGAAGATCGGCTTCTCGAACCAGTAGAACCAGCCCCAGTCGATAGCCCGGTCGAACAGCGGAATGCCCGCATCCTGATAGGCTTCGAGCGTCTTCACTTCCTTCGCGCCCACGAACAGGCGCACCGTCTGGGTGACGGCCTTGCCCGGCGCCAGCATGGTCGGAGCCAGGCTGTAGTCGGCCTGATATTGCGTGCCGGCACCCTTACGGAACTGACCCTCAAATGCTGCCTTCTGGTCGGGGACCAGTGCCGACAGCCAATATTTGTCGGTGAAGCCCAGCCAGCCGCCTGTGGACTGGAAGCTCTGGCTGGAAGGACCCTTGTTCAGGTCTTTGTAGTTCACATCATAGTTGGCAGCGCCGTTGAACACGCCCATCGGGCCGACATGGATGGTCCAGGTGTCCGGGTCCTTGGGGATGCCGGTGCGGTTGATGTAACCATAAGGCTTCACCCCGACCACGCCAGTGCCGCTGTTCACGACCTTCTGCTGCGCGGTGATCATGTAATTATCATCCACCGACAGGCGGATTTCGAAGGCCTGGCCCGCACCATTGTCCCACCGCAGGGTCACGGGGTTGGTCGGGGTCAGTTCCTTCGCGTCGGCCGACCAGACGGTGTTCGCGTCAGGCGCCTTCAACCCTTCGCCTTGCCAGCCGAAGCCAGCGAAAAAGGCGTCGCTCGTGCCCGAAGGGCTGTAGAGCCGGATCGCGGGCGAATTTTTCGCGATCGTTTCGCCATAGGTGGGCAGCACGATATCGTCGATGCGAGCGCCCTTCAGGTTGATGGAGCCGGTCAGCTTGGGCGTACGGATCGCGACGCGCGGGCTTTCCTTCAAGACCAGGGCGCGATCACGAGTCGCGGACGGACTGCTCGCTACCGGGCTTGATCCCTGCGCCACCGGCGTGGTCTTGCCCCCTTCGATCTTCGTCGCGGGCGGGTTCGCGGCAGGGAAGAAATGCTTGGCAATATAGGGCCAGCCGAACAGGATCGCTGCGGTCAGTAGCACCGCCAGAACAATATTCTTCTTGTCGTCCACGCTTGTCGGCTCCGCCGTGTCTTGTGAAAATTCGTATCAGGGGACCGGGTCGTAGCCCGAACCGCCCCAAGGGTGGCATCGCATTAGCCGCTTCGTGGCGAGCCAGCTACCCTTCACCGCACCATATTTGCGGATGGCCTCAATCGCATATTGCGAACAGGACGGCGCATAGCGGCAGCTGGGGGGCAATATGCGCGAAGGGCCAAGCTGCCAGAAGCGCGCAATCAGGATAAGCAGACGAGCGATCATTGCTACTGAGCGCCCTGTTCGCGAGAAGGTTTCTTTCGCGGAGGCCCCCGATGGGTGCCAGCAGGGCGGCTCATCACCTTGCCCAAGGCCTTTTCCAGTTCCGACCGGAGCAACGCAAAGTCGCGCTCGATACCTTCGGAACGGCCGATCAGCACATGGTCGGCGCCCGCGACTCCGTGGGTGGGCAACAAGTCCCGCGCCAAGACGCGAAAACGGCGCTTCATCCGGTTGCGGATGACAGCGCCGCCAATCTTTTTCGTAACCGTGATGCCGATACGCATCGCCGGATCGCCATCGCCACGTTCGCGCACCAGCAGGACAAAGCCCGGCATCGGTGCGCGCCGCCCACGATTCGCCGCCAGGAAATCAGCGCGCCGCCTCATCATGGCTGGCGCGCGATCCGGCGGCGCGTCGTTCAGGCGCTCAGGCTCTTGCGGCCCCGCGAACGGCGGGCGCGGATCACATTGCGGCCGCCGGGGGTCGCCATGCGAGCGCGGAAACCGTGACGGCGCTTCCGAACCAGATTGCTCGGCTGATAGGTGCGCTTCATCGTTCATTCCTCAAGCAAAACGTCAAAATCGGGCGTGACAAAAAAGGGCCGCCGATGGGCGACCGCATGTCAGGCGGCGTCCGATAGGCAAAAGCGGGGGACGAGTCAATGGCGGAGGAGGAGGGATATGCTCAACATGTTCCCTCTCCCCTTCAGGGGAGAAGGCTAGGGAGAGGGGAGCAACGGATGTGCTGTGCGTTCCCCTCTCCCGCCTTCGCTACGCTCGACACCCTCTCCCCTGAAGGGGAGAGGGAGAAGGTCGCCCACTACTTCGCCCGTACCGCCGCTACCGCTTGCTTGAGCGCATCATAACCGACCGCGCCGTTCAGCACCTGATCACCTAC
Source organism: Sphingobium chungangianum (assembly GCF_977014255.1). Lineage (NCBI taxonomy): Bacteria > Pseudomonadati > Pseudomonadota > Alphaproteobacteria > Sphingomonadales > Sphingobiaceae > Sphingobium > Sphingobium chungangianum. The sequence continues at coordinate 2,625,146 of NZ_CDRNIV010000006.1, read as the reverse complement.
GACGAAGGTCGGCGTCCCCGTAGCGCGCAGCTTTTGCGCCAGCGCGATGTTCGACTGGATTTCACCATCATATTTGCTGTTGGCCATGGCCGCCTCCGCAGCCTTTCCGTCTATCCCGACCTTGGCGGCGGCGCCCAATATGGTGTCCCGCGTGACCTTCCCACTGGCATAGAGCGCCCGATGGAAAGGCATATATTGGCCCTTTTCCGCCGCCAGCAGCGACACCTTGGCCGCATCGGCGCTCTCGTCGGACAGGATCGGCAATTCACGATAGACGACCTTCACCCCCTTGTCCTCGCCCACCAGCTTGGCGAGGTCTGGCAGGGACGCGCGGCAATAGCCGCATGCGTAATCGAAGAATTCGACCACCGTGACATCGCCGTTGGCCGCACCTTCCCACGCGCCCGCATAGGGCGTTTCGATGGCCTTGCGGCTTTCGCCGATGCTGTCCGACACGCGTTTCGCCTGCAGCCGCTCTACTGCCTCGGGAATGATCTCGGGATGCTCCAGAATATAGTCGCGCACGATCTTCTCGATCGCGGCCTTGTCTCCGGCGGCGACGCTGCCGCTACTCTGCATGCCTAGAGCCGCGCCAGCGGCAGTGGCCGCGATGAAGGCGAGGGCGCCAATGGTCATCTGGATGGTCCTGTTGGAAAGAGCGGCGCGAATGCCGGGTCGAGAGGTTTCGGTCATTTCTTCTTTCGCTTCTGCTCGACGGCTGCGCGGGAGACCATGGCGATATCCTGTGCCCGCAGATAGTCAACCGTGCCGGGCTTCAATCCCTGCATGGCCGCGTCCGCGCTGCGCAGCGCCATCTGGTCGTCGCCCATCAGGGCATAGCGTTCCGCCGTGGCCAGCGCCGCGCGGGGCGTGTCACCACGCCGTTCATAGACGACGCCGAGCTGATACCAGGCGAAGGGATTTTCCCGGTCGCGCGCCACAGCATTACGCAGCACCTGTTCGGCTTCGGCGAAGTTCTTGTCATCCTCCGTAGCGATGAGCGCATGGCCCAGCATCGTGGCGATCAAGGGCTGCTGCGTCAGTTGCACGGCCTCGCGCAGCGGGGGGATGGCGTCGGCGGGCTTGCCGCTTTCCAGCAGCACCTGACCCTTGAGTTCCAGGAAATAAGGGTCATGCGGCTGCGCTGTCAGAAGGGCGTTCACCTCGGCGATCGCCTTGTCGGGATAGGCGCTTTTATGCCACGCGTAAGCGCGCGCATAATGCGCAGGGAGAGACTGATCACTCTCGGGATATTTGATCAGCGTTTGCGTGGGTTCGGAAACGAAGCCGACCAGCTTGGCCTTGATGCGTTCGAACCGGGCTTCCAGCTTCGGATCGATCGGTTTGTCCCAAGCGGGATCGACCGTATACACTTCCCGCAGAACATTGATGCGTTCGCCGGACAGCGGATGCGTGCGGCCGTAGCTATCCTCCTGCGGGATCGCGAGACGATATTCCTGGTTCTGTAACTTCTTGAAGAATTCCAGGCTGCCCTTGCCCGATAAGCCCGCCTTGCTCAAATAGCGCGCACCGGCAAGGTCGGCCGAGCTTTCCTGCGCGCGCGAAAAGGCGAGATATTTGCCCATCGCCGCTTGCTGGCCCATGCCCAATATGCCCATGCCCGCTTCCGCGCCGCCTGCCGCAATCGCAGCGGCGCCCAGGACAAGGCTGAGCAGGGTGATGCCGGTCGCCGCCTTCATGCCTTCCGAGGACCGGATGATATGGCCGCCCTCGATATGGCCGAGTTCGTGCGCGACGACCCCTTGCAGCTGGTTCACATTGTCTGCGGCGGCGATCAGGCCGCTATGAACCCAGACATATTGTCCGCCCGCGACGAAGGCGTTGATTTCCGGATCGTTGAGAACCAGCACCTGGACATTGCGCGGTTCCATCCCCGCCGCGCTGACGAGCGGCCCCGACATGTCCGCCATGAAAGCTTCGGTTTCGGCGTCGCGCAGAATCTGTTGCGCCAGCGCGGGCTGGACGATGAATGCCAGCGACGCAGCAGCAATCGCGGCGGCGCGCAGCCAGCGGCGCATCATGGCCGATCACCATGGAGCAGGTAAGAACGCAGCATGTCCGCCCGCCTGCCAGCATCGCCATGAACTTCGCCTGAAGCGAGAACGCCGCCACCTTTCCGGAAAACCGGCAAGGCGGCGGCGTCGCTCATCGGGCGGACGTCCTTACTGACCGAAGGTGCGCTGCCACCATCCACGGCGCGGTGCGCTATCGTCGTCGTTCGTCTCTTCGCCATCAGCCGTCGAGACCGCGCTCTCACCAGCAGGAGCTGCTGCTGGTGCGCCAGCTTCCGGCGCGACGGCTCCTGCGATCGCGGGAGCCTCCGCCGCGTCCTGGGCAATGGCCTCAACCTTCTTGCGCCGCGTGCGCTTGGGCTTGGCGGGTGCCTCGGCTTCCGGTTCCACGCTCACAACCGGTTCGGCAGGCGCTTCGGGAGCGGCCTCTGCCTTCTTGCGCCGCGTGCGCTTGGGCTTGGCGGGCGCTTCCTCGGCCGCCGCTTCGACCGGAGCCTCGGGGGCCTCCACGGGCGCTTCTACGGCTTCCTTTGCCTTGCGAGCACGGGGGCGACGGCGCGTCTTTGGCGCCTCTTCCTCCGCGGGCGCTTCAGGCGCTGCTTCTGCTACCGTCTCGGCCACAGCCTCAACAGCGGTGGGCTCGGAAGCCTCGACGGCTTCGTTCGCAGCCTCGTCGGCAACCGCTTCGCCCTCGCGACGACGGCGTCCGCCCCGGCGACCGCGACGGCCACGACGGCGACCGGCCTCTTCGCCTTCGCCATGGGTGTCGACAGCCTGTTCTTCGCTCTCTTCGTCAGCCGATTCGGCTTCTTCGCCAGTTTCGTCGCCGGAACCAGCGGCAGCTTCCGCTTCACCCTCGGCGTGATGCTCATCACGCTGGCCGCCACGACGGCGACGACGGCGACGACGACGGCGGCCGCCTTCGCGATCCTCGCCCCGGTCGCCGCGCTCTTCGCGCTCAGCGGCCTCGACTTCCTCGATTTCCTCTTCTTCCAGCTCCTCGACGATATCGAGGTCGTCCTCTTCCTCGACGATCGGAGCATAGCTCACCACCCGTTCCGGACGCGGGCCGCTGGCTTCCACCGACATGCGCGCGCCTTCGACCTCGCCATCGGGCAGGATGGCGATCGTCACGCCATAGCGCTGCTCGATCTCGTCCAGCTCGCGGCGCTTGTTGTTGAGGACATAGAAGGCTGCTTCCTGGCTTGCGCGCAGCGTGACCAGGTTGCCGCGACCACGCGCCGCTTCCTCTTCCAGCATGCGCAGTGCCGATAGGCCCGCCGACGACGCCGTGCGGACAAGGCCGGTGCCTTCGCAATGCGGGCACTGGCGGGTCGATGCTTCCAGCACGCCGGTGCGCAGGCGCTGGCGGCTCATTTCCATCAGGCCAAAGCCGGAGATGCGGCCGACCTGAATACGGGCGCGATCGTCCTTCAGCGCCTCCTTCATCGCCTTCTCGACCTTACGGATGTTGGAGTTCATCTCCATGTCGATAAAGTCGATGACGACTAGACCTGCCATGTCGCGCAGGCGCAACTGGCGAGCGATTTCGCGCGCCGCCTCAAGGTTGGTGGCGACGGCGGTCTGCTCGATGCCATGCTCACGCGTCGACCGGCCGGAGTTGATGTCGATCGATACCAAGGCTTCGGTCGGGTTGATGACGAGGTAGCCACCCGATTTCAGCTGCACGACCGGATTGTACATCGCCGCCAGCTGATCCTCGACGCCTGCCCGCTGGAACAACGACACGGCGTCGGCATATTGCTGCACCCGGCGCGCATGGCTGGGCATCAGCAGCTTCATGAAGTCCTTGGCGGCCTTATAGCCATATTCGCCCTCAACGATGACCTCTTCGATATCCTTGTTGTAGATATCGCGGATCGCGCGCTTGATGAGGTCGCTGTCATTGTGGATCAGCGCGGGCGCTTCGGACTTCAGCGTCTTTTCGCGAATCTCGTCCCACAGGCGTGCGAGATAGTCGAAGTCGCGCTTGATCTCCGGCTTGGTGCGCTGGAGCCCGGCGGTGCGCACGATGCAGCCCATGGTCGAGGGCAGGTTCATCTCCGCGACGATCGTCTTCAGCCGCTTGCGATCGGCGGCGTTGCTGATCTTGCGCGAAATCCCGCCGCCATGCGACGTGTTCGGCATCAGCACGCAATAGCGGCCGGCGAGCGACAGATAGGTGGTCAGCGCCGCGCCCTTGTTGCCGCGCTCTTCCTTGACGACCTGCACCAGCAGCACCTGACGGCGCTTGATGACGTCCTGAATCTTGTAGCGACGACGCAGAGCCATGCGCTTGCGGCGCAGTTCGTCGGCGGCTTCATCGCCACCGCGCTTGCGGCGGCCACCCTTTGCGGGGCCTTCGCTGCTCTCGGGGGCCTCGCCTTCATCCTCTTCATGATGGGTGGCTTCGACCAGCTCCAGCCCATCGTCGCCATGATGATCATCGTCATCCTCGAAATCGGCGCGCAGAGCGGCCTCTTCCTCGGCATGCTCGCGTTCCTCGCGCAGCAATGCTTCGCGGTCTTCGCGGGGGATCTGGTAATAATCGGGATGGATTTCGCTGAACGCCAGGAAGCCGTGGCGGTTGCCGCCATAATCGACGAACGCCGCCTGAAGCGAGGGTTCTACACGAGTAACCTTGGCGAGGTAGATATTGCCTTTGAGCTGCTTGTGCTCGGCCGATTCGAAATCAAACTCCTCGATCCGGTTACCTTTGACGACCGCGACCCGGGTCTCTTCCCGGTGGCGCGCATCGATCAGCATACGCATTGTCATTTATTATTCTCCGGCGAAGGCGGCCAGCGGCACTGGGCCGGGCTGCCACGCGATAGTGAAGGGACGAATGCAGTCGCGCCGCCAGCGGCGCGGGTGTTGCTATCGTCCGGTTTGACAGGAAAAACTGCGCTTCTGCTGCATCGGCAGGGCCGGGCAAATCGCCGGTCCGCTCCATCCACGCCGCATCGCCCGCTATCGGGCTCAGCGTGGAATGGAAATCATGCCTCATGCAGCGTCAACCTGTTCGTCGCATCGGGTCTCAAGCGCCTTGGCGCTCGCCGATGCTGCCGTGAAAGTTCCTGATGAAGAAACGGGCCTAATGTGGGCGTTTCTTTCAGGAATGTGAATGGGTAGCAGCCTAAGGCCAGCCTAGCAACGTCCCCCGCAAAATTGTTTGGTCCAGGACGAATGCTGCCATTCCTGCGTTTAATCGCCCAACATGGTGAAGCAAAGGTAAACGCAGGGTCGAATGGCCGCCGCTGAAATGGGGCTGGACGGCATGGGGCGGTGCGAGGCACAAGCGCGCCATGCTGCACGCCCTTGCCCTGGCAACTGCTTTTCTGGCCGGCCCTCAGGGGGCGGAGCGCATCAGCTTCGATGCGCCAGCGCGCATGGCGCCGCGTCCGGCCAAGCGGCTGCATAGCATCACCGTGCCCATCCCGCCGGTGGCGCGCGGCCTCTCGCTGCCACGGGTGGAAGGATCAGCCGATGTGTCACGCCCGTTGATCGTCATAGATGCGGGGCATGGCGGGCACGATCCCGGCGCGATCAACGCAGAAACCGGCGACCGGGAAAAGGATCTGACGCTCGCGATCGCGCAGGCGATCCGGGATCAACTGGTGAAGTCGGGCAGACTTCGCGTCGCGCTGACGCGGGATGACGACCGCTTTCTCGTCCTGCAGGAGCGTTATGGCATCGCGCGGAAGATGAATGCGGACCTTTTCATTTCCGTCCATGCCGATTCGGCGGACAATCATGAGGCGCGGGGTGCGACGGTCTACACCCTGTCGGAGGTGGCATCGGATCGGGAAGCGGCGCGGCTGGCGGCGCGGGAGAACAGGGCGGACGTTCTGAACGGCGTTAATCTGGGTGGGCAGACTGATCAGGTGTCGTCAATCCTGATCGACCTGACGCAGCGCGAAACAATGAAGGAATCGGCGAATTTCGCCCGCCTTCTTCACCGGGAGGGGGCGCCGTTCCTGCCCTTCCGCACTACGTTCCACCGCTATGCTTCACTCATGGTTTTGAAGGCGCCGGACACGCCGTCGGTCCTGTTCGAAACCGGCTATCTCAGCAATGCCGAGGATGCCGCCTTCCTGGCCTCACCGGAGGGCCGCAGCCGCATCGCGAAGGGCGTTGCCAAGGCCGTCGAGATATATTTCGCCCGCAAGCTGCCCCTCGGCGGCGGCTGACCGCGGCGCGGCCCGACGATCCGCACTGGCGCTGGCCGCATTTTGACCTTAGAGCCTCCTCTCGTCATGGAAGAGGCCCGTCCCCACACCGCCCGCTTGTCCTTTGCCGACCGTTTGCGCGGGGGTGGACGCGCGTTCCGGGAAAGGCTTTCCCCCCTTTGGCAGCGGCGCTGGTTCCGCTGGGCGGCGATCGCGCTGGGCGGACTTTTCCTCGCCTATCTGCTGTTCTGGATCATCTTCGCGCGCGGCCTGCCCGACGCCGGAACGCTGCTGGAATATGAGCCGCCGCTGCCCACGATCGTGCGCGACATCGATGGCCAGCCGGTGCACAGCTATGCGCGCGAGCGCCGCGTCCAGCTGCAATATAGCGACTATCCCCCTCTGCTGATCCGCGCTTATCTGGCGGCGGAGGACAAGACTTTCTTCGAACATCATGGCGTTGATATTCCCGGCTTCTTCGGCGCCGTGTTCGACTATGTGACGAAGATCGGATCCGGCCAGCGCGCCAAGGGTGGGTCGACCATCACCCAGCAGGTCGCCAAGAACCTGCTGATCGGCGATGAATATTCCCCGACGCGCAAGGTGAAGGAAATGATCCTCGCCTATCGCATGGAAGGCGTGCTGACAAAGCAGCAGATACTCGAACTCTATTTCAATCAGATATTCCTCGGCCGGAACGCCTATGGCGTGCAGGCGGCGGCGCGCGCCTATTTCGATAAGGATGTGGGCGACCTGAAGCTGCACGAGATGGCTTATCTCGCCATCCTGCCCAAGGGGCCGGCAAATTACCGCCCCGAAAGCCCGACCGGCCACGAACGCGCGCTCGACCGGCGCAACTGGGCGCTGGGCGAAATGTACAAGAATGGCTGGATCAGCCAAGCGCAATTGAACGAAGCGCAGGCACAACCGCTCGGCACGGTCCCACCGCATGGCTCCAGCTTCGACGCGCGCGCGGGCGGCTATTATATGGAAGAGGTCCGCCGGCGGCTTATCGAACGGTTTGGTGAAAAGGCGGAGGACGGCCCTAACAGCGTCTATGCAGGCGGCCTGTGGGTGCGCAGCCCCTATGATCCCAAGTTGCAGGAAGGCGTCGCGACGGCATTGCGCAACGGCCTGATCCGTTTCGACGCGGGCAAGGGCTGGTCCGGCCCGTTGGGCAAGATCGACATGGCCCGTGGATGGAAGCGCGAACTGGCGGCAAGCTATATCGGGATCGATTATGCGGACTGGCGCATAGCGGCGGTTATCGACCGCAATTCTTCGGGCGCCGAAATCGGCTTTTCCGACGGATCGACCGGAACGCTGCCCGCCAGCGCCGCGCAGATGCCCTATCGGCGCGTGGGCGGCCCCGCATTCAACGGCATGAAGGCGGGAGACCTGATCGCGGTAGCCCGCAACGGATCGAGCTGGGCGCTACGCAACGTGCCCGAAGTGTCCGGCGGGATGATGGCCGAACAGGTCCATTCCGGGCGCGTCCTGGCGATGCAGGGCGGCTTCGACAGTCGCTTGTCCTCCTATAATCGCGCGACGCAGGCGATGCGTCAGCCGGGTTCGACCATCAAGCCGTTCGTCTATGCCGCCGCGCTCGACGGTGGGATGACGCCAGCCTCCATCATCGTCGATGGGCCGCTATGCGTTTATCAGGGCGCGGGCCTTGGCCAGAAATGCTTCCGCAACTTTTCCGGCGGCAGCGCCGGGCCGCAGACGATGCGCTGGGGCGTGGAGCAGTCGCGCAACCTGATGACGGTGCGCGCCGCCAGCCAGACCGGCATGGATCGTGTCGTCCGCACGATCAAGGCGATGGGGATCGGCGATTATCAGCCCTATCTCTCCTTCGCTCTGGGCGCAGGCGAAACCACGGTGGAGCGGATGGTGAACGCCTATGCGATGCTCGCCAATCAGGGCCGCCAGCTTTCGCCCAAGGTGATGGATTATGTGCAGGACCGGCGCGGCAAGGTGATCTGGCCGCTGCGCTGGCGCGCCTGCGACGGCTGCAATATGGCGAACTGGGATGGAAAACCCATGCCACGCTTCGGCTTTGAAGGGCGGCAGGTGATGAACCCGATGACCGCCTATCAAGTGGTGCATATCGCCGAAGGCGTGATCCAGCGCGGCACTGCGACGGTCCTTGCCGACCTGAAACGGCCACTGTTCGGCAAGACGGGTACGACCAACGGGCCGACCAATGTGTGGTTCGTCGGCGGGTCGCCCGACATCGTCGCGGGCGTCTATATGGGCTATGACCAGCCGCGCAGCCTGGGCGGCTGGGCGCAGGGTGGCCGCATCGCCGCGCCGATCTGGAAGGCGGCGATGGCGCCCGTGCTGGAAACGATGCCCAAGACGCCCTTCGTCGCCCCCGCGGGCATCCGCATGGTCACGATCGACCGCCGGTCGGGCAAGCGCGTCTATGGCGTCTGGCCCACCGACGAGCCCAAGCCTGCGGTGATCTGGGAAGCGTTCAAGCCCGAGACGGAACCGCGCCGATCGATCCGCAAGGAAGAGGTGGCCGCTCAGGAACAGGCCGCCGCCCGGCGCGAGGCGGGGTCGCAGACGCGGCAGCGGACCGACAGCGACTTCCTGCAGGATCAAGGCGGGATTTACTAGGGCGTCGTGGTTTTTATCTGAATCCCTTAACCCGTTCGGGCTGAGCTTGTCGAAGCCCCTTTCTTTCTAAAAAGAAGTGGAGCCCTTCGACAGGCTCAGGGCGAACGGCAACAGGAGGTGGTGCCGATTTAAAGCTCGAAGCCCTAACCTCCCGCCTTCGCTGACCCGTTATTGCGCCTTTGCGCGCAACCCGCCGGAGAAGCGTTTCATCAGAAATGCGAGGCCCCCGACATAGGCTGCCGCTGTCACGATGGCGACTGCCGCAGCGGCGAAATCCGCGTCCTTTTCAAATATCATGGGGTTGCCGAGCGTCAGCAGCAGCATGAAGGCATTGTTGACGATCAGGCTGGCCTGGCCGCGAATGAGTAGGTAGATCGCGACGACCACGCCAACCAATCCGATGGCCATTCCGGCCATGCCCAGAACAGTTGGCAGGCTGTGCAGCAGAAATGCCAGGCCCAATCCGCCAAGGGAACCGCACAGCGCGGGTGCGAACTCCGCAGGATTCATGCCCTTGATGCCAGCCCAATAAAGCACGAATATGAAACCGAAGAAAAGGAAGCTCGCCACGCCCAAGGCGGATCCGATGGCGTAGAAAATCCCGATGATCGGTACGAGCGCGAGTATCACGAGCACCGCCTGCGCCGGTGCGGGATGGGTAGATTGTCGTTCAGCCAAGATGTCGTTCCTCTCCTTGCGCCTCTTTTGGGCGTGGTCGAGGTGTATGGCATAGCCTCTGGAGGGACAAGGTTTGCCTGGCCTGTTGGGAGACTGCGCGGACATGGCTTGGAGGATTGAACCTTCCCAAATCCGCTGCCCTCGGATAGGGGCAGGCGTTTAGTGCGTTTCCTGACCGATGCCGGGGAGCGCCCCGAATTGTCTGGAGAGTTCCCATGCGCGCCGAAGCGCAGCAATATATCGACCGTATCGACGCCGCGCTGGACCTGCTGCGCCGCTTCCTCGACTGGGATCGCGCGCTGCGCCGTCTCGACGAGTTGAATGCGCGCGTCGAGGACCCGACGCTGTGGGACAATCAGAAGATGGCGCAGGAAGTCATGCGCGAACGCACGCGTCTGGAAGCCGCCATCGGCGCGACCCGTGCGATCGACAGCGAAAAGACCGACACCGCCGAACTCGTCGAAATGGCGGAGGCCGAGGGCGATGAGGACATGGTCAATGAGGGCGTCGCGTCTCTGAAGGCGCTCGCCGACCGCGCCGACGAGGACAAGATCAAGGCGCTGCTCGCCGGTGAGGCCGATGCCAGCGACACTTACCTTGAAATCCATGCGGGCGCGGGTGGCACGGAAAGCCAGGACTGGGCCGAAATGCTGTCCCGCATGTACCGCCGCTGGGCCGAACGGCGCGGCTACAAGGTGGAACTGGTCGACTATCAGGCGGGCGACCAGGCGGGTATCAAGTCCGCGACCTTCCTGTTCAAGGGCGAGAACGCCTATGGTTATGCCAAGACCGAAAGCGGCGTACACCGGCTGGTGCGCATAAGCCCCTATGACAGCTCGGCGCGTCGGCACACCAGCTTCTCGTCCGTGTGGGTCTATCCGGTGATCGATGACAATATCGAGATTGAGGTCAACGAAGGCGACCTCAAGATCGACACCTATCGAGCATCAGGCGCGGGCGGGCAGCACGTCAACACCACCGACTCCGCCGTTCGTATTACCCACATCCCCTCGGGGATCATCGTCGCGTCGCAGAATGACCGGTCGCAGCACAAGAACCGCGCGACGGCCATGAACATGCTGAAGGCCCGGTTGTACGAGGCCGAATTGCAGAAGCGCGAGGCGGCGGCTTCGGGCGAATATCAGGCGAAGACCGAGATCGGCTGGGGCCACCAGATCCGTTCCTATGTGCTCCAGCCCTATCAGTTGGTGAAGGACCTGCGCACCGGCGTTACCTCAACCTCTCCTGACGACGTGCTGGATGGCGCGCTCGATCCGTTCATGGCGGCTGCCCTGTCGCAAAAGGTGACCGGCGAGAAGGTCGATGTGGAGGATGTCGACTGATGATGCGGGCGGCGCTGGCGGGATCATTGTTCCTGCTGGCAGGCTGCGGCCTGTTGTCATCCGCCAAGCAGGATGACCGGCCCGCCGCCGCGCGTGACTTTCCGCGAGCCGACAGGCCGGTCGCGCCCATCGTCTCGACCCGCTGGTCCAGCGAAGAAGCGCGCGATCGCGTCAACGAAGCCGACGATATCATGGACCGCGCGGGCATCCGGCCGGGCATGACGGTTGCGGATATTGGCGCGGGCGAAGGCTATTATACTGTCCGTCTCGCCAACCGAGTGGGCGCCAAGGGTCGCGTGCTGGCCGAAGACATCATGCCGGAAGTGATCGAGGCCCTGTCCCGTCGCATCACGCGGGAGGATTGGCGCAACGTCAGCGTCCGGCTGGGCGCGCCGGAAGACCCCAAGTTGCCGGAGAACAGCTTCGACCGCATCCTCATGGTCCATATGTATCATGAGATTGCGGAACCCTATGCCTTCCTGTGGAACCTCAGCCCGGCGCTCAAGAAGGATGGCGAGTTGATCGTCGTCGACGCGGATCGCCCGACCGGGCAGCATGGAACGCCGCCGCGCCTACTGATCTGTGAACTCGCATCGGTTGGTTTCCGGCTGGAGGAACTGGTGCCCAAGCCAACGGCGGGAGGCTATTTCGCCCGCTTTCGCAGAATCACGGCCCGGCCGTCCCCCCAAAGCATCGTGCCCTGTGCCATCAAAAGCACGTCTGATACAAATTAGCGGTTTCCCTAGGGGAAAAGGTAGCTAATGGCGAGTTAACCATGATTCTGTGGATGGCCTTGACCTTTTTGTGATTGAGTGGCCGGGGGGAGAAGCTCGGTATGATCGACCAAAGCAAATTCCTGACGGGCAATGCCGAACAGCGGCGGCACACTGCACGACACAAGATGTTCGGCCCTGTCACTCTATGCGTCGGCAATGCGGAGATGCGCGGTCATTTCCTCGACCTATCCACATCGGGAGCGTTGGCGCATTGCGAAACGCCGCCTGCTACGGGAAGCTATGTGGCGATAAAGGCCATTGGCGTGGAAACAAGCGGCCGGGTCATGTGGGCGCGGGGCAAGCGCTTCGGCATTCAATTCAGCCAGCTCCTGGCCGATGAGGCGATCGACACTCTTATTCGCGGAAGTTGAGGTTCAGCCCCGCTTGCGCCATCTTCGGAACAGGGATGCGCTGACCAATCCGCCGCCTAGCAGCGCGGCGATGACGCCCCCGGCGGAGGCGAGCGCCCACGCACCGGCGGCGAGCAGGCCAGTCAGAAAATCGACGATGATCAGCGTCAAGTGGATCATGACAGAAGGACCGCTGGCCTAGCGGCCAAGTTCCTTTGCTTCCTGATATTTGAGTTCGAGGAAACGGTTCTGTACCGCCAGCTTGTCGATATCGCCGCTGGCGAGCGTCTCGCTGATCCGCGCGAGTTCGGTGTCGATGACGTTCAAACCCTCGACCAGTTGCTGCTCCGGAACGCGACCGTTGCGTTCCTGGCGGCGCAGTGGGACGGGGATGGATTCATAGCCCGTGACCAGTTCGGGCAGATGGTCGGACAGCAGCTTGCGGATTTCCTGCGCGGCGGGTTCCTGATCGGTGAGGCGTTCAAGCTGGGGGGCGAGCGTTTCCAGCTTGACGCCGATGCTGTCGGCCAGAGCGACGGCAGGGGCGGGGAGGGCCTTGCGCTGATTGTCGAGCCAGATTTCGGTCTGGAGCGGCAGGGCGGAAATGGGGGCGGCTGCAAGCGCCTGCGTCCGGACGCGCGGTTCGGAAGGGAGGGCGGCGATCAGCAGCAGCGCCGCGACCATGACGCCAAGCGCGATCATGACGCCGGTCGTGCCAAGCGGGATGAAGAAGCCCGCGACCATGCTGCCGATGAGGATGGCAAGCACTGACCAGAAGGCCCACTTCATCTTGCGCAACAGGGCGGCGCCACGCCTCTGCCGCGCCCGTGCCGAAAGGCTGCGCCCGCGTTCGCCGTGACGGTGAAGCACTGCCTCCGCATCGGCAAGGACCCGGTCCGACCTGCTCACTTCTCTATGCCTCGATCGCGCTCAGCAGCGGATTGTCGGCGCGCGCCTGTTGCGCGGCCTGCGCCTGACCTTCGGCGCGAGCGATGTAGCCTTTCGACTTTTCGACCTCGGTCGTCAGCGTGTTCACCGTCGTCTTCATATTCTCCAAAGCCTTGGCCTTGAACGTGTCGATATTGTCCATCGTGTCGTAGATATTCTGGAAGGCGCGTTGCAGCGTTGCGATCGGGATCGTGCTAGACGCGGCCTGCTCATGAATCTGCGCGGTTTGGTTCTTCAGCATCTCGCCGGTCGAATCGATCATGTTCGCGGTGGTCGTGTTGAGCGCCGTGATTTGTTCGAGCACCAGTTTCTGGCCCGCGAGCGCCTGCGCCACGGTAACGGCGGTGCGCAGCGCGGCGACGGTGGTGGTGCTGGCGCGATCGACGCCCTTCACCAGTTCGACATTGTTCTTCTTGACGAGGTCGAGCGCGAGATAGCCCTGCACGGTCACGGCCATCTGCGTCAGCAGGTCCTGCGTGCGCTGGCGGATGTAGAATAGCGCGCTTTCCCGGATGGCCTTCGCCTTGGCCGGATCGGCGGAGTCGAGTTCCAGCGCTTTCGCCTCCAGCCGCGCGTCGAGCGTGTTGGAGATGTGGATCATCTGCTCCAGACGGCCCATGGTCGCCCACATATTCTGCCGCTCGACATCGATGGCGGCATTGTCCTTGATCAGCACGTCCTTGCCGCTCGCCAGTGAGCCAAGGATCGAATTGATGTGGCCCTGCGCGCTTTTGTAGCCGTCGAAATAGTCGCGCAGCTTGTTGCCGAAGGGGATGATGCCGAACAGCTTCTTGGGCGCGAGCAGGCTGCCGCGCTTGCCGGGGTCGAGATCCTCGACCGTGCGGCGCAACTCGGCAAGGTCCGCGCCCACCTTATTGTCGCTGTTCATCGCGCGGACGGGCCGGTCGAGGAAGCGGTTGGAATGACCCGCCGCTTCGGCGATTTCCTTGCGGCCCATATTGGTCAGCTGGTCCACCCGCTGTCCGAATTCAGGGGAATTGGCGTCCTGCGCGACAAGGTCGTCGATAAAGGCATCGACCTTCTCGTCCAGCTTGGACCGCTTGTCCTCATCGATCGGAACGAGGCCCGCGGCTTTCTCCGGCGCGACGGGCGGCACCGGATCGGGCGGCGTCAGGTTGAGCGTGTCGGCGGTCGCCGTCGTGGGCGCTGTGCTGGCCATAACGTCTCCTTCAAGCTGTTATATGTAACTATAACAGTGGTGCTTCAATGTGGAATATGGTCCTGCGTTCCGGCCGATGCAAATGCGGCCCTCGCCCTTGCCGCAACGCGTCATTTCCTGTAGGGGCGCGCGCGATACATCTGGTCAGGCGTGGTGCCGGCCGGGAAAACCAAAATCCCAAAGGCACATGCATGTCCCTGCGTAATATCGCGATCATCGCGCACGTTGACCATGGCAAGACGACACTCGTCGATCAGCTATTCCGCCAGTCCGGCACCTTCCGCGACAACCAGCGGGTCGAAGAACGGGCGATGGATTCGAACGACCTCGAAAAAGAGCGCGGCATCACCATTCTGGCGAAGCCGACCTCGGTCGAATGGAACGGCACCCGCATCAACATCGTCGACACCCCCGGCCACGCCGACTTCGGCGGCGAGGTGGAGCGCATCCTCTCCATGGTCGACGGCGTGATCCTGCTGGTCGATTCGTCCGAAGGCGCGATGCCGCAGACCAAGTTCGTGACCGGCAAGGCGCTGGCGCTGGGCCTTCGTCCCATCGTCGTCGTCAACAAGGTTGATCGTCCCGATGAGCGCATCCAGGAAGTGCTGGACGAAGTGTTCGACCTGTTCGTGACGCTCGAAGCCAATGACGAACAGCTCGACTTTCCCGTCCTCTACGCTTCGGGCCGCAACGGTTATGCCAGCGAAGACCCGCAGCGCCGCGAAGGCACTCTGGAGCCGCTGTTCCAGAAGATCGTCGACCATGTGCCGCCGCCGTCGCTGGAGCAGGACGCGCCGTTCAGCTTCCTCGTGACGCTGCTCGACCGCGACAACTTCCTCGGCCGTATCCTTACTGGCCGGGTCCAGTCCGGCACGGTCAAGGTGAACCAGGCGATCCACGCGCTCGACATGGACGGCAAGGTCATCGAAACCGGCCGCGCGTCGAAGATCATGTCGTTCCAGGGCCTCGACCGCGTACCGGTCGATGAAGCCAAGGCGGGCGACATCATCAGCCTCGCGGGCCTCACTGTCGCGACCGTCGCCAATACCATCTGCGACACCTCGGTCAGCGAGCCGATCCAGGCGCAGCCGATCGATCCGCCGACCCTGTCGATGCGCTTTGCCGTCAACGATTCGCCGATGGCGGGCCGTGAAGGCAGCAAGGTGACGAGCCGCATGATCCGCGACCGTCTGGCCCGCGAAGCGGAATCGAACGTCGCAATCAAGGTGACGGAATCGGACGACAAGGACAGCTTCGAAGTCGCTGGCCGTGGCGAATTGCAGCTGGGCGTCCTCATCGAAACCATGCGCCGCGAAGGCTTTGAACTCGGCATCTCGCGTCCGCGCGTGCTGTTCGGCGAAGACGAAAATGGCAACAAGACCGAGCCTTATGAAACCGTCGTCATCGACGTGGACGATGAATTTTCCGGTACGGTCGTGGACAAGATGAACATCCGCAAGGCCGAGATGACCGACATGCGCCCCTCGGGCGGCGGCAAGACCCGCATCACCTTCTCCGCCCCCTCGCGCGGCCTGATCGGCTATCACGGTGAATTCCTGTCCGACACGCGCGGCACCGGCATCATGAACCGCCTGTTCGAGAAATATGGCCCCCACAAGGGCAAGATCGAAGGCCGCAAGAACGGCGTCCTCATCTCGAACGGTGCGGGCGAAGCCAATGCCTATGCGCTGGGTCCGCTGGAAGAACGCGGCATCCTGTTCGTGGGCGTGGGCGAAGCGCTCTACGAAGGCATGGTGATCGGTGAGAATGCCAAGCCCGAAGACCTTGAAGTCAATCCGATGAAGTCGAAGGCGCTGACCAACTTCCGCGCCAGCGGCAAGGATGACGCCGTCCGCCTGACCCCGCCTAAGAAGATGACGCTGGAACAGGCGATCGCCTACATCGACGATGATGAAATGGTCGAAGTGACGCCCAAGAATATCCGCCTGCGCAAGCGCTACCTCGATCCGAACGAGCGCAAGCGCATGTCGCGCGCCAAGGCGGCTTGATCGAAGAGGCCGGTGTCGAAGGGCACCGGCCTTTTTCATTATTGGGTTGGGCCTGACACTGGCGGTTGGCCAAAGGCCGCCCTGACGGCGCGAAGGAAGCTACTACCGTCCGCCTATGAATTAAGTTATACTTAATCCATGGGGGACAAACGCTTAACCGCGCTGGCAGCGATGCTGTGCGCGTTCATCGCATCGGCGCCGCTTTCGGCTCAGACGCCTCGGCCCGGCACTTTGGAAACTTACAAGGACTGGACCATCGGTTGCGACAATCGCAGCCGGTGCGAAGCCGTGTCCCTGTTGCCGGAAGGAGCAGACTGGCCCGATAAGCCGGTCATGCTGAGCATTCAGCGGGATGCCGGTGGCGCGTCCGAGCCGGAAATCTCGATAAGCCGCGACGCAAAGGGACAGGAAGACGTCAGTTTCCTGGTCGACGGCCGGAAAATCGCGACGACGGTCAGCAGGGATGGGGAAGCCCGGTTGCAAGGACCGCAGGCGTCGGCGCTCGCCATCGCCATGGCACGAGGGTCGAAGCTGGAGCTGCGGTCGGCTGGCACGCTGATCGCGCGTCCCTCACTGGCCGGTGCTGCCGCCGCCATGCGCTATATGGACGCAAGGCAGGGGCGCGCGGGCACGATGGCGGCGCTGGTCGCCACAGGTCCGCTGGCCGCCAGCGCCGTGCGTGCCGCGCCGCCGATGGTTACGATACGCCGGGCGCTTATCCCGGCAGGCGCCGCTCCGGTGACGCTGTGGCGTGAGGAACTGGCGGCGCTCGGCAAGTTCACCGCTTGTGCCGACGAGATGCGCGATGCATCCCCGCCGGAGCTTTACCGCCTTTCCCGAACCGAGACGCTGGTGCTGGTTCCCTGCGGCGCTGGTGCTTATAATTTTTCCGCTGTTCCGGTGATTGCGACCGGCATTCCGGGACGGCGCAGCTTCCGCTACGCGTCCTTCGACTATCAACCGGGGTGGAGCGAGAATGCGGCCAAGCCCATGCTGGTCAACGCATCCTGGACGCCCGAAAGCGCGTCGCTGGAAAGCTATGCCAAGGGCCGGGGCCTGGGCGATTGCGGCAGCAGCGAAAGCTATGTCTGGGACGGCGTCAGGTTCCGGCTGGTATCCGCAAGCGCCATGGGCGAGTGCCGTGGCGCGTGGCATTGGATCACCACCTGGTCGGCTAAGGTCGTGCAATAGGACTGCGGCGCCTTTGACCCGCCGCCTTAACGCGAGGCGCCGGGAACCCATTTGATGTCGTCCGCCCCATTGCCATTCAGGCGACGGGCAAGGACGAAGAGCAGGTCGGACAGCCGATTGAGATAGGCGAGGGCCTGAGGGTTGAGCGCAACTTCCGTGGCCGCTGCCGTAGCGCTGCGTTCGGCCCGGCGCGTGATGGCGCGGGCGAGATGGACGGCGGCGGCGGCGGGCGACCCGCCGGGCAGGATGAAGCTGTCCAGCGGTTGCAGATCGGCATTCATGGCGTCGATCTGATCTTCCAGCCGCTTGACCTGCGTGGCGATGATGCGCAGCGCCCAAGGCACGTCCTGACCATCCGGCACGGGCGTCGCCAGGTCAGCGCCCAGATCGAACAGATCATTCTGGACCGTCGTCAGCCATCCCGCTTCGGGCCGTTCGCCGATGGCGAGGATGGCAAGGCCGATCGCGCTGTTCGCTTCATCGACATCGCCGACCGCCTGCATGCGCGGCGCATGTTTGGGCAGGCGCGATCCATCCACAAGGCCGGTCGTGCCCGCGTCGCCAGTGCGGGTGTAGATCTTGTTCAGCTTCACCATCGGCGGATCAGCCGTTGCCCTTCATCAGCAGCAGGATCGCAACGATGATGACGGCCGCCGCCTGAAACAGGATACGGTTCATCATCATCTTGTTCTGCTTGAGGCTGGAAGGGCTGGGCGTGCCGTCCGGCGCGTTCAGTTGCTCCTTCGTCGTCTGAAGAAAGGCGATGATGCCCCGGATCAACGCAAAGAGCGTCGCGGCCATGGCAAGGATGAGGGCGATGACAAGAACGGTATTCATGGGTTGAATCTATGACTTCGCCAGTGAAATGCCAACCGGAAAGCGCGCCCCGCGCAGATCGGCGGCGAGGGCGGCGGGATCGACGCCTTGCGCGCGCAGGTCCGCAAGGGCGATCGAGCCATCACGCTTGGCAAGACGCTTGCCATCCGCGCCGACGAGCAGGGGATGGTGACAATAAACGGGTGTCGGCAGGTCGAGCAGCGCCTGAAGCAGCCGATGCACATGTGTGGCGGCAAACAGGTCTTCCCCGCGCAGCACATGGGTCACGCCCATCGCGGCATCATCGAGGGTGCAGGAAAGATGGTAGCTCGCAGGCGCATCCTTGCGGGCGAGGACCACGTCGCCTGCGCTCTGGGGCTTTGCTTCTATCATCTGTTCGCAGAGGGGCAGCGCGGAGGTGAGGAGAGGGGCAGACTTCCAGTGGAGTTCCCCTGCGGCCGCAACCGCCTTCGCCATATCCAATCGCCATGCATGGGGTTCGCCCGCCGCGATCCGCCGTTCGCGCTCGGACGGAGGCAATGCGCGACAGGTCCCGGGATAAACAGGCCCCTCTGGCCCGTGGGGCGCACTCGTGCTGGCCGCGATGTCGGCGCGGGTGCAAAAACAGGGGTAGAGAAGGTCCATCTGCCGCAATCTTTGCAGCGCGGCTTCATAATCATCGAGCCGGTGCGACTGGAAGACGATCTCGCCGTCCCACGCCACCCCCAACCAGTTGAGGTCCTCAACTATGCCCGCGACATGCTCGGGACGGCTGCGGGTGCCGTCGATATCCTCGATGCGGAGGTGAAACGAGCCGCCATTCGCGCGGGTAAAGTCCATCGCCATCAGGGCGGACCAGCCATGGCCGATATGCAGCCTGCCGGTAGGGCTGGGGGCGAAGCGGGTTACCACATGCTGTGGCGGGGAGGATTGGATCATACAGGCCCTTGACGGGTCGGGGTGGTTAATGCTGTCATGTTGCCGTCACGTTCCTGATCAATCAGAAACCTGGCAAATGGGGTTTCGAGGGTTCTTATGTACCATCCCGACCTGATACGACATCCGGAAAACTGTCCGGCGCTGGTCCTGAACGCGGACTATACGCCGTTAAGCTATTATCCGCTCAGCCTTTGGCCCTGGCAAACCGCTATCAAGGCGGTTTTTTTGGAACGGGTGGACATCGTCGCCAGCTATGAGCGGGAAGTGCACAGCCCCAGCTTGCAGATGAAGATCCCCTCGGTGATCGCGCTCAAACAATATGTGAAGCCGTCGGAACATCCGGCCTTCACTCGGTTCAACCTGTTCCTGCGTGACCGTTTCACCTGCCAATATTGCGGGTCGCCCAGTGATCTGACCTTCGACCATGTCGTCCCCCGCCGCGCGGGTGGGCGGACGACATGGGAGAATGTGGCCACGGCATGCTCCCCCTGCAATCTGCGGAAGGGCGGGCGCACGCCGAAGGAAGCGGGCATGCGACTGCACGTCACGCCGATCCGGCCGACAAGCTGGCAGTTGCAGGAACATGGCCGCGCCTTTCCGCCCAACTATCTGCATGAAAGCTGGCGCGACTGGCTGTACTGGGATGTCGAACTGCTGGCCTGACGCTCGCCCAGCCCGTCAGCTAAGGGCGGGAATCCAGTCCAGATCCATATCCTTGTGCCGATTGGTGTAATGGCCAATTTCTTCCAGCCTCGCCATGTTCAGCAGGGTGATGCGGCCGTTCGCCCGGCTGATCAGCCCTTCCTGTTCCATCTGCCGCACCATGCGGTTCACATGGACGGACGTCAGCCCGATGGCGTCGCCGATCTCCTCCTGCGTCAGCTTCAGATCGAAACTGTCGGTAACGCCGTCATCCGTGACGCGCAGCCGATCGAAAATGTCGAGCAGGAACGACGCCACGCGCGCCTTGGCCGATGTGCGGCCCAGCGAGGCGAGCCGATCGGTGAGGGCGACCTTTTCCGAACTGGACAGCAGGAATAGCAGCGCCGCGACCCTGGGATATTCCTCCAGCAACCGGCGCAAGGCGTGCTTGTCGAACGGGCAGACAATGGCGTCGGACAGCGCGACGAGCGATTCGGGCGCCTTGTTGTAGATCGTGCTGGCGGAACCGATGAAATCGCCAGGGAAATAGACGCGCAGAATCTGGCGGCTACCATCGGGCAGGATGACGAAGCTCATCACCCGCCCCTCGCGCAGCACGAACAATTCCGTCACGGTATCATTGACGCGCTGGATCATGGCCCCGCGCTTTACCTTGCGCGGATTTTCCTCCAGTCTGGTCAGCGCGTTCCTCTCCTCGTCGGACAAGGGCACGTGCTTTGCGAGCCTGTCCGCGAAACAACCTGTCGCCACCCACAGCACCTTTAATCAAGTTTGTCGTTACGGTGGCAAAACGCCCCTTTCGCCTTTTGGCTGCATTTGCGGGCCGCGCACTAAACTCGATCAATTTCAGTGACCCGAAAGTGTAAATGTTTCGCGAGCGTATCCCGGGAAGCACGGTAGCGTTAACCGCAATGATCGCTCGTGCCTTGCGCCTGACGCATTTAGCGTTAAGAACCCAGTCGATGGACCGCATTCAAATACGCGGCGGCAAAAAGCTCAGCGGCCGCCTTCCCATCTCCGGCGCCAAGAACGCCGCGCTGACCCTGCTGCCTTGCGCGCTGCTCACGGATGAGCCGGTCACGTTGCGCAACCTGCCGCGCCTGGCCGACGTCGACAGCTTTGGTCACCTGCTGAACCAGCTAGGCGTATCGACCATGATCGAAGGCGCGCGGCCGGAGGATTTCGGCCGTGTCATGACGCTGCGCGCGGGCCGGGTCACTTCGACCGAGGCGCCCTATGACATCGTGCGCAAGATGCGGGCGTCGATCCTGGTGCTCGGCCCCTTGCTCGCGCGCGCAGGGGAAGCGCGGGTTTCGCTGCCCGGCGGCTGCGCCATCGGCAACCGGCCGATCGACCTGCACCTGAAGGCGCTGGAGGCGTTTGGCGCGGTGATTGAGATCAACGCGGGCTATGTGCGCGCCTCTGCTCCCGATGGCGGGCTGCCCGGCGGCATCTACACATTCCCCGTGGTGTCCGTGGGCGCGACGGAAAATGCCCTGATGGCCGCCGTTCTCGCAAAGGGCACCTGCATTCTGGAAAATGCTGCGCGTGAGCCGGAGATTGTCGATCTGTGCAAATTGCTCATCGCGATGGGCGCGGATATCGAAGGCGTTGGCACCGACAAGCTGATCATCCACGGCCGGGACCGTCTGCATGGCGCAACCTACAGCGTCATGCCTGACCGGATCGAAGCAGGCAGCTACGCATGTGCGGCGGCGATCACCGGCGGCTCGCTCGAACTGGCGGGCGCCTGCGCCGATGACATGCATGCAATCTTGGCCGCCCTTCGCGAAGCGGGTGTTCAGGTCGATGAGCTGAAGGACGGGATCAGGGTAACGGCGGATGGCAAGCTGAAGCCGCTGACATTGTCCACCGCGCCTTTCCCGGCATTCCCGACGGACATGCAGGCGCAGTTCATGGCCATGCTGACGAAGGCCGATGGCGCATCCGTGCTGACCGAAACCATCTTCGAAAACCGCTACATGCACGTGCCCGAATTGGCGCGCATGGGGGCGGACATTGGGGTCAATGGCCGCACCGCCGTTGTGCGGGGCGTCGACCGTCTGGTGGGTGCACCCGTGATGGCGACCGACCTGCGCGCGTCGATGAGCCTTATCCTCGCCGGGCTTGCGGCCGAAGGGGAGACGCAGGTCAACCGCGTCTACCATCTTGACCGGGGCTATGAGCGGCTGGAGGAAAAACTGTCGGCCGTGGGCGCGGATATCGAACGGGTCAGCGATGGCTGACGGCAGGGGGCTGGAGACGGATCGCGCGGCCGTACTGGCGCGCTATGATCTGGATGCCGGCGGTTTTCGCACGCTGGACCAGATAACCGAATTCGCCTCCGCGCTTTGCGAAGCGCCGATCGCTCTGGTCAGCATTGTCGAGGACGAACGCCAGCGCTTCCTGGCTCGCACCGGGCTGGATGCGGAAGAAACGCCGCGCGATCTCTCCTTTTGCGCGCATGCCATGCAGGATGGCGCGATCTTCGTCGTGCGGGACGCCAGCGCCGATCCGCGCTTTGCCACAAATGCCCTGGTGACCGGCCCGCCGCATATCCGTTTCTATGCCGGGGCGCCGTTGCTCAATGGCGAAGGCGTGCCGCTGGGCGCGCTTTGCATCATCGATGACAAGCCGCGCGACGACCTTACATCGCTTCAACGTCAGGGCCTTTCCCTGCTCGCGCGCCAGGTGATGATGGAATTGGAGGGCCGCCGTCGCGACCAGGATATCATTGCCCAGCAGGTCAAGGATGCCGAGGCGGTGGCGGAAAGCGACCGGCTGTTCCGCACATTGGCCGACACCATGCCGCAAATGGTCTGGTCCACGCTGCCCGATGGCTATCATGATTATTATAACGCGCGCTGGTACGAATATACCGGCGCGGCCGAACATTCGACGGATGGCGATGGCTGGAACGGCAACTTTCACCCGGACGACCGCGAACGCGCGTGGCAGTGCTGGCGCCATTCGCTGCAAACCGGCGACCCGTATGAGATAGAATATCGGCTGCTCCATCACAGCGGCGAATATCGCTGGACGCTAGGCCGCGCTCTGCCCATCCGCGACGATGAAGGCCGCATCACCCGGTGGATCGGCACCTGCACGGAAATTCACGAGCAGAAGCTCATGATGGAAGAGCGCGAGATCATCGCGCACGAACTGTCGCACCGGATCAAGAATATCTTTTCGGTGATCACGGGTCTGATTGGGCTATCGGCGCGTGAAGACCCGGCGATCCGCCCGGTGGCAGATGATCTGCGCGACCGGATCATGGCGCTGGGCCGCGCGCATGACTTCATTCGTCCGCACAGCGCTGAGGGTGACGAATATCTGCGGCAAGGTCGCCTGCGCGGCATATTGGAGCAAATCTTCGCGCCCTATACCGATGCGGGGGAAAGCCGCATCGTATTCTCCGGCGAAGATCCCGCGATCGATGACCGCTCGGCGACGCCGCTCGCGCTGCTTTTCCATGAGCTGGCGACCAATGCGGCCAAATATGGGGCGCTTTCCGCGCCTTCGGGGCGTGTCCATATCGATGTCCGGTACGAGGACGCGGACATCTGCATCGAATGGCGGGAAGAAGGCGGGCCACCAGTAAAGCCGTCGAGCCATGAAGGCTTCGGCAGCCGCCTCATGGCGCTAAGTGCCGAGCGGCAATTGGGCGGACGAATGCAACGTGACTGGCGGCCTGAAGGACTGGTGATCAGCCTGTGGATTCCATCCCGTTCCATGAGCCGGGCTTTGACTGAAATGGCGTGAAGCCGTGAATATCGGCTGTCTCCAAGTCCCTTTGTTCACACGCTGCGAGGCGAAGCGTCTGGGCGATGCTGTGCGGTCGGAAGGGCTTGGTTATGACGCCTAGCGCGGCTTCGGCCGCGACGCCGATCTGCGCGGGATTGGCGGTCACATAAATCACCCGAACGCCATATCGGGCGGCAAGCTCCATGCCGATGCCCGGCCCTGTCGGCCCGTCACGCAGGTTCAAATCCACCAAAGCGATGTCGCAATCATTAGCGGCCATAAGGGCGCTTTCACGGTCGGCGGCAATGGCGCTGACCGCGAAACCCGCGTCCTCCACGATCTGCTCGATCTCCAGTGCGACGAAAATTTCGTCTTCGACGATTAGAACCTTCTTATTCATGCCTCTGCCCGCGAAACTGGAGCCGATAATGTCCAGCCCGCCATCTGGTTCCGCAACAATCGAAAAAAGTCAGGAAGACGCAGCGTCTTCCTGGTTCGTCCAGAGCGTATCGAACTTGGTTCCCTGCATCAGCAGGACGCTCGCCGGGTAGCCACCATCTCCGGCCTTGCGCGCCGTCTCGGTCGCGTTTTCGACTGCGGCTTCGCGGGTGGCGAAGGGGCCATAGTATCGGTTGTCCAGATTGATCTTCCAGACGCCTTCATGTTCCAGGACGATGTAGCGGGCATGGGGCAGGGTCATGGCTTTAGAGTACCTCCGTATTATAATGATGCCAGGCCATGATCGCGGCAGCACCCCTGTGGGGTCGCCACCGTTCGGCAAGCGCCCGCGTCTCGCGCTCGCTGGGCCGTTCGGGAAGCCCAAGGATGCGGCCCACCTCGATCTGGACGGCCAGGTCGCCCGCAGGCCAGACGTCGGGCCGCCCTTCGGCGAACAGCAGGTAGATTTCGGCTGACCAGCGGCCAATGCCCTTGATCTGCGTGAGAAGGGTGATCGCCTCCTCGTCATCCTGGGGCAGGGCGTGAAGGTCGACCTGCCCGCTGGTGACCAGTTCGGCGAGGCTACGCGCATAACCCTGCTTCTGACGGGACAGGCCGCAGGCGCGCAACGCATCGAAATCGCGGGAGAGCAACTGGCCGGGCGCGCATCCCTCGCCCAGTTCCGCCTCCAGCTTGCGCCAGACGGCGGCTGCCGACGCGACGCTCACCTGCTGACCGACGATGGTGCGGAGCAGTGTCTCGTATCCAGGCTCCCGCACGCGCGGCAGGGGATAGCCGACCCGCGCCAATGCGGCGGCAAAACCGGGTTCAAGGATGGCGATCGCGTCCAGGCTTTCGCGCAGCTGTTCCGGGGTGGTGACCATGCTCTGCTTGTTTCCGGCTCTTGATTTATCGGCGCCCCCGCCTATGAGCGGCGGTGGAAAATTTTGGGATCGAGGTACATGCCTAAACTGATAGTGGTCAACCGTGCGGGTGAAGAGCAGGCTGTCGAGGGCGACAGCGGCCTGTCCGTGATGGAAGTCATCCGTGACAACGGCTTTGACGAGCTTCTGGCGCTGTGCGGCGGTTGCTGCTCCTGCGCTACCTGCCATGTCTATGTCGATCCCGCCTTCGCCGAAAAGCTGCCTGCGCTGAGCGAAGACGAAAACGACCTGCTTGACAGCTCCGATCATCGCAATGAGAGCAGCCGCCTGTCGTGCCAGCTGGTGATGAACGACGATCTGGACGGCCTGCGCGTCACCATCGCGCCGGAAGACTGATCCTCCCGATTGGGGCGCCCGTTACCGGCTGACGCGCAGCGTCGCCATGGGCGCCTCGCTCGTCAGCGGGGTGATCCGCCAGACGATCCGCTTGCCCTCCGCGGTGCTTTGCGCGCCCTCCTCCTGATTCTGACTGACGATTTCCGCGTTGGTAGTCAGCGTGAAGTGGCCGTCGAGCGCCTTTGACGCGTCCTCTCCCGGCCCGCTTTGCCCCATCGGCTCACGGCTCTTGTCGAACCCGTTGGAATAGCCCGGCGCCTTCACCCGCACCCGGTCGTCGCCGCGCAGCTCGATCGCGACGAACGGCAGGACGATTTCCGCGTCGCTGTTGAAGGGGAAGAGGAAGCTGTGGGTCAGCCGTCCGCTGATCGCATAGTCGATCTCAAACCGATGGTTGCCCATATAACGGGCCGAGCGAAATCCCTTCTCCTTGGAAAGCGCGGCAGCCATTGCCTGCATTTGCGCCTCGTCACCGGCAGCGCTGCCACCGCCAAATCCTTCTTCATGGCCCTTCTGCATCGCGGTTTTGTGAAGGGCGCTGTCCTTCTTTTCGGGGGAACCATCGCCGACAGGGTCATTGCCGGGAGCGCCGAGCCCCTTCATGTCGGACGAGATTATCTCGCCCTTATAGGTGAAGCTGAACTGCCGATCCGCCCGGATATCGAGGGTCGATTCGAACTTGCCCGGCGTCACCAGGCAAGCGCCCAGCATCAGGTAGCAGGCCAATGCGCTGGCGGCGCGAAGAATAACAGCCATATCGTCCCCCGTTCCCCTGCGCCGATGGAAGGCGGCGCGCCTTGTGCCCCGTTACCGGCTCGCGGCGGCGTACAGGGCGATCGCAGCCGCGTTGGAGACGTTCAGGCTCTCCATCCGCGGGCTGATCGGCAGTTTAGCCAAAATATCGCAATGGGCCATGCTGTTGTGGCGAAGGCCTTCACCCTCCGCGCCCAGCACCAGCGCAACACGCGATTCGCCGATTGCCTCGCCCAATATCGTATCCGCCTCACCATCCAGGCCAATGCGCCAATATCCCGCCTCCGCAATCTCATCGAGCGCGCGGGCAAGGTTCACCACGCGCACCCATGGCACGATTTCCAGCGCGCCGGACGCGGACCTGGCGAGCACGCCCGATTCAGGCGGCGCATGCCTGTCCTGCGTCACGATGCACAGCGCGTCGAATGCCGCCGCCGACCGAAGGATCGCGCCCACATTATGCGGATCGGTCACCTGGTCGAGCACCAGCACGGGTCGCCGGTCGTCCTGCCCCGCTTCCAGCGCCTCGCCAAGCCATACGTCATCCAGCGGCTCAACCTCCGCGACGATCCCCTGATGGGGAGCATCGGACGGCACCATGCGGCCAAGGTCCGCCACATCGGCATAGACGATGGGCAGCACTGGCGGCAGGTCCAGCGCATTGAGCGCGTCGCGCGTGCCCCATATTTTCCGGACCACCCGGTTCGGATTGGCGAGAGCCGCGATGACGGCATGCCGCCCGTAGAAGCGGGGGAAGTTGCCCTTGGGCTTTGCGCTGCGATGTCCTTTTTTCATGGAAGCGCTCTTTTCACATACCACCATTGACAGGCAAGCCTCCATTCGCCATTGAGCGCGCCTCCAGCGCGGTAAAAGGCAGTTTTTGCTTGCCGCGTCAGGGCACTGGACAGGTGGCCGAGTGGTTAAAGGCAGCAGACTGTAAATCTGCCCGGGTTTCCCGTACGCTGGTTCGAATCCAGCCCTGTCCACCAGCCTTTGCGGGCGCGCCGCCTCTTTCGGGTTTCCGGCCTGCGCGCTTTCCATCCGAGCCCGCCTGAAAAAGGACCGCTCGTCATGGCGTGGCTCGTGCTTGGCATTGCTATATTCACTGAAATCTGTTGGGCGCTCAGCCTCAAATGGGCGGCGACCATCGGCAGCTGGCAGGCTTCGTCCGTGCCTATCGCCTTGAGCTTCCTCAACATGGGCCTGCTTGCCCTCGCGATGAAGGGTATTCCGGCCGGAACCGCCTATGCGATCTGGACCGGCCTTGGCGCTGTTGGCGTCATCATTGGCGGCATGATCCTGTTCGGCGACCGCGTTGCTCCCGTGCAGGCCGGTTTCATGGCGCTGATCGTCATCGGCGTCGTCGGCACGAAGCTGTTCGCGCCCGCCTGACCGCGCGGCGGCAACATATGGCGGAGCGGGGCGTTGGCCCGGCAGGGTTCATCCGTTACGCTGTCGTCCAATGACCATCGACCGTCGCGCCTTCCTGGCTGCCGCAATGTCCGGCTCCTTCGCTTTCCCCTTTGCGCGCCGCGCGTTCGCCGCGTCCGAAGTGGAGCGCGTCGATGCGCTGATCGCCCGCATGACGATCGAGGAAAAGGCGGGGCAGATGACCTGCCTCACCGACAGCTTCCGTCCCTATAATCCGCCCAATCCGCAAGTCGGCATTCAGGATGAAAAGCGGCTTGCCGAAGAGGTGCGCAAGGGCCGGGTAGGTTGCCTGTTCAACGGCATCGGCGTGGCAGGCGCCCGCCGCGCGCAGGAGATCGCCGTCAAGGAAAGCCGCCTTGGCATCCCTTTGCTGCTGGCGGGCGACGTGATCCATGGGCTGAAGACCATTTTCCCCGTGCCGCTGGCCGAAGCCGCGAGCTTCGATCCCGCGCTCGCCGAACGCACGGCCCGCGCCATGGCGCAGGAGGCAAGCGCGGCCGGGCTGCATCTGACCTTCGCGCCGATGGTCGATGTCGCGCGCGACCAGCGCTGGGGCCGGGTGGTCGAAGGGGCGGGGGAGGATGTCTATCTCGGCAGGCTGTTCGCCGCCGCCCGCGTCAGGGGGTTCCAGGGGCGCGATCTGCGGCGAGACGATTCGCTCCTTGCCTGCCCCAAGCATTTCGCCGCCTATGGCGCGGTCGCGGCGGGCCTTGAATATGGCAGCGTCGATATTTCCGACGAAACATTGCGAGAAACGCACCTGCCGCCCTTCGGCTCTGCCTTCGCAGCAGGCGCGCTCACCACCATGGCGGCGTTCAGCGAGATCAACGGCGTCCCCGCCACAGCCGACCGCGAACTGCTGACCGACCTGCTGCGCGGCGAGATGAAGTTCCGCGGCTTCGTCTTCTCCGACTATACGGCGGACGAGGAGCTGATCGCCCATGGCTTTGCGGAGGATGAGCGGGATGCCACCCGCCTTGCCGTGCTGGCGGGCGTCGACATGTCGATGCAGAGCGGCCTCTATATCCGCCACCTGCCCGATCTGGTGAAGAGCGGCGCGGTGCCGATGGGGACGATCGATGTCGCCGTGCGCCGCATCCTCTATGTGAAGATGGCGATTGGTCTGTTCGACAATCCCTATCGCTCCATCAGCGAAGAGGCCGAACACACCCGCATCGCCACGCCCGCGCACCGGGCTTTGGCGCGGGAAGCGGCGGGCCGTTCCATCGTGCTGCTCCAGAATAGCGGCGTCCTGCCGATCGATCCTGCCAAGCGCCAGAAGATCGCGCTGATCGGCCCGTTCGGTGAGGATCGCGCCAATATCTACGGCCCCTGGGCATTTTATGGGGACAAGGGGAAGGGCGTGGACATTGCCGCCGGTCTGCGCGCCGCCATGCCCGATCCCGCCCAGCTGAGCATAGCCAAGGGCTGCGACATCATGACGCCGATCGACGGCGGAATCGCGCAAGCGGTCGAGGCGGCGAAGGCAGCCGACATCATCCTGCTCGCCCTCGGCGAATCGCAGGACATGTCGGGGGAGGCGCAGTCGCGCACCGTGATCGAATTGCCGCCGCCCCAGCAGATGCTGGCCGACGCGGTGGCGGCCACCGGCAAGCCCGTCATCGTGCTGCTGCGTCACGGCCGCGCTCTTGCGCTGCATGGAGCCGTCGCGAGCGCGCAGGCTGTCCTCGCCACCTGGTTTCTGGGATCGGAGGCTGGCCATGCCATCGCCGACATCCTGTTCGGCCGGGTCGATCCTTCCGCCAAGCTGCCGGTCAGCTTCCCCTGGGAATCGGGTCAGGAACCCTTCTTCTACGACCGTAAGTCCACCGGCCGCCCGGTGATCGACAACCGCACCGAATATCGCGCGCGCTACATGACCACGGACAATAGCGCCCGCTATCCCTTCGGTCATGGCCTCAGCTACACGTCATTCGCGCTCGACAATCTGAAGCTGTCCGACACCGCCTTGCGCTGGGACCGCGCGATCGAAGTGACGGCCCGGTTGACCAACAAGGGGGACCGGCGCGGCAGCGAAGTGGTGCAGCTTTATATCCGCGATCGCGTGGCCAGCCGCACCCGCCCCGTGCGCGAGCTAAAGCGAATCGAACGTGTCACGCTCGGGCCGGGAGAGAGCAAGACCGTGCGCTTCTCCCTGTCGCGCACCGACCTGCAATTTGTGGGGCAGGGCAATCGGATCATCGCTGAACCTGGCCTGTTCGACCTGTGGCTTGGTCAATCGTCGGACGGCGGTCTGCACGCCCAGTTCACGCTTTATGCGGAAGAACAGCGATAGAAGATTAGGGCTTCGTCCCGTTACCGTTCGCCCTGAGCCTGTCGAAGGGCTCTACTTCTTTTAAGAAGAGGGCTTCGACAAGCTCAGCCCGAACGGGGTTGTGCAATCCAGATAACTGGCACGATGTCTCTGCCCATCCGATTGCGTCTGCACCGCTGACAAGTCGCGCAACAACTGCTAGGGGCGCGGCCATGCTGAATATCAGGGATATCACCGTGCGGCTGGGTGGCCGTACCATCATCGACCGCGCCAGTGCCGCGCTGCCGCCGCGCAGCCGCGTGGGTTTGATCGGTCGCAACGGCGCGGGCAAGTCCACGCTGATGAAGGTCATGATCGGCCAGCTCGACCCCGACGATGGCGGTTGCGACATGCCGCGCGACACGCGCCTGGGCTATATCGCGCAGGAAGCGCCCACTGGCACGGCGACGCCCTTCGAAACCGTGCTGGCCGCCGACAAGGAACGCGCCGCCCTGATGGCGGAGAGCGAAGCGACCCATGATCCCGATCGTCTCGGCCATATTTACGAGCGGCTGATGGCGATCGACGCCTATACCGCCCCTGCTCGTGCCGCCCGCATTCTGGTAGGCCTTGGCTTTGACGAAGAAATGCAGGGGCGACCGCTCGACAGCTATTCGGGCGGCTGGAAAATGCGTGTCGCGCTCGCCGCGCTGCTCTTTTCCGAGCCTGACCTGCTGCTGCTCGACGAACCCAGCAACCACCTCGATCTCGAAGCGACGATGTGGCTGGAAAGCTTCCTCAAAAATTATCGCGGCACCGTGGTGGTCATCAGCCATGAACGCGACCTGCTCAACAATGTGGTCGATTATATCCTGCATCTGGAAGGCGGGAAGATCACCCTTTATCCCGGCGGCTACGACGCGTTCGAACGGCAGCGCGCCGAACGCCTCGCCCAGCAGGAGGCCGCACGCGTGAAGCAGCAGGCCGAGCGCGAGAAGTTGCAGGACTATGTCGCCCGCAACTCCGCCCGCGCCTCGACCGCCAAGCAGGCCCAGTCGCGCGCCAAGGCGCTGGCGAAGATGCAGCCCATCGCCGCCGCGATCGAGGACCCGTCGCTGTCCTTCGGTTTCCCCAGCCCGCCAGAACTGCGCCCGCCGCTCATCACCATGGACATGGCGGCGGTCGGCTATGGCGACACGCCGGTGCTGCGCCGCGTGAACCTGCGCATCGATCCCGATGACCGGCTGGCGCTGCTCGGCCGCAACGGCAACGGCAAGACCACGCTCGCCCGGCTAATCGCCGCGCAGCTGGCGCCGATGGAAGGGTCGATGAACAGCTCGGCCAAGATGAATGTCGGCTATTTCACCCAATATCAGGTGGAGGAGCTCGACATTGCCGACACGCCGCTCCAGCATATGACGCGCGTCATGAAGGGCGCGACGCCGGGCGCCGTCCGCGCGCAGCTTGGCCGCTTCGGCTTTTCCGGCGAGCGCGCAACGCAGCAGGTCGGCTCCATGTCCGGTGGCGAGCGTGCCCGACTGGCGCTGGCGCTGATCACCCGCGATGCGCCGCACCTCCTGATCCTTGACGAACCGACCAACCATCTGGACGTCGACAGCCGCGAAGCGTTGGTGCAGGCGCTCAATGAATACTCGGGCGCGGTCGTCATCGTCAGCCACGATCGCCATATGATCGAGCTGGTGGCCGATCGCCTCGTCCTGGTGGATGGCGGCACGGCCCAGCCGTTTGACGGCAGCCTCGAAGACTATACCGACATCATCTTGCGTAAGGCCGACAGCGGCGGCAGCGGAGGCGACGCGCCCAAGGACCGCAAGGTGGAGAAGCGTAATGCAGCCGAATGGCGCGAAAAGCAGAAGAGCCTGAAATCGGCAATCAGCAAGGCGGAAAAGGAGATGGCGACGCTCTCGGCCGAACGCAGCCGCATCGACCAGGCGCTGTTCGACCCGAAGGCAGCGACGGGCGCCGAAGCGAAAATGACCACGACCGACCTCATGGTCCGCCGCGCCTCGGTCGAAAAGAAGCTGGGTACGATCGAGGAAAGCTGGATCGAAGCCAGCGCGGCGCTGGAGGAGCTGTAACGGCCGTCAGCCCGCGTCGATACGCAGGCGTGTCAGGCGGATCTCGCTGATGCGCCAGCCGTCGGCGAACCGCACATAGCGTTCGTGATAATGGCCATAGCCGTGCATCCAGCGGAAGGGCAGGGGCGAGCCTTCCTGAACCCACAGCTTGTCCTCCATCGCCCAGATGCCGCTGGCTTGGCTGTCCGTTTCGATGTGAATCTCGGGCATATGGCCGTGATGAACGGTTGTGACCTGCTCCAGCATCGGCGTCAGGCGTGCCATATAAGGCGCGGCGCCGTGGATCAGCATGCTCTCGTCCCGTTCCCCGGCGGCATCGCGGAAATCTGCGACCAGGTCGGGCGCAAAGACCGCCTCCAGCGCGGCCCAATCCTTATTGTCCATGGACCGGAAGTAGCGCGCTTTCAGGGCATATATCGCCAAAGTCGCAGCGATCTTGTCGGTTTCAGTCAAGCTTTCCTCTCCCATTTGCCCACGACTTCCTGGCCGTCTGCAAGGACCCTAACGCAGGGGATGCCGCGTTCCAAGCGAGCCTTTTTGCGGCCGCGCTAACAGCGGCTCGCGGCTGTGGCTCCGCGTGAACCAACGCGGTCGGGGATGCCAAAACAACTGGAGCGCGCCGCTATGTGCAGGCGCGCTCCAGCTTCAAGATTGAGGAAGGCGCGGAGCAGCGCAATCGCTCCACGCCAATCGCGTCAGAATTCGCGCAGGATTTCGCGCAGCGTCGTGCCTTCATATTCGGTGCGCACGGCGCCTGCCTTCTGAAGGGTAGGGATGACGCCGTTGACCAGATCGGCAAGCTGATGGTTATAACCCGATCCTTCGATCAGGAACCCGTCGCCGCCCACTTCGTCCATCACCGCCATCATCTTTTCGGCAACCTGTTCCACGGTGCCGCTGAAGTCCATGCCGCTCGCACCCTTCCCGACGGAGAACAGGTCGCGGAGGGATTTACCCTCTTCCCGGCCCGCCTTCTTCATATACTCAAGGGCGCTGGTGTGGCCGCCTGCCACGATGTCCTGGGGAACGGGCGCGTCCACGTCATAAAGCGAGAAGTCGACGTCCAGCGACGACGAAGCCATGACGATATTATGCTCGAACGAAGCCTGCTTTTCGGCCTCGCTCATTTCGGGCCGCTCGCCGCCTTCGGGGAAGATTTCCACCGGCGTCAGGAAGAAGACCTTGATATCGTCAGGATTGCGGCCCTGCGCTTCGGCGCGGTCCCGAATGTCCTGGCGATAGGCTTTCATCCCCGGAACGCCGCCGGTCATCATGCCCAGCACGACTTCGGCATTCTTGGACGAAAACTGCCGTCCACGCTCGGACGCGCCCGCTTGCGCCAGAACTGGATAGCCCTGCGGCGAACGCAGCGTGTTCAGCGGCCCGCGCGAACGGAAATGCTTGCCCTCGAAATTGACGGTGTGGACCTTGGTGTGATCGACATAGACGCCGGTTTCCGTGTTCGCGACCAGCGCGCCCTCTTCCCAGCTATCCCACAGCTTCTTGACCAGCTCGACGAACTCATCGGCAATGTCGTACCGCTCGTTCGGCGGCAGCAGCTTTTCCATGCCGAAGTTCAACGCGGCGTTCTTCTCGCTCGACGTCACCATGTTCCAGCCTGCACGCCCCTTGGTCAGGGAGTCGATGGTCGAGAGCAGGCGCGCGAGGATATAGGGCGGATAGAAGGTGGTCGAAGCCGTCGCGATCAGGCCGATGTGCGATGTTTCCTGTGCCATCACCGGCAGCAGCGGCATGGGGTCGAGCTTGGGCGACAGCGTCGCATTCTTGAGGTCCAGCTCCATCGAGCCACCATAGCGATCGCCAACGATCAGGCTGTCTTCGAAGAAGACGAAGTCGAACTTCGCCGCCTCCAACATCTTGGCCAGTTCCTTGTGATAGGAACCATCCGCCCACTGCGAGCCAAACTCCTTGCCATCGCCCGGCCAGGAAGTCGCGCCGAACTTCGTGAAATAGCCAAGGTGGAACTTCGTGTGGGCCATAGCCTGATACTCTCTCTAAGGTTTATCTCATTAGCATTTTCAAACGGTGGCCAGCGGCGCCCACGGCAGATCATCTGCTGAGGCGCAACTACACGGCCATCTGCTCCTAATAGTTGACGAATATCAACCTTTGTCAAGTGGTAGAAGCAATTCCGGTTAGAGGCATTTCAAAAAAGCAGCGTTTCGAGCATCCCTCGATGCTGAAAGACATCATGATCTGGCTTGCGGCGGACCCGATTTCCCGGAACAAGGGCGGCTGGCGATCGGCAAAAACCCGACGTTCTACGATCATCAGGAGCTTTGGGTATGCGCAAGGTGGCAATAGTAACGGGCGCAACGCGCGGGATCGGCAAGGCAGCCGCACTGGAACTCGCAAAGTGTGGATTCGCCGTCGCGGTTACCGGTCGTACCCGGCGGGAAGGCGAAGGACGACTGGCGAGTTCCGTCGCGTCGGAGGCTATTGCCGTACCCGGCAGCATCGAAGCAACCGTAGATGAGGTCGAAGCGGCTGGCGGCGAGGCTTTGGGTATCTCGATGGACATATTGGACCGCGCATCCATTGATGCCGCAGTGGATGCGGTGCTTGCCAAATGGGGCAGGATCGACGGCCTGTTCAACAACGCCATCTATCAGTCACCCGCCATCATGTCGCCCATCTCCGCAATCGATGCGCATGCTGCGGAAGCGGCCATGCGCGGGATGATGGTCAATCAACTGCACATCACGCAGCGCGCGCTTGAACCCATGCTGAAACAGGGCGGCGGACGTATCGTCTTCATCACCAGTGGCGCGGGCAGCATGCTCTGCGAACGAAAGCTGACCGAGGGCGGCTGGGGCCTGCTATACGCGGCGGGAAAAGCCGCTTTCAGCAAACTCGCGGAATTTGTCGATCTGGAATATCGGGATCAGGGGATTGCGAGCTTCCACATACAGCCCGGCCTGACCATCACCGAAGCCATGACGGCGCAATATGGCGAAGCCGCCAAGGGGTTTGGCGGCGGACTGCCGTCCTATACGCCCGCTGATACCGGACGCACGGTCGCCTGGATGATGGCTTCTCCGGACGCGCCAGCCTATGCCGGACCCACGCTGTACCAGGCATCCACCTTCTTCGAGGATGTTGGCATCGTTCCGCGCTTCCCCGGCGACTGAGCCTGGTCTGCCCATCTGGCGCACCCTTCACTCGTCCCGGAATGCCCGCGCGAACTGATCTCTAAGGCTTTGTCAGGTAGGAAATCATCGCCCGATTTCGGGTACTCGATCGTCGAAGCGCATCAGCACCTGCACATGGGTGGCACGAAAGAATCGTCCCTCCGTGAAGGCGGGCCATGCAGGGCTGCTGCCCGCCCACACAATGCTCGTGAGGCGAAGCGTTACAAAAGCAATATCCGGAACTGGCGTCGATGACCGCCCAGAGTGCCCGTCTAGGCCGTTTACGAAATCTGAACGCTGATCGGCGATATAGCCTTTGATATAGCTTTAAGGATGCCCTCACGTGGCGATTTTACGCAGTATCTTTTACCCACTGAAAGCGGTTCGCCGCTTCGGTACGAACCTGTCGAAAGACAGGAAGGGTACGGCTGCCCTGGAATTCGCCATCGTCGCACCGGCTTTGCTCGCGCTGCTATTCGCGATCCTATACACGATGATGATATATTTGGCGCAACAGATGCTGGAGACTGCGGCTCAAAGCGCAGGGCGCCTGCTGTTGACTGGCTCAGCCCAAACGACCCAGATGGCCAATGGTCACATGGGCATGACATCCGATGACTTCAAAGACGCCATCTGCAATGGGTATTCCGGCACTAATTCGAGCGGGCAGGCCGTCAGCGTTCCATCGCTCCTGCCCGCGATGCTCACCTGCGCTCGGCTCACGGTCAACGTTACTACCGCAAGCGGCTATAATGTGGGCAGCACGTCTGCGCCCACATTCACGTATGACAGCAATGGCGTGCTGACCTCGACGGGGACGGGCTACATCTACCAGTCGGGCGGTAGCGGCAAAAACCGCATCGTCGTTCTTCAGCTGGTGTATTTGTGGCCGACAGGAAAAGGGCCGCTAGGCTTGAACCTGATAAATCAGCCCAATGGCAATCGCCAGCTTGTGGCGACGTCGGTGTTCACGACGGAAGATTATTCATGCAACGCATCGCAAAGCTCATGCTGAAGCGCTTCAGGCAGGATGCGCGCGGCGCAGTCATCGTGGAATTCGCGATCTGTCTGCCGGTGCTTGTGCTCATGTACACGGGCGGCGTTTGCCTGTCGGACATGATCGCCTGCAACCGCAAGGTGACGATAGCGACCCGTTCGCTGGTCGATCTCACCAGCCGAACCATGTCGCCCACGGTCATCTACAACGCGCCGCAGAGCGCCAATGCGAAATCCTATCTCAGCGCTAGTGCCGTTGTCCTGGCGCCTTACAAGCTCAACAACGCGACCGAGCAGATTTCGCTGCTTCGGGTCTGCGACGCCACGCATGCCTATGTCGTATGGACCCAGGCGCAGACGCAGAATGTCGATGGCAGCATCGTCACGCCTACAACTTCAGAACATACTGCGGGTACGCTTCCAACTATCGAGACGCAGTCGGCTAATGCCGTCATCTCAATCCCAGCCGATATGATCAATTCCACTATGGTGCCGACGTCGCCGGACGGATCGAATGTTTGTCAAAATCTTGTTCCCGGCATCGCCAACAAGACCCAGGTCGGTACTGCCGGCGGCTGGCTGTACATGGGCAAGATCACTTACAATTTCACGCCATCGGTCAGTTATATACCTATCCGGACCACGGCGCTCACCCACACCATCTACATGACTCCTCGTCTTTACTAGGTGCTTGACCGATGACAAAACTCTCTTGTCTCCGTTCTTCGGCAGCGATGGCCAGCCTCGCTGCTCGTCTAAAGGCCGATCAGCAAGGCGGGGCCATGATGATCATGGCATTTTCGCTCATTCCGTTGACCTTCGTCACCGGGTTTGGCATCGATTATTCTCGCGCCATGAGCCTCCAGACGCACCTGAACGCCGCTGCCGACGCAGCGGCGCTTGCGGCTGTCGGACCATCGATGATCCTTCAGTCGAACAGCGAGGCGACTGCTGCCGCGCGTACTATGTTCAGTGCACAGGCGAGTCTCCTGAGCGGTTACCAGAACCTTCAGGTGACCCCCACGATTACGGACGGGACCTCCGGCGGCAGCGGCGCACTGGGGTATCTTCGCAAGGCTACCGTCAGCTACACGGCCAAGTCGGTCAATGTATTCGGTGGCATTCTGGGGGCAGGCACCCTGACGGTGAGCGGAACGTCTTCGGCAAGCGCTGCCCAACCGCCCAATGTCGATTTTTACCTTGCGATGGACAATTCGCCATCAATGCTCCTGCCTGCGACTTCGGATGGAGTGAGCAAGATAATCGCGGCCACCAAGACGAGCGAAAATGCGAACGGCTGCGCCTTTGCATGCCATGCGATGCTTCCGAAAACCGACAATATTTACGTCAAGGATCAGCAAAGCCGTCATATATTACTATCGGCAGGATATTATACGTCTGGTTCCACGACCCAGAATGTCTTCTACAGGTGGGATTCATCTGCCAACCTGGTCTATGACAGCGCGGGTAATCTCATGACGTCATCCACGACACCGACGGTGACGGGGCCTACGCGGACGACATCCGGATCGAACGGCAATACGCGGAACATCGACACCACTGTCAGTACTTATAACGTGACCACTTATACAGTTACCTCCAGTTCCAGCGGTGCTTCTACCGTCTACAAGGTGGTTACGCCGACCACGACTACAACAAAGGTTTCCACGCCGACTAACGGGGGTTCCTCGACCACAACTACAACCACAACTACGGGCACTGCAACGAGTACCGTCTACGACACCGGATATTGGGCTGACGGCTATTGGCTTACACATAATTACGGTAGAATCTATGGTAGCCCTTCCAGCATTACTCTGCGCAAGGACGACATGGTTTTGGCCGCATCGCAGTTGATCCCCTTCGCGGCCAACCAGGCATCGCAATATCAAGTCACCTATCGGGCACAGATGTTTTCATTCGACTGGACGCGGTCCGGCAATACTACACCCGTCAGGACGCTCAATAGTTTGAACAATGTCGCGTCCTACGGCAGCGGATTTTCGGCAACATCCCTGTTTCCGGCGGATGATTATTGGTGGAAGAACTCTATGCCGACGAGTGGGAGCAATATAGACGATAAAGCCACCGAAGTAACGAACATGCTCACTACGATGAAAAACCTCATCCCCAATGCGGGAACGGGTGCCCCCGGAGCGACACCACAAAAGATATTGTTCATCATTACGGACGGCATGTTGGATCAGCCAAATGGCGGCGGCCGATATTTCGGACCAATGCGGAGCAGCGAACTGACTGAATGCACGGCCATCAAGGCCAAGGGTATCAAGATCGCGATCCTCTATACGCAATATCTGCCGGAATCTCTTTCCGGCGACAGCTGGTCGCAGACGAATATTGCGCCGTTTTTGCCGCCTCCTCCTTCGCCCTATCCGGCAGGAAAGGCCGGGAGCTCCGATCAGGTTCTGACCGCGCTGCAAAGTTGCGCGTCATCTGGCGTCAATGGTTCTCCGTTGGTGCAGACCGTGACAGCCGATGACAGTATCACTACGGCCCTGCTGCAACTCTTCTCCACAGCGCTCCAGACGGCTCGACTGGTTCAATAGCGATCGCAAATCGATGGTGCTGAGAGCCTGGTTGAAAATGGATCGAATGCAAATTGGATGCAGTCGATCCATTTTCGAACCGGCTCTGGCTGGCGGGTCCTGATCAACTCATATTGGTATAATACCCCGCGTGCCGAATAGAACCGGCACAAGAGGGCGCTGGCGAAATGTCATTAACGCGCTGCTAACTATCCGATGTTACGCTTCGGAAGATTGTTAGAAGGCAGCGGGTCAGCGGCGAAAATGATTGATATTCAAAATCTTTTGCGCGCGCGAATGACGCGTATCATATTGGCGGCCGCCCTGATCGGTGGCGGGGCCATGGGTTTCGCCCCCTATGTGTTGAACGACGTTTCCACCCAGGCGGCGATCAATGCTCCGCTGATCAGGCTGACGGCCGCCGCCGATGGAACAGTCGCCGATCTCCCGGCGAACGGCCACTATTTCGACAAAGCCACCGGAATACATTTGTTGGACCTGTCGCAGGATACGGGCGAGGTTGCCGAGCTAAAGGCTCAAGCCGAGATGGCGCAGACGGAAATGGCGCTCAGCGAACGTCAATTGGCCGAACTGAACGGCCAAAGTCAGCGATTGGAGCAGCGCGCGACGCTTTTTTCCGGCGCGATGGCAACGCGCCTTACCGCTGATCGCGACTCCGCGCAGGCAGATCTCGCCGGATGCCAGGCCGAACGCGCAGAGCAAGCCGCCAATCTTGCCCGCACGCGCGTTCTGGCGGCGCGGGGCTTCATATCGCCCGCCGGGGTGCAGAAGGCGGAAGCCGCCGCATCGCTTAAAAGCAGCAATTGCAGCAGCGCGGCCGCCAGGCTGCGGGCCATTCAGGTTACGCGTAGCGCGGCGGAAGCCGGGGTGTTTATCGGCGACAGCTATAATGACGCGCCCTATGCGGTGCAGCAGGGTGATCGTCTGCTCTTGCAGAAGCAGGCGGTCGAAAAGACGTTGAGCGACGCGACTGCCCGTTACCGTCAGGCCAGTCTGAGATTGAAGGACGCGTTGGCCCGGGCGAGTTATCGTGCCCCGGCGGGAACTTTGGTATGGGCGGCGGCCGCCAGTCCCGGCGCCGCCATTCGCGCAGGTGAGCCGGTGCTCGACCTGATCGATTGCCGTCGACGCTTCGTCCAGGTCGCCCTTCCAGAACGGAAGGCTGAAGTGATTGGTCCCGGCACGCCCGCAGACGTCCGTATGATCGGTTCCGATCAGTGGCTGAAGGGGCAGGTCGTGAACATCACCGGCGCGGCGGGGCGGCGCAGGGAGGAATTGCTGGCCGCATCCACCTATTCCTTGCCGGAGGATCGAGAAATTCTGATCGATGTCGCATTGCCGGCGCCCGA
Source organism: Sphingobium chungangianum (assembly GCF_977014255.1). NCBI lineage: Bacteria > Pseudomonadati > Pseudomonadota > Alphaproteobacteria > Sphingomonadales > Sphingobiaceae > Sphingobium > Sphingobium chungangianum. Next base: position 2,585,363 of record NZ_CDRNIV010000006.1, on the reverse strand, counting down.
ACCCCGTGGGGTCGATGCCGCGCGCAAATGCGATGTTGGGCGTTTGGCCGAGGTCCGGTTCAGCCGCAGGCTCTGACGGCACATGTCCAGCATCGCCACCACCGCGCCCTTCGCGCCTCTGGCCTTGCTGGTGGGCTTCTTGCTGCTTTTCGGCAAGATATGGCCGTGGCGTGCGGGGCTGGTCGCGACGATTGGGTGCACCATTGCCTATTATCTGCAGTGGCGGATCTCACAGACGATTCCCTGGGGCGAGGGGGCGGGCAAGCTATGGTGGCCGCTGACCTGTCTGCTGGTGGAAAGTGCCGCGCTGTTCGATGGCGCAATCTTGCTGGCGATCCTCTCCCGGCCGCGCGACCGGTCGGCGGAGGCTGATGCGGGCGAGGCACGGCTGCGCGCTGCATGGGAAGAAGGACCGCTGAATTTACCCCCGGTGGATGTTTTCATAGCCACCTATAATGAACCGCGCGAAGTGCTGGAAAAAACCATCCTCGGCTGTCTTGCCCTCGACTGGCCGGACGCGCGCATATGGGTTCTGGACGATGGCCGACGGCCCTGGGTGCGCGATCTGTGCATGGCAAAGGGGGCTGGCTATATTAACCGGCCGGACAACAAAGGTGCGAAGGCTGGCAATATCAATCACGGGCTGACGGTGACCGACGCGCCGTTCGTGGCGGTGTTTGACGCCGACTTCGTCCCACGCCGAGACTTCCTGCTGCGCACCATGGGCTTTTTCGAGTCTGATCGGATCGGCATCGTCCAGGTTCCGCACAGCTTCTACAATCATGATCCCATGCAGACCAATCTGGGCCTGCAACAGGCCATGCCGGACGATCAGCGATTTTTCTTCGAAGCGATCATGCCGGGACGAGACGGTTGGGACGCCGCCTTTTGCTGCGGATCGAACTCCGTGACGCGCAGGACCTTGTTTGAATCGATCGGCGGAGGGCTGCCGGAAGGATCGATCACCGAAGACATGTTGCTGACGCTGGCGAGTTTGCGGCAGGGTTATGTCACCCGCTATCTGAATGAGCCTCTGGCCTTTGGCCTCGCTCCGGAAAGCACGGCTGCCTTTTTTGTTCAGCGTCAACGCTGGGCGCAGGGTGCGATCCAGATCCTGTACCTGAAGGAAGGTCCTTTGGGGCCAGGATTGAAACTGCGCTATCGCCTGTTGTTCCTGCCCAGCGCATGGATCACGCAGGGCTTCCAATCCATGTTCACCGTGCTGACGCCCATTTGCTTCATGCTGTTCAATCTGGCTCCGATGGTCGGCATCGATCTCGAAGCGGTCATTCACTATGTCCTGCCACTGATCGTCGCAATGTTGAGCGGCATCACGCTCCTGGCGCCGGGGCGCTATTACCCGCTTGCCGCGCAAATTTTGTCGCTGTTCCAGTCCTTCCGCATTCTGCCGGTTGCCCTGCAAACATTGTTCCGTCCAAAAGACCTTGTCTTCAAGGTCACGCCCAAAGGGTCCGACGCGGGCGGGAGTCCATGGGAGAGGACGATATTGTTCGTAGCGCTCGGCCTACTCGCGCTCAGTTTCGCTGGTCTGATGATCAATGTTACGCCGGAATATCGGGTCGTGTCGCAGGTCGGCTTGCTGCCCATGGTGACCTTCTGGACGATCGTGAACATGTTCATCCTGCTGCTGGTCGCCATGATGTGCCTGGAAAAACCGCGTGTCCGAGGCGAGGAGCGCTTCGCGCTGCGACAGGCCGTGACGATCCTGAGCGCGCAGGGGCAGATGATCCGGTCAGATAAGGGCGACATTTCCATCTCCGGTCTTGGGCTGGAGCTTGCGGAACCGGCGGGCCTGAGTGTCGGCGAGCGCGTCGATGTCGTGTTAACGGATGTCGGCTTGTTGCGCGGATTTGTCCGCCGTTCGGGCAGGCGCCTCGGCATTGAATTCGACTTTCATTCAGAGGAAATCCGTGACCGGCTGATCGTCGCGCTGTTCACGAACGAAATCCAGATCAATGCCGTTCGCCCCTCTGCGGCCGCCGCTGCTCTGGCTGTCGCCAAACGCCTCTGGCTGGCGGATCTTCGGACCACTGAAGTGGATTCCCGTATCGCCGACAGGGATCCGGCGCCCGAGAAATTAAGCGCAACCACGCGTGTCGTCCCAGCTGCGGCCCAAGGACCCAAAAGAGCGCCTGAGCGCGATATGTCCGGCAACGACAGGGTAACTCGGGCAGCCTGATAGATCCACGCGAGAACGGGTTGTCCAACAGGATCACATTCGGCGGCACAACCTACGCCAAGCCTGACTCCCGCGCCGAACGTCGCCCGCGAAGAGCGGTGCATTTCTAACAGCACCATTTTAACCGCTTATGGCGGATTTCCGCCGCCGTCGATGCGATCGGCTTGCCGCTGCGCATTCATCCAACGCCAGGACAATATGGCGATTGCCCACAGGCCCAAGCCCTCCTGTCCGGCTTGCAGGGCGTCGGCCATTTCATTGCAGACGCCGCCTACGATGCCGATCCGCTACGCACCTTCATTTTAACGGCCACAGATTGATCAGCACCACAGGGCGATCGGTCAGGTTAATATTATGTCGCCTAAATATATTGACGGGCGAGCCGTTGTCGAGTTAGGATGCATACTAACAATAAGGAGGGGATCTAGATGCGGCTTGATGGAAAAGTGGCCATCGTGCTTGGCGCCGCCACCTGTCGCAATATCGGCCAGGTGATCGCCCCCTCCCTGCCTGATCGTTGCAGGAGTATCCCTAATGTTCACTAAGATGTTCATGCGCTATCCGATCCGGCAGGTCGCATTTTATGTGCCCGATGTGCGCGAAGCTGCCCGTCAGCATGCGGAGGCTTTCGGTTCAGGCCCTTACTTCGTCATGGAGCATATTCCCATGAGTTTGGCGCGTTACCGCGGCAAGCCTGGCGTTTTCGATCATTCCTCCGCCTACGGACAATGGGGTGACGTCATGATCGAAATGGTTCAAGTCCACAGTTCCGAACCATCGGTCTTTTCAGACCTGTTTCCGAATGGCGGGACAGGTTTCCATCACATCGCGCTGATCGTCGACGACTTGCCCGCGATCATGAAGGAATTCGAAGCTGCGGGATTTCCGGAGGGCTTTTACGGCGAAGTCCAACCGGGGTCCGGATTTGCGATGATGGATGCGACCAAACAATTCGGCCACTTCGTCGAATTGTACGAACCGTCGATACCGCTCCTGTCGGTTTATCACCGGGTCAAGAGCGCGTCCGTGAATTTCGACGGCGCCGATCCGGTCCGCGATTTTTCCCTCATGTAAAAGCGATCGAAAACAAGTTCCCGACCGAAAAAAATACGAGGATTCCGAGTATATGGCCGATTTGACCTATAATTTCGCGGGCAAAACAGCGTTGGTCACAGGAGCAGCCGGTGGTATCGGTCGGGCGACGGCAATCGCTTACGCTTCTTCTGGTGCGAATGTGGTTGTCACTGATATCCAAGCGGAAGGTGGTGAGGAAACGACACACGCCATCACGGCGGCTGGTGGCACGGCCATTTTCGTCCGCTCCAATGTGACGTCATCCGAAGACGTCGATTCATTGATCGACACTTGCATTGCCACCTACGGACGTCTCGATTTCGCCTGCAATAACGCGGCAGTGGAACTGGAGGATACTGCGCTTGCCGATGTGCAGGATGAGCAGGCCCGCCGCGTTGTCGATATCAACTTCATGGGCGTATTTTTGTGCATGAAACGCCAGATCGCCAAAATGCTCGATCAGGGTGGCGGCTCGATCGTGAATGTCGCCTCAATGAATGCACTCAGGTCGCGGCCGGACAGTGCTGTTTACGATGGCACGAAAGCCGCTGTTCTTGCCATGACGCGAAGCGCGGCTTTGGCTTACACGTCGCGCAAGATCCGCATCAACGCGGTATGCCCTGGCGTGACTGACACACCGATGTTGGCGTTTAAAATGGATCTTGTGGGGGCGAAGCGGTCCATGATCGAACAGGTCGCCAATCTGGAAAAACGTCTCGGACGCCCCGACGAGTTGGCTGCTGCCATTCTTTGGTTGAGTTCGGACGCAGCTTCATTGGTCACCGGTCACGCGCTTCCTGTTGAAGGCGGCTATTTGCTGACGGGTGCGATCCCAGCGGGGTGATGTGGCCCGCGAGAGCTACGCTGGATAGCCAGCTTGGATTGACCCAGCCCAAGATGGGAGATTGAACCATGACTCATTTCGATACCAACGGCGCACCCGATTACCGGGACAGCCCTGCTCCGACATATCAGCAAGTGATTGCGCGCGACCCCATTGAGGCACCCGCGAGTTTACGCCAAATCCATCCCACGCATATCGAAATGCCGCGCGTCCCTCGCGAGCGTTATACCAGCCAGACTTTCTTTGACTTGGAAAAGGACCGGATGTGGTCGCGCACGTGGCAAGTCGCCTGCCGTGTCGAAGAAGTAAGGGAAGTTGGTGATTGCGTATTGTATGACTCGCCCGGTGCGTCGCTGATCATCATGCGCAGTGCTCCGGACGTGATCAAAGCTTTCTATAATGGATGTTTGCATCGCGGCATGAAATTATGCGCGTCGGACACGAGCGTAAACAAGATACGCTGTCCCTATCATGGCATGACTTGGAACCTCGACGGCTCCCTTCAGAATTTACCTGCGCGCTGGGATTTCGATCCGGTCGAAGATTCCGAACTCGCTTTACCAGAAGCGCGCGTTGGCCTCTGGGGAGGTTTCGTATTCGTCAACCGCGATCCCGCATCACCATCGCTGGAAACATATTTGGGTCCGCTGATCGCGGAATTTGCCGACTGGTCGCGGGACGACGTCTATCTGGACACCCGCGTAACCAAGGTCATGGAGGCGAACTGGAAGTGTTGCATGGAAGGGTTTATCGAAGCATTCCATGTCGCCGAACTTCACTCGCAAGCTCTTCCTTTTGGGGGCGACGCCAGCACGCAATATGACGTCTGGGCCGACAATGGTCATGTTAGTCGTTTTTGTGCTCCCACCGGAATTCCCAGCGACCAATACCCCCAGCCGATTACCGAAGCCGAGATATGGAAAGCAACGTTCGGCGCCGTCACTGGCAATACTGATAACGCTCCGCCACTGCCGGAGGGCAAGACTGCGCGGGGCTATCTGGCAGATATGAACCGTACTGAACTGGGCAAGGTCTACGGACAGGACTTCAGCCATCTGACGGACGCAGAAGCATGTGATCCCATTCAATATTCGCTGTTCCCCAACTTTCTCCTATTCAAGGGATTGCCTTATCCATTCGCCTATCGGTTCGTTCCGATCGACAATAGTCCAGATCGTACACGTTTCGATTTCATGATCTTCCGGCCAAAACCGCAAGACGGATCCGATTTTCCAGAGGTCAATCAAATCGACCTTGGCCCTGACGATACTTATGCGGCCAGCGGCGCTTTTCAGCCGTGGCACGGGCTAATCTATGATCAGGACTGCCAAAATCTGGCGCTGCAACAGCAAGGCCTGAAGGCAGGTGGGGTGAAGGACGTCATGTTAAGCCGTTATCAGGAAGTCCGCATTCGTTTCCTTCATAAAACTTTGATGGAATATCTGGACCGGGACTCTTGCCTTAAATAGCTGGAGCCTCAGCGCGGTACGCAACCAATAGATTGTGGAAGCGCGACACCAACACACATTGACTAAAACCCGTGCGCCCAATGCCGCGCCCGGTGAGACGGCGCAATGGCAGGTGGACGAGTTCATGCGAGGCGAAGCAACAATGGTAAACGATGTCGTCGGCGGTTGTTGACGATGAGAACGAACAGACATCTTGCGCCATATTGAGTTGGTCACATAGCTCATCTCAAATGTGAATGACCCCAAGGAAATATCCGGGTCCGTATTGATGTAATAGATGTTATTGAAATGGGGATGATGATGTTTAAGACGTCTAAATTTTTAGTCTATTCAACTCGCAAGTCGCGCTTGGTTCGGCTTCTTTCCTGTGCTGCCATCAGTGGTACGACTATGATTTCCACTATGGCTCAAGCCCAGGAAAATCAGCTTCAGGACATCGTCGTCACTGCGCAGAAGCGGGCTCAGAATGTTCAGGATACGCCGCTCTCTGTGACTGCGGTGTCAGGTGATCAACTCACGTCCGTTGGCATCACCACCGTCCAGGAACTTAATCGCGTCGACCCCGCGTTGCAAATTGGCCAGGCGGCGGGCACCGCCACCACCTTCATTCGCGGAATTGGCAACCCTGTCGCTACCGCCGGTAACGAAGCAAGCGTGCCGGTCTATATCGACGACGTCTACTTTATCCGCGCTGCAGTGCCCTTCTTCGACCTTGCCAGTGTGGAACGCGTCGAGGTTCTCAAAGGGCCTCAGGGAACGCTGTTTGGCCGCAACGCATCAGGCGGCGTGATCTCTATCTACACGAAGGATCCGAGTCAAAACGCTGAGCTTGAAGCGCGTCTGGGTTATGCCAATTATCAGACCATGGACGCCAAATTTTATTTGAACATGCCGATCACGGAAAATTTAGCAGCGAATATTTCCGCCAGTTATCACAATCAGGACAAAGGTTGGGGTAAAAATAGAACGCTTGTAGATCATTTCAATACGTCGCTTGGATATTTACCGAGCAATGATGATTATTGGAAGGGCCGTAGCTTCAGTACACGCGGAAAGATCTTGTGGGATCCTGTCGATGGTCTTTCGGTCAAGTTGATTGGTTATTATCAGAATAGCTGGAGCCAGATAGGAATCTACGCACGTCCTTTCCCTGGGACGGTTGGCGGGTCGCCCGACCCGGCGCATAATGGCTTTGGCAATTCGGGCAACTTCCCGGTGCCATCGCAGGAATTGCCGCCGCTCGGCTTCTATGACGTCGCTTTGGGCAGCACACAGAAGATGTATGACAAGTCGGAAGGCTATGGCTTCTCCGGCCGTATCGATTATGAACTAGGATTCGCCGATATTGTCAGTATCACTGCCTATCGTAAAAATATCGAGCTGTACGCCTCTGCAGGAAATTACTCACCTTACGACTGGGCACGTTACGATCTCAATATTGTAGACAATCAGTTCTCCCAAGAGTTTCAACTGAAGTCCAAGGCAGGTTCGCCCGTCAGCTGGATCGCCGGCCTTTATTATCTGAACGCCGATGGCGGTTTCGACCCGACCACGATCTATGGGCCGGGTATACATGCGCTGCTGGTCGACTCAATCAACATCCGGGGTGAGCAGAACGTTAAATCCTATGCTGCCTTCGGCCAGCTGACCTATCCCATCACTGATAACACCAATGTGACGGGCGGCCTGCGTTACACGACCGACAGGGTTGCTGGCCGCGGGACTACCACGACATTGTTCATTCCGGAGCTGCCGTTCCTGCTTCAGAATGTCCCTGCGGTCGCGGGTGCATTCGGTGCGCCGGTTGGAACCGTCTTCGACACAACGACAGCCAATGCCGTTGTGGCCGGCGCCCAGACGCCCGTGGACAATGTGCCGGGGGGCGGTGTTGCGCGCAAGACGTTCAAGAAGTGGACGTGGAAGGCTTCGATCGATCATAAGTTCTCCGACGACATAATGGTCTATGCCAATTACAGCCGTGGCTACAAAGCAGGGACGTTCAACACGCTGCCGCTAGACCAGGCGGAGCCGCTATCGCCTGAAGTGGTTGATGCCTATGAAATCGGGTTCAAGACGGAACTGGCTGACCGTCGTATTCGCCTGAACGGCGCCCTGTTCTGGAACGACATCAGCAAACCGCAGGTGCAGGCGCAGCGCAATGGTTTGGTTTTCCTTAAGAATGCCGGTTCTGCGCGGACCAAGGGCGCCGAGTTGGATCTGACCGCCGTCGCGGCCGAAGGCCTAATGCTTCGTTTGGCTGGGACATATTTGATCGCAAAGTTCCGTGACTTCCCGGACGCCCCTTCCTACTGCCCTAATCCTCAGGTGGATGCAGTCACATGTCAGGCGCTCACTCCTAACATGCCGCTTGCTCCGGGTAATTTAAACAGCATTGTGGTGGATGCTTCTGGTAATTATATGCCCTATGCATCAAAATGGAAATTTAGTGGCGGCTTCAGCTACGATCATAACTTGGCCGACGACAGCAAAATCACTCTGGACGTGAATGCTAACTGGGCGGATAAATTCAACTGGGATGCCGACAACGTCATCAAGGAACCCTCGCACCTCCTTTTGGACGGCTCTGTTTCCTTCACGCCAGCCGCTGCGGAGCATCTGACCTTTCGCTTCTGGATGAAGAACATCACGGGTGAAAAGTTCAACATCAACTATTATGCTCAAGACTCCGGCTCGGCCTTTTCGAGCGCTCCAGGCACTCCGCGCACCTATGGTGGTGAACTGATATTCAAGTTCTGAACTTCAGATATATGATGACGGCGGCGGTCGACAGTGTCGGCCGTCCATATCTTGAAATATCCTGCAAGCGAACGGAACAAGCCGGTCGAATCATGGCACTGTTTCGACTTACCGTTACCCCCGGATGCGAGTCCGACGCGGCCCCTTCTCATCCATAGGGAGTCGGTCGCTCGACGACCTTAGCGGCGCACGGGGAAGGTGATCTACGTATGGATGTGGATGACACCAAAGACTGGGAAAAACAGGCCTCAAGCTTTGTGCCTCACGGTTCTAGACAGGAGAGCCGCAAGCGGGCGTCGTAAGCGCCTGGCGGCTCCTCGTTGTTGTTGCGGAACGACAAATGCTGTTTTTATGTGGCTTTATGACGACTCTCCCATAAGGACAGCGGATGAAGCAAGCACCCAGACATCGCGCGCGGCCCCCGGTTCGGACAGGATTCGACGAGAAGTGGGTTGCGCCCTCGGAATTCGACGCCAAGCTCACTACACCTTATCTCATCACGATGGTGGCGCGCCTCCAGTCTCATCTTTATGCCGTCAGGACCGCCGAAGCCGATGTGAGTCAGGCTGCGGCCTTTCTTCTCCTTGAACTGTATCAAGAAGAGCCTCTTTCGCATTCCGAACTGACCAAGCGGCTCTCGATAGCGCATGCGACAGTATCACAAACACTCAAGCGGTTGGAGCAGCGAGGTCTCGTTGAGCGAAGCATTTTTGAGGTTGACGCGCGGCAGGTGCGCGTGAGGCTTACTGGCAAAGGCCGCGAAGTGTGCGCGCCGCTACGTGCGGAAGGTGATGTCCTCAATGACGAAATCCGGTCGGTTTTGGGTGCTGAGAGGGAAGAGGCATTGCGAAAGAGTTTAGCGGACCTTGCCGAACACTTCCGTTTTGGCCAGCGTTAGGCCGGGTCCGACCCGTCTTTCGCTCAACGTGCTTTGCTTACCCCATCATCGCATTCGCGGGCTCAACAAAGTCCTAGCGAAACACTCCCATCACTTAGGCCGATTGACATTCAGCGTAGCCAGATCATGGCAGCGGCGAGATGTACGAAGTCGGCAAAGTGGGCGGTGCGCCGATCGTAGCGGGTAGCGAAGCGTCTGAAATGCTTGAGGCGACCAAAGCATCGCTCGATCCGGTTGCGGTGCTTGGCTATGACGCCATTACGAAGTTATTGGCGGAGATGAGCATGTCCCATGATGTCAACATCGTTGAATCGATCAGGCTACGCCAAATCTTCGGCACCGATCCCAATGGCGTCCGTGTGGAGCTGAACTTCACCGGCGACTGATCTGTCGGATGGCTGACTCGCTTGTCAGTGCCACCCGCCCAATAATCCTCAGCCCGCCGTCGGGTTGAAGATCTTTGCCTTGCCATCCCAGTTGGCGCCAGCCTGCTGAATCATGTCGAAAAGGCTCTGGACCTCGGGCTTCAACACGCCGATCTCCAGGATATTGTTTTCCTCAGCATCCATCGCGAAATAGGCGATCTGGGACCCGTCTGCGAACTCAGCTCCTTGCAGTCGCGTGCCGCCGTGTTCAGCGACCCAGGCTTCCGCATCTTCCATGCTGTCGGAGAAAGCGCATAGATGATGGACGCCTTTACGGCCCGCATCCAGAAACTCTTGGAAGATCGACGGGCCTCGCGGTTCGATAAGTTCGACCATCAGGTCCCCGGAAAATGCGATCGCCGCGCCGTACTGTGCGAAATGCTCTTTACCGCGATAATCGCCTCGAACCATCTCGAAAGCGGGAAAGATGAAAAAGGGCCCCACGCCCATCACCTCGGTCCACCAATCGATCGCCTTGTTTAAGTTGGGCACCATATAGGCGATTTGGTTGAGCCGTCCCCAAGGCTTGAGCACCATAATAGTATTGACCTTCCATCTATCTTGATAAGTCAGGTAATCATATGCAAGCATTCTATCAGGTAGCTCGGGATGAACCAACTTATAAAATATGGCAGATGAGCATGCGTAGGACGAAAATCCCCGGGCCGCCCGGCCGGACTGTTCTGGTGCATCTGGCCACAGATTTAGCTTGGTGGTGGCGAGTTGTGGCAGACCAAATGGGAAGACAATGACAGCGACATCCGCCGTAATGAATCGCTGCCGCCCACGGCCTATCGGCGGCTGAAAATACCAGCTAGAAGGAGTGTCTCAGGCCCGAATTGCAACGGCGGCGGGCGCTTGTTCCGCGGCGGTGCAGGCATCGGCAGAGGTGCGCGCCCGGCATCGCGCTGTTCGCTGGCTATGGGACGGCCTTCCGCGCGTCCTTTGGCTTGTCGTGTGCAGGAGCCAAAGCCGGAATCTCCTTTAATATCGAGGCCGGAATCAATCTCGCCATACCGAAGAGAAGTCTTTCGGGCACGATCGCAGCATTTCGGCACACGCACGAAACGTCATCTTTGCCGTCCTCGCCGATTTGGGCTTCCATATCCAGAGCGCGCATGCGGGGTGGAGGCCGGTCTGCTGTGGTAACCGAGATCTGCCTTCTCGCTCCTCGCCAATTATGCTTATACCGACACGGCCAACGATGGCGCGGCGCAGGACGACAGGATCGCACGCGTGCCCGAGAACAGCGGACGTATCGCCACGCGCTATCGCGTTCTCCAAGGCCCTGCGGGAGCCTATTTTCGCGCAGGGCTCACCGCCTTCGCCTCACGCAAACTGACGTTGCCCATCCATGATCCGAAAATCACAAGTTTTGCATCAAGCCAAAAATCGCAGAAATCTGCCCCTCCCCGTGATACAAAAATCTGATGCACATTTGGCGCGCTTCTGGCCGCCGAAATCACTGTTTCTGCCTCCATCGCCCCTGATGCAAAAGTTTTGGACTCCCGATTAGTTGTCCCGATTGGGATCGTTGAATAGGAAAGCCGGATCACCTTGGCGACCTTGACAATATGGACGAAAAAGGAAGAATGATGCCTAAGCTGCTTCTCAAATGCGCGGTTCTTGTAGTTCCACTGATCATGCCCTTTGCCGCAGTGACCGCCCAAGTCGCAACAAAGGCAGAAAAAGGCTCCGCACCATCTCGCGGATCGTGGCAAGCTGCTGCTAATCCTTCTTCGCGACCAATCGAAGCAGATGGGTCGGTGAACGTGCCCTCATTTCGCCTGCCTCCTTCCGAGTATATGAGTGCCGAGGCGAAAGCGGCCTTACCACGTGTGCCCTCCGACATGTTCGAGGTGCTCCGTCAGTCGCCAAAGGATGTCACCGCCTTGCGCACGAATTTGCCAAGGCTCGTCGCGGGCCGCGTTGCCCAACTGAAGCGGATGTACAAGGTAGAGACTGAGGAGCGTGCGATCGCCGGTGTCCCGGCCGTCTGGACGCGGCCGATGGCAGGCATCACGCCCGCAAAGTCTGGCAAGATACTGCTGAACCTTCCGGGCGGGGGCTTCATGATTGCCAACGCGGGGGCCAATGGCATGTTTGAGACGATCCCCCTGTCGGGCCTCATGGGCGTGGAGGGTGTAAGCATCACTTATCGGCAAGGCCCAGAAGCGCATTATCCCGCCGCAACCGAGGACGTGATAAAGGTCTATCGTGAATTACTCAAAACGCATAAGCCGCAAGATGTGGTGATATATGGCTGCTCGGCGGGCGGCCAACTTACCGCCCAGACTACCGCCGCGCTGATCCGCGATAAGCTGCCTCTTCCAGCCGCCATCGGCCTTTTGTGTGCATCTGCTGACATGCGCCTCTTAGGTGACAGCGCTGCCTTCACCTCCCCCTTCCAGGCAATACCAAATAAAGAGATACGCCTGTCATATTACGAGGGGACCAAACTCGACGATCCCGCTGTCTCGCCTCTCCGGTCGCCTGAAGTACTGAGGCACTTTCCGCCAACTCTAATTGTAACGGGAACCCGAGCTCTGGAAATGAGCAGCGCCGTTGCAACCAATAATGCGTTGCAGAAGAGCGGAGCCGTTAGCCAACTCAACATCTGGGATGGTATGGGACATGCCTTCTTCTACGATATCGCGCTACCCGAATCGCGGGAGGCGTTTGATACGATGGCGCGCTTCTTCACCAAATACCTCCACCTTAAGCCTTAGTGGTCATTTGCGGACATCTAGGCTTCCCTCGCGGAAGCCTAAATTAGATGATCTCCAAAGTTATCCCTGTCACGAAAACGGTTTGAACTGATGCGGTGGATGCCTCCCTTCGCCCGGCATCGTATGATGCTGACGAGCGCCATGGTGGCGCGCGAAGGAGGAGCATATGTCGGACGCACACATGCTGGCGATCGATCTGGCAAAGCGGAGCTTCCAGGTCTGCGCGACCGATCAAGCAGGGTCGGTTCTATATAATCGGACGGTCTCTCGGTCCAAACTGGAGGCTTTGCTCAAGGGTCAGCCTCGCTGCATCGTCGCGATGGAGGCTTGCGCGACGAGCCACTTCTGGGGCCGGTTTGCGGGCGCAGAAGGTCATGAGGTTCGGTTGATCCCACCGATCTATGTAAAACCGTTCGTGAAGAGGCAGAAAAACGACGCGGCAGATGCGGCGGCCATTGCCGAAGCAGCTGTGCGCCCGAACCTGCATTTCGTGGCGGTAAAGAGTGCGGAACATCAAGCGCGGGCGGTTGCCTACCGAACCCACCAATGTTTTGTCAGTCAGCGTACGCAGACCATCAATGCCCTGCGAGGGCACCTGGCCGAATTCGGTCTGGTATTCCCCCAAGGCGTTCCTCACCTGAAAGATATCCGCGCGACGGTGGACAACGATAACATCGACGTGCCTGCCAGTATCCGGGATATCGCACGCCTTTACCTGGAGCACATCGACGCCCTCTCTGCCAAAATCGCCGAACTTTCGTTCAGATTACGAGAGGCTATAACGGTCAGCGCCGAGCTTCGCCGCCTCTGCACGGTACCGGGTGTCGGACCAGTGACCGCCGGCGCGATCATGGCCTTCGCGCCAGACCTGCGCACATTCGGCAGCGGCAGAAACTTTGCGGCATGGCTCGGCCTGGTACCGAAGCAGCGATCGACGGGTGGGAAGGCGCGGCTCGGGTCCATGAGCAAAATGGGACAAAGCGACATTCGCAAGCTTCTCGTTGTCGGTGCGATGAGCAGGATTCGATGGATTGTTCGCAAAGGCGTTCTCCCCGACAACTGGCTGGGACGGCTGATGGCCCGCAGACCGCGGATGGTGGTTGCCGTCGCGCTGGCGAACAAAATGGCGCGGACAATCTGGGCGATGATGACACGCGAGGAAGACTACCGTTTGGCGTGAATGGCGTAACTGCCATAGCGCTCGGGGCCTTGGTCCCGGCAAGGAGATCGACTGATATTATGTGGCAAGGACTTCAATGTTCACGGTGCGGCTAACCAGTCCCGGGGCGAGAGCGAACCAAGCTCGCTGAACCGATGTGGCCCGGATCGTTCGAACTGCATAACGGCCCGTGGCGTCAGCAAGCCACACCAGAGGCCTGACACACGACCGATGAAGCGCTCTGCCGAGCAAAGTCAGAAAATCACCTTGCAATCTGGGAGGCATCCACACACGCGCCGGGTTTGCCGGAGGCATAGGGTTGTGAGTCACGCTGCCATACCGATGTTGTCTGCGGCAGCATAATATTGATCTTCGGCTTCGGCAGGCGGGATGTTGCCGATGAGCTCCAGCAGTCGGCGATGGTTGAACCAATCGACCCACTCGAGCGTTGCATACCCATGAACGACAATGCTGATATCCGGGGGGACGGACTGATCCGTTCCCTCAAGGTGGAACTGCGTCCGCTCGCGGCGGTCCGGCCCGCGAAACGCAATGCCCGTACACACAGTGAGAAGCAGATCGAGCAGATCGCCTCCTCGATCCGCCAGTTCGGCCTCACCACTCCGATCATAGTCAATGACGAGGGGATGATCGTCGCCGGTCATGGCCGCCATGCCGCGGCGAAGCTGCTCGGCATGGCAGACGTGCCGGTCATCCCGATCCATGACCTCGATCCTGCCGAGCTGCGCACCTACGCCCTTGCGGACAATCGAATCGCGCAGAACGCCGGCTGGGATGCAGAGGTGCTGCGAATCGAGTTCGAGGAACTCAATGCCCTCGAGCTCAGCTTCGATCTGGAGATCACCGGCTTTTCCACGACCGAGATGGACCAGTTGCTGGTGATCACCCCGGAAGAAGAGAAGCTGGAGAAGCTGCCCGAGGCCACCGTGTCGCGCAGCCAGCGCATCGCGCAGGAGAAGGCCTTGAAATCGTGGGTCGGGGAAGCTGATGGGCGCGAACCTTTTCGGGAGGGATCGGTGGCCGGCCCGCGTTTACCGACGGCCTCGAAGATCGCTATCGTGAGGTGCTCGATCTTGCGAACAGGCGGGTCAGGATGATCTGCCCTGACGGCAGGCGTCGAACCGTCAGTCTGTTCGAAGCCCGTCTGATCAAACTGGCTTCTCCACGCTGCCGCAGGCGTCTGATGTGCGAAGATTTCATCAGGCAGGTGCGGTGGGCAGCAGGTTTGCTGGCTGAGAGAACAATTTCGTGACGAGGGTCTGAAAACCCCCGGATTTACGGGGTTTCATCCAGGGGATAAGGCAGAATTTCGGATGGCGGTGAAACAGGTGGTATCTGCCTGTTTCACCGCTATTTTTATGCTTTGATCCAGAAATTAGCACCTGTTTTAACCTGTTATTGTCACACACGTTTGCCGACGAGCTCTATGGATTATGATGTAAATCCAATAACATGATCAGGAAAATCGCAGAAAAGGCCCCCCTTGGACGTGCCATTTTTTTAGGAGCGTCGCTTGGGCGACAGATGTCTGAGATGAAGGGGGACGCATGCATTCGGTAGTGACGGGGATGTTCCAGCAGCGTAGCAGCAGAGAAAGCGGCGCAGAATTGCGTATCTTTGGCTCGCATCTGACTCTCTGCAGTATCGAACTGAACTGAACACGCGCGAATTTGCGCCGCTTTTCGGCAAATTCTCTAACGTTTACAATATGTTGAGACTAGATGGCGGGCGGGAGGGAGTAGAATCATACATTCAGTCCTTTGGTTTTAAACAATAAAATCTTGACCATAAAATCTATGCCCACACTATTCCCCACACTTCGCGGGAGTGTCGGCTCTTACTACTGAGAATAAGGCGGCTGTAACGGTGCCGTTCGTGCGTAACGGTAGTAAGGCTGCCCACTCGCGCGCTTCTCATATGGCGCTGTAGCGGGTGGGCAGTCTTGCGGGCGGAATCGTAAGACGTGTGTGATGCGAACCAACGCCCCTCAGCCGACATGATCCTCTTTGCAATGATGGCGCTAGCAAACGGCGAAGTCACTGCGCGCGCTGGTTCCGATTCGGGCGTTGATGCCATCTGAACGAGCTGTGGCAGATGCCAATGGCTGGGCTTGCTCGACGTCGATGAAAAAAAGTTAGTCTTTAGGTCGTTTATAGTCGATGATTTTTAAAAGTCATCTTCAGATCCTTGTGCAGCCTGAACAATGGCTTCATTGTGATGAAACGATAGTGTTTAGGTTCCCTGATTTCATACGAAGTATCAGGGTCATGAGATACTTATGATGATCTTGCTTTAAGACTTAATTCGTCCAATACCTCTGGAGTCCGCAAAGAGACGGCGCAACTCAGAGGGTTTTACCTATGATTTCTATGTTATGTTCTGTGAACGAGGCCGCGAAGATGCTGGGCATCGGTCGGACCAAGATTTATGACATGCTGTCGAAGGGTGATCTCGCGTCAATGCAGATCGGCACGAGAAGGTTGGTCAAAATCGACAGCATCAAGGCGCTGATTGAACGCGCCACTGGCGGTGCCGCGTGAGCGAAGACAACATAGACGAAGGGACCGGTGCTGGTGAGACAGCGACCGGCCCCAAGGTTGCCAAAGCTGCGAGCCTGACAACGCCTAATAACGCAAACGATCCACTACTGCCAGACGATAACGGGTCTAGCGTTGCGGTCATCATTGACGGCGCGGAGCTACTGGATCGTGCGTTGGCATTCATCGAACGCTTTGTAATCCTTCCATCCGATTACGCAGGCGTGGCCTTAGTGCTCTGGGCAGGTCACACACATTTGATGGACGTATGGGAGACGACCCCGCGTCTTGCTTTTCTCTCGGCACAGCCTGGAAGCGGTAAATCGCTAGCCCTGCGGCTGACTGCATTGCAGTGCCCGTTAGCGCTAGAAGCATCGACCGTTACCACCGCCAGTCTTATCCGGGCGTTAGACGATCCGGCAGGGCGACCGACCTACTTCATTGATGAAATCGACACGAGGTATGGAGCCAACGGCAAAGGTGATGAGCAACTGCGTGGCATGATAAATGCTGGTCATCAGGTAGACGGCTTTATCATGCGGAATGAGAAGGTGGACAACGACTGGTTCCCTGTCAGGAAAAGTGCGTTTGCTGCGGTCGCAATGGCCGGAATTGGGAATATCCCGGACACGATCCTGACCCGTTCAGTTGTCATGAAAATGCGGAAGAGGCTGCCGGGCCAGAAAGTTGAGTCTTATAGACGGCGCGACCACAAACATATTGGCGAGGCATTGAGGGATGACTGGGCCAGATGGGCTGGCCAAGTCCGCGAGGTAGCGGCATCGCACAGGCCCGTATTGCCTGACGGCATTGAAGATCGGGACGCCGACGTTTGGGAACCCTTAATCGTCGTAGCCGACCTTGCAGGTGGCAGATGGCCTGCCTTGGCTCGGCAGGCAGCGTTAGAGGCTTTGCAGTTGGCGAAGGCCGACAAGCGGCCTTCTCTCGACCTTCAATTGCTGGCTGACATTAAGGCGGCATTTGGCGAGCAGGACCGGATTTCGACTGTTGACCTGTTGGACAAGCTCCTCGCGGACGAAGAGGCTCCGTGGGGTGGGTTAGGGCGGAAGGGGTTAGACGCCCGCACGTTGGCCGAAATGCTGCGTGAATTTGGGGTCAGGCCGCAGCCGATGCGTTTGACTGGTCCGGGCGGTCATATGTTGAGAGGATATTTCCGGGAAGACTTCAGAGACACTTGGGCGCGCTATCTGGCCGAAGGTTAGACACGTAACAGTCGTAACATCCGTCACAAACCAGAAAGCGAAGATGTCGTTCTCTGACTTTGTTACGCATGTTACACACGTGACGCTATTTCCGGAAGGGCACGCGAGATTAACTCAATTGCCCTTTCAATATCTAAGCTGGATGAGATAGGCCGAAGAGTAGGGTGGTAATCTAGATAAGAATGATTTGATGATTACCTACATATCCTTGCGGATGTAGGTCGAGCGATAGCTATGTTCTTGAGTGGCTTTCTTGTCTTCAACAAGCCAACCCAGAGCAAAGAGGGCTATCTTGAATATGGCGAATATGAATAGAAGGCTGATCATGATATTGTCACCTATGTTGGTGGTGCTGTTACCTATCGGTTCTTTAGGTGAACCGCAGCCCTGAAGGGCTACGGTCCATTGTTTTACTCCCCGAAGATATTGTCGGGAAGGTATTCCTGAGCTTGAGCGTAGAGCGCAGCGTTGGCCTGAGACTCAGTGCAGAAGTCGAAAACCTCACGGTTGGAGCGGGCTACGTCGATGCGGGCCTCGCGTAGTAGAGTGTCGCGGAATGTTTTGCGGTGGATCGCTTGACGGTCACGCTGATCTGTAGCGGCAGATTCAACGAACCGGTTTGCCATGTCGATGCCGCCCCCGATGGTGGTGACGGTCTTGCTGACCATGCTGGCGGTATCGGTGATGGTGCCAAGGACGGCACCGAAAGTCATGCGGGTGGTAGCCATGAGGTAAGCCTTTACCTTAAACCGGACAAAATCATCCAGACAGGCCGGAGGCCCAGTGTTAAATTGGGGGGCACCCCTGTTGCGATATTGGTGGCAGACCGGGGGGCTTCATATATTGGAGGCGTGTCATGGTGTCATACCTGCTGGCAGACGTTCCAAAATAAAATTTTGCAATGCTCGCCAAGCCGGGACCAAACTATACGGACGCAACTACTCCCCTCAGCTTGCTGGCCGCACGGAGCGAAGGCTGCTCATCGGCCCGCAGCGAAGCGAGGACCGATGGAGCAAAGCCTGGAGTGGAGAGCGGTCAGCAAGCGGGAGAGCTTCTCCAATATATCTTTATGATAATTTTGGATATTTAAACGGTGCGGAGACAGGCCAAGTTGGTGTTCCGCTTCTTGGTTCCAAAGCAGACACCCGGCGTGTCCAGCCTCTCCACTCCTGCCCCACTGCGCCTGCGGCGCGTGAGTTGGGTGGTCGGCTGGCACACGCCGGGCGTCTGCGGGCGTCCACTGTTTGGCTGGCCATCACCGACCGGACGATGGTAAGTCGGGATTGAGCAGGCGACCTCTGGCCTGTCGATACTCATCGGCGCTGATAGCACCTTGGTCATAGAGGGCTTTCCATTTGGCAAGCTCGTCCGCCACGGAATATGGGTGTAATCCCTCCCGAGACATGATCTTCTGCGCACTAGGCCTTTCCGGAAATTTGGGAATCCGGAAATCGAAAAGAAATGCTCGAATGGCGTCGAACTGCCGCGTGAGCGGTGCCAGCCAAGCGAATTTTAAGGCCGCCAAACCGAAAAGGGCGAAAGCCGAGAAAGCGGCAAACGTATCTCTTTTTTGCGTTACGTCATAAGGATAGAGATCAGACATTCCAAGTATAGGAATGTTTATCGTCCCGGTATCGCCGTATTCGGAAATATACGGAGGGATGTTGATGAGTACATACTGCATGAAAACTGCAAAACATGAACAGATTGTAAAAACTAAAAACCCCAAGGATAATATAAAATTTGTTGAGATATTCAGATAACGAATGTTCCCAGTCTTTATGGAAGCGATAAACCCGAAAACCAGAACCCCTGCCGCGATGAAGCCGATCCCAGTCATACATACGGCCAAGCCTATAATAGCCGCAAGAAGCAGCAGTAAACTGTCCACGGCGAAAGGATGGCTTTCGGTGCTGTTCTTCGTACTTGCGCTATGTTCGATTCGAGGCTCATTTGCTGATTCTCGATAGGGATGTCTCGGGGCATCAAAAGCAGGGATACCTCTTTGGCTGTATTGCTGTTCAACCTCTATGCTGCTCCTTGCCAAGGATATTGCACGCATTTTGTTAGGTGCATCTACAGAGGACATGGCTGCGTAGCCCAATTTCTGGAGTTTGTTCGCTCGCCACCTGTTGCCTCGTGCCCCAAATATGATCCGGATCATTACTGGGATCGAGAGAATGAGTAGCAGGACCAGTCCGGGAACTCCCTCATAGTGAGCTTCGTAGGAACTGGGTGTTCTGTCTAAGATGGTGTCAGCAACACTTATCATAAATTCTATAGGGAGCATGACGAGCGCTAACGCCCACAGGGCACTAAATAGCGCCCATATTGATCCAAAGAAAAATGCAGGCCAGCACCAACCTTGCTTCACGGCCTTGTAGCTGCCGCTTCCATCAGAAAACACTTTGAACGTTTTCACTTCACCCCCTGTGCCGCTAAGCCACCCAAAAAACTTAGAGTTGCATAAACACCTATAAGTGTGATC
The DNA here is from genome assembly GCF_977014255.1 of Sphingobium chungangianum. Classification (NCBI taxonomy): domain Bacteria; kingdom Pseudomonadati; phylum Pseudomonadota; class Alphaproteobacteria; order Sphingomonadales; family Sphingobiaceae; genus Sphingobium; species Sphingobium chungangianum. The sequence goes on along the minus strand of NZ_CDRNIV010000006.1, from coordinate 2,565,539 downwards.
AGCCGATAAATGCATCATAAAAGCGGTATTCACACTTATCGATGTGGCGATGGTGAAGGCTGGTCGGCAACCACGCTTACGTGGAAGTCGATCCCGATCTTGTCCCGTTAGGTGATGCCGTGCGGCAGTTCAGGAAGGCGCGCGGCCTGACCCAAGAAGACTTGTCTGGGCTGACCGAACTGCACCGCAATCATATAGGCGGGATCGAACGCGGCGAACGGAACATCACGATTAAGACCGCGCTGTCCTTGGCTCGTGCGCTCAATGTGCAGCCTGCGGAATTGTTTTCGGGGTATCACGCCCGACCGTAGTCAGGCGAGCCTGTGTTCGCCGCCGATTATGGCAGCCCCTTCCCATGAAATTCGGCACAGGCCGCCTTCCCAAATACGACCGTCAATGAATGCTATTCTAGAAGGCTAAAATGACGAGGTCGAAGATACTGGTGCCGAGCGGTTGATAATGGGCTGAGCGACAGCGACCTTCAGGCCTTGGATGCTGCACCCGGCCCGAAGAAGGTTTTGAAGAGTGCAGTGGACATCACGGTGTACTGGCTCGACCTGTATTTTTCGAACGGGAACATTTCTAACCCTGCGAACCGATCACGTAAATTTTCAAACGTCATCTCCACCCCGGAATCGAGAGCCTGCCTCATAGCTCCAATCAGACCATTAACAACCGTAGGTGTCAGAAGGCGGTTCTGAACCGACCGGGAAGTTGTCCATTGGTCAGACGGCAGGCGTGACTTTGCGGCGGCGAAAAAAACAGCGATCTGACCGGCGCAATAGTCAACGTAACGCTTACGGGCGGCATCATTCTCGAAGCTCACAAACGTGTCTTTGTCAGCATCCTGCCATCGCGCGAAGAGCGGGCCAGGCGCACTGGGCCTTATAAGGGGCCTCAATCCATAACTGACCACCGACGTAGTGCGCAGACCTCCAGTATCGAAAAAGCTCTGCGAAAATTTGCCAGATAGAGCGCCTTTGCTGTCGTTCAGTTTGTCCAGCACGTCTCTTGCGATAGAATCAGCAAGGAAGGGCCGTATAAGTTGATTGATCGCCTGCTTAAGCTCTGACTTTGCATTCGCTTGCGTGGAATTAATTTCCAAGAAAAGTCCGGCTTCAAATCGGGTTTTCTCTGGATCGCTAACGCTATCTGGATAGATGATACCGGTCACCAACAGATTTTGCTGTGATCTTAGGGCGCCAATGACGCTCTCGTTAGCTCCTCCCTCATAATAGGAAAAGACACGATGCTGGCCATCGATAATCCCGACAGAGTTGAACTCGCTAGGAATGGAGATGACTGCTGGCTGGGTTGTGTGAATGGTTGCCGTATTTATCGTGTTCTCGTTATTGTCTAATATCTTTGTTCCTGATGGCAGGGTGACAATGATGTTATTTACAAACACCCTTTTCTGATCGACAAGATACTTGCGGATGGAGTCCAACTTCGTCCGGAGAATCATGCGCTGGTACAAGCCATTACGATCCCTCCACCCGTCCCTGCGAAGGACATAGGCTCGTGACAGCAGCGCCGATGGCTGGATGTAGAAAGAAACAACCTTGTACCCATTCGGGAACTTGGAATGGTGCTCGGGCAAGACAGATCCATTAAAGGGATCTCGCGGAGACGAATTGGCGTTGAGCGCCTTATCGGCGAAATTTTTGTATTCTATGCCGAGGAAGGCAAGTAACTCATGCTGAGCAGATCTACGAACCGTCTTTGTTAGAAGCTTGAAATACCGAACTACACTGTAATCCATAAACAGGGCATGGTTAATCTGGTCCTTAAGTTCGGCTTGAACCGTGTTAAGGGAGCAATAAAGTAGAACAATCCGAACTTGATTGTCGCTGTATTTTGAACCAAGGTTCGCATCTATACCTAGAGGTTCGCCTCGTGCAAAATCAACAAACTTGGCATCATCTTTCCGGATGCGATCATACATCAGGTATTTTTTCTTGGCGTGTTCGGATATATCGCTCGCTGTAGTATACTCGGCAAATACAACAACATTTTCTAAGATGAAAACGTCGTCGAAGTCCGAAGTCACTCCTTCGTAGGTGAACTCCCGGTCGGATGCACCGTCAACGCGTCGGAAGCCCACTGCGGAAAAGACTTCTCGGATTTCGCGGCGGTGCCTCCGCTGTAGATTGCGCTTAGCAAGCTCCTCAGGACTCAGCGCCTTCTTCTTTTTTGGCTTTGGGGGCTTAGATTGCGCCATCTTCGCCTCCAACCGAAGCCGGATCGAATCCGGTATTATCGTCTCGCCATTCGAGGGGAACCTGAGCCACTCGCTCTGTAGATCGCGGACGGCGAACCGGTTTTCCGAGCGGCCTGAGCGGCAAATCGCCATTCGCATACTGAGCTATACGCTTTGCTGCAATAGCGAGATATGGCTGATGCCGGTCGATGCCGATGGCGTGTCGTCCGTGTTTCACCGCAGCGATTGCGGTGGCTCCAGTCCCTATGAAGGGATCCAGCACGGTTTCCCCCGAAGTGCTGAGCGCCAATACACAGCGCTCCGCCAGTTCGACCGGAAATTGGCAAGGGTGTTCCGTGTGTTCGGGGTGGTTCGCTTTTACGTTGGGCACATCCCAAACGGGATTATTTTGGAAGTCTTCAACAGCCGAAAATTCCCAATAATCTGACGGATTCTTCCCCAAGGGATTACCGCTAGGCTTACCGGCCTTCTCTCCCTTGGATGCACTATGCCGTTTGCCCGGGTAGAGTTGAGGAATGCGAACGGGATCGAGGTTGAAAGTATAAGTATTGGTCCTGCTAAACCACAGGACAGTCTCATAGCGACCAGAGAAACGCTTGTCAGCGTTATAGCCGAAATTATAGCGCCAGATTATGCGATTGCGTAGCCGCAATCCCAAACTGCGGAATATCTCAATAAAGGGCACGTCGAGCGGGTATACTTCACCCTCAGCTATATAAGTGCCAACCTGCCAGCATACAGAGGCGTTCTCCGTCAAGGAGGGTAACATGGCCTCAATAACCTGCCTCTGCCATATCAGATATTCGTCATACGTCCGCTCGTCCGTCCGCTCGTAAGGCTTGCCGATGTTGTAAGGCGGTGACGAGATAGCCAGAGAACAAGAAGCGGGTTCGATATCTTGGAGCCGCTTAAGAACATCCCCGGATAAAAATTGGGCCTTGCCGATTTCCCCTGACGGTTCGACAGTCCGTTGTTCGGCTCCATTCGTATCCTCGGGCGCAGATGCTACCGTTCGCAAGGGCATTCAGCTTTCCGAAACTTGGCGCTGGCCACGGGCGCTAAAGCGCGTGCGAACGGTATATGATACGTCTTGCCGGTGCCGCGTTTGACAGAGATAGACCCTTGACCCCTCAATCACTTAGCACTGCCCCCAACTTATTGCTTGTCCAGTCTTCCGGTAACCCAGAGGCGATTTTCGAGCAAGCCGCTATGGTCTCTTGGCGCTGTTCTCCCAAAATGAAGTGGACCGCTTCATAAAATTATGTCTGAAAACTGAGACTGCCTGCTTAGCGGCGTCCTATCTGGCTAGCCTCTTTATCGGCACAATCTTCGTCAAGAGGCGATCCGTGGCGCAATATGCGCCCCATGCTTCCATCAGCTTCCGCCGCTTATCGAGCAACCCACCGCGCTGATAGGCGCGTTCAACTTCGTTGGGGTTTTGATGAGCCAATGCCGCTTCCGCCACCTCGCCGGGAAAGTTCGTCTCTTCGGCTACCCACGTCCGAAATGACGAACGGAAGCCATGCACGGTTGCAGCTTCCTTCATGCGGCGAAGCACACCAAGCAGGGTCATATCGGACATGGCACCGCCATTCATGCCGGGAAAGATCAGGTCTGTTCCTTCTCGCCTGATGGCCCTGGCACTATGAAGAACGGCTAGTGCCTGAGGTGAAAGTGGAACAACATGTTCGATTCCCATTTTCATGTGGTCGGCAGGGACGGTCCATAGACCCTTCTCAAAGTCGATCTCCTTCCATGCTGCCAGTCGAACTTCCTGTGAGCGGGCGGCGGTTAAGATAACGAACTCCAAGGCCAGCCTGCCCCATGTTCCTCCGCTTACGCGGAGGCGGGTCAGAAATGCGGGCACGTCCGCGTGAGCCATTGCGGCATGGTGCCTGCCTGCATTTTGCTTTGGGAGTCCATTACCAGCCGCTAGCGCGGCTGACGGGGCTTCAGTGGATCGCCAGCCCCGCGCGTGGGCAAAGTTCAGTACAGAGCATATCCGCTGCCGGACACGCCTTCCGGTTTCAGGTTTAGTGGTCCAGACCTTGGATATAGCAGTGATAATCTCGCCAGCGGTGATGCTGCCGACCGGCTTTGAACCAAGGGAAGGGAAGGCATAAGCCTCCATTGTGTTGATCCACTGCTCCCCATGTTTAGCGTTGGCCCACTGGTTCTTATGCGTTTCGTGGTAGGTCAGGGCCGCTTCGCGGAAGGTCACGTTCTCTGCCTTTGCCTTGCGTTTCTCGGCTACCAGATCACGTCCGTCCTCACGTGTCGCCTTGCGGGCTTCGGCTGCCTTGGCTCTTGCCGCTGCCAGCGTCACCAGCTTGGCACTACCAAGGCCAATGTCACGTCGTTTGCCGTCATGCTGGACTCGCAGGAGCCAGCTAGCGCCGCCTGTGCGGCTTACTTTTAGGAAAAGTCCGTCACCATCACCGTAGGTTCCGGGCTTCGCCAGTGCGGCTTTCACTTCGTTGGCGGTCAGCTTGCCCATGTCAGTTCCCCACACAATGAGCGGACGCTTCCCCACACTCGGGAATTTCCCCACATCGTTCCCCACATTTTAGGGTGGCTAGGGACGAATTTCAACGAACGGGAACGGTCAACCGTGGCCAAAAAAACCGCAGGGATCTGCGCCCTTAGGCGGTCATTGATGAATAACGATGAAAGGATAAATGGCGGAGCGGGAGGGATTCGAACCCTCGATACGCTTTTGACGTATACTCACTTTCCAGGCGAGCGCCTTCGACCACTCGGCCACCGCTCCGCATGCACTGGAAGGCGGCTCCCTATCGTGCGGCGCGGCGGGTGGCAAGGGGATGCCGCGACTTTCCTGCTTCAATTTCGCGGCGCTATGCCCACTGCCTGCCAGTTGCGTCCGTTAGACCTAGCGGATAGGCAAATGTCCGGCCGCAACCTACATTCAGGAACAATAGCTACATTTCCGGCGATACCCTATCCAGATGCGGCATCTCTCCGGAACGGAAAGGCTGAACATGATTGTAGGCACGGTCAGGGAGATCAAGAATCACGAATATCGCGTCGGCCTGACGCCTGAGAGCGTGCATGAGCTGGCGGCCCATGGCCATCGGGTGCTGGTGGAAAGCGGTGCGGGGGAGGGGATTGGCGCGCATGACGCGCTGTACGCCCGTGCCGGGGGTGAGATAGTCCCGAGTGCGCGCGACGTGTTCGAAGCGGCCGAAATGATCGTCAAGGTGAAGGAGCCGCAGCCCGAGGAACGCGCCATGCTGCGCCCGGGCCAGATACTCTACACTTATCTGCACCTCGCCCCCGACCCGGATCAGACCCGCGACCTCATGGCGTCGGGCGCTGTCTGCATCGCCTATGAAACCGTCACCGACGCAGGCGGCGGCCTCCCGCTGCTAAAGCCCATGAGCCAGGTAGCCGGACGCATGTCGATTCAGGCGGGCGCGACGGCGCTGGAAAAGGCGAATGGCGGCCGGGGCGTGCTGCTGGGCGGCGTGCCCGGCGTGCTCCCGGCCAAGGTCTGCGTGATCGGCGGTGGCGTCGTCGGTTTCAACGCGGCGCAGATGGCGGCGGGCCTCGGCGCGGACGTCACCATCCTCGACCGCAGCCCCGAAGTGCTCGAACGGCTCGGCATCTATTTCGAGGCGCGAGCAAAGACCCGCTTTTCCAATCGCGCCAATCTCGCCGAATGCGTGGCGGACGCGGACCTCGTCATCGGCGCCGTGCTGATCCCCGGAGCTGCCGCGCCCAAGCTGGTCAGCGCCGACATGCTCAAGACCATGAAGAAAGGCTCCGTGTTGGTCGATGTCGCGATCGATCAGGGCGGCTGTTTCGAAACCAGCCATCCCACGACCCATGCCGATCCCACCTATATCGTCGATGGCATTGTCCATTATTGCGTCGCCAACATGCCCGGCGCGGTCGCGCGCACCAGCACCTACGCGCTCAACAACGTCACCCTGCCGCATGCGCTGCGCATCGCCGATCTGGGGTGGAAGAAGGCGCTGCAATCCGACCCCCATCTTCTCGCGGGACTCAACGTCTGGGACGGCAAAGTGACCTATCAGGCGGTGGCTCAGGCGCTGGACCTGCCCTTTACCCCGGCGGAGGAAGCGCTGGCCTGACGGCCGCCCCGGAGCGACCCCTCTTAATCCGCGTCTGGATTGCGGAAGTTCAACCGCCGGGTGACGGTGTAATCCACCACGCCCACCAGGAAATAGCTGATCCACTGCTTCACCAAAGTCAGCACCCCGCGCTGGGCCTTGTAGCGTTCCAGCGTGATCTGTCGGCTTTCCTCTGCGCGACGGCTAATGAAGTCCCTCGCTTCGTCCGCCAGCGCCTTATCCTCGATCCGCAGCATGATCTCCAGATTCAGGAACAGGCTGCGCATGTCGAAATTGGCCGATCCGATGAAGACCGCGTCATCAATGACGATCAGCTTCATGTGAAGCTTGCGCTTCTGATATTCCCATATCTCCACCCCGCGCCGCAGCAGCGGTCCGTACAGCAGCCGCGCAGCCGCCACCGTCGCGCCATTGTCGGACCGGGACGGCAGGATCAGCCGCGCGCCCTCCCGCCGCGCCGCACGCGCAATGCGTTTCAGCATGCCGCGTCCGGGCGAGAAATAGGCGGCCACCATGTCCACCCGCCGCGCATGTTCCAGGTCATGCTTCACCACCTGCGCCCAGGGGCTTAAGCGCCGGGTCGGCCCGCCGATCAGCCATCGCATCGGATCATCGGGGTCATGGTGCAGTGACGGGTGCCAATGCCGCACCATCCGCCGCAATGTGCGGAAACTCTGCTTGCTGGTCGATACCCACCGCCACAGCTGCCCGTACCAGTTGGTCATCGCCGCGACCTGCGGCCCGTCGATCAGAAGGCCCAGGTCCACCCAGGCATCCTCTTCGGGCAATCCGAAATAGGCGTCCTCCACATTGAAGCCGCCCAGCAACAGCCGCCGGTCGTCCGCAATGGTCATCTTCTGGTGGTTGCGGATCAGATAGCGGGTCGACCGCCGCGCGCCGAATCGGCCAAACCGTCCCCCGGCCTTGATCAGTGGTTCGAAGAAGGCGACGGGCGTGTCGGCCGATCCGAACGCATCGATCATCAAGGTTACGGCAACGCTGCGCCCTCGGGCCGCGATCAGCCGATCCAGCACCATCCGCCCGCTCTCATCGGCGGCGAAGATATAATAATAGAGCTTCAGGCTGTCCCGCGCGCCATCGATCAGGCCGATCAACGTCTCTCGCAGGGCGGGACCATGTTCGATCACGTCCAGCCGGTGCCCCCGGATGGACAGGCCGATCCCGGCCTCGTCGCTCTTCGCTGGGGACTGCCGGTTGGTCGCCATATCCCGTTCATGCGCCTAATTGCCGCTATGCGCCACGGCTTTATGGGCTTTTCATTGACTCCCTGCCCGCCCGCTGATAGGCGCTGCCCTCACGATTTCCATCATTTTGCCAGGAGCGCCCGTTTGGCCCGCGTTACCGTCGAAGATTGCGTCGACAAGGTTACCAACCGTTTTGACCTCGTCCTGCTTGCGGCGCAGCGCGCCCGTGAGATTTCCGGTGGCGCTGAACTGACGTTGGACCGCGACCGCGATAAAAACCCGGTCGTCGCCCTGCGCGAGATCGCCGAAGAAACCGTCTTTCCGGCCGAATTGCATGATTCGCTCGTCGGCTCGCTGCAAAAGGTGCAGATCGACGACGACGACACGCCGGACGAAATCGGATCGATCGCCCAATCGGCAGAGGCCCTGCGCCTCACCGCCGCAGCCCCGCCGCGCAACCAGAATGTCGGCGGCGACTACGACGGCTGATCCGTTCATCGGTTCGGAGAGGGAATGAGGCTCGGCCTGCGCAAGCAGGACCGGGCCTCGATCCGTTTTGGGGCGGCATGCCGAAGAGCGCGCCCCAGCCTCACTAGATCCCAGCTTTCGCTGTGAGCACGAGGTGTCTAAATTCCCCTCTCCCCTTCAGGGGAGAGGGTGCCGAGCGAAGCGAAGGCGGGAGAGGGGATCGCAACGTGGACGCAAGCCACCCTCATCCAACTCCGCCTAACCAGCAAGCTGGCAAGGCTGCGTATCCTTCTCCCGCCAGCGGGAGAAGGGTGAAGCCAGCTAATTCCCCAAACAAAAATCCCGCAAAGCTCGCGCATCATGCAGCGCATTATGCGGTATCCTGCTATTCGCCGCCGCGCTGAATCCCGCCGCATTCACCAACTGCAACTGCAACCCGTTCATATCCACCATCTGCCCCGGCCCGGTCACCAGCAGCGCGCAGAAATGCGCCAGGTCCTCCGGCCAGTCGGCGACGATCACCGGTTCTGGATCGCCCGCCAGATAATCCGCCAGATGATGCGCGGCCTCGACCCGGCCCAACTCCATGTCGATCCCCGGCGGCACATGGCGCAGATAGGGGATGACGTTGCGCTGCACCCAGCCATGCGGCTCCTCCGCCAGCGGCAGCGACACGTAAAATTCATCGTCGCCAAATTCCGGCACCAGCGCGACGCTGATCAGCGCGCCTGCAAATCCGTTGAATTCGGTGTCGAGGAAATAGCGCATGAAAAAAGGACTGCCTGCTGGAAAGGGGAAGGGGCTGTCCGCGAGATAGGGGTAGGGCGCCACTTGCGCCAGCCTTTGATGATTTGCCTCGGTTCAAGCAAGCTGCCATGCGGGGCCATCGACACAAGGACCTGCCAGTGACCCCTCGCATACTCATCGACACCGCCGCCGTGCCGGGCGGACAGGAATTGAAACTCTATAGCCGGGGCGGCGATCACATGATCGTGCTCGACCGCAACGAGCTGATGAGCAGCCGCATGAGCGGTTCGGAAAAGGCGCTCGCTATCATGTCGCTTGAGCGCCTGAAGGGGCGGAAGGCGCCGCATCTCCTGATCGGCGGTTACGGCATGGGCTTTACCCTGCGCGCGGCGCTGGCGGGAATGGGGGAGGACGATCGCGCCACGGTCGTCGAACTGGTGCCCAAGATCATCGAATGGGCGCGGGGTCCGATGGTGGAACTGGCGGCAGGCTGTCTGGACGACCCGCGCGTCACCCTGATCGAAGGCGACGTCGCGGCAGAGATCGCCGCAAGCCAGCAACGCTATGACGCCATCTTGCTCGACGTAGACAACGGCCCCGACGGCCTGACCGCGCCCGCCAACGATCGGCTCTATTCCTCCGCTGGCCTCTCCACCGCCAAGGCCGCGCTGAAGCCCGGCGGCATCCTCGCCATCTGGTCCGCTGCCCCCGACGCCGCCTTCACCCGCCGCCTCCGCGACGCAGGCTTTCTGGTCGATGAGGTAGCGGTCAAAGCCCGCGACAATGGCAAAGGCCCCCGCCACGTCATCTGGTTCGCCCAGAAGCGATAAGACCAAAATCCTCCCTGCGCAGAGCGTGGGGAGGGGGACCGCTCGCGAAGCGAGTGGTGGAGGGGAAATGGCACGAGCTGCGCATTCCCCCTCCACCAGCCTGTGGCTGGTCCCCCTCCCATCTCCCGATGGGGAGGACAACCCCTTCCCAAAAAATCCGTCATCCCAGCGAACGCTGGGATCTCAGGCCACCAGACTGAACACCACCTCCCGAGATGCCAGCCTCCGCTGGCATGACGATCAGTGGCGCTCAATGCCCATCAAACCTCACATTCCGGCAAAGCCCAATCAATCCCCCCACGCCCCTTGGCCTCCAAAAACGCATTAGCCTGCGAAAAATGCCGACACCCCAAAAACCCGTTATGCGCCGACAGCGGTGAAGGATGCGCCGCCTTCAAAACCAGATGCCGCGTCTGATCCACAAACGCCGCCTTCCTCTGCGCATAAGCGCCCCACAGCAGGAACACGACCGGCTCCTCCTGTCGGTTCACCAGCCGAATGATCGCATCGGTAAACTCTTCCCAGCCGCGTTTCTGGTGTGAAGCGGCGCGCCCCATCTCGACGGACAGCACACTGTTCAACAACAGCACGCCCTGCCGCGCCCAATGCTCCAGAAACCCATGACGCGGCGCGTCGATGCCCAGGTCGCTCTTCAGCTCCTTGTAGATATTCTTGAGCGACGGCGGCGTCCGCACCCCCGGCTGTACGCTGAAGCACAGTCCATGCGCCTGCCCTTCGCCATGATAGGGGTCCTGCCCCAATATCACCGCCTTCACATGGCCCAGTGGCGTCAGGTCCAGCGCGCGGAAATATTCGCTGCCCTTGGGGAAGATGCGTTTTCCCTGCCGCTTCTCCTCTTCCAGAAATGCTTTGAGCGCCTGCATATAGGGGCGGTCGAATTCCTCGCGCAGCGGCGCGCGCCAGCTTTCGTCGAGCTTTATCGTTGCGGTCATGACCGCCTGATGACCTGCCCGGCAACGGCCTGTCAACCGCACGGCGGCCTTGCTCCGCGCCTGAAAATGAGGGAAAGGAAAATCATGCCGCGCCTTTCCTTCACCACCGCCCTTGTGGCGGGCATTGCCCTGTTTCTCGCGCCCCTGCCCACGGCTGACGCCTTCGGCCCCCAGCCCAATGTGGTGCATCAAACGGCGCAATCGCGTCTGCTCGGCGAGTTCACCCGTTTTGCCGCGCTCAGCGACGGGACGGTCGGCATAGCGGTGCGCGACCTGCGCAATGGCGAGACGCTGGAACTGAATGGCGATACGCTTTTCCCCATGGCCAGCACCTACAAGGTCGCGGTGGCGGGCAAGATATTGTCGCTCGCCGATGCGGGCACGCTGCGTTTCGATGAAAAGCTCCCGCGCCTTGGCACCCTGATGCCGGTCACGACCTTGCTCGACCTCATGCTCACCCGCAGCGACAATGAAGCAACCGACGCGCTCGTCGCCCGCGCTGGCGGCCCGCAGGCGGTCAATGGCTGGCTCCAGTCGCTCGGCATTCGCGGCCAGCGGGTGGACAGCAACACCGCCCAACTGCTCGCCCGCGCAAAGGTGGGGGCGGGCGGGGCAGGGGACGAGGTCGAAACCGCCCTGTCATCGCGCGCGCGGGATGCGCGAGACATGCCCAACATCGCCTTCGCCGCCGATCCGCGCGACACCTCCACGCCCCGCGCGATGAACGATCTCCTCTCGACCATCCAGCATGGCAAGGCGTTGAAGAAGGGCAGCACGGCCATGCTGCTCGGCATCATGGCGCGCTGCAAGACGGGCAAGGCGCGCCTCGTCGCCATGCTCCCGCCCGGCACGCCGATCGCGCACAAGACGGGCACGCTCAATGGCCTCGGCAATGACACGGGCATCATCACCCTGCCTGATGGCCGCCCGATCGCCATTTCCGTCTTCGTCATGAAGGATCATCGCGGCCACGCCGCGCGCGACCGCATCATGGCCGAAGTGGCCCGCGCCGCTTACGACTATTTCCTTTTCGCCCCTGAATCCCACACGGCCTGACGCATCGCTCTTAACATGGATTGAACTTGGCTCTAGCCCGGTCGTCCGCAGCGGGAGGATGGCATGCGCGATGTCGCGGCGTTCAGCGATTTCTGGCCCTATTATCTTCAGGAACATGCACGCCCCGCGACAAGGGCGATGCACTATGCGGGGACCAGCACGGTCGTCCTGCTGCTTGGTGCGATGCCGTTGACCGGCCGCTGGTGGCTGCTTCCGGCCCTGCCTGTCGCCGGTTACGGCTTTGCCTGGGCGGCCCACGCCCTGATCGAACGCAACCAGCCCGCCACTCTCCGCCATCCCCTCTGGTCCCTGCGCGCCGATTTCCGCATGTGGTTCCGCTTCCTCACCGGGCGCATGCGCCGCGATCTCGCCCGCGCGGGCGTCCGCCCCGACGGATCGGTCGACCCCGCCAAGCGCCTCAACCTCTAAGGCATCCCCTTACGCCAGTGACTTGACCGCCCCCGCCGGTCTGCCACAAGGGGCGGCGATGGCTCTTTCCGCCCACTTCTCCCCCTTGCCCGATCTCGCCGCGCTGGCTCCCCGCTGGCGAGCGCTTGAGGCTGCATCGGACTCCTCCTTCTTCCTGGGCTGGACCTGGACCAGCAGCTGGCTCGAAAGCTACGCCGTCCGCCCCGACCTGCTGAGCGTCACCGACGAGGAGGGCAGGGACATCGCCCTCGCACTCACCGGCCACGCGATGCAGCCACGCCTGCTCGGCCGCTGCGCCACGCTCTCGCTCAACCAGTCGGGCGATGCCGCCGCCGACCGCCCTTATGTCGAATATAACGGCCTGCTCGCCCAGCGCGGCCTGGAAGCCGAATCCGTCCAAGCCTTCCACACGGCCCTCAAGCGCCGCACCGACTGGCGCGCCCTGCGCCTTAGCGGCATCACGCCCGGCTCTCCTTTGCTCGGCCTGCGCACCCACCGCGCCACCCGCCTCGACCGCTCACCCGTCTACCAAGCCGATCTCGAAGCCGTCCGCGCCGCCAGTGGCGACTATCTCTCCCTGCTAAGCGCCAACACCCGCAGCCAGATTCGCCGCGCGATCAAGGACCACAACGGCCTCCCCACCGTCACCGCCGCCAGCACCACAGGCGAAGCCGTCACATGGCTCGACGAAATGCGCGCCCTCAACGAAGGCCGCCACGAAGACAATGCCTGGAGCGACCCAGCCTTCTGCCGCTTCCTCCTGACCCTCGCGCGCAAAGGCATCCCCAGCGGCGAAGTCGAACTCCTCCGCTTCACCGATGATGGCGGCCCAGTTGGCCTGCTCGTCAATTTCATCCATCGGGGCCAGGCGCTGAACTACCAGTCCGCCTTCGCCGCCCCGCGCACGGCCAAGGACAAGCCCGGCCTCCTCTGCCACACCGCCGCCGTCGCGCATTATGTGAATAAAGGCCTAACCCTCTACTCTCTCCTCGCAGGGAAGGACCGCTACAAGCAAAGCCTCGCCATCCGCGAAGAGGCGCTCGAATGGTGGATATTGGAACGCTTCTCGCCTGCCTTGGAAGCAGAAGCGCTGCTTCGCCGGTTGCTTAAACGCCCAGCTTCCGCATGATCCGGTAGGCCAATCGCCGCGCCCCCTGCCGCTCCGGCGCAGCGCCGATCCGCCCCACCGGCAATCCCCGCCGCCGCAGCAACGCGTTCAGCCCATGCAGCTCGCTTTCCGCAACGCTACGCTCTGATCGCCAAGTCACCGACAGGCTGACCGACACGCCCGCGCCATTCTCCACGAAATGCGGCGCCTTCACCGGCACATGGATCGCATCCCCAGGCAGCAGCTTCACCGCCGTCCCGCGCCCGCGAAAATGCTCCCGCCAATTCAGGTTACGATGCCCGCCCGCATGAAATGCCTCGCTCTGCACCGCAGGCACCAACTCCTGATCACCAGCCGGAAAGACGGTCATCACCTTTTCGCCCATGATCTGGAGCAGGATATTATGCTCCGGGTCCATGTGAAACGGCGTCACGCTGCCCGGCGAGGACAGAAAGATAAACGCCTCCCGGTTCAGCATCGGCCCCGTCCGCGCATCCACGATCGGCTCCAGTTCCGCCAGCGCCGCGTCCAGCAGCGCGCCATAGGCCGCATCCCGCTCGACATTCTTCAGCACCGCCCAGCTGCCGTTGCTCTCGATCGTCCGGATCGTCTCGCCCAATGTCAGCCCATTGGACGGCGTATCTTCCGGCCGCACGCCCAAAGGCAGCTTGCCGAGATTATACTCGACCGAAGCCGCTGGCATCCGCTCCGCCAGCCCGGCCAGCGCGTCGATCGCAAGCAGAGGATGCCCAACAAGCCCATGATGCAACTTCACCGACGCATCCGGATAGGCGTCCGCGAATATCCGCCGCGCCTCCTCATCGAAAACCTGCGCGCTGATCGGCAAGTGAGCAGTCATCCCTGTCCCTTCATATGGCTGGCGATCGCCTCGACGCCATTGGCCAGCGCGAAGGCTGCCGTCCGCCCGATCCGGTCGATCCCGCTCCCATGCAGCGCCACGCGATATTGCACGATCGTGCGCCGCTCGGCCCACAGGCTGTCGATCATCGGATGATCAGGCGCGGCGCAACTGTCCATCCATCCGATCGCCGGATCACCCTGCACCGCATGCAGGTTGGCCAGCTCGATCAGTACGCCCGGCGAAAAGCGCCCCATCTCCTCGTCAAAGGCGATCTTGAAGGAAAAGGCGCCCTCGCCATGACGGAAATTCGCCAGCATCGCGATCGCCCGCCCATCAAGGTCAATGCGCAGGAAATGCAGCAACCCGGCATCGAAAGCCGCCGCGCAGGCCGCCCGGAAAAAGGCCGCGTCCTGCGGAGAACAGCCAAGCGCCGACCCCTCACGCCCCTTCCACCCCGACGCCTCCAGCGCCAGAAAATCGGCGCACCAATGCGGCAGCTCCGCCCGGTCCACCAGCAGATGCTGGCTCACCGTGCCAAGGTCCGCCAGCCGTTTTTGCAGCCGCCTGATCTCCTTGCGCTTCTTCGCGCGCACATGGGTTTCCCAATAAGCGTTGGCATCCAGATCGGATCGCAGCATCGCGCGATCATAACGATGCACCTCGCGCCGCCCCCGCCGCTGCTCGACGCACAGCGCCTCCAGCGCAGCCGCATTGGCCCCCGCCGCATCCAGTCCCCGCAGATACAAAAATCCCGCCGCCCAATGCGCGTCATCCAACTGCGCCAGCAATCCCCGCCACGCCGCCACCTCATCACCCCGCCGGATCAGCGGAGCACCAAAGAAGCAATGCTGGTGCATCCAGTTGGTGACGCAGGAAATCGGCAGGCGTCCGTGCCGCGCCGCTACCGTCACCGGCAACAACCCGATCAGCTCCCCTCCCGCATGCGCCTCGACCATCCGCACGCCCGGTGTCCCGGCCAGATGATCCAGCGCCGCGCACAGCATGTCCGGCGCATAAAAGGCGTTGGCCTCCGCCGCCTCCGCCGCCAAAGCGGTCCAGCGGGCGCGCTGCGCGGGGCCATAGGCACGGGTGCCGTTGGGCAGGGGATGCGATGCCATGTCCATGGCAAAGCGCATAAACTTCAATGATTAGGGAAAGACTAAACTGCCTCATTTGGGGCAGCAGGCCGCCTCTTTGGGGGAAAGCCCTTTACATCGCGCGCCGGATTGTCTGTTAACGATGGGGCTAACCCGCGACGGCTGAAAGAGATTCCCCATGGCGACCCACCTGATCCTGTCACATAGCGTGGTGGCCGCATGACCATTCTCGTCACTGGCGCTGCCGGCTTCATCGGCATGGCCGTCGCCGACCAGTTGCTCGCCGCCGGGCGGGCGGTGATCGGCATCGACAATATGAACGACTATTATCAGGTCTCGTTGAAGCGCGACCGGATAGCCGCGCTGCAACAGCGGCATGGAAAGCTGTTCACCT
This sequence comes from Sphingobium chungangianum, assembly GCF_977014255.1. Taxonomy (NCBI): domain Bacteria; kingdom Pseudomonadati; phylum Pseudomonadota; class Alphaproteobacteria; order Sphingomonadales; family Sphingobiaceae; genus Sphingobium; species Sphingobium chungangianum. The sequence goes on along the minus strand of NZ_CDRNIV010000006.1, from coordinate 2,550,054 downwards.
TCGCCGAACTGGATTTCGCGGACATGGACGCGCTGCACGCCGCGCTCGCGGGGCAGACGGTGGAGGCGATCGTGCATCTCGGCGCGCAGGCGGGCGTACGTTATTCGCTCATCAATCCGCATGCCTATGTCCGCTCCAACCTCGCCGGGCATGTCAACATGCTCGAACTGGCGCGCGAACGGCGGGTGCGGCATTTGGTCTATGCCTCGTCCTCCTCGGTCTATGGCGGCAATGACAGCCTGCCTTTCCGCGTTGAGGACCGCGCCGACCATCCCGTCTCGCTCTACGCCGCCACCAAGCGCGCCGATGAATTGATGAGCGAGACCTACGCCCATCTTTTCCGCATTCCGATGACGGGGCTGCGCTTCTTCACTGTCTATGGGCCTTGGGGCCGCCCGGACATGGCGATGTGGATCTTCACCAAGAAGATCCTGGCGGGGGAGCCGATCCCCGTGTTCAACCATGGCCGGATGCAGCGCGACTTCACCTATATCGACGACATCGTGACCGGGGTGATCGGCTGCCTCGATCACGCTCCTGCGGATGATGGATCGCTAAAGGCGGGCGGCAGCCGCTCGCCGCACCGGCTTTACAATATCGGCAATAATCGGCCCGAAGAGCTGATGCATCTCATATCGGTGCTGGAACAGGCGATCGGGCGCAAGGCAGAGATAGATTTTCAGCCCATGCAGCCGGGCGACGTGCCCGCCACCTTCGCGGACATCAGCGCGATTGCCCAGGATATCGGCTTCGCGCCGACCACAGGCATAGAGGTCGGCGTGCCGCGCTTCGTGTCCTGGTATCGCGACTATCACGCAGGATAACCGACAAAAGCACGGCACTACGCGCGCCTCGGGGGAAAGTTCCGGCCCTCAACATATAAGCAATAATTTGCGGGATATGTGGCAATAAAGGCGCGCAAATCTTCGCTCATGCTGGCAAATTGAATTGCCATTCTGCCGTTAACGGTTCTATTCCCGTCACCGGGACGGCTTCGAGCCGAAATGGGTCGCTTATAACGAGGTTTAGGGCGGAGCGCCGGAATGGCGGCTGCCGCCATGCCGCATCGATCAGGAAAACCTGCCGTGCGTCATGGAAAAAAGGGCGAACTTGTGTCGACACTATCAAAAATTGTGCCTTTTGGTTCTGGCAGCCGGATCGTGGAAACCGCCTGTAGAACCTTGTCCGTCGCTTCCCAGGGACTGAACGCGCTGGAGGCGAAATTCTCCGATCGTGATTTCGCCGCGATATTCCTTCGCGTCGCTGGCATGATCATGAGCGCGCGTGGACGCCTGATCGTCACCGGCATGGGGAAAAGCGGTATCGTCGCGCGCAAGATGACGGCGACCCTGACCTCGACCGGCACGCCCGCGCTCTTCATGCATCCGGCTGACGCTGGTCATGGCGACCTTGGCATGGTGACGCCTGACGACATCGTCCTGATGCTGTCCCATTCGGGCGAATCCAACGAACTTGGCCCCATCATTCAATATTGCAAACGGTTCGGCATTCCGCTGCTCGGCCTCACGGCCCGCGCGGACAGCACCGTCGCCAGCGCTTCCGACGTCTGCGTGCTGTTGCCCGCCGTCCGGGAAGCCTGCCCCAACGAACTGGCGCCCACCACCTCCACCACGGTCCAGATGGCCTTTGGCGACGCGCTTGCCATCGCGCTCATGGAAATGCGTGGCTTTTCGGCCGATGACTTCCACAAATTTCATCCCAATGGCCGCCTCGGCGCGCAGTTGCTGAAGGTTCGCGACTTGATGGCGGCCGGTGACAATGTCCCGCGCGTGGCCGAAGATGCGTCGTTGCTCGACGCCACCATCGAAATGACGCGCGCGCGCCTGGGCGGTACGGCGGTCGTCAACAGCGCTGGCGAACTGATCGGTGCCTTCACCGATGGGGACTTGCGGCGAACCCTGACCGATACGCGGCAACTGACCGAAACCGTCGGCCAGTTCATGACCGTGCCCCCTCTGTCCGTGGGGCCTGACGATCTCGCCTCCGAAGCGCTGCGCCTGATGCACATGCATAACATCACGCTGCTCTTCGTCTGCGAAGGCGGGCGGCTGGCGGGCGCCGTCCATATGCACGACCTGCTGCACGCCGGGGTCGCCTGAACAGCATCATCGTCATTCCGGCGCGGGCGGGCTCGTCCCGGTTGCCGCGCAAGCCCCTGCGCCTGATCGCCGGGCGCACCCTGCTGCACCGGACCATCGCCATGGCGCGCACCGCCATCTCCGGCCTCGCCGACGCGGAGCTGGTGGTGGCGACCGACGACCGCGAAATCGCCGATCACGCCCACGCCGTTGGCTGCGCGGCGGTCATGACCGATAGCGCCATCGCGACAGGTTCCGGCCGCGCACTCGCTGCCGCGCTCCAGCGCCCGGAGCCCCCGCGCTTTATCGTCAACCTGCAAGGTGACTCCCCCTTCCAGCCCCAGGGCGCGCTCAGCGCCGTCATCGGCGCGCTGCATTCGGGCGCTGAGGTCGCGACCCCCGTCATCGCCCTCGACTGGCAGGCACTCGACGCCCTACGCGATCACAAGCTCCGCTCGCCGTTCAGCGGCACCACCTGCGCCCGCGCCCCCGATGGCCGCGCCCTCTGGTTCTCAAAAACCATTATCCCCGCGATCCGTGACGAACAGGCCCTGCGAGACAGCCAGCCGATCTCGCCCGTATGGCGCCATGTCGGCCTCTACGGCTACACGCTCGAAGCCCTGACCCGTTTCGAGGCTACGGCACCCACCACGCTCGAACTGCTGGAGGGCCTCGAACAGCTTCGCCTCCTGGAACTTGGCATCCCCGTCACCACCGTCGCGGTCGATCCGCCCATCTTCGACAGCTCCGGCATAGACACAGAGGCCGACATCCAGCGCGTAGAGGCCCTCATCGCCACCCATGGCGACCCCACGCCCGCTTGACCTCATGCGCCGCATCTTCATCATCCGCCACGGCAACACCTTCGAAAGCAGCGCCACGGCCTGCCGCATAGGCGCGGGCACTGACCTGCCCCTTGTCGAAAGCGGCCGCGCCCAGGCCGACCGCCTCGGCCAATGGTTCGCCGCGCAAGGCCTCACCCCCTGCCGCATACAAAGCGGCCCCCTCAGCCGCGCCCGCGAGACCGCAAGCTGCATCGCCGACGTGCTCAACCAGCCCGTCATCGGCACGCTCCCCTGGCTAGACGAAATCGACCACGGCCCCGACGAAGGCCGCCCCGAAGCCGAAGTCCTCGCCCGCATCGGTGGGCAGGCGCTCGCCCAATGGGACGAACAAGCCATCCCGCCCCCCGGCTGGATCGTGAATGCGCCATCCCGCATTGCCGCCTGGCAAAGCTATTTCGCGAAAAGCGGGGAGGGCACGGACCTGCTCGTCACCAGCAACGGCGCTGCCCGCTTCGCCCTGCTAGCGCTCGGCCTCTCACCCGCCTCGCTCAAGCTGCGCACCGGAGCCTATGGCGAGTTGACCGTCGCGCCTGACGGCGCCGTTACCCTCTGCAACTGGGACCAACGGCCCTAAACGTCATCACAACCCAAAAAGCCTCTCCCCTTCAGGTTCAAACGAGGCACGTGACTCGTTGAAGGGTTGGGGTGGGACTCTCCCCGGATTCCGATTGCTCCTGTCAAACCAGGCCGCTCACCCCACGGGCGTCGAGCTGGCCGTCACAGGTTGCAGCACGGCAGGCTTCGCCTCGGGCGCTGCAACAGATTTGTCCGCCGCCGCTTCCGGAGCCGCAGCCTGCGCCTTCAGGCTCGCCGCCGCATTTTGCAAAGCGACCGCTGCCGCTTCCAGCGCTGCCGCCGCGGAATTTGATTGCCCCGCCGGTTCCGCTGCCTTCGCGACGGTCATTCCCGCAGCTGTGATCGCCTCATGCGGAGCATCGACCTGCCCCGTCCCTCCAGCTTCCGCCGCACCCACCGCCGGAGCCTCTCCCGCTGCCGGGGTTGCCACTGCCGCCGTCACCACCGGCTGCGCCTCACACACCGCATCAATCCCCAGCGCGCTTTCGGAAAAGTTCGTCGCCAGCTGCGGCAGTTCCCGATCCTGCGCCTGGGTCGCCAAAGTCAGCAGCGTCTCGGTCATCTGGCAATAGCTGCCCGCTTGCGCCAATCCCGATTGGCCGTTGCCCAGCTTCGTGTTGAACTGCTCATAGGCGCGCTGCCCTTCGGCGATGCCGTTCACCCGCATGAAGCGCGTCTTCAGCACATTATTATAGCTGCTCAGCAGCCCGATCTTCTTATCGACAAAGGCGGCATATTTCGCCTCTATCTCCTTGTTCACCCCCTTGCACCGCAGAGCGCCCAGCATCAGCATCACGTGCAGATTCCGGACCTTCGCCGCTTCAATCTCATAGGGTTGCCAGCATTGATTTGGACCGGAGGCGGCTACCTGGCCGGAAGAAAGCGCAACGAAACCACAGGCGGCAACCGCCGCCATCTGCAACCGTGACATGATGGACCTCGCAGAATCGAAAGAGGCGACCCGCTGATCCCGATGATAGCATTTTGCCCCAAAAATGCCATATTTATTAATGGACATAAGCCAGCCCGAGCGCCCGAAAAAGCACCCCGCCACGCCCGCATTCAGCGCTGCTAAAAGCGTCAGTTCTTCCGCTGCGGCACGGTGAAGGTGCCCGAAACCCGGCCCCCCGATCCGCCCGAAACCCCCGGCACGCCGCCCGAAGCGCGTCCGTCCACAGTCGACCGCCCGCTGGTCAGGTCAATCACCAACCGCCCACCAGTCAGCCGGTTGCTCCCCTGCGTCAACGTCACATTGCCCAGCATCGTGATCAGGCGGCTGTTAAGGTCATAAATCGCCACATTGCCTCGCGCCGTCTCGTTCCCCTTGGTCACGACGACATTGCCCGCAGCGTCGATCCGGTCGACCTCCACGCCGTTCCCGCCCGTACCATTGCGGTAAGCGACGGTCATCCGCGCGGCGTTCAGAGTCATGCCCGCCTGCGTCACCTGGACATTGCCGGAAACGACGACCCGGTCGGCGCGGTCCTGCACCTCGATCCGGTCGGCGGTGAAATTAACCGGCGCGTTGCTGTCATGATTCTTCAGCACCTGCGCCCCGGCGCCCGCGAAAACCATAGCCGCGCCCATGGCGCCAGCGCTCGACAGCAGGATCAGCGATCTTTTCATCACTTTTGCCCTTTGATGCCATTTTGTTCGATGCGCAAGCTTGCCCTGCCATTGAGCGTAACCGTCCGCGCGTTCAGGTCGGCGTCCAGATGGTCGCCGCTGAACGTGCCGATGGGTATCCGGCCATCGACGCGCCCCGCGCTGCGCATGCGCCGGGTCTTGAGGTCGATGCCCACGTCCCGCGTCGTCAGCCTGTATCCGCCCGCCGCCTCGAACTGCACCGGCCCGTCCACCGCGACGCGCTCCTTGTCCATGTCATAGCGCCCCTTGCGCGCGTTCAGCACCGCTGGCCCTTCGGACAGCAGGATGCGCGCCGACATGTCGTTGAGGTCAACGATCGGCTCGCGCGAACTCTTCTGCACAGCACTCCCGGCGCGCAGGGAAAAGGGCTGCCCCTTGCTGTCCTCGCCGCGATACAGCGCCTCGCTCACCCGCATGCGTTCCTTCGCCACCTCGACCTTGTTCTTGTCGAGCACGAAGCTCACCTTGTCCCCGCCGGTAAAGGGCGCCATCACCAGCAACGCCGCCAGCACGCCCACCAGCACCGGCAACCAGTTTTTCAGCCGCGCGACCAGCCTGTCATGGCTGCCGCCCGGACGCGCCCAATGGCGCCTGACATGACGTTGCTGATCGGCCTGTATGGACATGGGAAAGCGCTTCTAAGTCCCTTACATATGCGCGAAGATGTCGATCTCCGGCCATCCCGCCAGGTCCAGCTCGGCCCGGTGAGGAAGGAAATCGAAACAGGCCTGCGCCAGTTCCATCCGCCCTTCGCGGATCAATCGCTTGTCGAGTTCAGCCTTCAGCGCATGCAAATAGCGCACGTCCGACGCCGCATAATCTTTCTGCGCGTCCGACAGGGTGGGGGATCCCCAGTCGCTCGACTGCTGCTGCTTGCTGATTTCCTGCCCCAGCAATTCGCGCACCAATTCCTTCAACCCATGGCGGTCGGTATAGGTGCGGATCAGGCGCGAAGCGATCTTCGTGCAATAGACGGGCGCTGCCACCACGCCCAGATAATGTTTGATCGCCGCGATGTCGAAACGCCCGAAATGATACAGCTTTAATCGTGCCGGATCGGCCAGCACCGCGCGCAGGTTCGGCGCAGCATAATCGCTGCCCGGCATGAATCGCACCAGATGCTCGTCGCCCTTGCCATCGCTGATCTGCACGACACACAGGCGATCGCGCGGCGTGATAAGGCCCATGGTTTCGGTATCGACGGCGACGGGGCCGGGGGCAAGGACGTCTGCGGGCAGGTCCTCTTCGTGGAAATATACTGTCATCCAACCCCTCTATGGCGAAAGCGGCGGTAACTCAATCGACGCTTTTTCGGCCCTGCCAAAATGCCCCACGCTGGTTCATTCGGGCAAATGCGGCGGCAATCGGGCTAAAATCATTCGCGCATGGCTGAAAAGTTGATATAGTGATTCTCAAACCCGCATACGTGCGGTGGATTCTGCATGTCATTTCGCCCGGCATGTTTGTCCGATTTAGTCGGGGGCGAAGCGAAAGTGACCAACAGGGCATGAGTTTTGATAGAGGTCGCCGCGGCGGGCGCGGCAAGGACAAGCGCGACGGTTTTGGCGACGACAATTTTTACGGCGGCGGTAACGATCGTGGCGGTTTCGGCGGTGGTTTTGGAGATCGTGGTGGTTTCGGCGGTGGTGATCGCGGCGGCTTCGGCGGCGGCGGTGATCGCTTCGGCGGCGGCGGCGGCGGCGGTGGCTTCCGCAGCGGCGGTGGCGGCGGCTTCGGCGGCGGCGGTGGTGGCGGCTTCGGCGGCGGCCGTGGCGGCGGCGGCGGCATGCCTGCCCAGGTCGTTGGTGAAGGCACCGGCGTTGTAAAGTTCTTCAACGGACAAAAGGGCTTCGGCTTCATCGTCCGTGATGACGGCGCGGAAGACGTGTTCGTCCACATCAGCGCCGTTGAGCAGGCGGGCCTCACCGGCCTGGCCGAAGGTCAGCAGCTCGGCTTCACCCTGGTGGACCGTGGTGGCAAGATTTCGGCAACCGACCTCAAGATCGAGGGCGAGCCCCTTCCGGTCGTCGATCGTCCGCGTGAACCCCGTGAACCCCGTCCGGGTGGCTTCGGCGGTGACCGTGGCGGCTTCGGCGGCGGCGATCGTGGTGGCCCGCAGCGTCAGCTGACCGGCGAACGCGCCAGCGGCACGGTCAAGTTCTTCAACGCCATGAAGGGCTTCGGCTTCATTCAGCGCGACGACGGCCAGCCCGATGCATTCGTGCACATCAGCGCGGTAGAGCGCGCAGGCATGTCCGCCCTCAACGAAGGCGACCGCCTGGACTTCGAACTCGAAGTAGACCGCCGCGGCAAGCACGCAGCCGTCAACCTTCAGTCGAAAGCCGACTGACACATAACTCTGCCCGCATAAGCGGAGAGGATAGAAGGGGTCGCCTGCCCGGCGGCCCCTTTTTTGTTGTGGGTTGCTGCGGCTTAACGCCAATCGCGGTCGTTCGACCCGTCAGTCAGCGATCCTGAAGCCGTCGTTCGTTTCTCTTGGGCCCTAGGCGAGAGGAACGGCGCAGATTGTAAAAATCGTGCATCTCGTGGGCTTCGTCCTTGATCAGAACAGCCGATGAGGCACTACAGCTAAAGCCCGCTCCGATCGAACGCCTGGACCGGTGTAAATTCCTCTTGCCAGTATCACACTGGGCCATCAGGTCGGGGTTAAGGCAACAAATTCACGGCTTTCGGTGGGGCATAATAATGACGGATAACGAGGACGCTGGCGAGAACACAGAAGGGACTGCTATTCTAAAAGAGATCGCAATCCCCGGCGTTGACGGAACATTGTCTGTTGCCATCGGCAAGCCGACCTTCATTCTCGGGCGCAACGGCACAGGCAAGTCGGCGCTCGTCCATCGTTTGGTGTCCGAACTGGCGCCCGATGTCGTTTATTTGCCTGGTTCGCGGCCAGCCTACTTCGATCAAGAAGGTCTGACGATGACCGCCGCGACCCGCCGCCAGTATGATCAGCATCGCCACGATTGGGACCGACAGCTAGAGACGCGTTACCGACCTGTTTCTGGAACCAATCGAAACGAAAAGGCAGTGTTCGACCTTCAGTCGAAGGAAGCACAATATAGTCTCGACGCTACCGCCGATATCAAATTGCATGGTCGAGAATCGTCTGCCATCGATCGCCTGATGCTGCGAGATTCTCCGCTGGAGAAGGCTAATCAGCTTTTTGAGCAGGGTAATCTGCCGGTCCGCCTCAAAATGGTCAATGGTGAAATGATGGCGACGCGGAGTGCCTCAAACCCCTACGGTATCGTGAAAATGTCGGACGGTGAGAGGTCGGCGATGATCCTTGCGGCAGAAGTGATCTCCGCTAAGCCGGGCTCCGTCCTCCTCATCGACGAACCTGAACTCCATCTACACCGTTCGATCGTAGTGCCGCTGCTGGTAACGGTTATGAGTGAGCGGCAGGACTGTGCGTTTATTATCAGCACGCATGAGCTCTCGTTGCCCGCTGAGATTGAAAACGCGCAAGCACTGCTCGTGCGCGGCTGCACATGGACGGCAGCGAGCACCGTCGTCGGCTGGGAAGCCAATCTCTTGCCATCTATCGATGAAGTGCCCGAAGATATTCGTATTGATATCCTCGGATCACGCCGCAGAATTTTGTTCGTCGAGGGCGTTCAGAGTAGTATGGATCAACCGCTCTACGAAATCCTTTTCCCCGACGTGTCGGTCCGCCCACGCAATAATTGCGTCGAGGTTCAAAAAGCTGTCACGGGTCTCAGGGTGGTGGAAGCGCTGCATCATATCGATGCCTATGGGCTGGTCGATAACGACAGCCAGACGCCTGAAAAAATTGCCTCGCTAGCTAAGAATAATATCTACGCACTACCCGCCTATTCCGTGGAAAGCCTCTACTACAGCGAAGAGGTGATGGCCGCGATCGCGGTGAGGCAGGTTTTGGAGACTGAAGAAAATCCAATGGCCTTGCTTGACGTCGCGAAAGCCAAGGCGGTGGAAAGCCTCACGGAAGCCCACATCGAGTTGTTGGCGGGGATGGTGAGCGCGCAGCATGTGCGCCAAGCAATCATCTCGCGCGCGCCAGATCGCCATGCACTGGTCGTCAACGGCGATGCTCCGCTGAACATAACCTTAGACACTCCCTATCCAGCGGAAGCGGCTCGCTTGCGTGCGCTCATCGAAGCGAAAGATTTGGCTGGTATCGTCCAACGCTACCCCGTTAGGCGCACGCAGATATTGAAAAGGCTGGCAACTGGCCTGCGCTTCAAGAATAGGGGCGAATATGAGAACGCAGCGCTCACCCAGATCGCAGCCGACCCAAGTATCGCCAGCGCGGTGAGAAGCAAGCTAGGTACATTGGCAGCGGCCTTGATCCCGCCAGTCGTCGAGGCAGCAGAGGTAAACGAAATTGGTGCCCTATAAAGGCCTGTGCGCGTAGGGGTTGTTCGTGGGCACGCATCGTAGCGTGTCGTATGTAGTTTCCTAAACCAGATTTAGGGATCGTCAGAACGCGTGTTCGCCTGCATAGCAGCCCGAACTACCTCCGACCTAACTTCACGATCCATTGCAAGTTGGGGATCGTCGATCAGAGATGTCTGATTTCAAAGTGCGACGGCCAGAAGCGGTCGTTCGGCAAGCGGCCATTGGCTGTCGTTCAGCACCGTCTGATCTTCCGGCGTTTGCTGGCCAAAACCCGCGTGGGGCATGTATCCTTACGGTATCGGATAGCAGCCGGTCATGCGTCCCGGTTGTAAGGTGCGTAGGAGGAAAGGCGCCCCAATCCCCACGCCACCGTCGGCGGGTAGGCGAGGGAGGACCCCTCCCAAAAATAGGAAAAATAGGAAACCCCCGAAAACGCGTTCAATTCGCCATTTCATTCATGACTTTGACCGGCGGCACGATCGTCACCGTCTCAAACCGCTCCTTCCGCCGCACTCCGTTCAGCGGCGGCGGAACATTCACCTGCTCCACCGGCACCCGCTGCCGCATGCATTCTCCCTTGTTCTCCCGCGCCGTCTGCCCGCAATTCCACAAGGCCCGCTGCAATCCCGTCCCGCTATTGTGAATATAGGCAAAGCTCATGCTTTCCATCTGATCGCCCGACAGCGGAAACCCGGCAGGAGCGCTCCCCGCCCGCCAGGCCATGATCCGACACTCCGGCCGCCCCGCGCAGAAAGTCTGCGCCATCACCGGCCAGTTGTCCGGCGCCGTCCCCTTGCCAAGTTCCACCAGAAAGCTCCGCGCTCCCGGCGCGATTGCGATCAACCTTACGCCGCCCATTATCCGACCCAGCGAGTCCGCGCCGATCGCCTCTTGCGGCTTGGCCGTCAAGGCCGCCAGACTGCTCCCACCCGGCGCCAGAACGCCGACCCCCTCGCTGCTCCCGTCCTGATGCGCCATGGACAGTCGGGCGATCCGCGCAATCACCGGCTCCACACTGTCCCGAGCCAAGCGGAAAGCGGGCGGCGTTCCCCACCACCCCCGCCAGCGGAAGAAAAGGTGCGTCCCCACCGCCGTGATCTTGTCCAGGCTGCCGCTCCAATAGGGCACCACCCAATCCGTATGATAATGGGTGGCATAGCCGACCGGCTTGAACACCTTGCCCGCCAGCGCCGCCTTCGCGATCTGTCGCGCTCTATTCCAGGCATCTTCCCCCGGCGTCCGCGCCAGCGCGCCATCGCAGGTGAAAGTGAACTGACAGCCGGTCGATCGTTCCTGCCCCTGAAACACGACCCCGCACACCGTTTTGGGGAAAGCGGGGTGCCGAACCCGGTTCAGCACCACCTGCGCCACCGCGCGCTCGCCCACCGCGTCATCGCCCGCTTCGTAAAGCTGCGCGGCCGCCAGGCAGTCCGTGGCCCGCGCCAGGTCGCTTTCCGAGCCAGTGAATACAAACGGCCGCGCTGCCGGATTGGGGAGCCGCGAGAAAGGCACAGCCCCGTTGAACGCCCGCGCCTGATCCTGATCCAACGTATAAAGCTCCACCGGCTGCACAACGGGTGCCGCTGTGGTCGGCCGCTTCATCAGCGCGCGCTGCACCAGCGCCGACCGTGCCGCACCGGCAGCAGGCGCCCGTGCATCCCACCGCGCTACCAGCGCAGGCAAACCGGCAAATAGCAGGAGCCAGATCAGCCACATCGCGCGATGTGGCTGGCTGCTGGTAGAAGCGTCGATCATTCCTGACCCTGCGCCATCCTATTCGGGCAGGAAGTCAGGCACCGACAGATAGCGTTCGCCAGTGTCATAGTTGAAACCCAGAACGCGGCTGCCGGACGGAAGCTCCTTCAGCTTCTGCGCAATCGCGGCCAGTGTTGCGCCGGACGAGATGCCGACAAGCATGCCTTCCTCTCGCGCCGCGCGGCGGGCATATTCCTTGGCATCGGCCGGATCGACCTGGATCACGCCGTCCAACAACTGCGTGTGCAGGTTTGCGGGGATGAAGCCGGCGCCGATACCCTGGATCGGGTGGGGACCCGGTTGTCCACCGCTGATGACTGGCGAAAGGGTAGGCTCAACCGCATAGACCTTCAGGTTGGGCCACAGCTTTTTGAGTACCTCGGCGACACCCGTGATGTGACCGCCCGTGCCGACCCCGGTAATCAGAACGTCAAGCGGGCTGTCCGCGAAATCTGTCGCGATCTCCTGCGCGGTCGTGCGAACATGCACGTCGATATTCGCGGCATTTTCAAACTGTTGCGGCATCCAGGAATTGGGCGTTTGCTCGATCAACTCCAGAGCGCGTTCAATCGCGCCCTTCATGCCCTTCTCACGCGGGGTCAGGTCAAAAGACGCGCCATAAGCCAGCATCAACCGGCGCCGCTCCACCGACATGCTTTCCGGCATGACGAGGATAAGCTTGTAACCCTTCACCGCCGCAACCATGGCCAGGCCAACACCCGTATTGCCAGAGGTCGGCTCGATGATCGTCCCGCCGGGTTTCAGATCGCCCGACTCCTCGGCGGCCTCGATCATCGCAAGCGCGATACGGTCCTTGATCGATCCGCCCGGGTTGGAGCGTTCCGACTTGATCCAGACTTCGGTGCCCTCAGGCGCGTCTGCAAACAGGCGACTGACCTGAATATGCGGCGTGTTGCCGATGGTTTCGAGAATATTGGCAGCTTTCATTTGGCCTTCTCCTGGCTAATCTCGGCCTCCCTTAAGTCGGGTGGGTCAAAGGTACGTGCAAGGCGCAATTCGGGAAAGAGCCGCGCCCATAAAATTGTGATGACTATAGCGCCTATCCCGCCGCCAATCACGGCCGCAACGGGGCCAACCAGCGCGGCGAGGAAGCCTGACTCGGCTTCCCCCAATTCGTTCGACGCCGAGATGGTGAGTTGTGACAGGCTGGATACCCGGCCCCGCATCGCATCGGGCGTGTGAAGCTGGATCAGCGACTGGCGCACGTAAACAGACACCATGTCCGCAGCGCCCAGCAGCACCAGCGCACCTATGCCGATCTCCATGGCAATATTGCGGGGAATGAAGGCAGTGGCGCCAAACAGGATCGTCGACAGCCCGAAGATCATGACGGCGCCCAGCATCTTCAATCCGACCTCTGATCGCATGGGTCGAAAGGAGAAGAAAAGCGCGACGATGGCCGCTCCGATAGCGGGAGACGCGGCCAGATGTCCCAGCCCCGCCGATCCAACCTTCAATATGTCGCGTGCGTAGACAGGCAAAAGCGCCGTCGCTCCTGCCAGCAGCACCGCGAACAGGTCCAGAGTGATGGTGGCCAGCACGAGCCGGTTCGATCGCACATAGGTCCAGCCGTCAAGCATCTGCCGGACCGGGTGACGGCTTGTGTCGCGGGGCGGCTGTTTGACTGGGGCGATCAGCAACATGCCCCAAAGGGCGATCGTGAACAGAAGCGATGTAAGAGCATAAGCGCCCCAGGGCGTCATGGCGTAGACATAGCCACCCAAGGCGGGACCGATGATCATCCCTGCCTGCCATGCAACGCTGGACAGCGCGATCGCATTGGGCAGCACGTCGCGCGGCACTAGGTTGGGCGCCAAGGCGCTGTAGGCAGGCCCATTGAACGCGCGCGTGATTCCGACCACGCCTGCAATGCCGAAAATCAGGGGCAGGCTAACCCACCCTTCATAGGTTGCAAAAGCCAGCAGGCCCGACGCCGCCATGAGCAGTGCCAAGGTCAGGCGCGCAATGGCGCGACGGTCGAAATGGTCCGCGACCCAACCCGTAAGCGGTGTCAGAAAGAAAAGAGGCACGAACTGCGCCAACCCGATCAGGCCGAGCTGAGCGGCGGCGCCCGACGTGCTCATGCTTTCGCGTGCGATATTGTACGCCTGCCACCCAAGCACGGTCATCATGCCATATTGGGCCAGTACTCCCGCCAGCCGCCCCATCAGATAGGCGCGGAAATCGCCGAAGCGCAGCGGGTGACGGGAGTCGGCGGGGGCCTTCATATGATTTCCTTACCGCCTGCACCGCATTACGCAATTACAGCGGTAGAGAATGGCAAAAGCAGTTTTTGCAGCCGCGAAACTCTCGCTTTCGTCCCCCCTCGTTATTTTAGCGGTCGGGGTCCAGCAGGATCCCACTCACCGACCCATTGCGAACCGAGCAGATAAAGGGAACAGACCGGCGGTCATCAGCCGTGCCGACCGCTCCTTCGACCTCCCATCCAGTCGACATGGATCTCGCTTCGACGCGACCCAATATACGTGCACCCGGACCTGCTTCCTGACGGGCCTTGGCCGCGCAGGCATTGCGCGCTGCGGCTGCGCTATGGATGGAGCCATATCGAGGAGAGGCATAAGGTTGCCGCTTCGCGTCACGTTCCTCCTGCCGGTCACGAACGATATCGCTGACAATTGCTGCATCGGCCGCACGGTGCAGATCGCGATAATCCTGCGCGTGGGCAGGCAAGGTAATTGTCAGGCTGATGGCGCAAATAGCCATGTTACCGATATGCATATCATGCCTCCTCTGCGGCTGGCCTTTATTTGAACAGGCTACCCAATATGCCGCGCACAAGTTGTCCCGCCAAGCCGCCTGACGAGGAGCGGCGGCTGGTTCCTCCAAATACCGCCCGGCCGAGCTCATTGGCAACCTGCCGCCCGACCGAAGAGGCAGCCGAACGGGTGGCTGATTGAACAGCTCGGTCGAGGGCAGAGGGCTTAGCCGCCTCACGCGCGGAGGCCGCGTCGCGCCTTGCCTGCTCCTTGAGTTCTGCTTCCCGCTGTTTGGCCTCCAATTTTGCTTGCACGGCGGCGGCCTTGTCTGCTTCAGCATTCGCCTTGGCGGCCTGCGAGGCAGCAGCGGCGGCTTGACCGCGGGCGGCCAATATCTCCTCAGCGGACTCGCGATCGATCGCGTCATCATATTTGCCCGCGCAAGGGGAGATGGATTGAATGATCGCCCGTTCCTTTGCGTCTACCGGCCCCAAACGTGAACGGGGCGGGGCGATCAGGGTGCGCTGGACGATGCCGGGCGAGCCATCCTCCTGAAGCAGCGAGACTAGCGCTTCGCCGACTTTCAATTCCGTAATCGCCGTTTCAACGTCCAAGTCCGGATTGACGCGGAATGTCTCGGCTGCGGCCTTTATGGCCTTTTGATCGCGCGGGGTGAACGCGCGCAGTGCATGTTGCACGCGGTTGCCGAGCTGTCCTGCCACGTCTTCGGGAATGTCGATCGGGTTCTGGGTCACGAAATAGACGCCCACGCCCTTGGAACGGATCAGCCGGACGACCTGCTCGATCTTGTCCGTCAGGGCCTTGGGGGCGTCGTCAAAAAGCAAATGCGCTTCGTCAAAGAAGAAGACCAGAACAGGCTTTTCTGGGTCTCCGACTTCGGGAAGCGTCTCGAAAAGCTCACTCAGGAGCCAGAGCAGGAAGGTCGCGTAGAGCTTGGGGCTCTGCATCAGTTTGTCGGCGGCCAGAATGTTGACATAGCCGCGCCCTTGATCATCCACTTTCAGGAAGTCGTGAATGTCGAGCGCCGGTTCCCCAAAGAAATGGCCGCCGCCCTGGCTGTCCAGTTGCAGCAACTGGCGTTGGATGGTGCCGACGCTCGCCTTGGTCACATTGCCATAGCGGCTGGACAATTCGTCGGCATTTTCTGCGCAATAGGCCAGCATGGATTGGAGGTCGCCGAGATCAAGTAGCAACAGCCCTTCATCATCGGCATATCTGAACGCGATGGAGAGTACGCCCTCCTGGGTTTCGTTCAGGCCCATGAGTTGGGCCAGCAGCAGCGGACCCATTTCGCTGACCGTGGTGCGGATTGGATGTCCCTGCTCGCCATAAAGGTCCCAGAAGATCGCTGGATTGTCGGCATAGCTGTAATTTTCCAGGCCGATCTCCTTGGCGCGAGCGACCAGCTTGTCGGCGTTTTTCGCCGTCGGTGAACCAGCCATCGCGATGCCCGACAGATCACCCTTCACGTCGGCAAGAAACACCGGGACACCCAGTGCGGAAAAGCTTTCGGCGATACCTTGTAGCGTTACTGTTTTGCCAGTTCCGGTAGCGCCTGCAATCAGTCCATGACGATTGGCCCGGCGCAGGTTGAGCGTCTGTGGAATGCCGCCATCCTTGTCCGCCGCGCCAAGACCGATGAAAATGCCGTCGCTCATGCGTCATGCTCCCCAAAAGCGGCGGGCCGCGCCCGTCGGAAGTGCTGTCTTGCCATCTTAAAGGCGAGACAGGACTTCCGGCAAGCGCGACCCGCTATGGTCGTCCGATGCGCTGTTGCCGGGTTATTTGTCCCGCAGGCGCACAGGCAAGAATACGGCAGGCTGGCCGCGACGTAGAACCTGCAACAGGATGGCGTTACGTCCTTGCGACGACACCTGACGCACGGCTGCGTCCAGTTCTGCCTGGCTAGCCACGGGCCGGTTGTTGGCGGTGATGATCACATCGCCCCGGCGCAGGCCCTTTGCTCCTGCGTCAGTCGAAGAATCCACTGCGGTGATCACGATTCCACGCGTATCCGCCGCAATGCCCAACTGGCGAACGATGTTGGGCGTGAGGGGGATGGCCGAAATGCCCAGCGACTGCTGCGTCGCCTGTCCGCCGCTAGATTGGTCATCCTGCTGTTGATTGAAGTCATCATCTTGCTGCTGGGCGAAGCTATTGAGTTCATCCTCTGACGGACGCTGGCCGACGATGGCGGTTACGGTCTGACGTTGACCATTGCGGAGCAGAACGATCGACACGCGGGAGCCAATCGGCTGCGATGCAACGATGGATGACAGGTTCTGGTCCGGCGTCACTTCCTGCCCAGCCACGCTGACGATGACGTCGCCCGCCTTGATACCGGCGCGGTCGGCGCCCTTGCCCGGTTCCACGCCCTGAACGAATTCACCGCGATTTTTCGCAAGACCCAGGGAATCGGCGAGGTCTTCGCCCAGCGGACTGATCTGGATCCCCAGATAACCGCGCTTGACGCTCTGCCCTCTCCGCAGCGTGTCAACAATCGGCGCCGCCTGTTCGGACGGAATGGCAAAGCCGATGCCAACGTTGCCGCCAGAGGGCGAAAGAATCTGGCTGTTGATACCAATCACATTGCCCCGCATGTCGAACATCGGGCCGCCGCTATTGCCCTGGTTGATCGACGCGTCGGTCTGGATGAACTTGTCATAGGTGCCGCCGGTGCCGCGATGGACTGCAGAAATGATCCCTGCGGTCACGGTACCCGACAAGGCGAACGGGTTGCCGATGGCGATGACCCAGTCACCGACGCGCGCTTTCGTGCTGTCGCCGAACTTGACGAACGGCAAAGCCTTTTTCGGCTCTATCTTCAGCACCGCGATGTCGGTCGCCGGGTCACGGCCGATCAGCTTCGCCGAATATTCCTCGCGATTGGTGAGGGTAACCGTGATCGCATCCACCGACGCACCTTCGGCGCCCGCGGACACTACGTGATTGTTGGTGACGATATAGCCATCAGCCGAGATGATGAAACCCGAACCGAGAGATTGGGCCTGGCGGGTCTGCGGCTTGCCGCTTTGGCCCTGGCCGAACAGATCGCCAAAGGGCGTGCCAGCGAATGGGTTTTGAACCTGGACGCGCTGTCGGGTGGAAATATTTACCACCGCCGGCTGCAACTTTTCGACCATGTCGGCCAAGCTGGCAGGGGCACCTGCTGGCGCGGCGGCCTGCATGCCCTCATTTTGCGCGACTTGCGCGCCGACATTCGGGCTGGAGGTTACGGCGATGGCGGTGCCACCAAGCAGCAGGGCGCCGGTAAGGGCATAAGCGTAACGCACTCGTGACGGTCCTCTCGTGAACTTTGGCGAAGGAAAGGCGGGACTCTGGGTAGAGTCGGATGCGCCGCCCAGCCTTAACCCTCATTGAATGAAGCTGGTTCCGAAATGATCTACAACCCTCTTCCGCATTCCACGGTTATCGATCCTTGCCTTGAAACTGTTTCAGAAACTCATTGTCGCGCGACAGCACCATCGTCGTCGAGCCCGGCCGATCGGGTGCAAAGGTCAGCCTGTAGGCCTGCATCGCCCGATAAAAATCGTAGAATTGCGGGTCCTTGCCAAAGCTTTCCGAATAAATGCGCGCCGCGTTCGCATCGGCTTCGGCGCGGATGATCTGCGCCTGCTTCGCGCCCTGAGCCCTGATCGTCAGCGCTTCCTGCTCACGGGCGGTGCGCATCCGGGTGAAAGCACTTTCCAGCGGAGCGCCGTCGGGCAGGTCTGCCCGCTTGATCCGTACATCGACGATCTGCGCCCCATATTGACGTGCCACGCGATTGAGACCGGCCTCAATATTGTCCATGACCTGACCGCGCTCGGGCGACAGCAACGCAGCGAAAGGACGTTTGCCAAGCTCATTCCGAAGCGCCGAACCCAGGATCGGCCGCAGGGCATCGGAAACGCGCTCCTCATTCCCTGCCGCAATATACATGCGCAACGGATCGACAATCCGATAACGCGCGAAGGCGTCGACCTGCAACCGGAGTTGATCCGTCGACAGCACTTGCTGTCTTTCCATTTCGACCGACAGGACGCGCTTGTCGATCCAGACAATCTGATCGATGAACGGCCAGCGTAATATGACGCCCGCGCCGGTCTTGCCGAACTCTTCGTTGGGGCGATAGCGGTTCACGATCTTCTTCGGATCGCCAAAGCGTACGATCACGCCCTGCTTGGTTTCGGGCACGATGGCAACGGTGCTGCCGATGAGCAGCAGCAGAGCTATGACGGACAGCGCCAAAGCGACGGGATGGCGAATAAGCGTCGGCATTATTGGCCCCCTTCCGCAGCGGCGGAGCCGGAAGAAGCGGACGCTCCCTGGGCGCGCCGCTTCAATTCCGGTAGCGGCAGGAACGGGGTGACATTGCCGCTTTCGACGATCGTCTTATCGACGTTGGACAGGACGCCCTCCATGGTTTCGTAATACATGCGGCGGCGCGTCACGTCGGGCGACAGCCTATATTGCTCATACACCTTGTCGAACGCCGCAGCCTCGCCTTGGGCCTTGGCGGTAACCTGCTGCGCGGCGGCACGCGCTTCGTTCAGATATGTTTGGGCCGTCTGCTGCGCCGCAGAGACCGCCTTGAACGCGTCATTGACTGCGGTCGGCGGATCGGCCTGCTTGATCGCGACGCCCTGGACACGGATACCGGATCTGTATCCGTCCAATATCGCCTGCATCCGCTGTTCGACCTGCTGCTCGATTTCAGTGCGCCCAGCACCCAGCGCGTCGTCCAGGCTGGCGCTGGCGACAACCGATCGCATGGCGCTTTCGGCGACTTCCCTAACCGTTGCGTCAGGGTCGGACAGCTGGAACAGATAAAGCTCAGGACTGCGGATATTCCAGCGAACCGAGTAAGCAAGGTCGATGATATTCTGGTCGCCGGTCAGTACCAGATTTTCGCTCTGGGCGCTGGGTGAACCGATATCAATGGCCCGGATTTCCTCCACATCGACCGTAGTTACATTCTCGAAGGGCGCAGGCAGCGTCAAGCTGATCCCCGGCGACAAGGTCCGGCTATATTTACCGAGCAGCGTCACGACGCCGCGCTCCTGCGGGCCGACACGGTGAAAGCAAGTGAGCACGAGCCACAGCAAGATGAGGATGCCGACGGCAGCGGGCCAAAGCGTCTTTCCGGTTGGTCGAGGCGGGAGGTTGCCAAACCCGCCGCCACCGCCTTGGCCGAAGCTTTCCCGGCTGCGGCGCAGCAGTTCTTCAATCGCGGAAGGCCCCTTGCCGCCCGGGGCCTTCCCCGGTTGCGTCCAGGGATTCCGGGGGCCGCCATCGCTTCCCTTGCCCGGACCTTCATCGCCACCCGGGCCGTCGCTTTTGCCGCCCCAAGGGCCTTGGACCATTGCGCTAGCGATGCCAGGCATCCACCCGAAAAATCTCTTCATTCCGTCTCTATAGGAAGGCTGGGTCGCGAAAAACAGTGCCCTTCGCAACGATTATTGCCTAGGAGGCGCTGTCATGACCGATCTTGAGAGTTTCGCCGCCCGCCTGAAGACCTTGACCGATGGCCGCGCCAGCACGCCGCGGATCAAGGATGGAATCATGAGCCTGGCGCTGGATGTAGGCGGTCTTTCCCCCGAACGGCGGGATGCCGTCGCTGCGGCGATCCGGGAAGGAGGGCTGTCGGTGGCAGGGGTGCAGGATGTGCGGATCGCCATGACAGCCGAAAGAAAGGCTATCCGCATCATTGCCGTTGCATCCGGCAAGGGCGGAGTGGGTAAATCCACCCTCTCGGCAAATCTTGCCGTTGGTCTCAAACGAATGGGTTTTGCGGTAGGTCTGGTGGACGCCGACATTTACGGACCGTCGCAGGCCAGACTGATGGCAAGCGAAGATAAAAAGCCCCAAGCGCGCGACAAGCAGCTGATCCCCGTCGAAAGCCCATTGGGCATTCCGATGCTGTCGATGGCGCACTTGGTCGAACCCGGCAAGGCGCTGGCCTGGCGTGGGCCTATGGCGGGCAATGCGCTTTCGCAGCTGATCGATGCCGATTGGGGCGAGACTGAGGTGCTGGTCGTGGACATGCCGCCGGGGACCGGGGATGTGCAACTTTCGATGGTGCAAAAGCATAAGCCTGCGGGCGCTGTGATCGTATCGACGCCTCAAGACCTGGCGTTGATCGATGCCACGCGCGCGGTCAGCCTTTTCGAGCAGACGCAGGTGCCCTTGATCGGGTTGGTGGAGAATATGGCCGGGTATAGCTGTCCGCATTGCGGTGAGATATCCGATCCTTTCGGCGCGGGTGGGGCGGAAGCGGCTGGCGCAGCCATGGGCATGCCCTTCCTCGGGCGTATTCCTTTGGCGATAGACATTCGGCGCCGGTCGGATGCGGGCGACCCTCCAGCAGCGACGGAAGATGCCTCTGGCGAGGCTTTCCTTGCAATCGCGAGTAAAGTGGCGGCCTGGTTGCGGGGCTAAAGGCGGCGTTTGGGAACGGTTCATCGCATCCCGCGTCTTTAGGATGGCCGAGAAGGAAACAAGGACATGCCGCTGACGTTGCCGCAAGAAATTGCCGACCTTTTAAGGGAAACGCGGACCATCGCTTTGGTTGGCATCTCTGATCGACCCGGCCGTCCAAGCTATGGCGTCATGAAATTCCTGCAGGACCATGGTTATCGCGTGTTGCCGGTCAATCCGCAGATTGCGGGAGAGCATGTGCATGGGGAGTTTGTCTGGGCGCGGCTTGCCGACATCGGCGTTCCAATCGACATGGTGGATATCTTCCGTCGCAGTGAAGTAGCGGGGCAGGCTGTGGACGATGCGATCGCCGCAGGGGCCAAGGCGGTGTGGATGCAGTTGGGGGTAATTGATGAGGCGGCCGCTCGGCGCGCGGAGGCTGCCGGATTGAAGGTCGTCATGGATCGCTGCCCCGCCATCGACATTCCCCGTTTCAATATCCCGCAGGTCCACGCGTTTTAGCGCTTTCCAGCTGCCGCAAGCCTCTTTATCAATGTCCTCATGACGCGCGCACTGCGGAGGCAGGCAAATCATAAAGGCACGGCAAGGGGGCTTGATCGGCGTACGCTTTTAGTAGGCGCTGGAGCGTCGGCTGGCCTGCTGCTGGCCTGGGGCGCATGGCCGCGCAGCTCCCGCCCAAATCTGAATACCGCGCCCGGCGAAACCGTCTTCAATGCCTTTCTGAAGATCGATAAGGCAGGCAGGGTACTCGTGGTCGTGCCGCAAGCCGAGACGGGGCAGGGCGTGACGACACTGCTGCCACAGATACTGGCGGATGAACTGGGTGCGGACTGGCGCACCGTGGGTGTGCAAAGCGCGCCCATCAATCCGCTCTATGCAAACACGTTGCTAGCCAGCGAGTGGCTTGCGAGCGACTGGTCGAGGCTGGCGGGTGGCGCCGGCAATTGGGCGATCGAGCAATATGCTACGCGGCGTGCTTTGATGTTGACCGGCGCGGGGACGTCCGTGCCGATGTTCCACAGAGCCTATAAGGAAGCGGGTGCCGCCGCGCGCGTGCTCTTGTGTCAGGCTGCTGCGGCGCGCTGGGATGTGTCATGGGAAAGTTGCGACATTCAGAACGGCATCATTTCTGATGGCGGCCAGCGCACGTTAAAGATCGGCGAGGTAGCGGCTGAAGCAGCGGAATTCGAGCTGCCCGAGATATTGCCGTTCCGCCAAAATCAGGTTGACCGACTCTTCGGACAGGATTTGCCGCGCCTCGACACGCCTTCGAAGATTGATGGCAGCCATAACTTCGCTGCTGATGTCCGGCTGCCGGACATGGTTTTCGCTTCCATCCGGCAGGGGCCAATCGGCGATGCCGTGCTCACAAGGGTGAACGAGCAGGCTGCAAAGTCCGTTACCGGCTTTATCAAGCTGGTGCGCGCCGAACGGTGGGTGGCCGCTGTCGCAACCAACTGGTGGGCCGCCAATAAGGCGCTTGATCTTAGCGATCCGGTTTTTGAATTATCGAGCACGCCAGTCAGCAGCGCCAGCATAGATGCTTCGCTTGAAGAGGCCTTTTCGGGTTCGGATGGCAGACGGCTGTATTCGCGCGGCGATCTCAAGCCGCTTTTCGACAACGCCACCATCCTGGCCAGCGAGTTTACCGTTGCCCCGGGGCTGCATCTGGCGCTGGAGCCTCCCTGCGCGACCGCGCGCGTGACCGACGGCCTCGCCGAGATATGGATGCCCGCGCAAGCACCTGCACTCGCGCGTAGCGCGATAGCGGATGCTCTCGATCTGCCTGAGCAACAGGTGGTGCTATACCCCCTGCATGCCGGGGGCTCTTTCGGCCGGAAGATGGATTTTGAGGTTGGCGTCCAGGCTGCGTCGATAGCGAAAGACGTTGGGCGGCCCGTCCAACTGCTCTGGTCAAGGCTGGAAGATGTGATCCAGGATCGCCCCAGTGCTCCTGCCCATGCCCGTATGGCGGCAAAGCTCGGCCGCAACGGCGCGATTGAAGGATGGCTTGCGAAAGTGGCGGCACCCTGTGCCATGACCCAGACATGGAAACGGATTGCCGATCGAAAATTGCCGCATGAAGCGAGCCATGACACTGCCAACGCATCCAGCCGCCTCGCTGTGGCGGGGATGGAACTGCCATATGCGTTGCCGAATTGGGCGGTCGATCATTTCCCCGCCGATGTTGGACTGCCGCTGGGCTTTGTACGCGGCAATGCTCATCTTCATGGCGCCTTCTTTACGGAAAGCTTTATCGATGAACTGGCTCATCTTGCCGGGATGGAGGCGCTTTCTTTCCGCATTCAGATGCTGGGTGGCAACCCGCGACTGGCTCACTGCCTGACGACTGTCGGATCGATGGGGGGATGGCAGGGAGGTATCGAAGGTAGCGGTCAAGGTTTGGCGGCGCATGTCATAGATGGCGCTTATGTCGCCGTCATGGTCGAGGCGGCGATCGAGGGTGGCAGGCTCAAGGTTGGGCGGGTCATCGCTGCGGTAGATGGCGGGGAGCAGGTCAATCCGGACATCGCACGTCAACAAGTGGAAAGCGGCATCATTTATGGCCTGGCTTCCGCAATGGGTGCTTCGGTGCCTTATGCGAAGGGAATGCCCACGCGCTCGATCATCTCCCGGATGGGCCTTCCTCAGTTGCAGGATATAGGTGAGGTCACGGTGGAACTGATCCGAAGCACTGCACCCCCGGCCGGGCTCAGCGAGATTGGGGCGCCTGCGATTGCTCCGGCTATAGCGAACGCTCTTTTTACTGTCACAGGGCAGCGATTCCGCCAGCTGCCGATCTTGACGCGGACATGACATTGAATATGGAAAATATCGGCGTCCTTATCATCAATCTCGGTACGCCCGACGCACCAGACGCGGCGTCCGTGCGGCGTTATCTGGGTGAGTTTCTGTCCGACCCGCGGGTGGTGGAAATCCCTCAGCTTCTGTGGCAGCCGATATTACGCGGCCCGATCCTTCTTACGCGCCCGGCCAAGTCCGCGAAGGCTTACCAGGAAGTGTGGACAGACAAGGGGTCGCCGCTCGCCGTTTATACTTGTGAAACTGCTGCCGCACTCCAGAAAATTACCGGGTCGGAGGTTAGGGTGGATTGGGCCATGCGCTATGGATCACCGTCCATCGCCGAACGGCTGAATGCGATGATCGCCGCCGGATGCGACCGCGTCCTGCTGGCTCCGCTTTACCCGCAATATTGCGCGGCGACGACGGCCACCGCTCTGGACGCCTGCTATGCCACTTTGGCTGACCTGCGAGCCCAGCCAGCCATCCGCACATTGCCTCCATATTTTGCGGAAGCAGCCTATATCGAGGCGCTGCGCAGTTCGACCGAAAGCCAACTGGCTAAACTGGACTTCAAACCGGATCTGCTCGTGGCCAGCTTCCATGGAATGCCTGAACGAACGCGCGATTTGGGTGATCCCTATTATGATCAGTGCCGTGCCACCGCTAATCTGCTGCAGGAAGCGCTTGGCAGAGAAGTGAGGCTATCGTTCCAATCACGATTCGGGCGAGCGAAATGGCTCGGTCCAGCAACGGATGAGACGTTGCGGGAGCTTCCCGGGCAGGGCGTTCGATCCGTTGCTGTGCTTACCCCCGGTTTTTCGGCCGATTGTCTGGAGACGTTGGAGGAAATCGCTATCCGGGGGCAGGAAGAATTTTTGGCGGCTGGAGGCCAGGCGTTCACCCATTTGCGCTGTTTGAACGCATCGCCAGAAGCTATCATTCTTTACCGCGAACTGATCGGCCGCGAACTGGCTGGTTGGGTTCAGGAAGCGTTTCGTCCAGTTCAACATGGAGGGGATTATGGACAGAGTTGCCATCGTAACGGGCGGAACACGCGGCATCGGGGAAGCGATTAGCCTCGCGCTCAAGCAACTAGGCTGCAAAGTCGCGGCCAATTATGCCGGAAACGATGAAAAGGCGCGAGACTTCACAGAGAGGACAGGTATCGAAGCCTTCCGCTGGGATGTGGGAGATCATCAGGCTTGTCTGGACGGTTGTGCAGCGGTCGCCGAAAGGCTGGGGCCCGTCGATATCGTCGTCAATAACGCGGGCATCACCCGCGACGGCGTGCTTGCCAAGATGAGCTTCGACGACTGGAATGAGGTGATGCGCATCAACCTTGGCGGTTGTTTCAACATGGCCAAGGCGACCTTCGGGGGCATGCGGGAAAGAGCATGGGGGCGGATCGTCAATATCGGTTCCATCAACGGTCAGGCTGGCCAATATGGGCAGGTAAACTATGCCGCCGCCAAGTCCGGCATCCATGGCTTTACCAAGGCGCTGGCGCAGGAAGGGGCGAAGTTCGGCGTTACCGTCAACGCGATCGCGCCGGGCTATATTGACACCGACATGGTGGCGGCAGTGCCTGCTCCGGTTCTGGAGAAGATAGTCGCCAAGATTCCTGTCGGCCGCCTCGGCCAGGCCGAAGAGATCGCACGCGGCGTAGCCTTTTTGTGCAGCGAAGAGGCGGGCTTCGTCACGGGGAGCACGATGTCGATCAACGGCGGGCAGCATATGTATTGATGGCGCAGGGCGACCACAGTGAAGGCGCGGCGCCGCCAACCGGGTCGCCCTTCTCACCTCCCGTCAAGCGAAGCGTGACGATCGCGGGGCATCAGACTGCCATCAGTCTTGAACCCATATTCTGGCAGGCTCTCCGCACGGTCGCTGTGCGAGAGAGTTTGCCTCTCAATGCCTTGATCGCACAGATTGATCTTGCGCGGCTGGCGGCTCCAAGCCCGCCTAATTTGGCCAGCGCCATACGATGCTGGCTCTTCGCTAATGCGGTGCCCGACAATAATAATTATTCGCAATAGCGTTGACTCTGCGAACAATTCGCAATAGCTGACCCCTGACGATTAGTGAGAAAAGGGGTTTTCGTTTGATGTCCAGCAGTTCCAAATCGATCCCGTCCTTCCTGGCGCTTGGCTGCGTGAGCGCAATCGCCTTTGCTTCGGCCGCCCACGCGCAAGACGGTACACCCGCACCCAAGCTTGGCGGGATGACTGTGACGGACACCGCAATCGATGCCTCGGAGATCAAGGTTGAACGCGCGGAGTCCCCCAAATATGTGCGTCCGTTGCTGGACACGCCCCAGACGATCACAGTGATCAACAAGGAAACGATTCAACAGCAGAATCTGCTCACCCTGCGTGACGTGCTGTCGACCGTGCCAGGCATCACCTTCGGTGCTGGCGAGGGCGGTTTCGGTTATGGCGACCGCATCATCATGCGCGGTCAGGACGCGAAGAACGACGTTACCGTCGACGGCGTCCGATCGGGCGCATTCCTGAACCGCAACGAAGTCTATAATATCGAGCAGGTCGAAGTCACCAACGGAGCGAACTCCGTGATGAACGGCGGCGGTTCGGTTGCGGGTACGATTAACCTCGTGACCAAGCGGCCGCTGGCGGATGACCAGACGATCCTGAACGCGGGGATCGGCACCGACAATTATTACCGTGCGACGGTGGATGCGAACAAGCGCATCAACGACCTGATCGCGGTGCGCATCAACGCGGTGTATCATGAAAATGACGTGCCTGGCCGCGACGTCGAAAATTACAAGCGCTGGGGCATCGCGCCTGCGATCACGATCGGCATCGACAGTCCGACCAGCCTGACCTTGCAGGGCGAGTATCTGGATGACGATGCGATGCCGCAATATGGGCTGCGCTATTATCCGGCGCAGGGTGGCATCTTGGATGAGTTTGACCGCTCGGGCTATTATGGCTTTGCCAATATCGACAAGCAGGACAGCAAGACCAAGTCGTTGCAGGCGATCTTCAGCCATGCGTTCAGCGACAGCTTGAAGGTGCGTAACCTGACGCGATATGAAAAGATCAGCCAGAATACCATCACCAGCCAGCCGACAGGTGACTTCTGCCTGTCTTCGGGCGTACAACCTGATGGATCCGCTTGTGCGGCAACGGTCGCCCCCGGCTATTTCATGCCAAACCGCGGCAACGGGCGAGGCAATACACGCTTCATCAACAACGAAACTGCCTATAACCAGATTGATCTCAGCGCAGATTTCGCGACGGGCGGGATTGAACACACGCTGGTCCTCGGTGCGTCTGCATTGTGGGAAAAATATAACCAGCTTGCCGGAAACAGCCTGCGTGCGGCCGATGGCACAAACCCGTTCGCGACCTCCTATCCGCTCGTCAGCATCTCCAACCCCGGTGAAGTGGTGCAGGGTCCGGCAGGCTTCGTCTATGGCAGCAACAACTATGTCGGCCCCATCAACTTCATCCGGGCGACGAGGGCGTTGGGTGAGCAGACAAGTTACGCCGCCTATCTGTTCGATGCGATGAAGTTCACGGATTGGCTCGAACTCAATGGCGGTATCCGTTATGAGAAGGTGAAGGGAAGCAGCAAGAACGTTAGCTTCGATACGGTTGCTGGTTCTGCCACCCTGGGTAACCCGACCGGCGTATCGGCCCCGGCGAAATTTGACGATAACCTCTTGTCCTATCGGGTTGGTCTGGTCGTGAAGCCCACGTCCAATACCAGCCTCTATGTCGCCTATGGCAATTCGAAGCTGCCTTCGAAGGCGTCGGTTGACGGCTCCTGCGCCATCGACACGGGCACCGGGGGCGGGACCTGCAACGTGAAGCCGGAAACGACCAAGAACTACGAGATCGGCGTCAAGGCTGACCTGTTCGACGCCAAACTGCTGCTGACCGCTGCGGCCTTCCGCAACGATCGTAACCAGATCAAGGTGGTGTCGGGCAATGTCCTCCTTCCCGATCAGGCGACCGATGGTCACCAGCGGGTTGAGGGCATTTCGTTGGGCGCATCGGGCAATATCACCAGCAACTGGACGATTTCCGCTAACTACATGTATCTGAAGAGCAAGATCCGGCAGGGCGTGTCCGACTTCTGCCTCGACAATCCGGGATCGACCAGCACGACGGCAGGCAATTGCGCCAACAACGCCGATTTCCTTGATCCCACTCGTGGCTATTCGCTTACGAATACTCCCAAGCATTCAGGCAGCCTGTTCACCACCTATCGCTTCGGCTTCGGTCTGGAACTGGGTTACGGCATAACCTACCAGGGTAAGTTTCTGCTGAACCAGCCGACGCTGGCGCAGCTCGTGGCAGGCAACTATGTCGGCTATCATGTGCCGAGCTACACCATCCATCGGTTCATGGCGAACTACCCGATCACCGAAAATCTTAAGGCGCAGCTCAACGTCCAGAACTTCACCAACGAGAAGTATGTGACGACTGTGCGCAACAATGTGAACGGCAGCTGGGCGCAGCCCGCAGCGACCCGATCCGCAGTGCTGAGCCTGAACTACACTTTTTAATGACTACCCTCCCCCGGCATCGTCCCTTGCCGGGGGAAAGGCGGATGGCGATGCACTCCTCCTCGGATCGCCATCCGCCCGTTGCTGAAGAAATAAGAGGGGTGCGATTGATTCGCATTAGGACCGGCGTTATGTGCCTGTTCTGCGGGGAATCGCCGTGAAAGGGAAAGTGGCATGTTCGATGCAGCGGAACGGTACATTGCAGATGATGCTGCATCTTCCGTTTCTCCGCCACTTAGCCCGACACCATCTCCCAGCAGCCAGGTGCCGGAGGTTCCGGCAGCCGATGCTTCGCGCTATGGTGAACGACGCCAGATCAATTTGCCCACGATCTTGCTCATCATCCTCATTCACGGTGTTTTGATCTTCGCGCTCATTCACGCCCGACAACATATTCAGCACGTCCGCGAAGCCCGCCTGTCGGTCGTGAACTTGATGCCGCCTCCACCGCCGCCCGCTGCGGAGACGCCACCGCCTCCGCCATCTGCGCCTCCGTTAGTGGCGCCTCCGCCGCTGGTTCAAGTGCCAGTTCCGCCGGTGCCGATCGCTACTACGCCTGATCCTTCTCCAGTCCCGGTTCCTCCAACGCCTGTTGTAATCCGGGCGCCTGTGCTTGCCGCGCCGACGGTTCCTGCCTCGCCGAGTACCGTTCAGGGGGGCGACCTAGGGACGCAGATGGTGGCGGGTAAGCCGCCGCGCTATCCGATCGAAAGCCGTCGCAAGCGTGAGCAGGGAACTGTCATTCTGTCCCTGACGCTGGGCGTCGATGGGGCTGTGGAAAGCCTGACTATAGCACAGAGCAGCGGCTTTCCCCGTCTGGACGCTGCGGCGCGCGAAGCGGTGCGAGGCTGGCGGTGGAAGCCGATGGTCCGGGACGGCCAGCCGGTGCGGGTTAAGGGCGTAGTTGAAATCCCCTTCGTCCTGCGCAGCGCAGATACGTGAACAACCGGCGCTGATAGAGTTTCCGACATGCTGACAGTTATCCCCGACTTGCTCGATCCTGCCACAGTGCAGCGCGTCCGGACGCTCATCGACGCTGCGCAGTGGATCGATGGCAATGTGACCTCAGGTCATCAGTCGGCACTTGCCAAGCGCAACATGCAGCTTCCCGAGGACTCGCCCGAGGCGCGGCAGGCGGCGCAAATCATTTTGGAAGCATTGGGGCGATCGCCGCTGTTTATCGCTGCTGCACTCCCGCTCAAGATATTCCCGCCGCTGTTCAACAGTTATGAAGGCGGACAGGCGTTCGGCGTACATGTGGATAATGCCGTCCGGGTGCAGGCAGGCACGGGGTTCAGGGTACGATCCGACCTCTCGATGACCGTCTTCCTGGAAGACCCGCAAAGCTATGATGGCGGCGAACTGACCGTCGAGACAAATTTCGGCGTGCAGCGGGTGAAGCTACCAGCGGGCCATGCGGTTTTATACCCTTCGTCGTCGCTTCATCGCGTTGAGCCGGTGACACGCGGGCGACGGATCGCCAGCTTTTTCTGGCTGCAGTCGATGGTTCGGGACGATGCTGCGCGTCAGATGATGTTCGATCTCGATAGCAGCATACAGGCGCTGGCCGTCGATCTTGGCCATGACAATGCCCAGGTGATCCGGTTGACGGGCGTCTATCACAATCTGCTACGGCGATGGGCAGACGCCTGAAACGGCTGGCTGGCCTAATCGAGCATCGAGGCTAGGGCAGGCGTCATATATTCCTTGGCGCCGTCTTCGATGCGGAGAATGAGGCGTGCGGCAACATCGTGACGTGTCGCCAACGCCATGCCGCGTTCATGCCCCAAGATCGTGATTGCAGTCGCCCAGGCATCTGCCAGCATCGCGCTTTCGTGCAGGACTGTGACAGACGCGACACCATTGGCGATGGGTCTGCCAGTTGCTGGATCGATGCTGTGAGACAAGTGCGCGCCGTCCTTGGTCTGGAAGCGCACATAATCGCCCGAAGTGGCTACAGACAGGCCGCACAGGGCGATGCGGAGGGTGGGCACTGTGAGCCCCGGCGGCGCCTCGACATCAACCCACCAGGGCTGATAATCGGGCTTGAGGCCATCGCCGCGCAATTCCCCGCCGATCTCGACCAGAAAATGGCGAGCGCTCAGATCGCGGAGGGCTTCTGAAACCGCATCGACTGCGAAACCCTTTGCTATGCCAGAGAAGTCCAGCTTCACGTCAGTGAGGCGACGGGCGCTCTGATCCGCGATCTCGACCATGGTCCAGGGTGCAGGATGCGCAGGCACTATTTCCGGGCCTGTTATGCCCGATGGGCCGAAACCCCAGCGTTCGACCATCTGTCCGATTGCCGGATCAAATGCGCCGCCAGACAGGCGCGCCATAGTCAACCCGGCTTTTAGCACCGTCATCATATCGGAGGGAAGCGTTGCCCAGGTCCCGATCGGCAGTGCATTGAAGCGGCTGATGTCGGAATGTGCTTCCCAGTTGCTCATCTGGGCGATGACGCGAGAAAGTGCGTCATCGATTGCGTTCGCGCAGCCGGGTGGAGCATCGACGATCCGGGCCGACCAGCTTGTGCCCATGGTCGGTCCGGATAGCTCTGAAATATATCCCGCTCCGCCCCGCTGAGCCGACGGGAGCTGCGGGGGCGGCATGTCAGGAATGGCGATGCGAACGCCGGTCAGGGGGCCAGCACTTCCAAGGTGGTGACATAGGATGCGCGGCGTGGCGTCGGAGCGGCGGGTGGCGTCGCCTGAGCGCCTTCGCTACCTTCGCGATTTCCGCCGATTGTGGCGTTCAGCCAGTACATGCCAGGCTGCGGCCAGCTGATCGAAACTTTTCCGTCCTTGCCGGTGACCAGATCCTGCTGGCCCAACGTGTCGCGATAGCGGATACCGCCGGGGATCACCGTTACCTTGAGGTCCGCAGCGGGCTTTCCATCGAGGAGGAACTGGAAGGTCGCCGCTTCGCCTGCCACCAAATCGTTCGGATGGGTGACGGGCACCAATTCGATGCCAACGCCGGTCGGCTTGAATATGGTAGTGGTGGGCGCGCCCAGTGTCAGGAAAATCTCGTTTCGGTTGGTGGCCTCGACCGTCTGGATGTTGGTGGCTCCGGCCGGGATCGCTTCGGCCAGCTTCTCCTTGGTCGTGCCCCGGGGCAGGCGCTTTACTTCGCCATTGAGGGTGTAGCTGCCCATAACGCCAGTCGAGACGCTGGCGACGCGATATGTGCCGGGCTGTGTCAGGTGAACATCGAAGGTGGAGCGATATTTGCCGGTCGCGGCATTTTCGACTTTGCCAGCCGAGCCGTCGGGCTGCGTCACTGCAACCGCGTCGGTACGCATGGGCATATGTTCGAAGTAGAAGAGGTCGTTTGAGACCGCCGCGTCAACGGTGACCCAGTTGTCCGTTCCGGACAGGGTGGTCGAGGACGGGAGCATCCACTGGCGGTGCGCCTGGGCAGCGCTGGTGGTCATCAGCGCGGCGAGGGTCGCAGCGATCAGATATTTGGCTTTCATGACAGTCCCCTTATTTGCTGACGCTGAGGCTGACCTGCCCCAATTCATTGTTGCCCTTTGCGCGGACCACGGTGCCTGGCTTTGCTGGCCAGCTGAAAGGCAAGCGTAGCAGTTCGCGGCCGCCGACTTCGCGCGCTGCCTCTATGACCAACGTATAGTTGCCGGGGGCGAGTTGCCCGAGCGGGCCTTTGCCTGGCGTGAAGGCGACCTTCTGGTCACCCGGAGCGCGGGTTGCTCCGGTGATGCCGTCGGCGGGGACTTTCAGCGATCGGCCGGAGACGCGCCACCATTGGCGCACATCGCGGAGCCATTTGGTGCCTTCGCCCTTCGCCTTGTCGACATCATACCAGACCGACAGGGTGCGGGGAGTGGCGCCTTCCTTTTCCAGCCAGATGGCGACGTAGGGGCGGTGATATTCCGCGACGGAGAGGCGCGGGATGGTGACGTTGACGTTGAGCGTCTGGGCGGTGGCGGGGATTGCTGCCGCGCCGAAGGCGGCGCTGCTGCCGAGGATGAGTTTGTAGCGGCTTTGCATGTGCTGCTGGTCCCCTGAATTAATGAAGGAAAAGGAGAATTAAAACGGTTGGGATGATCAGGCCCGCGCCGACGATGGGCCAGGTGCTGGGGCGCTTGGCGGCGTGGAGCTGGAGGAGGAGGAGGCCGGTCATTGCGAAAACGAAACAAGCGACGCCGAAGATGTCGATGAACCATTTCCAGGCGGTGCCGGTGTTGCGGCCCTTGTGGAGGTCGTTCAAATAGCTGATCCAGCCGCGGCTGGTGCTTTCGCTGGTCACTGCGCCGCTCTGCCGGTCGATGGAGACCCAGCCGTCGCCGCCGGGGCGGGGGAGGGCGAGGTAGATTTCGTCGGCGGACCATTCAGCTTCGCCCGCTGCGCGAGTGCCGATTTCCTTTTCGACCCAGGTGGCGATGGGCGCGGGGAGGGGCTTTTTGCTGTCGGGGCGATTGTCGGGAGCGACTTGTTTCAAGAGCGGCGCGGGAAGGGTCGCGGACTTTTCGATGGTTTGCGGTGAGGCTTCGACATCGGCGGCGTGGTTGAGGGTGATGCCGGTGAAGGCGAAAAGCAGGAGGCCGATCAGGCTGATCGCGGAACTGATCCAGTGCCAGCTGTGCAGTTGCTTCAGCCAGAAGGTCTTCTTCTTTTTCTTGGGCTGGAGACGGGCAGGGGCGTGCATTGGGAGGGTCGGTCCTGATGATGAGGTGGACCGGATAACGCGAACGACTCGCAATTGCAAACGCGGAGAGGGAGGAAATTGTATTAAAGTGTAGGGGTTGGGGTGGGATAGGGCATCGGGCCTTTAATCTGAATCGCCCAGCCCCGTTCGGGCTGTTTGAACGAGTCACTTGCCTCGTTCAAATGTCGAAGCCCTCATCTTCCTAAAAAGAATTAGAACCCTTCGACAGGCCCAGGGCGAACGGCATTAATAGGGGTGGAGCCGATATAAAGCACGAAGCTCTAGGGCGCGTGGCGGGGCACGAGATCCCAGCTTTCGCTGGGATGACGGTGGAGGCTGGGATGAAATGCTGTTGAGGGGGGGGGGGCGCTATTAGCGCCCCAATAGCCCCCTTGCTTGCCCCGCTATTTCCGCGAGCATGGCGACGTTGGGTGCCGCAGCCGCCTTGGCGCGGTGGACGAGGGCGCGGAATTGGGTGATGCGGGGCTGCTTTTCGGCGAGCCATGCGTCGACATGGGCGAGGATGTCCTTGCCGTTGGATTTGCCGCCCTGTTCCAGGAAGTCGAGACGGACCTGCTGCATGTCGCGGGCGACGCCGGAGATGAGCAGCCTTTCCCATGGATCGCTGGGGGCCATGCGGGCGGCGGTTGACTGCACCCAGTCGATGCCGACCGTTTCGCCCAGATGGGTGAAGGCGCGGGTAAGGGCGACTTCATCGACCTTTAGCCGCACCGCAAGCGCGGCGATGCCGACGGCGCCGTCCAGCTTGAACAGACCGGCGGTGCGGCGCACCAGATCCTCTGGCGCGCCCAGTGCGAGGAGGCGGTCGATGACGGCATTGGTGCGGCGCAGGGCTTCGCTGGTGAGGAGGTCGTCGACATCGCGGGCCAGCTTTTCGACGCCGCTGGCAAGCAGGGCGTGACCGGCGCCGGGCAGAGTCCCGGTGGGAAGGCTGCGCAAAATGTCAGCAATCTGTATCCGCACGCCATTGGCGACGTCGGCGAACAGGGCGAGGCGCGCCGCCTCCGACATAACGGCGGCGTCGATGTCGGCCCAGAGGGTGCCGATGTCATAGAGACGCTCCGCAATCAGGAAGGCGCTGGCCAGATCGGCGAGCGAGCAGCCTTCCTCTTCGGCGAGTTCGAAGGGGTGGATGAGGCCGAGGCGATTGACGATGCGGTTGGCGACTTTGGTCGCGACGATTTCCTTTGCAAGAGCGTGGGCGGCAATGGCGTCCGCCTCCTTCTTTTGCATGGCGGGCGGGAAGGCAGCGGCGAGTTCCGGACCCATGCTGGGGTCGAGGGCAAGTTGCCCCTGTTCGATGGCATCCTGTAGCGCGAGCTTGGCCGTGGAAAGCAGAACGGCCAGTTCGGGACGGGTAAGGCCAAGGCCATCCTGTCCACGCCGCAGCAGCATGTCATTGGCGGCAAGACCCTCCACCTGCCGGTCGAGCCGACCGCTTTCCTCGAAGGTTTCGATCAGCCGGACATAGCTGGCGAGGTCCGCCGTTCCACCGGATTCGGCGATGGACAAGCCCAGTACCTGAAGGCGGTTATCCTCCAGCACGATGTCGGCCACGGCATCGGTCATGCTTTCCAGTAGCTTGTTGCGCGCGTCGAAGGCCAGGCGGCCTTCCGCCATTTCCTGGTTAAGCGCGATCTTGATGTTCACTTCATTATCCGAACAATCGACGCCCGCCGAATTGTCGATGAAGTCGGTATTGATGCGGCCCCCGCGCAGCGAAAAGGCGATGCGCGCGGCCTGGGTGACGCCGAGATTGGCGCCTTCGCCGACGACCTTGACGCGCAGATCCTCCGCATTGACGCGCAAGCGGTCATTGGCGGGATCGCCCACATCGCCATGGCTTTGCGCAGCGGACTTCACATAGGTGCCGATGCCGCCGAACCACAACAGGTCGGCAGGGCTTTTGAGGATGACGCTGACGAGAGCCGCCGGTTCCATTTCGGTTTCCGTGACGCCCAGCATTGCCTGAACCTGAGCGCTGAGAGGGATACTCTTCAAGGTGCGCGGATAGACGCCGCCGCCCTTGGAGATCAGCGATTTGTCATAATCATCCCAGCTGGACCGGGGCAATTGGAACAGGCGGTCGCGTTCCTTCCAGCTGTTCGCCGGATCGGGGTCCGGATCGAGGAAGATGTGGCGGTGGTCGAAGGCGGCAAGCAGGCGGATGGATTTGGACAGCAGCATGCCGTTGCCGAACACGTCGCCCGACATGTCGCCGCAGCCGACGACGCTGACCGGCTCGCTCTGCACATCGATGCCCATTTCGGCGAAGTGCCGCCGGACGCTGATCCACGCACCGCGCGCGGTGATGCCCATCGCCTTATGATCATAGCCGTGCGAGCCGCCGCTGGCGAAGGCGTCGCCCAGCCAGAAATCGTGATCCAGCGCGATGGCATTGGCGACGTCGCTGAAGGTGGCCGTGCCCTTGTCCGCCGCGACCACGAAATAGGGATCGTCGCCGTCGTGAATGACGGTTTGCGCGGGGTGGCGGACCTTGCCCTTCACGATATTGTCGGTGACCGACAGCAGCGCGCGGATGAAGATGCGGTAGCTTTCGGTGCCCTCCGCCATCCATGCGTCGCGATCGACCTGCGGGTTGGGAAGCTGCTTGGGATAGAAGCCGCCCTTTGCCCCCGTCGGCACGATGACGGCGTTCTTCACCCGCTGCGCCTTCATCAGGCCGAGGATTTCCGTGCGGAAATCGTCGCGCCGGTCGGACCAGCGCAGGCCGCCGCGTGCGATCGGCCCCGCGCGCAGGTGGATGCCCTCGACCCTTGGGGAGTAGACCCAGATTTCGCGCCAAGGCAGCGGTGCGGGCAGGCCGGGCACCTGCGCGCTGTCGAGTTTGAAAGCGAGCGCTTCGGCGGCGGCGTTGCTGAAGAAATTGGTGCGCAGGGTAGCCGTGATGACGGCGCGCAGCAGGCGCAGAACGCGGTCCTCGTCGATCGCGCTGACCTTTTCGAGGCCCGCATTGATGGCGGCCTGCGCCTGCTCGGCACGGGCCGGGCCATCCTTTGCGGCGGGGTCGTGCAGTGCCTCGAACAGGGTGATGAGTTGGCGCGCAATCTCCTGTTCCCGGCGCAGCGTTTCGGCGAAGGTCGCCATGCCATAGGCCATGCCGGTCTGACGCAGATAGCGGAAGAGCGCGCGGAACAGCACGACGGCGCGGGGCGCGAGCCCTGCCGTCACGATCAGTTCGTTGAACCGGTCATTTTCGGCGCGGCCTTCCAGCACCTGCGCGATCGCTTCGGTTACTATGTCGGCGCGAGCGACGACTGCATCACCGCTGCCGCCCGTGGGGAGTTCAAGGACGAAGCGCTGCACATGGCCCTGCGCGCCGCCATCGACCGCCGTCGTCATTTCATCGATGACGCGAAAACCGAAATTCTCGAACGCCGGAACGACTTCCGACAGGGCGATCACATCGTGGCTGTAGAGCTTCAGACGCAACTGTTCGGGCGTGTCCTCGCCGTTGCGGTAGATGCGGATCGATTTGTCGCCGGGGCCGCCAAGACCGTGGAGCAAGCGGATGTCGATCGCTGCCTCGGCCGGGCCGGCGCCGTTGCGATAGGCCATGGGAAAGCCGGGCGCATAGCGTTGGGCAAGCGCGGCGGCGCGGCCGGGCTCTTCGGTTTCGGCCAGCGCTTCCTCGACGGCGGGCAGCCAGCCGCGCACCATCTGCTTCAACTGCCGGTCGAGCGAAACTTCGTCAGGCACCACGCCACCATCGCGCAGGTCGAGCGTGATGCGCAGCAGCGCAAGGCCGCTTTCCTCAAGCGCGATCGACCAGCTGAGCACGGGCGCATGGGCGGCCTGCGAGAGCATATCCTGCACGGCCAGGCGGCGGGCGGTGGTCAGTTCGTCGCGCGGCAGCCAGGCGAAGGCATAGAGATGGCGGGGGAGGGCGCTGGTGCCGAGCGCCAGCTTTGGACGCGGCCGGTCGGTCAGCGACATGAAGGTGAGCGCGAGCCGTTCCAGCGTTTCATGATCGAAGCCGATCAATATGTCATGCGGCAGGGCGGTGAGCGCGTGAACGAGCACTTTGCCCGCATGGCCGCCCGGATCGAAGCCGAACTTGTCCATCAGCGCGGAAAGAGCGGAACGCAGCAGCGGCACCTTGTCGGGACTGGCCGACAGCGCCGCGCTGGTCCACATGCCCGCGTGGATCGAGAGAGCGACCAGCTTTTTCCCTTCCCGCACCGGCACGATGATGAGGTCAAGCAGGACGGCGCGATGGACGCGGGAGAGCTTGTTCGATTTGATGATGAGCGGGTTGCGCTTGCCCTCTTCAAACCAGGTGAAGGCCGCTTCGAGCGAGGCGGGCGCGAGCAGCGGCGTGTCATCCAGCGTGCAGATGCCAAGCTGATCTTCCGCCTTGCCATTGCGAAGGCGACGTTCATGGCCCGTTTGCGTGAAGTGGCGCGCGAGGAACCAGCGAAGGAGTGCGGCCCCTTCACCGTCGGGGATGGCGTCCGCATCCCGGCTCATGGCGTCGCGCATTTTCGGCCAGTCGGCAACTGCGGCGCGGACATCGGTCAGCGTCTGGCGCAGCGATTTTTCCAGCGCGCGGCGGCCCTTCGCGTCGGCGCGATCCGCTTCGATATAGATCATCGATTCGCGGCGGGCGCCGGGGGCTTCGTCATCCAGAATGGCGGTCAGCTTGCCCGCTTCGCTGCGGTCGATCGAGAGGACCGGGTGGAGCAGGCGGTAGATGGTGACGTCATGCGATGCCAGCGCATTGGCGATCGAGTCCACCAGGAAGGGCATGTCGTCATTGACGATGGCGATCCGCATGTAGCGGCCGGTCGCGCCTTCGCCGAGCGTTTCGATGGAAATGGCAAGCTGGCCCGATTTGCGGACGTCGGCGGCGCGGCCGAGGAAGGCGGCTGCGGTTACCGCTGCCTCATGATCGAAATCCTCGCTTTCGCCCGGGAGCGCGCCCCTTTCCAGCGCTGCCTCAAGCGCCTTGCGGATCGATACGTTTACTCGGCCGGTCTTCGGCTCGGACAATGCCGTCATGCGTAACCTCTTCCCGCTGCGGCTGTATGCCGCTTTCCCTGAACGGGGACGACGCTGGCATGTTGTCACGCGACTCCCCGGCTCGCCTTGTTATGCGCTAGCGCCCGGTGAGGCTCAATTGGAGAAATGAAATAAAGTTACTGGCCGTCGAAATATAATGAGCGTTGTCGTTCGGTTAGGCGGCCGCCGCGACGATCACCCGCTGACCAAGGTCCGATCCATCGGGAAGGGCGCCGACTATCGCCAGAGTGCCGTCCGCTTCCCGCCGGGCGATGACGACGGCGAGGCCGTCTCCATCGGTCGAAATGGCGACAGGGTCGATCGGCGCGGCGGCCTTCATCGCGGCGCGCGCGGTCTGGCTGGGGTCGGGGCGAGGGGGTAGGAGCGAGCGGCGCTGGGCGCGCTCGTCGCGGATCAGCGCCTTGAGGCCGCCCGGATATTCGCCGAGATAGTCGCCAAGCGCGCCGAGGCCGAGGCCCGCGCTCTTCGCATGTTCGAGCGCGGTCGCATATTCGGTGATGCGCGTCTTGTCATAGGTAGAGCCGAAGACCAGCTTCACCACGGCGGTTAGGGGGCTGCGCGCCTGGGGCTTGATGCCGGCGTCGGCCAGCATCTCGGCATAATCTTCCGGTGACGCCTCGCTCATCAGGGCGAAGTCGTAGGCGAGGCCGATGGCGCGGTAGAGGGCGCCGTGGGTGCGGGCTTCGCTGGTGCGGGCCTGCTCCGCGCCGTCGCGGGCGAGGGCGAGCCAGTCGGCGAGCGGCGCGTCCTCGGCCGGGCTTTCCATACCGGACAGGTCGAGCGTGTCGTTATCTTCGCCCGCCGCCGGACCATCGGCCCAGATCGGTGCTACGGCGCCGGGGGCGGCGCTGCTGCGCAGGGCGGCATCGACTTCACGGCCCAGCTCGTCGGCGACGGCCTGGCTCGCCAGTTCCTTCCAGCTGATGACGCCGAACACGAAATCGATCGTCTCGCCATCGGAGGAGAAGGGCATGAGGATGCCGCGATAGAGGATTTCCGACCCGCGCTGGTTGAGGAAGCCTGCTTCGAAACCGATCGGCGCGGCGTTGGCGATGATCTGGAGATAATGGTCGGTCAGGCGCGACAGCAGCGAGCGGGAGGGCACGTCGTTGATGAACTGGATAGCGCCGGTGACATCGCACTCACGGCGCAGCGCGGTGCCGAGATACACGACCGCCGGGTTATCGAGTCCGGTGCTGAAATCCAGAAGGACGCTGTTGGGGCCGAAATCCTCCAGATGATCGGGCGACAGATCCTCGATCGACGGAAGCGTGCGGTCGCCCAGCAGCGACGCCCAATAATTATAGGCGCGCACCTGCATGCGCCGCTCGTCGGAGCCTACGCTGGACGGCGGCTCCATCGCCTCGTGATCGGCATAGTCGAAATCATCCTGTTCATTGGAGATTTCCTGCCCCCGCAGAGTGTCCATCCGGTCGGTCCTAATCCAGAAGAAAAGCTTTCCTGAGACTCGACACTGCCATGGGATGGTAAACATGCCGTGAAGAAGCGGGGCGCCTGACGCAACGCGCTCGCCGCATGCCCCCCGAAGAGATGGTGCACGAAGATGCATTGCCCGCTTGTCCTGCGCATCAACCGCTGTTATCTGGCCCACCCAACGCCGCTTTAGCTCAGTTGGTAGAGCACATCATTCGTAATGATGGGGTCACGTGTTCGAGTCACGTAAGCGGCACCACTCTCTCCTACATATACCCATAGACCGGAGAGGCTCTCGCCAAGGGCGGAAATCTGCCGTGATTTCCGAGGCTTGCCCGCACGCAAAATGCGCTCTGGAAAACAGAGACCACTCTGGACGGTACGGGCGGCGCAATCTGGCGCCATATCTCCGAAGGCGCTTTTGGTGGACCCGGAATTGACGCGGGCCAAAACGAGAAGCGGTGCCGATCGGCACCGCTCCTTGGTTGCTACTGTTGGCGAGTCTCAGCCAAACCCGAACATCGCCTCCTGGCCTCGCCAGTCCAGCGGGATGCGGTTGGTCTGCATCACCCGCTTGCGGCTGAGGTCGGGTGGCTGGCGGCCTTCGAGGATAGCCTTGATGATCGACGGTGCCAGATAGCTGGTACGCAGCAGATCGGCGAGATATTCCCGGCCGCAGCCAAGCCGCGCGGCGACCTCCAGGAAGCTGCCACCCTTGTCCATCTCGGCCCGGGCTGCAAAGGCCTGCGCTACCAGCTTGAGCAGCGATGAATTGGGCCGGGCGGATTGCGTTGCGGACGGAGGAATGGCGATTCTGGTCTGACGACCGGTGCGAACCATATTTATCCCAACCTCAAGCTCCTCTTGACCGGCCAGATGCTGGTCGATGGCTTCCAGTGAAAAGGTAATGACGAGCCTGCCGTCGCCGATGTCGATGCGCCGGACTACGTCAAGCAGATGGTGTCTTTGTTGGACGGCGCTGTTGGAGGACAGAGCATCTATCGCGGCACCGCATCTGTCACGTACCACCTCGATCGTGTCGCTCCCCAGGGTGCATCCGGCAACTGCGGTCCGTACGGCTGCCGCTATCACGGTCCTGAGCTCGTCCAGAACCAGTGCCTCCAGCTCACTCGCCGATACACGCCAGGCCGGGATTGAGACATCGTCATGACTTCTCGATCTGCGAGACATAATAGCGGTAACGCCTGTGTTGCTTCACCGCGTGAGACGGTGTCATCCGCCGGCCGACGCCATCCCATAGCAAGCCCGCCAATAGGCTGGCGCAAGCGGCCCCGGTTCCCAGCCGTCGCTCATTGCGGCCAAGCGCGATCCGGTTTTGCACCGCTTCGAAGGTCTCGACCTCGATGATCGGTGCATGCTGGCCGGGATAGATATGCTCCTTATGGACCACCTCGCCGATATAGAGCCGGTTCTGCAGGATGGCATAAAGGGCGCCACGACTGATTGGCTGTCGGCCATAGGCCCGCCCATGACGATTGATCCGCGCCTTGCTGCGATGGCCGTCACGGTCGAGTTCCGCTACGACCAGACGCCCTGAGCCAAGATCAAGATAGCGCTGGAAGATGTGCCGGATCAGTTCCGCCTCGGTCGGCTCGATCTGCAGCGCCCGGTTTTCCAGCCGATAGCCGAGCGGCACGGGACCCCCCATCCACATGCCCTTTGCCTTCGACGCCGCGATCTTGTCACGGATACGCTCGCCAGTGACCTCGCGTTCGAACTGGGCGAACGACAGGAGCACATTCAGGGTCAGCCTGCCCATGCTGCTGGTCGTGTTGAACGACTGGGTAACAGAGACGAAGCTCGCCCCGGCCTTGTCGAGCACATCGACGATGCGGGCAAAGTCCGAAAGGTTGCGTGTCAGCCGATCGACCTTGTAGACCACGATCACGTCGACACGACCGGCCGCAACCTCGTCGAGTAGCGCCTTGAGGCCGGGGCGCTCCATATTGCCCCCGGAATAGCCGCCATCGTCATAATAGTCAGGCATCAGCGTCCAGCCCTCATGCCTTTGACTCAATATATAAGCGGCGCAGGCCTCACGTTGCGCGTCGAGCGAGTTGAAACTTTGCTCGAGTCCTTCCTCGGTGGATTTGCGTGTATATATGACGCAGCGAATGCCCTGCGCGGGGTCACGCGGCCTGGCCAACGGCTTTCTCCTTCTTCCTGGTCTTGAGGCCGAAGAAGCGCGGGCCCGACCAGCGCGTGCCAGTGATCTCGACCGCAATGGCGGTGAGCGACCGATAGCGCCGTTCTCGATAGAGATAGCCATCATCAAGGATGAGTACATGATGACTTGTCCCACCCCAGTCGCGCACGAGCCAGGTCCCGGCCTTGATCCGGCTGCTGGCCTGCGGCACCGCCTCGCCTGTGCGCTCTACCTCGCCCATGAGGCGCGCAATCTCCCGCTGCAGAGACGGTGCGAGTCCGCCTGAGATCCGCTCCTGCAGTCGCCATGCGATGCCGCGACGCAAGAGATCGGCGGTCATGTCGGGTGCGGGTCGTTTATAGAGCTGCCGCCATTCCGCGCGCAGCGCGACCGACGACAATGTTGCCAGTCGCGCCAGTTGACCTTCGAGACGCTCCATCATCGGGCCGCCGGGATGGAATAGCAGGTTGATTCCTCGCGCTTGACCTTTGCAATCACGTGCCCCTTTTTCCGCAGACCAGTGAGGGCCGCACGCGTGGTGTGGGGCAGCCAGCCCGTGGCATCGACCAGCTGAGCCAATGTCGCGCCCTGTTCGCGCTGAAGGAGCGCGACGACGATGGCGGCCTTGCTGCCCTCGCGCGGCACTGCCAAAGGCAATGCAGCCGCAGGGTCATCAGCATTGACTTTGGCGGCGATTTCATCGGGTGCGGCTGCGGGCTCTTCGTCGATGCGGATCGCGGTGCGACCAAGATCAGTGATGCTCACGCCGAAGAGCTGGTCGGCTTCCTCTCGCCACGACCGCTCCTTCTCGCTGACGGGCAGCTCGGTAGCCAGGGACTTCTTCATGAGGCTTTCCACCGAGCGACGGATGCGGTCGCCGTAGCGGCCCAAGCTTTTGGCCGGCGGCAAGAGATTGCCGTCGGGACGAGCGGCGGCGGTGCTTAGCAGCACCATCTGCATGTCGGTGAGTTTGGTCATGAGGGTGGTATCCTTTAAAAGGAGAGCAGCTCCGTGCTGCCCCCACCACCTAGAGCCCCGTGGATCGAGCCATCGAGCCATCGGGGTGGCGGCCGTTCGGAACGGCCGCGATTTAATAAGAACAGCGTTCACTCTGTCCGGCAGCGAAGTCGAGCGGAAAGTGGGAGGACAGATTTTCAGTCTGACTGGTTGGGGGACTTTGCCGAATGTCGGCTTCAGACACACAAACCCAAGAAAGCTGCCGTTTACAGCTCAAAGGTAGGCGAGAGTCGGAGGGCAGCTCTGCGCCATATGGCCACCTTCCAGCTGGCGTTTACTCATGCCGAAAGCCGTCATTCATTTTTGCTGCGTAAAAAGCATCTCGATGCTGGTTATGGTCGATAACAACTTTGCCGATCGCGACGGGATGCGCGACTATCTGGGTGCCTCCCGCACCCATCTCGCCGCGCTGTCCAGCACAGTCTTGGAGGAGTGGTTCAAGGCTAAAAGTCCACACACCACCCGGCGCGTCCAACAAATAGCTTGTGCGCATTCCGACCAGATCATCATCCTCAAGGACACCCAGGACCTTCTCCACATGAGCGGGCGGCAGCGCGGTCTCCTCCTGCGTCTGATCGACCGGCAGCAGACTCGCGACTTCGCCCCTTATTGCGATACAGTCGTCAACGCACCGATGACGCCCGAACTGGCGGCCCATTTCGAAGCGCACCGGGACCGTACGCAAGGCATCATGGATGCGTTGCTCCCCGAAGCGCGCAAGATGATGAGCCTGTTCGCGGCATGGGATCAGGAGCTTTCGACCAGCCAGAGAAACGAACTCAAAGGCATCATCGAGGGAGATCGCAAGCTGTCGCTCGGCTTGCAGGAACTGACCTTCCACAAGGCCGCGAAGCTGGGCGGTAGCCTCTTCACTGCGCACAAGGTGATGCGCGCCAACGTGCCGACAACGATCCCTGAAATGGTCAATCTTCTGGCGTTTCGATACGGCGCTATGATGGTCGCGCTCTACATCCGGTTACGCAGCACCGGCGGCACTGACGTGTCCAGCAACAAGAAGGTGCTCAATCATCTCATGGATATCAAGATTGCCGCTCAGGCGACCTATCTCGACGGCTTTATGACGCATGAGTCCGACCTCCACAACACCTACCAGATCGCCGTCACGCTGATCGCGGGCCTTGGTGGCTACACGCATTGTGGCAAGAGCCTGGCCGGGCGGTCGGCTAATACCGACAACGTAGGTTAGGGCTTGCCAGACGTAAGGTCGATCACTACCACATCGATCAGCGGGCGGCGCGCCTCCGGAATTCGCGCGATTAGCATCGTGCGCATTTCCTCCGCGTTGGTCGGGGCAGATAATCCGTCCGGATGCACCTTCAGCCGCCGATTTGTCGCTGCCGGCACTTCACCAAACCAAAGGACACAATAGATGCCGCGCTGTTCGGAGCGCCAATCTATCAGATACTGGGCATCGAGTTGGCCTGACGCTGCGTCCCAGACCTCGGCATGCCAATGGCCTTTGACCTCCATCGGCAATTGCATGGTGCCGCGCGCGAAGGCGAGATCGGCGCGCTTAACCTTGGGCATGTCTGCCTCGGTCATTCGTTGGATGTCATAACGGGCGAGTTCGGGGCCGATCATCGCCGCCAGCCGGTCGCGGCAGCGATTCTCGTCGCGCGGAATCCCCTGATCGTTCCAGAACTCGACCACTGTATCGAGATCGTCGCCGATCAGCTTCGCTTGCGCGACCCGAAGCTCCTCAAGCATCAGCGCTTTCAAGTCCTCGATATTTCCCGGCGGGCCGTCCTCGATCAACGCTGCGAGGTCGGCAGGCATCAGTGCTGAGAAATCCTGTTCGGCGCGCTTCTGCCGTTGTTCCGCTGCCATGTGTCGGATGAGCTCGCTATAGCTGTCGGGTGGACCGGCGGTCAGCCGTTGTAGCCCTTCGCTCGCCGCGATGCTCGTGTCGTCGGCGATGCGGTCGATCATGGCGCGCAGACAATCGGTCGCGTCATAGGGATTGGTGTCGCCCGACCCGCTGCCCTCCAGCGTCGCATAAGGCCAGACAGCGCGAAACGTCGCGACGATCCACTCTGCCTGCTCGATCGATAGGGGGAGTATACCGCCCCGACGTTCGAACTGAAGCCGATTGCGTAGAAACCAGATGAATTCGGGATTGCGCATCCCAATCCCATCGAGATCAGGCCGCACAGCGTCGAATCGTACTAACACGTCGATGGCTAGCCAGGAGAGCATATGGTCGAAGTGACGGAATACGGTTCCGACCCGCGCCTCGGCAACGCCACGCAATGCGTCGAGAGCATCGCCATAAATGAGGCAATCTACCAGCCCGGCTTCGACTGACTCGGGCACGTTGGGGAAGGAAGCTAGCCACCCAGCAGCAAGCGCACCACTCGCCATCTGCCATTCCGGATCTCGCGCCAACTTGTACAGTCCCTCCACGTGCGTGGCGCCTGCTGCAAGCGATGGCTCAATCCAGGTTTTCGCGAAATCCTTTCGTGCGTCGATCGTCGGAATGACGCGCGCATCCAATGCCTTCCGCAACGCCTCCTGATCTGCCTCAATCTTCCACCCGCGATCGCTGTGGCTCAGCAGCAGGCCGGTGGTCACGATTGGATCG
This sequence comes from Sphingobium chungangianum, assembly GCF_977014255.1. Classification (NCBI taxonomy): domain Bacteria; kingdom Pseudomonadati; phylum Pseudomonadota; class Alphaproteobacteria; order Sphingomonadales; family Sphingobiaceae; genus Sphingobium; species Sphingobium chungangianum. The sequence goes on along the minus strand of NZ_CDRNIV010000006.1, from coordinate 2,505,231 downwards.
GGCAGATCATTGAAGCCAATACCAATCCGCAACCGTTCGTAGAGCCCAGCCATGATTGGGTAGCAATAATTGTAGGTAGTGCCTTGAGCGAATCCCGCGGCGATCTCGCCCATGGTCGGCAAATCGGTGCGATGGAGCGTGGCCTCGAAACCCATCAGTGCGTCATCGCGCAGTGCGTCGCCCAGCCACTCTGCAATCCGATCCGCGGGCGCCAGATCGCTCGACAGATCGTGGTACCGTCCAAAATACGCTTCGGCCGGCTGAAAAATTGCGCTGAATTCCCCCGCGCGCATATCAGCACTTGCCGCTGAGAAGTCGCGCCGATGGGCTTCGAACGTTATCGCCCGTTTCTTCGCGCGCTTGGCCCCGTCCTTTTCCTGCTTGACCTCCCAAGCCGGCTTCTTCGGATTTTCCACCTTGCCGATGAAGATCGCAAGCTGTGCATCGCCGCGCCGAAACTTTTCCGCCGCCGCGCGCACCATTGGGTCGGGGCCACTCCCGCCCCAGCCCAGACGCACCAGATCCTTCCAGTCTTGGCGCAAGGCTTGGTCATGGACCTTGCCCTGGGCTAAGCGATCAAAGGCCCCGACCAGGTCGTCAGCGTATGTCGATAGCCCGACCAATCTGCGCTGGAGGTACATTTCGGTGACCCACAGACTGTCCTTGCGTCTGTCATGTTGAAACACATGATCCTGTACCGCTCGGCGCAGCGGACCACTTGCCGCCAGCCGCTCGGCGAGCGTCTTCTTGATATCGTGATGAAAGCGCATCGCTTGCTCGATCGGGGCCAGCCAACGCCAGAGTGTCGGCGCATCCTCGATCCCGATCGCGCTTTCGTCGATCGCCCGGACGATCAGATGTGCGACGATGTCCGCGACATCGTTGGCATTCTGCCAGTCGTCGCTGTGCAACAAGTCCGAATAATCGACTACGAGATCGAGCACGCCCACAAGATGGCCCGCATCAATCATGTCGAGCAGTCGATCATAGTGGCGCGCAGTGTGGACGCGCCGCCTCTTTTCACGTGGCAGCGGGCAGCTGATCGTGCCCATCTCGGCAAAGAGCGTCGCGACCAGCAACGCGTCGGGTACGTCGGCATCGATCTGCTCGATCAATTGACGAGCCAGCCGAGGCGCATCTTCACTGCCTTCTTCGATGAGCCTTGCGATCACCTGCTGCCACCAGATTCGATCGCGGTGAGGTGATAGAGCGTCCGCCGCGTCGTGGCGCTCGCGGTAAAAGCGCTCGGGCGAGAGGAGAATTGACTCCAGTGTGCCCGCCAGTTCGCCAGCGAGAGCAGTACCGTCCAACCCCTCGATCAGCAGCGATCGAAAATGCGAATTGCTGCCGGCCAATTCAATGACCTTCCTGATTTTGGGTTCGAGCGCTTGGGTCATCAGCCCGGCCGCAGTCTTGCTGTCCCAATCCGCCGCTCGGAAAAAGGGGTCGACCTCGGCAAGGGCGGACAATGCCTCGAACAGACAGTCTGCGAGATGCGGTGTGAGTGCGGCAGTTTCGCCGTATCGGATGAGTCCGAAGGGATCGGCGGCGACCACCCGCTCAGCTATTGACGGGCTATGATAGGCAAGCCAGGCGTGGAGGCCACGCAGGCTGGAGGGAACGCCGCCACTCCCCTGCAATTGCGCAAGCAGGCGGCGTTGCGTACGCGGTGTCGCCGCTTGCCGCGCCAGCCAGCGCGCCCCCAGATATTCGGCGACGACGCGATGGATCGGCTTGGCGCGCGACGGGCCAACGCTATGGAACAGCTTCGAGGAAAAGATCGGCTGCACCGTCTTGGCCGTTACCAGTTTCTCGATGTCTACGAGCCTGACATCGCCCGGCTGGACTTGCGCCGCGCCAGCGATGCTCGCCGCCTCGGCTCCGGCAAACAGGAGCGCAGCGGCGATCGCGCCGGCCGCATCCAGCGCTTCTTCCTCGCCAAGCTGCGCCAATCCGAGATCCTGGCGATCCGGGTCATGCTCGGGCCAGACCAGCATACATACGCGCTCGAACAAGGCGGCGCGGGTCGCTGGCAATTGCGTGTCGCTCTCGGCGACACGGCCCATCAATCCGAGCGTCAGCGGGTTGCGATACAAATCCGCTAGGTTGTGGGCTTCAAGGTGCTCTAGGACATGATTTGCGTCAACGGCGGGGTAGCGAATAGCGAGAAAATCTCGTGCTCCGCTGCGACGAAACGGCTCGAGAGTCGCTAGGCGTGGGTCGGCGCCATAAATCTGGCGCAGGTTAGTCACGGTGCGCGCTTGCCACTCTCGCGAACGGCAGGACAAAATGAAGGGTGGCGCGCCGGCTTCATCGAGCTGGGCTAGGATAGCGTCTATCGCGTCGCCCTCGCGTCGCGACATTGCCTCGTCCAAGCCGTCGATCAGTAGCGGCTTGCCGTCGGGCACGAATTTGGCGGGGTTCTTGGCCGCGATGAGCCGCACGGCAGTGACCATCTCTACGCCCAATCGCCGGCCAAGTTCACGCATCAACTCGCTCTTACCCATCCCTGGTTCGCCGAGCACGATTGTGTTGCCTGCGAGCGTCAGCAACGCCGTTTCGTCGACGCTATTGTCGAGGATTGAGGCATCGCTGATGGCAAGGCGCCGCGAAAAATAGGCCGATGTCGCTGGCCCTTCCGCATCAGTTTGCGTCCCACTTAGGCGCATCATCTTCCCAAAAGTGGTCGTGAGTTGAGGTGAGTCATTCCGGCTAATCAATCTGAAGTCTAATTTTGGTTTTCAATGACTTTTGTTGGAGCTCGGTGATGACCATCAAGCTCCAGCTTTCAGTTTCATAATTGAATTTGCGAGACGCTTTTCCTTACTGATGGCAGTGGTGTAAAATCTCTCCTCTATACAAAATATGGCCATTTTTAAATCATTGTCGTTTTTAACCTCAAATGCGCCATCCTTGATCTTGACATCTTCTACGTATTCAGGAAACTCTTGAAGGAGCTGCTCTACATTCTGTTTCGTATATGCGGTCAGCTTTTCCTGAGCCAGAGCAATACGCTGCCTATTCGGCTTGCTCACTTTTTCAGAGGAGAATTCTGGAACGGCTTTAATCACTTCATTCTGAAGGAAGGCTTTCACCTCCTCGTCAGTGGCCTCTCGGTATAGCTCCTCAATTTTGCTAAAAAAAGTTTTCAAAATGGCGAAGTCAGCAAAATATAGCTCATCAGAAACCGTGTCGTGAATGGCATCGGGAACGTCATTTAATAGGATTATCTTCTCTCCTTCAACGATCGCAAACTCATCCGACACCTTCATCCACTTTTTCTTCACGATATGAGAAGAGATCACCCGTTGGTAAAGGCGATACTGACCCTGGATGATACATATAAACTTCAAGTCAGTAGCTTGATCCTTCTTCAACTGTGGAAAATCTGCCGTGTTTACGTCTGCACCTAGTGTCTCGATCGCATAAGCAGTCTTTGAAAACTCGCCAATCGCTAGCCATTGGCCGTCCTCACGCTTATAGTGTGGGTCGAAATTGACGCTATCACCAAGATCCGGCAGAGCAATTATGTCGCCATCACTTGCCATAACTTTGCAAACCTCGACACTCTTCCGCTTCAAGCGCGCAACAACCTGACTCATTCTCCCCCTCCGATTTCAATAAAGGTAAAGTCATTCACCCGTCGGAGTCCTTCAAACTTTAGGTCACCAACGCCCTTCAATATCTGCTTAGTGATAATGTAGCTTTTAACGTCCTTGTTTGAGGTCGCTGCATAAATTTTGTAGCCCCTCAACACATACATAGGATCGAAATAAGCTCCGCCAGAACGGTATACGAATAATAGGACCACACCAAAAACCAACACAAATGAAAGATAATTTGTGGTGCTCAGCGCAACGAAAAAATAGGCTAAATATATCGGTAGAAATGTATCATTTACCAGTTCAATAGACTTAAAACTGGCGCCATCCACGCGCTCTGGCGATAGCCAACGTGTCGCGCGAAACCCGAGGTTGCTGAAAATCAGGCAGGCCAGAAAATACGATAGATATGAAATCGTAGCCAGAAAAGCTTCGGGCGGACTCCATTTTATGAGCGGCATATCCGGCAGATGTCGTAGTCCCCAGTCGTTTGCATTTCCAAGAACGGAAACCCCCTTGTTCACAAGGAAAATCGCAAAGGTCAGCGAGATGGAACTGAATATCAGAAGGAGGCGATAGAGGTGCGTCATGGACCCACCTCTGCGTACTTCCGATTTGACTGGCTGATATATATTGTTGCTGATGGGCTGATCCGCGACGCCGCGCCTCGGACTTCATAAGGCTTAATCACTTGCATCCCCTTGTGCTCGCACAACATGCTAACACGTACTAGGCTGTAGTGACATTTTAGGGATTCACGCGAGCGTAGATTTCTTCTGTGGTTGCCGCCCGTGGCGCAAGAAGTTTCTGATCCGATGCGCGAGTGATCGAGTGCGGTCTTCTGTAAGGCCTTTGAGATGCGGCATTCAGAAGCCGCTGGCCGGTATGGTGATCTGCGGATCAGGTCCAAAACTGATTCTCGAGCTCGAGGACTCATAGAAATCAACTGGTTTTCCGGATCCAGATCTGTTCGATCATTTTGCCCATTCGGGTCGTCGCCTTCTTTCACCTCCCGTTATCCGACATGACGGATTTGTGACATGTGGGTCACGCCGCCACCTATGCCGGAACTCGATAATCCTCATTCTTCGTCAGCATGGCCCAGATTGTGCGTGCCATCTTGTTGGCCAAAGCGATCGCTACGATCATCCTGGGTTTGCGCATGGATATGCGCGCCAGCCAGGAACCTTCAGGAATCGATTTGCGGCCCATCCAGTTCAGGCGCGACATCGCCCCGATAATCAGCAGCTTGCGGATGTCGGATTGTCCGGCCTTGGAAATGCGTCCGAGCCGCTCCTTGCCGCCGGATGAGAACTGACGTGGGACGAGGCCGAGCCAAGCCGCGAAGTCGCGACCGCACCGGAAGTTTTCCATAGGCGGAGCAAAGGCCTCGACAGCCAGGGCGGTCAAAGGTCCTACGCCGGGGATTGTCTGCAAGCGCCGCGCGGTGTCGGCTTGCGCCGCCAACGCTTTGATCTTGCCAGTGCGGACATTGATCCGGACCGTCTTCTCGGCAATCTGCTCCAGCAAATCCCGGCATTCCTCGCGCATCAAATTGGGCAAGTCGCTGTTCGGTGCGTCTAGGATCTCTTCGATCCGCTTGATCTGGTGAATCCCCTGAGGAACGACATGGCCATACTCATAGAGGTAAGCCCGGAGGGCGTTGACCAGTTCGGTCCGCTGGTGGACGAGCCGCTCTCGAGCCCGAAACAAAATAGCTCGGCTCTGCTGCTCAACAGATTTTGGTTCGACAAAGCGCATTTCGGGCCGCTGGGCCGCTATTACAATCGCCTCCGCATCTGCCGCATCATTCTTCTGCCGCTTTACAAACGGCCGCACATAATGAGGCGCAATCAGCTTCACGTCATGACCAAGCTTGGTCACTTCACGGGCCCAATAATGCGCGCTGCCGCAGGCTTCCATCACGACCACCGCTGGAGGCTGCCCTGCAATGAATTTGTAAAAGCCTTGCCGCGATAGCTTCTTACGGAACTGCATCTGCCCCGTCATCGACGCGCCGTGCAACTGAAAGACGCTCTTTGCCAAATCCACCCCGATTATCGTATCCTTTGTCACGGTTGCCGTCCTTTCCGCTCAGTGGCCTCAACACCACATCTTGGCACATTGCGATGCCGTCTGGGGAGGGCGGCAACCACCCCATCTGATTCAACACTGGCTTTTGGAGGCTGGTGTGGAAGGCGAGGTTTTACGGGACGATCAGTGGGAGCGACTGCGCGAGTTTGTGCCGGGCGGACGAAAGGGCAAGCGTGGTCCACGCAGCGATGGCCGCCGGTTTCTTGATGCGCTGCTGTGGCTGGCGCGTTCGGGCGGACGCTGGCGTGATTTGCCCGAGCGTTTTGGCCCCTATCAGACGGCTAAGCGACGCTATTATCGGTGGGTCGAGCAAGGGGTGATTGACCGGATATTCGCGGCGGTATCGGACGATCCCGACATCGAATGGCTTGCGATCGACGCCACCGTGATCCGCGCCCAGGCTCAAGCGGCCGGAGCGCGGGTAAAAAGGGGGGCGTTCAAGCCCAGGCTCTTGGTCGCTCCCGAGGCGGGTTCGGCACTAAAATCCACGCCGTAGTCGATGCCCTTGGTCTGCCGGTGCGCTTCATGCTCGGTCCCGGACAACAGAACGACATGGCGCCTGCTTGCGACCTGATCCGAGGACTGCCCGCAAAGCAGGTTCTTGCCGATCGCGCCTATGATGCCGATAGCCTGTGCGATCTGATCCGTGCCCAAGGCGGTGAGGCCGTCATCCCGCCACGCCGCCATCGCAGCATCCGCCGACCATATGATGTCATCGCCTACAAACAGCGATGGGGCATCGAAGGCTTCTTCGCTCGCCTCAAACAATGGCGCCGCATCGCTACCCGCTACGACAAAATCGCCGCCAACTTCCTCGGCTTCATCAAGCTCGCAAGCATCATGCTATGGCTCAAATGATTAAATCGTCACTACAGCCTAGCGAAGCCACTTGTCCTCGCCCCTCATTCAACCCTTCGCCGAGTTCTGCCCCTTATCATTACGGATGGTGGCTCATAGCCATTTTCCCTTCTTCATGCTGATTTTAAGTGCCATTTTCAAGGTGTGGACCGAAGGGGCCGCCCGATGTGGACGTCAGAATGCGGCCTCTTCTAAAGCAACATATATTTGAAAATTTACTTGACATGAGATCGATAAATCGGGAATGCACTTGCAGAACTTTTCGAGGCGCAAGGCATGGCTATTTTTCAGGAACAACTGGACGAGGCGTTCCCGCCCAACACGGATGCCGCACTCGTCCGAATCGTATCGCAGGCAATTATGCTGGCGAGTGACGTAATGGATCACGAGTCCTTCCTTGCATCCCTAATCGGCGGCGATATCCGTGGCCATATCCGCCGTGCCGCCGTCCTCTTTAGTGTCCATGAAGGCTGCCAGGCCGGCAATCTCCCCTTTACTTCCGAAATGACCAGAATGCCGCTTGGCGGCGGTCACTGGGTTGAGTTGCGCTCTGGTGCTTGCCGCGCCCATATCTGCCGTACCGACAACCCTATTGCGTTTCCGGAGGAAACGCCGACCCGTCAAGACCAGCGCTTGAGCAACCAACTGGACTTGTTCATGCGAGATTCGGTCGTGGTCCCGATTCGCCCTGAGCCAACTCCCGAAATGTATGCCTGGCTCACCTTTGGCGCGACTGGTCGCGAGCTGACACATCTTTGCTGGGGTATGCCGGAAGCTGGCCGTAACAGTTGGCTTGCCCGGACGAACATCATCAACCGGCTGGGATCGGCGATCGAAATAGTATCGTCGGAAACTCCGACGCCCGCTGTTGTTTTGCGTTTTCGCGATCATATCGAGGAAGCGCTGCGGAAGGACGATACAGAGTCGGATTCCGATCACAGCGCCTGATTATTGGTGACGACATGAGTAATGATCGAGACTCTCCCGCCTCGGCGGGAGCTAAGCCGATTCCCGAGCGGATCAGGGAAGCCCGAGAAGCCCGTGGTCTTTCCGGAGAAAATCTTGCGGAGATCATAGGCGTCAGCCGACAGGCGGTTGCCCAGTTCGAAACTGGTCAGGCATCACCGGGTGGCGAGACGATGAGTAAGATCATCGCGGAAACCGGGCAGCCGATTTCCTTTTTCACCAGCATGCCGGTTCGACCGGGTGAACCACGTTCGCCATTTTTCCGAAGCCTGAAGCGCATGGAGCAACAGCACCGCCGCCGTATCGTCCGGCGGATGCAGTGGGCCGGGGACATCGGCATGCTGCTGGAGCGTTTCATCGACTTGCCAGCGGTTAACTTCCCCGAGTTCGAGTTTGACGCGGATAGCGGAGATGAAGACGACATCGAGCGTGCCGCCGAGAAATTGCGCGATCATTGGGGGCTAGGCCGGGGACCAATCCGCAGCCTCGGAGCGGTCATGGAAGCGAATGGGATTCTTCTCGTCCGTGAACCTGTCCGCTGTCAGGATATGGATGCTGTTAGCTGTTGGATCGGTGGTCGCGCGATTGTCCTCCTATCTAAAGAGATAACTAGTGGGCCTCGTGATCTATTTAACCTCGCTCATGAACTAGGCCACCTTGTTCTTCATCCGGATGTCGAGGTAAACAGCACGAACCTTGATATGATCGAGAAGCAGGCGAACCGGTTCGCAAGCGCGTTCTTGCTTCCACGTGAGACCTTCAGCCAAGAAGTGCTTGGCAGTTCCCTCGCCTTCTTCAAATCCCTCAAAGCACGGTGGGGTGTAGCCATTGCCGCTATGGCTTACCGTAGCCGGGATCTCGGAATATTATCCGAGAACCAGTTCTCGTACCTGTTCCGTCAAATGAATGCCCAGCGCATTCGGAAAGTTGAGCCGCTGGATGATGCTTTCTCGGTAAACCAGCCGGGCGTTCTCGCGGAAGGCCTGCGCATGTTGGTAGAGCATGGCGTGCATACACGTGCCCAGATCGAAGCCTCTCTCGGCCTCAATTTGCGAGATGTTGAAGCGATTGCCGGTCTTTCCGAAGGCTACCTCGATCAAAGGGTCGTGCCGATCCGCTTTCGACGACCGATCTCGGACGAGGGTTAAATCATTGACTAATGAACTGACTGGCCGCCCAAGGAGATCGGCACGGTCATTGCCGAATGGCGCACGGCAGTAGACTCTACTGCGCGCCTATCGGTGCGGCGTTTTTGCAGTGGATCTCGGGGGAATGCCAACATCATCACAAACCGCTTCGATGAACATGACAGGCAGTTGAATCGCGGACTGTTCCGCAGGGGGCGAGCACGGATGGGGATTGGATTTCAGATCATAGACGGTGATGGCCGCTTCTCAGTTGATGGCCTTTTCCGCCAGGCGGAAGAGCGGCTGGACGATGTGCTTGATCGGTACAGCGCCGGGGTGCTCTCTGATTCGGCCTACATCGCCGAACTCAAAGCGATCGTGACGGATAGCTCCGAATATATCGACGGCCATGCTCATTTGGGCCATGCCTTGCTTGCATCGGGGAAAACCAGGGCCGCCTTGTCCTCCTATGAGCGCGGGATCGTGCTGGGTGAAGCCGCTATTCCCGTAGGTTATTCCGGTACTCTCTCTTGGGACGAACTGGACAACCGGCCTTTCCTTCGCGCGCTGCACGGTGCGGCGCTGGCGCAGTTGCGCCTCAAGAAGCGCAGAGCTGGCATTTCCCTGATGGAGCGCATGCTGTCGCTCAACCCCGATGATAAACAGAACTTCCGCTACCGGTTGGGATCGGAATATCTGCGGAACCGCGAACCGAAAAAGGCCGGTTTCCTGTTGGAAAGCTGGGCCGAACTTTATCCGCCCTGCGCGTATGATCTGGGCCTCCTGCGCTTCAGGCAAAACAAATATGTCGCTGCCGCCACCCAATTACGCCGGGCGTTTGCTGCAAACTTCTATATCGCCGACATTCTCTGCGGACATCCCGATCCTGAGCCGCTGTCGATATGGCACGGTTCCAATTACGCCATGCCCGATCTCGCCCGCGACTATGTGCGTGAATATGGAAAACTCTGGCATGACACCGGCGATGCGCTGCCGTTTCTGCATTGGCTCTATCACCATCCGAAAGTGATGGCTGAACGGGCCGCGCTTCTGAATTGCCGAGAGCAGTTGCAGTGGGGGCACGGTGTGGAGCAGCGGCAGAATATTCTGGGCTGCGAGCGGGAATTGCTGGCGCAGATCGACAGCCGGATTTCAGACGCGATTGTTGGCATGCGATCCACGCGCGATGGTCGGCCCGTTTATCCCTGGTGGCGGTTGTGAGCGAGGCGCGCCGATGAGTACAACGTTAAAGGGGAATGCATTTCGCGATGCCGTTGCCCAACTCCTGCGCGCGGCGGGCTTTTCTCACACGGAAACCGAAGTCCAGCTCGGCTACAAGAATGCCGATGTATCTGCGGTCTGGCTGCGCGACGAGGTGGCGGGCGAACAACGCTACGCCTTCGAGACGAAGGCCTATTCCGGCAGCCTGAAGCTTAGTGAATGCAGCAAGTTTGCCAATGACTATGGCCCGCTGATCTCGAACGACACGATCGATCAGGCCTGGCTCATCTCCCAAGGTCCGATCACGCCAGAAGGCCGGAAGGCCGCGCAGAGCCAACGCGGACTTCAGGCTATGACGTTCGCTGAACTACAACGGCGTCTGATGCGGCTCGACCCTTATCTCAAGGCCCTTGGCGAGGCACACGAGCACAGCCGGCTTGAGGAATATTATGTCCCGCCGGAGACCGCCACCGGTGATGATCTAGCCGCCTATGTCGAGGCATGGCAGGCCGAGCAGGACGCGCCGCCGCTTTTCGTGCTTGGCCCTTATGGCAAAGGCAAATCGACATTCGCCAACCATCTGGCTGCCACTATGGCCGCGCGCGCGCTGGAAGACCCCACAGTGCGAGTGCCCATATTGGTACGCCTAGGCGAGATTGCGGATGAGCAATCCCTAGAGGGCCTACTGGGCAAGGTATTCGCCAGCCAGCATCGCGTCCCTGGCTATCATTTCGACACCTTCGCCGCCCTCAATCGCAACGGCCGTTTTCTCGTCATTTACGATGGCTTCGACGAGATGAAGCATGGTCTGACACCATCGAAGTTTCAGACTGTCCTCGCCGAACTCATGAAGCTGGATCAGGGCGACGCCCGCATACTCGTCCTCGGCCGCGACACCGCCTTTCATGACGATGTGGAATTCAAGGCCGTCATAGATGGCGTCCAGACCACTCCAGCTGGCCGATCACTCCCAACGCCGGGACGGCGGGCCTATCGGCATGTCGAGATTCGCGGCTTCACACCTGATGAAGCGCGGTCTTATGTCGAGCGATACTTCCCGATCCGAGCGGCCGAGGAACAGGATGGCCCCGCGACCGATCCCAAATGGGTCGAGCAACGTGTGGCCGAACTGGTCTCAGGCCGGTTTGACCAGCTTCTAGAACGGCCTGTTCATGCACAGATGCTGTGCGAGATCGCAGCGCACCCCGACCAGCTCCGCACCGATATGTCGGTCTATGAGCTATTCGACAGCTTTGTGCATTATCTCCTCCTGCGCGAACTGGAGAAGCGCGGACGTGACAAGGATTTTCCAATCAAGGTCAGGCGTCGGTTCAACGCGAGTCTTGCCTGGTGGCTGTGGGAACGCGGAGGAGCATCGACGACCACCCTGAACGACATTCCCCAATCCCTCTGCGACGAAGCGGCTCGCGACATCAGCCATTCTCTTCAGAAGGAGGAGATGCGTCGAGAACTGATCCAGGGCTGCCTTATCGAGAAAGGGGCGCAAACAATCTATTTTCACCGTTCGATTCAGGAATTTCTGGCAGCCGAGCATCTGATCGAAACCGACCTTCTCCAGCGCGGCGGCTATGGCGCCAACTGGCTCCAAACGCTGACGTCCGCAGTGACGCCTGAAGTTATCGAGTTCGTTGTAGCCGGTGCGAATGTGAATTTGGAACGGCGGGAACGCGCGTTGAAATGGTTCGATGCGTTATCCAGTGCTCGCGCATATCGCGTACCGCTCGCCGGTTTCGATCTGTTCATTCAACTGGCAAAAGCAGTTGATGGGACGTTGCCGGGGGTTCCAGATTCTCCCTGGCTGGTCTGGTTGGCATTCTTCATGCGGACAGGCGCTAAGGATTTTGCTCACCGGGGACGGAACACTTTCCCAGTCCTCGCGGACATGCTCCTTGCCGCGCGCGACGCCGATCGCGAAGTTCAAGCAGCTATTCTATATGCACTGTCACGCATATTGTTTCATGCGCGCAGGGGGCAAGACGGAAACGTAGCCCTGACAGCTTCCGCCCATCTCCCTGTCGAGCAGCTCAAAGCACTTGTTGTTGAAGCAGCCGCCAAAAAGTCCGAGCGGCAGATCGTCCGCTACAATGAGGATTATCTTCTATGGAGCCTTTTGAGGTCATGGCGGGTGGAGCGCAACGACGCCGATGTTCTAACGCTGACGATCGACGTTGCACGGATGCACGATGATGCCATGGGCGTCTTACCCGATGGTTTCGACAGTGATGTCGATAATCCACAGCAAACGGTTTCTCTGACGGTCCAATCGCTTTACGTCGCACTCGGCAATCGTAAGCCGCCGGTCAGCGAGCGCGACATTGAGGCCATTCGTCCCTTTTTCAATGATGCGAAGCTGCGCGCCGCCTTCTCTCCCGTGGAGATCGTCCACCGGCAGACGGCGCCTGTGCTGGAGACTGTGCCACCGGTGCGGGTTGCAAAACCTAAGCTCGGCCTTCGCACTTCACAGCGCGAATAACGATCTTCCGCCACCCACCATCAAATCGAATCCTCAACTTGCATGCCAACGACCGCTATCCTCGATTGACTTTCCGGAAGCAGTCAGCGTTCAATCGGTCATCGCGAGCCGACCAGGAAGGGAAACCTGACAGTCCGGAGCTGAGTGCCAGAAATGGGCTGCTGAATGGCAAAGAAGGGTCGGTGGTAGCAAGAGGGCTCACCGCTGGAACGATCCCCCATCGCTCACCCACAGACAACTCTGGGACCGTTACGCCTGAGGCATCAGGAACACCCTTCGCCCCGAGAGAATCGAAGACGGCTGACGGCTCCCAGGTCATCAGCAGATAGGATGTCGGCGAGCAGTAGGCCCGCCGAACGCTTGTCTGCCCAACGAACGACGCCTCGGCGCTCGATTCCATTTGGCAACTGAATCCAGACGCGGAGCCCCGGCTGAAAGGATCCATCGTGTCGCACCTTCATGCCCTGTTGCGAGATGTTTTCGAGTTCGAGCTGGTGAGAGCCAGCAAGGCTCTGCCCCTCGACTCTCATTAGCGGAGTTTTGAGACGCAAGGGGCGCGACTCAGTGGAGCGGGCTTCCTGCACCAGTTGCCGTAGCAGCTCGGCACAGTTCACGGTCTGCGAGAAAGCCACAATGTACCGCTTGCCATCTTTCAAAATGACGGTCGCCGTTGTTGAAACCGTTTCCGACAAGTCGAGCCTGATCAACTGTCCGATCCGTAAGTCAATGACTGACGAGAGCTCCGTCCCGCCATTCGATATCCTGTGCATCCTGGCCAGCCCTGTCTCATTCCCAACATGGAGGCGTGCTACGCGATTCACGGTGGGAAGGTTAATGTGGTCAGCCATGCTGCAGCCCGTCAGATTGAGCCGCAGAGGGTCAGTATCCATCTTCGTTGCCATGCAGTGCTCCTCGGTCCATGGACCAAAGCTGCACGCTGGCAATCGGGAGAACAATTCGTAGCGTCTACGGTGGCCTGTGTAAGAGGCCGTTCACCATTGCAGGCAGAATTGACGCCCGGAGGCTGCTGAGTCGCAATCCGGGTGCTACTGCTGGCCACGCAATACCGGACTATTACGGTATACCGATTGCTCGCGCCCAAAGCCAAGTTGGGTTATGAGGTGGTCATGTTTGCAGGGTGATCGCGTTGCCTCTAGTCCATATCGTTGATGATGATGCGCATGTTCGCGCGGCCACCAGTTATCTCCTTGCCAGTCGTGGACATCCGACGGAAGTCTACGCAAGCGCAGAGGAATTCTTGCAGCAGGCAAACCTAGACCGCGGGTGCGTGCTCCTTGACCTGCGCATGCCGGGACTCGATGGCCTCGGCACCTTGGCCCGGCTGGTGGAGCGACGTGTCGCGATCCCGACAATCATGATGACCGGCCATGGTGATCTCTGTACCGCGGTTCAGGCAATGAAGCTTGGCGCCATCGATTTCATCCAGAAACCCTACCAGGAACAGGAACTCCTGGCCGCTATTACCCGGGCGCTTGATCTACGTGCCCAGGAACGTCGTCGGACACAAGGCCGTGCGGATGCACTGATCCGTACTGAGAAACTCTCACCGCGTGAGCTTCAAATTCTGCAGGGGCTGTTGGGCGGCCTCAGCAACAAGGTGATCGCGCGTCATCTGGAGCTCAGCCATCGAACTGTGGAAATGCACAGGGCAAGGATGATGGCGGACCTCGGCTGCGGCACCCTGTCTGAAGCGGTCCGCATTGCGATTGATGCCGGGCTCTCGCCGCTCATCGGCGGATGTTCAGAGCCTACCGGGCCTGCCGGCTTGCCGCCCGTTGCACCGGCGCCGCGCGCGATGAGGCCCGTTGCAGGTCCAGACGTGGCGGAGCCGCTGCCCCCAGCCGACGAACTGCTTGAGGGGGCCATCGACTGTATCTTCCTGCTCGATCGTGATTGGCGCTTCATCCACCTGAACCGGAACGCTGTGGACAAAATCGGCCGAGGCCAAGATTTGCGAGGGACAATCATCTGGCACAGCTTCCCGCTGGCGGTTCATACGGCCGCTTGGGCAGAACTTCATCGGGCCGCCGCCGAACGCACAGCTGGACGGTTTCAGTTCTTCGAGCCTGACGTGCACTGCTGGTTTGACGTGAACGTCCGTCCGATAGCGAATGGACTGCAGGTTGCGTTTCGCGACATTACTGCGGAACGACAGAAGAGCGTCGCATCGCAGATGAATGAGGAGACCCTTCGCATGGTGCTGGAGGCAACCGGCGACGGCGCATGGGACTGGAATTTCGAAACCGGCCACATCGCCATGTCGGCGCGCTTCCTTCGGCACCTTGGATATGCCCCGGGGGAATTGGGGGGCGGCATCGATGCGGTTCGTGAACTGGTGCATGCTGACGACTGGCCGATCCTGGAAGAACGGCTAAAGGAACATCTCGACGGCAAATGCGACACCTTTGCCTGCGAGTATCGCCTTCGGCATCGCGATGGCAGTTGGTGCTGGAACTTCGATCGAGGCCGCGTTGTCGTCCGCGATCCGCAATCAGGCGCGCCACTTAGGATGGTCGGCACGGCCTGTGACGTGAGCGAGCGTAAAGCGGAGGAGGTTCGTGCGAAGGAGGCGTTGGAGCGGCTGGCACTTGCCCAGAGCAATTCTGGCGCCGGCACGTGGGATCTGAATCTTGAGACGTATCGGCTTCAACTCTGTCCGCGAAGCCGAGAGATGCATGGATTGCCCGGAAAGGGTCCACCGGAATTGAGCGATGAAGAGTGGAGCGCCTGTCTGCACCATGACGACCTGAAGAACACCCGCGAAGCGCTCCAGGCGGCGGTGAGGACGGAGACGAGCCTCTCTATCCGCTACCGGACAATTGCCGCAGACGGAAATTGCCGATGGGTGCTCGGATTAGGGAGCCTTGTTCCCGGATCGCGCGCTCGTGCCGCCCGCTTTGTCGGCTTGAATCTCGACGTCACGGACAGCATGGAGGCGACAATCGCGCTCCAGCGGATGCAGGCCGAGATCATCCATCTCTCCCGTTTCAGCGCGATGGGCGCGCTGGCGACGACGCTGGCACATGAACTCAACCAGCCATTGACGGCGATCGCTGGATTTGTCGGCGGCATCAGGCGCTACGTCGAAGCGGGCGAGCCACATGATCGCGCAGCCGCTCTGCAAGCAGTCGAAGGCGCGGAGCGAGGCGCGCAATACGCGGCCGAGATCGTTCGCAAGCTTAGCGAGCAGGCGAGCGATACCGCGCCTGAACGAAAGCCCGACAGCCTCCGCGAGACGATCAGCGAGGCCATTCAGCTGTGCGGCCACAATGGCGTAGGAAGGCAAGGGATCGGACTCGAAGTCGACGAGGCTGCCGACGCCGTTCTCATCGACAGAGTTCAGATCGAGCAGGTTGTTCTCAACCTTCTTCGCAACGCCTGCGAGGCCAGCGAAGCATCGGGATCAGTCAAGCAAATTGTTGTATCGGCCATGCCTACGGGCGAAAACAGGGCTGTTGTCCGTGTAAGCGATGGCGGAAGCGGTATTCCCGACATACTGAAGACCGAAATCTTCAAAACAAACTTCACCACCAAGGCCAACGGTATGGGCCTTGGGCTCTCCATCTGCCGAACGATTATCGAGAATCACGGAGGCCGGATCTGGGCTGAGCCTAATGATCGCGCAGGCGCAGACTTTTGTTTCACCCTACCTCTTCAATGCGACCCGCCGCTGTTATTGAATTGTCGCGGATGACTGGGCTGTTGAGAGCACGTCATATGCCTTCCTTCAACTTAAGGCGGGCTAGGGTCAGGACCCATTGATGTGAGAGGCATGATCTGATTCAGGCTCCGCAAGGAGACTGAATGTGAGCGACCTCTACTGGCTGACGGACGAGCAGATGGCTCGGCTTGAGCCGTATTTTCCGAAGAGCCACGGCAGGCCGAGGGTGGATGATCGGCGCGTGCTGAGCGGGATTATCTTCGTCAATCGCAACGGGTTGCGCTGGCGGGATGCGCCGAAGGAATACGGCCCGCACAAGACGCTCTACAATCGTTGGAAGCGCTGGGGCCGGATGGGCGTTTTTACGCGAATGATGGAGGGGCTCTCCGTCGGAGCCGAGCGCAGGACGGTGATGATCGACGCAACCTATTTGAAGGCGCACCGCACGGCATCGAGCTTGGCGGTAAAAAAGGGGATCTCGGCCACCTGATCGGCCGCACCAAAGGCGGCATGAACACCAAGATCCATGCCGTTACCGATGCCAACGGCCGTCCCCTGAGCTTCTTCATGACCGCTGGCCAAGTCAGCGACTATCGGTGCGGCAGCCCTGCTCGACGAACTGTCCAAGGCGCAATGGCTGCTCGCCGACCGGGGCTACGATGCCGACTGGTTCAGGGAAGCCCTTGAGGAAAAGGGCCTCAAGCCCTGCATCCCCGGCCGGAAATCGCGCAACGAGCCCATCAGATACGACAAACGCCGATACAGGCGCCGCAACCGCATCGAGATCATGTTCGGTCGGCTGAAGGACTGGCGCCGCGTCGCCACCCGCTATGACCGCTGCCCCACCGCCTTCTTCTCCGCCATCGCACTCGCCGCCACCGTCATCTTCTGGTTATGACCAATGAGTCCTTCTCTGATTGGGGCCTTTGGGTCAAGCTGCATCCTCAGTATCGTGACCGCTCCCATGGATCACTTGCTTCTCTCCGCGATCGACGCTTGGTCGCCGCATAATGGGGTTAGAAGAACGAGGCGCTTCAATCTGAGCCTCGACCTTCAGACATGCTGAGGTTCTGGACTCACTGCGAAGTCGGCTCGCCCATCGTCCCCATGGGAACGATCGCTTCCCACCCGGCTTGGGCGGAAACTGATTTATCTCCTCACACAGCCGCGACCGCCGACGCTTTACCCCAGCGGAAGTCGGTTTGATCGGTCCACATGCGATGTAAAATGACGGCGAGCTTTCGTGCGACGGCGACGCGTGCCTTTGCCAATCCGCGGCGTTGCGCGATGCGCATGCCCCACGCTTTCAGTGTCGACCATTTCGTGCAGCGCGTCAGCAATGTATGCGCGGCTTCGTAGAGAGCGGTGCGAGCGAGTTCGTCCCCACATCGACTTATGCGGCCCTGAATGTCCGTTTCGCCTGATTGGTAGCGGCGCGGCGTAAGACCGAAATGCGCCCCGACGTCGCGTGACCGCCGGAAGCGTTCAGGCTGATCAACCGTCGCGCGAAAAGTCAGCGCAGTAAGCGGTCCAACTCCAGGTACCGTCATCAGCCGGCGACAGACAGGTTCGACACGAACGGCATCCAGAACCCGCTTTGTCAGACGTGCAAGTTCAATGGCCATCGTCGCTAGGATAGCCAGTAATGGTTCGACAATGTCTGTGATGCCAGCATCCGCCGAGGCGAGCTCTCTGGCGCGCGGTGCGAACATTTTCCGACCAGGCGTGCCGAGCTTTAGCCCTGCCTCGCGTAAGACCGCACGGACCTCGTTCTCAATGTCGCGCTGCTTGTTCAGCACCATCCGCCGAGCACCAAGCAGCGCGCGGGCAGAGCGGCACGGCGGGCTCTTCACATGTACTGCCCGATACCATCCTGTGCGGATGATTTGAGCCAGGCCGCGAGCATCATTACGATCACTCTTATTGGGCATTGCGCCCATTGCGGCCTTAGCCGCGCGAGTTTCGATACACAGCACCGGAAGCCCGGCTCGGGCCATCCCCTGATGCAGCCAGGATGCCAGTGAACAGGCCTCAAGACCAATACGCTCGATCGGTAAGTCGAGTGCGGCGAAGGCATCGATTAAGGCAGCGGGGTCGCTCGACGCGCGAAGTTCGCGTTCGATCTTGCCTACCTCATCGACGATACAGATCGCTGTCTCTTCCAACGAAACATCCAGTCCGGCATAGTAGCGCATGGTTGCTCCTCCTTATGGTTGTGGCCGCTCAACACGGACCACGTCTTACCATTTTGCGAGGAGCAGCCACCCAAGCGATTCAGGGTCGGCCCCAATCACCCCATCTGACCCTAACTACGGAAATGCGCCGATTATCGCCGTTCGGCGCTCCGATAATTATCCCCGAAAGCAGTTACTCGCTGCACAGTGTTCCTGCAGCCGATAGCTGCCGGAAAATCGAGGACGAAGTGTAAGTTCGGACAGAGCATAAGTCTGGCTCCAGGGCCGATCAGTGCTCAATATTGAGGAACAACTGCGGTTGCCGGGCTGAGCGCCGTCATGTTGTTATGCGCAAAAGATTGCGGCCAACACATCTCGTAACCGCCGCGTCATGGATCATGGCCATAGGCCGGGCCTGCAAGTTCGAGAGTTTCGGTCTGCGGGGGCAGTCGTGAAGAAACTTCTTGTTTCGATCCATGATGTTGGCCCGCGATTCGAAGCGGAGGTCGATCTGTTGCTGGAGCAACTGGCTCGCCATGTCGACGCCGGCGACCTGGCGATGCTGGTCGTTCCCGATCATTGGGGTGCGCATCCGCTGCGACCCGGCAGCGCCTTTGCCCGGAAATTGCGGGGCTGGTCCGACCGGGGCGTCAGCATGTTCGCCCATGGCTGGTTCCACAAGGACATGGCCGTGCATCAGGGTCCGGCCGCGCGCTTCAAGGCGCGTCACATGACGGCCGGGGAGGGAGAGTTTCTGGGGCTGGACGGCGAAGTCGCGGCCCGGCGCATGGCCGATGCGCGCACCCTGATCGAGGCCATTATCGGCCGGCCGGTTGCGGGCTTCGTGGCGCCGGCCTGGCTCGATGGCCGCCCGGCGCTCGACGCGCTGGCCGCGTCCGGCTTTACGCTGGCCGAGGATCATATGAAGGTGTGGCAGCCGGGGACCGGCCGGGTGCTGGCGCGGGGGCCGGTGATCACATGGGCCAGCCGGAGCCCGACGCGGATCGCATCGTCCCTTCTGGCTGCGCGCCTGCTGCCGCCGCTGCTGCGTCATGCGCCGGTGGCGCGCGTGGCGGTGCATCCGGGTGACGCGCATGTGCCGCGGCTGCTGGCCAGCATCGATCGGGTGTTGGAACGTCTGAAACGCACCCATGCGCCCGCGCCCTATGGCGATTTGCTGGCGGCCTGATCCAGTCATGCGCATCCTGACCTTCCTGCACAGCTTCGAACCGGGCGGGGTAGAGCGTGTCGCGCTGCGGCTGGTGCGCCACTGGAAGGCGTCGGGGGTCGACGCGCCACTGTTCATGGGGCGGACCGATGGAGCGATGCGGGCGGAGTTGGGTGAGGGGCTCGACTGCCAGATGCCCAAGCCGCCGCCTGTCTCCATCGTCTGGTGCGAGACGCTGTGGATGATCGTGACGCTGCCGCCGGCGATCCGACGCCTACGGCCCGACCTGCTGTTCTGCGCGGGCAACAGCTACGCGGTGGTCGCGGTGGCGATGAAACTGCTGCTGGGACGCCGCTGCCCGCCGGTGGTCGCCAAGATCAGCAATGACCTGGAGCGGCGCGACATGCGCTGGCCGGTGCGCATGTTCTATCATGTCTGGCTACGTATACAGGGACGTTTCATCGACCATTTCGTCGCCATGGCGGAGGGACTGGAAGCGGAGATCGCGACGTTGATCCGTCCCGGCGCTGCGGCGATCAGCGTCATTCCCGATCCCGCCCTCTCGCGCGAGCAGATCGATCGGTTGCGGGCCGCGCCTCCGGCCCCAGCGCGTGCGGAGGGCGGCCATTTCATCGCCATCGGCCGGTTGGCGGCGCAGAAGAATTTCGCGCTGATGCTGCACGGCTTTGCGCGGGGTGCGCAGCCGCAGGACCAGCTGACCATCTATGGCGACGGTCCCGAACGGCGGGCATTGCAGATGCTGGCGGACCGCCTGGGGCTGAACGAGCGGGTCGCTTTTGCGGGCCATGTTCCCGATCCGGCCAGCCGGATCGCACAAGGCGATATCCTGCTGCTGTCATCAACCTATGAAGGGGTGCCCGCCGTCGTGCTGGAGGCGCTGGCGGTGGGCGTGCCGGTCATCGCCACCCGATGCAGCGCGGCCATGTCCGCGCTGCTGGAGGAGGGCAGGCTAGGTTATCTGGTGCCGGTCGCCGATGTGCGGGCATTGGCCGAGGCGATCGCCACAGCGGGCCAGCGGACGCAGGACAGCGCCACCAGTCTGGAGCAGGCGCGTCGCTTCACGCTGGAGGCCGCCTCCGGCACCTATCTCGCCAGTTTCGCGGCGGTCGCGCGCCGCGCAGGTGATGATGAAAAAATCCGCCCCCGGCGACTGTGGCGGTTGATCCGTCGCGTCGTCTCTCCTTCCAGTCCATCAAGACGAGCATGACATGACCGGCGAAGCCTCCACCGGCCTTCTTTCCCCACCCGTCGCGACTCTGGAAGGGGTAGCGATCGATCCCCAACCGCTGATCCAGTCGGGCCGCAATTGGACCCGCTGGGCGGGGCCTCTGGTATCGGTACTGATCCTGGTGGTGGCATTGCACCAGTTCCGGGGATTGAATCCGCGCAGCCTGTTGGCGCTGATGCCCCTGTCGGTCGGCTTCTGGGGCGCCTTTGCGCTTTATTATCTCGCCGGGCCGCTGTCCGAATGGGTCATCTTCCGGCGCCTCTGGACGATCCCGGCGGAAGGCTTCGGCGCGCTGCTGCGCAAACTGGTGAGCAATGAGATTCTGCTCGGCTATCTGGGCGAGGTCTATTTCTACGCCTGGGCGCGACGGAGCGCCCGGATCACCACGGCGCCCTTCGGTGCGATCAAGGACGTGACGATCCTGTCGGCGCTGGTGGGCAATGGCGTCACGCTGCTGATGGTCGCCTTTGCCCTGCCGCTGATGGGCGCGGTGGACGCGGGCTTGAATCGATGGGAGGTCGGCGGATCGATCCTCTTCGTCCTTGCCTCCTCGCTGGTGGCGATGCTGCTGCGGCGCAGGCTGTTCACCCTGCCGCGCCGGGAACTGTGGATCGTCGCGGCCATCCACCTGCTGCGCATTGTCGCGACGACGGTGCTGGCGGCGGTGATGTGGCATCTGCTGCTGCCCGATATCGCGCTCAGCTGGTGGATATTGCTTGGCACGCTGCGCCAGCTGGTGTCGCGCCTGCCCTTCCTGCCGAACAAGGATGTAGTGTTCGCAGGCATGGCTGCCTTCCTGATCGGGCGCGACAGCGAGATCGTGGCGGCAATGGCGCTGATGGCGTCGCTGATCCTCGCCGCGCATCTGCTGGTCGGCATGGTGCTGGGTGCGACCGAATTGCTGCGGGAGAGCCGGGCGCAATGATCACGGGCTTTCTTCTCGCGGGCGTCGCCATCCCGTCGACCCCCGATCTGGGCAAGGCCGAGGGACAGTGCCGCGCCAATGAAAATGGTCCGGCCTTTCTGGTCGACGTGCTGGGGCTCAAGGACCGCAAGGGCCGGCTGAAGCTGGAGCTCTATCCCGCCAATGACAAGGATTTTCTGGCCGACGACAATATCCTGATCGCGGCGGGCAGGACGTTCCGGCGGGTCGAGCTGTCGGTGCCGACCTCGGGCGCTGTGGAACTGTGCATCCGCGCGCCGGGGCCGGGCAGCTACGCGCTCAGCCTGATGCACGACCGCGACGCCAATCGCCGCTTTTCGCTGTCGGTCGATGGCATCGGCTTCGCCGGCAATCCCAAACTCGGCTGGGCCAAGCCACGCGCCGCCGCGGCGAGCGCAGTAGTCGGGTCGGGACCGGCCCGCATCAGCATCAGGATCAACTATCGCCGGGGACTTTTCTCCTTCGGCCCCGTGGAGAAGTGACGATGCGGATCGTCGATGTCTGCGCCTTTTACGCGCCGCGCGGCGGCGGGGTGAAAACCTATGTCGAGCGCAAGCTGCAGGCCGGGGCGGAGGCGGGGCATGAGATCATCATCCTCGCCCCGTCGGACGATGACCGGGTCGTGGAAGCGCAGGGGGGCGGCCGCATCGTGATGTTGCCGGCGCGGCGCTTTCCGCTGGACCGGCGCTATTCCTATTTCGACAATGAGCGGTCGCTCCACGCCATGCTGGACCGGCTGCAACCCGATCTGGTCGAGGCATCCTCCCCTTGGGCGAGCGCCGCCATGGTCGCGCGCTGGCAGGGGGACGCGCCCCGCGCGCTCATCATGCATGCCGATCCGCTATCGGCTTACGCCTATCGCTGGTTCGGATCGGTGCTGAGCCGGGAGAGGATCGACCGGGGGTTCGACTGGTTCTGGCGCCATTTGCGGCGGCTGGACCAGAGCTTCGACCTTGTGGTCAGCGCCAGCGACAGCCTGTCGCGCCGTTTGCTGAGCGGTGGGCTTGAACGGGTGGCGACTCTGCCCATGGGGGTCGAGCCGGGCTGGTTCACGCCGATGAAACGCAACGAGGCCTTGCGCGCAAGACTGCTGGAACGGTGCGGCTTGCCACCGCATGCGACATTGCTGCTCGGCGTGGGGCGACATGCGCCCGAAAAACGCTGGCCGCAGGTGATCGAGGCGGTGACATCGGCAGGCTATGGCAATCCGGTCGGGCTGGTGCTGGTCGGCGATGGCCGCGAGCGCGCCCGGGTGCGGCGGGCGGCGGCGAACAATCCGCATATCCAGTTGCTGGCCCCAATTACCCAGCGCGACCGGCTGGCGGAGATGCTGGCGAGCGCCGACGCGCTGGTCCATGGCTGCGAAGCCGAAACATTCTGCATGGTCGCGGCGGAGGCGCGCGCCAGCGGCTTGCCCGTGATCGTTCCCGACGAAGGGGGCGCGTCCGATCAGGCGGCGCAGGGCGTGGGCTTTCGCTATCGCGCCGCGCAGACGGATAGCCTTGCAGCGACGATCACCGCCTTTTTGACGAGCGGGCCGGAAGCACAACGACGGCATGCGACGGCGCTCGCCGCTTCGACCATGACGATGGATGATCATTTCCGGCAGCTCTTCGCTTTCTATCGGCAAATCGAACGGAGGAAGCTGCATGTTGCTTAGGTATCGCCTTCCGTTTTTCCGTCTCTTGTCGCGCTCTGCCGCTCGTAAGCGGGCCGCGCGATCCTCGACGCAACCGGCGCGAGACCGTGGCACGGAACATCCTTGCGGACTGCGCTCTCGTTTCAGCTGCGAGTCCTGGTCCTGGACAACGGCCATCATGTGGTGGGCGCTGCGCAACGACCGCTAGGCGCATGACATGGCGGCGCGATCGGGTCGGGCGAAACAAATGGAGACGTTGTGCTGTGACCATCACCTCAGTCCTTTTCCCGGCGATGATGAAATATTCTTCATGTCGTGCACAGGTTGTTGATCGGCGCGTTGCTTCAGTTAGAAACGATTGCGAAGCTGCTGCCGCTGCGTGAGCGGGCCGAAAAAGACGGGCTCATGGACGCCGATCAGGACGAAGATGTTGAGACGCTTTACGGTCTGTACCGCGCTGAACTCCGGCGGCTGTTGCAGGCGCGCGTCGGCGATCCGGCCGAGGCGGAGGATCTGCTGCAGGAATTGTGGCTGCGCGCGCGGCAGCGGCCGGCGGGGCCAGTGGGCAACGGCCGCGCCTATCTGTTCCGCATGGCCCAGAATCTGGTGGTGGATCGGCTGCGGGAGCGGCAGCGGCGGATGGCGCGCGAACGGCGCTGGTCCGACCAGGAAACGGATTTCACGCCGGCCGGGATCGAGCCGACCGACCGGCGCGAAACGCCCGAGGATCAGATCATCGCGCGGGAAGAGGTCGCCGCCCTCGCATCGGCCATCGCCAATCTGCCCGACGGTGCGCGGCGTGCTTTTGAGCTGCACAAGATTAAGGGCCTGAGCCATGCGGAGGTTGCCGACCGGCTGGGCATCAGCAAGAGCGGGGTGGAAAAGCATATGGCCATCGCCATGAAATATTTGCGACGCGCGCTTCTGCGCTGAGGTAAGGCGGATCGCGCGCCGTCTGTGACGGATGATAGGGAAGGAAGGGGCTCGCCAATGACGGCGCAGTCGGACTTGGATGAAGGGGTGATCGACGAGGCGCTGGCCTGGCAGGCGGCGCTTGAGCGCGACGATGCGGACTGGGAGGGCTATATGGCCTGGCTGGAGGCGGACCCGCGCCATCGCGAGGCTTTCGATTCCATCGCCTTGACCGCCGCGATTGTGGAGGAACATAAGGATGCCGTCGGGTCGCTTTTGGACGTGCAGGGGGTGGCGGCAAGCCCCCGCCCGCAACGGCGGATGAGATGGGCGCTGGGTGGCGCGTTCGTAGCGGCTGTGGCGTTGGCGGTAGGTCTGCCTATGCTGCGGACCGGACAAGCCCCCAGCGTCTATGCCGCCGACGCGGGCAAGAGCCGGGCCGTGGCGTTCGCCAATGGCGCGAATATCCTGCTGTCGCCCGCCAGCCGCATCGTCGTGCAGGACAAGGATGCCACACGGATCGAACTGGCGAGTGGCGAGGCCTATTTCGCCGTCCGCCATGATCCGTCCCGCATGTTGACGGTGCAGGCAGGCCCCTATCGCATCACCGATATCGGCACCCGTTTCTCGGTCAATCTTTCCGGCGGCACATTCCGTATCGGGGTGTCGGAGGGCGTAGTCTCCGTAGTCTCGGACAAGGCGGACGGACAGGTACGGTTGCAGGCGGGTCAGCAACTGACCAGCGGAGCGGACGGCCATCTGACGCTGGCGCCCGTGGTGGCCAGCGAAGTGGGGAGCTGGCGCGAGGGACGGCTTTCCTACAGCGATGCGCCGCTGGCTCTCGTCGTCGCGGATATTTCACGCTATTCGGGTAAGCGCGTCATCGTCGATCCTTCTCTGGAGACCAGACATTTTTCGGGCACGCTGGTCATTGGCGATGGATCGAGACTGCTGCCCGATCTTGCGACGGTCATGGGCGTGGCCGTGCATCCGCAGGCTGGCGGCGCCCTTCGCCTTGGCGGTGCTGATCGCTGAAGGGGCGCTCGGGGTCAACCCGGCTCAGGCGCGGGAGGAGCGATATGGGTTCGACCTGCCGGCAGGACCGCTTGTCGCCAGCCTGGCCCGCTTTTCCGAGATAACGGGGCTTTCGGTCGGCTATCCGGGCGCGCTGCCGGTGGTAACGGCGCGGCCGATCAAGGGGACCATGTCGGCCGAAAGAGCCCTGCGCAAGCTGCTGGATCGCACCAGTTTGCGGGCTGTGCAATTGGCTCCCCGCCTTTATCGGCTGGAGGTGGTCCCGCGCTCTCCTCCATCACAGATATTTGCGGCGCGGAAAGCGGCACCTGCCGGACCCGGCGCGGACATCGTCGTGACCGCGCAGAAGCGAGAGCTGGCGCTGGATCAGGTTCCGCTGTCCCTATCGGTTCTGCCGATCGAGACGCTCCGATCCTCCTCGCGTCCTCTGGACAGCCGGGACGTGGGTATGCGGGTCGAAGGACTTGCGATGACCAACCTTGGTCCCGGCCGAAATCGCCAGTTCATCCGCGGCGTGGCCGATAGTCCCTTCCTTGGTCAGAGCCAATCGACCGTGGCGGTGCAGGTCGATGATGCGCGCGTCACCTTCAATGCGCCCGACCCCGACCTGCGCCTAATCGATGTCGAGCAGGTCGAGATATTGAAGGGGCCACAAGGGCCGCTCTACGGATCGGGCGCGCTGGGCGGTATCTATCATATCGTGACGCGGCGCCCGGACCTTGGGGATGCGTCGGCATGGGGCAGGCTCTCGGCATCGGCGGTCGACCATGGCGGCATGGGCCTCGGCGGAGAGGCCGTGGTCAACCTGCCCCTGATCGAGGACCGGCTGGCGGTGCGGGCGGTGGGCTATCGCCTGACCGACGGCGGGTGGATCGACAATGCAGCCACCGGCAAGAACAGCAATTCGACCCGGACGAGGGGCCTTCGCCTCGGCCTCAAATGGCAGGCGTCGCAGGATTGGTCGGTCGATCTGGGCTATGCCGCGCAGGACATAGCCTCGCGCGACAGCCAATATGTGCTGGCTGCCGGCCAAGGGCTGACGCGGCCCGGTCGCCTTGCCGAGCCGACCGACAATGATTTCGCGCTGTTCCATGGCACGGTCACCGGTCGTCTCGGCGGTCTGGAGCTGCTGTGGGTCGCCAGCTATGTAAGGAATGCGGTCGGCTATGCCCTCGACGCCAATGATGCGGCCGGCAATTTCGGCCTTTCCGGCACGGTGCGCTTCGATGATGACCGGCATTATTCGCTGTTCAATCAGGAAATGCGCCTCTCTTCCGGAAAGGGGAGCCGCTGGGTCGCGGGGGCGTCTTTCCTGCGCGCGGCGGCACGGGATCGGGCGACGCTGACACTGGCTGACGGTTTGCCTCACGCCATTGAACAGAGCGATCGGGTCGTGACGGAATATGCCCTGTTCGGCGAAGCGATGCTTCCCCTGCTGGCCCGGCTGGATGTGACGCCGGGTCTGCGCATCTATCATTCCCGCACCGAGGATGAGGCGGAGGAAGCGGGGCGCCCGCATGCGGGCGAGGCGAAGGGCATGCTGATCCTCTCGCCCAGCCTGGCGTTGTCCTATCGGCTGCAGGGGGCGGGCTGGTCTATCTGCGTTACGCCCGGGCGATGCGGCCCGGCGGCCTGACGCCCACGGGGACGACCCTATCGGGTCGCTTCGATGCAGACGAACTGGGCAGTTTCGATCTGGGCATGCGCCGGGGCCTGTGGGGCGATGGGTTGATGCTGTCGGGCAGCGCTTATTATACCGACTGGCATGACATCCAGTCGGACTATCTGCTGGCCGACGGCCTGGTTTCGACCCGCAATGCCGGGCGTGGCCGGATCATCGGCGTCGAAGTCGCGGTGGACTGGCAGATGGGCGCGGGCTATGAACTGACGCTGGGTGCGGCGGCGCAGGATGCGCGATTGACCCATAGCCCGACTGGGATCGAGTTGGCGGATCGTCATTTGCCGATCGCGCCGGATCTGACTGTGCGGGCGACTTTGTCGCGCCGCTATGCCTTGGCCCGTTGGAGCGGGCAAAGCGCGATCCAGGCCAACTATATCGGACATGCCCGGCTGAGCTTCGACGATGATCTCGACCGGTCGATGCGGCCCTATGCCACCGTGGCGCTCAGTTCCATGCTGGAGCGCGACGGATGGACCGCCGCCTTGCAGATCGACAATCTGTTCGATGTCCGCGGCGACAGTTTCGCCTTCGGCAATCCCTTCTCGATCCGCTCCGCGCCGCAATATACGCCGCTTCGGCCGCGCGCCGTCATGATCTCGCTCGCGCGCCAGTGGTGAGGAAATTCGCGCAACTGAGGTGAACAACCCGCCGTGCCGTCGATGCTCCCATGGGTATCAAGCCCAAGGGGTCATTCATGCGCAGATTGTCGGGCGTCCTGTTGGGCGCTGTTCTTTCCCTGTGTCCCGGCTATGCCATGGCGTCGCCGCATGGCTGGTCACAGGCCAGCAATATCGCCCGGACCGTCGTCGTCGCCAGCGCGCTCGGTCTGCCGACGGTT
This sequence comes from Sphingobium chungangianum, assembly GCF_977014255.1. Lineage (NCBI taxonomy): Bacteria > Pseudomonadati > Pseudomonadota > Alphaproteobacteria > Sphingomonadales > Sphingobiaceae > Sphingobium > Sphingobium chungangianum. The sequence continues at coordinate 2,477,548 of NZ_CDRNIV010000006.1, read as the reverse complement.
AACGGCGACTGGAAAGGGACACTGCAAGCGGGCGAAAGCGTCGGAGCGGCCTATCTGATTTCCGAGGGGTTGAAGCAGACCTTCCCCGAAATGCGACCCGATGGCTCCAATCGCCACAGTTTCCCTTCCGCGCATACTGCTACGGCCTTTGCCGCGGCCGCTTCGCTGCAAAATCGCTATGGCTGGCAGGTAGGCGTGCCCGCTCAACTCGTGGCCGCCTTTGTCGGTGTGGCCAGGGTCGAGGGCAAGAAGCATCACTGGTTTGACGTTGCAGCCGGCATGGCGATTGGCGAGGCGAGCGGCTTCCTGCTGACGGGCAGGAAGGACGACAACATCAGGATCTTTCCATGGGCCGCCCATGATGGCGCAGGCGCGAGTCTGGCTCTGCGTTTTTGATCCCTGGATCCGACAACAACTTTGAAATCGCGAAGTTTGGGAAAATGTATCCTCATCGCAACCATGGCGTGCGCTATGCAGCGCTAACTCTGGCGTGTGCAAGACGCACAAGCCAAGGAAGATCGCTCACGGGTGCAGCAACGCTTCGTGCGCCTGGAACCCGCGCGCGCGACGCCGGGGCATGGTCTGGGCCTTAGCATGGTGCGAGCCATTGCCGAGGCGCATGGCGCCGACTTTACGCTGAAGGACACCGCCTTGGTTGTCGTCTTCGAGAGAGTCCACGTTTTGCGGAGGCTGCGCTGGATCGCCGCGGTCACGCTCGACGTGTCGCTTGCATAGCTGACCCACGGATCGCTGGAATTGGGATTGTCGATCGTGGTGCAGTTGTAGCGAGCGATCATGGCAGTCGAGCAGCGTGGGCTGATCGTCGAACCGGTGGCGATAACGGCGCCGGTGGCAGGGTTGGAAACATAGGTGCCTTCAGGCCATAATAGGCGCCGCGCGGCACGCTGACCTGACGGCCGCCGATGGTGGTCAAATCCTGGGCGGGGCCGGTCTCCGTCACGCCCGCCGGGGCGTTGCCGATCGTGTAGAGGTAAGGGATGCCGGAGTCCGGCAGCTCGTCTGTATCCAGATGATAGTAGCTCACCGCCAGACTGGTCGGTCCTTCAAGGCCGAGCTTGATCGAGGGCGCGATGCCCCAGCGCTTGGACCAGATCGCGTCGCGGCCGGCGATATCCTGATCGTGCCACATTGCGTTCATGGGCCGCATAATGTGCGGGATGTTCTTGCCACCCACATCCTCAAGCATACCGGCTCCTATGAGCAGGCAAGCTACGCCATTCAGGATACGCCGGAGATGGTGGCCCAACATTATGGGCGGTTCCTGCCGCAGGACAAAGCGGCGATGGCCGCCAGGATCCTGAACCAGGTCTGGGAAGCCGCCTGAGATTGTACTGGGGAGGGTGCGGTATTAGCCGCACCCTCCCTTCGGCCATGGGAGCGAATATTCTGAAGGGGAGGGCGCAAATGGGCGCGTCATGCCGGCTCTCGGGCGATCCTCAGACCTTTCTTGAAATTTTCCCGACATTCCACTTGCCTGACGCCCCAAGTCGAGCAATGTGGCCCTGCTTCCCGTGAAAGCCGGGAAGCGGGGCTTAGTAACCTCACTCTATGCATGCTCGGTCACGGATTTTCCGGGGCCGGGTGGCATGCGCGCATGTCCAGCCGGCAACGGTAAAGGCGCATGCGCCTGTGCATAGCAGGTTACTAACATCCGGCTTCTGGCCGTCGCCCCGAGTGGACATAGGAACGACGAGTGAGGCCACGGCATCAGCGCCGCTCCCCATAAAGAGGAGCAAGACTGCTGACGCCTGCCACGATCCGTAACGCCGCCGCCAGGGCACAGCTTTCCCGCCACTCTTCGCTCATCGAGAAGGTGCTGGAATATCATCTGAGCGGTGCCGTCACTTCCGAACTGCTGCTGCGTGACCAGCCCTTCGAACTGCTGCGCACCGACTGCGACCGTGATGGTTATGATCTGGTGATCGAGGCGAACGGCATCATCCGCCATGTCCAGCTCAAGGGACAGGTGCTGGGAGGCGCGGCCCGCGAGGTCACCGCCCATGTCAATCTCGCAATCAAGCCATCGGCCTGCATCATCTGGATGACCTATGACCCGCTGACAATGCGGCCAGTGTCATACCGCTTCTTCGGCAACCCTCCGGGAGAGAAGATCCCTCCGCTTGGCGATCGGATCGCCACCCATAGCCGCGGAAAGAAGAAGCAGCGTCCGGACCATCGCGTCATATTCGCCAGAAGGTTCGAGAAGATCGGCGGTCTTGAGGAGCTCGTGGATCGCCTTTTCGGGCAGCGACATCCCGACCTATCCGCTCTGATCGACCATATGGCCGCGTTGCCCGAACCGGCCGAACCATGGCTGGCTGCCGTCCGGTCCGGCCGCTTCGATGCCATTCCTGAGGATTGCGACTGGAACAGCTCTGCCGGGCTTGCCCATCTGGTCGACGGCTATGCCCTGCTTCAGCATGATGGCCAGGGCGACGCCAACAATTTCGCTGAGGCCGGGCTGGCGGTCGCCACCCGGACCGGGGGCTGGCAGGGCAGCGCGCGCGATCTCTGGATCTCGCTGTTCCTCGAACACCGCCGCTGGCGGTTTGCCGATCCCCATGATCCCGATGCGGCACAACGCAGCCTACTCGACACTCTTGTCCGCCAGCTTCGGGAGGCACTTGTCCCATGAAAGTCCGTACCACCGCCGCTGCGTTTCTTGCGATGACCCTGACCATCCCGGCCGGGGCAAAGGAAAGGGTTCCCCATACATGGCAGGCAACCCGCACGACCGACCCAGTCACCGGTGCCACCCGTTGCGTCGTCACCGCGCTCGATTATGTTGGTAAGACACGATATTCGCGTACCGGCTTCCTCTATCCGGTCATCGAGAAGCATCCGGTCCACGGGCTGCTGGTCGGCGTGAGCAGCGGGGGACGTTTCCGCCTCCCCACCGGGACAATCCTTTGGCGGGTGGATGACCGGCCTTTCCGCGAACTGCGGGCAGAACATGGTCCAATGACCATCGACACGCCCGCTGTTCCGCCCGCCGGCACGGATCAGAATTCGGTGGCGGTCAAAGCGATGGCCGATGCCATGGCGCTCAGCAACCGGATGATCCTGAGCGCCACCGCAACCAGTACCTTTGCCCAGGGTGAAACGGCTCTGGCAATGCTGGATGAAATGCGCGCCGGTCGCGGCCTCCTCTTCCGTGCAAAGGCTGCCGCACCCGAGACCGGTCTGCCCGGCACGGGTATGTACCGCGTGGGCCAGTTCACCAACGAGGGCCTGAGGCCGGTGCCGCTCGACGAATCACTCGCGAGTGCGCTGGCAGACTGCGGCATATAGGCGAAGCGGCCGCGCCCTCATGGACGCGGCCGCGTCTTTCAGTAGCGCCCCCGCTCACTCTCGGGAAGATTTGCGTCAAGCGCTGCAAGCCCCTCGGGGTCTTCACCGCGGAACTTGGCCTGCTGCATTTCGGCCCACTGCTTGCGCAGTTCAGGCGGCACTCTGGTGACCTTGAGAACACCAGAGCGACCCTGTGGCTTGTCGAGTCCGAGCTCCTTTTCCATTTCAAATATGGTCTTGATCGCCCGCATGTCGCCCTTCATCGCCTTGTTCATCAGCGAGCGAACCACGACCTGCATGGGTGTATACTTCCGGCCATTGGGATTGCCGGACTGGCCGGGCCTGAAGCGCGTCGCAACGGGTGGCTTGCCATAGCCGACCTCATAATCATCATCTGTCATATCGGATAAGACCTCCAGTTCCCTGCAACACTGCAGTGACATGGCGATAGGCCTGCAATGCAGGGAATGTCTGTCATGGAAAACCCTGCGACAATTAGATGAGGACAGCGCCGGCGCACGTCGGCGCTGTCCTCACGCTCACATGTCGAATTCGTTCACCACCTTCTCGATCGCGGAGAAAGTGAGATCGGAGCCGCAGAGGACGGCCTCCTGGCCCGTTGCCTTCTGCCACCGACGGACCGCCACATCGACATAATGCGGATCCATCTCCACCGCGCGTGCAATCCGCTCCGTCTGCTCAGCCGCCATGATCGTGGTGCCCGATCCCGAAAAGGCATCGAGGATGATGCCACCACTGCGCGAGCAGTCGAGCATGGCATCGGCTACCATCTTAACAGGCTTGACCGTCGGATGCATGGCAAGCTCTTCATCGCGCCCGGCCCTGAGGGAATTCACACCCGCATAGTCCCAGGCATTGGTGCGATAGCGGCCATGCTGCCCGAGCGCGAAATTGTTGATGTGCGCGGCAGCCCCCTTTCTGAACACAAAAATCAGCTCATGCTTCGAGCGATAGAAGCTACCCATGCCCCCATTGTCCTTGTTCCAGACAACGAGATTGCGCAGGCTGTCATAAACCCTTTCACCAGCTTCAAGCATCTCGCCCATGTGACGCCAGTCCATGCACTGATAATGGATCGAGCCATCCACGCTGTACGCGGCGAGATTGTCCATGACCTTTGCAAGAAAGCCGGTGAACTCCGCACGGCTCATCTCGCCCGCGCCCATCACGAACTCATCGTGCTGAACCTTGCCAAGCCCGCAGATATGGCCGTTCACCGGTACATTATAGGGCGCGTCGGTGAAGATCATCTGCGCCAGTTCATCGCCCATCAGCTTCTCGAAGACTTCCGGCTTGGTCGAATCGCCGCAGATGATACGATGGGCCCCAAGCTGCCACATATCCCACATGCGCGTGACAGGCGGCGCCTTTCGCTCGGGTTCATCAATGGCGTCTTCGGTTACCTCCTTCGGATTCGTCTCGTTCAGCAGCGCCTCTATTTCCGCCACCTCAAAGCCGATGACGTCAAAGTCAAAGTCCGGCACAAGCGCCGACAGATCGCCCAGCTCCAGCCCGAGCAGTTCACGGTCCCAGCCAGCGAGCTCCGCGAGCCTGTTGTCGGCAATGACATAGGCCTTGCGGTCGGCCTCGCTCATGCCTTCCAGAAGCAGGACGGGGACACGGGTCATGCCAAGGCTCTTCGCCGCCTCGACGCGGCCGTGGCCGGCGATGATCCGGTCCTCCTCGTCGATCAGGATCGGGTTGGTGAATCCGAACTTCCTGATGCTCCTGGCGATCTGGCCGATCTGCTTCTTCGAGTGGGTACGCGCGTTGCGCGCGTGCGGCTTGAGAAACGTGATGTCACGCTCCACCAGATCCCCCCGCGAGAGGGGACCGCGCTGTGTTTCCATAAAACCTCCTTCGTTGCAGGAGGCAGTCAGATGTCACAGCGCGACGATCCGCCGCGATCATGGAATCTCACCGCAATCTTCGTGAGCTCAGGCTGTTCGCAAGCGCCGCGCCCGTGCCAAGCCCGAACCTGCGCGCCGTATTCTCATAGGCCAGCTGCATCGGGGAGAAATCGGAACGCTCGTGCGGACGCCCAGCGCGGTCTGCCCTGATATCCTCAGCCTCCAGATCGACCCAGGCGTTGATGCACTGCCACATCGCCCAGCTGAATCGCTCCTTCGGCCCAGGCTTGCCCCTGAACGTCCCGTTCAGCATCTGGCTGTAAAGGTTGTGAAGCGCGCCCTCCCACCTGTAGCCGGGATTCGCTTCGAAGACCCGCGCCAGATCCGCTCTGGAAACAGGTTCACCCTCTGCGAGCCTGCGCTCAAGATAGCCGGGGCTGTCGGGATGGAACAGGTGCCAGGGGCCTTGCATCATCATCGTTCTCCTTCTCGTGGAGACCGTCAGAACCATGTATCGGGTTTTCGCGACTACCAACGTTTAAACGGCACGCACATTTTTTCACGGGTCACGCCGGCCAGGATCATCTTCCCTGTTAAACCTGTGCAATTCCCTGCATCGATGGGACAAAATCCCTGCATTGGATAGCAGGGAAATCCAGCTACTGAATGGCGGTTTTCTGCGACTTTTCTGGCGCAACGATCGTCGTTTTCGCTCGAGAAAAGCAGTTTGGGCAGTTATCAGGGAAATGCAGGGAAGAGACCGGTTAGCTCAGGACTGCGTCGCGCACCATAGCTTTGGCCTTATGGGTCGAGTTTTCCCTACCAGAAGCGCTTTGAGATGGGTCCGTCGTGGGTTCCCTGTGAGAGGCAATTTGGGCTTATAATTCGGCCGGATCAAAGGAACGGGCGTTAATTCGAACCACCCCGACACTGCGCGAGCAATTCGTTTGTGGATCAAAAAAGCAATGCGAACCCGCCGATGACCATACCTGCGATGGCTGCAAAACTTACCACCAGATCGACCATGCCAGAACCCATGAGATGACCGAAGCCGCGATAGGTCTCAACACCATATTGGTTTGTGCGGGCGAAACTCCGCTTGTTTCGCCATACAATGGCCGCGATTGACAGGCCTATCAACAGCAGTGGCTTGAAATTGCCGCCCATCGGATGGAACAGCGCCGGTGGGATCAAGAAGACGTAGAAAAGTACGACAATAGCCGCCCCTATGCCGAACATCGGTGTGGTCCAACGAGCGGAACTAGGGTTTTGGGCAGTCGCTGCCGCTACAGGATGGCTTGCCACCGTCTGACTTGTCGGCCCGATTGGATAGACGTCGATCGCACGACCCTCAACTATCTCGAAATCGACGCGTTCGCTCGCCAAGGGGGCAAGGGAGCCGCGCCAATCTGCAGGGTGAAAGCGATAGCGGGTGCCGTCCTCGCCGGAGATTGCACCACCGTGAGCATCGCTGAAGCCGAGGATTTCACCCTTCATGCTATACCCCGCTTAATCTCTTCAGTCCCTCGTCAGCTCCAGAGCAGCGCATTTCCCGCGTTAGACGAGCAACTGGAATGGCGCGCGACTTGCTCCTAGTTCCATTGTCTTGCGCAGGGTAAGTAATTTGCTGATTCGTACAAGCGGGAAAAAGGTATTATCCCTAGGGCGTTAAGCAGCGGCATACGTCAAGCGAGCCAGTACCATTTTTGCCTATAAGTCCGCAAGATTGAAGGAACGGCCGTTAATTCAAGCCGCAGCATTTCTTGTATTTTTTGCCTGATCCGCAAGGGCAGGGATCATTCCGACCTACCTTTCCGCCTTTCGCAGTCATCGGCGGATTCTGATCATTCTCCAGCCGCCACTCGTGAAGCATCTGAACCCAAATGGGGATCAGGTCTGGTGCTTCGCGGTCCCAGCGGTCCTTCCTCGGGCAGCTCATGTCGGCCATCTGCGAAGGCTGCAAGTTCGGTGATCCCGGCGATCGCTGCCTTTGGCCCTTCATCATCGCTTGCGCGCGTATGCGGTTCCACCCTCGAGGGGCGAGTTTCATGGCCTTTGAGAAACCCTCAATCCAAAGCTCCCAGAGCGTTTCATTGCTTCTGGTGTCGACTTCCAGGATCGGGGCAAAGCCGGCCGGCTCGTCAAGCCCAATGAGAGTTTCATTATGATGCCGCATCACGAGGTCGAAAAAGCGCTGCAATTCCTCGGGCGCATCGAATTTGGGCGTATCTGGACCCCACACCTGCTTCATCCAGGCTGAAGGTGGCACCATGTCGGGGCTGACGATGATGCCGGTGAGAAAACCGTCTAACTCCGACAGCAACATGCCTTCATCAAACTGGTTGATCAGCAGGTCGTCGAGTTCGTCCAAGTAATCGCTCATGGAGGCGACCATAGCTCGAGGTGAGGGCGTGGTCGTCTTCCTCCGCTTTGTCTCACGCAGAACCTGCCATCTTATATGAACAGGCGGATACAAACGCCTATTGCGAAGCTGCTTTAATCCGTGAAAGCCGGAGGTTGGGGCGTAGGAACTCCGGCCACTAGAACTGGGTCGCCAGATTTGGAGGCCGAGTAGCATGCGCGCATGTCCAGTCGGTTCGCCGATAGCCTGCTCCTAGTGGCTATGTTTCGCGATCTGACATTGTTTGACGGCCTCGTTTGAAATGCGCATATATGTGCGCATAAATATGAGGAGGCTCTAATGGGCAGGCACGAGTATGATTTGGCGACGCAGGCTCGCAAGCCGACCAATGTGTCGCTCAATATAGCGCTTGTGGCTGAAGCAAAGGGGCTGGGCATCAATATTTCCCGCGCCTGTGAGGTTGGATTGGCTCAGCAGATTGCGATGGAGCGGGGTCGCCTCTGGAAGGAGGAGAATGCCGCCGCGTTAGAAAGCTCGAACAGATATGTTGAACAGCATGGTCTGCCCTTGAGTCAGCATCGTCGGTTCTAATGGCGAAGTTTGATGTGTATCGATTGAAGCAGGGCGGTTCGTATGTGCTCGATTGTCAGGCAGACCTTCTGAGCGATCTCAACACCCGTTTGGTGGTCCCACTGTTGCCGATCAGCGAGGCTCCGAAACCCGCTATGCGATTGAACCCGATTTTGGCTGTGGAAAGCGAAAGGCTGGTAATGATGACGCAGTTTGCAGCGAGCGTCCCGACCCGTGAACTGGGGGATGCCGTCCAATCCCTCGCTTCTGAACAAGACGTTATTAGTGCTGCGCTGGACATGCTGACTATCGGATTTTGAAAGGGCAATCGGGTCGATTATTGGGGCGGTCCGCAGGTATAGCGCAGGTCGCATTCGGACTTCGCATCCTATCAAAATGCTTTCAATAGGAAGCCGCCCAAACGGGATTTCCGCTGCGTTTGGGTAGGGCGTGGGAAAAGGTGAAGTTGCCGCCTGCTTTGATCGCATAATTGGCAGAAAAGCTGGCCTCTCGCCCAATCAGCGAGTCGCCTCCGTAATGATACCCCAAGGCTGTCATTCTGAAGAAGGCTGTGATCGTTGCTCGGCAGCCATTCCACAATCGTAAGTTTCGACTAGAGAAACGAACGAGTGAAGGGCAATAGCTTCCAGCGTCGACATGATCGGCTCGAATGGTTTCTCGTAGCCGCCAAAAGGCGTCAGTCCTTCCATCGACGCAGAGATGAATAGAGCGATTGCCTTGCGGTCCTCAAAAGACAGATCTGGTCGCATCTCGCCTATTATTTCGGCCAGCGGCGCGCGGGCGCGTTCGTACAATTCCTGCACACGGCCCAGCACGAAACTATCGTGATTGGACAGCGCCCAAAGTTCTGGAAAAAGGTGCGTCGTTTTCTTGCTGCGAATATCCTCCAGGATTAACCGGCAGATGCGCTGCAGCCGTTCGGCGGGCGGCCCCGGCAAATGGATGATTTGGTCAAACTCCACCTCATAGCCACGGATCACCGCTTCCAGCAGTTCGCGGACCAGATCATCGCGGCTGCGATAATGATAGGTCAGGTTGCCGAACTTGATGCCGCAGTCGGTCGCGACTCGGCGCATGCTCATCGCGCGATAGCCCTCCTCAATCAGGATGTTGAGGGCGGTATGGAGGATAAGCTCGCGCGTCTCGTGCCCCTTAGAATAGCCGCCATCCCGTTCCGCCATGATCAGGGCCGCGGTCCGGCCTTCCGCCTCATCCATCTGAATATCCGTTATTTTCCGTTCAATCAGGTGAACTATAGAGGTTCGTATAAATATGTCGAACGACAAATTTAGGTCACTTGACAGAATTGTTGCTGCTTATTCATAATCATCCTCAAGCGGACGAGATCCGCAGCGGGAGATTACGAACATGCGGTCCATTGGTCTGAGCTTGCTGCTTGGCGCGGCAATGCCCTTGTCAGCATCTGCCGACACCACAAAATTTCCTGCGCCTTTGCCCGAAGAAACACTGCCCAGTGTCACGGAACTGCCTGTTAATTGGCCGAAAAGCTGGGTCTTGATCCATGATCTCAACTTCGCCTCTATCCTCGATGGCAAGCTGGCGCTGGTCGATACTCGCTCGACGGATCGGCCACTTAAGGGGCTGGTGCGCGCGGCCCAGTTCGCCAATGAACTGGTAGCGCCGGATCACGGCGAGATTTACACCGCAGAAACATTCTACAGCCGTCTCACGCGCGGGGAACGAACCGACGCCATAACCATATGGGATATGAAAACGCTTCAACCCAAGGGTGAGATCGTCCTGCCCGGTGGCAAGCGCCAGTTGTCCGTTACCTATCCCAACGTTTTCCAGTTCACCAATGGCGGCAAATGGGCGCTGGTCGCCAATTTCACCCCGGCCCAGTCGATCACCGTCGTCGATCTGGAAGGGCGCAAGGTGCTGGGGGAGATTGATCTGCCCGGCTGCACCCAAATCTATCCCAGCGGCCAGCGCGGCTTCAGCAGCCTGTGCGCCGACGGATCGATCTTCAGCGTGACGCTGGACGAAAAGGGGCAGGCGGCCTCCTCCAGCAGCGTCGCCAGGGTGCAGGATATTGACCGGCAGCCGCTGTTCGGCACACCCGCCATGGTCGGCCGCACCGCCTGGTTCGTCAGCTATTATGGCATGGTCCAGGGCATCGACCTGTCCGGACCCGTTGCCAGGCCGCTTCCGGGCGCCTTCAGCGTCGGCAAAGCGGACGGCGGCGCCCCGCAATGGCGGCCGGGCGGCTGGCAGGTCATCGCCTCGGACGCCAAGGGGCTGCTCTATGTACTGATGAGCCCCAACGGCAAGGAAGGCAGCCACAAGGATGGCGGCACCGAAGTCTGGGTCATCGATCCGGTCAGGAAGATGCGCCTCTCCCGTATCGCGCTCAAGGGGCAGGGGCTAGCCATTGCCGTAACGCGTGAGGATGCGCCGCAACTGATCGTGGCGCGGGCGGACGGCGTGATCGATGTGCATGACGCTGCCACCGGTGCTTTCGTGCGGACCCTGGGCGCAACGGTCGCGGCCAACCCCATCGTCATCACGGTGCCATGATGGCTGCGCTTTCCCTTTTCCTCGCCATGCTGCTGGGCGTGTCGGCGCTGCACAAGGCGATTGATCGCAAGCGCCTCGGGACGGCGGCGGCGCGGCTTGTGGGGGCCACAGCACCGGCTGGACCGCTGCTGCTGATCGCGGGGGGCGTTGCGGAAACGACCGCTTCCCTGTGTCTGCTGATCGGGCCACTGCGGTCGGTCGGCGCCATCATCGCACTGCTGCTCTGGGCGCTCTATGCCCTGCTGCTGCTGCGCCGCCGGGGCCAGTCGCTTGATTGCGGTTGCGACCTCGTGGCCCGGGAGCAGTTGGTCGGCTGGGTCCAGATCGCCCGCCCGGCGCTGCTCGCTGGTCTCGCAGCATTTGTGATCCTGTTGCCCCAGGCCCCCTTCACGCTCGATGCGCCCTTCGCCGCCGCCGGCTTCCTGGCGCTCTGGTTGGGTGCGGCCGAGCTCCTTGCCATTCCCCAGCCTGTTTGGAGGAAGAACTGATGCTAACATCCCAGATATTGCTTTGGGCCGCGGTGATCGCCCAAGCGTTGCTGATTGCGGCACTCGCCCGACAGGTCGGCATCCTGCACGAACGGATCGCTCCCGCAGGCGCGCTCACCCTGCATCAGGGCGTGAAGATCGGCGAGACGGCGACGCCGATGGACCTCATCACCATCGACGACGCAAAATTGCGCGTCGGCGGCAAACGCGATGGGCGCAGCCAGTTACTCTTTTTCGCCTCACCCGACTGCCCGGTCTGCAAGTCGCTGCTGCCGGTGTTGCGCTCAGCCGCGCGCGCCGAGGCGGACTGGATCGATGTGGTGATCGCGGGGGATGGCGCTAAACCCGCCTATCGCGCCATGGCGTCCGACCCTGGGCTGGTCGGCCTGCCGATCATTCTTTCCGAAGCCCTGGGCCGCGCCTTCGGCGTCGCGAAGCTGCCTTATGCCGTGCTGCTGGATGAAAATGGCAAGGTCGCCTCGCTCGGCCTCATCAACAGCCGTGAGCATCTGGAAAGCCTGTTCGAGGCAAAGGAACGCGGCGTCGCGTCGATCCAGGACTTCCTCGCCCGCCGGAAGGAGGCCTGAACCATGGACGGTTTCGACAAGCTCACCGAACGAATGGCCCGGTCCGTTGCGCGCGGCACGTCCCGCCGCTCCTTGCTGGCCTGGCTTGGAGCGGGGATGACCGGCACGGCCATGCTGCCCGCCTTGCCGGTGGCGCGCGCCGCCACCCACCCCGATGCCGCCCGGCCTGAAATGACTTCCGGCACGCCGCAGGATCCCGGCAATCCGGCGAGTTGCGATTATTGGCGCTATTGCGCGATCGACGGCTTCCTTTGTTCCTGTTGCGGCGGCACGGTCAACACCTGCCCGCCGGGCACGGAAATGTCGCCTATCACCTGGATCGGCACCTGCACCAACCCGGCGGACGGCCGCGCCTATATCATCAGCTATAATGATTGTTGCGGCGTGTCCTCCTGTGGCCAGTGCCTGTGCAATCGCAATGAAGGCGACCGGCCGCAGGTCCGGCCCCAGTCGAACAACGACTATAATTGGTGTCTGGGAACCGAAAGCAGCATCTACAATTGCTCGGTTGCAGCGATCGTAGGCACAGCCCTGGAGCAGCCGAAATGAAGATCGCCCTGGGACTGGCCTTGCTAATGACGGCAGGGATAGCGCAAGCGGCGCAGGATGGCGCGACCATCTATAATCGCTGCGCTGCCTGCCACACCCGGACCGGCGCTGGCGTACCGGGCGCCTATCCGCCGTTGGGGCGCGATTTCCGTACCCTGGCCGCCAAGCCGGGTGGCCGCCGCTATCTGGCGCTGGCCGTAATCAAGGGACTGAACGGCCCGATCAGCGTCGAGGGCAAGGCCTATCGCGGCATGATGCCGGCGCAGGGCGGGCTGGACGATGCTGGAGTGGCGGCAGTGCTCAACCATGTCGGCGGGTCGATCGCCAGCATCGGTCCCGTTTTCAAGCCCTTCACCGATCAGGAAGTGGCCGGATATCGGGTCGGCGGCAAGGCGCTGAACGCCGCCGATGTCGCGAAGCTCCATGAAGGGGCGGGCGGCAAGTGAAGCTCGTCCTGCTCGCTTTGGCAGGCCTTGTCGCATTATCCGCGACCTTGGCGGCTGGAGCGAGCGAGCGAGCGATGCCGGGCGTCGTCAATCCGCGTCAGGCCCATCAGGACTATATTTTGAAATGCCAGGGTTGCCATAGACCGGATGGAGGCGGCGACGATCGGTCCAATCCGCCGATGCGCGGCATAGTCGCCCGTTTTCTGATGGTGCCGGGCGGGCGGGCGTTCCTCGGCCAGGTGCCGGGCGTCGCCACGGTCGATCTGGACGACCGGCGATTGGCGGACCTCGTCAACTGGACACTTTACACTTTCGACGCAGAGCATCTGCCAATCGATTTCAGGCCTTATTCCGCCACGGAAATCGCTGCCTTGCGCCGCAACCCCCTGCGACTGGATCGCGTCGCTACAAGAGAGCGACTGGTGGCAGGGTTCGAACATGCAGGAATGGAACAGGGAAAACCATGATTGGAGTATAATCGATGGGGGAAGTATATACAGGGTTGGTAGCATGCGGCTGTGCGGCTTTCGCAGGTCTTGGCATGATGAATCCGGCGTTCGCGCAGGATGACGCGCAAGGTGAAATCGTCGTTACGGCGGCCAAGCGGTCGGAAAATGTACAGTCTGTCCCGATTTCTGTAACCGCCATAGGTGGTGATATGTTGGCAAAGTCGCGCGTCAGCAGCGTCGACAGCCTGGTGACGAAGGTCGCCAATCTCCAGCTCACCTCCATTGTAGGCGACAATACGCCGATCTTCGCGCTGCGTGGCGTGTCCATGTCCGACTATAGCCTCAACCAGTCGAGCCCGGTCGCCACCTATTATGATGAAGTTTATAAAGGCAATTTCGCCTTTCTTGGCGTTGCCATGTACGATCTCGAACGGGTCGAGGTGCTGCGCGGGCCGCAGGGCACGCTCTATGGCAAGAACACCACGGGCGGCGCGGTCAACATCATCAGCCGGGAAGCGAAGCTGGGTGAAACCAGCGGTTATGTGAACGTCGGCTATGGCAATTATAACCGGTTCGAGGCGAACGGCGCGGTCAATGTGCCGCTGGGCGAGAAAGCCGCCCTGCGCGTGGCGGGCACCTTCGCCAGGGCGGACGGCTGGTTCAGGAATGTCGAGCCCGGCATGCCGGACCTTGCCAGCACCCGCGAATATGCGTTTCGCGGAACGCTGAAGGCCCAGCCGGTCGAGGGGCTGACTTTCGTCCTGCGGGCCTCCACCAGTTTCCAGAACCCGCAAAATTACGGCATCTATGCCCAGCCCGAAGCCAACCATCGGCCCGGTCTGTCGCGATGGGAGATTGCGTCCGACGTCCCCACCCGCCGCCGCGCCCGCACGACATCGGTGGCGCTGACCACCAATGTCGATTTGTCCGATGCGATCGCGCTGACCAGCATCACGTCCTATGACAAGGGCACGCTCTTCTTCCGCGAGGATACGGACGGCACGGCAACCAAGCTGCTGGAAATCCCCTATTATGACAAGGCCAGCCAGTTCGCACAGGATTTGCGCCTGACCAGCGACACGGGCGGTCCATTCGACTTCATCCTGGGCGTCTATTTCAACCGGGAAAAGGTCTTCAACCGCACCGCCTTCGAGATCGCCACCGATGTCGACGTGAACGCGGACGGCGCCATCGACGCACAGGATTGTGCCGATGGCCTGCCGCTGGCCTGCAAGGTCCAGAACCAGTTCACCCAGGTGAAGAAGAGCGTCGCTGTCTATTCCGACCTCAAATACAAGATCGGCGAGGCGGTGACGCTACGCGGCGGCCTGCGCTATACCCATGATACGGGCCGACAGAACGGCTTCATTTCGCAGGCGCTGGGTGTCGACGATAGCGTCGTCGCGACCCTGATCCCGCTGTCCGACCTGCGCTTCAGGAAAAACAATTTCTCCGGCAAGATCGGCCTCGACTACAAGCTGACCGACGGCAACCTTCTCTATGCCAGCGTCAGCCGTGGCTATCGCGCGCCCAGCTTCAATGCTCAGGCCTTTTTCGATCCGTCCGAACTGTCGGTGGCCAAGGCGGAGCAGGTGACATCCTATGAAGTCGGCGCGAAGACCCAGTTCTGGGATCGCCGCATCACGCTAAACGTTGCCGGCTTCTATTATGATTACAAGAATCAGCAGTTCATCAACGTAGATCCGTCCAGCGCGGCGCAGACATTGCTCAACATCCCCAAGTCGCGAATCTATGGTGGCGAGGCAGAACTGACCGTGCGGGCCGCCGACATGCTGACCATGCGCGCGGGCTTGGGCGTGTTGTCTGCGAAGATCAAGCAGGGCACGGTCAGCGGCGTCGATGTGGGCGGCAATCGCCTGTCCAACGCGCCGAGCCTGACGCTCAACGGCGGGATCGACTGGACGGTTGCGCAAGGCGGCTTCGGCAGCCTCTCCTTCCACCCGGAAGTCGCCTATCAGTCGAGTCAATATTTCGAGGTGGTGAACATCCCCCGTCTGAAGCAAAAGGGCTATGCCCTGCTCAGCGGCCATATCGACTGGGAGAGCGCGAACGGGCGCTTCAATGCATCGCTCTGGGCGAAGAACCTCACGAAGAAATTCTATTTCACCTCGCGCGTGGACCTGCTCGCGGGCTTTGGTTTCGATTATAATCACATCGGCAATCCGCGGACATATGGTGTGACGGTTGGCGCGAAATTCTAAAGACAGCGCAAGGAGAGGATAATGGCTGACTATAAGCTGCTGATCGGCGGCGAACTGATCGATGGCGACCTCCAGATGGAGGTCGTCAACCCGGCGACGGGCGAGGCGTTCACCACGGTCGCGCGCGCTTCGGCTGCCCAAGCGGATCAGGCGATCGCGGCGGCCAAGGCAGCGCAGCCCGGCTGGGCGGCGGTGCCCTATGCCGAGCGGCAGGCGAAGCTGGTCGCGCTGGCCGATGCGGTCGCGGCCAACGGCGCGGAACTGGCGCGACTATTGACGCAGGAACAGGGCAAGCCGCTGCCCGAAGCGCAGGGCGAGGTCGCCTGGACCGAAGGTTTTCTGCGCCATTATGCGACCCTGGAATTGCCGGATCGCGTTATTCAGGATGACGCAGCGGGCTATATCGCCGTCAAGCACAAGCCATTGGGTGTGGTGGTCGGGATCATCGCCTGGAACTTTCCGCTGCTGGTCGCCTGCTGGAAGATCGGGCCGGCGGTGCTGGCGGGCAATGCCATCGTGCTGAAGCCCGCACCGACCACGCCCGCCACGGCGCTGGCCCTGGGAGCTTTGTGCAAGGAGATTTTCCCGGCAGGGGTCGTCAATATCATCACCGACGCCAATGATCTGGGGCCGCATCTGACTACCCATCCCGATGTGGCCAAGATCGGCTTCACCGGTTCCACCGCGACCGGCAAGCGCATCGCCGCCAGCAGTGCAGATGGGCTCAAGCGCGTGACGCTGGAACTGGGCGGCAATGATCCGGCAATCATACTGGAAGATGTCGATGTCCGCGAAACGGCGAAGGCGATTTTCGGCAATGCCTTCCTGAATTGCGGACAGGTGTGCCTGGCGGTGAAGCGCGCCTATATCCACGCCGATATTTACGACGCCATGTGCGAGGAACTGGCGGCGCTGGCGCAGGCGGCGATCGTGGGCGACGGGCTGGAGCAGGGCACGCAAATAGGGCCGATCCAGAACGCGATGCAGTTCGAGAAAGTGAAGGGGTTCCTCGACGCCGCCAGGTCCGACGGCAAGATCGTGGCAGGGGGACAGGCGATGGAGCGGGCCGGTTATTTCATCGCGCCGACCATCGTGCGCGACGTGACCGACGGCATGACGATCGTGGACGAGGAACAGTTCGGCCCGATCCTGCCGCTGATCAAGTTCGACGATGTGGAGGATGTGATCGCCCGCGCCAACGCGTCCGACTATGGGCTGGGCGGATCGGTCTGGTCCGCTGATGTGGCGCGCGCCGCCGACATCGCGGCGCGGATCGAAAGCGGGCAGGTCTGGGTCAACCAGCATATCGCCATCGGCCCGCACATCCCCATGGCGGGTTTCAAGAATAGCGGGCTGGGCGTTGAACAGGCCGAGGAAGGGCTGGCGGAATATACCCAATTGCAAGTCATCAACATCAAGCGATGAGCGGCCTGTCGATAGCGCGGGGCGCCACCGACGTCCCGCTGCTGGAAACCACCATCGGTCAGGCGTTGCTGAAGGTCGCAGCGGAGCATGGTGACGGCCTCGCGCTGGTGTCGCGACACCAGTCCATCCGCTGGACTTGGGCGCAATTGATTGCACAGGTCGATTCTGTAGCCACTGGGCTGCTGGACCTTGGCATCGGCAAGGGCGACCGCGTCGGCATATGGGCGCCCAATTGCGCTGAATGGACAGTGATCC
Organism: Sphingobium chungangianum; assembly: GCF_977014255.1. Lineage (NCBI taxonomy): Bacteria > Pseudomonadati > Pseudomonadota > Alphaproteobacteria > Sphingomonadales > Sphingobiaceae > Sphingobium > Sphingobium chungangianum. The sequence continues at coordinate 2,460,453 of NZ_CDRNIV010000006.1, read as the reverse complement.
AGTTCGCGACGGCGCGGATCGGCGCCATCCTCGTCAACATCAATCCGGCCTATCGCACCAGCGAAGTCGAATATGCACTGAACAAGGTCGGGTGCAGCCTGCTGGTCACCGCGCCCCGATTCAGGAGCAGCGACTATGTGGCGATGCTGCGGGACATCGGGACGGATCGGCTCCCGGCGCTGCGCCAAGTGGTCGTGCTGGGTGACGAAAGGCAGCAGGACTGGTTGAACTGGTCCGATCTGCATGTGGAGGCCGACCCCGATCGTCTGACCCTGATCGAGGCGACGCTCGACAACAATGATGCGATCAACATCCAGTTCACCAGCGGCACCACCGGTCAGCCCAAGGGCGCGACGCTGACCCATCGCAACGTGCTCAACAATGGCTATTTCTCGGCCCGCACAATGCGTCTCACCGCCGCCGACCGGCTGTGTATCCCGGTGCCGCTCTATCATTGTTTCGGCATGGTGTTGGGCAATATGGCGGCGCTGACCAGCGGCGCGGCGATGATCTATCCCGGTGAAGCCTATGATCCTCGGCTGGTGCTGGAGACGGTGCAGGCGGAAGGTTGCACCATGCTGCATGGCGTACCGACCATGTTCATCACCATCTTGAACCAGCCGGATTTGGACGCATTCGACGTATCGACGTTGCGCACCGGCATCATGGCGGGATCGCCCTGTCCGGAAACGGTGATGCGGCAGGTGATGGACCGGCTGAACCTGACCCAGATCACCATCGGCTACGGTATGACCGAAACCAGCCCGCTCACTACCCAGACCGCGACGGATGATCCGTTGGAGGAACGGGTGACCACGGTCGGCCGCGTTCACCCCCATGCGGAGGCGAAGGTCGTCGGCCCCGATGGCGCGATCCTCCCCATCGGCCAGCAGGGCGAATATTGTTCGCGCGGCTATGCCGTGATGCTGGGCTATTGGAACGATCCTGACCGCACTGCGGAGGCGATCGACCCCGACGGTTGGATGCATTCGGGCGACCTGGCGACGATGGACGCGCGCGGCTATGTCCGCATCACCGGCCGCATCAAGGACATGATTATTCGCGGTGGTGAAAATATCTATCCGCGCGAAATAGAAGAATATCTACTTCGTCACCCCGCCGTCGCCGACGCGCAGGTGTTCGGCGTCGCCGACGCGAAATTCGGTGAAGCGGTCTGCGCCTGGATCATCCCCAAGGCTGACGCCACCCTGTCGGAACAGGATATTCAGGACCATTGTCGCGGGCGCATCGCGCACTACAAGGTTCCCCGCTACGTGCGCATCGTCGAGCGGTTCGAGATGACTGTGACGGGCAAGGCGCAGAAGTTCGAGATGCGGGCGATCATGGAACGGGAACTGGGTCTTGGGGTCTGAACACAGCGGCCCACAGGCCTATTTCCTGCGGATGGACGATGGGAGGTTCATGCCCACGAGCCATGTCGGCGGCGCATGGAATGTCGCGGAACAGCATGTTGCGCCAGCGATCGGCCTGCTGCTCCATGCGGTGGAAACCGATCATGCCGCGCGACGGGACGATCGATTGCAGGTCGCGCGTCTCTCCTACGACATATGGGGCGTCATCCCGATGGAGGCGGTGGAGATAGAGGTGATCGTGCTGCGACCAGGCCGCACCATCGAACTGGTCGAGGCCCGGCTCAGCCATGGCGGCCGCCCCGCCATCGTCCTGCGCGCCTGGCTGACGCAGGCCAACGACAGCAGCGCCTTTGCTGCGACCAATTTCCCTACCCTACCGCCGCCCGACACCATAGTCGGCTGGAATCCGTCCAGCCTCTGGGCCGGAGGTTTCATCGCTAGTGTGGAGGTGCGGCGACAACAGCACGGGCGGGGCCGCGCCCGCTGCTGGGTTCGTTCGCCCTTGGCGCTGCTGGACGGCGCGGATGTATCGGCGACGGCGCGGGCCATGGGACTGGTCGATATCGCCAACGGCCTTGCGCCGCTGATCTCGCCCCAGGACGCCGCTTTTCCCAATCTCGATCTTACCGCACATCTTCTGCGACCGCCAACGGGAGAGTGGATCGGCCTCGACACCTCAGTCTCCGCGAGTCCGCAAGGCCTCGGACTTACACATAGCATTCTTCATGATGAAAGCGGGGCATTTGGCACAGTCTGCCAATGCTTGACGCTGCGCCCTAAAAGGTGATCTGGAATATTGAGGGATATTGCATAGGCTTGGCTGCTCCTGACCTTTAAACCAAATAGCTTACTCTTCAATCGGCGACGCCCGCAGCTTTGATGCTGTTTCTTTATGATCGCTGCAGGTCTGTTAAGCGGCCAGCGTTCTGTTCGTGGGGCTAGGTTTCCAGCAGGCCCCAAGTCCGGTTTTAGGGAGCAGTTTCGAGCGGTCGAATGGCGGCAATGTTCGCGCGTGCTGCCCGGCAGCTTGTCCGTTTCAAACCGGAAGATCGCCAATGACGTGTTGGAATGATGATTCGGTGGGGTTGAGGGAAAAGGCTCGCTATTGCTAATTCGAGAGCGTGACACCGCGCGGCCATCTGGTCCAATGTGAGCCTCACCCGAGATGATCTCCGCAAGCCCCAGCGCTGAACTTCTTCACCACCGGACGTGACTTTTCCTCCGGCCTCCTCGATATTCGCAAGTGCAACAAATCCGCGTTGACGGGGTTGCGCTTCACCGTTTCGCGGTCCTTATTCCTATCCCTCCGATGAGGAAAAATTATCTGGCGCGTGTCAGTCTTTTGGCCCCTTGGGCGCTAGGAGGATGTCAGCCGAATTCGGATATCTAATCAACGTAATGCGGATGAAACTCCGCCATATAAAGCGCATTATGCGAAGAAATAACGCCTATATTTGATAAAAAGTTGGTAGGTGGGCCGAAATTTACAAAAATATGACGGCGAGGGTTGCAGGGTTCCTGCGCGATCGTTAGCAGTTGTCAACATTATGGGGCTGGCTTCTGCCAAGAAAAGGAACGCTGTCATGAAACAGGGAAAGAGTCTTTCTGCATTGTTGTGCGGTGCAGCGATGATCGTGCCGACCGCTGCCTGGGCGCAGGAGGCGGCCGATGGTGGAGGCGAGATCGTCGTTACGGCGACACGCGAAGCCCGCTCGCTTCAATCAGTGCCCATGAGCGTCAATGTGGCGACCGGCGAGCAGTTGCAGAAGCTGAACATTTTCGACGCCAAGGACGTCCAGCAGCTCGCTCCGGGCCTGGAGATGACCAACACTACGGGCCGTAACAATTCGACGACGCTGCGCGGTATCTCGTTCGATCCCGACCAGGGCACGGACCCGGCGGTCCAGGTGTATTTCAACGAAATTCCGACCGATGCGCAGACGGTCTACACGGCCCTTTACGATATCAAGCAGATCGAAGTGCTGCGCGGTCCCCAAGGCTTGCTGCGCGGTATCTCCGCCCCCGCAGGTGCGATCACCATCTCCACGGCGCGCCCCAGCTTCGATGAGATCGAAGGCTATGCGCAGACTACCGCTACCACGCGTGGGGGCTATAATGCGCAGGGCGGGGTTTCCCTGCCTTTCTCTGACAAGATCGCACTGCGCGTTGCCGCACTGGTCGACGGCAATCGCCTGAACAACGTCCGCAATGTCAACACCGGCGAACGGTCGCGCAGCCGCACTGAAAGCGCCCGTTTGACCCTGGGCCTTCGTCCAACGGAGAATCTCACTGCCTATATTACCTATCAGTATCTGTATGCGGACAATAGGCAGATGCAGCAGGTCATCGGATCAGGCAACATGTCGACTTTCGACGCTGGCGCCTTCCTGGGCGGCGCTCTGGTTCCGAATTCATCAACGCGTTCCGGCCCAGCCCTGGGTGTCGATGATTATGCCGCCGTCGCAGAGGGTACGAGCCGCAATATCAATGAAAGCCACATCGTTAACCTGGCGATTGACTGGGATTTGGGTCCGGCAACATTGTCGTTTGTAGGTGCGCATCAGGATTCACGTTTGAAAGGCCAGCGTGATCTGGATGTCGGCAATGCAGTGCCCAACTACATCTCCAACTCCTTTGGTCCGACTCCCTTCGTATACGATACGGTCGAAATGCGCTTGGCTACGAATAACAAGGATGGCTTGGGCGGAGGCATTGGCGTCTTCTACAGTAAGATTGGGGGAACGACGCGCATCTTTCAGCCCGGCGACAGCTTCATTTTCCCGTTTGAACAGAATGATAGCCTGAACACCCTGGGCGCACTGCCTTATCTGCCCATCGCCACCGAAATTATCGTTCCGGTAGATCGGAGCATTTGGTCGTTCAACGCCAATCTTAACTTTCGTAGAGGCGGCCTGGCAATTGAAGGCGGCCTGCGTTACTCGATCATCAAGTCGGTGAATGTCAGCCGACTGGGTTTGAGCACGCCGGGCAACAGCTTGCTGTGCACCGGCGATCCAATTGTTGATGCTGTGTCGTTTGGCTGCTTACCGGCGTCCTACCCGGCAACGGACATCATTCCGGCCAACCTGCGCAATACGTCTGACAAGCCGATCACGGGCGGTCTGACGATCAGTTACCAGTTGATGCCGTCCATCAATATCTTCGCTTCCTACGGTCACTCCTTCCGCGCCGGGAGCGTCAGCCCCGGCCTGCCAGATGGAATGAGCGACGACCTGATCCTGACCCAGCCGGAAAAGACGGATTCGATCGAAGCAGGCGTTAAAGGCAGCTTCGCCGGACGGCGCCTGCATTATGCGGTGTCGGTCTATTATCAGAAGCTCGACAACTTCCTGAACCGTTTCAGCGGCATCTATTATCAGTCCACCGTAGCCGCGCCGCCCACCGGCTTTTTCGATTTCAACTATAATGGCGACGCACGGATCAAGGGGATCGAAGGATCGCTGGACGGCCGGATCACGAGAGACTGGGACTTCGGCGTCAGCGCTGCCTATACGCGCGCCCGTTATCGCAACGCCCTGCTGCCGTGCAACGACTTCGCAGGAACTGGCCGCCCGAACCGGGATGGAGCGGCGACCGTTACGGGGCCGGGCAATGTCAGCTTCTGCGCCAGCAATGGCCGCATCGGCGAGACGCCTGATTTCAGCCTGACCGCCAACACGGAAATCCGTTTCCCGATGGACAGCGTTACGCCGTTCCTGCGTGGGTTGCTCACGTACCGGCCCGGCTTCTATTCCGACCGGATCGATTATGATTATCGTAGCCGTGAGATGCTCAACCTGTTCGTTGGCCTTCGTGCCGAGGATAGCAAATGGGAATTCACCTTGTTTGCGAAGAATGTGCTGAACCAGAAGCGGATCGCCAACATCAGCCAGGGTAACGCCGTAGTCGGCACGTCCAGCGGCGTGGACTATGACTCGGGCTACCGCACGGTCAACGTGACCAACCCACGCGAGTTTGGATTGACGGGCAACTTCAAGTTCTAAGATCAAGGCAGGGCCGGTCGGATCACCAACATATGAAGCAGCTTCATAATGATCCGCACCGGCCCCAGCGGCTGGAGTCACGTGTTCGAGTGACGTAGGCGCACTATTTCTTTCCCTCTGGAACCGTTGATGGCCGCGAAATCGGGCTGAAGCCGCTCAGCATCGCTGTCCTGGATGCCGGTTGGCATCTTCTCGCCTTCCAGCGGCAGGATGGGGCATCCACGCTGCGGCCGCAGATTGCCTGCGCCAAGGCTGCGGGTGCGCTCGGCCTTGGTGTTTCGTCGCGCAAGATCGGCGACATGGCAGCCGAACGGCCGACCTTCATCGCGTCGCTCGGGCCGATCGCGCCCCATGGCGTGGTTCCAGCGGCGGGCGGCGTCATCGTCGTCGATGGCACGGGTGTGCCGGTCGGCGCGGTGGGGGTGACCGGCGACACGTCGGACAATGACGAAGCCTGCGCGTTGGCGGATCAGTGCGGCGGGTCTTCGCGTTCAGGGGTAGGGCGCTTTGCTGGCGCGTCGCTGAGATGGTGGGTGGCCGACATCTGTCTTCCTCAGCGGTAGATGGCCTGGCAAACCGCGCCGCGCCAACCGGCGATAAGCTGATCTCTCTGAACAGCGGGTAGTGTTGGGCTAAACCGCCGGTCGGGCGTTACGCACGACACGGCTTCGGGGAGTGTCGGCCAGACCCCCGTCGCAGCGCCAGCGAGAAAGGCGGCGCCCAGTGCCGTGGTTTCGATGTTGGCGGGCCTGATGATGGTGAGATCCAGTATGTCGGCGAGGAATTGGCACAGCCAGTCGTTGGCCACCATTCCGCCATCCACTTTAAGCTCGTCAGGCTGCACGGCGCTGTCGAGCGCCATGGCGTTCAGCAGGTCCGCGCTCTGATAGGCAACGCATTCCAGCGCCGCACGCACGATATGTTCAGGACCCGTGGCGAAGGTCATTCCCGTCAGCATCGCCCTTACATGCGGGTTCCAGTGTGGAGCGCCCAAGCCGACAAAGGCGGGGACGAGATAGACGCCGCCATTATCGGGCAAGGACCGCGCCATGGATTCGGTCTCGGCCGCCGTGGCGACCAGGCCGAGCTTGTCTCGTGTCCACCGCACGGCCGCGCCCGCGACGAAGAAAGCGCCTTCGATCGCGTAGCTGACGCTTCCATTGGAATGGCAGGCGACGGTGGACAGCATCCGGTGCTTCGATCGGCAGATCTGCTCTCCCGTGTTCAGCATCGCGAACCCGCCAGTTCCCAGCGTGACCTTTGCGCCGCCCCGGTTCAGGCACCCCTGGCCGATCAATGCGGCCTGTTGATCCCCAACCATTCCCGCAATGGGGAGCGATACGCCCAGGATATTCTTGTCCGATGTCCCGAAGAGGCAGTCATTCTCACGCACTTCGGGCAATATCTGCATCGGGATGCCGAACATTCGGCACAGGTCCGGGCACCATGCCATCTTGGCAATGTCGAACAGCAAGGTCCGGCTGGCGTTGGTTGCGTCGGTCGCGTGCACCTTGCCTGCTGTCAGGCGCCACAGCAGGAAACAGTCGATGGTGCCGAAGGCTAACCGCCCCTTTTCGGCGCGGTCGCGCGCGCCAGGGATTGTTTCGAGCAGCCAGGCAAGCTTGCTGGCGGTGAAGTAGGAATCGAGCAAAAGGCCGGTGCGGCTGGTGACTTCAGGTTCAAGTCCATCCGCGATGAACCGGCTGCAAAGCTCCGCGCCGCGCCTGTCCTGCCAGACGATGGCCGGATGGATGGGCTGTCCGCTTTCACGGTCCCACAGCAGGCAGGTTTCGCGCTGATTGGCGATCCCGATAGCGGCGACGTCCAGCCCCGTGCGATGCGCCTCGTCCAACGCCTCGCGCGCGGTCGCCACGACGTCGCGCCATATCGCCTCGGGATCATGTTCGACCCATCCGTCGGCGGGATAATATTGTTTCAGGTCTATTTGCGCGGCGCTCCGCACGGCGGCCGTTTCATCGATCAGCAGCGACCGGGTGGATGTGGTACCCTGATCGATCGAGAGCACCGCCTTCATCCTACCCTCCGCCTTGCGGTTCATCCCCATGCCGACCATGATCTCACAGAATTTGGATTATTCTACGCTACATTCGCGACTGGGCGTCAGTCGGCGGGCAGGCACGGTCGATCCATCCTGGCGTCTCAGGGCAGATCGGGCACCCAGTTGACGCCGTTGATGTGACCTCCGCCGTCCACGAACAGCGTGTTGCCGGTGACATACCGCGCGTCCTCGCTGGCCAGGAACAAGGCTGCGCCGCCAATGTCCTTTTCCGGGTCGCCCATGCGTCCCATCGGATTGGCGCGCTCGGCATCGGCGGCGAGTTCGGGCTGAAGTGCTTTGAAATGGTTGAACGAGGCGGATGCGGCGCCCGGGCAAATGATGTTGGCGCAGATGCCAAAACCGGCCCATTCCCGCGCCACGGTGCGGGTAAGCGTGCGAAGCGCTTCCTTGCCCACATTATAATCGGCAGTCCCCATATGCGCGTTAACGCCGTTCAGGGAACAGAGGCTGATGATCCGCCCCCAGCCGTTCGCCTTCATATGAGGAAAGGCGCGCATCATCGCCCATTTGGGACCGAACAGGTTGATGTCAAAGGATTCATGGAAATATTCGTCGCCCATCGCTTCGGCGCGGGCAAAGCCCCGGCCGCGATAGGCGTTGTTGACCAATATATCGATGCTGCCGAACTGATCGACAGCCGCATCCACGGCCGCCTCCATCTGCGCGCGATCCGTAACGTCGGTGCGCATGAAGCGCGCCCGGCCGCCCTCCGCGACAATCGCATCTGCCGCAGCCGTTCCCTTGCCTGCATCGAATTCGGCGATGATCACCGCCGCGCCCGCGCGCGCAAAACGTCGAGCGACGCCGAGGCCAATGCCATCGCCCCCGCCCGTTATCACTGCGACCCTTCCGTTCAGCCGATTATCGGACATTCTCACTCTCCTGGAACTTATTGGAAATGTTGGGCGGGGCAGACCTGACGAACAGGCATCAGCGATTATATTGACGCTCCTGTAGAAGTACAGCAGCGCCATTTATCCCATACGCTTCACTTGCGTCGTCGGATAGCTATAGACGCTGCATGTCGGGAAGCGTCGCTATGCAGCGGAATCCTGAGCAAATACACAAACAGGGGCAAAGCGTTGCGCGATTATCAGGCTGATTTCATTGTCGTGGGAAGTGGGGCGGGTGGCCTGGTCGGTGCGATTGCCGCCAAGTTGAACGGCCTCAATCCGCTGGTAATCGAGAAAACCGACCGTTGGGGCGGGACGAGCGCGCTTTCTGGCGGTGGGGTCTGGATACCCAACAATCCGCTAATGGAGCGGGACGGGGTGGAAGACAGTTTCGAGGCAGCGCTTGCCTATATGGAAGCGACCATCGGAGATGTCGGCCCGGCGAGCAGTAAAGAGCGCAAGGTCGCCTATCTGAATGTTGGTCCGCAGATGGTGCTGGCCCTGGAACAGCAGGGCCTTGGCTGGGTCCGGGCACCAAGATACCCCGACTATCATCAGGATCAGCCGGGCGCGCGCGTGGGCCGGACGCTGGAAGGCGTAAACTTCGACGGCAAAAAGCTCGGCGACTGGCTCAAGACGATGCGCAAATCGGACATGCCATCGATGGTAATGGGCACCGATGACGCGCCCGTGATACCGGTGATGCTACGGTCGTTAAAGGCGTTCTCCAGGTTCATGGGTATCATCGCGCGCACGGCCGCCTGGCGTGTACGCGGGCGCGAGCCGTTGTGCCTGGGCGGGACATTGATGGGGCAGCTGATGGTCATCGTTCAGCGCCTGGGCATACCCGTCCTTCTCGACAGCCCGCTCAAGTCGCTGATCCAGGACGGCGATAAAGTGGTGGGCGTCGTGATCGGCGAGGGGGAGGCCGAACGGCGGATCATGGCGCCGCGCGGCGTGCTGCTGACCACCGGCGGATTCGCGAAGAACAGCGAGTATCGCAGGCAGTTTCAGGATGTCAGCGGCGAGTGGAGCCCGGCTAGCCCCGGCGATACCGGCGATGCGCACCAGATCGGCGCGGAGGTGGGTGCAGAACTCGCCCTGATGGACGCTGCCACATGGTATCCGGTGTCGATCCTGCCGAACGGCACCATCAATGTCGGCATCTGGGAACGCACCTTGCCCGGATCGATCATCGTCGATGCTTCGGGGCAGCGCTACACGAATGAGGCGGCGTCCTATGTCAACGCCGGGCGGGCCATGCTGGACCGTGACAAGACCGTGTCGGCCGTGCCGAGCTGGCTGATCTTCGATGCGCGCTATCGCAGTCGTTATTTCTTCGGGGGCACACCGCCGGGGATGAACGGGGAACTGGTGAAAAACGGCTTTTTCGTCAAGGCGCCGACGCTTGACCAGCTTGCCGCGAAAATCGGGATCGATGCGGCGGGCCTCAACCGGACGGTCGAGCGCGTAAACGCGATGGCGAAGACCGGGCTCGATGAGGATTTCGGTCGTGGCGACAATGTGTACGACCAATATTATGGCGATCCCGGCAATCAGCCGAACCCATCCTTCGGCCCCATCGACAAGGCACCATTTTACGCGACGCGCTTTTACCCCGGTGACCTTAGCACCAAGGGAGGGCTGATGGCCGACGAACATGCGCGGGTGCTGCGCGCGGATGGCAGTGTCATTGAAGGGCTTTACGCGGCAGGTAATTGCGCGGCCCCGGTCATGGGCAGAACCTATCCCGGTGCAGGCGCGACGTTAGGTCCAGCCATGGTATTCGCCTGGATTGCGGGTCAACACAGCGCAGCGGCGGCTGCGTAAAGCTTGAGCCGGGCCAGCGATCTTTAGGGCAATGGGCGCCGTCGTCGCGTAGATATGCGAGACGACGGCTCCATGTCGTACGCGCCGCGCGAGCGTCAGCGATATCGGGCTATGGAAAGATCGGCCGTTTCGATCGCCGGTCTCCGGTTGGAAATAATGTCCGCGATCACATGCCCGGACCCGCAGGCCATGGTCCAGCCAAGTGTGCCATGGCCGGTGTTGAGGTAGAGGTTCGGAATATGCGTAGGGCCGATGACGGGCGTGCCGTCCGGCGTCATGGGACGCAGGCCCGACCAGAAGCTGGGATGGCCAAGATTGCCGGACGCCGGAAATAAGGACTCAACCGAATATTCCAGCGTGTCGCGACGCTTGTCCGGGAGGTTTGTCGAGAAGCCGGAAAGCTCGGCCATTCCCCCAACCCGGATGCGGTCGCCCAGCCGCGTGATGGCAACCTTGAAGCTTTCATCCAGCAGCGTGGAAACAGGGGCGCGTTCCGCATCGGTGATGGGAACGGTTATCGAATAGCCCTTCACCGGATAGACTGGCAGCTTGATCCCCAACGGCGCCACCAGCAGCGGCGAGTAACTGCCCAGCGCGACAATGAATGCGTCTGCCTTGATCGGTCCCTTGTCGGTTTCGACATGATCGATCGCGCCATTATCCGTAACGAGACGCTCGATCTTGTGATCGTGCAGGAAGGTGACGCCCGCCGCTTTCGCCATGACGGCAAGAGCGTTGGTAAACTTGAAGCAATCCCCCGTTTCGTCATTGGGTAGGCGCAGGCCGCCCACGATCGGCGACTGGCTGTTCGCAAGGCCCGGTTCGGCCGCGATGCAGCCTGCCCGGTCGAGCACTTCGAAGGGAACGCCGTCCGCCTTCAGCACGGCTACGTCCTTGCCGATACCGTCCATTTGCTTCTGTTCGCGGAACAGCTGGAGCGTGCCCTGGGTCCGTTCATCATAGGCTATGCCGGTTTCGTGGCGTAGCGCGATGAGTTGGTCGCGGCTGAACTCGGCCAGGCGCACCATGCGGCTCTTGTTCACGGCATAGGCCTTTTCCGTGCAGTTGCCGAGCATGGCCACCATCCAGCGCCACATGGCGGCATCGAATGTCGGGCGAAGGATGAGCGGCGCGTGCTGCATGAACAGCCAACGCAGCGCCTTCATGGGTATGCCAGGCGCGGCCCAGGGTGACGCATAGCCCGGCGAAATCTCTCCGGCGTTGCCGAAGCTGGTTTCGAGGGCGGGGCCGGACTGCCGGTCGATCACGACGACTTCATGGCCTGCTTTGGCGAGATACCAGGCCGAAGTCACGCCGATGACCCCGCTTCCCAGAATGGCGACCTTCATGCTGTCATACTCCGCTTTTGCTCGATGGCCTGCGCGGCGTGATATTCACGGGCGTATCGGTGGCCGAGTTGGGTGAGGATTTCGTAGGAAATGGTGCCCGCATCGGCGGCGACATCGTCTATCGACTGGTGTGGGCCGAGCAGTTCGACTGGCGCGCCGGGATAGAGCAGCATGTCGGGAACGCCCGTCACGTCGAGCGTGATACTGTCCATCGAAACCCTGCCGACGATCGGCACCCTGATATTGCCGATGAAGGCCGCGCCACGGTTGCTGAGATGGCGTGGCCAGCCGTCCGCGTAGCCGACCGGGATCGTCGCGATGTGCGATACGCGCTCTGCCGTGTGGGAGAGGCCATATCCAACGCCTGTTCCGGGAGTGACAGTGCGTAGCTGCGCGATCCGCGCCTCCAGCGAAACGACCGGGCGCATGGGATTGAACCCGTCCTGCGGCGCCCCGCCGTAAAGCGCGATCCCGGCGCGCACGACCTCATAATGAGGGTGATCGAGAAAGCTGCCGCCGCTATTGTCGAGCGAACGCGGCACGTCGGGGAAGTGGCGGGCAAAATCGTTGAAGGCCACGACCTGCTTGTCATTGAAGGCGGAAGACGGGTCGTCGGCGCAGGCGAGGTGGCTCATGATGAGCACGAGGTCGATGCCGTTCAGGAGCGATCGGTCAGCAAGGATCGCCTTCGCATCTTCCGGGGAAAGGCCGAGCCGTGACATGCCACTGTCGATCTGAAGCGCTGCGGGAAGGGGGCGGCCCGTAGCGTGCGCGAGGCCCGACCAGCGCCTGATCTGATCGAGGGAATTGAGGACGGGCGTCGCGCCCGCGTCCAGGCACTGCCGTTCGGCTCCGGGCTGGAGGCCATTCAGCACGAAAAGCTGGACCGGGTCGGGGAGGTCAGGTTTGAGCGCCAGCGCCTCGTTCAGTTGCGCCACGAAGAAATGGCGGCAACCCGCTTCCAGCAAGGCGGACGCTACCGCCGAAGCGCCAGTGCCATAGGCATCAGCCTTCACCACGCCAGCCACCTCCGCAGGTGCCACGCGGCGCGCAATGATGCGGTAGTTTTCCACAAGGGCGTCCAAGTCGATGCGTAACACCGCGCCCGCGCAATCCAGCGATCCCATAGCGATCCCCCTCATGTATTTCTAAAGGCGGATCTGCCGCTTTTTCTCCCAAAGTGACGCAGTATGTTCTACAATATCCATATCCGTGATAGAATGTGCGAAGGAATTGGGCGAAATGGCCGTAGGGCTGGATCAGACGGATCGCGCGATCCTGCGCTTGCTAAGGCTCAATGCGAGACGTCCCAATTCCGAGATTGCCGAGGAAGTCGGGCTGTCGCCGTCAAGCTGTCACCGACGGATCAAGCTGCTGGAAGATGCGGGGGTCATTCGCGGCTATACGGTGCTGACCAGCCCTCTGCGGGTCGGTGAGAATAGCGTGAACATATTGGTGCAGGTGACGCTCGACAGGCAGACCGAAGATTATCTGGCGCGTTTTGAACATGCCGTCAGACAATGTCCGGAGATCCGCGAATGTTTCCTGATGACGGGCGGGACCGACTATTGGCTGCGCGTCGAAACGGAAAGCGTTGCCGCCTATGAAATCATCCATAGCGAAATCCTGTCCCGGATGCCCGGCGTAGCGCGCATCAACTCAAGCGTCGCGATGCGCGATGCGCTGAGCCCGCGATCAACAGGGCCTAGGGGCCGTTAGGGCAGGGCGTTCCCCGGGTGCACATCGGTCAGCCTGACTCCGCGACGGCGTTCGCTTGTACCATCCAGGGGATGTCGACGGGGGATCGGCCAATTTCCGCTCAGGCGGAACAATGCGCCATCATTACATATTTCTAATTTTTGACACAGTTGACGATCGTCAACTTATGGTCCAACATCTGGTTAGCGCATCCCCTCGAATCGCGGCGGGCCAACGGCATTTCCGGGCGATTGGAGTGAGACGACGTCCAGTTTATCAATGGAGTGCCTGATGACTACCGATTTTGCCGACCAGTTCCGTCCGGTAGCGCCGCCTTACGTGATCGAAAACGCCTATACGGAAGATCAGCGTCAGCGGATATTCAAGGTTGTGCGGGAGAATGGGCCGTGGCCGCTCATTCTCGCCGAAAACTTCAAGTCTCCTGAAGAAGTCATAGCCACGACCGGCGGCACCATTCCTGAAGGGTTCACGCTGACCTGGGACATGATCCTGCAAGGCAGCGGGACGTTCCGGGGGTATATCGCCCGTCAGGGTGTCTGCTTCTATCCTGAACTGAACGACTGCTATTATAATTCCAAGTTCCTTGAAATGTCGCGAAACTATTGGGGCGCCAAATATGCCGAGCCAGAGACGTTTCTGATCAACATTTCAGGGGCCGACCCTCATCGGTGGGCCGCCGCATCTTGATGGTACGGTCTTCCGCGGAATGACCATGGAAAACGCGCCGCTCTGGCTTCTGTTGACGATGGCCAAGTCTCGCATGTTCGAACAATGGCGCAGCAAGAAGATGCAGGTCACCGGCTGGTATTATAAGGGCAATATCGGCGGCGGATTCAACTATTGGCCGGACGGTCCGCGTGGCGAACCCAAGCAGATCACTGCGCCTATGTGGGGTCGCGCGGTCGTTGCCGAGAACGAGATGATGTTCCACCACGCTCAGGCGACCGGCCCGCTCGCGATGCGTCGTTCCGAAGGTCTGGATATCAGCAGCGTGATGGCACCCGATCCGACGGTCGAAGGCGGTTGGCGGATCGAGACCAACGGTGTGGTCAATCAGCAGTTGCCAGCAGATGAAGTGCGCCTGCTGGTTCACTGGGGCGCACGAGTGTTCATGGATATGGCCGACCTGAAGCGGACGTTTGACCACACGGATGACATCACGCACGACCAGGCTTTGAACATGCTGATGGACGAAGCCCGCAACCGTGGCGCTCAGTTCGAAACGCCCACTGATCCGCTGACTGATCGCGCGTTCATCGGCATGCTCAGCCAGGTGTTCGCTGTGAACGGCCCGGCGAACATTCCGGCTGACATGGACGAGGCGCCGCTCGCCGCCTGATAGCTGAATTCGGTACAATGCAAGATGAAGTGAATGGCGGGCCCTGCGGCCCGCCTTTTGCGTTTTAGGGAATGCGAAAGAGGACTAGGCGCAGATTATAATATCGCCGTTTTTCCGAATAGGCGGTAACTTATAGAACAACGGCATGTGCAAATAAATTCATCTTGACAATGGTTGAAATACGTCAACTATCGTAGATGGCGAACGTATGAGGGGCACAGTCAGCGAAGTTGCTGACGGAACGAATATCAAAACCCAATCGCCGATCGGAACCGGTAACTTTTGCCGGGGGCCGCGATGTCCCATGTGGAGGGGCATTGCTACATATGGGGAGTAGCAATGATGCGATCAGTAGAAAATAGCTTGAAGCTGCTATGCGGAGCCGGGATGACGGCATTGTGCATTGCGGGAGCTGCGCAAGCCCAGGCTCAACCGGGCGCTGGTTCGAGCGTGAACTCGGCTCCGGATGAAATTGTCGTTACCGCGCAGCGCCGTGACGAGCGCGCGCAGGATGTTCCCATCGCGATCACGGCATTTTCGCCAGAACGTCTACAGCAGCAAGGGATTACGCAGCCGCAAAATTTGCAGGCGACGGTTCCGTCTCTGGTGGTCGGCAACAATGGCAATCCGTCACGTGAAGCGCAAAGCTTTACGATCCGAGGACAGGGTGCGACCTTTCAGGCGTCGCCTGGCGTGGTCGTTTATCTGAACGAAGTGCCGCTGCCCGCGCCGATCTCCATTCCTCAACAAGGTGGTGCCGGTAATTTCGTAGATCTGGAGAATGTCCAGGTACTAAACGGCCCACAAGGGACGCTGTTCGGACGCAACACGACTGGCGGCGCGGTGCTGCTCGTTCCCAAAAAGCCAACGAACGACTTTGAAGGCTATGTTCAGGGCAAGTTCGGTAATTACGACAACAAGGAACTTGAAGGCGCGATCAACGTCCCGATCGTGGATGACAAGGTTCTGCTGCGGGTGGCCGGAGCCTATCAGGATCGGGATGGCTATACGCGGGACGTGGTCTGGAACACCGATCGCGATAATTTGCACTGGTATTCCGGGCGCGTTGGACTGACGCTGCGGCCGACCGAGACTTTCGAAAATTATACCATGGCCTATGGGGCGAATTCCCGGACCCATGGGACCGGTACGGTCAACACGCAGCTTAACGTTGCGGGACTGGCGGCCACGAGTTTTGTCGGCCTTCCTTTCTGCGTTGAAGGACCGACAATCCCTGGCTTTAGCGCATCGTGCGACGTCTACAGGGCGGCTAGCGCGGAAGCAGATGCTCGTGGACCCAGACAAACAGCGCATGGCACCAATTCGTTTCAAAGGACGAAGACCTGGGGCGTCACCAATACTTCGACGCTTAATCTGAACGAAGAACTGACGCTGCGTAACATCGTCAGCTATCAACGCTTCAAGACGACATATAGCGTCGACAGTGATGGCACCATCTTCCAGTTCGATGATGGCGATCCAAGAAGCTATCCGGCTCCCGGCGTAGTTACTTTGCCCGGTGACGGTACTCCGGTCATCTACGATAATGCTTCACCGACGCGACTGCCGCGAGATGATATCAAGGTTTTCACCGAGGAATTGCAGCTTCAGGGCGATTTGTTTGACAAGCTGCTCACCTTTACCGCAGGCGCATTCTACTATGATCAGCGTCCGGCCGGGACCCAGGGGGCGGGTGCTACTGGTTTCTGTCCAGCTTTGTTCACGGGCAACCCATTGGTTTGCGGCGTGTATGACATAAGATATGCGATCACCAATACGTCGAAAGCGCTATATGCACAGTCGACGCTGGATTTGGGACTGGTTTCGCCTGCGTTGCAGAACCTCAAGGTCACTGGCGGTATTCGGTACACTTGGGATAGGGTCAGCGGCTCGGCGGGTCTGTATCAGGTAATCGCTCCAGGGGCATTCTTCTGCTTCGCCGACAATACGATCGCACCAGACGCCGCCGGTTGCTCATTTGAGGCGAATCTGAAGACCAATGAGCCGACCTGGAACATTGGTGTAGATTACAGATTCTCGCCCGAGCTTCTCGTCTACGGCAAGATTAGCCGTGGCTACAAGGCCGGTGGCATAAACGCCAATGCGGTGTTTACCACCACCCGCACTTTCCCGCCGGAGTTCGTCACATCCTATGAAGCGGGCTTCAAGTCGGATGTGCGACTGGGGGGCATGCCGCTTCGCCTGAACGCCGCCTATTATTATCTGACCTATAAGGGTATTCAGCGCGCGACTGGTGACTTCAATCCCGACACCGGGGCCGCTGGCGCACGCGTTCTGTCGGCGGATGCGCGCATCCAGGGCATAGAGGCGGAAGCGTCGCTGCGACCGATTCCGGGTGTCGAGATCGGTGGTACGTTCAGCTATACAGATGCCAAATATAAGAAATATGAGTTCGCGCCGAGCAGCCCCACTCAGGACTGTACCGGCAATGTCATAAGTGCTCCGGCGACTGTAGATCTGACCTGCATCCCGTTCCAATATGTGTCGCCGTACATCTACAGCTTCCACGTGTCCGCAGAGCAGCCGCTTGGCGGGGATCTCGGCACACTTGCGATGTTCGTCAACTATTCACACACGTCGGCGCAGCATACGGCGGGGACCAGCCTTCCTGGGGATCAGCCGGGCGAGCGGCTTGAACCATTCGGGACGCTGAACCTGTCGCTCGATTGGCGGAATGTTGCAGGTAGCCGCGTGGACGTAGGGTTTTACGCGACCAACCTGACGAACAAGCTGTATCGCGTCAGCAACAGCAACACCTATAACAGTCAGTTCTTTACTGCGACATTATACGGCGAACCCAGAATGTACGGGATCCGTCTGCGCTACTCATTCGGAAAATGACTTGAAGTTCCGAAGGGTTGAATATGCTTAAAAATGAAGAGCGATGAATATGTCAGATGTGAATAAAGTGATTCCTTTAGGCTTCACCAAGCTGATCGTGCAGGATCTTGACAAGGTTGCGGCCTTCTATGGCGCCGTATGCGGCCTGGTCGAGGAAGCGCAGGCCGATGCGGAGATCGCAGGCCGTCCCATTCGGGAACTGTACTTCAAGTCAAATCCGCCGGGCACGGGGAACTTCACGCTGACGAAATTCCTCGACGTAGAAAAATCGGCCACGGAGTCGGTTATCCTGGGGTTCATCGCGGATGATATCCACCGGTTCGTGGAAAGTGCCGCCGCCGCAGGTGGTGTTATGGTCGTGGCTGCTCATCCGGAGCCCGAACATGGCGTACATGTGGCCTTCGTCAAAGACGTCGAAGGCAATTTGATCGAGGTGGTCCAACTCATGTGAGGTGCGTGGTCACCACGCGTGCAAATGTGAGTGATCATCTCGTGACATCCAGTGCCTGAAGGCTTCTGGATCAGGTGGAAGGGGGAGGTACATGGTGCCTCCCCCAACTTTCATAACGGCGCTTGTCGATCAATGACCGGGGCCGCAATTTCAAGTCAGCCGCGGAAGTTGCCGGAATAGGCAATTTCTTCAAGAGGCTTGCGGTTGCTCGGCTCTTCGCGCGCCTGCAGCTTTTCCGGAAGGGACGCGGGGTCGCCCATCCGGCCTATCGCTACGGCGGCCTCTATCCGGAATCCGTCCGGAACGCCCAGCTCCGCCCTGGTTTTGTCCATATCGATCCCGACCATGCCATGGGCGTGATAGCCAATCAGGGTCGATTGCAGCGCTATGCCCGACCAGGCGGCGCCCGCGTCAAAGCTGTGCGAATGGCTGGGTTTGTCCGGCGATCCCATGGTTGTTTCGCTCAGGATGAACAAAAGCACCGAGGCTTCCTTGGCCCAGATCGCGTTGAACGGAATCAGCAGATCGAGGAAGCGCCCCCAATTGGCGGCATCGTCACGCGTCGCATAGAGAAAGCGCCAGGGCTGATAATTGAAGGAAGAGGGCGCCCAGCGTCCGGCATCCAATATGGTGCGCAGATCGTCAGCGGGCATAACGGAGCCATCAAAGGCGCGTGGCGACCAGCGATTTAGAAACAAAGGGTCGAGTGCCGTGTCGGTTACCCGGTTGAGCGTCATGTCTTTAAGGGTCCTTTGCAAACAAGATGGATTTTACACAGGCTTATCGCTGCAGATCACCAGAAATGCTTGACTAAAAGTTGTCGCATGTCAACGTCCTGATGGCGGCGGTGATCGCAGGGTCGCGCTTCGGACCATTACGTTCTGCGGTGACTATTGATCATGGTTGCTTAAAGGCCTTCCGCGCGTACAACCTTTGTTGCAGGACGGCGAAAAGTTGGAGCGGGGAGCCCTTTGATCACCATGTCGCGAACGGTGAATAACGCTATCGACTTTTCGTAAGCTGAATGGTCAGATGACATACGAGCAGAACTTTTCATCAATTCAAATCAGCGCTACGGGGGAGTATGACTGATCTTAAGGTGAAAAAGGCCAAGCTTGTCGCTCCTCCTCGCCCTGGAGTATATTCCCGGGGTTCCGACACGGTCGATGCAATCCTCAAGGCCGCGTTGCACGTTCTCGTCGATGAGGGCGCATCGGCCTTCACCCTTCGCCGGATTGCTGCTGAATGTGGGATGAAGGTCGGAAATGTGAGCCGTCATTTCCCGCGTAAGGAAATGCTGGTTCAGGTGCTGCTGGACGAACTGCTGAGCCCCACCGTGGGCGAAGCGAGAGTCAGCCTCACCAACAAGGGCTTACCTGCCGAAGAAGCGCTCGCGCTGGTCATCGGGGGCACCTTCGACGAAACGAAGACGAAGAAGATGACCCATCTGTTTACCGAATTGTGGGCGATGGCGAACCACAATCAGTTCGTCGCGGAACGGGTCGAGATGGTCAATCAGTATATGCACAATCTGATGGCTTCCTATGTCGCCGAACTCAACCCGGCGCTTTCCACGGAGGAAGTCGACATCGTGACCCTGTTCATCAACACGTCCATCGAAGGGTCAACGATATTGGCGGGATATGGCAAACCGTGGGAGGCCAAGATGCCGCAGCTCAAGGCTTTTGCCGTCAAATCTCTGATCAATCTTGCCAAGACCATCACTCCCGAGGAGGTGAGAGGGCTTCGCCCGGCTGCGTGACTGTAATTGGGGTCGGGAGCAAGATACTCGCCGCCGCTCCCACACAAATCAGGCGATTAAAGCGGATGTAAGTCTGCCCACGCTGAGCAGGAAGCGGCGACAGCGCCGACGATAGCCGACAGCGCGAGCAATCCGGCGATCAACCGTTCCTGCCAAGCGAAGCGGCGTGCTGTATATAGGCGTTGCCCATTCAGATACGCATTGCCTTGATCATCGAGTCCGATGAGTGCCAGGCCGTCCAGTGAGATGACGCGGAGGTTTTCCGGCCAGTGACGTGGCCGGATGTTGGTGCGCCAATGTCTCAGGTTCACGTAGAAGTCAGCTTCTGATATTTCGTGAACAGGAAGAGTGGCTTGCTCGCTTGATTGTGATGCCACTGAGGATGCCTCCTTTAATCCAGATGGAGGGATTGCGCCAGGGGCCTCTCGATCGCTTGCTTTGACCACAATCAGTCATCAAGCCCAATGCCTCCGCCAAACACCAGCGATCGGCCAGAGAAGGCGATGGCCAAGTTCATATATGGCTTAAATTTTCTAGATTGCCGAATGTTTGGATGCCCGACAAGGATTCGAACCTTGATTGACGGAGTCAGAGTCCGCTCTCTTACCATTAGAGGATCGGGCACCAAGGCGGGTGTAGCCCGCATCGGAAGGCGCAAATAAGCTGGTTGGATCGGCTGGTCAAGGGGCTTGCGCCGGAAAATGCCGCATACTTCGGTTAGGAAAAAGCCCGCCGGTCGCATATTCGTCCGGCGGGCTCATTCATCATCCCTTGCGGGGTAGACAGGCTTGGGAGCCGCTTCTGATATAGGAAGCAGCTCCCTTCATTTCAAAGCTTCAGTCGAGATCCTGGGTGGTGAAGTCCTCACCCTGAACCGCGCCGAGCGGATCGTCGCCAATGGCGGCTTCCGGACCCTGTGCGAGTTCGGCAGCATGCTCTTCAGCAGCCGTCTTGGGCGCGATCAGGTCGACCTGGCTCGATGCCCGCAGGGCGGCGCGCATCGCCGCGTCACGCGACGAGGCGGCAACCCGCATGCGGTTCATGCCCGCGCCAGTGCCTGCCGGGATGAGGCGGCCGACGATGACGTTTTCCTTCAGACCAACCAGCGTGTCCTTCTTGCCCTGAACCGCCGCTTCCGTGAGGACGCGGGTGGTTTCCTGGAAGGAGGCCGCCGAGATGAACGAACGCGTCTGGAGCGAGGCCTTGGTGATGCCGAGCAGCACCGGCTTGCCAGCGGCAGGCGCGAAGCCCGGCTGGAGCTTGGCGTTGATCTCGTCCATTTCCTCGCGGTCGATCTGCTCGCCCACCAGCAGCGTGGTGTCGCCGGACTCGATGATCTCGACCTTTTGCAGCATCTGACGAACGATCGTCTCGATATGCTTGTCGTTGATCTTCACGCCCTGCAAGCGATAGACTTCCTGGATTTCCGCGACCAGATATTCGGCCAGCGGCTCGATGCCGAGAACTTCCAGAATGTCGTGCGGATCGGGCGAACCGCCGATCAGGTTATCGCCGCGCTTCACGAAGTCGCCTTCCTGAACGTCGATCACCTTGCTCTTGGGGATCAGATATTCGACCGGCTCGCCGCCATCCTCCGGATTGATGGCGATCTTGCGCTTCGCCTTGTAATCCTTGAGGAACTGCACGCGGCCCGACACCTTGGCAATGATCGCATTGTCCTTGGGCTTGCGGGCTTCGAACAGTTCGGCGACGCGCGGCAGACCGCCGGTGATGTCGCGGGTCTTCGCGGCTTCGCGAGAGACACGCGCCAGCACGTCACCGGCCTGCACCTGCGCGCCGTCATCGACCGACAGGGTCGCACCCACCGCCAGCATGTAGCGGGCGGCTTCGCCCGACTGATCGTCGAGCAGGGTGAGGCGCGGACGCAGATCTTCCTTGGTCCGGGCGGACCCGCGATGCTCGATGACAACGCGCTGGGCGATGCCGGTCGCTTCGTCGGTCTGCTCGGTCAGCGTCTTGTTGTCGATCAGGTCGACATATTTCACGATGCCCGGCTTTTCCGTGATCACCGGCATGGTGAACGGATCCCACTCGGCAAAGCGCTCGCCCTTCTTCACAGCATCGCCATCCGCAAACAGGATGGTGGCGCCGTAAGGGAGGCGGTGCGTTTCGCGTTCGCGGCCTTCGGAGTCGATGATCGCGATCTCGCCATTGCGGGCGAGCGACAGGCGGCGGCCATTCTTGTCGGTGATGGTCGGCATGTCGCGCAGCTCGATCGTGCCGTCCGACAGGGCTTCCAGGTTCGACGTTTCGTTGAAGTTCGCCGCGCCGCCGATGTGGAAGGTACGCATGGTAAGCTGCGTACCCGGTTCACCGATGGACTGCGCCGCGATGACGCCGACCGCTTCACCGATATTGACCGGCGTACCACGGGCGAGGTCACGGCCGTAGCATTTGCCGCACACGCCCATCCGGCTTTCGCAGATCAGCGGGCTGCGGATCTTCACCGCCTGGGTGCCGATAGCCTCGATCTGCGCGATCATGGGCTCATCGAGCAGGGTGCCGATCGGAATGACGATGCTGCCATCCTTGCTGTCGACAATGTCCTGCGCCGTGGTGCGGCCCAGGATGCGCTCGCCGAGCGAGGCGATGACCGAGCCGCCCTGGACGATGGCCTTCATCTCCAGCGCCTTTTCGGTGCCGCAATCTTCCTCGACGATGGTGCAATCCTGCGACACGTCGACCAGACGGCGGGTCAGGTAACCCGAGTTCGCCGTCTTGAGCGCGGTGTCGGCCAGACCCTTACGGGCGCCGTGGGTCGAGTTGAAGTATTCAAGGACGGTCAGACCTTCCTTGAAGTTCGAGATGATCGGCGTTTCGATGATCTCGCCCGAAGGCTTGGCCATCAGGCCGCGCATACCGGCCAGCTGCTTCATCTGAGCCTGCGAACCACGGGCACCGGAGTGCGCCATCATGTAGATCGAGTTGATCTGGGCCATGCGGCCGGTCTGCGGGTCCTTGGGCTGGGCGCGGATTTCGTCCATCATGGCGTTCGCTACCACGTCGCCGCAACGGCTCCAGGCGTCGATAACCTTGTTGTACTTTTCCTGCTGCGTGATCAGGCCGTCCTGATATTGCTGCTCATAGTCAGCCACCAGCGCCTTGGTTTCGGCAACGGTGCCTTCCTTCGAGTCCGGGATCACCATGTCGTCCTTGCCGAACGAGATGCCGGCCTGGAACGCGTGGCGGAAGCCCAGCGCCATGATGGCGTCGGCGAACAGCACCGTGTCCTTCTGGCCGGTGTGGCGATAGACCTGATCGATGACGTCCCCGATTTCCTTCTTGGTGAGAAGGCGGTTGACGACGTCGAAGGGGACCTTGTGCGACTTGGGCAAGCATTCGCCCAGCAGCATGCGGCCCGGCGTTGTCTCGAAGCGCTTCATATACTGCTGACCGGCTTCGTCGGTCTGCGGCACGCGGCTGGTGATCTTCGAGTGCAGCGTCACGGCCTTTGCGAAGAGAGCCTGATGGACCTCCTGCATGTCGGCCAGCAGCATGCCTTCGCCCGGCTCGCCTTCGCGTTCCATGGACAGGTAATAGATGCCCAGCACCATGTCCTGCGACGGAACGATGATCGGCTTGCCGTTCGCGGGCGATAGGATGTTGTTGGTGGACATCATCAGCACGCGCGCTTCCAGCTGGGCTTCCAGCGAGAGCGGCACGTGGACGGCCATCTGGTCACCGTCGAAGTCGGCGTTGAAGGCCGAGCAGACGAGCGGGTGCAGCTGGATCGCCTTGCCTTCGATCAGGACGGGTTCGAACGCCTGAATACCGAGGCGGTGAAGCGTCGGCGCGCGGTTCAGCATGACCGGGTGCTCGCGAATGACTTCGTCGAGGATGTCCCAGACTTCCTTGCGTTCCTTCTCGACCCACTTCTTCGCCTGCTTAAGGGTCATGGACAGACCCTTGGCGTCGAGGCGGGCGTAGATGAAGGGCTTGAACAGTTCGAGCGCCATCTTCTTGGGCAGGCCGCACTGATGCAGCTTGAGTTCCGGGCCGGTCACGATGACCGAACGGCCCGAATAGTCGACGCGCTTGCCGAGCAGGTTCTGACGGAAGCGGCCCTGCTTGCCCTTGAGCATGTCGGACAGCGACTTGAGCGGACGCTTGTTCGCGCCAGTGATGACGCGGCCACGGCGGCCATTGTCGAACAGGGCGTCGACGGCTTCCTGCAACATGCGCTTTTCGTTGCGGACGATGATGTCCGGCGCGCGCAGTTCCATGAGCCGCTTCAGGCGGTTGTTACGGTTGATGACGCGACGATAGAGGTCGTTCAAGTCCGAAGTCGCGAAGCGGCCGCCGTCCAGCGGCACCAGCGGGCGCAGTTCTGGCGGAATGACCGGGACGACGTCCAGGATCATCCATTCGGGGCGGTTGCCCGATTCCAGGAAGCTCTCGACGACCTTCAGACGCTTGATGATCTTCTTGGGCTTCAGTTCCGACTTGGTCACGGCCAGCTCATCGAGCAGCGCCTGCTTCTCGCCTTCAAGGTCGAGGTCCATCAGCATCTGCTTGACCGCTTCCGCGCCGATCCCGGCGGAGAAGGCGTCTTCGCCATATTCGTCCTGCGCGTCGAGCAGCTCGTCTTCGTTTAGAAGCTGGAATTTCTCAAGCGGGGTCAGGCCCGGTTCGGTGACGATGTAGCTCTCGAAATACAGCACGCGCTCAAGCTGCTTGAGCTGCATGTCGAGCAGCAGGCCGATGCGCGAAGGCAGCGACTTCAGGAACCAGATGTGCGCGACCGGCGCTGCCAGTTCGATATGGCCCATCCGCTCGCGGCGGACCTTCGACACCGTGACTTCGACACCGCACTTTTCGCAGACGATGCCCTTATATTTCATGCGCTTATACTTGCCGCACAGGCACTCGTAATCCTTGATCGGACCGAAGATGCGGGCGCAGAACAGGCCATCACGCTCAGGCTTGAACGTGCGATAGTTGATGGTTTCCGGCTTTTTGATCTCGCCGAAAGACCAGCTGCGGATACGCTCTGGCGAGGCGAGGCCGATCTGGATCTGGTCGAAGGTTTCGGCCTTCTGGACCGGGTTGGCGAAATTGGTCAGTTCGTTCATCTTTTTCATTCCCTCATGAGGGCAAATCTTTGGAGCGAAGGGGAGGGCGCCGCCGTCAGGCCGCGCCCCGCAAACCCTTTATTCCGCTGCCTGCGCGAAGCCGTCGTCGTCCTCGACCTCGTCCATCGCGGCGAGTTCGACGTTGAGGCCCAGCGAGCGCATTTCCTTGACCAGCACGTTGAAGCTTTCGGGGATGCCAGCCTCGAAAGTGTCGTCGCCCTTGACGATCGCTTCGTAGACCTTGGTACGGCCGACCACGTCGTCCGACTTCACCGTCAGCATTTCCTGCAGCGTGTAGGCGGCGCCATAGGCCTGGAGCGCCCACACCTCCATTTCACCGAAGCGCTGGCCACCGAACTGCGCCTTACCGCCCAGCGGCTGCTGGGTGACGAGGCTGTAGGGGCCGATGGAACGAGCGTGGATCTTGTCATCGACCAGGTGGTGCAGCTTCAACATGTAGATGATGCCGACAGTCACCTTACGGTCGAAGCGGTCACCCGTGCGGCCGTCGAACAGGTCCGACTGCCCCGAGGTGTGCAGACCCGCCAACTCCAGCATCGCCGACACGTCGGCTTCACGGGCGCCGTCGAACACCGGGGTTGCCATCGGAATGCCGCGCTGCAGATGCTCGGCTAGATCGATGATCTGCTCCGCCGTGCGGCCTTCGATCTGATCGGCATATTGCGGACCGTAGGATGCAAGCAGCCGTTCCTTGACCGCGTCGGGCATTGTGCCCGGCTGCGGGTTCGGATTGGCCTCACGCCAGTCTTCCAGCGCATGCTTGAGCTGCTGGCCGAGGCCACGGGCAGCCCAGCCCAGATGCGTTTCGAAGATTTGCCCGACGTTCATGCGCGAAGGCACGCCCAGCGGGTTCAGCACGATGTCGACATGGGTGCCGTCCTCAAGGAACGGCATGTCCTCGATCGGCAGGATGCGCGAGATGACACCCTTGTTACCGTGACGGCCGGCCATCTTGTCGCCCGGCTGCAGCTTGCGCTTCACCGCGACGAAGACCTTGACCATCTTCAGCACGCCCGGGGGCAGCTCGTCGCCGCGTTGCAGCTTGTCAACGCGATCCTCGAACTTCTCGACGATCAGCTTCACCGCTTCGTCATACTGCGCCTTGACGGCTTCGATGCCAGCCTGACGGGTGTCGTCCGCGACGGCGAACTTCCACCATTCATGACGCTCGACTTCGGCCAGCAGGGCCTCGTCGATCTCGACACCCTTCTTGATTCCCTTCGGAGCGGCGGCAGCGGTCTGGCCGAGCAGCATTTCCTGGAGGCGGTTGAAGGTCGCGCGGTTGAGGATGGCGCGTTCGTCTTCGCGGTCCTTGGCGAGACGGTCGATTTCCTCCCGCTCGATCGCCATGGCGCGCTCGTCCTTGTCGATGCCGTGGCGGTTGAAGACGCGGACTTCCACGACCGTACCGGCAACGCCCGGCGGCAGACGCAGCGAGGTGTCGCGCACGTCGCTCGCCTTTTCACCGAAGATCGCGCGGAGCAGCTTTTCTTCCGGGGTCATCGGCGATTCACCCTTGGGGGTGATCTTGCCGACCAGGATATCGCCCGGCTCCACTTCGGCGCCGATGTACACGATGCCCGCTTCGTCGAGGTTGCGCAGCGCTTCCTCGCCGACGTTCGGGATGTCGCGGGTGATGTCTTCCGGCCCCAGCTTAGTGTCGCGGGCCATGACCTCGAACTCCTCGATATGGATCGAGGTGAAGACGTCATCCTTCACGATCCGTTCGGAGATCAGGATGGAGTCTTCGTAGTTGTAGCCGTTCCAGGGCATGAACGCGACGAGCGTGTTGCGGCCCAGCGCCAGCTCACCGAACTCGGTCGACGGGCCGTCGGCGATCACGTCGCCGCCTTCGATCAGGTCGCCCACCTTCACCAGCGGACGCTGGTTGATGCAGGTGTCCTGGTTCGAACGCTGGAACTTCTGGAGCGTGTAGATGTCGACGCCCGATTGGCCGGGTTCGATATCGCCGGTCGCGCGGATGACGATACGGGTCGCATCGACCTGATCGACGATGCCCGGACGCTTGGCGGCAATGGCGGCGCCGGAATCGCGCGCAACTGTGCCTTCCATGCCGGTGCCGACGAACGGCGCTTCGGCATTGACCAGCGGCACGGCCTGACGCTGCATGTTCGATCCCATGAGCGCGCGGTTGGCGTCATCGTTTTCCAGGAACGGAATGAGCGAGGCCGCGACCGACACCAGCTGCTTGGGGCTGACGTCCATCAGGGTGATGTGGTCCTTGGGCGCCATCAGGAATTCGCCCGCTTCACGCGCCGAGATCAGGTCTTCGGCCAGCGTGCCGTCGGCGTTCAGCTCAGCGTTCGCCTGCGCGATCGTGTGCTTGGCTTCTTCCATTGCCGACAGATAGACGACCTCATTGGTCACCTTGGTGTCGATCACCTTGCGATACGGCGTCTCGATGAAGCCATATTTGTTCACGCGGCTGAACGTGGCGAGCGAGTTGATCAGACCGATGTTCGGGCCTTCCGGCGTTTCGATCGGGCAGATACGGCCGTAATGGGTTGGGTGAACGTCGCGGACTTCAAAGCCTGCGCGCTCGCGGGTCAGACCGCCCGGCCCAAGCGCCGACACGCGGCGCTTGTGGGTGACTTCCGACAGCGGGTTGGTCTGGTCCATGAACTGCGACAGCTGCGAGGAGCCGAAGAATTCACGCACGGCAGCCACGGCGGGCTTTGCGTTGATGAGGTCATTGGGCATGACCGTCGACACGTCGACCGACGACATGCGCTCCTTGACGGCACGCTCCATGCGCAGCAGGCCGACGCGATACTGGTTTTCCAGCAGCTCGCCCACCGAACGGACGCGGCGGTTGCCGAGATTGTCGATGTCGTCGATCTCGCCCTTGCCATCCTTCAGGTTCACCAGTTCCTTGACCACGGCGAGGATGTCCTCGACGCGCAGGGTGGTGACCGTGTCTTCGGCATCGAGGTCGAGACGCATGTTTAGCTTCACGCGGCCGACGGCCGAGAGGTCATAGCGCTCGGGGTCGAAGAAGAGACCGGCGAACAGGGATTCAGCGGTTTCCTTCGTCGGCGGCTCGCCGGGGCGCATGACGCGATAGATGTCCGACAGGGCCTGGTCGCGCTCTTCGGCCTTGTCGGCCTTCAGCGTGTTGCGGATCCAGGGGCCGGTGGTGACATGGTCGATGTCGAGCAGTTCGAGACGGTCGATGCCCGCCTTGTCCAGCTTTTCGAGGTTTTCAGGGCTGACTTCGTCGCCTGCCTCGATGTAGATTTCGCCGGTCTTCTCGTTGATGAGGTCGTAGGCGCTGTAGCGGCCATAGACTTCCTCGGTCGGGATCAGAAGCGTCTCAAGACCGTCCTTCTCGGCCTTGTTCGCGGCGCGAGGGCTGATCTTGTGGCCAGCGGCGAACACGACTTCGCCCGACTTGGCATCGACGATGTCGAAAGCGGGCTTCTGGCCACGCCATGCTTCGGCGAGATAGGGGATCTGCCAGCCGCCTTCGCCACGGACGAACACGACCTTGTTGTAGAAGAAGCCGAGCATGTCTTCGGCGGTCAGGCCGAGCGCATAGAGCAGCGCGGTAACCGGCAGCTTGCGCTTGCGGTCGATGCGGACGTTGACGATGTCCTTGGCGTCGAATTCGAAGTCGAGCCAGGAGCCACGGTAGGGGATGACGCGCGCGGCGAAGAGATATTTGCCCGACGAGTGGGTCTTGCCACGGTCATGGTCGAACAGAACGCCCGGCGAACGGTGCATCTGCGACACGATGACGCGCTCGGTGCCGTTGACGATGAAGGTGCCGTTGCCCGTCATGAGCGGCATGTCGCCCATGTAGACGTCCTGCTCCTTGATATCGAGCACGGAGCGGGTTTCGGTGTCCTGGTCGACCTCGAACACGATCAGGCGCAGCGTGACGCGCATCGGCGCTGCATAGGTGATGCCGCGCTGACGGCATTCCTCAACGTCGTACTTCGGCTCTTCCAGCTCGTAATGGACGAAGTCCATTTCGGCGGTGCCGGCGAAATCGCGGATCGGGAATACCGAGCGCAGGGTCTTTTCGAGGCCCGATACATAGCCGATCGACGGGTCCGAACGCAGGAATTGCTCATAGCTCTCCCGCTGGACTTCGATCAGGTTCGGCATCTGCACCACTTCGTGGATGTCGCCGAATACCTTTCTGATGCGCTTCTTCGCGCCGGTATTGCTGATCGTGGGGAGAGCTTTGGTCGCCATTGCGTTTCCTGCCTGTAATTCGTCGCATTTTTTCGCATCGCAGCGAAATTCAGCCTGACGAGACGGGTGAAAGGGCTGATTCGCCCTTCTGCCGCCACGCAAAAAAGTGCGGGCCGGGACTGTCCGATCCGCACTGTCAGCACCTTGTGACCCACCAAATGTCGCCCAATCCCGCCGGTTTCGCGCGCTATTCGAAACCGGTCCCCGGGCGATCCAGGGGACGGTTCATGCTTGCTGTAAGGCTTGCAGGAACCGGATTTTCAAAACGCCATATAGAGACGGTGCGACCCTTTGTGAAGGGCGGATTGTCTTAATAACGATCGTGATCCGATCGCTGTGGCGGATCAGAACAATCGTGTCAGGCCATAGAAGCCTGCGCCGATCAGGGCGGCGGCGGGTAGCGTCACCACCCAGGCGATCACGATGCTGGAGGCCACGTTCCACCGGACGGCCGACAAGCGGCGGGAAGCGCCGACGCCAACGATCGCGCCGGTGATGGTGTGCGTGGTGGAAACCGGCACGCCCAGATGCGTCGCCAGGAATAGCGTCATTGCTCCGCCGGTTTCGGCGCAGAAGCCTTGAGCCGGAGTAAGCCGCGTAATCTTCGACCCCATTGTGTGGACGATCTTCCAGCCGCCGAGCAGCGTGCCGAGGCCCATCGCCGCCTGACAGGAAATGACCACCCAGAAAGGAACGTGGAAGCCGCCCGTCAACATGCCCTGCGAATAGAGCAGGACCGCGATGATCCCCATCGTCTTCTGGGCATCATTGCCGCCATGGCCGAGCGAATAGAGGGACGCAGATACGAGCTGAAGCTTGCGGAACACCCGATCCGCGCCCTGGGGCGTGAAGCGACGGAATATCCAGCTGATGATCAGGACGAGCAGTAGCGCCAGGATGAGGCCGATCGCAGGGGACATGACGATGGCGGCGCTGGTCTTGAATACGCCGCTCCATACGACAGCGCCGAGGCCTGCCTTAGCCGTGCCCGCGCCCAGCAGACCGCCGATCAGTGCATGGCTGCTGGAGGAGGGGATGCCGAGGCCCCATGTAATCAGGTTCCAGGCAATGGCGCCCATCAACGCGCCGAAGATAACCTGCGGGTCGATGATGCTGGCATCGACAATGCCTTTGCCCACCGTTTCAGCGACATGCAGGCCGAAAAAGAGGAAGGCGATGAAGTTGAAGAAAGCCGCCCAGGCCACCGCATATTGCGGCTTCAACACGCGCGTCGATACGATCGTCGCGATCGAGTTCGCGGCATCGTGCAGGCCGTTCAGGAAGTCGAAGGCGAGCGCGATGCCGACCAGGGCAACGAGCAGCGGAAAGGCGAGATGGGCTTCCATCAGATTGAGACTCGAATGGAGCTAAGGATCAGGCGTGGTCGATGACCAGCCCGGAGATTTCGTTGGCGACGTCCTCGAACCGGTCGGTCACCTTCTCCAGATGGGCGTAGATTTCGTTCCCCACGACGAAGTCCATGGGGTTGCCTTGCCGGGCCTGATTATACAGCGCCTTAAGGCCTGCCTCATGCAATATGTCGGCATGCCCCTCCAGCTTCACCAGCCGCTCGGTCAGCTCATGCAGCCGCACCGAATTGAGGTTTAGCGAACGCAGCAGCGGCATCGCTTCGGCTGTGATGCGGGCGCACTCCACGATAAGGGCGCTCATATCCTGCATCTGGGGTGCGAACTCCTTGACCTCGAACAGGGCGATCGCCTTGGCGGTCTGGTTCATTTGGTCGATCGCGTCGTCCATCACGCCGATCAGGCCGGTGATGGCGCTACGGTCGAAGGGCGTCACGAAAATGCGGCGGACGTCCTGCAGCACTTCGCGGATGATGTCGTCGGCTTCATGCTCACGCGCGGAGATCTCTTCGATATGTGCGTCCATGTCCGGGCCGCCCTTCAGCAGCTTGGCGAGCGCATCGGCCCCGGCGACGAGCGTCACCGCATGATCCTCAAACTGTTCGAAGAAGCGCCCCTGTTTGGGCATCAGCGCGTGAAACCACCGCAGCATTCCAGTCCTTTCGCTTTGCCATTCCTTGATCCGCAGCAGCGTTCGGATGAACCAGCCCGGATCGCGCGGCGGTTCGCGAAAGGCCGCGATGATCGTTTGAAGATCGGGTTCCTCGACCGCTTTCGCGGCCTCTGCGACCGGAAACCAGCGCAGTTCCCTCTGCCCCTGCTCGGGCCATTGCGACAACTGGCCGGTCACTGCAAGGGGGAAAACTTCAACCGTGGCTTCGCGCGTGTCGCCCTTGCGGCGACGCTTGTCATAGCGGTAGCGGCCCAAAGGAGCGGGGCAGGCGATGCCATGAATGCCCGCTTCCTCATAGGCTTCAAGCTCAGCGGCCCGGTGTCCGGCCATCCCCTTGATGCGATTTCCCTTGGGGATGACCCATCGGCGGGTTTCGCGCGAGGTGATGAGCAGGATGCGCATCGAGCCATCGGGGTCGGCGGCATAGGGAAGGGCGGCGATCTGGCGCATTACCAGTCCGCCCCCGCAACCTTAGCCATAAAATGCCCCTCATCCATATGCGCCTTGTAACCAAACCGTCACATTGCGCAATGAACTAGGTTGGTCAGATGGATAGTCGAGCCGTCAGGCGGATATCCCGTCCGGCCAGTGGCGCATAATCCTTGAGGAAGCTGGCATGTCGCCGCGCCTCGACATCGAATATATTGTTCGCCGACAGGCTGATGGTGGTCCGGTCATTCCCTTTCAGCGGCTTGAAGGACAAGGATGCTTTGACGAGCGTGAAGCCGTCGGTGCGGGTTTCGGTCGAGGCGATCCTGTTCTGCGCAAAACTATGTTCGACCTCGCCACGGAAGCTCAGGCGGTCGCTCTGAAGTTCGATCCCTCCGAGCAAACGCAGCGGCGGGATGCGTGGCGCAGGGCCTGAGCCGGTGATGGTTGCGCGGACATAGTCGGCGAGGCCATCCAGATTGACCTTGTATCCGCCGACTTCCCCGAGCTTTACCGATGCCTCTGCTTCAAAGCCGAGATAGCGCGCATTAGCCTGATTATATTGGAAGCAGGGGAAATCCAGCGGCTTTCCGCCATTCACTGCCATGCAGGCGCTGTCATCGACCAGCGCATCATAGATGTAGCCGTTGAACCAATTGTGATAGGCCGACAGGGACATGGTGTAGCCGGGGCCTTCACCGCGCAGCGTGGCTTCAACGCCCCAGCTTTTTTCCAGGTCGAAGTTTGGATTGCCAAGCTCGAATGCTTGCGTCCCGGCGTGATTGCCGCGCGCGAACAGTTCTTCGGCCGAGGGCGCGCGTTCGGTGCGGGCGAGGTTCAGGCCGACGCGCCAGCCGGGACGTATTTCCTGGCTGGCGCCGATCGACCCGGAAAACGCGTCGAAGCTGCGCTGATAGGCGGGATTGAACAAGGTCGCGTCCGCGTCCGCCCCTACCTTATTATGTTCATAGCGGCCGCCCAGTTCGATCCGGCTGCTGCCAAGGTCGAAGGATTGAAGCGTGAAGAAGCCGAGTTGCTCCGTCCGGTTGCGGGGCAGGAATTTCTCTTCACCTTCGACATGGAAATTGCGGGCGAAGAATTGGGCGCCGACGGCGCCATCCCATCCGCCGCGCTTGGCCTGTACCAGTTCCAGCCGCGATTCGATCGACTGATTGTAGAAGGTGGTGCCGACGTCCCCGGACGGTTCGATCTCCTGATGCTGGTAATCGGCAAAGCCTGCGCGGAGGCGGATGGAATCCAGGATGCCGCCATTGACCGGCAACTCGGCGCGCATGTCCGCGCGGTCCTGCTTCATGTGTAGGTGGACCAGTTCGCCCTCCGACCCCGGTTCGACCGAATAACGGACGGGGACGCCGTAGAGATTGTCCGTGTGGGCGATTGAGAAGCCGAGGTTGCCGCCATCGGTCACGAGCGCCGCGCCGCCAGCCACTTCCCAGGTGCGCGCGGCGCTGTTGGGCAGTTTGCCCCTCAGATCGGCTAGGGGCGTGATGGCGGGGTCTCCGCTCGCTGCGGCCTGGGCGCGCAGGGCTGGGGTCAGGATGTAATTGCCGGTGTCGAGATCATCGCTCTTCGAATAGCTGCCGTCGAAGTGGACGACGATCTTGTCCGTTACCGGCGCTTCGATCTCGGCGGAGCCGCTGCGTTCGTTGGCGGCGCTGCCGTAATTGGCGATGCCTTCGATGTGGATCGGCTCGTCGGGGACGCGTCGGGGGATGCGGCTGTCGATCACATTGACGACCCCGCCGATCGCCGAGGAGCCGTAAAGCAGCGCTGCGGGACCGCGCAGCACTTCGATGCGGTCGGCGGTCAGGGGATTGATCGCGACGGCGTGATCGACCGAGGTGTTGGATACGTCGAAACTGCCGACGCCATCGGTGAGGATGCGTACCCGTTCGCCCTGAAGGCCGCGCAAGATCGGGCGAGAGGCGTTGGGGCCGAACGAGGTGGCGGAGACGCCGGGTTGATGGGCGAGGGTTTCGCCGATGGTGGTCCGCAGGTCACGTGTCAGCTCGGCGCCGGAGAGGACCGAGGTGCCGGACAATATGTCACCCTGGCGGCGGGGGATGATCGCGGTGACGACGATGTTGGGCTGATCATCATGATAGGTGCCGGGCTGGATTGATGACGATTGGGCGAGGCTGGGGGAGGCGAGGCAGATTGCGGTGAGGGCGCAGCTGGCGCGGAGGAGCGGCAGGGGGGAATTCATGAAGGAAACCCTTAATTGAAACGGTTTGTGAGGGCGCCTCTATCTTAAATGTTATAACGTATCAATGGGGTTGGGGGGATTATCGGGGGAGGGGAGAGGGTTAGCGGCCAAGCGGGCGAGATCGTAGATAAGTGGCCTGGATCAGCGGGGAATTACCGGCGATTGGAGCGTAATCGTGTTACACGGAAGCATCGGAATTGAGGCTGAATTTCCGTCACTCCGGGGCTCGGCCGGGGCTTCACTGCGTCGACAGCGTAAGAAACGAAGCGGGACCCCGGATCAAATCCGGGGTGACGATTAGTGTGGCATCATCAGGCTCTAGGGATCAGTGATCAGGGGATATGGGACTGGAGGCAGGGACAGGAGCCAGACCCGGCTGCTGGGGATCGACGATCGACTACAGGCCTAGCGACCAACTACTAAGATCGATCGTGGACCCGGAAACAAAGATCAGAGGAACAGGAATTCCGCGAGCGCACTCACAGGCGAGTCTGCGTCGGCGCGGGGGCGCAGGGCTTGTCGGACCTCGATGGAAGGGAGGGGGCGTTCGAGGGGGAGGCGGCGGATGCCGTTCATGCGGCCGAGGTCGCGCGCGAGGGGGCCGAAGGCGGCGAAGCAGCCCGCGCCTTCGCGCAATATGGTCATGATATCGAACATATTGTCGGTTTCGAGCACCGGCGCGCCCATGCTGATGCCTTCTCGGTCGAGCGCTTCATCGATGATGCGACGCAGGCCGTTATTCGGCTCCATGGCGAGCGTGGGACTGATCCGGAGATCGTCGACCGTGACGATGTCGCGCCGGGCGAGCGGATGATCCGCCCCGGCGTAAAGGTTGATCTGTTCCGACCAGCCATAGCGGGAGGCGAAGCCCGGCTGTTC
The DNA here is from genome assembly GCF_977014255.1 of Sphingobium chungangianum. Lineage (NCBI taxonomy): Bacteria > Pseudomonadati > Pseudomonadota > Alphaproteobacteria > Sphingomonadales > Sphingobiaceae > Sphingobium > Sphingobium chungangianum. The sequence continues at coordinate 2,425,881 of NZ_CDRNIV010000006.1, read as the reverse complement.
CCCCAATGCGTAGAAATAGGCGATATCGATGCGGCCCTGCTCCAGTGCCGCACGCGCCTCATCGGCGAGGTGGATGGAGAGGTCGAGCGTGATCGCGATATCCTCATTCGCGGCCTCGAACGCGGCGAGCGCTTCCTGAAAATGACCGAAAACAGGCGCGGGAGCGGCAAGGGTGATCGACTGCCGCGCTGGTGCGGGGGAAGGCTCCGCAGGCGCCGCTTCAGCCACGACCGACGAAGGGGAAGGAGGGGCCGTTTCGTCCGGCGCCCAGCTGTCGGACTGATCCTGCGACAAGAGAGTCATCGCCTCGGCGGTCTTGCGCCCGGCGGCGGTCAGCCGTTGATGATCAGGCGGACCTTCAAACAGATGATAGCCAAGACGCATTTCCAGAGAGGCGATTGCGCGCGCGATGTCTTCGACCGGGACGCCCAGATCGCGGGCGCAGCGCGTCATGCTGCCCGCCGCCACCATCTGCGCAAAAATGTCGAGTTGACGCAGGGAAGGCGTGGCCATGCGGCGGTGATAGTGCAATTGGGACGCGGGGTTAAGCGGGATCTTTGGCGGTGGTCAGGCGATGTCAAACTGGGGGTGACGCGAGGCCCATCGCCGTTTCGATGAAAATCCTCAATCGGCAAGATCATGCTTGGCATTCCGGCAAGAAGGGGGAATAGCGACGATATGCCCCGCCGCAAGGATATCTGGAGATGTGGATTGGTGACGGAGCCAATCGATATTGTCCTGTCAAAAGGGTGTATCGAGGGTCCTGTCACCTGGTTGGCGGAAGAGCCCGACTTTCAATTTATCGCAGACCCCTTTGGATGGCGGGATGAAGCCGGTCATCTTCACGTCTTTGTGGAACATTACGACTATCGAACGCGACATGGCACGATCGAAGCGAGGGTCTTCGACGACAAGATGCGACTGATTTCCCGCCATCCCTGCCTGAAGGAGCCCTGGCACCTTTCCTATCCGCAGATATTCAGCGCGGAGGGTGCCGTCTGGATGCTTCCGGAAGCACACCGATCCGGGCGGCTGATGCTGTACCGGGACAAAGGCGGGCTGACCGACTGGCGCGCGGAATGCGACATCGAACTCGACTGCGTGGCTGTCGACGCCAGCATTTTCCACGACGGTCAGCGTTGGTGGCTTTTCTATTCGCCTGCAACGAGCCGAGCGACGAAGCAGTCGCACCTTCATGTGGCCTGGGCGGACAGGCTATGTGGACCCTGGACCCCCCATCCGGGCAATCCGGTTCGGATCGATCGCGCGTCGGCGCGTCCTGGCGGCACGCCCAGTATGATCGGAGCCAGGATCATGCTGCCCGTTCAGGATTGCACCACAACCTATGGTGGGGGCATCCGGCCCCTTTGGATCACGCGTCTGAACGAGAAAGAGTTTGAGGCGGAGGCAGGCGATGCGCTGGGTCTTCCCGGGTCAGCGGGCGCATATCAGGATGGCATGCACACGTTGAGCGCCTGTGGTGACATCACATTGTTCGACGTCAAACGCGTCGATACTTCGCTGCGCGGCCTTGCCCTTGATCTTCGTCGGAAGCTTGGCGGATATGGTCGAGGATGAGGGCTCCCGTCGCAGCGAACTTCTCCCAGGAATAACGATCCAGCATGACGCCGCGCGCCCGCGCGCCCATCGCGCTTAGCTTCGCTGGGTCGCCGAGCATGTCGCGCAAGGAGGCGGCCAGCGCGTCCGGGTTTGCTGGCGGCACGGTAAAGCCGGTTTGCCCCTGTTCGATTGACCAGGGCAATTCCCCTACCGCCGAAGCGATCACGGGCAGCCCGGCGGTCATCGCTTCATGCGCGGCGATGCAGAAACCTTCGGAACGGGACGGCTGAACATACAGATGAAGGTGCGAGAGGAAGGTTTGCGGACTGGCCGTGTAGCCGGAAAAGGACAGGTTCGATATTCCGGCTTGTCGCGCAAGGCTTTCCAGCCTGTCCCGCTCCGCGCCATCGCCTACGATGGAAATTTCGAAGGGGCAGGGCGCTGAAAAACCTTCCGACTTCAGCTTGGCCAAGGCGGCAATCAGGACATCATAGCCCTTTACGGGATGGAGCCGTCCCAGCGAGCCAATGCGGAGCGTCTTGCCGGGGGACCAGGCCGTTGCATGGGGCAGGGCGGGATCGGCCGCGAAAATCGGCCAGCACATAAGGCGATTTTCAGGCACGTTCAGGCGCTCTGCGGTCAGGGCGGTGACGGATCGCGAATCTCCGATCCAAAGGAGCGCCCGGCTTTGCAGCCGCCGCATGAGCCGCCTGTTCCATGGCTTCAGGAAAGCGGCGTGCTGCCAGCTGATCACGGGCAGGCCGAGCATTGGCCCAAGCAGGAGGCCGAGGATCGTGGCGCGAGAAAGGGAGGTCCAGATGTGGGTCGCGCCCCAATCCTGCAACTGCCGCTTCAACCACAAGGCCGCGGCAAGATGGTCGCCCGTTCCGCCCTCCCGGATGAGCGGGTCGAGGCCCGCTTCGACCATCGCGGGCGCCCCGCGCCGGTCGCGGGGCGTGAGTGCAAACACCCGCACAGTGGCTCCCTGATCACGCAGGACGCGCGTGATGGCCGGAACCGGCCGAGAGGCGCCGCCGCCCTCGACCGAGTTGATCACATAGGCGATCCGCATCGCGCTCAATGCGCGAGGCTCCTGCGCCATGTCAGGCCAGCGAGAAGGCCGCTGGCCAACAATGCTTGCCCGAGGGCCTGAATGCCCGCGCCCATCAGTCCCCATTGATGGAGTAACCAGGGAAGGACGGGCAGAAAAAGGAGCCCGGCAAGGAGATTGGCGCTCATGGAGAGCGCGGGATAGCCCATTGCGGAGAGGGCGGAGCTGCATGGCGGGCCGACGATCGCTATGGCGCGCGCGGCGACGAGCACGATCATGACACTGCCCGCTGCGGCAAAGGCGGGACCGGCGAGCAGCGTGATGATCGAGGTGGGGAACAGGGCCACGATGAACACGACCGGGGCCGCTGCCGCGAGAGCGATGAAGATTACGCGGGTGAGTGTCCTGCGGAGCGAATGGCCGCCTTCGCCAGCCGCTATCATCCTGGCGAGTTCGGCATAGGCCGTGTTGCCCAGGATTTGCGCGGGTTGCGCGATAATGACGGTTGCGCGTTGAGCGATTGCGAACAGGCCCGCCATGGCGGGGCCGAGGACCCAGCCGATGATGAGAGGCGCGATCCGTCCGGTCAGTTCGTTGAGGGTGATGTCGGCATTGCTGGCGATCATGAACCGCCATATGCCGGGATTTTCCAGGCGGGCGCTCCCCGGTCCCGGTTGAAACAAGGCCCGGCCAAGCTGCCGATAGGCCTGCCAGATGCCCATCGCCCAAAGGACCGCGAATTCCGCCAGCGCGGCGATGAGCCATGCGGCGAGGAAACCTTTGAGGCCCCAGCCGAACAACAAGACGAGGCTGGCGCCCATCAGGCGAACCGCAGGCTGCACCAGATTGTGAAAGGCGATCAGGTCAAATCGGTTGATCAGTTGGAGATAGCCAGCCGGGGCGGAGCGAACGGAGCCCAACACGGCAAAGCTGTAGGGAATGGCAAAGGCGACGGTTTCTGGCGGCCAGCCCAGGCGCGGCCCGACAAAGGGCGCGAGCACCATTGCCGCAACGATCGCGGCGACGCCGCCTATCAACTCTGTCGCCGTCCCGAAGCGCAGCAGTCGCGCCAGACGGGGCATTGCGCTTTCCTCGCCCGCTTCCGCACCATAGCGGACGATGGCTTGCCAGGCTGGAAATTCTATGATGCCGCAGACCGCCGTGACATAGCCGTGGACCAGGACGAGCAGCCCATAGTCGCGCGGCCCCAGTGCCCGGGCCGCGATGATCAGGTAAACAAGGCTGATGATCCCGGCACCGGCCTTGCCGCCCAGGACCAGGCCCATGCCTTTGAAGATGCGTTTGGTAATGCCCGCAGGTGCCATCATTTGGCCGCTGAACACCATTGTTTTTCCCGCAAGGCAATGCCTAAGCTGTTGCGAGCGGCAAGCCTGCGTCCAAGGAAGCTGTAGAAATACCAGTTCATACCCCATTGGGGCATGTATCGATATATGAGCCGCTCCAAGCCATTCCAGCTCACATTTTTGCGGGAAATGCGTCGTTCGGACGGGAAGCAGATATGTAGGGGGTGATGGAGGATATGGCCGTGATGGATTACACGATGGATGATTTCATGGTCTTCCAGCACATACGGCCAGATTTTGGTGTCGAAGCCGCCAGCGGTCCTGAGCGCGGCAGTTCGGAATGCCTGAGCATAGCCACCAGCATGGCATTTGCGCGGAAAGCGGCGGCTCTTTCGCATGATGAAGGCTATGCGCTGCTGTGAGCACGGATCGGCTTGGGGCTTGTAAAGATCAATGGCCATAACGGCCGCTGCCTGATCGTCACTCTCGAACAACGTGATAATCCGGTTGACGTAATCAGGCGGATAGAGGGTGTCGGCATCGCAGATTGTAACCAGCGGCGTTTCCACAAGCGCAAGTCCGGCCTGCATCGCATGGATTTTGCCCGGTTTCGGACAGGACAGGATTTCGAAGCGACCTTCCAGAGCAGCGGCGTGTGAAGCTGCTTCTTCCGCGCCGCCATCGGTCGAACCATTGTCGACCAGCAGGACGCGGAAACGGTCATCGCTTTGAGCCGCGAGGCTTGCCACAGTCGGGCCAATCCACCCTTCTTCGTTGAAGAAGGGCAGAATAATGGTGAGCATTATGGTCACGCCGTCTGGCTCGCCTTTAAATTGCCCGTGGTCGCGCCGCGCCGATCTGCCAGCATCGCGATGACCTCCGCCGCGCGCTGCGATGACGGGCGGTCGTCGAGATCGAAGCTGTCCTTGAACATCTGCTCCTGAACCTCACGATATCGGCTGGTGTGCAACTGGTCCGCGCGGGATAGGGCATCATGCAGTTGGGATGGATGGGTTATGACCTCACCGGCCCGCCAATGCGCGAAATTGGGATCGCCCTCCCAGTCGATGCCGTGGCTGTTCAGGAAGATGCAGGGCCGGGGGCGCAGCAGGAATTCATAGACCTGACTGCTGGCATCGCCCAGGTAAATGTCCGCCGCCATCGTATAGCTCATGTCGGTCGAGGCTTTGCTGCCCAGATCCACATGGATGTTGTCCCCATGGAGATAGCGGTTCCCGATCGTCCCGGCCCGGTTCACGCTCAGACGGTCGATCGTCACTACGAATGGCCGTTCAAAGAGCATGACGTGCGGGGCGAACAGGAGTGCGCGGTCGTCCCTCTCGCGAAAATAGTCGAGTATGTCCCGGCCATGCCGATACCAGGATGACAGATGCGGGGAGGGGTGGGGATTATAGAGGACCACCGACCTGCCGCGGTTCAGCGGGTGGCTTGTGCCCTGTTGAGGCACCATGTCGAACTTGGGATAGCCTACGATGCTGATCCGGGCGGGGTCGACTTGCGCCTCGGTTATCAGGCGGCGGCGAATTTTCTCGCCTGAGCAAAGGACATGATCGAAACCGGCGCTGGCCTTGTCAAACCCGATGGCGCGGTCCCCGGCGCCATGTCGGGTGTGCACCATGAAAAGGTCTTTGAGCCCGTACCGCGATTTCAGCAGAAGGGATGTCTTTTCCGCCACGATCAGCATGGCGAGGCTGCGAAAAAAGGGGAGATTGTCGCGATAGACGAGGAGTTTGGAGGCGGGAACCAACCGGCCGAACATTCGGGACAGGCGCATGGAGCGCGGCGCCAGCTTCAATTCGACATGCTGGATGCGCGTCCCCAGCCATTCCCCGGCGATCCGCCGAACTTCCGCTGACAAACGGGGGTTGGTCGTGGCTACGATGATCTCGCCAGGGAAACCGCCTTTGGCCATCGCTATGGCGACAGGAAGGCTGTGGGCAATCTGGTGTATCTGATCGTGATTGAACAGGAAACCTACGCGCAAACCACTGCTCCCAAGCAGATGCGAGATAGCAGTTCCCTTATTGCCGATCCGAGCGGCCTGCCTCGCATTTGAGCCCTTAGATGGTTTCTGCATGTTTACAAGATGCCATGGCCGGGTTCCGAAGGAGCCGTCGGGGCGTTGTCTTGGCAAGTCGGCAGTTGCTGGCCTAGTCTTGGGGTTTAGATCAAAAGGCGCGACATATAGGGTTTTGAGCAGCTATGGGTGACATCATCAATCTGCGGCAGGCGCGCAAGGCCAAGGTGCGGAAGGATAAGGAGCAGGTGGCGGCTGCAAATCGGGCGAAGTTCGGCCAGACCAAGGCTGAGCGTGAGGTGCGGCGGATCGAGGAGGCGCGGCAGGATCGGCTGTTGGACGGTAGCCGACGGGATGGTGACGTCGACCCGGTTGAATAGCGGTTAGGACGGCAAGCAGTCTTTCAAGGCTTTTTAGGTCAAACGAGATGAATGGATGTTCATCTCTCTCGCGTCGGCAACAATTCATCTCTTAGGAAAATCAACTCATCGTGAATCCGTGACCATGTCTGCGGTCAATTGAAAAGTTCGTTGGTTCAGCTTGGGCTATGAGAGGATATATTCAATCTGTTCGCCCGGCTGGTGCCGCGATTGCCGCTGTTCTAGCCCTTGGTTCAACCTGTTCTTTCGCGCAGGAAACTGTTCATGATGCGGTTTCGCCGCCTGTTGTCGTGCCGCCGCCGGTTGCAGCTCCTGCTGTGTCGGTCCCGCAGCCGATGGTCCAGCCGACCGCTTCGGTTGAGGAACGGCTGGATGCTGCGGTGGCTGCTTCGGAAGCCGAGGCGGCGGTGAAACCTGCTGCTAGTCGGCCACACGCGCGGACGGCTTCCACGCCGGTTCGAACTGCGCCGCGGGCGCAAGTTGAGCGGCCTGCTGCTGCGCCGTCGGTTGAACGGGCGGAGGCCCGGCCTATGGCGACAGCGCCCAAGCGTGAGGCCGCCGTTGGTTCGGCGCCTGCGGTGAACGAAGCTGTGCCCGCCACACCGCCTGCCGCTGAGGCGCGCGATGTCGGCGCTGCCGATGCTGGCACAAAGGAATCGCTCCTGTGGGCCTTGGGCGGTGGCGTGCTGCTGCTTGCGGGGCTCGGCGGGGCTGCCGCCGTTCGTCGTCGCCGTAACGTTGCAGAAGTCGAGGAAGAGGAGGTTTTGGCTGCCTCGGCGGAGCCGCTGGTCGAAAAGCCTGTCGCGGTCACGCCCACCTTTGTGGAGCGGGAACCGGTGGCTGAGCCTGCCATCATGCGTGCGCCCATGCGCGCCCCCCTCGCGGCCGAAGCTGCTTATGGCTCCAGTCTGGAGGCGATGGTCGCCGCCGCGCCGAGCGCGGACAATCCGTTTCGCACGCATCGTAAGCGGCTGGCCCGTGCGCGGTTCCTGCTGGCGCAACAGGAGAAGGGCGAGCGAGTATCCTTTGCCGATGCGCCCGTCCATGTGCCGCCGCAGACCATCCATGCCGAACCTCAGGTGCAGACCGTCTATCGGATGGGCGCGGATCGGAATCGCCGGATGACATTCAAGCCGCAAACGCGCTAAGTCACCGGACAATCAGCCAGACAGGGGCGGCATCGCACGGTGCCGCCCCGTTTGCATGACCTGCGCACGTCGATTCGGTTGCACTTGGGGCCGACCCCTGATACCGGCGCGCCGGTAATTTCGCGCCAGTTTGCAGGCCAAGTTTGAAGGAAGGTCGCTCCACCCATGTCCGATAAGATCAACCGCATTGTCCTTGCCTTCTCGGGAGGGCTCGACACCAGCGTGATCCTGAAATGGTTGCAGCAGACCTACCAGTGTGAGGTCGTGACCTTTACCGCCGATCTGGGGCAGGGCGAGGAGCTGGAGCCTGCGCGGCAGAAGGCCAAGCTGATGGGCGTCAAGGATGAGCATATCTTCATCGACGACCTGCGCGAAGAGTTTGTGAAGGACTATGTCTTCCCGATGATGCGCGGGAACGCGATGTATGAGGGGCTGTATCTGCTGGGCACGTCGATCGCCCGCCCGCTGATCGCCAAGCGGCAGATCGAGATTGCGAAGATGGTCGGCGCGGATGCCGTCAGCCATGGCGCGACCGGCAAGGGCAATGACCAGGTGCGGTTCGAGCTGGGCTATTATGCGCTGTCACCTGACATCAAGGTCATCGCACCCTGGCGGGAATGGGATCTGGCCAGCCGCACCAAGCTCATTGAGTTCGCCGAGCAGCATCAGATCCCGATCCCCCGGGACAAGCGCGGCGAAAGCCCGTTTTCGACCGACGCGAACATGCTGCACACCTCGTCCGAGGGCAAGGTGCTGGAAGATCCGTGGGAAGAAGTGCCGGACTATGTCTTCTCGCGCACGGTCAATCCCGAGGATGCGCCCGACGCGCCGGAATATATCACGGTCGATTTCGAGCGTGGCGATGGCGTGGCGATCAACGGCGTGGGCATGAGCCCGGCAACTTTGCTGGAAACGCTGAACGAATATGGCCGCAAGCATGGCATCGGTCGCCTCGATCTGGTGGAGAACCGCTTCGTCGGCATGAAGTCGCGCGGCATGTATGAAACGCCGGGCGGCACCATTTATCACCTCGCGCATCGTGGGATCGAGCAGCTGACGCTGGATCGCGGCGCGGCGCATCTTAAGGATGAGCTGGCGCCCAAATATGCCGAGCTGATCTATAACGGCTTCTGGTTCTCGCCCGAGCGTGAGATGTTGCAGGCCGCGATTGACCATAGCCAGGAGAAGGTGACGGGGACGGTTCGGCTGAAGCTGTACAAGGGCGGCGTTCAGGTCGTTGGGCGCAAGTCGCCTTATTCGCTCTACAGCGAGAAGGTTGTCACGTTCGAGGATGATGCGGGCGCCTATGATCAGCGCGATGCGGCGGGCTTTATCAAGCTGAATGCGCTGCGTCTGCGGTTGCTGGGGCGGCGGGACGGCTGACGAACTCGTCATCCCAGCGCAAGCTGGGATCTTATGCGGCCTGGCGCCTCGCCTCCTGAGCTCCCAGCTTGCGCTGGGATGACGGGGGTGGGGGGAGGCTCGCCCTCGTTACATATTGCGACAATTTAGCCCGTGACATGACAAGTTTGCGGGACAAGTCTTCCTCATAAGGAGTTTCAGGAGCGGCGATGGCCGTTCGTGACCCCTTGAAAGGAAGAGACGAGATGATCCGCAAATTTCTGGGCACCGCTGCTGTCGGCGCGCTGTTCGTTGGCGGGCTGGCCGCTTCGCATCTGGCGCTGGCACAGCCGGGCGATGCTGGTCCGGGCGGCCGTCATGGCGGCATGATGGCGATGGCCGACGCGAACAAGGACGGGAAGATCAGCAAGGCTGAACTGACCGCAACGCTTGATGCGCGGTTCGCGAAGATGGACGCCAATCACGACGGCAAGCTGACGAAGGAAGACCGGGAGATCAGCCGTCAGGCGCGGCTTGATCAGCGCTTTGCCGCGCTGGACACCGATCGCAATGGCCAGATCAGCAAGGCCGAGTTCGTCGCCGGGCATCAGGGCCGCTGGGGTCGCGGGGATGGCGATCGCGAGGGCCGTGACGGGCGTCGAGGTCACGGGTTTGGCGGGCGCGGTCATCACGGCTTTGACGGCGGCATGATGTTTCATGGGCGTGGCGGCCGAGGTGGCAAGGCGATGAAGGACGGCGTTCTGACGCGTGCCGAGTTCATGGCCCGGCCGCTCGCGATGTTCGACAAGGCGGACAGCAACAAGGACGGCTTTGTGACGGCGGATGAAATGAAGGCCGCGCGTCAGGCGATGCGTGAAGCCTGGCAGGCCCGCCGTGGTGCGGACGCCGCGCCGAAGAACTGATCATAGGGGAAGGGTGGGGGATGCGTCCTTCACCCTTCCAAGCTGCTGATAGTCGTGACAGATATTCCCCATGAGTGAAAAACCCCATCTGCTGCTCGTCGATGACGAGCGTTCGATCCGCGAGCCGTTGGCGCAATATCTGTCGCGCAACGGATTCCGTGTGACTGCCGTCGAAAGCGCGGCGGAGGCGCGGCTGCGGCTGAATGCCAATGCGATCGATCTGGTGATCCTGGATATCATGATGCCGGGCGAGGATGGATTGTCGCTCTGCCGCCATATTCGCGAGACGAGTGAGATTCCGGTGATCCTGCTGACCGCCAAGTCGGAGGAGACTGACCGGATCGTCGGGCTGGAGATGGGGGCGGACGATTATGTGCTGAAGCCCTTTTCCCCGCGCGAACTGGTGGCGCGGATCAAGGTGATCTTTCGCCGGGTGGCCACGGGCGGCCAGCGGGTCACGGCCCCTGATGGGGCGACCTATGCCTTTGCGGGCTGGCTGCTCAAGACGCAGGAGCGGGTGCTGGTGGATCAGGAGGGCGTGGCGCTGCCGCTGTCGACCGCCGAATATAATCTGATGATGGCCTTTGCGACGCGGCCCAATCAGGTCCTGAGCCGGGATCAACTGCTCGACATCACGCAGGGGCGGGAGGCCAATGCGTTCGACCGGGCGATCGACAACCAGATCAGCCGGTTGCGCAAGAAGATCGAGCCCGACCCGAAGAACCCGACGCTGATCAAGACGGTGTGGGGCGGCGGCTATACGCTGTCCGCCGATGTGAGGAAGCTGTGAGGCGCTTTCGCCTTTGGCCGCAGAGCCTGGTTGGGCAGATCATCGTCCTGGTGGCGATCGCGCTGTTCGTGGCGCAGGCGATCAATTTCGGGCTGCTGCTGCGGGAGCGTAATCGGTTGACGCTGACCGCGCAGACGGCGCCGGGCGTCTATCGTATCGTCGATGCGCTGGACAGCCGGGGTGAGGCGCCTGCGCGCAACCGGCCGCCGAGGGCGCGCTTCTTCGATGCTGCGCCGACGTTGACGGGCGAGCGGCGGCCCGAGGTCGAGCGGCGGGCGCTGGCGATGTTCGCGGATGTGGGGCTGCCCATGCGGGCGGTGCGGGTGATCGAGCAGGACCGGCCGCCGCCGATGCGCCGGATGGACAATATCAGGATGCGCGCCATGGGCGACGTGCGGGGTGAGCCGCGCGGCGGTCGGCTGACGATGGCGGCCGAATATGCGCCGGGACAATGGGTCGTGACCCAGACGCGGGCGGGCAACCGGGCGCCGCGCTTTGGCGGGTGGCTCGTGGGGCAGACGCTCATCCTGTATGTGATCGTGCTGTTGCCGCTGCTGTGGGTTGGCCGCAGGCTGGCGCGGCCTTTGGGGCAGTTGACGCGGTCGGCGCAGCAGTTTGCGCGCACGGGATCGGCCGATGCGGTGGAAGAGCGTGGGCCGGGCGATGTGCGGGAGCTGACCACCGCGTTCAACGCGATGCGCGGCCGGATCTTTGCGATGCTGGATGAAAAGGACCGGATGCTCGGCGCGATCGGCCATGATTTGCGCACGCCGCTGGCGTCGCTGCGGGTGCGGACGGAGTCGGTGGAGGATGAGGGCGAGCGGGCGCGCATGTCGCAGACGATCGACGAGATGAATCGGATGCTGGAGGATATCCTTTCACTGGCGCGGGCGGGACGGAGCACGGAGGCGGCTCAGAAGGTTGATCTTTCCGCGCTGGCCGATGCGGTGGTGGAGGATTTCATTGAGCTGGGATCGCCTGCGGAGATGGCGGATAGCGCGCGGGCGGTGGCTTCGGTCCGGCCGCAGCAGATCAGACGGGCGCTGCGTAATTTGATCGAAAATGCGATCGTTTATGGCGAGCGGGCGCATGTGTCCGTGGTGCGCGAGGATGGCGCGATCCGGATCGTCGTGGCGGATGATGGGCCGGGTATCAGCGAGGATCGGATGGAGGAGATGATGGAGCCGTTTACGCGGCTGGAGGGGTCGCGGAACCGGGAGACCGGCGGGGCTGGACTAGGGCTAGCGCTGGTGCGGGCGATCATGGCGGAGCATGGCGGCGCGCTGAGGCTGGTGAACCGGGCTGGTGGCGGGTTGGAGGCGAGTTTGGTGTTGCCGGTTTGAGCGGGGATGGTGGCGGGGAGGGTCAGATGATGTTCTCCCTCTCCCCTTCAGGGGAGAGCGCCGGGGAGAGGGGAGCGACGAATGGTCCTGATCGGCCCCTCTCCCGCCTTCGCTACGCTCGGCACCCTCTCCCCTGAAGGGGAGAGGGAACAGTCTCCCTCCCGTTCATCAATCAATCAATGCTTACCCGGTTTGCTCGAGGTGCCGGGCGCGGTTGGGTTGAGCAACTGGACCCCGCTAGGCAATCCGGTGCCGCCCATGTCGATCCTGGTCACCTCTTCGCGCGCTATCCGGGCCGGGTTGTCGCGTTCCTTGATGGCGGCCTTGGTCGCCTCGTCTGGCGCCTCGTCGTCGCTGCTGTCGCTGCCACGGGTCCAGCCGAGGATGATCGACATGCGGCGGTTGCGTGGGTCGTAGACATTGCCTTTGGCAAAGGGCTCGCGGTCGGCGACGCCTTCGATGCGGGCGAAGCGGTCGTTGCCGATGCCGCTGGCGGCCAGCGTCTTGCGCGTCGCTTCGGCGCGGGCGGACGATAGCATCCAGTTGTTCATGCTCTGGCCCGAGCTATAGGGCAGGCCATCGGTATGGCCGCGCACGATCAACGGATTGGGCATGCCGCGCACGACGCCCGCGACTTCGCTGACCAGGTCACGCGCTTGCGGCAGCAGATTGTCGGTGCCCATGGTGAACATGGCGAAATTGGATTCATCGATCAGGTCGATGCGCAGCCCTTCGCGGGTTTCGGTGAAGCGGACGTTGCGGCGCAGCTTGTCCATGCCCTTCTTGCGGGCCATGCGCGCTTCCAGTTCCTTCTTCACCGCCTCGAACTTGGCGCGGTCGGCGGCGCGGGTGGCCTTGCCGCCCTGATCCTTCGTGCCGGTCGCGTCGCGCGGGATGGTGATGGCAAGGTTGCCCTGACCGCCGGTCGTGGGATAATTTTCCTTGCTCACCATGCTATCGCCGCCGAACAGGCCGCTTGACCCGGCCGAGGACATTTTCAGTTCGACCAGCGTCGGCGTGAAATAGTCGGCGAGGCCCTTGCGCTGCTTTTCCGTGGTCGCGCCCAGCAGCCACATCAGCAGGAAGAAGGCCATCATCGCCGTCACGAAGTCGGCATAGGCGACCTTCCACGCACCGCCATGATGGCCGCCATGGCCATCGACGATGATCTTCTTGACGATGATTGGCCGGGGTTCGGGCTCGTTCCCGCCGCGCTTCTTTTCGGCCATGGCTTATTTGCCCCGCATGCCGTCGAACACTTCGGCGAAGGCCGGCTGGTTCGCATGGGTGAGGCTGGAGCGGGCCGCTTCGATGACGAGCGGCTGGGGGTGGCCGTGGAGCGAGGCGATGATGATCTGCTTGACGACATGGTACATGGCGCCGTCCGCCTCGATCACCGCACGGCAGCGGTTGGCGAAGGGGCCGACCATGCCATAGGCGAGCAACACGCCGAGGAAGGTGCCGACGAGCGCCGAACCGATCATGCCGCCCAGGATTGCCGGGGGCTGGTCGATCGAGCCCATGGTCTTCACAACGCCCAGAACCGCCGCGACGATGCCGAGGGCGGGGAGGGCGTCAGCCAGACCCTGAAGATTGTCGGCGGGCTTCAACGCTTCGTGGTGGTGCGTTTTGAGCGCGTTATCCATGACCTCTTCGACCGCATGCGGATCGAGCGTCCCCGAGGACACGACCACCAGACGCAGCGTGTCGCTCATCAGGTGGATCAGCGTCTTGTCAGCCATCAGGCGGGGATATTCGGAAAAGATCGTCGAGCTGGCGGGATCCTCGATATGCGGCTCCAGTGCCACGGGGCCTTCGACGCGCAGCGTCTTCATCAGGCGCGAGACGAGGAAGATGCAGTCGAGAAAATCCTGCTTCTTATACTTGGGGCCTTTGAACACCTTGCCAACGCCGCCGCCCAGCGCCTTCAGGTCCGCGCCCGAATTGCCGATGATCAGCGCGCCGACAGCGGCGCCGCCGATGATGAGCATTTCATGGGGAAGGGCATGGAGAACGGGACCGATGTCGCCGCCCGTGAAGATGAAGCCGCCAAATACCATGACGAGCAGCACGACCAGGCCAATGAGTGCGAACATGAGTACCCCTGAAAAATTCTGCCCGCTGGGCTTTCACCTGACAGCGCACGATGCGCTTTCGTCAGATGGTTAACGCCCAATGGTTAGCGGGAGGTTTAGGATGGGAGGTTTTTTCTGCCGTTCCGGTTTCTTATCGTCATCCCAGCGGACGCTGGGATCTCAGGAGGGGATGCGCCACACCGCCCGAGATCCCAGCTTCCGCTGGGATGACGGAGTGAGGGGGAACGGCGGAGTAAGAAGGGGCGTCGCGTAAGAGGGGAGCGCCGCAGCCTGAAAACTTAGCGGATCAGGTCGAACAGTGTCTGCTGGTTGATGCGTGCGAAGGCGGACTGAGCGGCTTCGAGCTGGAGTAGCTTGCTCTTAACCGACGATATGACTTCGGACAGGTCGGTCGATTCGAGCCCCTGACGGCGTTCCTTCAGGTCCAGATCAACGCTGGTCAGCCGGTTGCCGGTCACGTCCAGTCGGTCGCTACGGACGCCTTGCTTCGCCTGTTCGATGGTGACGTGGCTCTGCCCCGCCTTGATCGCGGACAGCGCCGATTGGAGGTCAGCGTCTGTGCCGCCCTGCAAAGCGGTGAGCGCCTGGCTCAATATGCCGTCCAGCGTCATGGGCGTTCCGCCGACGTCGATCCCTTCCGAAACCTCCTGCCGGGTGCCGACCACCGCCAGATTGAGCCCGCGGCTCACGGGAACCAGCACGCTCTGCGTGTCGTCGAATACCGGCACGCCCTGATAGTCGGTCTGATTAAGCAGCGAGCCGATGGCCTCGCGAATGCCCTTCACATCTTCGAAGATCGCGGTGCGCTGCGCGTCGTTGAGCGATCCGTTGCGGGCGGAGGTCACCAGTTCCTGCGCGCTGATGAGCAGGGTGTTGATTTCGTCCAGATTAGATTCGGCGTTGGCCGCGCGGCCGGTGCCATAGCTGACATTGGCCTGCCAGGCCGATTGCTGTGCCTGCTCCTTGCCGATTTCGGACACCTGCACCCAAGCCAGGGAATTGTCCGATGGCTTGTTCAATGTGATGCCGGTCGAAATGGCGGTCTGCCCTTCGATGATGCCCTGAGACAAGGTCTGCTGACGACGGATTTCGGCGATCAGCGTCTTGTTGGTGATGCCTACCATGGGTCAGCCCTTTCAAATGATCTGCAGAATGGCGTCGACGGTTTCCTTCGCGATCTGAAGGATTTTCGCCGAGCCGGAATAGGCCTGCTGCAACCGGAGCAGTTCGGCCGCTTCCATGTCGAGATCGACGCCGCTGACGGCTTCGCGCGCGGCGATCGCCTGATCACTGCGGCCCTGAGCGGTTGTCTGTTCGGCCTTGATGGAGGCGAGCAAATTCGCCTGCGTCGCGATGATCGACGTCCACCCCTGTTCGACGCTGCCATTGCCGCGCAGGACGGTGCCCGCGTCCAGCAAGTTGCCGTTGAGCCTTCCGTCCGTGGATTTGGTCGCCAGCGCGGCGGGATCGGTTATGAGCGCGGTGACGCTCGCCGCTGTCGTGCCGGAGAGGAGCGCTGCGCCCGCCACGTTCGCGTCAGTACGGCCCTGCGCGTGCCAGTTGTTCACGTCCGTCACGAACTGCTGCGCCAGCGTGTCCAGGCTGGTGCGGCGCTGCGCCGTTGTGGAGGCCGAGGAAAAGAGGCCGCCGAGCGTCCCGTTGGAGGGTGCGGGCAAAGCCGTGCCGCCGGCGGTGGCGAGCGCCAGCGTGCCATTGGCATTGACTGTTAGCGCCAGCGCGGTCGCATTGTCGCCCTGCACGATCGTCGTGCCATTATAGTTGATCGTCGCCACGTCATGCGCGCCGAAGCTGATGTCGACATTGAGATTGGCCGACAATGTGTTCAGCGCCGCGTCGCGGCCGTCCAGCAGCTGCGCATAGGCCGATGTGCCGGGCTGCGCGCGAAGCAGACTGTTGTTGATGCCAGCCAGTTGCGACAGCGAGCGGTTGATGGTTTCGACAGACGCTGTCGCTTCGGTGGCGATGCCGCTGGATACCTGCGAGAGGTCGGCCGAGGTGCGCTGAAATGCTTCAGCGACGCGATTGATGCTGTCGAGCGTGGTGACGCGCAGCGATCGGTCGCTGGGGCTGGCGGCGAGCTTGTCGATATTCTGGAACATGCCCGTCATCAGCTTGCCGATGCCGGTATCCGTGTCGTTGAGCGCGCCTTCCAGATCGGTCATCCAGCGCAGCCGCGCCGTAGAACTGCTAAGCGCCATGCCGCTGGAGCGGACGGCGGCATCCAGATAGGGATCGGCCGCGCGGGCGACGCCCGATACTTCGGTGCCGCCGAAATTGGCGCGGGCGATGTAGGTCGCCATCGTTGCCGTGGACGAGCCGGACTCGACGGTCGTCAGCGAACGGCGCGAATAGCCTTCGGTACTGGCGTTCGCGATATTTTCCGAGATCGCGGCCATCGCCTGGCGGTAGGCCTTGGTGCCCGAAGCGCCGATGATGAAGAGGTCGCTCATTCGCCTTTAGCCTGTATGGGCGCGGCAGGCGTGCGGCTTTCATATTGGCGCAGCAGCATTTCGGCGATGCCGAGTGCGCCCTTCTCCGCCATCGTGTCGGCGGTGCGCGCGTCGGACATGTCGCGAAACTGTTCGGTCGCGCTGGAATCGAAGATGCCTTCGCCGCCGCCAGACTGGCGCATGGTGCCGATCATCTGGCGCAGGAAGATGGCCTCGAACTGCTTGGCGGTCTTCTCCAGCTGCGCCTTTTCGGGCGACGCGGCGGGCTGAACCCCTGTGGAAATCGCGTTTATCTGCATCACAACACCACCAGTTCAGCCTTCATCGCGCCTGCCTGCTTCAAGGCTTCGAGGATCGCGACCATGTCTGCGGGAGACGCTCCAATGGCATTCACCGCCTTCACTATATCGGCCAGCGATGCTCCACCTTTAAAATTAATCATCGGTTTCTTTTCCTGATCGATCGAAATCGAGCTGGAAGGCTCCATCGCGGTGCGCCCTTGCGAGAAGGGCGCGGGCTGGACGATGCGCGGGCTTTCGTTGACGCTGACGGTCAATTTGCCATGCGCGACGGCGGCCGGATGGATCCTGACCGCGCCGTTGATGACGACGGTTCCGGTGCGGGCGTTGACGATGACCTTGGCAGGCGCGTCGGCGGGCTTGACCTCGATATTCTCGATCATGCCCATCATCATGATGCGGTCGGTCGCGCCGGGCGCGGCGTCGATGTTCACCGAAACCGCGTCGGTGGCACGGGCGCGGTTGTCGCCAAAGGTGCGGTTGATGCCGTCCGCCACGCGCAATGCTGTGGTGAGGTCGGCTTCCGCGAGGTTGAAGGTGAGGGTGGGCGCAGTATCGAAGCCGGTGGCGACCGCGCGCTCCACCGTCGCGCCGCCCGGAATGCGGCCAGCCGAGGGGATGTTGACGGAGACCTGGCTGCCGTCCGCGCCGGATACGCCAAGACCGCCGACCGCGAGGTTGCCCTGCGACATGGCGTAGATTTCGTTATCCGCGCCGCGCAGGGGCGTCATGATGAGCGTGCCGCCGCGTAGCGACTTGGCCTTGCCCAGCGCGGAGACGGTGACGTCGAGACGCTGGCCGGGCTTGGCGAAGGCGGGAAGGTCTGCGGTCACCAGCACGGCGGCTGCGTTTTTGAGCGAGGGGTTGATGCCCTGCGGCAGCGTCAGGCCGAAGCGCGAGACCATGCCCTTCACGCCCTGCGTCGCATAATCGAGGCTGTCGTCGCCAGTGCCAGCGAGGCCCACGACGATGCCGTAGCCGGTCAGCTGGTTGGGGCGGACGCCCTGGAACGTGCCGAGATCCTTGATGCGTTCGGCATGAGCCGGAACGGTCACCAGACTGGCGAGGGCCAAGCCGGTCGCGATCAGAAGATATTGGAACAGGCGGGTCATGGCTCTGCCGGTCTCCATCAGAAGGGGCTGATCATCGAGAAGAAGCGTTGCAGCCAGCCCTGACGGCTGGCGCGGGCAATCTCGCCCTTGCCGGTGTAGATGATCTTGGCGTCGGCCACGCGCGTGGACGCGATGCGGTTGTCCGGGGTGATGTCCGCCTGACGGACGAGGCCGCTGATCTGGATGAACTCGTCGCCACGATTGAGCGTCAGCGCCTTTTCACCCTTCACCAGCATCGTGCCGTTGGGATAGACCGCAGCGATCGTCACGGTGATTTCGCCGTTCAGAGCGTTTGACTGGGTCGCGTTGCCCTTGCCGGTGAAGCCCTGATCGCCGCTTGCCGCGATGTCGCTGGCGGAGAAGAGCTTGGAGAGGGGGCCGGTGCTGGGCGGCGTCAGGCCGATGCTGCCGCTGCGGCTGGTGTCGGCCGAATTGGTCTTGGTCGCCTGCGTGCGTTCGACCAGCACGATGGTGATGATGTCGCCGACGCTTTGCGCCCGCGCGCCGCTGGTGAGCGGGGTGTAGCCCATCGATGCCTGAAAGATCGAGCCGTTGGCCACCGGGGCGGCAGGGGCGGCAACGATGGTGGGGGCAAAAAATTGCCGCTCGGCATCGCGCTTTTTGCCGGCCATTGCCGGGGTGGTGGCAAGGGCGGTTGCCGTGAGGAATAAAACAGCCGTTCGGGCTGTTCGAACGAGCCGCTTGTCTCGTTCGAATGTCGAAGCCCTTCCCTTTCTTTTTGAAGAAGTGAAGCCCCTCGACAAGCTCAGGGCGAACGGTGTGTGGGGGGAAGTCATAAGTCCGCTCACAGCTGCTGATTGACGTACTGGAGCATTTCGTCCGTCGCCTTGATCATCTTGCTGTTCACCTCATAGGCGCGCTGCGTTTCGATCATGTCGACCAGTTCCTCGACCACATTGACGTTCGAGGTTTCGAGGTTGCCCGAGCGGATCATGCCGCGGCCGTCGAGGCCAGCAACGCCGACCTGCGGCGTGCCGCTGGCAGCGCTTTCGGTGAGCAGGTTGCCGCCGATGGGCTGAAGGCCCGCAGGGTTCATGAAGCTGGCGAGTTCGACCTGACCAAGCTGGGTCGGTTCGGTCTGGCCCTGAAGCGTCGCGGTGACGGTGCCGTCATTGCCGATGGTGATGCCGGTCGCGCCTTGGGGCACGGTGATCTGCGGGATGAGGGGCAGGCCGTCGCTGGTGACGATCGCGCCTTCCGCCGTGGTGCTGAAATTGCCCGCGCGGGTATAGGCGGTGGTGCCGTCCGGGCGCTGGACCTGGAAGAAGCCGGAGCCTTCGATCGCCATGTCGAGCGCGTTGCCGGTCTGCTGCAACGTGCCCTGCGTGTTGATTTTGCTGGTGCCCTGCATCGCGACACCGGAGCCGAGGTTCAGGCCGGTGGCGAATTTGTTTTCGCTGTCCGAATTGGCGCCTGCGGCCACCATCTGCTGGTAGGCGAGCGTTTCGAAATCGGCGCGGTCGCGCTTGAAGGCGGTCGTGTTGACGTTCGCCAGGTTGTTGGCGATCACGCGCATCTTCGTGTTCTGCGCGTCGAGGCCGGTGCGGGCGACGTGAAGGGCTGCGTTGGTCATCGTCTGAAGTTCCTTGCGAAGTCAGTCTTTGTCACGAAAAGCAAGGTTCGTGCCAAATTAACCATCAAGCCGCATGAGCGACGCGCCGCCATCATCCAGTTCCTTGGCGGTGTTGATCAGCTTCACCTGGGTTTCCCAGGCGCGGCTTGCTTCGATCATGTCGACCAGTGCTGAAGTCGCGTTGACGTTGGAGCCTTCGATCGAACCGCCGGTGACGGTCGCCAGCGGATCGGTCGGCAGGACGCCGCCATTGGTTTCGCGGAAAAGGCCGTCCGTGCCCTTGGCGATGCTGGAGCCGACTGCGCGGACGAGCTTCAATCCATCGACGCGCTGCGGGTTTGCCGGGTCCCCGCCCTGCGGCACGCCCCAGATGCTGCCATCCTGCGAGATGGAGACGCTGTCCATCTGCGGCAGGGTGATGGGGCCGCCTTCGCCCAGGACGGGAAGGCCGTCGCCGGTCGTGAGGAGGCCGCTGTCGGAGAGTTTAAGGTCGCCGCGGCGCGTATAGGCTTCGCTGCCGTCCGCAGCCTGAACGGCGAGCAATGCATCGCCGTTCATGGCCACGTCCAGCGGATTGCCGGTTTCGACGACCGCGCCCTGCGCCATGTCGGACGCGATCACCTGTTCGGACGCCTGCGCCCGCGTTTCGAAACCATCGCCCTTGATCCAGCGCGTCTCTGCATTGGCGATCTCCGCGCGGAAGCCAACCGTGTTGACGTTCGCGAGATTGTTGGAGATCGACGCCTGCCGCGCCATCGCGCCGCGCATTGCGGTGAGTGCCGTGTTGACGAGCCGGTCCATGGGTGAATCCTGTTTCTAGCGAGATCAGCTTTGATGCCGTCATCCCCGCGGAGGCGGGGATCCATCTCCTGAACGCGGCGCTTGGTGCTACGCCTGGAGATGGTTTCCCGCCTCCGCGGGAATGACGGTTTAGGTTTTAGGTGCGCATGTTGACGATGGTGGTCGACAGCGTGTTGGCCGCTTCGATCGCCTTCGAGTTCGCCTGGAAGTTGCGCTGGGCCGAGATCAGGGCGACCAGTTCTTCCGTGATGTCCACGTTGGCGCGTTCGAGGGCGCCCGAGCGAACCGACCCATAAAGGCCGCTGTTGCCGGTGCCGAAGCGCGGCGCGCCGCTGGCCGAAGTTGATGTCCAGTGCGCATCGCCCTGCTGGCGCAGGCCGTCCTGGCTGTTGAAAGCCGCCATCGCGGTGGTGCCGAGATAGACGGTGGAACCATCGGCATAGACGCCGGAGATTTGCCCGTCCTTGCCCACGCCGACGCTGTTCAGCTGATTACCGGTGCCGCCAGCGGGCCAGTTGGTGGGAACCTGAAGGTCGGCGAGGTCGGCTGAAGTCAGGGTGCCAGCGGCAAGGCCGGCTGCGATGGCCGCGCTGGGCTGGCCAGTCGTGGGATCGACGGGGATGACCTGAACGCGTGCGCCCGTGGTATCTACCACGTAGCGGTCTTCGGTCAGGGACAGGGCGCCGTTACGCGTGAAGCTGACCTGGCTGTCGCCGGTGCGCTTGACGGTGAAGAAGCCTTCGCCGGTGATGGCGAGGTCCAGCGTCTTGTCGGTGCCTTCGATCGTGCCCTGCGTGAACTGCTGGGTGATGCCCTGCACGCGCGCACCCTGGCCAGCGACCTGCGTCGTGGTCTGCATCGGCGCGGCGGCGAAGATGTCGCCGAACACGGCCTTGCTCTTCTTGAAGGCGGTGGAGTTCACGTTCGACACATTGTTGGCGATGGTGGCCAGATCGGTCTGTGCGGCCTTCAGGCCGGAAAGCGAGATGTAGAAGGACATGGCGTTGCTCCTTGGGTGAAAAGGATTTTGGGGGTGAGGTTAGGAGAGTGAAATGGCGTCCGAGGGGCTGTAGCTGCCCAATGCGGTGATGAGTTTTGATGCGCTGCCGTCAGCGGGTGACTGAACGGCGGCGATGGTGGCCCAGCTGGCGACACGCGACGGCGAAGCGCCATTCACGCGAATCTTGAGGGCGTCGGTGGCAACCCTGTTTCCGGCTTCGTCCTTGCCGTCCCAGTAGAAGTTGACGTCGCCTGCGGATCGGTTGCCGAGGTCGATGGTCTTCAGGACATTGCCGTTGCCGTCCATCAGATCGACGCTGGCGCCGCTGGTGGCGTCCGCGAACGTCACTTGGCCGGTATATTGGCCATAGGCGTCGGGCGCGACGATGTTGCTTTGCACCAGCATCGACTTGCCGATCCAGCTGGCTGCGTCGCCTAGGCGCGAACCGGTCAGCTGGGAGGCGAGGCCTTTCAGCGTCTGGTTCATTTCCGCGATGCCGCTGGAGTTGGTGATGGTTGCCATCTGGGCCACCATTTGCGCGTTATCCATCGGCGCGAACGGGTCCTGCGTCTGCATCTGTGCGGTGAGGAGGCGCAGGAAATCCGCCTGGCCCATTTCCGCCTTGCCGGTGCCGACATTCTTGTACGGATTATAGGCGGTAAGGCCCGCGCTGTCGGTGACGGTCGAGGTCGTGCTCATTTGCCGATCCTTATGGTTTCGAGCATCAGCGACTTGGCGGTGTTCAGCACCTGCACATTGTTCTGATACATGCGGGCGGTTTCGATCATGTCGACGAGCTCCGCGCTGCTATCCACGGCCGATTCCCAGACATCGCCATTCTTGTCGGCGAGCGGGTGATTGGGATCGTGGCGCTTGGTGGGCTTGGCGTCGGTGGTAAGGACGCTGGCGACCTTCACCGTGGACACGCCGGGCTTGTCGGTGACCGATTCGAAAACGGGCTTGATGGCGCGATAGGCGGACGCCTCGCTGCCGGTTACGTTGCCCGCGTTCGCCATGTTGGAGGCGGTCGCGTTCAGGCGGACCAGCTGCGCGCTCATGGCGCGGCCGGCGATGTCGAAGACGTTCATGGGGCCAGAGCCGCTCATGCTCATTCTCCCTTCAGGGCGCGAGTGACGGTGTTGATGCGGCCCTCAAGGAAGGAGAGGGTCGTGCGATATTTGACGGCGTTTTCAGCGAACAGCGTCTGTTCCGTGCTGAGTTCGACAGTGTTGCCGTCGAGGCTGGGCTGAAGCGGGACGCGATAGCCCATGCTGTCGTCCACGGCCTTGCTGACGTCAGCGATCGAGCTGCCCTGCTGGCGCGTCGTCGCTTCCTTCAGCGCTGACTCGAAATCGATGTCGCGCGCCTTGTACCCGGGGGTCGAGGCGTTCGCGATGTTGGACGCGAGCAGGGACAGGCGTTGCGAGCGAAGCGCCAGCGCCTTTCCATGTATCCCGAACAGTCCGTCTTCCAGCGACATTTCCGTCTTTCCGTCTTTTTGCCCCGAGGGGCCTAAAAGTTGCGGGTCATCCGCCGTTCTGAAGCCTGAAGGCGTGAACCGCGGGTGATCCGAACGGGTATTAGCAAGAGCCGTGCCAATTTGCGTGGGTGACGCATCGGCATGCGCTGAAATGGCGGAAATCCTTGGGTTCGGGTGAAGGCGGCGGCAGGGGCGGCAAGATTTTGCCGGTCTCTGGCAAGGCTTTGCCGCAGGTGATCCGGGTGAATGGGGGATTGGTTGATGTTCGGGATTTTGGCGCAACTCTTCGATCCCCTGACGCTGATCATCATGATTGCGGGCGTGGGCGCGGTGGCGCTGTTTCAGAATGGCGGCCCGGCGATTGGGCGAGGGTTCGCGGCATTGGTGCCGCTGCTGCGCGCCGATCCGGACAAGGATCAGGCAACAGCGCGCGCGGCGCTGCTGAAGATCGATCAGGTTGCGCAGCTGCGCGGCCTTGCCTGCACCGATCGGGTGAAGACGGCCAATCCTTTCCTTGCCGAAGCGGCGCGCCGCCTCGCCAACAGCGAAAAGACCGAGCAGTTCGAGATTTGGGCGGCGCAGGCGCTGGCCGACCGGGCGCGCCGTCATGGCGGTGCGCGCAACGTATGGCTGTCGATCGCCGATGCCGCGCCTGCATTGGGCATGGCGGGCACGATATTGGGCCTGATCGGCATGTTCGCGGCGATGGATGACCCGGCCGCGCTGGGTCCGTCCATGGCGCTGGCGCTGCTGACGACGCTATATGGCGTGGTGATTGCCAATGTCATTGCCGCTCCCATAGCGAGCCGTCTTGCCGACCTGTCGGAGCGTGAGTTGGCATGGCAGAAGGAAGCGGTCACCCGCATGGTCGCCATCGCCCGGCGCGAAAATGTGACGACGCTGCGGGCGTCCATCCGCGAGGTTGCGTGATGACCGCTGCCGCATCGCAAGCCCGGCGCAATCGGTGGGCGGTGAGTTTCGCCGATCTGTTGTTGTTGCTGCTCGGCTTCTTCATCTTGCTTCAGGCGAGCGGGCAGAAGCGCGATGCCATGCTGGCGCAGGTGCGTCAGCAATTTGGCGGGCGCGCGATTGCCAAGGATATGGAATTGCGCGCGGCGGAGCTGTTCCTGCCGGACGAGGCTTTGTTGTCCGATCGGGGCAGGGCGGCGCTCGCCAGGGTTGGCGCTGGCTTGCGGCGAGGAACGGGCAGGATCGACATCAGCAGTTTGGGCACCGATCCAGCGCGGCGGCGGTTCGATCCATGGGATCTGGCTGCGGCACGACTGGGCGCCGTGGCGCGCGAGTTGAAGGCGCAGGGGCTGGCCGACGATCGGCTGCGCATCAGGGGCCTTGATCAGATGGATGGCGGCACGGGCAAGGGGCAGGTGATCCGCATCGGTGAAGCTGCCGTGCGGCGTTAACGACTTGTTAGCCATGTCGGATGCTTAATGCGTGGCATGAATCTGCCTGCATCCGGAGATATGCTGTGAACAAGCTGCCCTTCATTGCCGCCATGGTGCTGGCCGCAGCGGCTGCTCCGCCTGCGCTGGCCCAGCAGAAATTCGAGAATCTCGATCGCCTTGACGGGCTGGTCGCGATGACCGTCGGCGCCAATATCGGTGAGCCAGGCGGCCCTGTCGCGCCGGTCGATCGGCGGCTGCGGCTGGCGGCTTGTCCGGTGACGCCCAGCGTCGAAGGGCCGACTTTCGGCGCGGCGATCGTCAAGTGCGACGCCCTTGGCTGGCGCATACGTGTGCCGCTGAGCGGTGGTGGGGCTGGTGCTGTGACGCCGGTCGCCCGCTATGGTGCACCTGCTCGCCCGGCGCAGCGCGACATGGTGGTCAAGCGCGGCGACCCCGTCCAGCTGATCGCTGGCAATGCGAGTTTCAGCGTCTCGCGCGTGATGATCGCGGATGAAGATGGCGCCGTGGGCGACACCATCCGCGTGCGCGAGGACAAGAAAGCAGCGCCCGTTCTGGCGCAAGTCGTGGAAATGGGCACTGTGCGCATTCCGGGATTTAATGATTTTTGAACCCGGCCGTTATAGATAGGGCGGGACGAGTGAAGGATAGTTAGCCATGATCAAATCTGTCGGCCAGAATATGAGCGCCGCCATAGAGGCTTCCCGCTTGCGGGACAGCGGCAAGGCGCGCAGCGCTTCCGACAAGGGAGCGGTAGGCGTGTCTTCTTTCTCGGCATCCGCAAGCCCCGCTGCCCGCATGGCGGCTGAAGGCGCGCCGGTCGATATGGACCGAGTGGCGGCGATCAAGGCGGCCATCGCGTCGGGCAATTATCCGGTCGATGCGGCTGCGATCGCCGACAAGATGCTCGCGCTCGACCTGCCGGTTAACGGGTAAGATCGCCGGTGCCGCTTGGGCTTGCAGCGCTGGATGACCTCTTCTCCGCTTTTGAGGAGTTGCGCGCGGCGCTTGATGGCACCGACGTGGCGGCGATCGATGCCGCCGCATCTCATGTAAGCAAGAGCGCCGCCGCAGTGCGCGCGATCGGCGCATGGCGCGCGGATGACGCGATTCGTGAGAGGGTGACGGCACTGCTTCCCCTGATCGAAGCGGCGCGGGTGCGAATCAATGTGCTGACCGATCATGCCGGACAGCGTCTGTCTTTGCTGGCGGCGCATGGGTCGACGCAGGCTCCGTTGGTTTACGGGCGGTAACGAGCTACACTTATTTCCGTTCGCCCTGAGCCTGTCGAAGAGCTCTACTTCTTGAAGAAGGAAAGGGCTTCGACAAGCTCAGCCCGAACGGTTGTACAGTTTTGATGTTGGAAACGAGGGCGCCCCAGAGGCGCCTTTTTTCATGCATGCTGAACGCGCCATCAATATTTATGGAGCGCGCGTTAACCAAATCTTGGCATAACCCTTGCTCTAATGGTCCCCGGTACCAACGGGGATTTTTCATTTGTCGGCTTTTGCAGACATATCAGCGACAGGCGCTTCGAACGGCAATCGCGTGACGAACGCGATCGCTATGGCGAGCCGCAGGACGGGCGTGGACTTCGCCTATCTGCTGGGCCAGGCCAAGATCGAGAGCAGCCTTAATCCCACGGCGCGCGCGAGCACTTCTTCGGCGCGGGGGCTTTATCAATTCGTCGATCAGAGCTGGCTTGCCGTCATCGACAAGCATGGCAGCGAATATGGGCTCGGCTGGGCCGCAGACATGATCAGTCGGGGCCAGAATGGCCGCTATTATGTCGCCGATCCGGACATGCGCCAGCAGATACTCGACCTGCGCAACCATCCCGAAACCGCCTCCGTCATGGCGGCGCAGCATGCCGCCGACAACAAGGCCTATCTGGAACAGCGGCTTGGCCGCGAGGCAGAGCCGGTCGATCTTTACCTCGCCCATTTCCTCGGCGTCGGTGGCGCGAGTAAGTTCCTGTCCGTTCACGACCGCGCGCCGGGCGCGACCGCCGCGTCGATGTTCCCGGCTGCTGCGCGGGCGAACCGTTCCATCTTCTACGATCGGTCGGGCAGTCCCCGCAGCTTTGCCGAAATTCGCGACCGCTTTGCGTCGAAGCTCCAGCGCGGCGTCGATGCGATCAACACCGGACCCATCCAATATGCCGCCGCTTCACTGCCCGAAGGCGCGAAGACGGTGCAGCCCGCCGACTATGTGCGGATCGAAACCCAGCGCCTCGCCACTGCGGCCGATGTCAGCATCAAGCCGCAGCCGGAAACCGCGCGTCTCGCCTATCTCATGCTTGCCACCCTCGGAAGGTAACGGCCCGATATGACTCCCGCCCAAGTCAAAGCGAAGATCTGGATGAGCGCCGCCAAGGGGGCCGTGCTGCCCATCGCGACGCTGATGGTCGTGCTGTTCATGATGGTGCCGGTGCCCGCGTTCATGCTGGACGTTGGTTTCATCACCAACATCATGATTTCGCTGGCGGTGCTGATGGTGGCGTTGAATGCCGCCAAGCCGCTGGATTTTTCGAGCTTTCCCACGGTGCTGCTGTTCGCGACCTTGCTGCGGCTGGCGCTGAACGTCGCATCGACGCGTGTCGTGCTGGTGCAGGGCCATGAGGGATCGGACGCGGCGGGGCATGTCATCGAGGCCTTCGGTCATTTCCTGATCGGCGGCGATTATGTCGTCGGCATCTTCGTCTTTGCGATCCTGATGATCATCAACCTCGTCGTCATCACCAAGGGCGCGGGCCGCGTGTCGGAAGTCAGCGCGCGCTTCACCCTGGACGCCTTGCCGGGCAAGCAGATGGCGATCGACGCCGACCTCAACGCCGGTTTGCTGACGCCTGAGGAAGCCAAGGTCCGCCGCCGCGAAGTGGCTACCGAAGCCGACTTCTACGGTTCGATGGACGGTGCGTCGAAGTTCGTAAAGGGTGACGCGGTTGCGGGCATCCTGATCCTTGCCATCAACATCGTCGGCGGCATCATCCTGGGCGTGGTCAGCCACGGCCTGTCGATGGGTGAGGCGGCGCAGACCTATATCGTCCTCGCCATCGGCGACGCGCTGGTGGCGCAGGTTCCCGCGCTGCTGCTCTCCATCGCCGCCGCCGCCATCGTGACCCGCGTCGGCAGCGAGCAGGAGCTTTCGGACCAGATCACGGGCCAGTTCGGATCGAGCAAGGCCTGGGCGCCGGTCGCCGCGATCCTGACCTTCCTCGGCATCCTGCCCGGTATGCCGCACATGATTATCCTGCCCGCCGCAGCACTTGCGGGCTATATCGCCTGGCACCTGCGCAAGACGTCGAAGGCCAAGGCCGCCGAGCCTGCGCCGATGCCGGAACCGGCTAACCCTGCGCTCATCGAATGGAACGACGTGTCGGACGGCGCGATCCTGGGCCTAGAGATCGGCTATGGCCTCATTTCGCTGGTCGATGAGCGCAAGGGCGCGCCGCTGATGGCCCGCATCACCGGCATCCGCCGCCAGTTGTCCAAGGAGCTGGGCTTCGTCGTGCCGATGGTCCGTGTGAAGGACAATCTGGCGCTGGAACCCAACCAATATCGCATCACCATCGCTGGCGTAGTCGTGGGCGAGGACGAGATTTTCCCCGAGGATCTGCTGGCGCTCGACAGTGGCGCGCTGGAAGGCGTGGTGTCCGGGCGTGAGGCAAAGGACCCGACCTTCGGGCTGGACGCCGTGTGGATTTCGGCCGCCAAGCGCAGCGAAGCGGTGGTCTGCGGCTATACGGTTGTCGATCCGCCGACGGTCGTCGCGACGCACCTCAACCAGCTGATCGCCATGAACGCGAGCGAAATGTTCGGTCTGGACGAAGCGCGCAAGTTGCTCGACAATCTGAAGGACGCCGCGCCGCAACTGGTCGATGGCCTGACCCCCGGCACGCTCAGCCTTACGCAGATATCCGCGCTGTGCCGTGCGCTGCTGTCCGAAGGCATCGCGCTCAAGGACTTCCGCCGGATTTGCGAGGCGATGGTCGATGCCGCACGGCCCGACATGAGCCATGAGCAGCTGGTCGAGGCTGTCCGCCAACGTATCGGCGCGCTTATTATTCAGGGTCTCGTGCCGGTGAAGATGCCGCTCCCCGTCATCACGCTGGACGGCGATCTGGAAGCACTGCTTGCCCAAGCGATGCGTGTTGCTGGCGATGCCAAGCATCCGATCGAACCCGCGCTCGCCAACCGCATCATCGAAGCGGTGGTGCAGGCGGCGCGGCCGATCATGGGGCAGGCGCGGAACTTTGCCATTGTGACGTCGCCGGTGGCGCGCCGTGCGCTCGCCCGCCTGTTCAAGCCGCATCTGCCCGAAACGCCGGTGCTGTCCTTCCTGGAAATTCCCGATGGCAAGGGCGTGGAGGTCGTCGCCGTTGTCGGTGGTGAACAGCGGCCCGCGCCGCGCCACGATCCAGCGCCTGTTCGCGAACGCGTGGCCTAAAGGAGCCTGACCCATGTTCATGAAGAAGGTCGTCGCCGGTTCCGATGCCAATACTTACGGCCGGTCGAACAATAGCCCTGAACAGCTTGCCCGCCGCTACATGCCGCTGGTGCGCAAGATTGCCTGGCATGTGCATGGCCGGGTGTCGAGCGCGGTCGAGGTCGAGGATCTGCTCCAGATCGGCATGGTCGCGTTGGTTGAGGCCGCCAATGGTTTTGAGGATCGCGGCTTTGGCTTCGCCTCCTATGCGCAGATGCGCGTGCGGGGGGCGATGATCGATCATTTGCGCCGTGGTGCAACGATTGCCCGGTCGGCGATGGCGAACCGTAAGCAGCTTGCCGCGGTGCGCAACAGGCTGGAGCAGCAGTTGCGTCGCGCGCCCCTCGAAGCCGAAATGGCGAGCGAGATGGGTATGGAGGCGGCCGCCTATCGCGAACTCGCCGACAGCTGCGAGATGGTGCAGCACACAAGCATGGATGAGGTTTATTCCGACCAGTCCATGTGGTTTGCGGACGTGGAAGATCGCGCCGATGACGTCATGGAGCGGGAGTCGCTCAAGGCTGCGCTCGCCGGGTGCATCGGCGAACTGCCGCAGCGTGAGGCGCTGGTGTTGCAGCTGTATTTTGTCGAGGAATTGAACCTGGAGGAAATCGGCCAGGCGCTGGATATCGGCGCGGCGCGGGTGTGCCAGATCAAGAAGGCTGCATTGGATAAGCTGCGCGAGAAATTACGCGAGTGGGACTGACATATGCGTCATCCCAGCGAAAGCTGGGATCTCGTGAGGCTATGTCGCTTGCTCTCGCCTGAGATGCCAGCTTCCACTGGCATGACGGTGTTCATCACCGATCGTTCGCGACCGCCTGCTGAAGCGGAGCCGCCCCGCGAACCTGCTCGGGATAGTGCGGTGGACGATAGCTTTGTGCCCGCCACCATGGCTCTGCCACCTGGAACAGACCGCTGCGTTCTGCCTTCTGCCCCAGATCCTTGCGGGCGGTGACGGCAGCAAGAACCGGAGCAAGCACCAGGCCCGCGACCACCGGCATGATCCATCCAACCGATGTTCCGCCCCTGATCGCCAGCACGGTCAGCAAGCCGCCTAGCATGATATGATATTTGAACAGCCAGATGGCGCTGGTGATTGACATGCCGTCGCGGTCGCGGATTTGGCCGCTCCAGCTGCTTTTCCGGCCCATCAATATGCCAAACAGGTTGATCGTCTGGGTCAACATGCTGACGGGCGCCATCAGGATTGAAAGCGCGATGTCGGCGATGACCCCACGGCTCATACGCGCCGCTCCGCCAAAGCCGATGCGGCGGGCGGGGTCGGCCATCGCCCATCCCATAGCCAGCAGCTTCGGACCGAACAGCAGCACCGCCGTCAGCGCCAGAAGGCCGCCCGATGGCAGGATGGCGCTGGGCGGCCAGACGCCAGCCAGCGCGCCGCCCAGCACCACCAGCATCAGCGCGAGCCAGAGCGGTGACGTGCAATAGGCCGATGCGCCAACCAGCAACTGGAAGCGGCTGACCAGATGGAGTCCCCTGATCCTGGGGATGAGCGGCACATGCTGAATATTGCCCTGGCACCAGCGCCGGTCGCGGGTGGCTAGGTCGGGCAGGGAAGGGGGAAATTCCTCGAAACTGTCGTCCGCCATGACCATGTGAACGTCCCAGCCGCGCCGACGCAGCAGCGCGGCCTCTATCATGTCATGGCTCATGATGTGCCCGCCGAAGGGGGCGCGTCCGGGGAGTTCGGGCAGGCCGCAGCTTTGCGCGAACGCCTTGGTTCGGAGGATGGCGTTGTGCCCCCAGAACATGCCTTCCGAGCCTGCCCACCAGATCATGCCCGCTGCCGAGATGGGGCCGAACAAGCGGCTGGCGAACTGCTGCCAGCGTGCGAAGAAGGTCGTCGCGCCTACGAGCGTCGGCACTGTCTGTATGAGGCCGACATGCGGGTGCCGTTCCATGTCGAGCGCGAGCCGGGCCATGGTCTGGCCGCTCATGACGCTGTCGGCATCCAGGACGATCATATAGTCGTAACCGCCACCGAAACGCTGCACCCATTCGGCGATATTGCCCGGCTTGCGCCCGATATTGAGCGCGCGTCGGCGATAATGGACGGGGCGCGAGAAGCCCTTGCGCATTTCCAGATAGGCCTGGCGCTCTATTTCGCCATTGGTCGGGTTGGAATCGCTCAGGATGAAGAATTCGAAGCGTTCATGACCCATGACCTGCGCCAGCGAGCGTTCCATGAACGACAGGCGGCCCATGACGCCCAGGAAATCCTCATTACAGACGGGTAGAAGCACGGCCGTGCGGCCCCGGATCGGACTAGCGAACAGCGCGCGATGGGGGTGGGCGCCCGGACCTTTGCCCAAGGTAAGCGTGAGGAAGCCGATGAGGCTGGTCGCAAAGCCGAAGGCGATCCACGCGAACAGGGGAATGAAGAGCGCGAGATAGACGCCTTCCCATAGCGAAATGCCGTCCAGACCAATCGACCGCCGCATCTCATGAGCCGCAATGGAGGCGGGAAGCAAAGCCAGCAGCACGACCAGCATGCGCCGCGCCCATTGGTCGATATTCAGCGGCCGATGGGGGAAGTCGCGCGGATGCTCCCGGAAATCCTGTTCCGGCATGGCGAGGGGCATCTCGGCGGGCACATGCTCGAACCCGCGCGCAACGGCTTGCGCCGCTTCGCCGCTCGTCTGTCCGCCACTGATCGCCATCTTGTGTTTCCGTTCTGTCATCGTAACGGACGCAACGCGCCCGGTCTCCGCCGGTTTCTTCAAGCGCCTAGCGGATAATGCACATATTCGCTGAGCGCGGTATTGCCGGAGCGAAGCTGAACCCGGATATCGGCCGCTTTGCCGCCATCCCGCCGTAGATCGAGGGCGACGCGGAAAAGGCCGGGCTGATGCAGGACGGGATAGCCGCCCTTCCTGACCAATGCAGCGCCTGCCGTATCGACCCAGATATCCGGACGCGCATCTTGCGCAACGCCGGAAAAGTCGAGGATCAGGCGGTCGACGCCCGCTTCATTAGCCTGTCCGGTCCAGATAGTGGCGAGCACCGCGCCGCTCTTTGCCGGCCCACCCGCGGACGACCAGTCCAGCCGGTAACTGGCGTCGATCCTGCCGCCCCCGCGCACGGCCGCCGCAGGGGTCCAATAGGCGCAGACATTATCGACATATTCGCTGGTGGTGGGAAATTCGTAGAGCCGCACCTGCCCGGCACCCAATGGTTTGCGCGAAGCTGCCCATAGCGAGGGACGGCGCTCGTAAAACACGCCGTCATCCTGATAATGGTCGAAGTTCCGATCCCGCTGCATCAGGCCGAAGCCCTGAGGATTGCGTTCGGCAAAGGCATCGACGCGCGGAGCGGACGGATTGATGAGCGGACGCGCATGGGTCGTCCCATCAGCGCTGCCGATCGCGAGCAGGTCGGAATCATGGATTTCCGGCCGCCAATCGGTGCGGGACGCGCGGCTTGCCTGATCATACCAGAACATGCTCGTCATCGGCATCAGCCCCAGTTCGGCAATCGCGCGGCGGGGGAACAGGGCGGTGTCCACATCCTGCCGCACGCCCTGCGGGGTCAGCTCGCTTACGAAGCGATAGGCCCCCGTGATGGAAGCGCCATCGAGCAGGGCGTAGATAGTGATGCTGCTGCGGCCTGTGCGCTCCAGCCAGAAATGGGTGAAGCGAGGGAACTCCTCCTTGCCCTGAATGCTGGTGTTGATCGCGATCGCGCGGGCGGACAGGCCGAACTGCTTCGTGGCGCCGGGGGAGCGGAAATAGCTGGCCCCGAGGAAGGACAGCCAGTCGCCATTGCGCGCCGCATTCATGACGCGGAACCCGGCATAACCAGCGTCCGGCCCCAGCTGTTGCACCGCATTGTCGGCGGGGGCGTCGAACATCGTCGGATCATAACGCAGCGGGACGGCGCGGCCATTTTCCACCAGCTCGATTTCCACTGGCTGTTCGGCCGAGGCGCTCAACGGGAAAAGTTGCACTCCGGTGTCGCCGGGTAGGTTGCCCCAGATGGTCCGGTCTTCGCGGAAGCGCGCCTTGTAGAGGGCATCATAGTCGACCTTGCGGGCGCCGGGATGATGAGGCGTTTCCCTATAAGGCTGCCGCGAGAGCCGCTGGGCGCGGGCGATCACCATTTCCCATGAAAAGCGCCCGCGACCCTGCTGGGCCAGGGCCGATCCGGGCAGGAGAAGGGTGGCGCCTGAGGCGGCGATCATTGCGCGCCGGTCAATCTTCATCATGGCCGTAATGATGGGCGCATGGCCGCACATTGCAAGCCTTGGCAGGCCAAAATGCGGTGAAGCCTCCGCCCGGGGGGACGGAGGCTTCGATATGCTGGCCGTTCGATCGAAGGTTGGTTGCCCGGCGCGGTGGGGACTGTTGATGTGCCGGGTTCCCGTGACTGACTGTAAGGTGACCAATACCCCAGCCGGTCAATTCAGTTCAGCTATTCCAGATTACTGGATCAGCTTCAGGACGTTCTGCTGGCTCTGGTTCGCCTGGGCGAGCATCGCGGTCGAAGCCTGGTTCAGGATCTGCGCCTTGGCGAGCGCGGTCGTTTCGGCCGAGAAGTCGGCGTCTTCGATGCGGCTCTTGGCGTCAGACAGGTTGGTGATGTTGTTGGTCAGACCGTTGACCGTCGATTCCAGCTGGTTCTGAGCAGCACCGAGCGAAGCGCGGGTCGTCGCCACATCCTTCAGCATGGTGTCGACGTCGGTCAGGGCCGTGGCGGCGCCGGTCGTCGTGCTGACGTCCGAAGAAGCAAGGTTGGTCAGCGCCGAGAAGGCGATGTTCACGACGTCGCCGGAATTGGCGCCGGCCTGGATGTCCACGTCGCCGGCCTTAGCGGTGTAGGTTGCGCCAGCTGCGCTGTTGAAGATGCGGACGCCGTTGAATTCGGTCGTGGCGAGGACGCTGGTGATCTGAGTCGTCAGCGCGGTCGCTTCAGCGTTCAGGTTGGTGCGGTCGGTTGCCGAGTAGGTTTCCGACTTCGACTGGACGGCCAGTTCGCGGATACGCTGCAGCATGTTGGCGACTTCGCCGAGAGCGCCTTCCGCCGTCTGAGCGAGCGAAATGCCGTCATTGGCGTTGCGGATGCCCTGGGTCATGCCCTTGATCTGCGAGGTCATCTGCGAAGCGATCGCGAGGCCCGCTGCGTCGTCCTTGGCGCTGTTGATGCGCTTGCCGCTCGACAGACGCTCCATGGCGGTGCTCAGCGACTTGCCAGCGAGAGCCGAAGCGTTGGCGGCGCGCAGAGCAGAAGAGTTGGTTCCGATAACAGTCATGATATTCCCTTTCTATGTCCTATCAGGTCGCTGCCATCAGGCTGCTTGCGGCCTCGAAAGGGGATAACGGCGGCGCGGAAAAAGCTTTTAGGCCTGAGCGCGATTTTTTTGAGAAAAGTTTAAAAAGCCCGGAAATCAAGGCTTTCACGCGCGCGCGTCCAATAGAAGCCGACTTCGTGCGGCGGGAAAGCGGAAGAAAATTGCCGCCGACCGGCAAGGTTATTGCCGCATTAACCAGATGATAACCATGCGAAGGGCATTTGTCAGAGCATCGAAGGGGGGTTGGAACGTGCGGGGGCACAATCCGGCCAAAATGATTGGGGACTTTCATGGCATCGTTAGACGTCAGCCGAGGTGTCTGCGCCCTCGTTCCGGGCCTGCAACATTGGCTGGAAAATGCCTTTTACATGGTACGCATCGTCGATGCGCAGAGCCCGCGTGAGCGGGAGGACCGCCGCGTCCTTCTGGCGACCGAGATCGGCCATGCCACCCATCGCGACATCCTGATCAACATGATCGACGGCGCGCCTTCGCTGGTGCCTGCCGCCAACGGCCTGCCCGCCCGCGTGGCTTTCGGCCTTGAAGACATGGCCTTCGCCTTTGCCCTGATCGCCGAGCTGGCCCGCCCCGCGAGCGTCCCGGCAGTAGGCGACGCCGCCAGCAGCCGCCTGATGACGCTGGCTGGCCGGGTTGCCCGCAGCGACGCCACCGTCCTGATCCAGGGCGACACCGGCACGGGCAAAGAAGGCATGGCGCGCTTTCTTCATGCGCAGTCGGGTCGCATTTCCCACGACTTCATCGCAGTCAACTGCGCCGCGCTTCCTGAAACCATGATGGAAGCGATGCTGTTCGGTCATAAGAAGGGCAGTTTCACCGGCGCGGCAAACGCTTCGGACGGCCTGTTTCTCGCGGCGGACGGCGGCACGCTGTTCCTTGACGAAATCGCCGAACTGCCGCTGCCGCTTCAGGCGAAGCTGCTCCGCGCGTTGCAGGAAGGTGAAGTCTTGCCGGTCGGTGCAACCCATCCGGTGCCGGTCAACGTCCGCATCATCGCCGCCTGCAACCGCGACCTCGCCGCCGAAGTCGCCGCCGGGCGTTTCCGCGAAGATCTTTACTGGCGCCTCCACGTCATGCCGCTGGAACTGCGCCCGCTGGCCGAGCGCGCTGGCGACGTGACCGCCATCGCCGCCGCCATGCTGCTGCGCCATCAGGATTTCGTCTGGCCGACCGCCGCCGCGCTGGAAAAGCTCGCCGCCCATGTCTGGCCCGGCAACGCCCGTGAGCTGGGCAATGTGCTTCAGCGCGCTATCGTGCTGCGTGAAGGTGACCGGATCGAGGACGAAGACCTGCACATCGCCAGCGCGCCGCAGCTGCGTGTCGTGGGCGCGCCTGCCCCGGCCGAGCCGGTCCGCTTGCGCGACGTTGCTCACCAGTCGAAACTGGAGGCGGTCCGCGCCGCGCTTCGTGAAACGGACGGCCACCGCGCCGCCGCCGCCCGCAAACTCGGCATTTCAGAACGCACCCTGCGCTATCGGCTTGCCGAGATGCGCGAACTTGCAGCGGCTTGAGGGAGGTAGGGCATGACCGGCATTTCCCCGACTGACAGCGTGATGGCGATACGCAACGCCATCCTTCAGAAGAACGCCGCCCTGCGCGACGTCGCCCAGACCGGGACGGTCGGTGGCGGCGCGGGTGTGGGCGGGGCCGAGGGCACCAAGCCCGGCGGCTTCACCGAGGCGCTCAACTCTGCCTTGCAACAGGTCAACGGCTTGCAGAGCCAGGCGGGCGCGGCGGCTTCCGCGTTCGAGCGTGGCGAGACTACCGATATCGCTGCCGTCATGCTGGCCAAGCAGCAGGCGTCGGTCAGCTTCGAGGCGACACTTCAGGTCCGCAACAAACTCCTGTCCGCCTATAAGGACATTATGAGCATGCCGGTATAAACCATGAGCGAGAACGCACTCACCCTCGATGGCGGCGCAGCCGCTCTCCCCGCCACCAGCGGCGCCGGTTTCGGCGGTGCGAAGGGCGCCGATGCGCTCAAAGCGCGCTTCACCGGCCTCATCAAGCAGCCAGCGGTAGCGAAAAGCCTGCCGCTGCTCGGCCTGCTGGGCGTCGTTGCTACCGCTGGTGCTGCATGGCTCGCGCTTCGCGAACCGCCGCAGCGCGACCTGTTCCGTGGCCTGCCCGATGCTGACAAATCAGCGGTTGCGCAGGTTCTGGACCAGAGCGGCCTCGCCTATGACTTCGACAAGTCGGGCGCGATGACCGTGGCCGAAGACGATTATTTCAAGGCGAAGATGATGCTCGCCGCACAAGGCCTGCCCAAGAGCGCGCCTGACGGCAACAGCATGATCGACAGCCTGCCGATGGGCGCCAGCCGCGCGGTCGAGGGCGAAAAGCTCCGCTCCGCCCGCGAAATGGACCTTGCCCGTACGATCGAGGCTATCGACAGTGTTGAGAGCGCCAAGGTCCACCTCGCCGTTGAACCGCCCAGCGTTTTCTTGCGGGATCGGGCCAAGCCTTCGGCATCGATCATGCTCCGCCTCGCTTCGGGCCGGACATTGGCCGACGCGCAGGTAAGCGCGATCGTTCACCTCGTCGCATCATCGGTGCCGGAACTCAGCCCCGACCAGATTTCGCTGGTGGACCAGAATGGCCGCCTGCTCAGCAATAATGACGGGAATGCCGCCGACGATCGCCAACTCGCTGTCCAGGGGAAGATCGAGGACCGCTATCGCCAGTCGGTGATCGCGCTGCTGACCCCGATCCTGGGCGAAGGCAAATTCTCGACGGAAGTCCGGGCTGAACTGAACTTTGCCGAACGTCAGGCGACCCGCGAAAGCTTCCCGCAGGACGAGGCGCGCCTTCGCACCGAGCAGGGCACTTGGGCATCCGACCCGCGCGGTCAGGGCGCTGGCGGCGAGGCAAGCGGCGTTCCGGGCGCACTCAGCAATCAGGCGCCGGTCAACCCGACCGTCACGCAGACCAATCCCAATGGTCAGGCCGTCAGCCAGGGTACGCAGGCCAATCAGCCAGCCACCCCGGCCAGCGCCCCGATGAAGACCGAGGAAACCTTCAACCGCAGCTTCGAGCTTGGCCGTGAAGTGTCGGTGACCAGGGACGCGGTCGGCACAGTCAAGCGCCTGTCGGTCGCCGTCGCGCTCGACAATAGCGCGGATGGCAAGCCCCGCTCGGCGCAGGAAATCGCCGCTCTGGAAGCGTTGGTGAAGGGCGCGGTCGGTTTCGACCAGGCGCGCGGCGACGTGGTCGCCCTGTCCTCGCGCAGCTTCGTGAAGGCCGAGGAAGTGAAAGCGCCCTGGTATGAAGCCGACTGGGTCTCACCGCTGGTGCGTAACCTGTCTGCTCTCGCCGTCGCGCTGTTGGTCATCTTCGGCATCGGTCGCCCGCTGCTGAAGCGCCGCGCCGCTGCTCAGGAAGCCACCGCTGCCGACATGGCCGCACAGGGCCAGAAGATCGGCCGCGAAATCTCAACCGAAATCGGCCGCCATGCCGCTGCGACGCCGCAGGCAGGAAAGCCGATCACGCTCGACATGATCTCGTCCACCTATGACTATGCGCAGCGCGCCGACCTCATTCGCAACTTCGTGAAGCAGGACCCGGATCGTGCCGCCCTTGTCGTCCGCGACCTCCTGAAGGAAGGGAAGAAGGACAATGGCTGAGGCCGCAACCGCTCCTGCCGCCATCAAGGGCAGCGCCGCCGCCGCCGTCCTGCTGATGCTGTTCGACGAGGATGAAGCCGCGCAGATCCTCTCCCGCCTGGAACCCGACGAAGTCCGCCAGCTTGGTTATGCCATGTATGACGTCGCCGATGTCGCGGTCGAGGAAGTCAACGAAGCGCTCGATCATTTCGTGACCAAGGCGAAGAAGCGCACCACCATCGGCTATGGCGCGACCCGCCACATTCGCGGGGCGATGACCAAGGCGCTGGGCGAGGAACGCGCCGAGACCATATTGGCCCGCATCACGCCGCCGACCCGCTCCACCCAGCTCGAAATGCTGAAGTGGATGGACGCCAAGGAAGTAGCTTCCCTGATCGAAGCGGAGCATCCGCAGATCATGGCGATCGTGCTCGCTCATCTGGAAGCGCCGGTAGCCGCCGACGTCCTGCAACTGCTTCCGGCAGAATATCAGGAAGAGATCGTCTATCGCATTGCCACGCTCGGCCCCGTGTCGAACGAGGCGCTGGACGACCTGGAGCAGCTGTTGCTGCGGGGCTCCACGTCCAAGAAACAGGGTGCGGCGTCGCAGCGCGGCGGTACGATCGAAGCCGCTGCGATCATGAACAATGTCCGCAAGGACAATGAACAGCGGATAATGAAGGCCGTCGCCAAGCGCGACAAGATGATCGCCCAGACCATCGAAGAAGAGATGTTCGTGTTCGATAACCTGATCGACATGGATGACAAGAATATGGGTACGCTGATGCGCACCATCGACAGCTCCGTGCTGGTCGTGGCGCTGAAGGGCGCGAACGAGATGCTGAAGGGCAAGATCTTCGGCGCCATGTCGGCGCGCGCGGCTCAGGCCATCGCCGACGAGATCGAGGAACGCGGACCCATTCGCCTTGCAGAGGTGATGGAGGCGCAAAAGCTGATCATCGCCACCGCGCGCCGCATGGCGGACGCAGGCACCATCATGCTGGGCGGCAAGGGGAACGACTTTGTTTAAGGTCTGGGACGCAGGCAGCTGTCAGGATTTCTCTAGCATTCCGCTGGGCGGCATGGGGCAGGTGAAGAGCGGAAGCTTTCGCAGCCTTTATGCCGACGGGGCGGCTTCGCCCGGCATGACGATGCACAGCGCCATGCCCGCGATGACCGACGAAGACCTGCTAGAGCAGGCGCGGATGGAAGCCTTCACCCTCGGTTTCGATGAAGGATGCCGGGTGGTCGGGGACGCCGCCGCCGCCGATGCCGAAGCGCGGGCTCGCCTTGCCGAAGCGCTGGAACTGCTGACGCCCGCGCCCAGTGGCATGCTGTCCACCATGTTGTCCGCTGCCGTCGTTCGCTTGGTCGAGCAGATCGTGGGCGAGGTGGAGATCGACATCGAACGGCTGGTCCAGCGCTGTGACACGGTCGCCGCCTTCATCGAAGATAATGAGGACAAGAGCGCGCTGCACCTGCATCCTGAGGATGTGGCGATGCTGGAAGGGGAAACGATCGGCCTCAAGCTGATCGGCGACCCCGCTATGCATCGCGGTTGCGTCCGCCTCGAGACCGCCGACGGCTGGGTCGAAGATGGCCCCGACGTGCGCCTGTCGCGCCTGCGCGCGCTGATGGACGATATGGAAGGCCGTTCATGAAGGGGATTTGGGCATGATCAAGGCCTCGCTTGCCCAGGCCGAAAGCCTGTTCGACCATCTTCAGGTTCAAAACCGCGCCCCCCGCCATGTTGGCCGACTGGTCAGCCACGACGCAGGCATGCTGGAGGTCACAGGCTTCCGCAAGCCGATCGGCGCGGGCGCGCGGGTGATCGCATCGGACGGCACAGTCTGCCGCGCCGAAGTCATTGGCTTTCGTGGCGACAAGACCCTGCTGGTTCCGCTCGACAATGATGTACCGCTGGAAAATGGTGCTCGCGTTGAACCGGACAGCCAGGCGAATATGGTGCAGGTGGGCGAGGGGCTGATCGGCCGCGTCATCGACGCCATGGGCCAACCGCTCGACCGCAAGGGGCCGATCATCGCGGGCGGCAGCTGGCCGCTCAACGGCGTCAAGGGCAACGTCCTTGACCGTGGCCGGGTCACCGAACCATTCGATCTGGGCGTGCGCGCGGTCAACGCGCTGCTGACCGCCGGGCGCGGTCAGCGCATCGCCATCATTGCGGGCTCTGGGGTCGGCAAATCGGTCCTGATGGGCCAAATGATCGCCGGGGCCGAAGCCGACATCGTCGTCGTGGGCCTGATTGGCGAACGTGGCCGCGAAGTCAGCGACTTCCTTGAAACCAAGCTTAAAAATTCGATGCACAAGTCGATCGTCGTCGCGGTGCCCGCCGATCATCCCCCGGTGCTGCGCCTGCGCGCCGCCGCCCGTGCCACCGCCATCGCCGAATATTTCCGCGCACGCGGCAAGAAAGTCCTGCTGCTGATCGACAGCCTGACCCGCTGCGCCCATGCCCAGCGCGAGATTGGCCTGGCGCTGGGCGAACCGCCCGCGATGAAGGGCTATCCGCCCTCGGCCCTCGCGCTGATCCCCCGGTTGGTGGAACGCGCTGGCGTCGATACCCGCACCGGCGGTTCGATCACCGCGCTCTACACCGTGCTGGCAGACGGCGACGATACGGATGATCCGATCGTGGACGCTGCCCGCGCCATCGTGGACGGTCATTTCGTTCTCTCGCGCCATCTGTCGGAACAGGCGATCTTTCCCGCCATCGACATCGGCAAATCCCTCTCGCGCGTCATGGCCGATGTGGTGCCGGACGAGCATCGCATGGCCGCCGCTTCCTATCGTCGCCTCTGGGCAGCCTATGAGGAAAATCGCGACCTCATCCTGATGGGCGCCTATCGCCCGGGCAATGACCCGGTGATCGATGAAGCGGTGCAGCGCCGCCAGGAAATCCTCGACTTCATCCGGCAGGATCAGAAGAGCCGCATAGACCTCGACACCAGCGCCGGTGCGCTAATCGCTGAGTTTGGCGCGTGAAGGGTGCGCTCAAGACCCGCCAGCGCGTGCTGCGCGTCCGCCATGTGCAACATGCCATGGCCGTTGCTGAAACCGCCCGCGCTCAGGACGAGGCGGACGGCATCGAACGCAACGCCGACAGGCTGCGCAAGGTGCGGAGCGATCTTTTTTCAGACCCCGGCATGGCAATTGGCGCGAATTTTGCAGCGATGCAGGAACTGGCGGGCCGTCTTGAACAGGCGGGGCGGCAGCTGGACGGTGCGCTCTACGATGCGCGCCGTAAGGTAGAAGTGAAGGAAGGTCTCAGCCAAGTGACCAATCGCGATCGCGAAATCGCCGAAAAGCTCAAGGATCGCGCCCACGCGAACCTGGAGGAATGGCGGGAGAACAAGCTGGCGGCCTTGCCGCGCTACCGCCGGATGCAGCGGACGGGAGATGTCTGACATGAACATGCTTTCCAGCCTGAAGGCACTGCTCTTTTCCTCGGCTTCGCCGGGCGTGGCTGCGTCGCAGCCTGCCGTGCCGGGCGAAACGGCGGACTTCGCCGCGCTGCTCA
The DNA here is from genome assembly GCF_977014255.1 of Sphingobium chungangianum. Taxonomy (NCBI): domain Bacteria; kingdom Pseudomonadati; phylum Pseudomonadota; class Alphaproteobacteria; order Sphingomonadales; family Sphingobiaceae; genus Sphingobium; species Sphingobium chungangianum. The sequence continues at coordinate 2,384,772 of NZ_CDRNIV010000006.1, read as the reverse complement.
ATGGCACCATGGCGCAAGAGGCTGTTGCGTCTCCAGCCCTGCCGGAGATTGACGGGCAGGGTGCCGCTGCCGCCGTGCCAGAGATTCCCGGCGTCGAGGGGCAAGATGCTGCCACCACCACCCCGGCTCTTCCTATGAACATCGGTCAGCCAGAGGCCACACCTGCGCATGGTCATGTACCGCACGGGCTTGCCATAGCGGTTGCCGCTGGCAAGGATTTGCCGTCATCATTGCCGCCCGGCCGAGCGCTGGGTCTCATCAAGCAGGTTGCTGATGCGCCAGTGGATGAGCAGGCGAAGGTTGAGCCTGCCGGACTCCCCGCGCAGGCTGAGGCAGGCTTGCCGAACGAAGCGCCTATTCAGCCTGAAACCGCATTGCCAGAACAACCGGAACAACCGAAACAAGTGGCCGAACCCCTTCACTTGCCCAAGCCGCGCCCGGACATCCGTAAGGACGACGCTGCGCCGGAAGTGATCAGTCCGGTGGTACAGGATGCTCCTCCGGCCCCCACAAAATCTTCGCGCAAGGAAAAGGCGAAGACTGAACTGCCGCAGCAGGATGCCGTGACTGTGGCGCCAGTGCCGCAACCCGTCGCGGCTGCTGCGGATGTTCCGCCGGTTGCTTCCGTGCCAGCGGCGCCAGAACAGGTGTCAGCAGACAACCCGCAAGCCACCGCCGCTATGTCAAGCATGACCGCGATGGCGGGGGCGACGCCACCGACGCCGAAAGGCCGCTCGCCGCTGCCGCGCGAACCTGAAGGGATTGCTCCTGACCAGCGCGCTGCGCGCAGTGAGGGCAAGGTTCCGTCAGCGGTTCCCGATGTACCCGTTGCGACTGCCGGAAACGAAAGCCCAGCGCCTGAACTCACCATGGCAGCAGCGCCGGTACTCAATGGCAAGCCAATGAAGGCAGAAGCGATCGCCCTGCTGCAAATCGTGCGTGAACAGGTGGCCGCGCGCCAGACGGGCGCGCCGGTGCGGGTTGGCGAACAGGTCTCGGCCGCCGCTCATGCGAAAGCCGATGCGTCCGCTCGTCCTGTTGACACGACGTTCGACCCCTCCATCCTTCCGCCGCCCTCTGACACGGTTCCGGCCGTTCCTGCCGCCTCCGCGCCGCAGGGCGCCACGCCGTCCTTGCCCATCGCCTCGCCATCGCCTGATCTGTCCGCCAGCCTTGGCGCTCAGGTGGTCGACATGGGCGTATCGGGGCAGTGGATCGACGGGCTGGCCCGCGACATCGCCGGGCTGTCCGCCAATGGCGCGCAGGGCCGTTTCCAGATCGATACGCACCATCTTGGCGCTGTGCAGGTGGACATCCGCCATAACATGGATGGCGCCGCCGTCAGCCTGACCGTCGCCAGCGAGGCGGCGGAAATGGCCTTGCGTCAGGATAGCGACCGGCTGAAGCTCGACGCAGGGCTGGCCGCCGTGCGCATCGCCGAGGTGAAGGTCGAACGCGCGCCCGCTATCGCCGAAGCGCATCGTGCCGAAACGGCCAATCAGTCGCCGTCTCAGCAGCAGCAACAGTCGCAGCAGGGCTCTCAAACGTCCGCCTGGGCGCAGAATAGCGGCCAGAATATGGGCCAGCCCCAGGGTCAGCAAAATCGCTGGCAGGGGCGCGAAAATAACGGCTTTGGCCCTAAAGGCTCCGGCGATCCTGCCGTTCTTAACCATGCGGATGCGCAGCCTGCCGCCCATGACAGGGCGCGCGCGCGGTACGCATAGGATTTAAGGATATTCGGGGGACCGGCAGATGAGCGAAGAGGCGAAGGCGAAGAAGAAAAAGGGCGGGGGCAAGAAGATGATCCTCCTCGTCGCCGCCGCGCTCGTTCTGGGTGGTGCGGGGACGGCTGGCGGGCTCTACGCCGCCGGTTTCTTCAGCGCCAAGGAAGAAGGGCCGAAGGAAGACCCGAACAAGCCTGTCCTGGTCCTGGCGGGCGAGAGCGCCGAGGAAATCGCCAAGGCCCATGGCATGGCTGGCGGCGAGGGGCATGGTGAAGGCGGCGGCGGCGGCGGCACGCATGCGCCCGCGCATCCGGGCAAGGGCATCGACCTGCCCACGCCTGCCAATCCGGCCGCCTATCAGGCCACCTATTTCCAGTTGCAGGCGCCTTTCACCTCCAACATGTCGGACACGGACGCCTTCGCCCAGATCTCCGTCGCGGTATCGACCTATTACGACCTGCGCGTGATCGAGGCGATCAAGACCCATGAGATGGCGATTCGCAGTCAGGTTTTGATGATGCTCGCGCAGCAGCCCGAAACGATGCTGGCGACGCCCGAAGGCAAACGCCAGCTCCAGGGGCGCATAAAGGGCGTCATAAACGATATTTTGAAGCAAAAGACGGGTTATGGCGGCATAGATAACGTTTATTTTACCAATTTCGTTATTCAATAGGGGTGCCTGAAAGGTCGGGAAGTCCCCCGTCCACTAGGGCAGGGGACTATCATGACCGACGTTCAGACCTACGCCCTCGGGCGCGGGGAATCGCAGACACCACAGCTGCTGTCCGGACTAGACCGGCTGGGCGAAAAGCTCGGCCGGCGTTTGCGTGCCTTGATTGAGCCTATCTCCGGCGTGCGCCCGCACATCGCGATGCTTGACGCGCGGGTGCTCGATTTCGGCGAATGGTCGACGGAAGTGCCCGCCTTTTCCAGCATCGGCGTTTATCGCATCACGCCGCTCAAAGGACAGATGCTGCTGCGCATGGACGCGGCCATGATCTCGACCCTGGTGGATTGCTTCTATGGCGGCCCCGGCAATCGCCCGCTGCCCGCACGCGGCGAGTTCACGCCGACCGAAGACCGGCTGATCAGCCGCATTTCCGAAGGGGTGATCGGGCGTCTCGTCGAAAGCTGGACCGATATTCTGCCGTTGGAAATTGGCCTCATCGTCCGTGAAGCGGGCATCGGCTTCGCGTCGGCGGCGCAGCCGGGCGAACAGATGGTGCTGCAACGCTTCATGCTCAGCATCGCGCGGGATCAGGAATGGCCGATCGACCTGCTCTTCCCGCTGTCGTCGCTGCGCGCGGTGGAGCCGCTCATGGGCGCCAAGGCCACGGTCGATGAAGAACGCATCGATCCTGTGTGGCAGGCGCGCATCGCCAACCGCATGCGCGACATCCGCCTGCCCGCCCGCACCGTGCTGGCACGCCCCAATCTCTCGCTCGCCGACCTCATGCAGTTGAAGACCGGCGACATCATTCCAGTAAACATCAGCCGCAGCCTGCCACTGATCGTGGGCGACCGCATCGTCGCTCACGGATCAATCGGCGAGCAGGACGGCCGCGCCGCATTCCAGATCGAAAAGATAGCACAGGGACCAGAACAATGAGTGACATGAGCGAAGCGCCGCGGATTGACGGCTTTGCCGAAGAAGGGCTGAGCCGGATGGCGAGCAACCGCCAGTTCCGCCTGCTGGCCGACATTCCGGTCCGCATGTCGGTGGAGGTCGGCTCCACTTCGCTGCGTCTGGCGGAGGTCATCGGACCTGGCCGAAGGCAGCATCGTGGAACTCGACCGTCAGGCCGATGATCTGCTCGACATCATGGTGAACGGCGCTCTGATCGCGAAGGGCGAGGTCGTCACGGTGAATGGCCGCTATGGCATCCGCATCGTCGATATCGCCGCCGCCGAAAGCCGCCTCGCCGGGGTCGAACGGCGCGGCTGATCGCGCTCAATGCCTTTTTCTCTTGCTGCGCGCCGATCTTTCTGATTCGGAAAGGCGATTAACCATGAAAGCGGATCGCGCCCCATGTTCTGGTACTTCGTCAAACTGCTGATCCTCCTGCCGCTGGTCGGCGGCATGGCCTTTGGCGCGCTGTGGCTCTGGCGCAAATATCAGCCCGGCCTGATGGTGGGGCAGGATGGCCGGTCCCTGAAGATGCTGGAGGCGTTGCCGCTCGGCACCTTCGGCAAGCTCGCCGTAGTCGAGTTCGAGGGCAAGAAGATCCTGCTGTCCGTCACGCGCGGCCGGATCGAGAAGATCGCGGAAGGCGATCCCTATCGTGCGGGGCGCTGAGCTTCTCCCCTCCGTTCGCCCTGAGCCTGTCGAAGGGCATCCCTTCTCTTCAAGAAGTGAAGGGCTTCGACAAGCTCAGCCTGAACGGGTGTCAGGGCGTCTGGTGATCGCCCTTCTGGTCGCAGGGCTGCTGTCTTGGTTGTTCTTAACGACCCCCGCGCTGGCCCAAGCCGCCGCCCCCGCAACGCCCGTCGATAATGGCGGCGCGCTGACCCGCGCGATGGGCGCGATCTCTGGCGACGGCCGTTCGCTGTCGCTGTCGCTGCAAATCCTCGTCCTGATGAGCCTGCTGTCGGTGCTGCCGTCGCTCGTGCTCATGATGACCAGCTTCACCCGCATCATCATCGTCCTGTCGCTGCTGCGGCAGGCGCTGGGATTGCAGCAGACGCCGCCCAATCAGGTGCTGGTGGGCCTCTCGCTCTTCCTCTCCCTCTTCGTGATGCGCCCGGCGATCGATCAGATCAACGCCCAGGCGTTCGACCCCTATGGCAAGGGCCAGATCAGCATCGAGGAAGCGGTAGGTCGCTCGGGCAAGGTGCTGCACGGCTTCATGACCAAACAGACGCGTGAGACCGACCTCAAACTCTTCGCCAACCTCGCCGAGGCGCCCGCTTTCCGCTCGCCTGCCGACATTCCTTTCTCGATCCTGTTGCCTGCCTTCGTGACGAGCGAACTCAAGACCGCCTTCCAGATCGGCTTCATGATCTTCCTGCCGTTTCTTATCATCGACCTTGTGGTCGCCTCCACGCTGATGGCGCTGGGCATGATGATGTTGTCTCCGACCATCATCTCCATGCCGTTCAAGCTGCTGCTGTTCGTGCTGGTGGATGGATGGGCGCTGACCATGGGGTCGCTGGCGGGATCGTTTGCGACATGACCGGCTCCCTCCTTCATCGGGGTGGGGAGTAGGGGGTATGGACAATGCCGACTTCTTCATGGGCCTTGCCCAACAGGCGCTCTGGATCACCGCGCTCGCCGCCGCGCCGATCCTGATCCCCGCACTCATCGCGGGCGTCCTCATCGGCATGGTGCAGGCCGCGACCTCGATCAACGAACAGACGCTCAGTTTCATCCCCAAGATCATCGTCGTCGGCGCGATGCTGGTGCTGTTCGGCGGGTCGATCCTCGTCCTGATCGCCGATTTCACCCGCGAGATATTCGAACGCATCCCGGACCTGCTGCAATGATCGCACCGGGCTTCGCGAATGTGGAGACGCAGCTGTGGATCTGGCTTATCGCCATGATCCGTCCGGGCGCGGCCTTCATCGCGGCGCCCGTGTTCGGCGCGCCTGCCGTGCCGCTGCCGCTGCGCTTCATCCTCTCGCTGGCGCTTGGCATGGCCGCGCTCAACAGCGTCACGATTCAGCTGCCGCAGGACGGCGTAGCCAGCTTCGCAGGCGTGATGCTGGTCATGGGGGAAGTGCTGGCCGGGCTCGCCATGGGTTTTGCGGTGCAGATCGGCTATGCCGCAGCCTTCGTCGCGGGGGAGACGATCGGCAATGCCATGGGCCTCAACTTCGCGGCCATGGTCGATCCCTCCTCGGGCCAGCATACGCAGGCGATCGGTACGTTCCTCTCGATCCTCGCCACCTTCCTGCTGCTCGGCATGGACGGTCACCTGATGCTGGCCAGCTTTGTGGTGCAAAGCTACAAGGCGCTGCCGCCGGGCGACGCAATGCTCAGTAATGACGCGGTCTGGCATCTGGTCCAGTTCGGCGGATCGCTGCTTGGCGCGGGCGTTACTGTCGCGCTGCCGGTCGGCTTCGCGCTCATTCTGGTGCAGATCATCATGGGCATCCTCGCCCGCAGCGCGCCATCGCTCAATCTCTTTGCCGTTGGCATGCCAGTCGCCGTCATGGCGGGACTCATCCTGCTGGCCGTCGCCGCGCCGGTGATGGGGGAAGGGCTCACCGCCGCGCTCAAGGCGGGGCTCGACCAGGCCCAGTCCATAGCGGAAGGCCGCTGACATGGCGGGGGATAATGGCGGCGGCGAAAAGACCGAGAAGCCAACCCAGAAGAAATTGCAGGACGCCGCCAAGAAGGGCGACATCCTCCAGTCCAAGGAACTGGCGACCGCGCTGGTGGTGATGGCCGGGATCGGCTGGATCGCGGTAACGGGGCCGTCCGTCGTTGAATCCCTGTCGCAGATGCTGATCGAAGCGCTGCGCTTCCGCCGGGAAGACATTACCGATTTCGCTCCGGCCGCGCGCGGCATGAGCCTGCTCACCGGCATAGCGCTGCCGGTCGGCGGCATATTGCTCGCGACGACACTGGCGGCAATCGCCGGGCCAGCCATCCTCGGCTCGCTCGGCTTCCGCCCCGGCGCCTTCGCGCCCAAGGCGTCGAAGCTCAATCCGGCGGCGGGCCTCAAGCGCATGTTCGGCATGCAGGGCCTCATCGAACTGATGAAGTCGATCGCTAAGGTAACGCTGCTCGGAGCGATCGGCGTCTGGCTGATCTGGGATCGTCTGACCGCGATTATCGGCCTTGGCTCATCGGGCCTCGCTCCTGCCATGTCGGACCTTGGCAACATGTTCATCATGACCTGCCTCGTCATGGCGGGCGGCCTGTTCCTTATCGCGGGCATCGACGTCCCCGCGCAGATCATGCAGCGGTCCAAGCGGCTTGGCATGAGCAAGCAGGACATCAAGGACGAGCATAAGGAAAGCGAAGGGTCGCCCGAACTCAAGGGCCATATCCGCCGCCGCCAGTTCGAAGTGTTGAGCGGATCGACGCGCAAGGCCGTGGCTGAGGCCAGCGTGATCATCACCAACCCCACGCATTTCGCGGTCGCCCTGCGCTACAAGCCTGGACAGGACGCCGCGCCCATCGTCGTGGCCAAGGGTTGCGACGCGATCGCCGCCGCCATTCGTGAGCTTGCCGATCAGAATGGCGTCACGGTGCTGCAATATCCCGACCTCGCCCGCGCCATCTACTTCACCTCGCGCGCGGGGCAGATCGTCAATGAAGGGCTCTACATGGCGGTCGCGACCGTGCTAGCCTTCGTCTTCCGCGTGGAAAACCGGATGGCGAGCGAGATCGATCGGCCCTTCATCAGCGTGCCCGACGATCTGCGCTTCGACGCCGATGGCCGAAATTTGTAGGGCAACACGCTTTAAATCGGCACCGCCGCCCTGCTTCCGTTCGCCCTGAGCCTGTCGAAGGGCTTTTCTTTTTTCAAAGAAAGGAAAGGGCTTCGACAAGCTCAGCCCGAACGGGGCGGGGTGATTTAAATGGGAGGTGCCCTGAAAAAATTCTCAAGGTGAACTAAATCTTAGGCATTGCTGGCCGTAATATATTCATGGGGACGCATTAGGATGGTGCGTCATGAACGAATATGTTTCGCGGAGCGACTTGTCGCAGGTTGATCGGGTATCATCCCGAACGCCTTCGGCCGTGCCCGCAGTCCAGCCGATTGCAGCGCAGCAGGGCGTCGATCCGCATGCGGACAAGCCCCAGAACGGCGACACGAACTCCACTCTGTCCGAAGATGACCTCGCCAGCGCGGCGGAATATGCCAAGGTGCATGCTCGCGTGGCTGACATACTGGCACAACTGCGATCGGCCTCGGCCGGACCCACGGTTGAAGGGGCGGAGGCCGAAATTCAGTCGCTGCTGCCCGCGCCGATGATCCTGGTGCCGTTGCCACCCGCATCGAAGGAAGTGGTCGAAAGCGCCGTCACCTTGGGCAAACGCATCGCGGAGCAGGCAAGCTATGCCCATGCCGCGCAGGCGCATCTGCGCCGTGGCACGGTGGATCAGCTGCTTTCAATCGACGGTTGAGGAAAGATCGCCGCGCGCGATCTTCCTCTACCCCATGAAAATCATTCCTAAAGGTCTTCATCCTAGAGCCGTTCTCATCCTCGAAAGGACGGACGATGACCTCGGTAAGCAGCAGCATTTCAACAGCGCTCGGCATTGGGTCCGGCATCGACACCGGAGCGCTGGTCACCAGCCTGGTGAGCGCTGCCCGCGACCCGAAGCAGAAGCAGATTACCGATCGTCAGAGCACCAATAATGCACGGATTTCGGCGCTCGCATCGGCCTCCAGCTCGCTCGATACTTTTGCCAACGCCCTGAACAGCCTGCTCGCCGGAACGGGTTTCGCGGGTTCGCCCGCCTCCAATGATCCCAGCATTGCGGCTGTCAGCCTGCTGCCGGGCGGTGTGCCAAAGCTGCCAGCGCAGCTTCAGGTGCAGCAGCTTGCCTCTGCGCAGACCATTGCCTCTGCACCCGTTTCAGGCGCAACCGCCGCCACCGTGCTTGGCGCGGGCAGCTTCTCGCTGACAGTGGGTAGCGGCGCCGCCGTCCCCATCACGCTTGGTGCCGGTGCCACCTATGCCGACCTTGCAGCGGCGATCAACGCAGCCGGGACAAGCGTCAGCGCCAGTGTCATCTCCGACAATCAGGGCACGCGCCTGGTGATGAAGGGCGCGACGGGCGACGCGAACAGCTTTACCTTCACCAACACATCTTCGCCTGCAAACGCGGCGCTCGATGCCTTTACGTGGGACGGCGCGACCGGCGGGATGACGCGTCAGGTGCAGGCCAAGGATTCGATCATCCTTCTGGACGGCGTTGAGCAGCATTACAGCAGCAATACGATCGACACCGCCATCGCCAACCTGCGCATTGACCTGAACAAGGCCGCGCCGGGCACGAATGTGACGCTGGCATCGACCGAGCCGACCACGTCGATGCGCGACCTGATGGTCGAGTTCGTCGATGCCTATAATACGCTGATGAAGGCGCTGAACACCGCCACCGCGGCCGGTGGCAATTCGTCCAGCGCGGGCGCTTTGAACGGCGAGGCATCGATCCGCGACATGAAGCGGCAGCTGTCGCAGATGACGTCGGCCGTTCTGGCGCCCACGGGGACCTATACGACGCTGTCGTCCATCGGTGTCAGCACCAATCGCGACGGCACGCTGAAGCTGGACACCGCCGCGCTCGACAAGGCGCTTCTCGCCGACCCCGCCGGGATCACCCAGATGCTGAACCCGGCGGTCAAGTCGGACACGAAGCCCGGCCTCGCCGGTCTGATGGACAGCGTGCGCGACAAGATTCAGCAGACGGATGGTCCGCTGGCTGCGGCAAAAAGCAAATATGAAAAGCTGGGTGAGGCGCTGACCGAGCAGCTGGAAAAGCTGAACGACCAGATGACCGACTATCAGGCGCAGCTTTCCAAGGTCTATTCGGCGATGGACAAGCGTCTGGCGGCCTTCAAGGCGACCCAGAACTATCTGGAACAGCAGGTCGCCATGTGGACCAAGAGCGATAATTGATAACAGGGGTCAGGTAAGATGTTCTATTCTCAACAGGGCTATGCAGGCAATCGCGCGGCACGCGGCTATGCGGCCGTGCATTCGGGCAGCCGGATCGAAGGCGCCACGCCCCATGCGCTGGTAAAGGTGCTGTTCGACGAACTGTTGATCGCTCTCGAAGCCACCGCGCTGGCCGAACGCAACAACGACCGGTTGAAAGTTTCCGACAAGCAGGCCCGCGCCATGTCGATCCTGATCGCGCTCGAATCCAGCCTCGACTTCGACAAGGGCGGCGACATCGCCATGGGTCTCGCCCAAATCTACCGCGAAGCGCGCCGCTTGCTGCTGCTCAGCGCCAAGGAACGCTCGCCCGAACATGCCGAGCAGGCCCGCGACATCATCGCCGAAATCGCCGACGCCTGGAACCAGATCGCCTGACGATCCTCCAACAGCCGTCATCCCAGCGAAAGCTGGGATCTCAGGCGAGAGGGCACAACCCAGCCTAACGAGATCCCAGCGTCCGCTGGGACGACGCTGGTAGAATGGCTTGCGCCACTCCAGCGCCCCTAGTATAGGCAGCGCTCGCAAAGGGCGGCCCGGCGGGGGCCGCCTTTTTGCGTTTTGAGACTTTTTCATCAGCCCCAGCGAAGGGAGGGCCACCATGTCGATTACGCCGCTCATGCCCGTTTACCCCCGGTGCGATGTCCGCCCGGTGCGAGGCGAGGGCTGCTATCTGATCGGCGAACGTGGCGAGCGTTATCTCGACTTCGCCAGCGGCATCGCGGTCAATTTGCTCGGCCATGGCCACCCGAAACTGGTGAAGGCGATCGCGGATCAGGCCGCGACGCTGATGCACACGTCGAACCTCTACGGCATGCCGCTGGGGGAAAAGTTCGCGCAGCGGCTGGTCGATTCGACCTTCGCCGACACAGTCTTCTTCACCAATTCGGGCGCAGAAGCGGTCGAGTGCGCGATCAAGACCGCGCGCCGCTACCATTATGCCAATGGCGAGGCGCACCGTCACAATATCATCAGCTTCGACAACGCCTTCCACGGCCGGACTTTGGGGACCATCTCGGCCACCAGCCAGCCCAAGATGCGCGACGGCTTCGAACCGCTGCTGCCCGGCTTCACCGTCGTGCCATTCAACGACCTGGAAGCTGCCGCCGCTGCGGTCGATGACAACACGGCCGGTTTCCTCGTCGAAACCGTGCAGGGTGAGGGCGGCGTCACGCCCGCGACCCAAGAGTTCCTCACCGGCCTGCGCAAGCTGTGCGATGACAAGGGTATGCTCCTCATCCTCGACGAAGTGCAGTGCGGCTATGCCCGCACCGGCACCTTCTTCGCCCATGAGCAATATGGCGTGAACCCCGACATCATGGCCGTCGCCAAGGGCATAGGCGCGGGCTTCCCGCTCGGTGCCTGCCTGGCGACGGAAGAAGCGGCCAAGGGCATGGTGTTCGGCACCCACGGCTCCACCTATGGCGGCAACCCGCTCGCCATGGCGGTGGGCCTGACTGTGCTGGACGAAGTGCTGGGCGAAGGCTTCCTCGACCATGTGAACAGTATCGGCGCGCGCCTGCGTTCCGCGCTGGAGCAGCTTATCCCCAATCACGACATGTTCGAGGATGTGCGCGGCCTTGGCCTGATGCTCGGCGTCAAATTGAAGGACAGCAGCGACGCGCGAAACTTCGTGGCGCATCTGCGCGACAATCATGGGTTGTTGGTGGTGTCGGCCGGACAAAATGTCGTCCGCATTCTGCCGCCGCTCATCATTGACGAGAAGCATGTCGCCGAATGCATCGAAAAACTGTCCGCTGGTGCCCGCAGCTTCGCGGAGGCTTCAGCGGCTTAGACACTAACCACCGTTCGCCCTGAGCCTGTCGAAGGGCTTTCCTTTCTTAAAAAGAGAAGGCTTCGACAGGCTCAGCCCGAACGGGTTGGAGGTTTACTCCCTATGACCAGACATTTCCTGAATCTCTCCGACGCTGGCGCCGACGCGCTCGCCGCCATGCTTTCCGACGCCATCGACCGGAAAACTGCCCGCAAGGCCCTGCCTAAGGGCCAGGCCGATGCCGACGCGCCGCTCGCTGGCCACACGCTGGCGATGATCTTCGAAAAGAACAGCACTCGCACCCGCGTCAGCTTCGACATGGCGATCCGCCAGCTCGGCGGCACCTCGCTGATCCTCGACGGCGCCACCAGCCAGCTTGGTCGGGGCGAAACCGTGGCGGACACGGCGCGCGTGCTCAGCCGCATGTGCGACATGATCATGATCCGCACCGATGACCATGCCAAGATCGAGGAAATGGCCCGCTATGCCACCGTCCCGGTGATCAACGGCCTCACCGATCTGTCGCACCCGTGCCAGATCACCGCCGACCTGCTGACGCTGGTCGAACATGGCGTAGCCTTGCCCGGCAGCCAGTGGGCATGGCTGGGCGATGGCAATAATGTCCTCCACTCGATTATCGAAGCGGCGGGCCTCTTCAAGTTCGACGTCCGCATCGCTGTTCCCGAAGGCTATGAGCCCGACCACGCCTTCATCAAGGAAGCGCAGGCGCTGGGTGCTGGCATCACGCTCACGCGTGATCCTGTCCAGGCGGTCGCGGGGGCCGACGCCGTCGTCACCGACACCTGGATTTCCATGGGACAGGCGCATGCGGACGAAAAGTTGAAGGCCATGATGCCCTATCAGGTGACGCAAGACCTGATGGCAAAGGCAAAGCCCAGCGCGAAATTCCTGCACTGCCTGCCCGCCCATCGCGGCGAGGAAGTCGTCCCCGAAGTGATCGACGGCCCGCAGTCGCTGATCTGGGACGAAGCGGAAAACCGCATCCACGCGCAAAAGTCCGTGCTGCTCTGGGCGGCGGGCCGCCTTGGTTGAGTTTGCCGGACATATTCCTATCTAGCAGCGAACCGGCCGGGCGATAACGCCCGGCCGCCGCTATATTCCCGCCCTGCACCGGGACTAACGGAGCTTGTCTTGAACGCATCCGATATCGATCAGGCCCTGGGCTTCACCATTCCGTCGCGTCACGCGCGCGGGCGCATCCTTCGCCTTGGGCCGGTGCTGGATCAGGTGCTTGCCGCCCATGCTTATCCGCCGCCAGTCGAAAGGCTGCTCGCCTCGGCGCTGGTCCTCGCCGCGCTGCTCGGCTCGACGCTGAAGGATGCGGGGGACAGCTTACGCTTCAGGCGCATAACGAACATGGCGTCGTCAGCCTGCTCGTCGCCGATTACAAGGGCGGCGAAGTGCGCGGTTACGCCAAGTTCGACGCCGATCGGCTGGCGGAGCTGGGGCCTGACCCGACGCTGTTCGGCCTGTTCGGCAAGGGCTTTCTCGCCATCACCTTTGACCAGGCGGTGACCGGCGAACGCTATCAGGGCATCGTCCCGCTCGATGGCGACTCTCTCGCGCAGGCTGCCGAACATTATTTCTTCCAGTCCGAACAAATCCCCAGCGTCGTCCAGATCGCCGTCCGCCATGAAGCGGGGCAGGGCTGCTTCGCCGCAGGCATGCTGCTCCAGCATCTGCCCGAAGGTGAAGTGGGCCGCGAACGTCTCCACACGCGGCATGATCATCCCGAATGGGAACATGTTCAGGCGCTGGCCGTCACGCTCAGTGACAACGAACTCACCGACGAAGCGCTGCCGCTGACCGATATCGTCTGGCGTCTGTTCCATGAGGAAGAGGTGGTGCGCGTCACCGATCCGGTCGACCTGACCAAGGGTTGCCGCTGCGATCTGGCCCACATCCGCAGCGTGATCGGCCGTTTCCCCGCCGAAGAACGTGCCCAAATGGCTGATGAAAAGGGGGTCATTGGGGTAGATTGCGCCTTTTGCTCGCGTCTGTTTCCAGTTTCGCTGGACAGTTTCGCGCAAGGCTGACACGAATTTATTGCGACTTCGGAACAGGTTGGGGCGTTAGCGGGGGCTGGCGCTATCAACCCGCCGGATTTGGGTGCATGAAGGCCGTGCCGCCATGCACGCGGCGAGCCGCTCCGGAGTCCGCGATGAAATACGGGGGCTATCGAATGACGTCAGGTCTGCATGCCTTGAGCGCGGCCATTGCGGTGCTGATCGCTGTATCGCCGGTCGGGTCGCAGGCGCTTTCCGAACCGCCGCTCAGGGGGCTGGAACCGGGCGAATGGGAATTGCGCGAACGGCCGGAGGAAGGCGGGAAGGGCGATATACGCCGCATCTGCCTTGCCGATATTCGCCAGTTGATCCAGCTTCGCCATGGTCGCAACAATTGCAAAAGGCTGACGATCGACGAAAGCGCCAAACGGCTGACGGTCAGCTACGATTGCGCCGGGGCAGGGGGTGGGCGCACCGATCTGCGCATCGAAACGTCCAGGCTGGTGCAAATCCACGCTCAGGGGATTGCGGGCGGCGCGCCCTTCTCCTTCAGCATGGAAGGACGGCGCATCGGCGCCTGCCATTGACCGCACCGCTTGCGCCAGCGCGCCTGTGGCGGTAGCGGAGCGCCCATGACTGCCAATGATGTGAAAATCGCTGTCGTCCTGCTGTCGGGCGGGTTGGATTCGATGGTCGTGGGCGGCCTCGCGCGCGAGGCGGGCTATGAACTGGTCGCGCTGACGATTGATTATAATCAGCGGCATCGCGTCGAATTGAACGCCGCCGCGCGCATCGCCACTGTTCTTGGGGTCCGGCGACATATCGTCCTTCCGCTCGATCTTACCGCCTTTGGCGGATCGGCGCTGACGGCGGACATCGCGGTGCCGAAGGACGGGGTGGGGCCGGGCATTCCCAACACCTATGTGCCCGCGCGCAACACCATTTTCCTGTCGCTTACGCTTGGTCTTGCCGAAGTGTCGGGAGCGAACGACATCTTCATCGGCGTCAACGCACTCGACTATTCGGGCTATCCCGACTGCCGTCCCGAGTTCATCGACGCCTTCCAGAACATGGCGGCGCTGGCGACCAAGGCGGGGGTCGAAGGGCATCCCGTGCGGATCAACGCCCCGCTCCAGCATATGAGCAAGGCCGACATCGCGCGAGAGGCGAACCGACTGGGGCTGGACGCCGGGATGAGCTGGTCCTGCTACGATCCCGCGCCGGGCGATCAGCATTGCGGGCTTTGCGACAGCTGCCGCCTTCGCTCCAGGGGTTTTGAGGAAGCGGGCCTGCCCGATCCAACTCGCTACGCAGCCAAGCCATAAAGGACAGGCGGATGAGCTATGCCGTCAAGGAGATGTTCCTGACGCTTCAGGGCGAAGGCGTCCATAGCGGCCGCCGCGCCGTCTTCATGCGCTTTGCCGGGTGCAACCTGTGGACCGGACGTGAAGAGGATCGGCGCAAGGCCGTGTGCCAGTTTTGCGACACCGATTTCGTCGGCACCGATGGTGACGGCGGCGGCAAATTCGCCGATGCACAGGCGCTCGCCGACGCGGCGCTCGCCTTCTGGGGGACAGGCGAAGAAGGCCGCTATATCGTCATGACGGGCGGGGAACCCATGTTGCAGGTCGATGACGCCTTGATCCACGCGCTCCACGCCCATGGCTTCACCATCGCCATCGAAAGCAACGGCACGATCGCCGCGCATCCCGGCATCGATTGGGTCTGCATCAGCCCCAAGGCAGGCAGCGACGTCGTGCAACGCAGCGGCAATGAACTGAAGCTGGTCTGGCCGCAGCCGGGCAGGGGCCATAGCATCGCCGATGTGGAGGCGATGGAGGGCTGGGCTTTCGACAACCTGCTGATCCAACCCCTCGACAGCGCGGACGCGGCGGCGAACATGCAGGCGGCGATCGATCTCGTCATGGCGCGGCCGAAATGGCGGCTAAGCCTTCAATCGCATAAATATCTGGGGCTTAGGTAAGGATCGCGCTGAAGCTAAACATCTCCCCGTTCGCCCTGAGCTTGTCGAAGGGCTCTACTTCTTATAAAGAAGAGAAGGGCTTCGACAGGCTCAGCCCGAACGGGTTAAAGTGCAATGCTCACTAGATAGAACAAAAGAGCGAAGCCCTACGGCCCCGTCCATCACACCATCACTTAGCCGCCACCTTCTGCTCATAAGCCACCTGGCATTCCGGCCGCAGCTTGTCCTTCTTCCAGCATTTCTTGTCGAAGGAGGGCAGGGTCAGCGCATAGCTCCGCCCCGGGTCGCCGTAAAATTGCTCACCCGCCAGCACCAACGACTTCTTGATCGACCCCAGCCCCGTGCGCGCCACCTCATGCAGCGAACCGCGATTGGCGAAGATCGCCTGCCGCCCGACCTGACCCGCCGCTTGGCAGAAGCCGCGCTGCGCCTGGACGGTCGAATAGCCCGAATAGATGCGCGTGCCATATTTGTCGGCTGCGGCCTGGCCGGGCTTTCCCTTGCCAACGGTGCGCTGGAAATAGCCGAGCAGGACCGACTGGGCCGCGTCCAGTTCCGCGTCATGATGCGCGATCATCGCATTATAATTGCTGATCGACAGCAGCGTCGGTTCGAACTGGCACTGAAGCGCCGCGACGTTGAGCGCGGCGCGCAGATTCCACACCAGGCCCGCGCGAATTTCCTCGGCGGTGGCTCCCGGCAGGCCGAGCGCGGTCGCCGCATCCGCATCCGTCAGCGGCGGGCTGGAAAAGTCGGGCGGCGACCAGAAAAACTGAGCGGCGGCCGGTTGAGCCAACAGCGGCGCGGCGGCAATCATCAACCCGGCACAGACCCGGCGCAGCGTGGAACAGGATGTCATGACTTCCCCTTTTAGAATGGCGGCCTATGTGAATGACGATCGGGCAGGCTAATCTTATGCTATGCCTCGCGTCCGGCGCCTGTATTGCGCCTGAACGCCTCGCTCCGTCTATTGATCCGACAGTATCTCAGCCTCGCCCTGCGTCGCATTGGCTGCGGCAGGTTCCGGCTGAGGCGCGGTAGCGGCGCCGTTATTCCCTCCAGCCGAGGGCAGGGCCGCCGATGGTGCTTCACTCTGCACCCCGTCCAGGTCCGTCATGGCGTCGGTGGTCGTGCCATCGACAACCTCCAGATCCTTCATCTGGACCGTGTTGCTCCCCTTGTCGTCCTTGCCGCACGCCGCCAGCGCGGTGCAGCCGGTCAGCAGCAAGGCGGTAAAGATCATCCTCGCTTTGCAGCGCATCCGGGTCTCCCAAACATGTGATGCCCGGCGGCCCCCACCCGGCGAAGGCGCCGACCCTAGCCGCCCGATCCGCATTGCTCAACCCCCGCGCCACAGCGCCGCAACCGGCCCAGAAAGGCAGGGAAATGCGCCTTCAAAGCCGCGTCGAGATCGGCCATTGAGGCATTCTTGCCCAGCGCCGCGATGCTGGTGACGGGATATTCCGCAAGCCCGCACGGCACGATGCCGCCAAAATGGGACAGGTCGGGGTCCACATTGATCGAAAAGCCATGCAGCGTCACCCACCGCCGCACCCGGATGCCCAGCGCGCCGATCTTCGCCTCGCGCCCGTCGCGATCATCGGTCCAGATGCCGATCCGCCCCTCCGCCCGCCGCGCCGCAATGCCAAGGTCGCCCAGAGCGTCGATCATCCACCCTTCCAGATGATGGACGAAGTTGCGCACATCCTTCCCCCGCTCGCGCAGATCGATGTTGAGATAGCCTATCCGCTGCCCCGGCCCATGATAGGTATAGCGCCCCCCGCGCCCCGCATCATGCACCGGAAAGCGCGGGTCGATCAGTTCGGAAGGATCGGCGCTCGTCCCCGCCGTATAAAGCGGCGGATGTTCGAGCAGCCACACCCGCTCGCTCGCCTCACCGTCAAAGATCGCAGCCGCCCGCGCCTCCATGTCGGCGAGCGCGTGCGGGTAATCGACCGGCGCCGAATCGACTCGCCATTCGATCTGGTCGGCGACAGCAGGCGAAGGGGAAGAGGATGACATGGCACTTCCTTGACTTGGGCGAGGGGAGCGATCAAGTCTCCTCCCCGATTTTAAGTACGGGAAAAGGCGAAGATATGGCGGCGATGTCGATCGGCAAGGCATGGGAAGAAGCGGTCGCCTTCGTCGCGCGCGAACGCAGCCTGCTGTTTCCCGTCGCCTTGCTCTTCGTCGCGCTGCCCGGCCTCATCCTTCAGGAGATGACGCCGCCCGAACTCGCTACCTGGACGATGGAAAAGGGCGCCATGCCGGACATCCCGCCCAGTTTCATCCTGTCTACGCTGATCGGCGTCATCATCATCTGGTTCGGATCACTCGCCCTGTTTGCGCTGGCGTTAAGGCCCGGCATCAGCGTCGGCGAAGCATTGCAGCTCAGCCTGTCCCGCCTGCCCGTGCTGCTCGGCACGGCGCTCGTCGTAATCGGCACCCTGCTTGGCATAGCCATCGTCGGCATGATCGTCGTCGTCGCCTTCTCCATGGTGGCAAAGCCCGTTGCCGCAGCCCTCGCCGCGTTGCTGGTGACCGCTGGCGGCGCCGTCATGCTCTTCGCCAGCGTGCGGCTTCTGCTGCTCAACCCGGTGGTGATCGACGGCCATGAAGGCGTCATGGCCTCGCTCCGGCACAGCTGGGCGCTGACACGCGGCCATTTCTGGCGGCTGCTCGGCTTCATCCTGGTACTGACGCTGCTCTCCGCCATCGTGGGGTCGGCCGCGCAAGTCATCTTCGGCCTGTTCGGTCGCCTGATCGCCGGAGCGGAAGGCGCGCGGCTCGTCGGCGGCGTCGCAGCGGCCGTCGTCTCGACCGGGGTGCAGGTCTATATGCTCGTCATGCTCGCCCGGCTTTATCGTCAGGCGGAGGCGGGCTGACCCAGCATGGGCACATGCGGCGCCGCATCGGCGCTCAATAAACCGGCGAGCCGAGGATCAGCGAAAACCTCGACCTCCCGATTATAGGGCACAAATCCCGCCCGCTGATAGAAGCTGAGCGCACCCGGACTGTCCAGCGTACAGCTATGCACCCAGAACCGGCGCACCTCCTTGCGCCATGCCAACGACTTCGCCTGCGCCATCAGCCATCCGCCAAATCCCTTGCCGGTCAGCTCAGGTATAAGGCCAAGGAAGCTCAACTCGCAGTCCGGCAGCGCCCGGAAATCCAGCTCCAGCAATCCCACCTCCACGTCCCGAGGATCGGTGATCGCAAAAATCTGCACCGCCGGATCATGGATAATCGCGGTCAATTCCGCATCGCTCATGACAAGGCGCGAAAACCAGAGCCACGACTCCCCCACCCGCCGGAACAGCGCGCGATAGGCATCGGGCGCTGGCGACTTCCACGGCACCAGCCGCAAAGGCGCAGGCGGAATCGGCGCAGGCCGAGGACGCTCCACCATCTCCAGATAGGTCACGATCGTCGCAATCTGATCATTGGCGACCGGCGTCAGCGGCATGGGTTCAGCTCCAGCTCGCCATCGGCGGCAGGCTCATCAATATGGCATCGACATTGCCGCCGGTCTTCAACCCGAACAGCGTGCCCCGGTCATGCACCAGGTTGAATTCGGCATAACGGCCGCGCCACTCCAGCATCCTGGCGTAATCTTCCCGGCTCCAGCTTTCGCCCATTCGCCGCCGGACAATCGGCGGAAAGGCTTTCAGGAACGCCTCGCCAACCGATCGGGTAAAGGCGAAATTCGCTTCAAATTCCGCATCATCCTCGCACTCCAGATGGTCGTAGAAGATGCCGCCGACGCCGCGATGGACGCCCCGGTGCGGAATGAAGAAATACTCGTCGGCCCACGCCTTGAAGCGGGGATAATAGTCCGCATCATGCGCATCGCATGCCGCCTTGAACTCGCCGTGGAAGCTCGTCGTGTCCTCATCCCGGGGCAGGGGAGGGTTAAGGTCCGCGCCCCCGCCAAACCAGCTTTTGGACGTAATCAGATAGCGCGTGTTCATATGTACCGCTGGCACATGCGGGTTGGCCATATGCGCAGACCAGGCTGATCCCCGTCGCGAAAAAGGCCGGGTTCTCCCCCGCGCCATGGATGGTCTTGGCAAAATCCGGCGCGAATTCGCCCGAGACGGTGGATACATTGACCCCGACCTTCTCGAATATCTTGCCCTTCATCACGCCGCGCACACCGCCGCCGCCTTCGCCCGGCGTCAGTCCCGGCGCTTCGCGGTCCCATGGCGTGTAGGCAAAGGAGGCATCGCTGCCCGCCTCGCGCTCGATCGCCTCGAATTCCGCGCAGATGCGGTCGCGCAGCGATTCGAACCAGTTGCGGGCGGCCTGCTGTTGGGGATTGAGGACCAAGGTCATTGGGAAATCTCGATCATGTTGGAAATTGTCCAGTCTGGCGAAGGGCTTCGGCAACCGCGATGCCCGTGGAAACGGCAATGTTCAAGGACCGGAAGCCCGCAGCCATGGGGATTCGGACGCGCAGGTCGGCCATGTCGCGCACCGCGTCGGGCACGCCCGCACCTTCCGATCCCATCAGCAGCACGTCATTCCTGTCAAAACGCACCTCTGGCAGGGGCTGTGAAGCATGGCTGCTCATCAGCACCAGACGACGGCCCTCCGCACGCCGGGCCTCGTCAAATGCCTCGAAATTGGCGTGGCGAGTCACCTCCGCCGCCGCGCCATAATCCATCGCGGCGCGTTTCAACTTGGCGTCGGAAAAGGCGAATCCCATCGGCATGATGATGTCCACGGGCACGGAAAAACAGGCGGCCAGCCGCAATATGGCGCCGACATTCCCGGCAATCTCGGGTTGATAAAGAGCAATACGCATGCCCCGCGCATAAAGCAGCGGGGCAAATTGTCATAGCCATGGCCAAATTGCTGTTGGCAAAGAAGCTACAGTGGGTCTATCAGGCCCCCGAACCACGCCAGGGGGAAAGGCGAGGCCCATATTCCGTGGGCGGCGCTACTCTCTCGATAATCAGGGCCGGTGACGGCAATGCGGCGGGTAACAGGGACGTCTTTGCAAGGGTTGAGGTGCATGGCGAGCGTTGAACATACGGACAGCCAAGGTCTATCCGGCGAAGGTGGAGTGCGTCGTCGCGACTTCATCAATATCGCCGCAGTAAGCTTCGCGGGGGTCGGGGCTGTCGCCGTCGTCATTCCGCTCGTGGATCAGATGAACCCCAGCGCGGACGTGCTGGCGCTGGCATCGACCGAGGTTGATATCTCTTCGATCCAGCCGGGTCAGGCGATCAAGACGACCTTCCGCTCGCAGCCGCTTTTCGTGCGTCATCTGACGGACAAGGAAATCGCCGAAGCCGACAAGGTTGACGTTTCCTCGCTGCGCGATCCGCAGACGCTGGAACAGCGCACCGTCGCTGGCAAGAAGCAGTGGCTGATCACCATGGGTGTTTGCACCCATTTGGGCTGCGTGCCGCTGGGTGCGGGCGAGGGCGAGAATCGCGGTGAATTTGGCGGCTATTTCTGCCCCTGCCACGGTTCGTCCTACGACACGGCGGCCCGCATCCGCAAAGGCCCCGCGCCCAAGAACCTGGAAGTGCCGAAGTTCAGCTTCACTTCCGACACCGCCATTCTCGTAGGCTGAGGTAAGAAACCATGAGCTTTCCCTGGGCTGAGCATTATACTCCCAAGCATCCCGCGATGCAGTGGATCGACGAGAAGCTGCCGCTTCCGCGCCTCGTCTACAACGCGATCGGCGCCGGTTACCCGGTCCCGCGCAACCTCAACTATTTCTGGAACTTCGGTGTTCTCGCTGGCCTCGCGCTGGTGATCCAGATCGTCACCGGCGTGATCATGGCGATGCATTATGGCGCCAACACGCTGGTCGCGTTCAGCACCGTCGAACAGACGATGCGTGACGTGAACGCGGGCTGGCTGATGCGCTATGCGCATGCCAACGGCGCCAGCTTCTTCTTCATCGTCGTCTATCTCCACATCTTCCGCGGCCTTTTCTACGGTTCCTACAAGGCGCCGCGCGAAATGGTCTGGCTGCTCGGTATCGTCATCTTCCTCCTGATGATGGCGACCGCCTTCATGGGCTATGTTCTTCCTTGGGGACAGATGTCCTATTGGGGCGCGAAGGTGATCACCGGCCTGTTCGGCGCGATCCCGGTCGTTGGTGAGCCGATCCAGACCTGGCTGCTCGGCGGCTTTGCTCCTGGCAATGCGTCGCTCAACCGCTTCTTCTCGCTGCACTTCCTGCTGCCCTTCGTGATCGCTGCGGTAATCATCCTGCACATCTGGGCGCTGCACATTCCGGGTTCGTCGAACCCGACCGGTGTGGAAGTGAAGGGTCCGCAGGACACCGTTCCCTTCCATCCCTACTATACGGCGAAGGATGGTTTCGGGGCGGGTGTGTTCCTGATCCTCTTTGCGATCCTGTTGTTCTTCGCGCCGAACTATCTCGGCCATCCGGACAACTATATCGAAGCGAACCCGCTTTCGACGCCTGCGCACATCGTCCCGGAATGGTATTTCTGGCCCTTCTACGCGATCTTGCGCGCCTTCACCGTGGACTTCTTCTTTGTCCCCGCGAAGCTGCTGGGCGTGCTGGCGATGTTCAGCTCGATCCTGATGCTCTTCTTCCTGCCCTGGCTGGATACCTCGCCGGTGCGTTCGGGCAATTATCGTCCGACCTTCAAGAAGTTCTTCTGGATCCTGATCGTTGACGTGCTGATCCTGGGCTATTGCGGCGGCGCGCCTGCTGCCGAACCCTATGTGATGATCTCCCAGATTGCGGGCGCCTATTATTTCGCCCACTTCCTGATCATCCTCCCGCTGATCTCGCGCTTTGAACGGCCGCTGCCGCTGCCGGGCTCGATCACGGAATCGGTGCTTAACCGCTATAACATCAAGGGCGAACAGGATGCGCTTCCCGGAATGGGCGCGGATCCGCAGCCGTCGAACGCCGGCTAATAGGGGACAAGATCAACATGGTTCGCATCGGCGCATTTCTCGTCGGCCTCTTCTTTGCTGGCTGGCTGCTGATCTCCTTCCTTGTGGGCGCTGTGGCCTATGTCTCCGAACCGCCCGCTGCGACGGTGGAGCATGAATTCCACAAGCATCCCAAGGAAGTGGACTTCTCCTTCAACGGGCCGTTCGGCAAGTTCGATCAGCCCCAGCTGCAGCGCGGCTTCCAGGTGTTCAAGGAAGTTTGCTCGGCCTGCCACAGCCTGAAGTTCGTCGCTTTCCGCGACCTCAAGGGCATTGGCTACAACGAGGCGGAGATCAAGGCGATCGCCAAGCAGTGGGCGATCAAGACGCCTGACGTCGATCCCAAGACGGGTGAAATGTCGACGCGTGCTCCGGTCCCGGCGGATTACTTCCCCAAGCCTTTCGCCAACAATGTCGCGGCGATGGCGGCGAACAACAATGCGATCCCGCCAGATCTGTCGCTGATGACCAAGGCGCGCCATGAGGGATCGGCCTATGTCTACTCGCTGCTGACTGGTTTCCAGAACCAGCCTGCCGAGCTGCTGAAGCACTTCCCGGATGCCAAGACGCCGCAGGGGCTGCACTACAACCCCTATTTCGCCAACCTGAACCTCGCCATGGCCCCGCCGCTGACGGCTGACGGTCAGGTGACCTATGGCGACGGCACCAAGGCGACCGTTGACCAGATGGCGAAGGACGTTTCGGCCTTCCTGACCTGGACCGCCGAACCCAAGCTTGAGAACCGCCGCCGCGCGGGTCTGGCGACCATCGTCTTCCTGCTGATCGCAACGGCGCTGGCCTACATGTCCTACCAGAATATCTGGGCCGACAAGAAAAAGGCCGCCTGACCGCCTTTCGGCCAGGGGAATGAATAGGGAAGGGGCGCGGCGTCATGATGACACCGCGCCCCTTTTTCATTGGAGTTTACATGGATCTAGATGAACTCGCCGCGCTGGTCCGGACCATTCCCGACTTCCCCAAGCCGGGCATCCTGTTCCGCGACGTCACGACGTTACTCGCCGACGCTGATGGCTTCTCCTCCCTCGTCAGCAGCCTTGCCGCGATCGCCCGTCCGCTCGACGCCGACGTCGTCGTTGGCATCGAGGCGCGCGGTTTCGTGCTCGGATCGGCACTCGCTCACGCGCTCGGTCTCGGCTTCGTTCCGATCCGCAAGTCGGGCAAGCTACCCGGCAAGACCGTCGGCATCGACTATGTGCTCGAATATGGCACCGACCGCCTCGAATTGCATGAAGGACAGATAGGGCAGGGCGCCCGGGTCCTACTGGTCGATGACCTTATCGCCACCGGCGGCACCGCCCTCGCCGCCGCAGAGCTCCTCCGCGAACAAGGCGCCACTCTGCTCCTGGCCCTCTTCGCCATCGACCTCCCGGACCTCGGCGGCCGCTCCGCCCTCGAAGCCGACGGCATCGCCACCGCCGCCCTCCTCAAATTCCCTGGCAATTAACGGTTTCCTTCATGAATTTCCCCCGCCAACCAAATTGCGAGCTAATCGCCGGAAAGCGCATCCTCTTCCTAATGGCGATAGAGGATGAATATGGCCCACATCTGCGTTCCCGCTTCACGCCGCTGATGACGGGCGTCGGTCCCGTCGAAGCCGCGATCACAACCACCTTGGCGCTTCAGCACCTTCACCAGCATGATGCTCTGCCTGACCTTGTTGTGTCACTGGGCTCAGCTGGCTCCCGCGCCTGTCAGTTGGGGGAGGTCTATCAGGTCGCGAGCGTATCCTGGCGCGACATGGACGCCTCCCGCCTTGGTTTCGCAAAGGGAGTGACTCCGTTCATAGATCACCCCGTCGATCTACCGCTGCACGCACCTCTCGACATTCCCGCGGCGCGCCTTTCAACCGGCGCAAACATCGTAGGCGGCGAGGAATATGCACTGATAGACGCCGATATGGTCGATATGGAAACCTTCGCCATCACCCGAGCCTGCCAGCGCTTCACTGTTCCCCTGATGGGACTGCGCGGCATATCCGACGGCCCAGGAGAACTGAACGATATGCTCGGTTGGACACAACTCCTCGCATTGCTAGACGAGCGGCTGGCGGTAACAGTTGATTTACTGGCCGATACGTTGAACCAGGTGAGCAGCTAATTTCGCAAAAAGATGGCAGAGACATGCGAAGCCACCAGTCATTCGCTGAATCGAACGTCAGTGTTGGGCGTGCCAGACCGATTTGGCAACACCTGCGATGTCAAGGCGATGAGGAGTGGCGTAATTTCGACCAAATATCATGGACTTAGATGCCGACAAAAAGGTGACTGACCAGATTTCGCCTAACTCATTCACTTCAACGGCTCCCTGCGATAGGAAGTTGCATCATCAAGCGGGAGCGTCAAGGCGTCAGCCGGAATTTATCCCACGCCGCCTGACGATAATTTCCTGTACTGAACGGAGCAAAATCTGTCTGTTCGGTCGAGTCCAACAAGCTTCTCGGTTGCGGAGATAGATGCGGGTCAGGGACATTGTCAGGTTTGAGCTAGGCCATGTTGACAAAGTGCATTCCCAATTGGCTTGATTTCTTCTGTGGTTGCCGCCCGTGGCGCAAGAAGTTTCTGATCCGATGCGCGAGTGATCGAGTGCGGTCTTCTGTAAGGCCTTTGAGATGCGGCATTCAGAAGCCGCTGGCCGGTATGGTGATCTGCGGATCAGGTCCAAAACTGATTCTCGAGCTCGAGGAACTCATAGAAATCAACTGGTTTTCCGGATCCAGATCTGTTCGATCATTTTGCCCATTCGGGTCGTCGCCTTCTTTCACCTCCCGTTATCCGACATGACGGATTTGTGACATGTGGGTCACGCCGCCACCTATGCCGGAACTCGATAATCCTCATTCTTCGTCAGCATGGCCCAGATTGTGCGTGCCATCTTGTTGGCCAAAGCGATCGCTACGATCATCCTGGGTTTGCGCATGGATATGCGCGCCAGCCAGGAACCTTCAGGAATCGATTTGCGGCCCATCCAGTTCAGGCGCGACATCGCCCCGATAATCAGCAGCTTGCGGATGTCGGATTGTCCGGCCTTGGAAATGCGTCCGAGCCGCTCCTTGCCGCCGGATGAGAACTGACGTGGGACGAGGCCGAGCCAAGCCGCGAAGTCGCGACCGCACCGGAAGTTTTCCATAGGCGGAGCAAAGGCCTCGACAGCCAGGGCGGTCAAAGGTCCTACGCCGGGGATTGTCTGCAAGCGCCGCGCGGTGTCGGCTTGCGCCGCCAACGCTTTGATCTTGCCAGTGCGGACATTGATCCGGACCGTCTTCTCGGCAATCTGCTCCAGCAAATCCCGGCATTCCTCGCGCATCAAATTGGGCAAGTCGCTGTTCGGTGCGTCTAGGATCTCTTCGATCCGCTTGATCTGGTGAATCCCCTGAGGAACGACATGGCCATACTCATAGAGGTAAGCCCGGAGGGCGTTGACCAGTTCGGTCCGCTGGTGGACGAGCCGCTCTCGAGCCCGAAACAAAATAGCTCGGCTCTGCTGCTCAACAGATTTTGGTTCGACAAAGCGCATTTCGGGCCGCTGGGCCGCTATTACAATCGCCTCCGCATCTGCCGCATCATTCTTCTGCCGCTTTACAAACGGCCGCACATAATGAGGCGCAATCAGCTTCACGTCATGACCAAGCTTGGTCACTTCACGGGCCCAATAATGCGCGCTGCCGCAGGCTTCCATCACGACCACCGCTGGAGGCTGCCCTGCAATGAATTTGTAAAAGCCTTGCCGCGATAGCTTCTTACGGAACTGCATCTGCCCCGTCATCGACGCGCCGTGCAACTGAAAGACGCTCTTTGCCAAATCCACCCCGATTATCGTATCCTTTGTCACGGTTGCCGTCCTTTCCGCTCAGTGGCCTCAACACCACATCTTGGCACATTGCGATGCCGTCTGGGGAGGGCGGCAACCACCCCATCTGATTCAGAGCTTCTCTTTGAGAGAGCGGCAATGGCTCGGGGCGATTTGACGGACGAGGAATGGGATGTGATCGGGGAGCTGCTGCCTTCGGAGCGAGGCCGTAAATCGCGGCCTGCTCATGACAACCGGCGTTTCCTCAACGGCATGTTGCATGTGTTGCGGGTCGGTTGCCCATGGCGCGACATGCATGAGCGGTACGGTCTATGGAATTCGGTTTACGTGTGGTTTCGACGCTGGGCGGAAAAGGAGGCTCGTGCGCAGGCTTTTGGTCGATCACGCGGCGGATTTACGTGCAATGTTCACGCCCGCTGCGACAACCAGGGAAGCCCTTTCGGTTTCATCCTGACTAGGGGGGAGGCATCCGATTATGGCGCTGTCGATGCCTTGATGGCCATCCCCGTCATCAAACCAAAGGCTCTGCTTGCCGACAAGGGCTATGATGGCAACGCCTTTCGCGAGAACCTGCTTATACAGGGCATCCTGCCGGTCATCCCGCCAAGACCAACCGCCGTGAGTCCATTCCTTGCGATTTTCGCCGCTATCGGGATCGCAACCGCATCGAGCGCATGTTTGGCCACCTCAAGCAATTCTGCCGTGTCGACACGCGCTACGACAAAACTGCCCTGTCCTTGCAAGCTTCCTCAACCTCGCCGCGATCCGCAAATGGCTGCCCCACTTTGTCAACGCGGCCTAGTTCGGAAAATTTCTGCGCAGAGCGCTCTCAGCGGCGCCGTTCAGCACTTGCCGTCGACGGATCGGTGAGTTTAAGGTTTTGCCTATGGGTTGCATCGGATCGGACAGTTATCACTCAATGCCGACAGGCCTGTGCCTTGGCCAAGGTATGCTGGATCCCACCATGGCCTGCCCACCTCTTGCGCAGGGATGGTTCGCTCAGAGCGGAACGTTGCATTGCGGAGGTGGCCTGCAGCGGCTAGGCGGCATCCTCGAAGTTTTTTTCGAGAGCTATTGGGCAAGATTCACATCGTTGAGGGAAGTGGAATGGCGCTGCCATGTTCAGGGTAGGGCGCGTTTCATTTTATTGCGGCGTGACGCGCTTAGCGGCTTAGAAAAGCAGATAGCCGAGTTTTCCGGGGACGGTGCTGCTGGCACGACTTCGATTCTTTTACAGACTAATCTCGCGACGGTGGGTGAGAGCAGCTTACAGGTGGAAATCGAGGCCGATGCGGGCGCGGTGATTTCCAATATTGGATGGTATGCGCGGGCGCCCGCGCCTAACCTGAGTCGCTTGGGTATCGTTGTTACCACATACGAAAGGGAAGCGTTCATAAGGGCTAATTTGGGTCGACTTTCCGGGCAGTTGGATGGTTCGGAACTCGTGATCGTGAACCATGGTCTGACCGGTTTAAGCGAGCGCATGTTGGATGCTGTTCCCGCAGGAGAACATGTTCGATTCGTTGATCAAGAGAATAGCGGCGGTGCGGGAGGTTTTACGCGTGGTATGCGCGAGCATCGAGAAAAAGGGTGTGCAAGTCATATTCTGCTGATGGACGACGACATCGATATATGTGGTGATTTGATCAAGCGAGTGAACGCGGTGCTTGGATACGCAGATCGCCCGTTCTGTATAGGCGGAGCGATGTTCGACTATTACAAGCGGACCAAACTGTTTTCAGCTGGCGATTTCCTGTTGCCCGGTAGTTTCGGTATTGGCCATATCGCGCCTTCAGAGGAATGCGATGTGTCCACGCCGAGCGGGGTGGATTTCTTGGCTAAAATTCACAGGCCAGACTTCAATGGCTGGTGGTGCTTTGCCTTTCCCGTGAACGCCATTGATTTCGTCGGACTGCCCATGCCCTGCTTCATCCGAGGTGATGATGTAGAGTATGGCTATAGGCTCAAAAATTCGGGATGGCCGACGATCGGTTGGCCCGGAGTTGCAGTATGGCATATGCCTTTCGCAGAGAAATCGGCGCCGTGGCATATGTTTTACGATCGACGTAATAGCTTGTTCGCTAATGCTATTCACAGGCGTTTAGACCGCATAGCTGCATTTCGTAAGATGTTTGGAGGATTCGTCCATCATTTACTTCGCTACGACTACGATCGTGTTAGAGCTATGACTCTCGGTATCTCTGCGTTCAATAGAGGCTCAGCCGCGATGGCTTCGTGGACGCATGACGATCATCGTAGGCTCCTTATCGCAACAAGTCGGCACGCCGTCCACGCCACGGAAAACATTGAGGCTGCTATGATATTAGCGCCTACGCGCTTGTACGGCTCCCGCCGTTCACTCGCCATGGTTGCGAGGCTTTTGACCGATATGTTTCTTCCTCGGCGAAGAGGTCCAGCCTCCAGGTTACCGCCTGGCATCATATGGAGACCCGATTATCTTAAGCGCCCCACCTGGGTAGTGGAAGCAGGCATAGAAAATGCATCTGTGCAAGTGTTTCGCTATAGTCGGCAAGAAACTTGGGCAGCGGTATGGCGAAGCGCTGGAGCTCTCGTGGGCATGCTTTGGCACTTTCGTCAGAAAGTCGATATTCCAAGAAGTTGAATATTGATGGAAAAAGGATGCAGCGGCATTCTCTCAGTAATTATTTCAGACCATTGCTGACGGCCGTCGTAGTGAAGGCTAAACTCGACACGATATTGACGAACTTCATTAGGTCGACGAGGGGTGCAGTCGAAACATAAATGATATCCCGATTGCGAATTGGGAACGCTTGAGCGGCAAAGAAAGTGGCTGGATTCTTTAGATTGGCACGGTAAATAACTGGCACTTTGCCCTCAGATGTCAAGCTTGCTCTATTGGCGAGCGTAGGATCGGCATCAGCGATATTTTCAAACCGGAAAATAAACACGCCCTTGATATCAGCCCGATCGTCACGCAAACCTCCAATACGACCAAGAGCTTGAGCTAGGGTTAGGCCTGTTCCCTCAAAGTCGATTTCTGTATTTCGGTTGACTGCGCCGAGAGCTGTGAAGCTATAAGGCTGGTATAAAGCAGCGATGACGTCATCTGGCCGTAGATGAATATTTTGCGTAGGATCATTAATTACAGCAGCCAAAGGCAAAGATACTACTTTATTGGCGCGTGTAATCTGGATCGTGGTTTTATTTATTGGCTGCTTCGGACCGCCGGCGGCGGCGAGGGCGTCAAGCAACCGTTCGGCCTTGGCAGTGAGTGGAACGCGAGTGTTCTGCTGGACCTCGCCAACGACGGTGATATCACGCGTGGCATTGCGTGTGCGCCGGACGAGTACCTGTGGGTCATGCGCTTTGCCGCGCAGCTTTGCCACAATCTGGTCCCGAATCTGTGCAGTCGTGTGGCCTGCGGCCAAAATCGCGCCGGCAAAGGGAATCTGAACATGGCCGTCTTCATCGACGACCTGTTCGGGGAGAACTGCCGCCTGAGCGATGGAACGGGCCGACGTGGACATGCGCCCATCCGCAGAAGCAAGCCCAGATTGTCCGCTGGCACCGAACAGAACTGCTGGAGGCGCTTCCCAAATAGAAATATCCAGAGTGTCGCCGTTGCCGATGAGGTTCGTGGCTGTAGGGGTATCCCCTAACACTTGCGAAAAGGAGGGCGAAGCGCCGCCAATCATTAGTCGTTGCGCTACGTTGTTGGTCAATTCGACTACGCGGATCTCCTGATCCGTAGATGCTCCTCGATCCATACCGGCGACCGCGCTCGCGTGAGGCCCGCTGGAGCCGAGCGAGTAGCAGCCGCTGAGTAGCCCAAAGCAGGTGAGGGCGAAGAGTGACGAAACGAGAGGGACGCGAGCGGCAAACACTGAATATGCACCTCAAAAGGCTGGGCGTGAGCGTGGATGACCATTCTACTAGCCCGCACTTGGCTAATAAGTTCGACTTGTGATTTAATCAACAAAGCTGCACGCTTCTATACGATCAGGGCCTTTGTGCAGTAGGAATATATTCAGTCCACTGTTATAGGATGCAATTGCTTTGCTGATGAGGTGATGGTTTTGACCATAGCCAGCGAAGTGCATCTGGAAGGATGCTGGCGCCATGATGATGAGAATGATCGCCTTCGCCCATTATGAACTGATACGCATATCCCTTCACGGCCAGAGCTCGCGCGACCGCGCGATTGCCGGCGGGCCAATCCAATCCCGCATACTTTCCGCTCATCTTAGCTCGAATGCCTTCCTGAAGAAAGACCCGGAGCTGCTTCGATTCAGATGCGCGGATCATCTCTGGATAGGCGCCACCTCCTCTGATATCCACAAAGCTGCCACAGGCTGAAAAAACCTTACTGAATTTGTCGGGTCGATGCCACGCAGCGGTAAAAGCGCAAATGCCACCGCTACCGAAACCGGCAATTCCCCACTCTTCCGGATCCTCTTTGATCACCGCATGTTTTCGTACTTCAGGTAATACTTCTTCGAGTACGAAATTGACATAGTCGGCATTGACCGAGTCGTATTCCAGCGACTTCTGCTCATTCGAGAGCCCGCCCGGTCTAGTGGGTTTTCCTGCTTCCAAAAACAGCACGGCCATGGGCGGAAGATCGCCATCGGCTATCAGGTTGTTAAGGACGGTCGGTACCTTCCATGGTCCATCTGACGTCATGAACCACCAACCGTCCTGAAACAACATGAACGCGAGCGGAGCTTGGCCGTCATAATTAGCTGGCAAATACAACCATGCATCATGTGAGCAGCAAGGGAAAGTCAACGAGGGTGCCAAGGATAACGAAAAAACGCTGCCCTCGGTGACGCCGATTCGTGGTAAAGAAGCCGTCCCAATGGAGTATTGTTCATTGGGGTTTGTGCTAAGTGCCGAGATGTCAGCCATTGGCTTACCTGTTTGATGTAATGACTCGATATGAAAATCGATAGCTTCGTCTACGTGTTTGAAGGAGAGCAACTTGCCCTCATGGAGAACATAGGCGCGATCACAATGATCTCGAACAAAATCTTCGTTATGAGATACTATAACGAGAGAACGATCCGCGCGTTTCTCAAACAGTTCAATTTGACATTTTTCGTGGAAGCGATGGTCGCCGACATGAACGATTTCGTCTATAAGAAAGCATTCGAACTCGATACTCATAGAGATCGCGAAGGCTAGCCTCGCCGCCATACCCGAGGAATAATGACGTACAGGTTCGTCAAAATAAGCACCTAATTCCGCAAAATCCCGAACAAAGTCAATTGTATCTTCAATTTTACGGCCGTAGATTCGTGAGATGCATTTCGCATTATCGCGTCCGGTTAAAGCCGCTTGAAAGGCGCCGCCGAAGGCTAGTGGCCATGACACTGACATCGTCCGTCTAATAGTACCCGATGTGGGGAGTTCTGATCCGCTTAACAGGCGGATCGTCGTAGATTTTCCAGCGCCATTACGTCCGAGGATGCCGACCTTTTCGCCGGACGCCACAGAAATATCAGTGCCGCGCAGGACGTGATTTACCCCGCGTCTCGTATGATATTCCTTATGGACGTTGTGAAACTCGATCATAGTGGAGTGACCTTGGACGAGAGAGATCTAACCCCTACCATGGCGAAAAGTGACAAAGCAGCGTTCCAAACTATGACATAGCTCACGTCGTAGTGAGCGTGGAAAAGTGAACCAAAGTAGCCATCACGAATGATTTCGGCGCAATTGACCATGGGAACTAGCAGAAGATATTCCCGGGCAGCGGGCGGCATGGCATCGACCAAAAACCCCAGGCCGGAAAACCCTATCATGATATACGTGAAAGGATGCCAAAATCGCTCGAACAATTCAGACTGCTCACTTATAGCTCCGACGTTGATGGCCAACGCGGAACCAAACCAAACTATGAGAACCCATCCCCAGATAACCTTCAAGATATCTTCCGGAAGGGCCATCCAACCCATCGCGCTAAAGGCTAAGGCGAGAACAGCGAATGAGGTGGTTACACCTCCGATCTCAAGCATAAGACGCGCGATGTATACGTCGATGGGGCGGACATTGCGATGATGCATGAGTCCTAGATGAACTTCGACCGCTTTGTTAAGCCGATTGGGCATGTTCCGCCAAACCAGGACGGTGGAATATCCGGTTAAAGCAAAGGCGATGATGGGGATCTGCGAAGAATGTGACATCTTCGTGATCGTCCAAATAGTAGTGATGCCAATCGTAAATAACATAGGTTCCGCAAACAGCCAGAGCACTCCTATGTTATGTCGCCCGTATCGTGTGAGAGTTTCGCGCAGGAACAATGCCCAGATTACGCGAAACTGTATGGACAAACTCCGATATAGTGCTGGGCGAGAAGCCATCGTTAATCCACGTGCTCTTTGACGCTGGCAAGAAGCATTCTTGCAATGGCCCAAAAGATGGATCCAAGCAATAACGTTGCGAGCACCCCCCGCAAACGATAGGGTTCTTCTGCATCGTCGGGCAGACTCGGTTGCGCAATTCGTTCGACGTAAGTCTGCTTTCGACGAGCTTCGGTTTTTGCTTGCTCCAGCGAAACCATGGCTGCAGCTAATTGCTTAGTTGCCATTTCATTGCGCAGTATGAGATTTTGGTAGGCAGTTGCCCGACCCGCTAGAGAGTTCGCGCTGCCGGTAACCTTGTTCATCTCCTGCGCAATCTGCTGGGCGAGGCTATCAATCTGAGTTAGTAGGACGGGTATCGCTTGATTAGCGGGCGCCGTCGCCCGTAACTGCGCAAGTTGCGAACGGTTTGCAATAAGCTCATCCTGCAGTTTTGAGATCATTTGTAACTGCATACTCGCCTGCTTTTCGGGATCGACTACCCCATACCGGTTTCGGAACGCTGCTAATTCGACGGCGGTTCTACGAACGTTGCCCTCAGCCTCTTCCGCTTCAGCCGTCGCAAATTGGATCAGGTCGGCGCGCGCTCGGTTGTTGAGCCGGTTTACTGTGGCCTCGGCCATCTCGAGCAATCGCTCATTGAAGCGGCGCGCGTCAGTGGGCTTGTACGCCCGAACTGTCAAAACCGTGATGCCGTTTGTGCTGTTGCTCTCGACATCCACGCGCTTCTTGAAGTATTTGTAAAGATCTTCGAAGCTGGATGAGTAACCAATCGGATTAAAGCGATTAAAAATCGATATATAAGAAGCGCTATATGCTTCGAGGAAGCCGCCGTTCCGATTTATTGCCTGCAGAGCATCACGAGACCGGATGTAATCGTTCGCTGCGCTTGCCTCATCGCTAGCGTTGCTGAACGCTGCATTCTTCAGCAAAACACCTAAGCCTGTTAGCGAGGGCTTATCAGGACTACGGACGACAAAGCGAGATTCTGAAATGTAGACGTCGGACGCAATGGCTCCAAAGTACACGACCGACAAGAGTGTCGGCGTTAAAACCAGCGCTAGGAACAGGCGATCTTTAAGAAATTTTCTCATCGTTTCCATATGGCCGTATGTGGAGCATGCTCTGGATAGCTTCTGTATCGGCTATTCTTGAACTTAGCTCCGCTTAATATTGGGAGTATTGATATCCAGGTCGGAAGTGGCAGAGCCCTCTGCTTCTTCAATACACCTATTGTTTTGTCGCATATTACGTATCGAAAGTATCGATGATTCGCGTCCAGTATTCTCGTGATATGATGTCGTCATAAGCCTCTGCCCACTGTGCGCCGGCCAGTTCGCAATGTCGGGCATAGCGCTTGATCGCCTTGTCGAAATGGGGTTTAATAGCGGCGTAAGCGTTCCGATCGAAACCAAAATAATGCAGTGCGCCGTTGTCTGCATCGCTATAGGCGAAATCGGACTGAAGTCGGATTTCGGTCCAGCTGATATCCATGCGTTCTCGGAATACCACCAAGCGGCGGAAGGGATTGGACCTGAGTTTAGGAAGCCTATGACCATTGAAGGTCCGGCGCTGAATGAATCGATAAAACTTGCCTTTTGGGCGTTGTGGCTCGATCGCCAAGCGTCCAATAGGCAAACGGTCTAGTTTGCGATAATTGACGTTGAACCGCTTATATTCCGCCATTATTTGCTGATGGACAGCGTCAAAGTCCTCCTCACGAAAAGGACTTGGACCATCCAAGAAGCGATCCACTGCCATAGTTAGCAGATAGGCTGATCCATACTGATTAGTACTTATGAAATTACGGAAGCGAGCTCTCAGTTGCTGCTCAACCCGTTTAAGCCGCTTAGCAAGCATGTGCTGCGGCTTGGCATGGCTTACATAGCCTTCTTCTTTCATTCGGTTCACCATTCGTGGAAGGTGGCCACTGAGGCGAATCAACTCATTTCGAATATTGTAGAACGCAAACCAGCCCTCCACCTTCGCATAATAAGGTTCGTGCCATACCGCAATTCCCGGCACCGTCCAAGTCCGACGTCCGGCGATGTCGGCTCGCACGCCGAAGTCCACGTCGTCGAGGTGAACAAAAATTGGTAGCGGCATGCCATTCCGCAGGAATGCTGCCTTACTTCCACCGAAAAGCCACCATCCGTTGAAGTTTGTATACATGTTACGCGCGAGGGCGTTCTTGCTTTCTGGGGTGTCCAGGCGCAAGGGAGGCATGCGTGCTTCGAGCGTTTCGAAACGGTCGGCGCGCCAGTAAGCACTCGCGTCGGCCAACTTAAGAGGATCGTAAACGTCCATCTGGACGCCGCCGATAAAATCCTCGTCTTGGACTTGGAAACGAAACATGTTGAGCATGCGCGAAATAGAGACAGCGTCAATGTCGGCATCGTCATCAAGAAGGATTATGTGGCTCGTCTTACCGTCATCTAGCGCTATATGAATGCCGCGTCCGAAGCCGCCCGCGCCACCGACGTTCTTCTGAGCAATGACTTGGATTCGCTCAGTCGGCAATCCTGGCTGCACCGTAAAGGTTCGAGCGTTATCGGCGACGATCACGCGCCAATCTTTGGTCTCAGTATCAAGGATACCACTAAGGGTATAAAGATTGGCCTGCAGCTGAGCGACTCGGTTAAAGGTGCAGATCACGAAAGCGGGATTGACCTCCCGCTGCGGCTGGGCGCCGATCTCCCAATCCGCCGAAAGTACTTCAACGGAGCCGAAGAGCGGCGTCACGATGAAGCTCCAGCGGCCCGCAGCACCGTCAGCGGTAGCAATCGTGAACGGCATCACGATTTCGTGATCTCCACGATAAGGGTCGACCGTAGTGTCGGAGATCAAAACGTTTCCACCAAATCGGTAGACATCCTTACCGCCGCCGCTGTGCGCAGTGGAGATGACGCGGCGGTGACCATTTTGATCAATATGTAATAGAGCCACCTCCGCCGACCCCTTGAAACGCAAGCGCAAACGAAAACGTTCCACCTGCGTCGCCCCGAAGACTTCGCGATCGTATAGCGAACTCATGGCGCCGTCGACGGTTAGACGGTGGCCACCCAAGACTAATGGGTGGCCATTTGCCGTGGAAGGCGGCTCCCCTTCAAAATAAAGAGGGTAGCGAACTTCTGACGGTCGCATGTTGATAGGGAAGAATGGGGCGTAGCTCGCCGCCTCGATAACCTTGGACATAAAGATCAGGCTTCTACCATTGACCGAGCATTCAAATACGTGGCGGCAACATCCATCGCCCGATCGATCGTCACGTCCATATCTAGATACTGATATGTTCCCAACCTGCCGACGAAAGTGACATTTTCTTCTCGCGCCGCACGTGCCTCATACTTCTCCAGAAGGGCCGTTTCGGCGACCATTCGAATGGGGTAATAAGGGATGTCATCGGGGCTGCAAAGCCGACTATATTCGCGGAAAACGATTGTCTTTTTCAAGGTTGCAGATTCCCAAGGCGCAAAATGCTTATGTTCGGAAATCCGAGTGAAAGGAACGCTTTCATCAGGATAGTTGATGACGGCAGCGCCTTGGTAGTCGCCTTCAGCGCGCTCGGGCACGAAATCCAATGTGCGATAGCCAAGGCGACCTAGGTCGTAATTGAAGTATCGGTCGAGGGGACCAGAATAGAATGTATGCGAAAAATCCTCGCTTAAATCCTCATGGCGCAAACCAAGCCGCACATCAATTAATGGATGATCAAGAATACTAGTCACGATTGCGGTGTAACCATCGCGAGGCATGCCTTGGTAAGGGTGGTTGAAATAATTGTCGTCATAATTGAAGCGAAGTGGCAGACGCTTCAGTATTGAAGCTGGGAGTTCGCTTGGCTCGCATCCCCACTGCTTACGAGTGTAGCCTTTAAAGAACGCCTCGTATAGCTCGTTACCTACGAAGCGAAGCGCTTGTTCCTCGAATGTCTTGGGGTCATCAATATCCAACCGTGCCTTTGATTCCACTAAAGCACGCGCCTCTGCCGGTGATAGCGCTTCGCCGAAGAATTGATTGATTGTGTGCAAGTTAATTGGAAGCGAATAGATCTTATTTGCCACGTTGGCTTTCACGCGGTTGACATACGGCATCATCACGCCGTGCTCATTTATAAATTCCCAGACGCGCTGACTATCGGTGTGGAAAATATGCGGCCCGTATTTGTGAACCATAACGCCTGTTTCGGGATCTCGTTCGGTATGACAGTTCCCGGCCAAGTGGCCTCGCTCGTCGATGACCAAACTCCTGATCCCGCTCTCCGCCAAGCGGCGGGCGATCGTGGCTCCCGAAAAGCCAGCGCCGACGATACAAACTCTCATCTATGCTTCCTTAAAATCTAGTAGCTTGCGCTGTTACAAGAAAAGGGTTCGTTCGCAAGAGGCAAGCCCCGCCTTCTGTGATTCTATACTGATAGTGATCGAATTACGTCGATAACGAATACGGCTGCCGAAGATCTTTTATGTTAAATGGGGATAGCTCATATCTCATATCCCGAACGGCTGGGCAGAGGTTAATAACCCAGCTTATTTCGCTTAGTGGAACGTGCTTAACCGGTTCTTAACGAATTTGGCCGTAGGCCGCCCTTTCTTCTCTAAAATCCGTAAGCTCTTGAGTGGCAAATTGACGAACGCGCTCCCCTAAATCGGGACGGCTGAGGGCAACGACAAAATTTGCCTCTAAATAGCCGGCTTTTGATCCGCAGTCGAAACGACGTCCGTCGAAAGTCACACCATGGAACGTTTGCCTGCCGATCATGGAGGCCATGGCGTCAGTCAGCTGAATTTCACCGCCCGCACCTTTGCCCTGCGTTTCAAGGATCTTCATAACCTCGGGCTGTAGGATGTATCGTCCGGGCAGGATGAGGTTGGAAGGCGCGGTACCCGGCGTTGGCTTTTCCACTAGCCCCCTGACCTCAGTGAGCGTGCCTTTGCGTTGGCCCGGATCGATGACGCCATAGCTGGGCGTTTCGGCCATCGGCACCTCAAGCGCGCAGACAATGTTGCCGCCGACCTTTTCATAGGCCTCCACCATTTGCTTTAGGCAGCCGCGGCCCGGCATGCCCTTCATGAATTCGTCGGGCAATAGGATGGCGAACGGCTCATCACCGACAATGTCGCGCGCGCACCAGATAGCATGGCCCAAACCCAAGGGCTCCTGCTGACGCAGGAACACCGCATTGCCAGGCGAAAGGCGCGTCCCCTCCAACACCGAAAGGTCTTTACCTCGCTTACGCTGGGTGGCTTCCGCCTCGTAGGCGATATCGAAATAATCCTCGATAGCGCCCTTCCCGCGACCGGTGACGAAAATCATCTGCTCAATCCCTGCTTCCCGCGCTTCATCCACCGCATATTGGATTAGCGGTCGGTCTACCACCGGCAGCAATTCCTTAGGGACTGACTTGGTGGCGGGCAGGAAACGCGTGCCTAGACCAGCAACGGGAAAGACAGCCTTTCGCACTTGTTTGAAACTCATTCAGGTCCTGCGCAATTTAGTTTACATGTCCGATGCGACTGACGGAGAGATATGGGTTTGTCAAAAAAATTCATGATCGGCAGTCGGGTCGTTGACCCTGTCCCGGTTTCGCCACCGGCCAGAAGGAGAGATCCGGCGCTTCATCGGCCGGGGTTAACCCCGGCCGATGAAGCAAATTCGGCAGGCGTCATGAACCCCAATGATGTGTGAGGTCGGGTCTCGTTGAAGTCCGTCCGCCACGCCTCGATCTTGCTCCTGGCGTCGTCCAAAGACAAGAACCAGTGCGTGTTCAGGCATTCATCACGCAGCCGGCCATTGAAGCTTTCAACAAAGGCATTGTCGTTGGGCTTTCCCGGCCGGCTGAAGTCCAGCGTAACGCGGTTGATGTAGGCCCAGTGGTCGAGCGCCCGAGAGATGAATTCCGGGCCATTGTCCACCCTGATCTTTGCGAGCGGGGCGCCGCGTTCGAACAGCAGGCGATCCATGACATCGACCACCTGTTCACCCTTGATCCCCTGATCGACGTGGATCGCCAAACACTCTCGGGTGTAAGCGTCGACGACGGTCAAAGCGCGGAACCGCTTGCCGTTGAACAAGGCGTCGGACACAAAGTCCATCGCCCAGATTTCGTTCGCACGCGATGGCAGTGGCTGCTCCACCCGCCGCGCCGCCATTATATGTCGCCACGGCCGTTTGGCCCGTAAATTCAGGCCTTCCAGACGATACAAGCGATGCACCCGCTTTACGTTCACCGGCCAACCCTCCCGCCGAAGCAGTACATGGATACGGCGATAGCCATAGCGCACGCGTGTCTCAGCGATCCCTTGGATCCTGTTTCTAAGCGGCGCCTAGTCGCTTCGGATCGACCGGTAGCGGTGCGTCTTGCGATCGAACCGAAGAACCGCGCAGCTGCGCCGCTCGCTCACCCGATAACGATCCTGCACCCAATGGACGATCTCGCGAAGCCGACCAGGCGCTACACTTTTTTTGCCAGAACCTCCTGAAGCATAACCTTGTCCAACGACAGATCCGCGACGAGCCGCTTCAGCTTCTGGTTCTCTTCCTCGAGCTGTCGCATCTTGCGCAGCTCCGATGGCCCCAAGCCGCCGTACAGTTGCTTCCAGCGGTAGTACGTCGCCTCGGACACACCCATCTTCCGGCACACCTCGGCGACCGATATGCCGACCTCTGCCTGGCGCAGCGCAAACGCGATCTGCTCGCCCGTGAACTTCGACTTCTTCATGCAAAATCTCCAGCTCCACTCAGCTTCGATTTTGCCAGATTTCTCTCGTTCTCGCTGGAGGCATTTCCCGGGGCAGGGTCAATATGAGAGTCTTGTGCTCACGCTGCCATGGAAACGTTACGTCACTCCTCTTTCTGCAAACCGAGTCTGATGGCGTCCAGAATTCGGGTGCATGCCTCTCCCGGGTAAGGCCGCAAAACAGCCGCTATGCCG
Source organism: Sphingobium chungangianum (assembly GCF_977014255.1). Lineage (NCBI taxonomy): Bacteria > Pseudomonadati > Pseudomonadota > Alphaproteobacteria > Sphingomonadales > Sphingobiaceae > Sphingobium > Sphingobium chungangianum. The sequence goes on along the minus strand of NZ_CDRNIV010000006.1, from coordinate 2,345,607 downwards.
CGTCGCTTCGCAGTGACCTCAGCAATCATCTCGCCTTGCTCTGCTGCGGGACGCCGCAATTCATCGATAAGGAACCGGGCTCCTGCGGTATCCGTGACAACATGTGCTCCTTCTACAACTTGCTTACCTAAGTCGTTAAAAGGGGCATGGCGGAGACTGTCTATGTAGATCAATGGCCTATCAAAAATCTGGTATTCTGCGAGAAAGCTGATCCCATCTGTTATCATAGCGTCAGATGCAGCCAAAATAGATCCATAATCTCCTCCTTCCATAAGAGATGTATTTTCTAATTGGTTCCAGGCGTTTAGAAATTCATGGCGAATAGATTCCGGAACGGCAGAAAATAATCCGGGATGCGGCTTCAGGACTACTTCAATTGATGGATCTTCACGAACCCATTGGAGAATATCATGATGCGTTTCCAAGAACGTCCCAAATGATAGCCAATCACCTGAAATGCTCCAATGCGGGGCCCAAACAATCTTAAATGATCCATATGTACTCTGCCCGCGATCAATCGGCCAATTTTTGTTCCTTGTTTGGTAATGCAGCCGATCTAGTTTTGGATGGCCAGCTACAATAATATTATCGATAGTCCGGCCAGCACCGGCACGCATCCTTTTTGCAGTATCTTCGGACTCGGCAAATATCATCCAACACACTCTATGAAATGGCTGATTGCTATACATATCATACTGGTCATTTCCAGAGACATCAAAGCTATCTACAAGATTAAAGCCATAATATGGTATATAGCATAGCCTAGAGAAGTTTAATTCTCGCGAATTTACGGAATCTGGAGTTTCCTTCTCCCACGGAGTTTGCTTGAAAATTAGAGACGGACTAATCGATTTTATTATGTCAAGTGCTTCCCACTCGTTTCCCACAAATGGTCGGATATGTGGTACCTTAAGTTTTTCTAATGCATTATGGACCGCAACTTCACTGTAATGATTTCCCGGAACCGCTGCTACAATAGGATGAAAATCGGACGCCTCGCCCATCGCTGCTATCAAATCTGCGATGCTGTCCCACGCAGCCATATTGTGTACTAAGAATAACGCCTTAGTCACAGGTTGCGCAGTCATCAATTTTACATCACGAGAAACAAGATTGATTGTCTGCTGAAGTGAGCGAAAGTGTCGGTCGATAAACTGAATGGTTGTCCTCTCGGCAACAACCAAGGGGGGTTCTTCCCACAATATATGCCAGATTTGCGACGGATCCCGTCCATGTCTGAAGGATCCAAATAGCAACAATCTGGAATCTAGTTCTAAACAGTATGAAAAATTTGTAGCAACATCCCCGTTTTCGTCGAGAAAGCAAAGATTTCCGTTCCACAACGACCAAGAGGACTCGTTATAGTGGCGATATCCTCCAAGTTCACCTTCGGGAAGTAATGTAACCTTTTCGGCAAAAATATCGCCAAGTACGTTCATGTATGTGAACGTTTTATTCAAAAAATTATCTATACTCATGTAAAAATAACCACATTTATCGCCTAAATATGCCGGATATAAATTAGTAAAACTAAGCCGATTGCTTAATTCTGAAAACGTGATCTTTTATTAAAGTCGAAGATACGTCGGGTGTTCTCGATAAGTAGATAACTTCACATAGATATCTCAAATGATCGAATTGACCAACCCAATCATCTCCCATGCAGAAAAACTTTGCATTTGTATCTATAATGTATTTTTCTTTCTGTTCCCACGAATGTTCTGGAATTATATCGTCAACACAAATCAAAGATGATAGAATTTCGCACCGATCGGCATAAGGTATCGCACTAATCTTGCCCTTCTTTTTGTTGAAATCGTCTGTTGATACGCCTACTATTAACTTACTTCCTAAAGAACGCGCTCGTTTTAAAAGGCGTAGATGGCCAATATGGAACAAATCAAAAGTTCCATATGTGATCACGATCTGAGTCATATCCCTCCCGATAAAGCTGCGATGCATTGTCACAAATATGCAATAAAGAACGGTTCGTTTCAACATCTGGTGGCATATCTTCGGGCAGGCGCAGCCTTTCGTGGAGCGTTAGAAGAACTACGCAGAGGCCGCTGCCGCTGCGCCTGTCCTGAATATCAATGCTTCCTCGGCCAACGGAAAGCTATCGATGCGCTGCGAGGAGAGGTGGCCTGGGGAAACTGGGACAGTGAGATAAGTGGATTTTCTGCCTGACGGTAGCGAGGATGGCTGCGAGACAGGAGCGGAGAAGAGCAAACGATCCCGTCGGAACCACAGTCCGGTTTTCAAGGCTAGGGTGGCATTGGCCGCCGTGAAAGGCGAGAAGACGCTGGCCGAGTTAACGCAGCAGTTTGACGTGCATCCGAAACAGATCAACACGTGGCGTAGCCAGTTGCTGGAGGTCGCAGCAGGCGTGTTTAGTTCGGACAACGCGTTGGAAACGGGCGAGCCACCGACCGACGTGAAGACGCTGCGCGCCAGGTGCGGGGGCTGGGGATCAGCCGGGGCAGCGTCTATTACCTGCCCAGACCGGTTTGGGTGGCTGATCTGGTGATCATGCGGCGTATCGACGAGTTGCACCTGGAATTTCCGTTCGCGGGCAGTCGAATGCTACGCGACCTGCTGCGGCAGGAAGGCATCGAGATCGGCCGCCAGCATGTCGCCACGCTGATGAAGAAGATGGCGATCGAGGCGATTTACCGTCGCCCGAACACATCGAAGCCGATGCCAGGGCACGAGATCTACCGCTGTCTGCTGCGCAAACTGCCGATCGTGCAGCCCAACCAGGTCTGGGCGACTGACATCAGCTACATTCCGATGGCGAGGGGGTTCGTCTATCTCGTGGCCATCGTTGACTGGTTCAGCCGGAAGGTGCTGGCCGGGCGTGTATCGATCACGATAGAGGCGACTTCTGCGTCGAGGCACTGGAGGAAGCGCTTGCGCGCTTCGGGAAACCGGAGATTTTCAACACCGACCAGGGCAGTCAGTTCACTTCGCTCGCCTTCACCAGCGTGCTGCACCGGGAGGAAATCGCCGTCAGCATGGACGGGCGGGGCGCATGGCGCGACAATGTGGTGGTCGAACGCCTGTGGCGCTCGGTGAAATATGAGGAGGTTTACCTCCGCGCGTGCGCCGCAGTCAGCGAAGCCCGGGTCTCGATCAGTCGTTATCTGAACTTTTACAACGCGAAGAGGCCGCATTCGAGCCTTGGCGCCCAGACCCCGGACCAAACATATTCTGACAACCTGCCACTGGCGATGGCAGCATGAATTTGGCCGCCGATATGGGGCGTCACTCCCGTGGGGCTGCGCCCTCTCTAAGCCGCGTCATAGCTAGATGATTGCTGAGCACAAAAATCGCCATCCGATTCAAGGCGATAAAACAGGCAAAAAATGGCTGATTTCCTGATTGGAGCGGGTAGCGGGGATCGAACCCGCATCACAAGCTTGGAAGGCTAGTGCTCTACCATTGAGCTATACCCGCCCGCAGGCCCAGCGCCCTGACATTATTACGATGCATCAGTCAACACTAAAACGCGGTTTGCATGAAACGCCTGAGCCTGCATGCATTAGCCGGGTCAGGCCGTCCATAGCTGCCTACCGTGGTTGCCGGCTGGCAGGATGTTGGAGGAGGGGATGGCCTATGCTACGACAAACAACCTTCGATGGCTTCACGGTTGCGGCCCATGGCAAAGTCGTTGCTGCACGCGATCTTGTTGCCACGACAACAGCCGATGTGGGCGGGGAGCCGTTCGCAGAAGCAGCATGAAGCTGTAGGGCGGGAGGTGCGAACCTTCCGCCCGCCAACGGGCCAAAAATCGCACGTCGCGTGGGTGATAGCGGAACGAGCTGGGAGGCTGGCGGGGGTGGAGAATGGAACCTGCTTGCCAGCGCCATAGTGACTGGCGGATTTGGATTTGGTCCGGCAGCGCCATTGTCGCTAAAGAAGATAAAAGCTCAAAAAAATGGGCTGATCCGTCAAGCGGGTTTTGACATTTTTTACGGCTTTGGAGCGTTGGGGGGTGAGGCCTTCTTTTGCCGGGAGCAGGATTTGACACGGTTTACGATGATGCCAGACTGGATGGTGAAGATGAGAAGAGGGGTCCTGGCATTCTCCAACCGGCTCATGACCCTGCCAATCTCGGATGCTGTCTACTGCGAACTCGTGCAGTCCCTCTTCGCCATGCGCCTGCCCATCGCTGGCATGGGTGTCCTGTTCGGTGTGGCGGGAACAACAATTTTCATAGAACATCACGATGCCACGATCGGGCTTATAACCGCGATTGCAGTGGTAGTGACAATCGCGCGCCTGGCCGTCATCACCGCCTATCAGCGGGAAGCGTGTGGAACGACCCTGACCATCGATCGCGTGAAGCAATGGGAACGGCGTTATGCAGCAGGAAGCTACATTTTCGCTGGGTTGTTGGGCGCGCTTAGCGCGACTGTGCTCGGTACACATATTCCGCTCAACCATCTTGTCGTCGTCAGCCTCATTTTTACGTTCGGCGCCGGGCTCGTGTCACGGATAGGTGGCAGGCCACGCATTTGCGTGACCAGCCTGCTGCTTGCGACTGTCCCAACTGTCGTCGCCCTTGCCTTGCACGCTCGGGCTGGCGATGCCGGTGCGATGCACGCGGAATATTTCGTGATAGAGGCGCTGCTGGTCAGCGTCGTGACGCTGCTCAGCCTTGAGTCGGTTCGTCATCTGTATCGATCGGACGTTGAGCATCTCACGACAAAGCATGATCTGGCTAACCTTGTGCGGCAGGACGCGCTGACCGGACTGCCTAATCGGCTGCTCCTGAGAGAGCGTTTCCAGAACAGCATGAGCGCCGCAGCGTTCGAGAACAGTCAACTCGCCGTCCATTTCCTCGATCTTGACGGCTTTAAGCTCATCAACGACCGATACGGCCATCCCACGGGTGATGCCGTTTTGCGTGAGGTTTCCATCAGGCTGCGTTCAATCGTTCGCTCAGTGGACACGGTCGCGCGCATCGGCGGTGACGAATTCATCGTCGTCCAGGAAGGCGTTCAGCATGAGAGCGAAGCAGAGATGCTGGGCCGCCGTATTATCAGGCAACTGAGTGAGCCTTATCTGCTGATGGATGAGCAGATCCGGATTTCCGTGAGCGTCGGCATTGCGATGGCGCCCCGTCACGGGCTCGATCTTGAGCATCTGACAGCCTGCGCGGACGCCGCGCTCTACCGCTCCAAACGAGGCGGCAAGGCACAGTTATATTTCTGTACGCCAGAGGACGTGTCTAATGCTGGGCGGGCGGTGGCGTAGAAAAACATCAAAGTGACTGCGACAGCATCTGCAGCGCTGCTGCATAATAATCGGTCGACAACGGCAGGGACGCAGGCATTCCAAGCGCGCGGTTGGCGATCGTCATGCCCCCAGGTGAGAGCGCGAAGTCGGCCTCTTGTCCCGTTTGAATGTCGATCCAGGCGGGAATGGCTCGTCCAGCACGGACGTAGCCCCGCCAACAATCAATGATCGGCCTGACCAGCTGCTGCCTGCCTCCCGCCTGTGCATAAAGAGGCAGGCGTACAGCGTCGAAGCCGAACCGGGGCGGCTTGGCTGCCGCAGGCGCGATCGCCGCGTTCGCGGTTACATCGATCCAGTCCGTGGGTAGGCGGCGCCGGCCAAAGCGCGCCGCTGCCAGCAGCTTTTCACTGTCGCGGATCACGTCTCCCCAGACGGCTTCACCATCCAGCCGCCGGAACTGGTCGAATGCCGGCCAGACGAAATAGGAGGGGTTGACCGTCACGACATTGGGTGAGGAAAAGCCGTCGATGCCGGGCAGGAGAAGGCGCCGACCAAATCGCTCGATGACCAGATGAGAGAGAATGGCAGCCCTGATTTCCTCGGCTCGTGCAGTCAGAGCGGCGTCCTGCCACTGCTCACCTGCACGGCCCAGAGCCCAGGCGATAAAGATGTCGCCATCTGTTGCATTGTTACGGTCTGCCACCGGATTTTCCTGGCGCGGATCGTATCGCCAGGAGTAGAGCGCCACGTCGCGTCGGGCTAGCGTCGCTTCGGTCCAACGGCGCATTTTCTCGAAGGCCTCACGGTCATTCGCAGTCAGCGCCAGCCATAGACCATAGCCCTGGCCTTCGCTGTGACTGATTCCCCCATTGCCGTTGTCCAGGACGCGGCCGGACGGGTCGAGGAAGGCGGATTTGAAACGGGGCCACAAGCTGTTCGACAACGGCGGTCGCCCGCCAGCTCTGGCGCAGGATATGGTCAGCGCCGCCAAAGCAGTAAGCGAAAAAAACCTTCGATCAACGGCCATGCCATAGGTCCAGTGTGCCGCCATTGAAATCCACCCGCCGGGTCATCAGCGCCGCGCCGCTGCCGAGTGTCCGGAACCAGCTGTCATAAGCGCCTTCGAGCACCGCAGAGATGATCTCAGCCCACAGCCCTTCGACATCGCCATCCAGCGCGGGTGGCAGGCCCTGATGCCGGATAGCTATGCCTTCCTCTTCCATGCAGAAAATGACATGACCCCAGTCAAGCGCCGACCAAAGCTTGTTGGCGCGTGTGGCCAATAAGGTCAGATCGGCTGCGTCTTCCATCGGCTCTGCAGCGGCGAGTTTCCGCCCGACGGCCAGGTAAAAGTTATGGGCCTGAGCAGGCGTCGCCGTGCTCCCTATCTCGGCGGCAATCATAGCGACGAGCAGCGCCAGGCCCTTTGGATCGGCCGAGGCACTGTCAACTGGCATCAGTTGCCGCGTGGCGTTATTCACTGCCCACCTCCAAGTGATTGGCGAATGCCGATCAAGGACCGGAATTCATCATAGTTGCCGAACGTATTGATTCCCATTTGTCCCCCCACTCGCATGGAAGGGCTTACGCGATAGTAAATGGCGCTGTCGGCAGAGAGGGCAAAGCCGGTTTTGCTGATGGCGTCATAGGTTGAACGCGCATCACTGTTCACGAGTTTCAGATTGTTAAGCAGCCCCTGCGCGGCGTCGCTGGTAGGATAGAGGTTCGCGGCTTCCTGATCGTAGCTTTGATAACCTGGGGCGAAATTCCCCCTCACTTCCCAACGGCTGTCGTCATAGGCGTAACGCACGGGGAAACTGACGCTGATGAAGCTTTGCGGGCTGAAATAGCCGCCATGGCCATAAGTGAAGAAATTCTGGTTGTTATCAAAATCCTGATAGTTGACGTTGATGCCGCCAGTCAGGGATGAATTGTCACCCTGATAGAAACGCATATAGCCGCCCGCGTTCAGCTGGATGCCGTAGTTGCGACGGACATTTTCACCGCGGTAGCGGTGAAAGCTGCCGTCGCCATAAAAGCCGTTGCCGTTGCGGTCGTAGCTGAAGGACAGGCCGCCGCCCGTCTTCATGACCTGTCCCCATCGCTCTCCCATGCCGTAGGGGCCGAAAAGTCCGGGGACATCCAGCAGTCGCTGCCCGGTTACAGGGTCGCGCGCGCCTGCGGCCATGACGATCGCGCTTGTCGCCTCGACCAGCCTGGCATCGGTCGCCGGGTTACGGGCGCCTGCATAGGAAACGATGCTGTCTTTTACCGGCTGCCGTTCAAACCATAGCTTCGCCGAAGCCGTGGAGGAAAAGCGTGGCGTGACCGCAGCGCGCCAGGTCGCTCTCGTATTGCCGAAGCCAAGCGGAGTAACACCGGCTTCCAGCTCTACCAGCGGGCTCTTGTAGGATGCCGACAGGGCGACGCCCGCAGCGTGTTGCGCATCAACGCCGATATTGCGCGAGGCGACCTGGCCGGCGATCGCTGCCGCCTCCGCTATTCCATTGCCGCCAAAGCGTGCCGCGCCCGACGCGCTCGGTGCCCCGGCATCCAGCACCACTGCCTCCGCCTTTACTGAAAGGCGGCCGTTACCGACGCCTGTCGATATGCTTGCCGATCCGGTGATTTCCTTCAGCTCGCTCAGCCCCGGTTCGCCGGAACGTTGACGGTATCCGGTTTCGACGTCGGCCCGTGGACCACTCTCGCCCGCAAGCGTGCGGATGTCGGATTCCAGTCGGGCAAGGACAGGATCTCCCATGATTCCGCCTTGCGCCATCGTCGGAGCGCTGGAAGCGTAGCCATTATTGTCAAAAGCTGCCGGAACGCCGATCGCAGCAGCACCTGCAGGCAGGGGCGTAGTTGCCGCATAGCCCGGTGCGGCCTGATAGGAAGGCAGGCGTGCGCCGCCTTCAAGTGCAAAGGGGTTAACCGGTGGAGGGGGGAGCAAACGCCTGCGAACGGAATGGATTGCTACCCATGCTGCCGCTTGTCCCGCCGATGCTTCCGAAGGGGTTGCTGGCTGTCAGTTGGACATGGCTGCCGCCCATCTGCCGGGCATAGATTTCCCGAGCGCGTTTTAGATAGCGGACTGCCCCGCTTTCATTCCCGCGTGCCTGTTCCATCCGCGCTGCGACCATGTAGACTTCATGGTCGTCCGGCCAGGTTTGGATCGCGCGTTCGACCGCTTGAGCGGCAAGCGCCCGGTCACCCGCAGCCCCCGCTGTCTCGATCAGGCCCAGTTGCGCTTCACGATCCCTGGGCGACTGCGCCAGGATCAGCTGGTAGCTTTGGGCCGCGCGGGCGGGCATGCCACCTGATTGATAAAGCCGGGCAAGCGCCGACAGGACTTCGCGATTTCCTGGTGCTGCATTCCAGGCGGACTGGAGCAGGTCGAAAGCAGGTGCATATTGCTGCGCCAGCCTGAGCCGGTCTGCCTGCGCCGCGGCCATGCCTCCGTTGATACGAGCGAGTGTGCGCTGACCATCGGCGGACGAACTTGCGAACTGGCTGGCGCGTTGCAACGCTGTTGCCGCGAGGTCATCCCGTCCTGTCTTTGCAAGTACGCGAACAATAGGCTCATACCCTTCGACGTCGCTGATCTCACCGGAAAGCGCTTGCTCCGCGAGTTGAGCTGCACCGCTCGTATCGCCCAGATCATACAGCGCGTCGGCGATCGCCGCTTGTTTGGCCGCAGACAATCCTGCCGTTCCGCTTAACTGATTCAGTGCGGCGCGTGCTTCGGCCTGACGGCCCATCGCGCCGATATCCCGCGCCCTCTGGATGGCCTGATCCGCCTTCAACCCCATGGCGAAGTTCCGCATCTGCGAGGTGCGCTGATCGTCGGGGATGCGATCCACCAATGCTTCGGCCGCGCTGAAGCGCTTGAGCGAATTATTGAGGAGAGCGGCTGCGTAGAGTGCGTCCGGGCTGGATGAAGACGATAGTGACCGCAACAAGGCGTCAGCGTCTGACACCCGACCGCGGTCGATCATGAAATGCGCATATTCATACCGGATCCAGGGATCATTTTGATCGAGGAGCAGGCCGGATTGAAACTCCTGTTCGGCAGTGACTTCGTCGCCGCGCCCGATTGCAGCGAGCGCCCGTCCCCGAGCCGCCCGGCTCTTCAGTCGAAGCTCGGACTGTTCACTTCCAGCACTGCCCGATGCCTGTCTCAAAATATCTGCGGCGTCGGCATAGCGCCCCTGCCGCTCGTATATATTGGCGAGCAGCTCAAAAGCAGGCTGTCGATCGGAAAAGCCAGACCTGACCAACCCTTCGGCTTTTGCCTGCGCTTCCCCGAGCCGTCCTTCGGACAGGGCCGCCTGGGCTTCACCCAAATCGGCATAGAAGCGCGATGAGGCGAGAGCCTCAACCCATTTGGACGGCGTCCCCCGGCGTGAAGCCTGTTCAAGCAGGTCGCGGGCCTCGGCAAAACGGTTCTGACGCAGTCGTACGATTCCGAGGCCGCCTAGCGCGTCGGCATCGTTGCTGTTGCGGCCCAGGGCTCGTTCGAAAGATGTCGCGGCTTCGCCCAGATTACCCTTGTCCAAAGCCTTGAAACCCGCGGCGCGGGCGTCGCCGCCGCGGTCGGCTGGGGCAGGGCGGGGCGGGGCGGATCGCGCGGCCTGCGCCGGTCGTGTCAATTCCGGGGCAGGTCGGGACCCTGGTTTGGCCCCGGTTTTTGCCGCTGGCGGCCTGGCGGGGCGCGATTGCGCGCCACTCAGCCCGTGTCTCGCTTCGCTATTGACAGGATCGAGTACCAACGCCCTGCGAAAGGCCTGGTCTGCCAAGTCATTTCGCCCCTTCGCCCGCCAATAGCGGCCCTGTTGAATCAGCGCGGCGACACCGGGCACCTCCGCAACGGCGATGGTGGGCGTGACGGTTGATGCAAGCAGGGCAGCGACAAGGAATTTTCGCATCGTTATCGCTCCGGTCATGCCTCGTCAGCCCCTTCGAGGCGGCGTTTGGCCTGTGAATTGAAATAGAGATATGCAGGGCCTGCGAGAAGCAATGCCAGCAGCAGGCCGCTGGCCGCCATGAGGATCGGTCGCAGGCTGAACCAGTAGGCGATACGCATCCAGATGGGCAGGGAGCCCACCCAATAGGTAGGTCCGACCGCGAAGCTGGTCATACCTTCACCATCGGTGACGGCAAGGTCACCCTGGATCTGTGCATTGATCTTCGTATCGGCCATGCCGTTCACCAGCTGCGGCAAGGCATTAGGGTCGTCCGCGAGCAAAGCGACTACACTGCGGTCGCTGTCGAACGGGGAGCGGAAGCCCACAATGCCGGAAAAGCCGTGTGCGTTATAGATGATCTGCTGTGCTTCTTCAGGATTCGATCGGTCGCCCAGCGAGAAGAAATTCTGGGCACTCTGGAATGGGGACCGCTGGGCCACCTGGAGAGCGCCATCGCTGAAGCGAACCGGGGCGTTGCCGAACAATTGGCCCGACCCCGCGACACTGCTGGCGCCAATTATCAATATGTCCTTCCCTTCCAAGGCGCTCGGGTCGATCCTGTCCATCACCGTGACGCGGGTGGCGGGGAGGCCGGTCGAGTCAGCAAAGCGGCCCATCATGGCCAAAAATGCCTCGATGGTGCTCGCAGTGGCCCCGTGCGGCATTATAACGGCCGTTTCCGCCAGATCGGGCCGGATCGTGAAGGGATAGCCCGCCCCCGCGAACGTCGCGAGGTCGGGCATCTGCAGCGCATGATAGGCATGGCTGAAGTCGATTGTGCTGGTCGGGCTGATGCTGACGCGGACATTTTCCGGCAATGTGCCTTCGCACTTCTTCTTGTTCGCCAGGATCAGATTATAGTCGAACACCAACTCATTCTGGCCGAACAGATTATAACGCGGCAGCACGAGCGAAGCCTTGCTGTTCTGCGATGATGGCCCGCGACCGCGAAAGACCTGGTCCCACAAATCGCCACCGGCGAGGGGCAGCGTGCGCAGATACTGATTGTTGATCGACACATCGAGGCGTGATCCCCGCTTGTCCAGCCAGTCTGCTGTCGGGTAACGATATTGCAGGTCCAGCCTGCCGCCCTGACGAGGCCAGAAGAAAAGGTCGGGCGCGATGCGGAAGCGCGCGCTGAGCGGCCCGGGCGGCAGCCCCAGACCTTGCAAGGCATAAGCGTCGGTGAGCTCGCCCAGACGGACGGGCCGGTTCGTGTTGATCCAGCGCGGAGCAGAATAACGGCCATGTGCAGGGATGCGCACATTGTCGAATGCCATCTGTGAGCCGCCGAATACTCCGCGCCCGCTGGCCACGGCCGCCGCCGCAAGCTTCAGTTCCTGCGTGTTGCGGCCCATGATTAGGAGGAGGTTGCCAAAGGTGTCGCGCGGGTTCCGGATGACGGCAACCGATGGCCCGCGGACCTGCATGGTTACGCCCCCCACGGGCCGATTGCCCAACAGGAAGACAACGGCATTTCCGTGGGGAAGCTGATTGAACATCGGTTTGAATGAAAAGCCGCGATAGCTTGCCAGTCCCCCAAACCATGACGCCGCGCTGGCGGCTGCTTCCAGTTCGCCGTTGCTGGGCCTGCCAGCGAATACGAAGGGTAGGCGGAGAGGCAGATTGTCGTTCCGGTCGAAAAAGGGACTTGGCAGACGTGACAGGTCGGGCGTGAGCGGCAGGCTCTGGACGCTAAGGTCAAACCAGGAGCGGACATTGCTGATGTTGGCCCATAGCGAACTATGGAACGGATCCTCGCAATCGCGCGTGTAATGTCCGAGCAGGCGCAGGTTGAGGCGGTTGTCGCCCGGCAGGAACAGTGCCGGGTTGACCGGGATGTTCAGAATCTGCCCTCGTGCATCACTGGAGCGAAGCGGGACCACCTGCACAACCTCCCCGTTCAGCAAGACGACCAACTGGCTGAGGTCGCCGATCATGGCCGGCGACCAGGCCAGATTCAGCCTCAATGTGGCGTTCGTCACCACGTCGCTACGCCGCATGCCGAAAGGAATGCCGATTTCGCCCCTCGTGCCTTCGAGGCGGATGGGCGACTTTACCTGAAGATCGCGGAAGGTCAGCCGCTGCTGCCGGGTTCCACTCGCTGACGCCGTGCTCACGCTTGCGGCGGGAGCGGGAGTCGGAGCAGCTTTGGCCGCTTGCGGTGTGCCGCTCATGAGAGCGCCGGTCGCCAGCAGGATGGCGGAAGCCTTTAGCCCGGTCATTGCAGCCGTGCGCTTTACATTCCGGCGTTCGGTCCGGTTCAGACGAAACAGCCGTTTGAGTGTCGTAAGATCGACGACGATGATGTCCCATAAGGACCTGAGGCCAGAGGCCGGAGGTTGTGGGGCCGCCGGTTCCCAGGCATCGGCACGGCCGAGAATGGCCCGGACAAGATGCCGTGACAGCGTCATATCAAGCGGCTGAAAACGCAGAAACGCCTCCCCATGTTCAATTCGGATGGTATCGACGGGTAATGTCAGCTTCTCGTCACCCATGGGCAGCGAGATGTGCGTGACGAGCCGGTCGCGCAAAGATATGTCCTGCGGCAGGCGTATAGCCGCGCCGCCCATCGACAGGTCCATGGTGACGGCATCAAAAACATGCCCATCCTGAACATAGATGGTGACCGGAACCTGAGTTTCGATGCGGATGAATTCGCGCGCCTGCTTTGTTTCCCGAGCGACAGACACAGCGGCCAGCAGGATAATCAGGCTGAAGAGTGCCCATGCTCCGTTCAACAAAAGGGTATCGGCCTGGATGTTGAAAAGGTGCGGAAAGAAAATCAGCTTCACCACGCCCAGCGCAATGCCAAAGAGCATCAGAGCGATACAAAGTAAGTGAGGCTTCACCGTCCCCAGATCGAAGTAGGTGCGATCCAGAAGGCTTCCCTTGTCGGTGACGTTGAACTTGCCCTTGCGAGGATTGAACAGCGTGAAGACGGTCGCCGGCACCAGATGGAAGGCAAGTATCGTTTCATAGATCTCGCCCCAGAACGGGCGCCGGTCACCACCTTGCGAACGCGCTCCCGAGACCATCGAACAATAGAGGTGGGGCGCGGCATAGGCGAAAATCAGGGATGCAGAGGCGTGGATGATGTTTTGTCCGAAAATGAGATAGGCGAGCGGGCTCGTCAGGAACACGATGCGCGGAAGGGGAAACTGAAAATGCAGCATTGCATTGAGATAACAAAGCCGTTGCTGCCATTTGAGACCTGGCCCGAGCAGTGGATTTTCAATTCGCAGGATCTGCGTCATCCCGCGTGCCCAGCGAATGCGCTGGCCGATGTGGAGCACTAGCCGTTCCGTGGCGAGGCCCGCAGAAAGGCGGGCACTGATAAAGGCAGTGTTCCAGCCCATGCGCTGGAGCTTGAGCGCCGTATGGGCGTCCTCGGTCACTGTTTCACCAGCGAAGCCATTCGTTTGTATGAGCGCCTCACGCCGAATGATGGCGCAGGAACCGCAGAAGAAAGCCGCGTTCCACAGATCGTTACCCTGCTGGACACTGCCGTAAAACAGGTCTCCCTCACCCGGAAGGTCCTCGACTGTCCGCAGGTTGCGCTGCGCCGGGTCGGGGGAATAGAAATGGTGCGGCGTTTGCATGAGAGCGAGCCTGGCATCCTTCTGGAACCAGCCAGCCGTCATTTGCAGGAATGCGCGGGTCGGAACATGGTCGCAGTCGAACACGGCTATCAGTTCGCCCGCAGTCTTCTTCATGGCGGCATTCAGATTGCCTGCCTTGGCGTGCAGATTGTCAGGCCGGGTCAGATAGCCGCAGCCGACCTGGCGTGCAAAGGCGCGGAATTCGGGTCGGCGACCATCGTCCAGAATGAAAACCCTGAAGCGATCAGCGGGATAGTCCATGTCCAGCGCCGCGAACACCGTGTTACGCACGATGGTGAGACTTTCATTATAGGTGGGGATGAAGACGTCGATCGTGGGCCATTGCGAAGGTTCCCCCTGAAGCTCTACGACCGGGCGATGAAGCGGCCAGCTGGTCTGCAGGAAGCCAAGCAGCAGGATGATCCAGGCGTAGATCTCCGCCAGGTAAAGGCCAGCGCCGAGCAGGAATTCCAGCGGCGTGCCGAATTCCAGCGTCTGCGTCGTACGCCAGAACATGTAACGGGTAGACACCAGGATCGACAGGAGGCCGAGCGCAAGCGTCGCTTTCCGCGTGCGGGATCGGCCGAGTATCAACGCACCGCCAATCGTAATGCCACTGAATAGCCATTGGGCCTGGAGGTCCAGCGGCACGCCGATAACCAGCAGAACCAGCAGGGCCGCGAAAACTGTGATGCCCCATTTGGCGATAGGCGAGGACAGCAGCTTCATGACAGCTGTTCCGCATTGGCGTTAAGCCCCAGCCTGGCCTCGATATGCTGGGCGACTGCCCGGATATCGGCCAGAGCTGCACTGGCGGGGGCATATTTGCTGATCGGTTCGAACATGGCGGCCGCCTCGTTCACGGCCTCGTCTCGCCTGACCGTACCCACGAGCCGGTCGCCGACCAGTTCGCGCAGGAAAATATGTGTGTGCCGCGAGAAGCGGTGCGTGTCATCCAGCTGGTTGAGGATGAAAGCGGTACTGCTCAACTCGACGGTCGGAACACCCGCCTGTACCTTGCTGAGCGCCGCAAGGGAGACAGGCTGCGGTAGCAGCGTGCAGACATGCAGGTCTGCATGTGGGAGCAACAGATCCTTGGTTTCCCGATCGCCCGCCGCAACATCGGCAACGTAAACCTTGCCCGAGCGGAACGGCGATTTGCCATGACGGAGCGCCTCGATGAAATCAGGCTCCCTGCTGAGGCGGTAGGCAGAGAAAAGTTCTACTCCCGCGACAGCAAGGGCTGATCCGCCGCCATGAAATTCGGCAAGTGCCTGCGTTGGAAGGAGGCCGAAAAACAGCTTGAGCGTGTCCTGATAGGTAAAATCGATTGCAGCGACATCATGCCCCTTCCGCGCGAGATGCATCGAGAGATGAGCCGCGATGAAACTCGTTCCGGTTCCGCCTTTGGAGGAATGACAGAGGATCAGGGGCATCAGGCGCGGCCCCCTTCATCATTGTCGGAGATGCGCTGGAAAAAGGACCGCAGGTCGTTTTTCATTTCGTCTGAGGATGTATTCTGTCGACTGGAAGAATAGCCGCCGAAAATACCTGCGTCCGACTGTGACACTGCCGGTTTTGCTGGTGCCGCCTTGACTGTGGGAAGCACATCTTCGACGCTGCGGGCTGCGAGCGCGGAAACGGGTTTGCCTACAACGCGATCGTCTGTCAGCAGGGCTTCGAATATGGGCCAGAGCTCCATATCCGCAAAATTGTCGGTGAATTCACGGTATCTGAAATCCCTGCGCCCGAGCCGGGCGAGCAGGTTGGCGGCGTCTGATCGCATAAAGAATCCCCTTTGATGCCTTCGTGCGATATATATCGTTGGTTAAAAAGGCCTTTGCGATCAAGCGGGGAATATGAATAAGGTCAACTAAATATTCGGCTCACCCAGTCGATTTGAAGATTAGCTATACAATTGTAGAACAGTGGCGCTCAGGCAGGTGAGCCCCTTGTTTGTGAACTGTCGGCTCCAGCGGACGCCGACGTCGTCATCATGACCACGGTGTGCGGCACCGGCAAATATGGTCGCCCGGCCTGTGCGACCGTCCTGCTGATGAACCGGAAGCTCGTCGAGCGCTAGGGGAGAGCCGGGGCATCCGAGTCAAGGAGGGCTTGGATATCGCCTCCGATATCGATCATCGCTGGACGAAATCCTGCGTTCCGATCCTGTCCAAAGATCCTCGCGTGCTGGTGGCAATGCCGCACCGGCCTTTCTTTTATGGCAGGTCTGGCGTCGGCACGGCTTGTCCGCGCAACGGCTTCGCCGGCTTTCTTCCCCGCCCTTACGGGCTTCCTCGCGAACCAAGAAAACCGGCTCTGGCCGTCCTTCGCTGGCGCTTTGGCCCAGGGGTGCGCGGCGCCGTGCCATCGCCTCATCGACTGCCATCGAGGCCGCATGGGGCGGCATTCGAACAAGCAGAAGGAGACTTTCCATGGCACAGATCGGCAGCTTCACCCGCAACGAGGACGGCGTTTACACTGGTGAAATCCGCACCCTCACTCTCCGCGTCAAGGCCACGATCCGGCCTGTCGAACGCGAGCATGACAAGGCTCCGGACCATCGCGTCAGCGCCGGTGGCGTCGAGTTCGGCGCGGGCTGGACCAAGGCGGCGCGCGAGACCGGCGCGGAATATCTGAGCCTCAAGCTCGACGATCCGTCCTTCCCCGCGCCCATCTACGCGACCCTCACCCAGGGCGACGAAGGCGAGCACAAGCTCATCTGGTCCCGCTGAAATGAAGAGGCTCCGCGCCAGATTCGGCGCGGAGCCTCTTTTCTCCCGGGGTGTCGAAAATGTGGGAGTGGTTTTCGACACTGATGCCGAGATGTCCCTGTCCGCATCCTGGGTGCCGCGATCGCGCCGTTGCGATCCCGTCAGACAGGATAGCGCCCCATGGATACCAACGATGACATTGCCCGCGCGAACCGCGCGAAATGCGGCTCGCCCTTCCTCAACACCGACCAGGCCGCCGCCTATCTCAAGATCTCGAGCCGCCTGCTGAAACGCCTGCGCCGCGACGGCAAGGGGCCGGTTTTCCGCCGCCATTGCCGTTTCGTCCAATATCATATCGATGACCTGGACAGCTGGTCCGCCGAGCATTCGGCGCGGGATCTGGGCGCGTGAGCCGCCGTCGCAGCCCTGCCCCCGATGCGCCGTTGCTTGCCTGGTGTGAGACCTTGCGGACGGAAAAGCGGAGGCACGTTCGATTGCGCGGGCGCATCTTGTGCGTTGGTGCTGGCACTCTCATCCTCCTCCTTTCCGCCGCGCTTCCGCCCACGCCGCGCGTCGTCTGGAATGCGAGCGCCAGCGCGCCGATCGGCCTTTACAGGGTAGATCCCGGCGCCGTGGTGGAGCCGGGTGACATGGTCATCGCTCGCGTGCCCAGGCGCTATCGGCTGCTCGCTGCGTCCCGTCGCTACCTCCCTATGAACGTGCCTCTGGTGAAGCGCGCCGGGGCCTATGCGGGCGATAAGGTCTGCGCGCTGGCCGAGGACATCTTCCTCAACGGGCGATGGATTGCGAGCCGCCGTGCAGCAGATGCCGCCGGTCTCCCGATGCCCTGGTGGAGCGGTTGTATGGTGCTGCGGGGGCGGCAGCTGTTTCTGCTGATGGACAGTCCGTCCTCCTTCGACGGTCGTTATTTCGGGCCGACCGACGGCGACGATGTGATCGGAAAGGCGACGCTCCTGTGGCGCCGGTGAAACGCGCCGCCATCCTGCTGGCGCTCGCCCTTGCGACGCCTGCCAAAGCTGAATCGGTCGCCTCATGGCAGCCTTATATCCGCGAGGCATCGCTGCGGTTCGGCATTCCCACCGTTTGGATCGAGCGGGTCATGCGCGCCGAAAGCGGTGGGCAGACTCGCTGGAACGGCCGACCCGTACGCTCTTCCGCTGGCGCCATAGGCCTCATGCAACTCATGCCTGCAACCTGGACGGAAATGCGCGTCCGGCTGGGACTTGGCGACGATCCCGACGAGCCCCGCGACAACATCCTCGCCGGCACCTTCTATCTGCGGCTGATGCATGAACGGTTCGGATATCCCGGCCTGTTCGCCGCCTATAATGCCGGGCCTGGGCGTTATGCCGAACATCTTGCGGGCCGCCGTCCGCTGCCAGGCGAGACCATCGGCTATCTCGCAAGCGTGGCGCCGGAGCGGCAGATTGGCGGGGCCTCACCACCGGTCGAGCCTCTGTTCGCCATACAAAAGGGCGGCGGATTGGCACCGGCCGCCGCCGTCGGCGCACCATCGCCAAGCCCGATTTTTGTCGTTCTGTCGCAGGGGAATTGAGGTGATGGTGCCTCTCCAGGAGAGGGTGGAGGCTCGTCTCGACAGACCCAGCATGACGGGTAGCGGAGCGGCTCTCAAGGCCCGCGGGTGCCCCCCAATTTGCTGCGCAAATCGGTTCCCCCCGCGTCCGATTCGCGGCGCCGCGCTTCGCGCCGCGGCCCTGACAGCCGCCCCGCCACCCGTCTCCCGGACGCCGTTCTCGATGGTGAGGACGAAGCGCAAGGAGGTCAACATGGGCATGGTTCAGGGTATCGGAACGGCGTCGGACAGCGTCGTAGCAACGCTGGTAGCAGAACTTGAAATCGAGTTGGGACGCGGTGTGGGAGAAGCACTGGCGCAACGCTTTCTGGACGCGGAGGAGAGCGATTTCCTTTGGGACGCGCGCGGCGAAGAGCGTTGGCTGAGCTCCTATGAGGGCCTTGGCGAGGATAATCTGGAGCTCGACCGGATCGCGATCTGGGGTCGGCTGGATGGCCGCTGGTTCATGGCCATCATCCTCGTGGATGGCCAGGGAATGCCACATGGGACGATCGCAAAGCGCATCTGTCGCAGCCGCGATATTGCTCGGAAGGCAATGGCCGATGCGCGCTGACGGCAGCATGATCGTCAGGAAGAGGCGGCGTCGGACCGGCGTCGTCTCTCCCCTATTTTCGAGCCGAAAATGGGTGGCGCTAGGGGATAAGGGGAAACAAGATAAAGGCAGTGTCTCGCGACCCGGCTTAAGTGTTTGTCTGCACATCCTTTTTTCACGAGATCGTGCCCTGACTTCGAGAGGCAGGGCGGGCGGGAACGGCGGAAATCCGCCAGTTTCTGGCCGAATTCGCGAGATGGGGCGGCGTTACCATGTCTGACGACGACCTCACGCCCAGGCTCGGCAGGATGCGGGGCAATGATGGCAAGCGCACCGTCAAATATGGCGGGCGCATCCTCGCGGCGACGCGGCTGGCTGGTAACAAGACAGGCAAAAGGTCGCGGCGCTTTGATGGCAGTCGGATCGGCCGGGGCGCGAGCATGGGACGGCTTCTCGCCAGTCGCGACAGGTTGGGCGGTTTCCGCGGACGCCGCGCGGTGGTGAAGGCGAGCCTCATTCGGCTCGGTGGCAAGGCTGGCCAGGCAGCCCGTGCCCATATGCGCTACATCCAGCGCGACGGCGTCACGCGCGAGGGCCTGCCTGGTGAGCTTTACGGCCCGGCGACCGACCGCGCGAACGGCAACGATTTCATCAAGAGCACGGCCGGCGACCGGCACCAGTTCCGTTTCATCGTCTCGGCCGAGGACGGCGCCGAATATCCCGATCTCAAGCCCTATGTCCGTCGACTGATGACGCAGGTCGAACAGGACCTCGGCACAAAGCTCGACTGGGTCGCGGTGGATCACTTCAACACCGAGCGACCGCACACGCATATCGTGCTGCGCGGCATCGATGATCGCGGCGATAATCTCATCATCGCCCGCGAATATATTTCACACGGCCTGCGCGAGCGCGCGTCCGAACTGGTGACGCTCGACCTGGGGCCGCGAACCGATCACGAAATCGAGGCCCGCCTGCGTCACGACGTCGATCAGGAGCGGTTGACCGCGATCGATCGTCGCCTGCTGCGGCGCATGGGAGAGCGCGGCGACATCATCCGCCTCATGCAGCGCGAGTTGACGGCACGCCGCCTTGATCGCTCGGGTGTCGAACAGGTGGTGACGACCGAGCTTCGCGAGCCGATTGTCGGGCGATTGATCCAGCGGGGCTTCTCCGACGAGCATCGCCACCGTCATTATGCGATGCTCGACGGAGTCGATGGCCGGGTCCATTATATAGACATTGGCCGGGGCGATGGCGCGCCATCGTTGCCAGAGAATGCGACCGTGCGGATAGAGCCGACGAGGGCGAGCGTGATGCAGGCGGATCGTACCGTCGATGCTGTCGCTCGCGCCAACGGTGGACGCTATTCGGTCGATCTTCACCTGGCGCATGATGCTCAGGCCAGCGAAGCTTATGCCGCGAGCCATGTCCGGCGGCTGGAAGCTATGCGGCGGGCGGGGGCCGGGCCGGAGCGATCAGAGGATGGGAGCTGGGTCATTCCCGACGATCACCTCGCCCGTGCCGGGGCCTATGTCCAGCGGCAGAAACATGACCGGCCGGTGGCAGTCTCGATCTTCTCGCGAACACCTGTAGCCGACCTGGCGGCAAAGGAGGCGTCGACCTGGCTCGATCGCGAACTGGCATCAGGTACACCGAGCGTGGTCCGCGATGTCGGCTTTGGTCGCGAAGTGCGCGACGCAATGTCGGCCAGACGTCAGTGGCTCGTCGAACAGCAATTGGCCGACGGCGATGGGCTGGTTTTCCAGTTGCGGCGCGGCGCATTGGAGGCACTGCGCTTGCGCGAGCTTCGGGATGTTGTCGACAGGCTTGGCAAAGAACTTGGCAAGCGATTTGAGTCGATCAATGTGGGCGAGCGCGTTGAGGGTGTCATTGGGCGGCGTTTGGACCTTGAGAATGGGCCGTATGCGGTGGTCGAGCGTGCGCGGGATTTCACGCTTGTGCCATGGCGAAACGTATTGGAACGCAACATTGGAAGGACGGCTACGGGGATCACGCGATCGGACGGGATTAGCTGGCAGTTCGGGCGGGGGCGATCGGGGCCTGCAATTAGCTGACGCCTTAGCGGATGGGCCTCCCGACCAAGCGGATTGACTGGGTATTAGAGATGGAGGGTGAATTCATTCACGCGCCCGCTACGGCCCGGAGCGGCCGCCAAAGGCCAGAATCGACTAGCATGCCGGTAGCGCGAAGGATTCCTTAACCATGGTAAGCGTAGGCGGAGGTGGTCGTTCGAGGTGCTGATGTCTGCAGTTGTGTTCAAAAGCGAGAAAACGAAACTCCTGATGACGCGTATGCTTTGCGCCTTCGTGGTGCTGGGGTTGGCATTTGTCATTGCCCTGCGCTTAAAGATAGCGGCCAGCTCTCCACTATGGTTGGACGAGACGTGGAGCGCGATGATAGCGACGCAGCCCGATTGGGCGGGATTCTGGCGTGAAACGTGGCTCGACTGCCATCCCCCACTTTATTATTTTATTCTCAAATTGTGGATCGCTGTCGCGGGTGACAACAACTTCATGTTGCGGCTTCCGAGCATCATTTTCACTTTTTTGGCAGCTCTGGCGCCACGGGCGTGGCGACCATCCGGCCTGACAAGGTGCGGGGCGTGGACGTTTGCTGCCCTGCTCCTGCTTTGGCAACCGAGCTTCAACGTGATGCTCGACGCCCGAGGCTATGCGCTGTTGCTGTTGCTATCGACATGTTCCTGCATCGCCTTTTTGAATCTGTTGGATGAGTTGACGCGACGAAATGCTGTGATCTGGGTCATGCTGGGAACGATGATGTTCCTGACCCACTATTATTCTGGAGCGATCCTCGCCGGACAAACGCTCATTCTGATATATTGCAAGCGTCTGGAACTTCTCCGGCTGTGGCCGACTGCCTTTCTGACGGCGCCGGGGCTGGCTTGGTTTGGCTATCACCTTCCAAGGTTAGCGGATTATGCCAGACCAGATGTTTCGGTGTATCCCGCGATCAACGGATGGTCAGTGATCAGAGGGTTGACCTATATTTTTGGCATAGAAGGCGCCATTCAACTTGGCATTTTGATAGCCTTTGTCGTCCTTTTCATCCTTAGACGGAGTCGAGGAAATGCTTCTGAATCACATCGCCAAAGCTATTTGGAATCGAGAAATATATTCATTGTTCTTAGTGTGCTTGTACTCGGGTTTGCGCTCATAATTGCGATAAATATTTTCAAGCCATCGCTGACTGATCGATATTTTGTTCCACTGGTGCCGTCAGCAATGCTTGTGCTGGCCTTGATGGCGCAACAGATTGGTGGAACGGGGCTGGCTGGCGCATTACTGGCACTCTCTTGGCTGGTGCCACAGCTCGATGTCAGGGCCATTCACGATAAAGACGATGCCCGCATCGTGTATAATAGTGAGGAAGGCAGCGATTTTATATGGCAGCACAAACCCGATCGTCTCCTCTTCGTTTGGGATCACCCCCTTGCCAAGATCATGGAGCCGCGTACGCTGGAGCAACTGGGGGGCTACTTTCTGAAGCGCGATGGTTCTGAGATCCCGGTGCAAGCGATCCTTGTGTCACCTTCAAGCGATGCGAATGCACTGTTGAAATCTGCTGCCATCGGGGGCAGGCCTGCAATTATCTGGCTGTTCAACAGAGCAGGAAATTCCGCTGCCGTTGCGCGCCCGCCCAGCTTTGAAAATGATCCGGCTTGGCAATGCTCTGATGGCCGATCTCGCCCAGCAGGTGGTCTTTCAACCGTTGCTTGTGTCAAAAATGGGCCGGTCAATGACTGAGGAGGTCAATTTCTTTGCTGGGCAAGGAGGGGTGAGTTTGCATGACCTCCGAGCGAAAGGCGTTGATCTTTTCGCGCCGACGGCCGTTCGAAAAGCTGACGCGCAATCGGTTTTGGCGGTCGATCTTGATCACAGCCTCCTGCGTTCGGACATGCTGTATGAGACGTTCTGGGCGTGCCTTTCACGGGACTGGCGAATTCCGTTTGTAGCGACAGCTCGGCTGATGGAGGGAAAGGCCGCTGTAAAACGCCTTCTAGCTGAAGCGAGTGACATCGATGTCGCCTTGCTGCCCTATAATGAGCAGGTTCTGAGCCACATCAGGCAATGGCGGGAAGATGGTGGCAGAGCCGTTCTCGTCACCGCGACAAACCAGGCACTGGCCGAGCGGATCAGCATGCATCTCGGCCTTTTTGATGCCGTTTACGGGTCGGACCACGCGGTAAATCTGAAGGGTTCTCGCAAGGCTGATTTGCTGGTCCGCGAATATGGCGCGCGTGGCTTCCTCTACGTCGGAGATTCGCGCTCGGATTTGAATGTGTGGGCGAAGGCAAGCGGCGCTGTGACCGTCGATATATCGTCGGGACTTAGGAAGAGGGTTGATCGGCTCCATTCGAACGCGACGCATCTTGTCAGCTCGGGTTCGCGCATGAAAGCCGCGATCAAGGCGGCTCGTCCGCATCAATGGCTCAAGAATGTGCTCCTTTTCCTCCCGATGTTGGCTGCACATCGGATCGACGTCGGCACCGCGATCCACAGCATTATGGCGTTTTTAGCTTTCTGCTTGATCGCCTCCGGAGTTTATATCTTCAACGACTTGCTCGATCTGGAAGCGGATCGACTTCATATTCGCAAGCGCATGCGCCCCTTCGCGAGCGGCGTTCTTCCGGTTTCGAACGGTGTTGTGTTGGGATTGGTCATGCTGGCCGTCGGCTTCGCCACGGCGGCGATTATTGGGCCTCAATTTTTCGCGTTGTTGCTCGGCTATTTCGTCATTACCACCGCTTATTCGCTGTGGCTGAAGCGGTTCCTTGTCATAGACATCTGCACGCTAGCCCTCTTGTATAGCTTTCGCATACTCGCAGGTGGAGCCGCCACTGCCATTCCCATCTCGGTTTGGTTGCTGGCCTTTTCGATCTTTTTCTTTTTTGCGCTGGCGGCAGTGAAACGTCAGGTGGAATTGGTGGATGGCGTGAAGAGCGGGGCTGTGAATGCGACGGGCCGGGGATATCATGTGAATGATCTGCCCATCGTGGCTCAAATGGCGACAGGCGCTGGTATGGTGGCTGTCCTGGTCCTTGCCCTCTACGTCAATTCAGCTGATGTTACCCGGCTTTATTCAAGGCCGGAGGCTCTATGGGGCATCTGCCTGACGTTGCTGTATTGGCTCAATCGCATGACGCTGGTTGCGCATCGTGGGGAGATGCACGACGATCCTGTTGTCTTTGCCGCTTTGGATCGGACCAGCCAAATCTGCTTTGGCATTGCTGCTCTTCTCGCGATCGGCGGGGCGCTGCTGTGAGCCTTACGGGGCTGGTGCTACGCTATGCTCTGTTCGCTACCGTTGCCACGGTCGCGAACCTCATGCTTCAGCGGCTGGTTCTGGCAATATCGCCGACTACCATCGGCTACGTGCTGGGTCTGATCATCGGGACGGTTGTCGGCTTGGGCGTGAAGTTCATTCTCGACAAATTGTATATTTTTGGCGACCGCGCATCTGGCTTCGCCAGCAACGGCCGTAGCTTCCTGAAATATGCCTCCACGGGCATTGCGACAACGCTGATCTTCTTCACGATCGAAACAGCCTTCTGGTTATATTGGGGCACGCAGACAATGCGCGAGGCCGGCGCGCTGCTTGGCTTGGCGATTGGTTATGTCGCCAAATATCGGCTTGATAGGCATTTCGTTTTCCCTGCTAAATGCGATATGGTGCCGCGGACATGACAAGACTTTCCGGTTGGGGGCGCTATCCCGTCGGTGACTATCCGCTGAAAGCGGCCCGTTGCGAAGCCGATGTGCTGCACGCCCTCTCAGCGGGCAGCCTTATAGCGCGAGGCAACGGCCGCGCTTATGGCGATCCTGCGGCCAGTTTGTCCTGCACGCTCGATATGCGGGGCATGAACAGGATGCTCTCCTTCAACGCGGCGACGGGCGAACTGACCGCTGAGGCCGGGGTTCTTCTTTCGGACATTATCACAGCCTTTCTTCCGCATGGCTGGTTTCCCGCCGTTACGCCCGGCACGCGCCACGTCACGCTGGGCGGGATGATTGCGGCGGACGTGCACGGGAAAAACCATCACAGGGATGGCAGCATGCGCACCTGCATCTCGTGGATCGATCTCCTATGCGCGGACGGGGTGGCGAGGCGTTGTTCGCGCACGGAAGATCCCGAACTATTCGATCATACCTGCGGCGGCATGGGGCTGACGGGCGTAATCCTCCGGGCGGCTATTCGCCTGCGGGCAGTTCGGTCAGCGTGGATACGACAGCGGACAATCGCGGCACCCGATCTGGACAGCGCAATGGGTGCCTTCGAGGCGAATGGCGACGCAACCTATTCTGTCGCCTGGATTGATACACTAAGCTCAGGTCGATCGCTTGGGCGCTCGCTGGTCATGCTCGGGGAGCATGCCAAGCCAGACGAACTGTCGATATCGCAGCGTCAGCGGCCTTTGGATGTCCCTGCGAGGCGGCGTCTGAGCGTCCCTTTCGACTTGCCCAATTGGGCTTTGAACGGGTCGGCTGTCAGGTTGTTCAACGGCCTCTATTATCGGGCCGGGCTGCATAAGGCGGAGCGAACGCAGTTCGTGAGCTACGATAGCTATTTTTACCCGCTTGACGCCATTTCGGGATGGAATCGTATCTATGGTGCGCGCGGCTTCCTGCAATTTCAATGCGTGTTGCCGTTGGAGCGATCGCGCGAGGGGTTGGGTGAATTGCTGGGCCGCATTGCTGCGAGCGGCCGCGGATCCTTTCTCGCGGTCCTCAAGCGGTTTGGGGCACAGAGTTCGCCATTTTCCTTTCCAATGGAGGGATATACCCTCGCTCTGGACTTCCCCGTATCGCCCCGTACGATCGCGCTATACGAAACGCTGGAGGCAGTGACGATCGCTCACGGCGGCCGTTTCTATCTCGCCAAAGACGCGCGCATGTCAGCTGCTACACTGCGGGCTGCCGATAAGCGTACGGACAATTTCGCCGCATTCCGTGGTCGGCGTGCGCTGAAGGGCAATTTTGCCTCCTCCCAGTCCGAGAGGTTGGATATTTGACTAGCGGAACAGTGCTCATCCTGGGTGCGCGATCGGACATCGGGCGCGCCGTCGCCCATCGCTTTGCCCAGCAAGGCTACGCGATTCAGCTCGCGGCACGCGATAGTCGAACGCTCGAAGCAGACCGTTCCGACATCGTGCTGCGATACAGCCAGCGTGTGACGTTGCATGAGTTTGATGCCCTTGATCTTGAGGCTCATACTGCATTTGTGGATCGATTAGATGAGTTGCCCAACATAGCCGTCTGTGTCGTTGGCCTATTGGGAGATCAGCGGGCCGCCGAGCGGGACGCCGTAGTCATGCAACAGATCTTCCGCAGCAATTTCGAGGGGCCTGCTAGCATTTTGTCGGTGCTGGCCGAACGGTTTGAGAAGCGTCGCGATGGGACCATTATCGGCGTCAGTTCGGTTGCGGGCCTTCGCGGTAGGGCCTCCAATTACGCCTATGGCTCGGCAAAGGCCGGTTTCACCGCATTTTTGTCAGGTTTGCGCAACCGTCTCGCCAGACAGAATGTGCAGGTGATAACGGTTCTGCCGGGCTTCGTCGCAACCAG
Source organism: Sphingobium chungangianum (assembly GCF_977014255.1). Lineage (NCBI taxonomy): Bacteria > Pseudomonadati > Pseudomonadota > Alphaproteobacteria > Sphingomonadales > Sphingobiaceae > Sphingobium > Sphingobium chungangianum. The sequence continues at coordinate 2,319,332 of NZ_CDRNIV010000006.1, read as the reverse complement.
TATGACAGCAGGTATGAATCTGCCCTCGCGCCTTACCGCTCGCCCTGAAGATGTTGCCAAAACCATCCTGAAGGCGGTTCGTCAAAAGAAGGACGTTATTTTTGTCCGGGGCATCTGGCGAGTGATAATGGGCATTATCTGCGCCTTACCCGAAGCGATCTTCAAAAAGACAAAATTGTGAGGGGATGATCCCCAGTGGCGGTATCGCGTTGCCTTATGCGCTTCGCAATGCCGCATCTATAGAAGTGTACCAAGTGCGAACCAAGATAAATTGGCTTAAAGCGGCTTGGTAGCTGCCGTGCTGCGCGGCACGAGATAATATGCCCGGTAACTGCCGAACGACTGTTCTCGCTGCACGTCATAAGCCACCCGGAAGGCGTTCACCCAATGTCGATGATCGGCGTCTGCCAGGATCCACCCGGGCCGACGGTAAGCAGCCGCGCTTCGGCGGATGTAATGTTCAATGGATGCCTGGGGCAGCGGCACAAAGTTGGCGAGGTTGTTCACGCTGGTCCATGCCCTGCCTGAGGAGCGAACCATCAGGTAGTTGTGATCGAATAGGGCGATAGCCTCGGCTTTCTGATCCCGGAGATAGCGCAGGCCAGCGATTGCATCAGCGGACAATATCGTGGGGCGATCATTTGCTTCGGGGGTAAAGCGCGCAATCAGCCGGTATGGTCCGAGATGTAGCGCCCCGGCCCGGGAGGCGCCTTCTCGCCAAGGTCTAAAGTCGAAGGTGACTGTGAAAGCGACCATGGCGATGAGTAAGGTGTGGATGAAGGCGCGGCCGAAATGTCGCGCCGTGTCGCTGACATTGTCAAGATTGGCGAGAGTCGCCAGCAGCACCGGGATCAACAATGGGAACAGGTTGAGGATGTTATTATCGTGACTGCGGCTGATGTAATAGGTGCCCGCTGCCAGGAAACCCAGCAAACAGGCATAAAGGGGTCGGGCCCGTTCTGACAGGCCCTGTCGCGCCAGCACGGCGATGCCAAGCGCAAGTGCCGCAAGCGCGATCCAGATAGTCCCGACAGGATTGACGGGCAGCGCCCCTGGGGGATGCTGCACATAGGCGAAGAAATCCTCCAACGTGATCGCCTTGGCGGATAGCAGCCAGAGGGTAAGCGCAAGGATGCAGATTCCGGCCGCCAAAGCTGCCACGCCTCGGACGGCCCCTCGAACGAGAGCAATGATTGCCCCGCGCCGTCCATCTGCTGCGGTGGCATCGCGCAATGCCAGATATGGCCACCAGATCAAGGTTCCGAAGAATGCCGCTTCAGGCGACCAGAAGAGGTCGATCAACCAGATGGTATGCCCGATCCAGTCGCGGCGGACTTTGCGTTGTTCGGCATAGAGTATGTGAAGTAGCAGCGTGGAAATTGACAGGAACCGTAGTCCGGCGACTGAAGGCGTGATCACCGGCCCGGCGAAATTGCTCGGAAAGCCAGTCCACATGAAAGCTGCGCAAAACATCGCCAGTAGCGCCAGCCAGCGCACGCCCATAGATGATCGCGCGGTCAGGACGATCACGATTCCTGCAAGAGTTGCAAAATAGAGAGCGTTGGCGGCGACGGTCACCTCATACATGCCGCGCCAGCAATCCTGGCCGCAGCTTGCCATCAGAGTGACCGTAGGCCCTAGCCCATATTGTATTGGGAAATCCCGGTAGGGCACGCCACCGCCTCGCCATGCTTCCACCGGGGCCAGGTAGGCGCCCCAGTGATGCCAGGCGAGGTAGATGGTGTCCGCCGACTCGAAAGGTGCGGTCAGAAGCCCGGCGCCGATGCCGATGACCCCGCATAGCAGCATCGTTGGGAGCAGTCCCGATTGCGTCGCGACAGCGTGTGGCTTCCAGCGCGGCAGAAAGCCGGCTCCCACAGCAAGCGGGGCGGCGATCATCGTTGGGATGAACCCGAATATAGACGATTGCGTCCACCAGATGGTGGTGGCGAAGAGTAGGACGGCCGTCATGCCGCCTAAAAGTGCCACGGTCCCGAGGCCGAAAAGCGGGATCAGGACAAATATGCCGATCAGTGGGAAAGCCCCGTGCCGGAACGCCGTTAAAGCTAACGCCGCCATCAGGAGCAGCGCACAACTGGCCAACTCCACACTGCGCTGTCGATCTGCCTGCGAACTAAAGGCCGACGCTGAATAGGGCGTCAGCAGCACAGCAAACAGCAGCGCCGCATATACAGACAATGTCATCATCGATGAAGTCATCAGCGGCCCTGCACTTTGAGGAAGGGCGGCCCCGGTGTATGCCATGGGCGGTCCCAGCATCGATCCCGCTCGACGGATCTCGCGCGATCGACGGGCATCACCCTGAAGGGTATCGAGTCACTAGGCGCGAAATAAGAACTGTATGAAGAATGCAATGTTGATTGGCGTTCCCATACGCCCCTCACCGAACAACGAGGTATTGGAGATGGGGCGAAGCGGAGGGCATTCGCAATGCCTACGACGCCGGTTACCGAGCCGAGGACGATAATCACGCAAAAGCTGAGTTTCTCGCGCCAGCCGACAATCCGCGTCGCCCAGTCGGCATAGGCCACCGCCAGGATCGCCAGCGGCACGATGGATGCGCGGGTTTGAAAATCGTTGAACATGCCGATGGCCCAATTGGGCATCAGGAAAAGGCATACAGCCGCGATGGCGAGGCTCGTCCGATCGACGCTATTGTTGCGGTCGAAGAGGGTAGGCAGGAGAAAGGGCACAACCTCCAACAGCATGATCACGATATAAAGGATCGCATTGGGAGGGCGCAGTCCGCCTCCCACGCTCGTCGAATCCGTCACCAGATAAAGAAGAGCCGGAACTGCGATCGCGGTCGCGATCAGGCAGAGCGATAGGTCGAGTCGGTTCCACGAGCGGGAGCCAATTGTCCGAAGCCCCGCGAAGAGCGCAAAAGGCACCGCTCCGAACAGAATGAGCGGCGACCATAATGCAACGAGTGGTAAGGTTGCGCCGAATATCCCGATTGGTACAAGATTCCTGCGCCACAGGAGATAGGTGAGAGCCGCGACCCAGCCAGCAAGAGCGTGCTGCGGGACCCAGAACAGTTGAGTGATATGAGCGCTATATTGAAAACCTGCGGCCCAATCTTCGATATGGTCCCACCGCGTATGGCCGGTGGCCCATTGCTCGATGAGACTACCCAGAATGTCGAGACCGCTGAACGCCACAAAGATGGTGACGGCAATCCACCGTGCGCGGCGCTCCTGAAACAGGACCGATCCCAGCGCGAACAGCAGGCCGAGTATCAGGCAGTTCTGCGCCAGCAAAATCCAGTCGCGGGCGACCTGGCTTGCACCGCCGAGCAGGGCAGGGAGCAGATACATGCCGATGGGCGCGCGTAATATCTGTGATCGACTGTCCAGCAAGTAATCGAAGGGCCACCGATGCGTCCCCATGTCGGCGAGTACCGCATCGCGAACCTGCCAGTCGGTAGGAGCGTAGAAAAGGCGTCCTTCTCCGCCGAGCATCAGTAGGATAGCAGCGACCGAGAGACAGATCAGGATGGTCGACAAGCCGATGCGGCATTCGCCTGGCGTCGCTCGGTAGGCCAAGAATCCAAGGAGTGCCGACCCAGTTACAGCAAGCGCCGCCACTAGCAGCGGCGGCTGGCCAAGAAAGCCCAATAGCAGCACATTGTCCAAGCCGAGCAAGGCAATGAGCATCGCCGCCAATGCGCGAAGCGGAACCGATATTGTTGATGTCGAACGTCCGGGGTTCGCCGCTGATTTCAGCGCTGGCGACAGCGTCACGCGGCCTCCACACCGATTTTCTGCGGCAGGCCGTGGACCGGGTTGTCAGCAGCCGCGTCCATCGACACAGCCTCCATATTGAGCCGCTCCCGCTCTACGACCAGTGGCCGTTTGCGAACCTGCGCATGGATCGACGTCACATATTCACCCAATATCCCCATGAAGGCGAGTTGAATGCCCGATAGGAAGAAGAGGGCGACGATCAGCGTCATCATCCCCCGCGGGGCGAGATTGGGCCATATGAAGTAAAGGCCAACCGAAGCCGTCGCGTAGAGCATGCAGAGCAGCGCCATTGCGATGCCGGCGAAGGTGCACAGGCGCATCGGCACGTTGGTGAAGCTGAAAATGCCGTTCAGCGCCTGATCAATCAATCGCGGCAGGTTGTTTTTGGAGATGCCGGATCGCCGTGCGGCCCAGGTATAAGGCACGATGACGCGACGGAAGCCCACGGAAGCGATGATGCCGCGGATATAGGGGTAATGATCGTCATGGCTCACGACCGCTTCCCATACCTTGCGGTCCAGAAGCTGGAATTCGCCGACATTCACCGGGATGTCGATGTCGCTGAAACTGCGTACTGTGCGGTAGAAGATTGCGCGGCAGGTACGAAGCGCAAGGCTTTCCTGACGGTTGACGCGGGCGCCCGCCACGACTTCCACACCACCTTCCCATAGCGTTACGAACTCCGGGATCATTTCTGCCGGGTCCTGGAGGTCTGCGGGCAGGAACACGACTACAGCATCTCCCGTCGCGGCGCGAAGCGCATTGAAGTTGGAGCGGAAGGGGCCGTAATTGCGCGCGTTCAGGATGACCTTCATCGAAGGGTCGTTCGCCGCCAGCAAACGCAGGATGTCCTGCGTACCGTCGCTGCTGTCATTGTCGGCGAAGATATGTTCCCGCTTGTAGCCCGCCAGCGGCGCGCCGGGTGCGAACAGGGCGGCGACGGCATCGCGGCAGACTTCGACATTGTCCGCCTCGTTGAAGCAGGGCGTCACGATGGAGATTGTCTTCATGAGGTCTGCTCCGGCGAGGCCGCAAACACGAAGCGGCGCATGGCAAGGAAGGTGAGGGTGAAGATGGGCAGGACGAGCGCCTGCGCCAGTAGCGGACCAAAGCCCGCGCGCATGGCAATCTCGAGTAACAGGATGTTGAGGCTGAGCATGAAGCCATAGACGATGAGGAATCGCGGCAGTCGGCGCAGTTCACGTGAACGGAACACGGCACTCGTAGTCAGGAAGTTGAAGAGGACGCCTGCAATCGTGCTGACCGTCACCGCCACGTGAGGCTTGATGCCCATCAGCACTTGGGCGCTATAGACGCTGTAGCCGAACAGCGTGTTGATCCCGCCCGCGACGAGGAAGCTGATGAAACGGCGATCAAGGGCGGGCATGTTCATGCGGCCTCCCTCAGGAAATCGACCACGCTGACAAGACCATCCTCGATCATGATGTGGGGGGTCCAGCTGGTCGCGGCGGTCAGGCGGCTGCAATCCCCTTCCAGATGCATGATTTGATTGGGGCCAAAGGGAATCTCGCCGAAGGTCAGCGGAAGGCCGGGGCAGGCAAGGTCGCGAATACGCTCGACGATCGACCGGACTGTAACCGCGCGACCGCTCGACAGGTTGAACACCCCTTGTGCGCTCTCCGTCACGGCGGCCGCCAATATGCCCTGCGCGCAATCGGCGATGTGCAGATAATCCCATTTTTGCGTGCCCACACTGGTGCGCGGCGCCTGGCCCGCAAGGATCTGGGCCGCCACTGACGGGATCAGCCAATTGGGATTGTCGCCGGGACCATAGGGCGAAAAGAGACGTAGCCAGGCGAAGCCAATGCCCGCCTCGCTTGCGCGTTGGCGCGTCAGATGGCAGGCGGAAAGTTTGGCCGCACCGTAGAGGAGGAAGGGCTGAGTTGCGGCGTTTTCGTCGATCCGACGATCATGCCTGCCATATTCCGCCTGGCTGCCGATACCGATGAAGCGACGGGTGCCTGCCGCGATAGCGCTGTCGAGCAGATCGACTGTCGTGCGGATATTATCGATCTGAATGTCCCCGGCGCGATTGGGACCGCCCACGCCCTCCCACGCAGAATGGATGACGTAATCGGGGCGCGCCTCTGACAGCACAGCGCGAACCGCATCGCGATTGGACAAGTCGGCGACGGCGATCTCACAGCGCCCCGCCAACGACACCGCGCGCGGAGACGAGGGATTACGCACCAATGCCGTGACCTGATGGCCCTCGCGGGCGGCCAGATCGGCGACGGCGGCGCCTACGAAGCCACTTGCACCAGTGACGAATATCCGGCTCATGCTGGCGCCATGGCGAGGAAAGCCTCTGCCTGCGCGCGAGTGATGGCGCGCTTGTCCTCAGCGCGATACCAGGCCGCTGTCAGCGCGAGTGCTCGATCAAGCGTAAGGCGCGGCCGCCAACCGAGCGCTCCAGCAGCGGCAGAGGAATCGAGCGTCAGCATCGCAGCTTCGTGCGGATGATCGCCGGGCTGCGCCGCCCAAGGCTGAGCTACACCCCAATGACGGCCCAGAAGATCGATGACGTCGCGGACCTTTGCCATGTCGGCGGGCGCCGGGCCAAAATTCCAACCCCGCGCGAAGCGGACGGGATCGTCGGTCAGCGCTTCGGCCAACAGCAGGTAGCCCGCCAGCGGCTCGAGCACATGCTGCCAAGGGCGCACGGCTTCCGGATTGCGGATCTCCAGCGTTCGCCCAGCTGAGAAGGCGCGGATTGCATCCGGCACCAGCCGGTCGGCCGACCAGTCACCGCCGCCAATCACGTTACCGGCGCGAGCGGTGGCGAGACCAGTGCCCCGCTCTGTAAGGAAGCTGTCGCGCCAGCATGCGCTCACCAGTTCGGCGCAGGCTTTGCTGTTGGAATAAGGGTCATGGCCGCCGAGCGGCGCATCCTCGCGGTAGCCTTCGATGCGACCGTCATTGGCATAGCATTTGTCGGTCGTTACGGAGACGATCGTGCGAATGGACGGCGTTTTGCGACATGCCTCCATCACATGGGCGGTGCCCATGACATTGGTCTGATAGGTGGCGAGTGGATCGGCATAGGATGCGCGCACCAGTGGCTGCGCGGCGAGATGCAGGACGATCTCCGGCTCGGCTTGAATGATGATTGTCTCAACAGCGGATGCATCGCGAATGTCGGCGATATGATGATCGCAAAGCTCAGCGCCGCCGATCAGGTCGAACATCGCGGGCGTAGAGTCGGGTGTTAGCGAAAGGCCTGTGACGCGAGCACCGAATATATTGAGCAGGCCAAGCAGCCAGCTTCCCTTGAATCCGGTGTGGCCGGTTACAAGCACCCGTCGCCCAGCCCAGAAGCGGGCGTTCGGCGTAAGCGCCACCGCGCCGGCGCGCTCTAGTGCCAGGTTTTCCATGGGGCCTCTTGCCGTTCCCACATGCCTTCAAGCATCTGCCGATCGCGCAATGTATCCATCGGCTGCCAAAAGCCGTTGTGGAAGAAGGAGCGGAGCTCGCCATCCGACGCCAGACGCTCCAGTGGCTCGCGCTCCCAGACGCAGCTATCGGAATTGTTCAGGTAATTTCCGATGGAGCGATTAAGCACGAAAAAGCCGCCATTGATCCAGCCGGCTTCATCCAGAGGCTTTTCAGCGAAGGCCGCGACGCGGTCCCCTTCGAGGTCAAGCTGACCATAGCGGCTGGCGGGACGCACCGCCGTCACGGTCGCCTTGCGCCCATGCGAGCGATGGAAATCGATAGCCGCGCCGACGTTGAGATCGCTGACGCCATCGCCATAGGTCAGGCAGAAATCCTCGTCATCGCCGAGATATTGCATCGCCTGACGCAACCGCCCGCCCGTCATGGTCTCCGCACCAGTGTCGATCAGGGAAATCTTCCAATCCTCGCATGCGTTGCGATGCACGTCGGTCGTGCCTCGCCGCAGGTCGATCGTCACATCCGACATGTGGAGGGCGTAGTTGAAGAAATATTCCTTGATCATGTAACCCTTGTAGCCGAGGCACACGATGAACTCATCCACGCCATGCTGGGCATAGATTTTCATGATGTGCCACAGGATCGGCTTGCCGCCGATTTCCACCATGGGCTTGGGCCGGACCGATGTTTCTTCGGCGAGGCGGGTGCCTAGGCCCCCTGCAAGGATGATCGCTTTCATGGGTCAAATCCTATGAACAGGCGTAGTTAAAAAAGGGTTATGCAGCGAGCCCGCCAATCCGGTTGAGTGCGGACTGACTGGCCACCAGGTCGCAGATTTCCGCAGATAGGGCGATCGGCTCGATGCAGGCGGCGGCAGCCGTGCCCGCCACCGATTCCATCAACCATGAACCAAAGCCGCCGTCCACGAGATGATCTTCCAGCGTCGTGACGCGGGCATGCTGCGCGATCTGGGCAGGCTGGTCCGCCTTCGCGGCCATGCTCCACAGCGGAAGGGACCACACGGCCCGGCCATCTGCCTGCCCGATGGCCGCGCCCAGAGCCGCGCCGGTCGAGAGCAGGACGGAGCCTTCGCCGCCGTCACGCACCTTGACCCAGCGCCCAAGCGCAATTTCGGGGATGCTGTCGTGGAAGCGTGGCTCTCCAGCCTTGCCGAGCCGCAGATAGGAAGGGCCGGGATTGTCGATTAGCCAGCGCAAGCAGGCGCGGGTCTCTAGCGGATCACCCGGCGCGGCGATCGTCATGTTGGGCATGGCGCGCATCAGGGCGTAGTCCTGCACGGCATGATGGGAATAGCCGAGCGCGCCATAGGATACGCCTCCACCTACAGCCACCACGGTGACGGGCAGGCGATGATGATCGACGTCGTTGCGGATCTGCTCGGCGCAGCGGAAGGTCGGGAAATTGGCGATCGAGTAGGTAAAGACATGATAGCCCTCACTCGCCATGCCGGCGGCGAGACCCGTCATATTCTGTTCCGCGACGCCCGCATTGATGAAGCGGTCGGGAAAACGATCGGCAAAAGGCTCGATCACGTTGAAGCCCAGATCGCCGACGATGAGGGCGATATTGTCGTGCGTCGCGGCGAGCGTCGTCAGCTCATCGATGAAGGCGTCACGCACGGCCATTCTCCCCTTCGATTTCAGCCAGCGCCGCTTCCAGCAATTCAGGGGTGGGATTGCGATAATGCCATTCCACCTTGTTCTCCATGAAGCTGACGCCCTTGCCCTTGATGGTATGGCAGATGAGCATCATCGGCTTGCCAACCGCCCACGGTGGCCCCTCCAGTGCAGCGGTGAGCGCCTCATGATCGTGCCCATCGGCTTCACGCACGGCCCAGCCAAACGCTTCGAATTTTGAGTGAAGGGGTTCGAGCCGCAAGGTTTCGTCCACCGTCCGCAGGCTCTGCAGCTTGTTATAGTCAAGGATGCAGATGAGGTTGTCGAGTCCATGATGCGCCGCGAACAGCGCCGCTTCCCAGTTGCTTCCTTCGCCCCATTCCCCGTCGCTGGTAAGGACGACCGTGCGCCAGGCCTCTCCTCGACGCTTGGCCGCAAGCGCCTTGCCCGTCCCGAAAGGAAGGCCGTGCCCCAGCGCACCAGTGGAAAACTCGGCGCCCGGCACCTTGTGGCTGATGTGCGCCATCAGCATTGATCCGTCGGTGCCATATGTTTCGAGCAGCGCGGGATCGATGAAGCCGGTTTCGGCCAGCGCGGCATAAACCGCGACACAGGCATGGCCTTTGGACAGGATGAAACGGTCCCGCTCCGGGTGGCTTGGCGCTGCTGGATGGACGTGCAAGGCTCTGCCGTAGAGCACTGCCATGATATCGGCGATCGAGAGGGCCGATCCGATGTGAGATGCTTTGGCTCGCGTGACCATGCGCAGGGCCTGGCCACGAATGCGCGCGGCCAGCGTGAGGGTCTCAAACGGTCGCGCCGCAATAAGCTGTGCTTCTTTCATGCCCCACATTCCCCCGATATGGTTAACATTTGCTCAACCAAGATGCACTAGGCAGATTGCATGAATTACGAACCCATCGTTGCCGCTCGCAACTGCCCTCTCTGTGGAGCCGGGCCCGAACAGGCCGAACCCTTTCTGTCGGATACGCGGGACGAGAGCCGGGTCAGTGCGTCGAGCTTCGCGTCGCGCAAGGTACCGGAATATATGAGCCACGCCATGGTGCGCTGCCGATCATGTGATCTGGCCTATGTGGATCGTCCGCCGACCGTCGCCTCGTTGGCGGCGAGCTATCACGAGGCTGATTATGACAGCGCCGACGAGGCTGAAGACGCTGCCGACGCCTATGCGCGCGCGCTAAGGCCGGTGCTTGAAAGATTGAAGGGGCGGGGGGCTGCGCTGGAAATTGGGACGGGAACCGCAGCCTTTCTGGAACGGCTTGAAAATGCCGACTTTTCCGAACTGGTAGGGGTAGAGCCATCCAAGGCCGCCATCGCTGCCGCGCCGGCACACCGTAGGGCATGGATCCGCGAAGGCATTTTCGAAGAAGAGGATTTCGCTGCCGACAGCTTCGACCTCATCTGCTGCTTCATGACACTGGAGCATGTGCAGGACCCAGGCGCGCTTGTAGCTTCGGCTTATCGCTTGCTGAAACCGGGAGGTGTGTTCGTCGGAGTCACACATGACCGCCGCGGGATGCTCAACCGCCTGCTGGGGCGACGGTCACCCATCGTCGATATTGAGCATATGCAGCTCTTCTCGGCGGAAAGCGCGCGCCGCCTTTTACAGATCAACGGTTATGGCAATGTCGGCGGCGCAAGTTTCTGGAACAGTTATCGTCCCAGCTACTGGTTGCAGCTTGTGCCGATGCCCGATGGACTGAAGGGCGTGCTCACCCGGATGGTGCGCGGCTCCTGGGTGGACCGTCGGCGGCTCTCCGTGAATGTCGGCAATTTTATGAGTTGGGGGTTCAAGCGTTCCTGAGCCCCAGCTTATTTGGTTCGGCAATCTTTTGCGGCCCGGTGGTTCGCAGGATTTTCGCTAGACTGGTTCCTTCCTTTATCTTCAGATTTTAGTGGGGCTTAAGATGATGATCGGAAGCCGGATCAACGCTCGGTGGTTATGGAATGTGCGATTTTTAGCGGCGCTGCTCACGACGTTCGCAATATTCTTTTACCTCGTAGGCAGACCAATCCCGGTAATTATCTGGGACGAAGGGCGCATCATTATCAGCGCCATGGAGATGCGGCATAGTGGTCTCAGTCTGGTGACAACCTATGACTACCACCAGGATCTGTGGAATACCAAGCCGCCTCTGCTCGTCTGGCTCATGACGGGCAGTATGGCTTTGTTCGGAAGCACGGAGTTTGCGCTTCGGCTTCCATCCGTCCTCAGCTCGATTGGCACGGTTTTGCTGGTCATGCTTTTTCTGCAACGGATCACGTCTTCTGCGATGATAGCCGCCTTTGGCGGCATCGCGCTTGCAGCAAGCATCAGTTTTTTTGGAGAACATGGCGCGCGAACAGCGGATTACGACGCCCTGCTGACCTTCTTTACGACTGGTTATTTGATGCTGCTCTTTTTCGCAGCGCATCGATTGCGTCCGCCTCGAGGCTGGCTGCTGCTGGCTGGCATCATGGGGGCTGGTGCTCTCATGACCAAAGCTGTCGCAGGCGCAGTTCCAGGTGCCGGGTTCCTGCTCTATTTGTTGGTTACCCGTCGTTTCCAGAAGGTGATCAAGAATTCAGACTATCTCATTGGGGCAGTCCTCGCGGTCGTTCCTATTCTGCTATTCCTGGTCCTGCGCGAGCGGGCCGATCCTGGCTATCTGAACGCCATGATTTACAATGATGTCAGCGGCCGTTTCAAAGAGGCGCTGGATGACCATGCCGGACCGCCTTGGTATTATGTCGATGGCACGTTCTTCAGCGGACTGTTTAGCCTTGGCGTGGCGGCTTTGCTTTCTCCCTTCGCGTTGCCGGTTGCAAAGGGACGGGTACGCCTCGCTCTGATCTTTTCCTTGTGTGTCGCCCTTGCGCAACTTGTCGTAATCACGATGACGAGCACAAAACTCAGCCATTATTATCTGCCGGCATACCCATTCATTGCCATCGCGACCGCACTTGCCGTTCACGCCATTCTTGGCCGTTTACGTGCACAAGTTAAATCTGGAGCAGCACCACGCCACAGGCTTTGGCTGGCCACGACAGTGTCAGCATTGCTGCTCACATTTGGGGTGGCGCGGGCAGTTCATGTTGATCACACATTGCTGTTCGAACGTGAACATTATCCCCGTTCGCGCTACGGCGCTCTTTTGGAAGCGCTTTCCCACGAACGTGCGCCGGTGCTGGCGATCGAGCCTGGCTGGAGTATCCCCGACGATCCCCATTATGCACCTGAACTGCGCTACTATATGATGGTCGCCAGTGAAAGCGGGCGTGTTGTGAAGCAGGCTGGCAACCTGCATAGTCTGGATTCCACACCCTCCGGTACGATTGTCGCGACCTGTCATCCAGAGATTGCGCCGATCCTCAAGGCGCGACTGACGACAATTGTGGTTGAGAAGGATGGCTGTGTAGTAAGTCGGAAGGATGCCTAAACAGGCCAAGTGAATGGGAACTCGTCTGACATTTCGGTTACCGCTGCCGTGACCCAAATCCAGTGCCGCAGGGAATTGGTAAGGCGGGCAAGGGCTTCCCTTCCGATTTGTTTCGGGTTGCTGTCCGCAAAGTCGCTATGTTGGAAGCTGCTATAAAGCTGGATGATCTCCGTGCTCCACCAGCCAACCGATTAAAAGCTCTTTCCGGCGACAAAGCAGGGCAACATTCGATTCGGATCAATCACCAGTGGCGTATCTGTTTCACTTGGTTCGACAATGGCCCGGAAAGTGCTGAAATTGTGGACTACCATTGAAAGGAGAACGCTCATGACCATGCTGCAAGTGCCGGTCCATCCCGGCGAAATCCTTAAGCATGAATTTTTGGAGGAAATGGGTATTAGCGCGGGAAAGCTGGCAAAGCATATCCATGTACCCCGCACGCGGACCGAGCGCCTATGTGCGGAGGAGACTTCCGTCACCATTGATACCGCTATGCGGCTGGCGCGGGCGCTTGGCACGACCGCTGCGTTCTGGCTAAACCTTCAGGCGCATCATGACCTGCTGGTGACGGACGCCGCGGACATAAAGGAAATACAGCCGCTGCTTGCAGCCTGACCTTTTATCACGCCGTCCCGAGCGGGCTTTTTTCAGCGTGAAGCGAAAAAGTGGAGTCGGTTCTCGCCGCCGATTCTACCTTTTGGCCGCTCCCTTCAGCTCAGATTATTGATGCAGCCCCACATATGATCCACGCTGACGCTGGAATAGCGCTGGACCATCCGCAGTGACTTCCAGCCGCCCATGTTCATGATGGTGATGAGGTCTATCCCGGCCATCACGCAGTGGGACGCCCAATGGTGGCGCCAGTCATGGACGGTGAAATCCTCGATCCCCGCGCGCGTGCAGGCGGTCGCATGCTGGTTCCTGATCGGGTTGCCGCCGGGGATATTCGCCTTGCGCGTGTCCGAATAAGGCTTGCCAAACCGGTTGAGGAAGACATGGCCCTGTGTCGGCTGTCCTCGTTTTTCCCAGATCGGGTGGAGCACATCGAACACGCGGGAATGCATCGGCACCGACTTGATGACCGCGTTTTTGCTGTGGTTGAGCCGGATGGATCTTTCCTTCATGTCCACTCCATCGACGCCCCACGGGATCTGCAATGCCGTCTGGATCCGCGGACCCTGGAAAGCCAGCATCGTGATGATCGGCTGGATGTGAGGGGAATAGGCGGCGATCAGCCGATCGCGGACCTCCTTGCTGACGAAGCGCACCCGCTCATTGTTGAATGGGATTGCCTTGATCCGCAGCGGCGGGAGGTCGTGCAGATCATAATGGACATTGATCGCCGCCTGAAACACCGAGCGATAACGATCCTGACCACCCGGGTCATGGCCGGTCAGGTAAGCCCGGCGAAAATGCTCCCACGCCTGCTTGGGTTCGCGCAGGCTGAAGTCGCCGATGATGCCATTCAGTTTGCCGACGCGCAGGATGTCGGATGCGCAAGGAGGCTTGGCCTTTGACAGATAGCTGTCGAAGGCATCGGCGATGGTTCCCTGAGCGACAAGCGCAGCGGGACCGAACATGAGCTGGTGGCGCAGCTTCGTTTCATGTTCCGCCATCAGATGAGCCGCGGCATCGCGATCGGTTGTCCTGAGGCTGAACTCCTGGACCTCAATATGCTTGTCGCCAAGCGAAACCGAGCCTCGGATGTAGTATATGCCTTTCTTTCCACGGGTACGGATTGAGAGCATGTGATCTTTTCCAGTCGCATGTGATTTTGCGCCTTCCCCGCACGGATTTTATCCGCATTCCTGAACGTGGGGCACGCCATGTTTCGTGAAGGTCTGGCGCATTCCGGTGCATGCACGGCGGTGGCTATGCCGGGCTGGTGCAGAGTGTCGCGAGACCCGAAGGGGCTTGTGTCTGTTTCGGAGGATCGCGGGCTCTATGGGGGGCGGAGGCTGCGTGTCGTCTTTTGCTTGCTGACAAGACTGCCTGCTCTGCCGTGGCACAGCACCGTTTTGCAGCCCCAAAATCTGCCGCCGCCACCTGTAAATCTGGTTCGGCCGCAGATCCGCACGGCGGGCAATCTCCGCCACGTTCGCCCCAGGAGCCGCAATCGCCGCCACCAGCTGCCGCTTCTGTTCGTCGCTCCACACCCGGCGCCGCTCGGGCCCCGAAATTACCGTGATCTGGCTCATCGCACCGTCCTTAGTATCGGTGCGAACACCGGCGCTTGCACCGGTGCTATGTCAAAATATCAGGCGATCGCCACAAGGCGGCCCTCACCGGAGCGATACGGCTTGACGACGGGTGAAACGAAAATGTTGGACATTGCAGTCGAGGAGATTCCTTGGCGCGACCTGATTGCGACGCGGAGTATCCGATCCAGCGCAGGTGGGGCCTCCGCCTCCACGAACCTTTGTAGCCGTTCAGCCACCCTGTCATGTCCGAAGGACAGCTTTCAAGCTGTGTGGCGGGGCAGGGCAGGGTTGAGAGAGGCAATATTGAAACACTGCATCCTAAAGCAAGTGGCAGGCGCTAGGACGCAGCCGCTCCTGCGTAGCAGTTCGATCTCGTCGCAGCAGCGGAGCCCGCGTCTGGTCATGCCCCATGAGGTGTGTCGGGCAATGCGGAACAATGTGTCTTGGGCTTGGGCCAAGGTAAGATGGTACGAAAATGCGACAGTTGATATCGTCAGATTGATGTCATGGAAGAATGGTACTCACCCCACCCTAACCCACCATAATCAGCGTTAGATTGTCGCGGCCGCCTGCTGCCAGGGCGGCGGTCATGATCATCTTCATGATTTCTGCAGGCTGCTCGCGCATAAATCCGGCAAGCTGCGTATCATCCAGTTCGCCTGTGATGCCGTCGGAACAGAGGAGGAATCGATCTCCGGAGCGTATGTCCGTGGTGGATAGATCAATATCTACCCCTTCATCCACGCCGAGCGCGCGTGTGATAACGTTGGTCTGCGGGTGACGCGCAGCCTGTTCGGCACTGAGCGCGCCCGCATCGAGTAATTGCTGCACCACGCTGTGGTCGCGCGTCAGCCGTTCAAGATGGCCGTTGCGAGAGCGATAGACGCGGCTATCGCCCGCCCAAAAGATATGCGCATGGGCTTGGCTCAGCCAAAGCGCGGCGATGGTGCACCCGCCGCGCAGGCCACGCTGTGCCATATGTGCGTGGATGTCGGCGTTGGCGTATCGTAGCGCCCGGCTAATGGCGTCGGTATCCAGCGGCGTGGGGCTTTGGCACAGGGCGGCGAGGGCGCGAACGGTCATTGTCGCGGCAACATCGCCTGCGTCATGCCCTCCCATGCCGTCCGCGACCGCCCAGAGACCGTGTTCCGGCGCTTCAAGATAGCGATCTTCGTTGAGCAGCCGGACCTTGCCGATATGAGTGCGCGCGAAAGAGCGGCGGGAAGAGTCTTTGGGCGGGCGACCGCCCATGGCGTGCAGGGGGCTCATATGTCGCGCCCTTGCTGCTGCGCGCTGGTTTCGCCATATGCCGCGACGAAGGCGTCGTTGAGGACGCCTGACTCGCCGCTCAACTCGGCAGCCAAAACCGCATGACGCCGACACGCTTCCTCCCAGCAGAGCGTGGCGCGGCCCTTGAGCAGTGAACTCTGCCCTTGGGTGGCAGAAGCGATAGTGGCCGGGTGAAAGCTGTCGATGGCGGCGGTTAGGCTTTGCTGAAATCCGCGGAACGTTGCGACCAGATGCTTTTTGATATCGCGAAAGGACGCGTTGAGCGCGTCTGGACCTGAGAGGAAACTCGCTTCGCTCGCGAGCAGCAGGTCGATCGCCAGCCGCTGAGTCGGTGCCCATTTGAACGGATTATTGTCCGCGCTGGTGATGATGGTCTGGGCAAGCTGATACTGGCCGCGCACGCGATCCCGTTCGGCAAGCAGATCGCCGACGCCGAGCACCATCTGGCGATAGACGGCGCCTGCGCGCCGCAGGATTTCGGCCGGGTCTTCGGCGCCAAATTGTGCCGCCTCTATGCCTGCGCCTTCGCAAAAGGCTTCGAACATAGTGCCTGCCGTGATCGGTGCCACATTTGGGGCATCGGTCCAGTCACTGGGCACGTCGATGCAATGACCGAGCGGCGGCATCATCAGAAGAGTGCCGTTTTCAGGAGAACCGGCGGCAGACGCTTGCGGCGCATAATCGGCGGCAAGGCGGTAGCGGCCGAGCAGAATGGATTGGGGCAAGGTGAGCGGAATATCCTCGCCGATGGGCAAGCGATCCTCGGTCGCGGCATCGAAGACGCCGTTCGTACCAGTGCAATGAAGCAGAAGCCGTCCATTTTCGACCCGCATGGTCAGATGCGATCGCGAAATTTCCCGGTCGGGATCGATCATCACCCAATCGGAAGCAGGGTCGCGTCCGACAGTGAGGACGCCGTCGGTGAGAAAGCGGGCATCGACCGGCGTGAGCGCGTCATCCTTGTCGAACAATCGGAAGATGTACATCAGCTCTTCCTTTTCCACCCGGCAGGATCGGCCGCCACGACAGGATCGATCCGGGTCATCAGCATCGCATGCTCCGCGTCAGCGAGGGCGGTGGCGACATAATTCTGCCGGTCAGCCATGGACGCGACCATGCGGTTCATCGCGTCGAACAGATCGCCAATTTCATCCTTGCGCCGGTGCGAGATGCGGAAGGACAGGTTGCCAGCCGTAACATCCTCGAGCGCCCGTTGCAGCCTACGGAGCGGACGGCTCCAGATGCGCACGCTGGCCGCGCTGCATATGCCAAGGACCAGCGTCACGAAGACCGCGAACCCGGCGAAGAGCAGGCTGGCGGTGCGCTGCGCCTGATCGAGAGGGCCGCGTTCGATTACAACATCCACCTTGCCGAACGGAACCCCTGCATAGCGTACCGGCTGCACGAAGCGGATGCCCCCCTGTGTCTGGGTCACCGCAGAGCCTGCGATGGTAGGCAATGGCGCTTCGGCCGATGCCGTCTGTTGGTAGCGGGTGCCGAGCAGCCGGGGGTTGCTGGACGCGCGGATGATGTTGCGTTCGTCGGCGATGACGAGCTGGCGCAGGCTGGGGTCGCTGGCGGCGGCCACGGCGAATGCCTGCAAAGGCGCCCAATCCTGCTGAGCGGCGGGGCGACCCGCATTTTCCGCCACATGGAGTGCCGCGTTGCGGGCGACGAAGGATGCGATGGACGAGCCGGAGGTTAGGGCCATGTCCTGCATGACCATCTTTTCCCGTTGCACCACGAAGTTTACCCCGGTCCCGACTGCCAGCAGCACCGACGCGGCAAGCAGGAGCGGCATGCGGTAGCGCTGCATCCATCCTTCCTGGCGTTGGCCCAGATCGCCGGTCGCCGCGTCATGTTCGCGGCGAAGTGCCTGAGCGACCTCAGCAGCATTGGCAAAGCGCTGGTCAGGCTTCTTGGCCAACAGCTTGCCGATGAGAAAGCGAAGCCCCTTGGGGCAATCAGGGACCTGCCGCGCGATTTCGAGCGGCTGCTCCTGTGCGATCTGGATGGCGAGCGTGGCGAGGCCCGCGCCGGTGAAGGCGACCTTGCCCGTCACCATTTCATAGAGGACGACGCCCAGCGAAAAAAGGTCCGATCGCGCATCGACCGGCATGCCAAGCGCCTGCTCCGGGCTCATGTAGCGGGGCGTGCCGAGGACGGCGCCGACCTGAGTGCGGGCCGCCTGCCTCTGCGGGGACCCCACGTCGCGACCGTCGATCCTGGCGATGCCAAAATCGAGCAGCTTGGCGGTCTTGCCACTGTCGCAGATCAGGATGTTGGAGGGTTTAACATCACGGTGGACGACACCCTGCGCATGGGCATAGGCCAACGCGTTGGCGATTTGCGCGCCGAGCATGGTGACCTTGTCCGCCGTCATCCGGCCTTGCGCGGCGAGCAGTTCGTCCAGCGGGCAGCCATCAACATATTCCATCGCAATATAGGGCGTGCCGTCGGCCTCACCTACATCGTAAATGGTAACGATATTGGCGTGGCTGAGCATGCCGGCCGCCCGGGATTCACTCAGGAAACGCCGCGTAATCTCACTGTCGGAGCGGAATTCCGGCTTCAGCAGTTTGACTGCAATCGGCCGGTCTATGCTTGGGTCATGAGCGCGGTGAACGTGCGCCATCGCGCCTTCGCCAATCAGCTCATCAATCCTGTAACGTCCAACCCAGATCATGCGGCCAAATCCAATTTTGAGGCTGTGAAATGCCAAAAGGCCATTGTCGTAATGCTATTGGTCATCGCCGGGCCCTCACTGTTGCCTGAAGCCGCCGCGCGCGGTCCAGATCGCGCTCGATCAGCGCATTGCCGGGATCCAGGCGGAGGGCTTGACCGAGCAGCCTTACCGCGTTGCCGATCTGCCCCTTGTTGAGAGCCGTAAGGCCAGCTGAGCGCAACTGGGCAGCGCGGCGAGGATCGGCCGTGCGCGGCGCAGGCGGTGGAACGGCCCCTGTGGCGGATGGCGCGGGCTTGGTGGAAGGGGCAGGGGCGGGAGTTGGTTCAGGTCGAGGCCGGGACGGTGCCGGGGGCGCATCCTTTGGCCGGAGCCCTGGCACTCGGACGGTCTGACCCGGCTTGAGCGCAGCGGGGACGGCGAGCTTATTATAGCGTGCCAACAGATAGAATTTCATCCTGTCGCCGAGGAAACGCTGGGCGATATCCTGCATGGTGTCGCCGGGTTCAACCCGATAGACGAAGGCGGTGCCGCCCAATGTCGCGACCGCATCGGCGGTGATGCTCTCCAGCAGCTTGCGTGAGGAAGTGTCGGCAGGATCGCGTTTCAGCATTGCGGAGAGCTTCTTGCGCGCGGCTTTTTCCTCCCCCTGGTCGAGCAGGGATACGACATCGCCTAGTTCCTGGGCATTGCTAACCTGCTGCACCATGGTAGGGCGCACCGCCTGCCCACCGGGCTTTGAGGCGCAGCCCGCCAGGCCTAGCGCCACAATGGCGAGCAACAGGTTTGGCGCGTTCATCCTCATCAGGCGGTCCTTGCGTGCGTGATCTTTTTTGGGTGTAGGGGCGGGGCGTTTGTGCTGAACAGACTGGCGATCCTCTGCCGGTCGCGGGCGAAGGCGAGGAAATCGGTTTCAGGCAGCGGGCGGGCGAAGTGAAAGCCCTGGAAGAGGTTGCAGCCGTGACGGCGCAGCCAAAGCATCTCCTCCGTCCGTTCCACCCCTTCGGCCAAGACGCTGATGCCCAGGCCGCGGCCCAGTGCGATGATTGATTGACAAATCGCCTGACAGTCGCGGCGGCTGTCGATGCCGGTCACAAATTCCCGGTCTATCTTAAGCTTGTCGAAGGACAGCTTTTTCAGATGGCTGAGGCTGGAAAAGCCGGTGCCGAAATCATCGATGGAGATCGTTATTCCAAATGCGCGAATGCGCTCGAACAACTGCGCGGCCGTGCGGGAATCGGCCATGGCGATGGTTTCGGTCAGTTCCAGTTCCAGCAGACGGGCTGGTAGGCCGTGGCGGCCAAGCGTCCGTTCGACTAGGCTGTCAAAGCCGTCCCGTTCCAGCTGCTGACCGGAGACATTGACGGCGACCTTGACGTCCGGCAGGCCGGTTGCCGACCAGTTGCGCGCCGCGCGGCAAGCAGCGTCGAGAACCCAGGTGCCAAGCTCCCCCGCCAATCCGGCAGCTTCAGCCAGGGGGATGAACTCCGCCGGTGCGACTAGTCCGCGAACGGGGTGCCGCCAACGGATCAGGGCTTCGGCGCCGCAGACCGATTGCGTCCTTGCGTCAAGGAAGGGCTGGAACCACAATTCGAATTCGCCCCCGGTGATGGCGCGGCGCAGATCCTGTTCCAGTGCGAAGTCGCAACTTATAGCCTTCGACGCTGCTTCGATCGAGCCAAGCATATTGCTGTGGCGGCTGGCCAAAAGGGAAAAGGCGCGGGAAACCAGCTTTGCCGCCGGGGCCAGGCTGGGATCGCAGGCCATATGGCCCATACGGACCACAGGCAGCAGCTCTTCGCCGTCAATGAGAATGCGATCCTGAAGCGCGTAAGTGATGGCTTGCAGAGCGGTGGTAGCGTCCTCCTCGCTGGCGCTTGCGAACCAAAGCGCGAAGTGGGCTCGATCGACATGAGCCGCCATGCGCCCTGCGCCGGCCATGCGGCTGATCCGCTTGGCGATTTCGACAAGAACCCGGTCCGCCTTTTCAGGATCGATAGCGCTCAGCCGGTCAAAATCCGTAAATTCGATCATGCCGAGAACGCCTGGACCCTGGCTGATCACGTGAATCAACTTTTCCCGGGTGGGAAGCCCCGAAACGCCGTGACGTTGCACCTGGCGCGGAGCGATCGAACGGTTTGCTTCGATGAGGTTGAGGACTTCTGCGTGAATGGCGCGGGAAAGCGGATAGGCGGTCCCGGCGCGCAGTGCCTTACGGAGGCGAACGAGCCAGAATGTCTCGGCGGCGATGTGCAGGGATGCCGCACCAATAAAGATCGTTAGGCACAGCAAAGTAGCCGTCGGAAAGATCAGCATGCCAAGTAACACGGTCACGGATACCGCTGTCAGCAGCCATAATAATGGCCGTCCGTTTCCTCCCTGCATCCTGTGACCAGTGCGCGGCATGCTCATCCCTTTCGGGGGATGCGGTAACGGAAATTCTGAAACAGATGATTAAGGGAGGGGCAGCAAGCCCAGATTTTGCCTAATCTGGATTAATCGACAGATATTAAAAAATGTTTACCGGTGGGCTGCTGCCATTTCCTATCCTGGCGATATAGCAGCCGATAGCTCATGCCGTTGACTGATCGCCATTCCAGCCGCCAGTCAGAACGACAGCAATGCATGGTATGACACACGAGACGAATCCCAGCTGGATGACGCAATCTTTCGGCCACAGCGATGTCGCTGCTCTTGATCACCACTAGGTAACAGCGGCGAAGTTTGCTGCCAACGGCAAGGTTGAATATAGCCCGATCCGGGTCGCCGCTTAAAAAAGCGAACTGCCCAGATCTGAAGGGCTTAGCGGTCGCGCCGGGCGGGACGGTCAGGTATTTAGCAACTCCCCAGCTCCAGCCAACGGAAGCGGAGGTCCGGGCAAAGAATGATACCATCATTGGCCGGAAATTAGAAAGGGCCGCCAATGATGGCGGCCCTCGATAGCATAATCGGCGGATTACCGCTGCTGACCGCCCGAACGATCATCGCGGCGTTCCTGCTGATCCGGGCCGCCCTGCTGGCGCCGTTGGTCGTCCTGCTGATTCTGCTGGCAGGGATTCTGGGTCTGTCCGCCTCGCTGGTTACCCATTTGATTGTCTTGGTTCTGATTTGCCATTTGAGGATCCTCTCTCTCGCGCCGAAGTGGCACATTATCAAAACCCGCGACATCATGTGGCCGTTGCCGATGCCGACTCTTACCGACGTATCAACCGGACAGTTGAGCGCGGCAGGTCGGGTCCGTCGAAGCCCAACTTGACAAAGTCCTTCATGCCTTGAAAAGTCGCGCGCGCTCCGCGCCGTGAATCGCTTCCATCCGCATCGGCGCCCCTCTGACCCACAGCCGATCCACGATGATGCTTTTCCACCCGGCCGGCAGGATCACTGGCCGCCGTCCCCAGTCCGACGGATCGGCATCTGAAATTTCGATCCCCGGCAGGCCCAGCAGCATGGTCATCAGCATCCCGCCAATATTCGCCATGAAGGGGCCGGCAGGCACCTTGGAATCCGGATGATCCTCGCGATATTCCAGGCACTGGTGAAACCGCCCCTTGTCATAGGCGGCATAGCCCTCTTCAAACAGCTTGAGCGCCAGTGCCCGGTCCCCTCGCATCGCTGCCCAGACGGGATAAAAGGCAGGCAGCATCGGCGACCCCACATAGTCCGGCCAGTGCGACAGAAAAAGGTCGAGCGTCGCCTGTTCTTGTCGGGCGGTCGCTGGATAGTCCATCGGGAATAGGCCGGCGAGCGGGGAGGGGGTCGCCCCCTTGGGCTCGCTGATGCGGAACTCCTCATGCGAGGCGATGATGCCGTCACCGCGAACCGGCAAATGGAGATTGTCGGCTATGTTGCGCCAATTGGAAGGTATCTCCGCCCCGATCGAGAGGCCGATGCGGATCGTCCGGCGCAGCAGGTCATAGGCCGTCATGAGCGTGAAGCTGTCATTATCCGGCGGTTCGGGCACTTCGGCAGGTCCTGTCGCCCGCAGCAGTTCAAAACCGCGCGTCGTCTGCGTCAGGCGGGATGCCAGCCAGTCGGCCACGCCTGATAATATAGGCCAGCCTGTAGCGCGCAGATAGCGCATATCGCGCTCCGCCTCGGCTTGGAGCGCGAAGGCGCGCGCGACATGCAGTGAGACATGGGCCGCATGTGCCGCGCCCGATCCGCGACCGGGCGTCGCTTCCTCGCCCGAACGCGGTGCCGCCTCCCACGGGAAACACAGTCCATCCTTGTTATCGAGCATCGCATACATGCGCGCAGCACCAATATGCCGGGCGCGAAAGCCGAGCAGGCTGCGCGCCGCCGTGGGCTGGACGAGTAAAAGGGGCGGAACGCAGAAGGCGTCGATGTCCCACATCACATGCCCAAAATAATAATTATAATTGGGCCAGCTTGCGAGCCCGAACATCGAAGTCGCGGCGGGCGATGACCTGTGCGCGGAGCTGTTGAGATAGAAGAAGCCCGCGTCGATCAGACGTTGATGATCCGCGCTCGCGCCATCGACCACTATCCGGCTTTGCCACAACTGCCGCCAGCTTTCCCGATTGAGGTCGCGCAACTGGTCGAAACCCAGCTCCGTGCCCTTGGCAAGCCGGCGAACGGCCTCGTCCATGGGGCGATGATGGACAAGGGAGGGAACGAGGGCGGCGATCTGCTCCAGCCGCACCGTTCTACCACGCCTCAACTCGACCGAATATTCGGCCGTCAGCGATCCCGAGCCGTGCTTCTCCCGAAAGCAGGGCTCATCCTTAGCTTCGCGGCATTCGCTATGAAAAGCGATGCCGCAGCAACTGAACGCGCCCTCTGGTACCCAAAGCATCGCGCCTTCGCCCGACGCCGCTTGCTCACCCATCTTCCGCTCGTCGGCTCGCCCGCGCGAACCCCCCGTCGCAATCCCCGCGCGAAGCCGGACCGTGCAAGGACTATCGGCTCTCAATTGGATGCGTTGCAGCACCAGCGCAGGATCACTGCGGCTGGCAAAGGTCAGAACCTCGACGCGGAGCGCAACTTCGCCCACGTGAAACGTAAATCCGCTGAATAGCTCCCCGGCGGCAAAATCATATCGCTGTGTCGCGTCGCTGAACAGCCATGGCTGTTCAGTCAGCCAAGTCTCCCCGATGCCCATGTCGGCGGCAAGCGGATAAGGGATAGGGATGGCAGCCTCGACCGGCTCCTCGACATGCAAACCAACCACGCCGTTGACGATGGCGGAACCAGGCAACATCGGAACCTCGCGCACGCGAAGACCCACAAGGCCGTTAGCCACATAGGCCGGGAGGTCGTCGCCCCGAAAGCCATCAACCGGATCTGGACTGAGTGGCTCCCATCCCACGGATCACCTCGCTGTGGTTTTCAAGGACGGGAATCCCGCCGATCCTTTTCCGGATAATCCTCCGGCTTCACCGTGCCGACATTAGGGCGATCCTCGACCGCCTCCTGCCGCTGGCCACCGCCCGTCCGGGGGTCTTCCTTCTCCCGTCCCGGCAGCGCGTCACCCATCGGACCGCGCGGCGTTTCGGCATTGTCCGGCTTATGCTGTCCTTCGCGTTCACTCATCGTCATTCTCCTCTGCTGTGCCGGGCTCAGCCATCTTGCGATGCTGCTCAGCCAGGATAGACGCAGGCGTGACATGCGCGGCGGCGGCCTGAAGCTTGTTCTTCCAGCCCGAGACGATATGCACCTTGCCGGCCATGAGCGCGTCCCAGCCATCCTTGGCGACCTTGGCGGGATCATCCTTTTCGTCGGACCCCACCTTGGTATCCAACATGTCCGCCCGGTCAAAAAATTCCGTTTCCGTCGCGCCCGGCATCAGAGTGGTGATTGTGACACCCTCGGCATCCTTTATCTCATTGCGCAATGCATCGGCAAAGCTGTCGATAAACGCCTTGGTGCCATTATAGACCGCCTGGAAGGAGCCGGGCATGAAGCCAGCGATCGAGCCGGTAATCAGCACCTTGCCCTCATTGCGGGCCACCATCGGCTGGACGACCTTTTGTAGCAGATAAAGGGTGCCCGTGATGTTGGTGTCGATCACCCGCCGCCAGTCGGCGACCTCCTGCTCCAGAAAGCCATGGCCCAGACCTCGCCCGGCATTGGCGCACAGCAAATCCACCGTGCGCCCCTTCGCCGCGTCGATCAGTGTCTCGACGCCCTGTATCGTCGCGAGATCAGCCTCCACCGCTTCTACTTCCACGCCATGGCGACGGAAATCGGTGGCCGACGCTTCTATCAGCGGCTCGTCCGCCACGACCAGCAGGTCATAGCCATTCTGCGCGGCCAAATGGGCCAGTTCGAACCCTATACCTGTCGAGGCGCCGGTGACGATGGCGAATTTAGTGGCTCCCATCGCGGTTCTCCTCTTTCTGGCTGGCCGCCATGCCCGGTTTTAGCACGACCTTGGTCACTTCATTCTGATGATCGTGGAACATGCGATATCCCTCCGCCGCTTCTTCCAGCGGCAGGCGGTGGCTGATGAGGAAAGTCGTGTCGATCCTGTCCTCCATGATCGCATTGAGCAGGGCGGGCATATAATGCTGAACATGGGTCTGCCCGGTCTTGAGCGTCAGACCCTTCTCCATGAAGGCGCCCAGCGGAAATTTATCGACGAAGCCGCCATAAACGGCGGGCATCGACATGCGCCCACCCTTGCGGCAGGCGAGAATGGCCTGGCGGATGCTATGGGTGCGATCCGTGCCGAGGAAGGTCGATATCTTGATCTGGTCCCACACATTGTCGGCAAAGAAGCCATGCGCCTCCAGCCCCACCGCATCGATGCACGCGTCGGGGCCGATGCCGCCCGTCATTTCCATTAGCGCGTCATAGGTCTTGGTCTGCTCGTAATTAATCGTCTGCGCGCCGAAACGCGCCGCGAGTTCCAGTCGCCGAGGGAAATGGTCGATGGCAATGACCCGCTCTGCCCCCATCAGGAAGGCGGACTGGACCGCGAACAACCCAACCGGCCCGCAACCCCAGACCGCGACGGTATCCCCCGGTTCGATTCCGGCATTCTCGGCCGCCATCCATCCAGTCGGAAGGATGTCCGAAAGGAAAAGAACCTTGTCGTCTTCCACCCCATCGGGAATGACGATCGGGCCGACGTCGGAAAACGGCACGCGGACATATTCAGCCTGACCCCCGGCATAGCCGCCGGTCATGTGGCTATATCCAAACAGACCTGACATGGGCTGGCCGTAAATGGCCTGAGCGATGTCCTGATTGTCGGCGGGCAGGCTGTTGTCGCAAGCGGAATATTGATGCTTGCTGCAATGAAAGCATCCGCCGCATGCAATGGTGAAGGGAACGACAACGCGCTGCCCCTTCTGCAATGTCGATTTCGGTCCCGTCTCGACCACCTCTCCCATGAATTCATGGCCCAATATATCGCCCGACTTCATCGTCGGTATGTATCCGTCATAAAGATGGAGGTCAGAGCCGCAAATCGCCGTGGATGTTATCCGGATGATCGCATCACGAGAATTGATGATCTCCGGATCATCCACTGTCTCCACCCGAACATCATGCTTGCCATGCCATGTCAGCGCCCGCATCAGACCTCCTCCTCCTCAAATGCCTTGCGGGTGCGCGCCGAAGTCGCGATCTCGCCCGTCTCCATGAGTTGCTTGAACCGACGCAAATCGCGCCGCGCCTGAATCGCCGGTTCTCGCTGAAACATTTTGGCAATTGCCTTACCGATGATCCCAGCCGGGGGGTCATAAAGGATCGTCACGCTCACCCACGTTCCGCGCCCACCCGGCGCGTTCCGGAAGTCGATCCGGCCGCTATTGGGCACGTCCGCGCCATCCTCCGAAGCCCAGGCGATCGTCTCGTCGGGCCTGTCCTCGGTAATGGCGGAAATCCATTCCACCGTCTTTCCGGCGGGCGCCTTGACCGTCCAGTGGGTGCGGCCTTCTGCCACCGGCTCCACCGACACCACATTCTCCATGAACCGGGGCAAATTGGCGAAGTCCCGCCAGAAGGCGTAGAGCTCCGCCCTGGGGCGATTGATGGTCACCGTCTTGCCGACCAGCGTATCGCCCTTGAGTTCGATCAGTGTGTCGCCCGCCTGTTCGCTGCGATCTTTTTTGCTCGTGGTAAGTGGCGCGTCGTCGCTCGGGGGCGACGCCTTGTTGTCGGCCATGCTGAGCCTCCTGAAAGTGATTATGACGCCAACCAGCGGCAGTCGCCCTCGTTCCCTCTTTTCACGACGGACCCCCGCAAAAACAGCCGCAGATAATATAGGTTAACGCCTCTGCCTCTCCTGCGACGGGCTGCGGAACATGTGTGGCAAGCCATCGTTGACCGGCCATCAGTCAAAGGGAGAAAGCCCATGGCGCTTCACGCCCATTACCCCTCACGATCCCAAAGCCTGCTGCTCGGTGCGGGCCTTGCCTTCCTCGGTCTTGCCGGGCGGAAGTTGATGGTCCAGGCACCGACCATGTTGGCAGGCGACTGGGATAAGGCACTCGCGGCCGAACATAAGGCAGCGCTCGCTTTGTTCGACGGCCTTGCCGCAACCGACGATGCCGCCAGCGGCAGACGTCGGCTGATGCTGGTGCAGCTCAAACATGCTTTGGGCAAACATGCGCTGGAGGAAGAGAACGCCATTTACCCCGCCATGCGCGAACATGGCATGGAAGCAGAGGCGGACGCGCTCAACGGCGAGCATGGCTATGTGAAGCAATATCTCTACGAACTGTCAGACCTTCTGGACGATAATCCGGCCTTTCAGCAGAAGCTGGCAAAGTTCCGCGCCGACATCGAACGGCATATGAAGCAGGAGGAGCAGGAGCTGTTCCCGCGCCTGCGTCAGGCGCTCGACGATAGCGCGACCGGCCGCCTCACGCGGCGAATGAACCAGGAAGGTCTGAAACTGGCCTGACAATGGATAACGAACACGCTCAAATGAGCACGACAGCTGCGGAGCAAATGCGTAATCCGAACACTGAGAATCAGCCCAAGGATTGCGCCTCGGGAGGGCGCGGGGCGGCGCCAATCCGGAAGATTACGATAGCGACGGTGAGCCAGACGCGGCTGCTTCCCACGTCCACAGGCGAGTTCGACGTGATGTCCTCCTTACTTGCAATCCGGAACGTCCGCAGATCGGGAACAGCTTCCTATCCTCCGCGCTTGTACGCGATATGGAGGAGACACACGCGGCAATCGATTTCCTTGCGAAAATGGTCGAGCTGGCTGGAGTTGGGATCATCGTCACCGGCACGCTGTTATCGACCGCTTATTTTCTATGGGACGGCGTAAAAGGGGATTGGCGCCAAGCTTATGATCTCTACCGGGCTAATCTCGGGCGTGGGATATTGCTCGGACTTGAGCTACTGGTTGGGGCGGATATCATGTCAACCGTTACTGCCCCGCTCACCTTTACGAGCCTAGGCCTACTTGCTGCTATCGTCGCGATCCGGACGTTCCTCAGCTTCTCCCTCGAGACAGAGATAGAGGGTTGTTGGCCTTGGCAACGCTCGCGCTGTACCCGCAGTGGGGAAGTTCGCTGACTACCCCTGGGCATGCAAGACGGGGTTCGGCAACACGTTTACTTAATAGGGGACGCTCGCGTTCTCCCGGACTCAGTGGCGATCAGTAGCTTGCCAGCAGCTCGTTCCAGATGGGAAGCGATCAACGCCGCACAGGTATCTTCCAGCGCTTGCGCCGGACCCTGACTGCCGAAAACATGATGCGTCGCCATCGCACCCTCAATGACCAGCATCAATCCATCTGCCAGTTTTTCCGGTTCGGCCACACCTAGATCGCGGCTGAGGTCGCAGATCAGCGCACGAAATTCCGACTTGCAGCTTTCCACGATCAAACGGCCGGGATGGCTTGGTTCGGGGAGTTCGACTGCGACATTGCTGATCAGGCAGCCGCGAAAGTCGGCTTCGCGCATCTTCTCCGATTTGTGGCTGATCAGGGCGTATAGTCGATCGAGCGGGTTCGGCCCTGCCGCTTCCAATACGGCATAAATCCCAGCAAGGCCCGCCTCGGCATCCTCGCGCAAGCAAGCGGCTACTAGCTCGTCCTTTGACCGATACGCTCGATAGAGACTAGGTTTTGTGACCCCCGCCTGACAAACAATCTCATCTACACCCACGGCCCTGATTCCGCGTCTGTAAAAGAGATCCTTGGCGGTCTCAAATATCCTCGAAGCTGCTGTTTTCTTTAGCGTTCCTTCCGCGCAGCCGCAGTCGGAACCATCCGTCAGGTCCATAAACAGAAATTCCGCATCCTCACCGCTTGACGAGTATGTAACAGATCGGTACGTAACCCGCAAGAGACGTACCGGTCAGTAACATAACCGTAAGAAAAGTGGGCAGACGATGTATCTTTCCAAAGTCAAAGCCGCCTCGGAAATGGAACAGGGCGTACCAGCGGCACGGCGTTGGAAGCCCGCCTACCTCCTGCTCCCGGCAGCGGGCGTCCTCGCCATTTGGGCAGCCATGAATTGGTGGAACGGCGCCGCAGCCCCGCCCGCGCCTCCCATGCCGGTCGTCACAGTGGCTACGCCGCTCTCGCGCATGGTCCTTGACTGGGACGATTATGTTGGCCGGTTCGAGGCAAGCAAGGCGGTGGAGGTACGGCCTCGCGTCTCCGGCCAGCTTGTGGGCATTCATTTCCGGGATGGCGATGTCGTGAAGCAGGGCCAGCTCCTCTTCACTATCGATCCCCGCCCGTTCACCGCCGCGTTGCAGGAGACGCAGGCACAGGTGGCGAGTGCATCGACCGCGCTTGGGCTTGCGCGAGCAGAACTGGGGCGCGCCACGCGCCTGATCGCTGACGAGGCAGTGAGCGCGGAGGAAGTCGACTCCCTCCGCGCCCGAGTGAGGTCGGCCGAGGCGCAGCTTGCCGCCGCGCAGGCGTCGGTGCGGGCGCGTCGCCTGAATGTCGAGTTCGCCTATATCCGCGCGCCGATCACAGGCCGCATTTCCGACCGGCAGGTGGATGTCGGCAATTTAGTGGCGGGTGACACCGCTGCGGGAGCGACAGTGCTGACGACCATTAACGCGGTCGATCCGATCTACTTCTCCTTCAACGGCTCCGAGGCGCTCTACCTCAAGCATCGCCGCCAGCAGCAGGCCAGCGAACAGGTCGAAATCCGGCTTCAGGATGAAACCGGCTACAGCTGGAAAGGAAGGGTGGATTTCACCGACAACGCGATCGAGCGCGGGTCCGGCACGATCAGGGGGAGGGCGGTTGTTTCCAACCCCGACTCCTTCCTGGTGCCGGGCATGTTTGGCAATATGCGGCTTGGCTCGGGTGCGCCACATCGTGCGCTGCTCGTCCCGGACGCGGCAGTCGTGACAGACCAGGCGCGCAAGCTGGTGTTTGTCGTCAGCAAGGACGGAAGCACGACGGCCAAGCCAGTCAAGATCGGTGCCTTGGCCAATGGCCTGCGTGTCATCCGGTCGGGCCTGTTGCCGTCAGATCAGGTAGTTATCCAGGGCACCCAGTACATCCAGCCCGGCGCGAAGGTTAAACCGGTCGCCGGCCGTATCGAAACAGCGCCGTCATCGGTCAGCGAACCAGCTTCCGCACCGATCGCGTCTCAGGCCACGTTGGCCGACTGAACAAGCCCGGCAAGGAAGCCGCCGCGCCTGCCGGGCGCCACGGCGTCCCATGTCCGGCAAAGGGAATAAGGGGAAGAGATCATGCGTCTCAGCCACGTCTTCATCAGACGGCCGATCTTCGCTGGCGTCATTGCGGTGGTCATCACGATTGTCGGCGCGCTCGCCTTTTTCGGCCTGCCCGTCGCGCAATATCCCGACGTCGTGCCGCCGACCGTCACGGTCAGCGCAAATTATCCGGGTGCTTCGTCCGAAACGATCGCTGACACCGTGGCCGCACCGCTGGAGCAGGAGATCAACGGTGTCGATGACATGCTCTACATGTCGAGTCAGTCGACCGGCGATGGTCGACTGACGATCACTGTCACCTTCAAGCAGGGCACAGACCTCGACGAGGCGCAAGTGCTGGTGCAAAACCGCGTCGCGCTCGCTGAACCCCGCCTGCCCGACGATGTGCGGCGCCAGGGCGTGGTGACGCGCAAGACTACTCCCGACTTCCTTCTCGTCGCCAACCTGATCTCGCCGGACAATAGTCTCGACCGCGCCTATCTGTCCAATTACGCGCTGACGCAGATGAAGGATGGGCTCGCGCGCATCGACGGGGTGGGCGAGGTCCGTATCTTCGGCGCCCGCGACTATGCGATGCGCGTGTGGATCGATCCCGGCCGGGCGGCCGCGCGCAACATGACGGCGGGCGAGATCGTCGAGGCGCTCCGCTCCCAGAATGTGCAAGTCGCCGCTGGCGCGATCGGCAAGCCGCCGGAAAGCAGCGCGCCTGCCTATGAGGTGAATCTGGAAGCGCAGGGGCGCTTCACGGCGCCCGAGCAATTCGCGAACATCGTTATCAAGAGCGATGGGGAAGGTCGTCTGACCCGTCTTTCCGACGTCGCACGGGTGGAGCTTGGGGCCGAGGATTACGGCATCAACACCTACCTGTCCGGCCAACCCTCCGTCGGCATCGGCATCTTCCAGCGGCCGGGCAGCAACGCCCTGGACTCTGCCGATGCAGTGTTGGCTGAGTTGAAGACCATGTCCGCCAAATTCCCTTCGGGCATGGAATATCGCGTCATCTACAATCCTACCGACTTCATTCGTGAATCGGTCAGCGCCGTTCAGCACACGCTGCTCGAGGCGGTGGTGCTGGTCGTTATCGTCATCTTGGTCTTCCTCCAGAGTTGGCGCGCGGCGGTCATTCCCGTGCTTGCGATCCCCGTGTCGCTGGTCGGCACCTTCGCGGTGCTGGCGGCGCTTGGATATTCGCTCAATAACCTGTCGCTGTTCGGGCTGGTCCTCGCCATCGGCATCGTCGTCGACGACGCGATCGTCGTGGTCGAGAATGTCGAGCGCAATCTGGAACATGGCATGACCCCGCGCGAGGCAGCGCACCGGTCCATGGACGAAGTGTCGACTGCGCTGGTGGCCATCGTGCTGGTGCTGTGCGCGGTGTTCGTGCCGACGATGTTCCTGACCGGCCTTACAGGGGAGTTCTACCGCCAGTTCGCGGTCACCATATCGGCGGCAACGATCATCTCGCTGATCCTTTCGCTAACGCTGTCACCCGCGCTTGCTGCGCTCCTGCTGCGTCCGAAGGAAGAGGATGAGCCTGAAGGCCGGTGGAAGCGCATGGCCTATCGCGGGGGCAAGCGGTTCAACGCCGCCTTCGATCGCCTGAGTCACTGGTATGCCGCCGTCACCCGCGCGATGCTGGGCCGACAGAAACTTATGCTCCTTATCTATGTCGGGTTGGTCGGACTGACGGCGCTGGTCTTCATGTCCACGCCAGCCGGTTTCGTTCCGGCGCAGGATCAGGGCTATGCGGTGACGGCGATATTCACCCCGCCGGGCACGTCGCTGGCGCAGACCGACAAGGTTCTGCGGGAAACGGCCGCCAAGATGGGCAAGATCCCTGGCGTCAAGGGCACCGTCATGCTGACTGGCTATCACGCGCCGAGCGGCACCGTCGCGCCGAACGCCGCAGCGGCCTTCCTCGTCTTCGACAGCTTCGAAGAGCGCGGCAAGCATGGCTGGACCAATCACTTCATCATGGGGGAGGCGCGCAAGATTGCAGCGCAGGTGAATGAAGGCCGGGCGTTCGTCATTCCACCACCGCTGATCCGTGGCATCAGTACGGGCGGCGGTTTCAAGATGCTGATCCAGGATCGTTCAGGACGTGGCTATGCGCAGTTAAACAAGATTGTCGGCGGCCTGCTCGCCGAAGCAAACAAGGATCCCAATCTCTTCTTCGTCCATACGAAATTCGAGGCTTCCGCCCCCCGCATCTTTGCCGATGTGGACCGCGCCAAGGCCGACATGATCGGCGTATCGCCCGCCCGCATATTCGAAGCGATGCAGGTCTATCTGGGTTCCGCCTATGTCAATGACTTCAACCTGCTGGGCCGTACCTATCGCGTGATCGCGCAGGCCGATCTGCCGTTCCGGGATGATTCTGGCGACGTCGCGCTCCTCAAGACCCGCTCCACATCGGGCGAGATGGTGCCGGTCGGCGCGGTCGCGACCCTGCACGACAAGACAGGTCCATACCGGGCTGTTCGCTACAACCTTTATCCCGCCATCGATGTGGAGGGTGATGTTGCGCCCGGTCATTCCTCCGGTCAGGCGATGGTTGCGATGGAGCGTCTGGCGGTCAAGCTGCCGTCCGGCGTGACGAGCGAATGGACGGAGGTCGCCTATCTCCAGAAGATGGCTGGCAATGCGGCCATCCTGGTGTTCGCTGCAGCAACACTCTTTGTCTTCCTGGTGCTTGCCGCACAGTTTGAAAGCCTGATGCTGCCTCTGTCGATCATCCTGATCGTCCCGATGACGCTGTTGGCGGCGATGATCGGGGTCAATCTGCGGGGCATGGACAACAATATCCTCACGCAGATTGGTCTCGTCGTGCTGATCGGCCTGGCCGCCAAGAACGCGATCCTTATCGTGGAGTTCGCAAAGCAGGCGGAAGAAGAGGGCATGGCAGCTGTAGATGCGGTCGTTCGCGCGGCTCAAAACCGACTGCGCCCGATCCTGATGACCAGCTTTGCTTTCATCCTTGGTGTCGTGCCACTCGTGATTGCTACAGGTCCCGGCGCGGAGTTGCGGCAGGCGCTAGGTACAGCAGTCTTCTCCGGCATGTTGGGCGTGACCTTCTTCGGGCTCGTGTTCACACCAACTTTTTACGTGGTCACCCGCGCCCTTTCGGAACGCATGCGGCGCTGGCGGGAGCGTAGGGGCCCGCATATCAGCGGGCCTGTGCTTGGGGCAGCGGAATGAGAAAGATGATGACGACAAGATATCTGCTCATCGCCTTGGCCACGCTGGCGCTTGCCGCCTGCGCTGCGGGTCCGGACTATGTCCGCCCGCAGGCGGGGGTAAGTACACAAGGCCATTTCATAGCCGCGCCGCCGACGCTCACCACACCGGATGCGCCGCAGGACGGCTGGTGGCGGCTCTACCAGGATCCAATACTGGACGGCCTGGTTGGAGACTCTTTGGCGGCCAACACGGACTTGAGGGTCGCACTCGCCAATCTGGAGCGAGCGCGAGCTGTCCTTCGCGAAAGTCGTACGCAAATGCTGCCGCAGACAACCGTCTCGGCTCAGCCAACCTATGGCCGCACCTCTGCAATCCAACGTCCACCAGGCCAGCAAGCAGAGGATTGGCGCATCGATACCGGGCTGAGTGTCGCCTATGAAGTCGATCTGTTCGGCCGGGTACGTCGTGCGCTCGGAGCGTCGCGAGCGGATGCAGACGCCGCCGCCGCTGCTGCGGATGCCGTACGAGTCAGCATCGTTGCCGAGACGGTACGGGCCTATGCCGACGCTTCTTCGGCGGCCGAGCGGATCGGCGTGGCCGAGCGAACGCTGGAGCTGCTCGACCGTACCGTGGACCTTACCGCCAAGCGATATGCGGCAGGGCGCACAAGCCGTCTCGACGTCGCTCGCGTGTCCGCGCTGCGTAACCAGCAGCAGGCGACCATTCCCCCCCTTCGCGCCCAGCGCGATGCAGCGCTTTTCCGGCTGGCCCTCCTAACCGGAAGAGCGCCGGCCGACCTCCCCCCTCAGGTCGGCCAGCGCGCGGTCACTCTTCGACTGGATCGCCCCATACCAGTCGGAGATGGCCGCGCGCTGTTGGCCAGGCGCCCGGACGTGCGGGAAGCGGAACGCAGACTTGCGGCGCAGACCGCTCGGATCGGCGTCGCGACAGCTGACCTTTATCCGCGTATCACCTTGGGTGGATCGGTCGGATCGACGGGAAATACGGCAAGCAACCTGTTCGGAGCGGGGCCTCTGAACTGGGTCATCGGACCGCTGCTGAATTGGGCCTTCCCGAACATGGAGGCTGGACGCGCGAGGGTGGCCCAGGCGGAAGCATCGACACGCGCGGCGCTGGCGACCTTCGACGGCGCGGTGCTGAAGGCGCTGCAGGAAACGGAAACAGCACTTTCCGCCTATGCTCATACGCTGGAACGGCGGCGGGCGCTGCAAGCGGCACTGGAGCAGGCGCGTGTCGCGGCACGGATCAGCCGGGCACAGCTTCGCGAAGGACGTGCGGATTCGCTGGCAGTGCTGGATTCGGAGCGAACGTTGGCAGGAGCAGAAGCCGACCTCGCCGGTGCCGATGCGCTGGTCGCCGCCAGCCAGATCGACCTGTTCCGCGCACTCGGCGGCGGCTGGCAGACGCCTCGCGCAACCTTGTGAGAATGCTCCCATGTTATTCAGGCCGCGACCTGCTGTGCGATAGCCCAACTATGCCGGTGATCAAACTTGACGGAGCTGTCAAAGCCGGGCCAGCCGCCCACCATCCACCGCCAGTGTCGTCCCCGTGATGAATGTTGCGTCATCGCTAGCGAGAAATGCCACGGCCGCAGCGATATTTTCTGGCGTCCCGACATCGCGGTTTTTGATCGTCTCGGCGCCGGATTGCACATTGGGATTATTCCATAGCATCGGCGTGTCTATCGCACCGGGCAAGACAGCGTTCGCGCGAATCTTTGTATCGCGTCCCTCAATGGCAGTGCTGCGGGTCAGCGAGAGCATGCCCGCCTTGGCCGCGGCATAGGGTGCTACGTTCGCACTGGTTTCCATAGCATGGACGCTGGCGATGTTAACGATTACACCCCCTTTGGCGCCAAAGCAGAGGAATCCCTGCTTCGTAAAGAATGCGGCACCCAACAGATCCACCCGCAATATGTCCAGCCAGTCATCGCCCGACCACTGGGCGAGCATCTTGAACGACATGAGACCGGCATTATTGACGATAATGTCCACCCTGCCGAAATGGTCCATTGCCGCCTTCACGCAGGCTTCGACCTGTTCCTCTGATCCGACGTCGCAGCCAAAGCCCATCGCCTTGGCTCCAAGGCAGGCCGCAGCCGCCTGGGCTTGGTCTTGCTTGAGATCGGCAATGAGGACAGCCGCCCCCTCGGCATACAGTCTTGCGGCGATCGCAGCGCCGATCCCGCCCGCCGCGCCTGTGACGATCGCCACCTTATCCTCGAAGCGCTGCTTCATCATGCTTCCTCCTGCACAGCCGGGCCGGTCACGGGTGCCTTGATCATCCGCTTTGCCCGCTCCCGCTGTTCCGTGGCGAAGCTACGATTGACGTCGCTCGGCAGCACGATCGGCACCGTAAGGCACAGGCTTTGTGTCGGAAGGACGTCGCGCCATTGCTGGATCAAGCGCTTATAGGCTTCGCCTACCGGACGGATCTTGCGGTCGAGATCATAGAGGCCGAGCGGGTTGACGTTCCCGTTCTTGACGCGCAGCGCGCTGTCCCAGTCGACCTGATCCGTCAAGGAATACCAGGTGAAACCGACGATAGGTACGCCATCATTTCGCACCCGGAGGACGTTGGCCCATTGCTTCCAGAGCCAATCGACCGCTTCGGTGCCCAGCGGACCTTGTGACAGGTTGGTTTCCGTGTGCATCACCGGCAAGCGGTAACGCTGATGGTATTGGCGGGTGATCTCGCTGTAGCCAAAAATTTCGCCAGAAGGCCGGGTCATTCCGTCCAGCGCGACGCGATGCTCGTTGGTGATGTAATAGTCATTCCCCATGATGCAGTGCTGTTTCAGGCGATTGTCGAGGAAGAAGTGATATTCCTCGCGCGTCATGCCGTTATCCATGAGATATTCGTACATCTCGGAATCGACGCGACGCCCGTAGTTGAGGTCCAGCGAGAGAAAGCGCTGCGAATTCATCAGCTCGGCACCCCGGATCGCACCCGGAGCTTCGGCATGATAATATTCGGAAGATTCACTTTGGATGAAGATGGCGTCGGGCCGCACTTCCAATATTCGACGCATGGCCAGAACGTTGGCGCGAACAATATTTTTCAGTGCATTGACGAATGCCTGATCACTGGCGAGCTGCTCGTTCCACCAGCCATAACGCGCCGAGAAAGTGGCGCAGATGAACATCTCGTTGACCGGCGTATATAGTTGTACCCAAGGGAAGCGCTCCGCAAAGGCGCGGGCATAAATGCCGAACTGCTCGGGGAAGTCAGGATTCTGGAAATTTCCGATCCAGTCAGAGACTCCAAAATGACAAAGATCGACGATGGGGACGAGATTGAGGCGCTTCAGTTCCGAAAAGCTCTGGTCCACAAATTCCCAGTCATAATGTCCTGAACCCAGCCAGGTCTTGTGGACGGGCGGACCATAACGCAGATAGGAGATGCCCATCTCTTGAACGAGTGCGAAATCCTCTCGCCAGCGGGCATAATGGCCGCAACTTTCCATTTCATCGACCCGCGTTCTGCCGTTGTCGATCGTAGGCACGCTGTTCTCGACGCCCGTGGCGAACATGAAAGTGGCGATGAGCCTTCTCCCGCTCGAACATGTGATGCGACAACGCTGGGCCGACGCCTTGGGATCCGTGATTGATCGACGCTCCCCTGTTGAGTCGGCGGGCGTCAGGATTTTTTAAGTACTTATAATCACTTGGCGCACGTGCCAAAGTTGCTGTGCCGGTTCGCCGTCGGGACAAAGGTTCCGAGGATCATCCTGGTGAGCTTTCTTAACTCGACGAAGCGAGGTTCCTGTTTACGCCCGATACGGGCGCGGACGGCCGGATATATCAAGCGCGGCGATGATGGCAGGCGCGCTTTATGGGACTCCCGAAGAAGCGTGGGTCACGTTCGTCGGGGCCACAGAGGCGCGAGCCTTGCGCTGCGACATGCGCCGATACGTTGCCAAGGCCTGGCCGACCACCTGATCCATATTATAATAGCGATAGGTCGCCAGCCGACCCACGAAGGTCACGTTCGTTTGGACCATGGAAAGCGCTTCATAACGCTTGAAGAGGGCCTGGTTTTCAGGCCTTGGGATCGGGTAATAGGGATCGCCTTCTGCTGTCGGAAACTCATAGGTGATGCTGGTGGAATTCACCTGCTGGCCGGTCAGATGCTTATATTCGGTAATGCGCGTATAGGGCACATCGGGTGAGGGATAGTTGACCACGGCGACCGGCTGGAACTGTTCGACGCTGTGCTGTTCATGCTGGAACCGCAGCGATCGATAAGGCAATTTGCCGAAGCGATAGCCGAAATATTCGTCGATCGGGCCGGTGAACACCAGGTGATCGTGCGGATAGGCATCGCCAGCCTCGCAATAGTCGACCCCCAGGAGCACCTCGATGTTGGGATGATCGAGCATCCGCTCAAACATACGCGTATAGCCTTCCAACGGCATCGCCTGGAATTTGTCTGTAAAGTAGCGATCATCGACATTGGTGCGCGTTGGCACCCGTGATGTTACAGCCTTGTCGAGTTCGGATGGGTCAAGACCCCATTGCTTGCGCGTATAGCCTTGGAAGAATTTTTCATACAATTCTCGACCCACGGCGGAGACCACGACGTCTTCCGATGTGCGCACGATTGCCACCGGCTCGGCCTGCGCGGCGAGGAAGGCCGCGGCGTCCTCTTCGGTTTGAAGGCTCAACCCATAGAGCAAGTTGAGCGTCGTCCGGTTTATCGGCATTGGCACCAGCATATCGTCGACCGCCGCAAGCACCCGATGCTCATAAGGCCGCCATTTGGTAAAGCGCGAGAGGTAGGTGAAAATCTCCGCTGAATTGGTGTGGAAGATATGCGGACCGTAACGGTGGATCAGCACCCCCGCTTCGTCGAGTTCATCATAGGCGTTGCCCCCGACATGGTGGCGTCGATCGACCACCAGCACTTTCTTGCCGCCATCGGCCGCCAGCCGCTCGGCCATGATCGCGCCAGCAAAGCCAGCTCCGACCACCATCACGTCATAATGCCGGGGCCGGTCGCTGTTCCAGCTAGTTGGCGATACGATCGGATGGGCATGGACGCTCTGCGACACCGCGTCGGCAATCAACGTGTTCATCTGCTGAAAGCTCTTGTCCCAGGACATGCCCGCCAGCAACTGGTCCGCCTGCGACAGCCAGTGGCCGCCTGGACGCGGCAGCGCCAGTGCCTCTTCGCAGGCAGTGACGAAGGCTTCGGCGCCGTCCGCGATCCACACGGCTTCCATCTCGCCATAATGCCGCACGACGTCGGTAATAGGGGTCGAAACGACGGGCTTCCCCGCCGCCAGATATTCGGGGGTCTTGGTGGGGCTGATGAACCGTGTCGCATCATTGAGGGCGAAGGGCATTAGCGCCACATCCCATCCCGCGATGCAGGTGGGCAGGTCTTCGTAGGACCGCCCGCCCAGAAAATGGAGATTGGGTCGTCTGGGCAGATCGTCGCTGCTGATCTTTACGACCGGGCCGATGATCTCCACGTCCCAGCCGGGCCGCGCGTCGGCCAGCCGGGCGAGCAGGTCGAGATCCATCCGCTCGTCAACAACGCCGTAAAAGCCAAGGCAGGGGCGGCTGGCCGGATCTCCCTTGGTCTTCGCAGCAGAACGTGCCGCAGCGAAATGGTGGATATCCACGCTTGAGGGAAAGGGGACGACATGGGCGTGCTTGTCCTTCTTCGCCTCGTAGAGGCTATATCCGCCAGTGAACACCAGATCGGCGCACGATAGAAGCCGCTGCTCGAGCGGCAGCAGTTCGGGCGGGGCGCCCCTGAAATTGGCAAGCTCGTCCATGCAGTCGTATACGATGCAATCGGCCGCGACATGCTCCGAAAAGGGCAGCATCATGGGCGTGTAATACCAGCGGATATAGGGGCCGCTCTCGCCCGCCAAATAGAGGTCGAGCAACTGTTTGAGTATCTCACAATCTTGCCCGCGCGCGCTCTCGGGCAACTGCGGTGTCACCACACTGACACCTGTGAAAGCGCATGTCTCGAACCTCAGGTCAGCTGCTTTAATCTCTGCGGAGAAGCATGGCTCTTCCCAAAAGATGACCCGGCCCTGTTTGGCGAAGCGGCTCATCAAATGCTGGGGTCGTTGAAACACAAAGTTCCAGCGAAGATGACTAAAGCAGATGAGAGTATGGGCGACGGCGTTGGAGTTTAATCCAGGTTGCGAGATGTCGGACGAACGGACCTGGACCATGTGCGGAAACCTTTCTCGGGGACGAACGGTTTGCAAACCGTCGGTTGCTGGCACTTGTTCCAGTGCGTCAGCTGATACAGGTTGGCGTCATGTCGCAATTATATGCCTTGGACTTGCATAGGATTCTGCTTGCGAAATAATCCCCTTGAGCAACGTTGAGTTTCTGACAAGCGAGAAAGGATACAGGATGCCAACGCGCCCGCAGCTTTGGGGCGGTCTGGAGTGCACGGTGAACCGTGTGCAAGACCGCTATGGCGATCAAATCTGCGCCAGCGGGCACCATGACCGGATCGAGGACCTCGACACGATTGCGCTGTCGGGTATCCGTGCGATCCGCTATCCCGTTTTATGGGAAAGGGTTAGCCCCGATAGTCCTGAACAATGCGACTGGCGCTGGACGGACGAGCGGCTCGGGCGCCTGCGCCAACTGGACATTGCGGTCATTGCTGGCCTCATCCACCACGGCAGCGGCCCACGCTACACCAGCCTACTGGACGAGGACTTTGCTGATGGGCTGGCCCGCCACGCCCAGGGTGCGGCAGAACGCTACCCCTGGATCACCGATTGGACCCCCGTCAACGAACCGCTGACCACGGCGCGTTTTTCAGCGCTTTACGGCCATTGGTACCCCCACCAGCGGTCCGAACCGGCATTCTGGCTGGCCCTTCTGAACCAGATCGATGCGACCCGCCTTTCGATGCGGGCTATTCGGCGCGTCAATCCCGCCGCCCGGTTGATCCAGACCGACGATCTGGGCCGGACCTATGCGACCGCCTCGCTGCGGACGCAGGCAGGGTTCGACAATCTGCGCCGTTGGGCCGGATGGGACCTTCTCTGCGGGCGGATGACGCGCGACCATCCCTTTTGGGACCGGTTGTGCGGCTTTGGTTTTGAAAGTCGGTTGCTGGCGATAGCGGATGATCCCTGTCCGCCCGATGTGATCGGCATCAACCATTATCTAACGAGCGACCGCTTCCTCGATCACCGGCTACATCGTTATCCACGGTATAATCATGGCGGGAGCGAACAGCAGGTTTACGCTGATGTAGAGGCAGTCCGGGTGCTTGCGCCCTCGCCACAGGGTATGGAAGGGGCGATGCGCGAGGCGTGGAAACGGTACGGCGTGCCGCTCGCGCTGACGGAGGTGCATAATGGTTCAACCCGGGAGGAGCAGTTGCGCTGGGCGGCACAGGCGTGGGACACGGCGCTGCGCCTGGACGGGGAGGGCGTTCGTGTCGAAGCCGTGACGATTTGGTCGCTGCTGGGAAGCAAGGGGTGGAATACGTTGCTGACACGGCCGGGTTTTTACGAGCCGGGTGCATGGGATGTTAGCAGCGGCCATCCAAGGCCGACCGCACTCGCGTCTCTGCTGAAGGCGTTGGCGGGCCATGGCGTGCGTCCGCCTCTGGCGGCTGGTGCCGGATGGTGGCAACGCCCGGTCAGGATGGCGCACCCGACGGTCGCGCGTCCTGCGCCCATGGCCGAGCATCTGGCAGGGGCACGCTTGCGCTTCCCGGCTCGACCGCTGCTCATATGTGGCGCGACAGGCACGCTGGGTCAGGCAATGGGGCGCGCCTGCACGCTGCGCAATATTCCCTTTGTGCTCACGTCGCGTGGCGACCTCGACCTCGCCGATCGGACCAGCATCGATGCCGCGATCGATCGTGTTCACCCGTGGGCGGTGATTAACGCCGCAGGTTGGGTCCGGGTCGATGAAGCCGAGGGCCAGCAGGATGACTGCCTGATGGCAAATGCCCATGGCGCGATCGCCTTGGCACAGGCGTGCGAGCGCCGGGGGCTGCCGTCCGTTTCCTTCTCCAGCGATCTGGTGTTCGATGGCGGCAAGGGATCACCCTATGTGGAAACCGATGATCCATCCCCGCGTAATAGCTACGGCCATAGCAAGGCGCAGATGGAGGCGGGACTTGCAGATTTGTCGGGCCAGCATCTGGTGATCCGCACGGCGGCCTTCTTCTCCCCGGACGACAGCTTCAATTTCGCCGCAGCAGTCGTGAGGTCGCTTGCGCGGGGCGAGGTGTTTCAGGCAGCGGACGACCTGCTTATTACCCCCACTTACGTGCCGCATTTGGTGTCGACGGTACTTGACCTGCTGATCGATGGGGAAAGCGGCTGCTGGCATCTCACCAACGGGGAACCCCTTTCCTGGGCCGATTTTGCACGGCGTGTCGCGGACAGTTGTGGATATGATTTCGACCTTGTGCACGGCATTCCCCATGCCTCCTTCCGCTGGCGGGCCGAGCGGCCGAGAAATGGCGCGTTGGCGAGCAGCCGTGGAGCGGACTTGCCTGCGCTGGAGTGTGCTCTGGATCATTTCGCGTCGCATCACCACCGGCAATTGGATTTCGTTATTTCGTGATCGGCAATCGGTTATACAGATCCCATCTTATTTCCTGTTCAAAACAATCTATATGATTCGCATATTTTTGTAGTTGTTGCGAAGTCGAAAGAGAACGATTCCGTAATGAATATTGGGATCATGGATGGATCACCAATGAATACGTCGGTCACATCATGTTAACTGGCTTGCTCTATATTAATCTCATCCTTAAGGGACCGCGGCGGGTCGGGGAAAGGACGAGAATCGGTGAGCGGGTCGGATACGGTAGAACGTTGGTCGCCGGAAGCGGCGCATGCGTGGTTCAAGGCTCAGCCCTGGTTGGTCGGGTGTAATTTCACTCCGTCCAATGCGATTAATCAGCTGGAGATGTGGCAGGCGGGCACCTTCGATCTGCCCATGATCGATCGGGAATTGGCCCTCGCCGCATCGGTGGGCATGAATGCGGTTCGCGTCTATCTTCACGATCTCCTTTGGATTGAGGATCCTCAGGGTTTCCTGAAGCGGATCGACGCCTTTCTCGCAGTCGCGGATCGGCACGGGATTCGCACCATGCTGGTGCTTTTCGATTCTTGCTGGCACCCTGAACCTGAGCTTGGGCCTCAGCCCCATCCACGCGAAGGCGTGCACAACAGTGGTTGGGTCCAGTCGCCCGGAATCACCGCGCTCCAAAATATAGACGAACATCACCGGCTCGAAGATTATGTCCGGGGCGTTGTCGGCCGTTTTGCTCACGACCCCCGCGTCATTGCCTGGGACATCTGGAATGAGCCGGACAATGGTCCCGAAGTTGCCCTGTGCGATCCGGCAGCGCTCAAGGCGAAGGCCGATCTGGTGGTGCCCTTGCTGTTGGCCGCATTCGCGTGGTCGCGCGAGATGAAACCTGTCCAACCGCTCACCAGCGGCATCTGGCTTGGCGACTGGTCCGCGCCCGATCTGCTCAGCCCCATCCAGCGCGCCCAAACGGGGAGTTCGGATGTGATCTCCTTCCATAATTACGGCATCGCCGACGATTTTGCGCAGCGCGTGAAATGGTTGAAGGCGATGGGAAGACCTCTGCTATGCACCGAATATATGGCGCGACCCGCAGGCAGCACGTTTCAAACGATCCTGCCGGTGGCCAAGGAGCATGAAGTCGGCACCTTCTGCTGGGGCCTGGTCCGGGGCAAGACGCAGACGCACTTGCCATGGGACAAATGGGAGAATCCCAATTTTGAAGGCCTCAAGGACCGTTGGTTTCACGACATTTTCGATGCGGATGGAACGCCCCACGACGAAGGTGAGGTGGCCTTCTTGCGACTCATCAGCCAAGTCGACAGCGTCGCTGTGTGATCTGCAGATCCCCCCTCATGTGAAGGCGGAGCCGACGGCCGACCTAGATTGGTTTGATACGTCAGCAATGGGAATCGCCGGACCCACTGGGGTCGTGGCGGTGCATGGACAAACCGGAAAACAGTCCCCCCAGTGGGAAAAGCAAGTCGGAAACGGCAGCAGAATGGCGTAAGCGGCTAAGGCCGGGCGGCAATTTCACGCCGCGCGGAGGCGGGCAATTACCTGATCGAACTGCTGCCTTAGCTCGCTAGCGCTAACCCGGACAGCTGCTCCGACATTGAGCGTGTGCTCGGCATTAGCCTTCACGGCACCAAGACCTGCGGCAATGGAGCTGATGGCGTTATGCACGGCTTCCGCATCACCTCCGACGCTCTGGCTGCTTGCCAGGATCGTTCGGGCACCCTCATGGTGCTTCTCGGCAGCCGAGGATACTTCCGACACGCTGCGTTCCAATTCACGGACGACTATGTTCAGCAGGTTGAGCAGCGACGAAATCGATGAAGCAGAGGCGTTTACCGCCTCCGTGCGCTGTTCGATCTGTCCTGCCATGGCCCCGGCCTTGGTCGCCAAGATCTTGATCTCGCCGGCGACGACTGCGAACCCCGCTCCCGTCTCGCCGCTACGTGCCGCCTCCAAGGTTGCGTTCAGAGCAAGCATGTTGGTCTGGCTCGCAATTTGCCGGATGGCTCTGGTGGCAAGGTCGATCGCTTCGATCTCCCGCTGCAACTTGTCGTGAGCCCCCAGCACTGCCCGCGCCTCAATCTCCGTCTTGCTCATATTCCTGCGCGTGGCGATTGATTGCGTATGGATTTGGCCTATTGCAACACTCAAATCTTGCACATGGGCCTCTATCTCATGCACGGCCTGTGCCGACGTACGGCTGCGATCCCGCACAAAAGCCGTTCCGGCGAGTTGTTCCGCCAGCGCCGCCAGCGTGTCGCGCGCACTCACTTCAAGCTGGTCGGCCTGCCTCAATAATGATCTTGAAAGGTCGCCCACGCTTGCCGAGAGTAGGCTGGCGACCTCATGGGCAGCATTCTTCAATGCTTCGCGATGGTCGGCCTCCTCCCGGGCTTGCTTCTCGGCGATCGCGGCGATTTGCTCGCTCGCGCTTTCCGCCTGTTTTCGGGCGTCATCCGCAGCGGCACGCGCGCTCTCCCGATCTGCGGAAATTTGTTCAGCCCGCAAGCGGCCCTCTAACAATAAATGATGAGCGCGTAAAATGGATCGCGAGACTGCCAGGAAAAACAGAAGGAAGAGAATGAATGCTGTGGCCAGCAACCAGGAAAGGCTTTCAAGCGCCGCCAACCCTGGGCGAACGGCTGCCCAGTGAACATGCCCGATATCCGTTCCTGAGGGGCTGACGAGGGTATGGCCAGAAGATTTGTCTGTACGCGCGCCGGGCGGTAGGAAGCTGATGCCCGTTATTTGATAGGCCTGCTCCCAACTGGAAAACAGTGCGGCATCAAGCGGGCGAACGACCACGACGTAGCGCAGTGGCCCAGTCGGCAGCGGCCGATCCGCCGAGAAGGGCGTGATGGGGGTGCCCGCAAACAAGGCGGGTTGTCCCCGATAAAGACTGATGAAAGAGCGAACGGGAACGCTATGTCGATCTGTCACCTTTTTCGGGAGCATGCGCTTCAAATCTCGAAGCGCGTCTGGAGCTTCCTTCCCCAAGTTCCCAGGAACAGTTGTGCCCGGTCGCCACCCAAAGATCGTCGCACCGCGATCGTCGAGGATGTACGTAGGTTTCGAGCTGCCGAGGTTAGATGCGGCCCATTCATAATCGGTA
Organism: Sphingobium chungangianum; assembly: GCF_977014255.1. Lineage (NCBI taxonomy): Bacteria > Pseudomonadati > Pseudomonadota > Alphaproteobacteria > Sphingomonadales > Sphingobiaceae > Sphingobium > Sphingobium chungangianum. The sequence continues at coordinate 2,274,387 of NZ_CDRNIV010000006.1, read as the reverse complement.
TCCCCGTATAGATGATCTACGGCATCGTCCCATTTCCCGTAATCGCGGGTTTCGGCTACAAGAGCGGTAGCCTCGCGGGTTATCGCGCCCTTGACCATGCGTGCCTTTTCGAGGGCCGCAGCATCGTCCATCTTGGAAACGAGCACGGCCACGAGCATACCGCACGTCAGGAGAGCGATCAGCGCAAGCGCCGCAAGGGGAAGGATTGCGCTCGGCAGACGGCTGAGGATGCCTGCCAATCGGGCTGAATGCCGCACGTCGTGGAAGCTCCCCTGTTACGACCCATTGTTTCCCTTCCATTTCGCGCAAAATGGTTATCGACGGCTTAACTCAGGCATCGCTCGGCGAAATACATCTGACGTGATCAAAACAAGGTTATTTCAGCTTTTTCAGGCGCGAGAGGCCGGTATTATATTCTGCCTGCCATCGCGCAATAACTTGCGATACGGGCGCGACGTTTGAAATTGCGCCGATGCCCTGTCCAGCGCCCCAAATGTCTCTCCATGCCTTGGCCGCAGCATCGCCCCCGAAATTCATCATCGTACGGTCTCCGACCGGCAGATCTTCTGGATCAAATCCGGCAGCAATGATCGAACTTCTCAAATAATTGCCGTGCACGCCCGTGAAATAGTTTGAATAGACGATGTCCCGGGCACACCCTTGGACCACCGCATCCTTATAGCTTTGGACGGCATTTGCCTCAGGCGTGGTGATAAAGGCCGAGCCGATATAGGCGAAATCGGCCCCCATGGCTTGAGCCGCAAGTATCCCCCGGCCCGTCGCCATGGCGCCCGAAAGTGCAAGCGGCCCGTCGAACCACTGGCGAATTTCCTGAATGAGCGCGAAGGGGGAAAGTCGGCCAGCATGACCGCCCGCGCCCGCCGCGACCGCAATCAATCCGTCCGCACCATTTTCGATGGCCTTGCGTGCAAAGCGGTCATCGACCACATCGTGCAAGGTAATCCCGCCCCATCCTTTCACTTCAACATTCACATCTTCACGTGAGCCGAGCGAAGTAATGATGAGCGGCACCTTCCACTTGGCGCACATATCCATGTCTGCGCCAAGTCTGTCGTTCGACCGGTGCACGATTTGATTGATGGCGAACGGCGCGGATGGACGGTCGGGATTGTCCCTGTCCCACACTGCGAGTTCTTCGGTAATTTGATGCAGCCATTCGTCCAGTAAGGCCTGCGGCCGTGCGTTGAGAGCAGGGAACGATCCGATGATGCCCGCTTTGCATTGTGCGATGACAAGCGCGGGATTGGATATGATGAACATCGGCGCGCCAATCACGGGAAGGCGCATGGACGAAAACAAGCTTTTACTGGTCATTATCATCGGCTGGCCTATATGATTCCATGATCCACATTCAATTCAAATGGCGCCAGCAGATTTTCGGCTTCGCGTTTTTCCTTGTCATCGGGATCGACGGACCAGATCACCGTTATGTTTCTCGCCCCTATGTCGGTACATGAAATGTCCAATACTTTGGACAATCCCGCCAACTCTTCAACAGCGCGCATGGCCACAGCCTGTTGACGCAGCTGAAAGCGGGCGATCTTGCCCACGGCGGTCAGTGGCAAGCTGTTAACAAGCAATATCCGTTTCGGCCTGGCGGGCGGCTCCTCGATATGCTGCGTTACAAAGGCAATCAGTTCTTCTTCTTCGACCAAAGCGCCAGGCTTCCGGGTAACGAAGAGCACGGGAACCTGTCCCGCATAAGCATCCGGCATCCCCACCGCCGCCGCCATGGCAACAGCCGGATGGTGACATATTGTTTCCTCGATCGTCTGCGGGTCGATATTGTGGCCGCTGCGGATGATGACGTCCTTGCTGCGGCCAATCAGCCGGATCTGGCCATCTGACGTCATCTCGGCCAGATCGCCGGTCGCATGCCATTTCTCTTTCGGATGCTCGATCAAACCCTCCACCGTCCGATAACCCCGGAACAGCATGGGTCCCCGAACATACAGTTCGTCAGGGCCGCCGGGCACGATCGGGACCAACTGGGTTTCGACCAGGGGGGTCGGCGTTCCGATGGCTGGCTGATATTCGATTCCGTCGAGAGGTTGGTTGCCCCCCGCGCCTGATAATTCGGTCATGCCCAGCACCTGTGAAAGCGGAATGCCGGTCAGTTCCGTGATGCAGCGCATCAATGAGGGGCCGATGGAGGTTGCTCCCGTCACCAGTGCACGCAATTCGGGCCAAAGGGCAGGCTTGCCGAGTTCGGCGACATGCGACCAGGTCGGCGGCACCAAAGCGATGACGGTGACTTTTTCCCGCGCGGAAATTTCCCAGATCGCGTTGACGGTTTGACGATCCCGCGCTCCGGCAAGGCCGCAATTTAATAATGTCGATCCGGTGGAAAATAGCGCCATTCCCACGACCACACCGCCGCCCACATGGAAAAAGGGAAGCAGTTGCAACACGCGGTCGTCCGAGCGCCAGCCGATTCCGGCTGCGCTCGCATGCACGGAGGCCATCAGGCCATCAAGGCTCAAATCAGCCAGTTTAGGAGCGCCTGTGGTTCCTCCGGTATGAAACAATGCCGCGGAACGATCTCCATGAATGATCCTGACGGTGGCCGGGTCCGCCGATCCTAAAAGATCCGGCCACCAGGCATATTGCGCCGAACAGCGCTGCAATGCGCCGGAGCGGCCTGAACCGCCGTCGATTTCGATGACCAGTTCGACCCCGCCCGCCAGGGCGATGGCCTGCGCCACGGCCTCATCCAGCGTGAAATTGTCATTCGCCCCAAAGGCGATGACGGCCCGCACATTGGCGAGGGCAAATTGGCTGGCCATCGCTTCTGGGCCAAGGAGGAGATTTACCGGGAAAGCGATGGCGACCGAAGACGCTGCCATGATAGCGATCATGCATTCGGGGATCGATGGCGCGACAATGGCCACCACATGATTGGGCTTGATCCCGGCCCCCTGCAACGCCGCACCCAGCCGGGCCGTCTGTTCGGCAAGCGCGGCATAATCAAGGCGAACGGGTGAAAGATCGTCAGCGTTTCTGAAATGAACCATGGCATCATGGGAAGGCGAACGATCAGCGACGATCCGCAGCATATTGATGGGATCTCGCACCGTCGCCATCCGTTCGCGGGTCTGCGCCTCCCGCCTAAGACGATCACTGGCGGTCATACTCTTCTCCTTTGGCGACCGGCTTCCGCTCCAAAATCCATTCGATGAAGATCAGGAACGCGCGGCGCAGATTGGCATCTGCTCTCCCGCCGTCCGTCGATGTGAGCGGGCAGTTACTTAAAAATTGCCATTCACCGCTGATAAACGACCTTGCCATCCAGGATTGTCATATCGACAGGAATGCCGCTGAGTTTGTCAGCGTTGATCGTCAGTGGGTCCTGCGCAAGCACGACGAAGTCAGCAAGTTTGCCCGTTTCAATGGAGCCTAGCTGCTTTTCCATAAAGTTCGCTTCAGCCGACCAGATCGTAAACATGCGGATGCCGTCCATGACGCTGATCGCTTCCTCCGGCTGCACGATCTTCCCATATTTCGTGTCGCGATGAACGGCTCGCTCGATGGAAAATAGCGGATATGTCGCAAAATTCTGCGTGCCCACGGTATCGACGCCACCAGGAGGGTGCAGGCCGAGACCAATCAGCGTTTTCATCGCGAAAAATTTGACGTTCGGTTCCTTCATGCCGACGTCTGTCAATCGCCACAGAAAGGCGACCTGTGGGGAGGGGATGACATGGTCGCGCTGCAAACGGGCCAATCGTTCCTGCGTGCGTTGAGGGTCGATCGTCAGATAATGACCAAAATGCTCTATCCGGTCCCTCGCGTCGGCTTTTGGAAACAATCGGTTGGCATTTTCGTAGGCCGTAAGCGTCATATCCTGTGCGCGATCGCCATTCGCATGGATTTGAATCTGCCAGCCAGCCTGTCGGGCCTTTAAGACGATGTCATTGAGTTGGCTCTGATCCATCATGGGTGTGCCGTAATTGTTGGGCACCCACGTCGTACCAGCACCTTTCCATTGCGGCCGATAGAGCGCCACGGTCGTTCCCCAGGCACCATCCATGAATAGCTTGATCGCTCCGACACGAATCCAGTCGTCCCCCATCCCGGTCGTGATGCCGGTCGACAAGAGCTGTTCTGCGGTAATTGCCCCTTCCATGGGGGAAGTCGTGGCATTCGGATTTCGGAGTACATAGTTCACACGCACGCGGGTCGGTAACCGGCCTTCCTTGCGCAATTCCTGATAAGCGAGATAGGTTTTCGGGGGAGACATGTCGGAGACCGTGGTGACGCCTTTTTTAAGGTAGAAGTCCTCCAATATCTTCCGCACGCCTTCCTTCATCTCGGGATAGGTAAACTCATGGTTTTTGGGCCACGGGGCTGGAGCATCCCGCACGATCACCACTTCGCCCTGCGCATTGCGTTCATAGCGGCCGCCTGAACTTGCTGGGGGCTCCGGCCAGTTCTTGTCCATCCCCATCACAACCGCAGCTTTGTGATTGATGAGCTTGTCGTGCGCGCTCCAGTCGAGGCGTACGGGATTATCCGGAAAAGCTGCATCGAGTTCCGCTCGCGAGGGCATAACCTGCATATAGGTTCCCTGACCGACCAACCATGCGCCCGGCGGCAGTTTGGCCTGCGCTTCCTTCAGCTTGGCAATGATCGCCTTGCCATCCTTCAGCGGCGGCGCCTGGATATTGATGAAGTTGGCCTCGACGTTGGCCATGCCTTCGACATGCGAATGCGCATCGATGAAGCCGGGCAGCATGGTTCTCCCCCGCAGATCGACCACCTTGGTCGCGGGGCCACGCCACACCTGGACGTCGTCGCTGACGGCGACGATCCGGTTGCCCACGACGGCGACGCTGCCAACGATACTGTCCTTTGGGTCAACTGTAACGATCTTGCCGTTGGTAACGATAAGATCTGCGTAGGTTTGTTCTGCAAGAACAGGCGATGTGGACAGTATCCATATCAAGGCCGATCCACTGAACCCTACCCAATTGCGGTTTTTCATCGCCGTTCCCTGTCCTTCAAATATTCAATTACGCGTTCCGCTGCCGAACAATCTTCCTTAGCCTGTTCCGAATATTCCAGGATCCGACCACAAGAAACGGCACGGCATAAGATATGAAGCCGATTTCCTTTCGCCAACTGTATCGTCTGTCATCCGGAGCCTCTTGATCGCGAGATGAGATTTTACTTCTACCCCTCGGCCTCGCCATGCAATGGTGTAAACGGCTGTGCGGGTGGTGTCAGAATATCACTGGTCATGTCGTAAGTCGCGAATGCTCAGCCCGTCATACGACGATCAATCACGCAAAAACTCTTTGAATTATAAGAAAATAATATCGGCGAAGAAATGTTTCTTCCCTGCCGATCAGCGCGTCATAGTCGGAAAGAAGCGTTCAAAAATCTGTTGCACGCGAACCGTGGATCGTATCGTTTAAGACATAATAAGTTTCCTGAAGAGGATGGCCTCTCAGTGAGACATCGACTTGTGAAGGGGGTCCCTGATGACGCGTGCAAGACATCGGCTGTGTTTGTTCACAAGTGGGGCAGTAATGAGCTTAGGCTTGGCTTCCACATCAGTTCAGGCCGCTCCGGTCCAGGGTGATAGTCAACCGGTCGGACAGGCCAATTCGCCTTCTGATAAGCGGATGAACGACAGCGGCAATGATATTGTCGTCACAGCGACGCGGCAGGAAATGCGGGCCTCCAAAGTTCCGATCAGCATCAGCGCTTACGGCCAGGCCAAGCTTGATCAGCAGGGCATCAAGACTTTCAACGATCTCCAGCGCCAACTACCTGGCGTTACCATAGATGTCGACACGCGCACCGTGGCGGTGCGGGGGATCAGTTCGTCCGCAGGTGCTCCAACGACAGGTGTCTACATTGATGACACGCCGTTTCAGCTTCTGAATATTGGTATCCTCTCGCAAAATGCCTTGCCAACGGTCTTTGATCTGGATCGCATAGAAGTGCTGCGTGGTCCGCAAGGAACCTTGTTCGGCGCTGGCGCACAGGGCGGTGTCGTACGGTACATCACGCCTCAACCCTCCCTGTCTTCGACGAAGATTTACGCCCGCAGCGAAATCGGCGCCATCACGAAGGGTGATTTCGACGCAGAGACAGGCGTCGCGCTCAATATACCCGTCGTCGAGGACAAGGTTGCCGTGCGCGTCAGTGCCTTCGCACGGCGCGATGGCGGCTGGATCGACCAGCTCGATTGGCGAACATACCAGGTCGACGAGAAAGACGCCAATTCCCGCAAGACCGTGTCCTTGCGCGGCGCTGTTCGTTTTGCTCTCGGCGATCTGGAAATCACGCCTTCGCTTCAATATCAATATACGAAGGAGCGAGAGAATTATTTCAATATCGCGGCATCCGATATCAGCGGGGGCGATTTTCGAACCACCGACGCAACTGTCGTGCCCAACCGCGACAGCTGGTATCTGCCGACCATCAAGGCAGAGCTGAACCTCGGCGCCGTCACCGTTCTTTCCAATACTTCCTGGTTCAGACGCCGACAGCGCACCGGCTATAGCGGAACCGACTATCTGGCGCGCTTCTATGACTCGGTGGGCCTTCCTACGCTCAATGACTTTGGCTCGCTGGGCACGCCGATGGGGATCAGGCTTCCGATTGGCGATTATTTTTCCGAAGCCCACATCAACAACAGTCAGAATAATTTCGTTCAGGAAGTTCGCGTTCAGTCAGCCACTGATTCACGTTTGAACTGGGTAATCGGGGGCTTTTACAGCAACAACCGATATAAAAATTATGAAGAGATTGTCGATCCCATGGGTGAACGCCTTATCCAGGCGTTATATGGCATCAGCTACGAGGATTATTACGGTTCATCCCTTGTAGGAGACCTGAACTATTTCGGGACCAATAGCGTCAAGGATACCCAGCTCGCCATATTTGGCGAGGCGACCTGGGAATTTGTGGACAGGTTGAAACTCACGCTCGGCGCGCGCTATGCGAAGGTGAAGATCAAGTTCCAGAATGACCAGGGCGGCCCCCTTAATGGTGGTCCGACTGGATCGACCGGCCAACAGTCCGAAAGGCCCTTCACTCCCCGCGCCAGCCTTGCTTTCCAGATCGATCCTGACAACATGGTGTACGCCACCGCATCCAAGGGCTTTCGCATCGGTGGCGCCAACGCGCCGATCCCGGTGACGCCATGCGCATCCGATCTGGCGCAATTGGGATTGAATCAGGCGCCCTCATCCTATGATGGGGACGTAACATGGAATTATGAAGTTGGGTCAAAGAACAAATTGGGCGATGTCAGCGTTTCCACCAGTGTTTACTATGTGAAATGGACAGGCATTCAGCAGGCTATATCGCTGCCGGTCTGCGGTTTTCGCTACATCGACAATCTGGGCGAAGCGCGCAGCAAGGGTTTTGACCTGCAACTCCAAACAACGATCGGCAATGATTTCGACGTCAATTTGGCGGCGGCTTACACCGATGCACGCCTGACGAAGGCGATCGCGCCGCCGAGCGGGCCAGCGCTGATCGTCAGTCGCGGGCAATCGCTGGGCGCTCCTGAATGGACGTTGGCCGTCGGCGGACAGTATAATTTCGAGGCGTTGGGCAACAAGAGCTTCGCGCGCGTCGATTACCAGCATATCGATACTTTCGCTGGTCTGACCGCTCAGTTGGATCCCGCCACGACATCTTATGACCCCGCTTTGACGAAGCCTCCCGCGCGGGACTATGTGACGGCCCGTATCGGCACGACCGTCGGCCGCTTCAGTCTTTCCTTCTATGTCGACAATCTGCTCAATTCCAGCGAACTTCTCACTCGCACCCGTCCGAAGTCAGGGCTGGCCCGTATTTTCTGGCACGTCCTGGCGGCCGCGCGCCTTCATTTTGCAAGCGATATTCAAACAATGACCTTCCGGGTACAGATATGTCGACTTTTTCGGCGCAGAATGAAGGCGAAGCAAATTCGGGGCAGGCTCATCTTCGCATTCTCATCGCCGAGCTTGGCAGGATTGGCGGGTTTGATCGCCCTCGCGGGAGCTCTGCCTGCTAAGGCCGAACCGCCGGTTATGCCCGCTCGCACCGTTGTGGGGGCATTGCTGGCGGGTATCGCATCGCCAACGCCCAACGTCGATAGCCTGACCGATCTGTTCGCAGATGACGCGGTCGTTAGTTTCGGTGAATTTGACGATCCCGGGCGCGGCAAATCCGCCGTCACCCAGAAGCTGCGCGGGCTGTTCGCTCACGGTCAGCGCTACCGGATCAGCGTCCATAGCGCCTATGAAAGCGGCAATGTCGTCGTAAATGATCGCGAAGACACGTCCTTGCTGGCAACAGGAGAGCAGGTCCCGTTCCATGTGACAGGGGTTTTCGTGGTGGTTGACGGCAAGATCAGGGCCTGGAGCGATCATGAACCACGCCCCGTCCGGCCCGCCAAGCCGTGACGGACGCCGTCAACAAGATGTCAATTTTTACAGAGCTGAGGATGTGATCATGAACGACGATCAACATGAAGAGGGCCGTGCGCCGGGAGTGTCCCGCCGCCAGTTGGTCGGCGGTGCCGGATTTCTTGTTGGGGGAGCATCCGTCCTGGGCGGTACCGGGATCAGCACGATCGCGCAGGCGGCGACGGAGCCGCCCGCATCGTCGCCCCCCTTGCCGCCGGGCACTTATTATCCGCCAACGCTGACCGGAATGCGCGGCAGCCATCCGGGTTCATTCGAAGCTGCCCATGCTATTCGCGATGGCTCTGCACTCAAGGAAGCGCCCGACATTGGCGAGCGTTATGACCTTGTCGTCGTCGGCGCCGGGATGAGCGGGCTGGCTTCGGCCTACTTCATGAAAAAGAAGTTTCCCAAAGCGAAGATCCTGATCCTCGACAATCACGATGACTTTGGCGGCCATGCCCGCCGTAACGAGACGGATGTCGATGGGCGTACCGTGATTGGTTATGGGGGGACGATGTACATCCTCAGCCCTCACGCATACACCGCCGAGGGACGCCAGCTGCTGGCAGATGTAGGCGTCGATATTAAACGTTTCCGGGCGGCGGCGGGACCTCGCAGCGTCTGGCGCGGCCTCGATACGGCATTCAACCTTAAACGGGCCGTGTTGTTCGACAAGGCCACATTCGGCGTCGACAAGCTGGTGGTCGATATTCCTGAAGGAGCAGACCGATCGAACCCTAAGGCATGGTCCGCATTTTTGGCCAAGGCTCCATTGTCCCAGCGCACAAAGGACGATTTGCTTCGTTTGAACACGCGGCCGGTGGATTATCTGGCGGGCATGTCAGCGACCGAAAAGGCCGCTTTGCTGCAAAAGACCAGCTATGCGGACTATCTCACCCGCTATGTGAAGGTGAACCCGGAAGTCATCACGATGATGATCAAGGAGATCCACAGCGGCGTCAACGGTGCGGCCGGTATCGATACGATCAGTGCGATGCACGCATTCGAGCGTGGCTTGCCCGGCTTCGCCAAGCTCGGGATCGAGATGCCTCGCCCCCAAAGCTGGCTACCGGATGGCGAGGGCGACGACATTCATTTCCCGGATGGAAATCACGGGCTGGCAAAATTGCTGATAAGGTGGCTGATCCCCTCGGCGCTGCCTGGCAGCACGCAGGAGGATTCCGTGCTCACCCGCACCGATTACAGCCAGCTGGATCGGCCGGAACATGACGTTCGGATAAGATTGAGCAGCACCGTCGGGCGCGTGGTGCACAGTGGAACCCCTCAAAAATCGACGGGCGTGGAGATTAGTTACATCCGTAACGGCAAGGCGCAAATGGTGCGTGCAGATGCCGTCGTCATGGCCTGTTACAACGCGATCATCCCCTATATCGCTCCGGAAATACCAGAGCCTCAGAAAGCGGCGCTGCACAATGCGGTGCGGATGCCGTTGGTGTACGGGACGGTTGTCGTCCGCAATTGGGAAATGCTGGCCAAGCTGGGCATCGGTGCCGTCAGCTGTCCCGGCAACACCTTCTGGTGGGACACGATCGGTGTGGACTGGCCCTCCAAGGTCGGGGGGTATCGACCCGCCGAGACGCCTTCGGACCCCATGCCGATTCACCTTTCAAAGGTTCCCACCAGCCCGGGTTTGAATGCAAAGGACCAGTTCCGCGCCGGGCGCGCGGAACTGTTGGCGACGGATATCGAAACGATCGAGGCGGCGACGCGCGATCTGTTCCGTACCGCGTTCGGGCCGGTCGGTTTCGACGTCGATCGGGATATCGTGTCGATCACCGTCAACCGTCATCCCCACGGCTACGCGGCCTGCGCCAATTCACTATATGACCCGGACTGGGCGCCCGAAGATCGGCCGTGGGTCGTCGGCCGGAAACGTGTCGGCCGAATTGCCATAGCCAATTCCGATGCGGGGGCCATATGCCTAACGCAAGCGGCGTTCGATCAGGCCAATCGCGCCGTGAACGAGATCGTGACGGACGTGATGCAGGCGCTTCATGAATGGCCATGGGGCACACGCATCTAATCAGTGACATTGGGCGGTAGAGGGCGGGGCGTCCTCTACCGAGTTGGGGTACACGCTGTGTCGTCAGATAAGCGATAGCTGGTCTTTACTCGTGACGGCGACCGGAGAACCGGGTCACCCCGGCGTTGGAATATGGCGCGATCGAGTTGAACACCGGCCTTATCTCGGCAGAGATGGCGCCATTCGGTGGCGTAAAGGAATCCGGCCTGGGTCGCGAAGCTTCGCGTTAGGGGATCGATGAATTTCTGAGCATAAAGATGGCCTGCAGGATCATCGCCCCGGCATGAGCACGCCCCTTCCCGCGATCATTGCGAGGTCAGATATTCGGCGAGCCGCGCATCGATCGGCGGTGCACGACCCTGATCGTCCGCTTCATCGACCCGCTCCAGCGCGTTCTGCGTATATCGAACGCCTGCCCACCGCAGCGGCTCCCGTTCCCAGCGCGGCGCTTCCGGTCGATGGAACGGCAGGCCTTCCAGGCCCGTGGTCCATCCCCCGATCCGTCCCGCCAGCAGGCGCGCGCACATCGCACTCGTTGCGACGCCCCGACCCGTATAGCCATATAGCCGCCCGATCCGGCTGACGGGATCGAAATTGACCGAAGGCATCCAGTCGCGCGGAATGCCAAGATAGCCTCCCCATGAATGGGTGAACGAGATGTCGTGCAGGGCGGGCCACCATTCCTTCACGATGGACCGCATCCATGCAAAGGTTTCCTCGTCCTGCAACGCGCGTTCCGCCATGTCCGATGCGAAGCGATATGGCGCGCCTCGACTGCCATACAGTATCCGGCCGTCGCGCGTCCGTGTGAGGTAATTCTTGGTATGGACCTGCGAACTCAGACACTCCCCTTCGGCCCAGCCGATGGCGTCCCACTGCGCCGTCGTCAGCGGTGCCGTGAGCACGATCATCGACGACATCGGCAGCACGTCGCGGTGATATTGGGGCATGTCCGTCATATAGGCTTCCCCCGCCGTCACGATCGCGCGCCGGGCGCGGATGGTGCCGCGTGCCGTGACGATCGCGGCGTCGTCTCCGCCCCTGATCGTCAAGGCGTGCGTCTGTTCAAAGATTGTCGCGCCCATTCGCTCGACCGCCCGCGCCAGCCCCCGCACGAGCTTGCCGGGATGGATGCTCGCCCCATGGCTTGACCGCAACGCCCCCGACAATTTCGTGACATGAACCTTTTCATAGGTTTCATCGGCGCTGAGGAGCTGGCTGTCGGCCGAAAGTCCCAGCTTGGCGAAAGTTTCGAACGTCGAGACAAGCGATGCCATCTGCGCCGGGCTTCGCGCCAGGCTCAGCAGCCCCGTCTGGCGAAAGTCGGCATCGATATCCGCCTTGGCGAGAAGTTCCGGAAATTCCTGGACGCAGCGCTGTTGGGCAAGGATCGTCTGCCGTGCCAGGTCCATGCCACAGCGACGGATAAGGGGGCCAGCATCCACCGGGAAGCGGGGCGAGCACCAGCCGCCGTTGCGGCCCGAGGCGCCATAGCCGCAGAAATGCTTTTCAACGATTGCAATTCGAAGGTCCGGGTTTTCGGAAAGCAGGAAGAAGGCGGTCCATAGACCCGAAAATCCGCCACCGACGATAGCAACATCGACAATGGCATCCCCCTCTAATGGCGGGCGCGTTTTAAGATCGTCGCCAGATGTGGATAGCCAATAGTCGCCTTGGATCGTTTGTATTTCCGGACATTTGGAAGCGTTGTTCGACTTTGTCACTGTCCAGCTTCCTCGTCATAGACGATAAATAGTTTGACGCAGGTTTCGTGCGTTTCCCAGACGCCGCGCGTCGATGCGGAAAAATGGACGGCGTCGCCTGCGGTGATTTCCAGTGGAGGTCCATCATCGGGTGTGAACGTGGCGCGTCCGCTGAGGAAATGGCAGAATTCAGCCTGCCGTACTTCCCGGCGCCAACGGCCTGGGCTGCACTCCCATACGCCAAAACGTGTCGAGGGATTGGCAGCGGAGTTGATCGCCGCCGACCGCGCGCGTAGTTCGGTATCGGACAGCCGGGGCGTGACGATTTTCGGCGGCCCTGCGGTATCGAGTAGGGCCTTGGGATCGAACAAGACAGCTGGCATGAGGCGATATCCGTGTTTTGATGTCGTTCAACGATGCCTCCTCCACCCGTCGCCTGACAGTTGTGTATTAGTGCGATGCCGGTGAGTACCAATCACCATGCGCGGATTCTGAACCCGAAATCTGTGGACTCGAAAAGGGCGCGTGCCGTTTGCCGCTTTGCCAAAGGAGATTGCGGAGATTATCCGACCTGAAGACGCAGCCACGGCATCGGCACCGCCGAAACATGATAACGTGTCGGCTTGCAGCTTTGGATCGGGCTCTGGTCGATACTTAAAAAGGGTGGATGACCCGATCCAGAAATTGGCGGGTTCGCGCCGCTTGCGGATTTTCTAGAACCTGCCGCGCCGGGCCATCTTCCACCACGATCCCATCCGCCATGAAAATGGCGCGATCGGCAACCTCCCGGGCGAAAGCAATTTCATGCGTCACGACGATCATCGTCATACCGCTTTCAGCCAGCGACTTCATCACCTGAAGGACTTCACCCACCCGCTCCGGGTCGAGGGCTGAGGTCGGCTCGTCGAACAATATGGCTTTCGGGCGCATCGCCAATGCCCGTGCAATGCCGACGCGCTGCTGCTGTCCCCCGGAAAGCTGGCTCGGCATAGCCCCATGCCGGTCGGCCAGACCGACCTGTTCCAGCAGAGCCATCGCATGGTCTTTTGCTCGAGCCGGTTCTTCCTTGAGTACCTGAACCGGCCCCTCGATGATGTTTTCCAGAACGGTTCGATGCGGCAACAGATTGAAGCGCTGAAACACCATTCCCACCTGGCGGCGAATGCCGGAATGGTTTGCTACCGTGACCGGAAGTCCCAGAACGTCGATTTCGCCGCCGTCATGACGCTCCAGCCCGTTGATGCAGCGCAATACGGTCGATTTTCCCGAACCCGACGGGCCGATGAGACAGGCCACTTGCCCCTGTGGGATCGTGAAGCTGACGTCCCGGAGAACGTGGTTCGCACCAAAATGCTTGGTCACATGAGAGAGGCGGATCATGCGCGAGCCATCCGGCGTTCGAACAGGCGGACCAGCGCCGCAAGGGGCAAGCTTGCAGCCAGATACAGCAGGGCGACCAACAGATAGACCGTTTCATTCTTGAACGTGGATATGGCCAGAAGCTGGCCGGCCCGGGTCAATTCCGCGATCGTTATCGTCGATGCGATCGACGAATCCTTCAATAACATCACTGTAGTGTTACCCAGAGAGGGAAGAGCCGTCCGCAATCCCAGCGGAAACACGATGCGGCGAAAAGTAAGGCCGTTGCTCATGCCCAGGGACAATCCGGCCTCGACCAATTGAGGATCGACCGATCCGAACCCTCCGCGAAAATTCTCGGCCTGATACACCGAATAGGAAACGCCCAGCCCGACCACGCCTGCCATGAAAGGTGGCAGGTCGATGCCGAATTCGGGAAGCACGAAATAGACGCAGAACAGCTGAACGATAATCGGAATGCCGCGCACGGTCTGGACGATCGTAACGCTGATCAAGCGCAACAGTCTGGACGGCGAAAGCGCCATCAACGCCCAGATCATCCCCAGCATCAGGCTCAATCCCAACGCGCACAGCGTCAGCAAGATTGTCGTCCCAAGTCCACGCAGCAACAGCGGCATGAACTGCACGGCATCCGGAAGAAACTCGCTCAAATCAACCCTCCAGCTTCCAACGTCGTGCAATATCGAGAAATCGCCCATTCTTCATATGCTCGATCGCCAAATTCACGCGGTGGAGCAGGGGGTCGTCCTTGCGCAATATCAGGCAGAGTTCTTCGCGTGCAGGCGCCTGAAAGCCCGGCGCCAGCCTGACGGCGCGCCTTGGGCCTACCCGAAGTTGATAACGCAATATGGGTTCATCGCCATAACCGGCATCTATACGGCCATTGTCGAGATCGCGGAGGATGTCGAACAGGCCGTCATAGGTCGAGACATTCTGCACGCCCGCGTCGCGCAACTGGTCAACGAAACGCGTCCCGACCTGCGCGCCGACACGTAGGTCCCGGATGGCCTGTAGGTCGCGGTATATGTGGCGGTCGGCCGCAGGCACGACCAGTGCGGCGGAATAGGCGTAAACCGGCTCGCTGAACGCCACGATCTTCTCACGCTCAGGCGTGCGCAGCATGGCTGCGGCGATGACGTCGATCTTGTGGGCCAGGAGAGAGGGCAGCAACGCGGAAAAGGGTGTGATCCGCATTTCCGCTTGAAGCGACAGGCTATCGGCGACGGCCTGCGCGATTTCGACGATCGATCCTGTCAGCGCGTTCGTGGCTGGATCGACGAAGCTGAACGGAACGCCTGTCGGCGAGGAGCCGATGATCACTTCATTCGGATCCCGAATGCGCCCGCCACACGCACTCAAGGCGGTCATGCCAAGGACCGAGGTCAACAGCGTTCGCCGATCCATCGGAACTTCACACAAATTTTCGTTCAAGAATCGTCTCGGCGTTAGTCACAACCATGCCCCTCATTGTGGCTCCAAGAGTAAGGAGTACGTTGCAAGCCGCCAGATGATAAAATCCCGATCTCCGGTGTTTAGGAATCACCGCACCGCGTTGCCGCAATGGCGTTTTCCAGCCAGCGCCTGAAGCTGGCGATTGAAGTTGCCCGCCAGCAATCCCGGCGCGCCGTAAAATTATAGCTTCCGAGGAACACCTCGGGAAATTGCCCGACTGATACGAGGCGGCCGCTGGCTATATCGTTGCCGACGAGCAATGCGTTGGCCAATGCAATACCCTGCCCCTGCCGGGCGGCCGACAAGGTCAGGTGGCCCTGGAAGAATTTGGGTCCGGCCAGCGGCCCGATATCGACCAGACCATGCAGCGCGAACCATTTCCGCCATTGATCGTGGCTTGTCTCATGAAGCAGCGTCTGGCCGACGAGCTCCGCCGGGGTACGGAATACGCCCGTCAGCTCGACAAATTGCGGGCTGGCAACCGCCAGGATCGGCGGTCTGGCGATTTCGACCGAACGAAGGGACGGCAAGACCTGATCGGCAGCCCCGTCCGCGACATAATGCAGATATGCGTCAGCTTCATTTGAACCGAAGTCCGGCGCACGATCCGAAGGTTGGAGTTCCAGCTCTATCTTGGCATGCCGTTTGATGAATTCACCGATCTTGCCCGTCAACCATTCCGATGCCAGTCCCGGCGCCACCCACAAGCGCAGGCGGGAATCTTCGTCCCGGCGCATCAGATCCTGGGTGGCACGCGCCACTTCCGCCAACGCCGCGCTGATCCGTTGATGATAAATCCGCCCCTGCGGCGTCAAGGTGCCGTAAGCGCCGCCCACCCTTTCTATCAGCGTCATGCCGGTCCAATGTTCCAGCGCCTGCAAATGACGGCTGACGGCGGCATGATCGACCGACAAGGCAACGGCTGCGCGCCTGATCCCTCCGCAGACCCCGACCGCCTCGAACGCCCTGAGCGCCGCAAAGGGTGGGATAGATGCCTTCTGCGTACGCACCAGGCGCAACGATGCCTCGGTGTCGATCTTTTGGTTCATAATCCAGCCCCCGGAAGCTGTTGCAGCTTCCCCCATCGCATAACAACAAACATTGCGAAGCCACTTGGGCTGTCGGTTATGCTGTAGCGGGGCGTGCTTGACAACGCGCTTTTGGGTCAGGCGAAGTTGGTTAATCCAGGAAGTCGGGTCTGTGGAGCAGCGGCAGACGTTGCGCGATCGCGGCATATTCTGCCGCGATCATCGGTGCCCGCTGAACCCCTCATCATTTGAGCGAGAGGAGATAGGCCACGACTTCCGCACGCTTCTTCGGGTCTGGAATTCCGGCGAACATACGCGTGCCCGGCACCATCTTGCTTGGCGCCGTCAGGAACTTGTCGAGATTTTCGGCGGTCCACTTCACCTTTGATTGTTTCAACGCAGGCGAATAGGCGAAAGCGGTACTGGCAGCCGGTCTATTGCCGACCCCGCCCAGATTTGGTCCCCCTGCGCCCTTCGCGCCGGGTGCGACCGTATGACACATCATGCACCGCTGCTTGAACGTTGCTGCGCCCGCCGCCGCGGGTTGAGCTGCTGCTCCCGCCGACGACATGATCATGGTCACGCCCATAGCCGCCAGTAATTTCTTATGCATCACCCTGATATACCTCATTCGTTGAACGCTCATGCAGACCAGACCGGCATTGCCGACGACACCGGCAGACGGCGGATCCTTTTGCCACCCAACGCGAAAATGGCGTTGGTGATTGCGGGCGCGATACCGGCGGTCCCGACCTCGCCGACACCGCCGGGATCGGCTTCGCTAGCCAGAATCTCGACATCAACTTGTGGTGCCGTCGCCATCGTCATCATCGGAAAATCAGCGAAACTGCTCTGCTCGACAGCACCACCGGCAATAGTGATCTCGCCAGAAAGCGCCGCCCCGGCGCCAAAGATGCACCCGCCCTCGATCTGTGCCTTGACCAGGTCGGGATTTATCACCCTGCCGCAGTCGAGCGCGGCCAGCACCTTGCGTACCCTTATGCCACCTTGCTCCTGCGACACATGCGCCGCCAGTCCACAATAGCTTCCAAACGCATGGAACAGCGACACCCCCCATGCGCCAGATGAGGTTTTGTTGGCTGCCGCCGTCATCATGGTTTCGAGCCGATCCAGAACAGCCAGTGCCCGTTTGTCGCTGAGCATGGCGCGGCGATAGGCCACCGGGTTTGCCTTCGCCGCAAATGCGAGTTCGTCGATGAAGCTCTCCACGACGAACAGGCTGCGGGTGGCGCCGACGCCGCGCCACCAGGATGTCGGAATCCCGGACTCGACACGCTGGAACTCGACCTTGAGGTTGAGCAGATCGTAAAGCGGCTTTGCAGCGCACTCCACTGCGTCGCTGTCCACGCCCTTGAACAACTGTGGATACAGGCGCGCTATGATCGAGGAACCGGCAATGCGATGCATCCAGTCGACCGGTCGCCCCTGCTTATCGAGGACCGCTTCGATACGATCCGCGTAGGCGGGCCGGTACATGTCGTGCTGCATATCCTCCTCCCGTGACCAGATGACTTGGACGGGTCCAGCCACCTGACGGCCGATCTGCACGGCTCGAAGGATGCCATCGATCTCAAGCCGGCGGCCAAATCCGCCACCCATGAGATACACGTTCAGCATGACGCTGGTGACCGGCAGGCCAAGCTGCCCGGCGACGGCCTTGCGCGCTACGGTCGCCACCTGCGTGCCGGTCCAGATGTCACATCGTTCGTTCGTGACGTGAACGGTACAGTTCATCGGCTCCATTGGCGCATGGGCAAGAAACGGCTGCTCATAGGTCGCCGCTATCCGTCGGCCCGTCACCGCACCCGGTTTTCCGACGCTGCTGGCGACGGCTCCCGGCGCCTCAAGCGCCGCGAGCAACGACGCCCGGATCGCGGCGCTATTGATCGTCGCGGACGAACCATTGTCCCATTCCGGTTTAAGCAGAGCGGCCGCCTGCCGCGCGTGTGGCATGGTATCGGCGATGACCGCAACAGCATCGTCCAGCCGCACGATCTGGCTGACGCCCGGTGATGCCTTGGCTGCCGCATCGTCCAACTGCACAAGCTTGCCGCCGAACACCGGGGACTGGATCAGTGTCGCGATGCGTGCACCTGGCACGGCCGCGTCGATGCCGAATACGGCTTCGCCCCGAATTTTCGCGATACCCTCCACACGAGGACTGGTGCGTCCGATCAGCTTGAAATCGGCCGGTTTCTTCAGCGGTACATCACTGGGCACGGGCAGCTTCGCCGCATCAGGGATCAAGTCAGCATAGCTGACGCTGCGGCCACTGGCGTCGTGGCGCACGACCCCGTTGGCTGTCGAACAGCTTTCCGGCTTTACGGTCCACCGCGCGGCAACTGCGGCGACCAGCATTGCTCGCGCCGTCGCTCCGGCATGCCGCATTGGGAGCCAGCCGCTCCGGATCGACTGGGAACCGCCTGTTATCTGCGGCCCGTAGCGTTCTTCGTCCGCCGGAGCCTGCCGAAGGCGCACAGCGTCCATGGCGACGTCCAACTCCTCAGCCACCAACATCGCAAGTCCGGTCTGCGCACCCTGGCCCATTTCAATATGTGCCATCATGATCTCGACCGACCCGTCGGCAAGGATCGTGACCCACGCATTGGGCGCGAATCCGGTTTCTCCCGGCGTCGCGGGAACCTTCGCCAGTAATCGCACCGGGATTACCAGGGCCGCCCCGGCCATCAGACTGGCGCCGATAAAGTGCCTGCGTCCGAAAGCGGGCCGAGATGCATCATCCATGATCATCGGTCTTCGCTGCAAGATGGATCGCCGCCCGGATGCGGGGATAGGTGCCGCAACGGCATAGATTGGTCATTGCTGCATCGATGTCGGCGTCGGTCGGCCGGGGCGTGGACTTCAGCAGCGCTATGGCAGCCATGATCTGGCCGCTCTGACAATATCCGCATTGCACAACGGCCAGCTTTTCCCAAGCCGACTGTACCCGCCGTCCCACGGCATCCGCAGCGGCACCCTCGATCGTCATGATACTGGCGTCCGCGACGGAGGATGTCGGCGTTACGCATGAGCGGCTAGGACTGCCATCGACCAGTACAGTGCAAGCGCCGCACTGGCCCAGCCCGCATCCAAATTTGGTACCTCGCAACGCAAGTTGCTCCCGCAAGCTCCACAGCAAGGGGGTCTCTTCGTCCGCCTCGACCGACACGCTCCGGCCATTCACGGTGATTTTGTGATCCATGTGGCGCATTCCGAATAAGATACCAGCGATAGCTGGTTCGGCATTACACTGGCATATCCCTGATCCTGGTGACGGTGCCAAATCTTTCGTCCCGGGTGCGCGAATGTCACCATCAACGGGCCTGTTCTGTCTACCGATCACCAGCCTGTACCTGCATCCCATTGGAGGGATACGTCCGGCCATGTTGCGCATAGCTAAGGCCTTCGCTCGGCAAGGGATCAGGGCATAATGACGCAAGCCTTCGCGCAGGCGGCGCCTTCCATACCCGTCCCAGGTAAGGGGTTGCCTGCTCGCTGGAGACTGGTCCGAATTTTGGTGAGAAATTCCCGGTTCGGTTTGGCAGAAGCCAGACGAGGAAGTTGGCGTATGAAGACGTCGAGATTTAGCGAGCAGCAGAGGGCGTTCATTTTCAAACAGGCGGAGGATGAACGAGGGTCGAGGAGGTGTGCCGGAAGGCGGGTCTCTCGATCCGCGGTTGGCACGAGGGGCGATGCCGGGTCACCGGACGATCTTCCTGACCGCGCGAACTCGGCGGTCGCGATGACCTCTTGGACGTTGGACGTGTCTTGCGACTGATGTGGTCGCCACAGCGCGTCGCACGGGCGAAACGAACCAATCTCTCGCGAAGTGGCCGCTGATCGAAGCATGTTTCAGTTCAGAGATGCACGAGCAATCACCACCCAGCGGCCGCGCGAACCTTAATTGATGCGTTGGATCGCCACCCGCCCATGCTGCGCGATTATCCCGGGCAACGGAATCTTTTTACATGCGGAATTCCGCTTAGTGGCAGGCGAGGCGAAGACAAGTTGCACCGAACCCAGACTAACGGAGATGCTGGCGGAACCAGTCAGCCATCTCTACCTCTGAGAGTTCGCCGCTAGCAAGGGCGACAAAAGCCACCACTAATTCGGCATCCGTCGCGGCCAAGTCGTATCCGTTAAGCATGAGGAATGTTTCGCTCACCACTGCTGCGGTCCGTTTATTACCGTCTACAAAAGGATGGTTTCGCGCGATGCCGAAAGCATAGGCTGCGGCTAAATCCGCGACGTCAGGTTTGCCGTAATTCGCCAGGTTCACTGGGCGGGCCATGGCACTATTAAGCAGGCCGGGATCGCGTATCCCGTCATCTCCGCCATGCTCCGTCACCTGCTCAGCATGGGCTGCCAAGGCCACCGCTACCGTGACCCAAATCCAGTGTTGCACGGGATTATTTGGCGAGTTCGCGCAACGCGCGTTTGCGCCGAAGCATCACTTCACGGGCTGCGGCCATCTGAGCTTCGAACTCTGGTGCCGCAGTCCTCAGTTCGATGCCCTGGGGAGTCGTTACCATCGAGAGCGTCTCACCCACCTGTACATTGAGGTGCGCCAGAACATCCCGGGGTAGAATGACACCCGCGCTGTTTCCGATCTTGGTAATTTTAAGAGCGCCGTTCATACGCTTGTTATAACGCAAATAGACGTTAATGATCAAGGGTCGGCGGATCAGGAGTGCGTACGCATTGCGCTTCCTGGTCCGCCAGTATGGTGCTTCCTGGATGAGGGGGTCAGCTGAGCCTGTTGATGGACTCGCGCATATGATCCACGCTGACGCTGGAATAGCGCTGGACCATCCGCAGTGACTTCCAGCCGCCCATGTTCATGATGGTGATGAGGTCTATCCCGGCCATCACGCAGTGGGACGCCCAATGGTGGCGCCAGTCATGGACGGTGAAATCCTCGATCCCCGCGCGCGTGCAGGCGGTCGCATGCTGGTTCCTGATCGGGTTGCCGCCGGGGATATTCGCCTTGCGCGTGTCCGAATAAGGCTTGCCAAACCGGTTGAGGAAGACATGGCCCTGTGTCGGCTGTCCTCGTTTTTCCCAGATCGGGTGGAGCACATCGAACACGCGGGAATGCATCGGCACCGACTTGATGACCGCGTTTTTGCTGTGGTTGAGCCGGATGGATCTTTCCTTCATGTCCACTCCATCGACGCCCCACGGGATCTGCAATGCCGTCTGGATCCGCGGACCCTGGAAAGCCAGCATCGTGATGATCGGCTGGATGTGAGGGGAATAGGCGGCGATCAGCCGATCGCGGACCTCCTTGCTGACGAAGCGCACCCGCTCATTGTTGAATGGGATTGCCTTGATCCGCAGCGGCGGGAGGTCGTGCAGATCATAATGGACATTGATCGCCGCCTGAAACACCGAGCGATAACGATCCTGACCGCCCGGGTCATGGCCGGTCAGGTAAGCCCGGCGAAAATGCTCCCACGCCTGCTTCGGCTCGCGCAGGCTGAAGTCGCCGATGAGGCCATTGAGTTTGCCGATGCGCAAGATGTCGGACGCGCAAGGAGGCTTGGCCTTTGTCAGATAGCTGTCGAAGGCATCGGCGATGGTTCCTTGAGCTACGAGCGCAGCGGGACCGAACATGAGCTGGTGGCGCAGCTTCGTTTCATGTTCCGCCATCAGATGGGCCGCCGCATCGCGATCGGTTGTCCTGAGGCTAAACTCCTGGACCTCGATATGCTTGTCGCCAAGCGAAACCGAGCCTCGGATGTAGTATATGCCTTTCTTTCCACGGGTACGGATTGAGAGCATGTGATCTTTTCCAGTCGCATGTGATTTTGCGCCTTCCCCGCACGGATTTTATCCGCATTCCTGAACGTGGGGCACGCCATGTTTCGTGAAGGTCTGGCGCATTCCGGTGCATGCACGGCGGTGGCTATGCCGGGCTGGTGCAGAGTGTCGCGAGACCCGAAGGGGCTTGTGTCTGTTTCGGGGGATCGCGGGCTCTATGGGGGGCGGAGGCGGCGTGTCGTCTTTTGCTTGCTGACGAGATTGCCTGCTCTGCCGTGGCGCAGCACCGTTTTTCTGCCGCAAGATGCGGCTCACGCGCGAATGGGGTGACGACCTGTCCGTGGGTCGACGATGGGGCATCATGAGGCTTTGCGAGACCATGTCGGCGAGGCGCTAGCGAATCGGAATCTCGCTGGGTTCGCCCGGCATTTTCATGCCCAGAATTTGCCCAAAGAGGCGTCGATATGCCCAAAATTTGCCCAAAAATCTCTTGGGCAATGCGGGGGAGGCGACCTCCATCAGGCAAACAAAAACCCCGCCAAATCGTTGATTTGACGGGGTTTTCGATGGTGGGCGTGGCAAGGATTGAACTTGCGACCCCTGCGATGTCAACACAGTGCTCTACCACTGAGCTACACGCCCACGGGAGTTGCGCCAATAGCGGGGGGTGGTGGGGTGTGCAAGCGCGAAATTCGCTTAAAAGCTAATTCTCTGGACAGAGGGAGCGCAGCCCATATTGTGCGGGGAAAACAGGGGGCGCCGTCGGCATGAAGGACATCCACAACGCAGCGGGCGGAGCGACGATGCCACTGCCCTTTTACCGGCAGCTTTACGTGCAGGTGCTCGCCGCCATCGCGATCGGGGTCCTGATAGGCCATTTCTTCCCGCAGACCGGCGTTGCGCTCCAGCCGCTCGGCGACGCTTTCATCAAGCTGGTGAAGATGATCATCGCGCCGGTCATCTTCCTCACCATCGTGACCGGCATCGCGGGCATAAAGGAATTGGGCGCGATCGGGCGGGTGGCGGCAAAGGCATTCGCTTACTTTCTCACCTTTTCCACCCTTGCGCTGATAGTCGGGCTGATCGTTGCCAATGTCGTGCATCCGGGCGCGGGGCTGAACATCGACCCGACGACGCTCGACGCGGGCAAGGTCGCGGAATATCAGCAGCAGGCGCATGACCGGTCGCTCATCGGCTTCCTCATGGACATCATCCCCGCCACGTTGATCTCGGCTGTCGCGGATGGTCACAACATCCTTCAGGTGCTGTTCGTGGCCATATTGTTCGGCATCGCCCTGACCCTGATCGGTGAAAAGGCTGACCCGGTCATGCAGGTCCTGGAATCCGCCAGCCACGCCATTTTCAAGCTGGTGTCGATCCTGATGAAGGCCGCCCCTATAGGGGCGCTCGGCGCCATGGCCTTCACCATCGGCAAATATGGCGTGGGCGCACTTGCGAACCTCGCGGAATTGGTCGCGACCTTCTACCTCACATCCTTGTTGTTCGTGCTGGTCGTGCTGGGCCTCGTCGCCAAGCTGATCGGCTTCAATATCCTGCACCTCATCCGCTATCTGAAGGCGGAACTGTTGCTCGTCCTCGGCACATCTTCATCGGAAGCCGCGCTGCCCAGTCTGATTGAGAAAATGGAAAGGGCAGGGTGCCGCAAGTCGGTCGTCGGGCTGGTTGTGCCGACGGGGTACAGCTTCAACCTCGACGGCACGAACATCTACATGACGCTGGCGGCGCTGTTCATAGCGCAAGCGACCAACGTCCATTTGAGCATCGGCGACCAGATCCTGCTGCTGCTGGTCGCCATGCTGTCCAGCAAGGGCGCGGCGGGCGTCACGGGCGCGGGTTTCATCACGCTCGCCGCCACGCTCTCGATCGTCCCGTCCGTGCCGGTCGCGGGCATGACCCTGATCCTGGGCGTCGATCGGTTCATGAGCGAATGCCGCAGCCTCACCAACTTCGTCGGCAATGCGGTCGCGACGGTGGTCGTATCGGCGTGGGAGAGGGGGCTCGACCGCGAGCGTTTCGCCGCCGCCATGGCGGGCAAGCCACTGCCTCCGACCCCCGACATGGAAGAAGTCGTCCCTGGCTAAGCGGCTTTCAGTTCAGCTCGCTCATGCTGGTGCTGCCGAAAAGCCGGTCGATCTCCAGCACCAGGTCGCGCAGGTGGAAGGGCTTGGACAGCACCTTGGCCTGCGGCACCGCTTTCCCCGCCTTCAACGTCACGGCGGCAAAGCCGGTGATGAACATGATCCGCATATCGGGCGCGACCGTGGCCGCATGCTGGGCCAGCTCGATGCCATCCATCTCGGGCATGACGATGTCGGTCAGCAACAGGTCGAAATGATCGTCGTCGATATGCGGCACGGCCTGCGCGCCGGTGGCGACCGCCACCACCTCATATCCCGACCGCTCCAGCGCGCGGGCGAGATAGACGCGCATGCTGTCATCATCCTCGGCCAGCAAAATTCGAACCATCGCTTGGATCAATCTCGTCTCTGGCCGGTGTCGGCCGATCTCGTGCGGCACCCCTCGCGGGTGGCGCTGTATGCCATTATATGCGACAACCAGCATATATATCCAGCCGGGTAACCATTTTTGCCGCGCCCTGTGGAAGGAGATGATTTGAGCTATCCCGCACCGCGCGCTCCGGCCCAATCCACAGCCTCTCATGATCTTTACGGACCGGACCGCCCGATCGCTCCGGTGGTTATTTCGGTGCCCCATGCCGGGCGCGAATATGCCCCGGCTCTGCTGGGCACCGCCAGAGTCGCACCGGACATATTGCGACGGCTGGAGGATCGCTGGGCGGACCTGCTGGCCCATCCGTTGATCGAACGCGGCTATCATGTGCTGGTGGCGCGCGCGCCCCGCGCGATGATCGACCTCAATCGTCATGAGCGGGAAATCGATCCCGCGATGGTGACGGGCCTGCCCCGCGACGTCCCCCTTCAAAGCAGCGCGAAGCTGCGTGGTGGCCTTGGCCTTCTACCCCGGCGCCTGCCGGGCGCCTATGAACTGTGGCAGCGGCCCATCGGGTGGGACGAAGTCCGTCGGCGGATCGACACGATCCATCGGCCCTATCATGAGGCATTGACGCGGATGCTGCGGGCGGCTCGGGAAGTCCATGGCCACGCCGTGCTGATCGATCTTCATTCGATGCCGCCGCTTCCCGCTGCTGCTGCCGGACAGCCTGCGCCCAGCGTGGTGCTGGGGGATCGCTTCGGCCGGGCTGCGTCGGCGCGGCTCATGACGCTGGCGGCCGATGTGCTGGAGGGGCATGGGCTGACGGTGGCGCAGAATCATCCCTATGCGGGCGACCATATGATCGAACGCCATGGGGATCCGGCCCATGACTTCTACGCCTTGCAGGTGGAGGTTGACCGCAGTCTCTATCTCGATGCCGCCCTGGACAATCCCGGCCCCGGCCTGCCAAGGGTTCAGACGGCCATCAGATCCCTGATCGACGCGCTGGCCAGCGAAGCGCCACGCGCCGCCTATCCACTCGCCGCTGAATAGCCAGATATGCAGAAGGCCGGGGCGCTACCTGCACCCCGGCCTTCGCTTGATACCGCTATGCGCGCATCATTCCAGATGCTGATCAGGCAGCGCGTGCGTGGGCCTTGAACCCCAAAGGGCATAGAAGAGGATGTAGAGTTCGCAGACGGCCGTCAGCAGGAAGCTGTTTTGCAAGCCATAATTGTCGGCCAGCCATCCCTGCACCACCACCAGCGACCCGCCAGCGATCGCCATGATCAGCAGTCCCGATCCTTCCTCGGTCAGCGGCCCCAGGCCACGAATGCCCAGAGTGAAGATGGTCGGGAACATGATCGAATGGCCCAGGCCCACCAGAATCAGCGCCCACATGGCGACCGGCCCGTGGCTGAAGACCGCGACAAGCATCACGATGAACGATCCGGTCGCGAAGGCCGCCAGCACCTTGCCCGCGTCCACCTTCTGCATGATCGCCGATCCCACGAAACGGCCGACCATCATGCCGCCCCACAGGAAGCTCAGATAGCGGCCTGCCTGCTCATGGGTCAGGTTGGCGATGTCAGGCTGGCTGACAAAATTCACGAAGAGGTTGGCGACGCCGATCTCCGCGATCAGGTAAATGAAGATGGCGGGGACGCCGAAGACCAGGTTGCGATGCGCCCAGAGCGAGTGGTTCTTGCGGTCCTCCTTCGCCAGACGCGAGGTGGACGAACCCATGGCGGGCAGGGGAAAGCGAGCGATCACGATCGCCAGCACCAGCAGGACCGCGGCAACCAGGCCGTAGGGCAGGATCACCGATTGCGCATCGGCCAACCGTTCCGCCTGGGTCAGGACGACGTCCGCGCTCGCCGTGCCGCCCTTTGATCGGCCAAGGATCAGATAGGCGCCGAACAGCGGAGCGAGCATCGTACCAGCCGAGTTCATCGCCTGCACCAGATTGAGGCGTGACGACGCTGTCTCCGGCTTGCCGACGACCGCCACATAGGGATTGGCGGCCACCTGCAACAGCGTGATGCCGCTGGCGATGATGAACAACATGGCCAAGGTGACGCCATAGGATGGCAGGCTGGCCGCCAGCATCATGCCCAATGCTCCCGCCGCCATGATCAGCAGCCCGATCACCAGCGCCTTTTGATAGCCGACGCGTTCGATCAGCTTGGCCGAGGGGATGGATGCCACGAAGTAGGCGATGAACCAGACGGACTCGATCAACGTTGTCTGGGTATAGTTCAGTTCGAACACGCTGCGCAGATGCGGCAGCAACGTGTTGTTGATGACGGTGATAAAGCCCCACATGAAGAACAGGCTGGCCAGCAGCGTCAGGGCAGGCCCGTACCGGGTGGCGGGGTGGTCGCCCGCCGTCAGAGTGGCTGATGATGAGGGAGGTGCAGGCATTCATCTTCTCCAACAGGCGCCAACAGGCTTGTGCTGCTTCAATTTGTCCGAGTATATAGCTGCCGGTCGGGCGTCAATATACTCCGGCGGTAAGGGGATCGTATGCAGAGGGGCTGGATCAGCCATGCTTTTCGAACATCGCCGTCCTATTATTTTGCGTGTCTGATGGCAAGCACGTCAGCCTGGGCGGGTGAAGCCAGCCGCGCCCCCGCAGGACAGCTTCCAGACGGCACGGCGGTCGAAGCCATCACGCTTTCCAACGACCACGGCGTTTCGGCCCGCATTCTTACCTATGGCGCGACTTTGCAATCGCTGACGGGGCCGGATCGGGATGGCAAGCAGGCCGACGTGCTGCTCGGTTATGATGATCTGGCGGGCTATCTGGCTCGGCCCGATTATTTTGGGGTGACCGTTGGCCGCTATGCCAACCGCATCGGGCATGGCCGGTTCACTCTGGATGGTCAGACCTACCAGCTGCCCCTCAATGACAAGGGCAATACGCTGCACGGCGGCGGCAAGGGGTTCGACAAGCAGGTGTGGAAGGTCGTGTCGGTTCGCCGCGAACCGCGGCCCGAAGTCGTCCTCTCCTACAGCAGCCCGAATGGGGAGGCGGGCTATCCCGGCCAGCTTGACACCCGCATCAGCTACGCACTGGACGAAAGCGGCGGCCTGACCATCAGTTTCGAGGCGAAGGCGAGCAAGCCCACGATCGTCAATCTCACTAACCATGCCATATTCAATCTGGCGGGCGAGGGGGCACCGGGCGGCGCCCTTGGTCATTTGCTGACGATACCCGCCAAAGCCTACACGCCCGTCGATGCGGGACTCATTCCCACCGGCGAGATCAGGCCGGTCGCGGGAACGTCGTTCGACTTCCGCGTCCCTCGCCGCGTGGACGATGCCGTGCGCGACGGCGCCGATCAGCAAATCAGTTTCGGGCGGGGCTATGATCATAATTGGGTGTTGGACAAGGGGCAGACGGCGACGCCGGAACTGGCTGCGCGTCTTGAGGACCCTGGGTCAGGACGCGTGCTTGAAGTGCTGAGCACGGAGCCTGGACTTCAATTCTACTCCGGCAATTTTCTCGACGGGACATTCCTTGGTAAAAACAGTCATCTCTATCGCATGGGCGACGGCTTCGCGCTTGAGCCACAGAATTTCCCCGATGCGCCAAATCACCCAAATTTCCCTTCGGCTCGGGTCGATCCCGGCAAGCCCTATCGCCACGTCATGATCTATCGCCTCTCGGTAAAGCGCTGACCCATGGCGCAGTGGCAACTCATCAAGCGCGACATTCGCGATCAGCTGGGCGAGGGCACCCTTTGGTCCGCGCGCGACAATGCGGTTTATTGGACCGACATCGTCGCCCCCGCGCTCAATCGCCTGTCGCTGGCGGATGGCCGCATAGACCGCTGGGTCATGCCGGAACCGATCGGCTGGGTCGCCGAGCGGCAGGGCGGCGGCTTCATCGCCGGATTGCAGAGCGGCTTCGCGCGGCTCTCCCTCGATCCGCTGACGATCGAGCCGTTCGGCGACCCTGAACAGCATTTGCCCGGCAATCGCATGAACGATGGCAAGGCGGATGCGGAAGGACGCATCTGGTGCGGCACGATGGACATGGCGGAGAAGGAGGATAGCGGGGCCTTCTACCGGCTGGACCCGGACGGTCGCTGGACCCGGATGGACAGCGGCTATCGCGTGCCCAACGGCCCTGCCTTTTCCCCCTGCGGCAACTGGCTTTATCACACCGACAGCGTGCGCCGAACCGTCTACCGCTTCGCCCGCACCGAAGGCGGCGGCCTTTCCGCGCGAGAAGTCTTCATCCAGTTCGGCGACGCGGACGGCTATCCCGACGGCATGACGGTGGATGCCGAAGGACATCTCTGGATCGCGCATTGGAGCGGCAGCCGCATCAGCCGCTTCACTCCGGATGGCAAGCTGGACCGTGCCATCGCGTTGCCCGCGCAGCAGGTGACGAACATCTGTTTTGCAGGCCCCGCGCTCGATCGCATGTTCGTGAGTTCGGCGGCCGTCGGATTGCCGGACAGCGACTATGACGGCGGCCTGTTTGAGGTCGATGCCGGTGTGAAGGGCATGCCGACGCCGCTCTACGCAGGCTAGGGCGTGTGGGGCTTCAGCCCATGATGGGCTGCAAATGGCGACTTTCTGCGCTTCCGGTGCTCACGTACTGAAGTACGCTGCGCGCCGGTGCTCGAAATTCACCATTTTCGCCTCGCCCTGAACTGAATCCCCACACACCCTAGGCAGTCGGCGGCGCGGAACTTTCGCGCCGCACCAGCTCGAAATCGAACTGCGGCGCCTTGGCGGGTCGGTTGATCAGCGCGTCGATCACGGCCGCGCCCATCTGCGCCAGCGGCTGCCGCACGGTCGTGAGCGGCGGCCAGGCTGTCGCGCTGGCGGGCGTATCGTCGAACCCGACCACCGAAAGATCATCCGGCACCCTCAGGCCCCGCTGCCGCGCCAGTTGCAGAACGCCCAGCGCCATGTCGTCGTTGGTCGCAAAGATCGCGGTCGGCGGCTCTGCCAGCCCCAACAGCATCTCGCCCGCCGCGATCCCCGACGGATAATCAAACCCGCCCTCGACGAACAATTCAGGCTCCTCCGCCAGCCCCGCTGCCGCCAGCCCCTCACGAAACCCGTCCACGCGATGCGTCGCCGCCTCATGGCCGGACGGCGGCGTGATGACGCCGATCCGGCGATGACCAAGGCCAAGCAGATGATCGGCCACCATCCGCCCCGCAGCCCATTCCGGCGTCACGATATTCAGGCTCTGCGCCCCATTCGGCCCCGCTATCCGGGCGCAGGGCAGCTTCTTGCGGGCCAGCCATTCCAGCACGGCGGGATCGTCGGACAGGGGAGGCGCGAGGAATACGCCATCCGGACGCAGCGCCGCCGCAAGCCCCTCCAATATGTCGAACCGCTCCTCACCCGCCAACGGGATCAGCTCGACCACCAGATGATAGCCCAGTTCCCGGCACCGGTTGACGGCGCCTGCCTGGATGCCGCTGATGTAGCTTGCCACCGGATTATTGTAGAGGAAGGCGATCATGAACGACCGTCCGCCAGCCAGCCTCCGCGCGGACTGGTTCGGGCGATAGTCCAGCTCCGCTATCGCCGCGGTCACCCGGTCCCGCAGTTCCTCGCTGACATTGGGCGCCTTGTTGACCACGCGCGAGACCGTCTTGATCGAAACGCGCGCCAGTGCCGCCACGTCATGGATGCTGGCCATGAAACTCCCGGCGAATTTCGCCCAATCCTGTGTGACAGCCCCGACGCATTCTTCCGGCCTTGGCACGGAAATGCCGCCCAGCACAAGGCTGAGGCGCAGGGGCCAAGGATCGCGTCCGGATTTTCGGCTCAAGACAGCAAAAAGGGACTTGATCGATCATCGCAAATGTCTAAAGAAAGACAGCGTTGTCATTCCCTGAATGGCGATGAGGTCATCCCGGACAGCTATGGGCTAACTGCACGAGCACGCGGCTGTCCGGGATGCGCTTTCCCTTCATTACCGAAAACCTCGGCGGGCATCTGGCGCAGGCGATCCATGTCCGCCATGCCGCCTCCCGGCCATTTTGCTGAACGACGCGAATCGATCGTGCAGCCTCGGCGTGATCATAACCGATTGCCCGCCTCGCCGCCCTGACCTTCATCAACCCCGGTTTATGCAATCAGGGTTAAGAGCTTTTCAACATCTTGCGGCAATTCGGGCGGTTGGCGGTTCAAAAACAAAGCGTTATGCTGGGGCGTCCCAATTTCCGAAAGCTGCTTTGTTGGACACGTTGCTGCCTGCTCAAGACGCTCCTCACCGATGGACGCCATTGTTCGCGGCAGCGGAGCGTCTGGCGAACGCCCGTTCGCTGGAGGACGTGGTGGAAGTCGTGCGGACGGCGGCGCGTACCATCGCAGGGGCGCAGGGCATCACGGTCGTGCTGGCGGAGGGCGATGACTGCCTATACGTCGCCGAAGATGCCGTCGAACCCCTCTGGAAGGGGCAAAGGTTCCCACGTTCGGCCTGCGTTTCCGGCTGGGTGATGGCGCATGGGGAGGCGGCGGTCATCCCCGATATTTTCGCCGACGCGCGCGTCCCCCATCATCTGTACAAGGACAGCTTCGTCCGCAGCATGGTGATGACGCCGGTCGAAACCGGATCGCAGCCGATGGCGATCGGGGCTTATTGGGCGCACGCAAATGCGCCGGACGATTTCTCGGTCGACTTGCTCGGCCAGCTTGCCCGGCTTGTCGGGGCCGCCGTGCGCAATGTGTCGTTGCAGACCTCGTTCGAGATCATCAATCGCATAGGCGCCGCCGTGGCTGCCGAGCCGAATCTGGACATAGTCGTTCAGACGATCACCGACGCCGCCGTGGAACTGACCGGCGCTGAATTCGGCGCCTTTTTCTATAATCTCATCGACCAGCATGGTGAGAGCTACATGCTCTACAGCCTTTCGGGCGTTCCAAGGGAAGCCTTTGCCGACTTTCCCATGCCGCGCAACACGGCCGTTTTCGCACCCACTTTCCTGGGCGAGGGCATCGTCCGGTCCGATGACATCCGGCAGGACGCCCGTTATGGTCATAACGCCCCGCACAAGGGCATGCCGCCCGGCCACTTGCCCGTCACCAGCTATCTCGCGGTGCCGGTCATCTCGCAAAGCGGCGAAGTGCAGGGC
Source organism: Sphingobium chungangianum (assembly GCF_977014255.1). Lineage (NCBI taxonomy): Bacteria > Pseudomonadati > Pseudomonadota > Alphaproteobacteria > Sphingomonadales > Sphingobiaceae > Sphingobium > Sphingobium chungangianum. The sequence continues at coordinate 2,242,977 of NZ_CDRNIV010000006.1, read as the reverse complement.
GGCCTCTTCTTCGGTCATCATCTGCCCGGCCGCTTCACCGCCGAACATGAAAAGATCATGGCCGGGGTCGCCGGGCACGCGTCGATCGCCATCGATAATGCCCGCCTCCATCATAAGGCGCAGCGGGAAATCGCGGCGCGAACGGTGGCGGAAGGAGAATTGCGCCAGCTGAACGCCACGCTGGAACAGCGGATCGAACAGCGCACCGAACAGATTCGCGCCGCCTTCCGCGAACTCGAACAAAGCGAACGGCGCTTCGGCCTGCTGGTCCAGGGCGTGACCGATTACGCCATGTGCATGCTGGACGCGAACGGCACGATCACCAACTGGAACGCTGGGGCGGAACGGATCAAGGGCTATACGGCCCATGAAATCGTCGGGCGTCACTTCTCCTGCTTCTACACCGATCCGGACCAGCAAGCGGGCATGCCAGCCCACACCCTTCAGGTCGCGGCTAGCGCCGGGCGGTTTGAGGCTGAAGGCTGGCGCGTGCGCAAGGACGGGTCCGAATTCTGGGCCAGCATCATCGTCGATGCCATTCATGACGATCAGGGCCATCTGATCGGATTTGCAAAGGTGACGCGCGATCTCACCGAAAAACGGGCGGTCGAGGAACAACTGCGTCAGGCGCAGAAGATGGAGGCGGTGGGACAACTTACCGGCGGTATCGCACACGACTTCAACAATCTGCTGACCGTGATCAACGGCAATATCGAACTGGCCGAACGCAATCTGGAAAAGGGATCGGACCCGGCCAAGATCAGCCGCGCGATCGCCAATGCGCGGCAGGGGGCGGAGCGTGCTGCGTCGCTCACCCAACGGCTGCTCGCTTTTTCCCGGCGGCAACCCTTGTCGCCCAAGCCGCTGTATCTCGACCGGGTAGTGGATGGGCTTTCGGATCTGCTGAAGCGCGCCTTGGGTGAACTTATCGAGCTGAAAACGGTGAGCGGGCCGCATCTATGGCTGGTAGAGGCTGATCCCAACCAGATCGAAAGCACGCTGCTCAACCTCGCGGTGAATGCCCGCGATGCCATGGCGGACGGCGGGACGCTGACGATCGAAACCGGCAACGCACATTTGGACAGCGGCTATGCCGCCGCTTGTGGTGACGTGACGCCGGGCAATTATGTGATGGTTGCGGTCAGCGACACCGGCACGGGCATGGCGCCCCCCGTGCTGACGCGCATCTTCGAACCCTTTTTCACCACCAAGGAAATCGGCCGGGGCACGGGGCTCGGCCTCAGTCAGGTCTACGGCTTCGTCAAGCAGTCGGGCGGCCATGTCGAAGTGCTGTCGAAACAGGGGCAGGGGACCACGGTAAAAATCTACCTGCCGCGCTTTATCGGAGAGGCGGATGAGGCGCAGGAAGAAAAGGCCGCCCCGCACGACCTGTCAGCCAATGGGGAAACCATATTGGTGGTGGAAGATGACGACGGCGTGCGTGCCTATTCCGTCGAGACTCTGCGCGAACTTGGCTATCGAGCTCTGGAGGCAGCCGACGGCAACGCCGCACTGCGCCTGATCGAAGCGGATGATCAGCCGATCGACCTGCTTTTCACCGATGTGGTCATGCCGGGAATGTCCGGCAAGGAGTTGAGCGAAAAGGCCCGCGCATTAAGGCCCGACCTCAAGATTCTCTATACCAGCGGCTACACCCGCGATGGTTTCCTGCGCGACGGAAAGCTGGACCCGGACATCGCCTTGCTTGCAAAACCGTTCACGCTACAGGAACTGGCAAGTCGCCTTCGGGACCTCATCGATCAAAGCTGATCGGTTGGCGTCACGGCCCGCTTCACAAAACGACACCCCCGTCCCGTCATCCCAGCGAAAGCTGGGATCTCAGGAGTGCAGTACCATTTCGCCCAAGATCCCAGCTTTCGCTGGGATGACGTAAAGTGTCGATGCGCGTAGATTCGGGCTCACCCTCCGATAGCGCCCATCAAGAACCCACCCCCGGCCCGGAAAGCGCAACATCCATATCCGCCAGCGCCAGCCGCAGCAGCTCCGCCATCGCCGATCGCGCCCCGTCCGCATCCCGCAAAGCAATCGCATCGAACACCGCGCGATGATCCCCGAAAGGATCGCGCGGCGGCGACTTCTTCCGCTGCTTGAATGTCGTGGTCCAGCTGACCGCCGCGCCCACCGAACTTGCCAGCGCAGCCAGAGCGTCATTTCGCGTCGCGGCAAGGATGGCATGGTGAAAACGCTGGTCGGCCGCGCGTCCTTCTTCGGACGAAAGGCCATGATCGCGCATGCCCATGAGCGCCTGTTCCATCGCCAAAAGCTGCGCATCGGTGCGCCGCCGCGCCGCCAGTTCCGCCGCAGCTGGCTCTATGACGCCGCGCAGTTCAAACAAGTCACGGACGAAGGCGGGGTCGGGTTCTCCCGCGAACATCCAGGCGAGCATCTCCGGGTCCAGCACATTCCAGCGGCTGCGCGGCAGGACGCGCGTGCCAGCCTTGGGGCGACTTTCCAGCATGCCCTTGGCCACCAAAATGCGTACCGCTTCCCGATAGGCGGTGCGGGACACGCCCAGCCGTTCGGCGGCTTCGATCTCACCTTCGAAAATATCGCCGGGCTTGTGGACTCCCGCGACGATGGCAGTGCCAAGCTGCCGGGCAATGGCCTGATGAATGCGAAGGCCGCCTTCCTCATGTCCGAACTTGCGTTCGGCTGGACGCCGGTCTTCCCTCCCCAATGCCATGCTCCTTTTGTCTAATCGTCGAACGCCGCCGTAGGGCAATGCCGCCCACAAAGGAAGGCGTCAGCCACCAGTCGCAGGGGACTGGTATCCGCATCGATCGCGCCCTGGCCCGCCAGCTCAACGAACAGGCGATACATATCGGGATATTCATGGTCGGGCGCCTGCACCATGACGTCCCCGTTCAGCGTCAGGCGGTTTCCGCCCTCTGACAGGATCAGCCCGCCATCGTCTGTCTCGACCGCAATGTCCCATGTCTGCGGACCTGTCTGCCGCCAGTCGAACGCTGCATCGACCGGCGCGCCCGACGCGCTTGCCATCTTCAGGGCGGCGGCGATGGGGGCGTCCTTATTGGCAGGAACTTCCAGGCTGGCGGACAGCATCGTCACCGGCTCCGGCATGATTTCGGTCAGGATCGACAGCGCATTGATGCCCGGATCGAACACGCCAAAGCCGCCCGCTTCCCAAATCCACGGCTGGCCCGGATGCCAGTGCCGCACATCTTCCCGCCACTCGATCGACACGCGCGTGACCTTGCGCACGGCGAGCCATGCCTTCGCCTGTCCCACGGCGGCGGCATGGCGACTGTGCCAACTCGCATAGAGCGTCACGCCCTGCGCCTTCGCCAGAGCGATCAGCGCCTCGACCTCCGTCACCGTCGCGCCGGGGGGCTTTTCCAGAAACACATGCTTGCCCGCCAATATGGCCTTGCGCGCGGCTTCGTACCGCACCTGCGGCGGCTGGCACAGGATCACCGCATTCATGTCCGGTTCTTCCGCCAGCATCGCGTCGAGCGTAGGGTAATTGTTCACCCCGTCCGCCTGAGCGTTGCGGCTGGCGACCGCGACCAGATCGATGCCGCTTGTCTGTTCGATAGCGGGCAGATGCTGATCGCGGGCGATCTTGCCCAAGCCAACCAGCCCCGCCTTGATGATGCCGCTCATGCCGCTTCCCTTAACTCTTAGTGATTGTCGCGCGGCAGACCCTGCGTCTGGGCAATCCGCTGGAACTTCTCCGCACCCTCCAGGATCGCGCCCTTGTCCAGCTGCCCGACCAGCGCGCGCTGAATCTCCTGCCACGGCGTCTGCGAAGCGGGATAGGCATAGCCGCCCTCAGCTTGCAACGCCGCACGCCGCGCTTCCAGTTCCTCTTCGGGAATAAGCACATTCACCGTCCGCGCCTTCAGGTCCATCCGCACCCGGTCCCCGGTCTTCAGCAGCGCCAGCCCGCCCATCGCCGCAGCCTCCGGCGAAGCGTTGAGGATCGACGGGCTCCCCGAAGTCCCCGATTGCCGCCCGTCGCCGATGCAGGGTAGGGCGGACACGCCTTCGGTGATCAGGTAAGCGGGCGGACGCATGTTCACCACCTCCGCCGCGCCCGGATAGCCGATCGGCCCCGCGCCGCGCATGAACATCAGCGTTTCGGGCGTGATGCCCACCGCCGGATCGTCGATCCGCGCATGATAATCCTCCGGCCCGTCGAACACGACCGCCGGCCCCTCGAAGGCATTGGGATCGTCAGGATTGGAAAGGTATCGCTGCCGGAATTCCTCGCTGATGACGCTCGTCTTCATGATCGCCGCGTCGAACAAATTGCCCGACAGCACCAGGAATCCCGCTTCCTCCTTCAACGGCTGGGCAAAAGGACGGATGACATTCTCATCCTCGATTCCGACATCCCGGCAATTCTCGCCCATCGTCCGCCCGTTGACCGTCATCGCGCCCTCGCGGATCAGGCCCTGCGCGATCAGCTGCCCCACGACCGCAGGCACGCCCCCGGCATGATAATAATCCTCGCCCAGATATTCGCCCGCCGGTTGCAGGTTCACCAGCAGCGGCACGTCATGCCCCACCGTCTCCCAATCCTTCAGCGGCAATTCGACGCCAACATGCCGGGCGATCGCCGCCAGATGGATCGGCGCATTGGTCGATCCGCCGATCGCCGAATTCACCAAGATCGCGTTATGAAAGGCATCCAGCGTCAATATGTCGGACGGCTTCAGATCCTCCGCCACCATCTCCACGATCCGCTTGCCAGTGCGCCACGCCGCCTCCTGCCGGTCGCGATAGGGAGCAGGGATAGCCGCCGACCCCGGCAACATCATCCCCAGCGCCTCGGCCAGCGAATTCATCGTCGTAGCCGTGCCCATCGTGTTGCAATAGCCAGTCGAAGGCGCCGACGAAGCGACGAGCTTGATAAAGCCCTCATCATCGATCTTCCCCGCCGCCAGCAGCTGCCGCGCATGCCAGACGATCGTGCCCGATCCCGTCCGCTGCCCCTTGTACCAACCGTTCAGCATCGGCCCGACCGACAGCGCGATCGCGGGAATATTCACCGTCGCCGCCGCCATCAACAGCGCAGGCGTCGTCTTGTCGCACCCCGTCGTCAGCACCACGCCGTCGATTGGATAGCCGTACAGCGCCTCGACCAGCCCCAAATAGGCAAGGTTGCGGTCCAGCCCCGCCGTCGGCCGCTTGCCCGTCTCCTGGATCGGATGCACCGGAAATTCGAGCGCGATCCCGCCCATCTCGCGAATCCCCTCGCGGATGCGCTCGGCCAGCACCAGATGATGCCGGTTGCAGGGCGACAGGTCGCTCCCCGTCTGCGCGATGCCGATGATCGGCTTGCCGCTGCGCAGTTCCTCCAGGCTCAACCCGAAGTTCAGGTAACGCTCCACATAGAGCGCCGTCATGTCGATATTGTCGGGATTGTCGAACCAGGCGCGGCTGCGCAATTTCCGGTTGGGCTGAGACGAAGCGGCCATGAGAGTTCCTGAAAGACATGAGGTGCGCGACGCATTGACGCTATCGACCGTTGCATATACTCATACAAATAAGCAGACAAGAACGGAAATGACTTCGGCATGAGCAGCTATGATGTCGTCGGCGACTGGGGCACCAGCCGCCTGCGCCTATTCCGCATGGAGCAAGGGCAAGTCACCGCCCGCCGCGAAGGCCCCGGCATCGCCGAAGCGGGCGCGAACGCCGCCGCCGCTTTCGCGCAGACGATCGCCCCCTGGCTGGAAGACGGCACCCCCGGCAGCATCCGCCTGTGCGGCATGGCGGGCGCGCGCGATGGCTGGGTCGAGGCGCCCTATGCCGACTGCCCCGCAACCGCGGAGCAATGGCGCACTGCGGCCATGCGCTTCGACTGGCAAGGCGCGCCCGTCACGATCCTCGCGGGCCTGGCCTGCACCGACAAGGATGGCGTGCCCGATGTCATGCGCGGCGAAGAAACGCAAATCTTCGGCGCAATGCATCGCCATCCCGACCTTGCGCAGGGCCGCCACCTCATCGTCCTTCCCGGCACCCACAATAAATGGTCGCTGGTCGAGGATGGCCGCATCGTCAGCTTCCGCACCGTGCCCACCGGCGAACTCTTCGCCCTGCTGCGCGATCAATCCACCCTCGGCCCGAAAGCCGCCCCCGCCGACGCTGCCCAGGAAGCGGAAGGCTTCGCCGAAGGTCTCGACCGGGCAGGGGAGGGCAGCCTCCTCACCAACCTCTTCGCCGCCCGCGCCAAGCGCCTGCGCGCCGGACGTTCCCCCGATTGGGCCGCTGGCTACCTCTCCGGCTTGCTCATCGGCTGCGAAATCGCGGAAGTACGCGCCATGCTCGGCGAAGTAAGCGGCATCACCCTCATCGGCGACCAGCGTCTTTGCACCCGCTATGCAGAGGCGCTGGAGGCGCAAGGCCTTGCTTCCCGATCCTTGAGCGGCGACGATTGCGTCCTCGCTGGCCTCACCCTTCCGGAGAATGCCGCATGACCCTAGATTCCCTTCTTGCCGCCGGAGCACCCCCCATCGCCGCTATCCTGCGCGGCCTTCGCCCCGAAGAGGCGGTGGAGATCGGCGCGGCCCTCATCGATGCGGGCATCCGCATCATCGAAGTACCGCTGAACTCGCCCGAACCCTTCGAAAGCATCACCGCGCTCCAACAGGCGTTCGGCGCCACCGCGCTGATCGGCGGCGGCACCGTGCTGACGGTAGAGGCGGTGGACGATCTGCGTCGCACCGGCGGACGCATCATGGTCACGCCTAACACCGACCCGGCCGTCATCGCGCGAGGCGCGCAATATGGCTTCGATATGCTGCCCGGCTTCATGACCCCCAGCGAAGGCTTTGCCGCCGTCCGCGCTGGCGCTCGCCGCCTGAAGCTGTTCCCCGCCGCCAGCCTTGGCCCCGCTTATATAAAGGCCATCAAGGAAGTGCTGCCGCGCCATGTCGGCCTCTGGGCAGTGGGCGGCACTGGCGCCGACACGATCGGCCAATGGCTCGGCGCAGGCTGCGAAGGCATTGGCGTCGGCGGCGCTTTATACCGCCCCGGCGACAATGCCGCGACGGTGGCGGAACGCGCTAAAGCGTTGGTCGCCGCATGGCGCGCCATTGGTTAGAAAGGGACGGTCCTTAGTTAGGACTGCCCTTTGTCACCGTTCGCCCTGAGCCTGTCGAGCCGAAGGCCGGCGAGCCAACGGCCTTACTTCCTTTAGAAGGGAAGGGCTTCGACAGGCTCAGCCCGAACGGGTCTTGAGTGATCGGGTCGAGGTGAGGTTTTAAGGGGCCGTTCAGGCCGAGCGAAGCGAAGCCACTCCAAAGCTCAACCTTACCCCACCCGCTGCTCTTCCCGCCGGTCCAACACCTCACGAACTTTCCCCGCCAGTTCCGCGTAAGTAAAAGGCTTGGTCAGCAACTCCACCCCCGGGTCCAACCGCCCATGGTGGAAAATAGCGTTGCGCGCATATCCGGTCGCGAACAGGATCTTAAGCTCTGGCCGCCTCACCGCCGCTTCCCGCGCAACGTCGGCCCCGGTCATCCCACCGGGCAGCACGACATCGGTGAATAGCAGATCGACCGGCACCGGGGCCTGCTCCAGCGCATCCAGCGCCGCCGCTCCGTTACTGGCTTCGATCACCCGATATCCCAACTCGTTCAGCACCTCGACCGCATAGGCGCGGACTTTATCGTCATCCTCGCACACCAGAACCGTCTCATCGCCCCCGCTTACGACCGGGGGCGGTGCCTCCTCCAATTGATCATTTGCGGGCACCAGGCCATGGAAACGAGGGAGGTAAATCTTGACGCTCGTCCCTTCGCCGACCTCCGAATACACCCGGATGTGGCCGCCGGATTGCTTGATGAAACCATAGACCATGGACAGCCCAAGCCCGGTGCCACGACCCACCTCCTTAGTGGTGAAGAAAGGCTCGATCGCATGGCTCAACGTCTCCGCATCCATGCCCTGTCCCGTGTCCGACAGGCTGATCAGCACATATTGTCCGGGCTGCACATCCTCTTCCTGCGCCGCGTAACGGTCATCTATATGTGTATTGGCGACCTCGATGGTCAGCTTGCCGCCATCGGGCATCGCATCGCGCGCATTGACCGCCAGATTCAACAGCGCATTTTCCATCTGATTAAGATCGACCTCGATCGGCCAGGGCCGCGCGGTCTGGATCGTTTCAACCTCGATCCGCTCGCCCAAAGTGCGGCTTAACAGCTCCGACATGCGGCTCACCAGCCGGTTGGGGTTCACGCGCTCGGGCGCTAATGGCTGGCGGCGGGAAAAGGCGAGCAGCCGCTGCGTCAGCATGGCCGCACGTTCGGCGCCCGCCATCGCATTGTCCGCCGCACGGCGCATCCGCTCATTATCTTTGAGGCCGCGCTGGAGCAGTTCAAGATTGCCCGTCACCACCTGCAACAGGTTGTTGAAGTCATGAGCCACGCCGCCGGTCAACTGGCCTAGCGTCTCCATCTTCTGCGCTTGCCGCAACGCGGCTTCCGCTTCGGCAAGCGCGCGGGCATGGGCGCGCTGTTCGGTGACATCCCGCGCCACACAATAGATCAGCCCATTGTCCGGCACGGCCGTCCAGCTGAAGTTGCGATAGCCGCCGTCCTTTGTTCGGAACCTGTTTTCGAAGCGCAGCGAGGGAACGCCTTGCTGGAGCGTGTCAACTTCTTTCCGGACGCGTGCGACATCATCGGGATGCTCCATCCATTCCGACGTGCGGCCGATCAGCTCCTCTTGGCTCCATCCCAATATGTCCGTCCATGCGGGGCTGGCGGACAGCCATGTGCCGTCCATGTCGGCGATCAGAAATGGGTCGCGGGCCAGCGTCCATAATCGGTTCCTATCCGCCAGCATCTCGCGCTCGGTTCGGACGCGCTGCGTCGTCTCACTGACGATGCACAGCGCCCCGCCGATCGACCCGTCCGCTTCGAACACGGGGGAATAGCTGATGTCGAAATAGACTTCCTCGCCACGGCCGCCGTCGCGTTCGATGTAAAAGGGGCGGTCCTTGGCATGCACCGTCTCGCCCCGCTCGATCACCGACAGCAGCAGCGGCTCCAGATCGTCCCATAATTCGGCCCAATTCTCCCGCGCCGGACGGCCCAATGCCCCCGGATGCTTGTCGCCGATCGTCGGCGCATAGGCTTCATTATAGAGCGCGCAGAGGTCCGACCCCCAGAACAGCACGATCTCCGCCTTGGAAGACAGCATCAGCCGCACCGTGGATATCAGCGCAGGCGACCATCGGCTGACCGGCCCCAGAGGGGACCCGTCGCCGATGCGCGCCGTCAGGTCTCCGATCGGACCGTGTGCAGCGATCATCCCGGCAATGTCGGTCGCCGGGGCGCTCATCGATTATCCTCTGTTAAGAAGTGCATAGACGGGATACGCCTGTCCGCTGATTTGTATCCGCTCGTTACGGAGCGTTGCGACCTTTTGTCCTATGGTCGCCCTCTTGCAACAATCCGGGCATCGGCGCATGGATCGGCGCCATGACCGAACTTGCCCTTCGCCCGGCCATGGATGTTTCCCGTCCCGTCGCGATCGCCCGCTGGCTGCTCACGGTGGCAGCGCTCGTTTTCTGCATGGTGGTGGTGGGCGGCATTACCCGGCTTACCGAATCGGGCCTGTCAATAACGCAGTGGAAACCGATCACCGGCGCCATTCCGCCGCTGACCCATGATCAGTGGATGGACGCCTTCCGCCTCTATCAGCAGATCCCCGAATATCAGCAATTGCGGCAGGGCATGACCCTGTCTGATTTCCAGTTCATCTTCTTCTGGGAATGGGTGCATCGGCTTCTTGGACGATTGATAGGCCTCGCCTTTGCCCTGCCGCTCCTGTGGTTCGCCTTTCGCCGCGCTATCCCGTACGGCTACGGCTGGCGTCTCGTCGCTTTGCTGGCGCTCGGCGGCCTTCAGGGTGCGATTGGTTGGTGGATGGTGACTTCTGGCCTGTCCGTGCGCACCGATGTCAGCCATTACCGGCTCGCGGTTCATCTGCTGACGGCACTTTTCATCATCGGCGGCCTCATCTGGACCGCGCTTGATCTGTTTGCCTTGGCGCGGAACCCTGCCGCCCGTCCTGCTGCGCTGAAGCCCTTTGCGCTGGTCGCCCTGCTGGTGCTGTTGGTCCAGCTGATGTTCGGCGCGTTCACCGCTGGGCTCGACGCCGGTTATGTCTCGAACACATGGCCGCTCATGAACGACCATCTCGTGCCGGAGGGGATTTCGTGGCTGGGATCGCTTTGGGCGACCTTGTCCAGCGACCCTTATCTCGTCCATTTCATCCATCGCTGGTGGGCATGGGTTGCCGCCGCGATGTTGGTCCTGCTTGCGCGTAAGGCAAAGCGGGCGGGGCGGCGAGGTCCCTCAATCGCCATCAACGCTGCCGTCGGCACGCAGATCGCGCTGGGCATCGCCACTGTCGTCAGCGGCATCGCCTTGCCGCTCGCGGTGCTGCATCAGGCGGTCGGCGCCCTCGTCGTCGCTTCCGCCGCCTGGGGCGCGCATGCGGTCGGGTCGCGCCGGGGGTGAGCGGCGTCGCGCTCGTCTACACGCTCTTCGGCTCCGCGGAGGCCGCCGACCGCGTCGCGCGCCAGCTTATCGGGGAAGGGCTTGCTGCTTGCGCCAACATGCTCGGGGCTGCGACTTCCCTCTATGAATGGAACGGCGTGCTGGAAAGCGCGGCGGAGGTGCCGGTGTTGTTCAAGACCACGCCCTCGCGCCGCGACGCGCTGATGGCGCGCATCGCGGAGCTTCACGACTATGAAGTGCCCGCAATCCTCGCATTACCGGTGGAAAGCGCTGATTTACGCTACGCAAAATGGGTGGCCGAACAGATCACAAAGTGACGGGTATTATTTTACCCGTCAGGAAACCCGCCGAATCTCTTGACTTCTTGAACCTCGCCGGTCATTAGCGCCCATCTTTGAACGCCCTCAAAACGCGTTCAATTCACTATTTCATTCTGGAGATTGGCACCATGAAGGCGCTGATGAAGACCACTAAGCCGGCAACCCCGGCAACGGTCGAAAAGAAGTGGATCCTGATCGACGCGGAAGGTCTCGTCGTCGGCCGCCTCGCCTCGACCGTCGCGAACATCCTTCGCGGCAAGCACAAGACCAGCTTCACGCCCCACGTCGATTGCGGTGACAATGTCATCATCATCAACGCTGGCAAGGTGAAGTTCACCGGCCGCAAGCTGACCGACAAGGTTTACTACAAGCACACCGGCTATGCTGGTGGCATCAAGGAAACCACGCCCGCCAAGATCCTGGAAGGCCGTTTCCCTGAGCGCGTCCTGGAAAAGGCCGTTGAGCGCATGATCCCGCGCGGTCCGCTCGGCCGTCAGCAGATGCGCAACCTGCGCATCTTCGCCGGTGCTGAACATCCGCACGAAGCGCAGAACCCCGAAGTGCTCGATTTCGCATCGCGCAACCGCAAGAACAAGGTGGGTGCATAATGTCCGATAACCGCCAGTCCCTGTCCGACCTCGCGTCGCTGACCGCCAACGCTCCCGCGCCCGCCGCTGGTGAGACCGTCGCTGCCGACGCGCCGATCGCTCCTGTTCAGCCCTCGGCTCCCCTGCGCGCCCAGGAAATCGACAGCCTCGGCCGCGCCTACGCCACCGGCCGGCGTAAGGATGCCGTCGCCCGCGTCTGGGTGAAGCCCGGCACCGGCAAGATCACGGTCAACGGCCGCGATCAGGAAATCTATTTCGCTCGCCCGACCCTGCGTTTGGTGATCAACCAGCCCTTCGGCATCACTGAGCGTGAAGGTCAGTATGACGTGATCGCCACCGTCAAGGGCGGCGGTTTGTCTGGCCAGGCCGGCGCGGTCAAGCACGGCATCGCCCAGGCTCTTACGAAGTATGAGCCGGCGCTGCGCAGCGCAGTCAAGGCCGAAGGCTTCCTGACCCGCGATAGCCGTACCGTCGAACGTAAGAAGTATGGCCGCGCCAAGGCTCGCCGCAGCTTCCAGTTCTCGAAGCGCTAAGCGTCAGCTACCATTATTTTGGAAGGGGCCGGTTTTCCGGCCCCTTTTTCTTTGTCTGCAACCGTTGCGCAATCGTACCGGTGGCAACCTTCGGTTACTCCAAGTTGTTGACCCATCGTAGCTTTCGATAGGAGGACGTTATGGGTGAAATGACTGACAAGGTTAAAGCGGCAGGCAATAAGATTGCTGGAGCGGTCAAGGAAGCTGCGGGCCGGAACCAGAATGATGCCGATCTGGTCGCAGAGGGAAAGGCGCAGCAGGCTAAGGGCACCGCTCAGGACATCAAAGGCTCTGTGAAGGGTGCGCTTGGCGACAAGATCTGACCCAACCTAACTGATATAATTTAAGAGAGGCCTCGCCAACTGGTGGGGCCTTTCGCTTATCGGTTAGTCCTTAAATCCGCTTGGTGAGACATGTTCTTCCGCATTGCTAAGATAGGCACGCACGTCTCGCCGTAATTCCCCAGCACAGAGATAGAGCGCTATGATGTTGGGGATCGCCATCAGGAAGAAGCTACTATCAACGATGTCCACAACCCGACCTAGGTCGATCGCGGCGGCAGGGGGCAACGCGAGGATATAGAGGATCTTGTAGCTCCACTGCGCCTTTGGTCCATGACCAAACAGATATCCCCACGCCTGAAGACCATAAAAGCCCCACGCCACAAGCGTCGAATAGGCAAACAGCACAACGACGGCCGCTAGTAGCCATGGAAACCATGGTGATACCTGCGCGAAGGCGGCAGATGTGATTGCGATGCCCTCCAATCCAGATGTCCAAGTGCCCGCGACCACAAGCGCCAGACCTCCTACCGAACAGACTATCATCGTTCCAAGCAGCGGTTCGAGCAGGGCCACCAGGCCTTCTGAAACCGGATGGCGCACCCTTGCGAGGCTATGCGCCATCACCGCAGAGCCGACACCGGCCTCGCTCGCAAAGACCGCTCGCCTCATTCCCGAGACGAAGGCCCCGACAGCACCCCCCGTGGCCGCGCTGCCATTCCAGGCGCCGTGCCATATCTGGGCCAATGCGTCGGGTATCGCCGACGCGTGGATGATGAGGACGGCCGCGACACCAATGAGGTAGACGGCCACCTTGATTGGGGTCAGCCGTTTCGCGACCTCGCCAAGCCATGCCGCGCCGCCCAGTGTCACCAGCGCTACGGCGGCAGCCAGAAGCACACCATAGGCCCAACCATTAGAGAGACCGGTCACAACCCTCACCTGCGCGAAGCTCTGGTTAACCTGCACCATCGGGATCGCGCCAAACAGGGCGAAGAAGGCGTAAAGGCCGCCGAGCGTAAGTCCTAGACGGGGCCAGCCTCGGGCGGTGCCTATGGCTTTGAGCACATACATGGGGCCACCATGCACATGGCCGCGTTGATCGAACGTCCGGTATTTGAGGCCGAGCGTTACTTCGGCCATCTTCACGGTCATTGCGAACCAGCCGATCACGAACATCCACAAGATCGCGCCCGGCCCACCCATGGTCAACGCAACCGCGACCCCGGCGATGTTGCCGAGGCCGATCGTCCCGGCGAGCGCCGTGGTCAAAGCGCCCCACTGACTGACGTCGCCCTTGGCCTCGCCTGCGCCTGGCTGGGTCCGCAATATCCGTAGCGCCCGTCCCACAGTGCGGACATTGGGAAAGCCTAGCCAGATGGTGAAAAACAACATCGGGACCGCAAGATAGAGAATGACCAGCTCGATCCGGGCACCCATGACGGGCACCTTGAAGAAGACCGCACTTGAAAGCGCGTCCACCGCTGCATTGAAACCGTCCATCTGCTATGGGATGACTGTCGGCCAGTGGAAAGTCGAACAAAGATTGCTATGGACGACGGCAACTTAGGTCGCGTTGCAGGACAGAATCATGAGCAGGCGTTATTTCGGCACCGACGGGATCAGGGGCCGTACGAACCAATGGCCGATGACCGCCGAACTGGCGATGAAGGTCGGCATGGCCGCCGGGAAGCATTTCCAGCGGGGGAGCCACAGGCATCGGGTTGTGATCGGCAAGGATACGCGGCTGTCCGGCTATATGGTCGAAAACGCGCTAGTCGCGGGGTTCACTGCGGTGGGGATGGATGTCGTCCAATTCGGGCCGATCCCAACACCTGCCGTTGCGTTGTTGGCCCATTCGATGCGGGCAGATTTGGGCGTCATGATTTCGGCCAGTCACAATCCCTATGCCGACAATGGGATCAAGCTGTTTGGACCCGACGGATACAAGCTGTCCGATGAAGATGAGATGAAGATAGAGGCGATGCTGGAGCAGGACATCCCGCTCGCGGCTTCATCGGAAATCGGACGTGCGCGCCGGGTCGAGGACGCTCGGGGCCGCTACATCCATGCGGTCAAGTCCAGTTTTCCCGCCGACCTTCGCCTTGATGGGCTGAAAATCGTCGTCGATTGCGCGAACGGTGCCGCTTATCAAGTGGCGCCGTCGGCTCTGTGGGAATTGGGCGCGGAGGTGATCGCGATTGGGGTGACGCCGAATGGCATCAATATCAATGATGGTTGCGGATCTACTTCTCCGCTTCTGTGCCAGGAAACAGTTGTCTCCTCCGGTGCGGATATCGGGATCGCTCTTGACGGCGATGCCGACCGGCTGATCGTCGTGGATGAGAAGGGCCAGATCGTTGATGGCGATCAGATCATGGCGCTGATCGCGAGCAATTTCGCACGCGACGGATTGCTCCGGGGGGCGGATTGGTTGCGACGGTTATGTCCAACCTCGGCTTGGAGCGCTTCCTGGCCGTGCAAGGCATTAATCTCGAGCGCACCAAGGTTGGGGATCGCTATGTGCTGGAGCGGATGCGTGAGGGTGGCTTCAATGTCGGCGGTGAACAGTCGGGACATATGATCCTGTCCGACTATGCGACGACCGGCGATGGGACCGTAGCGGCGCTTCAGGTGCTTGCTGCGCTTGTCCGCGCGGGCAAGCCCGCCAGCGAAGTTCTGCATCAGTTTGATCCCGTGCCTCAACTACTCAAAAATGTCCGCTTTTCCGGTGGCAAACCGCTGGAGCATGAGGAGGTCAAGCGGGTGATCGCGCAGGCGGAGAGTGAACTCAATGGCTGCGGCCGATTGGTTATTCGTCCGTCGGGCACGGAGCCTGTGATCCGTGTCATGGCCGAGGGCGATCGGGAAGATCAGGTGAAGGACGTCGTCGAACGGATATGCGACGCGGTGGCGAGGGTGGCAGCCTGATGCTGGATATGCGTCCTGATTGCGAACGATGCGGCGAGGATCTGCCAGCTGCGGAGCCGGGTGCGTTCATTTGCTCATTCGAATGCACCTTTTGCGCTGCCTGTGCCGAGGCGCTTGATGACCGTTGCCCTAATTGCGGCGGGGAACTGATGGACCGGCCGACGCGCACAGGCGATGCGCTTGCGTGCCATCCCGCCTCTACCGAGCGTCACTACAAGGCATGAAGCCCGCGCGCATTTTGATCATCGCCGGGTCGGACAGTGGCGGGGGGGCTGGCATTCAGGCGGATATCCGTACAGTCACGCTGCTGGGTGGGCATGCGATGACGGCGATCACTGCGATCACTGCTCAGAATACGCTGGGGGTGCAGGGCGTGCATGCGGTGCCCACTGATATGGTGCTGCGGCAGATGGATAGCGTCATCAGCGATATCGGTGTGGATGCGGTGAAGATCGGGATGATCGGTTCGGCTGAGACTGCTCAGGCCGTTGCTGATCGGCTTGCGCAGTTGTCTGATGTACCGATTATATTCGATCCGGTGATGGTCGCGACAAGTGGATCGGTGCTGGCGGACGAGGCGACGATTGCGGCGTTTGAGCGGTTGATGGCGCTGGCGACTTTGGTGACGCCGAACATTCCTGAGCTGGAGGCGTTGGGGGGCGAGGAGATTGCGATCCGTTTCGGCACGCATGTGCTGGCGAAGGGTGGGCATGGCGAGGGGGCAATGCTGACGGATCGGCTGATTGGGCCGCAGGGGTTGGTAAAGTCATGGAGCAATGCGCGAATTGAAACGATTCATACGCATGGGACCGGGTGTACCTTGGCCAGTGCTATTGCTGCTCGGCTGGGGCAGGGTTCAAACCTGGTAGAAGCTATTGAATTTGCTCGTAAATATGTTCGAGAGGCGTTGATGTTGGCGCCGGGGCTGGGGCAGGGTCATGGGCCTATGGGGGCGCCGTTCGGGTTTCACCAGCATGCCTGATTTTGCGCATGAGCGGTTGCATCATCCGGGCTTTGTCGCCGGGGTGGACGAAGCGGGCAGGGGGCCGCTTGCGGGGCCGGTGGTGGCCGCTGCCGTCATCCTGCGGCAGGAGGATTGCCCGGATGGCCTTAACGACAGCAAGCAGCTGACCGCCGCTCGGCGCGCCGAGCTGGAGGTCGAGATCAAGGCGCGGGCGCTGTGCTGGGGGATCGGGGTCGCGTCGGTCGAGGAGATTGATGAGATCAACATCCTGTGGGCGACGATGCTGGCGATGACGCGGGCGGTGGAGGCGCTGGCGCATGATTGCGCACATGTGCTGGTGGACGGCAATCGCTGCCCGAAATGGCGGTGGGCGTCGACGGCTGTGGTGGAGGGCGACGCCAAATGCCTGTCGATCGCCGCTGCGTCGATATTGGCCAAGGAGGCGCGCGACCGCATGATGATAGAGGCGGCGGCGGTGCATCCCCATTATGGCTGGGAAAGCAACAAGGGCTATGGTAGCCCGATGCATCTGGCGGCGTTGCGGGAACATGGTCCGACGCCGCTGCACCGCCGCAGCTTTGCCCCGGTCGCGCAATTGGTCTTGCTATAGGATCTATAGGGCGAAATTGACGGTGCGGCGCTTGGTCGCTTCATCCCACTGGCATCGGATAAGATCAGGCGGCCGATTGAACGGCTAAGGCATCCGATCAGGTCGGGTTGGATCATGCCCAAGGAAGGATTCAGCCCTTCCCATGATTCTACCGGCGTCAGCAGATCAGTCATTGCGCTTGTCGCCCGCATTTTCCGGGCCAGCAGAGATGCCGGTTGCGTGAACAATGTTCTTGTGCGCCGCATGCGGAAAAGATCGGCATTCTTAACCTGTGTCGCAATGGGATTAAGAATAGTGAGGCGATAGTCCCGTACTGGCTGGCGTAGCCGCGCATTATGGCTAAGAAAGTCTTTATGCGCGTGATGCCGTTCCTGCTGGCGCTTGTCGCCATAACCTCTCTTTCGCCGACGCGTGACGCTGCTGCTGAGTCCGCGATTCCGGATGGTGAGGTGGTGCAGCCGGGCGGCTATCGTTGGCTGGAGGAAGGACCGTTCGACGGGCCGCTTTACCTGATCATCAGCCTTCAGCGGCAGATGGTGCATGTCTATAGCGGGGACCGGCTGGTGGGCGTGGCGAGCGTGTCGACCGGCACGGCGAGGCATCGGACGCCGACCGGCGAGTTCACGATCCTGCAAAAGCGGGAATGGCATCGGTCCAACCTCTACAGCAACGCTCCCATGCCGTTCATGCAAAGGCTGACATGGGATGGGGTGGCGCTGCATGCGGGGCATAATCCGGGTTATCCGGCGAGCCATGGTTGCATAAGATTGCCTACTGCCTTTGCCCGGACATTGTTTGGGATGACGGAGCTTGGCACGCTGGTTCGGGTGAATGCGGACGAGTTGGGACCGGCATTGATGCTCGACCGGCTGGTGCTGGATGATCCGGGGACGGCGGTGGTGACTTTCACGCCGGGTGCCAAGCTGCCGGTGGTGGAGCAGGCGAAGGTTGAATTGGCGGCTGGGGATGTTCCTGTGCTCGCGATTGATCCGAGTGTGTTTCGGCCGAGGTTGCGGCGGTGGTAGGGTTGGTGCCTATTTTCCGGAGGTCTGGGGCCTTCGTTTTGAACAGGTGAGGGCTTCGATCTGCTCAGCCTGAACGGGACGGAGGCGGGACGGCTTAGCACTGATAGCGGGCCTTTGCAGCTTTCCGGGTTGATTGCTGAAGAGAAGGAAGGGGCTTCGACAAGCTCAGCCCGAACGGGCTTGGGTTGTTGGCCTGAGGCTCAGGGCGGCCGGGTTAAGAGTGTTTGCGATCCTTAGAGGCTGATCGTTTTACACGGAAGCATCGCATTAAGGCTGATTTTCCGTCACCCCGGGTTCCACCCAGGGTCCCGCTGCATCGGCAGCATCAGAAAAGAAGCGGGACCCCGGATCAAGTCCGGGGTGACGATCACTCAAACATGATCATGCTTCAGACCGCGCTCAGCCCTGCGTCGGCGAGGCCGCGCCATAGGTGCAGGGCCTGCACGCTTTCCTTTACGTCATGGACGCGCACCATCTGCGCGCCCGATTGCGCGGCGCGGAAGGCGAGGGCGATCGAGCCACCGAGGCGGTCGGGGGCGGGGGCTTCGTTGGAGAGGGCGCCGATCAGACGCTTGCGGCTTCCGGCGAAGAGGAGGGGTACACCGAGGCCTTGGAAGGTGGCGAGGCCGTTGACCAGCGCGAGATTGTCGGCGAGCGATTTGCCGAAGCCCAGGCCCGGATCGACCATGATCCTGTCACGCGTGATGCCTGCGGCGACACAGGCTTCAATGCGGCTTTCGAGCATGTCGAACACGTCGGCGACGACATCGCCATAGCCGCCGGGATTGTCGTGCGGGTCATCGCCGGAGGAGGGCGCATGCATCAGGATGACGGGGCAGGCTGACCGCGCGGCGACTTCCATCGCGCGCGGGTCGTGGGCAAGGGCGCTGACATCGTTGATGACCTTTGCGCCTGCTGCGAGAGCCGCTTCCATGACGGACGCCTTGCGGGTGTCGATGGAGACCGGGACTCCTGCGGCGGCCAGTTTTTCGATGACGGGGACGACGCGGGCGATTTCGTCGCCCTCCCAGACTTTGGGCGCTTTGGGGCGGGTGGATTCCCCGCCTATGTCGATAAGCGCGGCGCCTGCGGCCGCCATGGCGAAGCCTGCGTCGGCTGCGGCTTGCGGGTCGTCCATATGCTTGCCGCCATCGGAGAAGCTGTCGGGTGTGACGTTGAGGATCGCCATGACCTGCGGCGCGTCGAAGCGGATGGTGCGATCGCCGAGTGCGAGCGGCTGGCGTTGGGCTGAGATGTTTGTTGCGAGACGTTGCGCTCGTTCGGCGAGCGCGTCGGGGAGGGTGGCGATGGTTTCGGTAAACTGCGCTACCGGGATGGTGGTTCGGGCGAGGCGTTGGGGGCCTTGAAGTGCGGTTAGCTCATAGGCCTGGAACCATATCAGGCCGTTGGCCATGCGCGCCGCTGACCCATCGGACAGGCCGATGGGGGAGGGGACGAACCATGTGGGCTTCAGGTAAAGCCGGGCGTCTTGGGGGAGAGTGGAGAGGGTCATGCTGGTCTCGTTCACGCTGCGCCTGTCGAGGGCTTTTCCTTGTTAAAGGAAAGGAAGGGGCTTCGACAGGCTCAGCCCGAACGGGGGTCTAGTTAAACATCAGGGTTCGTTTGCCAGCAGGTAGGTCTGGCGCAGCGTGTCGATGGGCTTGAGAGCGCCATCGACTTCATGGTGCCAGAAGGTCCAGCCGTTGCAGCTGGGCGCGTTTTGCAGGGTTGCGCCCATTTTATGGATCGATCCGGTGTCGGTGCCGACGCTGAGCGAGCCGTCCGCGCGCACGGTGGCCTGCCAACGGCGCTTGGCGTCGGTGAGGATCGCTCCGGGCTGAAGATAGCCGGTTTCGACGAGCGTGCCGAAGGCGACCTTGGGCTGGCTCTTGGCGCTCTGCATGATGGTGAGCGCGGATTCGTCCAGCGGCAGGGCGGCTTCGATGCGCTCCATGGCGACTTCGATATAGCTGTCTTCCCGTTCGATGCCGATCCATTTGCGGCCGAGGCGCTTGGCGACGGCGCCTGTGGTGCCGGTGCCGAAGAAGGGATCGAGCACGACGTCGCCCGGCTTTGTGCAGGCCAGCAGCACGCGGTAGAGCAAGGCTTCGGGCTTCTGCGTCGGGTGCGCCTTTGTCCCGTTACGCTTCAGCCGTTCCTGGCCGCCGCAGATCGGCAACACCCAGTCGGAGCGCATTTGCAACTCGTCATTGAGCGTCTTCATTGCCTTGTAGTTAAACGTATATTTGGCGTCCTCGCCCTGGCTGGCCCAGATCAGCGTTTCATGCGCGTTGGTGAAGCGCGTGCCCTTGAAATTGGGCATCGGGTTCGACTTGCGCCAGATGATGTCGTTGAGGATCCAGAAGCCTTCGTCCTGAAGGGCGGTGCCGACGCGGAAGATGTTGTGGTAGCTGCCGATGACCCAGATGCTGCCATTGGGTTTCAGGATACGGCGGGCCTGCGCCAGCCATGCCTTGGTAAAGCGGTCATAGCTGCTGAGCGTATCGAATTTGTCCCAGTCATTGTCGACGGCATCGACCCGGCCGCCTTCGGGGCGGAACAGGTCGCCGCCCAGCTGAAGATTATAGGGCGGATCAGCGAAGATCATGTCGATGCAGGCGTCGGGCAGCTTGGCCATTTCGGCGATGCAGTCGCCGCGCAGCAGGCAGTTTGCCGGGACGTTGACCGCCTCTTTTTCGATCGGCGCAACCGCCCTTTTACGCCGCGGTGCGACGCGTTCCATGACACCCATTATGTGACCCCCATTCGTTTCGAGGACCAGCGTTGAGTCGTCGAGAGTCCGGCGTCAAGATCAACGGCTTAGCCGCAGAGCCTCAGACAAAAGTTAACAGCGTGAGAACGAAAGAGGTAGACACGACATGTTGAGTCCGGATTTAGTCGCGGGACTCAATATCAGGTGGTGTGACTCAAAAGACTCAGCTGCTGGACCCCGCCAACTTTTTTTGGTTAACGTCGCTTCGACCCGTCAAAAACGGTCTTCGCTTGATCTACTCATAATCATTTGGTTATGAGTTCGCAATGAATGATCCTGTTTCAAGTGGCGACCGCTCGGCGGCATGTGACGAACTTTTCAAGGCGCTTTCCGACGGGACGCGGCGCGCCTTGCTCGAATATCTGGTGAAGGAGGGGGAGCAGAGCGTGCATGCCCTG
Source organism: Sphingobium chungangianum (assembly GCF_977014255.1). Taxonomy (NCBI): domain Bacteria; kingdom Pseudomonadati; phylum Pseudomonadota; class Alphaproteobacteria; order Sphingomonadales; family Sphingobiaceae; genus Sphingobium; species Sphingobium chungangianum. Next base: position 2,222,011 of record NZ_CDRNIV010000006.1, on the reverse strand, counting down.
ACGGCCGTCTCCGATGTATCGCAACCGATGGTGTCGCGGCATCTGGGGAAGCTGAAGCGGGCGCGGCTCGTGACGGCTCGCCGGGCGGGGCGGGAGACCTATTATGCGGCGCGGGTGAAGGGCTTGGCTCCGGTCGTGCAATGGATGGCGATTTACGGGGCGCTGTGGTCGCAACGCTTTACCGCTTTGGAAGAGTTGAGCGAGCCTGCCTGACGGGGCTGCGCGCCATAATTCCCCTTGCATTGCTGGCCTAAATGGTGATCGAAGGCGCGGTGATCCATGTTGCGGGAAGGGGGCGGGATGTGCCGCCCTAAGGGCATGCGGCATGGTGACGGGAAACGAGACGTGGATAAGATTGCAGGCCGCCTTGGTAGGATAGAGGGGCGCGCGCGCTTTGTCAGGGAAACACCCGATGTCAGGCGTCAGGCGCTGATCGAAGCGACGGCGCAGTGCCTTGCGGAGAAGGGCGTGGCCGCGACTTCCGTCCGGGCGATCTGCGCGCGGGCGGGTGTGTCGGCGGGGTTGCTGACGCATTATTTCGATGGTGTCGATGCCCTGATCCTCGCCACCTATCGCGAGGTTGGAAATAAGGTGGCGGCGGCGCTGGAGCAGGCCGTGGCGGAGGCGGGGCCTGATCCGCTTGACCGGCTGTGGGCTTATATAAGGGCGAATTTGCAGCCGCCGGTGCTGGACCCCAATTTGCTGGCGACCTGGATTTCCTTCTGGAGTCTGGTGAAGACCAGTCCCGAGATCGCTGCGACGCATGCGGAAACCTATGGCGGATCGCGCGAGCGATTGGAGGTGTTGCTGCGCGAGGCGGCGCCGCAGATTCCGCGTCCGGCTGCGCGGATCGCGGCGATTGGTTTGACGGCCATGCTGGATGGGTTGTGGCTGGAGCTTTGTCTGGATTCTTCGACTTTCACTATCGATGAGGCGCTGGAGATGGCCAGGGAGGCTATGACCTATGTCCTTCAGAAGCCAAGGGATGAGCCGGTCGATCAACGACGGGTGGGTTGATCGCTTTTCTCAATCAGTGGTGTGAAGAAAAGCAATTTCCCCTTACCCTGCTACCTCCCTACATAGGCCGGGCAACAGCAACCCCTCAGAAGGAACTGGAAAGCCCATGGCTCTCATCAACACCAGCATCAAGCCGTTCAAAGCCACCGCGTTCAAGGAAGGCAAGTTCGTCGACGTCACCGACGCAGACGTGAAGGGCAAGTGGGCGATTTTCTTCTTCTACCCGGCTGACTTCACCTTCGTGTGTCCGACCGAGTTGGAAGACCTGGCCGGCATCTACCCGACGCTGCAGAAACTGAACGTGGAAGTCTATTCGGTTTCGACCGATACGCATTTCAGCCACAAGGCTTGGCACGACACCTCGCCCGCGATCAGCAAGATCAACTATTATATGCTGGGCGATCAGTCGGGCCAGATCACCAACAATTTCGACGTGATGCGTCCGGGCGTCGGCCTGGCCGACCGCGCGACCTTCCTGGTAGATCCCGAAGGCGTGATCCAGTTCATGGAAATCACTTCGGAAGGCGTCGGCCGCAACGCGACCGAACTGCTTCGCAAGGTCAAGGCTGCGCAATATGTCGCCGCTCACCCCGGCGAAGTATGCCCGGCCAAGTGGGAAGAGGGTGAAGAAACGCTCGCTCCCTCGCTCGACCTCGTCGGCAAGATCTAAGCAAAACCTGACCTTTCGCCGGGCCGGGTTGAGCAACTCCCCGGCCCGGCGGGGGTTTTACCTGACAATTTGACTGCTAATCTCACGCCGGGCCTTTGGGCCGTGCCGGCGAAGGGAAAGCTGCGCGCCCCAGGCAGCGCGCCAATTCAATGGAGCTACGATAGATGTTGGACGCAAATCTGAAGGGTCAGTTGAAGACCTATATGGCGAACATCACGCAGCCGATCGAGCTGGTGGCGTCGCTGGACGAAGGCGCGAAGTCGCGTGAGTTGGAAGGCTTGCTGAACGAGATTGCCGAGCTTTCGGACAAGGTGACTGTCACGCCCGGCAATGACAAGCGCAAGCCCAGCTTCATGATCCGGCGCGTGGGCACTGACATCGGCGTAACCTTCGCGGGCATTCCGATGGGACATGAGTTCACGTCGCTGGTGCTGGCGCTGTTGCAGGTGGGCGGGCACCCGTCGAAGGCGGCGCAGGAGTTGATCGAGCAGATCAAGGAGCTGGACGGCGATTTCAGCTTTGAGACCTATTTTTCGCTGTCGTGCCAGAACTGCCCCGACGTGGTGCAGGCGCTGAACCTGATGAGCGTGCTGAACCCGCGCATTAAGCATGTCGCGGTCGATGGCGCGCTGTTCAAGGAAGAGGTGGATGCGCGTCAGGTGATGGCGGTGCCGACCGTGTTCCTGAATGGCGAGCCCTTCGCTTCGGGTCGCATGGAACTGGAGCAGATCGTCGCGAAGATCGACAGCGGCGCGGCGGATCGGGCGGCGGAGAAGATCAAGGCCCAGGAACCTTTCGAGGTGCTGGTGGTCGGCGGTGGACCCGCTGGTGCGGCGGCGGCGATCTATGCGGCGCGCAAGGGCATCCGTACCGGTGTTGCGGCGGAACGATTCGGTGGGCAGGTGCTCGACACGATGGCGATCGAGAATTTCATCTCGGTAAGCCACACGGAGGGGCCGAAGCTGGCCGCGCAGCTGGAAGCGCATGTGAAGGATTATGATGTCGAGATCATGAACCTGCAAAAGGCGGCCAAGCTGATCCCGGCCCAGAGTGAAGGCGGTTATCATGAGGTCGTGCTGGAAAATGGCGCGTCGCTCAAAGGGCGCACCGTGATCCTGTCCACCGGCGCCCGGTGGCGGCAGATGGGGGTGCCGGGCGAAGATGAATATCGTAACAAGGGCGTGGCCTATTGCCCGCACTGCGATGGCCCCTTGTTCAAGGGCAAGCGTGTGGCGGTGATCGGCGGCGGCAATAGTGGTGTCGAAGCGGCGATCGATCTGGCCGGTATCGTTGCTCATGTGACGCTGATCGAGTTCGACAGCCAGTTGCGCGCCGACGCGGTGTTGCAGCGCAAGCTCGCCAGCCTGCCCAATGTGCGGATCATCACTTCGGCGCTCACCACCAAGGTGGACGGCGATGGAGCCAAGGTTACGGGCCTGTCCTACAAGGACCGCAACAATGGCACCGAGCATGATGTCGAGCTGGAGGGCATTTTCGTGCAGATCGGGCTGGTCCCGAACACGGAATGGCTGAAGGACGCGATCGCGCTGTCGCCACGCGGAGAGATCGAGATTGACGCCAGGGGCGAAACGAGTCAGCCAGGGATATTCGCTGCGGGTGACTGCACGACCGTGCCCTACAAGCAGATCGTGATCGCCATGGGAGCGGGATCGACAGCGGCGCTTTCCGCCTTCGATTATCTTATCCGCCTGCCCGCTTCGGAAGAGGCAGCGCAAGCCGCCTGACGAGACAGCCCCCGAGCGGGGGGTTGGGAAGCGGTCGCCCCCAGGCCCGGTGGCGGCCGCTTTTTAGGGTGCTGGGTTGAGGGGGTTATCCGTGCGCTTATGGTGAGATGCGGCGTATTCTTGAGGAGGCGGCGCCAGTTCCAACCTAGCGACTACAGTTGATGCTTAAATCAGCAGAGTATCTTAACGCCGTTCGGGCTGAGCTTGTCGAAGCCCTCTACTTAAGAAAGTAGAGCCCTTCGACAGGCTCAGGGCGAACGGTATTGAGGGGGTGCCGAACGCGGACCCTCAACCGCCAGCGTGGCGGGCGGTCAGCAGATAGTTGATCGCCTTGTTCGACGAGAGCGTGAAGCCTTTGCGCGGGTCGAAGGAGAGGCCGGTTACATCCGTCACCTCCAGTCCGGCCTTCACCAGCATGTCTGTCAGCTCCTCGGGCGTCAGGAACTTGTCCCAGTCGTGCGTTCCCTTTGGAATGCCGCCGATACCTTCGCCGATGCGGATCATGGCGAGGCGTGAGAGTGGTGTGCGATTTGGCGTGGACATGACGAGCAGGCCGTTGGGACTGAGCTTGTCCGCCAGCGCACGGACGAAGGCGGCGGGGTCGGTGACATGCTCGACGACTTCCATGGAGGTGACGAGATCGAAGCTTCCGGCGTTGAGCTGTTCGACGGGCGTCGCGCGATAGTCGATCAGGAGACCCTGACCGTCCGCATGGGCGCGGGCGATGGCGATATTTTCTTCCGCCGCGTCGAGCGCGGTGACCGCAGCGCCCAACCGCGCCAGAGGTTCGGACAACAGGCCCGCGCCGCATCCAACATCCAGCGCAGATTTGCCTTCAAGTGGGTGGAAGCTGCTTTCCTCGCCAAGCCAGTGTCTGTCGATCGCGCTACGAATATAGCGCAGCCTTACCGGGTTGAGTTTGTGCAGCATGGCGCTGCTGCCCTTGGGGTCCCACCAGTCGGCCGCCATTGCGCCGAAGTGCGCGGCTTCGCGGGGATCGATCGTGCTTGTCGCTGAATTGGCCATGCGCCCTGACTATCAAGCTGCGCGACTGCGCGCCACGGGCATTTAAAGCATCATGCTTTAAACCGGCACCGTCTCCTGCTTCCGTTTGCCGTGAGCCTGTCGAAGCCTGTCCTGAGCGCCTGCTGTAAGCAGGTAGTTGAAGGGGACTCTGTTTCTTTTCATGAAAAAGAGGGCTTCGACAAGCTCAGCCCGAACGGGGTAGGGTGATTCAGATAAGAGGTATGAAGCTCTAAGTCTTGCGGGGCGGCGATATGCATGAGCGATGGCAGTATGGGGTTCCGCCCGGCCGATGGCTTGCTTGCCATATCTGCCGCTGCTGCTATAGCGGCGCCGTTTTTCCCCGGAGGGGGACAGACGCTTTCCAGATCAGCAGACAGGTTTGACAGGCAAATGGCGCGCATCGTGATGAAATTCGGCGGCACCTCCATGGCGGGGATGGAGCGAATTCGCAACGTGGCCGCGCGCGTGAAACATGTCGTCGAGCAGGGTCATGAAGTCGCTGTCGTCGTGTCGGCCATGGCAGGCGAGACCGACCGGCTGGTGGGGTTCTGCAAGGAAGCTTCCGCGCTTTACGATCCGGCGGAATATGACGTCGTGGTTGCAAGCGGCGAGCAGGTGACTAGCGGTCTGCTGGCCATGACGTTGAAGGCCATGGGTGTGGACGCGCGCAGCTGGCTCGGTTGGCAGCTGCCGATCCGTACCAATGAAGCCCATGCCAAGGCACGCATTGGTGAGATCGACACGATCGATCTGCTTTCGTCCATGCGCGGCGGCACCGTGGCGGTTATCCCCGGTTTTCAGGGCATGATGGAGGATGGCCGCATCTCGACCCTGGGTCGTGGTGGTTCGGACACTTCGGCGGTCGCAGTCGCGGCGGCCCTGAAGGCTGATCGCTGCGACATTTATACCGACGTCGATGGCGTCTACACCACCGATCCCCGCATCGTGGCGCGCGCGCGCAAGCTGGACCTCGTCACCTATGAGGAAATGCTGGAACTGGCATCGGTCGGCGCCAAGGTGCTCCAGACCCGATCCGTCGGCCTCGCCATGAAGGAAGGCGTGGTCGTGCAGGTGCTTTCCTCCTTCGATGATCCCACCCAGACCGACCTCCCCGGCACGCTGATCGTCAGCGAAGAGGAACTGGAAGCCAAGCTCAAGGAAGACAAGATGGAACGTCAGCTCATCACCGGCATCGCCCATGACAAGAATGAGGCGAAGATCACCCTGACCCGCGTGCCGGATCGTCCGGGCGCGGTGGCGCACATCTTTGGCCCGCTGGCCGATGCGGCGATCAACGTCGATATGATTATCCAGAATGTCGGCCGCGACAAGGGCGAGACGGACGTTACCTTCACCGTGCCGGGCGCTGATCTGGCCCGCGCGCTCGACGTGCTGGAAAGCCAGAAGGAAGAGATCGGCTTCAACCGCGTGATCCCGGATACGAAGGTTGCGAAGATCAGCGTCGTGGGCGTCGGCATGAAGAGCCATGCGGGTGTCGCTTCGACCATGTTCAAGTCGCTGGCCGAGCGTGGGATCAATATCCTCGCCATCTCGACCAGCGAGATCAAGGTTTCGGTGCTGATCGACGAGGATGAGACGGAGCTGGCGGTGCGTGTGTTGCACACGGCTTATGGGCTCGACGCGCCGGTCGCTTGACAAAAACAGTCCCCCTCCCGCAAGCGGGAGGGGTTAGGGGTGGGCGCGACCCCGGAGCCGATCCGGGGGAGCTTCTGCTCTATCCTGATAGTTCGGAGCGGCGCTAGCGCGCCGACCCACCCCAACCCCTCCCTTGAAAGGGAGGGGCTGTTTGATTCTAGAGGCTTGCAATATGACCAACGCCAAACTCACTTCCCTGATGGCTCGCGGCACCGAATTTCTCGGGTGCGAGGTCGCGATCATGTGCGGGGCGATGAGTTGGGTGTCGGAGCGGAACCTGGTCGCGGCCATTTCCAACGCTGGCGGGTTCGGCGTGATCGCCTGTGGGGCGATGACGCCTGAATTGCTGGACAAGGAAATCGCGGCGACGAAGGCGCTGACGATCAAGCCCTTTGGCGTCAACCTGATCACCATGCACCCGCAGCTGTTCGACCTGATCGAAGTGTGCGCGCGTCATGAAGTCGGTCATGTCGTGCTGGCAGGTGGCCTGCCGCCCAAGGGCAGCATCGAGGCGATCAAGGCGAAGGGCGCGAAGCTGATCTGCTTTGCCCCGGCGCTGAGCCTGGCGAAGAAGCTGGTGCGTTCGGGCGTGGACGCGCTGGTGGTCGAGGGGATGGAAGCGGGCGGTCATATCGGCCCGGTGGCGACCAGCGTGCTGGCGCAGGAAATCTTGCCCGAAATGGCTTCGCAGGTGCCGGTGTTCGTCGCGGGCGGCATCGGGCGCGGCGAGGCGATCGCCGCCTATCTGGAAATGGGTGCGGCGGGTGTGCAGCTGGGCACCCGTTTTGCCTGTGCGAGCGAGAGCATCGCGCATCCGAATTTCAAAAAGTCCTTCTTCCGCGCATCCGCTCGCGACGCGATCGCGAGTGTCCAGATCGACCCGCGCCTGCCGGTCATCCCCGTGCGCGCGCTCAAGAACAACGGCACGGAAGCATTCACCGCGAAGCAGCGTGAAGTCGCCAACCTGCTCGACAGCGGCTCTGTGGACATGGGCGAGGCGCAGTTGCAGATCGAACATTACTGGGCAGGCGCCCTGCGTCGCGCTGTGATTGACGGGGATGTCGAGGGCGGGTCGCTGATGGCGGGTCAGTCGGTCGGCATGGTGACCAAGGAAGAGCCGGTCGCCGAGATCATCGCTCAACTGATGGCCGAAGCGGCGGTTGCGCTGGAGCGGCGTAGCGCCTGAAGTGTACCCGGTCCCGATATCGGGATGAGCCGAATCTCTTGAGAGGTGAAGTGATCCGGGCGGTCATCGCCAGGAACGCGCGGCTTTGGCATGAGTTTGGGCCATGAGTTTTTGCGCAGAGAATTATTCATAGGGGATATCGGGTTGCCGCTGCGTGCCGTTTCATGTCGCGTCTGGACAATCGCTTCGGTGGGCGCCTTGGCGCTGGTTGCAGGCTGCTCCACGCCTAAGGCACCGCCCACGCCTCCGCCGCCGGTCGTTCGGACGATCAAGCCATTGCCGCCGATGGGCGCGGTAGAGGATATGAGCATTCCCGAGGTTGACCCGCAGGGCAAATATCTGACGCCCAATCGCGGGGTGACGGCTAATACGGCGCTATGGCACGTGCGAATGGCGCTGAATGTGGCGGCGCTGTCCTGTCATGGCGTAAACGAACCGGCGCGGGTGCAATATAATCAGATATTGCGGGTGCATAAGGACGTGCTGCGGGAGGCCAATGCCGCAGTCGATCGCAACTACACCGCCGCTTATGGGAGCGGGGGTCTTCAGTCGCGTGAGTTGCTGAATACGGTCGTGTATAATTTCTTCTCGCTGCCGCCGGTTCAGGCGACCTTCTGCAAGGCCGCGATCGAGGTCGGGGCGAAGGTGCTTACGATGCCGTCGAGCCAGCTGCTGGGCTATGCTCCCGAGGCGCTGACCGCGCTCGAACAGCCGTTCCAGGAATTTTACGAGGCCTACGCCGACTATCTGCGGCGGCTGGCGGAGTGGCAGTCGCGCTTTGGCGGGACTGTGACGGTGATTGTGTCGCCAACGCCTTTGCCGCCGCCGCCCAAGCCGCCTGCGGAAATCGGAGCGGGCTTCGTCCCGCCGCCCGCGCTGCCAAGGTTGCGTGAGGAAAGCGGGCAGGCGCTGGTGCCGGGCGCTACATCCGCGCCCCGTGTGATTGTGCCGACTTTCCCGATTACGCGCTAAGCGGAGGGGTAGGTCGCGGGGGCCTTGGCGGGCAGGGGGAACAGGCGCACGAAGCGTTCCGCCAATGCGGGGTCGCCCTCGACTTGCAGCGCGTCGGCGACATCCTTGAAGCTGGCTCCGCCATAGACGACGGCGGCCAGGGCGTTCTGATCGCCGCTGAACAGCACGTCTGCGTCCTGGGCTGAGCCGCGATCGATGGTGAAGTCGCCATCCTTCAATAGCGCGCGAAATTCCTCCTCGCCGAAGCGGAAGCCGATCGTTGCGTTGAGATCGCCAATGCGGCTGCGGTCGATCATCGTGCGCATGGAGAGGACGACCGAGACGTTGCTCATTGGCTGGCCGGGCTGCATAGTGGGTGAGCGGCAGGCCCAGCGGCCGAGAACCTGGAAAAGGATTTCCGACTCGCGGCCCCATTGCGTCAGTTCGTAAATCTGGCTGGCGGCGGGTGGGGGCAGGCGGCGGCGGATGAGGACGCTGGCCGCCTCCAGCTCCTCCAGTCGCTGCGTCAGCACGTTGGCGCTGATTCCGGGCAGGCTGGCGCGCAGATCGGTGAAGCGCTTTGGCCCCAGCATCAATTCCCGCATGATGGGCATGGCCCAGCGGTCCCCGACAAGGTCCAGCGCATGGGCGACTGCACAGCCATCCTGATAGGCGCGCTTTTTCAATTGCGAGTCCTTAGTTATTTTTTATAACTTATATGTTGCAGAAGATAATCTATGGGTCCACAAAGTTCAAGGCGGTGAGTCGAGAGCGACAGTTCCTTGCCGCGAAGCTCAAGGAGATGCGTGATGCCCAATGCCCCCGCGCCCAAGATGATTTTCGTTAACCTGCCGGTGAAGGACTTATCCGCTTCCATCGCCTTTTACGAAGCGGTCGGTGCCGTGCGGAACAATGACTTTGCCGATGACAGCGCGCAGATGGTCAGCTTTTCCGACACAATCCACGTCATGCTGCTGACACATGAACGTTTTTCCAGCTTCACGGCGCGGCGCATTCCCAATGCGCATGAAACGGCGCAGGTGCTGCTTGCGCTCAGCGAGGAAAGCCGGGCTGCGGTCGATGCGACGATGGCCAAGGCGCTGGCGGCGGGAGGGACGGAACCCAATCCGTTGCAGGATCATGGCTTCATGTACGGCCGCGATTTCGCCGATCTGGACGGCCATATCTGGGAACTCGCGTGGATGGATATGGAGGGGGCCCTGGCTGTGAATCAGCCGGAAACGACGGCCTGACTTCGTCCTGACAGATATAAGGAGAGAGATGATGAGCTATATCGATGGCTTCGTGGTTCCCGTGCCCAAGGGGCAGAAGGAGCGGTATCAGCAGTTTGCCGCCCGTTCCGCGCCCGTTTTTCTGGAACATGGCGCGCTGCGTATGGTTGAATGCTGGGGCAATGATGTCCCGGTGGGGAAGGTGAATGACTTCCGGACATCCGTGATCGCCGAAGAGGACGAGGATGTCGTCTTTTCCTGGATCGAATGGCCCGACAAGGCGACCCGTGATGCGGGGCAGGAAAAAGCGATGAAGGACCCCCGCATGCAGGAAGATGGGGAGATACCCTTTTCCGGCAAGCGGATGATCTATGGCGGGTTCGACGTGATGCTCGACCAAAAGGCCTGAAACTTCCTTTTAGAGGAGACGGATGATGACCGATCTCACCGGCAAATTTTTCTGGTACGAACTGATGACCAGCGACCCTGACGCGGCGATCGCCTTCTACGGCGACGTGGTAGGCTGGACGGCGCAGCCCTTTGGCGGCGAGCGGACGGACGATCCCTATAATGTCGTGTCCGGCAGCGCGGGTCCGGTGGGTGGCATCATGCGCATTCCGGCCGAAGCGAAGGAATGCGGCATGTCGCCCTGGTGGGGCGGCTATGTCGGATCGGCCGATGTCGATGCGGATGCCGGGCGGTTGAGCGGCGCGGGAGCAAGCGTGAAGCGGCCGCCGGAAGATATTTCCGGCGTTGGCCGCTTTGCCGTGATGAGCGATCCGGGCGGGGCGATCTTCATGCTGCTCAAGGGGTCGAGCCCCGATGGCATGGACGCCGCGCCCCCGATGGCGAACGGCCATGTCGGCTGGCACGAGCTGTACAGCGGCGATTTCGATGCGGACCTGGCTTTTTACACGTCCCAGTTCGGCTGGGGGAAGGGTGAAGCGATGGATATGGGGCCGATGGGAAGCTATCAGCTTTTCTCCATGTCCGGCGCCACCGAGTTCAACGCGATGGAGGGCGGCATGATGCGCAAGCCCGAGCAAATGCCGGTGCCGCAATGGTTGTTCTACTTCGTGGTGCCCGACATTGATGTCGGTGTGGAGAAGGTGAAGGCGGGCGGTGGCACTGTGCTCAATGGCCCTGCCGAAGTGCCGGGCGGCGCCTGGATCATCCAGGCGACCGACCCGCAAGGCGCGATGTTCGCGCTGGTCGGCATGCGTTCGACCGCAGCGTAAGGAGAGAAACGATGTCCAAGATTTCACCCTGTCTGTGGTTCGACGGACAGGCCGAGGAAGCCGCGCGCTTTTATGTCTCGGTCTTTGGCGGATCGGTGGATTCGATCAGCCGCTATCCCCATGATGTTCCCAGCCCCGCGCCTTTCAAGGGAGGGGATGTGCTGATGGTGGAGTTCACCCTGTTCGGGCAAAGCTATCAGGGCCTGAACGGCGGGCCGAAATTTCCGTTTACCGAAGCGGTGTCCTTGTCAGTGTCCTGCGAGGATCAGGCGGAACTGGACCGCTATTTCGATGTGCTGACGGCCGATGGCGGTTCGCCCGGCCCCTGTGGTTGGGTGAAGGACAAATATGGCCTGTCCTGGCAGTTGGTGCCCGAAGAAGTGATGGAAATGCACCGGAAGGGCGGCCCGGGTATTCAGCCGATGATGGCGGTGATGATGACCATGCAAAAGCTGGACCTTGCCCGGATGAAGGCGGCTTATGAGGGGGCGACGGTATGAGCAGCGCGCAACATGAGCTGTCGGTCAACTGTCACATCGCCGCCCCGCGCGAGATTGTGTGGAAGGTGTGGACGGACCTGAAGGATCAATGGTTTTGCCCCAAGCCGTGGCGAGCCGAGGTGATCGAGGAAGATTTGCGCGCTGGTGGCCGTAGCGCCGTGCGCATGTTCGGCCCCGATGGCGAGGATACCGGGCCGATGGAGGGTGTCTTCCTGGAGGTGGTGCCGGGAGAGCGGGTGGTGTCGACCGATGCTTATGCTTCCGGCTGGATACCGCAGGAGCCGTTTCTCACGTCGATCTGGAGCTTTGCGCCAGAGGGAGAGGGGACGCGCTTTACCGCGACGGCGCGGCATTGGAGCGAGGAAGCGCTGAAGCGGCATGAGGCGATGGGGTTTCATCCGGGATGGGATCAGATGGCGCAGCAGTTCAAGGAATTGTGCGAGACTTCGGCGGCGACGGCGTGATGGGGTACTCCTCCCTGTCGCGAGGCGGGGAAGCGGGCTGATGTTGCGCATTTTCCCCTCCACTGCCTTTGGCGGTCCCCCTCCCCATTTGGCGATGGGGAGGATTTTGGGGGAAGGCGCTCGTCTTTTGACGATTTGATGGGGTTCTCGCCAGATTAACCCTGACTTCCCCTTGGAAAGGGGGGCTGCGATCTGTTAGCGCTTGACCATGCCCACGACACCCGCCGCAGCCGCCCGCCACATCCTCACCAGTTTGCAGGAGGTGATGGCTGCGCGAACGAGCGCGCAGGCCAAGCTGAACAAGGTTGTGGACATTATCGGCCAGGCGCTGTCGAGCGAGGTTTGCTCCATCTATCTGGTGCGCGAGGGGCTGCTGGAACTGTTCGCGACGCGCGGTTTGAAGCAGGAGGCCGTCCACGTCACCCGCATGGCGATGGGCGAGGGGCTTGTCGGTCTGATCGCCACCAATGTGGAAACGCTGAACCTGGACGAAGCTGCGGCGCATCCCGACTATAGCTACCGGCCGGAAACGGGCGAAGAATTGTTCCACAGCTTTGCGGGTGTGCCGATTGTACGGCGGGAGCGGGCGATCGGCGTATTGTGCGTCCAGCATGTGGAGCCGCGCCGTTATGAAGAGGTCGAGATCGAGGCGCTTCAGACCGTGGCCATGGTGCTTTCGGAACTGATCGCCAATGCTGAATTGGCCGATGATGGCCCGGCGGATTCGCGCGTGCAGGATACGGGCACGATCATGTTGCAAGGCTTGCAGCTGGTCATGGGCATGGCGCGGGGGCATGCGGTGTTCCACCAGCCGCGTGTTCATGTCGAACATACGGTGGCGGAGGATACCGAGGCGGAGCGGCAGCGCGTCATTTCGGCCTTCACCAAAATGCGCGAACAGATCGACCGCATGACGGGCGCGGTCGAATTCGGGATGGAGGGCGAGCATCAGGAGGTGCTCGAGACCTACAAGATGTTCGCCTATGACGAAGGCTGGATCCGGCGGATCAATGAGGCGATCGACAGCGGATTGACCGCCGAGGCGGCGATCGAGCGCGTGCAGCAACGCACCCGCATGCGCATGCGGCAAATCGATGACGCGCTTTTGCAGGATCGCATGCATGATCTGGAGGACATGGCCAATCGCCTGTTGCGGATCGTGTCGGGGCAGTTGGGCACAGCGGCAACCATGGGCCTTAGGCAAGACGCCATCCTGATCGCGCGCAATCTGGGTCCGGCGGAGCTGCTGGAATATGACCGGCGGCGATTGAAAGGCGTGATCCTGGAGGAAGGGTCGCTGACCGCGCACGTCACTATCGTCGCGCGCGCCATGGGCGTGCCGGTGCTGGGGCGCGTTCGTGAAATACGGCACAAGGTGAATGAGGGCGACCTCATCCTGATGGACGTCGTGTCGAATAACCTGTTGATCCGCCCGACGGCGGACATGGACGAGGCGTTCGAGAACAAGCTGCATGTCACGCAGAAGCGCCGGGCCGAATTTGCCGCGATGCGTGACCTGCCGTCCGTGACGGCGGACGGGCAGCGTATCGAGTTGATGGTGAATGCGGGCCTGCGTGAGGATGCGCAGGCGCTGGACCTGGTCGGCGCTGACGGCATTGGGCTGTTTCGGACGGAGTTCCAGTTCCTCGTGTCCGCGACTTTGCCGCAGCGGGAAAAGCAGCAGCGCCTCTACAAGGATGTGCTGGACGCGGCGGGCGACCGGCCGGTCATCTTCCGCACCGTCGATATCGGGGGTGACAAGGCGCTGCCCTATATGCAGCGCGATGAGGATGAGGAGCTGGAGGACAATCCGGCGATGGGCTGGCGCGCGCTGCGGCTGGCGCTGGACCGCGACGGGTTGATGAAGGCGCAGGCGCGGGCGCTGCTCGAAGCGTCGGCGGGCAAGGTGCTGAATATCATGTTCCCGATGGTGTCGGAGCCGTGGGAATATGAGAAGGCGCGCGCTCTGGTGGAGCATCAGCGCGAATGGTTGGTTTCCCAGCGCAAGAAGGTGCCGACGGCGGTGCGCTATGGCGCGATGCTGGAGGTGCCTGCGCTGGCGGAGGTGCTGGACCTGCTGCTGCCGAAGCTCGATTTCCTGTCGATCGGCACCAATGACCTGACGCAATTTCTCTTTGCGGCCGACCGGGCGCATCCCAAGCTGGCGGAGCGATATGACTGGCTGAGTATCGCCATCTTGCGCTTCCTCAGCCGGGTGGTGCGGACTTGCGAGGAATATCAGGTGCCGGTTGGCGTCTGTGGGGAAATGGGCGGGCGGACGCTGGAAGCGATGGCGCTGGTTGGCCTGGGCGTTCGGCGCCTGTCGATTACGCCTGCGTCGGTTGGTCCGGTCAAGGCCATGATCCGGGCTATCGATGCCGCCGAATTGCAGGCGTTGATGCGCAAGCTGCTGGACGACGGGATCGTCGATATTCGTGGCGCGCTGACGCAATGGGCGGATGAGCGGGGCATCGAACTGAATTGAACCGGAAAATGGGTCAGGCACGACCCCGGCGGCGTTGACAATCCCTGTGCCGGAATGAGACAAGACCGGCTTATAAGATCGCGGAGCAGCATGGCAGAACAACCCGAAGTGGAAAGCGGCGCGACGGCGCCGGACGTGCAATTGGGCACTCCGGGCGCAAAGCTGCGCGCGGCGCGTGAGGCGCATGGCCTGTCGATCCAGGACGTGGCGACGCGCACGCGCATTGCGCAACGTCAATTGGAGGCGATCGAGCGGGACGACTATTCTGCGCTTCCGGGAATTCCCTATGCGGTCGGCTTTGCCCGCGCTTATGCCCGCGCTGTCGATCTGGACGAGGTGGCCATTGCCGCCGATGTGCGCCATGCCGTCCATAATTCCGACCTAGGCGCCAATCGCTACGAGGCGTTCGAACCGGCCGATCCGGCCCGCGTGCCGTCGCGCCTGCTTGCCTGGACGGCTGCGGCGATCGTGATTGTGCTGGTGGCTGGCTTCACCATCTGGCGCACGCAGATGCTGACTCCGCCGACGGGGCAGGAGATCGCCGCCGAACAGGCCAAGCCCGCCGTTGCCGCGAAACCGGCGCCGGGCGCGCGTCCCGCCGCGCCGGTGGTGCAGACGGTTGTGTTCACCGCCAACGACGATGTGTGGCTGCGCATTTATGATGAGGCTGGCGACCGGCTGAAGGATGGCCTGATGAAGAAGGGTGAGAGCTTCACCCTGCCTGCTACTGCCCGCAACCCCATGATCCTGACCGGCCGTCCGCAAGCGTTGACAGTTACAGTCGGTGGCAAGCCTATTGCACCGCTTGGCGCACCTGATCGCACGATTTCCGATGTGCCCGTTTCGGCGGCGGCGTTGCTGGCGCGGGCTGCTCCGGCGCCGGTCGCTCCGGCCGCTTCGCCTGCCCCTGCGGCTGCCCCATCGGCTCCGCAAACGCCTGCCGCGCGGCCCGTGACCGGGAGTGTGGCGCCTGCGATCCCTGCGGAGCCCGCACCAGCTGCCCCACCCCCGACGGATTAACGCGTCTCCAATCCCTGTTTGAGCCGCACGTCCTGCTTTACGGCGGCGAATATGGCCTTATGGTTAAGAGCGGGGAGCGCGGCCTTTGCGGGCCGTATCGTCGGTAAATTTAAGTTTTAGTCGGGGATCATCATGCGTTACGCCTTGTTTGCGACAACCGCCCTGCTGCTGGGCGCGCCCGCTATGGTTGCGCTCGCGCCAGCAGCGGCCGCCCAGAATGTGGCGCTGGATGTGCGCGTTGACCGGCTGGAAAAGGAAATGCGCGCGGTACAGCGCAAGGTCTTTCCCGCAGGCGCTCCGCTGGAGGCGGAAATTAATCGCCCGGTGACGACCACCGTTCCGCCCGGCACGCCGTCATCATCGCCCGTCGCCGATCTGACGGCGCGCGTGGGCGCACTGGAATCGCAGCTTGCCTCGATGACCGGACAGGTTGAGGAAAACAGCTTCAAGATCCGTCAGCTGGAAGAGGCGTTCAACAAATATAAGGCTGAGGCGCAGAGCCGCGCCGAAGTGGTTGCTCCGCCGCCCGTGCGCCCCGCGGCTCCCGCCGATAATGCAACCCCGACGGCGCCGAAGCCGGGCACCAATGGTGGTGCGACCGAAGCGCGCAAGGCGGCCGTTGCGGCGATCGAACGGCCCGCGACCGGCGATGCGGCGGCCGACGCCTATAGCTATGGCTATCGTTTGTGGGCCGCCAAATTCTATCCCGAGGCGCAGGCGCAACTGAAGGCGACGGTGGATAAATATGGTACTGCGCCGGTCGCGAGCCGCGCTTCTAACCTGTTGGGTCGTGCCTATCTGGACGATGGCAAGCCCGCGTTGGCCTCCGTCGCTTTTTACGACAATTATCAGAAGCGCCCCAAGGGGGATCGCGCCGCCGACAGCCTGGCCTATCTGGGTGAGGCGCTGATCCAGCTCAAGAAGCCCGCCGACGCGTGCAAGGTCTATGCGGAGCTGGAACAGGTCTATGGCACCACCATGTCGGCCAGCCAGCGCGGCATGATGGACAAGGGCCGCGCCAAGGCGAAGTGCAGCTAAGGCACTCGCATGGCCGCGCCGCATTCGGCTCAGCCTGACCTGGAAGCGTTGCTGACGCGGTCGGTTGGTGCGCTGGTGGGCGATGATGCCTCACTGCGTTTTGGCGTGGCGGTGTCGGGCGGTCCCGACAGTATGGCGTTGCTTGCCATGGCTGCGCATGCCTTCGCGGGCAGGGTGGAAGCGGCCACCGTTGACCATGGATTGAGGCCGGAGTCGGCGGAAGAGGCCGCAATGGTGGGGCAGTGGTGCCATGGCAGCGGCGTCACGCATGCAGTGCTGCATCCGTCCCAGCCTCTTACCGGCAACGTCCAGCAATGGGCGAGAACGCAACGCTATGCGGCGCTGGAGCAATGGAGGGTCGATCGCGGTATCGACTGGATCTTCACCGCGCACCATGCCGATGATCAGCTGGAAACCGTACTGATGCGGCTTAACCGGGGCGCCGGGGTCAATGGTCTGGCCGGAATCCGCGCGCGGCAAGGGCATATATTGCGGCCCCTGCTTGGCGTGCGGCGCGCGCAACTGTTCGACTATTCGCGTGAGCGCGGGCTTCCCTTCGTCAACGATCCTTCCAATGTCGATCCGCGATTTGATCGGGCGGTGATTCGACGGCATCTGAAGGAAGCCGAATGGCTCGACCCGCAAAGTGCCGTCCGCAGTGCGGCGGCGCTGGCGGAGTGCGAGGAAGCGCTGGACTGGACGGTCGAGGATATCGCGGCGGCGCATGTTCGCAGGGAAGGGGGGGCGTGGCTGCTGACCCGCACGGATTTGCCCCGTGAGCTGCTGCGGCGCCTGTTGCTGCGCATCATCGCGGAGGCGGAACCCGGCGCGGAACCGCGAGGGGACACGCTCGATCGGGCCATCGCGGTTGCTATGCGGGGCGGGCAGGCGAGCCTTGGCGGATTACTCCTGAAAGGGGGCGCCGCCTGGAAAGTTCGCGTGGCGCCGCCGCGACGTTGAGTCAGAATCGATCTTGGGCGCACCCCGCCGATGACCGGGATGATGAGTCTCGTCCGAAACGACTTCGAGCATTGAATTGATCGTTACGGAAAGGTTCCACGGATCAACGCGCCGACGCCTCGCTCCATCGAATTGTTGCAGCGCAATGACCTTTCCTTAATAGCCTGCTGGCGTATTGGGGTCGGCACTCAGGCATGGAAAGTCATTTATGTTCGAATTTGCGGCGTTGACCTATGGTGTGCTCGCCAGTGTGATCCTTTCGGCGGCGCAACGTAACCGGAAGCTGGCTCGCCCGCATCCGCCGTTGCTGCTGTATGTCGGATATCTGCTATGCGGTGTGTCGGTGGGCCTGGCCATGATCCTGGCCTACATCGCCCTGTCGCAGTTCGTGGGCGGATAACGTCAGCAGACCGTTGCACCCAACTTGCGATTTTGCCGGAGCATCCTATCTTGCCCGGTGAAAGAGAGTGATGATGAACGACGAGAAGGACCCGCAGGGTAACCCCTGGATCAAGAGCGCGATGATTTGGGCGGGAGTGATTGTCGCTCTGCTGCTATTCGTCTCGATGTTCGACAGCCGTTCCGCTTCGCAGGCGGGGAGCGGCCTTGCCTATTCCGAATTCCGATCAAAGGTTCAGGAGGGGCAGGTCAAGGACGTTGCGATCGCGACCGACAAGATTACCGGCACACTGACCAGCGGACAGCGATTCAACACCGTACCCGTGAATGATCCGGGGCTGACCGGGCTGCTTGACGATTATAACGTCAAATATTCCGGACAGACTGAGGAGCAGCCGAGCTTCTGGCAGATCATGCTCTACCAGTCGCTGCCATTCCTGCTGATCCTGGGCATCGCCTTCTTCGTGTTGCGGCAGATGCAAAAGGGCGGCGGCGCTGGCGGTGCGATGGGCTTTGGCAAGTCCAAGGCAAAGCTGCTGACCGAGAAGCACGGCAAAGTTACGTTTGATGACGTTGCGGGCATCGATGAAGCGCGCGAGGAATTGCAGGAAATCGTCGAGTTTCTGAAGGACCCGACCAAATTTGCGCGGCTGGGCGGTAAGATTCCCAAGGGCGCGCTGCTGGTGGGTTCGCCGGGTACGGGTAAGACGCTGCTCGCGCGCGCGATTGCGGGTGAGGCGGGGGTTCCCTTCTTCACCATTTCGGGTTCGGATTTCGTCGAGATGTTCGTCGGCGTGGGTGCTTCCCGTGTACGCGACATGTTCGAGCAGGCGAAGAAGAACGCGCCTTGCATCGTCTTCATTGACGAAATCGACGCGGTCGGCCGTCATCGCGGCGCGGGCCTCGGTAACGGCAATGACGAGCGCGAGCAGACGCTGAACCAGTTGCTGGTCGAGATGGACGGTTTTGAGGCGAATGAGGGTATCATCATCGTTGCGGCGACCAACCGCCCCGACGTGCTGGACCCTGCGCTGCTGCGTCCGGGTCGCTTCGATCGTCAGGTCGTGGTGCCGCGTCCCGACATTGAGGGTCGCGAGAAAATCCTGGCCGTGCACATGAAGAAGGTGCCGCTGGCGCCGGACGTCAATCCGCGTACCATTGCGCGCGGTACGCCGGGCTTCTCGGGCGCTGACCTTGCGAACCTTGTCAACGAAGCGGCGCTGATGGCGGCGCGGCGGGGCAAGCGTCTGGTCGCGATGGATGAGTTTGAGGCGGCCAAGGACAAGGTCATGATGGGCAGCGAGCGCCGCTCCATGGTCATGACCGAGGACGAGAAGAAGATGACCGCCTATCATGAGGCGGGCCATGCCATCGTCGCAGTCCATGAACCGGCGTCCGATCCGATCCACAAGGCGACGATCATCCCGCGCGGCCGTGCGCTGGGCATGGTGATGCGTCTGCCGGAGCGGGACAGCTACAGCTATCACCGCGACAAGATGCACGCGAACATGGCCGTCGCCATGGGCGGGCGCGTCGCCGAGGAGATCATCTTCGGTTATGACAAGGTGTCGTCGGGTGCGTCGGGTGACATTCAATATGCCACCAAGCTGGCCCGTGACATGGTCACGCAATGGGGCATGTCCGACAAGCTCGGCCCGCTGCAATATGAAGAGCAGCAGGGCGAAACCTTCCTCGGCTATTCGCAGAGCCAGCGCGTTCATATGTCGGACGAGACGGCAAAGCTGATCGACAAGGAAATCCGCGGACTGGTGGAGCAGGGCTATACCCGGGCGCAGGAAGTGCTGAAGGGTCATGAGGACCAGCTGCATCTGCTTGCCAACGCCATGCTGGAATATGAGACGCTGTCCGGTGAGGAGATCAAGACGCTGCTCGACAAAGGTGAGATTACCCGTGACGACGGCACCACGATCAAGCCATCGGTCGTCCCAGCGGCGGGTTCGTCTATCCCCAAGACGCGCAAGCGCAAGGGGCCGTTTGGCGATCCTTCGCCTGCCGGGATCTAATCTGCGGTCAAGGGTTCGAAGAGGGCGCTGCCGTCGGGCGGCGCCCTTTTTGTTTGCGGCTATATCACCGTGGTGAGATAGGGATGCCATGGCAAAAGCTGATCGACTGGAACGCCTGGACACCCGCCGCCTGGAACTGGAGGCGGAATATACCGAGAAGCTCATCGACGCATTGCGCGTGACTGCTTCGGGGAAATGGGGCCTGTTCGGGCATAAGGAGGACCGGGCAAGCCGCGCCGCATCCGCTCCGGTCATCGAACAGTTGGCGGAAATCGGGGAAGCCATCGACAAGGCGCGGGAGCAACTTTTGATGCCGCCGTTTGAGTTGCAACAGGAGTTTCTTGCATCGCGCGGCCCGGTCAGTTCGCAGGCGGTCGGGGAGCCGAAGCAGGCGCAGGCATGGCTGGATCGGCTTGTGGGTGCTACCGCCAAATCCTGAAAAGCGCCCGTCCTCCTGTGCCGTGAGGCGGCCAGCAACAAAATGCGCCTAAGGTCTGGCCGTTTCGCTGGTTAATGGTTACATGGGCCGCCACGAATCCCCAGCGATCGCGCTATGCCCCTTGGCAGGTCGCACAGAAGAAAGTGGCTTTCACATGGATATCCGCCTCGGCCTCACCTTTGACGACGTGCTGTTGCAGCCCGGCGAGTCCGATGTGCTGCCCAGCCAGGCGGACACCAGCACTTATGTGACCAAGCAGATCAAGCTGAACATCCCGGTCCTGTCCTCTGCGATGGACACGGTGACGGAGGCCGACATGGCGATCGTCATGGCGCAGCTGGGCGGCATCGGCGTCCTGCACCGCAACTTGTCGATCGAAGAGCAGGCGGATGCGGTGCGGGCGGTCAAGCGCTTCGAAAGCGGCATGGTGGTGAACCCCATTACGATTACGCCGCGCGCGACCCTGGCAGACGCGCAGATGTTGATGGAGCGGCACCGGATCAGCGGCATTCCGGTGGTCGAGAACAGCGGTAAGCTGGTCGGCATCCTGACCCATCGTGACACGCGCTTCGCGGAAAATCCCAATCAGCCCGTCAGCGAACTGATGACCAAGGATAATCTTGCCACGGTCAAGGTGGGCGTGGGGCAGGATGAAGCGCAGCGTCTGCTGCATCAGCGTCGGATCGAAAAGCTGCTGGTGGTGGATGATGACTATCATTGCGTCGGCCTTATCACCGTCAAGGACATCGAAAAGGCGGTCACCTATCCGCAGGCGACCAAGGACGGTTCGGGCCGCCTGCGTGTCGCGGCGGCGACGACCGTGGGCGATAAGGGGCTGGAACGCAGCGAGGCGCTGATCGACGCCGAATGCGACCTGATCGTCATCGATACCGCGCACGGCCATAGCAAGCAGGTCGCGGTCGCGGTTGAGGCGGTGAAGCGTCTGTCCAACCATGTTCAGGTCGTGGCGGGTAATGTTGCGACCGCTGAAGCGACCAAGGCTTTGATCGACGCCGGGGCCGACTGCGTGAAGGTCGGGATCGGGCCTGGCTCCATCTGCACCACGCGCGTGGTTGCGGGCGTGGGCGTGCCGCAGCTGACCGCCGTCATGGATTCGGCCAATGAAGCGGCAAAGCAGGGCATTCCGGTGATCGCGGACGGCGGGCTTCGCACCTCGGGCGATGTGGCAAAGGCGCTGGCGGCTGGCGCGGGCTGCGTCATGGTAGGATCGCTACTGGCGGGTACGGCCGAAGCACCGGGTGAAACCTTCCTGTATCAGGGCCGCGCTTACAAGAGCTATCGCGGCATGGGCAGCGTCGGCGCGATGGCGCGCGGTTCTGCCGACCGCTATTTCCAGGCGGATATCAAGGACCAGATGAAGCTGGTGCCCGAAGGGATCGAGGGGCAGGTGCCGTTCAAGGGGCCTGCGAAGGACGTCATCCACCAGCTGGTCGGTGGCGTGAAGGCGGCGATGGGCTACACCGGCAGCCGCACGATCAAGGACCTTCAGGAGCGCGCGCGCTTCGTTCAGATCACCAATGCGGGCCTGTCCGAAAGCCATGTCCATGACGTGACCATCACGCGGGAAGCGCCCAACTATCCCACCCGCTGAGGGTAGGGCGGGGTGACCCCCTCCGCGCGTGTTCAGGCCGCGATCGAGCTGCTGGACGCCATCATAGCGTCGGCGCGCGATGGCGGACCGGCTGCCGATACGCTGATCGCACGCTATTTCAAGGAACGGCGCTATGCCGGTTCGCGCGACCGGCGGGCGGTGCGCGATCATGTTTATGATGCGGTGCGCCGGGCTGCGGAGCGGCCGGAAAATGGCCGTGCGGCGATGATCGGACTGGCGCTGGAGCGGCCGGATATCGCGGACTTGTTCGATGGATCGAGCCATGCTCCTGCGCCCATCCTCGCCGATGAGGCGGGTGCGATAGCCGGAGCGGTGCCCGTCTGGCTCAAGCCGTTGTTTGCGGCGCCTGTGGAGCAGGAGGAGTTGCTGGGCCGGGCGCCTGTGGATTTGCGGGTGAACCGGTTGAAAGCGACGCCGGAAGATGCCGCGCCGATCTTTCCCGAAGCGGTGCCGATCGACGGCTTGCCTGACGCGCTGCGCCTGCCGGAGGGTTGGCCGGTCGAGCAGAGCGATGCGTGGAAGCAGGGGCTGGTCGAGGTGCAGGATGCGGGCAGCCAGCTCATTTCTGCGACGTGCGGCGCTGCGCCCGGCATGACCGTCATCGACCTTTGCGCGGGAGCGGGCGGCAAGACGCTGGCGCTTGCGGCGTCGATGGCCGGACAAGGGACGCTGATCGCGGCGGACACGATCCGCTCGCGCCTCTCACGCCTCGACCCGCGCGCCGAGCGGGCGGGGGCGACCTTCATCCAGACATTGCTGCTCGATCAGGGGCATGAGGCGCGGGGGCTGGAGAGCCTGCAGGGGCAAGCGGACGTCGTGCTTGTCGATGCGCCATGTTCCGGGACCGGGACCTGGCGGCGCAATCCCGAGGCTCGCTGGCGCCTGACACCCGCGCGGCTGGAACGGCTGGTGGGCGAACAGGCGCGCATATTGGACTTCGCTGCGCCGCTGGTGGCGGTCGGTGGGGTGCTTATGTACGCGACCTGCGCCTTGACCGATCAGGAAGGGGCGGGGCAGGTGCAGGCGTTTCTCGATCGCCACGAAGGCTGGGCGGCTGAGGCGATCTCGATCACGGCCGGGCGGGTGCATGGGCATGGCTGTTTGCTGACGCCGGGGCATGACGCGACGGACGGTTTCTATTCCGCCCGGCTTCGGCGCGGTGCATGAAAGAGGCGATGGACAAGCCCCGCCAAAATGACGACACTCGGGCAGAATCAACGCCTGAAACATGGCTGGAGTTGTGCATGCGTTTTACCCCTGCTTCGATCGCCTTTGCAGTCCTGCTGACCACCGTGTCGAGCGCCGGTCTGACGCAGCGCCCGGATGCCCAGATTTCGCCTTTGTCGATTGAATGGCAGCAGGCGGGCGTCACTGCGCGCCGGGCGGGGAATTTCAACGCGGCGAACGATGCGTTGGAAACGGCGCTGGCGGTCGATCCGCGTAACCGCTCCGCCTATATCGAACTGGCCGAAGTGGCCCGTGCGCAGGGTCTGCAAGGCAAGGCGATCCGCCTTTATCGGGAGGCGCTGCTGCTCGACCCGAACGATGTGCATGCACTGGTCGGACAGGGCGAGGCGATGGTCGAGAAGGGCGCGATCGCCAAGGCAAAGGAAAATCTCGCCCAGGCGCAGAGCGCGTGCAAGTCCGACTGCGCGGCCGTCGGTAAACTTGCCGCCGCGATCCAGAAGGGGCCGCCCGCGACTGTGTTGAGTGCGAAGGATGCTGTCGTGGTGCCGAAGGCTGCGACGACCGAGACGCCTTGAGGCTGTCTTGAAGGGGTCACGCAAGACATTCCCCTCCCGTAGGTGGGAAGGGTTAATAAGTTTGGGCGCGAGCGAAGCGGGCCTGCTGGCGTGCCGTTGAAGAATAAGGTCGGGCGTTGCGCTGGCCCACCCCCTAGCCCCCTCCCGCTAGCGGGAGGGGGATGACTGAAATCCACTCTGGCCAGCCATTGACGGCGCTGATCGTTAGGCTGCGCTCCATAGGTGGCTTCCGGATAGAGACGGGTAAGTGCCCAGCGGCAAGCGACCATTGGCCATTGGCGGACAGAACGCGTTGTCCTAAGATCGTCGAGACTCAATGATGTTCTGTGAGATGACGCATGCTTGATTCACCCCGTGCCGGGATCAGCAAAGTCCCCGCCGCGACTCTAATTTTTTGGGTGATCAAGGTGCTCGCCACCACACTTGGCGAAACGGGTGGAGATGCTGTCAGCATGAGTTGGCTCGGCGAAACGACGCCGAACGCTGGCAGCAGCGGCATAAACGGCTATCTTATCGGCACCGCCATTTTCGGCCTTCTACTTGTAGCGCTTGTGTGGCTGCAAATTAGAGCTCGGCGTTTCAACCCGTGGCTCTATTGGACTACAATTATTGCCTCAACCACCGCAGGGACGACACTCGCCGACTATGTGACACGTTCCATGGGGCTCGGATATCCGGGTGGATCACTTCTTCTGTTTTCGTTAGTGATTGCGTCGCTGTTCAGTTGGCATCGCACCTTGGGGTCAGTGGACGTCAATTGCGTTGAAACGGCCAGGGCCGAAACTTTCTATTGGATCACCATTACTTTTTCACAGACCCTCGGAACTGCGCTTGGCGACTGGGTTGCTGACGGCTCGCTTGGGTATAGCGGCGCAGCGATGATCTTCGGTGGGCTGCTCATTTTAGTTGCCGCTTTATATGTCTGGACTTCGGTTTCGCGCGTGCTTCTCTTTTGGGCGGCATTCATCTTAACTCGTCCCTTAGGCGCGACTGTGGGCGACTTTTTGGACAAACCTATCGCAAAGGGTGGTCTGGAGTTCAGCCGTCCGTTGGCTACCGCAGCTATAGCAGCCGTCATCCTTTGTCTCATTTTAGTGTTTCCGCAACGCGCCGGTGGACGTGCCCGCAACGTCCGCTGACCACCCACAGCAGACCTAGGGTCTGCGCGATCCCATCACCCGGGCCACTTCAACAAATTCCTCGACGCTGACCGTTTCGGCGCGGCGTTGGGGATCTATGCCGAGTTGGTCCAGCGCATCGAGTGCGCCTGGTAGACCTTTGAGGCTTTGGCGCAGCATCTTGCGGCGTTGGCCGAAGGCGGCCGCGGTGAGGCGTTCGAGATGCTTTAGTTGCACGCCCTCTGGCGCTGCTTTGGGCGTGATGTGCACCACGGCGGACATGACCTTGGGCGGCGGGGTGAACGCGCTGCGGTGAACTTTCATGGCGATGCGGGCGTCGCTGCGCCATTGGGACAGGACGGCGAGACGGCCATAATGGTCGCCGCCCGGTTTTGCGACGATGCGCTCGGCGACTTCCATCTGGAACATGAGCGTCAGGGAAGACCACCAGGGCAGCGGGTTCCATTCCGTAGACAGCCAGCCGATCAGCAGGGCGGTGCCAACATTATAGGGCAGGTTGGCGATGATGTGGGCATGTTCGCCCGCTTCGGCATGCGCGTCCACCTGCATGGCGTCGCCAGATATGACGCGCAACTGGCCGGGGAAGGCGTCTGACAATTCAGCAAGAGCGGGCAGGCAGCGGTGATCTCGTTCGACAGCGACCAGCCGTGCTCCGGCTCGCAGGATCGCGCGGGTCAGGCCGCCGGGGCCGGGTCCAACCTCGAACGCGGGTTGATCGTTCAGTGATCCGGGGATGGCGGCAATGCGATCGAGCAACTGTTCATCGAGCAGGAAGTTCTGGCCGAGCGCCTTGCTCGCCTGCAGGCCGTGCGCAGCGATGACTTCACGCAACGGCGGCAGGACCGGCCGGGTCTCAGCTCCCATGGCTCAACCGCGATCGGGCCGCTTCGGCCGCCATCTTGAGCGCGGCCATCATCGCGCCGGGGTTTGCACTGTCCGTTCCGGCAATGCCGAAGGCGGTGCCATGGTCGGGCGAGGTGCGCACGATGGGCAGGCCCAGCGTGATGTTGACGCCCTCATCGAAATGCAGGGTCTTGAGCGGGATCAGCGCCTGGTCGTGATACATGCACAGCACCGCATCGTAGGTTTCGCGGGCGCGGGCGTGGAACAGGCCGTCGGCTGACAGTGGGCCGACAATGTCCATGCCTTCCGCCCGCAGCGATTCGATCGCGGGGCTGATGATGTCGATTTCTTCGCGGCCCAGCGCGCCGCCCTCACCCGCATGGGGGTTGAGTCCGGCGACGACGATGCGCGGGCGCGGGATGCCGAAATTGCGCTGCAATCCCTTGACCGTGGTCGTGGCGCGGGCGCGGATCAGGTCGATGGTCAGGGCCGAGGCGACCTCTGCCAGCGGGATATGGATGGTGATGGGCACCACCTTCAATGAAGGACCGGCGAGCATCATCACCGCATTGTGGGGGGCTACGCCGCAACGTTCGGCGATGAACTCAGTCTGGCCAGGATGGGTGAAGCCGACGCCGTAAAGCTGTTCCTTGCCGACAGGGGCGGTGACGATCCCGGCGGCCGATTCGGTGCGGGCGAGGCCGACCGCCACTTCCAGTGCCTGAAACGCAGTGCGCGCGCCGTCGATGCTGGGGGAGCCCGGTACGATGTCACCGGCGTCGGCAACCTGAAGGCAGGGAAGCGCGGTGTCGAACAGGGCCGCTGCCTCTTGCGGCGTGGCGATGGGGGCGACAGGGCCGGACCAGACCCGGCGCAACGATGCAGCGTCACCCACGGCGAAAAAGGTGGGCAATCCGCGTGCTTCGCGCATCACCCAGCTTTTCGCTACGATTTCCGGCCCGATCCCCGCCGGGTCGCCCAGCGGGACGGCAAAAGGCGCCAGCTCCGGTCGAGCCGAGGCTGGATCAGTTATAGTCGATGATGGCATCGCGGCGAAGGTCACGCAGATAGATGCGGGCGCGCTTGTTGACCCGTTCTTCCTCAAGCTGAGCCATGATCTGTTCGGCGTTCGGCGCGGCGGCGCTGTTGGCTTCATCGCGGCCGCAAACGACGAGAACGCGCACGCCGTCATTGACCGAGCCAAAGGGAGGGGTCGCTTCGCCAACTTGCAGGCCGAGGAGGATTTCCTGCAACTGCGGGGGCAGATCGCGCACCTTCACATTGTCATTGTCCACGACATCGGCGCCGATCTTGCCACCCAGTTCGTTCGCCTGGCCGCATCCCTTGATCGTCTTGATCTGCGCGGCGAAGCTGGCTGCCTTGGCACTCGCCTGCTCCTTGGTCGTGCCGGGCGGGAAGCTGATCGACAATTGCTTGAGGCTGAGCAGAGAGTCGCGCGGGTCTGCGGTCAGCACCTTGCGCTTGTCCATGACATAGATGACGGAGATGCCGCCCGGAACGGGGATGGGACCAGCGAGCTGCCCGACCTGCATCTCATTGGCGGCCTTGGCCAGTTCATCGGGCAACTGCGCCGGGCGTACCCAGCCGAGGTCGCCGCCAACCGCAGCAGTCGATGCTTCGGAAAACTGCCGGGCGTAGGCGGCGAAGCTGCCGCCCTGCTTGATCTGTTCGATGATGTTGCGGGCGTTCGAGACGATCTGCGCCTCATTTTCGGGCGTTGCCGACAGGTAAATCTCACCGATGCGATATTCGTCGCTGCCCTTGGCCGCGTTCATGCGATCGACGACCGACTTCACTTCATCGGCGGAAACGTTGACGAAGGGCTGGATGTTGCGGCGGAGCAGGCGGCTCCAGGCCAGCTCGCCTTCGATCTGGCGCCTGATGCTGGCGGGCGCGCTGCCCTGAGCGCGCAGATATTGGTCGAACTGGGCGGGCGACTGCTTGAAGTTCGCCGCGACACGTTCATAGCTCTGGTCGATTTCCGACTTGTCGATCTTGATGTCGTGGGCGGCGGCTTCCTGAATCTGAAGCGTCTCGTCGATGAGGTTGCGCAGCACCTGCACGCGCAGCCGCTCCCGTTCCTCTGGCGACACCTTGCCGCCATTTGCCGCGAGGATGAGCGCCAGGCGCTGGTCAACGTCCGTGCCGGTGATGATGCGGCCGTTGACGATGGCCGTAGCCTTGCGGACATTAGGATCGCTTTTGCCAAAGACGGTCACGTCCTTGGGAAGGTTCAACTGCTGCGCGGCAACCCCTTCATCGTCATTGACGGTCTGGGCGGCGACAGGGCTGCCGATCGATCCCAACAGGATAGAGGACAGGAGCAAGGCGCGCGCGCTGGTCCGAAGCGATTGTCCAAGGCGGGAAGGCGGGGAAACGACAGGCTGCATCGTCGACAAAACTCTCCATTACGGTCCAGCGCGTGATGCGCCGGTCCGCCTTAACCGGTCCTGAGCGGCCAGAACCGGTCCTGAACGGGAAGGCTGATCCTTATATGCCGATATTCCGAAAAGCCAGCCGTAGTTGGAAGCTATTGCCCTTTCGCGCGTCACCAGCGGCCAGATAATCGCGACGCCACGTCAGGCCCAGCGTCAGGCAGTCATCCTGGTAGGCGATGCCGAGCCGATGACGGACGGGTTCGTAGCCGTCAGAGACGCTGAGCGGATCTTCTTTCCGGTCGGTCAGATCGACGACGGTGGACCCAAAGACGGACCAGAAACGGGCGAATTGCACGCGGCCGCCGAAACGCAGCTCCTCGCGGTCCTGCAAATCCTCAAGCCCCGGCGCGGCGTTCCGGTTGAGCCGGAGATAGCCGACCATGGCATAGGTTTTGCGGCTGCCGATCGTCGCGTCGATTTCGTTGCGGCGCACCGCCAGCCCGTCCTTGTCCAGGCGGAAACGGTGGATGAGGCTGACGAAATCGCGGAAACGGACGGTCGTGCGGCCGACAATGTCGGACATGCGATCGGAAAGGCCGGTGCCGTCGGGCAGGATGCTTTCGCGACTGTTAAGGCGGTAGCTCTGGCCGACCACGCTTTCCAGCGAAAAGCCGGGCAGGGAGAGGCTATATTCCAGACCGTAGGTGATGCGGGTCGAATCTTCGAACCGGTCATAGCCTGCGAAGCGATTGAGCGCGAAGAGGTTGCTGTCCTCCAGATCGATGGCGCGGGCGTCTTCATTGGGTAGCGACAGATTTGCCAGCCGGGGCGCTGCCACGATCTGCACGCGTGGCGCGATCCGCTGTACACCGCCGAACGCCTCACCCATGAAGGGCCAGCGGACATCGATTGCGGCTGCGGCGATGCCGCGCGCCTGCCAGCCGGGATCGCCGGCATAACGGGCGATGTTGTTCTGCAGATTGTCACTGCTGTGGTACACGTCGCCGCGAAGATAGGTGGTGAAATTCACCTCCTGACCCATGCCCGTCAGCTTGCGCAGGTTCCATTCAAAGGCAGCGAAGGCGCGCTGCGTATCCTGGCCGTGGGTGCGGGTGATCGCGAGGCTGTTCGCTTGAAACTGGATCCGGCCGCCGAGAAGCGGGTCGATCAGGCGCAGGCGATAGTCGATCACGGGCAGCGCGATCGGCGTTTGCCCCTGCGGATCGCCAAGGCGCAGCGTCTGGACGGCCCAGCCAGCGATGGAGAAATAGCTGTTCTCGCCGATGCGCTGAGCGCCCAGGGTCGAACGCAGCCGGTCGTCGCGGCTGATGTCGTAGCGGCGAAGGAAGGTGCGGTCGCTCGCAACGCGGAGTGATCCGTTGACGCTCCATTCCGGTGTCAGCTGCATGGCGCCGCTGGCGTCAAGGTAGCCGCGAAAATCCTTTTCCGATCCTGCTGGGCCGGTGGAGCTGGGCAGGGAACTGCTGGCGTCGATCCGCCGCGCATGGGTCACATATCCGGTGATCTGATAGGCGCCACGGTCCCAGCGATGGCGGAAATTCGTCTCCAGCATCGGCAGCGTCTTGGAATAGACATGCGGCGTGATCGTCAGGTCGCGGTTGGGCGCCAGCTTGATATAATAAGGCAGGGCGACTTCGAGGCCGTTATTCCGGTCGTAGCGGAGGTTCGGCACCAGAAGGCCCGTGCCCCCCGTGTCGCCCACCGGGTGCGAAAAGCCGGGCAGCGGAATGAGCGGCAGGCCGAATATTTCCACGCTGGCATTGCGGTATCGCACGCGGGCGGCGACGGGGTCGTAGACGACCTTGACCGCCTTGATCTGCCAGGTGGGTTCCTTGGGGCAGCCGTCGCTGTCCACTACGCTGCAGCCGGTGTAGGCAGCCTTGTGCAGCGTATAGACGCCGTTCACCCGAACGCCCTGCACCGCCGCCAATCGGCCGCCCGACTGGAGCACCAGCAGCATGTTTTCGACCGTGCCGTCCTTCAGCGTGTCGGTCACCTGGAAGCGGTCGCCATAAGCGATATTGCCTTCAGGATCAGTCGCCGAGACATTGCCGCGCGCTTCCACCTCGCCGGTCGTCCGGTTCCACACCACCTTGTCCGCGCGCAGACGGTTGCCCTGCCGGAGCAGCTGGACATTGCCGGTGGCTGTCACAATCTCCGTATTATTGTCATATTCCAGGGCGTCGGCCGAAAAGCCGATTTGCTCGTCGGTCGCGGGCACGGGAGCGTCGGGCGCGCTGACTGGCGTCGGCGGTGATTGCAGTTCCTGCGCGAAGGCATGCGGCATCCCGCCCATGCAGGCGAGCGCCGCGTTTGCGGCCAGCATATGTTTCAGACGCGAGGAACGGGAAAAATTCTGCAAGGGGATCGTGCCTCTTCAGGGGCGCTTCGTTGCCCGCCTATCGCATTGCTTTGCGCGCGCCGCAATCTTTCGTCACGCTTCTTTTGCGGGAAATCGGTCGAACGGCTTTGCCAGATGGAGCAAGCGACATTATCTGGCATGGAGCGTTCCTAGCGCCACACGATCAGAAAAGCAGAAGAAGGACCCTTGATGGAAATCGCATTCACCCCGGTGCGTCCCGACGCCGACACGCTGGTCTTTGCCGTTCCCAAGGGCGGTTTCGATGCCTTGCCGATCGCGGCGGCGCCTACTTTGGCGGCGGGTGCTGCGGCGGCACGCTTCACGGGCGAGGCGGGGGCAAGCTTTGAAAGCTTCGTCGAAGAGGGTGGTAAGGTGCTGCGCATCGTTCTCGTCGGCACGGGCAGCGGGAGCGAGGCCGATTATGAACGGGCGGGCGCGGCGCTGACTGCACGCTTGCTTACGAGCGGGGCGAGCCATGCCGCAGTGGAGTTTTTCGGCGGCGCGGCTGGCGATAAGGCGGCCCATTTTGCCTTTGGCGCATCCTTGCGCGCATGGCGGATCGATACCTATCGCACCCGACAGCCGGAAAAAGCAAAGCCGACATTGATGAAGCTGTCGGTCGTGGCGAATGACGCGGACGCGCATTGGCAGCGGCTGTCGGCGGTGGCCGATGGCGTAACCTTCACGCGCGAGCTGGTCTCTGAACCCGCGAACATCCTGTATCCGGAAAGCTTCGTCGAACGTTGCCGTCATTTGGAGCAACTGGGCGTCAAGGTCACCGTTCTCGACAAGGCGGCGATGGCGGAACTGGGCATGGGCGCGCTGCTCGGCGTTGCGCAGGGGTCGGTACGCGAACCCCGCCTGTTGGCGATGGAGTGGGATGGCACGGGCGGCGCGGGCGACAAGCCCATCGTCTTTGTCGGCAAGGGTGTCACCTTTGATACCGGCGGCATTTCGTTGAAGCCCGGCGCGGGCATGGAAGACATGAAGTGGGACATGGGCGGCGCAGGCGCGGTCGCGGGCGCGATGAAGGCGCTCGCGGGGCGCAAGGCGAAAGCGCGCGTCATCGGCGTTTGCGGCCTTGTGGAAAACATGCCGGACGGCAACGCGCAGCGTCCCGGTGACATCGTGACCTCCATGTCGGGCCAAACGATCGAGGTGATCAACACCGATGCCGAAGGGCGGCTGGTGCTGTGCGACGTCATCACCTGGGCGCAAAAAACCTATTCTCCTGAGGTCATCATTGATCTGGCCACCCTGACCGGCGCGATGATCGTGGCGTTGGGCGATCAATATGCCGGACTGTTTGCCAATGACGAAGGGCTTGCCGAAGATTTGCTCGCTGCTGGCAAGGCGGCGGGGGACCAGCTTTGGCGCTTTCCGCTCGGCGACGCCTATAACAAGCTGATCGACAGCCCGATCGCGGACATGAAGAATATGGGCGCGCGCTATGCCGGATCGATCACCGCAGCGCAGTTTATCAAGCGATTCGTTGATGATGGGGTCAAATGGGCTCATCTCGACATTGCGGGCATGGTGTGGGCCGACAAGCCCGGCGCAACCTGGGATAAGGGCGCGACCGGCTATGGTGTGCGCCTGATCGATCGTCTGGTGGCGGACAAGTTTGAGCGCTGATGCAGGTCGATTTCTACCAGCTTAGCCGTGATCCTGTGGACCGGGTGCTGCCCGCCATTGCGGCGCGCATACTCGGCCTGGGTGAACGGTTGCTGGTGGTCGCGCAGGACGAGGAACAGCTGGAACGCATTTCGGCTGGGCTGTGGAACGGGCCGCCGGAAAGCTTCCTTGCCCATGGCCGGGCGGGGGAGGGCGGCGAGGCGATGCAGCCGGTACTTTTGGCGGAGGATTGCAGCCCTGCGAACGGTGCCCGGCACGTCGCGATTGCCGATGGCCTATGGCGTGAAGAGGCGCTCGATTTCGAGCGCGCTTTCTACTTTTTCGACACGCTGACCGTCGATGGCGCGCGCGAAAGCTGGCGTGCCCTGTCGAAGCGGGAGGGGGTGACGCCCCGCTTCTGGCGGCAGGAGCAGGGGAAATGGGTGCAGGGTCCGTGAGCAAGCGGGGCGGCCACGCCCCCTTGCGGTGCGAAGCGGCGCGGTCTAAAGGGCGCGCCAATTCCAACAATCCGGAGCTTTTGAGCCTTATGGCCGTGACCCGCACCTTTTCGATCATCAAGCCTGACGCCACGCGCCGCAACCTGACCGGCGCTGTGACCAAGAAGCTGGAAGAAGCAGGCCTGCGCGTTGTCGCGTCCAAGCGCATCCGCATGAGCCGCGAGCAGGCCGAAGGCTTCTATGCCGTTCACAAGGAACGCCCTTTCTTCGCTGATCTGGTGGCCTTCATGATTTCCGGCCCGGTCGTCGTCCAGGTTCTGGAAGGCGAAGACGCCGTGAAGCGCAACCGCGACATCATGGGCGCCACCAACCCGGCCAACGCCGACGAAGGCACCATCCGCAAGGATTATGCCGAGTCGATCGAAGCCAACTCTGTCCATGGTTCGGACAGCGAAGAAAATGCCGCGATCGAGATCGCCTATTTCTTCAAGCCCGAAGAAATCGTCGGCTGATCTAATCGATCAGGATGAAAAAGGGGCCGGGGACGCAAGTCCGCCGGCCCTTTTTTGTTAGCAGTTCCTTGCGGCCTGGAGATCTTCGCCCTCTCCCCTTCAGGGGTCGGCCAGAGGCACGTGACTCTGGCCGACGTGCCGAGCGTAGCGACGGCGGGAGAGGGGACATGCTGATCTTCGGTTGCTCCCCTCTCCCCGGCCCTCTCCCCTGAAGGGGAGAGGGAGATTTTAGCGAAATGCGTCCCGCCTCCGCCGCTCAGCCCCTCACAACCTTAATTCGAAACGGGCGGTGCTTCGAATCGATCGATCACCCATTCCTCAGCCTGTGCGCCGCCGATCCATTCCTGCATCCAGGGATGATTGACGACCGCCTGCATATAGGCTTCGGCAAAACGTGCGACGGGCAGCTGATAGGTTATGAAGCGCGTCACGACCGGGGCGAACATCACATCCGCTGCACCAAATTCGCCGAACAGGAAGTCGCCCACGCCGCCATAACGAGCCCGGGCCTGTGCCCAAAGCTGCATGATACGGGCGATGTCCTGCGCAACAGCCTCAGAGGGCGGCACGGCGTCGTAAATCTGGCGAATGTTCATGCTGTGCTCGCGCCGCAGCGCCGCGAAGCTGGAATGCATTTCCGCCGCCATTGACCGGGCCATCGCCCGCGCCGCCGTGTCGGTGGGCCAGAATTTGTCGCCGCCAGCCTTCTCGTTCAGATATTCAATGATCGCCAGGCTGTCCCAGACAACGGTGTCGTCGCCGTCCCACAATATGGGCACCTTACCTGAAGAAGGGGCGAATTCATCGCCTTCGCGCCGCCTTTCCCAGGCTTCATCATAAAGCGGGACCACGACTTCCTCGAACGGCAACCCGCTGAGCTTGCAGGCGAGCCAGCCGCGCAGAGACCAGCTGGAATATGCCTTGTTGCCTATGAATAGCTTCATCATCGCCCTTCTTTAGACGGGCGAAGGAAGGGGTGTCGAGAGCAACCGGATGGCGCATTCGAATCACTTTCTATATTATTCTGGTAGAAAATCCTTCGTGCGGGGCTTGGCTGCATCATGGGCGCCGTCGTATGGCCCGACGGCGAACTGAACGCCGAGTGGGGGGAATTATGGACTGGCTGCATGGAATAGCGGGCCTGTTCGTCGGAATCATGGTCGGAATGACGGGTGTTGGCGGCGGGTCGCTGATGGCGCCAATCCTCATCCTGCTGTTCGGCGTGGCACCGGCGACGGCGGTCGGCACCGACCTATGGTTTGCGGCCATCACCAAGTCAGTGGGCGGTGCGATCCATCACCGTCACGGCGGGCCAGATGGCGGCCCGGATTATCAGGTGGTGAAGCGCCTGTGTTTGGGGAGCCTTCCCGCCGCGCTGATCACGCTGTTGATCCTTTCCCAGACGCATATGCAGCAGATCAAGGGCGGCATCGTCACGAGCGCACTGGGGGGCGTCCTGATCGTCACGGCGATTGCAACCCTGCTGCGTGGACATTTCCATCGCTGGGCCTTGGCTCGTCGTGTCGGCACCGCCGATCGCTTTACGCGTTGGCAGCCTCCGCTGACGGTTGTCGCTGGTGCGCTGCTGGGGGCGATGGTAACATTGACGTCCGTGGGTGCGGGGGCGATCGGCGCGACCTTGCTCCTTGCGCTCTATCCCCTCCGCATGCGGCTGCAACGGTTGGTGGCGACTGATATTGTCCACGCCGTGCCGCTTACCCTGATCGCCGGGCTTGGCCATTTGTGGATCGGCAATGTGAACGGCATGCTGCTCGCCAACCTGCTGATCGGATCAATCCCGGGCATCATCATCGGATCGCTGCTGGCGACGCGCGCATCGGATCGCGTGCTTCAGCCGTTGCTGGCGATCATCCTGGCTTCTGGTGGGCTGGCGCCTTATCGCGGGATGAGGCAGCTTTGGAGGCCCGAGCCGGAATCGAACCGGCGTGCAAGGATTTGCAGTCCTCTGCGTAACCACTCCGCCATCGGGCCTCGGCGTGGGTGGCCGCAAATGTGCGGCTTTTGATGCAAAGTCGAAGCGCGGCCATGTTGACCGATCCCAAGATTATCGCTCACGGGCGTGGAAAGCCGCTTGGCGTTGCTTGTCGCGTGATCTAGACGTTCCGGTAATGTCAGCGCTGTATTGTCATGCCAATACAGTTATGCCAATCGAGGTAGTATCGTGACCGAGCAGAATTTTTCATCGATGCGGGCCGCCATGGTCGAAAGCCAGCTTCGCACCAGCGATGTCGATGACCCACGGGTGATCGCCGTGATGGCGCGCGTGCCGCGGGAAGATTTCGTACCTGCTGAACGGCGCGCGATGGCCTATGTCGATCGTTCGATTCCGCTTTCCTCCGGCCGTGCGCTCAATCCGCCGCTGGCCACCGGACGGCTGCTCAAGGAAGCGCAGGTGGAAGAGGGCGATCGCGTTCTGCTCATCGGCGCGGCCACGGGATATAGCGCGGCGCTTCTGGCCGCTCTTGGCGCCCAGGTGACGGCAGTCGAGACCGAGGATGGTCCGCAATTGTCAGGCAATGGCGCCGCGGTCATGCGCGGCCCGTTGGAAGCGGGCTATCCGCAGGGCGCGCCTTATGACATACTTTTCATTGATGGGGCGGTGCAGGAAGTGCCCGCGACGCTTGTCGGGCAGCTTGCCGATGGTGCGCGTGTGGTGACCGGTCTTGTCGAGCGCGGCGTTACACGCCTGTGCAGCGGGCGGGTGGTTTCCGGTATTCTGGGTCTTGTCAGCCTGACCGACCTTGAGATGGTCATCCTGCCCGGTTTTGCGGCGCCGGAGCGTTTCGTCTTTTAACCGGCTGGGGGGGTCATGACGGCAAAGCAGGTGTTTCTTCGGCACTCGGCCGCCATGGCTCTGCTGCTCCTCAACGCTGGGATCGCGCAGGCCGAAACCCTGCAGGGCGCGTTGGCAAAGGCTTATCGTTCCAACCCCACGCTCACCGGCACCCGGGCGCAGCAACGGGCGACGGATGAGACTGTGCCGATCCGCAAGGCGGATGGGCGGCCCAATATTGGCACCACCACCGAATATCAGGAGTTGCTGGTAAAGCCCGCGCGGTCCTTCCTCGCGCCTGATCGTTCGCTCGTCGGCACCGCTACGGTGAACGTCCCAATTTATCAGGGCGGCGCAGTGCGTAACGGGGTGAAGGCGGCCCAGGTGCGCGTGCAGGCGGGGCAGGCCAATCTGCGCGGGACCGAGGCATCGATCTTCTCCCAGGTTGTCGCCGCCTATATGGACGTGATCCGCGACAGCGCGGTCGTGTCGCTCAATCTGGCGAATGTCAGCGCGCTCGGCGTCAATTTGCAGGCAACGAACGACCGATTCGAAGTGGGCGACCTGACGCGTACAGACGTCGCCCAGTCCGAATCGCGGCTCGCGCTGGCCCGATCCAACCTGCAGACGGCGCAGGCGAACCTGATCGCCAGCCGCGAAAATTACATCGCCCTGGTTGGTGCTACGCCGGATGACTTGCAGCCGCCGCCGCCGCTCCCCGGCCTTCCCGCCACCCCGGAAACGGCGGTGCAGGTGGCGCTTGCCGACAATCCTGACCTTGTCGCCGCGAAAAAAGCGCGTGAAGCTGCTCGTTATGACGTGCGGGTGGCGAAGGCAGGCGTCCTCCCGACGCTGTCCGGTTTCGCGCAGGGCAGTTATACCCATTATCTGGGATCACTTGATGACCCGACCGATCCGTCGCAGCTGAACAAGCAGGTGGTTGCGGGAGCGACGTTGCGCCTTCCGCTTTATCAGGGCGGCCGGCCCGGCGCGCAGGTGCGCCAGAACCAGGCGCTCGAATCGCGGGCGATGGAGCAGGAGATTGAGGTTGAGCGTGGCGTCATCGCTCAAACGCGATCAGCCTATGCGAGCTGGCAGGCATCGCTGCAAAGCATCGAATCCAACCAGAAGGCGGTCGAGGCGGCCAATCTGTCGCTTGAAGGGGTGCGCGCGGAAAATTCTGTCGGTAGCCGCACCATCCTGGACATATTGAATGCGGAACAGGAAGCGCTCAACGCCAAGGTGCAGTTGGTGTCTGCTCGCCGTAACGCCTATGTCGCGGGCTTCAGTCTGCTGGCCGCGATGGGCCATGCGGAAGCGGACGACCTCAGCCTGGAAGCAGGCACGCTCTATGATCCCATGGTTAATTATGATCGGGTCAAGGGCAAGTGGTTCGATTGGGATTTCGGTCCCGCGCCCAAGCCGGAAGCGACCAGAACCGTTGACACGCCTGCACAAAATGCCAATGTGCCTGCTGGTTTGGCGCAACAACCTTAAGGTTAACAGGGGTTATTCATGGGCGACATGAGCAAGGAACCCTCGATGGAGGACATTCTTTCGTCCATCAAGCGCATCATTGCTGAGGAAGGCGAGGAGGCTGCGCAAGCGGTGTCGCGCCGGGGCAAATCCGATGTCGCACCCAAGCAGGCTGCCGAACCCGCCGACCCTGCGGTCGAGGAAGTGCTGGAACTGACTGACGAGGTTGGAGCGGAGGAGCCGATGCCTGCCCACAAGACTGGCCGTGCAACGCAGGTCGAAGCGCCGGTTGAGGAAAGCTTAATCCTCTCGGTTGAAAGCGAAGTGGCCGCGCGGCATTCGCTTTCGGCGCTTTCGTCCATGCTGGTAACGCCCAAGGATGGCGAGGATAACACGCTGGACGGTCTGGTGCGGTCCATGTTGAAGCCGATGTTGAAGGAATGGCTGGATGCCCGCCTTCCCGCGCTGGTGGAAGACATGGTGGCAAAGGAAATCGCCCGCATCACTGGCCGCTGATCTGGCAGGCTCTCCGCGTTCCAACTTATGGCGCATTGGCTCGGTTGACGCCCGCAAGGCGGTAAAAGCGCTGGAATGGTCAGGGAAGGGGCTTTAAGGCGCCTTCCCATGACCGAACTGCCCAAGACCTTCGACCCCGCCGAAATCGAATCCCGCTGGTACGCCCATTGGGAAGAGAAGGGCTTGTTCCGCCCGGAACGCCCCGACGCCGAACCCTTCACCATCGTCAATCCGCCGCCGAATGTGACCGGCAGCCTGCATATCGGCCATGCGCTCGACAACACGCTTCAGGACATCGTGATCCGGTACGAGCGGCTGCGGGGCAAGGACGCGCTGTGGGTCGTGGGCACCGACCATGCGGGCATCGCCACCCAGATGGTGGTCGAGCGGCAGATGGAGGCGCGGCAGGACAAGCGCACCAACTACACGCGCGAGCAGTTCATCGAGAAGGTCTGGGAGTGGAAGGCCGAAAGCGGCGGCGCGATTACGCGCCAGCTGCGTCGTCTGGGCTGCTCGATGGACTGGGCCAATGAGCGCTTCACCATGGATGAGGGCTTTTCGAAGGCCGTCATCAAGGTGTTCGTGGAACTGCACAAGCGCGGTCTGCTCTATCGCGACAAGCGGCTGGTGAACTGGGACCCGCGCTTCCGCTCCGCGATTTCTGACCTTGAGGTCGAGACGCAGGAAGTGAGGGGCGGCTTCTGGCATTTCCGTTATCCGCTGGCGGACGGCGTGAAGCTGGCCAATGGTGCTGATCATATCGTTGTTGCGACAACCCGGCCGGAGACGATGCTGGCCGACATGGCGGTGGCGGTGCATCCTGACGATCCACGCTACAAGGACGTGATCGGCAAGGATATTCTCCAGCCGATCACGGGGCGGCGCTTCAAGGTGGTGGGTGACGAGCATGCTGACCCGGAACTGGGGTCGGGCGCGGTCAAGATCACGCCGGGGCATGACTTCAACGATTTCGAAGTGGGCAAGCGGGCGGGCTTCCGCGCGGCCGAGATGCTCAACATGTTCGATGCCGATGCCAATGTCGTGCAGACGGCGGATGGATTGATACCGGAGCGCTTCTTGGGGCTGCATCGCTTCCGTCGCGATGGCGTCGATGGCGCCCGCGAACTGGTCGTTGCGGAGATGACGGCGCTGGGGATGCTGGTGCCGCATGTCACTAAGAACAAGGAGGGCGAGGAGGTCGAAGCCGATTTCGAGCCGCGCACCATCCAGACGCCTTTTGGCGATCGTTCGGGCGTGGTGATCGAACCCTGGCTGACCGACCAATGGTATGTCGATGCCGAGAAGCTGGCGGTCGCGCCGATGCAGGCCGTGCGTGATGGGCGGATCGAGATCGTGCCCAAGACTTGGGAAAAGACCTTCTTCAACTGGATGGAGAATATCCAGCCCTGGTGCGTGTCGCGCCAGCTTTGGTGGGGGCATCAGATTCCCGCCTGGTATGATGAGGATGGCAATCCCTATGTCGCGGACAGCGAGGAGGAAGCGCAGGCGCTTGCTGGCAACAAAAAGCTGGTTCGCGATCCTG
The DNA here is from genome assembly GCF_977014255.1 of Sphingobium chungangianum. NCBI lineage: Bacteria > Pseudomonadati > Pseudomonadota > Alphaproteobacteria > Sphingomonadales > Sphingobiaceae > Sphingobium > Sphingobium chungangianum. Next base: position 2,182,888 of record NZ_CDRNIV010000006.1, on the reverse strand, counting down.
ATGTGCTCGACACATGGTTTTCCTCGGCGCTGTGGCCTTTCGGCACGCTGGGTTGGCCGGACAACCTCACGCACCCCTCCGCTTCAGGGGAGGGGCCGGGGGTGGGGGCTCTCGATCATACGCAGCGCTTGGGGCAATCCCCCACCCCAACCCCTCCCCTGAAGGGGAGGGGCTTGATCCCTCGTCCCGGCTCGTTGCTCCAGCGCCATTATCCCAACGACCTTCTGATTTCCGGCTTCGATATCCTGTTCTTTTGGGATGCGCGCATGGCGATGCAGGGGATGGAGTTCATGGGCGATGTGCCGTGGCGCAAGCTCTACCTCCATGGGTTGGTGCGTGCGGCGGACGGGCAGAAAATGTCCAAGTCCAAGGGCAATGTCGTCGATCCGCTGGGCCTGATCGACAAGTTCGGCGCGGATGCGCTGCGTTTCTTCATGTCCGCCATGGAAAGCCAGGGCCGCGACGTGAAGATGGATGAGAAGCGGGTTGAGGGGTATCGCAACTTCGCGACCAAGCTTTGGAACGCGGCGCGCTTCCTGCAATCCAACGGTGTCACCGCATCGACCAGCCATGAGGCGCCTGCCGCCGCAGCGCCGGTCAACCGCTGGATCATTGCCGAGACGGTCGCGACCGTGCAGGCGATCGACACCGCCATGACCGAGCTGCGCTTCGACGCAGCAGCGAATGCCATCTATCATTTCGTCTGGGACCAGTTTTGCGATTGGTACATCGAACTCACCAAGGGTTCGATGGATGAGGAGACAAAGGCTGTCGCGGGCTGGGCGTTCGACCAGATCCTCGTCATGCTCCACCCCTTCATGCCCTTCATCACCGAAGAGCTGTGGAACCTGACTGGCACCCGTGAGACGGAACTGATCGTCGCTCGCTGGCCGCAGGCGCTCTATGCCGTCGATAGCGAGGCGCAGGCAGAAATTGACTGGCTGATCCGCTTGATCAGCGCGATGCGCACGGCGCGAACGGAACTCAACGTGCCGCCGGGCGCCAAGCTGAAGGTCGTTGTCAGCGAAGCGTCGGAAGAAACGCGACGCCGCATCGATCGGCAGGGGGCGGCCCTGGCGCGCTTGGGACGGGTGGAGAGCCTGTCCTTTGGCGATAGCGTAGCTGGTGGCGCGGCGCAGATCGTTGTCGATGAGGCGACCTTCATCCTCCCGCTGGAGGGCGTGATCGACATCGCTGCGGAAAAGGCGAGGCTGGCAAAGGCTCTCGCCGCTGCGGAAAAGGAACGGGATTCGCTTTCCGGGCGTCTTTCCAATCCGAGTTTCGTGGAAAAGGCCAAGCCCGAGGCGGTGGCCAAGGCGCGTGAAGATCATGCCGAGAAAACCGCGGAGGCGGAAAGGTTGGCGGCAGCGCTGGATCGTCTGGCCTGATCGGTTAATGATGAAGCGCTTAGGGGAGGGCAAGAATGGCGGCAGGGAAGCGTGAAACAAGGGACCTGGTAAACGGGCCTATCGCGTCGTCCTTGCTGGTCTTTGCCGTGCCGACGCTGGCGTCCAACGTGCTTCAGTCATTGAATGGATCGATCAACGCGATCTGGGTCGGCCGCTTTCTGGGCGCGCAGGCTCTTGCCGCCACGGCCAACGCGAACATCACCATGTTCCTGATGTTTTCCATCGTGTTCGGATTCGGCATGGCATCGACCGTGGTGATCGCCCAGGCGGCGGGTCGGGGCGATATGGATGCCGCCCGCCGGTCCTTCGGGTCAGCGACGGGCTTTTGCACCATATTGGGCACCGTTGTCGCTGCGGCCGGATGGGCTGCATCGCCCGCAATGTTGCACCTGCTGGGAACGCCTGCCGAAGCATTTGACATGGCGCTGATCTATCTGCGCGTGATTTTCATTGCGATGCCCGCAACGTTGATCAGCGTCATGATGATGATGGGATTGCGGGGAGCTGGGGACGCGCGCACTCCGTTGATTTTCATGTTCGTCAGCGTCGGGATCGATCTGGTGCTGAACCCGGTATTCATCCTTGGGCTGGGGCCGATTCCGGCGATGGGCATCGGCGGATCAGCGGCGGCCACGGCGGCCGCCGGCATCGCCAGCCTGCTTGGCCTGATCTTCTATGTCTATGCCAAGGACCTGCCGCTGCGTTTGCGAGGGCAGGAGCTGCGCTATCTGATCCCGGCGCCGGACCAATTGCGTATCCTGCTGGGCAAAGGGTTGCCGATGGGGCTTCAGATGATCGTCATGTCGGCGGTTGGCCTGATGATCATCGGTCTGGTTAACCGCGAAGGGCTTATCGTTACGGCGGCTTATGGCGCGGCGCAGCAGATCTGGACCTATTTGCAGATGCCTGCGATGGCCATGGGTGCGGCTGTCAGCGCCATGGCGGCGCAAAATATCGGTGCGGGCCGGTGGGACAGGATTGGCCGGATTACCGCTTATGGATTGGGCTATCTGCTGCTGATTACGGGCGCGATGATTGGCGTGATCCTGTTGTTTCACGCGCCGTTGCTCTCGCTCTTCCTTGGCGACAACAGGGCCGCGATCGATGCCGCCTGGAAAATGCAGTTGCTTGCGACCTGGAGCTATATGCTGTTCGGCGCGACGATGATCCTGTTCGGGGTGATGCGGGCGAATGGCGTCGTGGTGAGGCCGCTATTGATCCTTACCGTCACGTTGTTCGGCGTTCGCCTTGGCTTTTATCACTTCAGCTATCCGTATCTGGGCGCCAATGCCTTGTGGTTGAGCTTCCCTGTGAGTTCGGGATCAGCCCTTCTGATTGCAGGTCTCGCCTATCTGCAGGGCGGCTGGCGCAAGGCGACGCTGCTCGTCCCCGTGCATGAGGAAGAGTGCCGGGAAAGCATCAGCGCGGAGAGCGAACCCGCAGGGCGGTTCGCACCTGCGGGCTGACGCTTATCGTCCCTGGCTGCGCCAGCGGGTGATGGTGCGGTCGAGAATGTCTGCCTCTCCACCGGACTGACGCCAAAGATCCGTGAAGCTCGGATCGCCCGATGCGGGCCGCCGGTGCTCCTCCAGATTGTCCAGCGCGACGCGGATGGGCACCGCGACACCCTCACCGCAGATGATCGCCTCTCGATTGCGGAGCGCGGGAATGGAGTCGAGGAAACCGCGCGCGCCTTCGGGCATGGCGGCCTTCACGAATGCCTGGTCGCGATCATTGTTGAGGCGCATGGAAATGATGGTGCCGCATTGCGACAGCACGCCTTCGGCAAGGTCCGACGGTCGCTGCGTGATGAGGCCAAGCGATACGCCATATTTGCGGCCCTCCTTGGCTATACGCTCCAGGATGCGGCGGACGGCCTGGCCGGTGCCGGTGGTTGTGCTCGGAATATAGCGGTGCGCCTCTTCGCAGACGAGCAGGATCGGCCGCTGAGCCTCGTCCCGCGCCCAAATGGCATAATCGAAGACCAGACGGGACAGTACCGATACCACCACGGAGGTGATGTCCGACGGCATGGCCGACACGTCGATGATCGAAATCGGCTTCCCGCCCGATGGCAGGCGGAAGATCTTTGCCAGAAATTCCTGCATCGTGTCCGCGACGAGCATGCCTGAGAACATGAAGCTGTAACGCGGGTCCGCCTTGATCTCGTCGATCTTGGTCTTGAGCCGCATATAAGGGAGGGCGCCCGTGCCCTTGTCGAGTTTCCCCATCTCATTTTGCAGGATGTTGGTGAGGTCCGACAGCAAATAGGGGATCGGCGAATCGACGGTCAGCCTGCCGATGCTTTCCGCCAGCCGGTTCTTCTGTCGCGCGGCGAGCAGGCATTTTGCCAGAATGTCGCAGTCGACCGTGCGATCGGAGCCTTCGGAGGTGACGAATACCTCGCAATGCTCCTCGAAATTCATCAGCCAGTAGGGCAGAGCGAGGTTGCCTACGTCGAAGACCGCGCCATTCTGGGCAAAGGCCGCCCCATATTCGCCATGCGGATCGACCATCACGATATGGCCTTCGGGCGACAGGTCGCAAATGCGGTGAAGAATGAGAGCGGCGCTGGTGGATTTGCCCGTACCGGTCGAACCCAGCAGGGCGAAATGTTTGCCCAGCATCGAGTCGACATAGAGCGCGGCACGCGTGTCCGTCGTGGGGTAGACGGTGCCGATCTGCACATGGGGCCGGTCATCGGCGGCGTAGATCTGCTGCATGTCGGCGCTGGATACAGGGAAAATTTCTGTGCCCGGTGCAGGATAGCGGGTGACGCCGCGACGGAAGTGATGAATGCGACCGGTAAGCCGTTCCTCGTCACCTTCGCCCAAAAAATCGACGTCAGCGATGATCAGGCCGCTGTCCTGCCGATCCATCGTCATGGAGCGCACGCTGGCGATAAGCCATGCACTGCCCACACGCATTTTCACTTGGCTGCCGACTTGCCCCGCCATTGCCGTGCAGGGGTCGCTGTCATGGGCCAGCGTCGCGATGGAGGCGGCGTCGATCAGCACCTTGGAACTGGAACCGGCTATCTGAAAAACCGCGCCCATGGCGTTGGCTGCGGCAGGCTTTGTTTGGCCGTGCGTGAATTCGGCAGCACCCGGCATGTGGCTCATACACCCCCCTTGAATCTGATTTCCGGCGCGCGCTGCCGGAAGTCGGCCTGCCTGTGTAGCCGTACATAGGTAAAGAAATGGCTTATCGCCGACGTTTTGCGCCTGCGATCGCGCGACCCTGTTAACCCCGCTATCGCCACATTCCGCCGCGCGTTCGGGCACCTGCTCTGGCGCGAATCGTTCGCCATGCGTATCGGCCGCTGACTGCCGTAAGATCAGGATATGCATTTGACCCAGTTGATGACGGCCGATGCGGCGCGCCGATCCGATGCGATTTCCATAGCTCGGGTGATCTGCATATTGGGTGTGGTCTATGTGCACGCCTGGACCGGGTTGAACGGTCATGACCTGGAAATCGCCCGCGGCACACCGCAGGAAAATCTGCGCTGGCTGCTCATGGAAATATTCGGGCGCAGCGCAGTGCCGTTACTGGGCGTCATTTCGGGGTGGCTGGTGGCGGGATCGTCCCGCGCGCAGAGCTGGTTCCGTCATGTGCTGCAAAAGGCGCGGACGATCCTGTTGCCAATGATCCTGTGGAATGGCCTTGGCATCTTGCTGGTATCCGGCGCGGCGTGGTCCCTTGGGTTGTCAGCGCCCGTGCCGGTGTCGTTTGACTGGCTGTTTCAGGAACTGTTCGTCGTGACCCGGAACCCGGACATCAACGTGCAGATGCCGTTCCTGCGCGACTTGTTCCTGTGCATGGTCGTTGCTCCGCTGCTGCTTCGCCTGCCCAATCGCGTGCTGATTGGCGTTGCTGCTGTCGCAGCGGTCGCCCAACTTGCGGGTTGGGGGCCGCCGGTGCTGATGCGCCCGGCGATCCTGTTCTTCTTCGTGCTGGGCATGATGGCCCGGCGAACCGGGCTGGCGGAGCGGGTTGCGGGGCTGGGTTGGGCCGCAGCGGCCATGCCCTTCCTGTTGCTCATGGCCGTGCAGCTTCATTTTTCCCTGCAAGCGGCGCAGGGATCGGCCATAGGCGTCGGCTTGCTCGACCTTGCCGTGCGTGTTGCTGCGGCCACCTGTTTCTGGCGGCTGTCCTGGGGGCTGGCGGGAAGTCCCGTGCGGGGAATGCTGTTGAGGATCGAGCCTTTCGCCTTTCTGCTATTCTGTTCGCATCTGATCCTGATCTGGCTGGGCGGGCCGTTGCTGGGCGTGTTGTTCGGGAAGCTCGGTTCGCCCTTCTATCCCGCTTATCTGCTGATCCAGCCGGTGCTTGTCCTGATCGCGGTCCTGCTGTTGGGATCGCTTCTCAGCCGTGCCTGGCCGGGTCTGGCCAAGGTGCTGAGTGGAGGACGCTTGCAGGGAGCCTCGGCGGTCAGCTAATTGCTTTGGCGGCGGCCATGGCGATTTCCAGGCTACGCTTGCGGGCACTGAAATCATGGATTTGCCCGCCGATGATCAATTCATCGACACCCGTCCGCTCTACGAAAGCGGCAAGATCCTCTTGGACTTTATCCTGCGTGCCGATCGACGTGGCGCTCAGGACATCCGAAAGCATCGCCTGCGCGCCGGGTGGCAGGCTTTCGAAATAGCCGGGCACGGGTGGCTGCAATTTCCCCGGCTGCCCAGTGCGGAGACGAACGAAGGCCTGTTGCATGGAGGTGGCGAGCAGTCGCGCTTCTTCCATGCTGTCCGCCGCGAATATATTATAGCCTGCCATCACATAGGGGCGATCAAGCTGGGCCGATGGTTTGAAGTCGCGACGGTAAACCGCGATCGCATCCTCAAGCGCGCCAGGAGCGAAATGGGAGGCGAAGGCATAGGGCAGACCCAGAGCGGCGGCGAGTTGGGCGCCGTAGAGGCTGGACCCGAGGATCCAGAGTGGAACATCTTCACCCGCGCCGGGCGTCGCCTGAAAGCCGAGCCTTCCGTCACCCGCGAAATAGGCCTGCAATTCCAGCAAGTCGCGCGGAAATTCATCCGGCCCACCGGAAAGCGTGCGGCGCATGGCCTGAGCCACCCGCTGGTCCGATCCGGGCGCGCGGCCTAGCCCAAGGTCTACTCGACCGGGGAAAAGCGCTGCGAGCGTACCGAACTGTTCGGCTATCAGCAGGGGGGCATGGTTGGGGAGCATGATGCCGCCCGAACCTATGCGGATGGTCGATGTCGCCTGTCCGATATGCGCCAGCACTACCGAAGTTGCGGCCGATGCGATGCCCGGCATGCCGTGATGTTCGGCAACCCAATAGCGATGGAAGCCGAGTTGTTCAGCATGAACGGCGAAGGCCGCGGCGTTGACGAGGGCTTCGCCAACGGTGCTTCCTTCAATGACGGGGACGAGGTCCAGAACGGAAAAACGGATCATTGCCCGGATATGGGGCGATGATCCGTTTTATTTCAATACCTAGATGTTAGCTAAGATCAGCCTACGCGGCCGAACCCCTGCGACGGTGGTTCGGATCGGCGGCCAAATGTGGCGGGGCGACGTGCGACCAACGGATTGGAGTCGTGATCGAGGAGGGACATTGTCTCGGTAAAGCAGGGCCGCAAACTGACGACAACCTCGATCAATTCGTCAGGACCCTCGCGTGTTTCGACGCAGCGGCGCGCGACCATTTCAATGCGTTCGGCCATGCTGCTCAAGCGATGGGCGCCAAATTGAGCCGATTCGCCCTTCAATGTGTGAGCGGGCGTGACGAGCGCGATGGCATTGCGTTCGCGGATCGCCTGCTCGATCGCGCCAATGGCCTTGTCGCCATCCTCGCGAAAATAGCTGAGAATCCGGAGAAATGCGCTGCCCAGTTCCGACCGGGACTTTGCCAGATCGGCCTGATTGACCAGTTCTGCCTCTTGATACGACACCCTGTCACACTCCCTGTTTCGACTTCAGCATAGAAGCCGCGCGTAAACAGCAGGTTAAGCGGAGGCGTCAGAACAAGGTTGGCGTCAGGATTTACGCGACAATTCAAAGCGATCGCCAGCAGCGGCGGAGAAATTCCAGCCATGCTGCCGGGTAAGCGCCTCCAATTCGCGGGCGGCGTTGGGGTCGTCCGCTTCGACCGTTACCGCATTGGCCGACCGCATCGCGCGGGCGGCGCGCAATGCGGGCCAGGGGCATTTCATTCCCCTGGCATTCACATAGGCGGTATCATTTGGTGGCATAGGGATTGCGCGCGCTGCGCAACGTAAGGCGCACGGGCACGGCGCCGAAGCCCAGTTCCTTGCGGATGCCGTTGACGAGATAGCGTCGGTAGCTTTCCGGCAGTTCGTCCAGACGCGTGCCGAACAGCACGAAGGTAGGCGGGCGGGTCTTGTTCTGGGTGATGTAGCGGAGCTTGATCCGCTTGCCGCCGGGGGCGGGGGGCGGGTTGGCCTCCAGTGCGCGTTCGAACCAGCGGTTGAGAATGCCTGTCGAGACACGCTGCGACCAGGCGGTGCGCGTTTCGAAGGCGACGCGGATGAGGTCGTCCAGACCCTTTCCGGTCGCGCCTGACACGGTCATGATCGGCACGCCGCGTATCTGCGCCAGGCCGTCGGACAGCGCCTGCTTGATGCCCTGATACAAGGCCGAGCCATGCTCGACCGTGTCCCATTTGTTGAGCGCGACGACGAGGGCGCGGCCTTCCTCCAGCACCTTGTCGGCGATGCGCAGGTCCTGCGCCTCTAGCCCGCGCGTGGAATCGAGCAGAAGCACCACGACCTCGGCAAAGTTCACAGCGTTCAGACCGTCCGAAACGGCGAGCTTTTCGAGCTTGTCCTGCACCTTCGCACGCTTGCGCATGCCAGCGGTGTCGATCAGGCGGACGGGGCGGGGTTCAGCCTCCTCATTGCGGGGGTCTGTCCAAGTCCAGTCCACCGCGATGCTATCACGGGTGATGCCTGCTTCGGGGCCGGTGAGCAGACGGTTTTCGCCGAGCAGCCGGTTGATGAGGGTCGATTTGCCCGCATTGGGACGGCCGACGATGGCGAGCTTGAGCGGAGCGGCCTCCAGATCGGCCTCGCTCGGTTCGGCTTCCTCTTCTTCCTCATCCTCCCGGTCGATATAGGGGAGGAGCGCCTGGAACAGGTCGGCAAGTCCTTGACCATGTTCGGCGGAAAAGGGGATGGGGTCGCCCATGCCTAGGCTGAATGCCTCCATCACGCCGTCGTCACCGGCCTTGCCCTCGGCCTTGTTGGCCATCAGCACGACGGGCGCGTCGCCTTCGCGTAGCCAGCGGGCGATTTCCTCGTCCAACGGGGTGATGCCAGCGCGTGCATCGACGACGAACAGGGCGACATCGGCATTTTCGACCGCCGCCTGCGTCTGCATGCGCATCCGGCCGGGGAGGGTCTGAGGATCCTCGTCCTCATAACCGGCGGTGTCGATGATGGTGAAATCGACGCCGAGCAGGTTCGCTTGCCCTTCCCGCCGATCGCGCGTGACGCCGGGCTGGTCATCGACCAGCGCCAGCTTCTTGCCGACGAGCCGGTTGAAGAGGGTGGACTTGCCCACATTGGGCCGCCCTACAATGGCAACTGTGGGCAGCATGATAGCCCGTTTCCTTTAAAATGACGGTGCTCCTGCGCAGGCGGGAGCCCAGTCCAAACGGCGGATCTGGGCTCCCGCCTGCGCAGGAGCACGCTTATCTAACATCATCTAAGGCGTTAACGAAACGCCGTCAGCTTGCCGTTGTCAGCAAGGATATAAAGCATGTTGTTGGCGACAACGGGGGAAAGCGACATGGACTTGTCCATATCAACTGCTGATTGAACGGCGCCCGTTGCCGGATCGACATAGTTGAGATCGCCATGGGTGGATACCAGGATCAGGCGACCGCCTGCCAGAACGGGACCCGTCCAACGGATGGCGTTCGCCTTCTTCTTTTCCTTTTCCCAGCGGCGAAGCTGGCTGATCCAGCGAATCTTGCCGGTCGCGCGGGCGACGCAGAGCAGCTTCGCGTCGCTGGTCACGACGAATACCCATTCGCCCGCAACCCACGGCGTCGAGATGCCCGCAATATTGATTTCCCACAGGCGTTGGCCGCTCACCAGTTCATAGGAGGCCATGCGGCCACCCTGACCGATGGCGAAGACGCGGCCACGGTCGATAACCGGATTGGCATCGATGTCGGTGAGGGAGGCGACGGCCGTTGAAATGCTGGTGCGCGAAAGGGCATCGCCCCACAGCGTGCGGCCATTTTCATAGCGGTAGGCGGTGAGTTCGCCCGAGCTATAGCCCGCGATTACAGTGCCTTGCGCAGCGGCGGGGGCGGCGACGCCGAACACGCCGGTCACCTGCAACGTGCCACTGTCGGTCCACTGCACTTCGCCATCGCTCTGGTTGAGCGCGAAGATCTGGTTGTCCTGCCCCATGACATAGACATGGCCGTTGGCGAGCGTCGGTGCGCCGCGTAGCGGGCCGCCGGGGCGCTTCTTCCACAGGATGGAGCCGTTTGCGGCGCTGAGAGCAGCGACGTCGCCGACGCCGGTGCTGGCATAGACCTTGTCATCGACGATGCTGACGCCGCCGCCGAACAAGGCGCGACCGCTGCCTTCGGCGGGCAGGGCAGTCTGCCAGAGCTTCGCGCCGGTCGCGGCATCGAAGGCGATGACATGGGCGCCCGCGTCGATGACGTAGAGCTTGCCATTGGCGATCACGGGTGAGGAGGCGAGGCGCGCGCGAGGGGTGCTGCCTTCGATCGAGCTGGTCCAGGCCGTCGCGGGCGAGGCGCCCAGCGCAAGGTTACCCATCGCCTTGGCAGGGTTGCCGCCCGGCTGCGACCATTGGTCGTTGGCATAGGCTTCGGGTAGTGACACGGGCACATCGGCAAGGGTCGGATCGACCTCCACGCCTTGCTCGTTGGTCAGGATGGATACGCGGTTGCCGACCACGGGGGTCTTGGGTCCACCCTTCTTGCCCCCGATGACGCCGCAGCCCGCCAATAGCGCGACCATCGCGGCGACGGTCAGGACCCGGCGCGTGCCCGCAAATTTCGTCATGCTGTGCATCCCCATGCGCTTATCTTCATCCCTGTCCCGGTACGGTCGGCGTTTCGACTGCATCTATGCCCAATAAGCCAGCCATCTGTCGCGCGCGTGAACGGATCGACTGAGGCACGGTGGCATCCTTTGCCATCGCTGCGAACAGCGGGCCAGCAAGATCGGGCTTGCGCATCTTCATATAGGATATGGCGACCAGTTCGCCCGCGCTGCCGAACCATGGCGCGCCTTCAACGGCGAGGGGCTTGAGGCGATCGACCACCTGTTGCGGCTGAAGCGTCTCGAACTCCAGCGTGGTCTGGCGGATCAGGGCGAGATCGCGATAGGGCTGATCAAGCGAGCTGTCGGCTGCCATTGCCTTGTAAGCGGCGATCGCGGCCTTGTTGTCGCCCTTGCGAGCGGCGACACCAGCCTTCACGAGCAGGGCTGACGCGCGGAAGCCGGGCTGGCTGGCGTCGGTCAGCGTGTCGAGTAGCTTGGCATCCGGGGTCCCGCCGCCCGCAGCGGCCGAGATGACCTTGTCCATTTCCTCGGACACGGCTTGCGATTGAGTGGCGCTGTAATGTTGCCAATAAAGCCATGCCGCAAAGGCAACGAGGCCGATGACCACGGCCGCGACGATCCAGCGGCCAAAGCGCTGCCAGAAGGTCAGCAATTGGTCCTGACGCACGGCCTCGTCGACCTCGCGCATGAATGCTTCGCTATTTTGCGGCGTCAGGGCCACGTGGGTCTCCAGATATGCGTCAGAAAAAGCTCGCGGAAGGCGCGATCAATAGCGGCGGTGGCGCTTAGCGCAAATCACTTTTTGGGGCGATAGACCTGATCTGCGGTGGGAAAGCTGCGATTGCGTACTTCGACGGCATAGCGTTCGGCCGCATTGCTGATGGTATCGGCAATGTTTTCGTATCGTTTCACGAAGCGTGGCACGCGTTCGAACATGCCGAGCATGTCCTCCGCGACCAGCACTTGGCCGTCGCAATGGGCCGATGCGCCGATGCCGATGACGGGAATGTCGATGCTGTCGGTGATGGCGACGGCGAGGTCTTCCATCACGCCTTCAAGGACCACGGCGAACGCGCCGGCTTTAGCAACGGCGCGGGCGTCGTCCATGATCTTGGCATGTTCTTCCTGGCTTTTGCCGCGCGCGCCATAGCCGCCCAGCGCGTTCACCGCCTGAGGCGTGAGGCCGACATGCGCCATGACGGGAATGCCGCGCTGGGTAAGGAAGGCGATGGTTTCCGCCATGGCTTGCCCGCCTTCCAGCTTCACGGCTGCGCAGCCGGTTTCAGCCATGACGCGGCTGGCGCTGGCGAAGGCATGGGCGGGGGAGGCTTCGTAGCTGCCGAAGGGCATGTCGACGAGGACGAGGCTGTGATAGCTGCCCCGGACGACGGCGGCCCCGTGGGCGATCATCATGTCGAGCGTGACGGCAAGGGTCGAGGGCAGGCCGTAGATCACCTGGCCGAGCGAATCGCCGACGAGCAGCATGTCGCAATGGGGATCAAGGAGCTGTGCCTGCCGGGCGGTGTAGGCGGTCAGCATCACCAGCGGTTCGTCCGTCTTGCCCTCGACCTTGCGGCGCTGAATGGCGGGGACGGTCAGGCGCTTCATTGGCGCGGGCGTGGGATTGGCGCGGCTGGTGGAGGTGTCGAGGGTGAAGGTGGTGGACATGAAGGCGATGTACCCCAGTGGGGTTGCAGGCGCAAATCGGGTTGTAATTCCGTCATCCCAGCGGAAGCTGGGATCTCCTTGGGCCAGGCTTTGCCTGAGATCCCAGCTTTCGCTGGGATGACGAACCCCTGTACCAAAAAGAACGGGAGCGGCAGGCCTGTGCCGCTCCCGCAGGGGGTGAACATCGTTACGGGATCAGAACGAGAATTTGATCGTCCCGCCCCAAGTCCGGGGATCGCCAGGCTGGCCAGCGATCAGGCCGGTGTTGCCGGGAGCAACCTGAAGATTTTCGATATAGTTGACGTCGAACGCGTTGCGGACCCAGCCGAAGACATCGAAGCCTTCGCCGCGGAAGCCTGCGCGGAAGTTGGTGAGCGCGTAGCCCTTTACTTCGGTGTAGCGCGAGGGTGAGGCGTTGGAGTTCCAGTGCGAGCGGTAATTGCCGTCCACGCCCAGATCGACCTGGCCTTCCTTCGCCAGCAGCGTCACCGGAATGTTATATTCCGCGCCGTAGGAGAAAGCCCATTTCGACACGCCGGGCAGGTCCTGACCGGAGATGTCGCACTGGCGAGGGCTGGCAGCGCCCGGAACGCCTGGCTGCGAATAATCCGGCGTGGCGCCAGAAGGTTGCGAGGGGCCACCCGACAATTCAGGCGGGCAGGGCGCGTTGGTGAACTTCTTATATTTGGCGTCGGTGTAGGCGGCATTGGCATAGGCGGTGAAGCGGTCGCTGGCGACCACCTTGAAGTCCGCCTCGATACCCTGCGACCGGACCTTTTCCGCATTGGCGAGATAGCCGCGCACGGTGCCGAACTGGCCGCCGTTCACGGTTGCCTGGAAATCCTTGATCGTGGTGCGGAAGGCCGAGATGTTGAAGGTCGCGCGCCGATCCCACAGCTGGGTTTTCAGCCCGACTTCGAAATGCTGGACCGATTCCGGCTTCACCGTTGCGGCGTCATAGTTGACCGTATTGTCCAGGTTGAGCGGCAAGCCGTTCTGGTTGATGCCCAGCGTCTTGAAGCTCTTGGCATAGGTCGCATAGGCGAGGACGTCCCGCGCGAACTTGTAGTTGACGTTGAAGTCGTAGGTGAAGTTCCACGCGCTGTCCGATGGGGCGCTTACCTGCGGCTGATAGATGCCGCACTGCTGTGAGGTGCCCGCAATCGTGCCGGGTGCCGGTGGCGTGGTGCAGCTGATCGCCTGACCCTGCGCGTTCGTCACGACACGCTGGTAGAAGCCCGATTTCTTGTCATAGTTGAGACGCAGGCCGGGCTGGATCGTCAGCGCATCGGTGACTTTCCAGCTGAGCTGGCCGAACAGCGCGGCGCTCTCGCTCTTCAGCCACTGCGTGTTGCTGGCGGTGAGGCCCGCAAGCGTCGCGGGGTTGTTGGCGGGATTCAAAGGATCGGCCGAGGGTGCAAGGCTCCACTTGGCGGCTGCTGCCCCCTGCTGTTCGGTGCCCTGTGTGTCGATCCGCTGTTTGAAGCCGAAGAGGCCGACGACAAAGTCGATCTTCTGGCTTTCGTAATTGTAGCGGAATTCCTGGCTATACTGGTTCTGTTGCGAGGGGTTCTGCGATTTTGAGACGATGGGCAGGCCTGTGAAGTCGCGGTCATTCTCCGGCTTCCAATCCCAGAAGCGCCAGGCGGTGACCGAGGTCAGCGTGCCGGGGCCGACATCCCACTTCACCCGCGCCGAAACGCCGCCGATCTTGTTGCCAGCGTTCAGATTGCTGTCGAGGTCGGACAGGCGGTCATAGGGATTGCGGCTGGGCACGACATAGCCCTGCGCTGCGGCGAGAGCGTCATATTGACGGTTCAGCGGGCGCTGCGTGCGGCCGACGCGGACGAAAGTAGTGCCGCAGCATTCCGGGTCCTGCTTGCTGTAGTCGCCTGACAGGGTGATGCTGAAATCGTCGTTAGGTTTGAACAGCAGCTGGCCGCGAAGGCCGAGATTGTCCTGTTCGTTGATCCAGCGCTGCGACGTGACGTTGTAGAGCGTGCCCCGGCGGCTGGTCGCGGCGACCGCGAGGCGGGCGGTGACTGTGTCGGAAAGCGGGCCGGAGATGGCGGCCTTTGCCTGCCGGTAATTGAGGTTGCCGACGCTGAGTTCCGCACGGCCTTCGAAATCGAAGGTCGGTTGGTTGGTCGTGATGTTGATCGCGCCCGCCGTCGTGTTCTTGCCGTAGAGCGTACCCTGCGGGCCGCGCAGCACTTCGACCTGGTTCACATCCAGAAAGTCGAAGGTCGCGGCGGCGACGCGGGAATTGTAGACGTCGTCGACATAGATGCCGACGCCCTGCTCGAACCCGTCGCTGGTAAGGCCGAACGGCACGCCCAGACCACGGATGTTGACCGAGGTGTTGCGCGGATTGGTGGTATAGACCTGCAAGGTCGGCGCAAGCTGCTGGAGCTTCACGACGTTGAAGTTGCCGGTCGCTTCGATGCTGTCGCCGCGAATGACGGAGATCGCCAGCGGCACTTCCTGCGCCGTTTCGGCGCGGCGGCGGGCGGTGACGATGATCACGTCGCCGCGAGGATTGGCAGGCTGTTCGGCCGCGTCCGTGGCCGGGACTGCTGCATCGGCAACTGGCGCAGGCACTTCCTCAGCATGAACGCTGGACGCAAAGATGGATGCGCTCGCCACACCGGCGAGCAACAGAGAACGCGCAATCATAAAAATTCCCCTTCCGGAGGTCCGGTGAATGTTGATCGCGGCGTTTCCGGTTGGCCGGTCAACACCGTTGGTCTGGGAATGGTACTGGACAGTTGGCGGCCCACCCCCTGCCGCCTATCATTAACCGCCTGTCCGACGGCTCGGTTTTGCAACCCTTAAAGGCCCCCGCCTTTTTTCAGGCGGTGAGACGAGTCTTTTCCGTCACGTCGATCTGGACGACGCGGGCATCATGCACGGTCAATGTGATCGACCCGAAACGCAGCGCTTCAAGAACGCCGCGAACCTTTTCGATGCTGACGGAAATGTCCGCCCGCTGGCCATCTGCGCGGCCGTTGCGGGCAAATTCTGTTGATGGGCTGTCACTCATAAGCACCTCATGGCCCGCTTTTATCTCAACTAATTACATAGACAAAAAAGCAAATATATAGGGCGCCCAAGTTTGCCTTGTCGCGCCCCTTTGGAATTCAGCCGATCAACCGCATCGCCGCCAGTTTGCGGTCATGTTGATGATGGGCCAGGGGAATGGCTGGCCGCATCTGCCGCATGAGCGAAGCCTGTTCATGTGCGTTGTCGACCAGCCGTTCGAGCAGGGATTGGCCGAAATCCCATGTGCCAAGATTGGCTTCAGCATTGATATGTCCGCTAAAGCCCGCGTCGACAAAGCTGCTGCCCCAGTTTTTGGCGATACTGTGGGCGCGTTCGAAGAAGATATAAGGGTCGTTGCGGCTGGCGACGACGATCGACGGGAAGGGTAGCTGTGCTCGTGGCGTCGGTCCAAAGCCCCCGATCGTTTCGGGCGTTTCCATCCGGTCGCAATCAGGCGGGGCGACCAGCAATGCGCCCGTCACCGGCCAGCCATAAGCCTGGCTTTGCAACGCGCCCCACCAGGCGACAGCGAGGCAACCCAGGCTGTGCGCGGCCAGGATGATCGGTCCTTCGACTTCGCGGATCGCCGCATCAAGTCGAGTGACCCATGCATTGCGGTTTGGGCTGGCCCAACTGCCCAGATCGACACGCTCGCAATCGCCGCGCATGCCCTCCCAAAGGGTCTGCCAATGACCGGGGCCGCTGTTGTTGAGACCCGGTATGGTCAGCACGACAGGATTGCGCGCGTCGCCCAGATGTCCGAATCGGTCCATGGTGTGATCCTCGTCCAATTGCACGATGGATGTATATTCTATTCTTTAGGTAGACAATACTTCAGCGACCAAATGTGTCCAAATTTAGGCGACTGGATTCATCTGGGGTTCAGCATTGGAAGGGCGCCGTCAGGGCAACAACTTCGCCTGTTACCAAGGATATATAAGACCGTAATAGGAGTAGACGTTGCGGCCATAGGCCTCGTCATATTCCGGCCGAGTGTCCGCGAGATGACGGGGGGCGCTGTCCAGCATCTCCTTGCTAAGATCGACGATATAGCCGCCCTTGCCCGTGTCATAGCTCAGCATCGCCCATGGGATGGGGTAATGGTCATGGCCGATGCCGAGAAAGCCGCCAAAGGATAGGACGGCGTAACGGACCTGGCCGCTGCGTTTTTCCACCATGAAATTCGAGATATGGCCCAACCGTTCGCCTTCGCGGTTGTAGACGGCGGTTCCTTCGACACGGTCGGATGCGATCAGGTCGCCGGGATTTTCCACTGCCGGGTCAGTCATTGTCACCCTCCTGAACAGGAATAAGGCTATGATGATGAAACCGAGCAGGGTCAGCGGGGTTCCCACTCTTCACGCAGGAGGATGACATGAAGATCAATCGCAGTGGTTCGGCGGTATGGAGCGGCGGCCTGAAAGAGGGCAAAGGCGCGATCTCCACGCAAAGTGGCGCTTTGGACGCGCATCCTTATGGCTATGCCATGCGGTTCGAAGGGGTGCCGGGGTCCAATCCGGAAGAATTGATCGCCGCCGCCCATGCGTCCTGCTTCACCATGGCGCTATCTCTCATTTTGGGGGAGGCCGGGCTGACGGCGGAGAAAATGGAAACGAACGCGGTCGTGACGCTGGAGCAGCAGGAGGGCGGCTTTGCGATAACGGCGAGCAAGCTGACGCTGAAGGCGACCATTCCCGGTGCTGACGACGCCAAATTCCAGGAGCTGGCCGCCAAAGCCAAGGAAAATTGCCCCGTGTCGAAGCTGCTGAACGCGCAGATCAGCCTGGAGGCGGAATTGCTAGGCTGAAGCGAAACGGCGGGTGCGGACATGCTCCCGCCACGCAATATATAGGCCACTGGCGATGATGAGCGCTGCGCCTACCCAGGTAGTGTGCATCGGCCATTCGCCCCAGATCAACAGGCCCAGCAGTGTGGACCAGATGATGGTGCTGTAATCCATCGGCAGCACCACGGATACAGGCGCATGGCGAAGCGCGCCGGTCATGCAGAGCTGCGCAATACCGCCTGTCAGCCCGACGCCGACGAGCATGGCCCAGGTCATGGGATCGTGCGCCTTCCCGACGAACAGCATCAGGATACCCAGCGGCGGCACGGACAGGATGGTGAACCAGAATACGATGACGCCGGTCTTTTCGGTGCGGCCAAGGTCGCGCAACAGCAAGCCGATGCAGGCCGTGATGATGGCGGCGGACAACGCGACGGCAAGGCCGAACGGCGGGAAATGCGCGCCATCAGGGCGGACCATGACGATGATCCCGACAAAGCCCAGCATGATGGCAGCCCAGCGGTGGGGGCCGGTCGCTTCGCGCAAAAGGATGGCCGACAGCAGCGTGGCGAAGATGGGCATGGTGAAGCCGATCGCGGTGGCTTCGGTTAGGGGAAGAAGCAGATAGGAGCCGAAATTGAGGACCATGCCGGTAAGGCCAAGCACGGTCCGGCTGACATGCGCGCCCAGCCTGTTCGTGCGGACCGAGGCAAGGCCATCGGTCATCGCGACCCACGTGACGATAAGGGGCAGGGCGAGCGCCTGACGGTAGAAGATCAGCTCGACCAAGCTGACGCCCCGCGTGCCCACAAGCTTGCCGAGGGCAAACATGACGGCCATGAACAACATCGCCAGCAAACGCAGGCCGATGCCTGTCAGCGCATGTTCGTCACGCGCCGATGGTGGCGGCGGAAGCTCCTCTGGCGGGCTAATGGGGGCAGGGGGTTGCACGCAGGTCGCTTTAACCGGCGGACAGGATGACGCAACCACCCCATGATAATTATCGACTCGTCTTTGGAAAATGTAGCGGCGGTCGTTCCCCTGCTATCCTGCCGACAAGATCAGAGGCAGGCTTCCAGGAAAGGCTGGTCGAACCCGAACTGGCGCGCCTTGTCGAGCGTGTAGGGGCGCAGGCCCATGGAGCGGTATTCGCCAACGATCTTACCGCTGTCATCTTCGTCATGATATTCGAACTTGAACAGTTCCTGCGTGACGATGACGTCGCCTTCCATGCCGATGACTTCGGTGATGTTGGTGACGCGGCGCGAACCGTCGCGCAGGCGCTTTACCTGCACGATGAGGTCGACGGAGTCGGCGATCTGCTTGGAGATGGCTTCCTTCGGGATCTTGATGTCGCCCATCAGGATCATGTTTTCCATACGGCCCAGGCACTCGCGCGGGCTGTTGGAGTGGAGCGTACACATGGAGCCGTCATGGCCTGTGTTCATCGCGGCGAGCAGGTCGAAGCATTCCGCGCCACGAATTTCGCCCAGGATGATGCGGTCAGGACGCATACGCAGGGCGTTCTTGACGAGGTCGCCGATGGTGATGGCGCCTTGCCCTTCCAAGTTCGGAGGGCGGGTTTCGAGCGGTAGCCAGTGCGGTTGTTGCAGGCGAAGTTCGGCTGCGTCTTCGATCGTGAGGACGCGCTCACCCGGGTCGATCATCTTCGACAGGGCGTTGAGCATCGTGGTCTTGCCCGAGCCGGTGCCGCCGGAAATCACGATGTTCATGCGCGATGCGCCAGCGATCTTGAGCGCGGTGGCCATCTTCGGGCTCATCGCGCCCCATTGGGCGAGCATGTCGATGGTGATCGGCTTGGCCGAAAATTTACGGATCGAGATGGCGGTGCCCCGCAGCGAGAGCGGCGGCACGATGACGTTGACGCGGCTGCCGTCGGGCAGGCGGGCGTCGGCCAGCGGCGTGGTCTGGTCGACGCGGCGGCCGACCTTGTTCACGATGCGCTGGGCGATCTGGAACAGATGCTCCTCATCACGAAACTTGATCGGCGCGATGATCAGCTTGCCCTTCTTTTCGATATAGGTCTGCTCCGGCCCGTTGACCATGATGTCGGTGACCTCGGGGTCGGCCAGCAGCTCCTCTAGCGGGCCGAGGCCGAGCAGTTCATCGACCAGCACCTTTTCCAGCGCGAATTGTTCGCGGCGGTTGAGGGTGAGCTTGAGCTCTGCCAGCACCTCCATGATGATCGGGCGGAATTCCTCGGCCAGTTCATCCTTGCTGAGCGTCGCGGCGGCTTCGGGGTCGACGCGCTCGAGCAGGCGGGGGAGGACCTGTTCCTTGATCTTGTGGACTGACGCTTCGAAGCCTTGCGGCCCCGCATCGGCGACATGCTCGGCGTTGGCGCGATCGGACAAGCGCTGCAATGCGTCTGCGTTGCGCTGCATCTGGCTGGTGGGCGCGGACAGCGGATCGATTGGGGTGTCGGCGGCGGGCAGGGGAGCCATGTCTAGCGGGGGGAACTGGTCTCCGCCTCGCGCTTCCTCACGCGGGGCGCTGCCCTGCATTGGCCGGGCTACACCGAATCCCGGCTTGATGCCGGCAGGTCCATTTTTCCGTCCAAACGCGCTCATAATTCTCCGCCGCGATATTCCGTAGGATTCGCCTGCCGGAACAGGCTGATCCGAATTGGTTGCAATGGTGAATAAGGCGGAAACTTTGACAAATGGCTAATGGCGCTGAGCGGGGTGGCCTGGTGACCGGCGGTGGCGGGCTGTGCCAGATAGGAAAAAGGCCGCGCTCCGGTTTGGAGGCGGCCTTTTAATTTATTGGCGGGATTGCTTTGGCTGCTTCAGCCCGCATGCTCCGCGAGGACGGTCAGGCCCTTTTCATTGACTTCAGCGAAACCGCCCTGAACTGGGATGATTTCGGGCGCGGCGCCCGCGCTGGCGAAGATCTGGATCGCGCCGTCGCGGACGGTGGACATGAACGGCGCGTGGCCTTCCAGCACGCCGAAGTCGCCATCGGTGCCGGGGACGACGACCTGATAGACCTCTTCCGAGCGGACGAGCTTTTCGGGGGTCACGAGTTCGAAATGCAGTGCCATCTGTAACTCTCCCCCTCCCTTTTAAGGGAGGGGCAGGGGTGGGTGCGCTTGCGTTAGCAATCGCCTGCAACGCTTCGGGATAGGTCGGCTCCCCCGGATCAAGTCCGGGGTCGCGGCCCACCCCTTAATCCCCTCCCGCCTGCGGGAGGGGAAACATTTGGAAGCTTACGCTGCCTCAGCAGCCAGCTTCTTTGCCTTTTCGATGGCCTCGTCGATGCCGCCGACCATGTAGAAGGCGTTTTCGGGCAGGTGGTCATATTCGCCTTCGACCACAGCCTTGAACGACTTCACCGTGTCTTCGATCTGGACGAACTTGCCCGAGATGCCGGTGAAGACTTCGGCGACGTGGAAGGGCTGCGACAGGAACTTCTGGATCTTGCGGGCGCGGGCGACGGTGAGCTTATCTTCTTCCGACAGCTCGTCCATGCCCAGGATCGCGATGATATCCTGAAGCGACTTGTACTTCTGCAGGATCGACTGGACAGCGCGAGCCGTGTCGTAATGTTCCTGGCCCACGGTGCGGGGTTCGAGAACGCGGCTGGTCGAGTCCAGCGGATCGACCGCCGGATAGATGCCGAGTTCCGAAATGGCGCGGTTGAGAACGGTGGTGGCGTCCAAGTGCGCGAAGGAGGTTGCAGGCGCCGGGTCGGTCAAGTCGTCCGCGGGAACGTAGACGGCCTGAACCGAGGTGATGGAACCCTTGTTCGTCGAGGTGATCCGCTCCTGGAGAGCGCCCATGTCGGTCGACAGGGTCGGCTGATAGCCCACGGCCGAAGGAATACGGCCGAGCAGAGCCGACACTTCCGCGCCCGCCTGGGTGAAGCGGAAGATGTTGTCGACGAAGAACAGCACGTCCTGCCCTTCCTGGTCGCGGAAATATTCCGCGATGGTGAGGCCCGACAGGGCGACGCGTGCACGGGCGCCCGGGGGCTCGTTCATCTGGCCATAAACCAGCGCCACCTTGGAACCTTCGCTGATCGCGTTGCCATCGGCGTCCTTGGCGATAACGCCAGCGTCGAGGAATTCGTGATAAAGATCGTTGCCCTCACGAGTACGCTCGCCGACGCCCGCGAACACGGAGGTGCCGCCATGGCCCTTTGCGATGTTGTTGATCAGTTCCTGGATGAGGACGGTCTTACCGACGCCCGCGCCGCCGAACAGGCCGATCTTGCCGCCCTTTGCGTAGGGGGCGAGAAGGTCGATGACCTTGATGCCGGTGACGAGGATCGAGCTTTCCGTCGACTGATCGACGAACTCGGGAGCCTTGGCGTGGATCGGCGCGGTCAGCGTGGTGGCGACCGGGCCGCGTTCGTCGATCGGTTCTCCAACGACATTCAGGATGCGGCCGAGCGTGGCCGGGCCGACGGGAACGCTGATCTGCGCGCCGGTGTCGGTCACTTCCTGACCGCGGGTCAGACCCTCGGTCGAGTCCATCGCGATGGTGCGGACGGTGTTTTCACCCAGATGCTGGGCGACTTCCAGAACAAGGCGGTTGCCGTTGTTGCTGGTTTCCAGCGCCGAGAGAATTGCGGGGAGCGCATCGGGGAAGGTCACGTCGACGACAGCGCCGATGACCTGCGAAATGCGGCCTACATTGTTGGTGGTTGCCATGACTGCTTCCTTGCGTGCGTGATCTTTAAAGGGCTTCTGCGCCCGAGATGATTTCGACCAGTTCGGTGGTGATCGCGGCCTGACGGCTGCGGTTGTATTGAATGGTCAGCTTGTTGATGAGGTCGCCTGCGTTGCGGGTCGCATTGTCCATGGCGGTCATCGATGCACCCTGTTCGGACGCGTTGTTTTCCAGCAGCGCCTTGAAAATCTGCACCGTGATGTTGCGCGGCAGCAGGTCGTCGAGGATCGCTTCTTCGCTCGGTTCATATTCGACCGTCGCGGGGATGGCGTTGCGATCCGCGTCTTCGGGGATCTTAACCGGGATGATCTGCTGCTCCGTCGGGATCTGGGCGAGGGCCGACTTGAAGCGCGAGAAGAAGAGGTGCGCTACGTCGAACTTGCCGTTCAGATACATGTCGGTCAGCTCATGCGCGATCACTTCGGCCTGAGCGTAGCCCGGTTCCTTTGCGCCGGTCGTTTCGAACTGCGCGACGATCATGCCGGGGAAGGTGCGGTTGATGACCGGACGACCCTTGCGGCCGATCAGGTAGAAGCGCACGGTCTTGCCCTGCTGGATCAGCTCGTCCGCCTTGGCGCGAGCCGCCTTGACGATGTTCGCGTTGAACGCACCCGCAAGGCCACGGTCGGAGTTGGCGACGACCAGCAGATGGACGTCATCCTTGCCGGTGCCAGCGAGCAACGGCGAGGCGCCTTCGCCCGAGCCGCCCGCGATCTTCGACGCGAGGCTGGCGACGACGGCTTCCAGACGGCTGGAATAGGGGCGCGCGGCTTCGGCGGCAGCCTGCGCCTTACGCAGCTTAGCCGCGGCGACCATCTGCTTCGCCTTGGTGATCTTCTGGGTCGATTTAACCGACCCGATGCGGATCTTCAGTTCCTTGAGGCTGGCCATGACGAACCTTCTGTTCGTCATCCTGACGAAAGTCAGGATCTCGTGCCTCCGGGCTGAACCCTTGGGCCTGAGATCCCAGCTTTCGCTGGGATGACGGATTATCCTTTACGCAAACGTCTTGCCGAACGAGTCCAGCGCGGCCTTCAGCTTGGCCTTGGGCTCGTCGCCCAGATCCTTGCTGTCGCGGATCGCGGCGAGGACGTCGGCATGGTCGTGACGCAGATAGGCGAGCATCAGCTCTTCATAGCGCGTGACGTCCTTGACCGGGATCGAGTCCAGATAGCCGTTGGTGCCGGCGAAGATCGACGCGGTCTGCTCTTCGAAGGGCAGGGGCGAGAACTGAGCCTGCTTCAGCAGTTCGGTCAGGCGCGCACCGCGGTTCAGCAGCTTTTGGGTCGAAGCGTCGAGGTCCGAACCGAACTGGGCGAAGGCCGCCATTTCGCGATACTGGGCCAGCTCCAGCTTGATCGAGCCGGAAACCTTCTTCATCGCCTTGGTCTGCGCGGCAGAGCCGACGCGCGACACCGACAGACCCACGTTAATGGCCGGACGGATGCCCTGGTAGAAGAGGTTGGTTTCGAGGAAGATCTGGCCGTCAGTGATCGAGATCACGTTGGTCGGAATATAGGCCGACACGTCGCCCGCCTGCGTTTCGATGATCGGCAGCGCGGTGAGCGAACCATTGCCATTGGCGTCGTTCATCTTCGCAGCGCGTTCCAGCAGGCGGCTGTGGAGATAGAAAACGTCGCCGGGATAGGCTTCGCGGCCCGGAGGACGACGCAGCAGCAGCGACATCTGACGATAGGCGACGGCCTGCTTGGACAGATCGTCATACACGATCACGGCATGCATGCCGTTGTCGCGGAAGAATTCGCCCATGGTGACGCCGGTGTAGGGCGCCAGATACTGGAGCGGAGCGGGTTCCGAAGCGGTCGCGGCGACGACGATCGAATATTCCATCGCGCCATTTTCTTCGAGCTGCTTGACGATCTGCGCGACGGTCGAGCGCTTCTGGCCGATCGCGACGTAGATGCAGTAGAGCTTCTTGCCCTCATCATCGCCCGCGTTGATGCCCTTCTGGTTGATGAAGGTATCGATCGCGACGGCGGTCTTGCCGGTCTGACGGTCGCCGATGATCAGCTCGCGCTGGCCACGGCCCACGGGGACGAGGGCGTCGATCGCCTTCAGGCCGGTCTGCACGGGTTCGTGCACCGACTTGCGGGGGATGATGCCCGGAGCCTTGACTTCAACGCGCTTGCGCTCGGTATACTGGATCGGGCCCTTGCCATCGATGGGGTTGCCGAGGCCGTCGACCACGCGACCCAGCAGACCCTTGCCGACCGGAACGTCGACGATGGTGCCGGTACGCTTGACGGTGTCGCCTTCCTTGATTTCGGCGTCCGAGCCGAAGATCACGACGCCAACATTGTCGGCTTCGAGGTTGAGCGCCATGCCCTGCACGCCATTGGCGAACTCGACCATTTCGCCCGCCTGGACGTTGTCGAGGCCATGGACACGGGCGATGCCGTCACCCACGGTCAGCACGGAACCGACTTCGCTCACCTGCGCTTCGGTGCCGAAATTGGCGATCTGGTCCTTGATGACCTTCGAAATTTCTGCGGCGTTGATATCCATGTTCAGCCTTTCATCGCCTGGGCGAGACTATTCAAACGGGTGCGGATGGAGGAATCGATCATCTGGCTGCCGATCTTGACGACCAGCCCGCCCAGGATCGCGGGATCGACCTTGGCTTCGAGCGCGACGTCGCGGCCGACGCGGGTGCGGAGGTTTTGCGCAAGCGCGGTGATCTGGTTCGAATCGAGCGGATGCGCGCTGGTCACTTCCGCGCGGACTTCGCCCTTGTGATTCGACAGCAGCGTTTCATAGGCGCGGATGACGGCGGGCAGCTGCGACAGGCGGCGGTTCGCGGCGAGGACGCCCAGGAACTTCGTCGTCAGCGCGTCGATGCCGATGGATGCTGCCACCGCCGCAATGGTCTTTCCAGACGCTTCGCGGCTCAGCACCGGATTGTTGATGAGGCTTTTGAAATCAGCCGATTCGGCGATCGCCGCCTTGATCGCACCGAGGCTGGCCGCCACGGTGTCGAGGGCGTTGCCGTCGCGGGCCAGATCGAACAGCGCAAGCGCGTAGCGTCCGCTGAGGCTAGCCTGAATGCCGCCGGTAGTCTCCACGCGCTTACCGTCCTCCAATTTCTGTCACTGGCACTTGATTTGCCGGTCATGCGAAAAGAGGGGCGCGGTCTTATCCGTCCCGATCCCCTGTTGCCCGGCCGGTTAGCAGCGGCTTTATGACTATGCAAGTCATGGAACGCGATTCCGTCGCAAGGATGGAATGGAGACGATTAGACGGCGCTTTCCGCCGCGCGATTTTGGTCAGTTTGCGGGGTCGGGGGGAGCGAGGCGGCCCTTGCGGCAATGATAGACCAGGCGTTCGTTGGGCTGCGCGGGCAGCAGGGAAGCAAGATCGCTTCGCAGGGCGGCGATCCGGGCGAGCAGATCGGGATCGGTCCCGCACGCCTTGATCGGGCCGTCCTTCAACAAGGCGCGAGCCTTGTCCATCGCATCGCCATCCGGCAGCCAGCGCTGGACGCGTAAGGTGCCCGTTGCCGGGTCGAAGCGGCTGACGGTGATGAAGTTGCCCGAATCCGGGACGGCGGCGCGCTCCCATTCATTGCCCGCGCTGACATATTGGCTGTTGCCGTTGGCGCAGCCGGTGCCGGTCCAGTTGAAGGGAATGTCGTTGGCCTCCGACACGGTGAGGCGGCTGCGGTTGAGGTCGACCGCGCAGACATTGTCGCCTTCCCACGCATAGGCATGGTTGCCAGCCACCCTGCCGTCGTCGGGCAGTTTTACGCGCTCATCCACGCTGGAGAAGCTCGGCCGCAGCAGGAACAGCGCGACCGCGCCCAACAGCAGCAGGCCGCCGCCCGCGAGCGACCATGTCGCGCGGCGTTCGCGGCCCTGGCTGTAGAAGAGGCCGCCCGCGCCGAGCCCAAGCACCGCCAGCGCCAGAAGCACGGCCGCGCCCGCCATCGCATTTTCGCGGCCGGAGATGACTTCGCGTTCCGCCGCGTCGCGCGCCTTGCCCAGCGCGGCTTCGCGCGCGTCGGCACGAGCGCGCTCCGACTGTTCGCTTTGCTGCGCCGCGCGCTGGGTGAGCGCGGCGTCTGCGGCGTCGGCTTCGGCCATGGAGCGGCAGGGAACGACGGTACGCAGGGATGAAACGCCCGCCTGCCGGAGGAAAGACGCGACTTCGCGCCAGGACACGGCGAAACCGAACTCGGCGTCATTGCCGTCCGAGATGGACCCGAAGCTGTTGACGCCCAGCACCCGGCCGCAATCATCGACGAGCGGGCCGCCACTGTTGCCAGCGGCGAGGGGGGCGGTGTGGAGGATGGTGTCGAAGCTGTGGCTTGACCGGCCCGACGACACGTTGCCGCTGGTCTTTACCGTGCCGAGCGGCTCCACCATTTCCTTGAGACCAAGGCCCTGCGCCCGATCGACCGTGCCGGGATAGCCGATCGCGGTCACATGCTGCCCATCGCTGACGGCGCCCGCGTAGAAGGTGCTGACCGGCAGGCGGCCTTCCTCCAGCTGGATCAGCGCGAGGTCGTTGCCGGGGGAGTAGGCGATGACGCGGCCGCCGTAGCTTTTGCGGCCTTCGGAAGGGACGACGCCGATGACGAGGTTTTTTTCCTCGCGGGTCAGTTCGACGACGTGGGCATTGGTCAGCACCTTATCCGGCGCGACCGCAAAGCCGCTGCCATGGCCGACGAAATAGGCTTCGCTGCCGTCCGTCGCCACGATGGCGATGCGGACAACGCCGCGCGCGGCGGCGGCGATGTCCTGCTGTTCGGCGCGCGCTGTCGCGGGAAGGGCGAGGGCGAGCAACATGCAGAGGCGACGGAAGAATTCGACCATGATGCGGCGCATTCATATGGTAAAGTCTGGCTGAGGCAATCGGGAAATGCTTTGAGCGCAAGTGGCGGGAAGGCTGGCCCGATCGCGCCTGTTATCCCATATGCATGAACCAGATGACCGAAGTTTCCGCCTCGACGGCGCTGCCGATGGATGACGATGCCTGCTGGAATGCGTTCCAGCGGCGCGATCGGGACGTGGATGGGCAGTTTGTGGGCGCGGTGCTGACGACCGGCATTTATTGCAAGCCAAGCTGCGCGGCGCGGCATCCCCGGCGGGAGAATATGATCTTCTTGCCTGATCCTGCTTCCGCGAGGGCGGCGGGCTTTCGCGCCTGTCTGCGCTGTCGACCGGATGAGGTGGGGCGGGATCGGTTGGCGGTTGAAGCGGCTAAGGCCTTCATTGCTGGGTGCGAGGCGATCCCGTTGC
Source organism: Sphingobium chungangianum (assembly GCF_977014255.1). Taxonomy (NCBI): domain Bacteria; kingdom Pseudomonadati; phylum Pseudomonadota; class Alphaproteobacteria; order Sphingomonadales; family Sphingobiaceae; genus Sphingobium; species Sphingobium chungangianum. Next base: position 2,155,990 of record NZ_CDRNIV010000006.1, on the reverse strand, counting down.
TGGAAGAGGTGGCGGCGCATGCGGGCTATGCGCCGCATCATTTCCATCGGCTGTTCAAGCGGGATACGGGCCTGACGCCTGCTGCTTATGCTCGATCGCTGCGTGCCGAGCGGCTGAAGGCGGCCTTGGAGGAAGGTGGCAGCGTGACCAGCGCGATCTATGACGCGGGCTATAATGCGCCGAGCCGGGCCTATGCCGATGCGGATCGGCATTTGGGCATGACGCCGAGTGCGTGGAAGGATGGCGGGCGCGGCGTTGCGATCCGATACGTTGTGGTGGGGTCGAGTCTTGGGCCTGTGCTGGTGGCGGCGACGGCCAAGGGGCTCTGCCGGATCAGCTTTGATGAGGATGAGGGTGATCTGCGGCGGGGCTTTCCCAAGGCGGAAATCGTGCAGGGAGATGCGGCGCTGGAAGCGTTGGCGGGGCAGGTGGTGCGGTTGATCGAGAATCCGGCTGAGCCTTTGGATTTGCCGATGGATGTGAATGGCACGGCTTTCCAGCAGGCGGTCTGGGCGGCGTTGAAGGCGATTCCGGCGGGAGAGACGCGGAGCTATGGCGAGATCGCGGCGGCGATTGGGAGGCCGGGGGCAGTGCGGGCTGCGGGGACGGCTTGTGGGGATAATGGGTTGGCTGTGATTATTCCCTGCCACCGGGTGTTGCGGAGTGATGGTAGCCTTGGCGGCTATGCCTATGGGTTGGAGCGGAAAAAGGCTTTGCTGGAGCGGGAGCGTGGGGGGCAGAAGCTAGGCTTGGATGATCGTGGATAATCATCCTCTCCATCGTGAGATGGGGAGGGGGACCGTTCGCGAAGCGAAGGGTGGAGGGGAAATCTCACAGGTCATGCCATTTCCCCTCCACCAGCCTGCGGCTGGTCCCCCTCCCCACGCTTCGCGTAGGGAGGATTTAGAGAGGTCGGTCGCGTTGCGATCCCTTCAGCCGTTCCATGATCGCGCGGCGCTCCGCTTCGCTCATGCCGCGCCAGCGGGCGATTTCCTGAACCGTCCGGCCGCAGCCGGTGCAGATGCGGCCTGCCTTGTCCAGCTTGCAGATGTTTATGCAGGGGCTTTCCATGGGCGTTCAGGCCATCACATGAAGCTGTAGGGATCGACGTCCACCGCGACCCGCGTCCCTGATTTCCAGGTGATATTATCCAGCCATTCGCGGATCGCCGCCTGCACGTCGATCTGGCGGTTTGCGTGGATCAGCAGGCGATGGCGGTGGCGGCCGCGCAGGACGGAGAGGGGCGCGGGGGCGGGGCCATAGACGCGCATGCCGTCGATCAGCGGGGCGGACTTGCCGATCAGGCGGGCGACCTGCGCGGCTTCATCGGCATCCTCACTGGAGACGATGATGGCGGCGAAGCGGCCGAAGGGCGGGGCGTTGGCGCGGCGGCGGTTCTCTGTCTCCACCTCATAGAAGCGTTCCGAATCGCCTGCGATGAGGGCCTTGATGACTTCTGATTCGGGCATGCGGGTCTGGATGAAGACGCGGCCTGGTTTCTGCCCACGGCCCGCGCGGCCCGCGACCTGGACGATTTGCTGGAAAGTGCGTTCGGACGCGCGCAGGTCGCCGCCTTCAAGGCCGAGGTCGGCGTCGATCACCCCCACCAGCGTCAGGTTGGGGAAGTGATAGCCCTTCGTCACCAACTGGGTGCCGATGATGATGTCGACCGCGCCTGCTTCGACCGACTTCACGAACTCGGCGGCCTTGGCGGGCGACCAGAGCGTGTCGGAAGTGACGATGGCAATGCGCGCCTGCGGCCAGAGCGCCTTTACCTCGTCCGCAATGCGCTCCACGCCGGGGCCACAGGCGACGAGGCTGTCCTCCTCCTTGCAGTCCGGGCAGAAGCGGGGGGAGGGGATGACATGGCCGCAATGATGGCAGGCGAGGCGCTTGGTCAGTCGATGTTCGACCATCCAGGCGGTGCAGTTGGGGCATTGGAAGCGATAGCCGCAATGGCGGCAGAGGGTGAGCGGCGCATAGCCCCTGCGGTTGAGGAAGAGGAGGCTTTGTTCGCCCTTCTCCATCGTTTCATCGATCGCGCGGATGAGGGGCGGCGCGATCCAGCGGCCGCGCTCCGGCGGGTCGGTGAGCAGGTTGATGCCCTCTATGCCTGGCATTTCCGCGCCGCCGAAACGGGAGGGCAGCTTGATTTCGCGATAGCGGCCAAGTTCGACCTGATGCCGGGTCTCGATCGCGGGGGTGGCCGATGCGAGGATGACGGGGAATTTTTCCATGAGGCCGCGCATCACCGCGACGTCGCGGGCGTGGTAATGGACGCCGTCTTCCTGCTTGAAACTTGCCTCATGCGCTTCATCGACGACGATGAGGCCGAGATTGGGATAGGGGAGGAAGAGAGCCGAGCGAGCGCCAACGACGACCGCTGCTTCGCCTGATGCGATGGCACGCCAGGCGCGGCGGCGTTCGGATTGGCGCAGGCCGCTGTGCCAACTGATGGGGACGGTGCCGAAGCGCTTTTCGAAGCGTTCGAGGAAGGGTTCAGTCAACGCGATCTCGGGCAGGAGGACCAGCACTTGCCGTCCTTCGCGGATGGCTGCGGCGATCGCTTCGAAATAGACTTCAGTCTTGCCGGAGCCGGTGACGCCGTCGAGCAGGAAGGGGGCGAAGTCGCGCTGGCGTACTGCGTCCACGAATTCGGCGGCGGCGTTGGCTTGGCCGTCGGATAGTTGCGGCGGGGCATGGTCGGGGTCGGGCCGGGGGAAGGGCGTGTCGATGCTGACTTCCACCGCTTCGAAGGCGCCTGCCTTTACGAGGCCCCGGATCACGGCGTCGCTGACCCCGCCGATCAACGCCAGTTCGCGGATCAGGCCCTGCCGATCGCCGATGCGCTCCATGGCCTGGGCGCGCTGTTCGGTCATGCGGTCCGGCAGGTCGCCGGTGGCGCGATATTCGATGACGGTGCGCGCGCCTTCCAGCGCCGACAGGGATGCCAGCGTCATGCGCAGGACCGAGGCGATGGGGGCGAGATAATAGTCTGCCGTCCACTCGATCAGGCGGCGGAGGGTTTCGGGGATCGGCGGCGCGTCCACGGGTCCGACAATGTTGCGCAGGCGGTTGTCGCCGACGCTATCTACATCGGGGAAGCTATCCTCGTCCCACACCACGCCGATGATTTGCCGTGGGCCGAGCGGCGCTACGATGATGCTGCCCGGCTGCACGTTCATGCCGTGCGGCACGCGATAGTCGAGCGGCCCAAGGGCGGCGTTCAGCAGGATGACACGGGCGCGCGAACTCATCCGCCTCTCCCTATCGTCTGGGGGGCAGGAGGCAAGGCGGCGCGTTCAGATTTTCCAGCTGAGCGTCAGCCAGGGAATATGGGCGACCGCGTCGGGCCGGTCGTCGCGGAAGGTCTGCTGGCGCATATAGAGTGCCTGGATATCGATGGACTTGCTGAGCGCGTGGCGCAGCCCGGCTTGCTGGCGCATGACGGCAAGGCCGGTCTTGTCGCTCGGCTTGGCCCGGTTCAGGTGGAAGAAGAGCTCGCCTGCTGCGACCAGCGTCCATTTTTTCGCGGCGTCCAGTGGAATGGAGGCCTGCACTCGCTGCCGTAGCCGCCAGCTTGCTTCGTCAGTCGTGTCGAAGAAGCGCTGCTCCAGCCGGGTGCGGCTTTGCCAGATGCCGTGGGTGAGGGTCAACTGCTGGAACGTGCGCAATTCCTGTTCAGGACCGGAATGGAAGAAGGCCAAGCCGCCGCCGATCTGGACATCTTTAGCAAGCGCATGATCAAGCGCGATGCGGGCGAGTTGCTGTTCGCCGCCCGATTCATCGCGACGGAAGCGGTGGCCGATGTCGATCAGGACGATGTCGTGAGGGCTGGCCTTGATCGTTGCCGATGCGCCGAGCCATAGCTGCGTTTCCTCTTCGGCCGCCTGCGCAGCGGGGCTGAAGGCGAGTAAAATGAGCGCGAGCGCTGCCAGAGCGCTGCGGCCGGGCGTGGGGACGGGCATGCGGTATCCTTGGAACGGTGTAGCGCTCATAATGTTACGGACCTGTTTCCGTAAAGCCCGCCGCTGGCAATAATGGCTAAACCGGCGATCAGCCGCTAAAGGGGAGCCGATTCGCACATCCCGCCCCGGAGCAGACCCATGAAGTTCTTCGTCGATACCGCCGACACCAACGAAATCCGCGACCTTGCCGCCACCGGCCTGCTGGACGGCGTGACGACCAATCCCTCGCTGATCCACAAATCAGGCCGCAAGTTCATGGAAGTGGTCGAGGAAATCTGCGGCATCGTCGATGGCCCCGTTTCCGCCGAAGTCGTCGCACTCGACCATGAGACGATGATGAAGGAAGCCGCCGTGCTGCGGAAGATCGCGGACAATGTCTGCATCAAGGTGCCGCTGACCATCGATGGCCTCAAGACCTGCAAGGCGCTGACCAGTGATGGCGTAATGGTGAACGTCACGCTGTGCTTCTCGGCCAATCAGGCGCTGCTGGCGGCCAAGGCGGGCGCGAGCTTCATCTCGCCTTTCGTTGGGCGGCATGACGATAACGGCTTTGATGGCATGCAGCTGATCGAAGATATCCGCCTGATCTACGACAATTATGCGTTCGATACCGAGATTCTGGTGGCGAGCGTTCGGCATCCTATCCATGTGCTGGAAAGCGCGAAGATCGGAGCTGACGTGATGACCGCGCCGCCTTCGGTGATCAAGGCGCTGTTCAACCACGTGTTGACCGACAAGGGAATTGCGGGCTTCTTGGCGGACTGGGAGAAGACCGGGCAGTCGGTTCTCTGATCCGGGAGCGAGGTGTTCCTGCGCATGCAGGAACCTAGTCCCGCCGCTTGAACTGGGCTCCTGCCTGCGCAGGAGCACGGTGGATTTAAGTCGCAACCTCTTGTCCGCTGCATCATTCTCTCCTGTAAAGGAGAGGTGCGATGTTCGTCGCGGTCTATTGGTGGCGGGTGCATCCGGGAAAAGAAGATCAGTTCCGCGCGGCATGGCGGCGCGGAACTGACCTGATCCGCGAAAAATATGGCAGCTTCGGTTCACGGCTCCACCGGGATGCCGATGGGCGCTTTGTCGGCTATGCGGAGTGGCCGGACGAGGAGACCTGGCGCGCGGCGTTCGACCAGAAGATGGTCTATGATGAGCCGGAAACCCGAGCCGCCTTTGTCGATGCGATCGCGGAAGTGCCGCCTGATGCGGATCCAATCTTCACCATGACGGTGACCGACGACCTGCTGATGCGGGCGCGGCCACAAGACAGTCCGCTCGATGGCGAATAGGAACGGCTTGGATTTTGGCTGGGGATTCCTGGCCGCGGCGATCCTCATTGCCGGGCTGCTGATGCTGTTGTTCGGATGGCGCTTGTAGGGAAGATGGCGACCCCGACAGGATTCGAACCTGTGACCATTCGCTTAGAAGGCGAATGCTCTATCCAGCTGAGCTACGGGGCCGCATCGGCGCTTCGATAGCGGGGCTTGTGCCCGCGCGCAATCATGCCTGGCATTGCATTTGCTTGGGCAGCCGATATGCAAGGGCGCATGACCGATTTGGGGGTTCGGAAAATCGATGCGCAGGCGCTCTCTGGGCGGCCGATGCGCTATTTCGATTTCTTCATCGCGGCGTTCGTCGCCATATTGCTGCTGTCGAACCTGATCGGGGCGGCGAAGCTGTCGACGGTTGGCGGCTTCACCTTCGGCGCGGGCATCCTTTTCTTTCCGCTTGGCTATGTGCTGGGGGACGTGCTGACCGAGGTCTATGGCTACGCCCGCGCCCGCCGATGCGTTTGGGCGGGCTTTGGCGCGATGCTGTTCATGGCGCTGATGAGTTGGGTGGTGGTGAAGCTGCCGCCTGCGGAAGGCTGGCCGGACCAAAAGGCCTATGAAGCGGTCTTCGGCAATACATGGCGCATCGTCTTTGCCTCGCTGGCCGCATTCTGGGCGGGGGAGTTCGCCAATAGCTTCGTGCTGGCCAAGATGAAGCTGCTGACGCAGGGCAAGCATCTGTGGATGCGGACGATCGGGTCGACGATCGTGGGGCAGGGAGTGGACAGCCTGCTTTTCTATCCGCTGGCCTTTGTTGGCGTGTGGAGCAATGCGCAGGTGCTGACGGTGATGGTCACCAACTGGATGTTGAAGGTGACGTGGGAAGCGGTTTTGACGCCCTTGACCTATCTGGTGGTGAACAGCCTGAAGCGCGCCGAGGGGCTGGACGTCTATGATGCGGGGACGGATTTTACGCCGTTCCGGACGCGGATTTAGGGGGGCTTAGATCCCAGCTTTCGCTGGGATGACGAGGGGTTCAGTAGCGCGCTTGCACGAAATACAGGCCGTCTGGCGGAGCGTTTAGGCCGAGCGCGGCTCTGTCCTTCGCGTCTCGGGCAGCGCGCATGTTGGCTATCGACCAGCGACCCATGCCGACCAACGCCAGGCAACCGACCATCGAGCGCACCTGATGGTGGAGGAAGGAACGCGCCTCGGCGTGGATGGCGATGCGGTCGCCTTCGCGCTGCACGTCGAGGCGGTCGAGGGATTTTAGCGGGCTTTCCGCCTGGCAATGGGCCGATCGGAAGGTGGTGAAGTCGTGACGGCCGACGAGCAATTGTGCGGCTTCCTGCATGGCGTCGGTGTCGAGCGGCTGGATAACGCGCCAGACCAGACCGCTTTCGAATGTGAGCGGCGCGCGGCGATTGGCGATGCGGTAAACATAGGCGCGGCCGATGCAGGAGAAGCGGGCGTGCCAGTCATCGGGTACGGTTTCGCAGGCGAGAATGGCGACGGGGTCGGGACGCAGGAGCGCGTTCATCGCTTCCATCAGGCGGAAGGGCGCGATCGGCTTCTCAATGTCTGCATGGGCGCGCATGGCAAGGCCGTGGACCCCGGCGTCGGTTCGGCCCGCTGCGTGAATCACGGCGCGCTCGCCGGTGATGGCGTGGATGGCGTCTTCCAGCGCCTGCTGGACGCTGGGGCCGTGCGCCTGCCGTTGCCAGCCCATGAACGGGCGGCCGTCAAATTCTACGGTGAAGGCGAAGCGGGTCATGGGGGGCTATATCAGCGGAAATATTGACGCCGTCATCCCAGGGGAAACTGGGATGTTGGACCATGTGGCATGCCGTCCCCTGAGATCCCAGCTTTCGCTGGGACGACGGTTGTGGGGTGAAGTGGGATTAGGCATCGACGCGCGACCCGGCGGGCATGTCGTAGCCGCGCAGGAGTTCGCCCGGAGACATCGCACCCTTGCCGGCGCGCTGGAGCAGGGTGGGGCGGATCGCGCCGTGGCAGCAGCCGATGAGCAGGCTGTTGTCGAGCAACTCGCCTGGCTGGCCTTCATGCTCCTCAACATGGGCTGCGAGGATGCGGAAGCGTTCGCCGCGATATTCCAGGAATGCGCCGGGGAAGGGGTTGAAGGCGCGTATCTGCCGTTCGACCTGATGCGCGTCGCGGGTGAAGTCGAGACGGGCTTCGCTCTTGTCGATCTTGGCGGCGTAGGTGACGCCCTCTTCTGGCTGGGGCACAGCCGGGTGTGCAGGGAGGTCGTCCAAGACCTCGATCATCAATTCGGCGCCTGCCTGCGCCAGCTCGGCGGTGAGCGTGCCAGCCGTTTTGTCCTCGATCGGGGTCACATGCTTGGCGCGCATGGGGCCGGTGTCGAGGCCCGCTTCCATGTTCATGATCGTGACGCCGGTCACATTGTCGCCCGAGAGGATAGCGCGCTGAATCGGCGCTGCGCCGCGCCAGCGAGGCAAGAGCGAAGCGTGGATGTTGAGGCAGCCGGAACGGGGGGCATCCAGCACAGCACGCGGCAGGATGAGGCCATAGGCAGCCACCACCGCGACATCGGCGTTCAGTGCGGCAAAGGCGGATTGCACCTCCGCGTCCTTGAGCGAAATCGGCGTGCGAACCTCGATGCCCATCTGCTCAGCCTGAGCCTGAACGGGGGAGGGGCGTAGCGCCTTCCCACGCCCGGCGGGGCGGGGTGGTTGGCTATACACCGCCACGATTTCGTGCCCGGCCTTGGCCAGCGTCACGAGGGCGGGGACGGCGAAATCCGGGGTTCCCATATAGATGATGCGCATAGTCGCCTCTCAACTCTTTTGACCCCGGACTTGCAAGCCCCTATCTCGGTTCCATGGCTTCTCTCGAGATTGATGCGCTGACGCAGGCGCTGTCCCGTCTGCCGGGCCTTGGCCCGCGTTCGGCGCGTCGCGCTGTGCTGCACCTGCTGAAGAAGCGGGAAAGCGCGCTGGAACCGCTGCTGCGTGCGCTTGATGCGGTGAACGACCGGCTGGTTACGTGCGGTTTGTGCGGCAATGTCGATACGGTGGATCCCTGCGGCATCTGTGCCGACCCGCGCCGCGACGCTCGCGCGCTGTGCGTGGTGGAGGATGTGGCGGACCTGTGGGCGCTCGACAAGTCGAGGCTTTTTCCGGGGCGTTTCCATGTATTAGGTGGGCGATTGTCGGCGCTGGAAGGGGTGCGGCCGGAAGACCTTTCCATTGATGGGCTGGTGACGCGAGTCGAAGCGGGTGGCATTGATGAAGTGGTGCTGGCGATGAATGCGACGCTGGAGGGGCAGACCACCGCGCATTATCTGGCGGAACGGCTGGAGCGCTTTCCCGTTCGGTTGACGCAGTTGGCCCATGGCGTGCCTGTGGGCGGTGAACTCGACTATCTGGATGAGGGCACATTGGCGCAGGCTTTGCGGGCGCGGCGGCCTCTTGGGTGAATTTGGCGGTCGCTTGAAAAAGCCCGTCGTTGCGGCTATTTTAACCACATGGCCATTCTTCCAATCCTTGAGGCGCCTGACCCGCGCCTGCGTACCATTTCGTCTCCGGTGGAGGCGATCGATGACGATTTGCAGCGTCTGATCGATGATATGTTTGAAACCATGTACGACGCTCCGGGCATCGGATTGGCGGCGATACAGGTCGGCGTGCCGAAGCGCGTGCTGGTGATGGATTTGCAGGAGCCCGAATCGGATGAAGAGGGTGCGCCTTCGGTGAAAAAGCCGATGGTATTCATCAATCCCGAGATTTTGGAGGGTTCGGCGGACCTGTCCGTCTATAATGAGGGCTGCCTGTCGGTGCCGGACCAATATGCCGAGGTGGAGCGGCCCGCGACGATCCGGGCGAGCTGGATGGATCGCGAAGGGCGTATTCATGAGGAGCAGCTTGAGGGCCTTCTGGCCACTTGCTTACAGCACGAGATGGATCATTTGCAGGGCGTGCTGTTCATCGATCATCTCTCGCGGTTGAAGCGGGACATGTTGATGAAGAAGCTGGTGAAGGCGCGCAAGGCGGCTTGAGACGCCTGTAGAGGTCAGGGAAGCGCTCTGGCTTGAAATATGATTCGCTCTCTCCTTCAGGGGTCAGCCAGAGGCACGTGACTCTGGCTGAGGTGCCGAGCGTAGCGAAGGCGGGAGACGGGGCTATGAAGGCGATGTTCCCTCATTCCCCTCTCCCCGGCCCTCTCCCCTGAAGGGGAGAGGGAGCAGGTACGCTAACCCACCCCATCCGTGTCTAGCGCGTAACCCGCTGAACGCACGGTGCGGATGATGTCGCGATATTGGCCGTCGGCGTTGATTGCCTTGCGCAGGCGGCGGATGTGGACGTCGACGGTGCGCAGTTCGATGTCGCTGTCCTGACCCCAGACGCTGTCCAGCAGCCGCTCGCGCGAGAAGACCCAGCCGGGATGCTCCAGGAAATGCTTGAGCAGGCGGAATTCTGTGGGGCCGAGGGGGATCACCTGGCCGCCGCGACGCACCTTGTGACCGACGGTGTCCATTTCCACGTCTGCAAAAGTGAGCGTCTCGCCAGCCAACGCCGGGCGGACGCGGCGGAGGACTGCGCCGACGCGCGCCACCAGTTCGCGGGGGAGAAAGGCTTCGTCACATAATCGTCGGCGCCGGTTTCCAGGCCGCGAACCCGATCTTCCTCCTCACCGCGCGCTGTGAGCATAATGATTGGCACATTGGCCGTGCCGTTCATGCGGCGCAGACGGCGGCAGACTTCGATGCCGGACAGGCTTTCCACCATCCAGTCGAGCAGGACGATGTCGGGCACATTTTCCTGCGCCAGCAATAAGGCCTCCTCACCATCGACGGTGTGGGCGACCTCGAAATCCTCGCGCTTGAAATGCCAGATGAGAAGTTCTGCGAGGGCCGCGTCATCTTCAACCAGAAGCATCTTGGCTCTCGCCATAGTCAGTCCTCCAGGGGCTGGGTGCCGCCGCGTTCGCGTTCCGGGGCCATCTGGCCGGTCGCGGCGTAATAGACCATCTCCGCGACGTTCGTGGCGTGGTCGCCGATCCGCTCGATATTCTTCGCGATGAAGAGCAGATGCGCGCACTCGCTGATGGTCTTGGGATTTTCGACCATGTAGGTAACGAGGCTGCGGAAGACGCTGTTGTAGAAATCGTCCACCACTGTGTCGCGCTCGATCACCGCCGTGGCGAGATCGGCGTCGCGGGCCGCGAAGGCGTTGAGCGCGTCGTGCACCATTTCGGCCGCGACCTGACCCATGGAGGGGAGGAGGGAAACCGGCTCCAGCGTGCGCTGGTTGGTGGCGATCAGGGGAACGCGTTTGGCGATATTCTTGGCATAGTCGCCGATGCGCTCGACCACACCGACGATCTTTAGCGCGGCGATGACGTCGCGCAGGTCGTTGGCCATGGGCGCGCGCAGGGCGATGACCTGGATCACCAGCTTTTCAACTTCCGCCTCGATAGCGTCGATGCGCTTGTCGTCGGTGACCACCTGCGCGGCGAGCGTCTTGTCCTGCCGCTGGAGCGCAACCATTGCATTCTCGATGGCGGCTTCGGCACGACCGCCCATTTCGGCGATAAGGCCGCGCAGCTTGTCGATTTCCTCGTCGAACGCCTTGATCGTATGTTCAGCCATATGTCGTCTCTCCGCGGGCATCGATCGTTGATCGATGCTGGATCTTGTTGCGCGATTTCCGAGCCGCCAGATGTTCCATCTGGCTCGAAATCGCTCGGGTCAGCCGTAGCGACCGGTGATATAGTCCTTCGTCCGCTCCTGGCGGGGATTAGTGAAGATGTCCGAGGTCACGCCATATTCGACCAGTTCGCCCAGATGGAAGAAGGCGGTGCGCTGCGACACGCGGGCAGCCTGCTGCATATTGTGGGTGACGATGACGATCGCGTAACGACCGCGCAGTTCGTGGATCAGCTCCTCGATCTTGGCGGTGGCGATGGGGTCGAGTGCCGAGCAGGGCTCGTCCATCAGGATGACTTCCGGTTCCACCGCGATGGCGCGGCCGATGCAGAGGCGCTGCTGCTGGCCGCCCGAAAGCGCGGTGCCGCTGTCGTGCAGGCGGTCCTTCACCTCTTCCCACAGGCCCGCGCGGCGGAGCGATTTTTCGACGATGACGTCGAGGTCCGCTTTGGCATGGGCCAGGCCGTGGATGCGCGGGCCGTAGGCGATGTTTTCGTAGATCGACTTGGGGAAGGGGTTGGGCTTCTGGAACACCATGCCGACGCGGGCACGCAGCTGCACCACGTCCATCGAGGGGGCGTAGATGTCTTCGCCGTCCAGGGTGATCGCGCCTTCGACCCGGGCCGAAGCGACGGTGTCGTTCATGCGGTTCAACGTCCGCAGGAAGGTCGACTTGCCGCAGCCCGACGGACCGATGAAGGCCGTGACATTGTCCATATCGACGTCGATCGAGACGCCCTTGATCGCCTGCTTTTCGCCATAGAAGACCTTCACGTCGCGCGCGGTCATCTTGACTTGGGTGGCGGGCACCAGTGTTTGCGGTTCGTGCATCATGTTTACCACCGTTTTTCGAACTTGTTGCGCAGGTAGATGGCGAGGCCGTTCATCGCGAGCAGGAAGACCAGCAGGACGATGATGGCGGCGGAGGTCTTTTCGACAAAGCCCTTGGAGACTTCGTCGGACCAGAGGAAGATCTGCACCGGCAGGACGGTCGCCGGATCGGTAATCCCGCCCGGCGGCGTGGCGATGAAGGCGCGCATGCCGATCATGAGGAGCGGTGCCGTCTCGCCCAAGGCGCGGGCCATGCCGATGATCGTGCCGGTCAGGATGCCGGGCAGGGCAAGCGGCAGGACATGGTGGAAGACCACCTGCACCGGGCTGGCGCCGATGCCGAGCGCCGCGTCGCGGATGCTGGGCGGGACCGACTTGATGGCGTTGCGGCCTGCGATGACGATGACCGGCATGGTCATGAGCGCCAGCGTCATGCCGCCGACCAATGCGGCGGAGCGGGGCAGGTGGAGGAAGTTGAGGAAGATCGACAGGCCCAGCAAACCGAAGATGATCGAGGGGACGGCGGCGAGATTGTTGATCGACACTTCGATGATGTCGGTCAGCCAGTTCTTGCGCGCATATTCTTCCAGATAGACGGCAGTCGCGACGCCGATCGGGAAGCTGAGCACCAGCGTCACCAGCATCGTCAGCAGCGATCCCTTGAATGCGCCCCAGATGCCGACCTGTGTCGGGTCGGTGCCGTCACTGGCGGACAGGAAGCTCATATTGAAACCGGTCGTGAGCAGGCCTGCCTTGTTCAGGCGCTCCACAGCCGCTTCGGCCTCGGGCGAACCCTCGCTCTTGGCCGCTAGATCGATGGTGGTCGATGCGGGCAGTTTGATGGTCTCGGTGCGGCTCAGGATGTCGGGATCGGCCTTGATAGCGTCACGCAGAACGACCCAGGCCGTGGGCGACACCCATTCCTCGGCATCCGCGCCCAGCGCCTTTTTCACGACGTCGCCCGTCACCATCGGCAGGTTCGCGTTGGCGAGCGCCTGATCGGTGATCGCATTCGGATCGAGCAGCAGCGGCGACGCGGGGAAGTCGATCTTCACCGCTATTTCCGTCCGCGTGAAACCGCGCAGGCCATTGCCCATCATGTTGAACAGCAGGAAGGCAAGAAAGGCGGCCGACAGTGCCACGGCGAGAAGGCCAGCTGCCTTGAAGCGGCGTTCGGATGCATAGCGCCGGGCGATCCGCTTGCGCATCGCGTCCGACTTCCAGTCGGTGGGGAGCCGTTCGGGTGCCATTATTCGTAAGCCTCGCGATATTTCTTCACGACCCGCAGGGCCACGATGTTGAGCAGCAGTGTTACCACGAAGAGGACGAGGCCAAGGGCGAAGGCGGCCAGCGTCTTTGCGCTGTCGAATTCCTGGTCGCCGGTCAGAAGCTGGACGATCTGCGTTGTCACGGTGGTGACGCTGGCGAAGGGGTTCAGGGTGAGGTTTGCCGCCAGACCGGCTGCCATCACCACGATCATCGTCTCGCCGATCGCGCGGCTGACGGCCAGCAGCACGCCGCCGACGACGCCGGGAAGGGCGGCGGGGATCAGCACGCGGCGGATTGTTTCGCTGGTGGTTGCGCCCATGGCGAGGCTACCGTCGCGCATGGATTGCGGCACGGCTGCGATACTATCGTCCGCCATGGAGGATACGAAGGGTATGATCATCACGCCCATGACCAGACCAGCGGCCAAGGCGCTTTCCGAAGATGCGCCCTGGATGCCGATCGCCACCGCGAAGTCTCGAAGAGCAGGGGCGACCGTCAGCGCGGCGAAATAGCCGTAGACGACGGTGGGCACGCCCGCGAGCACCTCAAGGATGGGCTTCATCCACTTGCGTACCGTGGGGCTGGCATATTGGGTCAGATAAATGGCGCTCATCAGGCCAAGCGGGATGGCGACGACCATCGCGATGATCGCGCCGATGAAGATCGTACCCCAGAATAGCGGGACGGCGCCGAACGCGTCATCATTACCGTAGCCCAGCGCCGCCGATTGCGGGCTCCATTTGGTGCCGAAGAGAAAATCGAACGGGTTCACCATCGAGAAGAAGCGCAGGCTCTGCCACAGCAGCGACACGACGATACCCAATGTGGTAACGATCGCGAGGAGCGATGCCACAAGCAACACCGCCATCACGAGCCGTTCGACCCGCGTGCGCGCCCGGAAATCAGGCCGCACGCGAGTGAAGGCATAGGCGCCCCCGGCAAAGGCCAGCACCAGTGCGAGCGCTGCGCCCGCGATGCCATATTTGCCGATGGCGTCCTTATAGGGTTGGACAAGGCCCTGCGAGAGCGGGTTGAACGCTCCCGATTGCGAACCGCTGGCGATCGCGCGCGCTTCGCCCAATATGGCCGAGCGCGAGAAATCATCTGCTGGCAGGCTGTGCGCGGCCGGGCTGCTCAACACTTGCTGAGTGACGAGCCCGGGGGAGATATTCGCCCAGACGGCGAGAAAGATCGCCGCTGGGATGAGCGTCCAGAGCGCGACATACCAGCCATGATAGCCAGGAAGGCTATGCACGGCGTCGCGGCGGCCCGAAGCGCGTGCGGCGGTTTGCAGCCGCAGCGCGCGCGTCCGGGCACTGACCCAGGCGATGGCGCCCAGGCCTGCCAGCAGCAGGAAGATTGCAGGACCTGTCATATTTTCCGCTTACTTGAGCTGCGAACCGTCGAGAACAGTCAGCGACTTGATCGTCTCGGCACTCGCCTTGCGCACGTCTTCCGGTGCGGCAACCATGCCGCGCTTTGTCAGCGCGCCGTCGGGCGCCCAGTTGGCGGCGAAGGTGTTGAGATAGGCCTGAAGACCCGGGATCGCGGTCATGTGCGCCTTCTTCACATAGATGAAGAGGGGGCGAGCGCCCGGATATTTGCCGGTCGACACTGTTTCATAGGTCGCTTCGACGCCGTTGATCGACACGTCCTTCAGCTTGTCTTTGTTTTCCTCAAGATAGCTGAAGCCGAACACGCCGAGAGCATTGGGGTTCGCGGCGAGCTTTTGAACGATCAGATTGTCGTTTTCGCCCGAATCCACATATTTGCCGTCTTCGCGGATGCGGGTGCAGGTTGCCTTGAACTCGTCCTCGCTCTTTTCTTTGAGCGCCTTCATGGCCGGATCGGTTTCGCAGCCCTTGGTCAGGATCAGTTCGGCAAGCGAATCGCGGGTGCCGCTGGTCGAGGGCGGGCCGAATACGCTGATCGCGGTTGCGGGCAGGCTCGGGTCAACGTCCTTCCAGGTTTCCGCCTTGTTCGGACCCTTGCCATAAGGATTGGCGGCGAGCGCTTCATAGACGATCTTCGGGGTCAGCTTGAAACCCGGGCCGTCCTTTGACTCGGCGAAGGCGAGGCCATCGACGCCCACCTGGACTTCGATGATGTCCTTAACGCCGTTCTTCTGGCAGTCCTCGAACTCGGCCTTCTTCATGCGGCGCGAAGCATTGGCGATGTCGGGATGCTGTGCGCCGACGCCCGCGCAGAACAGCTTCATGCCGCCGCCGGTGCCGGTCGATTCGATGATCGGCGACTTCATGCCCGAATTGCCCTGAACGAACATTTCGGCGACCGCTGTCGCGAAGGGATAAACGGTCGAGGAACCGACCGCGCGGATCTGGTCACGCGTCCCACCGGCGCTGCCGCCCGATTGGTCGCCGCAACCGGCAAGAGTAAGAGCGGCCGCTGCGGTAGCAGCCATCAGAGCGAAATGCTTCACGGATAGTCTCCTTTATCAAAGGCCGCGATTCGCAATCGCTGCCCCCCTTGGCGCGCAGTAGCCGCGGTAGGTCGCGCCTTTGTGACAGTCCAGTTGCACTTTTATGACATCGCGGCCGGAAGCTCAAAAGATGAGCAGAATTTATTCAGTGTTTGGACAGCGACAGCCTCTCTTCAGCGGGCATCGGCGGCAGCAGGACCGTGATCGTGGTCCCTTTTCCCGGCGCGCTTACAATGTCGAGCCGACCACGGTGCCGCTCCACGATATGCTTCACGATGGCGAGGCCAAGGCCGGTGCCGCCCACAGCCCGGCTGCGCCCGGAATCGACGCGGTAGAAACGTTCGGTCAGGCGGGGCAGGTGATCCGGGCCGATCCCTTCGCCTTCGTCAGCGACGGTGAGGCGGGTCATTCCGCCCGGACCTTCGGTCAGGCTCACGCGAATCGGTGTTCCGGCCTTTCCATATTTCACCGAGTTGCCGATCAGGTTGTGAAGCAGCTGTGACAATTGCGGCCTGTCTCCCGCGACTTCCGACAGGCCGGGCGTAACGTCCAATTCCACTTCCCGGCCCCGGTCGCCATGGCTCGTCCGGAAAACGCCCACCACCTCGGCAGCCAAGGCGCCAAGATCGACGGGGCTGTCAGGGACGCGATATTTTTCCGCCTCGATGCGGGACAGGGAAATGAGATCGTCGATCAGCCGCTGCATTCGGCGCGCCTCACCGTCCATGATCTTGAGGAAGCGTTGCCGCGTATCATTGTCGCGGCCAAGGTCCGGATCGCCCAGCGTTTCGATGAAGCCCAAAATGCCCGCAAGCGGCGTGCGAAGCTCGTGACTGGCGTTGGCCACGAAATCGACGCGCATCTTTTCGGCGGCATAGGCGCCGCTATGGTCGGCAAGATGCACCAGCCGACGCACTGCGTCATCATCGCCGACCGGTGCAATGCGCATCTGCCAGCGTTGATCGCGTGTGCCGAGACCCACCAGCTCCAGCATCACCGCCTCGCTCATCGGCGCAAGGCTGGCGAGCCGTTCGGCGGCGGCGGGATGGCGGATGGCGATGCGGGCATCCTCGCCCTCGATATGGGCGCCGAGCAAGCGTTGCGCCGCCCGGTTGGCCCGGATGATGCGTCCGCGCTCGATGAGCATCAGAGGGTCCGCAATCGCCTCCATCATGTCCGCGAAGTCGGGGTGTTCGACTATGTCGGTGATAGGTTCGATTGAGGCAGGCTCGGCAGGGCGGGACGTGGGCGCTTGCGCGGCGATGATCAGGACGGCGATGCCCGCGAGCACAGGAAGAGCGATGGCTGAGAGCGCCGCGCCCATCAGCAATGCGGTTCCGGTAGCCAAAAACAGCATGGCGAGCGACGCCGTGATCTGGGAAATGCTCAGTCGATTCATGGTTACCGCGCTGGATTATTGGCTGCTTTGCTGCAATGGCTGGCGCAATAGCGTGGATTCTTTACGCTTTGGCAAGCGCGATAGCGGATCAGGACGGTATGAAAGATCAATCGCCCGGACAGCATGCTTCCGATTCCGTGCCTTCAGAGGCCACGGAGCGGGACGCCGACTCGATCGCGTCTTCGCGCCGCCAGCTGCTGATGGGTGGCGCCGTTGCCGCATCAGCGATTGTGTCCATCCGTCCGGCTCTGGCCAATACCGCCGCGTCCGTGCTGAACTGCACCATTCCGGTTCCCGATCAGGCGCGTGCGGGAAAATATATCGCGCCCAATGGCCAGCTTGTACCGGCAGGGACAGCGGGCGCCGTGCCCGCGCAAGGACGCAGCTATAGCGGTGAGCAGGTCCGGCAGGCTCTGCGCGGCGGCAGGCTGCCGGGCACAAGCTATGAGCAGAATCAGGCGTATCTGAACTATATCCGGCGCCTTCAGTCCGGAACCAGCGGCTTCACCTGCTACGCATCATTGCAAATGCCGCGTTAGGCACCTGCTTACTCCTGTGCGCTACAGCTGAGCGCCGCCAGTGAGTTTGAGAGCAGTTTGTGACCGCAGAACGTCGTTACCGTAGAGACAGTGACACTGCCGCGTGCGTGTTGGAGGACATCATCGTCCTTTACCATCGCGCGTCGGGCCAGACGCATATGATGGTCAGCCCTGCTCCAGAGATATTGGAGGCGCTGGATGACGAAGCTGACTCCACAGCCGCGCAACTGCTTGCACGGCTGGAACGTCACTATGATCTGGGCGAGCGGGCGCAGGCGATTGCGGAAATCGAGACGCATCTGGAAGGGCTGACGGCGCTGGGTCTGGTGCGCTGTTCATGAGGCACCAGCTTTCCCTGTCGATCGGCCCCGCGTCATTTCGGATCGGTTCAGCATGGCGGGAGCCGCTGGAATTGCTGGCGAAGCTGTACGACAGCTATCCTCAGCCAAAGGAAGATGTGGCCGACTTTACTGTGCGGCTGCAGCCGACGAGCATGGTCCGGCGATGGGTCAGGCCGTCGATCTTCATCACCGGCGACCATGGCCTGGCCGACGCGGCGCCGATGAGTTTGACGCATGGGCTGTTGGCGGCGGAAATGGGTATGAACCTGCAAATGGCGCTGGGTTGGCGGCGGCACCTGCTGCTCCATGCGTCAAGCGTGGAGAAGGATGGTCGCGCGCTTGTGATGACCGGCGAATCCGGGTCCGGCAAGTCGACGCTCGCGGCCCAGCTTGGCGAACGTGGCTGGCGGCTCATGGGTGATGAATTTGCTCTGCTGGATTTGGCTACCGGCGAATTACTGCCTTTCCCTCGACTCGTTTCGCTCAAGAACGGCGCCATCGATGTGATCACGGGGGAGGTGTCGGCCGAGCGGATGGGGCCGTTAATGGCGGGCACGGCGAAGGGGGACATTCGACACCTCATGCCTCGCCCCGATGCGGTCGCGCGGATGACGGAAGCGGCAAAGCCCGCCCTGCTGCTTTTCCCGCGTTTCGGGCATGCCGCCGACGTTCGCCCGGTGGGGCAGGGCGAGGTTTTCATGCGCCTGACTCAGGCGTCCACCAACTATGTCGCATTGGGAGAGACCGGGTTCGGCGCGCTAACCCGGTTCGTACAGCATGTACCCGCGCGGGCGATCGACTTTCCCTCAGGGGACGAAGCCATCGCGATGGTCGAGCGATTGTGGGAAGAACTCGCATGAGCGCCGCGCTTTTGGTCAGGTCGCTCCGCGATCCGGCGTCGGTCAGGCGTCTGGACAGCGCCGGGTGGAATGCGTTGATCGCGGCGGCTCGGGCTGAGCGGCTGATCGGAACGCTAGCTATGGTCGTCGATGAGGGATTGGTGCCCGAGAAGGTGTGGCCGATTCTCGCAGATGCTCGGCTGGATGCGGCACGGGAAGCCCGGCAGGCTTTATGGGAAGCCGATCGGGCTGCCGAAGCGCTCGGCGAGCCGGTGCTGCTGTTGAAGGGGACTGCCTATGCGGCAGCTGGGCTCAAGGCAGGCGAGGGAAGATTTATCGGCGATCTCGACATTCTGGTTCTGCACGGCCGTTTGAAGCAGGTCGAGGACAGGTTGATCGCGGCGGGGTGGGAGTGGGTCAAGGAAGACGCCTATGACGACGCCTATTACCGGCAATGGATGCATGAACTGCCGCCGATGATCCATCGCGAGCGGGACAGGATGATCGATGTCCATCATACGATCCTGCCGCTGACCGCGCGGCCGAGGCCGAACGCGGAGGCGATGCTGGCGGATGCGGTGCCGGTGACTGATCGGTTATCGGTCTTGTCGCCGGAGGATATGATCTGCCATTCCGCCGCGCACTTGTTTGCGGATGGCGATCTGGCGGGTGGTTTGCGCAACCTGTGGGATATTCACTGCCTGTGCCGCGAATTTGGGGAGAAGCAGCAGGATTTTGATCTTGGCTTGCTTGAAAGGGCGGCGGAGCATCAATTGTATGCGGCGGTGTTGCGCGCGCTGAGACTGGCGCACTTCCTGTTTGGCACCCCTGTCCGGCCCCTTGGCTCACCCATTCAAGTGGACTATCGCCCGAGATGGAGCGACCGTCTTTTCATTGCTCGGCTGCTGGCTCGGGACGGTTGGGGGCGTGAAAGGCGCAAGCTGCTGCGCTTCGCATTTTATGTCCGGTCACACTGGCTGCGCATGCCCCCCATGATGCTGGCCCGGCACTTGCTGACGAAGTGGCGCAAAGGGCACCGCCCCGCCTAGCGGTTGGCCGTAACCTGTAGGTCGGGAACAATATGCTGAAGATCGCCGAGTAAGGGGAAAGGCGTCGGTTTTCCAGAAGGTTCGGCAGAGGCTGAAATCGCCATCCCCATCCACATCACGTCATGCCATTGACCGAATTTGAAGCCGACTTCCCTGTAGATGCCCACCTCTTTCATACCCAACGCAGTGTGAATGGCCACGCTGGCGCTGTTCGGAAGGGTGATGCCCGCGAAGAGGCTGTGATAGCCCTGATGCCGCAATATCTGGATCAATATGTCGTAGAGACGCCTCCCGATCCCGCGACGATGATGATCAGCCGTCAGATAGACGGAGATATTCGCCGACCAATCATAAGCTGCCCGGCCGCTATGGGGTCCGGCATAGGCATATCCCACTATCTGACCATCCACCTCCGCGATGAGCCATGGGTAATATTTTAAGCAATCGGCCATCCGAAAGCTGAATTCCTCAGCGTCTGGAGGCACGCTTTCGAACGAAATTACGGTGTTCAAGACATAAGGAGCGTAGATTGCCGCGAGGTGAGGCGCATCGTCCTCAACAGCCGTTCTTATGATTGCCGTCATGCCATGAATCCTGTTGGGACAGGGGGAACAGAGGGATTGCTGCGGCTCATCGCTTCAATATGTTCAACGCGAGCACCGTCATGGCCTCGCTTGCCGTGGCGATGACCTTGTCGGCCTCCGGCGCCCAGAAGGGGCTGTGAAGGGAGGGAAGGGTGAGCTGGCCAGCGGCGGCTTTTGCCATCTGATCGGCGGGAACGCCTCCGACCCAGAAGATGAAGCTGTTGATGCTTTTGTCAGCCCGGTAATAGCGGCCGAAATCCTCACCGCCCATCGATGGCTTCGTCTCGATGACGCGTCCTTCGGGGAAATGCGTTTTGAGCAGTCCGGCCATTTCGTTGGCGAAGGCGGGCGGATTGTAAGCGGCGGGCGTGAATTCATCCTTTAGCGAGACAATTGGCATCCGATCGTCGGGAATGCCCGCCGCGATTGCCTCGCCGCGCGCGATGCGTTCGATGCCGTGGATCAGCCGTTCGCGATTCTCGTCGGAATAGCTGCGGACGGTGAGAAGCAGCTTTGCCTCGTCAGGGATGATATTATGCTTCGCGCCGCCGATGAAGCTGCCGACCGTGACGACTGCGGGGTCCAGAGGGTCCTGTTCACGGCTGATGAGGGTCTGAAGAGCTCCGACGATGCGGGCGCCCAGCACTATGGGGTCTTTTGTCGTTTGAGGATAGGCGCCATGACCGCCGGTGCCTCGAACGACTATGTCCACGCTGTCTACATTGGCGAGCGCATAGCCGGGGGTATAACCGATCGTGCCCGCCGGCAGATTGGCGGCGTCATGGAAGGCGATGGCATGCGTGGGACGGGGAAAGCGGGTGTAGAGCCCATCGTCCAGCATCATGCGCGCTCCCCGGCCTACTTCCTCGGCTGGCTGGAGGATCATGACCAGCGTACCGCGCCAGCTGTCCTTCCTCGATGACAGGAGTTGGGCTGTTTCGATGAAGGCGGTCATGTGCGTGTCGTGGCCGCAGGCATGCATGACACCGGTTTCGATGCCTTCAGCCGTCTTGGTGCGAACTTTGGAGGCGAAGGGGAGGCCGGTCTGCTCCGTGACTGGCAGGCCATCCATGTCCGCGCGGATGAGGAGAACCGGTCCCTCGCCATTTTTCATGACCGCGACGACGCCGGTGCCGCCCACCTTTTCGGTGACTTCGAACTTCATCGCCTTAAGGCGGCGGGCGAGCTTTGCGGCGGTTGCCGTCTCCTGTTCCGACAGTTCGGGATGGGCATGGAGATCGCGGTAAAGCGTCATGAGGTCGCTCATGTCGCGATCGATCTGGGCGGCTATCCCCTGTGCCTGTGGAACTGGGGATGCAGGAGCGGCACCAGTCTGTGCCGTGGCGGCAGACGAAAGAGTGGCGGCGGCCATGATGAGCTTGAACGCGTGACGCATCGGCTATTCTCCCTGTTGGATGGGAGCATAGGAAGATTTGGCGGCGCAAGGAAAGTGGCAGATATGAAAGGGCGCCCGTCCATTGAAGGACGAGCGCCTGTCATGACCCGTCGCGACGGGATCAGAAATGGAAGATTACACCCGCGGTCGGACGGAAGCTGTCGAAATCATAGGTTTCGGTCTGGAAGCGCAGGAGGATGCCGCTGTTGCCGGTGATGCCGCCAAGGCCGATGTTCTTCGGGCCGACTTCGACGCCGACGCCGTGCATCCAGTCCTTGCGTGGTAAAATTGCAACGCGCTCTTATTGGGCAGTCCAGCCGCCGTCGATACTCATGTTGGCGCCCGTGATATTGGCCGCCGCATCACTGCACAGGAAGAGCGCCATGGCGGCAACCTGATCCACGGTCACGAATTGCTTGGTCGGCTGTCCAGCGAGCAGCACATCATTCATCACCTGCTCGCGCGTCATGTTCCGCGCTTTCATAGTGTCGGGAATCTGGTTCTCGACCAGCGGCGTCCAGACATAGCCCGGTGAGATGCAGTTGGCGGTAATTCCGAACGTGGCGAGTTCGAGGCCCAGCGTCTTGGTAAACCCGGCAAGGCCGTGCTTTGCGGTCACATAAGCGCTCTTGAACGGAGAGGCTGTAAGCGAATGGGCGCTGGCGGTCTGGATGATGCGCCCCCACTTTTTCGACTTCATATAGGGAATCGCGAGTCGGGACGTGTGGAACGCGCTGGTCAGATTCAGGGCGATGATGAGGTCCCATTTGTCGACCGGGAAATCCTCGACCGGGGCGACATGCTGCATACCGGCATTGTTGATGAGGATATCGACGCCGCCAAAAGCACTGGCCGCTTCCTGCATCATCGCTTCGATCTCGGCGGTCTTGGTGAGGTCATGCCCGCTGTAGAGCGCCTTGGCGCCACTCGCCTGCTCCAACGCCTGCCGTTCCTGTTCGATCGCAGCGCTGTCGCCGAAGCCGTTGATGATGATGTTCGCGCCCTCGGCCGCGAGGGTCTTCGCATAAGCAAGGCCGATGCCGGAGGTGGAGCCCGTGATCAGCGCTGTCTTTCCGGCGAGGGACTTGGTCATGCGTTTTTCTCCTTGAGAGTGTCAGGGGCCTGGAGGTCGAAGGTGGCGCTTTTGCCGTTCGTGATGTTGCGGGCGATAAGGTCGCCCTTGTGCATCACTTCCTCGACGGCGTCGCGGCCCTGGCTCCAATGATCCAGCATGGTGGAACGGGAAAATTCAAAGTCGCGGGCGCCACTTTCCCAGGCGCGACTGCGGTAGATGAGGTGGACGATGTTGACCGAGCCACGGTCGAGATATTGCTTGAGGCGCTGGGCGTCGGCGTCGTCTTTGAGGTCCGGCGGCAATTTGTCGAGCAGCGCCTTGATCGCCTTATGCTCGCGGCGCAGACGTAAATATTGATCAGTGACCTGACGCGTCCGGCTGGAATATTGAATGTCCTTGGCGCGGGAATAGACGTCCGTCATCTGGCGCGGCATCGGACCTTCGGCGGGGAAAAGATCGACCTGAAAGACGAGCATGTCGTCATTTTGATGTTCCAGCACATGAGCTAGGGGCGTGTTGGAAACGAGACCGCCGTCCCAATAATGCCGCCCATCTATTTCCACCGGGGGCAAGCCGGGGGAAGCGCGCCCGAAGCCATGATGTGGCGGGCGTCGATGCGGGTCCGCCCGTCAGGGCCTCGCGTGTCCCAATAAGCGAAGTTGCCGCTTTCTACATCCACCGCTCCGACCGAGAGGCGGACAGGGCCGTCGTTCAGAAGGTCCCAATCCACACAAGCGTCGAGCGTTTCCTTGAGGGGCGCGCTGTCATAGAAGCTGATCGCCCCCGGCGTGCCTTCGGGCATCATCACGGATGGCCAGAGGCGAGGGCGGAACATGCCGGGCACGCCGAAGGTCGCAACGGCTCCCGCCGCCATCAAATGTGCCGCTTCACGAATATGATCGATTTCGGGCAGGACGATATTGGGAAGGCCGCCGGAAACCGTCAGCCAAAATTTCTTCATCCTGCTGATGCGGCGGTGCGGTGGATTGCCCGCTATGATCGCGGCATTGACAGCGCCGATCGAAATGCCCGCGACCCAGCTGACGTCGATTCCAAGTTCATCGAGGCGCTGATAAACCCCAGCCTGGAAAGACCCAAGGGCGCCACCACCCTGAAGCAGCAGCGCAACATCGTGGGGCAAGGGGAGCGGTGTGCTCGCCCGGCGCGGAATGGAAGGATCGATATCGGCCATGTCGCAGTGCAATATAACGACTAGCGCGCGGGTGCCAACTTAATGTGCTGCAACAATCCGATAAGCTGAAAGCAACCAACTCCATATCGCAGCCGTTCCAACCTTCACGCTGATCGGATAGGCATGGGATGAAAGAGAGGGCGTCATGCGGTTGGACGACGAACGGGAAAGCTCCAATTTCGAGGTGCAAAGCGGCCGTGGCGGTTTTGGTGGTGGGCTAGGCGGTGGCCTTGGCATGCTGTTGCCATTTATCGGCAGCCGTTTTGGTTGCGGCGGGATCGTCGTCGCGCTCATCATCCTGATGGTGATGGGCGTCAATCCGCTGAGCCTGGTCGGTGGCGGAGGCGGCGTCCAGCAGGATGTGTCCGTCAGTCGCGATCCGCAGAAATTGTCGGAAATTCAGCATTGGTCTTTGAAGGTCCTGGGATCGACCGAGAAGGTGTGGGGCCAGATTTTCCAGCAATCGGGGCAGCAATATCAGCCGACAGTCCTGTCCTTTTATTCGCAGGCTGGCGCGTCGGGCTGCGGCGCCGCGCAAAGTGCAATGGGTCCATTCTACTGCCCCAATGACAAGAAGGTGTATCTGGACACCGATTTTTTCAATGAACTACGCCAGCGCTTTGGCGCGCCGGGTGACTTTGCCCAAGCTTATGTGATCGCCCATGAGGTTGGGCATCATGTGCAGGATCTGGAAGGCACGTTGGGGCAGGTGCAACAGCGTCAGCGCAGTGTGGGTGAAGAGCAAGGCAATGCCCTGCAAGTGAGCGTCGAGTTGCAGGCGGATTGCTATGCAGGCGTGTGGGCGAAGCGCACGGGGCTGATGGAAGCGGGCGATCTGGAAGAAGGCATGACCGCCGCGCAATCCATCGGCGATGATACATTGCAAAAGGCGGCGGGACGGCGTCCCGTGCCGGAAAGCTTTACCCATGGATCAAGCGAGCAGCGGACGATCTGGCTGCGCAAGGGGCTGGACAACGGGGACCCGGCGCAATGCGATACTTTTGCCAGGGCGGCGGGCTAAAAAGCGCCGTAGGCTGTCAGAAGGGGCGGGCTTGCGAACTTGTTGCGGCATCGCTGTTACCGGCTTCGCTCGCGCCGGTCGGCGGTTCACCGGGAAGGCCGTTGCCCGGTGCGAGGAATGGCTTGCCCGCTTCCGGCATGGGCTGGCCAAAGGATATGGGAGGAGGGGCCTGCTCCATCGGCACCGGCGCTACGACAGATTGTTGGGCGGGCAATGGCTGTTGAGCCGGGGGCTGCGGAATCATGGGTTGAACCACCGGAGCTGATGGTGTCGCCGAAGGGTGGGGCGTGATGCCCTGAACCAACAGAACGATTATTGGGGCGCTGACCAACGTGATGGCGGCGAAAGCCTTGTAGAGCATGCAGGCACATCCTGAACCAAAGACGCGCCGTTTCTAGTGGCTTTCGGTAAATAAAATCCTGCGCAGCCGTTCTAATTTCGGTCGAGTTTTTTCAGCAGGTCCATCATGTCCGATGGCAAGCTATCACGCTTGGCGCGGAAGGTAGACTGTAACGCGTTGCCGATGCCTTCATAGGGCTGAGGGACGCCAACTGTCAGGAATTTGCGATCAGTCGTCTTCCGCCCGTTGCCAGATCGACTCACTGATTTACGCTGCATTTCCATGTTTCTACAACGGGCGGCACCGGGAAAAGTTTCTGGCATTCATTTAAGGCTCGGGCGATAGCAACGGTATGACAGGAGAGATTGCGGTGGCGGACTGGACGGCGGCAATGGCGCGGATGCGTGGGCATTCGCCTTTCCTCGCCAGACAGATGGACAGGTTTCCCGAAGTGGTTGACCTGCTCGAAGGTGGAGACGTCGAAGCGGCGCTGAAGGCGGCCCAAAACGTATCGGACGCGGACGAGGGGATCGCCAGATCGCTGCGGCGGCGGAAGGGCGCATTGTCGCTGGTCACGGCGGCGGCGGATCTGTCGGGCGCCTGGGACTTGGATCGTGTAACGCGTACCTTGTCGGATTTTGCTGACCAGGCTTTGGAAGAAGCACTGCGCGCCACCTTTGCCGAGCGGTACCCGGGCGTGAAGCCGAAGGGATTTGTCGTGCTGGCATTGGGCAAGCATGGCAGCCGCGAGCTGAATTACTCGTCCGATATAGACCCCATCCTGCTCTATGATCCGACGACCCTGCCGCATGGGGAGCGGGAAGACCCGGCTGATGCGGCAGTGCGGATCGGCAGGCGAGTGAGCGAGCTTTTGAATGCGCGGGACGGTGATGGCTACGTCTTTCGTGTGGATTTACGGCTGCGTCCCTCTCCCGAAGCCACGCCCATTGCGCTGCCGGTCGAGGCGGCGATCGGCTATTATGAATCGACGGCGATGGGATGGGAGCAGGCTGCTTTCGTCCGTGCGCGTCCTGCGGCAGGCGACCTTGGCCTGGGCGATTATTTCATGCAGCAGATTCGTCCGTTCGTCTGGCGGCGGAACCTGGATTTCGGTGCGATCGACGCGATCACCGACATATCGCGACGAATCCGCGACCATTATGCGCAGGGTCAGGCTTTCGGGCCAGGCGTATGATCTGAAACGGGGACGTGGCGGCATTCGGGAAGTCGAGTTTTTCGCGCAGACCCATCAGTTGATACATGGTGGGCGCGATCCGGGGCTGCGGTCAGGCAATACGCGGGAGGCGCTGAAAGCCTTGGCGGCGGCAGGGGTCTTCGATCCGGAAGTCTCGCGCAAGCTGGACGAAGCCTATGTGCTGTTCCGCACGATCGAGCATCGATTGCAGATGGTCGAGGATCGGCAAACGCATGAGCTGCCCAAGACCGCCGAAGCGATCGACAATGTCGCGCGGCTGCATGGACTGGAGAATGGCGCGGAACTGATCGAGCTGCTTCGTCCTAAGGTGGAATGGGTGGGCGCCAATTACGATCAGCTGACGCCTGCTGAAAAATCAGAGTCGCTTTCGCATGACGAGGACCGGCTGGCGGCGCAGCTGGCGGAAATGGGCTTTGTTGATCCGCAGGCTCCGGTTGCGCGGATCGCTCGCTGGCGCACGGGCAGCATCAGGGCGTTGCGCAGCACGGCTTCGCGGGAAGCGCTGGAAGATTTGCTGCCGGGGTTGATGCGCACATTGGCGGCGGCGCCCGATCCGGTACGGGCGCTGAACCGCCTTGATGATCTGATTGGCAGGCTGCCGAGCGCCATTAACTTCTTCAAGCTGCTTGCCGCGCGGCCGGGGCTTGCAGAGCTGATGGCGGAGTTGCTCAGTCATGCGCCGACGCTGGCGGATGCGCTGGGACGACGGGCCGAGCTGCTCGATGGGCTTATCGATACGTCCGCCTTCGATCCGCCGCCTGCCGTGGAGCAACTTGCGGAACAGTTCGCGCAGCTGGAAGCGGGCGAGGATTATCAGGCGCTGCTCGATCGGGTGCGGCAGCGGGTTAATGATCGGCGATTTGCGCTGGGTGCGCAGATTATTCGCGGCGGTGATCCCCTGGAAGCAGGGCGTGGCTATTCGCGGGTGGCTGAGGCGGCGATCGAGGCGTTGGCGAGTGCGACCGTTCGGGAATTCGAAACGGTGCATGGACGGGTGCAGGGTGGCGAGATGCTTATCCTTGCGCTTGGCCGACTGGGTGGCGGCGTTTTGACGCATGCTTCGGATCTGGATCTGGTTTTTCTTTTTTCCGGCGATTTCATGAAGGAATCCGATGGAAGAAAGCCGTTGGGGGCTACGCAATATTTCAACCGGCTGGGGCAACGCATAACCAATGCGTTATCAGTGCAGACGGCGGCGGGGCCGCTTTATGAGGTGGATACGCGGTTGCGGCCGTCGGGCGCGCAGGGGTTGCTGGCGGTCAGTCTGGACAGCTTTGCCAAATATCAGCGCGAGGAGGCGTGGACTTGGGAACATCTGGCGCTGACGCGCGCGCGGCCGGTTTTCGGGTCGGATAGCGGCCGGGCGGCGTTGAGCGCGATATTGGCCGAGACTTTGGAACGGCCGCGCGATTTCCCGGAGCTGGCGCGTCAGGCGGTGAAGATGCGCCGCGACATCGCCGCGCACAAGCCGCCTGCCAGCGAGCTGGACGTCAAGCTGGTGCCGGGGGGGCTGGTGGATCTGGAGTTCCTGATCCATGTGAGCCAGTTCAAGCATAATATGGCGTTCAGTCCTGACCTGCGCGCGGCTTTGGATGAGCTGGTCGAGGCGGGTCATCTTCCAGCCGACCTGATTGATGCGCATGACCTGATCACGCGTTTCCTGATCGTGTCGCGGCTGGTTTCGCCCAAATCGACCGAGCCGCCGGAGGCCACCCGGCCGGTCGTTGCACGGGCATGTGGTGTCGAAAGCTGGGACGCGCTGCTTGAAAGCTATGCGCAGGCCCGGCAAAGGGTGAGCGATGCCTGGGCAGCGCTGTCCGCGCCCTATTCGGAGGAAGAAGATGCTGGAAGCCGGTGATGCCCTGCCGAGCGTGACGTTGAAGGATGCCGACGGCGCCGACTTCACATTGGATCGGTTCAAGGGGAAGCCGGTCGTCGTCTATTTCTACCCCAAGGCCGATACGCCCGGCTGCACCAATGAGGCCAAGGACTTCACCGAGCTGGCGGGTGACTATGCGGCATTGGGCGTGCCGGTGGTCGGCATTTCCAAGGACAAGCCCACGAAGCTCAAGAAATTCGCGGACAAATACGGCCTGAACGTGACGCTCGCATCCGACGAACCGGGGGAGGCGTGCGAGGCGTTCGGCACCTGGGTCGAAAAGTCGCTCTATGGCCGGAAATATATGGGGATCGAGCGGGCGACCTTTCTTGTCGATGGAACGGGCAAGATTTTGCGCGTCTGGCCCAAGGTGAAGGTGAAGGGCCATGCTGCCGAAGTTCTGGAGGCCGTGAAGGCGCTTTGAATTTGCCGGTCGAGATTGAGAGCGTGGGGCAGGCCTGCGCTCATGTGTTGATGATGCCGGAGCCACGGGACAAGCTGATGGCGGCGCGCGCGGTGGCCCGTGCCTGGAGGCAGGGCCGGTTGGCGCATCGGTTCGATGCCGCGATGCCCGACACGCCTGCGCGGCCCGACGCTCCCGCCCTGCTGCCAGCAAATCAGATGCCCAAGCGCGGCAAGATGGGTTCGGATCGGGCGCGGATCGCCATGCTGCACGCCCTGGCGCATATCGAGTTTGTCGCGATCGACCTTGCCTTCGACCTGATCGGCCGGTTCGGGAGCGAGTTTCCGCAAGCCTTCGTCGATGACTGGATGCAGGTCGGCGCCGAAGAGGCGATGCATTTCGCGTTGCTGGACCGGCGTCTGCGGCAAATGGGAAGCTTTTATGGCCAACTGCCTGCCCATGACGGGCTGTGGCAGGCCGCTACCGAAACCGCAGGGGATGCCATGGCGCGGCTAGCCATCGTTCCCATGGTGCTGGAAGCGCGCGCGCTGGACATCACGCCCGCCACGATCGGACGGTTCGAAGGCGTGGGGGACGAGGCATCCGCGCGCATGTTGCGCCGCATTATGACAGATGAGATTCGCCACGTTAGAGCCGGGACAAGTTGGTTTGGTCATGCGGCGAACCGAGAGGGGCTGCCCCCCGCAAATCATTACCAAATCCTTGTAAAACGCCATTTTCGCGGGTCGTTGAAGCCGCCGTTTAACGACTCGGCGCGTCGACAAGCCGGTTTAACGCTGGATTTTTACGGCGCGCTTGCACAATGAAGCGGGAAATGTCCTTTTGATGACGCGGGTGGCGATTTAGGTCGCATTTGGTCAACACGGGGAGCGCCGAGAGGCTCAAAAAGCCTCCGGAGGATAAGTCGGGGTCGGCATGTTGTTTCTTCGTTCGAATAATGCGCGTAGCGCGCGATGGTTCCTGTCTGCGTGTAAATCCATTGGGGCTATAGGCGTAGTGAGCGCATTGTGCGCCGCGATGCCTGCGCAGGCCAAGGCTGTCGCCGACGATCCTTATGGCGATGCAACGGAAATCAATACCAGCGCGCTTGGCCCGGCAGATATCGGCTTTTCCAATCTTTTCACCAGCCTTCAGCGGCTGGACGGCGGCGTAAAGGCGGCCAGCAACAATATTCCGACCGGTCGGCCTGTCGAAAGACTGTCGCTGACCTCCAACTTTGGCGTTCGTTCCGACCCGTTCAACGGCGGCGCGCGGATGCACAAGGGTATCGATATTCCCGGACCCGTCGGCACCCCGGTTTACGCCACGGCAGACGGCATCGTCAGCCGCGCTGGTTGGGCCAGCGGTTACGGCAATCTGGTGCAGATTTCCCATGGCGGCGGTCTTGAGACCCGTTACGGCCATATGTCGAAGCTGATCGCAGCCCCCAACAGCTATGTGCATCGTGGCCAGTTGATCGGCCTGATGGGATCGACCGGGCGTTCGACTGGCAGCCACCTTCATTATGAAGTCCGCGTGGATGGCCAGGCGATCAACCCCATGCCGTTCGTCGTCGGTCCCGATGTCCTCGTGGCGATGAACACGAAACCGCCGATCGCCATGGGCGGCCCGACGAAAGCGCAGGAGCATGACGCGGAATAATCCGCGCTACGCCGCTTATCCTTTGCAAAGGCTCGGCACCAATGGGTTGCCGGGCCTTTTGCTTGATCTTATCTAGGCGCCATGGCTGACATTGACCTTACCCCTTCCGCTGCTGCCCGCGTGGCCGCGATTGCCGCCAAGCAGGGCAAGCCCGCTATCCTGCGACTGGCCGTGGAGGGTGGCGGATGTTCGGGCTTTCAGTACCGCTTTGGCCTCGCCGATGCGGTGGAGGCGGAGGATGTGGCCGTGGAACGGGACGGCGTGACGTTGGTCGTGGATGATGTGAGCCTGGATCTGGTGCGGGGCGCCGCCGTCGATTTTGTTTCCGACCTTGGCGGAGCGGCGTTCAAGGTGACGAACCCCAATGCCACTGCTGGCTGCGGTTGCGGGGCGAGCTTTTCGATTTAAGCACGGGCCGTCCCTTGTCTAAGGGCCGTCATCTTCTTTGGAACATGCCCCGATTGGATCGGATCATGTTCCATTTAGCTTTTGTTTTCCGCATTTTCCGAGCCAGCAGGTGATACCACCTGCTTCGAAAATGCTTTAGGGATGCGCGGGAGGAGAAAAGCCCCATGCGCATCGCGACCTTCAACATCAACGGCATCAAGGCGCGATTGCCGCGCCTGCTGGAATGGCTGAGCGAGACGCAGCCAGATGTCGCCTGCCTTCAGGAAATCAAGACTTCGGACGAGACATTCCCGCTGAAGGACATCGAGGATGTCGGCTATGGGGCGATATGGCACGGGCAGAAGGGCTTTAACGGCGTTGCCATCCTGGCGCGCGGCGAGACGCCGGTCGAGGTACGCCGGGGGTTGGAGGGCGAGCCCGAGGACGAGCATAGCCGCTATATCGAAGCCGATGTGAAGGGCGTTCGGATCGCGAGCATCTACCTGCCCAATGGCAATCCGCAGCCGGGGCCGAAATTCGATTACAAGCTGCGCTGGATGAAGCGTCTGCGCGACCGGGCGGCGGAGATTTGGGCGGAGGAAGTGCCCGCCATTCTTGCTGGCGATTATAATGTCATCCCGCGCGACCGGGACGTCTATTCGGTCAAGGCCATGGCGGACGACGCGCTGATGCAGCCGGAAAGCCGGGCCGCTTACCGCCGCCTGCTAGGCGACGGGTGGACCGATGCGATTGCGAGCCGACACCCGGCTGGTGGGGTGTGGACCTATTGGGACTATCAGATGAACGCTTGGCCGCGTGACGCTGGCTTCCGGATCGATCATCTGCTGCTGAGCCCGGCGGCGGCCGATCGCCTGATGGACGCGCAAGTGGACAAGGATTTTCGCGGACGGGAGAAGGCGAGCGACCATGCGCCGACATGGGTTGAACTGAGCGAATAATCAGGCGCGGGCGGCTTGCGCCACGCGGATGCCTGGGCGAGCCGATGGGTCGTCCAGTTCATGCGCCTGCCATCCGGCGGCGTCCCGGCTATATTCGACATGGTGGCCGCGCTGGAAGCTCGCGCCATCCCAAACGATGACTTGCAGTTCGATCCGGTCGTTGCGGTGGACGTGGAGCCAGTTGAAGCTTTGCGGTTCGGCGTTGCGCAGGCGGGTCGATGTCGCGGTGCCTGCTTGAATGACCAGCGCTCCGCCTGCGTCGGCGACCATCTTCTGCGCTGCTTCGGCATAGGTGCGGTGGAAATGGCCTGCGAGGGCGATGTGGATTCCGGCTGCGGCTGCGGCTTCGACCGCGTCATCATGGCGGCCGACCGCTTCGCTCAGCTCTCCACCCTTGCCGATGGGCATGGCGAACAGGGGGTGGTGGGTCACGAGGATGCGCGTCTTTTCCGGTGTGACCGGTGCGAAGCGCTCTTCGATCATCTTCATCTGGTCATGATTGATGCGCCCGTCCTTGATCGTCAGCGAACGGGCCGTGTTGATGCCCAGGATCGCGACCTTTTCATCCTCATACCAGGGGCAAAGCTCATTGCTGATATAGCGTTTGTAGCGGTCCAGGGGGGCGGCGAAACGGCGGACCACGTCATAGAGCGGGACGTCATGATTGCCCGGAATGACGAGCAGGCGCATGCCCGCCGCGCGTAGCCGATTGAGCCAGGCGGAGGCGGCGCGGAACTGATCGATGCGGGCGCGCTGCGTGAAATCGCCGCTGATGATGACCAGGTCGGGCTGGCTGTGTTCCAGCCAGGCTCCGGTGGCGGATACTATTTTGGGATCGTTGGCGCCGAAATGGATGTCGGACAGGTGAGCGATGCGAGCCATGGCTTTCCAACGACTGTTCACGCGGATTTGTTGCGGTGAGGAGCCGATGGGGTTCTGGCGAGTTGTTGGGGCATGGAAACGAACTCCCTGCCGCGCGATGCGGTGCTGATCGTCAATGTCCACAGCCGGAAGGGAGAGGCGCTTTTCCAACAGGCGCGCGAGAAGTTGGAGGCGGCGGGGGTGCGCTTGATTGCGGCCCATGCGGTGCGCGATCCCGAACGATTGCAGGAGACGGTGCGAGAGGCGGTGGGCAGTGGTGCGCCGATGGTCATCGTGGGCGGCGGTGATGGGTCATTGTCCGGGACGGTGGATGAGCTGGTGGGGAAGGATTGCGTGTTTGGCGTGTTGCCGCTTGGCACGGCCAACAGCTTTGCGCGGACGCTCGGCATTCCGCTGGATCTGGATGGGGCCGTGCAGGTGATCGCGCAGGGCAGGCGGCGGCGCATTGACCTGGGGATGATCGATCACGATTATTTCGTCAACGCGGCCTCGCTGGGGTTGTCGCCG
The DNA here is from genome assembly GCF_977014255.1 of Sphingobium chungangianum. Lineage (NCBI taxonomy): Bacteria > Pseudomonadati > Pseudomonadota > Alphaproteobacteria > Sphingomonadales > Sphingobiaceae > Sphingobium > Sphingobium chungangianum. The sequence continues at coordinate 2,122,858 of NZ_CDRNIV010000006.1, read as the reverse complement.
ATGATCGGGAAAACGGTGCCGCACAAGCTGAAGCGCTATCTGGGGCGGATCGGCTATCTGATCTGGGCGGTGAAATGTTCGGTCGGGTTTCGGGCGTTCCGCTTGATGATCGATGACGGCCAGGCCGAGCGGCGCATGTGGTCGACGGAAGTGCGGATATTGAACGGACCCTATCATGGCGGGGTTGAACTGTCCGATCGTGCCGACGTGGATAGCGGCGAGATCGTGGTTCAGGCGGTGGTGGGGCGCAGCCATGCGCGGCTGGCGTGGGACTGGTACGCTAAATTCTTCAAGCTGCGCGACAGGGATGCGCAGACGGAGGAGTTTCGGGGCCAGTCTTTTCGGATCGAGACGCAGCCTAGGCAGCGCATTTCGATCGATGGCGAGGTGGTCGCGAGGACGCCCGCAACGGTCAAGGTTGCCGCGGGCGCTATTGATGTGGCGGTGCCGGGTTAGGCTTTCAGGCGAGGTTCTTTTCGTAGATCTGGTAGATCTTGTTCACCTTGCCATCGATGGCATCTGCGATGGCGTTCATCCCCTGATTGTCGTCGAGCACCCAGCCGAGCTCACCCCGCGTCGCGCCATAGCGGCTGACGGCATTGCGGCGGATATATTCGATCATCATGAAGGCGAGCTGGCTGGCAAGGCGGGAGGATTGGAGCCTCTGGACCACGCCCATCAGCGGTACGCGCATGGTGCGGACTTGCGGTTTGCGCAGCCACCAGAGGAGCTTGGCCCAGCCGAAGGGGAGCAGGGAGCCGTTCAATGGCGCGGTCGCTTCGTTGAGGTCGGGCAGGGTCATCATGAAGGCGACCGGCTCGCCGTCGAGTTCGGCGATCATGATCAGGTCTTCGAACACAATGGGCTTCAGCTTCTTGCCGGTATGCGCCACTTCGGCGTCGGTGATCGGGACGAAACCCCAATTCCTGCCCCAGGCGTCGTTGAGGATGCCGAGCAGGATGGCCGCCTCGGCATCGAATTTTGACTTGTCGACCTGGCGGATGCGGATGCGGTCGCTCTTTTCGCCGGAGGAGACGATCCGCTGGATGAGCGGCGGGAAGGGGTTGGTGATGTCGAGTTCGTACGTCTTGAGCTGCTTGACGGGCTGGTAGCCCGCGCCCTCGATCATCGCCTGATAAGCGGGGCTGTTGTGGCCCATCATCACTGTGGGGGGATGGTCATGGCCTTCGATCAAAAGGCCCGGTTCTTCCCAGATCGAGAGCGAAATGGGGCCTAGCACGCGGGTCATGCCCTTGGCGCGGAGCCAGCTTTCCGCCGCTTCGATCAGCGCCTTTCCGGCTTCGGGGTCCTCCGCTTCGAAAAAGCCGAAATTGCCGGTGCCCGGACCCATGCCCTGTTCGACCGGCTGGGCGAGCGCGAGATGATCGATATGGGCGGAGATGCGGCCGACGACCTGACCATCGCGGCGGGCCAGGAAATATTGCGCCTCGGCATGGCCGAAATAGGGGTTCTTGCTGGGCTCTATGACACCGTAGACTTCGCTCTTGAGCGGCGGCACCCAGTTGGGGTCATTGGCGTACAGGCGCCATGGCAAGTCCACGAACGCCTTTTTGTCGGCCTTGGAAGTGACGGGGGTTATTACCAGATTCGGAGTAGCCACGGCAGAGCTTTCGCTAAAGGACCGGAGCAGTTCGGCGCTTGTTACGGGATTGTCAATCCGGAGCACGCCTGATGACGTACCAAGGCGAAGCTGTCATGCCGCTGCCACGATTTCAGCGCATTTACCATTTAGGAGCGCCTGCATGACTGTGCATGATCCCATCATAGCGGGCGCGGCCGTCAAGCGCGCCTCGATTCCGGATGACGCCGCGATGCTGCGCGCCGCAGCGGAACTGTCGCGCGAATTTGCGGTGGCGAACCCGAGGATTTACTGGCCGGACCTGCTGGCGTCGGCGCTGATCGGCTATGCGGCGCTTGCCGGAGCGATCGTGGCGAACAATGTCGCATTGGCGCTGTTGTGCGGATTGGTGGCGATGCTGGCGCTTTATCGGGCGGCGAGCTTCATCCATGAGCTGACGCATATCCGCAGGGACGCGCTTCCGGGTTTCCGGCTGGGCTGGAACCTGCTGGTCGGCATTCCGCTGATGATCCCGTCCTTCATGTATGAGGATGTGCATACGCAGCACCATGCGCGCACCCGCTACGGGACGGCGAACGATCCGGAATATCTGCCGCTGGCGTTGATGAAGCCGTGGTCGCTGCCTTTGTTCATCCTGATCGCGTCGCTGGCGCCGGTGGGTCTGATCCTGCGCTATGGCGTGTTGGCGCCGCTCAGCCTCTTCGTGCCCGCGCTACGGCGCAAGGTCGTTGCGGAGTTTTCGGCGCTGTCGATCAACCCGGCCTATCGCCGTCGCGCGCCGGAAGGGGAGTTTCGCCGCCGCTGGCTTTGGCAGGAGGCGGGCGCTTCGCTGTTTGCGCTTGCCCTGGTCGGCAGCGTGTTCGCCTTCGGATGGAAGCCTTTGCTCGTCTATATGGCTGTGCATTCGGGTATGACCGTCATCAACCAGCTTCGTACGCTGGTCGCGCACCTTTGGGAGAATGAGGGCGACGCGATGACGGTGACGGCGCAATATCTGGATTCGGTGAATGTACCGCCGCCTTCGCCGCTGGCAGCGATCTGGGCTCCGGTGGGGCTGCGCTATCATGCGCTGCATCACCTGCTGCCGAGTGTGCCTTATCACGCGCTGGGCAAGGCGCATGCGCGGTTGGTCGCGGCCTTGGGCGAGGATTCGCCTTACCATCGCGGCAATTATGCGGGCATGTGGCCGCTGGTGGGGAAGATTGCGCGCAGTACTATGGTTCGGCGTTAAGCCGCCTCGTTGGGCCTGAGATCCCAGTTGAAATGAGTTCACGCGCCTCATTTCAACGCTGGGATGACGGACTGAAAAGAGGCTTATTCCTCCGTTCTGAACAGGACCGTTTCGCCCACGAGCAGGAAGAGGAAGAAAGGCGCCCAGGCCGCGAGGATGGGCGGGTAGGCGCCGAGGTTGCCCATGGCGAGCGAGAAATTGTCGGCGACGAAATAGGCAAAGCCGAGGGCCATCCCCATCACGGCGCGCACGAATAACTGGCCCGAGCGCGCCAGGCCGAAGGCGGCGACGGACCCAAGGATCGGCATCAGCAAGGCCGAAAGCGGGCCGGACAGCTTGTGCCACAGGCTGCCTTCCAGTTCCGCGGTCGGACGTCCCGCGTCGCGCAGGTCGGCGATGGCGGCGCGCAGTTCCGAGAAAGTCAGGGCGTCAGGATCGACCTTTGCCAGGGTAAACTGGTCGGGGCGGATCGCATGGCCGAAGCGGACGGTGCCAGCCTGCCGTTCCGTGCCGCGCGCAACGTCGAACTGGCGTGCATCCTCCAGCAACCAGCTCTTGCTCGCCGCGTCATAATGGCCGCGTGGGGCCTGGACGATGGTCGTCAGGCTGTTGTTCAGGCGGTTGAAAATCTCGACCTTGCGCAGCTGCACATTATTGCCCCGACCCGCGACGATCGCGGCGGTGACGAGGTTGTTGCCGTCACGGACCCAAGGGTTCGACTTTACGCCGCTGTCGGTGGGAATGGGGCCATAATCGACGGCCTGCCAAGCGCTGAGCGAAGCGGTTGCGCGGGCTACCACGCGTTCGTTGAAAGCATAGCTTATGATGGCGACGCCGAGTGCGGAGGCGATCAGCGGCGCCAATATCTGATGCGCGGACAGGCCCGCCGCCTTCATCGACACGATCTCGCTATTCTGGTTCATGCCCGCGAGCATGATGAGCGTGCCCAGAAGCACCGAGAAAGGGAGGAAGCGCGCTATGATCTGCGGTATGCGAAGGCCGACATAATGCCACAGCTGCGCATCGCCGTTACCGGCATAGGCCAGGATGTCCCCTGACTCGCCCAGCAAGTCGAGCGTTTGCAGCACGACGACCAGCAGCGCCAGCACGGCGAAGGTCCGCGTCAGGAACAGGCGCGCCATATACCAGCTGATCTGGGGCGAGGGGAAGAAGTCGAACTGCATGGGTCAGGCTGCTCCCTGCGCGGTGGTCACCCGCTTTCGCCCGAAGCGAAGCAGTTTCGCGATCTGCTTGCCGAGCTTTGCAAAGGCATATTCGAGGGCGCCGATCGGCTGGCCGCCGGGGCGGTGCGCCACGACATGATACATCCACATGATCAGTACGGCCGTCAGCAGGAATGGCGTCCAGAGCGCTATGATCGGATCAACTTTGCCCAGTGAGCCGACGCCTTGGCCATATTCGTTGATCTTGTGATAGGTCACGATGAAGATGATCGAGAGGAAGACGCCCAAGGCCGATGTCGAACGCTTGGGTGGGATGGCGAAGGCAAGCGCGGCGAGCGGCAGCAGCATCATCATCGCCACCTCCACCAGACGGAAGTGGAAGTTGGCGCGGATTTCGTTGCGCAGCTTTTCGGGTGTCGCGGGGTCATGGCCCATCACAGCAAGTTCGGGAATGGTCTTTTCCCGGTCGACACTGCGTCCGCGGAAACGCTCTATCTGCGGCAGGTCGATCGGCAGATCGTGGCTGGAGAAGGAAAGGATACGCGGCGACTTATATTTGGGCGCGTCGTTGACCAACACCCCATCGCGCAAGCGGAAGATGATGGTATCGGGATCGTCCGTCGCCAGGAAGCTGCCTTGCGCGGCGGTCACCGCGACGGTCTGGCCATCCTTGCCAGCGGCGCGCACGAAGATGCCCTGAAGGTTGCGGCCTTCATCCAGACTGCGTTCGATCCGCAGGGTCATGCGCTTGCCGAGGCTGGTGAACTCGCCGACCTTGATCGATGCGCCTAGAGCGCCCGAGCGCAGTTCGAAACGCAGCGCCTCATAGGCGTGCCGGGAGAGCGGCTGAACGAAGCCGACGATGCCGAAATTGAGGAGGGCGAGCGCGATCGCGTACATATAGGGGACGCGCAGCAATCGGCCGTAGGACAGACCGACGCCGCGCATGACGTCCAGTTCCGATGACAGGGCCAGCTTCCGGAACGCCAGCAATATGCCCAGCATCAGGCCGATCGGAATGCCGAGTGACAGATATTCCGGCATCATGTTGGCGAGCATGCGCCACACGACGCTGACGGGGCCGCCCTCCGCCGCGACGAAGTCGAACAGGCTGAGCATCTTGTCGAGCACCAGCAGCATCGCGGAAATGACCAGCGTGCCGAGCATCGGCAGCGCTATCAGACGGGCGAGATATCGGTCGGTGGCGGTCAGCATTCTCTATGTGGTCGTCCCATCACCATGATTTGGCCGCAAACCCCGCCCATAGCAGAGTCACGGAAATGAAGTTCGCGGGGGCGAACAGGGGCTCGCCGTCCGGTTTCATCGGGCGGCTATAGCTTCACGGAGTTGGATGGTCATGTTCAAAGTTGCGATGGGCCTTTTGTCGGCTGGGGCGGTGTTTGCCTCTATCCCGGCCTTGGCTCACGGGCAGGAAATCGGGAACGAGCTGGATCGTTGTGGTCCGTCCGCGAAGGGTCCGGCGCTGCTGATCGACGTTCGGGGTTTTGCCGCCGCGACGGGCAAGGTCCGCGTGCAATCCTATCCCGCGACCAAAAGTGCCTGGCTGGCGAAGGGTGCGTGGTTGAATCGGATCGACACGGCGGTTCGCCCCGGCAGTGACGGGATGCGATTCTGCATGCCGGTGCCCGAACCGGGCAGATATGCGATTGCAGTCCGGCACGACCGGGACGGCAATGGCAAGACGAGCATTTCGCGCGACGGCGGCGGTTTTTCCAACAATCCGTCGATCAGCATCTTCAACCTGGGCAAGCCGTCGGTCGAAAAGGCTGCGGTGAAGGTTGGTCCGGGTGTGACGCGGATCACCATTAAACTTCAGTATATGTGAGTTCTGATGGTCCGGGTCGCGCTTCTGTCCAATCCCAAGTCGACGGGCAACCGGCAGACGCTGCCGCGCGTGCGCAGTTACTGCGCCAGCAATCCCGACATCTTCCATTATGAGGTGGAGCATGTCGATCAGATCGGCCGCGCGTTGCAAACCATCGCGCGCGTCGATCCGGTGGTCATCGTCATCAATGGTGGCGACGGGACGGTGCAGGCGGCGCTGACGGAACTGTATCAGGGTGAGCATTTCAAGGGCCGCGTGCCGCCGATCGCGGTGCTGCCCAATGGCAAGACCAATTTGATCGCGCTCGACCTTGGCATCCATGGCGATCCGATCAAGGCGCTGGAGCGCATCGTTCAGATCGCCAAGGCGGGCGTGGACGATCATGTCGTGGCGCGCGAGCTGATCGCGCTGTCCGACGGAGGGGCGGAATCGCGGCCGGTGCTGGGCATGTTCCTGGGCGGCGCGGGGCTTGCCGATTACATGCTTTACTGCCGTAACCAGATTTATCCGCTTGGCCTGTCCAATGGGCTTAGCCATTTCCTGACGGTGATAGCGGTGCTGGTGTCGTTGGTTTTCGGCATTCGAGCGCGGTTCCTGCCGCAATCCAGCCACCCGGTGCGCATCTCGCTGATCCGGGAAGGGCAGTTGGCGGGGCGCTTTGCCGTGCTTATCGTGACGACGCTCGACCGGCTGCTGCTGGGCGTGCAGGCAGGGGACAGCCGTCGCGGGAACATGAAGCTGATGGCGGTGGACCAGAGTCTGGCCGCGCTTTTGCGGCTGGCCTGGGCGAGCATCACCCGGCGGGTCGGCAAGTCGCAGGTGCAGGGCGTGCATCTGGAACAGGGCGATATCATCCGGATCGAGGGCGACCGAAGCAGCGTCATTCTTGACGGTGAGCTGTTTGAGGCTTCGGAAGGCAAGCCGATCGTGTTGCGATCGACGGAGCCGGTGCCTTTCCTGCGGCTGGCGGCTTGAGGGTTGCCCTCAACTCCGTTCGGGCTGAGCTTGTCGAAGCCCTTCTCTTTTTTAAAAATTGAGCCCTTCGACAGGCTCAGGGCGAACGGGAATAGGGGAGAGGTTATCCCTTCCGCTTGAGCGCATCCGCCAGTGACACAGTCGCGCTGCCCCGCCGGGCTGGCTTGGCTTGGCTGGAATCGGGTTTCCACCCGCTCAGATACAGGATCGCCATATCCTCCGCAGTGCGCCCATCAGCATCTGCGGCGGCCGAGAAGTGCTGGCTCGCGCCGATCAATGTCTCGCGGCGCAGCGCCGGGGGATGGGACGCCAACACATTGCCTGCGCCCATACCGCGCAGGTCCTGCATCAGGCGTAATATGTCGCCGTAGCGCACGGTCAGCGTCTCGCTGTCCGCCACTGGCATGGCGAAACCGGCTCGGCTCAGCAGGTCGCCCGCCGCGCGCACGTCGATTTGCGGATGGATGTGCTGGGCGGGGCGATCGCCTTCTCCGGCCATCAGCGCTGTACGCAGGCGGGGCAGGGTGCCCGCGCCGGTAAAGGCCGCGAGCAGCAGGCCGTCGGGCCGCAGGATGCGCCGCATGAGGATGAGCGCGCCGGGGAGGTCATTGACGCTGTCGAGCGTGCCGCAGGCGATGATCAGGTCGAAACTGTCGTCGGCGAAGGGGAGCGCGTCTTCTTCCGCCTGCACGCCGCCCTGCGCGCTCGCGGCTGCGAAGCCGGGGTCGGTGCATATTACCGTCTTCTCCATGGTTTCAAGCGCGGCGCGAGCGCTGCCGTCGGGGCAGCCGATGACGAGAACTTCGGACAAGTCACGCTGAACATCCGCCAACCGGTCGAGCAATTCGTCCAGCATCGCGCGATAGAGAAAGTCATGCTCGGCGAAATGCGGCATCATCCGGTCCCGCCGCCTGGCGCGCAATGTGCGGTCGAAGATGTCGGGCTGGCTCATGGCGGCCCTTGTGCATCGGTGCCGGAGCGGGAACAAGGGCGATCATGCATCTCGCTTCTCTTCTCAAGAGCGCTGTTCGCCCGGCGCTCGACTATGCGCTGCCGCCGCGTTGCCCCGGATGCGGCGTCATCGTCAATGCCGACGATGCCTTTTGCCTGACATGCTGGAGCGGGATGCGCTTTCTGGGCGAGCCCTGCTGCGCGCGATGTGGCGTGCCGTTCGAACATGATAGGGGCGGGACGCGGCATGCGGCGCCTGCCTTGCCGATCCGCCGCCATTCGACAGCGCGCGGGCGGTGCTGGCCTATGGCGATGTCGCGCGGACGGTGGCGTTGCGGCTGAAATATGGGCGGCGCATCGGTCTGGCGCGGCTGATCGCGCGGCATATGGCTCGGCGCTTGCCCGCCTTCGATGCACCGCCGTTAGTCGTGCCGGTGCCGTTGCATCGGTGGCGGCTGTGGTGGCGGGGCTTCAATCAGGCGGCGCTGATCGCGGATCATCTTGGTAGGGCTTCAGGGCTGCCGGTGGACAAGCATGCGCTGCTTCGAGTCCGTGCGACGCAGCCGCTGCGGAGCATGCATGCGCGGCAGCGGGCCAAGGCTGTCGCGGGTGCTTTTGCACTGGCTAAGGATCATGGCGTCAAAGGCAGGGCGGTGCTGCTGATCGACGATGTCCATACCAGTGGCGCGACTGGGGCTGCTTGCGCGCGGGTGCTGAAACGTGGCGGGGCGTCGAGCGTTCATCTGTTGTGCTGGGCGCGGGCTTTGCCGGAAGGCGCGGAAGGCACTGATTGACAAAGGCTCGCCCAGCCACAATTTCAGCGCGCAAGGAGTATCGAATGGCGAAGGTCGAAATCTACACGAAGGCATGGTGCGGATATTGCGCGCGGGCAAAGGCGCTGCTGGAGGGCAAGGGCGTGGCCTTTGATGAATATGACATCACGATGGGCGGCCCGAAGCGCGGCGAAATGTTGGATCGCGCCAATGGCGGGACCACGGTGCCGCAGATATTCATCGACGGCAGGCATATTGGCGGCAGCGACGACATGGCGGCGCTGGATCGTCAGGGCAAGCTGAACCCGTTGCTAGGGCTGTAAGCGCCATGCGGGCCGCGATCTTCCAGATGACGAGCGGGATCGACCCCGCCGCGAATGCGGCCGCCATCGTCGAGATGGCGAGACGCGCGGCCGAACAGCGCGCGGATATGCTGTTCACCCCGGAAATGGCGGGTTATCTGGATCGAAACCGGGCGCGGGCTGCGGATACCCTGCGCAGTGAGGCTGACGATCCGGTGCTAAACGCCGTTCGCGAGGCGGCTGCTCGGCATGGGCTGTGGGTGCATATTGGTTCCTTGCCGCTCAACGAAGAAGGTGGCGATGGCCGTTGGGTCAACCGCAGCTTCATGATCGATGACAAGGGCGGCATTCGGGCGCGCTACGACAAAATCCATCTGTTCGATGTCGATCTGGCGACCGGGGAAAGCTGGCGGGAATCGTCGGTCTATCGGCCGGGGGAAGAGGTGGTGGCGGTCGATACGCCTTGGGCAAGGATGGGGTTGTCGGTCTGTTACGACATGCGCTTTCCCGACCTTTATCGCACTCTCACCAATGCGGGCGCCACGATGTTGCTGATGCCTGCCGCGTTCACCGTGCCGACCGGGCAGGCGCACTGGCATGTCCTGCTGCGCGCCCGTGCGATCGAGGCTGGGTGTTTCGTGATAGCGGCCGCGCAGACCGGCCGCCATGAGGACGGACGGGAAACTTACGGCCATAGTCTGGTCATCGATCCTTGGGGGATGTCTTGCTCGACATGGGAGAGGAGGAGGGACTATCCCTTGCCGAGATCGACCTGTCGCGCGTAGAGGACGTGCGCGGGCGCGTGCCTGCGATTGCCAACCGGCGTAACCTTCCAGCGGATGTGACCATTTCGTGATTGTTTTCGACCTCAAATGCGGCGCCCATGGCCATGTGTTCGAAGCCTGGTTCGGATCGAGCGCGGACTATGAGGATCAGGTGACGCGCGGCCTGCTGGCCTGCCCCATGTGCGGCGATGCGGAGGTATCCAAGGCATTGATGGCGCCCGCTGTTGCCGCCAAAGGAAACAGCCGCAGGGCGGAAGCGCCGGTTGCTACCTCGACCGCGCCGGTGGCCATGGCAGGCGACGAAATTCGGATGCGTGAGATGATGCAGGCACTGGCGCAGGCGCAGTCAAAGGTTCTGGAAGATTCGACCTGGGTCGGTAGAGGGTTCGCCGAACATGCCCGCGCCATGCATTATGGTGAGAAGGACCGGGCGAGCATCCACGGCGAAGTTGCACCCGAGGAGGCGCGCGCGCTGATATCGGAAGGCGTGGAGGTTGCTCCGTTGCTGTTTCCGGTCGTGCCGCCCGAAGCGAAGAATTGACCGCGCCTGCGACGCAGCATAGAGCCGTCACCGGGCACCCGTAGCTCAGCAGGATAGAGCATCAGATTCCTAATCTGAGGGCCATGGGTTCGAATCCCGTCGGGTGCACCACTCCTTTCCAAGAATCGCCAGTGTCCGGGAGACCGGCCGACGGTCAGAATTACTCACGCGTTATCCGTGGGTTGTGAGGGTGTGTTTGGCTCTGGGGCAATTGGAGACCAGATTGCCCTAATGGCGCCGCCTGCCAAAGCCCGACATCTCCAGGCGCCGATGTTGGTGCCTCAAGAATTTTGGACGTTTGAGGGAGGGTTGTCTTCAGGCGAACCCGAACAACCGCTCTTGAGCTGACCAGCTCAGTGGGATGCGATCGGTGCGCACCAGTTGCCTGCGAGTGAGGCTGGCCGGCTGCGTACCATGGATGATGGCGCTGATGATTGGACATGTAACGGTTTTGTGCCGGTCACTTGAGAGTTTAAAGCTCGTTCAAGGAGACCGACGAGATGATCAAACATAGCGAGGAGCTCAAGCAGGAGGCGGTGCGGATTGCGCTGACCAGTGGGTTGCCGCGGGAGCGGGTCGCGTTGGATTTGGGGGTTGGCAAATCGACGCTGAACAAGTGGGTGTCGCAGTATCGGCCCAGTGATCTGGTTTCAGCGCCGCAAGCAGATCTGGCTCGCGAGAATGAACGGCTTCGCCTTGAGAACCGCGTGCTGCGGGAGGAGAGGGAAATCCTAAAAAAGGCCACGCAGTTCTTCGCGAGCCAAAGGCCGTGAAGTTCGCTTTCGTGCATAGCTGGCGGCATCGCTGGCCCGTTGCACTGCTCTGCCGTGTCATGCTTGTCAGTGAACGCGGCTATCGTTCCTGGCGCTCGCGCCCGATCAGTTGCCGGGGCCGGACGGACATGAAGGTGTTGGCTCATATCCGCGAACAATACAGGCTGAGCCTTGGCAGCTACGGCCGTCCTCGCATGACGATGGAGTTAAAAGAGGTGGGGCTCGATGTGGGTGAGCGCCGGGTCGGGCGCCTTATGACCCGAAGGGCGGCGTAGCCAACATCAACGGGATCAGGCCGGTCCGCACGCGCAAACACAAGGTTACGACAGACAGCCACCATCGCCTGGGTGTCGCGGCAAACTGGCTGGACGGCGATTTCGCCGCCGATGCGCCCAACCGTAAATGGGCCGGCGACATCACCTATATCTGGACGTCGGAGGGATGGCTCTACCTCGCTGTCATCCTCGATCTGCATAGCCGCCGCGTCGTGGGCTGGGCTGTCAGCGACAGGATGAAGAAGGATTTGGCGATCAGGGCACTGGATATGGCGGTACGCCTGCGCCAGCCACCAGAGGGCTGCCTTTTCCATTCGGATCGCGGCAGCCAATATTGTTCTTACGATTATCAGAAAAAGCTGCAGGCCTATGGCCTGCGTCCATCAATGAGCGGCAAGGGTAATTGTTACGACAATGCCTCCGTCGAGACGTTCTTCAAATCCCTGAAGGCGGAACTCATCTGGCGGCAGCGCTGGCCAACGCGACGGCAGGCAGAAGCTGCCATCTTCCAATACATCAACGGCTTCTACAACGCCCGTCGTCGCCATTCATATCTGGGCGGCATTAGCCCGCTCGCCTTCGAAGCCAAGGTGGCATAATGAGATAAGTGACCGGCACAAAACCGTTACATGTCCAGTTCAGGCCGCGGGGCGAGCGTCGGCACTGGAGACTGCCACCGACACCAATCGTGCCTTGCTGGATGCGGGCGTTGAAGGGGCCGTAAAGAAATTGGTGAGCGGAGGTATGCTCAGTTTTGAACGGCTCGCATTCAAATCCTATGGCCGAGCGCAATCCCGGGTTGAATCCTTTATTGATTCTAATGGTGACGGCATCTGCAACAACAATGAGGGCTTCGACGACGCCAACCGCAACGGTGTCAGGGATGCAGATTCCGGGGTACAGGGTCAAGGCGGCGCCAAGGATGTCACCATCTATTCGGTAACCCTGCAATATGATCGCGTTTTCCCGATGGCCACACTTTTGGGATGGAGCCCCAGGGTCAGTATGACCTCTCGCACCATATTGCACAACCAGCCCTTTGATAAGCAGGCAGAGCCGCTGATCGGAAAATGTTGAGGATCTTGTTGATGAATATTCTTCTCTCGCGGTCACAAAGCGTGATTGATGGGATCGCTCATCGACTAGGTGGTCTGGTCCGTTGTAAATCTGGAATAGCCTTGACGGAGTTTGCAATAGCGTTTCCTTTGCTACTGATACTTGCCACTTCAGGCCTTGAACTCATCAACTATGCTCTGACGGTCAAGAAGATAGGCGAAATCTCCGGAATGGTGGCGGACAATGCATCGCGCATGGGCTCTCAAAGCGCTATCAATAACAAGCCGGTCAGCGAGGCAGAAATTAATGACGTTTTTATCGGTGCCGACTTACAGGCGTCTGAACTAGGCCTCGGCCAAAATGGTAAGATCGTGCTTTCCAGCCTGCAGACCAACCCCGATGGTGGTCAGACCATCAAATGGCAACGGTGCTTTGGCGGCGATGCATATCACTCCGCTTATGGGCCACAAGGCACGGGGGCTACGGGTACGAGCTTTGCGGGCATGGGGCCGACGGGTGAGGAGATCAAGGCAGCTGCGGGAACTGCTGTGATGGTGGTGGAAATCCATTATACCTACAAGCGCTTGATGCCGATTGTTTCTTTACCACTTCACGATATTACAGAGCTTTCAGCCTTTAATGTTCGTGACAGTCGCGATATTACCCAAGTTTATAATAGCGAAAACGTGACGCCTTCAACCTGCACCTGACTCTGCGTCCTTCCCGGGATAACGGCGTGTGAAAGTGGGCGCTGAGCGCTAAGACTGTGCAGGCTGCGCTTTGGGCTATGGGTTCGCGTCAAGGTCGACATTTAGTTCACGTGGCCAGTAGCGAAGCGGGCGGCACGCCGCGATGAACGTGCGGGCGTCGTCGGTCTTGCCGAGCGGCAGACAGGCCTCGTCCAGATCGCTGGCGATGCCAGCCTTGGCGAAGATTGCCTCTGCCTCGGCGCTGATCCCTATGAATTTGCAATGGGCAAAAGCGTCGGTCACGAAATCCTTGGCTGCCGCGTCGAGCGACAGCAGCGCTGCCCCCTCAGCGGACACGATGATGGCGACTGCATCGAACAGCACCGACGGCCCACCGTCAATCTTGTGCTTGGCAGCTGCCCGCGTCCCATCGGACAGGGTTACCCCGCCGATCTTCGGGGCGATGATCTCGAACATGGCGCCTTCTGCATCCACTGCATCGATCAGCGCCTTGAGCAATTTTGCGTCCGCTCCGTCGCTCAGCAGGATGCCCAGCTTTCGACCGCGAAAACTACCCGGACCGTTTTTGACGATGCTGAGCTTGTCGGAAGGCGGCAGGTCGGTGATAGGCTTGCGTGCGGTCACGGCCGGATCGGGCAGAGGCAGGCCAAGGCCATCGGACACCTTCACCGCCAGTGTCTCGTCGACATTGAGCAGGTGGGACACCGTCCTCGACCGAATGTCGGGACGTTCGACCTTGGACAGTTCGAAGACGAGCGCATCGGCAATATGTTTCTGTTCGACAGGGGTCTGGCTGATAAAGAATTGCCGCGCCTGGCTGTAATGGTCGGCGAAACTTTCCGATCGCGCGCGCTGCTTGGGGCCGTCCGCAGTTTCAGCAAAGCTGCTGAATCCACGAACTGGGTTTTCGCGCGGCCCGCCTTGTGTGGGCCCCCAGCTGTTGGGCTCATAGTTCACGCGTCCCTTCGGATTACGCATGGCCATGTGGCCATCCTGCTGGAAATGGGCCATCGGGCATTTGGGCGCGTTGATCGGAATATGCGTGAAGTTTGGTCCGCCCAGACGCTTGATCTGGGTGTCGAGATAGGAAAAGTTGCGTCCTTGCAGCAGCGGGTCGTTGGAAAAATCGATGCCGGGCGGGACGTTTTGAGTGCAAAAAGCGACTTGCTCCGTCTCGGCAAAGAAATTGTCGACGACCCGGTCGAGCACCAGCCGACCGATCACCCGGATGGGCACCAGTTCTTCCGGTATGATTTTCGTAGCGTCGAGAATATCGAAGTCGAAGCTGTCGGCGAAGGCATCGTCAAACAGTTGAACGCCAAGCTCCCATTCGGGAAAATCGCCGCCGTTGATTGCGTCCCACAGATCCCGGCGATGAAAGTCGGGGTCAGCGCCATTGATCTTGACCGCCTCGTTCCAGACCACCGACTGCAGGCCCTGCTTGGGCTTCCAATGGAATTTAACGAAGGTGGACCGGCCCTCCGCATCGAGCAGCCGGAAAGTATGAACGCCAAAGCCCTCCATCGTGCGGAAGGACCGCGGAATTGCCCGATCCGACATGGCCCACATGATCATGTGGAAACTTTCGGGCGTCAGGCTGATGAAGTCCCAGAAATTGTCATGAGCGGTTTGCGCTTGAGGGAAGTTGCGGTCCGGCTCGGGCTTGGCCGCATGAACCAGGTCGGGGAATTTCATCGCATCCTGAATGAAAAAGACAGGGATGTTGTTGCCCACCAGGTCCCAATTGCCCTCCTGCGTGTAGATCTTGACCGCGAAGCCGCGCACGTCGCGCGCGAGATCAAATGATCCCTTCGAACCGGCGACGGTCGAAAAGCGGACGAAGGCGGGCGTCCTTTCGCCCACCCGCTGGAAAATATCGGCGCGGCTGACATCGGCCAGGCTGTCGGTCAGTTCAAAAAAGCCGTGCGCGCCATAGCCACGCGCATGCACGACGCGCTCAGGAATGCGCTCATGGTCAAAGTGGAAGATCTTCTCCCGAAAATGGAAGTCTTCCAGCAGCGTTGGCCCGCGTGCTCCTTGCTTCAAACTGTTCTGGTCATCTGCGACCGGGATACCCTGCTGCGTGGTGAGCGTCGCTACGTCGCTCCCTGCAGTCTGATGCGTTTCGCCACCTTCGGACTGTTTCTCGGCATAGGAGAGGGAGATGGCGGCGTCAGCGGGGACGGGTGCCGCTTTTTGTGGCGACTCTCCACCCAGATCGGCGCCCGCGAGACCCGAGGGTGCCAGCTTCCCAGCCGATTTGGGAGATGCTTTCGAGGAGGCTTTGGACGGTGCAGACTTCTTCGCCATGACGGCTCCTTGTCAATCGTGGAGATGGTGAGCCGACGAGACACAGCAGCCGGCCGCACATATCCCGACATGAACCCGGAAGACTGGTCGGAGTTGCCGACCGTGAAAAATTAAGAGAGACGTCTTGGTCACTCGCGTCCGAAGCGTCGGAGCATAACGCCGGGAGGAAAGCCAAAGCCGCTGAAGAGTTCTCCGCTGACAAACTCATGGCCTTGTGTCAGGTCGCTGACAGCCCAAGACTGTTCGGACAGCCATGTTTCCCCCAGCCCGACATCGGCGACGAACGGATAGGGAATGGCAACAGCGGCTCCGATCGGAGCTTCGCGATGCGGCCCAACGGCCGTTGAGGATGCGAAGCCGGGCAGGAGCGGGATTTCCGGTACGCGCAGAGGCATAGCGCGCGGTTGTGTGGAAAGCCGACATGGAGGATCGGCGCAACCGGCGGACCAATCGGCAAACTTGGGTATACAAAAATTGGGGAAGCGGACGGTCGACAGCTGGAATGGAGAAGTTGGCGGTTGAACGACCATAAAGGGTCGAAGCTGATCGCGCCATGCCACCTTTCCCGCGGGGTCAAAGACTGCCGCCGCATAGCAGTGGTGGACATAGCCCTGCTCCGCGATGCCGAAAGCCTGTAGCCCGTCGCGGACGGCTAAGTTGTCGGTGGCATCATGCGCCAGCCCACGCAGCGAAAACCTACATGGCTGGTCGATGAATCGATTGCCTGCGCATGTCTCGCCGCCGGGCGGTAGCGCTGGCAGTAATTGGATGCGCAAAGGTGCGAACCGCCTTTCACGACCTTTCGCGGGATCGCATTCACTGCGTCCATGCTCTCGCGCCGCGTCGGACCGCGTGGATTTGCGGGTATGCAGCAGCTACCGCGCGCCTTGCTTTCAATCTTTGGCTGGGCATACCAGTCGATGGTCCATTCCCAGACATTGCCGATCATGTCGTAAAGGCCAAAACCGTTCGCCGGATAGCTGCGAACGGGGGAAGTCCTTTCCCATCCATCGTCCAGAGTATTCGCGAATGGAAAAGCGCCCTGCCAATAATTGGCCAGCATTGCTCCATCGGGCGCCAGTTGATCGCCCCAGGCATAATCCTGCCCGTCCAACCCACCGCGCGCCGCATATTCCCATTCGGCCTCGGTCGGCAGCGACTTGCCTGCCCATTTCGCATAAGCACGCACATCCTCTAATGCGACATGCACAACGGGGTGATCCTCCAACCCGTCCAGATTGCTGTCCGGGCCATGCGGATGCCGCCAGTCCACGCCGAACGCGAAGTCCCACCATTGGCTGGGATCGTGCAGGTCAACCGGCCCGGACGTACGGTGGAACAGCAAAGATCCCGGCCGCGCCATGTCGATCGGCATGCCCGGATAGTCTTTGGGATCAGGCGCGATTTCAGCCAGCGTCTTGTGGTTCGTGGCGTCGACGAAGCGGGCGAATTCGCGATTGGTGACAGGCGTCTCGTCGATCCAGAAGCCATCGACGCGCACGGGCCGCACCGGCGCTTCTTCGGGGTAGAAATTCTCAGACCCCATCGCGAACACGCCCCCTTCCACCCAGCGCATGCCACTGGTGTCGGGTTGAGCTGCCCGTGACGATCGCATCGCCTTTTGCTTGGAAAACTGACGCATCGATGCTCCGAATCTCAATCTGCTTGCGCGATCGCCTTTTGCCTACTGCCAACGCGCAGCCCATTCAGGAACAGCCCGGCGCACTCTCTAGCGTAAATGTCGCGGTCTGCTTCCGACGGCGGCGTCATGGCGGTGAAGAAGCGAACGGCGAAAGTCGCAAGCGTATAAAACATGCGCGTCGCCGACTGGCTGGGGCGGGGCAGGCCCAGCGCTTCCAGTTGCTGCTCCAGCGCCTCGCCCAGGCGGCGTACCCGGCCTTCATAGAATAGCTGGGCAAGGTCGGGGATGAAATCGGCTTCCACGATCAGCAGCCGGTGCATGCGGATATTTGCCAGTTCCAGATGACGGTCCAGCGCCTGACGCGCCAGAGCGACAAGCGCGATTTCCGGGTCCGTACTCGCGGGCAGCAGCTCGAACGGCTGATGACTGGCGGCAAAAATTTCGCGCTGAACGATGTAGCGCAGCAGATTTTCCTTGTTGCCGAACTGCCGGTAGATGGTCGCCTTGCTGACCCTTACCGCCGCCGAGATGCGGTCGATACTGGCGCGGCGATAGCCATATTCCAGAAATTCGCTCGTCGCTGCATCCAGCAGCGCCAACAGCTTTTCCGCAGGCAGCCGCAGCGCGGTGACGCCTTCGCGGGCGGGCGGCTCGATGGGCGTGGAGGGGGCCTTGTCCCCGGCCGCGTCCTGCACGCTGCGATATCCGTCCAGGAACATTCGCACGGCCTGATCCACAATGCGCTTCTGCGCGGCCTTGCCCGGCAACGCCTTGCCCAGAAAATAGCGCGCGCCTTCCACCGCCACGCCGCCGAAGCGGATAGCCATGGCGAGTGGATCGCACGGCACGATCACCGCGCCCTCGATCAACGCTTCAAGGTAAAAGGCAAGGGGTTGAGACGATGCCAGTCGCCTTTCGTGCAATTCCGCCGCCAATTCCGGCACATGGTTCGCCGCCTCGATATTGGCGCGGAACAGTCCGAAATTCACCGGTTCGGCGAAACCTTCGAACAGGCGCATGGCGTACCGGGTCAGCGTGTCCTCGGCATCCATGCCGTTGTCGATATTGGTCATGCTGAGCCACGCGCCGTTCAACTTGTTGCGGACGGCGGCCTCGAACAGGGCGAGCTTGTTGGGATAAAGCTCGTAAATGCTTTGCTTGCTCATGTGCGCGAAGGCGGCAATCCTGTCGACGCTCGCGCGTTCGAAGCCCTCGGACAGAAAGACTTCGCCGGCTGCGTCAAGGATTTGCGTCCTGCCGTCGCGCTCGGCGCTATCGGGATGAAGAGTGATTTCGACCATGCGGGATCATCTTAACGGCGGGAAAGGGCGCGACGTCAACGGGCAAAGCCGAAAAGCGGCTCCTGACGCCTGCGGTCGCGCGGGACTGCAGGCGTCAGGGGCTCGCCGTTCAGGGCGCTTCACCGCCAGCGCCCGGCTTGCCCACGGCGATGTCCACCTTCCTGATCCGGCCGGGGAAATGCTCGCCGACCGCATAGTCGGAAGTGACCGGCGTGTCGGCGTCAAAGCCGATGTCCAGCGTGTCGCTCATCTCCGGCAGTTTGGAAATGGTGCGCGCGATGCGGCCCCGTCCGATAATGTCGCCATTGGCGCTGATCGTCATCTCGCCGCCGGCATTGACGCCGCCATCATAGCGGAAGTCGAAGACGAGCCGCTGTTGCCCGGCTGCAAGCGGTTGCGCCGCCGCCACCTGCGACTGGTCGCCAGCCAGCTGCGATGCCGCCATCAGGGCAATGGGGCGACCGTCCTTCAGATAGAAGCTCCAACCGCCGAATTTGCTGCCCAGCGCCACGAGCGCGCCGGTTGCAGTTTCATTGGGCACGTCGATATCGGCCGTGATGCGGAAGCTGCGCGCCAGCAACGGCGCGGCGCTGACCGACGGGATGCTGATGCCCGCCCCCCAATAGCTGTAGGTCGATCGATGCGGCCGCTGGCTCTCCGCCGCCTGGAACCGCGCGAGCGTCAGCCGGTCGTCAAGCGGGAGAAGCCTGGTTCCGTTCCGCCTCCTTCTGAAAAAGCGCCTGCATTTCCTTCAGCTTCGCGCCCTGGCTCGCCGCGAGATCATGCGCCTGAGAGAAGTCCTTGCGCAGATCATACAGCTCCCACTTATATTGGCTCGGCAGGACCGAGCCGTCGCCGCGCTGCCACGGCAGATTGATGGGCGTGCTGCTCGCCAGCCAACCTTGATGGTAAATGGCGTGGTTGCCCATCATCTCGAAATATTGGGTGTCGTGCCGCTCGGGCGCTTTGGGCGCGTCGAAGCTGTAGGCGAAGCTGACGCCATCGATCCGCTGCTGAGCCACGCCATTGACGACATCAGGCGTCTTCAGACCGGCGACTTCCAATATCGTCGGCATCACATCGGTCACATGCGTGAATTGCGACCGGATTCCGCGCGCCTTGATATGATCGGGCCAGGACACGACCAGCCCGTTGCGGGTGCCGCCAAGATGAGAGGCATATTGCTTGAACCAGCGAAACGGCGCGTCCGTCGCCCAGGCCCAGCCATAACCCCAGTTGGCGACGGCATCTGGACTGCCGATCTTGTCGAGATTGGCGAGCAGCAGCCTATCATCCTCCTGCATGGCGTTGGCGAAGGCGGACATAGGGTTGGAGCTGCCATTTTCTCCCCCTTCGGCGGCAGCGCCATTGTCGCCTTCGATGAACATCACCAGCGTGTTGTTGCTTTCCCCCATGCGATCGAGTTCATCGAGGACGCGGCCGATCTGCGCATCCTGATAAGCGAGCATCGCCGCATAGACCTCCATGAAGCGCGCGTTGATCCGACGCTGCTCGGGGGTCAGATCGCTCCATGCCTTCAGGCCGTCGGGCCGGGCCGTGTCCTGCGTGGCGGAGGGTATGATGCCGAGCCGCTTCTGGCTGCGGACGGTTTCCGCCCGCACGGCGTCCCATCCCTTGTCGAACTGGCCCTTGAACTTCGCGATCCAATCCGCGGGGGCCTGAAGCGGCGCATGCGCTGAGCCCGTCGCATAATAGAGGAAGAAGGGCTTGTCTGGCGCGGACGCCTTCTGATTGTGGATCCATTGGATCGCCTCGTCGGCGAGCGCCTTGTCCAGCACCCCTTCCTTCAGCGTGGGTATGGGCGTGATGCCGCGATACAGGGCCGGGGTGAACTGGTTGGTCTCCGCCGACATGAAGCCGTAGAAATGTTCAAAGCCAAGCCCTGTTGGCCACATGTCGAACGGCCCTGCTGGCGACACATCAGCTTCCGGCGCATTATGATGCTTGCCGACCATGGCGGTATTATAGCCATTCTGCCGCAGCACCTCGGCCACTGTCGCCGCGCTTTTCGGCAATATGTTGGTATAACCCGGGAAGCCCGTGGACAGATTGGCGACGATGCCGTTGCCCACCGCATGATGGTTGCGCCCGGTCAGCAGCGAAGCGCGTGTGGGCGAACACATGGCCGTCGTGTGAAAGCGGTTATAGACAAGGCCGCGCGCCGCCAGCCGATCCAGATTGGGCGTCGGGATCGGCCCGCCAAAGGTGGATGCCGCGCCAAATCCCACATCGTCCGTCAGGATCAGCAGCACGTTGGGCGCTCCGGCGGGCGCGGTAACGGGCTTGGGAAAGGCGGGAGTGGAATCGGCATAGGTCTGCCCGATCTTCCCCGCGAACGGAGCAGCCGGGGCCGGCAATACCGTTTGCGCGGCAAGCGGCGACGCGCTCGCAAGCAAAGCTGCGGCAAGCATTTTTCTCATTTCAGAAATACCTCGATCTTGCGGACTTCGCCGTTGAATGAATGGCCGTTCGGGTAGTCGATCACCGTCGCCCCCGTGTCGTCGCCAATGTCGAAGGTCTCGCCGAGCCCGGCGGGGATCAGGAAGGTCCGCTCGATCCGCCCGCGCGCGACTTCGCTGCCGTTGACGCTGATGCGCATCAGCCCGCCGCGCCCGAAGCCGCCGCCGTCATAGTCGAACGCATAGCTGATTTTGGCCGGACCCGCCGGGATCGGTGTGGCCGCCGCGACGTCCCATTGATGGCTGGGCTGCTGTGTCAACGCCACGTGCGCTGCTGGTTTCCCATCCTTCAGGTAAAAGCTCCAGCCGCCGAACTTGCTGCCCTGCGCGACCAGCGGGCCGTTGCCGCCGCCCGAGGGCATGTCGATATCGGCGACGATCTCGAACGAACGCCCGCGGATCATGGGGGCCGCGCCTTCAGCTACGCTGATCCCCTTGCCCCAATAGGTGAAGCTCTTGCGGCGCGGCGCGAAGGCGATCTTCGAAGCGGAGGAACGGTCGAGCGATTGCCGCCCATCGAGCGGGAACACGTTGTTCTTTTGCGCCTCTGCCGTCCAGAGCGCCTGCAACTCCTTCAGCTTCTCCGGATAGCGCGCCGCCAGATCGCGGGACTGCACATAGTCCTTGTTCAGGTCATAAAGTTCCCATCTATAATCGAGGGGAGAACTGAGAACTTCGCCCATCTTCCATGGCATGCGGGCGGGCGTGGTGCTGGCCATCCAGCCCTTGTGATAGATGGCCCGCGTGCCGATCATCTCGAAATATTGGGTATCATGCCGCTCCGCAGCCTGGGGCGCATCGAAGCTATAGGCAAAGCTGACGCCGTCGATCCGCTGCTGCGCGATGCCATTGACGCTCTCGGGCGCCTTGATCCCCGCCACTTCCAAAATCGTCGGCATCACATCATTCACATGGGTGAATTGCGAACGGATGCCCCGCGCCTTGATATGATCGGGCCAGGACACGACCATGCCGTTGCGTGTTCCACCAAGGTGAGAGGCGATCTGCTTCATCCATGGGAAGGGTCCATTGGTCGCCCAGGCCCAGCCGACCGGAAAATGACCGTAACTGTCCTTGCCGCCCAGTTTGTCGATCATGCTGTTGAGCCAGGCCATGTCCTCTGTCGCGCCGTTGGCGAATGTGCCCAGCTCATTGGTGCTCCCCGCCATTCCGCCTTCGGATGACGCGCCATTGTCGCCTTCGATGAACATGACGAGCGTGTTGCCGCTCTCGCCCATGCGGTCCAACTCGTCCAGCAGGCGGCCGATCTGCGCGTCCTGATAGGCGAGCATGCCAGCATAGACTTCCATCATCCGCGCATAGACGCGCTTTTGGTCGGCGTTCAGCCTGTCCCAAGCGGGAATATCACCGATGCGCGGCGTGGCCTTGGTGCCTGGCGGAGCGATCTTCATCGCGATCTGGCGCTTCAAGGTTTCGGCGCGAACCGCGTCCCATCCCTGGTCGAATTGACCCCGGAACTTCGCGATCCAGTCGGCTGGCGCCTGATGCGGGGCGTGCGCGGTGCCGGGAGCATAATAGAGGAAGAAGGGCTTGTCGGGCGCCGCTGCCTTCTGCGCGTGGACATAGCCGATCGCCTCGTCCGCCAGATCACGGTCCAGGATGTAGGTCGGGTCCTTGTCATATTTCTGCTCGGCGGGCGCATTGCCGCGATAGAGCTTGGGCGTCCATTGTTCCGTGTCGCCGCCCAGGAAGCCGTAAAACTGCTCGAAGCCTAGCCCCGTCGGCCATTGATCGAAGGGGCCTGCGATGGAGCCTTCCTGCGCCGGGATATTATGATGTTTGCCGAACATCGCCGTGTTGTAGCCATTCTGGCGCAGCACCTCGGCGACCGTGACGGCGCTGCGCGGGATCATGGACCAATAGCCGGGATAGCCGGTGGCGATATCGCTGACTACGGCATTGCCTACCGCATGATGGTTGCGCCCGGTCAGCAGCGAAGCGCGCGTGGGTGAACACATGGCTGTCGTGTGAAAGCGGTTATAGACCAGGCCGCGCGCCGCCAGCCGATCCAGATTGGGCGTAGGTATCGGCCCGCCAAAGGTGGATGCCGCGCCAAAGCCCACATCGTCTGTCAGGATCAGCAGAACATTGGGTGCTCCCGCAGGCGCGGTCACCGGCTTGGGGAAGGCCGCGACCGAATCGGCATAGGTCTGCCCGATCTTGCCCGCAAATGGTTCGGGTGCGCGTGGTAGCACGGTTTGCGCCGCGATAGGCGCTGCACTAGCCAGCAGAACCGCCAGAAATCCCGCGCCAACTCTCATTTCCGAACGTCTTGGCATCGCTCATCCACTCCATCCTGTTTTGTATCTTGTACGGAATCGTTTCGTACAGTACAAGCGAGCAAACGACAAAATGAACGATAGGAGAGTATATGACCCGCGGGGTTTCGACCTGCTGCGCCGATCGACGGCGCATTCGACAATTGCCGCATGCGCCGGGAGCGTCGATCTGATGCGCATCCTGACAGCCCTGCTGCTGGCCGGCGCAGCCACCCCTGCGCTCGCTCATGCGCCAGACCTGAACGTGCCCTTTTCCGCGCCGTCCAATTACACCGCGCATGCCCGCCTGTTTCAGGAGCGCGTTACGCATGTAGGAAAGACGCCGGTCTGGCAGATCGAATTTCAGGGCATGAACATCGTCGTCGTCGAAGGCAGCGACGGGCTGATCCTCCTTGACACCGGCATGAACCGCGATGTCGCGACCGCCGCCCTTGCAAAGATAAGGGCGCAGATCTCGACCAAGCCGATCAAGGCGATCATCTACACGCACCATCATCCCGATCATGTGAATGGAGCAGGGGTCTTCGCAACCCCGGCCGACGTCGCCAGCGGCAAGGTGCCGATCTATGCCGCCTCCAATTTCCTGAAGGAATTGTCGGATGAAGGCGTTGCGACGCTGCCGATCGTCGCCACCCGCGCCGCTTATATGTTCGGCTTCAGCCTGACCGGGAAGGAGGCTGAGGATTTTCATGTCGGCTGCTGTGGCGGCTTGGGCGCGGCTGGAAAGAATGAGTCCGCCTATATCCCACCCACGCAGTTCGTCGATGTGGACGGCGCGCGCGACATCGAAATCGCTGGGGTTAAGCTGCACCTGTTCCATACCGGCGGGGAGGCAGCTTCGCATATCGCAGCATGGCTTCCCGACTATCAGGTGCTGATCTCGGGCGACGAGGTGCAGGGGCCGACTTTCCCCAACCTCCATTCGATGCGCGGCACCAAGATGCGCGACGCCAATCGCTGGATCGAGGCGCTGCGCCGGATGGAGCGCTATGACGCGGCCTGGATGGTGCCGATGCATGGGCCGGTCGTGGAGGGCGCGCCGCAGATCAAGGCTCTGCTGACCCGCTATGAGGATGCAATCCAATATACGCATGACCAGACGATCCGCCTGATCAACAAGGGCGTCACGGAGGATGAACTACCCGATGCATTGGGACCGTTGCCGCAATGGCTGCGTTCGGAACCCTATACGACCGAATATTATGGCACCGTCGCCGATGCCGCGCGCAGCTATTATGTCGGCTATATCAGCTGGTTCTCCGGCGATGCGACCGATCTTGCGCCCACTCCGCGTGTGGAGCGCGCGCGGCGAGAGGTGGCGCTGATGGGCGGGCGAGCGCCGGTCCTTGCCACTGCTAACCGCGCCTTTGCACAGGGCGACGCGCAATGGGCTGCGGAGCTGACGACGCTGCTCATCGCCATCGACCATCAGGATATGGACGCGCGTCGCCTGAAGGCCGCTGCTTTCCGCAAGCTGGGCTACGCCACCTATAACAGCAACCGGCGCGGCTTCTACCTGATGGGCGCGCTGGAGCTGGAAGGAAAGCTGCAGCAGGCGGGCCTCACCGCGCGCTACATGAACCCGGACAATATCCGTAAGATGCCGGTGGCGCTGATGCTCGAGCAGATCCGCTACAAGGTCGATCCGAAGCGGGCCGGGGCTGGCGACCATGCCGTCGCCTTGGCCATCGCTGGAGAAAGCGACCCATGGCTTCTCGAACTGCGTAACAGCACCTTGAAGTTTCGGCGGGGCCAGGCGGGGACCATGCCCGTCGTGAATCTGGAGTGCACTGCGCTGGGAGATCTAGTCTCCGGCAGCCAGTCCGTCGACGCGTTGGTGAAAACAGGCGCAATCTCCGGCGCAGGGTCGTCCGCGCTCGGGCAGATATTCGCCGCGCTCGACCTCACCGTCACCCCGATCAATCTCGTCATACGCTAACCAGTACGAAACAACATCGTACAACAGGGAGGAACTATCATGAACAACGCTATTTCACGCCACGCCCTGGCACTGTGCCTTTTCGCCTGCGCCTCACCCGCGCTCGCCCAGGAAGAGGATGGCGGGGGCATCCAGGAGATCGTCGTCACCGCCCAAAAGCGATCTGAATCCCTTCAGAAAACGCCCATATCGATGATGGCCATGACCGGCGCCGACATTGAAAAGAAGGGCATTGCCGACATCACCGACCTGCGCACGCTGGTCCCCAGCCTTGCCGTGACTCCCCATCCGAACAGCGCGACAACGGCTCGCGTTTTCATTCGCGGGATCGGCAATAATGACGACCAGATCACCGTGGACCCCAGCGTCGCAGTCTATCTGGATGGCATCTACATCGCCCGCAACCAGGGCCTCTCTGCCGAAGTTGCGGAGGTCGAGCGGATTGAAGTGCTGCGGGGGCCGCAGGGTTCGCTCTATGGCCGCAATGCGACGGGCGGCGCGATCAACTACATCACCCGCGCGCCTGAACTGGACGAGTTTTCCGCGAAGCAAACCCTCGCCGTCGGCAACTACAACCAGTTTCGGTCGCGCACCCGCGTAAACATCCCGGTGGGTGACAAGCTGGCGGTCGAACTGGGCTATCTGCACAGCCAGAAGGATGGCTTTGTCGATAATCCGGGCACCGGCGTCGACCGCTGGGGCGATCAGCGCCGCGACGCCTATCGCGCGGCCATTCTGTTCCAGCCGACCGATGCTCTGCAACTGCGCTACACCTATGACCGTTCCGACATCAACGACACACCCGTCTTCATGGCCGCGGCGCCCTTCTACCCGCGTAAGGCCGGCCGGCCAACGGCGGGGTCGCCCTTTGTGCGCAACCTCATGCCGAACGATGCCACGTCTCAAGGTCATAACCTCACCATCAGCTGGGAAGTGGCTGACGACGTCACCTTGAAATCGCTCACCGGCTATCGGAAGCTCTCCAGCGTCACCAATCAGAATTATCTGACCGGCGTCGTCGGCCCATTCCCGTTGATCCTGACTGGCTTTGATCAGCAGCAGGATCAATGGAGCGAGGAAGTGCAACTTGTCGGCTCTGCTCTCGATCGCCGGCTGGATTATGTCCTTGGCGCTTATTATTTCGACGAAAATGGCGAAAGCACCGATTATTCGGCGATAACGGGCCGTCCCCGCGTGGATCGCGTCGCGACGATTCACAACCGCGCCTATGCCCTCTACGGCCAGGCGACCTTGCGTCCCGCCTTCGTGGAAGGCTTGTACCTGACCGGTGGCCTGCGCTGGTCGCGTGACGAGCGTGAAGCAACGCTGGATCAGACGATCGTTCCCGCGGCAGGCGCGCCGACCGTGCTGCCTCATGGCGAGGGCAAGAATCATTTCTCCAACCTCAGCCCCAGCTTCGTCATCGGCTATAACGCCACCCCCAACCTCAACATCTACGCCAAATATGCGCGTGGCTATAAGACCGGCGGTTACAATATCCGCGCCAGCAGCATCACGCGCTTCAATGAAGGCTTTGGGCCGGAAACGCTCGATTCCTTCGAATTGGGCGTAAAAGCGAGCTGGCTCGACAATCATCTCCAGACAAACCTCGCCCTGTTCCGGTCGAACTACAAGGATATCCAGACCAATATCCAGTCGGACCCGACCAATGTCGCGATCACCGATGTGTTCAACGCAGGCAAGGCCCGGATACAGGGTTTCGAACTGGACCTGATCGCCAAGCCGGTCGATGCGCTGACGCTTTCAGTCAACTATGCCTATCTGGATGCCAAGTTCCAGCAGATCCTCGATCAAGCGGGCAACGACATCACGTCTCGCTATACTTTTGTCGAAGCGCCAAAACATACGCTGACGACTTCGCTGGAATATCGCTTCCCCGATACGCCCATCGGTATCCTCACGGCCAATGTCGACTATTTCCTCAAGAGCAAGGTTTCGACGTCCACAGCCGATCCGCGCTATGTAATCGGAGACTATGGCCTGCTCAACGCCCGCCTCACCCTTTCCGATATTCCGGTGGGCTTCGGCAACTGGCGTCTGTCGGCCTTTGGCAAGAATTTGACCGACAAGGAATATTATATCGCCCATTTCAACGGCGGCCTGCCAAGCGCGATCTTCGGCGATCCGCGCACTTATGGGCTTGAACTTACGTTTGAGTATTGAACGATGCCGCGGTGTCGAGACTGATTTTTTGGCTCGGCACCCGCAATCGTCGGATTATCGCTTCGGTCGATACTGCCACAAGCACTCAGATGATCAGGTGTCCGGCACCCAGCACCAGGTGTGACCTGATAACATTTGACGCAAGTTGTTTCTCTTTTACGCCGAACTCGCCTAGATCGCCGCCGAACGCAGCCGCGATGGTTGGCGATGGTCGCCACTGGAACTGCAGTCTTCACGAGGCGAGGGTGAGAGCCTATTTGCTCGTAAGCCAGTGCGATCGTGCCACGAGTGACTTGCACTGAAACCGTCTAAGCATCGAACGCGTGTAAGAGGTCCCTTGATGGGCCATCATCATGAAGGGACGGCGCAAGGTTGCTGCCGGTAGCAGCTCGTAAACATGCAGGCTGCAAGTTTTAACAGCCTACGAGGCGGTTTC
Source organism: Sphingobium chungangianum (assembly GCF_977014255.1). Lineage (NCBI taxonomy): Bacteria > Pseudomonadati > Pseudomonadota > Alphaproteobacteria > Sphingomonadales > Sphingobiaceae > Sphingobium > Sphingobium chungangianum. Next base: position 2,095,264 of record NZ_CDRNIV010000006.1, on the reverse strand, counting down.
TGCTTCCGCTAACCGCGGAACTTCCGATCTTTTGCCACGATTTTCCAAGGAGGATCTGTGCTTCATCTTCGTTCCTTTGTCGCTGCGGCGAAGCCTAAGCCCTTGATCACGGTGTCAAATTTCTGTTGTCAGGGCAGGCGGCGCGCACCGCCTCAAGCGACGAGCGCGGCGTGTGGAGCGATCGTTCGCCCGACCTTCGCCGATCCACGCAATGTCGTCCGGTGCACGACCCGGATGACGTCCAGCGGATGTCCTTCGGCGCGATGCATCAGCCGGTAATTGTCCCACAGGATGATGTCACCCTGGGCCCAATCATGTTCATAGATGAACCGCGGCTGGCATAGCTGGTCGATCAGGGTCTGGAGCAGTTCATCACTTTCCGCCTGATCCATGCCAACAATGGATTGCAGGTTCAGCGGGCAGATATTCATAATCGTGCGGCCGGTGTGCGGATGCTTCCAGACGAGCGGCCTTGCCTGTGGCGGATAATCGGGAAAGTTCATCTTCATTTCGCCGACGCGCGTGCCATTTTCATTGCCGAAGCGAACGCGGCTGAGGTCGGTGCAAAATTCGAAGCGTACTTCGAGGCCCTCGATACGGCGCTTGAGCGACTCATCGAGCGCGTCATAGGCCGCTGCGGTGTCGAGCCAGGCGGTGCGTCCGCCGATCGTCGCCTTCTCCATCATGTTGAGCAGCGCCCCGGCATTGGGCACTTCCTGAAAGGCAAGATCAGTATGCCAGGGTATCCGGCCATAGGTCGGTACGCCGTCAAACGCATAGACCGGCCCGCGCGGCCCACCCTTGTTGGTGAGGAGGATCAATTCGGGATGTTCGGGCAGGCGCAGGTCGGGAACGGGATGCGGTTCCAGTTCGCCAAAGCACCGGCTGAGGTTGAGCAGAAGTTCAGGCGCGACGCCGACGCCCCGGAACAGCAGAACGCCTTCTTCCCGCCACAGCGCAACAAGTTGCCGGGCTGTATCCTCATTGATCGCTCTGGAAGCATCTACGCCGATGACTTCCAACCCGATCGCGCCGAGCTTTTTTGTTTCGATCATTGCAAGCACCTCTTCTGATTCAGTCTGATCCCGTTTTGGCGACCGCCTGATGCAGGCGGGAGACCGCCGAACTGTTGTGATGGTGCTATTCTCAATCGGTGCTTCACGACTGTCATCATGCAAATGAATGATCGGCACGACGGCGCGAAAAACGGCGTGAAGACTGGCGATCATCCGTTTGGATGAAGGCGGGTACGCCCTCTGTTGTTAACATCAGTGGATAGGACAAGCAGCATGATCGCGCCGCAAAGACGGCGACGGCGAGGAGCAATGAAATGAGCGGCTTCGATATATTGATACGCAATGGCCTGGTGGTCGATGGCACGGGCAACGAAGCCCGGCGGGCCGATGTCGGGATCATCGGCGATCGCATCGCTGCGGTGGGCATGGATCTGGGCGATGCGGTCGAAGAGATTGACGCTACGGACATGATCGTGACGCCCGGCTTCGTCGATATTCATACCCATTATGATGGCCAGGTAACCTGGGATTCCCGGCTGCGCCCATCTACCGAGCATGGGGTGACCACGGTACTGATGGGCAATTGCGGCGTTGGCTTTGCCCCGTGCCGCGCGGAGCAGCGCGAGGGGCTCGTCCGGCTGATGGAGGGCGTGGAGGATATTCCGAACCCCGTGCTGACCGAGGGCCTGCCCTGGAATTGGGAGACATTCCCCGAATATCTCGACAGCATTGGCGACAAGGCATTCGACGCGGATGTCGCCGCGCTTATCCCGCACGCAGCGCTGCGCGTCTATGTGATGGGCAAGCGGGGCGAAGCGCGCGAGCCAGCGACGGCGGAGGACCGCTCCCGCATGGCCGCGCTGGTCAAGGACGGGATTGCGGCGGGCGCGATGGGCATCGGCACATCCCGCACGATGTTCCACCGTTCGATCGACGGCAATCTCATTCCCACGCTGACAGCTGGGGAAGCCGAGCTCCAGGCGCTGGCGGACGCCATGACGGCGGCGGGTGGCGGCACCTTCCAGTTCGTCAGCGATTTCGCCGATGAAGAGGCGGAATTCGACATGCTGACCCGCATTGCCGAAAAATCGGGTCGGCCGATCACTTTTCCCGTCAGCGGCACGGCGCAAGACCCGGAACGCAGCAGGTTGATGTCGCGCATCAGCGCCGCCAACGCAGCCGGTTGTCGCATCGGCGTACAGGTTCTGGGCCGAGCGACGGGCGCGGTGATGGGGCACCAACTCACCCTGCATCCCTTCTGTACCAGCCCCACCTACCGATCGCTCGCCAAGCTGCCGTTCGAAGCCAAGATCGCGGAGCTGCGGCGGCCGGAGGTGAGGGCTGCGATCCTCTCGGACCCGCTCACGCCCGACCCGGGCAATGCCTTGACCAACTTCGTCCATGACTTTGGCCGTATCTTCCCGCTTGCCGACACGCCGAATTACGAACCATCGCTGGATGAAAGCATGGCGGGGCGGGCAGAGGCGATGGGCATCACGCCAGCCGAGCTTGCTTACGACATGCTGTTGGAGCGGGATGGCAAGCGGCAACTGTACCTCACCATCTCCAACTATGCCGAAGGCAATCTGGATGGGATGGGGAAGATATTGATGCACCCTGACGCGGTGATGGGGTTGGGCGACGGGGGCGCGCATTATGGCGCGATCTGCGACGCGAGCTACTCGACGCACCTGCTGACCCATTGGGTGCGGGATCGCGCCTATGGGCGGGTGCCGCTGGAGCGCGCAGTCGTTGCGCTGACGCGCGGCCCGGCCTCGCTCATCGGCCTCAACGATCGCGGCGTGCTTGCGCCCGGATACCGGGCGGACATCAACGTCATCGACCTGAAATCGCTTCGCCTGCACGCGCCAGAGGTGACGTTCGATCTTCCGGCAGGCGGACGGCGGCTGACGCAGCGGGCCGATGGCTATCATGTCACCATGCTAGCGGGCGAGATCGTGCTGCGCGATGGGCAGCCTACCGGCGTGCTGCCGGGCCGCCTCGTGCGCGGGGGGCGTGCTGAGCCTGATTTAGGCTGAGGTCGCGGCCGAATTCAGCAGTGCCCGGATCAGGTCGCTTTGGCGATTGATGCCAGTCTTGAGGAAGATGCTTTGCAGCTGCGACCGCACGGTGTTGCGGCTGATGCCGAGTTCCATCGCCGCTTCCTCAAGGCTCGCGCCCTTTGCCAGCTTGCTCGCGAGCAGCGCCTCGGCAGCGCTGAGGCCAAAGAGGCGGGCGAGTGTTTCTGCTGGCCAGGCAGCCTGCGCTGCCGGATCACGCAGCACCAGGATGGCCGTCCGCCGGTTGGGCTGGCGCAGCGGGAAATAGCCGGGACCTGGCCGGACGATGATCGTCAGCGGCAAGTCATGGTCGCGGCGGGAAAAGGCCATGGGCACATAATTCTGCAAATCGGGCTCAGGCGCCTGGGCCAGCGCGCAACGCCTGATTTCGGCAAGCAGCGCGCGGGTTTCCTCTCCGCTTTCAGCTTGCAAGCGGCCGCCCACGACACGCAAGCCGCCGCCGGTCGCAAGCAGATGGTCCGCCACATCATTGGCCAGCATCAACTCCGCATCACTGCTTACGAGAGCAGCGCCGATGCGGCTGGTGTTGAGTGCAAGATCACTCAACATGCCGCGCCGCGCCAGATCCATGATCCGGTAGTAAATCTGCAAGCTGCGGCGCAAAGGTTCCGACAGGGACGCAAGCAGCTGTTCCTGCGGCGCGGAAAGGGGCGCGCTTTCACTCTGCCGCCACAATATGATCGTTGCACTTCGCTTCTGACTATCGGCGACGGGCAGGAGCGTGACATGCGCACCGCCAAGGGCCGGGAGGCTGTGCACGCCGCTGTTTGGTTCCAGCATTGTGGTTGCGAAGAACGCTTCGATCTCCGCTGCCACCGCATCATCTGAATAGGCGCCGACAGCGACCTCAACGCCGCATGCGCCCACCATTACCGCTGCATGTTCACAGCCGAAAACTTCACGCGCAGCATGCGTGAAGCTGACCCAGGCGGGGACCTCCGACGCACTAGCGTATAGCGCGTTCAGCAGCGTTTCGCGGGACTGCAATGTGCCAGCATCGGCAACTGGGAGGCGGCTGTTCGAGATAGCTTTGGCCTATGGGATCGGAGACCGGCTGATCCAAGGTTTAGCATCCTCATCATCCGGTGCAAGGGTAGGCGCGCGACAGGCTAGCCCGATTGTTCGAGAGCAGCTTTGGCGAGTCCCTCGTCGCTAATGGTCCATCCTGTGATCGACCAGTCACAGTTAATCACGGCCCAGGCGACGTTGGCAATGTGGACTTCCACACTTTGCAAAGCACATCAGATTAATGACCAGCGGCACTGTTGCCTGCGTTGCGAGCGGCGGAACGAGCCTGACCGCCAGCGAGTGGCCAGTTTCGGGGTGCTCAGCATGGACAAGCGGACAGTCCGCACCGGAGCAGCGAAATTTTTCTCCTAAACGGCAAAGAAGGGTCGAGTTTCCCATCACCATCACGACCGCGCTCGGCAAGACTTGCCCTCATATTCGAAATGATGTCGGCTGTATGCTCGACCATTCCACCGCAACACAGGGAAGCAAAAGCCCGGCCCGCCGACCAGCAGATCTGGATAGCCGGAAGCCCCCTTGGTGCGCAGGAACTTGGGTATGCCCAGAGACTCGATCAGGGTCTTCCCGCGTCTTCCAGGACCTCCACGATCAGCATGCGAACGGTCAGTTCGTCATCAATCACAAGCACTGTTTCGCCAGCACCGACCTCAGGAATTTCTTCCTGCATCTCGGCGACATCATCGACGAGCTCACCCAAGAAGCGCGGAAGGTACAGGCACATTGTGGTGCCATCCCCGGGTTCGCTGTACACCCGAACCTGCCCGCCAGACTGCGGCACGAAGCCGTGGGTCATGGAAAGATCCTAGCCTGTGCCCTGGCCGATTGGCTTGGTCGTAAAGAAGGGATCGAAGATGCGAGCGGCGATGTCTTTTGGAATTCCAGTACCAGTATCCGTGACGCAGACCGAGATACGTGGCTTACCTGGCGTTGGTAACAAGAGGTTTGGGATTGTCGGCGGATCGCGGAAGCATGTTTGGGGTTCGGCCTCGAGCGAACCAGAAGGACCAGAGGGTCAGACTTCCCAACAGCGTGAGAGCCAGACCGGCGAAGGTCATCACCAGCCGATAGGCCAAACCACCCACTTTAGCCGCGTGTAGTGGATAGAGCATATTATAGATTTTCACGACTACAGGCAGACGCGATGCGTCTCGCGCCGCGATCAGCCGGCCGCTGTCCGCCGCGAACCACAGGGTCGTGCGGCCGTTGGGTAGCCATTCTTCCGGCTTCTTCATGCGCAGGGTGATAAGGCCGCTCTTTTTGCGAGGCAGCGACAGGCTGCGCAGCTCCGCGTCGGGGAATCGCGTATGCGCCGTGGCGATCATTGCGCGCCAGTCGAGGTTTGAGCCTAGCGGTACAGCAGTGGCCTTGGGTGGCTTCAGGCTGGCATCGATCTGCGCGGGCGCGGAGGGGCCAAGGATCAGCGCCGCCATGGGACGGAAAACCAATATGGAGCCCGTCAGAAACGCCAATACCAGCAAGGGCGCAGCAATCACGCCCAGATCGCGATGCTGGCGCACGATTGCGGGGCGGCTGAGCCGCCTGGGGAAAAGGCGAAATTCGAAGGTCTTGCGCGTCCGGATCCACAGGATGACGCCCGATACCACGAAGAACATCCCCAGCAGCGCGGCGAGGCCGATGACCGTCTCGCCCACGTCGCCAGCGAAGAGATGGTGATGGAGGTCGAACAGCCAAAGTTCCGGCCGCTCCCACTGGCTGTCCCAGCGTGTCACCAGATCCCCTGCCTGAGTGACATAAGCGCCGGAATCGTCAGAGAAGCGCAGTCGGTCGAGGCCGAAATTCGGCCCGGCAAAGCTTATCATCTCCGGTCGGCAGGCGGGGTTGGCCATGACCCGCTCGACCGTCCGGGCGATGACCGCGCCGTCCTGCACCAGTACATCGGATGCATGGGGGAGCATCACCCAGGCATCCTTGTGCACCAGCAGCGCGCCCGACAGTCCCAGCACCGCCAGTACCAGGCCGATCAACCCGCCGATCCAGCGGTGCAGGATGTCGAGGATCTTCAAAAATTATAATCCCAACTCAGTGTTAAGCTGCGCCCTCGTCCCGCGAAATAAGCGAGATTGTCGGACGGCAGCCGCGTGTCGCTGCTGTAATCGATGTAGAATTTATCGAACAGGTTCTGCACACTCAGCCGGACGCCGCCGAAACCGGTCTGGTAACGAATGCTGGCATCGGTAACGGCGTAGCCGCCGAAGTTGTTGCGCGGATCGGGCTGCGTCACACCAGCGTCGGCATGGAAGCTGCGCGAGAGATAATATTGCGTCTGGAGGATCGCTGAAACTGGACCACGATTATAGGTCGCGGACAGGTTTACGCGATCAGGTGAGATATTGACGCCGTCCAGATCGGTATCGACCGCACCATCGGCATTGCTGTCATAGCGGCCCTCGATATGGGCATAGCCGATGCCGAGCTTCACGCCCGAGATCGGTGTTTGGCTGCGCAGATTGACTTCAATCCCTTCGATCTCGATGCGCTGCCGCTGGACGTCGAAATTGCGGCCGGTGCCAGGCACGAGCAATTGGCCCTTATCGCTGGATGACCAGAAATAGGTGGCTGACCCGTCGAACGGTCCGCGCTTCACTTCAACACCGATCTCGCGATTGTTGGAGACGATTGGCTCGATCGCAAGATAGCTGTCGATGTCGATGCCGGTCAGATTGATCGAGCGCGTGATCCGCCCGACATCAGGTGCTGTGTAGCCCTCGGCATAGCTGGCGTAGGCGCGGATTCCGTCCCACGGTTCGAGGATGACACCCCCGTTCAGCAGCAGGTCGTCGAACTTGGGCTTGCCGCCTGCGACATCGACGCCGCCCCAATAGCGCTGCCCGGCGGGGAGCGTCTGGGTGGTCTGGGCGAGGGTGTGGAAATCATCGATCTTGATCTGCACATTTTCCCAGCGCGCGCCGCCCGCGATGCGGACCAGTCCGTCGAACAGCTTGAGGTTGGTCTGCACGAAGGGGGCGAGACTGCGGAACTCGGCGGGCGGCACCCAGACGCGGTTGGTAGCGATCAATTGCTGCTGGGTCTTGTCCCACAGCGCATCGAAGCCGAGGGTAGCGGTCAGAGCCTCTAACCCCGGCACGGCGCGCTCATAGCTGAACTTGGCGCCCATTTTGCGGGAGCGGTTCTGCGACTGATCGAACAGATCGCCGACCGGCGCGATGCTCGGGTCCTGGAAGGAGGCGATATATTTGCCGGTGGCATCGCGGTTTTCGCCGCCAAAGGTATCGCGGGAGCGGTTGAAGAAAAGCTGGCTGATGAAATTGCCGCCCCAAAGCGCGCTGTCGGTGTAGGACAAGGCGATGCTTTCGGTGCGGTTGGCCGCTGGATCGCCGGGAGAAGCCCCGCGTGTGGCGCTGGTCGGCAAGCCCACCGGGCGGTTGCCGAGGACCGCAATGTAATCGCCGTCGCTCTTCAGCTCGAAGCGACTGGCGATGAGGTCGATGCGGCCGGTCGCTGATACGGCATAGCCCAACCGCGCGAAGACATTCGTCGCCTGCGAATCCTGCGTTTCGCCCTGCGTCAGGTTTAGGCCGACGCGGCGGTCCTGCCCGTCGTAGAAGACGCCACGCTTTTCGTAGGTCGCGCCGACTGTCGCGTCGAAATCGCCCGCCTTATACTGGAACAGGCCGCCCGCCTTGCCGCCCATGCCGTTGGAGTGGAACTTGTTGTCCGCCGTCCCTTGCAGCAGCACCCGGCCGCTGAGGCCTTCCTGTTTGGGCGCGCCGACCGTAACCTGATTGACGATACCGCCGGTGCCGCCAATCCCCTGCAGCGCGTTGGAGCCGTAGATCAGTTCGACGCGGTCCACGAAGAAACCGTCAATGGTAAAGCCATCGCGCCCGCCGTCGCGTAGCGGCGTCGATTGCGGGATGCCGTTGATCGCGTAAAGCGGCGATCGGCCGCGCAATGTCTCGCCCGCGCCGGACAGCTTCTGGCGCGTGGGGGAGAAGGAAGGAGTGAGCGTCGCCACAGCGTCGGTGACCGAACCGGAAATGGCGATCTGCTGGTCGAGTATTTCTTTATCGATCACGTCGATCGTCAGCGGCAGGGCGTTGACAGGCAGGATGCTGCGCGCGGCGGTGACGATAATCGGGGCAGCCGCCTCGCCGTCCGACCCGGCTGGCGATTGCGCGAATGCCGAGCCCGTGACCACAAGCGCACAGGTTGTCAGAAGAGCGTGAATGGTCTTTTGCATCGAGTTCCCCGTTTTCCTGGCGCTCGCTACTGAATGTTTGATACTAATGCAAGTCAGTCGCATTTAGTGAGGTAGGTTGGGCGCGATGCGCCGATCCGTGCGCGATGCTTGATATGCGTCGGCGAACTCTGAATATTTATGCCGACTCAAATCATATTTGTGTGTCATTGTTTGTCGCGATGACGGCGGCATCCCGCTAAAGCCCGGCGGCCGAGCGGCGGATTCCGAGAGAGGACGATATGGCGGTTACCATCACTGCGTTCGACTGGGTGCCCGATTTCGCGAAAGGGCAAGTCCGCGACCTGCGTGTACGGTGGGCGCTGGAGGAAGTCGGCGAGGAATATCATGTCCGCTATCTGCGCCAGGGCGAACAGAAGGAAGCCGGGCACCGCAGACGTCAACCTTATGGACAGGTTCCGACCCTGGAGGAGGATGACCTCACGCTGTTCGAGAGCGGCGCGATCGTCCACCACATTGCGAGCACACGTGATGGCCTTTTTCCCGCCGACGCCGCCGGCCGAGCCCGGGCAACGGAATGGATGTTTGCTGCGCTCAATACGGTCGAGCCGTTGATCATGGACCTGTCCATCATCGACCTGTTCGAAGCCGACAAACCCTGGTCCAGACCGCGCCGCCCGGCCGTCGAGACCCGCATCCGGGAGCGGTTGCAGGAAACCGCTGACCGACTGGGCGATGAAGAATGGTTTGACGGGGCTTTCACGGCAGGCGACCTGATGATGATCTCGGTGCTTCGTATCATCGAGCATGATCCGCTGCTGACCGAACAGGCAAAGCTGGTGGATTATGTGAAGCGCGGCACGGCACGCCCGGCGTTTCAGCGAGCGCTCGCGAGCCAGTTCGAGGGCTTCACCGGCTCTCCCCCTGCGGCCTATGACGAATGGAGGGAAAATATGAAAAACATGCCGGACCAATCGGCATGACCCGACCTGTACTCACCGCCTACAATTGGGCGCCCGACGAAGGGCGCGGCCTTGTACGCGACATGCGGGTCCGCTGGGCTTTGGAGGAAGTCGGCCAGCCCTATGACGTGCGCTATCTGAACTGGGGTGAGCAAAAGGATCCGGAGCATCGTGCCCGCAACCCGTTCGGACAGGTGCCCGCCTATGAAGAGGGCGACGTCGTTCAATTCGAATCTGGTGCAATCGTTCTGCACATCGCGCAGCGCTGGCCGGGCCTGCTGCCCGACGATCCGGCCGATCGGGCAGGCGCGATTGACTGGATTTTCGCAGCGCTCAATACCGTCGAGCCAGTAGTATGGGATCAGGTGATCGCTCGCATTATAGACGCGAAGCAAAGCTGGGCTGAAGATCGCTGGCCAAGCGTGCTGCAACGGTTGAAGGTGCGTCTTGGCGAACTCGCTGCCGCGCTGGGTGATCGGGACTGGCTGTATGGCGATTTTAGCGCGGGCGATCTGCTCATGGTTCAGGTCCTGCGTCATGTCGATGGCGCGATCCTCGCAAATTATCCTACGCTCGGAGCCTATGTGGCGCGGGGCATGGCACGCCCGGCATTCAAGCGGGCGCTGGATGCCCTGCAAGCGGGCCAGACCGGCAAGAAACCAGCCGATTGGCCGCATTGATGGGAGCCCCGGTCACAAGCGCACAGCAGCATCAGCACGCTCAGTGCGAAGGCCAATCTCGCCACATCATCTCTTCACCATCATCGTTCCGAAGCGAACATCCGAGCGCAAGATGAAGGAATGCTGACGCTGTGCCGCGCGGACATGACCGTCGTGAACCCGCCGCCCCTTATCCTCGCTTCCGCCGAGACCGGACTTGCCGCCCTCTGTTCCCCAATCCGGCGAGCAGCAGCCCATAAAAGGCCGTGTCTGCTACGAACGGCCAGAACCGAAAATCATCCTCTACAACGCCTATACTGTTCTCGACCGAGATACCCGGCCGGTCGAACAGATAGGGTGCTGGCCACCCGGCGTTGAGCACTGGCTGTGGGCAATAGATGTCAAACCCGTCCTTTGACTTGCCCAGCGCACAGAAGACCCCCTGATCAGGCCCATGCCGATGGATTGCAGCGGGCCCGCCTGCAAGCAGGAGCGACCCGGCGATCATCGCGGGCCAGGCCGTCAGCTTCACGCCTAGGGTCGAAGCGCGAACTGGATGGAGACGGTTGCGCCGAGCATCAACTCGCCCGGTGCCACTGGACTTGGCGGCGGCGGCGCGGGGGGCGCTCCTGCCATGCGGCCCGTGACAATGATCGGCTGGGGATAATAGCCTCCGCCCTCGCTGATCGACAGGATGCGGGAAATGCGCAACCCCGCCGCCCGCGCGTAAAGCTCGGCGCGAGACCGGGCCTCGCGCACCGCCGCCGTCCGCGCTTCGTCGAGCGCGGCCTTGGGCTCGTCCAGCGTGAAGGACGGGCCGTCTACCTGATTGGCGCCAGCCTGGACCAGAGTGTCGATGATCCGCCCCATTTCACCCAGCTTGCGGACGCGCACCTGCACATTGTTGCGCGCTTCATAGCCGATGATCCGGGGCGCCTGGGGCTGTGCCGGCGCGACATAGGGCTCGCGCGTCATTCTTGCCCGGATTTGGGCCTCCTGATCCGGACTGGAATATTGCGGCTGCAGGGAAAGCGCCGATGTCTGGATGTCGCGATCCGCAATGCTGGCACGTTTCAAGGCTTTGACCACCTCATCCATCCGCATTGCGTTGACACTGAGCGCGTCGCCGCCCGTCTTGCCCTGGGTAACAACGCCAGCTGAGAAGACGGCCACATCAGGCACTCGGCGGCTCTGTCCTTCTCCGCTCACCACCAGCAAGGTTTCCTCAGGGGCGAGCACCGGGTTTGCAGCAGGCAACTGCGCCTGCCCGGCGGATGTGGCGCTCGCTGCGATCGCCAGAAAGACGCACCATTTCATCAGCCTCTCTCCTTGTTGTGTCAGCGTAACGTTGCCACGCTGCTCTGGTTTCATCGCAGCAGGAACGATCTTGCTGGCGCCTTTGGATGATCGGCATACATTGCCTGGCCGACCTGCTGCCGTGCGCCGACGGTGTCGCAATCAGCCTCGGCAACTTCGTCGGCTCCCTGGCGTTCCATGACCAGGAGGCGCGATGAGAACAAAGTACGACGGTTCCGGGAGTTGGTTCACCCTGTTTGCCCGGCTGGGTTTTGCGGCGCGCGGCCTCGTTTATCTTCTGATTGGCGTATTCGCCATGGACGTCGCATTCGATGGGGGGCAGCCAAGTGACAATCAGGGCGTCCTGGGTACGCTTGCCGATGCGCCGCTTGGTCGCTTGCTCCTCGCTCTTTGCGCTCTTGGCTTTGCTGGCTATGCCTTCTGGCGTCTGACCGAGGCCATCCTCGATCCCGAAATGCGATCGCGCGATCTCAAGGGAAAGTTCGAAAGACTTGGCTATGCCTTGAGCGGCATTGTCCACGCTGGTCTTGCGGTGACGGCAGCACGCCTGGCGTTGCGAAAAGCCCCCGCATCCTTAGGCAGCCCGGGCGACGAAGCCGCTCAAAGCTGGTCCGGCTGGCTGTTGGAGCAGCCCGCAGGTCCGCTGCTGGTGGCCTTCGTGGCACTTTCCCTCCTTGCCGTCGCGGTGGCTCAGGGCGTCAAGGCGTATCAGGCGAATTTCGACGAACTGGACGGCGATGTGCCTGCCCCCCGTCAGGTTCGTTGGATCGGACAAGCAGGTTATGCCGCGCGGGCGCTGGTCTTTGCTATGATCGCATGGTTCCTGATTAACGTACTGCTCAACCGCGATCCACAAGAGGCAGGCGGTCTTGGCGCGGCGCTCCGGGAACTGCGTGAGCAGGATCATGGGCCATCACTTTTGCTGATAGTTGCGACCGGCCTGGCGCTGTTCGGCATCTTCAGCTTCGTGGAGGCGAGATATCGCCGTCTCAAGGTCGTTACGCCGAATTTGTAAGGATTGTTCACGCCTCCCGATCTGCCTCTGGGATCCGACATTGGGTTGAGGGGTTATGGCCTGGATGGAAAATGAGAGAGACGACATGCATCGCACAATTATCTTCGCCTGCGCCGCGAGCCTCAGCCTGGCTTTGGCAGCCTGTGGCGGCAAAGGAGACGACAAGTTGGGCGAACAGGCGCAGGAGGCGATGGAAAACAGGGCGGACAGGATGGACGCCATGGCCGACAATATGACCGGAACGGCCGAGGACATGATGCAGGCCAAGGCTGACGCCACGCGGGAACAAGGCGAAGCCAAGGAAGAAGCGATCGACGAGTCCGACATCAATGCGGACGCGCTCTCCGCTGACCAGCGCGACAAGATTGTGAACGGAAATTGAGCTGAACTACCGGGCAGCTTCTCGATCGCGTCTGCCAAGCGCTGATCGTCGGCGGTCGAGCAGGAAAACCCGACCGTCCGCAGCTGGGTGCCAGAAATTAGCTGCTGAGCGGCTACAAAGGGGCGTGCTCTGCCGAGATTTGCCGCTCATGCCGCTGCCTTCAGGTCGGAAACATTCGCACGTTGCTCATAGAAACGTACGGCCTCATAAGGCCGTATGACAATCCCATTACAGACCGCGCCTTCCCTATCGAGAATACAGGGAAATTGGTTAGCCGCCAGGGAACGCCGATTGCTGAATTGGCTGTGCAGCCAGATGCCGCCGTGGGTCACGCCTGATCGGCTGACTTTGCTGGGTATGGTTGGTGCCTTCATGATCTTCGTGGGTTATGTCGCCAGTGGTCTGGCAGCTTCTTGGCTGCTACTCGCCATCGTCGGCTATGTAGTCCAATGGTTCGGGGATTCGATGGATGGCAGCATTGCGCGCTATCGCCATATTGAGCGTCCCTCCTACGGTTACTTCATCGACCATAGCTGCGATGGGTTGGCAACACTGCTGATCCTTGCAGGCATGGGCCTTAGTCCCTTCGTAACCATGAACGTCGCGCTGGTGGCCCTGGCCGGTTATCTGTTACTGTCGATCCATGCCTATCTTTCCGCCCGTGTTCTGGGGGAGTTCAAGCTGTCCTATCTCGCCGCTGGACCCACAGAATTGCGACTGATGCTGATCGCACTGACGGTGATGATGATGGTGCTCGGGTCAGGTCCCGGTATCTTTGGAGCGCTGTCCGGCTTTGATGTTTTTGTGGGAGCAGCTGGCCTGATCCTGATCCTGCTGTTCATCATTCAGACGATCACCACCGGACGGCGCCTCGCCCGGGCCGAGGGTGGTGGAAGATGATGCGCCATGCTGGTGTCCGATGATCCAAATTCTAATTGATGCCGACGCCTGCCCGGTAAAGGATGAAATCTACAAGGTTGCCCTTCGCCATGCCGTGCCTGTCACTGTCGTGAGCAACAGTCCCTTGCGGATACCCCGTCATCCCCTGATCAGCCGCACAGTGGTCAGCGACGGGTTCGACGCGGCGGACGACTGGATCGCCGAGCGGGTGACGGCCGGAACGGTAGTCATCACGGCTGATATTCTGCTGGCTGACCGCTGCCTGAAAATGGGTGGGGCGGTAATTTCTCCCACCGGCAAGCCCTTTACGAACGCGTCCATCGGCAATGCCATAGCGGTTCGCGCGATCATGGCTGATTTGAGAGCTGGCAGCGATCATGTTGGTGGGCCCGCCGCTTTCAGCAAAGTTGACCGGTCGCGGTTCCTCTCCGCACTGGATGAAACGCTGGTTCGCTTGTTCGCTATACAGCGCCGTGCGGTGGCCCGCCCGCTCTAATGTCCGCGATATCGTAAAGGTTGCGTCGGGCGCTTGTGCCTGCGATAGGCCCCGCCCCACCGGTCGGGCCGGTGTTGCCCTTTCCCCAATTGCATTGGCGATAACATGATTTCGTCTCCTCGTTCGATTGGCATCGACTTTGGAACCACCAATTCGGTTGTCGCGCTAGGCTGCGCGGATGGCGAGGCGATGTTGGTGCATTATCCAGCCTCTGGTAATGCCGGTCCCATCTTCCGCTCCGCGCTTTGTTTCTGGGAGGATAGCGGCGTGCCGGGCGGCATCGCGCGGGAAGCTGGGCCATGGGCCATCTCCGAGTTTCTGGATTTTCCTCAGGGCAGCCGCTTTCTGCAATCCTTCAAATCCGTCGCTGCCAGCAAGGCGTTCGAACACGCAACCATCTTCGAAAAGCGATTGCGCTTCGAGGAACTCGGCCATATTTTTCTGGAGCGGCTGCGGGCACATGCGGCCGATGAACTCAAACTGTTGCCACCGCGGGTCGTCGTTGGCCGCCCGGTCCGTTATGCAGGGCAACGGCCAGACGATATGCTGGCTCGCCAGCGCTACGACCTCATGTTCGCCGCTTTGGAGCGCGAAGTGCATTATGTCTACGAACCGCTGGGCGCTGCCTTCAGCTTCGCCGCGCGGCTGACCAAACCCGCCACCTTGCTGGTCGCCGACTTCGGAGGCGGCACGAGCGACTTTTCCGTGGTGCGGATCGAGGCGCCGGGTGCGGCGAAACGCTGTATACCGCTTGGCTCCGCGGGCATTGGTATAGCGGGTGATCGCTTCGACTATCGTATCATGGACAAGCTGGTGCTGCCCATGCTGGGCAAAGGCGGTACCTATGCATCGATGGGCAAGTCGCTGGAGATCCCTGCGGGCCATTTCGCCGATTTTGGCGACTGGGCTCGCCTTGCGCTGATGCATAATCGCCGCACACTGGCCGAATTGCAGAAGCTGAAGCGGGCCGCGGCCGATCCCGCAGCGATAGGCCGTATGATCGCTGTCGTGGAAAATGAGCTGGGTTACCCACTGTATGACGCGGTCGCCCGATTGAAGCGCACGCTCTCCAGCGAAGAGCATGCGCATTTTCATTTCGATCGTGCTGGCGTGCGTGTAGAGGCAGATGTCAGCCGTGCGGATTTTGCACAGTGGATCGCACCGGACCTCGACCGCATCGGCGCGACAGTAGACGCGGCGCTTGCCGAAGCGGGGATCGGGCCCCAGGCGATAGATCAGGTCTTTCTTACCGGAGGCTCCTCTCTGATCCCTGCCGTCCGGCGCCTTTTTGAAGAGCGTTTCGCGGCCGACCGCATCGCGGGTGGCGATGAACTGACGTCGATCGCTCATGGCTTGGCGCTGATCGGTCAGGAAACAAACATTGCCGAATGGGCCGCGGTCAGCGCGCATTAAAACGTGGCATGGGTGCCTGTATGGCCGATCAGGATCATGGATGCAGCCGTCGCTGATGAAAAACGTCAACTCAGCAGTGGTCCTGGCAAGGCAGAAGGTCCGCTGACTGCTCAGTTTCCTTATCAGACTGTCATTGGCTGAGCCTACAGGATCAAAAAAAGCAGACCGACCGCCCCGAAGGTCGGGAAGTTAGTGGCTGAATGACCGCAAAGGGTCGGTCTCGCGTTGACGCGTTTTGCCTGTGGCCATCGTGGCCACAGAAGAAGTGTCATTGGATTATCAGAATTTGATCCCGCCGCTCGCGAGCGAGTGTCATGAAACGCGGGACGAAAAGTTGGCGCCAAGCGAGCCCTCAAGCCCCGCCAGATTTGGGCAGTCCGTTTCTTCCTTGATCGACACCGACGACTTCGAGATCGAGCGCTTTTCGATCTGGCTATCGATAGCAAGCTGCGCGGCTGCGACCTGGTGAAAATCCGGATCAGTGACATTGTTTGTGATCGCAAAATCCGGACCAGGGCCACCGTTGTTCAGCAAAAGACCGGCCGCCCAGTTCAGTTTGAACTGATGGACGATGTTCGCGCCAGTCTGCTCAAGTGGCTCGAACTTCGCTGCGGTTCTCTCGATGACTTTGCCTTTCCAAGGCGCGCGGATCACGCAAATCACATATCGCCGACGTTATCGCCAAGATTGCGGGCGAATGGCCTGCTGCCCGCTAGGATGAATTCATGCCGTGGAACTGGCGTCCAGATCAGCAACCCATCGCCGAAGCCGCCTGATCCGCGGCCTCCAGTCCACGCTTACCCAATATGTCGGCTTCGAAATAGACGATGACATGCCAGCCCAAGGGTTGGATGCTGCAGGCGACTTCCAGGAACTTGTCCTTGGGCGCGTTATCGACCAAGTGCTCGCGACCACTTAGGAGAAAATCTATCCGTTCGGATGGCTGGGCATATTGGCCGATGTGCCGCCATCCGAGCATGAGCTGATCTACGCCAATCATGAACATGGCTTTGCGCTGAAGTCGATGCGGTCGGAGAGGGGCAGCCGCTATAATGGTGGCGCAAGGGGCCTTCACGCGCCCCTTGTCTCACTTTCGACTGCTCTGGCACAGCATCATAGCGGCTCGCCCCCATCAATGCTCCCGGTGAACCTGTGGCCGCCTGAACTTGTGCACCATGTCGCGAATGGTAAGGCCTGCGTCGATCGAGGTGTAAACACGCATCGGTCGGCCGGTCGGCCTGGCGATGTAGGTGCCATCGGAAGTCAAACGAGGGGTCGGCTGGAGAATGTACCGGCTCGACGATGGATCGGGCTGGATGGGCGGCAACAGCGCTGTGAGCGTCACCAGCGCACTGTCGCCGAGCCCAATAACTTCTGACGAGGGCATGCTGGAAAATGCAGGGATCGCCGCGAGTTTAGAGTCCATTTCGTCCACTTGCAGCTTCAGAAAGCGGCCAAGCGGCCCTGAGGCGGCGAGGTCCTGCATTTCCGCCGAACTGAACAGCAGCTGCCGATAGGCGTCGCGCGGGACTTGCCAGATCTCGATATCGGATTCGTTGAAGATCAGCCGCGCTGCCAGGGGATCGATCGAGAAATTGAATTCGGCCTCATCCGGACCCGGAGGCGGATAGGCGACGCCAGGATGTTCGCGTCCGCCGATCCACACAAGCTTCAGTCGGCGGCCGATGCGTGGCTCTACGAGCCATGCGAGGGCAAGTTCGGTCAGCCCCGCGCCCGCAGCGTAGACGAGGGGCTCATTTGTGTCCTCGCGCATGGCTTCCCGAACGATCGCGGCGGTGGCGGGACTGGGCTTCCAGGCGTCACGCGAGGCGATCGAGCTTTCCGATCCGGTCAGCAGATGTGGCGTCCTGGGCGCTTTCAGGACAGCGAGTAGCTGTTTTGCTTTCGCCAGGCCGTCCGCTGCAGACGACGCGCCGCCGAAGGCCGGGGGCAGGTGGGAGCTGACGATGATCGGGATATTCACGGAGGGGGAAAGAAGATGATGGGCGAGCTGAAACAAGCCATCGGGATCTCCGGCAAAGTCATTGTCGATGATGACCCGCGCCAGCGAAGACCGGCGCGATGGAGCGGCCCGCAGCATAGAGGGAAGCGCCGCCAATAGGGCGGCCGCCGACCCTATAAATCCCCTGCGGTCCACGCGATGAGCCTGAGATTTCACTTGGTCCACAGCGTCACCGGACCGATCAGACCGCCCGGACGTAGGGGCGCGTTCGGTTTATAGGTAGGAGCGGCGGTGAAGGTTATGGTTTTGGCACCGGGTTGCTTGTCACCGATGAGGCGATTGACCCAGAGATTGGCGACTTTCACCTCCAACTGGTTGCTGCCGGATTTGACGAAGCGGCCGATGTCGAGGCGATAGGGGGCGAACCAGCTGGTCCCGGCAAGCTGGCCGTTGACGCGGACTTCGGCGAGGTCGCCTACCTTCCCAAGATCGAGCCAGAGTGGCTGGCCGCGTTTTGCGGCTTTGGGCAGAGTGAAGCGGCTTGTGTAGGCGGCGATGCCGGAGAAGTAGCGGACGCCTTCTTGCCTCGCTTCGTTGAGTGGTGTGAGTTGGGGCATCGGCAGGGTGGCGGGCGCACCCCGGCCGGGCTGGAAGCTGATCTGCCATGGCTGGTCCAGGGTTGCGATCTGGCGTGGGTTGGGCGCGGGGATCGTCGTGGCGGGGGCGCTGGCGGGCTTGCGGAAGAGGATGAAGAAGGCATCCTCTGCGCCGACGTCCAGCGGGATGACGGTTTCCTGGCCTTCGGTGCGGTAGGAGACAGGTGCTGCCGTGCCGTCGATCGCGCGCCAGATTTCGGGCTGGCGGCCGGTCACGCGGAAGCGGGCTTCGATCTTTTCCGCGCGGTTCTGGCGGTTGTTGACGAAATAGAGTTCGCCGTCCGGCAGCGTGCGGTGGACGAAGCGATATTCGCTGTCGGGCGCACCGCCGGTGACGCGGAAATCAGGGGCGATGCCGATGCGGGCAAGGGCGGCGTCCGGGTCTTGAGCGGGGATGATGCGCGGCTTGGCGGTGGTGGTGCCTTTCCACAAGCGATCGACAAGCGCGGCGAAGGCGGCGGGATCATCCTTCATGGCGGGGTCGCGCTGGGGCGCTTCGCCGATGATGGGGACGCCTGCGTCGGCGAGCGCGGCGATGCGGCGCAGGGTGGGCAGGGTCATGACGCGGCTCGATCCGCCGAGATAGAGGGCGCGGTAGCGAGCTCCGCCGGGCGCGACCAGCTGGCCATCCTCGACCTTCAGAACATTGGCGAGGATGTCGGCGTTGACGAAGTCATAACCATAGCCCCTGGGCAATCCCGCCGGTTCTGCGGTCGCGAACAGGGCGGTGATCGGCGCGTCCTCTCCATGGAACCAGGCGACATCGGCGTGATCGCGACCTTGCTGAAGCAGGAAGCTGGTGCGGGCCATGTAATCGACCCAGGGCCGCGCCATTTCCGCCCAGCTTTCATGCCGGTTGAAATATTGGCCGAAGATCATGAGGCTAAGGCCCGGCACCTTGTCATCGACCGGCTGATGGACGGAGGTGTGGACGATCGGCCGGTTGATGCCGGACGCGAATTCCAGGTCGATGATGCGCTTCAGGTCCGAAGGCGCGAAGGCCCAGGGCGACATGGCGGATGTCATGGATTCGGCGGCGACGATGTTCTGGCCGTAGATATGGGCGACCGATGCCGCGCCCTTCATGTCGCCGAGCAGGGTTGGGCGGGGCTTTGCATCGCGGTTCCAGGTCCAGAGCGCGGCCATCGGCACATCGGCATGGCTGCGCATGGTGAGGTCGTCGCCCAGGACCGGGCGCACATCCTCCAGCGCTTCGCCATAGAGGATGAGGCCATTTTCATGCGCGACCTTCGCGATGGTGCCATAATGGGCGTCGGCGAGAAGATCGGCCAGCGTCTGGCGATAGTCGTGGAGGAAGGCGTCGCTACGCGCGGGCGAGCCGACGATCGCGCCGGTGAGGACGGGCAGATAGGGCAGGGGATCATAGCCGCGCCGGGCCGTGAATTCCTCCACCATGCGCGGCGTCCAGTTGGAGGGGCCGACCTCTATGCTGTCGGTCACGAGCGCGCGGATGCCCTTTGCGCCAATCCAGCCGGGGCCGACGGCGTCGCGATACATGGAGAGATAGGTTTCCATGTAGCGGCGCACGGCGGCGGGATCATATTTGTCGACTTCAAGGCCGGTCGCTTCGGCGGTGGCGGGATGGTTGGTCTTGCCGAGCAGCGAATAGCCGAGGCGGAGGATGCGCCAGTTGCTGCCCGAAGGCGGGGTCCAGTCGAGCGTGCCGTCGGGGCGTAGATGGCTGCTGATGTCGATGACCTTCGATGGGTCTACGGCGCCAGCGGTGGAGGATGATCCGGCGGGGAGGGCGGCGTAGTCGCGCAGGATGGTGAAGCCCGCCTTGGCCTCGAAGCGGTCGAGGCGTGGTTCGGCGGATAGCTGGAGCGCGCCGATGGCCAGCTTTGGTTTGGACGGCTTAGCGAAGAAGTCGATGGTGACGGCTCCCGGTACGCCGTCGCCAAGGCCGGGCGCGCGGGGCGCGTCGTTGCGCCGCAGGACGATGCGGAAGCGGCTGGCGGTGACGGCGGGGAAGGCTATCGTGGTAGCGGCTTCGGAAAGGGGGAAGTCGCCGACCTGGCGCCAGTCGCTGCCTTGTTCCGCCTCTAGCACCGGACGGTAGGCGGGGTCGCGGAAGGGCGGCTTGGCATTGGGGACGAAGAGGCTGGCGGAGCGGACCGTGACGGGCTTGCCATAGTCGAGGATCAGCGTGCCGGGCTGATCGGGGGTGCCGGTGGTGATTTGGGCGGTGGTATTGAGATCGGCATCGTCGAGCGCGGCGGCATCGATGGCGGTGCCGTCGCCTTGACGCATTTGCGGGCGGGGCAGGCTGGCGGGCTTTACCGGATAAGCGAGCAGGCGGACGTCGCGATAGAGTGGGGCGAGCGTTTTCGAGCCGCCCATGCCTTCGAAGGCGGGGGGCAAGGATGCGCTCTGGAAGGGGCCGACGGTTGCGGGTGGCTGAGGCAGCGCGCCCGTAACGCGGCGGCCACCCCGCACGGTGGTCTCCGCCCAGACGAGCTTTTTCATCGCGTCTTCGGGCTTGACCCAGGGGCCGCCCGTCTCGCTCCAGCCGGGGGAGGAGGCGATGGCGAATTCCAAGCCCTTGGCATCAGCGGTGCGGACGGCGTGGGCGAAGGCGTCTTTCCAGTCCGGCGTCATGTAAACAAGCCGCTTGGGCACGATCTGCGGCGTTTCCAGGCTGGCGTCGAAATTCTGGACGCCGCCGATTCCCATGCGCGCCATCCAATCGAGATCCTTGTCGATCCCTTCCTTTGTGATGTTGCCGTTCATCCAGTGCCACCAGACGCGCGGCCGGGCGCTTTGTGGCGGATTGTGGAAACCGTCCGCCAGATCGTCGGCGAGCAGCGGGCTGGCGAAGGCGGTGCAGGCGAGCAGCAGCGCAAGGCGAAGGGCGCGGGTCTTCATGCCGGTATCCTTTGGATCAACGGGCGGTAGCGGGGGCGTCGGCCAGCCAGCCGTGCATCCGCAGCCAGTCGGCGAATTGCGGTAGAACGCCGGTCGAGGTGGTGCCGGGGCGGCCAGCGCCGAAACCGTGGTCGCCGCGTTCATAGGCGTGCAGTTCGACGGGACGGCGGGCATTGCGCCAGGCGTCGGCGATGGCGAAGCCCTGCTTCTTGAACAGCCCGTCGTCCATGGCGATGGCGGCGAACATCGGTGGGGCGTCGGCAGGGACCGTGACGGCGGTCATGGGGCCGTAGATATAGCCGATGAAGGCGGGGCGGGCGTCGCCCTGGCCCTCCAGCGCGGCGCTGAGCGCGGTCATGGCTCCGGCGGAAAAGCCGATCATACCGACGCGGGCGGGATCGACGCGGAACTCCTTGGCGCGGCTGCGGATCATCGCGAGGGCGGTCAGCGCGTCCTGCGTCGCGCGGGGTTCCTTGATTTGGTCCACCGCGCCGGGCTTGGTTGCCTGCGCCATGCGCTGGCCCATGAATGTGCCGTAGGCCTTCGCGTCGCGGGGGGATTCGTTTAGGCGGTATTTGAGGACGAACGCGGCGATGCCTTGGGCAGCGAGCCAACGGGCGATTTCCTCGCCTTCGCTGACCATGGAAAGTTGAAGGAAAGCGCCGCCGGGCGCGACCACGACGCCTGCGCCAGTGGCCTTTGCAGGGTTGGGGAGATAGGGCGTTATCGTCGGGCGCGTGACATTGCGGACAATGTCATTTTCCATGTGAAGCTGACCATAACGGACGCTGTAATGCTCCCATTGTTCGTTGTCGGCATCCTTGGCGGAGGGATAGAGCGGGATTTCGGCGAGCTTTGGCTTGGCGATCGGCGTGAGCTGCATTTGCGCGGCTGCGGGGGCGGCGATCGCCAAGGTGAGCGTGGTCAGGACGAGGGTGGTCAGGGCCGGGCGCTTCATCGAACGGGTCTCCTCTCTATCTGTTCTGTGCATAAAATCGCATTGGAGCGTGCGATTGCACCATATACGGTCGCGCTGGGCTTGGGAACGCGGACAAAGGTGGTGGGATCGAAGCTGTGGAGGCCGAATTTCGGGCGATAGCCGAAGATCCATTCGAAGTTGTCGATAAGCGACCAATGGCTGTAGCCGATGACGGGCACGCCCGACGCGATGGTCTTTTGCAGCTCCGCGAGGGCGGCGGGGATGAAGCGGGCGCGGATGCTGTCGTCATCGGTGCCCACGCCATGTTCGGTGACGAAGATGGGGACGCCGGTCGCTTCATGGGCGTAGCGGACGGCCCCGGCGAGGGAGGGGGCATAGACTTCCGCACCGGAATAGTTGAGTTGCGCGCCCTTGGGCGGGGGAAGCTTGCCCTTGTCGCTCCACATATTGCGTTCGTAATTCTGGACGCCGAGGAAGTCGTCGGCCCGCGCGGTTTCCAGCCATGCGCCGTAGAGCTCCCGCCGCTTGGCATCGCGGGGGCTGTTGCGGCCGATGGCCTGGTCATCGAACATGGAGAGGGAGAGGCCGACGGGTAGGTCGCCGCGCACGGCCTTGATCGCAGCCTTTGCAACCTTGTGTGCGGGGACGAGGTTTGCCTGCATGGCGTCGAGATCGTCCATGTTGGCGGCGTTGAGCGCGGTGAATTTGGGCGTGCCCATGCGGCGGGCTGCTTCGGCGAGCATCGCCTTTTGCGCCTCCATGACCTGAGGCGGCAGGACCACGGCGCGCAGGACGAGGAGGATGTTCGGTTCGTTGAAGGTGATGGCGTGGCTGATGCCGCCTGCCAGATGCCGGGCGGCGCGGTCGCAGAAGCGGCTGAAGAGCTGGATGCCTTCGCTGTTGGTCCAGCCGCCCATGGCGCTGAACCAGCGCGGCGCGGTGAAATGGTTGAAGGTGACGACCGGGTTCAGGCCGCGTTCCCGTGCCCCTTCGATCATGCGCTTGTAATGATCGAGCATGGCGATGGAGAAGAGGCCGGGTTCGGGCTCTATCCGCGCCCATTCGAGGGAGAAGCGATAGCTGTTGAGGCCCATGCCCTTGGCGAGGTCCATGTCTTGGGGCCACAGGGCGAAGCTGTTGGCGGCGTCGCCCGAGGGCGTGGAATAGATGGTGGGCTTGATATTTTCGAGCAACCACTGGTCGCTGGCGACATTATTGCCCTCCACCTGATGCCCGGCGGTGGAGGCGCCCCAGAGGAAGCCCTGCGGGAAACGGCGGCCGCTCAGCCGGTCTGCGGCTGCGAGCGCGGGACTGGCGGCGAGAGCCGCGCCGGTGGCGATTAGGGTCCGGCGGTCGATCATGTCTCTCTCCCTTTTTCGGGTTAGTTTGTTGTGTCTTTGATGAAGGCGCAGATTTCGTCGGCGAGGCGGCGGTCGCTGGTGCCGAGGTGCATGGGCAGGCTGTAATGATTGTGGCCGCTGACGATCATCGCTCGCGGCATGGCGCCGTGGCGGTTGAGCCGGTCCTGCATCAGCCCGAGAAATTCCTGTTGGAAGCGGGCGGGGTCATGCTGGGCGCAGGCGATGAAGAGCGGGAGGGGGGTCGAGGCCACGGCTTCGAGCGGCATGCGGTCGGGGTAGAGTGCTGGGTCGCCATAATAGAGCGTGTCGCGTTCATCGAGCGGGGTGTAGCCATAGAGGCCGGAGAGCAGGATGGCGGCGCGGATATCGGTGGCGCCGTGGCGCTGGAAATATCCCGCGACATGGACCGCGCCTGCCGAGGTGCCCATGAGGACGATGCGGCTGGGGTCGCCGCCATGCTGGGCGGCGTTGCTCTTCGTCCAGGCGATGATGGAGGCAACGTCTTCGGGACCGGCGGGCCACGGGTGGTCGGGCGCGAGGCGGTAGTTGGGGACGATGCCCATGAAACCCGCCTGCGCCGCCATGCGGCCGACATTGGCGTTGGGCCAACTTTGATCGCCACCCTTGTCGCCCTTCAGAAAGCCGCCGCCGTGGAGGAAGATGAGGATGGGAGCGGAGGATGTGGATTGCGGGCGGTAGAGGTCGAGGCGGTGGCGCTCGTGGGGGCCATAGGGGATGTCCGTCGCGGTGGCGGGGATGCGAGCGGCGAGGGTGCTCTGTTCCGCATCGAATAACGCGGTGCAGCGGGCTAGAATGTCAGGGCCGAGGGCTTGGCCCATGGCGGCGATATCGTGCCTCATCCGTTTCGTCCTTAGCTGGCAACAGAGGCGGGCGATCTCATTTGGACCGCCCGCCAGCTTTTGATCAGAAACGCGCTTCGAACGACACGCCGAAGGTGCGCTCGGCTTCACGAGTCCGCCAGTTCACGTAGCCGCCGTCCGAGAAGGGGAGGCCAAGGATTGCCGAGTTGAAATCGACGTCGAACAGGTTGCGCACGAAACCGCCAACGCGCCATGCGCCGTCCGCATCGCCTATGCCAAGATTGAGGTTCACCACTTCATAGGCGGGCTGGATGGTATTCTTGTCACCCACCGCATTCTGTGTCTTGGACCGGAAGGACAGGTTGCCGGACGCGTCGAAGGTCAGGCGGTCGGTGACCGGATATTCCCAGTTCGCGCCCAGCACGACGCTATATTTGGGTGAGCCGGGCAGGACTTCCCCGCTGGCGTCAAACAACTGACCCGGCGTTGCCGAGGCGTTGCAGACCGTCGCTGCGGTGCCCGAAACGACGAACACGGTCGGGCAGGCCGTCACATAATCGGTGAACTTCGCGTCCGAATAGGTGAGGGACGCGTTGACCGAGAAGGTCTTGGAAGGACGGGCGACCAGCTCGACTTCAAACCCCTTCACTTCCGCGCCACCGGCATTTTCGGTGAGGAATTCCTGACCATCGAAGACCGACGTCTGAAGATCTTTATATTTGTCCCAGAAGGCGTTGAGGTTGACGGTCAGCGTGCGGTCGAGGAACTGCATCTTCGCGCCCGCCGTGATGTCGTCCACCGTCTGCGGCGCGACCGTGCTGCGGGTGCCGGTGAGGCCCGAGAAGGTGACCGTCGGCCCCAGATAACCGCGTGCGTAGGTGGCGTAGAAGAGGAGATCGCGGTTGGGCTTATATTCGAGGCCCGCGCGGCCCGAAATGTCGGTTTTCTTTGCGCGGCCGGTCTGCGGCGCGCGAACGTCGTAAGGCGCTGTGCCCGACGGTGTGAAATTATTGGCGGGCGAAGGCGGATCGAACGGCGCCAGTTCCGGATCGGCATAGGAGTAGTTCAGCGCCTTAACCTTGTCCCGCGTGAGGCGCGCGCCGCCGATCAGGCTGAGCGTGTCAGTGATATGATATTTGCCGTCGAAGAACAACGCGGCGCTGTCCGATGTGGTGCGCGTGACGTTATAGCCTGCGGTGATCGAGACGGTCGGGAAGGTCGAATAGGGCAGCGCCGGACGCAAGATCGCGCTCTGGCCGCCACCAAGGCCGGTCTTCTGCCGCGAGAAGAACAGGCCCGCAATATATTCAAGCGGTTGGCCCTGGGGTGATGTCAGGCGCAGTTCCTGCGAAAAGAAGCGCTTGGTTTCGCCCTTCGACTTGGCGAAGAACTTCTCATAGGGAAGGCCGTCGATCGCATAGGTGAAGGGCGCTTCATTGAATTCGCGCCAGGCCGATACAGAGGTCAGGGTATGATCGCCCAGTTCAAGATCGACCTGAAGCGAGGCGCCGTAATTTTCGACGTCGTAGAAGCCCGCGCCATCTTCGATGGACTCTTCATTGTGCAGGCCGGGCGTGACGCCCAGCGCCGCGAGATTGACGAAGGGCACGCCAGCGATGCCGCCCGGAGCGGTCTGAGCGGCTGAGAGCTTGTTGAGGGTCCAGGTCTGGCCGGGTCCCTTCTGCTTCTGGCGCGAATAGTCGCCGATCAGGGTGACCGAGAGACCATCGGTGGGCTCGACCAGCAGCTTGGCGCGTGTGCCATAATAATGCTGGCCGCCCCATGTTTCATCACGGACGACATTTTTGATGAAGCCGTCATAGGCGCGGTCGAAGGCGTAGATGTTGAGCGCGGCTTTGCTGCCGATCGGAATGTTGACCGCGCCATGAATGTCGCGCTCGTCGAACGAGCCATAGGAGGCGAAAACATTGCCGCTGAATTCGCCGAGTTCGGGCTTTTTGGTCGTGATGTTGATGACGCCCGAAGAGGCGTTCTTGCCAAACTGGGTGCCCTGCGGTCCCTTCAGCACTTCGATCCGTTCCAGATCGCCAAGGCTGTTGACCGGGCTACCGAAGCCGATGACGACATTATCGACCACCAGGCCGACCGGCGCTTCGGACGCGCTGGTGAAGCCGCCGAGCGTGCCGACGCCGCGAACGCGGAAGCCAGCGTCGTTGGGGGTGGTGCCGAACTGCACGCCCGAAAAGGTGTAGGCGATGTTGGTGAGGTCCTTGAAGCCGGTCGCGGCAAGCTGGTCACCGCTAAGAGCCGACACGGCGAGTGGGACGTCCTGCAGGCGTTCGGCGCGCCGGGTGGCGGTGACGATGATGTCCGTCGAGGCGACGGGCTCGGCCGCTTGCGGCGCGGTTGTTTCCTGCGCCCATGCAGGCGTCGCGATGGCGAGCAGGCTGGCGCTGCCCAAGGTTATGTGCGTGGTGAACTTTCTCATGACGTTGATCCTCTCCCCTTGTTGATTACTGTTCGTCGATGATGCGGTTGGTTAGCGTGCCGATGACGCCGATGCTGATTTCGACCTTGTCCCCGGCCTTCATGTAGAGCGGCGGGGTGCGTTTATCGCCGACGCCGCCGGGAGTGCCTGTTGCGATGACGTCGCCGGGGGCAAGGGGCGTGAAGGCGGAAATATATTCGATGACGGTGGCGATATCCCAGATCATGTCGCTGATCGGCTGATCCTGGACCAGTTCGCCGTTGAGGCGGGTCTGGACGCGCTGGGCGCTGATGTCGCCCGCCTCGTCCGGCGTCACCAGCGCGGGGCCGAAGCCGCCGGTGCCGGGGAAGGTTTTGCCGGGTGTGAACTGGATATTGTGCCGCTGCCAGTCGCGGGCGGAGCCGTCATTGAAGCAGGCGTAACCGGCGACATGGGCCATGGCGTCGGCGCGGGCGACCTTGTGCGCGGGCTTGCCGATGATGACGGCCAGTTCGCCTTCATAGTCGAAGCGGGTCGTGACGGACGGCTTCACCATGGGCTGGCCGTCGGCGACTAGGCTGTCGGCATAGCGGACGAAGATTGCGGGGTGCTCCTTCTGCTCGCGGCCGGTTTCCTTGACATGTTCGGCATAGTTAAGGCCGACGCAAAGGATCTTGGCCGGGTCGGGGATGACCGGGAGCAGGACGATGTCGTTGCGGTTGTAGCTGGCGCCCTCGGTTAGCGAGGCGAGGTTGCCCGCGGCGAGTGCGGCTTTCAGGCTGGGGGCGCCGGTCAGTTCGACGATGGCGTCGCCGTCCAGGCGGCCGAAGCTGGGGGTGCCGTCGGGGCGACGGAAACTCACGTAGCGCATCAGACTTGTTCCTCGTTCAGGGGCTGCGGAGCCCAGTCGCGGCGGTGGCGGAATTTCTCCTCGGCGGCGCGGAGGCCGGTGAGATCCTTGTCGGACATGCCCCACTGATCGATGCGGCCTTCGGGCCAGGTCCAGTCTTCGGGGGCTCCGGCTTTGTAGTCGTCGGGCACCTTTTCGACGGCGGTGGAGAATTCGATCACCGGGCCGAAGGGAGCGATGAAATAGGCGAAGACGTTGGCGCCGGGGCCGTGGCGGCCGGGACCCCAGGCGGGGGCCATGCCATGATCGCGCAGGCGGCCGATGCCGCGCATGACTGCGTCCATATCGGCCATCTCGAAGGCGATATGGTTGAGGGAGGAAAAGCCCGCGCGGGCGAAGGCGGTCGAGTGGTGGGAACTCGTTGCAGCGGACGAAGACCATGCCCTTCGTCCGGTCGGAGACGCGGAAGCGTAGTGCTTCCTCGATCAAGTGGCCGGTGGCTTCGGCGTCGGTGGCGTTGAACACCACATGAGTGAGCTTGACGGGGAGATCCTTGCCTTCGATCGGCGCGACTTCGCTCGTATCGGTGAGGAAGCGGAGCAGCTCGCCCTCGGCCAGTTCGACGATGATGCCGTGGCCATTGCCGGGATCGTTCGAAGTGACAGGGCTGGCGGGGAGGTTCGCCTTCGTGACGCTGGCCTTCAGTTCTTCGAGCCGTTCGGGCGAGCAGGTGAAGGTGGTGGAGCGGACATGGGGTTCCGCCGACTCTTCAAGCGCGACGAGATAGGGGAAGCTGCCCGATCCGCGCAGATAATGGGTGCCGCCTCGCACTTCGGCGGGGGCCATGCCCCAGATGTCGGTGAGGAAGGCGGCGGCCTCTGCGGCGTGGGGCAGCGCCAGTTCGATGCTGCGCAGTTTCATTTTGCGTCTCCGTGAGTGAGGCCAGCGGCGGCGATGCCAGCGATGGCGCAGGCTTCGTCCATGTCGCCGGTATCGCCGCTGGTCCCGACGGCGCCGATCATCCGCCCTTCCAAGTCACGGATGATGACGCCGCCGGGCTGACAGAGCGAGCTGGCCGCCAGTGACGGCCACCACGCTCTGAAAGAAGGTGGGGTTGGAAGCGGCGCGGGTCGCAATGATTCGTGTGTCCGCCCCCAACCCCAACGCGCCCGAGGCTTTTGCCCTGGCTATGTCGAAACGGAACAGGCTCGCGCCATCCTCTCGCGCGAAGGCGATGGGGTGCGCGCCTGCGTCGAGGATGATGATGGCGAGCGGCTGCGCCTGCTGCGCGCGGGCGTGGGCGAGCGCGGCGTCCAGGATAGTGCGGGCTTGGGCGAGGGTGAGGGTCATGGCCGGAGCTTTCCTTGCCATTGGGTGAGGAGGTCGGCGGGCGTACCGGTGCCAAAGACATAATGGTCTGGGCGAACGAGGACGGCTTGCGCCTTGTGAGCCGTGAGCCAGTCGGCGATGGCGCCATTGGCGGGGACGACGGTGATTTCCGCGGGGGCGTCGATCGGCTCGCTCGCGAAGAGGCGCCAGCCGCTGCCGGTGATGTCATCGAGTAGCTGGCCGTCCACGCTCGGCTGGATGAAGCGTTCGCCTGCGCCGGGGGTGCCGGTGGCGACGACGCCTTGTGCGATGGCGGGGATGAGGTCGGCGGCGGTGCCGTGCTTCGCGCCCGTGGCGGCTTCGCGCATCTGGGCGTCGCGGGCGGCGGCCTGATCCGGGTCGAGCATGCAGATGTAGCGACCTGCGGCGACGGCGGCGGAGATGACGGCGCGGACATGGGGGTCGCGCTCTGTCTGGTAGGTGTCGAGCAGTGTGGCGGGCGCGCGATCCGCCAGCACCAGTTCCAGCTTCCAGGCGACGTTCGCTATGTCGCGCAGGCCGTGGCACATGCCTTGGCCGAAAAAGGGCGGTGTCTGGTGCGCGGCGTCCCCGGCGAGGAAGACGCGGCCCTGACGCCATTGCTCCGCGATCAGCCCGTGGAAGCGGTAGGTGGCGGCGCGGACGATCTTGTGCGGCACGCCGGTGAGGTAGGGGGCGACGAGGGCGGCGACATTGCCCGGCTGCATCATGACGGCGTCATCCTCGCCGGGGAGGAGCATGAACTCCCAGCGGCGGTGATTGCCACGGCCCGGCACAATGGTCGCGGGGCGTTTGGGGTCGCACATCATGACAGAGAGCTTTTGCAGGTCGGCGGCTTCCGGTACGCCCCACAGGTCGGGGAAGCGGACCGGGCCGTCGACTTCGGCATCGACGACGAGCCAGGGTTCCTCGAAATCCAGATCGTCGAGGGCTATGCCGAGCGCCTTGCGGACGGCGCTGCGTGAACCGTCGCAGGCGATGACATAGCGGGCGCTTTCGGTGCGGTTGCCGGACAGGTGGAGGGTGACGGCTTGAGCGTCCTGCTCCAGCCCTTCGAACGCCGTCCCGAGCAGGAGGGTGACATTGGGATAGGCGGCGAGGGCTTCGCGCAGATGCTCTTCCAGTTCGGGCTGGTAGAAGAAATAGTCGTTGGACCAGCTGAAGGGGCGGGGGCGGCCGACCGTGCCCATGTAGCGGATGACGCCATGATCCGCGCCGACATGAAGATGGCCCTCCGTTTCGCGCATATCGCCCGCTACGCGATCAATGACGCCTGCGGACTGGAACAGGCGCATCATCTCATGGTCGAGATGGACGGCGCGGGGCAGGGGATAGGGGTGCGCCTCCTGCTCCACGACAAGGACGGACAGGCCGGCCTTGCTGAGGAGATTGGCTGCAAAGGCGCCTACCGGGCCGCAACCGATGATCGCTACGTCGAACATCTTACGGGGTCAGTTCTTTCAGGCGGAAACGGGCTGGACGGACTTGTGGAGACGGCCACCCTGCATGATCATCAGCAGACGGGCGGGGTCCTGAAGGATGGCGACATCCTGCGTGGGGTCGCCATCGACCAGAAGAAGGTCGGCGAGATAGCCTTGCTTGATCAGGCCGGTCTGCTCGCCCATGAGCTGGCCGCCGAGCATGGTTGCTGCGCTCAGGACCTCGGCGGGCGTGAAGCCGAAATAATCGACGAAATGCTGGAGGTCGCGGGCGTTGCGGCCATGGGGATTGAAGGGGAAACCATAGTCGCCGCCGATCAGGATGCGCACGCCGCGTCGCTTGAGTTCGGGGACGAGGCTTGCTTCCAGTTGCATGCGCTGGGTGGCGCTGGCCTTCATCGCGCTCATGTCGATATGGGGTGGGGGCGTTGCTTCCAGCGCTGCGACTGAGACGCCGGGGCCGGGGGCGTAGAAAATCTCGTCCTTGTGCGCGGCGAGCGCATCGATCGCGGCTTCGTCGGCGAAGGAGCAATGGTAGAGGATGCGCGCGCCTGCTTCGAGCGCGAGGTCGATGGCGCGCGGGGTGTAGGCGTGGGTGGCGATCCAGAGGCCGTTCGCCTTGGCCGCTTCGCCAGCCGCCTGCATTTCCTCATCGGTGTAGAGGATGTCCTGCGCCGAGCCGGGCTTCAGCGCATCTTCGCCGGAAATGACGAGCTTTACCGATTTGACGCCCGTGTCGCGGCAATGGTCCATGAAGGCGCGCATCGCTTCAGGGCCACGGCCGTTGAAGACGTTGCCCGTCTCCACGCCTTGTTCGCCTTCGGGGCTGCGTTCCAAGGTCGAGGGGATCAGGCGCGGGCCGGGAGTCTCGCCTGCTGCGATGGCGCGGGCGAGTTCGGGCTCTATGCCTTCGCCCAGCGCGCCTGCGGAATAGACGCTGGTGAAGCCATGATCGAGGAGGACACGGGAGTTGCGCCACGCGGCGGTCTTGAGCTCTTCGGGCGGCAGGATGAACTGGTGGTAGATATGTTCGACCGAGCTGCCCCAGGTTAGGTGGCAATGCGCGTCGATCAGGCCGGGCATGAGCGTGTTACCATGGCCATCGATGCGGATGTCGGCGGCGATGGACTGCAGGTCAGCGTCGGCGGGGAAGATGGCGGCGATGCGATCCTGATCGATCAGGACGGCGCCCGGTGCGCTGGCAGCGCCGCTGCCATCGAAGATGCGCACGTTGTGGATCAGCTGCCGCATGTTGTCCTCTCCCGGCATATTTTGTTTGCCGGGGCTTACATGCGCCTTATTCGTCCGTAGGAAAAATAATCATTTTTACTAATACCATAGTCAGGGCCTATGGATGAAATAGTCGAGCAGGCGTTGTCCCAGACCGGACAGGCGGGTACCCTTCAACTTGCGGATGCCAATGCTGCGGGGGAAAGCAGCCTCACGAATGGCGATGGCGCGGAGTACGCCGATGGACAGTTCCGCGGCGGCGACCTGCATGGGCAGGATGGTGACACGACTGCTGCTGCGCACGATAGCCTTCGTCGTCAGCAGGGAGTCGCAGCGGATGCTGCTGTTGGGCACCGGCGCGTCGGCGGCGAGGAACAGGGCATCGACCTGCCTGCGGAATGCGCCGCGTGCTTCGGGCAACACCCAGCGCAGATCGGCTAGGTCCTTCAACGACACTTCGCTCGGCAGATGTTCGTTGGCCCGCCCGACGATCAGGGAAAAGGGATCCTGGGAAAAGGTGAGTTCGTCCAGATCGTCTGGCGGCGTATCCATGCCGGTGGTGACGAAGGCGAGTTCGATGTCGCCCTGGCGGAGGAGCGTGGCGAGGTCGGGATCGGGCCGTTCGATGACATGAAGCGCGAAGCTGCCAACATCCTCCTCAAGAAAGCGGACGGCCCCGGGCAGAAGGCTGACCAACGCGCCCGGCGTGCCGCCGACGCGCAGCGGCCCAGCAATGCCCTGGCGGGAGAGGCGCAATTCTTCCTCGGCGTCTTTGAGCAACCCCTCCATCGCCTGCGCGCGGCGAAGAAGCACGCGGCCTTCCGCCGTCAGCGCGATGCCTGCGCGCGACCGTTCCAGCAGGGTGGCGCCGATCGATTGTTCCAGTTGGGCGATGGTGATCGATACGGATGGTTGTGAAATGTTGAGCAGCCGGGCGCCTCCGCTGATCGAATTGGCCCGGCATACGGCCAGGAAGGTGCGAAGGGCGCGAGGATCAATCATGCTTAGCGTCTAGCCCTCCAATACAGCAACGACTTGGATTAACTCGGTCTCCGAAAAGAGTACGGATCACGGATCGAGCGTATTCGATCTATCTAGATGAAGTGAAGGCAAATATTGGACGGCAGATATCACGCGGTACCTAAAAATCATACACCAGAGGCATCTGCGAACGCCTGGTGGCGTGGAGGGGATGATCAGATCATTCGAGCCGTGCCATCCGGCCTGGTCGAGCAGGATTACGGCGTGCGCGCTAGGCGCGACATGGAAGGCGATCTCTTCCAGGTGCAAGCCCATCGCCTCGCTGTTGCAGTGGGGCATGACAATGCCGGCCGCCTTTCCTTCAGCCGGGCAGATGGCGCCGAAGATCCAGGCCGAGGCCCGGCGTTCCGAGGCTCTTTGCCGCCTCGACGCGGCCGTGCCCGGCGATGATCCGATCCTCCTCGTCGATCAGTATCGGGTTGGTGGATCCGAACTTCCTGATACTCCTGGCGATCTGGCCGATCTGCTTTTTGGAGTGGGTACGCGCGTTGCGCGCTGCATCATAATCGTTCTCCTTTGGTGGAGAGCGTCAGAACCACGTCCTGACCTTTCGCGCCTACCAACGTTTGACACCGGCACGATTTTTTTCAGATCATGCCGGGCGACATGAGCTTCCCTGCTGACTTGCCGCTTTTCCCTGCAATCGAAGGAGAGAATCCCTGCTGGCGAGACTAGGAAAATCTCTCTTCAGAACGGCAGATTTCCGCCATTTTCTTCGCATGAATGGCGACAATTTCCAGACGAAAATGCAGTTCACGGCAATATCAGGGAAATGCAGGGAAGAGACGGGTTCGCTCTGGAATGCGTCCTGCACCATTTTTAGCAGCCTGTGATGACGCGGAGCCGTCAGGCATAAGCCTCAAGCGATTGTCACCACTCGCGCCGCGCCTGTTCGGTCGAGGGGCTTTACCACGACCTTGTCACCCATCCGGTCAAAGGCGATGTCGATCGATGCTTCGCCAATGCGCAGGCCATAGAGCCGCAGTTCGTCGAGGAATCGCGGCAGGGCTGGTTCGCGCAGGGAGATTTCAGGGCCTGCTACGTCGAAGCCGATACCCAGGCTCGACTGGATCAGTGACAGAGGCGCTGCGGCGGACCATGCCTGGGGGCTACAGGCCACGGGATAGAAGGTCGGCCCTTGCGCGCGGCGGCGGGGAAATCCGCAGAAGAGTTCCGGTAGCCGCATGAGATCCACATAGGTGGCGGCCGCGAAGAGTCCTTCGAATATCTGTGCCGCCTCGCGCTTATAGCCATAGCGGGAAAAGCCTGCCGCAATGAGGGCATTGTCATGAGGCCAGATCGAGCCATTATGATAGCTCATTGGATTGTAGCGCGCTTCCGTCGATGCGATGGTGCGGACGCCCCATCCGGAAAAGGAGGCTGGCGCCATTAGCGTGCGCACCACCGATTCCACGCGCTCTTCCCGCGCGAGGCCAGTAAACAGCACATGCCCGGCATTGGAAGAACGAACGCGGCAGGGCTTTTTTTCTCCATCCAGCGCCAGCACATAGGTGCCAAGTTGCGGGTCGAAGAAGGCCGCATCGAAATGGTCGCGCAAATGGTCGGCGCGTAGTCCGTAGTCTGACTCGCGTTGAGCATCGCCGATCGCCCGATGGATGGCCTCGGCGGCTCTCCAGGCGCCGTAGACATAGGCCTGGACCTCCGCGAGCGCGATGGGGCCGCGCGCGATCGAGCCATCCTCGTGGAAGATCGAGTCATGGCTGTCCTTCCAGCCCTGATTGGTCAGGCCCTGATCGGTGAGCCGCCCATATTCCACGAAGCCGTCCCCATCGCGGTCGCCATACTGATCGACCCATTCGAGGGCCGCATCCAGATGCGGCAACAGGCTGGTGATGAAGGGCCGGTCGCCTGTTCGTTCCAGATAAGCGCCAGCCAGCATGATGAACAACGGCGTTGAATCGATGCTGCCATAATAATGGCGAAACGGCACTTCGCCCAGTTCCGCCATTTCACCATGGCGGACTTCGTGCAGGATTTTCCCCGGCTCCGCGTCCGCTGCCGGGTCGAACGCGGTGGCTTGATGCTTGGCCAGATAGCCGAGCACGCCGCGGCTGATCGCGGGATCATACCAAAGCGTCTCCAGCGCGGTGATGATGGCGTCTCGGCCGAACACGGTGCTGAACCAGGGAATGCCCGCATAGGGATAGGGGCCAAATTCTGTGTCCGTGGATAGCATGGTGATATCCGCAACGGACCTGCGCGTAACCTCATCGAAAAGAGCGTTCGAGGAGCGGACGGTCGCGCCGCGCGCCCTTGCCTGTTTCAACGACTTCATGGATTCGCGAAGGGTTTTGAGGAACTGGCGTGAGAAGGGTTCTTGCGTCAATTCGACCCGCTCACATGCAATGCGCATGTACAAGGTGCGCCGTTCGCCGGGCGGGACCATGACCTCGAACATGGCATGGCTTTCGGTGAGCTCTTGAGGCGCCGGATCAAAGCAGAGGTGGGTTTCGCGGGTCTTGGCGTCGCGGCCTTCATAGACGAGGAGAACGTCGGCGCTTCCCACGACGGGGGGCTTCATGGTCCCCTTCCGTATGCGTGTCATGCCGCGAATTTCGAACAGATCGGCAAAATCGGCAGCGAAGCTCATGTCCACCTTCACCGTTCGGGCTTCGGTGTCGAAGTTGCGGATCGTGATCCGTTCGTGGACGGCGGAGTCCCAGAGGAACCTTGTGCGGCGCAGGTGGATAAGGTCATGTTCCACCGCGACCCTGCCATCGTCGCCTGAAAAATCGGGATTTGTGAGGTCGCAGGTCAGCATGGCATTGTCGTCACGCAATGCGGAACTCAGCAATATGGGCCGGAGTCCGTTGATCGTCATATATAGGTGCGACAGGTGCCGGGTGTCGCGGTGGTAAAGCCCTTCGGGACTCCCCGGTCCGGCAATCGCATCGCCGCTATGGTCGAAGACCGCGAAGCTGTCCCCATGCTTCAGCGTTCGGGGACGCCTTTCGTGGAGCGAAGCGGTGGCCGGGATAAAGAACTGGGTCTGCTGCTGGGACAGGGACTTTGCCGGTTCCGTGGCCAAGGCTTCTGGCTGCAACTGGCTCGCCGTCATGCGACTCTCCTTATCCGACGACCTGAAGGTGAAGCTCCGCTTCATCGCCGCGCTCGCGACGAAGCCGGGCGGCATCGGTGCGCGCGCCAGGCAGGCCGTGATAAAGCGAGACATAGTCGGCCGCCATCCGGTCTGCCGTGAAACGTGCGTCAAAGGCGGCGCGTACCCCGCGACGGTCGAGTTCACCGAGACGCAAAACGGCTTCGACGGCCTGATCCTCCGTATCGACTATGAAGCCCGACACGCCATGGTCGATAATTTCGGGAACCGATCCGCAGCGGAAGGCGATGACGGGGGTCGCGCATGCCATCGCCTCGATCATCACGAGGCCAAATGGTTCGGGCCAGTCGATCGGGAAGAGGAGGGCGCTGGCGCCGCCGAGGAAGTCAGCCTTCTGCGCTTCATTGATTTCGCCGACGAAATGAATGTTGGGATGAAGGTTTATGAGCGGCGCGATCTCCGCCTCCCAATATGCTTTGTCCACATTGTCGATCTTGGCGGCGATCTTGAGCGGCCTCCCGGAACGGGCGGCTATGCGAATGGCGCGGTCGGGCCGCTTTTCCGGTGATATCCGGCCGAGGAAGGCGAGATAGCCGTCATCGCTGTCGACTTTCGGCGGTAGAAGGTTCGCGGGAAGACCGTGATAGACGGTGCCTGCCCAGTTCACGGGCGGCATAGGCAGCCGTTGGTGATCGGAAATGGAAAACCAGGCTGTGATCACGGAAGGTCTGGTAGAAAGGGCGCAGGTCCGGCAGGTCGAGACGGCCGTGCAGCGTCGTAACGCATCGGCCGACGATGTCCTGCACCAGTGGCATGTGGACAAGGTCGATGTGGAAATGCAGCGCATCGAACTCATCGGCGCGCTGGCGCACCGCTTCCAGCAGCATCATGTGATAGGGAATGGCGTCGCGAACATGGGGATTGAGGCGAAGCGCCATGTCCGTGACGGGCACCAGTTCCGCGCGAGTGACGGAATCGCCGCTGGCGAACAATGTCACGTCATGTCCTTGATCGACCAATGCTTCGGTTAGGTAGGAAACGATGCGCTCGGTTCCGCCGTACAGCTTCGGCGGTACGCTTTCGGCCAAGGGAGCGATTTGAGCGATTTTCATTCAGCAATCCTCATCATTGGCCATGAAGGCGCCAAAGGCGCGGGCGGCCGTTGACGAGGGTTAAAAGCCTGAGCGCCGGGCGAGTTGCATGCGCTGTTCAAACCATGATGGATTTTGGCGCGTAAAAATGCCTTGCCGCGCCGAAGCGTTTCCGCGTGTGCAGCAACAATTTGTAACATTCGGAAAATTTCAGAGACATTTGCCCCGCCTATGCCTTGGCAAGCGCTTCCTATGCCAAGGAGTTTCTTCGCATGCTTTCCATTTTCGCTTCCGCTGCCGTCATGGCCGTCGTCGCTCCGGTCCACAGTGCGGACATCAGCCATGCGTCCACAGCCTATCGGACGAGCTACGAAACGGTATCGACGGTTCATGTCCGACAGGTCGAATCGCGTTTCGCCAACCGTCCGACCACGCCCGTCTGCCGCTGGCAGGCCGAACTGGGCGTCAACCGCTCGGTGACGGCAGAAGGCAATGCGATTGCCGCGATGGGTAAGGCCATCCATCGCTTCACCCCGCTATCGGGTAGCTACGCCGGGAACTGTGCAAGCGCGAGGGGCCAGATCGACGCGGCAATCGGGCGCTACGCGCAGGCGCGCGCTGGCGAGGCGCTGGCGGCGGCGCAGGGCGACAGCGCAGTTATCCAGGGTGAGCTTGATGGCCTTCGCAGCCTGTCAGTGAAGGGCGGATGAGTTCACCGCTGATCCTGATTGCCGAGGAAAAGCCCGAACAGCGCCAGCAGGTGCGCGAATATCTGGAGCAGAGCGGTTTTCGCGCGCTGCCTGCGGCGTCGGCATCCGACATCTGGAATGCGATCAAGACCGCGCCTGTGGGCGTGCTGGTGCTGGATGCGGCGCTGCGCGGTTCCGATGGCATGGACCTGTGCCGTGACGTCCGGGAACGGAGCGACGTGCCGATCATATTGGTCGGCGCGGGCGGCAGCGAGGTCGACCGGGTGGTGGGGTTGGAACTGGGGGCCGACGATTATATGTCCAAGCCCTATTCGACCCGTGAACTGGCCGCCCGGCTGCGCGCGGTGCTGCGTCGCAGCAAAAAGGAGCGGCTGATCGGCCTGCGCGCCAGTACGCTCGCCCGGTTCGACGGGTGGCAGGTCGATTTCGCGCGGCGTGAAGTGAAGGACGAGGCCGACCAGCCGATTGAGCTTACCGCCGCCGAATTCGCACTGCTCCAGGTCATGCTGGAAAATCCGCAGACAGTGATCCCTCGCGCCAGGCTCATGGAATTGGCCGGTGTGCGCGATGCGCCATCGTCCGATCGCAGCATCGACGTGCTGGTCAGCCGGGTCCGGCGGAAGCTGAGCGTTGGTGGCAGGGCCGCGCCGATCGTCACCGTTCGGGGGGCGGGATATATGCTGAGCGCTGCTGTCGAGCGGCAGTGACGACAGAAAATCCAGTCAGACACACTATTTAACAAAGCCGCTGCGACGCAGCAAAGGCACGTACCTATCCTTGAAATAGCGCCGATCCGCCCCCTGATCGGCAACCAAAAAGAAGGATAGAAGCCATGAACGAGCTTATCGGTCGCGTCTTCAGTTTCGAAAGCAAGGTCTTTCCGGACAAGAGCACGCTTTATAACCAGCTTGCCAATCACGGACAAAGCCCCAAGGCGCTGATGATTTCCTGCGCCGACTCCCGCATCGTGCCGGAACATATCATGCAGGCCGATCCCGGCGATCTGTTCGTGTGTCGCAACGCGGGCAACATCGTGCCCCCGCATGCAAGCCAGCTCGGCGGCGTCACCGCGACGGTGGAATATGCCGTCATGGTTCTGGGCGTGCGCGACATCATCGTGTGCGGACACAGC
Source organism: Sphingobium chungangianum (assembly GCF_977014255.1). Lineage (NCBI taxonomy): Bacteria > Pseudomonadati > Pseudomonadota > Alphaproteobacteria > Sphingomonadales > Sphingobiaceae > Sphingobium > Sphingobium chungangianum. The sequence continues at coordinate 2,056,819 of NZ_CDRNIV010000006.1, read as the reverse complement.
GACTGCGGCGCGATGAAGGCGCTGGCAACGGATGCCGACCTGACGTCGATGCCCAATGTTGCCGCATGGCTGCGTCACTCTCATGCCGCGCAAAAGGTGTGCCGCGAGAATTATCCGTCCGATCTGGGTGACGCGGAAAAACTGCGCAACATGGCGCTGGAAAATGTCGTGGTGCAGTTGAACCACCTGCGCACCCATCCGTCGGTGGCGGCGGGCGTGGCGCGTGGGGAAATCGCGCTGCACGGCTGGTATGTCGATATTCATGCGGGCCAGGTTCTTGGGCTCGACGGGGAAACCGGCCGCTTCATGCCCATGCGCGAAGGTGATCCGCTTCCTGTCGCACAGGCACAGGCGCGGCGCCTTGCTGGTGAAACCAGCATCGCCATGGCCGCGGAGTAAGCCTCATGCTGAAGGCTCTTTCCGGCGGCACGTTCAGCCGCGACTTCACCGCATCCATCGTCGTGTTCCTCGTCGCGATGCCCCTCTGCATGGGCATCGCGGTCGCCTCCGGCGTGCCGCCGGAGAAGGGGCTGATCACAGGCATCATCGGCGGCATCGTCGTCGGCCTGCTGGCCGGTTCGCCCTTGCAGGTCAGCGGCCCCGCGGCGGGCCTTGCCGTCATCGTCTTTGAAATCGTGCGCGAGCAGGGCCTGTCCGCGCTGGGACCGATCCTGATCCTTGCCGGTGCTATCCAGGTCATCGCCGGATTGATGAGGGTCGGGGGCTGGTTTCGCGCCATTTCGCCCGCCGTCGTTCACGGCATGCTCGCGGGCATCGGCGTGCTGATCGTCGTAGGGCAGTTCCATGTCCTGTTCGATGACAAGCCGCTTTCCAGCGGGCTTGCCAACTTGATCGCGATGCCGGGGCAGCTTTTCGGCCTGAGCAATCAGGACGCAGCGACCGCCTTTGCCGTGGGTCTTGTCACCATTGGCGGCATGCTGGGTTGGGAAAAGATCCGCCCTGCTTCGATGAAGCTGCTGCCCGGCGCCCTTGTCGGCGTGGTTCTGGCGACGCTGGTGGCATTTCTGTTCAGCCTGCCGGTGGCCCGCGTAGTGGTGCCGGAATCGATCGTCGCAGCGGTGACACTGCCGGGCGAAGGGCTGTTTCAGCAGTTGATGAACCCGACGGTCATCACGACGGCGATCGCGATCGCGTTCATCGCCAGCGCTGAAACATTGCTGTCGGCCGCTGCGGTGGACCGGATGCATGATGGCGTGCGGACCAACTATAATCGCGAATTGAGCGCGCAGGGGGTAGGCAATCTGCTGTGCGGCGTTGCGGGCGCTTTGCCGATGACCGGCGTTATCGTCCGCAGTTCCGCGAACGTCCAGGCGGGTGCCAAGACCCGCATGTCCGCTGTCCTGCACGGCATCTGGATACTCGGCTTCGTCGCGTTGCTGCCTTGGTTGCTGCGTGAGATTCCGATGGCGGCGCTGGCAGGCATTCTGGTCGTGACCGGCGTTCGATTGGTCAGCCTGGACCATGTGAAGCACTTGCTTCACCGTTATGGCCCGCTGCCCGCCGTGGTGTGGGCGGTGACGCTGATCATGGTGGTCACGATGGACCTGCTGACGGGCGTGCTGGTGGGTATTGGTCTGTCGCTGCTTGAGCTGCTGCCCCATGCGCGCCGTTTGCGGCTGGGCATGGATGAGGACCGGCGGGATGACGCGCATGAATTGGCCCTGCATGGCACGGCCACTTTCCTGACACTTCCCAAATTGTCCGCAAAGCTGGAGTCGGTTCCCGCCGAACGTCCAGTCATCCTGAACGTCGAGCGGCTGCTCCATATCGATCATACCTGCGCCGAAATGGTGCGGGAATGGATGGACCGCCGCCGTGGCACCGGAGCCAGCGTCGAACTGGCGGGCGCAACCGGACGCCTACGTAACCTCGCCGCCTGAACCTACCCCCTCCATCAGGCGTCGTTAGCCGCCGCACCCCTTCCAGGTGCGGCGGCTTTTTCATGTCTGGATGTGATCAGGAAATCAAATAGACATGTTTGGAACGCCATCAGCAAATAACCGTGCCTTTGATGGCACGGCCTGAATGTCACCTTCGCACTTGCGGTAAAAGTCCATTCCCCTTCATCCGGGCGCGCCCTAGCCTGCTGTCAATCCGCCGGGATCCAGGGCATTCAGACCTTTGGGCCAGCGCGGACGCAGGACGGAACATTCTTACCGAAAAAGGGGAATGTTCATGAAAATCGCTAAGTTGCAGATGGCCTGTGCGGCTATTGCCCTGTTGTCGAGCGCTCCGGCCTTCGCTCAGGAAGAGGCCGAAGGTCCCGTCACCGTTTCGGGCAGCGTTGCGCTGGTTTCCGATTATCGCTTCCGTGGCGTGTCGCAGAGCGACAAGGGCATGGCCATTCAGGGCGGCATCACAGCCACCCATGAAAGCGGCGCCTATGTCGGCACCTGGGCCTCGAACCTTTCCGGGTGGGGTCAGTTCGGCGGTTCCAACATGGAACTGGATCTGTTCGCTGGCTATGCCATCCCGCTGGGCAGCGCGACGCTGGACGTCGGCCTGACTTGGTACATGTACCCGTCGGGCGCGGACAAGACCGACTTCGCTGAGCCTTATGTGAAGCTTTCGAGCCAGCTCGGCCCGGTCAAGGGTCTGCTCGGCGTCGCCTATGCGCCCAAGCAGCAGGCGCTGGGCAACTGGCAGAGCACCGCCACCAGCGGAATCGACAATCCGGGCGACAAGGAAGACAATCTGTACATCTGGGGTGACGTTAGCGGCGCAGTGCCGGGCACGCCTGTCACGCTGAAGGCGCATCTGGGCTATTCGGACGGTAACCCCGGCCTTGGTCCGAACGGCACGTCGATCGCACCCACGGGCAAGTATCTCGACTGGCTGGTCGGCGCGGACGTGGCGATCCCCGGCACGCCGCTGACGCTCGGCGTCGCCTATGTCGATACCGACATCAAGCGTTCGGACGAAACCTACATCCGCCCGAACTTCATGGTTCAGGACGGTGACAATTTCGGCAAGTCGATCGCGCGCAGCCAGGTGGTATTCTCCCTGTCGGCCGCTTTCTGATGAAATCATGCCGGGCCTTTCATGAGGCCCGGCATGGCATTCTTGCTCGTCATGGCGGCGAAATTGTCCCTGTCATGACAAATTGTTGCTGGACCTGTTTCCGAGGGTTTCTGCGGTAACGTCCGGTTGACCCTGTTGGAAGCCGCCCCTACTTCAGGCGCTATGAGCCGTTTTAGTTGCGCAACATTTCCGGCATGACCGCCCCCACGATCATACTTGTCGAGGACGATCCGCCGCTGCGCACGCTGACCGCGCGCGCTCTTCAGGAACATGGGTATCAGGTGCGTCCTGCCTCTTCGGGGCCGGAAATGTGGGTGGCCTTTGACGCAGGACCGGTCGATCTGGTCGTGCTGGATGTCATGCTCCCGGGTACCAACGGCATCGACCTGTGCCGCCAGATCCGGCGCAAGAGCGACGTCCCGATCATCTTCATCAGCGCGAAGGGCAGCGAGACCGATCGGATCGTGGGTCTGGAGCTGGGCGCGGACGATTATCTGCCCAAGCCGTTCGGCACACGCGAACTGATCGCGCGGATCCGGGCGATCCTGCGCCGCGTGGGCGTGGAGCGTGGACCCGACGAACATCGGGAGAATGAGGCGCGGTTCGACGGCTGGGTCGTCAACTTCCCGCGCCGGGAACTGCGCTCCCCAACTGGTGCGATCGTTGACCTGACGGGCGCGGAGTTCGACCTGCTCGGTTCCTTCCTCAGCCATCCGCAGCGGGTCATCGCGCGCGAGCGACTGATCGAATTGTCGCGCACGCGGATGGGGGATAGCTCCGACCGCAGCATCGATGTGCTGGTCAGCCGGTTGCGGCGCAAGCTGTCGACCGAAGGCGCGGCGGCGCCTATCACGACGGTGCGCGGCGTGGGATATATGTTCAACGCGGAAGTCAGCCGGGCTTGAGCTTGCATATGAGCCGGTCGCTGGGTCTGGTGGGGCGGCTGCTGGCGATCCTGCTGCTGGCGCTTACGCTGGAATTTGCGGTGGGCACGCTGATTTATGAGCGGGCCGGGCATCTTTCCTTGCAGGATGACGAGGCTCGGCGGTTGGCCGAGCATCTGGTGATCGCGCGCAAGTTGGTGACGGAACAGCCGCCGAACGACCGGCATGCGATGGCGATCCAGCTTACCACCGATCGCTATGACATCCACTGGACTCCGGCCTCGCCGCCCGCGCCAACTCTGGCGCCAGAGCTTGAGCGGATGCGGCGTCAGATCATCGCTTGGGAACCGAGCCTGGAACAGTCCGGTCTCTGGCTGCGCCTTGCGTCGCCCGGCGGGCGGGTGTCGCAGATCAATGGCGGCTTGCAGTTGCCCGATCGCAGCTGGCTCTATTTCGGGATGCGGCATAGCGGGGGGCAGTGGACCTTTACCATCGGGCGGATGGGGCTGGCGCTCATTCCGCTGGTGGCGCTGATGGTGGCTGGGGGCATGCTGATCCGGCGGACGCTGGCGCCGCTCAAGGACCTGACCAAGGCGACCGAGCATATTGGCCTGAGCGATGAGGTCGTCGTCGCGGAAAGCGGGACCAGCGATGTGCGGGACCTGATCCGGGCGTTCAATGCGATGCAGACGCGTATACATCGCCTGATCACCGAACGTACCGAGACGCTGGCCGCCGTCGGGCACGATTTGCGCACGCCGCTGGCGCGCTTGCAGCTTCGGCTGGAGGGAATCCGCGATGCGGAGGCGCGCGACGCGATGGCCGGGGATCTTGAGGAAATGGGGGCGATGATCGAATCGCTGCTCGCCTTCCTGGGCGGCGAAAAAAATGGCGAGCCGCCTGTGCGGGCGGACGTTGCGGTCACGGTGGCGACGGTGGTCGATAGCTTTCAGGATCAGGGGGCCGATGTAAGCTATGAGGGGCCGGATCATCTGGAAATGGATGTGCGGCCGCTCCTGCTGCGCCGCGCGGTCATCAATCTGGTCGAGAACGCGCTCCATTATGGCCAGCGCGCCTATGTCAGCGTCGAGCGCCGCGACGGCGAGGTGGTGATCCGGGTGGAGGATGATGGTCTGGGCATCCCGGAGGATAAGCTGGAGGAGGTGTTGAAGCCTTTTTTCAGACTGGATGAGGCGCGGGGGCGTTATACCCGGGGCCTGGGACTGGGCCTTGCGATCGTGGCGAAGGCGGTCGATCAGGAAGGCGGCAGCCTGGTTCTGAAAAACCGGGCCGAAGGCGGGTTGAGCGTGGAAATCCGCCTGCATATCGCCGGTGCCAAGCTTATCCGCTGAAACCGGGCCGACGCTTCGGGTTAAAAAGAAGCATCGCGGGGACAAGCAAAACTCGTTTATCGGATCGGCTGGTGGCGGTCTATGCCAGCTTTCGTTGAACAAGAGGCGCATATGACCGCAGACGGCGAAAGCGAAGATCAACTGCTGGAAGGCTATTGGGACCTGGATCGGCTGGTGAGCGATCTTGGAAAGGTTCGCACGGGCTGGCGCGCGGCGCAGCAGCATCATGCCGAATATGGCGCGGAGGGTTTTCCGTCACGGGCCAATCTTGCCAAGATCATGACGTCGCTATGCGGCGCGCTGTTTCCGTTGCGCCTTGGTCCGAGCTTCATTCGCACCCATAATGAAGACGCCTTTGTAGCGCAGACGTTGCAGACGGCGCTCAGCCGCCTCTACGGCCAGATACGCCTTGAGCTTCTCTATAACATGCATGGCAGGCCGCCAGCCGAAATCGATGGCGAAGCCGCGCGCATCATCGGCAACTTTGCCCAAAGCCTGCCTGGCTTGCGCGACATGCTCGATTCCGATGTCGAAGCGGCATTTCTGGGCGATCCCGCCGCGCGTAGCGTGGACGAGGTGCTGATCTGCTATCCATCGATGCTGGCGATCATCCACCATCGGCTTGCCCATCGCCTCTATGATCTGGGCGCGCCGCTGGTCGCCCGTATCATCTCCGAGATTGCCCATTCGCGCACGGGTATCGACATTCATCCGGGTGCAACGATCGGTCGCAGCTTCTTCGTCGATCATGGCACCGGCGTCGTCATCGGCGAAACGGCCATAGTGGGTGACAGGGTGCGGCTGTATCAGGGCGTGACGCTGGGCGCGCGCAGCTTTCCTGCCGATGAGAGGGGGGCGTTGGCCAAGGCGATCTCCAGACACCCGATCATCGAGGATGACGTGGTGATCTATGCGGGCGCCACCATTTTGGGCCGCATCATCATAGGCAGCCGGTCAGTGATCGGCGGCAATGTCTGGCTGACCGACAGTGTTCCCGCGAACAGCAATGTGCGTCAGGCAAAGGCGCAATATGAGGTGACCAGCCGGGTCGAAGTGTCCGCGCCTCACCGCGTTCACGCCCTGATGGACGCGGAACGGGACGGCTTTGCGGAGAATATTTGACCCTTAGAGCGCGCTGCGTTCAATTGGGCGCAAGACGTGCGCTCTAGTTATTTGTTGTCACATCGGGCCTTAATCAGAATCACCCTATGTTACCGTTCGGGCTGAGCTTGTCGAAGCCCTTCCCTTTCTAAAAAGAAGGAAAGCCCTTCGACAAGCTCAGGGCGAACGGGTTGAGGGATTCAGATAAAAGGCGCGACGCTCAAGTTATTTGTCGTCGCGTTTTTTTTTTGCGCAAAACCGATTCCGACTTTTGTGCACGCTGCTCTAATCAGCGGCGCAGCTGTCGCCTTGGCCTGCGAGCAGGTCGAGGCACCTGCCGTCTATCTCGTTACGGGGGACGGGCAGATGAATGAGCGCCGCCAGCGTCGGCATGATGTCAGCCGTTTCGACGCCGAGCGGCTGTTCGAAATGCCGGATGCCCTTGCGCCAGAAGAGGATCGGGACGCGCCGATCCGTGTCCCAGGGCGAGCCATGCGTGGCCACAGAGCCATGCGAAGGATCAGCGATGGGCGTTATGCGCGGTTTCAGCAGCAGGATGAGGTCGCCCGAGCGTTCGGAATCGAAGCTGGCTCGCACTTCCTGAAGCAGGCTCCAGCTTTCCGGCGGACCGGATGGAGACGGTGCTGCGGCGATCTGCGCCTTGGTAAAGACGGTTTCGACCTGCGGATGCGCGCGCAACAGGGCGAGTGTGGCGGCCTCAACCTTGGCGCGCTGGGCGCGGGAGAGATTGCGGTCGAAATATAGGTCGCCCGACGGCCCATCGCCCTGGATCAAGCCCTTGCCGTTTACGCCGGTGCGGGCGGCCACTGCCTCTGAAAGCGCGCGTGGCATGAGCGCCGGATCGACGCGCTGTTCCATCGGCATCGCATTTTGTTGATGGCGCTCCGGCAGGTCATGGCCGCCATGATCTGCGGTGAGCATCACGACATAATCGATGCCCAGCTTGTCGAGCCGGTCGAAGAAGGCGCCCAGTTCGCGGTCCAGCCGATCGATCTGGATGCAGCTTTCGGTTCCTTCTGTTCCATAGGCGTGGCCGATGACGTCGGTCGCCGAGAGGCCGATGGAGATGAGGTCGGTCTGGGCCTGCTTGCCAAGGCTCATGCTTTCGATGGCGGCAGCGGCGAAGGCCAGGGTCATGGCATCCTGCTCAGGGGACGCGCGGAATGCGCCGAACTGACCGGCGGGCCTTGCGAAGCGGCCGGTGCCGACAACCCGCGTGCCAGCGTTCACGGGAAAATCCTTGGCGGCGCATTGCGGGGGCAGGTCAAAACCGGGATTGGGCTCAGCCAGCCGTTGTGCGAACACTTCGTTCACCCGTGCGACCAACGGTGGCGTTGGCGTGCCGGGATAGCTGACATAGCCTTTCGGCCCCAGCCACCAGGCTTGATCCGTTTTCGCGCCGCCCATCATGATCGCCGCACGATCCTTTCCGGCGATGGACACATTGCGGACGGCGGGATTGATTGCCTTCATGCGTTCGCCGAGCGTGGAGACGCGCAAATGGACGGGGGAGGGGATATATTTGGAACTGCTGCTATCCGGCTGTTTCTCATCCTCCGCGCAGTAGATCGTCTTGTCCGGCCGGGCGGCGTTCTGATCGATCCAGCTATTGGCGATAATGCCAGTGCGTGACGGTCGGCTGCCGGTCAGGATGGTGCTGTGGCCCGGGCAGGTTTCGGTTGCGGCATGGCTTTGATATCCGCGCGGAAACACGGCGCCCTCGCTCAGGCGCTTGAGGCCGCCGCTATAATAGGGGCGATATTCGTTGAACAGATCAGCCGAAAACTGATCGACCGAGATTGCGATGATGAGCCGTGGCGGAGCATCGGAAGGGGCGGGTGGCGCGGCAGGTTGGGCCAGCGCGGGCAAAGGTGCCAGCAGCAGGAGGGTATGAAGCGTCTTCCTGAACATCTTTTCCGATCCCTTCTGTGCCTTGACGGCGCAACCATGCCGACCTAGCCCGCTGTGATCCTTGCGAACAGAGGCCCGATGCGGATTTTCCATGTCCTCCTGATGACGCTGGCGCTGTTTATCGCGCCTGTTGCCAGCGCCCAGGGCGCATTCGGATCGGGTGCGCCGCATATCGCCGCGCAGTTGGTCGCCGAAAGCGATGCGCCTGCTCCGGGCCGGACCAGCAGCATTGCCTTCGCCATGACGCCAGAGGCTGGCTGGCATGGCTATTGGCAAAATCCGGGTGATGCGGGTCTGGGCATGACCGTAAAATGGGTGCTGCCCAAGGGCGTGAGCATTGGGGCATTGCGCTATCCGGTGCCCGGGACGCTGCTCATTTCCGGGCTGATGAACCATGTTTATGAGGGGCCTTATGCGCTCCTCGCGCCCTTGAATGTCGCGCCTGAGGTGGCGAAAGGGACGCGTCTGCCAATCCGTGGGAAAGCGGAGTGGCTCGCCTGCACAGACAAGATTTGCGTGCCCGAGAGCGCCGATATCGCACTGGATCTGGTCGCGGGCGATGGCGTAGTGGCGTCCCCGATGCAGGCCCGGTTTGATGGTTGGCGGGCGCATCTGCCCCGGCCGCTCGGGAGTGAGGGGCGTTATGCCCTTGCCGATGGCAAGCTGCGGATGTCGATTCCCTTTCCCGGTGAAGCTGCGGCGTCTGACGTGCATCTTTTTCCGCTGGAAGAGGGTGTCGTCCGCTATGCCGCGCCTCAATCGGTCCATCGTCAGGGCGACCGCCTGCTGATCGAAACTGAGGCCGGGCAGGGATTTAAAGGCAGTGCCGTTCAGGCGGTCCTGCGCACCGGGGACCATGTCGGCTTTCTGGTGACGGCTCGCCCCGGCGCGGTAGCTGGAGCTAGTTCAGACCTGCTGCGCACGGTGTTGATCGCGCTTGGCGGGGCGATATTGGGCGGGCTGTTGCTCAACATCATGCCGTGCGTTTTTCCGATATTGGGGCTGAAGGCGCTCAAGCTGGCGCGCGCTGGGGGTGATGAGGCGACGGTGCGGCGGGAGGCGCTGGCCTATGGCGCTGGCGTTATTCTCACCTGTTTGGTGCTGGGTGGGTTGCTGCTGGCGATCCGGTCAGCGGGCGTGGCGGTGGGCTGGGCGTTTCAGTTGCAGGACCCGCGCGTCATCTTGCTGCTGTTGCTGCTGGTGACGGCGGTTGCCTTCAACCTTGCGGGATTGTTTGAATTGAGCGCCTTTGGAGGCGGTGAGAAGCTGGCGGGGAAGAAGGGCATTGCGGGTTCCTTCTGGACCGGCGCTTTGGTCGCTTTCGTCGCCACGCCTTGCACCGGGCCGTTCATGGGGGTGGCGATGGGGGCGGCGCTGGTGCTGCCTGTTGGGGCGGCGCTTGCGGTTTTTGCGGGGTTGGGCCTGGGTCTTGCGCTGCCTTTCCTGTTGCTCGCCTATATGCCGGCGCTTCGGGGGCGTTTGCCACGGCCGGGGGCGTGGATGGGGACTTTCCAGCGAATATTGTCGATCCCGATGTTCCTGACCGCGCTGGGGCTGGGTTGGCTGCTGGGGCAACAGCGCGGCGTGCCGGGGATGACGATCGGTCTTGGCGCGGCGTTGCTGCTGGCGCTGCTGCTATGGTGGCTGGGGGAGCGTCAGCACCGCGGCAAGCGGGGCGGGCTGATCGTCATGCTGAGTGCTGCGCTGCTGCTCGGCGTAGGGATGGTGATGCTGCCTGCGCGCATGGCTGGTGCTGCGCAGGTTCAGGATGGCGCTATGGCTTTTGACGAGGGGCGGCTGGCCGCGCTGCGTGCCGCTGGAAAGCCGGTATTCCTTTACTTCACCGCCGACTGGTGCCTGACTTGCAAGGCCAATGAGGCTGCCGCCATCGACCGGGCTGAAACGCGGGATGCCTTTGCCAAGGCTGGCGTGACGGTGATGGTCGGTGACTGGACGAGTGCGGACCCGGCCATCACACGCTTTCTGGAAGCGCAGGGACGATCGGGCGTGCCGCTCTACCTTTGGTATGTTCCGGGAAAATCCGCCGAGGTGCTGCCGCAGTTGCTGACGGTGTCCACGCTGACCGGGCTGGTGCGCTGATGGCGAAGCTGCGCGCGGATCAGTTGCTGGTCGATTGCGGGCTGGCCGAGAGCCGGGCGCGCGCGCAGGCGCTCATTCTCGCGGGCCTTGTCTTTCTGGGCGACAGGAAGATCGAGAAGGCGGGGCAGCAGGTTGCGGAGGATGCCGCGCTGGAGGTGAAGGGGCGCGATCATCCCTGGGTGTCGCGTGGAGGCATAAAGCTTGCCCACGGCATCGATCATTTCGCGCTGGATGTGACTGGCATGGTCGCGATTGATGTCGGGAGTTCGACCGGCGGCTTTACCGACGTGCTGCTGACCAACGGCGCGGTGCGGATCTATGCGGTGGACAGCGGGACGAACCAGCTTGCCTGGAAGCTGCGATCCGACCCGCGCGTGGTCGTGCATGAGCAGACGAGCGCGCGCATATTGACGGCCGATCATATCCCGGAGCCGGTCGATATCATCGTATGCGACGCCAGCTTCATTTCGCTGGCGAAGGTGCTGGACCGGCCGCTCAGCTTTGCCCGGCCGGGCGCGCATCTCGTTGCCCTCATCAAGCCGCAGTTCGAGGCTGGTCGGGAAGAGGTCGGGAAGGGCGGCGTCGTGCGCGATCCCGCCATCCATGCCCGCGTCTGCGAAGAGGTCAGCCAGTGGCTGACTGCGAAGGGATGGACGGTGCTGGGCGTGACACCAAGCCCCATCACCGGCCCCCAAGGCAATGTCGAGTTTCTCATCGGCGCGCGGCTGGACGGCTAGGCGCGGGCTTGCTCATAGCCCGGCAGGCGTTTGATTTTGTGACAGATGCCGGTCTTCCACCTCTATTCGCGGTTGCGGGATGAAGTGTTTCACCGCAAACCGGTCACTGGCGGCTTGACAAGGCCCGGAAGGATTCGCCCGAGGCCGCCGAGTGAGGATTAGTGGAGCTGCGCCGACGATGAACGAAATCGCGTCCCCCGGTCAGTTGCGTTTGGCCTATCTGCGCTGGGCGCTGGTCACCGTTCCGGCGATCGTGTTCCTGGGCTTCCTGTCGGGCAAGCTGGCCAATAGCGGATATGGCAATCGCTGGTTCGACGCGCTGGTGAAGCCGGACTTCATGCCGCCCGGCTGGGCTTTTGGTGTCGCCTGGACGATCCTTTACATCCTGATGGGGCTTGCCCTGGCCATCGTCATTCATGCGCGGGGAGCGCGGGGCAGGGGGGTGGCCATCATCCTGTTCCTGATCCAGCTGGCGCTAAACCTCGTCTGGTCGCCGCTTTTCTTCCGCGCGCATCAGGTCGATAATGCGCTTGGGTTGATCATCGTCCTTTTCATCGCCGTGGCTGTGACCGCATGGCTGTTCTGGCGCATCAGGCGGGTCGCGGGACTGCTGATGCTGCCTTATCTGGCATGGCTGGGCTTTGCATCGACGCTGAATTATGAGATCGGGCGCCTCAATCCGGATGCTGAGACCCTTGTCGCGCCCGCGCTCAAGACCCAGATATGACATCATCGTGGCGCACATTCGCGCCAGCAAACTAGGACATTCAGACCATGCAGAGCGAAAACCGCTTTTTCGACGACCTTGCCAAGCTGGTGAACGGCGCTGCGGGAACAGTCGCTGGCATGAGCCGGGAATTTGAAACCAATGCCCGGGAAAAGGCCAAGCAGTGGATCGGCGGCGTGGATTTCGTCAGCCGCGAAGAATTCGATGCCCTGAAGGCGCTGGCGGCGGCGGCCCGTGAAGAGGTCGAATTGCTGAAGGCCCGGATCGACGCGCTGGAAGGCCGGTCGGGTGAACCGGTGACAAAGACCGTCCGCTCGCCAAAGCCCAAGGCAGGCGACGCGGAATAAGTAGGCTTTGCCGCCTGTCCGTTGGTTTTCTGCAACGATCGCCTATTTTGATGCGTTTCCCTCAGTCGGTGGTTTCCTTGCCGCCGGGAAATGCTCTATGGCCAGCCAATGATGGACAGCGACGAATTTGAAAATGGCGGCCAGGAGGCCGCGCCGATCGATATGCTGGCCGCCTATTTCGAAGCGAATGGGTGGAGTTTCGATCAGGTCGGCGAAGATGAAATCGTCGCCAGCACGCAGGGTAGCTGGGCGCAATATGAGCTGCGCGGCATCTGGCGCGACGAAGATCAGGTGCTGCAACTGCTCGCCCTGCCCGACATCCGCGTGACGGAGGAGAAGCGGGCGACGATTTACGAAACGCTGGGCCTGATCAATGAGCAGCTTTGGCTCGGCCATTTCGAGCTTTGGTCTTCCAGTGGCATCGTGCTGTTCCGGCACGGCGCTCTGCTGGGCGCGGGAGGCGTGTTGACTCTGGATCAGGCGCAGATACTGGTTGAGACCGCGATCGACGAATGCGAGCGTTTCTACCCGGTGTTCCAGTTCGTCCTGTGGGGCGGCAAGAGCCCCACGGAGGCAATTTCCGCCAGCCTGATCGAGACGCGCGGCGAAGCCTGAGGATTGTCCATGACGCAAGCTTGGCCCGCGCACCTGTTCATGGTTGGCTGCGGCAATATGGCTGGACAAATGCTTGCCCGATGGTTGGCATGCGGTCTTGATCCGGCGAGCGTTATCGTGTTGCGCCCGAGCGGCCGTGCTGTCGCGGACGGGGTGCGGGTGGTGACGGGCTATCCTGCATCGCTGCCCGCTCACGCGACAATGCTGTTGGGCATGAAGCCCTATCAGCTTGACGATGTAGCAGCGTCGCTTGCGCCTCTTTGCGTGGCTGATACGCGCATTGTCTCGATATTGGCCGGAACGCCGGTTGCGGATCTGCGTAAGCGTTTCCCGGTGGCCCAGGACATCGTCCGGGCGATGCCTAACCTGCCTGTCGCCTTGGGGCAGGGAGTCACTGGATTGTACGCCGACGGCGAGGTGTCCCACTCAGCCCGTGGGGAAGTGGACGCGCTCATTGCGCCATTAGGTGCCGCCGAGTGGATCGAAGACGAAGGCCAGTTCAACGCTCTGACCGCCCTGTCAGGCTGTGGACCCGCCTTTTTGTTCCGCTTCATCGATGCGTTCGCGCGTGCCGGGGAAGCGATCGGGCTTTCGGCCGATCAGGCCGCGAGGATGGCGCTCGCCACCGTCCAAGGTTCTGCGAGCCTTGCTGCCCAAGCAAGCGAAAGCCCCGCGATATTGGCCGACCGCGTGGCTAGCCCCGGCGGGATGACGCGCGAAGGGCTGAACGTCCTCGACGCGGACGACCGGCTGTTGAAACTCCTTATCGACACCTTGGCTGCCGCCCGCGATCGGGGCGAGGAAATCGCCCGCGCGCGCTGATCCGCGGTTCCGATCCGATGGCGGCGCGTTTAGACTGAATGTACGTGCCTAAGTTGGGAGTTCGCCATGCTGGCTGTGAATACGCCGATCCTGGTTCTCACCACGGGCGGAACGATCGACAAAATCTATTTCGATGCCTTGTCGGATTATAAGGTCGGCGAAAGCGTCGTCGCGAAACTGTTGCAGATAGGCGGGGTGAAGCGTCCCTTTCGCATAGAAGAGGTGACGCGCAAGGATAGTCTGGAACTGGATGATGCCGACCGGGCGCTGATCCGCGAGCGGGTTCTTTCAGCGGCGGAAAGCCATATTGTCATCACTCATGGCACGGATACCATGACGGACACAGCCAAGGCGCTTGAGGGCGTGCAGGGCAAGACGATCGTGCTTGTCGGCGCGCTCGCCCCCGCACGCTTTGGTGAAAGCGACGCGAGCTTCAACCTCGGCATGGCGTTCGCGACGGCTCAGATTGCCGATCCTGGTATCTACATCAGCATGAGCGGATCGGTGTTTCGGGCGGATCAGGTGGTCAAGGATCGCGCAAAAGGCGCGTTCGTCCCGCGATAAGCATCGACATCCGCATCAGCTTTGCGTGCCTTCTGCCAATGCTGCGGGCGCTTACCGTATCAGGAGGGATTGGCGCTGGAGTGAGGCCGTTGTTTTAACGTCATCTTCGCGTCTCCGCGCCTCCGCGTGAATATCGTTCGCGCAGAGCGCGCGCGGGAATGCAGATTTTTCTCTGCGCCTTCTGCGGGCTCTGCGCGAGAATAGACTGCCGTCGCGCCGACTGAGCATAATGCAGGAACCGCCTCCGCTATTGCGTATTATTCGTGCGGGTGGCGTAACGATGAGGAGGATATTCATGGCCGATTATCGGGAGCGTCCAGCGACGACGACTACGATAGTTGAACGGCGCGGCGGTGGCGGCACGGCGATTGCGGTGCTGTTGCTGGTAGTGGTGGTGGCGATTGCCGCCTTTTTCCTGATCAGTAGCCAGACGCGCAAGGATAGCGCGGTTGAGAGCGCTGCCACGCAGGTCGGCCAAGCGGCGAGCGATGTTGGAAGCGCTGCAAAGGACGCAGCCGACAGCGCGAAGGGTGAATAAGCAGGAACGGCTTTCGCAAAAGCTGTCGCCCGGACGTGGCATGCATAAAAAAGGGCGCTCCCAATCGGAGCGCCCTTTCTAAATCCATTTACCTGCCGTTGTCGGCTCGGTTGAATTCAGATCAGCCTTCCACCTTGGCATATTTCGGTGCGGCTTCATTCAGGATGCGCAGGATCTTCTTGAGAGCGCTGGGCTCATCCGTTTCTTCCATTGCGGCGAGTTCGCGAGCGAGGCGGCTGGAAGCGGCTTCGAATATCTGTCGTTCGGAATAGCTCTGCTCCGGCTGATCGTCAGCGCGGAAGAGGTCGCGGGTCACCTCGGCGATCGACACCAGGTCGCCCGAATTGATCTTCGCTTCATATTCCTGCGCGCGGCGCGACCACATGGTGCGCTTGACCTTCGGCTTGCCCTTGAGCGTTTCGATGGCCTCTTCCAGGGTCTTGTTCGACGACAGCTTGCGCATGCCGACGCCTTCGGCCTTGTTGGTCGGCACGCGAAGCGTCATGCGCTCCTTTTCGAACCGGAGCACGTAAAGCTCCAATTCCATGCCCGCGATCTGCTCCTTTTGCAGCTCGACCACCCGGCCAACACCGTGTTTGGGGTAAACAACATAATCACCAACGTCAAAGGACAGCGCCTTGGCAGCCATTTGAAACCTTTCTAATTCTACCGGGGACGGATATCGCCGCGTCACAGATGCGCAGAGTAGCACAAGCCGAGGATTCCACGGCGCCACCGTCAGGACATGAGCAAATACTCCAGGACGGAATGCGACCGTTTCCGCCTCTTGACCCTTATTTAGCAGATTCGTAACAAAATTGCCACCCCCAGACGCAAAATCCGGGAGTGAGCCTCATGCCGAAACGCTAGGGGTAGTTCGTCAAGGACGATCTGGTATCAATATGATGATCGGAAACGATGGACTTTCAGCGTCTGGACACGCCGCCCTGCTCTTCACCGAAGCGTCCGATCAGCTGCCAGAGCCGGGCTCGGGCGAGAAGAACTTCTCCAGCTTGTTCTCGACGCCCTTCATATCATCGGCGTCGGCAGGGGCGTCGCCCTTGACGGTGATATTGGGCCATTCAGCCGAGAATTTGGTGTTGAGTTCCAGCCACTTCTCCAGGCCATTCTCCGTATCGGGCAGAATGGCTTCGGCAGGGCATTCAGGCTCGCACACGCCGCAATCGATGCATTCGTTGGGATTGATGACCAACATGTTCTCGCCCTCGTAGAAACAATCGACGGGGCAGACCTCGACGCAATCCATATATTTGCAGCGGATGCAGTTGTCGGTCACGACATAGGTCATGGATCAGCACTCTATAGGGGTTCGACAGCGGCGGCCCTGCTATGCTCGGCGCGCGCGAAGGTCAATGAGGATATTTTTGTCTCCCTAATCGCCCAGCTTCAGTTCCTCATAACATGTCTGAGCTTCTGGCGCTGGCCCCCTGCGTCCCGGAAGCTCCACGACACGGACCACGCGTACCCCGCTGGGGTGGGGAAATGTGATGAGATCGCCCGCGCGCACGGGCGAATGGGCGCGCTCGATGCGGCGGCCATTCAGGCGGATATGACCCTCTTCGGCCAATTTCTGCGCCACCGACCGGCTTTTGGCGAGCCGGGCGAACCACAGGAATTTGTCGATGCGCAGGCTTGGTCCATGATTACCGAGGGGCGCCCCTTCAGCCATTGCGGCCAAGAAGCTCCGCCAGGCCCGCAAAGGCATTGTTGCCCACTGGCGCCGCCGCTCCAGTCGAAGCGGGGCGGGAAGGCGCGCCACGCGCAGGTGCGCTGCGCCGGTTAGGCCCACGGGCGTGCTGTTGATCCGGCCGTGCCTTCTGCCGCCCCCGGAATGTCCAGTTCGCGCCGCCTTCGGTCGTTGCCTCGACAGGGCGGAATCCAGCCAGGCGCATCAATTGCAGGAAAGCAGGTTCGTTGAGGCCGAGCGAGACGATCTGTGGGCTTTGCGCGGTGAAGGCCTCGCCCTTCGCGATCGCTTCATGGGCGGCGCGAGCCATGCGTTCCGCCATGTCGATTCGCAGCATCTGATCGTCGAAGCCGCGGAAGCCAGCGATCCGGGCGCCCATCTGTTCCGCCTTTTCGCCCGTGGGGATCAGCGTCAGGCCGGGCAGGGGCAGGGGAAGGCATGGTTTGGCGATGCGTGCCGCCAGCAGCGCCGCGCGCCATCGTGCCGCTCCGGGCTTCAGAAGGCCCGGATGATAGATGTCGAGCACCCCAATATCGATGCCCGCACGACGCAGAAGATGACGCTGGTCCTTGTCCAGATGGTTGAGCGCCGAATCGAGATCGATCCTCGCCATGACGCCGCCAGCGTCGGCCAATTGAGCGAACACCGCCCGTACCACCGCAGGAACTTCCGGGTCGGCCGCGCTGGCCGCCATCTTCACCAGGGGCAGAAGATGCTTTTCCTTTTGCGCTTCCACCCAGCTTGTGAGGCGCGCGGTCACCTGCTTCTGCACATCCTGGCCAAGCGCCAGAAGGCCACGATCAAGCCGTATTTCCGGCGCCAGCAGCGAGGGGCCGACGAGCAGCGCCGCCACGGCATTGCCCTGCCAACCGATACCCGGCGCCTGTCCCGGCTCGTCCATCAGCACGAAATCAGTGTCGGGCGCGCCCAGCAATTCGTCAGCCTTCACTCGTAATATCCTTCCAAGACGGCGTTCCGCCGCCGCCAGCAGCATCTTTCTATCCTGATGCCGCGTAGCCGGATCGACCGAGAAACGAAATCCGTCAAGTCGCCCGATCGTCTCACCATCGACGCAGACCGTCCCGTCCTGCTCCACATCGACAGGCAAATTGCTGGCGTCCTGCCCCATGTCGCGCAACAGTATAGCGGTGCGGCGGTCGACAAAACGCTGTGTCAGCGCCGTATGCAAGGCGTCGGAAAGCCTTTCCTCCAGAGCGCGCGTTCGCTCTGCCATCTCGGCCGGATGGGCCAGCCAGTCGGGGCGGTGGGCGATATCGGACCAGGTGCGGGCGGCGGCGATCCGCCCCGACAGCGTGTCGATGTCGCCCTGCACCGAATCGAGCCGCGCCAGTTGCTGAGCAAACCAGTCGCGCGGAATGTGGCCCTGACCCTCCGACAGGAAACGCCAGATGCGGCTCACGGTGCGCGTATGATGTTCCGCACCCAGTTTCTGGAAATCGGGCAATCCGCATGCTGCCCACAGTCTCTCGACGGCCTTCTTTCCCTTAACCCGGTCGATGACCAGCGGATCGTCGGACAGCCGCCGGAGCACCGCCAGGTCCACCGCTTCGGGCGCTGCTCGCAGCTCGTCACGGTCGGGGCGCGTCTCCAGCTCCATGATGAGGCGGCTGACGCTGTCCATGCGCGGCTTTCCTTCGCGCCAGAAGAGTTGCTCGACGGGCGGGAAGCGATGCGCTTCGATCGCCTCTATCTCTTCGGGCGTGAAGGCCGCGTCGCCATCTTCATGGCCAAGGCTGCCGAATGTGCCGTCCTTATGATGACGCCCGGCCCGGCCCGCGATCTGGGCCATTTCCGATACGGTCAGCCGCCGCGTCCGCCGCCCGTCGAACTTGCGCAGCGATGCGAAGGCGACATGCGCCACGTCCAGATTGAGCCCCATGCCGATCGCGTCGGTCGCAACCAGATAATCGACCTCACCGTTCAGGAACATCTGCACCTGAGCATTGCGGGTGCGCGGCGACAGCGCGCCCATAACGACGGCAGCGCCGCCACGAAAACGCCGCAGCATCTCCGCCACGGCATAGACTTCCTCCGCCGAGAAAGCGACGACGGCCGATCGCTTCGGCAGGCGCGACAGCTTCTTCGCCCCGCCATAGGACAGCGTGGAAAAGCGCGGGCGGCTGACGATTTCCACACCCGGCACCAGTGCTTTCACCACCCGGCCGATGCTGGCCGACCCCAGGATCATGGTCTCCTCCCGACCACGCGCCCGCAGCAGTCGGTCGGTAAATATATGCCCACGCTCAGGATCGGAACCCAGTTGCGCCTCGTCCAGCGCGACAAAGGCATAGTCACCATCCAGCGGCATCGATTCGGCCGTGCAGAGATAATAAAGCGCGCCCGGAGGGACGATCTTCTCTTCCCCCGTGATCAGCGCGACCTGACCGGGGCCTTTGATGGCAACAACCCGGTCATAAACTTCGCGCGCCAGCAAACGGAGCGGAAAGCCCATCATCCCGCTGGAATGACCGCACATGCGCTCGACGGCCAAATGCGTCTTGCCGGTATTGGTGGGACCCAGCACGGCTGTGACGGGCGATCGGGCAAATTGAGCCATGATCCTCTCTATGTCGGGGATGAG
This sequence comes from Sphingobium chungangianum, assembly GCF_977014255.1. Taxonomy (NCBI): domain Bacteria; kingdom Pseudomonadati; phylum Pseudomonadota; class Alphaproteobacteria; order Sphingomonadales; family Sphingobiaceae; genus Sphingobium; species Sphingobium chungangianum. The sequence goes on along the minus strand of NZ_CDRNIV010000006.1, from coordinate 2,037,748 downwards.
TGCAGCGAGAGCAAGGGGAAGGGCGCGATTCTCCTTTGAGCTGTGCAGCTTGCGTTGTTCAACGGCTGAAGGGCACGTTTCGTCGCGTGAATATGGTTAAAAAATCCGTCTTTATTTGACTTTAACCCTATGCGTTCACAACAATGCCCATGAACGCGCGGCGGGGGTCGGGCGAAATTTCAGCCCGTGGGGGGCTTTTTCAAGTGTTTCACGGTAGCCAGCTCAGTCCTCAGCAGGGGGGCGCATCCGCTTCCCTTTGGGTGACTGACGCCATCGGCAAGGGGGCGTTTACGACCGCCGACGCGCGTGACTGGCGCACCCGCCTGCGCGACTGGGCTGATGAGGTCGAACTGGTCCCCGATCTTGGCCAGCGAGTGGGCAGCCGTACATGGTTTCGCGGGCTTGCTACCTGTTTTGGACTTTGCGCATCGGCGCTGTACCTCTCCCCCGGCTTTCAGCCTCTGCCCGGCGAACCGGAGCCACTGCTCGCTCAGCCGCAGTTCGAAGAAGTGCGCAGCCAGATGATCACGCCGCTCGCCATGGGCGCGGACAGCGGACGGCGCATGGGGCCGACCGACGCCGTCCAACCTCTGCGCGAAACGCCCGAACGTCCGCAGATCGAATTGCGCGCGCAAATAGGTGGAAGTGATTCGCTTGGCCGGGCCTTGGCGAGGGCAGGGGTCAGCAATGCGGACGCCGCTCAGGTCATGGCGCTCGCCAGCGGCGATATAGCTAAGGGCCTGAAACCGGGCACGCCGCTCGACATCGTGCTTGGCCGCCGCGCCAGCCGCGACATGCCCCGGCCGCTGGACCATCTCGCCTTCCGCGCCCGGCTCGACCTGGCGCTGGAGATCAATCGCGTGGGCGGGCTGCTGCAAGTGAAGCGAACGGCCATCCATGTCGATGACACGCCTCTGCGCATTCAGGGCGTGATCGGCGACAGCATCTATCAATCCGCGCGCGCGGCTGGCGCGCCGCCAAAGGCGATTCAGAGCTTCCTGCGTGTCATTGCGCAGCAAGTCGATCTGGGGTCGATCCACAGCGGCGACCGCTACGACATCATCACTGAATATCGCCGGGCGGCAACCGGGGATGTCGAGGTAGGCGAGCTGTTGTTCGCTGGCCTCCACCGTGCCAGCGGCCGGGGCATCGACATGCTCAAATGGACGACCGACGGCCGCAGCCAATGGTTCGAAGCGTCCGGCGTCGGGGAACGGCGCGGCGTGCTGTCCGCGCCGGTGCAAGGCCGTATGTCCTCTGGCTTTGGCATGCGCCGCCACCCCATCCTTGGCTATACGCGCATGCATGCGGGCATTGACTTTGCCGCCGCCTATGGCTCGCCCATCTATGCCGCGACCGATGGCGTCGTGTCCTATTCGGGACGTCATGGCGGTCATGGCAATTATGTCCGGCTGGAACATGGCAACGGCCTTGCCACCGGATACGCCCATATGAGCCGCATCGCCGCGCGCTATGGACAGCGCGTCCGTCAGGGGCAGGTGATCGGCTATGTCGGTTCAAGCGGCCTTTCGACTGGCCCGCATCTCCATTACGAACTGTATCGCAACGGCCAAACGGTGAACCCGCTTTCGGTCAAATTCACCACCACTGCTCAGCTTGCCGGGGGAGAACTGGCGGCTTTCCGGAACCGGTTGAGGCAGTTGAAGAGCCTGCGTGTCGGCGTGCCGGTCACCATCGCGCAAAACAAGCCTCAGGCTGCCGCGCCCACCCTGTAAGAATTTAGCTGCTTCCCGTAATTAGGCCGCTTCGCTAACCCGCCTCCATGACCCAGATCACCGCCCTGCTGCTCGCCGGATCGCGCCCCGGTTCCGATCCTCTGGCGCATGCGGCCGGGGTTGCGGTCAAGCCTCTCGCGCCTGTGGCGGGCGAGCCGATGATCAATTACCCCGCGCGGGCGCTGCTCGCGCATCCATCGGTCGGACAAGTCGTCATTCTCACCCAGACGCCGGAGCTATATCGCGCCGATCCCGCCACTGCCTGGCTCGGCGAAGACCCGCGCGTCCGCTTCGAACAGAGCGGCAGCGGTATAGCGTCCACATTGCTGGGCCTCCTGGAACGACCTGATCTTCCTTTTCCGTTGCTCGTCACCACCGCGGATCATGTTCTGCTCGACGCCGACATGCTCGACCAATTTGTAGCCGAGGCAGAAGGGGCCGACATTGCGGTGGCGATGGTCGAACGAGCGGCCTTGCTTGCCCGCTATCCCTCGTCTCGCCGCACCTGGCTCAAATTCAGGGACGGCTGGTGGTCCGGCGCCAACCTCTTCTGGTTCGGCAGTGCCAAAGCTCGCGCCGTCATCGCCCTTTGGCAAGAGGTTGAGCAGGACCGCAAAAAGGGTTGGAAGATCCTTTCCGCATTCGGTCCGGTCGCCTTGCTCGGTGCGGTGCTGCGCCTCTCAACGCTACATGGCGGCATAGCGCGTATCGGCCGTCGCTTTGGCCTCGTCGCCCGACTGGTGCCCATGCGCAAGGCGGAAGCCTGCATCGACGCGGACAAGGTTGAGGATGTCGTGCTTATCGAACAGATATTGAGCGGCCGTGCGTAATTCGTGCTTTTATACCGCCACCTCTCCTCTCATCCGTTCGCCCTGAGCCTGTAGAGCCGAAGGCCGGCGAAGCCAACGGCTTCACTATCTTTTCAGAAAGGAAAGGGCTTCGACATTTGAACGAGACAGGCGGCTCGTTCAAACAGCCCGAACGGGTCGAGAGATTCAGATTGAACGCTCTCTACTCTAACCGTCAAAAATCGCTTCATGCTTTTGCTGCTTTGATGGGTAGCAAATGGCGGAACGAGGCGCTAAGGGCCTCTGGCGCGCGCCCCCATATAATTATCGGCGCGGACGGAGGACATCTTAAACCATGGCCGAATTCACCCTGCCCAAGAACAGCAAGATTTCCGGTAAGGGCGTGACCCACAAGGCGCCTGACGGTGCAAGCAACGTCAAGAGCTTCAAGGTCTATCGCTACGATCCCGACTCGGGTCAGAATCCGCGCTATGACACGTTCGAGATCGACCTCGACAATTGCGGTCCGATGGTCCTCGACGCGCTGCTGAAGATCAAGAATGAATATGATCCGACGCTGACCTTCCGCCGTTCGTGCCGCGAAGGCATTTGCGGTTCCTGTTCGATGAACATGAACGGCAAGAACGGCCTTGCCTGCACCACCTCGATCGAGGAGTGCGCGGGCAAGGAAGTGCGCGTCACGCCGCTGCCGCACATGGATGTGATTAAGGACCTCGTCCCCGATTTCACGCATTTCTATGCGCAGTACAATTCGATCAAGCCGTGGCTGCAAACCGTCAGCCCCGCGCCCAGCGGCAAGGAGCGGCTCCAGTCGCCCGCAGACCGCGAAAAGCTCGACGGCCTGTATGAGTGCATCCTGTGCGCCTGCTGCTCGACCAGCTGCCCGAGCTACTGGTGGAACTCCGACAAGTTCCTCGGCCCGGCGATCCTGCTTCAGGCCTATCGCTGGCTGGCCGACAGCCGTGACGAATATACTGGCGAGCGTCTCGATGAGCTGGAAGATCCCTTCCGCCTCTATCGCTGCCACACCATCATGAACTGCGCGAATGTCTGCCCCAAGGGTCTCAGCCCTGCCAAGGCGATCGCGGAGACCAAGAAGATGATGGTCGAACGGCAGCTTTAATCCAGTGGACGATAATGCTGGTCCTGTAACCCTGGTGTTGGAAGGCCCTTGGGCTGACTGGCTGCGCTGGAATGATCCGGTTCCAGAGACATTCCTTAGCACATCGGTCGGCCCCAGCTATTCGCAAGGTGCGGGTGATCGCCGCGCCACGGTGATGCTGGAAACTCGCCAGTCGCACGCCAATCGCAACGGCGCGCTGCATGGCGGCTTTCTCGCCGCCTTTGCCGACCATGCTTATTTTGCGGCGCTGGCGGCCATGGGGCGTCCCGAGCAGGCTGCTGCCGTCACTGTCGATCTTTCCATGCAATATTGCGGCTCCGGTAAAGTCGGCCAGCCGTTGCGCGCCGATGTCGAGGTTTTGCAGGAAACCGGGCGCTTATTCTTCATGCGGCTGACCCTGCATCAGGATGACGGGCTGGTCGCGTCCTCGACCGCCACGGTGCGAAAGGTGCCGGTTCCCAAATGATCAGCGTTATCGAGCGTTATCGCGCGCTCGTCGCGGCCGGGGAATTGCGTCCTGATCCGGATCAGCAGGCCGCCGCAGCACGGCTGAACGCGCTTCAGCAGGAATTGGAAGCGGCACCGCCACGCGGGTCGACCTTGTGGAAATTGCTGCGAAAGGCGCCTGAGCCGCCACGCGGTCTCTACATGTGGGGTGGCGTCGGCCGGGGCAAGTCGATGCTGATGGACCTGTTCTTCGACACCGTGCAGGTCAAGCGCAAGAAGCGCGCCCATTTCCATGAATTCATGCTCGACGTGCATGCACGGCTGGCGGAGGTTCGCAAGGCGGAGAAGGGTGATCCCATCCCTCCGGTCGTGGACTCGCTCGCCGAAGAGGCGCGGCTGCTTTGCTTTGACGAGATGGTCGTGAACAACATGGCCGACGCCGCCATCATGTCACGTCTGTTCACCGGGCTGCTGGACAAGCGGGTGACGGTCGTCACGACCTCCAACCGCGCGCCGGATGAACTCTATAAGGACGGCCTCAATCGTCAGCTTTTCCTGCCGTTCATCGACCTGATCAAAGATCGTCTGGACGTCCTGACCCTGGATGGACCGACTGACTACCGGCTGGATCGTTTGGGCGACGCGCAGCTTTGGCATTCGCCCAATGGTCCAGCGGCTACCAAGGCGCTGTCCGAGGCGTTCTTCCGCCTTACCGACTATCCGGTGGAGGATCGGGCAAAGGTTCCTGTGGAGGACGTAAAGGTGCAGGGTGGGCGCACCTTGCACGTGCCAAAGAGCCTGAAGGGCGTGGCAGTCTTTTCCTTCAAGCGCCTATGTGCTGAGGCGCGCGGCGCGCCGGACTATCTGGCGATCGCGCGGCGCTTTCATACCGTCATCCTCGTCGGCATCCCGGTGCTGGGGACTGAGAACCGTAACGAAGCCGCCCGCTTCGTCACGCTGATCGACGCCTTGTACGAATATAAGGTCAAGCTGCTCGCATCGGCCGATGCGGAGCCCCCGCAGCTTTATCCTCGCGGCGACGGAGCGTTTGAATTCGAACGTACGGTTTCGCGTCTGATGGAAATGCAGTCGGACGACTATCTCGCTCTCGGGCACGGCCCGAAATAGCACCGTTCGGCGCTGCGGGGTATTTATTCATCACATTGAAAATGGCCCGGACGCTTCCTTCTGAGAGGAAGCGCCCGGCAGGTGGCCGCTGCGGGACAAGTCAGCGCCAGGGTAGAAGCGCGTAACGAACAGGGGCGAAAAGGTCATTAATGCAACTGCGAATGAATTGCAAAGATAAATCTCTCAAACCCCGTTTAGTTGGTTGAATCATTAATGAGATCGGCTTAAGCGGGCGGGCAATCCCAATTTCCGTGCTTGGAGGATGATTGCATATGGCCCGTAAGAAGATCGCGCTGATCGGCGCTGGCAATATCGGTGGTACGCTTGCGCATCTCGCCGCTCTCAAGGGTCTGGGCGACATCGTCCTCTTCGACGTGGTCGAAGGCGTTCCTCAGGGCAAGGCGCTCGACCTGTCGCAGTGCGGCCCGGTCGAAGGTTTCGACTCGAAGATCATCGGCACCAACGACTATGCCGACATCAAGGACGCCGACGTCATCATCGTTACCGCCGGTGTCGCCCGCAAGCCGGGCATGAGCCGCGACGATCTTCTGGGTATCAACCTAAAGGTCATGAAGTCCGTGGGCGAGGGCATCAAGAATAACGCCCCCAACGCCTTCGTCATCTGCATCACCAACCCGCTCGACGCGATGGTGTGGGCGCTGCGCGAATTCTCCGGCCTGCCGCACAACAAGGTCGTCGGCATGGCGGGCGTTCTCGACTCTGCGCGCTTCAGCCACTTCCTGGCCGAAGAATTCCAGGTGTCGGTGAAGGAAGTGACCAGCTTCGTTCTTGGCGGCCATGGCGACACGATGGTTCCGGTCGTCGAATATTCGACCGTCGCCGGCATCCCCATCCCCGACCTCATCAAGCAGGGCCGTTCCACCAAGGAGCGCATCGACGCTATCGTTCAGCGCACCCGTTCGGGCGGCGGCGAGATCGTCGGTCTGCTCAAGACCGGTTCCGCTTTCTACGCGCCCGCCACGAGCGGCATCGCGATGGCGGAAGCCTATCTGTTCGACCAGAAGCGCCTGCTGCCTTGCGCCGCGAACCTGACTGGTCAGTACGGCGTCGACAACCTCTATGTCGGCGTGCCCGTGATCATCGGCAAGGACGGTGTCGAGCAGGTCATCGAGATCGAACTTGATGACGAGGCCAAGGCGAACCTTCAGGTGTCCGTCGATGCCGTCAAGGAACTGCTGGAAGCCTGCAAGGGCATCGACCCTTCGCTCGCCTGAGCCAAAAAGCTGCACCGACATACCCCAGGTGAGTGAGCAGCCTGGGGTGTGCCGCCTTCACCTGAAGTGCCACCTCCACAGAATGCAAAGGGACTGACATGTCCATTCTGGTGAACAAGAACACCAAGGTCATTACGCAGGGTATGACCGGCGCGACCGGCACCTTCCACACTGAACAGGCGCTGGCCTATGGCACGCAGATGGTCGGCGGCGTTACGCCGGGCAAGGGTGGTACGACCCATATCGGCCTGCCCATGTTCGATACGGTTGCCGAAGCCAAGACGAAGACCGGCGCCGATGCATCCGTCATCTATGTGCCGCCGCCGTTCGCAGCCGATTCGATCCTGGAAGCGATCGATGCGGAAATCCCGCTGATCGTCTGCATCACGGAAGGTATTCCGGTGCTGGACATGGTTCGCGTGAAGCGTGCCCTGTCGGGTTCGAAGTCGCGTCTGATCGGTCCAAACTGCCCCGGCGTCCTGACCCCCAATGAATGCAAGATCGGCATCATGCCCGGTTCGATCTTCTCCAAGGGCAGCGTCGGCGTCGTATCGCGCTCGGGCACGCTGACCTATGAAGCCGTGTTCCAGACCACCAATGCGGGCCTGGGCCAGACCACGGCTGTCGGCATCGGCGGCGATCCGGTCAACGGCACCAATTTCATCGACGTGCTGGAGCTGTTCCTGGCCGACGACGCGACCGAATCGATCATCATGATCGGTGAAATCGGCGGCGACGCAGAAGAACAGGCGGCTCAGTTCCTGATCGACGAAGCCAAGCGTGGCCGCAAGAAGCCGATGGCTGGCTTCATCGCTGGCCGTACGGCGCCTCCGGGCCGCCGCATGGGCCATGCCGGTGCGATCGTGTCGGGCGGCAAGGGCGACGCGGAAAGCAAGATCGCGGCGATGGAAGCCGCCGGGATCAAGGTCGCCGCCAGCCCGTCCGAATTGGGCTCGACGCTTGTCGAAGTCCTGAAGGGCTAAGCAAAGGCAGACAAGGTGGCCGGGCTGCACCCCGGCCGTCTTTGATACCCCGCTTCGCGACTGCACGCGGTCGGCATGGGACTTAAGGCATGGGTTACGAGAACCAGGACTTTGAAACGGAACGCGGGCCGAGCTGGGCACGCCCCAATTGGCCGCTGGCGGACACTGATGATCTGACCGGTGCGCTCGATCCGACGCAGATGCAGGTGGCGGTGAAGGCTGCCGCCAAGGCTGCGGGCAAGTCAGTCTCTGACGCCGACGCAGTCAGCGCCGCTGACGATGCGATCCGTGCCCAGTTGCTGATCCGCACCTATCGCGTGCGCGGCCATTTGGCGGCCAATCTCGATCCCTTGGGGCTTACCCAGCGCGAACTGCCCGCAGACCTGACCCCGGAATATCATGGTCTCACCGACCTTGAGCGGAAGATCTATCTGGGCGGCACATTGGGTCTGCGATATGCCACAGTGCGCGAGATCGTCGCGATCCTGCGTGCCAATTATTGCGGCAATGTCGGCCTGGAATATATGCACATTGCCGATGTCGAGGAACGCGTGTTCCTTCAGGACCGGCTGGAAGGCAAGGACAAGGAGATTCACTTCACGCCTGAAGGCAAGAAGGCGATCCTGTCCAAGGTGATCCAGGGCGAGCAGTACGAAAAGTTCCTGGGCCGCAAATATGTCGGCACCAAGCGCTTTGGTCTGGATGGTGGCGAGTCCATGATCCCCGCGCTCGAAGCCATCATCAAACATGGCGGTGCGCTGGGCGTGCGCGAGATCGTTTACGGCATGGCCCATCGCGGCCGCCTGAACGTACTCGCCAATGTGATGGCCAAGGGCTTCCGCGTCATCTTCCACGAATTTTCGGGCGGCACTGCGAACCCCGAGGATGTCGGCGGATCGGGGGACGTGAAATATCATCTCGGCACCTCCACCGACCGCGAATTTGACGGCATCAAGGTGCACATGTCGCTGGTGCCCAACCCGTCGCACCTCGAAACCGTCGATCCCGTGGTTCTGGGCAAGGTCCGCGCGCAGCAGACTTTCCGCGATGATCTGGAGAAGCATGAGCAGGTCCTGCCTGTGCTGATCCACGGCGACGCGGCCTTTGCTGGTCAGGGCATCGTCTGGGAATGCCTCGGCTTCTCCGGCGTTTCCGGTTACAATACTGGCGGCTGCATCCACTTCATCGTCAACAACCAGATCGGCTTCACGACGAGCCCGCAATTCTCGCGCGGTTCGCCCTATCCGAGCGATGTGGCGAAGGGTGTTCAGGCGCCGATCCTGCACGTCAATGGCGACGATCCGGAAGCTGTGACCTTCGCGTGCAAGCTGGCGATCGAATATCGCCAGACCTTCCATCGCGACATCGTGATCGACATGTGGTGCTATCGCCGCTTCGGTCACAACGAAGGTGATGAACCGAGCTTCACGCAACCGCAGATGTACGCGAAGATTCGCCAGCATCCCCCCGTCAGCGACGTCTATTCGGCGCGCCTGAAGGCGGAAGGCGTGGTTGACGATGATTTCGTCAACAAGGTGACGGGCGACTTCGTCAATCATCTGGAAGAAGAGTTTGAGGCGGCCAAGAGCTACAAGGCCAATAAGGCCGACTGGTTCGCTGGCCGCTGGTCGGGTTTGCACAAGCCGGCCGACGCCGAAACATCGCGCCAGAATGTCGAAAGCGCGATCAGCCAGAAGCTGTTCGATAGCCTGGGCAAAACGCTCAGCACCGTTCCGGAAGGTTTGAACGTCCACAAGACGCTCAAGCGCGTGATCGACGCCAAGGCGGAAATGTTCAAGTCAGGCCAGAATTTCGACTGGGCTACTGGTGAGGCGCTCGCTTTCGGATCGCTTCTGTCCGAAGGCTATGGTGTCCGCTTGTCGGGCCAGGATTCGGGGCGCGGCACGTTCAGCCAGCGTCACGCTGTCTGGGTCGATCAGGATAGCGAGAGGAAGTATATCCCGCTTTCGACCGTGCCGCATGGCCGGTTCGAGGTGCTGGATTCGCCGTTGTCTGAATATGGCGTGCTCGGCTTTGAATATGGTTTTGCGCTGGCTGACCCCAAGAGTCTGGTGTTGTGGGAAGCGCAATTCGGCGACTTCGCTAACGGCGCGCAGATCGTGTTCGACCAATATATCGCCTCGTCCGAGACGAAGTGGCTGCGTTCGAACGGTCTCGTCTGCCTGCTGCCCCACGGCTATGAGGGGCAGGGGCCAGAGCATAGCTCGGCGCGTCTGGAACGCTTCCTTCAGCTGTGTGCGGAAGGGAATATTCAGGTCGCCAACATCACGACGCCGGCCAATTATTTCCACGTCCTGCGCCGTCAGATGCTGCGCCCCTTCCGCAAGCCGCTCATCATCATGGCGCCGAAGTCGCTGCTGCGGCACAAGCTGGCGGTGAGCAAGGCCGAGGATTTTGTGGGGGAGACGCATTTCAAGCGCATCCTGTCCGATCCGCATGCAGCGGCGGACGCTGACACGAAGCGGCTGGTCCTGTGCTCCGGCAAGGTCTTCTATGATCTGCTCGAAGCGCGCGACGCGGCGGGTGACAAGGATGTTCAGATCGTTCGTATCGAGCAGATCTATCCTTTCGCCACCGAAGCGTTGGCCACGCGCATCAAGCGCATGACCAACCTGGAAGAGGTGGTCTGGTGCCAGGAAGAGCCGCGTAACAATGGCGCATGGTTCTTCGTCGAACCTTATGTCGAGGAAGCGCTGGGCCTTGCCGGCAAGGCGCCGATGCGCGCTCGCTATGCTGGACGAAAGGCTGCCGCTTCGCCCGCTACGGGTCTGGCCAAGCGCCATGTCGCCGAACAGGGCGCCCTTGTAGCCGATGCGCTGGGTCACAGCGTTCGTGAAGAAATCCGCCGCCAGAAGAAAGGCTGACACAGCTCATGGCAACTGAAGTCAAAGTCCCCACGCTGGGCGAATCCGTTACCGAAGCGACCGTTGGTCAGTGGCTGAAGAAGCCCGGCGAGGCGGTGAAGGCCGATGAGCCGATCGTCAGCCTGGAAACCGACAAGGTGGCGGTGGATGTGCCCGCACCGGTCGCGGGAACCTTGGGCGACATCATCGCCAAGGAAGGCGACACGGTGAACGTCGGCGCGCTGTTGGCGATGATCAACGAGGGCGCGGCTGCTGCTGCGGCGCCCGCAGCTGCCCCGGCTTCCGCTCCGGCTGCCAAGGCAGAGGCTGCCACGCCTGCTCCTGCTCCTGCGGCTTCGGCGCCGGTCGATGAGGATGAGGGCGGCAACCTGACGCTGTCTCCAGCCGTTCGCCGCTTGGTGCTGGAGCATGGACTCGACCCAAGCAAGATCAAGGGCACCGGCAAGGACGGCCGCCTAACGAAGGATGACGTGATGGCCGCCGTAGCTGCGGGCACGGCCAAGGCGACGGCGTCTGCACCGGCTGCCGCGCCTGCTGCCGAGGCGCCTACTGCTGGCCCGAGCCGTCGTCAGGAGCGCGTCAAGATGACGCGCCTGCGCCAGACGGTCGCCAAACGCCTGAAGGAAGCGCAGAATAACGCGGCGTTGCTCACCACCTATAATGACGTCGACATGACAAATGTCATCGAAGCGCGCGCGAAATATAAGGACCTGTTCGAGAAGAAGCATGGTGTCCGTTTGGGCTTCATGGGCTTCTTCACCAAGGCCGTCTGCATGGCGCTGCGCGACATTCCGGGCGTCAACGCGCAGATCGAAGGCGACGAGATCGTCTATAATGATTTCGCCGATATCTCGGTGGCCGTGTCGGCCCCGAACGGCCTGGTCGTGCCGGTGATCCGCAACGCGGAAAGCCTTAGCGTCGCAGACATCGAAAAGACGATTGGCGGCTTTGGCAAGAAGGCCAAGGAAGGCACGCTGACCATGGAAGATATGAAGGGCGGAACCTTCACCATCTCCAATGGCGGTGTGTTCGGTTCGCTCCTGTCGAGCCCGATCATCAATCCGCCGCAGTCGGCTGTTCTGGGCCTTCACCGGATCGAAGATCGTCCTGTCGTCCGCGACGGTCAGATCGTCATCCGTCCGATGATGTATCTGGCGCTCAGCTACGACCATCGCCTGATCGATGGTCGTGAAGCGGTGACCTTCCTGGTCGCGGTCAAGAACGCGATCGAAGATCCGACCCGTCTGCTGATCGACCTGTAAGATCAACCTTTCATTCCGTTCGGGCTGAGCCTGTTGAAGCCCTGTCCTTTCTAGGGGACGAAAGAAAAAGTAATGCCCTTTGACAGGTTGGGACGAGACAAGCGGCTCGGAACAAGGGCGAACGGAGATTGAGATGGCTGACTTCGATTATGACGTCCTGGTGATCGGCGCGGGTCCGGGGGGCTATGTCGCGGCCATCCGCGCGGCTCAACTGGGTCTCAAGACTGCGTGCGCCGAGAGCCGTGAGACACTGGGCGGCACCTGCTTGAATGTCGGCTGCATTCCGTCGAAGGCGCTGCTCCACGCGTCGGAGCTTTATGAGGAGGCCGCAGGTGGCGCGCTCGCAAAGCTTGGCGTCAAGATCGACAAGATGAGCCTTGATCTGGATACCATGCAGGGCCAGCGCAAGGATGCCGTGAAGGGCCTGACGGGCGGCATCGAATTCCTGTTCAAAAAGAACAAGGTCGACTGGTTGAACGGGCGTGCGAGCTTTACCGGCGCGAACACGGTCGATGTCGCGGGCAAGGCCGTGACCGCGAAAAATATCATTATCGCGACGGGTTCCTCCGTGACGCCGCTGCCAGGCGTCGAAGTGGAAAATGACAAGGGCCTGATCGTCGATTCAACTGGCGCTCTGGAGCTGGACAAGGTTCCGGATCACCTCGTCGTCATCGGCGGGGGCGTCATCGGGCTGGAACTGGGTTCGGTCTGGCGCCGTCTGGGGTCGAAGGTGACGGTCGTCGAATTTCTCGACCAGATCCTGCCGGGCATGGATGGCGAGGTTCGCAAGGAAGCGAACAAGATGTTCAAAAAGCAGGGCTTCGAATATAAGCTCGGCACCAAGGTGACGGGCGCCAAGGCGCATAAAAAGGGCGTCAGCCTGACGGTTGAGCCTGCCGCAGGCGGGGCTTCGGAGACGATCGAGGCTGATGTCGTGCTGGTGTCGATCGGCCGCCGTCCCAATACAGATGGACTGGGTCTCGACAAGATCGGCCTTGAGCTGAATGCGCGCGGGCAGATCGAAACCGATCATGACTTTGCAACTAAGGTCCCCGGTGTTTGGGCCGTCGGCGATGTGATCCCCGGCCCGATGCTCGCGCATAAGGCTGAGGACGAGGGCATTGCCGTCGCCGAGAATATCGCCGGGCTGACCGGGATCGTGAACCATGCGGTGATCCCGTCGGTGGTCTATACGAAGCCGGAGATTGCAGGCGTCGGCCTTACCGAGGAAGCCGCCAAGGAGCGCGGTGCGGTCAAGGTCGGCAAGTTCCCGATGATGGCGAACAGCCGCGCCAAGACCAATCATGAGCCCGACGGCTTTGTGAAGGTGATCGCCGATGCGGAAACCGACCGGATCCTGGGCGTGTGGATCATCGCGACCGTGGCTGGCACGATGATCGCGCAAGCGGCACAGGCGATGGAATTCGGGGCATCGAGCGAGGATATTGCCTATACCTGCCACGCGCATCCGACGCATAGCGAAGCGATCAAGGAAGCCGCAATGGCGGTCATGGGCAAGCCGATCCACATGTGATCGGCGCCTTTGGCGAAGTTGGAAAGGGCCGCCGCTGTGCGGCCCTTCTGCTTTTCAGGCGCTGGCGATGCGGGGCGTGGACGCCGCCGCTATGGTTGGTGAGGATAGCGCGCGCCGGATGCAGACCCGGTTCCGGCCACGCGCCTTTGCGTCATAGAGTGCATCATCCGCGCGAGCGATGGTGTCGTGGATTGACGTGTCGCTGCGCTGAGTGGTCGATAGGCCAAAGCTGGCAGTCAATGGACGGCTGAGCCGTAGTTGCTTTGCAATCGTCGCGGTGAAGCCTTCGCGCAGCTTGTTCGCGATCTCCGCCGCATGTGCTGCATTGATGCCCGGTAGGAATAGGACAAATTCCTCTCCACCGAAGCGGGCCACGACCGCGCCCTCCGGAGCCAATGTGGTTAGAAGACGCGAAAGCGCCCTGATCACCTGGTCGCCGGATGCGTGGCCATATTCGTCGTTGATGGTCTTGAAATGGTCGATGTCACAGACAAGGAGACTTCCTGCGGGCAGTCTATCCGATTGCCTACGCTGGATGGCGTCATCGAATCCCCGACGATTGAAGAGGCCGGATAACGGATCGACCATGGCTTCCCGCTGATAGCGACTCAGTATGTCGATCACCTGCGTCGCAAGAGCAGCGAACGCGAGAAACAAGCCGAATATGCATGCAAGCGCCTGCATCAAAAAGGCATATTCGCTGGTGAGGAAGTCGCCATTCTCCGACAGCGTGAGCGGGACAGTGGTGCCGCGAACGAAATTATCCAATGCGACGAGCGATGCAGCGGCGAACAACGTCCGATCGGCCCCTGTACGCAAGTGATCCTTCGCCGCGACAAGAGGAAGTCCGATCAGGAGAAAGCAGCCAAAGTCCGAGGCGACCAGTTCGAGCGGTAGATTGTCCATCGCATAGGCGAGGATGCACAGCAGGATCGAGCCGCCCCAGATCATCAGCCGCGCCGTCAGAAGCCAGGATGGTCGCCAGCGTTGCAACAGGGCCTGACCGAAAAGCAGGAACCCGGTGGCAAACAGCAGATCAGCGATGATGCTCCAGACAGGGTCCGGCATTGCGGCAAAACCGACGGGTGCCGCAAATCCCGCAGCGACGCAGAAGAAGGCCGCGCTCCACCAGGCAGCGGCCCGCACATGCCAGTTACAGATGATCAGGAACGCGATGCTAAAGCTGGCCATCATGATCGGCAGGAAGAAAGCGAAATTTTCTCCCATGCTGACTGCCTTTACCTGATGTTACCCGGAGGATCGGCAGGCACGAAGCCGCCGTTGGGGCGGCGGTATAAGCCTTTGTTTAAAAAATACTTCCAAAATCGACGAGATGTTCATCCGCTATGGATCAAACGGCTGACGATCAGCCTGGCCAACCTTCGAGAAGCGGCATCAGTTCATCGAAATGATCTATGACCGCGTCTGCTTCCAGTTGTTCGACGGGGCCGTCGAGGAAGCCGAAGCTGACCGCTATGCTTGGCACTCCCGCGTTACGAGCGCCCGCGATATCGTTGATCGTGTCGCCGAGGAATATCGTGCGGCCGCCGCCAGCGCGCGCGATCATCTCGTGGATCGGCGCTGGGTCCGGCTTCGCTACGCCAAGCGTGTCGCCGCCAATGACGCTGACGAAACGTTCGGAAAGGCCGATCTGATGGAGCAGGGGAATAGTGAAGCGTTCAGCCTTGTTCGTGCAGATCGCAAGCTTCGCGCCCGCTTTGTCCAAAGCTTCCATCGCGTTCATGAGGCCGGGATAGGGGACCGAATGGATGGCAAGATTCTGCTCATAATAATCGAGCAATGTCGGCAGCATCCGAGCCAGCAGGGCGTCATCATAGCCGCCCGATGCGGTTAGCGCCCGTTCCAGCATGACTTTCGCGCCCTTGCCCACGAACGGGCGGATGGCGTCGACGGGAAAAGGCGGGCGGCCATCCGTCGCGATCGCGTAATTGACTGCCGCGGCGAGGTCGCCGCTCGTGTCGAGCAAGGTGCCGTCGAGGTCGAAACCCACTATATCGAAGGGAATGCTGATCATGCGCGGCTCATGCGGCCTCTCCGGTGGCAAAGGCAAGGCAAACGTGGCAGAGAGCGATCAGATTCATAACCTTCCTGCTAAAGAGGACGCGTTCCGCCGTGACCGCCACCCGCCCACTCGCCGTCATCATCCTTGCCGCCGGGCAGGGTACGCGCATGAAGTCAGCCAAGCACAAGGTGCTCCATCCGGTCGCGGGTCGGCCAATGTTGCTGCATCTGTTGGCCAGTGTCGCGGAGCTTCAGCCCGAGCGGCAGGTCGTCGTGGTTGGCGCGGGCCGTGAGCAAGTGGAAGCCGCCGTCGCCGGAACTGGCGCGGTGATCGCCGTGCAGGAGCAGCAGTTGGGTACTGGCCACGCGGTTGCCCAGGCGCATGACGCGCTTGCCGGTTTTGCGGGTGACATTTTGATCCTGTATGGCGATGTGCCGCTTGTGCGGGCGGAAACCATGCGGGCCATGCTGGACCGGCTGAACCTGGGAGATGACCTGCGCGCGGTGGTGCTGGGCTTCAGACCCGAGGACGCGGGCGCCTATGGGCGGATCATTACCAACGGCCAAGGCATCATCGGCAAGATGGTCGAATATAAGGATGCCGACGCGGCGGAACGGGCGGTGACGCTGTGCAACTCCGGCCTGATGGCTGTACGATCCACGGATCTTTTTGTCCTGCTCGACAAGATCGGCAACGACAATGCGGCGGGCGAATATTATCTGCCCGACATCATCATGTTGCCCGGCGCTCAAAGTGCCGTCATCGAAACCGAGGCGTGGGAAGTGGCTGGCGTGAACAGCCGCGCGGAACAGGCGGTGATCGAGGCTGCTTGGCAGGACCGGCGGCGTAGCGAGGCGATGCGTGATGGCGTGACGCTGGTAGCGCCGGAAACCGTATTCTTCGCGCATGACACCGAACTTGGCCGCGATGTCATGGTCGAGCCGAATGTCGTATTTGGGCCGGGCGTGACGGTGGCCGACGATGTGGTCATCCACGCCTTCTCGCACATTGAGGGCGCAACCATCTCTAAGGGTGCCGAGATCGGCCCCTATGCGCGACTGCGTCCCGGTGCCCAAATTGGCGCGAAGGCTAAGGTCGGCAATTTCGTCGAAGTCAAAAAGGCGGAGCTGGGCGAAGGCGCGAAGGTCAATCACCTGTCCTATATTGGCGATGCCACCATCGGGGCAGGCGCCAATGTCGGCGCGGGTACGATCACCTGCAACTATGATGGCTTTTTCAAATATAAGACGGAAATCGGCGCGGGGGCGTTCATCGGCTCCAACAGCGCGCTAGTCGCTCCGGTCAAGATCGGGGCAGGCGCGATCGTCGGCGCAGGGAGTGTGGTGACTAAGGAGGTGGAGGCGGACGCTCTTTGCCTCGTCCGGCCCGCGCAGGAGGGCAAGCCCGGATGGGCGGCGCGGTTCCGCGCTGGAATGCAGGCGCGCAAAGCGGCCAAGTGAAATCCCCATCTGGTCGTAGAGGGTGCCTTTGGGCGCTGCTGATGCTGGGCCTGATTGCGGCAGGCTCTTGCATCTGGCTTATCGCTAATGCGCGGGCCACGCCGGTGGTGCGCCGGATGGAGATCGCGCTACCATTTCCGGAAGGCGCGCCGCGACGGTCGTTGACGGTCGCGCTGATGACCGATTCTCATTTGTCGGGACCGGATAACAGTCCCGATAGGATGGCGCGGATCGTGCGTCAGGTGAACGGTCTGAAGCCCGATCTTATCCTGCTGGGCGGGGACTATATCGGCGATCATAAGGGCGGTGCGGTTTATGATCCGGTCGCGAGTATCGCGCCCTTTTCAGCTCTTCGTGCGCCGATGGGTGTACTGGCGGTGCTCGGTAATCACGACGCGCGCCGTTACGCGAAGATCAGCCGCACCCAATGGCGCGCCCTCTTTCGGCGGATCGGGATCACCCTTTTGACCGATCAGGCCGTGCGCCGGGGGCCGCTGGTGATCGGCGGGTTGCGCGATATTTACACTGACCGCCCGGATGTCCCCGGCGTGTTGCAGGAGATGGAGGATATGGGCGGCGCTCAGATAGTCCTTTCCCACGGGCCAGACGTTTTTCCTTCCCTGCCCGACAGGCCGTTGCTGGCGATGGTGGGGCACACGCATTGTGGTCAGGTGGCGCTGCCCTTTGCTGGGATTGTCTATGTGCCGTCCCGCTTCGGCACCCGCTATGCTTGCGGGGTCTATCGTGACGATGCGAAATCCATGATCGTGTCGGCGGGGATCGGCACCAGTGGCCTGCCGATCAGGCTGCTTTCGCCGCCAGATGTCTGGCTGGTTACAATTCGTCCAGAATGACTGTCTACCCTGTCGCTGATCCGTCGATCATGGCATAGGTGGGCGCGAAACGGGTTGGTCGTTTGTTTGCATAGCTTTGAGGCTCAGGATTCATGTGCGGTATCATCGGGATCATCGGTAAGGACGATGTGGCGGAGCGTTTGGTCGATGGGCTGAGGCGCCTGGAATATCGCGGCTATGACAGCGCGGGGGTCGCGACCGTTTATGAGGGCGCGATCGAGCGGCGGCGGGCTGAGGGGAAGCTCGCCAATCTCGTGAAGGAATTGGCGAATAATCCGCTGCCGGGGACGACCGGGATCGCACATACCCGCTGGGCGACGCATGGGGCGCCGACGACGAGCAATGCGCATCCGCATGCCACGAAGGAAGTGGCGTTGGTGCACAATGGGATCATCGAGAATTTCAAGCCGCTGCGGGAGGAACTGACCAGCCGCGGACGTCGTTTCGATAGCGAAACGGATACGGAAGTTGTCGCGCATCTGGTGAGCGAGTTGGTGGAGCAGGGCGCTTCGCCGAAGGACGCGGTGGCGCAGGTGCTGCCCCGCCTGCATGGCGCCTTTGCGCTGGCCATCCTGTTCCGCAGTCATCCCGACATGCTGATCGGCGCGCGGCTCGGTTCGCCGTTGGTTGTGGGCTATGGCGAGGGTGAGACCTATCTGGGTTCCGACGCGCTGGCGCTGGCGCCGCTGACGCAGCGCATTGCCTATCTGGAGGAGGGCGACTGGGTCGTCATCACCGCAGAGGGCGCGGAGATTTTTGACAAGGACAACAATCCTGTCGAGCGGCCGATCACCATTTCCGGCGTGACGGGCGAGCTGATCTCCAAGGGCAATCACCGCCACTATATGCTCAAGGAGATTTACGAGCAGCCGGTGGTCGTCGCTCAGACGTTGAAATCCTATCTCCAGCGGATGGAAGACCGGGTGTCGCTGCCCATTCCGGATTTCGACCTGGGCGCGATCCGCCGCGTTACGATCGTTGCGTGCGGAACCAGCTATTATGCCGGGATGGTCGCCAAATATTGGGTGGAGCAATTCGCCCGCGTCCCCGTCGATATCGATGTGGCAAGCGAGTTCCGCTACCGCGCGCCCGTGATGGAGGATGGCGGGTTGATGATCGTCATCAGCCAATCGGGCGAAACCGCCGATACGCTGGCCGCTCTCCGCCATGCCCGTAGCGAGGGGCAGAAGATCGCGGCGGTCGTCAACGTGCCCACCAGTACGATGGCGCGGGAGGCTGACTTGCTGTTGCCGACCCATGCCGGGCCGGAAATCGGTGTCGCGTCGACCAAGGCCTTTACGTGCCAGCTGGCGGTGCTGGCGGCGTTCGCGGCGAATCTTGCGCGAGCCAAGGGGCGGCTGGATGCCAAGGCGGAGAAGGAGCTGGTCCGTCACCTCGCCGAAGCCCCTGCGGCTCTCAACGGCGCGCTGGCCTATGATGAGTCGATCGAGGGCATGGCGCACCTGATCGCGGGGGCGCGGGACGTGCTGTATCTCGGCCGGGGGCCGGACTATCCGCTGGCGCTGGAAGGGGCGCTGAAGCTCAAGGAAATCAGCTATATCCACGCCGAAGGCTATGCCGCCGGCGAGATGAAGCATGGCCCGATCGCGCTGATCGATGACAAGGTGCCGGTGATCGTTCTGGCGCCCAGCGGGCCGCTGTTTGAAAAGACCGTCAGCAACATGCAGGAAGTGCAGGCACGCGGCGGCAAGGTGGTGCTGATTTCCGACTATGACGGCGTGAAGGCGGCGGGCGAGGGCTGCATCGCTACGATCACCATGCCCAAGGTCCATCCGCTGATCGCGCCGATGGTCTATGCGGTGCCGGTGCAGTTGCTGGCCTATCATGTGGCGGTGGCGAAGGGGACCGATGTCGATCAGCCGCGCAATCTGGCGAAGTCCGTCACCGTCGAGTGAAGGGAAAGCGATCACGGATGTGGTGGTTGAAAAAGCCGCCTTTCGAGGTCGCTTTGGTCATCTCCGCAGCCAGATTTTCCGGCACATCGAAATAGCTGTAACGCTTTCCGCTGATGAACTGGACGTCCAGCCGGTGTTCGGCCGCGTTATAGTGAAATTCGCGAATGGCTGTGGATGGCACGGCTTATGTAATGATCGATGGCCTAAGATGTTTCATGTTCGAGCGGTGGCATGGTTTCGGTCCCGTGCAGCTGTCCTTTCTCCGTCATCCCAGCGGCAAGCTGGGATCTCGTGAGCGAGGTCGAGCGCCATCGACCGAGATGCCAGCATGCGCTGGCATGACGAAATGAGGAGGGTAGGCTTTCGACCATTTGTTGCCGCTCCGTGGTCAATTTCCCGTTCCAATGAGCCTACGTTCCGTTAAGGGATAATCCATGTCGATGGATTGGAATCCTCTGGGCGTAAGATCCCAAGGCGTAGAATGGCCTTTGGACGATTCAAAGAGTGGCCGCATTTTTCCTCGTTGGCGCAGAATCGGCGAAGTTCACTTCCACGCCCCCTTTATTCCAAGCCAATTCATGGCTTTGACGTTTATGAGGTGGATGTTCACGGCCGGACTGCCCGCTTCGCAGCGTGGGAGGTGTCTCCGGGGGCATATGATTTCTACATTCCAGATAATTTCCAAGCCATGCGCCCGTTTATTCGTATCCCACTGACCGGCAAACATATCGCTGCCGTCCACAGCCGGTTGGCTGCCGTTGCAGGCGCCATCATACTCGGTCTGGCGGCTATTGTTTTTGCTCGGATGGGTGAGTTTTCTCAAAATATTTTTCTGCAAGTAGTGACGATCTCGCGCTATGCGCCTCTCATCGTCACGCCCTTGGTCTTCGCGGCAGTCGCCTATGCCACGCTGCGCTTCTTTCCTGCTGCTCGTGGGTCTGGCATCCCGCAGGTGATGGCCGCCAGTCATAACCCAGACCTGCATGCGGGGGGGGAATTGTTGTCGCTGAAGACGGCTGGGGCCAAGTTATGCGGCACGATCAGCATGCTACTCGTCGGTGGATCGGCAGGACGCGAAGGTCCAACCGTACAAATCAGCGCGGCACTCATGGTCGCGGTTCATCGCTGGCTTCGGGTGCCCGTCTCGAGCGGTATCATTATCGCGGGGGGCGCGGCAGGCGTGGCGGCAGCTTTCAACACCCCGCTTGCCGGGGTTGCGTTTGCGATCGAGGAGCTGGCATCTGCGTTTGAGCAGAAAGTGGCCCTTATGGTGATGGCCGCAGTGATGATCTCGGGATTGGTGAGCCTCGGTCTGGCGGGAGACTATGTGTATTTCGGGGCGATGAACGGAAATCTGCCGCTCCGGGCTATGCTTCTCATTGCGCCGATAGCGGGAGTGCTTGGAGGCTTTTTCGGCGGTATTTTCTCCCGCATTCTTATCGCGGCTACATGGCCGCGCCACCCAGTGCTGATCCGTATTCGGTCTCGTCCTGTCATGTTCGCGGCGGGATGTGGGCTAATCGTCGCCATCACGGGCTGCGTCACGAATGGCCTTACATGGGGCACCGGCTACGAAACCACCAAACTTCTCCTCGTTGGCCACGGTTCGACCATGAGCTTTGGCCCGGCGAAGTTTATCTCCACCCTTGCTACAGCGCTTAGTAGCGCTCCTGGCGGCATATTTGCCCCGTCGCTGTCGGTCGGAGCTGGTCTTGGTCAGTTGATTTCCTCCGTTTTCCCCAACAGTCCTTCAGGCGCCGTGGTACTGCTTGGTATGGTTGGATATTTTACAGGTGTTGTTCGGGCGCCGATGACTGCTGTGATCATCATGATGGAGATGACGGCCGACCGGACCATGATTTTACCCTTGTTCGCGACGGCGTTGATCGCGGATGCCGTCAGCACCATGATTTGTCGCCAAAAACTTTATCACGCTCTGTCCGGGCAGTTCCGCTCCACTTCACACGAGGCGAAGCGGGCTTAGATAATGTCCATCTTGCCCAGGCGCCTTCCGCAGGTGGATGAGGTGGATGGCTCCCGCTCACGGCATCTAGGTGCCAAGATGGGTTTGCTGTCACGCAACCCGAGCCACCCGCCATGGAGATTAGCATGATCGGCCTGGATTTGGCCAAGAACGTTTTTCAGGTTCACGGTATCAGCGCGACCGGTGAGGTCGTCATTCGCAAGGCGCTGCGGCGATCCCAGATGCTGCCGTCTTGCTTGGTAGGCGCAGAGGCCTGCGGGACGTCGCATCACTGCGCGCGCGGACTGACTAGGCTGGGTCACAAGGTGCGGCTGATGCCGGCGGTGTACGTGAAGCCTTATGTAAAGCGCGGCAAGAACGATGCCGCCGACGCCGAGGCGATCTGCGAAGCGGTCACACGCCAGACAATGCGGTTTGTGCCCATCAAGTCGCGCGAGCAGCAGGCGGCGTTGTCGCTGCACCGCGTGCGTAGCCTGTTGATCAAGCAGCGCACGCAGTTGGTCAACATGATGCGCAGCGTGCTTGCCGAGCTGGGTACCGCCCTCCCGGTCGGGATCGTGAAGGCACTGCAGATGGCGCGACAGATCGTTGACGGCGAGTCCGAGCTCGACTTGCCAGTCGAAGCCGCGAACGTCGTCGGCATGCTGGCCGGGCAACTGCTCCAGATTCATGTCCAGTTGCGCAAGCTTGACCTGCGTCTCGCCCCTCTGGAACGGAGCGACGACAGGTCGCGGCGCCTAGCGACGATCCGTGGTATCGGACCGATCGGCGCGACCGCGCTCGCCGCGTCGGTGACCGATCCAGGCCAGTTCTCGTCAGGGCGCCAGTTCGCTGCCTGGCTGGGGCTGACCCCACGGCAGAGCTCCAGTGGCGGCAAGGAACGTTTAGGGCGCATTACCAAGATGGGCGACAGATATCTGCGGTAGCTCCTGGTCGTCGGCGCAATCGCGCTGATCCGATACGCCAAGGAGAAACCCGGCACGATCGATCCGCGTTTCGTCGCTCTGCTCGCCACAAAGCCCGCGCGCGTCGCCTCGGTCGCCATTGCCAACAAAATGGCGCGGATCGCATGGGCGGTCATGGCGCGCGGCGGCGTGTTCGAACGCGGGCATGCGCCTATGCTGGCGGCAGCATAGATCAAGAACTTAGCTGAGGAGATCAGCTTCACGAGGTTGTGAGAGCGAAGGATGTGATGGCAAAACCGATAGGACCTTGTTCGCGGACACCATCAGGGCCAGCAGTCTACACCGACTGCATCAACAGGCCGGACAGACGACTGCACCTGACGGAACGCCAGTCATCACTTGACGCTTGCAACGCGGGAGCCATCCACAGAAGACCGTCTGCCTTCGACAGGCTCACGGCGAACGGTGATGTAATTTACACGGAAAGAAGCTGAGCCCCTAACCGTCCTTCCGAAAAGACGTCGGCGAACGCCCATATTCCTGCGCGAAACAGCGGGCGAGATAGCCCGGATCATTGAAGCCGCACGTATAAGCGATCTCGCTGACGGTCAGGCTGCGGCACGCCCTGTCCTCCAGCATCGCGCGGACGCGGCCCAAGCGGATCGTGCGCAGTTCGCGCCCGACGCTGCCGCCCGTTGCGGCGAACAGGCTGTGGAGATAGCGGACCGAAATGCCGTGCTGCGCGGCGATGGTCGCGGGCGTCAGGTCCGGGTCCGCGAAGCCGCTGGTCAGCGTCCGTCGGATCTGGTGCATCAGGCGGCGGCGATGTGTGGTTTCCTCGCCCGCCATCCCATCGCACATCAGCGCCAGGCAGCCGCCAAGCTGGTCAGCGATCAGGTGAGCGGGCAGGGGCCGTCCTTCCTCCACGGCATGGGCGACGCTGTGCAACAGCCCGTCGATCGCAGCGCCCCATGGCGATGATCCGATCAGCGGGCGGATGGTGCAGGCATAGGGATCGGCGAGCCAGCGTTCGATCCAGGCGCTGGGCAGGGCGACCAGATAGGCTTCCGAAAATGCCGATGTGACAAAGCTGAAATTATCGAGATGGCTGAACAACAGGGCCTCGCCCGCGTCCAGAGTGGCTTCGCGGCCGTTCTGGCGCAGGGTGATGCCGCCGCTGCGCATATAGACAAGGTCAAAGCGCGGCGACGCGCCGTGGCGTCCGCTGGCGTCGTGCACGCCTTCCTGGCTGGTCGCGTTGATGACGGAGAATTGCACGTCGCCGATATGCTGCTGCCGCAGCTCGCCGCGGAATGTGGTGCGATCCGGCACGCGAATGTCGATGGGCGTCACATGCGCCTGCACCTGCCCGTGCCAATGGTCAAAGGCGGGCGCGCCGTCCAACGCGGCGGTCGATACGTGATAGCCGGGGCCATTCACCCGCAGTCCGTCTCCTTCCCGCGCCGTCGATCGCGCGTTCGGCCGCGACGATAGCGGGAAAGGCGGGGACGCGCCACAAGGACGTTAGGTTAGAGGTCGAGAAGCAACAGCGGCGATAGCGCTCGCGAGCAGCAGGGGGTGAAGAGCTTTCCTTCGTTCCGTTCATCGTCGGTCAGATAGCTGTCCCGATGATCCGGCGACCCTTCCAGCACGCCGGTGACGCAGGTACCGCACACGCCTTGTTCGCAACTGATCGGGACGTCGACCCCCGCATCGGCCAGAATGCTGGCAACCGACGTGCCGGGTGCGATCGTAAAGGTCGCGCCCGTGCTGGCAATGCGCACATCGAAGGGCTTGTCGCCTGCTTGTACCAGCGGTTCGGCCGCTTCGAACAGTTCGCGATGGATGCTGGCATCCGCCCAGCCAAGTCGCTGAGCCTCGTCCCGCACGGCGTTCATGAAGCCTGCCGGGCCGCACACATAAATATGGGTGTCTGCGCCGGGGGACCCAAGCGCCGCCGCCGGATCGAAGCGAGGCGATCCGTCATGCCGACTGAAATAGGTGCGTCCGCCTGCCGCGTCCACGGCGCTGCCGAAGGCGGCGCTTGCCGGGCTCCGGCAGCAATAATGCAAGTCGAAAGACTTCCCTTCGCTCGCCAGCGCCGCCGCCATGGACATGATCGGGGTAATGCCAATGCCCCCGCCGATCAATATATAGCGGCTACCTCCTTCGGCCAGCGCGAACAGGTTGCGCGGCGTGCCGACAATTACCTGTCGCCCCGGGTGGAAGGCGTCATGCACCCGAGCCGATCCGCCGCGCGATTGCCGTTCGCGCAGCACCGCAATCTGATAGCGATGTCGCTCGACCGGGTTGTTGCACAGCGAATATTGCCGCACCAATCCTTCATCCACCAGGACGTCGATATGTGCCCCTGCCGCGAAGGGCGGCAGATCGCCGCCGTCAGCCCGTGCGAGGTCGATCTGCACGATATCCGGAGCCAGCAGCATGCGTCCGGTGATTTCGAGCGTCAGCCCGTCAGCCAGCTTTGCCATGACCTGCCTCAGACCACAGGTTCGACCGGCAGTCGCGTGCCAGCCTTTCGCCTCAGCAGGTTGAGCGGCGATTCCGCGCCGGGCTGTGGCAGGGCGCCTTGCGCCTCCTCGGCGATCAGCTTCTTCATGATCCGGCGGGCGCGGGTTGCCGCGACGTCGGCTGACGCCATAACCGGTCCCATCTCATCGAGCGTCCGGGTCCCCATCATGCGCTGCTGTTCTTCCAGGATCGGCTTGTCCTGCCCGACGAAGGCGATCTCGATCGCGGCGCGCCACATCTCGTCGACCGACGGATCGTCCACCTTGTAGTTGCGGGCGAAGGACCAGAAATACCAGCTGGAGGTCGCATCCTTGGGCGTCAACAGGTCGCACCCATAGAGCCAGACGCCCTCATCTCGCGTCTTGCCCACCGGGGTTACGCCGACGTCGAGCAGCAGGTTGCCCGGCGGGTCCCAGCGCATATAGGCCCAGTGATCGACATTCTCGGCATAATGGTCGAAAGCGGCGGCCCAGGCGGGCGGTGCCGCGCCGTCATGCGCCCAGCGATTGGACCAGACCGTGGTGCCGCTTTGGAGTGTTTCCAACTTGCTGCGGGTCAGCGCCTCGCTGTTCAAAACGCCCTCATGCACAAATTCGGCATGGGTCAGGTCGAGCAGGTTGTCGCTGATCAGCTCATAGTTGGCCGCGACCTCCATCATGCCTTCGATCCGGCGGAAGGACGGGTGATTGTTGCAGGAAAAATCGGGGATCGTGCTTTCGTCGGCATGATCCGCATCGCCGAGCCACAGCCAGATCATGTCGTAGCGTTCAACCACGGCAAAGCGCTTCACCCGCATCTTCGCCGGGATGACGCCGTCGATCAGCGGCGTTCGCGTGCAGCCGCCCGACGTCCCGAAACGGAAGCCATGATAGCCGCACTGGACATCATCGCCGATCAGCTTTCCGGCGCTTAGCGGCGCAAAGCGGTGCGGGCAGACATTGCCGAGAGCGACCGGATCGCCATTTTCCGCGCGGTAGAAGACGATCGATTCATTGCAGATCTGACGTTCCAGCAGGGTGCGCCCGATCTCGCTGCTCCAGGCGGCTACATACCAGCAATTCTTAAGGAACATCTGCCTCTCCGCATTATTTCAGCTCGTCGTCGAGCCGTTTTTCGCTGTCAGGATAGATCGGCGCGTCCGGGCTTGCGCGGACAGGAGAGCACAAAAGTTGGGACTAGGAAGCAGCGCCGTAAGGGGTGCGCGCATGGGGACTTCCATGGATCAAGACCGCGATTTCGAGAACCGGCTCCCGTCGAGCATTTCGACTGTAAACTAATCGTCAGCCATTTCCTCGGGCCAGTAAAGCCGGGTGGGATTGGCGACGAGCAGACTATGCTGGAGGCTGGCGGTGGGCGCGATGCGCGGGATCATATCGACCAGCGCGCCGTCGTCGGGAATTGCCTTTTCCATGTTCGGGTGCGGCCAATCGGTGCCCCAAAGCACGCGGGTCGGATAATCCGTGACCAGAGGGGCGACGGTCCTTGC
Source organism: Sphingobium chungangianum (assembly GCF_977014255.1). Lineage (NCBI taxonomy): Bacteria > Pseudomonadati > Pseudomonadota > Alphaproteobacteria > Sphingomonadales > Sphingobiaceae > Sphingobium > Sphingobium chungangianum. The sequence goes on along the minus strand of NZ_CDRNIV010000006.1, from coordinate 2,011,446 downwards.
GAAATCGTCCCACGGGGGGCCTTGCGGGTCTAACCGATCGGGACATGTGACCTTGGTCCAGATGTCGTCCCTGCTGTCGAGCAGGGCGCGAAAAGCGCGCATGTCGATGCCGTCCGGCCCTTGGGTGACGTCCGGACGGCCCATATGATCGATGACGATGAGGGTGGGAATGGCGTCCAGGAAAGGGCGTAGTTCTTCCAGAAGGTCGGGTTCAAAATAGACGACGACATGCCATCCAAGCGGCTCGATGCGGCGGGCGACTTCGAGGAACTTGTCCTTCGGCGCGTCATCGACGAGGCGCTTGAGGAAGTTGAACCGTACTCCGCGGATGCCGCCTTCATGCAGCGTTTCAAGTTCTGCGTCGCTGATTTCCGGGTCAACCACTGCGACGCCACGCGCCTTGCCGTTTGACTGCGCTATGGCGTCCAAAGTCGCGGCATTATCCGTTCCGTGACAACTCGCCTGGACGATGACGTTGCGGGAGAAGCCCAGCCGGTCCCGAAGCGCGAAGAGCATATCCGGCCCTGCGTCCTCCGGAAGATATTTCGCCTTGGGACTGAATGGAAACCGCGCCATTGGGCCAAAGACATGGCAATGCGCGTCGACCGCGCCCGGAGGTGGCGTGAAGCGAGGCACTGAGGGATTGGAGTGCCAGCTAACAACACGATCCGTCATGCAAAAATCTCTCCGTCCATCAGCTTTCGGGCGGTGCGCAGCAAGGCGGCGCTGACGACCCTGTCCTGATCGTCCAGTTCCATGACACAGGTGGTTTCGCCCGTGGGATGCTCTACCGAAAGGCTTTTGATCCTGCCATCGGGAATGGCGGCAAGCTCTGCCGCTGGCGTGCCTTCAATGAGGCAGGCGGTGGCGACGCTGACTGCGCCCAGCACGCCAATGGAGGCGTGGGCGCGATGGGGAATGAAGCTGCGCACGGTGATCGCGCCGCCGTGGCGCGAGGGTGCGACCAGCATCATCTTGGGCACCGACTTTTCCTTTACATCGCCAAGGTTCATGCGCTCTCCAACGGCGAGACGGATTTTCTCGATGCGAGCCTTCAGGGCGGTGTCCTTCTCCAACGCGTCGCGATCTTCATAGCCGGTTATGCCCAAGTCCTGCGCCTTCATGACGACGCAAGGCATCCCGTTATCGATCAGGGTGACGCGAACGCCTTCGACCTCATCGAAGACATTGCCGGTTGGGAGCAAGGTGCCGCAGGAAGAACCGGCGGTGTCGCGGAATTCCAGCGGGATAGGGGCAGCGGTGCCGGGGACTCCGTCGATCTTCGCGTCGCCGTCATAGCGGACGATACGGCTCGGGGTTTGCACGGTCGCGATCGCGGTCTGGCCGGTATTTTCCATGTAGATGGCGACGCGGGTCTCCCCATCCTGCGCCTCGACCAGGCGGCGTTCGATAGCGAAGGGGCCAACGCCAGCAAGGATGTTGCCGCAATTCTGCGCGTCGGTGACGATGGCTTGATCAACGAAGACCTGGAGAAAAAGATAGTCGACATCCACGCCGGGCCGCGCCGACTTTTTGACCACGGCCACCTTGCTCGTCAGCGGATCGGCGCCGCCCATGCCGTCGATCTGCCGGGGATCGGGTGAACCCATGATGCGCAGAAGGAAGCTGTCGCGAATGGCGGGGTCGGCTGGCAAGTCTTCGGCGAGGAAATAGCCGCCCTTTGACGTGCCGCCGCGCATCCACATGACACGGGCCGAGTCAGACATATTTGAGGCCCATTTCTTCAAGGCGCGGGCGCATGTTGTAGATGTCGAGTTCGAGTTCGCCAGCAGCCAGGCGAACACGCTTGGCTTCTTCGGCGGCTTCGCGGGCCTGGGCCTTTTCGAGGACAGCGGCGGCGTTGGCGCGTGGGACGATGCAGACGCCGTCATCGTCGGCGATGATGATGTCGCCCGGATTGACGAGGGCATTGGCGCAGACGACGGGGATGTTCACGCTGCCGAGCGTCGCCTTTATCGTGCCCTGGGCATGGACCGCCTTTGACCAGACAGGGAAGTTCATTTGCGTGAGGTCGCGGACGTCGCGCACGCCTGCGTCGATGACGAGGCCGCGACAGCCGCGCGCCTGAGCTGAGGTTGCGAGGAGGTCGCCGAAATAGCCGTCGGTGCAGGGACTGGTGGGCGCGAGGAGGAGGATGTCGCCTTCGCGGAGCTGCTCGATCGCGACGTGGATCATCCAGTTGTCGCCAGGAGGCGCGGAGATGGTGACGGCGCTGCCGGCAATGCGGGCGCCGGAATAGATCGGGCGCATGTACGGCGCGAGGAGTCCGGTGCGGCCCTGGGATTCGTGGACGGTGGCGACGCCGCAATGGGCGAGGGCGTCGATGATGGAAAGGTCCGCCCGGTCGATATTCTGGACGACGATGCCGGACATGCGATTTGCTCCTTTGGCGAAAGCATGAAGGAAGTGGCGAAAAGAAACGGGTTGCTCAAATTTAAACTGTGTCGTTGGCATTAGTTTTTGCTAAGTGTTCGTGATGGCACCTGATCAGTTCAATATCCGGCACCTGTCTGCCGTCGCCGCCGTGGTCGCGCAGGGGACGGTCAGCCTGGCAGCGCGTGCCGTCAATCTGACGCAGCCTGCGGTGACGCAGGGGATCGCCAAATTGGAGGCGCAGCTGGGCCTGCCGCTGTTCGAGCGGCATCCGGGCGGCATGACGCCGACGGAAGCGGCGGCAAGGCTTGCCCCCCGGCTGGAGGCGGCGTTGCGGCTGATTGGCAGCAATCGGGCGACGGCGGCGCAGATCCGGGCCTTTGTCGCGCTGGCGCGGGCGGGGAGCTATGCGGCGGCGGCGGCCGAGGCAGGCGTGACGGAGCCGTCGCTGCATCGGGCGGTGGGCGACCTTGGCCTCGCGATGGGATACAGGCTGGCGGAGCGGCGCGGGCGGGGCGTGGCGCTGACGAATGCGGGGGCAGCGCTGGCGCGGCGGTTGCGGCTGGCGCTGGCGGAATTGCGGTCGGGGCTGGAAGAGATCGAGGCGCTGAAAGGGCAGGAGAGCGGGCGGGTCGTGGTGGGCGCAATGCCGCTGTCGCGCGCAAGGCTGCTGCCCCGCGTGATCAGCCGGTTTCGGCGCGAGTTCCCGCAGGTGCATATCAGCGTCCATGAAGGGTCGCATGCCGAACTGGTCGGCCCGCTGCGCGATGGCGAGGTGGACATGATGATCGGCGCGCTGCGTGATGCGTCGGTCGGGCAGGACCTTGTGCAAAAGCCGCTGTTCGAGGATCGGCCGACGATCATGGCGCGGGCCGGGCATCCGCTGGCGCGAGGATGGGACGCGGATGCTCTGCGGCGTTTCCCATGGATATTGCCGCCGGAGGGGACGCCGTTGCGACAGTTATGGCGGGAGATGGTGGAGACGCTGGGCGGCGAATTGCCTGCCGTGCCGATCGAATGCGGATCGGTGATGACGATCCGAGAACTGCTGGTGAATGGCGATTATCTGACGATGCTGTCGGTCGATCAAATGGCGCTGGAACTGAACGCCGGGATGGTGATCGACATCGGTCCCGCGCCCGGCGCGATCAGCCGCATGATCGGGCTGACCACCAGAACGGACTGGCGGCCGACCCGCTTGCAACACTGTTTCATGGCGGCGATCGATCAGGAAGTTGAAGGCATAAGTTCGTAAAAACTTATGAGGATGCCGGGGATTCGATTGGCGACGCCGATAGGGATGGGCCATCCCTTGGCGCATGGAGCAGGAAGTCGGTCTGATCGGATTTGGCGAGGCGGGTTTGACCTTTGCATTGGCAGGGGGCTGGGCCGCGCGGGCGCATATATTCGACAGCAAGACCGAAGACGCCGCAGCGCGTGACGCGATGATCGCCAGCTATGCGGACGCCCATGTGCTGGGCGCGCGCTTTCTGGAAGATGCGCTTTCCGGCGTGGGATTGGTGATTTCGCTGGTGACGGCGGATCAGGCATTGGCGGTTGCCGAGGCGGCGGCGGAGTGCATCGCGCCGGGCACCATTTATTGCGACATGAACAGCGTGGCGCCGCAGACGAAGCAGGAAGCGGCGGGGACGATCGAGGCGGCGGGTGGACGATATGTCGACGCGGCCGTCATGGCGCCGGTTCGTCCGGCGGCGCTGTCCGTCCCGTTGTTGTTGAGCGGCGGTGCGGCGGAAGAGGCCGCAGCGCGGTTGCAGGCGCTGGGCTTTGCCAATGTGCGCGTGGTTGGAGACGCGGTGGGCCGTGCGTCCGCGATCAAGATGATCCGGTCGGTGATGGTCAAGGGACTGGAGGCGCTGACGGCGGAATGCATGCTGGCGGCGGAGGCGGCGGGCGTGCGTGATGAGTTGCTGGCGTCGCTGGACGCGAGCGAGAAGGCGCGGCCTTGGGGCGAGCGGGCGGATTATAATCTGGAGCGGATGCTGGTTCATGGGCTGCGCCGTGCTGCCGAGATGGAAGAGGTGGTGAAGACGCTGGAGGCGCTTGGCACCGGGGCTGCGATGACGCGTGGTGCGGTGGAGCGGCAGCGGGCGATCGGGGCGCTTGGGGTGACGGATGTGCCGGACGGGTTGAGCGGGAAGCTTGCGGTGGTTTTGGCACGGCGTGATGGTTTGGCCCGAGATGGGAGTGCAGTTGCGGCTTGAGGGAGTTTCGTCATCCCAGCGCAGGCTGGAATCTCATGCGGCTTGGGTTCGGCCTGGAGGCACGAGATCCCAGCTTTCGCTGGGATGACGGGAGGGGCTGGGATGACGGAAGATGCTGGGATGACGGGAGTTGGGCGAGGGCGCTTATCCCCTTCGTCACCCCGGACTTGATCCGGGGTCTCGCTGGCTGAGTGCGCGGGGATGAGAAGCGGGACCCCGGGTCAGGCCCGGGGTGACGAGCTTGGTGGGGGTAGAATGAGGCATGAGATGCCAGCTTGCGCTGGGATGACGGAAACTGGCCGATGACGGCGATGTGTGAATGCTGTGATTGAAGGACTGAGAGACGAATGAGCCTGATTATCGACTGCCATGGCCATTATACCGTGCTCCCCAAGGGGCATGATGGCTGGCGGGAAGAGCAGAAGGCGACGTTCAAGGCGGGCGTTGCTGCGCCGCCTTATCCCTACATCAGCGATGACGAAATTCGCGACACGATCGAGTCCAACCAGCTGCGGCTGATCAGGGAACGGGGCGCGGACCTGACGATCTTTTCTCCGCGTGCTTCGGCGATGGCGCCGCATGTTGGGGATGCGGAGGTCGCCCGGGAGTGGGCGATGCGGTGCAATGACCTGATCGCGCGGGTGGTGGGGTTGTATCCCGAGACTTTCGCTGGCGTGTGCATGTTGCCGCAGTCGCCAAAGGCCGACATGGGCAACAGCATTGCTGAGCTGGAGCGTTGCGTCACGCAGTTGGGCTTTATCGGATGCAACCTTAATCCCGATCCGGGCGGCGGGCATTTTCAGCATCCGCCGCTGACGGATCGTTACTGGTATCCCTTTTACGAGAAGATGGTCGAGCTGGACGTTCCGGCGATGATCCATGTGTCGGGCAGCTGCAACCCGGCGATGCATGCGACCGGCGGCTATTATATCGCGGCGGACACGATCGCCTTCATGCAGTTGCTGGAGGGGGATTTGTTCGCGGATTTTCCGACGCTGCGCTTCATCATTCCGCATGGCGGCGGGGCGGTGCCCTATCATTGGGGGCGGTATCGGGGGCTGGCGGACATGCTGAAGAAGCCGAACCTCGACACGCATCTGATGAACAACATCTTTTTCGATACCTGCGTCTATCATCAGCCGGGCGTCGATTTGCTGGCCGATGTGATCGACAACAAGAACATCCTGTTCGGTTCGGAAATGGTCGGCGCGGTGCGCGGGATCGATCCGACGACCGGCCATTATTTCGACGATACCAAGCGCTATGTCGATGCGCTGGATATCAGCGATGCGGAACGGCACGCGATATTCGAGGGCAATGCCCGTCGTGTCTTCCCCCGTCTGGACGCGCAGTTGAAGGCGCGCGGCCTGTGAGCTTCCACACCCCCCATTTATCCCTGTGGGGGGTGGCTCCATCTCCCGTCCTTGCTGTGGAAGGACGGGGCGGGAGATGGATTTTTCTTTGTCTGGAGAACCGCCGATGAGCGTTGATATCCATGAATATCTGGCCGAGTTCGACGATATACCCGGTACGCGCGTCTATACCGGAAAGCGCGCGCGGCAGGGTTATTGGATGAACCAGTTCGCGATGAGCCTGATGAAAGGCGATAATCGCGAACGGTGGAAGGCGGACGAGCGCGCCTATCTGAACGAATGGCCGATGACCGAAGATCAGCGGCAGGCGATTTTGGATCGCGACTATAATCGTTGCCTGGATCTGGGGGGCAATATCTATTTCCTGGCCAAGGTGTTTTCGACCGACGGCATGTCCTTTTTGCAGGCGGTGGGAACCATGACCGGCATGAGCACGGAAGAGTATCAGGCCATGATGATTGCCGGAGGGCGATCACCAGAAGGCCAGCGTTCGATAAGGGAGAAACGTTGATGGCCCGCATTACCGCTGGCGTAGGGACCAGCCATGTGCCGGCGATCGGCGCGGCGATGGACAATGGGAAGGTGGGAGAGCCCTATTGGGCGCCGCTGTTCGCCGGATATGACTGGTCGCGGCAATGGATCGCGCAGGAAAAGCCGGATGTCGTGATACTGGTTTATAATGACCATGCGTCGGCGTTCGACATGAAGATCATTCCGACCTTCGCGATTGGTTGTGCGGATCGCTATGGCATTTGCGACGAGGGATGGGGGCCGCGGCCGGTGCCGGACGTGGAGGGGCATGCGGACCTGGCCTGGCACATCGCGCAGAGCCTGATCCTGGATGAGTTCGACATGACCATCATCAATGAGATGGATGTCGACCATGGGTTGACCGTGCCGATGAGCCTGATGTTCAATCAGCCAGACAAGTGGCCGGTCAAGGTCGTTCCGCTGGCCGTCAATGTCGTCACCTATCCGCCGCCGTCGGGCAATCGCTGCTGGATGCTGGGCGAGGCGATCGCGCGGGCGGTGGAGAGTTTCCCCGAGGATCTGAACGTGCAGGTGTGGGGCACGGGCGGGATGAGTCACCAGTTGCAGGGGCCGCGCGCGGGTTTGATCAATGCGGAGTGGGACAATCGCTTCCTGGACCTGTTAAGTGCCGAAGATAATGGGCAGTTGCGCGCCATCCCGCATATCGAATATCTGCGGGAAACCGGATCGGAGGGGATCGAGATGGTGATGTGGCTGATCATGCGCGGTGCGCTGGGCAAGAAGGTCACGCCGCTGCATCGCCATTATCATGTTCCCGCATCCAATACGGCGGTCGGGCATCTGGTGTTGAAACCCGACGATTCATAACGACAATCGAAGGGATGGATGATGGCGCGCGCCGACATCGAGGATGCCTTGGTCAGGCTGGAGCAGGTGCATAAGCAGCTGGGGGAGCTATCCACCGGTGCGGAGCCGGGCTGGGAAAAGCAATATTTGCAGGCCCGGCGCACGTTGCAGGAACAGATCAACCGATTGTGCCAGGCGGATGCGCAGCTGAACCTGTCCCATGAGGATAGCCGTCGGTTTCGCGATGCCTTTGGCAAGTTCCGGACGGCGACAGCGCTGCACCAGGCGGATTGGCCAGTCGTCGAAATCGACCGGCAGAACCCGGCATACAGTCAGTCCGCAGCCAATGTGGGGCAGACCTATCAGCAATTCATGACGGTGATGCGCGCGCTGATGCAGCGATAGCCAGAGTGCGCGGCCAGTAAGATGAGGAGTTAGAGTATGAGAATCGCGCTGGCCGGTGCGGGGGCTTTTGGTGAAAAGCATCTGGATGGCCTGAAGACTATCGGCGGCGTGACCGTCACCTCGCTGGTTGGGCGCAATCTGGAGCCGACGCAGGCGATCGCGGCAAAATATGGGATCGGGCATGCCACGACTGAGCTGGCCGAGACTTTGGCGCGCGATGATGTCGATGCGATGATCCTGTGCACGCCGACGCAGATGCATGCGGAACAGGCGATTGCCTGCATGGATGCGGGCAAGCATGTTCAGGTTGAGATACCGCTGGCCGATAGTTGGGCCGATGCGCAGGCGGTATTGCGCAAGCAGGAAGAGACGGGACTGACCTGCATGGTCGGGCATACGCGGCGCTTTAACCCGAGCCATCAATGGGTGCATCAGCAGGTCAAGGCAGGGGCGTTCAACGTCCAGCAGATGGATGTGCAGACCTATTTCTTCCGGCGCAAGAATATCAATGCGAAGGGTGAGGCGCGGTCATGGACCGACCATCTGTTGTGGCACCATGCGGCGCATACGGTGGACCTGTTCGCCTATCAGGCGGGGCGGATCGTGGACGCGCATGCGATGCAGGGGCCGATCCATCCTGAGCTTGGCATCGCGATGGACATGTCGATCCAGTTGAAGAGCGAGAGCGGGGCGATCTGTACGCTTTCGTTGAGCTTCAACAATGATGGGCCGCTGGGGACGTTCTTTCGCTATATCGGCGACACGGGCACCTATATTGCGCGCTATGATGACCTGGTGAACGGCAAGGAAGAGCCGATCGACGTGTCGAAGGTGGACGTGTCGATGAACGGGATTGAGTTGCAGGACCGCGAATTTGTGAGCGCGATCCGTGAGGGGCGGGAGCCTAATTCGAGCGTGGCGAAGGTGTTCGACTGCTATCGGGTGCTGGGGGAGTTGGAGAAGCAGCTGGGGTGAGCGCGCCAGTCGCGGGGTGAGCGGCCCGTGTGGCGGGCGAAGAAGCGGGAGAAGTAGGCGGGGTCCTCAAACCCCGTGGCATAGCCGACCTCCGCGACCGACAGGTTGGAATAAAGGAGCAGGCGGCGGGCTTCGAGCAAGGCGCGCTCGTCGAGCATGGCGGCAGGGGAGAGCCCTGCGGCGCGGGCGCAGGCTTGGCGGAGCGCGGTTTCGCTGACGCCCAGCGCGCGGGCGTGGGCAGCGACAGGCTCCCGCTTGCGGAAACGCTGTTCGATCCGATCGCGCAGGCGGGCGACGAGACGGGCCTGGCGGCCGCCGCTGCTGGCGCTGGCGTCGGACAGGGCGGCGTGGCGCAGCGCCTGGACCATGAGCCAGAGGAGGAGCGCTTCGACCGCCGCGCGCTGGGCAGGGCCGGACCATGCAAGCTCGCGGGCGAGCGCGCCGATGCGGGTTTCCACTTCGGCGGCGCTGGGCACGGCGATGGCACGGGGTGCGCGGAAGAGCGGTTGGAGGTCGGCGTCACGCTCCAGCAGGTGGTGGAGGTAGCTGTCGGCAATGGTGATGACCCAGCCACGGGAGTCGCGGTGCCAGGAAAAGCCGTGGATGATCCCGGCCGGCATCAGCAGCAGGCAGGGCGCTTCAAATGTGACGCTTTCGCCATCCGCCCGCATCGATCCGCCGCCTTCGGCGATGAGGATGATATGGTTGAGATCGCGATGGAGATGCGGCTGGATCGTCCACTCGCTGGGGCGGGAGCGGTCGTCCAGGCTTTCGACATGTACGAAGCCTTCCGCAACGCTACGTTGCGGTTCTCCATAGAGGTAGAAGCTGGGAACGGGGGTGGTCATGGCTACGTCTGGAAAGCTGCTGGATCGTCCAAGTCATAGGACAGTTCGCCCATGTCCCGCAAGCAGCATCGGGCGCATCATGCGCGGCGTCGGAAAGCTGCGAAGAGGATGTCATGAGGACGCAAGTCGCCATCATAGGCGCGGGGCCTGCCGGGCTGCTGCTCGGCCATTTGCTGCGGGCAGAGGGGCTGGAGGTCATCGTGGTGGAGCGAGCATCGCCCAGCTATGTCCTGGGCCGCATCCGCGCAGGCGTGCTGGAGCGGACCACGACGGATTTGATGGACCGGCTGGGCCTTGGCGAGCGGATGCATCGTGAAGGGTTGCCCCATGACGGCTTTCACCTGGCCAGCGGCGATCGGTCGATCCGCATCGATATCGCGGGCCTGACCGGACGGCAGGTCATGGTATATGGCCAGACGGAGATTACCCGCGACCTGATGGAGGCGGCGACCGGGCGCGGTCTGGAGATCATCTACGAAGCGGCTGACGTGGCATTGCATGACGTTGACAGCGACGCGCCGTACCTGACCTATAGCAAGGATGGTCGACAGGAGCGGATAGATGCTGAATTCATTTGCGGGTGCGACGGCTTTCACGGTCCTTCGCGGCGAGCCATACCGGCTGGCGTAGCGACCGCCTATGAGAAGCTATATCCGTTCGGTTGGCTCGGCATCCTGGCGGATGTGCCACCGTGCGATGACGAACTGATCTATGCCAATCATGAGCGCGGCTTTGCGCTGGCGTCCATGCGATCGGGGACGCGCAGCCGCTATTATATTCAGGTGTCACTGGATGAACGGATCGAGGATTGGCCGGACGATCGGCTGTGGGATGAGCTGGCAGTGCGGCTGGGGCCTGAAGCGGGTGCGCGGATGGTGCGCGGGCCAGCATTGGAAAAGTCGATCGCGCCGCTGCGATCCTTCGTATTCGAGCCGATGCAATATGGGCGGCTGATGCTGGCGGGGGACAGCGCGCATATCGTGCCGCCGACGGGAGCGAAGGGGCTGAACCTCGCGGCGTCGGACATATTCTACCTTTCGGCGGCCTTGACTGGATGGTTCCGGCGGGGGGACGGGGACGCGGTAGCGGGCTATTCCCAGCAGGCGCTGACGCGGATCTGGAAAGCGGAACGATTTTCCTGGCAACTGACACGGCTGATGCACCGCTTTCCGGAAATGGATGCGTTTGACCGGCGAATGCAGGTTGCTGAGCTGGACTATATTGCCTCTTCCAGGGCGGCGCAGGCGGCTATCGCGGAAAATTATGTGGGATTGCCGCTTTGAAAGGACTTAGGGTAAAACAATGAAGACGATCCCGCGGTAATCACGCGGAACATTCAAATGTCCGATCGATACATTTAACATAAGATTTCACAGATTGTCAGCCTGCCGGGGCGCGGCCTTTCAAAGCCTGACCGGATTCGATCTGCGCGACATTCCCTGTTTTGGCGAAAGATGGCCGGCTGCTTCTGCACCGCCCACATGCCGAAGGCAGGATGCAGGTTTTCAGGCATCTGTCTGCGGAGGTAATAAGCGTCTGTCTTGGGGTGCCGCCCCGGCTGTGCCATTCTCGTCTCGCTGCACCAGCGAGAGGTCAAGGAAGGCTGCATCGCAGCATTCTGCGCCCAGATAGGTAAGTGGTGACCCCTACGGGAATCGAACCCGTGTTTCAGCCGTGAGAGGGCCGCGTCCTAACCGCTAGACGAAGGGGCCTCGGCCGCTCGGGCGGCTGGCAGGCGGTGGCGTTTAGGGGGAGAGGGGTTCGCCGTCAAGCGAAACCACTTGCCCCGTTCGGCCCATAAAAAACCACCCCATGTATTACATGGGGTGGCCAAGGTTCAGGGAGGAGACGCCTCCAAAAGGGGGAGGCGCCCATACGACACACCCGAAAGGGGGGCAGGTGCGCCGTATGTTTGGAAGATAAAGAAGGTCCCGCTCACTTTCAAGTGGCGAGCAGAAACCTTTTCTATCGCATTATTGATGCAGGTTAATTTATAGCGTCATGCGTCGGCGGTCTGGGGCGCTGCCGGGACGGAAATGGGACCTTTGCCCTGCGTGATCTGCGACTCGAAAACTTCGCGGATCAGCTGCAGCGAGAAAAGATGCGCGTAGATAAGGGGCAGCATGCCGTTCTGGCTGATCTTCCGCAGTTGATCGCCACGCATGTCGCGCAGCTTTTCTTCATTCACCATGCGGAAGCCGCGATAGACGAAAGGCTGATCGTTGCCGGGCACCTGGATGGCGACTTCACCGTCCATCAGCAGGTCCAGTTCCTTCAGGTCCTTCATGAACTGGCCAGTCCGCGCGGCGGCCTGTTCGAAATCCTCGCAGAATTTGAGAACGCCCTGGGTGAGTTCGGTCGGCTTGCCATCTTCGAAAAGGGGCTGGCCTTCCTCAAACTCGCCGACCGCTTCGCTGGTGGGATCAAAGCAGAGCGACAGTTCGTCGGTGTCGGGGCGCAGCTTCGCCAGCATCCAGGGATAGCGGCGGACATAGGCGGGGACATAGGCGGGACCGCGCAGCTTGCCTTCATCGTCGAGGAAGGTGTTGACGCCTTCATTAAGGCCCATCAGCGCCAGCGGCACCGCTTCGTCGCCAGCCGAGAAGATGATCGGCACGAACCGTTGGGCCGCGACGAATTCATCGACGGTCAGGGGAACGGCATGCTGCTTCGTGAGGAAAGGCGCGGACTCCACCGAGCGGCTGCGATAGCTCGCATGATCGACGCTGCTGAGCGGGAGCAGGTCGTTGTAAAACACGGGGAGATTGTTGGCGGGCGCGCTAGCCATGATGCTGTTCTTCCATCCTATCGAAGCAGCGCATGTTGGCTGCACTGCCTTTCCTAAAAACTGGGTGTGGGCGATAAAGACCTTGTGGGTGGGAGGCAATTGCTTTGTCGAGCCGCCCCGCTGCCTCTAGCCCTCTTCGGGACGGGGGATCAGCTTGTCCGGGTTCATGAGGCCAAGGGGATCAAGCGCGGCCTTGATCGCGCGCAGGGCATGTAGCCGGGCAGGACTGGCAAGGCGGCCGAGTTCGGCCCGTTTCATCTGGCCGATGCCATGTTCCGCCGAAATGGAGCCGCCCGCCGCGACAACGGCATCATGGACGAAGGCGTTGATCGACTTCCCTTCTGCCGCGATCCAGGCAGGGCCGTCCGTCGTTCCCTTGGGTGCGCGGACATGGAAGTGGACATTGCCATCGCCAAGATGACCGAAGGAGGAGGCGGTGGTTCCCGCGAAGGTGCGTTCGGCCGCCGCGGCCATGTCGATCATGAAGGAGGGCATGCGGGCCACGGGCACGCTGATGTCAAATTGCAGCGCCGGTCCTTGCGCCCTCTCCGCTTCGGAAAGCGATTCGCGCAGGCGCCAGAACGCCGCTGCCTGAGCATCATTGGCGGCGATCGTGGCATCGACAGCGAGTCCTTGTTCGAGTGCTTGCGCCAGCGCTCCTTCAAGGCGCTCGGTCGGAGATGGGCTGGACAGGTCGGGATGATCGACTTCGATCAGCACATGCCAGGGCGTGCGCGTCTCGATCGGGCATCGGGTGCCGGGAATGTGGGACAGGACATGGCCAAGACCATCGTCGGCGATAATCTCGAACCCCTCGACGCTGTCCCCCAATTGCCTTTCGCTCAGGCGGAGCAGGGCGAGCGCATCGGCGGGGGAGCGGACGCCCACCCAGCCGACTGCGCGGATCGCGATGGCAGGGGCGAGGCGGAGCGAGGCGGCGGTGATGATGCCGAGCGTTCCTTCCGCGCCGATCAGCAATTGTTTGAGGTCATAGCCGCGATTGTCTTTTTTGAGCGCGTCGAGGCCATGCAGGATGGTGCCGTCGGGGAGGACTGCCTCCAACCCCTCGACAAGTGCGCGCATCGTGCCATGGCGCAGCACCTGAGTGCCGCCGGCATTAGTCGATATCAGGCCGCCGATCGTCGCCGATCCCTTCGCGCCGAGGCTGAGCGGGAAGCGGCGCCCGGCTTGCTCCGCAGCATCGTGCAGGGTCTCGAGGATGACGCCTGCTTCGCATATTGCGAGATTGTCGTCGGGAGAAAGGGAGCGGATGCGGTTCATCCGGCGCAGAGACAGGATAAGTGCTGACCCGTCATCCGGAGGAGTCGCGCCGCCGACCATTGAGGTATTGCCGCCCTGAGGAACCAGGGCACGTGAAGTTCCGCCGCGAGCGCCACGGTCGCGGCAACTTCCTCCGTATTGGAGGGCTGGAGAATGGCGGCAGCGGCGCCGTGAAAACGTCCCCGCCAGTCTGTGAGCCAGGGAGCGATGTCGTCCGCGTCGATGACGACGCCTTTCGGTCCCAGCAAGGCTATGAACCTATCGATGATGTCTTGCCCTATCATACTGCAATGCTATGCCCCGGAATTCATCGACGGTTCAACCACCGGCCCATAGCGTGCCGCCCCAAAAGGGGTTCGATTTGCTTCATTCCGTCCTGTTGCTCCTTGTCGCGCCCGTGAGTGAGCCCGTGCAATTGGCGCAGATGTCTATCGAGCAACGGATCATCATTCGCGTGCCAATGGCGAAAAAGGGACGAGCGCCCGCGCGCATTGCTCCGCAGGCGGGGCGTGCGTGGAAGGAAAAGAAGGGGCCGCGCTGCATCGCCTTGCGGTCGATCCGGTCAGCCAGCGTCATTGTGGATAATGGCGTCGATCTGCTGTTGGCAGATAATCACCGCTATAGGGCTCGGCTGGAGCGGGGGTGCAGTTCGACAGGCTTCTACTCGGGATTTTACGTCGAGCCGGATGAGGATGGGTCGCTTTGTTCCGGGCGCGATGAATTGCAGGCGCGAAGCGGGCTTAGTTGCGTGATCGACAGTTTTCGGCGATTGGAAGAGGCGGACGGGGACGATTGACCGCCTGTCGAAACGCGCTCCGATGCGCGATTTTCTTGACAAGATACCAATATTTCCGCAAGGCGCGCGCGATTTCCGTGATGCATGAGCGCGTTGCGGAAGAGCCTCTGTCCCGGACAATTGAATGACTTTTGCCGATCTCGGCCTTTCCGATGAACTGTTGAAGGCCGTTAACGAGGCCGGATACGATACGCCCACGCCGATTCAGGCGCAGGCGATCCCCCCCGTACTGATGATGAAGGACATTATCGGCATCGCGCAGACGGGGACGGGCAAGACTGCCAGCTTCGTTTTGCCGATGATCGACATTCTGGCTCATGGCCGGGCTCGTGCGTTGATGCCGCGTTCGCTCATTTTGGAGCCGACGCGCGAATTGGCGGCGCAGGTTGCCGAGAATTTCGAGAAATACGGGAAATATCACAAGCTCAACATGGCGCTGCTGATCGGCGGCGTGCAGATGGGCGATCAGCTCAAAGCCCTGGAAAAGGGCGTCGATGTGCTGATCGCCACGCCGGGCCGACTGATGGACCTGTTCCAGCGCGGCAAGATATTGCTGAACGGCTGTTCGATGCTGGTCATCGATGAAGCTGACCGCATGCTGGACATGGGGTTCATCCCGGACATTGAGGAAATCTGCACCAAATTGCCCTCGCAGCGGCAGACACTGCTGTTTTCAGCGACCATGCCCGCGCCGATCAAGAAGCTGGCGGATCGGTTCCTCAGCAATCCCAAGTCGATCGAGGTGGCGCGGCCCGCCACTGCCTCCACCAACATCACCCAGAGGCTGGTGAAGGTTGATTCGCGCAAGAAGCGCGAAGCGCTGCGCGCGATGCTGGAGCAGGAGGAAGTGCTCAGCGCGGTGATCTTCTGCAACCGCAAGACCACGGTTCGTGAACTGAACAAGAGCCTGCAGCGCTACGGTTTCAAGTCGGGCGAGATTCATGGAGACATCGATCAGTCTTCGCGAATTGCCGAACTGGAGCGGTTCCGGGCGGGATCGGTGAATATCCTGGTAGCGTCCGATGTCGCTGCGCGCGGGCTGGATATCAAGGGCGTCAGCCACGTCTTCAATTTCGATGCTCCCTGGCATCCGGACGATTATGTTCATCGTATTGGCCGTACCGGGCGTGCGGGGGCATCGGGTGTCGCCTATACCTTTGTGACCCCGGAAGATGCCGAGGCGATCGATAATATTCAGAAGCTGATCGGGCAGAAGATCGAGACGATCGACACCCCCGCTGCTGCCGCTGCAAAGGGGGATAAGGCCGAAGAGCCGCGCCGGAATAGCGAGCGGAAGGTGGAGCGCAAGCCCGCCAAGCGCAAGGATGACGAACCGCGGGAAGAGCCTCGTCCTGCCCGCCAGCAGGATAATGGTTCAAAGTCGCGTCGCGCCGATGTTCGGGATGAAGGTCCGGATGAGGGCTGGAACGGACCTGTGCCTGAATTTCTTTCGGTGGGGTTCGAGGGTTAGGACATCCGTGGAACGTCCTCCCTGCCGGTGGTAAGAAGGACGGCCCTACAATAGCCCCATCGCGCGCAGGCTGCTGTGTCCCTGCGATCCGATGATGATATGATCATGCACCGCGATGTTGAGGCGCTTGCCTGCCTCCGCAATCTGGCGCGTGATCTCAATGTCCTGACGGCTGGGTTCGGGAGAACCGCTTGGGTGGTTGTGCACCAGGATCAGCGCTGATGAGCCAAGGTCGATGGCGCGGCGAATGACTTCGCGTGTGTAGATGGCCGCCTGGTCGATCGAGCCGTCGCCCATATGTTCGTCGCGGATCAGCATGTTGCGGCTGTTGAGGTGAAGCACGCGAACGCGCTCCACTGGGAGATAGGCCATGTCGGCACGCAGATAGTCGAGCAGGGCTTGCCAGCTTGCAAGGACCGGACGCTGTGACACCTCATTGCGGAGCATGCGCAGAAGGGTGGCATGCACGATCTTGACAGCGGCGATGCTGGTGTCGCCCATGCCGGGGACGCGCGCGATCGCCTGCCAATCGGCGGTCATCAAGCCGCCGATGCCGCCAAATTCACGCAGCAACGCCTTCGCGAGCGGCTTGGTATCGCGGCGGGGAATGGCAAGGGCCAGCAGATATTCGATAAGCTCGTGATCGTGCAGCGCATCGCCGCCGCTCTCCGCCAGCTTCTGCCGAAGCCGGGCGCGATGCCCCACGCCGTCATGGCTGACCACAACTTCCCTGTCCGCCAATGCCTTATAATCCCCCGTTCAGAGAAATGGGCCTATGCGTTGCGCAAAAATCGGGCAAGGATATTTAGGGAGCGTCAGACGTTATGCAGGCGTTACGGATCGAGTGTGAAAGCCGGGGTTGGCCATAAGCATGGAAGTTGAGGACGGCGAAGAGGGAGTTCGCCGCGGCTGGTTACGCTGGCTGGGCGTAGGGACGGGGTCTCTGGCGCTGATCCTTGTTGCGTTGTGGACCCAGCGAGCGCCGATCGCGGAAAATTTCATTGGGCGAGAGATGAACCGGCGCGGCGTCCAAGCAAGCTATGACCTGAAGGACATTGGCCTGCGCACCCAGCGTATCGAGAATATCGTCCTTGGCGATCCGGCGAATCCCGATCTGACTGCCCTGTGGGTGGAAGTGGATCTGGCCTTCACAGGCCTGTCTCCGCATGTCGCGGCCGTGAGGGCCGGGGGCGTGCGGCTGCACGGTTCTTATCGTGATGGGGTGCTCCGGCTCGGAGAATTGGACAAGTTCCGCGATCCTGCGTCCAAAGCACCGTTCAGCCTGCCGGACATCGCCCTTGCGCTGCGCGATGCGCGCATGCGGCTTGATACCGACGCCGGAGTAGTCGGCATGCAGATCGACGGTAAGGGTAATCTGAGGTCTGGCTTCGATGGCCGCCTTGCCGCCGCGATGCCACGGGCGGCGTTCGCGGGGTGCAACGTGGCGGGCATGACCGCCTTGCTGGATGTCGCGATAAGGAATGAGCGACCGCATCTGGTTGGACCGGCGCAGGCGACGGCTCTTGGATGCAGGAACAGCGCGACCGGCGCAGCGAAGCCGAGAGCGGACATAGACGTCTGGATCGGCAAGGCCCTGGATCGATGGAACGGCCATGTCGTATTGGGAGCGGAGGCGTTGAAGTCCTCTGGGATGGTGCTGGCGAAACCCAGCGGGCGGATCGACTTTGATGGCAATGCATTGGAGACGGCTGGCCGTGCGCGGATCGGCGCGGCGGCACTGGGTATGGCGGGTCTCAAGGCGGGTCAGTCCGAGATTGTCGGCGCTTGGAGCGTCGCAAAAGGTAAGTCACAAGCCAGCGGGCGTTTGTCGGCGCATCAACTGAGCCTTTCCGGACGTGATCCTCTGGCGGGGTTGAAGCGGTCTGCGGCGGGCACGCCTCTGGCGCCGCTGGCCCAACGGCTGGCCGATGCGGTGGGCCGCGCCGGGGAGGATAATGTGCTGCGAACCAGCCTGGCCTTCGCGCAAAGCGGCCAGGGTGGAAGCGTCGTGCTGACGAACAGTGGATTCGAATCACGCAGCGGCGCGTGCGTGGCGATTCCCGGCGATGGCAGGGTGACCATCGCCTGGCCGGGTAAGGGAACGGCTGTCGACTGGGCGCTGGATGGTGCGCTCACGACGGACGGGGGCGGGTTGCCGAAGGCTGCACTGCGGCTGGCACGGCGGCCGGGTGGCGGATTGGGTGGACAGCTTTTTATCGACCCATATGCGGCTCGTGACGCCAGGCTGGCGCTCGATCCGGTACGTTTCACCGCCGGACCTGGGGGAGATACGCTCTTTTCAACGGTGGCAAGGCTGGACGGCCCACTGCCCGGCGGACGTCTGCGCGGGCTTGTGCTGCCAGTCGCGGGACAGCTGAATGCTGATGGGTCGATCGCGATCAACCGGCGCTGCGTGCCGTTGGCGTTGGAAGAGGCGCGCTACGGCAGCTTTTCGGTCGGGCGTACCCGGCAGACGCTGTGCCCAATCGGCGGCGGCGCTCTGGTCGCAACGGGGCCGGGCGGGGTGAGCGCGGGGGCCGAGATTCGCGATCTCGACCTGCGAGGACGGAGCGGCCAGAGTCCGATGCGGCTGTCGGCAGAGCGGGCAAGGGTCGCCATCGGTCGGGAAGGCTTTTCGCTATCTCGGGCCGAACTGGCGATCGGGCCTGAAGCATCTCCGGTACGCCTGGTCGCGCAAACGCTGACCGGCAGGGCTACGGCGCAGGGTTTGACGGGAAGGCTGGTAGGGACCAACGCGCGAATCGGTTCCGTTCCGCTGATTGTGGAGGATGGCGCGGGCGAATGGAGCTTCACGCGAGGCGTGTTGAAGCTCGCCGCGTCGGTGATGGTGCGCGATGCCCAGACGCCGGGACGGTTCGAGCCGTTGAAGGTGCCGGACTTCGCGCTCAGCTTGCGGGACGGCCGAATCCTGGCGACAGGAACGTTGCGGGCGCCGCGCAACGATGCCTTGGTGGCGCGTGCGGACATCGCGCATGATCTGGGCTCCGGCCGGGGCAACGCCGACCTGACCGTGCCGGGGTTGGTGTTCGGTCCCAATTTGCAGCCAGAGGACGTGACCCGCCTGGCGCTGGGAGTTGTCGCCAACGTCAATGCGACGGTAACGGGCGAAGGGCACATTCGGTGGAACGGCACGGAGGTGACCAGCGATGGCGTGTTCCGCACCGATAACGCCAAGTTGGCGGCGGCGTTCGGTCCCGTCGAGGGAATGACCGGCGAATTGCGCTTTACCGATCTGCTGGGGCTGGTGAGTGCGCCGGGGCAGGAAATGCGGATCAGGATGGTCAATCCTGGCGTCGAAGTGCGCGATGGCCTTGTCCGCTACCGGCTGGAGCCTGGGCAGAAGGTCCGCATCGAGGGCGGCGGCTGGCCCTTTTCCGGAGGGCAACTGGTTCTGTTGCCCACGACAATGGACTTCAGCGCGGATGTGGACCGCTATCTGACGTTCCGCGTCATCGGCATTGATGCGGGTGCCTTCATCCAGACGATGGAGCTTGAGAATATATCGGCCACAGGCACGTTCGACGGGATCATGCCGCTGATCTTCAATGCTCAGGGCGGGCGCGTCGCGGGGGGCGTGCTGACCGCAAGGCAGCAGGGCATGCCGCCGCTCATCATGCCCGAAGGGGTGCTGCCCACGGTGCCGTGCGATCCCAACCGCCAGTCGGGAACGCTGTCCTATGTCGGGCCGGTTTCGAACGAGCAATTGGGCGTGATGGGCAAGCTGGCCTTCGACGCGCTCAAGAATATGCAATATAAATGCCTCACCATCCTGATGGACGGCGCGCTGGATGGAGAGATGGTGACCAATGTCGTGTTCAACGGCGTCAACCGGGGGAAGCTGGGCGATGTTCCGGCGGGTATGGCGCGCAACCTGACCGGATTGCCCTTCATCTTCAATGTGCGCATCGCGGCGCCATTTCGCGGCCTGCTGGGCACGGCAAAATCCTTCATCGATCCCACTATGCTAATCCAGAACAGCATAGGGGATCAGATGCAGGAGAAGATTCGCCAAGGGATTGCAGTTAACCCTGCGGAAAGCGACACTGTGAGAAACAGGGAACAGAAATGAAGACACAAGCTATCTTTGCGGCGGGTTTCGCCGGTTTGGCCCTGACGGGCTGCATCCAGGTGAAGGCACCGGACAAGCCGATCGAAATCAACCTGAATGTAAAGGTGCAGCAGGAGGTCGTCGTACGACTTCAGCGCGATGCACAGGATCTTATCCAGAATAACCCGGAGTTGTTCCCGCAATGACACGCAAGCTTTTGATGATCGTCGCAGGTGCCGCCGTCGTGCTGGCCACGGGCCTTGTCGCGAGCGCGCCCGCTCGCGCGCAGTCGGGCGCGGTTGCTGCTGCTATGGCGGAGGGCGCCGTGGGCGAACAGGCGGACGGTTATCTGGGCATTGCTGGATCGGTGAGCGCGGCGGTGCGATCGGAAGTCGAATCGATCAACATCAAGCGGCGCGCGGCCTACACCGACCTTGCCAGCAAGCGAGGCGTCACGGTTCAGGATATGGCGGCAGCCACGGGTTGCCAGACATTGAGCAACCGCGTGAAGCAGGGCCAGGTTTATCGCGTGGGCGCGGGACCCTGGCAAACCAAGGGTGCCGGGCCGATTGCTCTGCCGAGCTATTGCGCGACCGCCGGGTAATTACGCGACTGCGGGGTGTTTCGCCGCTGTGCCCGGCGGAAGCGCAATTCTCCTGTCCAACTACGGTTGACTATCCCGAAAGCCCTTTCTAAACGGGCCGCGCCTTGACGGGTGCAACCGCACGCGCCATGCCGCCTGACGTTGGCTTATCTGCCTGAACGAAAAGGAACGGCCATGACGCAGGATGTGCCCGGGCAAGACCCGGCAAATGAGGACGAGCGCATCACTTCCCTTGAGGAGCGGATCGCGAAGGCCGAACGAGCCGAAAAGGTCAGACAGGGGACCACTAAGCAACAGGGCGATGATGGATCGCGCCTGGGCAACAGGGTTCTCGCAGAACTGATCGGCGGTCTTGCCGGTGGTGCCGTGGTTGGTGGGACTTTGGACTACTTTCTGCGAACATCCCCTTGGCTCCTGCTGGCTTTCCTCGGTCTTGGGATCGTGGTCGCTTTCAGGAACATCATCAGATTGACGACGACGAAGCGTCCCGGCGAATAGGGGCGCTTTTATCTTAGTCCGAATACAAGACGTTACAGGGGTCAACGTGGCAGAATCCGGCAAAATCGATCCGATGCACCAGTTTGCGATCGAACCGCTGTTCGGTACGGATCACTTGTCGCTTGGCGGCTTCAACATCGCTTTCACCAACAGCGCGCTCTACATGGTGGCTGCTGCTGTGGTGCTGTGGATTTTCGTGATCGGCGGCATGAAGCGTGAGCTGGTGCCCGGCCGCTGGCAGATGGCGGTCGAATATATGACCGGCTTCATCAAAAGCCTGCTGATCGCCAATGTGGGTGAAGGCGGCAAGAAGTATATTCCTTATGTCTTCTCGCTGTTCATGTTCATTTTGCTGGCGAACCTGCTTGGCCTGTTGCCGCTCGGCCTGATCGGTCTGCATCCCTTCACCTTCACCAGTCACTTCACGGCTACCGGCGTTCTCGCGATCCTGAGCTTTTCGATCGTGCTGATCGTTGGTTTCTGGAAGCATGGCTTGCACTTCTTCTCGCTGTTCGTGCCCCATGGTACGCCGCTGCCGATGATCCCGGTGATCTTCCCGATCGAGCTGGTGTCCTTCATGGTGCGGCCGTTCAGCCTTGGCTTGCGACTGTTCGTTGCGATGACCGCCGGGCACGTTCTGCTCAAGGTGCTGGCCGGGTTCGTGATCAACAGCTCCAACGCGGGTGCCGGATATGGCCTGACGGTCGGTTCCGCCAGCTTCATCCTGATGATCGGTATCAGCGCTCTGGAAGTGCTGGTGGCGGTGATCCAGGCCTATGTGTTCGCGCTGCTGACTTCGGTCTATCTGAACGACGCCGAGAACCTCCACTAAGTTTCCACTATTTTTCCAACCATTTGTTCGAGTTTAGAAAAGGGAGTTTACGACATGGACGCAGAAGCCGCAAAGCTGCTCGGTGCTGGCCTGGCCGCGATTGGTGCGGGCCTCGCCTCGCTCGGTGTGGGCAACGTGTTCGCATCGTTCCTGGAAGGCGCGCTGCGCAATCCGGGCGCCGCTGACGGCCAGCAGGGCCGCCTGTTCATCGGTTTCGCCGCAGCCGAACTTCTGGGTCTGCTGGCGTTCGTTATCGCCATGATCCTGGTATTCGTGGCCTGACAACCGCTCGGCGGACGGGCAGGGCGGCTGTCGCTGTCCCGCCCGTCCGCATGAATTGACGGCGCCCTGATCGGACGGACCTATAATGCCTCAAATCGCGCAAATTGCCGAAACCTATGCATCTCAGATTTTCTGGATGCTGCTGACATTCGGCTTTGTCTTCTTCGTCATAGGCCAGGGTATGGTCCCTAAGGTTCAGGCGACGGCCGACGCGCGCGACGCGAAGATCACAGGTGATCTGGACGCAGCCAAGGCTGCCTTCGCCCGCGCCGATGAGGCAGAGGCTGATTATCGCACCCGCGATGCGGAAAGCAGGGCTGCGGCCCAGGCAACGCTGGCCCGTGCGAAAGCGGAAGCTGCGAAGGCTTCCGAAGGACAGCTTGCTGCCGCCGACGCTCAAATCGCCACGCGGATCGGCGCTGCCGAAGCCCGCATCCAGGCGGCCAGCCAGGCAGCGATGGCAGAGATTGAAACCGTCGCCGCCGAAGCGGCGCGCGACATGGTCGCTCGTATTTCCGGCGTGAATGCGTCGGACGAAGCGGCCCGCAACGCAGTAAAGGCGGCACTGGCCCATGGCTGAGGCAGCAGCACAGCATAGCGAAGGTACGCCTCCGCATCTTGACGACGCAATTCACTCCGAAGGGATGGAACCGGTGGGCACCGTCGCGCATGAAGGCGTGGCGCCGCACACTGACCCGAAGGCCGTCGGCATGGACGCGACCGCCTGGGTCAGCCTGGCGATGGCGGTGTTCATCCTGATCCTCCTGGTCAAGAAGGTCCCCGCGCTGATCGGCAATGTGCTCGACGGCCGGATCGCCCAGATCAAGGAACAGTTGGCGGAAGCTGCAAAGCTGCGCGCCGAGGCTGACGCGCTGAAGGCTGAATATGAAGCGAAGCTGGCCAATGCGGCTGGTGAAGCCGAAGCGATGCGCAAGTCGGCCGAGAGCGAAGCGGCAACGCTGCTCGAAGACGCCAAGGCCAATGCGGTAGCGCTGGTTGCCCGTCGCCAAAAGATGGCCGAGGACAAGATCGGTGCAGCGGAACGCTCTGCCATTGCGGGCATCCGTACAAAGGCAGTCAACGCTGCCACCAGCGCGGCTGCGACGCTGATCGCGCAGAACCATGACGCGGGCGCGGATCGGCAGTTGGTGGATAGCGCAATCAAGGGTCTTGGCCCCAGCATCTGAAGCCGACGATTTCGTCTTAAAAAGGGTCGATGCGGTTTGTCGCACCGGCCCTTTTTTATGTCTGGATGTGGATCGGCCTTGTGTGTTCCCAGCTAATATCTCGCGCGATGTGCCGACCATAGAAGATTGACCGGCAAGCCCGCTGTTGTCGATGACCATGCGGAGCTTGGTGTCGCTCCCCTGCGTCCGGTTATGAGCAGTTTGAATATCGTGCACGCCGACGATCCGGATCTCGGAAACGATTCCCTGGCCATGCGGATGTCGAGCATCTCCGGGTTGCCGAGGATCAAAGTCTCTACGATTATTTCCGGTCATCCGCGCTCCGATGTTGGAAGGGGGGGCGGATATCGCGGGCGTCTAATCACGCGTGAACAAGGCCGAAGATGGTCAAGGTGGTTCGCGCTGATTTAGACTCCAAGGTTCAGGAAGCGGCGCCCAGCCATTGCGCTTGTCTGTGTCACCGCTATCTCTGCACCCATGTCGCATCCCCAATCTCCCGACCGTTTTCATGAGGACAAGGCCAGCTTCACCGTACGCGGAGCAGGCACGCCGGATATCGAGGCAGGGGTGGAGGCGATCCGTACCACGCTAAAGACTCTGCCGACGCGGCCGGGTGTTTACCGGATGCAGGATGCTCGCGGTGACGTTCTCTATGTTGGCAAGGCACGGGCGCTGCGCAATCGGGTGGCGAATTATACGCAGGTGGATCGCCTGCCAAAGCGATTGCAGCGCATGGTGGCGCAAACACGGTCGATGACGATCGTGACGACCAACAGCGAGGCCGAGGCGCTGCTGCTGGAAGCACAACTGATCAAACGGTTCCGGCCGCCTTACAATGTGCTGCTGCGCGACGACAAAAGCTTCCCCTTCATCCTTTTGCGGGAAGATCATCATTTTCCTCGGGTCCAGAAACATCGTGGTGCGCGCAAATATAAGGGGCGCTATTATGGGCCGTTCGCCAGCGCGGGATCAGTGACGCGGACGATCAATGCGCTGCAAAAGCTGTTCCTGCTGCGAAGTTGCACGGACAGCTTCTTTGCCAATCGGTCGCGGCCCTGCCTTCTATTTCAGATCAAGCGTTGTTCGGCGCCCTGTGTCCAGCGGATCGACGAGGCGGGCTATGCAGAGTTGGTGAAGGATGCGCAGGATTTCCTGGGCGGCAAATCGACTGCCGTGCAGAAGAAGCTGGGCGAGGCGATGCAGGCCGCTTCGGAAGCGATGGATTTCGAACAGGCCGCCGTTCTGCGCGACCGGCTTAAGGCGTTGACCTTCATTCAGGGTAGCCAGGCGATCAACGCCGAAGGGCTGGGCGATGCGGACATCTTCGCGCTGGCGACGAAGGGTGGTTCGATGTGCATCCAGGCTTTCTTCATTCGGGGCGGGCAGAATTGGGGACATCGCAGCTTCTTCCCTGTCCACACGGCTGAAGTGGCAGAAGATGAGGTGCTGGCGAGTTTCATGGCGCAATTTTACGAGGAAGTGCCGCCGCCTAAATTGATCCTGTCCGACCGCGCGCCGATGGAATGTGAATTGATGGCGCAGGCTCTGACGGAGCGCATCGGGTCCAAGGTGCGGATCGAGGTCCCACAGCGCGGCGATCGGACGCGGCTGATCAAGCAGGCGCAGCGCAATGCGGTGGAGGCGCTCGACCGGCGGCTGGCCGAGACGACGACGCAGGCTAAGATTCTGGAAGAGATGGTCGAGACATTCGGGTTGGATGGCGTGCCTGACCGGATCGAGATTTATGACAACAGCCATATCCAGGGGAGCCATGCGCTGGGCGCGATGGTGGTCGCGGGGCCGGAAGGTTTCCGCAAGAACGCCTATCGCAAGTTCAACATGAAGAACCCCGAAACATCTAACGACGACTTCGCGATGATGCGGGAGATGTTCGAGCGGCGTTTCGGCCGGGCGGCGCGGGAAGATCCTGATCGCGATAGTGGGGAATGGCCCGACCTGGTGCTGATCGATGGCGGTAAGGGGCAGTTGTCGGCGGCGCGGGCGATCCTGGAAGATTTGGGGATCGAGGATATTTGCATGATCGGTATCGCGAAGGGGCCGCATCATGGGCGTGATGGACGGGAAGTGTTCCATATGCCGGATGGGCGGGAGATTAGTTTTCCGATCAATCATCCCGTGCTGTTCTACCTTCAGCGATTGCGGGATGAGGCGCATCGTTTTGCGATCGGGGCGCACCGGCAGAAGCGGAGCAAGGCGATTTCGACCAGTTCGCTGGATGAGGTGCCGGGAATTGGTCCGTCGCGAAAGAGGGCGCTGTTGATGCATTTTGGAACGGCGAAGGCGGTGAAAAGCGCGGCGCTGGAGGATTTGCTGAAAGCGCCGGGTGTTTCGAAAGCTGTGGCGCAGCAGATTTTTGATTATTTTCATGGATGAGATGGCGAGAAGAATCATCTTCTGAAATCTTGTTTCGGTGTCGAAACAATCAACGGGGCATGTGATTGACTTTGCCCCTGATTTTTCCTGTTGCCCTTGCGTAATGAAGGCGAGCCTGCGATGGTCGGGTCAGACGCTGACAATCATGGCGCGGGTTCGGGAGAAGGGGTCGTGAAGAAGATGAGCTTTCGTTCATCGTCGCGGAGTGATTTCGCTAATTTACTACGTCCGTTGCAATCTATCATTGCTCTTGCCCGGATATATCCTTTAGATTCACTTCACCCTTATTAAGTGAAGTCAAAAGATACTTATCCGAAGACATATATCCAGTCCTATAAGATAGGCGGGCGGAGTTGTGAGAGCATGATCAGAAGACATGCCGAACTGCTGCGAACCTTGGGGAGGGGGCGTTCGTTCGCCCCGTCGGCGCTTCGGCCATGGCGCATGCTGGACGTCACGCGGCTTGTGCTCGCCAGCGTCTATGGCTTTGTTAGCTTTGTCTTCGCGACGCCCCGGTCCTGGGCGGAGGCTGCGGAGAACGGCATCATCGCCGCCATGCTGCTGCTGGCGGTGGGTGCGTTGATCCTGTCCGGGCGGTCCTGGGTCACGGAATTGCGCATCCGCAAACCGGTGGTGTGCCTGGATGCTCTGCTGTTCCTGGCGCTGCTGGTCGTCACCAACGCATCGACCAGCCCCTATTTTCCCGGCAGCCTGTTCGTCGTGGTTGAGATCGCGCTGATCGTCCGGCGGCGCTTCCACCTGTTTGTAGGGGCGTTTGCAGCGATGACCGCGATGCTGATCGTGTGGGTGAATGATTGGGTCGCGGTTCCATCCGAACCGGATGCCGAGCGGGTTGCGTTGCGCGTCCTCTACCTTGCGGTGGTGATCACGGTGACGGGCATGTTGCTAGGCCCGCGCCGCGAAAAGCTGCTTCAGCAGGAGCGGGCAAGGAGGCTGACGGAAGGCAGTCTGACGCTGGCGAAGGGCGGGGCTGGCGCCTTTCTGTTGCAGGCGTTGAAGATCGCGACGGGCGGTGAAAATGGCGCGTTGCTGTTCCGTACCGCCAGCACGGAACCCTATCGTTTTGCATCAAGCCGCTCCGGCGACAGCATGCCGGAGGGTAGCGACGCATTGCTGGCGGTCGAGACGGGATGGCATGACCGCCGCCGTGGCGCGTCGATCAGTCTTTCGCAGGACGGTGTCAGCCAGATCGAGCTCCTGACGCGGAGTGGTCGGGCCTGGCGGTTCTGCTGGATGCCGAAACGGTGATGACGCTGCTCGTTTCGCTGGGCACGTTCGAGGCAGTGGGCGCGGTTCAACTGGACGATCCGACGCATGAGGATGTGGCGGCGATCGCCCAGCGGGTGTTCGAAAGCGCGTGCGAGGAATTGATGGTCCGCAACAGCCTGGACCTGGCCCATGTCATTGCAGGCGCGCGGGAGCGTGAGCGGTTGCAGCGGGAGTTGCATGACAGCGTGCTGCAGGCGCTGGCCAGCATTCGTTATCAGGCCGCGCCGGTGCTGAACGGGACGGTAGAGGATGCTATTCCCGTGCTGCGCACTATCGATCAGATCGCGAAGGACCAGATCGGCACCATAAGATGGATCATCAATCCGGTTCGGGATGAGGATGATTTTGCCTATCTGCCCGAAACACTGTCGATGGTCGTCCGGTCGCTGGCGCAGCAATGGGGCATCGAGTGCGACCTGCGCGTGGAGGAGGGCAATTGCGCCACCAGTGCGATGATCGGCCGGGAACTGAGCTTTGCCGTGCGCGAGATCGTCGCCAATGCGGTGCGCCATGCCGGAGCGCGGACGATGGAATTTTCCCTGCGACCGGCGGGCAACCGGATCGCGTTGCATGTGACGGATGACGGGGTGCCCAATCTGGCGAGGCTGGGGTCGACCGGCGCGGTGCAGTCGCGATCGTTGATGCGGCGGATACAGGGATTGGGGGGCGAGGTGTATTTGCACAATCTGGGGGGCGGACGATGATTCAGATTACTGTGCCGCGGAAGTGAGGGGTGGCTGCCGTTGAGCGGAATAATGTGAATGTCGCAGTTTTGGCGACGTTGCGCGTTTTCCCCTCCACCAGCTTCGCTGGTCCCCCCTCCCCATGCAGGCATGGGGAGGATTAATGGGCAGAACCATTTGGGGTGGTGAGGCGTTTTACCGTGAGTTAACCAGAATGATTGATAGTCGGCCATTCTAGTTGGCGGGGCGGAGGTCCGGGTTTCCATGGTGCGGTTGGTTCAGAATCATCTTTACCGCAAGAGCGTGGCGCTGGTGCTGTCGTTGCAGCTGAACCTGGAGCGCATCATTGCCGCCTGGGTCGTGATCGCGGCCTTTGCCTGCGGGCTGCGGTTGGCCTTTCCGGCTACACCCTATGCGGGAGTTCCCTGGACGAGCGAAGCGGGGCTGTTGCCCTATCTGCTGGTCGTAGGCGCGCCGGTGGCTACCCTGCTGCTGGGCCTGAAGCTGTTTCCGGCCGGGCGCGTGCATGCGCAGCCGAGCTTTCGGTTGGCGAAGGTCGGCCGGTGGCGCAAGATCGACTGCCTGAAGGCACGCGAGATGTCGCAATTCGGGCTGTATGGCGTGATGGCGTCGCTATTGCTGGGCATCGCGCTCAACGTGCCGGTGCGGACGCTGGAGTTTTTGAGCGCCGTGCCTGCGCTGGGCAGCTATGCGCCGACATGGTTCGTCAGCCTGTATGCAGTGATGCTGGCGGATGTAGTGCTGCTGTCCAGCCTTTACATGTTCGCCTTTGCCATGGCGTTGCGCATGGTGCCTCTGTTCCCCCGCTTTCTGGTGATGGTGTGGGGCGTGGACCTGATGGCACAGTTGGGCATTGCGCAGTTGGTGGCGCGCGTCGGGGATGTGCCCCATGCCGTTGAGTTGGCGCTGGTCGATTTGCTGACCGGCAATATCAAGAAGGTGCTGATCAGCGCGGCGCTATGGCTGCCCTATCTGCTGCTGTCGGAGCGGGTGAACGTGACTTTTCGCAACCGGGTGAGCGCTTGAAGAGCGTTGGGGTGATCCCGAACTGATTGCGTGCTTCGGCAGGGCAGGGAGCCGGGCCGAGTTGTTTTCCAAAAAATGCGGGTGATTCGCGGGCTGTAAGGCGCGGCGGGTTGGTGCTGATTTGCGATGGAGCGTGAGGTGCGACGCCGAGCGGTAGTGCGAGGCTGTACCCTTAAAAGGTGACGGGGCGGAAGGGTTGGTGGAGCTATTGGTGGCGAGCATGTGGTCCGACGGATCACCAAGAGCCATGGATATATATCGTTAATTAGACCTTTATACTGCTAAGAAGCAAAAGTATAGATTTGCGTTATTCGTGGTTTTATTTTTATTTGTGCAAGATATATTGATAGAAATGGAAAAATGCCTAAAAGTAAATGGGCGAATTTCTGTAGATTTCAAGCGATATATAACCAAGGATATATTAAGCAATTCAGCCGCGTTACTTGCAAAGTCGGGTACAGAAATCAAAAATGGTTAACAAAAAATTGCTTTAAGATATTGTAAAATATAGCCTTTTTTTACCATGTTGACTTGCATCAGCTTTGGGTCATTTTGGGGACAAGTTCTACGGGAACTGCCCAACTGCCTGGCGAGTGGAGAAACCACCGCTGGGGTCGCCAGGTGGCAAAGGCCCCCCCCCGCAGAACTGTGCAAGAGCAGCCGGAATGCCTTTCGGCGCAGTAGGGGTGAACAAACATGACTTTTTTCAGGACACTCTGGTGTGACCAGAGCGGCGCTTCGGCAGCCGAATATGCGCTGATCCTGGCCATTGTTGGCAGCGGTATTGCCGTGGCGGCATATGGGCTCGGTACCTCAATTTCGTCCGCCATGAGTAGGGCGTCAAACTGCATCAGCAACAGCAATGGTTCTGCTTGCTAATAATAGGGGAAAAGACATGACTTTCTTCAAGAAGCTGATCAATGATCAGAGTGGGGCTTCGGCGGCTGAATATGCGCTGATCCTGGCAATCGTAGGCAGCGGCATTGCTGTCGCAGCATATGGGCTCGGTAACTCCATTTCGGGTGCTATGAATAAGGCTAGCAACTGCATTACGAGAACTCCGAGCAGCACGGCTTGCTGAATATATTTTTTGACAGTCGATCGGTTTCGGCCGGTCGACTGTCAGCATTTCACAACTCCGGGGGGAGTTGTCGTGGGGCAGCGTAGATCTCTTATAATCCTTGGCTTCGCGATCTTGCTGGGTCTCGCGGCGGTTTTCATCGCCAACACCTATCTGAGCAAGGCGGAGCAAGCGCAGGCGACTCCGCAGGCTGGCATGGTCAAGGTCGTCGTTGCGTCGATGCCTTTGGCCTTTGGCACGGCGGTTACTCCGGAAAAGATCAGGGTGGTCGATTGGCCCGCGGCTTCCGTGCCGCCGGGCGCTTTTCGCGATCCCGTACAGCTGACCTCCCTTGGCAAGCAGCGGGTTGTGCTGCGCCAGATCGAGCCGGGTGAGCCGATCCTGACATCCAAGCTGTCCGCAGAAGGAGGCCGTGCCACCATGTCCGGTGTGCTGCGGCCCGAAATGCGTGCAGTCGCGGTTCGCGTGAGCGACGTGGCGGCGGCTGGCGGCTTCGTGCTGCCAGGCGATACTGTCGATGTCTTCGTCACGCGCACGGCGCAGGACGGCGCGGGCGGCAGCCAGCAGATAACCGACGTGCTGCTGCAAAACACCCGTATCATCGCCATCGACCAGAATGCCAATGACAGTTCGAAAGACCCGGCGGTCGGCAAGACCGCGACGCTGGAGGTCAATCAGGTCGATGCGCAGAAGCTGGTCCTGGGCCAGCAGGTTGGTCAGTTGACGCTGGTGCTGCGCAATGTGACGGACCAGCCCAACCCGGCCGTGCAGACGGTGGGGATCGAGGATTTGCGTGACGGCGCCTATGTCGGGGGCTTCTCCGGCCCACGCGCGCGGATCGCGGAGGCTGGCTTCGCGCCGGCTCCGATGCCCAGGATGCGTGCGCCCCGGCGCAGCGTTCCGAGAAATGTTTCCGCATTGCCCGCGACCGCATCGGTCGAAATCGTGCGCGGCACGACCGGCACCAGCTATGAGGTGAAGCGCTATGGTTCGCAGTAAGTCCATGAGGGCGCTGGCGCTGGGGGCAGCGCTGGTCGCAGGGGCGGCGACGCCCGGCCAGGGCCCAGATCGCTTCGCTGACCGCCAGCAATGTGGATCATGCAGGGCAGCTGGACGTGCCGCTCAACAAGAGCCAGGTGCTGACGGTTGATCGCGCTTTTTCCAAGGCGCTGGTGGGCAATCAGGAAGTTGCGGACATATTGCCGCTGACCAACCGGTCGCTCTATGTGCTGGGCAAGAAGGTGGGGACGACGAGCCTGACCCTCTATGACAGCCGCAACATGTTGATCGCGGTGGTCGATGTGGCGGTGGGGCCGGATGTCGTGACGCTGAAGCGGCAGCTGGCGGAGTTGATCCCCGGCGAGCAGATCGGCGCGCGCATCTCCAACGATGCGGTGGTGTTGACGGGCACGGTGTCGAGCGCTTCGGCGGTCGATCGGGCGGTGCAGATCGCCAGGACCTATGCGGGCGGTGACGAGAAGGTCGTCAACATGCTGTCGGTGGGTGCTTCGCAGCAGGTGATGCTGGAGGTGCGCTTTTCGGAAGTGAACCGGCAGGCGGCGAAGCAGATCGGGCTGAACCATAGCTTCACCGGCAATCGGACGGCGGGCAGCATCGGCAATCTGGCCGGGGATTCGATCATCCCGACCAATAATGACGGTGTTCCCACCATCAAGCTGGACGGCTTGTCCGATGCGTTTGGTGTCGGGACGTGGGCCTATAAGATTGGCAGCCTGAACCTGTTTTCCGCGCTGGATGCGCTGGAGAGGAAGGGGCTGGTCAAGACGCTGGCGGAACCGACGCTGGTGGCGCTGTCCGGTGAGACGGCGTCCTTCCTGGCGGGCGGTGAGTTTCCGATCCCGGTCGTGCAGAATGGCGGCGGCGGGGGCGGCAATGGCAATAATGGCATTACCGTCGAGTTCAAGCCGTTCGGTGTGAGCCTGGGCTTTACGCCTACGGTTTTGAGCGACGGGATCATCAACCTGGTGGTTGAGCCGGAAGTGAGCTCGATCGATCCTTCGGCTTCGGTGTCGATCAACGGGCTGGTGGTGCCGGGCTTGCTGACGCGGCGGGCCAAGACGGTGGTCGAACTGCGCGACGGGCAGTCCTTTGCGATTGCCGGGCTGTTGCGCAACGACTTTCAGGATACGGTGCGGCAGTTGCCGATATTGGGTTCGATCCCGATCATCGGGTCGCTGTTCCGCTCGACCGGCTTTCAGAAGCAGCAGACCGAGCTGGTCATGATCGTGACGCCCCGGCTGGTGAAGCCGATGCGGGCGGAGGATGTGAGCCTGCCGACCGACCGGGTGGGCAATCCCAACGAGCTGGACCTGTTCCTGATGGGGCGGACGGACAAGGCGGTGGGGATCAATCCGCTTAACCCTGACGCGATGCCGCCGGAGAAGCGCCAAGCGGTGCCTGCTCCTGCTGCTCCGGCGGCGGCTGCTCCGGCACCGGCTCAGGCCCCGGCGGGGGCGAGCCAGAGCGGATATGAACTATGAGCGGGAGTGAGACCATGCGCAGACTGTCCCTGGCCGCCATGCTGGTCGTTCCGGCGCTGGCTGGATGCACGGCGAACGACCCGACCTTTGGCGGGGCGGTGCGGAATAACTATGCGCTGCAGGTGATCAACCCGGAGCCGCGCTATGAAGGCACGCTCGTCGAAGGGGGCGAAGGCAAGCGCAGCGCGGCGGCGGTGGAACGCTATCGCACCGACAAGGTGAAGAAGCCCGCGACGATCAGCACGACCTCCGGCACTGGCGGCGGGTCTGGCGGCGGCGGTGGCGGCTCGGGCGGCCGGTAAGCGGGGAGGGCTTCGATCCATGTCTGCCCGTCGGAACAGCCTGCTAAGGTCAACCAGCGGTGCGGTGGCGCCGACTGTGGCCCTGTCGCTTTTCGGTTTGATTGCGGCGGGTGGCATCGCGTTTGATTATGCGCGGCTCGCCAGCATGGACAGCGAGTTGCAGAATGCGGCGGACCAGGCAGCGCTGGCAGCGGCGACGCAGCTGGATGGAGCCAGCGGGGCATGTAGTCGAGCAGCGAATGCCGCGAGAAATTTGATCACCAACGATAGCAGGTTTGCGAATGACGGAAGCCTGCCGAAGATAACCATCGCAAACGAACCCGATTGTGACGCGGTCGGCGCCATCAAGTTCTACAATACCAAGGACAAGTCCGTGGCGGCTACGAGTGATGCCACGGCGAATTTTGTAGAAATCACGGTTGGTTCGCGGTCTGCATTCTATGCTCTGACGCCGATCGTTTCGGTCATTTCGTCGGGACCCGTGGCCGCGAAGGCTTATGCAGGTGTAGGATCAGCGATCTGTGGCGCGGTGCCTTTCTTCATCTGCAATCCTGACGAGCCGATCAATAACAACGATCCCTATTATCCGACCGCCATCCCGTCGGGTACCGGCATCGTCATGGGAGAGGGCGGCACGCAATGGGGGCCGGGCAATTTCGGCTTCGTCGATCAGGCGGGCCGGGGGGCAAACAGCGTTGCGGAGGCGCTTGCGTCAAACGCTCTCTATGCCAATTGCGCCCCTACCGAGAACGTCACCACGGAAACCGGCAATATCCTCAATGCGGTTCGTGACTCCCTCAATATGCGGTTCGATTTCTTGCCCGGCAATAACTCCGCCTGCAAAAGCCCGCCCTGCTCACCGTCCACCAACGTGCGCAAGGACGTCGTCCGGAGCTCAAATTGTTCATGGCAGGAAAATCCAGCCACGGACGCCAATTACGCGAGCAAGCGATACCGTCCGTCGTCCGCCGCTGCGCTCGATCCATCGATCACACCGGAAATTATGGGTTTCCCGCGCGATATGATGCATTCAATTGGATCGGGGAACTATTCTTCACGGATAGGGAATGGTGCCTGGGATAGAGCTGCATATTTCAGATCTAATCATCCGGGGCTGGACTGGCAAAATACGACTGGATTGGGTCCCAACGTCACGCGTTACCAGACCTACATGTGGGAAGCGCAGGATACCTCGACTCGACTGACAACGAAGGTCACGGCTGCCGATGCGAGCTTGGCGGCATACAGCACGCCTCAGGCCGGTAAGTGCAACTTCCCCGGGGTGGTGCCCAGCACGACTGGTACAGACCGACGCCGCCTGACGGCTGCGGTCGTGAATTGCCGCACCGTTTCCAAGACGACCGGATTGAACGGCAGTAAAAAGATTCCGGTCACCGGATATATCGACGTGTTCATGGTCGAGCCGAGCCTGGATCGCACAAAATGCGATGGCAATAAAAACGGATGTTCGGACAGCTATACGAGCCGCAACGACGTGTACGTCGAGGTGATCGGGGCATCTGGAACCGGCGAGGGCGGCGGGGCGCCGCAAATAACGAGGCGCGACACCCCGCGCCTGATCGAATGAGGGGCGGACAGATGTTCACGCGCCTTCTGAGAGATCGATCGGGTTCGTCTGCCGCTGAAATGGCCTTGGTGACGCCGTTTCTGATCGCGCTGATGTTCGGTTCGTTCGAATTGGGCAACTATTTTCTGAGCGAGCATGTCGTCGTCAAGGCGGTTCGGGATGGTGCCCGCTATGCCGGCCGCCTCAGTTTTTCAAATTACTCCTGCGCTAGCGCTTCGACCGATAACAGTCCGGGGGGAAGCATCGAGGTGAACACGCGCAATCTCGTGCGAACCGGACAACTGAGCGGCGGGAGCGCCCGGCTCGATGGGTGGACAGATCCGGAAACTATTAAAGTGACTTACGACTGTGTTGACGCCACCACTGTCAGTCCGTCCGGCATTTACGATGGACTGAATTTCATTCCGGTCGTGAAAGTGCAGACGACGACAGACGCGGCTCACCGGTTGCAATATCGTTCACTGTTCAACAAGCTCGGGTTCGGAAGCGGTACCTTGTATCTCAACGCTCGGTCTGAGTCTCCGGTCGTGGGCTCATGAAAGCATCAAGCGCCCTATTGGTCCGTGACACCCGCGCTTCCTCAGCCGCTGAGTTCGCTCTGGTCCTGCCCTTGTTGCTGATCTTTTTATTGGGCATAATCGATGTCGGGCGCGTAATGTGGACTTGGAACCGCGCCGAAAAAGCTACCCAAATGGGGGTGCGCTATGCCGTCGTGACCGATCCGGTGGCCACCGGCATCGCGACATACAGCTTTGCAACGGGCGGTAGCGCGATTGCGCAGGGCGAAGCGATAGGCACGTCCTATTTCGCTTCTATGACCTGCAACTCGACAACTTGTGAGTCTTGCACCGGGAGCGCCTGCAATTCCCTCATAACACCGTATAATTCGACGGCCTTCACAAAGATTGTTAGCCGAATGCAGGCGTTCCTGCCTGAATTGGCGCCCGCAAACGTGGAAGTTCTCTACAGCAATTCAGGGATTGGATACTCCGGAGACCCAAATGGTCCGGACATCGCACCTTTGGTCACAGTTCGGATCAAGGGGATGACGTTCCGGCCAATCCTCCTTTCACTTTTCAACGGCACGATATCTCTTCCGGCCTTTAGCGCCGCTCTCACTATGGAAAGCGGGCAGACCTATACGGGCCAGGTAGCAAATTGAGGAACAAGATCTTGGGCATCGTGACGAACACAGCGGAAGCGGCCGAGAGCTGGACACTCAATGTGGGGGATGAGGGGATTCATCTGATCCTTTCGGAGCAGGAGGTGGCGGCTTCCGATATTCTTGGGGATCAGTTGAGCGGGCAGTCCTTGACCTTGTCCATGTTGCCTGCCGGGGCGCCGTTGCCGCAGTCGTTGGTGGCGGAGGCGAAGGCCGTCATATTGGAGGTGCAGCCGGACGATGACGCGTCGACGCGGCGGCTGGCGGCTTTGCGGGCGGCTCATCCGGCGCTGCTGGTGGTGGCCGCCGTGCGCAATGCGGAGATTCCGTTGGTGCGCGCCTTGCTGCGCAGTGGGATCAACGATGTGGTGGCGCTGCCTTTGCAGGCGAGTGAGCTGTCATCGATCATCGACCAGCTGCGGGGAGAGATTGCGACTAAGGGCGGGCGTGACGTCAAGACGGGCGCACTGGTGTCGATCATCAAGAGCGTCGGCGGTGTGGGGGCTACGACGATCGCTACACAGGCGGCCAGCCTGCATGCGCGCAACGCCAAACAGACGGGCGAGCGGGTTTGCCTGTTCGATTTCGATGTGCAGTTCGGTAATGCGGGGACGTTCCTGAGCATCTCCTCTCCGCTGACGCTGGCGGACCTGTTGCAGGGTGGCAACCGGGTGGACCGGGAGCTGCTGGGCTCTGTCACGGTCGAGACGCCGACCGGGCTGCATGTCGTGACGGCGCCGACGGACATCATGCCGCTGGAGGCGGTGAATGCCGATCAGGTGTTCCGCGTGATCGAACTGGCGCAGCGCAATTATGATACCATCTATCTGGACCTGCCGGGCAACTGGACGAACTGGTCCATGTCGCTGGTGGCGCGGTCGGAGGTGATCTTCCTGGTGTGCGAGCTGACCATCGCCAGCTTGCGGCAGGCGCGGCGGCAGATCGCCTTGCTGCGGGATCAGGATATCGAACCGTCGCGCATTCATGTGATCGCCAACCGGGTCGAGAAGAAGCTGTTCCGCGCGATCGGGCTGGAGGATGCGGCGGCGGCGCTGGATCATCCGGTGAACCTTAGCATCGCGAACGACTTTCCGCTGGTCAGCTCTGCGCTGGATCAGGGGGTGCTGATCCAGGAATTGAAGGCGCGCAGCCGTATTTGCAAGGACATGCAGGATATCGTCGATTGCACGGTGCAGGCGGTCGAGGCGCGGCGTCAGGCGGAGAAAGGGTGATGTGGCAGATCCGGAAAGGCGAAAGCCGCTTTGGCGATTCCCGCGATGATGTGGGGCCGACCGATACCGAGCTGGTCCATTGGGAAGAGGACCGGCATACCGAGCTGAAGGTCGCGCTGCACCAGAAGCTGATCGACCTTATCAACCTGTCGGCGCTGGAGAATATGTCGCGCGCGCAGGTCGAGGCTGAAGTGGGCGAGATCGTCCATGAGCAGTTGGCGTTGCAGAAGCATGCGCTGAACCTGGAAGAGCGCAAGCGGCTGGTGTCCGATATCCTGGATGAGCTGTTGGGACTGGGGCCGTTGGAGCCGCTGCTGAAGGATAATAGCGTCACCGACATTTTGGTGAATGGGCACAAGATCGTCTTTGTCGAGCGCGGCGGGCGGCTGGTGGAGACGGCGGCGCGGTTCAAGGATGAGAAGCATCTACTGCGGATTATCCAGAAGATCGTGGCGGCGGTCGGGCGGCGCGTGGACGAGGCTTCGCCCTTTGTCGATGCGCGTTTGGCGGACGGTTCGCGCGTCAATGCGGTGGTGCCGCCGCTGGCGGTCGATGGATCGCTGCTGTCCATTCGTAAGTTCGCCAAGGTGCCGATCAGCATGGCGCGGCTTTCGGAGCTGGGCAGCGTGCCCGCGCCGATGGCGCAGGTGCTGTCGGCGGTGGTAGCCTCGCGGCGCAATGTGCTGATTTCCGGCGGCACGGGTTCGGGCAAGACGACGCTGCTCAATGCCATGTCTGCGAGCATTGATGAGGCCGAGCGGATCGTGACGATCGAGGACTCGGCGGAGCTTCAGTTGCAGCAGCGGCATGTTGTTCGGCTGGAGACGCGGCCGCCCAATATCGAGGGGCGGGGCGAGGTCACGCAGCGCGATCTCGTCAAGAATGCGCTGCGTATGCGGCCGGACCGGATCATCGTGGGCGAAGTGCGCGCCGGGGAGGCGTTTGACATGCTTCAGGCGATGAATACGGGGCATGATGGATCGATGACCACGGTCCATGCGAATACGCCGCGCGATGCGCTGTCCCGTGTCGAGCAGATGATCGGCATGAGCGGGATCGACATTTCGCCGCGATCGGCGCGGGCGCAGATTGCTTCGGCGCTGAACGTCATCGTGCAGGTGGGGCGTTTGTCGGATGGGCGGCGGCGGTTGCTCAGCATTTCGGAGATTACGGGCATGGAGGGCGAGGTCATCACCATGCAGGAAATCTTCCGCTTCAAGATGACGGGCCGTGACGAGAATGACATGGTGCGCGGTCATTTCGAAGCGACCGGCATCCGCCCGAAATTCATGAGCGATCTGGCCGACCGGGGCATTCACCTGCCCGCCGAACTCTTCCGTCCTGATGCGGTGGTGCAATGATCAATCCGATCTACATCCGTGCCTTTGTGCTGGTGCTGCTGTTCGCGGCGGTGATCCTGACGATCGAGGGGGTTCATAGCTGGTTCCGGGCGCGCGCCGGGACTGAGCGGGTCGTCAACAAGCGGCTGAAGATGATCGCGGCAGGGTTTGAGCGCAGCACGGTCCTGTCCCGGCTGCGGCGCAATGACGACAGTCTGAACTTCAACCATGATAGCGTCTTTGGGCGGATGGCTTTGAGCGTGGTGCGGTCGCTGCATGGCGCGGGGCTGAGCGTGCCTGCGCGCGTCGTGCTGACCTTCATGGCGATTGCGACGGGGGTGCTGTTCCTGATCGTGGTGATCGGCGCGCTGGCGGCGGGCTATGGCATGACGGCGGGGATGATCGTGATGGCGGGGGCCTTCGCCGTGTCGCTGGGCGTGCTGCTGCCGATCATGGTCCTGAGCCGGTTGAGCCAGCGGCGGCGCAAGAAGATGGAAGAGCAGTTTCCGGTCGCGCTCGATACTTTCGTGCGTGGCCTGCGCGCGGGGCATCCGATCGCGGCGGCGCTGGACCTGCTGACCAAGGAGATGCGCGACCCGATCGGCAGCGAGTTCGGCATCGTCGTCGACGAGGTGACCTATGGCTCCGACCTGCGCGATGCTTTGCAGCGCATGGCCGAGCGGTGGGACATGAACGAGATGCACATGTTCGTGACGTCGCTGTCGGTGCAGGCGGAGACGGGCGGCAACCTGGCGGAGATATTGGAAAATCTGTCGCTGGTGATCCGGGAGCGGGCGAGCTTGTTCCTGAAGGTGCGGGCGCTGAGTTCCGAAGGGCGGATGACGGCGGTGATGCTGACGGCGTTGCCGATCCTGGCGTTCGTGGCGTTGTTCCTGCTCAACCCGGCCTTCTACCTGGACATTGCGCAGGACCCGATGTTCATCTTTGGCTTTTCCGGGCTGATCATCCTCTACATCATCGGCTTCGTCACGATACGCCGCATGGTTGATTTGAAAGTCTGACCTGATGCTGGACCTTGCCCTTATTTCGCAATTGCGGCCGGTGTTGCTGGTGCTGCTGTTCGTGGCGATCGTGGCCATCGTCTATGGCGTGACGGAGGCGGTCGCGCGTACGTCCAGGGTGCGGAGTTGGCTGAACGTTGTGAGCGACGTCGGTAGCGCGGTGCAGGGCGGTGGGCAGTCGCTGCGTAACGAGCGCAACAATAGCGAATGGAAGAAGCTGGTCGATCGGATCGAGAAGCTGGGCATTTCGCTGGCGGATACGAAGAATGACAGCTTGCGCAAGCGGTTGATCGCGGCGGGCTATCCTTCGCCCGAGGCGCCGAAGATCTTTACGTTCATCCGGTTGGTGCTGACGCTGGCGCTGCCTGCTGTGCTGGTGCTCATGTCGCTCAACAAGCCCGAGCCGCCGAGCCCGGTGAAGTTGTATTTCATGGCGACTGCCGTTGCGGTGCTGGGGCTGTATCTGCCGAACCTTTTCATTTCGGCCAAGGCTGCGCGGCGGCAGGAAGCGATCATCCACGGCTTTCCCGATGCTCTGGACCTGATGCTGGTGTGCGTCGAGGCGGGGCTGGGGCTGGAAGCGGCGATGGATCGGGTGGGGCGTGAGCTCGCCATCTCGCACCCGCTGGTGTCGCAGGCGCTGGGCAAGGTCGTGCTGGAACTGCGGGCGGGGATGAGCCGGGCGGACGCTCTGCGGCGGATGGCGGATGATGTGGATGTGGACGAAATTCGGTCCTTCGCGACGCTGTTGATCCAATCGGACCAGCTGGGGTCTAGCGTCGGGCAGACGTTGCGCGTCTATGCAGCGGAGATGCGGGAGAAGCGGCGGATGCGGGCGGAGGAGAAGGCGCATCGCTTGCCGGTGCTGCTGTCAGTGCCGCTGGTCGCGTGCATGCTGCCGGTGATGATCGGGGTGCTGATGCTGCCCGCCGTGGTGCGGGTGGTGAGGGAAATCCTGCCGGTGTTGAGCCGGTAGCGGAAACCAAGAGGGGGGACGGGGCATGATGAGACAGGCAGTGGCGATCTCGCTGATGCTGGCGAGCGCGGCATGCAGTTCGCCCAACCGGGACGTGGCTATCCGACCCGTGAACGTTGAGGCGACGGCGACGGGGAAAGAAGCCATCGCGCGGGGGCAGCTGCTGTTTTCGAGGGGAGAATATGCGCTGGCGCTCGATGCTTACCGGCGGGCGATGCGGCAGGACCCGGCCGATGCAAACGCGCTGAACGGCGTTGCGATCAGCTATGCGGCGATGGGGCGGCATGATCTGGCGCGGGATTATTTCGAGCTGGCCCTGGCACGCGCTCCCATGGATGAGCGCATCCATCGCAACTTCGCGCGCAGCCTGAATGCGCAGGGTTTGCAGGGAGAAGCAAACGCCTTGCTGGCTGAGATCGGGCAGGGCGTGCAAGCTGGTGGTGCGCGCCGCCCGACGCTGGCGCAGATCGCGATGGACGGTGGCAAGCGTCCGGCGCCACCCGTGCGGGCGGCCGGGCTGGAGCTGGAGCGGGTTTCGATGGGCGAGGTGCGGCTGCGCACAGTGTCAACGGCCGTCGCACAGGCTGCGTTGCCGGGGCGGGCCATCGCGCAACTGAATACCGCGATCGTGACCGTAGCGGACGGGGCTGGCGCGGCGCCAGCCATATCCCTCTCGCGGTCGTTGGCGGCGCCGATCACGACCCTGCCCACGCCCGTGCAAGTCACGGTGGCAGGGTGTGGCAAGTCCAAGGATGGGACCAGTGCGGGAGCGTCACGCCCCTGCGCGACGATGGCGGGCGGGGATGAGCCGGACAGCCTGTTCCAGAAGCTATGGGCGTGGAGCGGAGGCCGGGGATGAG
Source organism: Sphingobium chungangianum (assembly GCF_977014255.1). Lineage (NCBI taxonomy): Bacteria > Pseudomonadati > Pseudomonadota > Alphaproteobacteria > Sphingomonadales > Sphingobiaceae > Sphingobium > Sphingobium chungangianum. The sequence goes on along the minus strand of NZ_CDRNIV010000006.1, from coordinate 1,970,605 downwards.
CATCCTGCTGCTGCTGGCGGCTGCGGCCATATCCCCCGGCGCGACAGCAGCCGAGACGATGCCCGCAGCGGCTCTGGACTATGGCCGATTGATCGATGACGCGATCGAAGGCGGGCGTATCGTACAGGCCGAGTTGATGTTGGGCCAATGGCGCGACGGGGCGCAGGCGCAGGACAAGCGGGGCATCGACATCGCAGTGGCGCAAATGGCTCTGGCCAAGGGACAGGATGCGGAGGCGGAGGCGCGCTTTTCCGCGATCGGCGAGGCGGGAACGGCGGATTGCCGGAACGATGAAGGGCTGGGTATCGCAAGGTTGCGGCTGGGCCGGGCGGATCAGGCGGCAGAGGCGCTGCGTCGTGCGGTCGATCAGTGTGCATCGCGTTGGCGGGCCTGGAACGCGCTGGGCGTCGCTTATGACAAGGCAAAGTCCTGGGCCCTGAGTGCCGCCGCCTATGAGCGGGCCTTTCAGTTGACCGACAGGCCGGTGCAGGTGTTGAACAATTATGGGCTTTCGCTGATGGCACAGGGACAGGCGGACAAGTCGATCGCCATATTCGACAAGGCGCGGGACATGGCGCCCGATGACGCGCGCCTTATCGCGCATAGCGATGCCGCTCAGGTGATGGCCGGACGCGACATAGAAAGGCGCACTGCCGATGACGCCAATAGCTGGGCCAAGCGGCTGAGCGATGCGGGTCAGGTGGCGTTGCGCATGGGGGACGCGGTGAAGGCGCGGGCTTATCTGAGCCGCGCGGTCACGGAGTCCGAGAGTTTTCAGCCGGAGGCGACTGCGGCTTTAGCTGGGATGGGGGCAAGGCCATGACGAAGGACCTTGTCCTGATTGCGCTGTCGTTGGTTTTATTGGGCGCGGCGATCGAGGATATTGCGCGGTTGCGGATATCCAACATCTTTCCGCTGCTGGTGATGGGGTTGTTCGTGCCTTGGGTAGCGTTGGCCGGATGGGAAAATGACATCTGGCAGAATGGCACGCTGTTTTTGGCCGTGTTCGCGCTCGGATGCTTGATGTTCGCGATGCGATGGATGGGCGGGGGCGACATCAAGCTGCTGGCGGCGTGCGCGCTGTGGTTCGATTGGGGCGCGGCGCTGCCCTGGTTTGTTTATGTGACGGTCGGTGGAGGCGTGCTGGCGTTGCTGATCATGGTTGGGCGGCGGATGGTGCCGCGAACGGTGCGCGAAGGGTCTTCAATGGCGATCTTCGCGCCGGGCGGGCCGATCCCTTATGGGGTGGCGATTGCGCTGGGGACGGTGATGGCGCTGTATATGGCGGGGCCTAATCCTAGCGGCGTCGCGCATCTGCCTGCGTTTGTGAGGGGCCTGAAGTAGCGCAACATTGGCATTGTTGAGAGGGCTGACGCGGAAGCTCGCTGCGCTCGCGCCCACCCTAACCCCCGCGGGAGGGAATGTGTTGGATGGAGCGGATCGACTGTAACGGATTTATGCTGTCGAATAGCCTTTCGCAAATGATGCGACAAAGTAAAAATATTCTGTTAAGAGGCGTAATCGAGCGAAATCAGCCCGCAAGCCTTCGTATTGACAGAGAGACCATCGCGCTCCCGCTTGCCTGCTGAAGTGTGCCCATGGAAGATCTGAATAATCTACTGGAAAATGAACAAATCGAGCTTTTAAAAGAGCAGGCGGCGACGTGTATTTTCGCGCGTTCCGCTCATCGATTTCGTGCCAGGAGCTATGCCCGGCGCATTCGTGCCCATGACTATCCTTACAGAACAGGCCCGGTGAATAGTGGAAAAGCTTTTGCCCCATATCCCTTTGGTGGCGAAGGACAACATTCATGAGTCGGGTTGTCAACACGACGGCGAGCGTGGCTGAGATCGAGAAGATTTGCGCCGCGCACAGTTTTCGCATTTCAACGATAGAAACCTTGGCGTCGGGTGGTTCGAGAGTGGTTTTGCTTGACGGAAGGGACGCCGAACAAGTTCGCCTGTTGTTAAAGAATAAAATTCTTACCGGCGAGATTAAGCGCTCGGCCGCGCACGTCTCGCGCCAACCTCCTGCATCCTACAGGTCGCGGTAATGCAGCAAATCATAAACTTACAACGCCGACAACAGCTGGCAGAATGTAGCGCGGCAGGTGCAATCTGCGAGATGGACCGGCAGCAACATGATGCCCTCGCTCGTGCTTACGAGAAGATCATCGCGGTCTTGAAACGTGACCGCTTTGAAGCAGGCGGTCGCCGCGTCAGAAGGACGTGAACTGGTCATAAGGCGACAGTCCCAATCTCGTCATGCCAGCGTAAGTTGATGGCGTTTTGCCCAGCCTCCTGAGATCCCAGCGTGCGCTGGGATGACGGGTGTTGGGTGGTTGGATCAGGGACCTGGGCGTGGGGGAGGGTAGCGCGTGCCGGAAATCAGGCGCGGGCCAACAGTCCCTCTACCAGACCTTCGAACAGTCGGCGGCCGTCGGTTTTGCCGTGGGCGGCCTCAATCACGCGTTCGGGGTGGGGCATCATGCCCAGCACATTGCCTGCTTCGTTGAGGATGCCGGCGATGTTGCGGGCGGAGCCGTTTACGGCTTCGCCATAGCGCAGGGCGACGCGGCCTTCGCCTTCTAAGCGGTCGAGCGTCGCGGCGTCGGCGAAGTAATTGCCGTCATGATGGGCGACGGGATAAGTCACTGTCTCGCCAGCGGCATAGCGGCTGGTGAAGGCGCTCTGGGCGTTTTCAACGGTCAGCGCGACATCGCGGCAGACGAAATGGCCGCCTGCGTTGCGGAGCAAGGCGCCGGGCAGCAGGCCGCTTTCGGTCAGCACCTGAAAGCCGTTGCAGATGCCCAGCACATAGGTGCCGCGTTCGGCCGCCTTGGCCACCGCCTGCATGACGGGCGAGCGCGCGGCCATGGCGCCGGAGCGCAGATAGTCACCGTAGGAGAAGCCGCCGGGCACGCCGATCAGGTCGATGCCTTCGGGCAATTCGGTGTCGCGATGCCAGACCATGACCGGCTTTTCTCCGCTCACCGCCTCGAAAGCCACGGCGAGGTCGCGGTCGCAATTGCTGCCGGGGAAGACGATGACGGCGCTCTTCATGGCTCAGGCCACCTTTTCGATGCGGTAGTTTTCGATCACCGTGTTGGCGAGCAGCTTGCGGCACATGGCGTCGATATCATCGTCGCTGGTGCCGTCGGCCAGGCCCAGCTCAATGAGCTTGCCCGCGCGCACGTCGTTGACGCCCGAGAAGCCCAGACCGTCGAGTGCGTGGTGGATCGCCTTGCCCTGCGGGTCGAGAACCCCGCCCTTTAGGGTGACGAAGATGCGGGCTTTCATGAGGCCAAAAACTCCGTGGATTGCTATGGCGCACCCCCTAGTCCCCTGCGCCGCGCCAAGCAAGGCATTATCCCTTTATTAGCGAGACGGCGCTATGGTTTCGGGACGGGATAGAGGGTTTTGAATATGGCTGGTCTTGCACTGGCGATGTTTGTGGGGCTTTTCGCCTTTGGGCAGCAGATCGTCGGCTATGACGATCCGCATGGCCGTGTGCAGCTGGCCCTGCTGGCTACCTTTGCCTTCGGTGTTCTGATCGGATACCGGGCTAGCGCCTGAGCTTAGCTGGAAAAGCTGTTCGCTTCAGCGCTCCTCTGCTTTAGGGCGGGGCGATGAGCGGCGATTACCTTTATTATACATGCGCGATCGTGGCGGTGATCCTTTCCGGCCTCGCCAAGGGTGGCTTTGCCGGGGCAGGGGCGCTGGCCATGCCGATCATGGCGCTGGGCATCGATCCGGTACGAGCGGCGGCGATCATGCTGCCTATCCTCATATTGCAGGATGCGGTGAGCGTCTGGTCGTTCCGGCATAGCTGGGATCGGCATATATTGAAGGTGATGATGCCGGGCATGGTTGTCGGCGTGGGGCTGGGTTACCTGTTCGCCGCGCGGGTGCCGGAGACGGCTGTGTTGGGGGCGCTCGGTTTCATTTCTGCGCTGTTTGGCGCGCAGAGGCTGTGGGTTGAGCGGGGCGGGAAGGTTGTGTTGCCGTCCAGTTCGCCGAATTGGGTCGGGACGTTGCTGGGCGTGGCGAGCGGCTTTACCAGCCAGATCGCGCATGCGGGAGCGCCGCCATTTCAGATGTGGGTGCTGCCCAAGCGGCTGGCGCGCGACACGCTGATCGGCACTACGGCGATTGCCTTTGCCATCATGAACTGGATCAAGGTGCCTGCTTATGCGGCGCTGGGGCAGTTTACGCGGGCCAATTTGACGGCGACTGCGATGCTGGCGCCGGTGGCCATTGGCGCGACTTACGCAGGGGTGGTGCTGGCGCGCAAGGTTGATCCGGCGCGGTTCTACACGCTGATCTATGTGTTGATGGTGCTGTTGGGGGTGAAGTTGATGGTGGATGCGGTGGTGGGGTGAGCGGCGCGCTATTCCCCTCCACCACTCGCTTTGCGAGCGGTCCCCCTCCCCATCTATCGATGGGGAGGATTTGAGACGGTTAGTCCTTGCTGCGCTTCTTGCGGTGGGTGTCGAGGTCTAGGACAGTCGTGTCCGCGCCTTCGGGCAGGAGGCCCAAGCGGCGGGCGACTTCCTGATAGGCTTCGACTTCACCGCCGAGGTCGCGGCGGAAGCGGTCCTTGTCCAGCTTTTCGCCGGTGTTCATGTCCCACAGGCGGCAGCCGTCCGGGCTGATTTCGTCCGCCAGGATGACGCGGCTGAAGTCGCCGTCCCACAGGCGACCGAACTCCAGCTTGAAGTCGACAAGGCGGATGCCGATGGCCGCGAATAGGCCGCACATGAAGTCGTTGATGCGGATCGCCATGTCGGCGATGTCGTGCATCTCTTCCTGCGTGGCCCAGCCGAAGCAGGCGATATGCTCTTCGGACACGAGTGGGTCGCCCAGCGCATCGTCCTTGTAGCAATATTCGATGAGGGTGCGGGGCAGCTGCGTGCCTTCCTCAATCCCCAGTTTCTTGCTCAAAGAACCGGCGGCGACGTTGCGGACCACGACCTCGATCGGCACGATTTCAACCTGGCGGACGAGCTGTTCGCGCATGTTGAGGCGGCGGATGAAGTGGGTCGGCACGCCGATCTGACCGAGCAGGGTGAAGATATGCTCGGAGATGCGGTTGTTGAGTACGCCCTTGCCGGAAATCGTGCCCTTCTTCTGCGCGTTGAAGGCGGTGGCATCGTCCTTGAAATATTGGATGATCGTGCCGGGCTCAGGGCCTTCGTAAAGGATCTTTGCCTTGCCTTCGTAGATCTGGCGGCGACGGGCCATGCGCGTTCCTGTCTTCCCGAGAAAAGAATGTGCCCCGGCAACGCGAATCGAAGAGGATCAGCGGGTGCCGGGGCTGCTGGCTGGCCCATAGACCAAAGCAGACAGGGGTGCAATTAGCGCGCTGATCTGGCGGCGAACTGTCGTGGGTTCAGTGCGCGATTTCGACGTCTGCCGCTTGCTCATCGTCGCGACGTACGGCCATCAGGCGTTCGGTGAAGCAGCGGCGCCACCAGCTGATGTCCTGTTCCTCGACGCAATCCATCATCGAACGCCAGCGTCGCTTGCGTTCATCCAGTGGCATGGCGAGGGCGCGGGTGATGGCGTCCGACATCTCCTCCGGGCTGTAAGGGTTGATGAGGAGCGCGTCCTTTAGCTGGGTCGCGGCGCCAGCAAAGCGGGAGAGGATGAGGACGCCGGGATTGGTCGGGTCCTGCGCGGCGACATATTCCTTGGCGACAAGGTTCATGCCGTCGCGCAGCGGGGTGACGAGGCCGATCCGAGCGGCACGATAGATGCCCGCCAGCTTGTCGCGCGGATAGCCCTGGTTCACGTAACGGATCGGCGTCCAGTCCACGTCACTATATTCGCCGTTGATGCGTCCGGCGGTGGCGTCAAGCGTCGAGCGGATGTGCTGGTAGCTTTCCACTTCCCCTCGCGAGGGCGGCGCGATCTGCGTCAGGACCACCTTGCGATGATGTTCGGGATGGTCCTTGAGGAAGCGGGCATAGCCGCTAAATCTTTCCTCCAGCCCCTTGCTGTAGTCGAGCCGGTCCACGCCAACGATCATCGCGCGGTCCTGCAATGAGCGGCGGACTTGTTCGAACATGTCCCGCGCGGGTTCGCTGACGGCGGCGTTGGAAAATTCCTGCGCGTTGATGCCTATGGGGCAGGCGATCGCCTGAATCGTGCGGTCGCCCAGCGTGACGAAGTCGCCATTTACCGTCCCGTTCATCTCCCGCTCCACATAATGGCGGAAGGATTCGAGCCATTCCTCGGTATGGAAGCCGATGACGTCATAGGCGAACAGGGTCTGCACCAGCTTGGTATGATGGGGCAGGGACACCAGCAGACGCGTGGGCGGCCATGGGATGTGGAGGAAGAATCCCATCCGGTTGTTATGCCCCTTGTCGCGCAACATCTGGCCGAGCGGAATCATGTGATAATCCTGCACCCAGATAATGTCTTCGGGCTCGATCAGCGGGCTGGTCGTGTCGGCGAAGCGGTGGTTGACGCGGTTATAGCCGCCCTCGAAATCGCGGGCATATTCGGCAAGGTCGATGCGGAAGTGGAAGAGCGGCCACAGCGTCTTGTTGGCATAGCCGTTATAATATTCGTCGACGTCCTGCTCTTCGAGGTCGATCGTTGCCGTCTTTACGCCTTCATCTTCGGAAAAGCCGATATGGCCAGTGAAATTTTCGGTGACTTCGCCTGACCAGCCGACCCAGATGCCCCGGCTTTCGCGCAGCGCCTGTGCCAGCGCCACGGCAAGGCCACCCTGATTGCCGGACTTGTTGGGCCTGCTGACCCTGTTGGAAATGACTATCAGGCGGCTCATCGCATAACGCTCCACGGCTTGCTCAACAGAACGGCGCAGTTGATGATGCCGACCAATGAGTAGGTCTGGGGATAATTGCCCCACAATTCCCCTGTCGCGGGATCGATATCCTCCGACAATAGCCCGGCGGCGGTGCGGCGGGACAGCATTTCTTCAAACAGCAGCCGCGCTTCTTCCGTGCGGCCGGTGCGGTGGAGGGCCTCTATCAGCCAGAAGGTGCAGACGTTGAAGGCGGTGACGGGCTCCCCGAAATCATCCGGCGTGCTGTAGCGCAGCATGTCATTGCCCCGGCGCAGGTCCTTTTCGAGCGCCTTCAAGGTGCCGACGAACATCGGATTGTCGGCGGTTAGGAAGCGCAGGTCCAGAAGCTGAAGCAGCGAGGCGTCGCGGGCATCATCCTCGAAATTGGCGGAGATGGCGTTGCTGCCGCTGCGCCAGGCCGATTGCAGGATGCGCGCCTTCATGATCTCGGCCCGTTCGCGCCAATAAACCTCCCGCTCGGGCAGGTCGAGCGCGGCGGCGGCATGGGCGAGGCGGTCGCAGGCGGCCCAGCACATCACGGCGCTGTAGCTGTGCACATGCGCGCGGGTGCGCAGTTCCCACAGGCCAGCGTCGGGCTGGTCATAGACCGACCATGCGCGTTCGCCGACCGCTTCCAAGGATTCGAAGTCGGACATGCTCGCCATGCGAAGCAGTCGCTGGTCGATGAAACCCTGAACCGAGGACAGCACGATCTGGCCATAGGCGTCATGCTGAATCTGGGAATAGGCGGCGTTGCCGACGCGAACCGGCCCCATGCCGCGATAGCCCGGAAGGTTCTGCGCCTCGCGTTCCTCCAGCGTGGCGTTGCCGCGCACGTCATAGAGCGGCTGGATGTGACCGCCCTTTGCGCCGTCGACGATGTTGCGGAGGTAGACGAGGTAGCTTTCCAACACGTCGAGCGCGCCGAGCCGGTTCAGTGCCTCCACGGTATAATAAGCGTCGCGTATCCAGCAGTAGCGATAGTCCCAGTTGCGCCCCGAGTTCGGCATGTTCCGGGATGCTGGTGGTCAGCGCGGCGACGATCGCGCCGGTTTCCTCATGCTGGCAAAGCTTGAGCGTGATGGCCGAGCGAATGACCGCTTCCTGCCATTCGGCGGGAATGGCGAGGCCGCGGACCCAAACCTGCCATTCGTGGATGGTGTCGTCCAGCATCCGCTCCACTTCGGGGCGAAGCGCATCCGAAAAGCTTTCGTCCGGCCCGAGGAAGAAGTGCATGTCATGTTCGAGCCGGAACCAGCTTTCCTGGGAAATGAGGCCGATGGGCGCGTTGGTCGACATGCGCATAGCCATATAGGACAGGACGAGCCGAATATGGTTTGAGCCATAGCTGATCGGCACGCTTTCCGAATTCCAGGACGTGGTCGGGCGAAGCCGCACGCGGATGCGGGGGCTGCCTGCCACGGGTCGGACGATCCGGGCGAACGCCACTGGCCGATACATGCGGCCCATGTGGCGATGGCGCGGGCAGAAGTCGTAAAGCTCTATGGCATTGCCGTGATCGTCGGTCAGGCGGGTCACGAGGATGGGCGTATTGCGGGTATAATGCTGCTCGACGCTGACGCAGTTTTCCAATTCAATTGCCCAGAAGCCGCGCGCGTCTGGCGCGTCCCAGCTCTTATCATCAAGAAGGGCGGAAAAGACTGGGTCCCCGTCCACGCGGGGTACGCACGCCCATATCATCCGCCCAGCGCGATCGATCAGCGCGGATGCCTGGCAATTGCCGATGGGCCAGAGATCGAGAGTGCGTTCGTTTCCGGCGGAATGCGTTTTACTGGTCCTGACTATCGGTCTGCCCCCCTGGCTCATTCGAACGAGGGGGCGCCAGCCATGGCTCAGCCGGGCCTGACGACCCCCCGCGCGAGATAATGCCTGACAGCGGCAACCTGTTCCAAAGAGAATGCGGCGAGTGTCGTCCGGGGCGGGCCGACCAGAATGCCCGCGCCGCCCAGTTCAGTGGCAGCGGCAAAGCCTTCCTCATCCGTGACATCGTCGCCGATGAAGAGCGGGCGTCCCCCTGCCATGGGAGTGCGGGCCATCAGCGTGTGGACCGCGCTGCCCTTGTCCGCGCCGCCGGGGCGCAGTTCGAACAGCATCTTGCCCGGTTGCACGGCGAGGCCAAGTTTGGCGGCGAGGTCGCTGGCCAGTTCGCCCGCCTGCTCGCCCCATTGGGGTGCGCCACGGAAATGCAGGCCAACGCTGATCGATTTGCGTTCCACCAATATGCCGGGCTTACCGTCCGCAAAGCTGTGGAAGGCCGCTTCGGCATCATCGACCGCCGGGCGACGAGGGGCGGCTTCGACCTGTTCGCCCGGCTGGGCGAATTCCAGTCCGTGCGTTCCGGCAAGCAGGAAGTTGGCGAAGCCGAGATCGCGCAAGGTGACGATCGACCGGCCGCTGACGATAGCCAGACGGCCTTGCAGCACATCGCGCAATTCGCCGAGCAGGGTGAGCAGATCGCCATCCACGACCACGCCGTCAGGTGTAGCGGCGATCGGCGCGAGGGTGCCGTCAAAGTCGAGAAACAGCGCCGCGCCAGTCAGCAGCGAGGCAGGCGGCGGCGGGAGGGCGATGACAGGAGGTGGGTTGGAATCGGACACGGGCGCAAATTGGCGCGTGGCGGCGAATGTGCAAGCCCCGGAAGCGGAGGAGGTGAATTTTTCGGGGCTGTAATCCCCGTTTCCGTTTTGTCGTTGCGCTGCTATTCCGATCGCGATGACCGATTTTCGCGACCCGTTCGACGCTATCAAGGATCACCCGTTCGACGAAGCGCTGTCCCAGCGCTACCTCGTCTATGCGCTTTCCACGATCACGGCGCGGTCGCTGCCGGACCTGCGCGATGGATTGAAGCCGGTGCACCGGCGGTTATTGTGGGCGATGCGGCTGCTCAAGATGGAACCGGGCGGCGCGCCGCCGGATGTGCTGGTCGCCAATCCGGCGCGCAACACGACATCCTACAAGAAATGCGCGCGTGTCGTGGGCGACGTGATCGGCAAATATCACCCGCATGGCGATACGTCGGTCTATGATGCCATGGTGCGGTTGGCGCAGGATTTCTCCCTGCGCACGCCCTTGGTCGATGGGCAGGGGAATTTCGGCAATATCGACGGCGATAATGCGGCGGCCATGCGCTACACCGAGGCGCGGCTGACGCAGGCGGCGGCCGATTTGATGGCCGGGCTGGACGAGGGAACGGTCGAGTTCAGGCCCACCTATAATGGCGAGGATGAAGAGCCGGAGGTTTTCCCCGGCCTTTTCCCCAATCTGCTGGCAAATGGCGCAAGTGGCATCGCGGTCGGCATGGCGACCAGCATTCCGCCGCATAATGTGTCCGAGCTGATCGATGCCGCGAGCCTGCTGATCGAAAATCCGGATGCTGAACATGCCGACCTGATGCAGGTCGTGCGCGGGCCGGATTTCCCGACTGGCGGCGTGCTGGTGGATAACGCTTCCATCATTTCGGAAGCCTATGCGACGGGGCGGGGGTCGTTCCGCACGCGGGCGCGCTGGCACAAGGAAGATGGCGGGCGCGGAACCTGGGTGGCGGTGGTGACGCAAATCCCTTTCCAGGTGCAGAAGTCCAAGTTGATCGAGCATATCGCCGCGCTGATCAACGACAAGAAGCTGCCGATATTGGCGGATGTGCGGGATGAGAGCGACGCGGAGATCCGCATTGTCCTTGAACCGCGGGCGCGGACGGTGGATTCCGATGTGCTGATGGACAGCCTGTTCCGGCTGACTGACCTGGAGAACCGCTTTCCGCTGAACCTCAACGTACTGGACGCGAGCCGGACGCCGCGCGTTCTGGGGCTGAAGCAGGTGTTGATCGAGTGGCTGAAGCACCAGATCGACGTCCTGGTGCGGCGCGCGCAGCATCGGCTGGACAAGATCGCCGCGCGGGTCGAACTGCTCGACGGCTATATCATCGCTTATCTGAACCTCGACCGGGTGATCGAGATCATCCGGACGGAGGATGAGCCCAAGGCGGTGATGATGGAGGAATTTGGGCTGAACGACCGGCAGGCCGAAGCCATCCTCAACATGCGGCTGCGTTCCTTGCGCAAGCTGGAGGAGATGGAGCTGCGGCGCGAGCATGCGGGGCTGCTCAAGGAACGGGACGAGCTTACCAAGCTGGTCGAAAGTCCGACGCGCCAACGCAACCGGCTGAAGAAAGACCTGGCGGAACTACGCAAGCGCTATTCGCCAGAGAGCGATATCGGCAGGCGGCGGACTTTGGTGGAGGAAGCGGCGCCCGCGCGCGAAATTCCGCTGGAGGCGATGATCGAGCGCGAGCCGATCACCGTGATTCTGTCGGAGCGCGGCTGGATACGGGCGATGAGCGGTCATCGCGACCTTTCTTCGGCGGACACGTTGAAGTTCAAGGAAGGCGACGGGCCGAAAATCGCCTTTCATGCGCAAACGACCGACAAGCTGCTGCTGGCGACGGCGAGCGGGCGCATATTCACGCTGGGGGCGGACAAGTTGCCGGGCGGGCGCGGATTTGGCGATCCGGTGCGGTCGCTGGTCGATATGGATGATCAGGGCGACATCGTGGCGCTGTTCCCAGCGAAGACAGGAAGCGAGCTGTTGCTGGCTGCATCGGACGGCAGGGGCTTTGTCGCGGCGGTCGCGGATGTCATTGCCGAGACGCGCAAGGGCAAGCAGGTGGTGAATGTGCGTCCGGGCTCTCGCTTGACGGTGGTCCACATCATTGGGGCAGAGGCGGACAGCGTCGCCGTGGTCGGTGAGAATCGCAAACTGCTGGTGTTCCCGCTGGTCGAAATGCCGCGCATGTCGCGCGGGCAGGGCGTGCAGATGCAGCGTTATCGCGATGGCGGCCTGTCGGATGCCGTCACTTTCCGGATGAGCGATGGCTTAAGCTGGGCGATGGGCGGAGGAAGCGGGCGCACCCGAACCGAGGCCGACATGACGCCGTGGCGCGTTGCGCGCGGGGCGGCCGGGCGGATGCCGCCGGTTGGCTTCCCGCGAGACAACCGATTTTGATGAATGCGTAACGAGCCGCATATCTTCTTGAAATTACATCGGGTCATTTCCTGAAAATTTACCACTGGTATCTAATCCGGTGGCATGAAAACGGTGCCAGCGCGTATTCGGCCAGGTCAAAGGCTGGACGACAACCTCCTCGCGAGGTTCGAGCGCACGCATCTGCGCTGCCTGGCGGAGATGGAGCATTGGTTGGAGGCGATGCCGCACGCCGCAGCCATGTTATGTTTTAAAGACAATGACTTGTCGATCGTTGCTGTTAACAAGACTTTTTATCACAGCTTCCTGGACAGGGGCGATACCGGCGCCAAGTCGCCCTATTGCAAGGACTGGCGCGAACGGATCATTGAGGTTGCGCTTTCGGAAAGCGTCTCCGCCACGTTTGAATTGCGGCGTGATGGTCCTTTGGGGCCGGAATATTTCTCCTGCACCGCCGGGCTGCTGCCCTCGACTGACGAAGCGGCGCACCTCATTCTCTTCACCGCGCTGGACCGCACTAGCGATCGCGTGACCGAACGGAATTTACGCCGCGAATTGCTATCCGACGGGTTGACAGCGCTGCCGAACCGTACGGGATTTGGCGAGGAGATCGAAGACCGACTGCGCAATTCTCCATGGCCGAGCAATTCGCAGTTCGGGATCATCGCGATCGATCTCAGCCGATTTAGCCGGGTTAACGAATCGCTGGGGCCGATGGCGGGTGATGAACTGCTGATCACGGTTGCCAAGCGTTTGAAGTCGAGCCTGCGGCAGGGCGATGTGCTGGCGCGGATCGGCGGCAATGACTTTGCGATATTCGCTAGATTGAACAATGGTTTGTCCGACTGTCTTCATATCGTGCAGAGGGTAAGGGATGCGCTGAATTCGCCGATCCGCCTCAGTGATCTGCAAATTCGGGTCGACTGCGCGATCGGATGTGCTCTGGCGACAAGCCTGGACGATGACCCCGACGATATAATCCGCAAGGCGCAGGCGGCGGTGAAAATCGCCAAGCGTAGCGGCAAGGTGGAGATCTACCGCAACGGCGTGCTGAAGGAAGCGCAGCGGCGCTTTTCCATCGAAAGCCGCCTGCGCACCGCGTTGACACAAGGTGAGCTTACCTTGGCATATCAGCCGCTCATTCAGTTGCAGACGGGGGAGATTACCGGATTTGAAGCGCTCGCCCGGTGGAATGACCCTGAACTGGGTCATGTTTCCCCGTGCGAGTTCATTGCGGTTGCCGAGGAAAGCGGCCTCATCACGCCTCTCGGCCGGTGGGCGGCTTATGAGGCGGCGCAGGCGCTGAGCCGGTGGGACGCGAAATTCGGACAGGCAATGCCGGTCGGGGTCAATGTGAACCTGTCGCCGATCCAGATGGCGCGGGATGATGTGGCGTCGATGTTCGAGGAAGCGCTGCGCTATTCAGGCGTGTCGGGCAGGCGGCTGACCGTCGAACTGACGGAAAGCGCGATCATCGCCGATCCGGACAAGGCGCGGAAGCTGCTGGTTGCATTGAAGGACCTGCAAATGCCGATCGCCATGGACGATTTCGGCACGGGCTATTCCAACCTTGCCAGCTTGCACAGCCTGCCGATCGACATTTTGAAGATCGACCGCAGCTTTGTGACCAACATGCTGGATGACAAGGACAAGCAGGCGATCGTTCGCACGATCCTGTCGCTGGCCGAATCGTTGAACCTGCATGTCACCGCCGAAGGGGTGGAGACGCAGGAACTGGCCCATGGGCTGCAATCCATGGGATGCAGCCACGGGCAGGGCTTTTACTTCGCGCGTCCCATGCCCGAAAATGACGCGTTCGATTACTGGCGCGCGCGCTGGAATTTCGAAACGGTCTGATCCGCGATCTGATCGACCCGACCTGCCTCCGGGAAACCTTCTTCTACCCAGATACGCTGCACCTCGCCCAGCGCCTTGGCGACTTCGGGGCCGGGCGGCAGGCCGCGCGCGATCAGGGCGCCTCCGCCGATCGGCAGTTGCGGTGGCGTCCAGCCTTCGAGCGAGGCGATGCTGTCGAGGGATGCCGTGGGGTCGAGCAGGATGCGATCGATTGCACCTTCGACGCCGATGGTGAAGGCGAGCGCCCTGAGCGATGGGGCCGCCTTATGGGGCTCCAGCGCGAGGACGAGGCGTTTTCGCGCCTTGTTGGACAGTTTGAGGCGGGCGCCCACGGCATCAGCGGTACGCGCGTCGGGGGGGAGCAGGGCAGCCAGCCGGCGCAGCGCTGCGTACGGAATGCCAGCGTCGGCTTCCCGCGCGATCAACTGCCCCAGTCGAGCAAGTCCGTCCCTGTCGATCTCCGGAAGAACAGGAACGAGGATGCCGCCTTCGATCATCAATTGGAGCGAGGCGAAAGGATCGGGGAGGGCGAGGAGCTTCATCAGCTCATCGGCGATACGCTCACGCGACAGGGCCATCAGGCTGTTTGCGGCGGTGCGACAGGCGGCATATGCCTGCTCATCAGGCGTGTCGCGGCCGAAGCGGGCGAGGAAGCGGAAATAGCGCAGGATTCGTAGATGATCTTCGGCAATACGCTCACCCGCGCTGCCGATGAAGCGGACGCGGCCTGCTGCCAGGTCATCAACGCCGCCGAAAAAATCGGTCACTTCGTGGGTGTAGGGATCGGCGTACAGCGCGTTGATGGTGAAATCGCGCCGTGCCGCATCCTCCCGCCAGTCGGTGGTGTAGGCGATGGTCGCACGGCGGCCGTCCGTGCTGACGTCGCGGCGCAAGGTGGTGATTTCGACCGGCCAGCCCCCGATCACCGCCGTGATCGTGCCATGGTCTATGCCCGTGGGCACGGCCTTGATCCCGGCGGCCTTCAGGCGCTCCATCACCTCTTGCGGCTCCAGCGCCGTGGCGATGTCGAGATCGTTGACGGGAAGTCCAAGCAGTCCGTCGCGCACCGCGCCGCCGACATAGCGGGCAAGGCCCTGTTCCGCCCCCAACGCGACGAGCAGGCCGTCAAGGCCGGGCCGGTGGCGCCAATCGGCGTCAGGCAATAATGCGGTCAAGATCAAGCCTCCGCGACAGGTTGGCGAGTATGGCGGCGGTGATGCCCCAGATACGGCGATCATTCCACATTATTTCATAATAATGTCGTTCAACACCTTGATAATGGGCAGAATGTCTGACCCGGTTTGCGGGATCGAGCGCAAAGGAGAGGGGCAGTTCGAACCAGTCAGCGACCTCGTTTTCCTGCGGCATGAGCGGCAGGTCGGGCGGGATGACGCCCAGCACGGGCACAATGTCGAAGCCGGTGAAGGTGTGATAGCGGTCGGTCGTGCCGATGACATCCACGATGTCAGGGGGCAGCCCGATTTCTTCGTGCGCCTCCCGCAGCGCTCCGGCGATTTCGCTGGCGTCTTCCTGATCGACGCGGCCGCCGGGGAAGGCGATCTGCCCCGCATGTTTGCGCAGGAAAGCCGCACGCTCGGTAAGGATAAGGCCGGGTTCCGGTCGGTCAGTGATGGCGACGAGCACGGCGGCGGGCGCAAGAACGAGTTCGCCATCGATGCGGGGATCTCGTGTGTCCGATAGCATGAGCCCGACTTCGCGCGCATGTCCTTCGGCAAGCGCGGCGCGGACGCGGTCGGCCAAGGTCATGCGGAGCCGTCCAATGGGTAGAAAGCGCCATTGCTCCAGAGGCCAACCGGATCGCTTGCTTCGTCCAGCGCGAGGTTCATCAACTCATAATAGACGCTGCGGTTGACCAACGCCTCAAGCCCGCGACGTACGTGCAGATAGGGGTGCGGGCCATCCGCCGATTCCCGGATCACGAGCGGGTTTTCGGGGCCTGCGGGGATCAGGTCGCCTGTGTTGAGGCGAAAGGCGAGGGCGCGATTGCGGCCTTCGCCCTCGCTCTTTAGCTCGACGGCGAGGAAGGGGGCGTCGTCCACCTCGATCGACAGTTTTTCAACTGGTGTTACAAGGACATAAGAGCCGTCCTTTTCACGCCGCAGGATCGTAGAGAAGAGGCGGACCATGGCTTCGCGGCCGATGGGCGAACCCTGATGAAACCATGTGCCGTCGCGGGCGATGCGCATTTCGCTGTCGCCACAATGGTCGGGATTCCACTTTTCGACGGGCGGCAGCCGCTTTTCCTCGGCCAGGCGGGCTATGTCGGCCAGGGACAGGTTGGCAAGATCGGGGGGCGGGTCCATCGGCATGGCGTCGAGATAGGATCGCGCGGCGCCGAAGGCAAAAGGGAAATCACATTGGAGTGGTGATTCGCGGCCCAAGCATCCCTTCGCCGCCGATCGCGGCTCCATCGACCGAAAGAGCGAGTAGTCGGCGCGCTTCATAGGGGCCGGGGCAGCTCCAGCCGCCCGTGGATGCAGCGGAAAAGCCCCAGAAGCGGCCATAATATTCGGGATCGCCGATCATCATCAGCGGATCGCTATGGTGGGCGCGAGCGGCATTGACGACCGCGTCCATGAGCGCGCGGCCGTGGCCGGTGCGTTGGAGGGTGGGGGAGACAGCGACCGGGCCGACCATGATGAGCGGTGTCTGCGTTCCGTCGGCATGGGTGAGCGCCACCGGCCAGCTTTGGAGCGAACCGGCCAGCTCGCCATGTTCATCCATCATGCCGAAGGACAGCTCAGGCACCCAGGGCATGCCGTCGCGGATCAGATAGGCTGTGCGGCCGTGCCTGTCGGGACCGAAGGCGGCGTCGAGCAGTTGCTCAATCGCCTCTTCCGCCACGATGTTAAGGGGCACAATATGAGACACGTCTTGCCGATCCGCTGTCAATGGCGCATGGACCGCGCCGGAGCGGCGGGATTAACGCCTGTTCCGCAAAATTAAAGTCTATTCTGGCCATCGCCAGCAGCAGGAAAGCCATGGACCGCGGATTTGACGATTTTCTGACGCTGGAGGTCAATCATCTGGACGTCGATGTCCTGACGGGCATCTATTCGGAAGAAACCCATCTGCCGCAACCGCTGCGCATTTCCATCCGCGCGCAGTTGAAGGTCGCTGACCATTATGAACTGGATACGCCGTTATCCCGTTCGAAAAATTACATGGACCTGAAGCATGCCGCCACGAGCGCGCTGCCGGAAGGACAGCATTTCACGCTGATCGAGGCCGTGGCGGACCATATCATCGACACCATCTTGCTTCAGGATGACAAGGTGCTGCATGTCGAGGTGAAGATCATCAAGCTGGCGCTGAGCGAGAAGGGTGAGGAAATCGGCATCACGCTTGGTCGGTGGCGTAAATAGGCCTTTCGGGCGCTCAGCCCTTCACCAGTCCGATCTCGCGCAGGCGCTCGGTCAGATAGTCGTGCGCGGTGATCGGCGGGTCCCGGCGCGGGTGGTCCGCATCGACACATTGCGGCAGCGGTTCGATCAGGAAATCCGGGCGTAGGTGCAGGAAGAAAGGCATGGAATAGCGCGCGACGCCGCGCCGCTCCGGCGGAGGATTGATGACGCGGTGGCTGGTTGATCGCAGGCGATAGTTGGTCAGGCGTTGCAGCATGTCGCCGACATTGATTGCCAGCGCGCCGGGGGGCGGTACGACGGGGAGCCAGTTGCCCTGGCGGTCCTTGATCTCCAGGCCGCCTTCCTCGGCGCCGAGCAGCAGGGTGATGAGGTTGATATCCTCATGCGCGCCCGCGCGGATGCCCGGGGCTTCGGGCGAAACTGGCGGGTAGTGCAACAGGCGCAGGATCGAATTGCCGTTTTCGATAGCGTCGTCGAACCAGTGTTCGGGCAAGTCGAGATAGAGGGCGATCGCGGCAAGAAGCTGGGCGCCTATGCGGTCGAACTCTGCATAAAGACGGCTTAAAGTGGATTGAAATTCCGGTATTTCTTCGGGCCAGATGTTTGGCGGCATGGTGGCGCCAAGGGGGTGTCCTGCGGGTAGGTCGCGACCGACACGCCAGAATTCCTTGAGGTCATTCTCGCTCGCGCCCTTGGCGATTTCCCTGCCGAACGCCGTGTAGCCTCGCTGGCCGCCATTGCTGCTGGCATCGTAGCGGCGCTTTACATCCTCCGGCAGGGCGAAGAAGGCGCGGGCGAGCCTCCAGCCATCGTTGATCAGGGCGGCATCCATGCCGTGGTCCTTCACCATGGCGAAGCCGAATTGCCGGAACGAATCGCCGAGCGCTGTTGCAAAATCCGGCTTAGCCATCGCGGTGAGGGACAACAGTGGAACCTGTTCCAGCGGTGCGTGCGGCAAGTTTCGGCTTTCCTTCTGTCAATTGGCGCCGTCCGATCCTTGATCGGCCCGGGCGGCTGATGCAAGGAGGCGATCATGAACTATTGGCTCATGAAATCGGAACCCGATGTCTTTTCCTATGACGACCTGGTCGAGAAAGGAAAGGCGGAGTGGGATGGCGTTCGCAACCATGCCGCGCAGCTGAACATGAAGGCGATGCGCAAGGGCGACCTGTCCTTCTTTTATCACAGCAATATTGGTGTGGAAGCGGTCGGCATCATGGAGATTGTCGAGGAAGCCGCGCCCGACAGCACCGACGAAAGCGGCAAGTGGATCGCGGTGCATGTCGCACCCAAGGAAAAGCTGAAGAAGCCCGTTACGCTGAAGGCGATGAAGGCGGACCCGGCGCTGGCCGATATGGTGATGCTGCGGCAGTCGCGCCTGTCCGTGTCCCCTGTGACCGAAGCGCAGTTCCGTCACATCCTGGGGATGTCGGAGGCTTGAGGCGTGGCCGGTTGCGCCAGGCGCAACTGGTGATCCGCCTTTTGCGATTGCGCGCATGTGTCTGGCCCATAGGTTCGACACCAACAGAACAGAAATGCAGAGGTGTTTGATCGGCATTCACAAGGAGAAAACCTATGCGAATGCTGTCGAAATTCATTCTTATCGGTGCAGTCGGCACCGTCGCCGCTGCCCTTGCCCCCGTCCATGCGGAAGAAGGCAAGCAGCGCTTCACCCATGAAGGCTACACCTATGTCTATCAGGTGAAGGATACAAAGACGGGTCGGCTCGTGTCAGGCCGCCGCTATCCGGATGCCGTTGCGTTTAACCTGGCGATCAAGAACGGCAAGGTGTCCGGCGTGTCTGGCGGCCGACCGGTTGCGTTCAAGGTCGATGAGGCTCGCGGAGCCGCCTCGGAGTAAGCGGCGGTACTTTAGGAATTTGCACAGGGCGGCTTCCAATCGGGAGCCGCCCTTTTATGTGTTGGCAGATTAGCGGCAGCGGCGCTTGCTATCGATTTCCTTGCCGAGCAGCGCGCCGCCAGCAGCGCCCAAGATCGTGCCGGTGGCCCGATCACCGCGCGTGTCGATGGCACGGCCTACAAGGGCACCGCCTACGCCGCCGACGATAAGGCCGGTCGTGCCGTTGGACTTGCGACAATATGTCCGTCCGTCGCGGCCGCGCCATTCGCGATAGTGGTGATGCTTCCGGGCGCTGGCCCCGTCGGTCGGGATCGCCATGGACACAGGGATGGCCATCGAAAGGGCCGACAGGGCGATAATGGCTTTGCGCATAATTCTCCTCCGAAACAATGATTTGCTGTTGAACCCGCTCATAGTGGAGGAGGTTGCATGAACCTGCGGCAACGATGTAATATATTGATTATCAACTATTATTTTTGACTTTTGTAATGTGGGGCAGGATCTCGAGGCGATCACCTTCAGTCTTATCCTGCATATTTGTTCGGGAAGGCTTGCGGGCAGGTCCCGGTGGGAATCGCGACGCGCGCCGCACAAGTGAAAAATTTGCCATCTATAGACATGTTAAAGCCAATCGACGGCGCGCTTCAGGCTCGCTAAGGGGAGTCGCGATGACATGTTTCCGGTCGCCTTTCGCTCATGCATGACAAGTCCAAACGCGGCCGGGCAGTCGCCATGCCCCGGAGCG
The DNA here is from genome assembly GCF_977014255.1 of Sphingobium chungangianum. Taxonomy (NCBI): domain Bacteria; kingdom Pseudomonadati; phylum Pseudomonadota; class Alphaproteobacteria; order Sphingomonadales; family Sphingobiaceae; genus Sphingobium; species Sphingobium chungangianum. Next base: position 1,950,937 of record NZ_CDRNIV010000006.1, on the reverse strand, counting down.
AATTCCGGGCGCGGGCGACGGAATATCTGGATTTCCTGGCCGCCTGGGTAAAGAAGCCGCGCCAAACCGCCTCGGTGGTGCCGAGCAGCCGCTATCTTGCCCGGCTGATGGTAGCGCATATCGACCCGCTGGATGGCCGGGTGATGGAACTGGGCGGTGGGACTGGCGTGTTCACCCGCGCGATCCTGCAGACGGGCCTGCCGCCGGAAAAGCTGGAGGTGGTGGAGATCAATCCCGCCTTTGCGCGCGGGCTGCGGCGGCACTTTCCGCATGTGTCGGTGCTTGAAACGCCAGCGCAGATCGTCTCGACGGCGGCGGCTGGTGAGCCGGGGCAATATCAGACGGTGATAAGCGGCCTTCCGCTGCTGGCGATGGACCGCCATGTGCATGCCGACATTCTGTCCGAAGCGTTTCGTATGCTGCGGCCGGGCGGCAGCTTTATCCAGTTCACTTATTCGACGCGGCCGCCGGTTAGCCGTGACGTGCTGCATGCGCTGGACCTGGAAGTCGCGCGGGTAGGACAGACGGTTCGCAATTTTCCGCCAGCCACCGTCTTTCGCTTTCATCGGCGAGGCGAATAGGCCGGTTGCGCTTGGACCCGGCGCCCCTATCTTGGCGTGCAGATAAAAAGGGGCTTTTGCGCGCATGGCGTCCATCATTACCGTTTCCGGGCTGACGAAAAGCTACGCATCGGGTTTTCAGGCACTCAAGGGCATCGATCTGGAGATTGAGGAGGGCGAGATTTTCGCCCTGCTAGGCCCCAATGGCGCGGGCAAGACGACGATGATCTCCATCATCTGCGGCAATGTGCGGCCCAGCGGTGGGACAGTGACCGTCGCCGGGCACGACATCGTGCGCGACTATCGCGGATCGCGCGCCGCGATCGGGTTGGTGCCGCAGGAACTGCACACCGACGCGTTCGAACGGGTGATCGATACGGTGCGCTTTTCCCGTGGGCTGTTCGGCAAGCCGCGCAACGACGCCCATATCGAGAAGGTGCTGCGCGACCTGTCGCTTTGGGACAAGCGCAACAACAAGATGCTTGAACTGTCGGGCGGCATGAAGCGGCGGGTGATGATCGCCAAGGCGCTGAGCCATGAGCCGCGCGTGCTGTTTCTGGACGAGCCGACAGCGGGGGTCGATGTCGAGCTGCGGCGGGACATGTGGAAGCTTATTGGTGAGCTGCGGCAGACCGGGGTGACCATCATCCTTACCACCCATTATATCGAGGAGGCCGAGGAAATGGCCGACCGGGTGGGCGTGATCAACAATGGAGAGCTGATCCTGGTCGAGGAAAAGACGGCGCTGATGAAGAAGCTGGGCAAGAAGAGCCTGACCGTGGCGCTTAACCAGCCGCTGCACCAGCTTCCGGCAGAGCTGAGCCAATGGGATTTGTCGCTAAAGTCCGACGGCCATGAGATCGAATATATTTTCGATACGCGTGCCGAGCGTACGGGCGTGTCCTCATTGTTGCGGACGCTGGGCGACCTGGGCATCGGCTATAAGGACCTCAACACGCAGCAGAGCAGCCTGGAGGATATTTTCGTCAGCCTGGTCCATCAGGAGAAGGTGGCATGAGCGGCTTCAACTATCGGGCGATCTGGTCGATCTACAAATTCGAATTGCATCGGTTCAGCCGCACATTGCTGACCGGGTTGCTGGTGCCGGTGATCACGACATCGCTGTATTTCGTGGTGTTCGGCGGCGCGATCGGGTCGCGTATGACGCAGATTGACGGCATCGATTATGCGGCGTTCATCGTGCCCGGCCTGATCATGATGTCGATGTTCACTGAGAGTATCTTCAACGCGAGCTTCGGCATCTACATGCCCAAATTCGCGGGCACCATTTATGAGCTGCTTTCCGCCCCGGTATCGGCGACGGAAACGGTGATCGCTTATGTCGGCGCGGCGGCAACCAAGGCGTTGAGCGTGGGCACGATCATATTCGTGACGGCGCATCTGTTCGTCGATGTCCATGTCGAGCATCCGATCGCCATGGTGGCGTTCATGGTGCTGATCGCGGTCAGCTTCTGCCTGTTCGGGTTCATCCTGGGCATCTGGGCACAGAGCTTTGAGCAGTTGCAGGTTATACCGCTGCTGCTGATCATGCCGATGACCTTTCTGGGTGGCGCTTTCTATTCGGTGCATATGCTGCCCGAGCCATGGCGCACGGTGACGCTGTTCAACCCGATCGTCTATCTGGTGTCGGGCTTCCGCTGGACCTTTTTCGGTCGGGGGGACGTGGGGATCGAGTTCAGCCTGTTGTTCATCGCAGGGATGCTGGCGGTGTGCCTGGCAGTTATCGGATGGGTATTCCGTACCGGCTATCGGCTGAAGAAATGAAAGGAGCGGCCTGCCGGGGCCGCTCCGTCGGCTCTCAGGCGGCTGCGCTCTCGGGCGCGACGGCGAAAAGGGTCACGCCCTTATATTTGTCGTCGGTCTCATTATAGAGACCGTACATCGCCTCGAAAGTCTCATCGAGCACGGTGACGTCGTTGAGGCCCGCCAGCTTGAATGTGCCAAGCTTCAGTTCGCGCGGCGGACCGCCTTCGCGTTCCACCGTCACGGCGTCGATGAACATCTCATCATGGCGCGTGTAAAGGATGTGGGGCGCCAGCTTGACGACCAATTTATTGTAGGTCGCCTTCAGGCATTTCTGAAGCGCGATGGCTTCGAAAATGGTCGTCGGGGCAGTCATGATTTTCGTCATTACCGATTCGCAGCCTGTCTTCAATTGCTTTGTGCGCCGCAATATCGACGCAAAGTGCATCCGGGCGCTTTTCAGGATGAGCTGACAAGGCCCAGACGTTCCCGCATCGTCCAGCGGATGAGGAGCAGTAGTGCCACGGCACCAAGGCCGCTGGCGAGGCCCAGCCATATGCCGAGGCCCTTCATCCCGAGCGGAAAGGCGAGGACTGTTCCCACGCCCACGCCGATAATCCAGTAGCCGATCAGCGCGAAGATCATCGGCACCTTCGTATCGTGCAGACCGCGCAGGACACCGGCGGCGACCGCCTGTGTGGCATCCACCAGTTGAAACAGTGCGGCCACGGCGAGGAAGCTGACGGCCAGCGCCGCCGTTCGAGTGTTTGCGGGATCGTTCAGGTCTAGGAAGGCGCCGATCAGCAGACGGGGCACGGTGATAAGCAGGATGGCGGCGGCGAATGCGAACCCGAAGCCCAGGAGGAGGGCGAGCCAGCCCGCGCGTCCGATTTCGGCAGCATCGCCGCGTCCCTGAGCGAGGCCGACTCGTACCGTGGCGGCCTGACCAATTCCCATGGGCACCATGAAGAGAAGCGCGGCGATTTGAATCGCGACGGCATGCGCGGCGAGGGAATCGCGGCCAATGAGGCCCATGAGCAAGGCCGAGGCGTTGAACACCGTCGTCTCAAAACCCACAGTGATCGCGATCGGTAGGCCCAGCGCCCAGACGGCGCGATGCCGGTCCCTGTCGTGAGCCCAGAAGCGGCCCATCACCCGATAGCGGCGGAAGCGCCGGTCGATAAGGATCACCGTCAGAAGGCTAAGGAAAAGGAAGCAAGACGAGAGGGTGCCGGCCAGTCCCGCGCCTAAAAGGCCAAGGGCTGGCATGCCCAGCTTACCAAAGATCAGAACCCAGCCCGCCAAGAGGTTGAAGGGTATGGCAAGCAGCATGACGACCACGGCCCAGACCGGCCGCTCCAGCGCCGACATGAAATTACGCAGCGTCGAGAAGGCTAGGAAGGGAAGCAGCGCCCATTGCAGCCCGCGCATCATGACTCCGGCCTGATGGGCAAGGTCGGGCTGCTGCCCCATGGCCAGAAGGATGGCTTCGCTCTGCCAGAGCAGCGCCCAGGCGGGCAGTACGAAGAGAAAGGCGGCGCGCAGCGTCTGTTGGACCGTGCGGCGCACGTCGCGGACGGAATGGCGGCGGCGGCCACGCTCATTGGCGATCAGCGGCGCGGCTGCTGTGACTAGGCCCATGCCGAATATGAGCAGGGCCTGGAACAGGTTGATGGCGAGCGCGCCCGCCGCGACGCTTTGCGCGCCCAGACGACCGATCAGCAAAAGATCGGTCGCGGCTATCCCCGCCCAGGCGACATTCCCCGCGATCATCGGCAGCGCAAGGGCGAGCAGGGCGACTGCCTCTACACGCCAGGGGGAATGGGTTTGGGGCATTTTTAAGTTCTGCATTGGCCGAGTGTCCGGCGTGCCGCGCGCTTCAGTGCTTTTTGAACAGGTGCAGCACTGCAAGGATGATCCCACCGATCACCAGCCCGACGATGGCCCCGCCGATCGCGTTCACGGTCCAATCCAGGAAAGGTCCGATGGCGGGCGCGGTGGCCGCCACGCTTTGCGCAACATGGTGGATGGCGCCGGGGATCAGGTCCCAGTGAAACTCATGCAACCCGTGAACGATCAGGCCCCCGCCGACCCACAACATGGCGGCTGTACCAACCACGGACAGGATCTTCATCAGGATGGGCATGGCATGGACCAGCCCGCGTCCCACGGCGCGCGTCGTTGATGAGGGGCGTTCGGCGAGGTGCAGGCCGATGTCGTCCATCTTCACGATGAAACCGACGACGCCATAGACGCCCGCTGTGATGAGGATGGCGACGACGACCAGGATCAGCGCCTGTTCCCAAAGCGGTTCTGCTGCCACGGTGCCGAGCGCGATTGCCATGATCTCGCCGGAAAGGATGAAGTCGGTGCGGATGGCGCCCGCAACCTTCTGGTCCTCCAGCTCCTGAGAACTGTGGGTGGTGAGCGCTTCCTGCGCGACGTCATGCCCGCCTTGAACCGCCTCCAGCAGCTTTTCGACCGCCTCAAAGCAGAGGAATGCGCCGCCCAGCATCAGCAATGGCGGGAGAAGCCAGGGCGCGAAGGCGCTCAGCAGCAGGGCGGCGGGGAGGAGGAACAGCAGCTTGTTACGCAGCGATCCGCGCGCGATCTTCCAGATGATCGGAAGCTCGCGATCCGGCGTCAGGCCCATGACATAGCGGGGCGTCACCGCCGCGTCGTCGATGACGACCCCGGCCGCCTTCGACCCGGCCTTGCCCGCAGCTGCGGCGACATCGTCCAGAGACGTGGCTGTGAGCTTGGCTATTCCCGCTACGTCGTCGAGCAGCGCGATGAGACCCGAAGGCATTTGTTGGATTTCCCCTTTTGTAGCTGGATGCCGACGCGCGGCAATTATTTTCCCGCCTCATAGAGGCCGGGTCAGGCAGGGGCAACAACCGCGCCAGTTGGACAGGTCAGGCTATGCCGCGATAGTTGCCGGGCGGGTCGCTGGCCGGGAAGGATTCGTCCGCCTGCTCGTCGATCATGTCCCAGTCACTTGGCGCGATATGCTGTTCTGCGGGACCGGCATCCCGGATGAGTCCCGACGATCCGACAGGCGCGCGATGGTCAAGCTCAGCTGGGGCCTTCCGGTCTTTCCAGCTACGCCATGCCACAGCGCCCAGCCCGCCGAGAAATGCCAGCTTCAATAACCCCTTCATGATGATTTCTCCTGCCTGTCATGAACATGGACCCAGTCGGCACGGTCCTGGGTAACGCCATGGGGATGAAGCGAAAATTCGCCTTCTTCATCTGTGCCGGGTTCAGCATGATCGCCGCCGGGATGGGTGGTGACGGCCCACCGCTCCCGAAGCGCAGCGTTGATCATCGCGCGCCATTGGGCTTCGTCACCTGCCTCGCGCATGGCAGGGTCAGGGTCCTTCATGATGGCGAGGATGCTGGCCGCGTCGGCTACGTGCGCCTGCCACTGATCGGGTTCATGCGCGGCGAGATGGCGGGCCAGCCGTTCGATAAGGGTGCGCTGTTCCATAGCCGGGGAACGCCCGCCCATCAGCTTCCGTTCCGCCGGTTTCGTGACGCAAGCGCAGCGTTGTGAACGCGATGGCCGAATGATCGTTGGAAGGCGGTGTGGGGACTGCTGACAGGAGACCGATCATGCCGCGTGGCGACAAGGGCAGTTATACCGACAAGCAAAAGCGTAAGGCCGAACATATCGAGGAAGGCTATGAGGATCGCGGCGTTTCCCGCAAGGAGGCGGAACGGCGGGCCTGGGCGACGGTGAACAAGGAATCAGGCGGCGGAAACAAGTCCGGGTCTGGGCGGGGGAAGCCTGACACCCATGTTTCCTCGCGCAAGGGCGGTCAAAAAGGTGGCGCCGCTTCGGCCGGGCGTTCGGCGGCGGATCGATCTGCGGCGGCGAAGAAGGGGTGGGAGACGCGACGCAAGAAGGCTAGTTAGCGCGTCCTTGCTTGGCTTTTCAGGCGTATCTCGAACAGCTTTGGCCAATATTTGCCCGTGACGAAGATGCGGTCGCGCTTTTGGTCATAGGCGATGCCGTTGGGTACGCCTTCGCTATCAGCCACGCCGCTTTCCCGGATGAGGGGGGCGATGTCGATCCAGTCGATGACGGTGCCGGTCGCAGGATCGATCCGGGCAATGCGGGTGTCATACCAGATGTTCGCCCATAGCTCGCCCTTCACATATTCCAGTTCGTTCAGACGCTCGACCGGACGGCCGTTAAACGTGACCGTGATGCGCCGCGTCTCGCCAAGTGTTTCGGGATCGAGGAAGCGAAGCTGCGAGGTGCCATCGCTCATGATCAGGCTGTGGCCGTCCTGGGTCAGGCCCCAGCCTTCGCCTTCATAGCGGAACTGGGAAAGTGGCGAGAAGTCATTGAGTTTCCATACGAAGCCCTGACGATGGCGCCAGGTTAGGCTGATCAGCCGGTCTTTCCAGTTGACGATGCCTTCGCCGAAATATTGCGGAGCGAGGGTGCGGCTTTCAAGGACTTTGCCGTCCTCAAGCGAGACCTTGCGGATTTCCGATTGGCCTTCCAGGCCGGTGCTCTCGTAGAGGGCGCCGTCGTGGAAGAAGAGGCCCTCGGTAAAGGCTTTGGGATCGTGAGGATAGGCTTTCACCAGCGTCCAGGGCGTGTCGGCCCATGCGGGTGCGGAGAAGCTGACGGCCCCGATCAGGGCGAGCAAGAGGCGCTTCATTCGGCGGCTTGCTCCGCGATCGCGGCGGCGAGCCATGGGGGCAGGGTCGAGGGTTCGATGTCTTCCACGCGGCGCAGTTCGATAGATAGACCAAGGTCGGGCAGGGCGGCGCGTTGGCGCTTCTCGTCGGCGTTGGCCAAGGGGACGGCGACAAGGCGGCGGTTCACCTTGCTGCGATAATGCATGCGGGCGGTGTTTTCCTGACCGACATAGCAGCCCTTGTCGAAGTCCACGCCACGCAATTCGCCCGCATTGGTTTCCAGCCAGAGCGTCTGATCCTGGCCAAGCTCGCCTGCGCCTTCGAACACGCCGAGCGACAGGCGGTGAGCGCGGAAGGGGGTGGAGGCGTCGCCCGATGTGGGCGGAGCGAGCCAGCGATGGCCGAGGTCGGCGAGGCGCGGGTCGGATGGCTTGTCAGTGGCTTCCAAAGACCAGTGGACCGCGAGTGACTCTTCCCGCGCAATCGTCACCTTGCGGCGGAGGCGGTAGAGGGTGAGCCGCTTGGCCAGCGCGTCGACCTGCGCCGCCTCGCAATCGATCAGCACATCGTCGCCATCGGCCCATAGAATGAAGTCGTACAGTGCCTTGCCCTGCGGCGTCAGGAGCCCGGACCAGCGTGGTTCGTCCGCCTTGAGCGTCAGGACGTCGCGGGTCAGCAGGCCTTGCAGGAAGGACCGCGCCTCTTCGCCCGAAATTCTGAGTAGCGCGCGGTCGGTTAGGGTGGTGCCGGTCATCGGCTTTAGGTAGGACAGACGCCGACCATATCCAAGCGGCGAGCAATCATGTCCCAGAATTTCGACCTGATCCTGAAGAACGGCACCGTCCACACGCCCGGCGGGTCCGAGCAGACCGATGTCGGCGTGCGCGGCGGCAAGGTCGTGGCGATCGGATCGTCGCTTGGCGATGCGGGCGAGGTGATCGACTGCACCGGGCTGGACGTGATGCCCGGCTGCATCGACAGCCAGGTGCATTTCCGCGAGCCGGGCCTTGAGCATAAGGAAGACCTTGAATCAGGCAGCCGCTCCGCCGTGCTGGGCGGGATCACTTCTGTGTTCGAGATGCCGAACACCAACCCGAATACGGACAGCGCCGAGCGTGTGCATGACAAGCTGGCCCGCGCCCATCACCGCATGTGGTGCGACCACGCCTTTTATGTCGGTGCGACGGCGGACAATGCCGAAGCGCTGAAGGAACTGGAGCGTATTCCCGGCACGGCTGGCGTGAAGATCTTCATGGGCGCATCGACCGGCAGCCTGTTGGTGGACGATGACGCGGCGTTGTCACGCGTGTTGGCGAGCGGCACGCGGCGTGTTGCCATCCATGCCGAGGATGAGGCGCGGATGAATGCGCGCAAGGATTTGCGGGTCGATGGCGATCCTTCCTCTCATCCGGTCTGGCGCGATGATGAAAGCGCGATGATCGCGACGAAGCGGATCATTGGTCTCGCCCGTCAGGCGCGGCGGCGCATCCATATCCTGCATGTGACGACGCCTGCGGAGCTGGAATATATCGCCGGGCATAAGGATATCGCCACCTGCGAAGTGACGCCGCAGCATCTGACGCTGGCGGCAGAGGATGCCTATCCCCGACTTGGCACCTATGCGCAGATGAACCCGCCGATCCGCTCGGCTTCGCACCGGGATGGCCTGTGGCATTGGCTCAACCAGGGCGTGCCCGATGTACTGGGCAGCGACCATGCGCCGCATACGATCGAGGAGAAGGCGAAAACCTATCCCGGATCGCCCAGTGGCATGCCGGGCGTCCAGACGCTGGTGCCGTTGCTGCTCAACCATGTGGCGGAGGGGCGTTTGTCGCTGCGGCGGTTTATCGAACTGACCTCTTCTGGGCCGCAGCGCGTGTTCGGGCTTGTCGGCAAGGGGCGGATTGCGCTTGGCTATGATGCCGACTTCACGGTGGTGGACCTCAAGAAACGGTGGACGGTGGGCAGTGATTGGCTTTCCTCGCGCTGCAACTGGTCGCCCTTTGAAGGCATGGACCTCACCGGCAAGGCCGTGGGGACGATCGTGCGCGGAAACCGAGTCATGTGGGACGATACTCTGGCCAATGAGGCGGTGGGTGAGGCCGTGCGCTTTGAGGCGACCGAATTCGCCTGAACGCCTCGGCCTACGCCGCCGCCAACCTGTTCTTGCGGGCGGCAGCGAGGCTGTCGGTTGCGAACAGGATGAGGCCAAGCCAGATCAGCGCGAAGCTGATCATCTGTCCCTGCGTCAGTTTCTCCCCATAGAGCAGCACGCCGCACAGGAATTGCAGCGTGGGCGCGAGATATTGGATGAGGCCGAGCGTCGTAAGCGGCAGGCGCTGCGCAGCCATGGCGAACAGGATCAGCGGCACCGTCGTCAAGGCGCCCGAGAAGATCAGAAGGCTGCTGGTATAGCTGTCCTGCCCAAGGCTGATGCCACCATGGCCCCACAGCCACAGCAGATATGCAAGAGCGAGCGGCGCAAGCAGCAGCGTTTCCGCCCCCAGGCCAACCATCGGCGCAACCGGGGTCAATTTGCGGACAAGGCCGTACAAGGCAAAGCTGACCGCCAGACCGACGCTGATCCACAGGGTGGTGAAGGCCGCCGCCGCCATGATGGCCACGCCCACGGCAGCAATCGTGATGGCTATGGCTTGCCCACGCCGCAGTCTTTCCTTCAGCACCAGGACGCCGAGCGCGACATTGACCAGTGGATTGAGGAAATAGCCAAGGCTGGCAGCGATGACGTGGCCGTTATTGACCGACCATACATAGACCAGCCAGTTGAACCCGATGAACAGCGCGGAAGCGGTGAGGGGCAGGACGATCCGCCTGTCGCGCAATGCTGCTCCAAGCGCGCTCAGATTCCGCCGTGCCGCCAGGACGCCGACGATCAGGACGAGCGACCATATGACCCGCTGCGCCACGACCTCTACCGGGGTCACGGCGTGGAGCAGCTTGAAAAAGATGGGCAGCAGGCCCCAGAGCCCATAGGCCGCCACCGCAGCGATCAGGCCCGTCCTTAGCTGCTGATCATGCGGGTTCAGAAAATGCCTCCGCCCAGGAACAGGCGGAACGCACCGATCGCCGCGACGATGAGGCACAGGTTGCGGCCGCTGTTACGGGTCGATAATATCCCGATCACGGCGCCAAACAGTGCGATCGGCACCAGCAGCCAGTTGGCGATCCCCAGAAGCGGCAGGAATGCCGGGATCATCAGCAGTAGGGCGAAAAGGCCGATCAGGACCGAGAGGACGTTTAGCATCGCGATGAAATGGGCCTTGTTCCGCCCGGAGACAAGATGGGCGCGGATGCCATTCGCATCTTAATGGCATGGGAAAATTTAGCGATTTACCAAAATCACTAACGAAAAATTAACTCCTGACATTCACCTCTTGTTTACAAAGGAGTTAAGCCATGCCGCCTTTCCGTTCTGTCTATGCCCTTGCCGTGCTGCTCGCGCTGCCATTGGCGAGTTGCGGGAAGGGGGACAAGGAGGCTGATCTCAACGCCCTCGACGCCCAGCTGACCAACAATGCGGTGGACCCTGCCTTGCAGGAGGCATTGGGAGGGAAGATCACGGTCGATCCCAAATTGACGGGTCAATCCGGACGCCCTGCCATCGCGGGTTTGCCGAAGCTGAGGGGCGATGCGGCTAAGGCACTGGCCGAATCGGTGAAGCTCGCCGGTGGCAAACTGCTCGCGACACCTGCTCCGACGGCAGGTGAGGGGAAGGAGCCAGCGGCTGCGCTGGCCTCCGCCGCTCAAGGTCAGGACAAGCCCGGCGGCAATGTCTTCTGCCGAAAGCAGCTGGCCTATGGCATGCAGTGGGCCAGCCGACTGCCCGATCCCTTCGGCGTGTATCCGGGCGCTAAACTGACGGAGGCGGCGGGCGCGGACAAAAATGGTTGTACGCTGCGCGCGGCCACTTTTGTGACGCCAGTGCCCCGCCAGAACGTCATGGATTATTATTATACGCAGGCGCGGCGTTCCGGATTTGACGCCGAACACACGGTTATGGGCGGCGGTCATGTGCTTGGCGGCACGCGCAAGGACGATGGCGCCGCCTTCCTGCTGGTCTTCACCGATGCGTCGGGCGGGCGGACGAATGTCGATATAATCGCCGACAAGGGACGGTAAGCGCGCAGAAAGGCGCGCGCCGCCATTTTCTTTACTGCGATTTGCCTCTAGGGCGGGCGGGATGAACAATATCCTCCTTGTCATGGGCGGCGGCGCGGTTGGCGCGCTGGCGCGCTACCAGCTGGGCCGCTTTGCCGGTCACATGCTGCCGGGTGTGCAATGGCCCTGGGGCACCTTTGCCGCCAATGTGCTGGGCGGTTTTGCCATGGGTCTGCTTGCGGGCTGGCTGGCACGGTTCGGCAGCGCATCGGGTGAAGCCCTACGCCTGTTGCTGGCGGTCGGGCTTCTTGGTGGCTTCACAACCTTTTCCTCATTCAGTCTGGAGACCGTGCTGATGATTGAGCGCGGGCAGCTGGGCATGGCGATGAGCTATGCCGCCCTGTCAGTCATCGCGGCGGTCGGCGCGCTGGTCCTTGGCCTTGGCATGATGCGGAGCGTCGCATGAAGGGGCGTCCTCCCGGTAAGCCTTCCGGCCCTTCGCGTGGGGGCAAGCCCGGCGCTGGCGCACCCGGCCGCGCCCGTGGTGGCGCAAAGGCGGCGCGGGCGCGCAAGCCTGATGCGCACAAGTCACCGGCGAAAACTGCCGCCAAGCCTGCTCTGGCCAAGGCCACAACGCCCAAGGCTGCTGCTACGGGTAAAGGCGTTTCGCTGGATGTGCGTCAGTTCCGCGTGGGCGCGGACGATGATGGCATCCGGCTGGATCGCTGGTTCCAGCGGCATTTGCCCGACATCGGCTTCAACAGCGTATCGCGCTGGTCTCGCACGGGTCAGTTGCGGGTTGATGGCGCGCGCGCCGCGCCGAGCGATCGGGTGGCTGAGGGCCAGCTGATCCGCGTTCCTCCCGCCGAGCCCAAAGCTGTCGAGACCACCAAGCCGCGCCGCGTCCGGCCGGAGTTGAGCGAAGACGAGATCAGTTTCGCACAGAATATGGTGATCCATCGCGACGCGCAGGCGATCGTCATCAACAAGCCGCCGGGCCTGGCGACGCAGGGCGGCACCAAGACCGACGAGCATGTCGATGGCCTGCTCGACGCTTTGGAATATGAGCTGGATCAGCGGCCCAAGCTGGTCCATCGGCTGGACAAGGATACGTCCGGCGCGTTGCTGGTCGCCCGCACGGCGCGGTCGGCGGCCTATTTCGCCAAGGCTTTTTCCAGCCGCACTGCGCGCAAGGTCTATTGGGCGATCGTCATGGGCGTGCCATCGATCAATGACGGCATGATCGAACTGCCCATCGCCAAGCAGCCCGGCACCGGCGGCGAGAAAATGCATGTCGATGAGGAAGAGGGGATGCCCGCCCGTTCGCGCTACCGCGTGATCGAGCGCGCGGGCAATCGCGCCGCCTGGGTCGAGCTGCAACCGCATACCGGTCGCACGCACCAGTTGCGCGTGCATATGGCGGCTATCGGGCATCCGATTGTCGGCGACGGCAAATATGGCGGCAAGGAGGCCTTTCTGTCCGGCTCGATCAGCCGCAAGATGCACCTGCACGCCCGCCGCATCCGCGTCGATCATCCCGATGGTGGCCGGGTCGATGTGCGCGCCGATCTGCCCGAGCATTTTGCGGCGAGCCTGATATCGCTGGGCTTTGACATCAACGCGGGTGACCTGCCGCTGGACGAGGAAATCGCCCGCGCGCCGACCCGCGAGGATGAGAAGAAGGCGGCGCGTGCCCATGCCAAGCAATGGCGCAAGGAGCGTCGTGGGGAACGGCGGTCGCGCGGATCGGGTGGTAGCGCGAGCCCCCGCAAGAAATGAGCAACCGCCTCGCCGTTTTCGATTGCGACGGCACTCTGGTCGATAGCCAGCACAGCATCTGCGCTGCCATGACGCTGGCGTTTGAGGGCGAGAAGCTGACAGCGCCTGACCGGAATACGATCCTGTCCGTGGTCGGCCTCTCGCTGCCGTTGGCGATCGCGCGACTGCTGCCGGAAGCGGAAGCGGATTTCCATGACCATCTGTCGGAAAGCTACAAGCGCGCTTTTCAGCAGATGCGCCGCGATAATGCGGTGTCGGAGCCGCTATATCCGGGGATAGCCGAGTTGATCCGGGAACTGGATGCCGACGGATGGCTGCTGGGCGTGGCGACGGGCAAGTCGGATCGTGGGCTGACTCTCTGCTTGGCACATCATGGCATTGATGCGCATTTCGTGACGCTTCAGACCGCCGACCGGCATCCGTCCAAGCCGCATCCGTCCATGCTGCTGACCGCCATGGCGGAAGCGGGCGCGAGTCCGGAAACGACGGTGATGATCGGCGACACCAGCTATGACATCGACATGGCGCTGAGCGCGGGAACGAGGGCGTTGGGGGTCGGCTGGGGCTATCATCTGCCTGCCGATCTCATTGCCGCTGGCGCGCATGCCGTGGCGATGGACAGCGATGAACTCAGGAACCATATCCGCGCAGCATGACCGACTTTCCTCCTCCCCCTCCCGTCGATCCTGAAAAGGTCGCGCGCCAGCGTCACTTCGCGCTTGGCATGTTCCGCCTTTCGGGTGCCCTGCTCGTGATGTTCGGCTTCCTCATCCTGATGGAGCGTTTTAGCTGGGTGCAGGGCAGCAAGGCCAAGGCGATGGGCATGATCTTCGTGCTGGTCGGCCTGTTTCAGTTCATCATCGTGCCGCGTCTGCTGCTGGCCCTGTTTCGGAAGCCGCCGCAATGAGGCGCTTCTACAAGGATGTCGCGGTGATTTCCGGCGAGGCTGGGCATGAGATCCAGCTGGACGGGCGCCCCGTGCGAACGCCCGCGCGCGCGGCGCTGGCCCTGCCGACCGTGGGGTTGGCGGAGGCTGTGGCCGAGGAATGGCGCGGGCAGGGTGATATGGTCGATCCGCGCTCGATGCCGTTCACCGGCCTTGCCAACGGGGCCATCGACCAGATTGCGCCCAATCGCGAGAGCTTCGCTTCGGGCATCGCCAATTATGGGACCAGCGATCTGCTCTGCTACCGCGCCGAAGGGCCTGCGGAACTGGTGTCGCGGGAGGCAGCGGCGTGGGACCCGCTGCTGGACTGGGCGCGGCGGCGTTATGACGTCACCTTTCGCGTGACCCAAGGCATCATTCCGGTCGATCAACCGCCTGAGACTTTGGAGCGGCTGGATGCGGCGGTGAAAGCCTATGATCCCTTCACGCTAGCGGGATTGTCCACGCTCGTGACCTTGTCGGGTTCGCTGGTCTGCGGCCTGGCGATCGTCGAGGGCGGGCATGATGCCGATACGATCTGGACCGCTTCGGAAATAGATGAGGCCTGGGAAGTCGAACAGTGGGGCGAGGATGCCGAAGCCGCCGCCCGATCAGCCAGACGGCGGGATGAGTTCGCTATGGCCCGACGCTTTTGCGAGTTGGTGGCGCGATAGATCAGAGTTGGATTTAACCGGCACCACCTTTTAGTCCCGTTCGGGCTGAGCTTGTCGAACCCTCCACTTCTTAAAAGAAATAGAGCCCTTCGACAGGCTCAGGGCGAACGGGGTGAGGAAAAACTGATTAGCTAGAGCGGGGTCTAAGATTCTTGCCAGCGGTGCGTGCGCCCCTCTCAAGCCCCCATTGCCGTGAGCTTGTTCGCATAAACCATGCGGCCCGGGCCAAGCAGCCCGAGCAGTTGCGGCAACATATGCTGGGCGACGGCGAAGCAGCCTTCGCTGCGGCCAATCTTGCCCCATGACGCGATATGGTCTTCGCTCACATAATCGGCGCCGTGGATCACGATGGCGCGCATCTCAGCATTGTTGTTCTGCGAATCGAGCCCTGCCAGTCGCATGGCGCGGCCGTGCTGCCCTTCGTAGATTTGCCCCGTCTTATACGCGCCCGCCGAACTCGCCAGCGAATTGGGCTCGTTGGAGAATGTTTGCAGCCAACCGGAATGTCCCGGATCGGACCCCCGGCCATGAGCCACCAGATAGGAGCTGGAATGACCGCCGACGAGATCGACGATGTGGAAACGCAACTCACGCGAGGGGGCGTTGAAATCGGCCAGCGCGATCCGGTCGCGCAGTTCGAACATATGCGCATGTTCGTCCAGCGCCGCCTTTGCCCGGTCCAGCAGCCGCGCATAGGGCTGCTGCGCCAAGGGCGTAACCGGATGCGGGGTAACAGGCGGCGGCACTGGTGCGGCAGGCTGTGGCATGGCCGTCACGGCCGCGCGTCCGGCGCTGTCTGCTAGGAATGAAAAGGCGAGTCCGCTTAAAGCGGCCTTCGTAAAACTGCGACGATCCATGAATCGCAATATAGCAAAGCTCTGCGCCCGCTTAAAGGGCAGGGTGCAAATGGGCGGCCGCCATTCGTCCGAAGGCAGCCAGCCTTCGGCTCAATTGGACGAGTTGCTTCCCTCGGCCGACTGGTCCAGCCGTGCGGTCATGCCGGTGGCTTCCGCATCGTCCTGGATCTGCTGTTTCTCGGTAATGCTTGGCGGCGGCGCGGGTTCCGGGGCTTGCACAGCGTTGTTGGCTGGCGGCAGCGGAGCTTCCGGTTCCTCGATGATTACATTTTCAACCGGAGGTTCGACCATGTTGTTGGTCGCGGGCGTTTGCTCTTCCTTTTTCCCGCAGGCGGAGAGGGCGAGCGCGCCAGCGAGGGCGGCGAGGGCAATCTTGCGCATGGGGTCTTAATCCTTCGATGCGATGGTGGGCGCCGGGGCGGCGGTGGGATCTAGCCGGCGGCTGGATGCCTCGATCTTCTGGGCGAGCAGCTTGTCCCAGCCATAGGGGTCAGATCGGAAGTTCATGGTGCCGTTGCTGCTGGCGAAAGCGGTCCAGTAGAGCAGATACACCGCCACTTCCTTGGGCAATTGCACGCGCTGCGTCTTGCCGGTGTCGATCAGCGATTGCACCTTGCCAGCGAGGTTGGGGTCGCTTTGCAGCATCAATTCCGCGAGCGGAACGGGCTTTTCAAGCCGGATGCAGCCATGGCTCGCGAGCCGGTCATAGCTTGAGAATTTCGCGCGGGCAGGCGTGTCGTGCAGATAGACGGCGAAGGGATTGTTGAAGTCGAACTTCAACCGCCCGAGCGCGCTGCCGGGACCCGCTGGCTGAACGATCCGCTCCCCGGTCTCAGGCGTGCCGACGATCTTGTAGCCCTGGCGCAGCAGGGCGGCGCGGCCCTTGGGCCACAATTCCTTCTTCGCGATGGAGGAAGGCACGTTCCATGGCGGATTGACGACGATCGAATGGATGCTGGATGTCAGCATCGGCGTTGCATTGTCTGGCGATCCGGTGACCGCTCGCATAGAGGTGACGGGCTGATCGCCTTCGAACAGGGTGAGAACGGCGGCGGCGATGTTCACCTGCACGCGGTTGACCGGCAGCTGGCGCGGCATCCAGCGCCAGCGTTCCATATTCGCCATGATGGCGGCGATGCGCTCCTCCACCGGAACATTGAGTTCCTTGAGCGTGCGGGCGTCCAGCAGGCCGGTGGGGTTCAACCCATAGCGGCGCTGCGCCCGCTGAAGCGCGTCGGATAGCTTTTCGCCGGGCTGAACGCTCTTGTCCTCGATGGCCAGGCGCATGAGCACCGCGTCGGGCGCGGATTTCGCGCCGAGGACTGGCCAGCCCCCGGCGTCACGGATTTGCTCATAATTGGCAAGGCCCCGGCGCAGTCCCTCATAACCGGAATAGGGCGGCGTGAGGGTGGCCGCCCATTGCGGCAGGCGGTCTTCGGCAATGGCGCGGGCAAGGCCGGGGCGCGGATCGACGGCCGCAGGGCGCAAGGCCCAGATGTCCAGGAAGTCGGCGGTATCGACCCTGCCGGTGCTGAGCGCCTTGGCCCTGTCGAGAACGGCGGTGACCAAGGCGTCGCCACTCAGGACGCCGGTCGCCTTGTTGCGCGCCATCAGGCCCTGTTCAGCGCCGCCCTTCAACCAATTGTTGAGCCAAGCCTGCTGCGCGGCCGATGGAGCCGGAATCGGCACCGGCGGCGGCGTCACCATAGCGGGCGGCGCGATGACCGGCGGAGTGGGCGCGGGCAGCGTCGGCACAATCGCAGGCGGCTGCGCGAGCACGGGTGCTGCGGCAATGCCCATGAGTGAGCTGAGGCTGAAACGGATCAAATTGGGACGGTTCATGCTGGACCAGATAGCGCAAAGCCCTCATCGTTCAAACTCGAGATCGCGGAAAAAAGATGATGCTCCATGTCGTTCACCATCCTGCCTATGTTTCCCCTGCCACAGGCGGCAGCCGCTTTCGTTTTGATAAATATGGGCTGGTTATGGAAGCACTTAGGGTAAGTGGCGCCGCCTTTACCGTCCATGAACCCGCGATCATGCCCCGCCAGTGGATCGAAGCAGTCCATGACACGGCCTATGTCGAGGAGGTTGCCAGTCTGAATGTGCCGCCCGAAAAGGAGCGGCGGATCGGTTTTGCGGTGAATGAACGGGTGATGCGGCGGTCGATGCTGTCTCCCGGCGGAACCTGGGCCGCGGCAAAGCTGGCGATGGTTCACGGCTATGCCGCCAACGCGGCCGGGGGCAGCCATCATGCGCTTTACGACAGCGGCGCGGGCTATTGCGTGTTCAACGACCTGGCCATCGCGGCGAATCGCCTGATCGGGGAAGGGGATGCGCGGCGGGTGTTGATTCTCGACCTCGACGTGCATCAGGGCGATGGCACCGCGCAGCTGATGGAGGGGCGGGACGATGTTTTCACGCTGTCCGTCCATGCGGAGAAGAATTTTCCGGTGCGCAAGATGCGGTCGTCGCTGGACGTGGCGCTTCCCGATGGCGTGGGCGACGCGGATTATCTCGCGGCGTTGATGGAAGTGCTGCCCCAGACGCTGGATAGTTTTGGCCCTGACCTGATTCTTTATCAGGCCGGTGTCGATCCGCATGCTGACGACAGGCTGGGGCGATTGGCGCTGAGCGATGCGGGGCTGGAAGCGCGGGACCGCACCGTCATGCAGGAAGCGCGCAACCGGGGCATCCCGCTCGCCAGTACCATGGGTGGGGGTTATGGCGAGGACAGGATGGTGGTGGCAGAGCGTCACGCCGCCTGCATGATCCGGTTGGCGGAGGAGGCGGGCACGAGGCTTAGTGCATCGTCGTAGCGTTAACCGATGCGGCAGGAGCCGTCACGATCAGTCGAGCCGCGATAAGTCCTGCGGCAGCCAGCGCGATGAAGTCGCTGAATGCGAGGTAGAGACTATATCCCCAATGCGCGTGGTTGAAGACGGCTTGGCCTATGTCCAGCCAAAGCACGGCCGCGAGCGCGGAAAGCAGGGTAATGCGCGCCCGGTTGCCGAAGTCCACCGCCGCGAATCTCAGCGCCAGGGCGATGAGTAGCCCGGTGATCAGGGCGAGGATGAGCCCGCCGATCAGCGCGGCACTATCCGTCACCGGAAAGCCGCTATTGTTGTAGAAGATCGTCGCAATTGGCCCCTTGCCATACAGGATGGTGCCCTGCGCAGTCGCCGGATCGGGGACGATATAGACGCCGGTTCCGGTCTGCGTCAGAGACTGCGCCAGTGCTGCTTGAAGGTTCGCGCCGGGGGCTTCACCCGTGCGGTGAAAGGCAAGAGCGCTGAGCGGCGTCTGCCAGAAGAGGAAGCGGATCACGAAAAGAGCGAAGCCGCCCAATATGCCGCCCGCGATCGTTCTTACCATGCCGTCGTTCTCCCTGTTTGCCTTGAGGCAGATCAGGAAACGCCGATGGGCGGATTTCTTTCCGGCTGTGTATCAATCTCGCGGGCGCGCAGCCTTCTCCGCGATCCCGGATACGCCTTCCCGGCGGTCCAGTTCATCGAGCACAGCGTCCAGCGGAATGTCGAGGTCTGCCAGGAGAACCATCAGGTGGAACAGCAAATCGGAGCTTTCGCCGATCACGCCTTCGCGATCGGATGCCATGGCGGCGATCACCGTCTCCACGGCTTCTTCGCCGACCTTCTGAGCGATCTTGCCCCGGCCTCGTGCGGTCAGCTTGGCCACATAGGATTGGGATGAGTCAGCGGCACGCCGTTGCCGGATGGTCTTTTCAAGATCGAAGAGTGTCGAGCGCATGCCGTCCATCAAGCCTTCACCGCCAAATGCGTCAATGAAAAGTTGTTCATCGCGAACGGACGGGCACGCCCGCAGCGGCAAGCGCCTGGTGCGCTTCGGCTACCGTGTGCTGGCCAAAGTGGAAGATGGAGGCGGCCAGCACTGCGCTGGCATGACCTTCGATCACGCCTTCGACCAGATGCTGAAGCGTGCCGACACCGCCGCTGGCGATGACGGGAACGGACACGGCATCGGCGATGGTGCGGGTGAGGGCGAGGTCATAGCCCTGCTTCGTGCCGTCGCCGTCCATTGACGTCACGAGCAGTTCGCCCGCGCCGAGTTGCGCCAGCCTTACCGCATGTTCGACCGCGTCGATGCCGGTCGGCTTGCGGCCGCCATGGGTGAAAATTTCCCAGCGGTTGTCGCCGACGCGCCGGGCATCGACCGATCCGACGATGCACTGGCTGCCGAAGCGGTCGGCGATGTCGGCCACGACTTCGGGGCGCGCTACTGCGGCGCTGTTGACGGCCACCTTGTCTGCGCCCGCGAGCAGCAGGGCTCGCGCATCTTCCGGGCTGCGCACGCCGCCGCCGACGGTGACGGGCATGAAGCAGACTTCGGCGGTGCGGCGCACCACGTCCAATATGGTGCCGCGCGCCTCATGGGTGGCGGTGATGTCCAGGAAGCACAGCTCGTCCGCGCCAGCCGCGTCATAGACCCGCGCCTGCTCGACTGGATCGCCAGCGTCGCGCAGGTCGACAAAGTTCACGCCCTTGACCACGCGGCCATTGGCGACGTCGAGGCAAGGGATGACGCGGGTGCAGACGGTCATGCTTCGAATTCCCAACATCCGTTCGGTTCGAGCGTAGTCGAGAACTGCTGAGTTAGAGCTTCTCGACTGCGCTCGGAGCGAACGCCGGGGAGGAACCGGTTCGTCACGCCGCAGCCTTCGCGATCGCCAGCGCCGCCTTCAGGTCCAGCCGCCCATCATAAAGCGCGCGCCCGGTGATGACGCCTTCGATGCCTTCGTCTGCATGCAGGCTGAGCACGCGAATGTCCGCGATTCCCGCCACGCCGCCGCTGGCAATCACGGGAATATCCGTGCCGCGCGCCAACTCGACGGTCGCGTCGATATTGCAGCCCTTGAGCAAGCCGTCCCGGCCTACGTCCGTGAAGAGCAGGCTGGCGACGCCCGCATCCTCGAACCGGCGGGCGAGGTCCGCGACGGGCATGTCGGACTTTTCGGCCCAGCCGTCCGTCGCGACGAAACCGTCCCGTGCATCGACGGCAACCACGATCCCACCCGGAAAGTCGCGCGCCGCCGCCTTGACGAAGGCTGGGTCCTTCAATGCGGCCGTGCCGATCACGATGCGCGAGACGCCAAGGTCGAACCAGCGCTCCACCGCCTCGCGATTGCGGATGCCGCCGCCGAGTTGCACATGGCCGGGGAAGGCGTCGACGATGCGCTCTACCGCTTCGGCATTGACCGCATGGCCCGCAAAGCTGCCATCGAGGTCCACGACATGCAGATGCTCGGCCCCTGCCTTCGCGAAGATCAGCGCCTGCGCGGCGGGATCGTCGCCATAGACGGTGGCGCGGTTCATGTCGCCCTCGGCCAGGCGGACGACCTGTCCGCCTTTGAGGTCGATTGCGGGAAAGACGATCAGGCTCATATCAATATCCGAACGGGCGAAGTGGGGTCACGGACGCCACTTCAGGAAACGGGAGAGGAAGGAAAGGCCATAGGTCTGGCTCTTTTCCGGATGGAATTGGCAACCGATGATCGTGTCACGGGCGACGGCAGCGACCAGAGGGCCGCCATGATCGGTGATGGCGGCGACATGGGCGGGGTCGGCAGCTTCGAAATGATAGCTGTGCAGGAAATAGGCTTCGCCCGGCTCCAGCAGAGGCGGCGCGCCGTTCAGCACGACCTTGTTCCAACCCATGTGCGGCACCTTGATCGCGGGATCGGTCGGCTCGATCCGCCGAACCGTGCCGGGAATCCAGCCTAACCCCTCATGCCGTCCGAACTCTTCGCCTGCATCAGCGAGCAGTTGCATGCCGACGCACACGCCAAGAAAGGGCGTGCCGCGCTGGCCCACTGCCTCGTTCATCGCGCCGATCATGCCGGGAATGGCTGACAGTGCATCCATGCACGCGCGGAAGGCGCCTACGCCCGGCAGGACGATGCGGTCAGCCTTCGCCACTACCTCAGGGTCGGCGGTGATGACGGCATCCTCCGCCCCCGCCTTGCGCAGGGCATTATGGACCGAATGGAGGTTGCCTGCGCCGTAATCGATGAGGGCTAGCGCAGTCACAACATCCCCTTGGTGGACGGGATGGCGTCCGCCTTGCGCGGGTCGATCTCCACCGCCTGCCGCAGCGCGCGGGCGAGCCCCTTGAAGCAGCTTTCGACGATGTGGTGATTGTTGCTGCCATAGAGATTTTCGACGTGCAGCGTGATCCCGGCAGCCTGCGCGAAGCTGTGGAACCAGTGTTCGATCATCTCGGTGTCCCATTCGCCCAGGCGCTGCACGGTGAAGGGCGCGTTGAACACCAGCCAGGGACGGCCAGAAATGTCGAGCGACACGCGCGAAAGCGTCTCGTCCATCGGCGAATAGACGCTGCCGTAGCGGGTGATGCCGCGCTTGTCGCCCAAGGCCTTGGCAACAGCCTCGCCGATGGCGATTGCCGTATCCTCGGTCGTGTGATGCTGGTCGACATGCAGGTCGCCGACCGTGCTGACCGTCATGTCGATCAGCGAATGCCGCGACAGCTGCTCGATCATGTGATCGAGAAAGCCGATGCCGGTGGAGACGGTATAGATGCCCGTTCCGTCGAGATTGACGGTCACGTCGATCTGCGTTTCCGCAGTGTTGCGGTGAATTTCGGCCGTGCGCATGGCTGCGCCCTATACCGAAGTGGGGGCGGCATGCAATGTGGCGTTGCATGTGCGGGGCGCACTTGACCAGCCGCGCCGCGCCGTTAGGACAATGGGGGATGAGCGACGACTTGCCTGACAGCCTGATTCCCTACGACGAAATCGTGCAGGAGGCGCTGCGTGCCGTGGTCGGCCGCGTGCTTGGCGAAGTCGAGCATTCTGGCGGTCTGCCGGGTTCGCATCATTTCTACATCACCTTCAAGACGCAGGCTCCCGGAGTCGCGATCCCCAAGCAATTGGTGGAGCGGTTCCCGGACGAGATGACGATTGTCCTTCAGAATAAATTCTGGGATCTGAAAGTCAGCAGCGATGGGTTCGAGGTCAGCCTGACATTCAATCAGGTTGCGTCGCATCTTGTAATACCCTTTGCCGCCATCACGGCCTTCGTGGACCCCGCAGTGAATTTCGCGCTCCAATTCCAGGTGCAGTCGGACGGACTGCCCGAGCCGCATGAGGAAGCGGAGAATGACGCGCCGCTGGTCACGACCGAAGACGGCTCCAACGTCGTGACTGTGGATTTCGGCAAGAAGAAATAAGGGCTGGCGGATAGCCGCCTTACCTCCCAGATTGGCTACCTGACTTTACGTTCCGGGAGCCTTTGCATGGAAAGCCGCACCGAAACCGACAGCATCGGCGCCATAGAAGTGCCCGCAAGCGCCTATTGGGGCGCGCAGACCCAGCGCAGCATCGAAAATTTTCCCTTCGGAGCGATGGAGCGCATGCCGATCGGGATCGTCCACGCGCTCGCCATCGTCAAACAGGCTGCGGCGCGGGTCAATCGCACGGGGGGATTGGCGCCGGAACTGGCCGAGGCGATAGAGGCGGCCGCCGCCCGAGTGATCGCGGGCGATCATGACGACCAATTCCCCCTCGTCATCTGGCAGACCGGCAGCGGTACCCAATCCAACATGAATGTGAATGAGGTGATCGCGGGCATTGCCAACGAAGCGCTGATAGGCAAGCGGGGTGGCAAGTCACCCGTTCATCCGAACGATCATGTGAATATGGGGCAGTCGTCCAACGATAGCTTTCCCACTGCGCTTCACATCGCCGCCGCGCGCGCCGCGATGGAGCAGCTTTTCCCGGCGCTCGACCGGCTCCATAAGGCTCTGGACGATAAAGCGCAGGCATGGGGCGGCATCGTGAAGATTGGCCGCACCCATCTTCAGGACGCGACGCCGCTGACGCTGGGGCAGGAATTTTCGGGCTATGCGCATCAGCTGTATCGCTGTCGCAATCGGATCGAGCCTGCCGTGATGCACGGGATGATGGCCCTCGCCCAAGGGGGAACCGCCGTGGGCACGGGGTTGAACGCCCCCGAGGGCTTCGACGTCGCCATGGCCAAGGAGATCGCGGCGATCACCGGCCTGCCGTTCCGCACGGCGGATAACAAGTTCGAGGCGCTGGCCTCCAACGATCCGCTGGTCCATCTCTCCTCGACCCTTGCCACGCTGGCCGTTGCACTCACCAAGATCGCGAACGACATCCGCCTGCTTGGCAGCGGGCCGCGTTCCGGGCTCGGCGAACTGGACCTTCCCGCCAATGAACCGGGCAGTTCCATCATGCCCGGCAAGGTCAATCCGACCCAGTGCGAGATGCTGACCATGGTGGCGAGCCAAGTGATCGGCAATCATCAGGCCGTGACGATCGGCGGCCTTCAGGGGCATCTGGAATTAAATGTCTTCAAACCGATGATCGGCGCTGCCGTTCTGCGCTCCATCCATCTGCTGAGCGTCGGCATGGATAGCTTTGCAGAACGCTGCGTCGAGGGGCTGGAGGCGAACGAGAAGCACATTGCCGAGCTGGTCGACAGGTCGCTGATGCTGGTGACGGCGCTCGCGCCCGAGATCGGCTATGACAATGCCGCGAAGATCGCGAAACATGCGCATGCAGAAGGGCTCACGCTCAAGGAGGCGGGTCTTGCCCTTGGCCTGATCGATGAGGAAAGTTTTGATCGGCTGGTCCGGCCGGAAAATATGGTGTGAACTGGCGGAACCGCCCGTCCTGCGATACATTGATCGCCATATGAAGAAGATCACTTCCAAACAGCCGCTTGTCACCGTCCGCCCGCCGCGCAAGGCAGGGCTGCTGCGAAAGACGGCACGGCTGGGCGCGGCCGTCGTCGCGGCCCGCGTTGCTGCGGCGACCGGAAAGAAGGGCGTGGTCGGACTCGTCGCGGGCATGGGCGCCAAGCGGTTGATCATGCGCTATCCGCTGGGCGCGCTGTTCGTCACCGGCGCTTATCTTGCTGGCAAAGCCTATGAGACCAAGCGCGAAGTCGATCGCAAGCGTGCGGTGAAGGCGCTGCCTGATCTTAGCAACGAACCGGTGCCGATCACCGAAGCCCGCACGAAAAAGGCCTAAAGGGCTGACTGCCAGCTTTTTATCGCTTCAATCGGCCAGGCAAGCATCAGCACGTTGAGCGTCAGATTGTCGCGGATCGCCACTAGCGCGATGATTTCCAGTGCGATGCCAGCGCATATCGTCACGAGGGCCGGCGCACGGGCCGCGAAGAGGAAGCCGAGCGCCATCATGCCGATATCGCTCATCGAATTCAGGATGCTGTCGCCGCTATAGCCCAGAGCAATCGTCGCCGCGCGGTAGCGGTCGATGATGATCGGCGAGTTCTCCAATATCTCCCATACGGATTCGACCAGCACCGACAGCGCAAAGCGTGGGCCAATCGGTTGCCGTCGCATCAACGCCCACGCCCCTGCGTAGAAGACGAAGCCGTGGATCACATGGCTGAGGCTGTACCAATCGGCGATATGCTGGCTGTTACCGCTGTCCAGCGCCCCATGCCAAAGCTCGACATGGCCGCAAGTGCAGATGGGCGGTCGCGCCATCAGGAACAGCAGCGTGCAGGTCAGCAGTACGATGATCCCGGCGGCAACGAAGCCCCGGCGGTTGCGTAGTGCCTTGCGTCTCAACAATCGTCCCCCTTCACGGCCTCTTGCCAAACGCGTTCCACGGCGTCACTAGCGGCCATGGCCGACAGCATCCCTATAGAGGCGCCCGATTTCAAGCGGCGTGGCGTGCTCTTCGTTCTTTCCTCGCCTTCCGGCGCGGGCAAATCCACCATCGCGCGCAAGCTTCTGGCTGCTGAGTCGGACCTTGCCATGTCCGTTTCTGCCACCACGCGGCCGATGCGTCCGGGCGAAGTGGACGGCAAGGACTATCATTTCGTCGATCTGGAGGAATTCCGCCGGATGACGGCGGAGCATGAATTTCTCGAATGGGCGCACGTCTTTGGCCAGCGCTACGGCACGCCGCGCGCGCCTGTCGAGGCCATGTTGAAGAGCGGCCGCGACGTACTTTTCGACATCGACTGGCAGGGCGCTCAGCAGCTGCACCAGATCGCCGGCGGCGATGTCGTGCGGGTATTCATCCTGCCTCCCTCCATGGAAGAGCTGGAACGCCGCCTGCGCGGCCGTGCGACCGACAGCGAGGAAGTGATCGAAGGCCGCATGTCCCGCGCGGCCAATGAAATCGCGCATTGGGACGGCTATGATTATGTGCTCTGCAATGTCGATGCTGAGGATTGCTTCAGGCGGGTTCAGACGATCCTTCATGCAGAGCGCATGAAGCGCAGCCGCCAGACCGGCCTTATCGGCTTCATCCGCCGGTTGAGCCGTTATCATCAGGAAGATTGAGGAAGCCTAGTTTTCCCGACTCTGTTGGTTTCGAGCGGGGGCGAGAGGCTGATCTTACCTCTCAAATCCCGCCGGTTCCGCCCAATCCGGATGCACCCAGGCCATCGCCTTGAACAGCGTCCCCATGGCGTCTTCGGCAGTCAGTCGTAGCCGCGCAGCCTCCACCTCCGCCGCCCGCGCGGGGGATGTGCGCGCGAGCTGATCGGCCCGCGCATCAATGCCTAGCTTTCGCAGCAACTCACCCTGGTTCACCGGCCCCAGCACTCGCAGGCCCGCCTGCCGCGCCATATTGCCGATCATGGTGAAATCGACATGGGTCGTAAGATCGCTTTCGCCCGGTTCCAGGAAAGGGTCTGCAAACTGGTGTCCGCGCACGGCCTGCAACGTGTCGCCGATCGCTGGACCTTCATAGCCATAGTCGATGATGATTGCGGCGCCGCCCTGCCGCGCGATCCGCTGCGCCAGTTCCAGCGCTATGGCGGTCCCAGCCAGCGCTATTTCAATGATCGCTCCGTCGGGAGCGTCCGCCGCGATGGCGGGAATGCCCGATTCGACCCGCCGATAGCCCGGCACGGCTTCGAAACAATTCGAGTCGGTCTCATCAGGGCAGATGACGACACGCTCGCGCCATTCGTCACCCGAACGGATGATCTGGCGGACGGGTAGGGCGTCGAAAAACTCGTTGGCGACGACGAGTAGCGGCGCATTGTCCGGCAAGGCGGCGACGCTGTCGTGGTGAAAGACGTTCGGGACGAGCGCGCGTTGCCGCTCGCGCAGTGTTGGGCTGGTTTCGACGAAATGGGGTTGGGGCGTCAATCCCGCATTGCCCATGGCGCGCAGCGCATCGGACGCGAGGGTGCCGCGCCCCGGACCAAGCTCAACATAAAGCGCGTTCGGACGGCTGCCCGATCGCATCCACAGGTCTGCCAGGCACAGGCCGACCAGTTCGCCGAACATCTGGCTGATCTCCGGCGCGGTGGTGAAATCGCCTGCCGCTCCCAGAGGATCGCGCGTGCCATAATAATGCTGGTTCGCCTCGGCCATATAGTGTGCGACCGAAATTGGCCCCCCGGCGTCAATCTGCCGAGCCAGCCGCTGGGCGAGGGTCAGCGGTTCAGCTGACACTCGCGCTCCCCGCGATCGGCTCCACGCGAACGCGGCGGCCCTTTGCCGTTGCTATCAGGTATAGGCCGCCGAGGATCATCGGCACGCATAGCCACTGGCCCATGTGAAGACCAGTGCGCGCCGCAAATTCCATCAATTGCGCGTCAGCTTCGCGGAAATATTCCACGCCGAAACGGAATATGCCGTAGCCCAGCAGGAAAATCCCCACCAGCATTCCCGGCTTGTAGCGCGCGCGCGTCTTCCAGAAGGCGAAGGCGAGGATGAGGAACAGTATGATACCTTCGAAAAAGGCTTCGTAAAGTTGGCTCGGATGGCGGGCGAAGGGGCCACCGGTCGGGAAGATGATCGCCCACGGCACATCCGTTTCCTTGCCCCACAGTTCGCCATTCACGAAGTTAGCGAGGCGGCCGAAAAACAGTCCGAAGGGCACGCAGCAAGCGACGAAATCATGGATACGTAGCCAGGACAGCTTTTCCTTCCGCGCCATGTAAAGGATGCCGAGCGATACGCCAGCCGCCCCGCCATGAAAGGACATGCCCCCGTTCCACAGTTTGAAGATGTCGAGCGGATTGCCCAGGATTTCGGGCTGGTAGAAGAAAACATAGGCCAGCCGCCCGCCGATGATGATGCCGAGCGTTGCATAGAAGATCATGTCATCGGCATGCCGCCGCGCCATGGGAGAACCCGGCTGGGCGATGAGTTTCAGGAGATACCAGTAGCCTATCAATATGCCCGCCAGATAGGCAAGGCTGTACCATTTGAGCGTGAAGAAGCCGAGGTCGAGCGCGACCGGGCTTAGCCCCAGCTGATCGAAACGAATGGCGCCCGAAGCTGCGGCGGCAAGGTCTAGGATCAAGTTGTCGGTCCCCTTCGGAAATATGGCCTTCGCCATAGAGCAGGATAGGGTAAAGAGGAAAGGGGGCTGTTATTTTCATCCGGGTCGGGGATGACGGCTGAACAGAATGGGGCGGGGGAAGAATGGCTCGGATCGGTCCAAACCGCTTCAGGCATTAACTTACTGTAAACCCGTTAAATGCGAGTATCATAGCATGGCTATCGATCCGATCATGGAGCAATCCCCCGAGCCCGGCGACAAGCGCGCCGATATTCGTTGGCCCATTCGCCTTGAGGTGGCCGAAGCACTGGGCGAGGGATCGGCCGACGTCGTGGTTCACGATATCTCCACGGCGGGGATGCTGATTGAAACCAGCTCAAAACTGCAGCTTGGCCAAGGCGTGCTTTTGTCCCTGCCCGAAGCGGGTTCCGTCTCCGCCCGCGTCGTGTGGCAGGATGAACCGTTATTTGGATGCCGTTTCGATGAGGCGCTCCCCCAAGCCGCTGTCAGCGCGACCCGGCTTCGCAGCACGGTGCGCAGCAATGGCAGGCCGATCGACCATGCCGCCGATGCGCAAAGCCCTGAAATGTTTCCTGCGCGTCTGCGCCGGTTGCGCCGCGAACGCGGCCTCAGCCGGGAAGCATTGTCCAAGTTGACGGGTTTCAGCAAACCATCGCTGTGGGCGTGGGAAGTGGGCAAGACCATGCCCCGGCGAAGGAGTCTGATCGCGCTCGCCCAGGCATTCGGCCTGACCGAGCAGCAGTTGCTTGTGGGTGAGGCGGTCGCGCCGTCCCATGGTCCCGCAGGGGCAGGCAATGCCAGTCTGGGTCAGCAGCTTCATGATGTCATCGACTCAGCGAAGCGAGAAGTCGCGAAACACGCGGGCGTCGATGTCTCGCAGGTGCAGATCCGCATCGATTATTGAAGCGCTATCGGGTGGGCGCCTGGGCCGAATTTTACTCCGACCCGTCCGTTCGCTTAGGCCCGGCGAAGGGCTCTGTCTTTTCGACAGGAAACCGCTTCGACAATCTGGCTTCCTAGCGGCTTTCCTATGTAAATAATGAACGCCCAGTTCTAGCAGGATCACAACATTCAGCAATCCGCTAACCAACCAACAAAAAAGCCGCCCGGTTAGGGGCGGCTTTCTTTTTTGGTCCGTTGTGGAAACTCAGGCTTCTTCAGCCGGAGCTTCTTCCGCTTCCACGGCGATTTCGCCGGGTTCCGCGTTCGGATCATAATCTTCGGTGAAGCCAGCCTCGTCCTTTTCGAACAGGTCGGCCATCACGTCGACGCCCTGCGCCTGCAGATCAGCTTCTTCCGGCGAGCGAGCGACGTTCACCTGAATGGTGACGGCGACTTCGGGGTGCAGCGCAACCTTGACGTCGAACACGCCGAGCGTCTTGATCGGGCGTTCCAGCACGACCATCGCCTTGGTGACGTTGGTGACACCGTCAGCCTGCAGTGCTTCGACGACGTCGCGGACGGCGACCGAACCGTAGAGGTGGCCGGCGTTCGACGACTGGCGGATCAGGACGATCTGCTTGCCGTTGACGCCCTCGGCAGCCTTTTCAGCGTCGCCACGGCGGGCGGCGTTGTCGGCTTCGATCTTCGCGCGGTTGGCTTCGAAGACCTTCTTGTTGGCGTTGTTGGAGCGCAGCGCCTTCTTGTTGGGCAGCAGGAAGTTACGAGCGTAACCGTCCTTCACGGTGACGACGTCACCGATGGCGCCCAGCTTCTCGATCCGTTCGAGGAGAATGATTTCCATGAGTCTTACTCCCTCACTTCACGATGTAGGGCAGCAGGCCCAGGTGACGGGCGCGCTTGATGGCCTGGGCCAGCTCACGCTGCTTCTTGGCGGACACCGCAGTGATGCGGCTGGGGACGATCTTGCCGCGCTCGGACACGAAGCCCTGCAGCAGACGGACGTCCTTGTAATCGATCTTCGGCGCATCCTTGGCGGCGAAGGGGCAGCTCTTGCGGCGGCGGAAAAACGGGCGTGCCATTGTTCAGATCTCCTTATTCGCCAGCCGGGGCTTCTTCGCGGTCGCGGCGCGGGCCACGATCTTCGCGGGGGCCACGATCGCCACGATCGCCGCGCGGGCCGCGATCACCACGTTCGGAACGCTCCTGCTTGCGCATCATGACCGACGGGCCAGCTTCCAGCTCATCGACCTTGACGGTCATGTAGCGGATGATGTCTTCGTTGATCTGCGTCTGGCGCTCCAGTTCCGCGACGACACCAGCGGGGGCGTCGATGTTCAGCATCACATAGTGAGCCTTGCGGTTCTTGGCGATCTTGTAGGCGAGGCTGCGCAGGCCCCAGGTTTCAACCTTGGTCACCTTGCCAGCATTATCCTCGACGATCTTGGTGGCGGTTTCCGCCAGTGCGTCCACCTGCGCCTGTGCCAGATCCTGGCGCGCAAGGAACACATGCTCGTAAAGAGCCATGGGTATTGCCTCATCTGTTGGCCGATCGCTGACGCCCACCCCATGTGGAACGCCCCTCCGGCTGTCGTCTCAAGCATTTTTCGCACAGGATCCGAGTCACCCCGGCCCACGCGAAGCGGCGCCTATGGCGGAAATGCGCCGGGTTGGCAAGGAAGACTTCTCAGTTGCGGTGCATCTCGGCCGTGCCGATGAAATGCGCCCGCGTGGAGGCTCCCGCCCGGTCGAGCAACGCGGCGACCTTGTGCTTCAAAGGCTCGGAAGGACGGAAGGGGTCGTCATAGGCCATGCCCCATTCACCGAACTCACGGGCATCGATCTCCTGCTTGCGCAGCATCACGAGCCCCCGGTGGCGGTCATCGAGGCCGATCCGGTTATAGATCCGCTCGACATTGTCCTTTGGCCCTTCGAGCACCTGGAGAAAGCGCTTGCCATTGTAGAGCAGCAATCCGGTCACGTCTTCGCCACTGTTCCTGCGCGAAGCAGCCTGCGCGATCGTCGCGCACTGGCTGGGTGAGACGGCGCCTGTCGCGCTGCTGATATACATGATCTGATACAAGGACATGTTGCTTCCCGGAAAATATCGAGCCCCTTGCCAAGCGTTTTTAATCCTCAACGGTTTAAACATTATGTTTGATATAGATCATGAAGCGCCCCGGAGGGAGAGAGGTCCCCGGGGCGCTTTCTGGCCGCTCGGTGGAGCGAAGCCTTAACGGATCGCGCTGCCGATCACCGCGCCGATGATGCCGCTGGTGATCGCGACCAGCACGGCGTCATTGCCGGAACGGACCCAGTGATAACCGCGCGGCGGGGCGTTCAGGCGATAGTCGCGATAATCGTTGATCACGCGATAATCGCGGGCATAGCGGCGGTCGAAGCGCTGACCCTTGCCCCAGCGGCGATAGTCGTTCTTGCGCACGACCGTCTTGTGCTTGACCACCCTATGCTTGACTACGGTGCGGCCATGCGGGCCTTGATGGACGACGCGGGTCATTTCGCGATGCGGCGCGGCCTGCGCCTGCGCGGCGACCATGGGGCTTGCCACCATCGTCGTTGCGGCCAGCGTCATCAGCAGTTTCTTGATCATCTCACTTGCTCCTTTGCTCTTAATCTGTCGCGCCTTTGCTTCGGCGTTGAAGACAGATTTAGGCCGGACTTGTCGCAAGCTTGTGCCAGTGGGACGGTTCAACTGTCTGAAATTGTAACAGAGCCTATTCGTGCCGCAGGGCGTCGATAGGATTGAGCGCCGCTGCCCGCCGGGCCGGGAAATAGCCGAACACCACCCCGATTGCCGCCGAAAAGAGGAAGGCGATCATGTTCACCTTCACATCGAAAATGAAAGGCACCTGCATCAGCGGGGCGATGGCAATCGACGCGATTAGCGCGAGGATCAGGCCGATCAGCCCGCCCAGGCAGGACAGAACGATCGCTTCCACCAGGAACTGCATCAGCACCTCGCGCGCAACCGCGCCGATGGCGAGGCGGATGCCGATCTCGCGAGTGCGCTCCGTTACGGACACAAGCATGATGTTCATGATGCCGATCCCGCCCACCAGAAGAGAAATCGCCGCTACCGCCGCGACGATCTGCGTCAGGATGGTGGTCGTCCCCGTCAGCGTATCGCTGATCTGCTTGGTATCGAAGACGTTGAAATTATCGTCCGCCCCCGGCTTCACCTTGCGCCGTTCGCGCATCAATTCTTCCAGGCTCGACTGCACCGTGGAGGTGTCATAGGCATCGTCCACCGCGATCATGATCTGGCTGATGTCGCGGTCGCCGGTGAAGCGGCGCTGCACGAACTTGATCGGCATGACGACGACATCGTCCTGATCGCCAAAGCCCCCTTGGCCGCGTGTCGCCAGTGCGCCGATGACCTGACAGGATACGCCCTTGATGCGCAGGCGCTTGCCCGTGGGATCGCTTCCCTGGAACAGGTTGGTGCGTACTGTATTGCCGATGATGCAGACGGCTTTGCCCGCCTCTTCCTCCTCCGGCATGAAGAGACGGCCCGCGTCAGCCTTCCAGCTTTGCACCTCGAAATAGGAAGCGGTCGTGCCATAGACGGTGGTCGACCAGTTGCTGCCCTCATAGATGGCTGTGCCGCTCGACTGCACCAGCGGCGCGACGGCGCGAACGCCCGTCAGTTGATTCTCGATCGCGGTCAGATCGGCTGGCTTGAAGTCTGGCGGTCTAGGTCCACCGCCGCCCCGGCCAAAGCCTTGGCCCGGCCGCAGTTGCAACACATTGGCGCCGAGCGAACTGATCTGCTCCCGCACCGCCGCCGTCGCGCCATTGCCCAGCGTCACCATGGTGACTACCGCCGCCACGCCGATGATGATCCCCAGCGTCGTCAGGAAGCTGCGCAGCTTGTGCCGGTTGATCGCCCGGAACGCCAGGGTGACGGTCGTGCCTAGCATCCCGTTTTCCTCGCCCCTTCAGGGGAGAGGATAGGGAGCCTTGCTGCTTCAGCAGCTAGGCGGACTTGGAGAGGGGGAGGGGACGCGCGATCCCCCCTCATCCAACTTCGCCTAGGCGCTTTCGTCGCCAAGGCTCCGTATCCTTCTCCCCGGAGGGGCGAAGATTTGAAGAAGGTCACTCTCACGCCGTCACCCCCGTATCGATCCGCTCCACCAGCCCGTCCTTGAAATGCACGATCGTACGCGCATAGGCGGCCATGTCGGGTTCATGCGTAACCATCATCACGGTAATGCCGCTATTCCGGTTGAGGTCGGCCAGCAGTTCCATGATCTCTATCGATCGCTCCGAATCGAGATTGCCCGTAGGCTCGTCGGCCAGCAGCACGGCAGGCTGCGTCACGATTGCCCGCGCAATGGCGACGCGCTGCTGTTGGCCGCCAGACAGTTCAGCGGGCGTGTGGTCCCACCATTCTTTTAATCCCACCTTGTCGAGCGCCGCCATCCCCGCGTCATAGCGGCTCTTCTTGTCCTCGCCTCGATACAGGAGCGGCAGTTCGACATTCTCAAGCGCGCTCGTCCGGGACAAGAGGTTGAAGCCCTGAAACACGAAGCCCAGATAGCGGCGGCGAAGCAATGCCCGCTGGTCGCGGTCCAGCGTTTCGACATGGCGTCCCTTAAACAGGAACTCGCCGCTGCTGGGTACATCGAGGCAGCCGATAATGTTCATCGCTGTGGACTTGCCCGAACCCGAAGGCCCCATGACCGCCACGAAATCCCCTTCCTCAACGTCCAGGTCGATACCCTTTAGCGCCTGAAAGGCGGTGGCGCCCGAACCATATATCTTGGTCACGCCGCGCAGGGAAATGATCGGATCAGCCACCGTGTCAGGTTCCGCTCTGCCGTCCGGTGCCGCGCTGTTCGCCGCCGCCAGAACGATCACGCCGCTGGCCGCCACCGTTCGTGTCCTCGGAAGGCGGTTCCTGCCCTGCCGCCAACTGGCCCGTGATGACCCGCATCCCCAGCTTTAACGCGCCGCCGGTGATCGCCGTACGCGCGCCGTCGCTGGCGCCGACGGTCACTTGCACGGCCTTGGGATTCCCGTCCTCTCCCACGACATAAACGGTCTGGCTACTGCCGATGCCGAAGCTGACCTGCCGATTGGCGCCGCCACGGCGGAAGCGGCGAGAGCTAGGCACGATTTGGCTGGTGATGCCGCCACCCTGACCGGCGCCAGTGCTCGGCTTGAACCGTAATGCGGCGTTGGGAACCAGCAGGACGTTGCTCAGCTGCTGGGTTACGATGTCGGCGGTCGCCGTCATACCGGGGCGCAGCGTCTCATCCTTGTTATCGACACCTAGCACCGCCGTGTAAGCCACCACGGTTCCGCTAGTGCTGGCGGTAGTGCTGCTTCCTGTTGATGAGGATGACGAACTGCTCGAAGCGTTGGAGCCGACATTGACCCGCGTCACCCGAGCGGGAAAGCTCTTTCCGGGAAAGGCATCGACGGCGAAAGTCGCCGCCTGCCCTTCCTTCACCTGACCGACATCGGCTTCGTCGACCGCGACTTCGACCTCCATCTTGGTCAGGTCTTCGGCAATGGTGAACAGCACCGGGGCATTGAAGGACGCGGCCACCGTCTGGCCGGGCTCGATGTCGCGGGACAGGACGACGCCGGTTACCGGCGACACGATCTGCGCGATGGAAAGATTGGTCTGCGCCGTGGCAAGCTGAGCGCGGGACACACTGACCTGCGCCTGCTGCGCGCGCAGATTGCCCAAGGCGGACTGATAATCAGCCCGCGCCGCGTCCAACTCCGTCTTGGCAGGTACGCGCCCGCCCGACAGGCGGAAGACATTCAGTTGCCGGTCCAGCGTAGTCTTGGCCAGCGCGACCTGCGCCTGTGCCTGGCTGACGCTCGCCTGCGAAGCAGCCACCTGCGCCCTGTTCTGGGTCACCGAATCCACCAGACGCCGCGTGTCGAGTTCAGCCAGCCGCTGCCCCTTCGTCACGCGATCATTCACATCGACATAGACGCGCGTGATCTTGCCCGACTGTTCGGAACCCACATCGACTTGATTAATCGGCTTCAAATTGCCGGTGGCCGAGACTGTCACCGTCAGGTCGCCGCGTCGCACCTCCCGCGTGGCGAAGTTCGGCTTGTCCTCGCCCGAAAAACAGCGCGCGAGTAGCAGGATGACTATCACCAGCGCCAGCCCCACCGCGCCTCGCACCACCCATTTGCGCCAGGGTTTTTCGGAACGCGCGCCGAGAAATTCGTCCAGATCCTTCTCCGTGTTCACATCATTGCTCATTGGGGCGGTTGTCCATATTCTGCCAGCCGCCACCCAGCGCATTATAGAGCTGGGCGATGGCAAGGACCTCATCGGCTTGCGCAGCCGCAAGGCTGTTGCGCGCATTCAACAGCGTGGTTTCGGTGTTGGAAAGCGTCTGAAAATCGATCAGCCCAGATTGATACTGGCTGCGCGCCAGCAGGGCTGCATTGTTGGACGCGTCGAAGGCGGTGGCGAGCTCGGCCTTGCGTTGGCGGGCGCTGTTCAGGGACGCCATGGCATTTTCGACATCCTCAAGCGCGGTCAGCACGCTCTGCTTATAGGCGGCAAAAGCAGCATCCGTAGCGGCCCTTTGTGATCGCACCTGCGAAGCCAGCCGTCCTCCATCAAAAATGGCCTGTGCGACATTGGCGAAGACACCGCCGGTAATGATGTCGAACAGGCTTTTGATGCTGGTTGCGTTGGTGCCGATATTTCCGCTGATCCCCAGCGACGGGTAAAGCTGTGCCTGCGCCACGCCGATCCGCGCTGTCGCCGCCGCCAAATTCCTCTCAGCCGCCCTTACATCGGGCCGCTGGCGCAGCGTATCGGCAGGAATGCCCGTCGCGATCATGGTAGAAGCAACAGGGATCGGGGCAGGGGCTTCCAGCGCGCGGGTCGCTTCGCCCGGCGCTTGCCCGGTCAGCACGGCAATGCGGTTCAGGCTGCCGCGCAGGTTGGCCTCCAGCTGCGGGATCGCCGCATTCGTCTGGGCTAGCTGAGCGCGGGCCTGCTGCTCATCGAGTGATGAAACCAGCCCAGCCTGAAGCCGCCAGTTGGCGATGTTGTAGTTATCCTGCTGAATGGCTTGGGTTTCGCGGGCGATGCGCAACTGCTCCTGCGCCTGCCGTGCCTGAATATAGTTGGTCACCAGTTCGGCTATGATGGTCATCCGCACATTGGCAAGGTCATAGCCGGACGCGGCCAAATCCGCGCGCGCGGCCTCGGCGGAACGGGACAATTCGCCGAACAGGTCGATCTGCCAGCTCGCATTGGCGCTCAGCGAATAGCTGCTGCTCCACCTGTCCGATCCGGCGGACACGACATTGCCGTCGATGACGCGCGTGCCGCCACTACGATTGGAATAATTCCGCCCGCCAGAACCCGACGCGTTGACCTGCGGCAGGAAGGCCGCCCGCGCCTGCACCAGCGACTCCCGCGCCTGCCGCAACCGCGCCTGCGCCTGCACGATGTCGAGGTTGCTGGCTACCGCCCGGTCGATCAGCCCCGTAAGTACCGGATCGTTCAACCGCGTCCACCAGCTTGCCAGCTCCGGCTCGCTCAGAGCGCCGCTCACAGGATCGGTGTAATAGCTGCCCGGCACCCCCAATGCAGCCGGTTGCGGCGCCCGATAGTCAGGCCCCGCCGCGCAAGCCGAGAGCGTCAAAGCCGTCCCGCTGATCCAGCCAATGCGATATCGCACCTTTTCCTTGCACTCCGTCGTCGTTAAAGGGACGCCACCTTGGGGGTTGAGGCGGTCCAGTCAGGGAAACTGCCGAAAGGGACCTGATGTCTCAACGGCATTTGTGTCTCAAAGTGTAACGATGTTGAAAAACGGCGCTTTTGCAGGCGTCCTTGCGTCAGAAGGTGAATGATGAGGGCATTTCTGTTTCCGGGGCAGGGTAGCCAGTCGGTTGGCATGGGGAAGGCTTTGGCCGAAGCAAGCCCGGCCGCGAAGGAACTGTTTCAGGAGGTCGATGACGCCCTGTCGCAACATTTGTTCCGCATCATGGTGGAAGGCCCCGAAAGTGACCTCACCCTCACCGAAAATGCGCAGCCCGCGATCATGGCCAATGCGTTGGCGACGTTGCGGGTGATGCAGCGCGAAGGCGGCTTCTCGCTGGCGGAAAAGGGCGATTTCGTCGCTGGGCACAGCCTTGGCGAATATAGCGCGCTCTGCGCCGTCGAAGCTTTCGACATCGGCACGACTTCGCGCCTCCTTAAACTGCGCGGCCAGGCGATGCAGGCGGCTGTCCCGGTTGGAGAAGGCGCGATGGCGGCCCTGCTTGGCGCAGACATCGAAAAGGCGCAGGCGCTGGCCAATGCAGCGGCCGAGGGCGAAGTCTGCACCGTCGCGAACGACAATGATCCGAGCCAGGTGGTGATTTCCGGCCATCGCGGCGCAATCGAGCGCGCCGTTGCTCTGGTGAAGGACCATGGCATCAAGCGCGGCGTGCTGCTCCCCGTTTCGGCGCCCTTCCATTGCCCGTTGATGCAGCCCGCTGCGGAAGCGATGGACGAGGCACTGGCTAAGGCCGCCATCAACACCCCGCTGCTCCCCGTCTATGCCAACGTCCTCGCCGCACCGATCGCAGACCCCGAGGAAATCAAGCGCCGCCTGGTCGAACAGGTGACCGGCCGCGTCCGCTGGCGCGAATCCGTCGCTGCCATGTGGGACGCGGGCGTGACCGAGTTCGTCGAACTGGGCGGCAAGGTGCTCGGCCCCATGGTCAAGCGCATCGCCCCCGACGCCACCGTCCGCAGCGTCGTCACCATGGACGACATCGAGGCGGCGCTCGCCGCTCTCTAAGATAAGGATAAAAAAGCTATGTTCGATCTGACAGGCATGACCGCGCTGGTGACCGGCGCTTCCGGTGGTATCGGTTCAGCGATTGCCCGGTCGCTGGCGGCGCAGGGGGCGACGCTCGCGCTTTCGGGCAGCAATGAAGAAAAGCTCAAGGCCTTCGCGGCGGAGTTGGGCGGTGATCACAAGACGCTGGTCTGCAACCTGTCCGATCCCGCAGCAGTCGACGGCCTCGTGGCTCAGGCCGTGGAAGCGCTCGGCGGCAAGATCGACATTCTAGTCAACAATGCTGGCATCACCCGCGACAACCTCATCATGCGGATGAAGGATGAGGAATGGTCCGATGTCATCTCGGTCAATCTGGAAGCCGCCTTCCGCCTTGCCCGTGCCGCTGCCAAGCCGATGATGAAGGCGCGCTTCGGCCGCATCATCTCGATCACCTCGATCGTCGGTGTCACCGGCAATCCCGGTCAGGCCAATTATGCCGCGTCAAAGGCTGGCATTATCGGCATGTCCAAGTCGCTGGGCCAGGAACTGGCGAGCCGGGGCATCACCGTCAACTGCGTCGCGCCCGGCTTCATCCGCTCGGCAATGACCGACGCGCTCAATGATGCACAAAAGGGCGCCATCCTTCAGAAGATCCCCGCAGGCGACCTCGGCACAGGCGAGGATATCGGTGCTGCGGTTGTCTATCTCGCCAGCCGTGAGGCAGGCTACGTCACTGGCCAGACTCTGCATGTTAATGGCGGCATGGCGATGATCTGAACCTTGAAAGAGGCAGAAAGCGGCCACTCATCCATCGCAATTGGACGGCCTTGTGCCATTCAGGCGCATGGAAGGGCGGGAATCATGCGTTTCGATCTTTTCTTGCCTCTTGCCTCCGTCGGGGCTTGCCTCTAGGGCATGCCTTAACAAATATTCACAACCTCAACGATACCCAGTAAAAAGGACCACTCATGAGTGAGACCGCGGATCGCGTTAAGAAAATCGTCGTCGAACATCTGGGCGTCGAAGCCGAAAAGGTGACCGAGGATGCAAGCTTCATCGATGATCTGGGCGCAGACAGCCTCGACATCGTTGAGCTGGTGATGGCGTTCGAAGAAGAATTCGGCGTGGAAATCCCCGACGACGCAGCTGAGAAGATCGGCACCGTCAAGGACGCGATCGATTATATCGACAGCAAGCAGTAAGAATGTTGTGCGGCTGACCGGGGGTCGGCTGCCTGCGTTTTTTGAAGGAAATGGCTCCTCCTGTCCGGCGAATCCGGTCTCGGGGAGCCTTTTCGTATCTGGTGCACCGTTCACAAGCGCTCTCGAAGCAGCTAAGGAGCGGCCCAAACCTATGAAGATTTTCGGAGCAGATATATGCGTCGCGTTGTCGTAACCGGCCTCGGCATGGTGAGCCCGCTTGGCGGG
Organism: Sphingobium chungangianum; assembly: GCF_977014255.1. Taxonomy (NCBI): domain Bacteria; kingdom Pseudomonadati; phylum Pseudomonadota; class Alphaproteobacteria; order Sphingomonadales; family Sphingobiaceae; genus Sphingobium; species Sphingobium chungangianum. Next base: position 1,912,171 of record NZ_CDRNIV010000006.1, on the reverse strand, counting down.
AATGTCGAAACTACCTGGAAGAACATCCTTGCTTCGAAGTCCGGCGCTGCGACGATCGCGCGTTTTGACGCCAGCGAATATAAGTGCCGCATCGCCTGCGAAGTGAAGCCCGCAGACCATGAATATGGCTATGATCCGAGCCTGGATGTCGATCACAAGATCCAGCGTCAGGTCGATCCTTTCATCGTCTATGGCATTTCCGCCGCCAGCCAGGCGCTGCGCGATGCGGGCCTCGACAATATGAGCGAGGAGGAGCGCCTGCGCGCCGGTTGCTCGATCGGTTCGGGCATCGGTGGCCTGCCGGGCATCGAAAGCGAATCGCTGGTGCTGGCCAACAAAGGGCCGAGCCGCGTTAGCCCGCACTTCGTCCATGGCCGCCTCATCAACCTGATTTCCGGTCAGGTCTCGATCAAATATGGCCTCATGGGTCCCAACCATGCGGTGGTCACTGCCTGCTCGACCGGCGCGCATTCGATCGGCGACGCCGCGCGCATGATCGCGATGGATGACGCCGACGTCATGCTGGCGGGTGGTGCGGAAAGCGCGATTTGCCCGATCGGTATTGCCGGTTTCGCCCAGGCGCGTGCTCTTTCGACCGCCTTCAACGACACGCCGGAAAAGGCGAGCCGCCCTTATGACGTCAACCGCGACGGCTTCGTCATGGGCGAAGGCGCGGGCGTTGTCGTGCTCGAAGAATATGAGCATGCCAAGAAGCGCGGCGCTCACATCTATGCCGAAGTGATCGGCTATGGCCTGTCCGGCGACGCCTATCACGTCACGGCGCCGCATCCAGAGGGCAGTGGTGGCTACCGTTCGATGGAAATGGCGCTCAGGAAGTCGGGCCTCAGCCTCGCGGACATCGACTATGTGAACGCGCACGGCACTTCGACCCCGCTCGGTGACGAGCTGGAGTTGGGCGCGGTCAAGCGGCTGTTCGGTGACAATATCTCGACCATGTCGATGAGCAGCACCAAGTCGGCGATTGGTCACCTTCTGGGTGGTGCGGGCGCGGTGGAAAGCATCTTCTGCATTCTCGCCATGCGCGACCAGATCGTACCGCCCACGCTCAACCTTGATGAGCCGAGCGAAAGCTGCGCGGGCGTCGATCTTGTCCCGCACGTGGCCAAGGAGCGGAAGGTGCGCGCCGTCCTCAACAACAGCTTCGGCTTCGGCGGCACCAATGCGTCGCTCATCATGAAGGCGATCTGAGGATAGAGCCATGCGGCGGTTCGGGCTGGTTATCCTTGCGATCGGCCTGGCCGTCGCTGCCTTCGTGGCATTCCGCTTCGTTTATGGCTGGACCGAAGCGGGGCCTGCGCCGCGCGACGTCACCGTCATCGTACCTGATGGAGCGACCGTAGCGGACGCCGCAGTCCTTCTGAAACAGGCGGGCGCGGTGCGCTCCGCCGACGCATTCCTCACCCGGACCAAGGTGTTCGGGCGTGGAAAGTCGATCAAGGCGGGCGAATTCCTGATCCCCAAGGGCGCCAGCAACGCCGACATTTTCTCGATCCTTCAAGGCGGCAAGACGTTGACCCGCCTCGTCACCATTCCGGAGGGCATGCCTTCCATAATGGTCCATGAACGGCTGATGGCGAATGACGAGTTGACCGGGGATGTCTCGGTCCCCGCCGAGGGCAGCGTGCTTCCCGACAGCTATGCGTTCGACAAGGGTGAAAGCCGCGTCGCTGTGCTCAAACGCATGCAGGACGCGATGACGCGCACTCTCGCCAAGCTATGGACCGAGCGCGCGCCCAATAGCGTGGCGAAATCGCCCAAAGAGGCGATCATCCTCGCGAGCATCGTCGAAAAGGAAACCGCCGTCCCGTCTGAGCGGCCCACCGTCGCGGGCGTTTATGGCAACCGTCTGAAGGCCGGGATGATGCTTCAGGCCGACCCGACGATCATCTACCCGATCACCAAGGGCAAGCCGCTCGGCCGCCGGATCAAGAAGTCGGAGATCGCTGCGGTTAACGACTATAACACCTACGCGATGACAGGCCTGCCCAAGGGGCCGATTGCCAATCCCGGCAAGCTGTCGATCCTGGCCGTGCTGCATCCCGCCGAAACAAAGGCGCTCTATTTCGTCGCTGACGGAAAGGGCGGCCATATCTTTGCCGACACGCTCCAGCAGCATAATGAGAATGTCCGCAAATGGTTCGAAATCCGTCGGGCGCGCGGAGAGCTTTGAGCAACGCTAACGATTTCTTTCGTCATCCCAGCGAACGCTCTGATCTCCCCGGCTAGGGCGAGAGCAATCGAGAGAGATGCCAGCCTCCGCTGGCATGACGGAAGGATGAAGCGACTGAACGACCGCCGCGGAACGATGGTGGGGCCGAAATAGCGCCTACTCTGCTCAGTTCACCGCAGCACACCCTGCGCCCTCAACCGAATCGAATAAAGCCACTGCCCAACCGCAATGGCGAATATCACCGCCGGAAACACCGCCGCCGCCGCGGCCTTCACCGTCCACAAATCGGTGCCCAAAAAGCTGTAGCCAAACTGCACCACGACAGCGACCATCGACAGCGCAAACAACGCCACTGCCGCCGCCTTCCGCAGCAACAATAGCATGGCTCCAGCCGTCCCTGCGCCCACCGCAACAGCATAGGCCGCCCAAGCCCAATCCGGCATCTCTGCAAAGATGCGAGCGGTGTAGGGATCGCTTTCCGCCAGCGTCGCCAGATCAGCGCCATATTGCATGGCAAAGGCCGCCACGCCGATCAAATTCCAGATCAGCAGGCCGATTGCGATGAATTTGAAGGATCGTGACGTGCTCATATGAGTTTCCCCTCCCTGAAGCCTTTGCCCACGTAGCCGACCATCATATAGATGCGTTTCACCGCGTGAAAGCGATGCTGACCGGGAGATGATGAAATGCTCGGACGTTCCATACCTGATGTAACGCTGAAGACCCGCGTGCGCGACGAAAGCGTTGGCGGCCCCAATCCTTTCCGCTGGCAGGATGTCCAGACGGGCGACCTGTTCAAGGGTAAGCGGGTGGTCGTATTTTCGCTGCCGGGTGCCTTCACCCCGACCTGTTCGACCGAACAATGCCCTGCTTTCGAACGCTTCTACGACGATTTCAGGGCGCTGGGAGTGGACGATGTCTACTGCATTTCGGTCAATGATTCCTTTGTCATGTACCAATGGGGCAAGCATCTCGGCATCAAGAATGTGAAGCTGCTGCCCGACGGATCGGGCGACTTCACGCGCCGCATGGGCATGCTGGTGAAGAAGGATCATCTGGGCTTTGGTGACCGGAGCTGGCGCTACGCCATGGTGGTCGATGACGGCCAGGTGGTCGCCTGGTTCGAGGAGCCTGGCATCAACGATATCGGAGAGGATGACGATCCCTATGGCCAGACAAGCCCGGAACCGGTGCTGCAATGGCTAAAGGAACATCCGGCTGGCTGAAGGCACGGGCACCGCGCCGATCCTATTGACGGCGCTTATGGGAGCGGAGGATTTCGCCTGGGCGGATGGCCTCCGCCGCGCCCATTTCCCGCCGGAACGCAACAAGGTGCCTGCGCATATTTCGCTGTTCCATCATCTGCCGCCGACGCTGCTGCCGGAATTGAGCGACCGGATGAAGGGGCTTTGCGCCGCGCCGTCGCCGCTCGCGATGATAACCGGCGTCATGTTACTCGGCCGGGGCGTCGCGTTCGGCCTTAATAGTGACGGCCTGCTCGCCATTCGGGACGAACTGGCCGAAGCTTTTCGCGGCCTGCTCACCCCGCAGGATCAAGCGCGTCCCCGCCTGCACATCACCGTCCAAAATAAGGTGGAGCCATCGCTCGCTCGCGCACTTGCTGATCAGTTGAAGGCAGAGTTTCGTCCCCGCCCGCTCCGCATCGCGGGTCTAGCGGCCTGGTATTATCGCAGCGATGGATCGTGGGATCTCGCCAAGAAGGTGAGCTTTCGTTCCGCGCGCATCCTTACATAGCTCCGACATGGCACAGCGGAACCTTGATCGGGTGGTCCGGGCGGCCTAAACCCCGCCGATGACCCACGCTTCTTATCCGGCGCTCCGCCTGCGCCGCACCCGCGCCGCCGCCTGGACCCGCGCGCTGCACGCCGAAAATCGCCTGCACCCGAGCGACCTCATCTGGCCGCTCTTCGTCACGGAAGGGCAGGGGGTGGAGGAACCGATCGCGTCCCTTCCGGGCGTCTCGCGCTGGTCGGTCGATGGCATGGTGGCCCGCGCGCGGGAAGCCCGCGACGCTGGCATTCCCTGTCTCGCGCTGTTCCCCAACACGCAGGCTGACCGCCGTAGTGATGATGGGGAAGAAGCGCTTAACCCCGACAACCTGATGTGCCGCGCCATCCGCGCGATCAAGGATGCGGTGCCGGACATCGGCATCCTCACCGATGTCGCGCTCGATCCCTATACCGCCCACGGTCAGGACGGCCTGCTCGACGAGCAGGGCTATGTGATCAACGACGCCACGATCGATGTGCTGATCGGCCAGTCGCTCAATCAGGCGGCGGCGGGCGCGGACATCATCGCGCCCAGCGACATGATGGACGGCCGCGTCGGCGCGATCCGCGAGGCGCTGGAGGAAGAAGGCCACGCCAATGTCCAGATCATGGCCTATGCCGCCAAATATGCGAGCGCCTTTTACGGCCCATTCCGCGACGCCGTCGGCTCCAGCGGCCTGCTGAAGGGCGACAAGAAAAGCTACCAGATGGACCCGGCCAACAGCGAGGAAGCGTTGCGCGAAGTCGCGCTAGACCTCGCGGAGGGCGCCGACAGCGTCATGGTGAAGCCGGGCCTGCCCTATCTCGACATCATCGCCCGGGTGAAGGACCGGTTCGAGGTGCCCGTATTCGCCTATCAGGTGTCGGGCGAATATGCGATGATCGAAGCCGCCGTCGCTGCGGGAGTGGGCAATCGCGACGCGCTGGTGCTGGAAACGCTGCTAGCGTTCAAGCGCGCCGGTTGCTCGGGCGTTCTGACCTATCACGCGCTCCACGCCGCGCGGCTGCTGGGAGCCTGACGCCATGCCCGATCATCCGCACGCCGCCCATGCCGATCATCCCGGCGCTACCATCCTGACCTTTGGCGGCAAGACCCCGGTCATCCACCCCAGCGCCTTCATCGCGCCCGGCGCGCGCATCATAGGCGATGTGGAGATCGGCCCCGACAGCAGCATCTGGTATAATTGCGTCGTCCGCGGCGACGTGAACGCGATCCGCATCGGCGCGCGCACGAACATCCAGGATGGCAGCGTCATCCACTGCGACGGCCCCGATCCCGCCAGGCCGGACGGCTGGCCCACGATCATCGGCGATGATGTCCTGATCGGCCATATGGCGATGATCCACGGCTGCGAACTCAAGGACCGGGCGTTCGTCGGCCTTGGCGCGGTGGTGATGAACGGCTGCGTCATCGAAAGCGATGCAATGCTGGCCGCCGGAGCGCTGTTAGCGCCAAACCGCACGGTCCCGCACCGTCAGCTCTGGACCGGTCGCCCGGCCAAATATGTTCGTGACCTCACCGACGAAGCGCTGATCAATATGCGCGAAGGCGTTGACCGCTATGTCCACAATGCGAAAGCGCACAAGGGCGCATTGAAGGCGGACGCCTGAACCACATACTTGCATCCGTTCGCCCTGAGCTTGTCGAAGGGTCTCACTTTCTTGAACAACAGAAAAGGGTTTCGACAAGCTCAGCCCGAACGGAAATCTTACGTTCGCATAGCCCTTAAAACTCAAGGCTGAGCCAACCGCCCCTTCACTGCATCGATCCGGTCATTCTGCGCATCCACGATCGCCAGCGCCACCTTGCGCGCTGCATCGATCTGCTCGACGCCGCCCCCAGCTTTTCCCTCCGCCAGCGCATTGCTGCGCTCGACATAAAGCGTGTCGAGGCTCGCGAGCGCCGAAACGCTATCGTTTCTCGCCGCCTCCAGCGCGCTGATAGCAAGCTGCGCCGCGACCCAGGATTCGCTGGACACCGCCGCGCCCGCAGCAGCTCGCGTTGCCCGATCCGCGCCGGGCCATGCCTTGTCGAACGCCGCACTGCCCGCCTGCGCCTGCGCCGCAAATCGGTCAACCTGCGCCCGCAAAGCCGGATCGGCCTCAACCGGCACCGGAGCAGCCGGAGCTTCTCCCACCGGCGCATTCTCCACCGCCCGCTTGGCGAGTGAAGGATAGCCCGTCAGCGTCCCGGCACAGCCAGAAAGGAAAAGGGCGATGGAAGGGAGCAGCCTACGCAGGATCATGGCGCTGATCTAGGGCGGGAAATCCCGCTGCGCAATGGCGGCAGCGCGAAACGTCAGCGCGGCAGCGCCGCAGCCTCACGCGCCAAAGCCTCGATCTTCGCGGCATCGACCGGCCCCTTGGGCACGACCCAGCTACCGCCGACGCACTTCACAAAGGGTTCGGCCAGCCATTTCGGCGCGCTTTCCGCCGTAATCCCGCCCGTCGGGCAAAAGCGCGCGACATGAAGGGGCGCGGCCAGCGCCTTCAAAGCGGGCAGCCCGCCCGAAGTCTCCGCCGGGAAAAATTTGAAATGGGTAAGGCCCAGGTCCAGCCCGCGCATGATGTCGCCCGCCGTGGCCGTTCCGGGAAGGAACGGCACCCGCGCCGCGATCGCCGCCTTGCCCAGCGGTTCGGTCAGGCCAGGGCTGACGATGAACCGCGCGCCTGCCTCCATTGCCGCGTCCAGCTGCGACGGGTTCAGCACGGTGCCAGCGCCGACCACCGCGCCCTCGACCTTCGCCATCTCGCGGATCACGTCCAGCGCAGCGGGCGTGCGCAGCGTGACTTCCAGCGCAGGCAAGCCGCCCTTCACCAGAGCCTGCGCGATGGGCAGCGCGTCTTCCACCCGATCCACCACCAGCACCGGGATGACCGGCGCCAGCTCCATCACCTGTTCAACGCTGAGCGACATTATTTCTTCTCCCGAAAGGCGGCGGCCGCCCCGTAAAGTCCAATCTCTTCATGCACGGCAAGGCGGATGGGCACCGTCGCCATCAGGCTTTCAAACCGCCCCTTGGCGACGAAGCGCCGATGAAAGCCGCTCTGTGGCAGCAAGCCGCGCATCCGCTGCGTCAGTCCGCCCGCCAGCACGACTGCGTTCGGTCCCTGCGCCAGCGCCAGGTCGCCCACGACCGATCCATAGCAAAGGCACAAGCGATCGAACGCCGCCCGGGCGAACTCGTCCGTGCCGTCAATGGCTGCCTGCCACAATTCGGCATCTTCCATCAGGATGACGCGGTCATGACCGATGGTCGCCATTGCCTTGTAGATATTGTTGAGGCCCGGCCCCGACACGACCCGCTCGGTAGACACGCGCAGGAATTTGTCGCGCAGATAGGCGAGGATCTTTTCCTCCAGCGTATCAAGCGGCGCGAAGTCGATATGTCCGCCTTCGGTCGCGATCACATGCGGCTCGCCGTCGTCGAACGCGATCATCGCGACGCCAAGGCCCGTGCCTGGACCCACCACCGTAACGCCGCCGTCGCGGGGGAAAGGCCGGTCTTGCCCGAACAGCAGCGGCAGATTGTCGTCCGGCAGGCGCGCGACGGCATGCGCTACCGCTTCGAAATCATTGACCAGCCGCATCTGCTTCAGGCCCAGTTCCTCGTCCAGCGTGTCGGGCCTGATCATCCAGCTGCTGTTGGTCAGCTTGATAACATCGCGCCCGATCGCGGTGGCAAAGGCGATCGATGCCGCCTTGGGCAGATTGCCGCCTTCATCATGCGCGAAAGCGGCCCAGCAGGCTTGCAGGTTGGGAAAGTCCGCAACCTTGTATTTCCGCACCTTGCCCAATGTGGGCACGTTCCGCGCGCTCAGTTTGGCGCGAGCAAAGCGGGCATTTGTACCGCCAATGTCGGCAGCGATGATGTCGGTCATAGGACCACTCCAATCATGGCGTCATCCCAGCGCAAGCTGGGTTCTCGTAAGGCCGGGCCGTGCCCTCTCGCCGGAGATGCCAGCAATGCGCTGGCATGACGGGTGGGGGATTATAATTCAGCTTCCATCGCAGCCAGAATCGGCGACGCGCCGCTTTCCGCCAGATCACTATGATGGCGGAAAAGCGCAAATAGTTCGCGGCCCGTGTCATAGGGCGGCGGCGGCGGCACGGGCATCTCGCGCGCGTCCCACTCCGCCGCATCGACCAGCGCCCCGATCAAGCCCTTGTCAGCACAGACCCGCACCATGTCGCCATCGCGCAGCTTGGCGATCGGCCCGCCGCCCAAAGCTTCGGGCGACAGGTGAATGGCAGCGGGCACCTTGCCCGAAGCCCCCGACATGCGCCCGTCCGTCACCAGCGCCACGCGGAACCCGCGATCCTGCAATACGCCCAGCGCGGGGGTCAGCTTGTGCAATTCCGGCATCCCGTTCGCGCGCGGCCCTTGGAAACGGACCACCACGACGACATCGCGTTCCAACTCGCCCGCCTTGAAGGCGCGCAGGACATCGTCCTGATCGTGGAACACAGCCGCCGGAGCCTCGATGGTCCAGCGTTCCTTCTCGACCGCGCTCACCTTCATGACGCAGCGGCCCAGATTGCCCGCTAGCAGGCGCATGCCGCCATCAGGGCTGAAGGCGCTCGTCACCGGCCGCAGGATGGCGTCATCGCGCGATACCGGAACGTCGCGCCATTGCAGCGCTTCATCCTCCAGCACCGGCTCCTTGCCATAATCGGTCAGGTCGGCCCGAGCGACCGTCATGATGTCCCGGTGCAGCAGTCCGTTGTCCAGCAGCTCGCGGATGACGAAGGACATGCCGCCAGCCATGTGGAAATTATTCACATCGCCCGCGCCGTTGGGATAGACCCGCGCCAGCAGCGGCACGACATCGGAAATTTCCGCAAAGTCGGTCCAATCGACGCTGATCCCTGCCGCCCGCGCTATCGCTGGCACATGGATCGCATGGTTGGTCGATCCGCCGGTGGCCATCAGGCCGATGATGGCGTTGACGATCGCCTTCTCATCGATGCAATGGCCGAGCGGCCGGTAATCATCGCCGTCCCAACCGATGCTGGCCAGCCGATGCACCGCCGCCCGCGTTAGTTCGCTGCGCAACTTTGTACCCGGATTGACGAAGGACGCGCAGGGCATGTGCAGGCCCATCACTTCCATCATCATCTGGTTGCTGTTCGCCGTGCCGTAGAAAGTGCAGGTCCCCGCGCCATGGTAGCTGGCGCTTTCGGACTCCAGCAGCTCATCCTTGCCGACCTTCCCCTCGGCATAAAGCTGGCGGATGCGGACCTTTTCCTTGTTGGCGAGGCCCGACGGCATCGGCCCGGCGGGGATCAGGATCGTCGGCAGATGCCCGAACCGCAGCGCGCCGATCAGCAGCCCCGGCACGATCTTGTCGCATATGCCCAGCAGCGCCGCACCCTCGAACATCGCATGGCTGAGCGACACCGCCGTCGCCAGCGCGATCGTGTCGCGAGAAAAGAGCGACAGGTCCATGCCCGCCTGACCCTGCGTTACGCCGTCGCACATCGCCGGGACACCACCCGCGACCTGCGCCGTGGCGCCCACCTCACGCGCGGCGATCTTGATCGCTTCGGGGTAGCGGCCATAGGGCTGATGCGCCGACAGCATATCATTATAGGCGGTGACGATGCCGATATTCATCGCGCCGCCCGTGCGGATCACCGGCTTGTCCTCGCCGCTCGCCGCAAAGCCATGGGCGAGGTTGCCGCAGGACAGTTGCGCGCGGTTGGTCCCGGCGTCGCGGCCCCGCTCGATCAGGTCCAGATATTGGCGGCGGCGCGGCGCGCTCCGCTTTACGATGCGTTCGGTGACCTTCGCGATCACCGGATGAAGATCAGTCATGCCAGCTGGCTCCGTCTCGTTCAATCAGGGCAATGGCCGAAGACGGCCCCCAGTTCCCCGAAGCATAGGGCGAAGGCTTCACCCCCGCTTCTTTCCAGCCGTCGATGATGGAATCGATCCATGTCCATTGCGCCTCGACCTCGTCCCGGCGCACGAACAAAGTCTGGTCGCCCGCCAGCAGATCCAGGATCAACCGTTCATAGGCAATCCGCCGCCGCTGCCCGGCAAAGGCGGCGGTCAGCGACACGTCCAGCGTCACCTCTTCCAGATGGACGTCTCGCTCCAGCCCCGGCCTTTTGCTCATGATCAGCAGGCGGATATATTCGTCGGGCTGAAGCCGGATGATCAGCGTGTTGGGCTCTAGCCCCGAACCGCCGCCCGAATGTTGCCCGTCGCGGCCGAATATCGAATGCCGCACAGGCTTGAATTGAATCTGGATTTCCGACTGGCGCGTCGGCATCCGCTTGCCCGTCCGCAGATAGAAAGGCACGCCCTGCCAGCGCCAATTGTCGATATGGGCTTTCAACGCGACAAAGGTTTCGGTGTCGGAAGCCTTGCCCAATTCGTCACTATAGCCGGTGACGATCTCACCGCCGACCGCGCCCGGCGTATATTGGCCGCGCACGCTGTTGGTCTTCACCGTCTCCGCCGTCATCGGGCGCAGTGATCGCAGCACCTTCACCTTCTCGTCGCGCACGGCGGTGGGGTCCATGCGGGCAGGGGGTTCCATCGCGATGATCGACAGGATCTGCAACACATGGTTCTGCACCATGTCGCGCAGCGCGCCGACGCCGTCATAATAGGAAACCCGGCCTTCCAGCCCGACCGTCTCGCCGACCGTGATCTGCACATGGTCGATCGCCGTGGCGTTCCACAGCGGCTCGAACATCACATTGCCAAAGCGCAAGGCGAGCAAATTCTGCACCGTCTCCTTGCCCAGATAATGGTCGACCCGGAAAATCTGGCTTTCGTCGAACAGCGCGCCGATGCCGTTGTTGACCTCCTTCGAAGAAGCGAGGTCCTTGCCGATCGGCTTTTCCATCGCGATCCGCGTCGTCGGCGTAATCAGTCCCGCCTCGGCCAGCCCCTGCGCCGTGGGCGCGAAGAGGGAAGGGGGCGTCGAAAGATAGACCGACAGCCCGCGCTCCGCCCGTCCATCGAGCCGCTTCGCCAGCTTCTTGAATTGCTCCGGGTTCCCCGCTTCGACCGGCTCATACCCGATCATCGCCTTCAGCCGCGCCGCGACTTCCGCATCATAGCGATCAGCGCCGACGAACTTTTGCAGCGCCTTGTCGATGTCGGCGCGAAACGCCTCGTCATCCATCTCCGTACGCCCCGACGCCACGATCATGAAGTCATCGGGCAGCAGACCGTCGCTAAGCAGATTGTAGAGCGACGGAAAGATCATGCGGTGCGCCAGATCGCCGGTGGCACCGAAAAGCAGGAATGTGGCAGACGGATCGGTCAAAGGATGCCCTTTTCCGTTGGGAGGAATTTTTCAGGTCTGCACGAAACGGTCCTATAGCGGTACGGTTTCGTTACGCAAGCAGGCTATCGGCGCACAGCCGCCCCTGCAACCGCCCGACAGCCTTATCATGCACGCGATCTGATTTTTGTCTGGACGCTGGCAGCTGATTTTGCCATTTGGCGCGGGCAGGCCATGCATGCGGGCGTGGTGAAACTGGTAGACGCGCCGGACTCAAAATCCGGTTCCGAAAGGAGTGTCGGTTCGATTCCGACCGCCCGCACCATCCTCCCCACCGACAAAAGAATGACCCGGCAGCACGAAGCCGCCGGGCCAAGGGGACTTTTACCAGGTAAAAGCCTCGGGTCGCGGGGCTTCCCTAGCGCAAAAAGATGACAATTCCAGTTAATCGGCAGCGGTCCATCCATAATGGATCAAACAGCGAGTCAACATTCACCCAGCCGTATTCGTGAGCAGAGACCCCCACAGCTTCACGTCATAAACAACTTTACGTCATGCCAGCGAAAGCTGGCATCTCGGGCGATACGGCACGGCTTAGCCTCACGATATCCCCACCTTCGTTGGGATGACATAGACCTTTCCGAACTTCCTCCGCGCCTCCGAGTGGAAAAAACTAAACCCGCTGCCGCTGCGCCCCAAACCATGGCACCAGCCGCCTGATCGCTTCCTCCACCCTGTCCGTCGACACGGCAAAGCTGATGCGGATATGCCGGTGCCCATCCACCGGATCGAAATCGATACCCGGCGCCGTCGCCACCCCGGTCTCCTCCAGCAACCGCTGGCAAAAGCCGAGGCTGTCATCCGTCAAATGCCCCACATCGGCATAGATGTAGAAGGCCCCATCCGGCGGCGCGATCTCCTTCAACCCCAGCGAAGGCAGCGCCGCCAGCAGCAACTCCCGGTTCCGCCGATAATTCGCGACATGCCCCTCAAGCTCGTCGAGGCAATCGAACGCCTTCAACCCCGCATGCTGGGCGAGGGAAGGGGGCGTCAGGAACAAATTCCCCATCCGCGCCCGCGCCGCCTCGACCAGCGCCTGCGGAAACACCACCCAACCAAGCCGCCACCCGGCCATGGAAAAATATTTCGAAAAGCTGTTCACGACCACCGTGTCGGGCGCGAACTCCAGCATCGAATGCGCCGCCTCGCCATAGGAGAGGCCGTGATAAATCTCGTCCGACACGATTCTGATCCCGCGCCGCGCACAAACCTCTGCGATTCGCGCCATTTCGTCAGCAGGAATGATCGTGCCCGTCGGATTGGCCGGGCTCGCGATGATCACGCCATCGGGCGCAGGCTCCATCGCCTCCAGCGCCACCGCGCTGATCTGGTATCGCTCGGCAGGCCCGCAATCCACTTCGACCGGTTCGAGATAGAGCGCCTTCAGCGTATTGCGATAAGCGACATAGCCCGGCCGCGCTGTCGCAACGCGCGCGCCCGGCGCGAACAGGCAACTGAGCGCCAGCACCAAGCCGGGCGAAGCGCCGCAGGTCAGCAATATCTGCTCCGCGGCCACCGCAACGCCATAGCGTTCCCGATACAGCAGCGCGATCCGCTCCTTCAGCGCCGGGCTCTCCCAATAGCCCATCGGATCGCTGTCCAGCACCCGATGCGCCTCGGCAATCGCAGCGGCAGGCGCGCCGGTCGAAGGCTGGCCGAACTCCATATGCAGGATCGACCGCCCCTCGGCCTCCAGCCGATGCGCCTCCACCCCAATGGCGATGGCATGAAAAGGATCAATCTGCGCAATCATGCGCGCCTTACTCCGAAATCCAGACCTCGACCGACACGCCATGCTGGCACAGCGCCACCCGGATCGGCAGCTCCTCAACTGGCCCGCCAGCCAGCGCGCGGTCATAAACCGCCTTCTTCGCCGCGCCACCGATTTGCAGGAAGATATGCCGACTCTTCAGGATGGCCTTGGCGCTAAGCGACATGCGCTGATGCGGCGCGGCAGGCGGCGTCACGGCCAGCGTCAGCGCGCTCGTAGCCAGCCCCTCGGCCAGCTCCTTCGCCTCCGGGAACAGCGAAGCCGTATGCCCATCCTCGCCCATGCCGAGCAGCACGATGTCGAGCGGCCAAGGCAGCTCCGCCAGTGCCGCTTCACACGCAGCCTGCCCCGCAAAGGCATCCGCAGCGTCATTCTTCATGCCCACAAACCGCGCCTTCGCCGCTGCGCCTTGCAACAGCGTCTCGCGAACCAGCCGCTCGTTGCTGTCCGCATGATCGGGTGCGACCCATCGCTCATCGACCAGCGTCACGACGACCTTGTCCCAATCCAATCCCGCCGCCGAAAGCGCCTCCAGCACCGGCCGGGGCGATCGTCCGCCTGACAGTGCGATCGTCGCCACCCCCCGCGCTGCGATCGCATCGCCCAGTACGAACTCGATCCGCCGCGCCATGTCGGCAGCCGCCAGACCGCCATCAACAAAAAGATGTTCAGTGGGCATCGCGATCGCCCCTTATGTCCGTCAACTTGCGCTCCCACGCTAGCGCATGGGTGACGATCTGGTCCAGATCGGCATAGCGCGGCTGCCACGGAAATTCCGCCATGATCGCCCGATTGTCGGAGATCAGCGAGTCCGGATCGCCCGCGCGCCGCCCTCCCATCCGCCGGTCGATCTTGATGTTCGTCACCCGATCGACCGCATCCAGCACTTCCAGCACGGAAAAACCGCGCCCATAGCCGCAATTCAGCAGATAATTCTGTTCGGGCCTCGCCATCAGAGCATCCAGCGCCAGCACATGCGCCGCCGCCAGATCGGTGACATGGATATAGTCGCGCACGCCCGTCCCGTCGGGCGTATCGAAATCGGTGCCGAACACCGACACAAATTCCCGCTTCCCCAGCGCCGCCTCGACCGCCACCTTGATCAAGTGCGTCGCGCCCGCCGTCGACTGACCCGTCCGCCCCTGCGGATCGGCACCCGCGACGTTGAAATATCGCAGCGCGCAGAAGTTCATCGGATGCGCCGCGCTGACGTCGCGCAGCATATATTCGGTCATCAGCTTGGACATGCCATAGGGATTGATCGGCCGCTGCGGCGTCGTCTCCTTGACGGGGCTTTCCTCCGGAATGCCATAGGTCGCGGCGGTGGAGGAAAAGATGAAATGCGGCACGCCCACTGTCACCGCACTCTCGATCAGATCGCGGGTCTTGGCGCTATTGTTGTGATAATATTTGAGCGGGTTCTCGACCGATTCCGGCACCACGACGGAGCCGGCGAAGTGCATGATCGCCTTTATGTCATGATCGCGCAGAGCCTGCTGCACCAGTGGCTGGTCGGCAATATCGCCCTCAACGAAAGCCACATCGTCCGGCACCGCCCAGCGAAAACCCGTCACCAGATTGTCGATCACGACGACGCCATAACCGGCATCGCGCAGCGCCAGCACCGCATGGCTTCCAATATAACCGGCACCACCCGTGACCAGAACCGTGGGCTTTTCGCTCATAAAAAGGACGTCTCCCGAAAATGTCGGGCGAGACCTAACGCACTGTCCGAACGATTGACAGCCTTCCGTGTTGCGCTGCGAGATCAATCCGACGAACACCGCATCGCAGGCGGTTCGGTGTGCTCCCAGCCCACCCCCGTTCGTCCTGAGCTTGTCGAAGGACTTCTCTTCTCTTCTTGGAAGGAGAGGGCTTAGACAGGCTCAGCCCGAACGGTGGCGAAGAATCAAAATCGTAAGTCTCAACCCTCAAGCCGCCGCAGTCTTCACCCCACCATCATAGAAAGTAGCCCCGCTCGCCGCCATATCCTGCAACTGCACGGTCGGCGCAAAGCGATCCCCATGCCGCGCCGCCAACCGCTCGAGCACGGCCACCACATGGCCGATCCCGACCGTATCCATGTGGCTGAACGGCCCACCCGTCCAAGGCGCAAAGCCCCAGCCAAAGATCGCGCCCAAATCGCCATCTTCCACCGTCTCCAGCACGCCCTCCTCATAACAGCGGGCGCATTCCACCAGCTGCCGATAAAGCAGCCGTTCCTTCACCTCTTCCACATCAGGCTGCACCGCCGCGCGCGGAAACATGTCTTCCAGTCCTGGCCATAGATGCTTCTTGTCGCCCTCGGGATAATCATACCAGCCCTTGGCGCTCTTGCGCCCCAGCCGTCCCATCTCGACCATGCGCGCCATCACCGCATCGGAAGGCTGCGCCACATAGGCATCACCCAATTCCTTCTGCGCGGCGACGACGATCTTGTGGCCCAGCTCGATGGAAACTTCATCACCAACGGCCAAAGGCCCGACCGGCATCCCCAATTGCCGCCCGGCATTTTCGATAAGCGCCGGGTTGATCCCCTCGGCCACCATCTCCACACCTTCCTGCACATAGGTGCCGAAACAGCGCGAGGTATAGAAACCGCGCGAGTCATTGACGACGATCGGCGTCTTCTTGATCTGGCTGACGAAATCCAATGCCTTGGCGATCGCGGCGGGGCCGGTTTCCTTGCCAAGGATGATCTCGACCAGCGGCATCTTCTCGACGGGCGAAAAGAAGTGGATGCCGATGAAATTGGCGGGCTTGCTCCATGCCTTGGCCAGCTTGGTGATCGGCAGGGTCGATGTGTTGGACCCGAAGATCACATCGGCGCCGAGCACCTCCTCGACCTTCTTCGTCACCTCGGCCTTGATCGCCACATCCTCGAACACGGCTTCGATCACAAAGTCCGCTCCGGCGAGCGCCGCATAGTCGGTCGTCGGTGTGACGCGCGCCAACGTCTCCGCCATCTTCTCGGGCGTCATGCCCCGGCCCAGCCGCTTCTTCAGCACATCCTCGACATGCGCCTTGCCCTTTTTGGCATAGGCCAAGTCACGGTCGAACAGCATGACCTCCATGCCCGCCTGCGCCGCCACTGTCGCAATCCCCGCGCCCATCATGCCCGCGCCCAGCATGGCGAGCTTCTTCGTCGGCGCCTTGGGTTGATCCTTGGGCCGCCGCGCGCCGCGTTCGGCGGCATTCTTGTTGACGAACAGGCTGCGGATCATGTTCGCCGCCTGTGGTTCCGCAGCGACCTTGGCGAAATATTTGCTCTCCACCCGGATCGCCCGATCAAACGGCAGCAGAGCGCCTTCATAGACCGCGGACAGCAAAGCGACCGGCGCGTTCATGTTCCGCTGCGTCTGCTTCAACGTCATCGGCACCGCGCCGACCATCGTCTGCACGAAGGCAGGGTTGAACGCGCCCGCGCCGCCGGGGAATTTGAAACCCTTTACATCCCACGGCTGCGCGCTGGCGGACGGATTGGCCTTCACCCACTCCTTCGCCTTAGCGACCGCCGTGCCTTGCGGCACGACTTCATCGACGGCCTTCAGCATCGCCGCTTCGGCCGGGCGGAACAGCTTGCCCTGCAACATATACATCAGCGCCGCCTGCACGCCGATCAGGCGCGGCAGGCGCTGCGACCCGCCGCCGCCAGGGAAAAGGCCGATCAGGATTTCCGGTAGGCCCAGCTGCGTCCTGGGGCTGTCTCCCACTACCCGCCGGTGACAGGCCAGCGCCAGTTCGAACCCACCGCCGACGCAGGTCCCCTCGATCGCACAAGCCACCGGCTTGCCGCATGTCTCCAGTCGCCGAAAGAGCTGATTGAGTACGAAAACCTTGTCGAAAATGTCGGCCGGGGCAGAGCGCTTGCCCGTCGCGCTCGCCAGCATCGACCCGAAATATTTCAGGTCCATGCCCGCCATGAACCCGCTATCCTTGCCCGAAGCAATCACCGCGCCCTTGATCGCTTCTTCCGAACCGATGCGCGTGATTGCCTCGTCTAGATCGGCAAGGAAATCGGGACCGATGACATTCATCGACTGACCCGGCACGTCGATAGTCAGCGTGGCGATGCCGTCCGCATCGATGTCAAAATTGATGGTCTGCATAAAGCTACTGCCTCTCAACTCCGTTCGCCCTGAGCTTGTCGAAGGGCTTTTCTTTTCTTCAAGAAAGAGAAGGGCTTCGACAGGCTCAGCCCGAGCGGAAAATTCTACATGCGCTCGATAATAATCCCTGTCCCCATCCCCGCGCCCACGCAAAGGTTCACCAGCGCCGTGCCCTTGCCCGACCGCTCCAGCTCATCCAGCGCCGTGCCCAGCACCATCGCACCAGTCGCGCCCAGCGGGTGGCCCATGGCAATCGCGCCGCCATTCACATTGATCTTGTCATGGTCGAGGTCCATCGCCTGCATGTAGCGCAGCACCACGCTCGCAAAGGCCTCGTTCAGCTCCCACAGGTCGATGTCATGGCTGCTCATCCCCGCCCGGTTGAGCAGTTTGCCCGCAACAAATTCCGGCCCCGTCAGCATGATCAGCGGCTCGGACCCGATCGATGCCATTGCCCTGATCCGGGCGCGGGGCTTCATCCCATATTTCTCGCCCATATCCTTGTTGCCGACCAGTACAGCCGCCGCGCCATCGACGATGCCCGAACTGTTGCCCGCATGATGGACATGGTTCACCCGCTCCAGTTCAGGATATTTGAGCAGCGCGATCGCGTCGAAGCCCGGCATTTCCTCACCCAG
The DNA here is from genome assembly GCF_977014255.1 of Sphingobium chungangianum. Lineage (NCBI taxonomy): Bacteria > Pseudomonadati > Pseudomonadota > Alphaproteobacteria > Sphingomonadales > Sphingobiaceae > Sphingobium > Sphingobium chungangianum. Next base: position 1,894,367 of record NZ_CDRNIV010000006.1, on the reverse strand, counting down.
CGCGGTAAAGCTCGGTTTCAGCGCAGCGAGCGACTGCATCGTCGCGTCGGGCCGCATATGCTCGTCATGGTCCAGCACCACGGAACCGATCACATCACGCACAGGAATGATCGATTTGGCAAAGCGTCCTTCGTCCCACGCTGCCTTCGCCCGCCGCTGGCTCTCCACCGCATAGGCGTCCGCATCGTCGCGGCTAATGCCGAACTTCGTCGCGATCACATCGGCGCCGATGCCCTGCGGCGCGAAATAGGTCTTGTAGGCGACCGCCGGGTCCATCGCGATCGCGCCGCCGTCAGATGACATCGGCACCCGGCTCATCGATTCGACGCCGCCGCCGATCGCCAGGCCCGCTTCGCCCGAATAGACCTTTGCCGCAGCCATGTTCACCGCTTCCAGTCCCGACGCGCAGAAACGGTTGATCTGCACCCCCGGCACCGTCTGCTCATAATCGGCGTTCAGCACGGCGGCGCGGGCGATGTCACCGCCCTGTTCGCCTATCGGTGTGACGCAACCAAGTATCACATCGTCCACGTCAGCCGTGTCGATGGCGTTGCGGTCCCGCACCGCCTGCAACACCTGCGTTGCCAGCTGGATAGGGGTGATTTCATGCAACGACCCGTCCGGCTTGCCCCGGCCACGGGGCGTCCTCACGGCATCGTAGATAAAGGCTTCCATCGCTCTGTCGTTCCTCTCCGCTTGGCATCCGGCGCGCCGCAAATGTATTTACGTTTACGTAAAGTGCAAGCCTATTCGCTTTAACATTGAACTGCTTTCCTTCCTTCCGCGTTTGACGCTCCAATCGTTTTCGGGTTCATGCATTTTTCGTGTCAGAGGCAGATTCTCCTCCAGCGCCATCGCCCTTCGCCATCCCCATCTTCCGCGCGGTATGGTTCGCCAGCCTCGCGTCCAATTTCGGCGGGTTGATCCAGTCGGTCGGCGCGGCATGGATGATGACCTCGCTGTCGGGCTCCCCCATGCTCGTCGCGCTGGTGCCCGCATCGACAACCTTGCCGATCATGCTGCTTTCGCTATGGGCAGGCGCGGTCGCGGACAATCTTGACCGTCGCCTCGTCATGCTCGCCTGCCAGCTGTCGATGCTCCTGGTATCGGCGTCGCTCGCGCTTTTCGCGTGGCTCGGGTTGCTCACGCCCTGGTCGCTCCTCGCCTTCACCTTCCTGGTGGGCTGTGCCACCGCCATCAACGGTCCGGCGTGGCAAGCATCGGTCGGCGACATGGTCCCACGTTCCCAACTGCCCAGCGCCGTCGCGCTCAACAGCATGGGCTTCAACCTTGCGCGCAGCGTCGGTCCCGCACTCGGCGGCATCATCGTCGCAGCGGCAGGCGCAGCCGCCGCCTTCCTCACCAATGCGCTGAGCTACATCGCCCTGACCATTGTGCTCCTCCGCTGGCAGCCGGAACGCGGGCCGAAGCTCCTGCCGCGCGAGCGCCTCGGCCTCGCGATGAGGGCAGGCGCGCGCTATGTCGCCATGTCGCCCAAGATCCAGCTCGTCCTCCTGCGCGCGGCAGCTTTCGGCATCGGCGCGAGCGCGGTGTCCGCCCTCATGCCTCTAGTGGCGCGCGACCTGTTGAAGGGCGACGCCCTTACCTTCGGCATCTTGAGCGGGGCGTTCGGCATCGGCGCAGTCCTGGGCGCGCTCTCCTCCGGCAGGCTCCGCCGCCGCTTCGCCATCGAAACCATCGTGCGCTCCGCCGCCCTTGCGCTGGCAATAGGCACCGCTATCACGGCTTCCACCGGCTGGCTGCTTGTAACCATAGCAGGGCTCCTGCTCTGCGGCGCAGGCTGGGTCATCGCGCTGTCGACCTTCAACGTCTCGGTCCAGATGTCCGCTCCCCGATGGGTGCTGGCGCGGGCTGTCGCCCTTTACCAGATGACGGCGTTTGGCGGCATGGCACTGGGCGCCTGGCTGTTCGGCTGGCTGGCGGAACATATGGGCGTGGTGACGTCGCTCCACGTCGCCGCCGGGGTGCAGTTCGTGGCGGCGATGGTCGGCCTTTTCCTGCCGCTATCCCAGACCGGCGACGAAAATCTCGACCTGTTGAACCGCTGGCAGGAGCCGCAAACCTCGGTGCCCATAGAACCACGTAGCGGACCAGTGGTCATCACCATCGAATATCGCATCCCGGCGGGTTCCGTCGTGCCGTTCCTCACCGCGATGAGCGAGCGCCGCCGCATCCGCCGCCGCGACGGCGCGCATGGCTGGTCGCTGCTAGAGACCTCGCCGACCCCGAATTATGGGTCGAGCGTTATCACGTCTCCACCTGGCTGGACTATGTCCGCCACAACAGCCGCCGGACGATGGCCGATACCGCCAATTCCGACGCTCTTGCAGCGTTACACAGCGGATCTCATCCACCAGTCGTGCATCGCATGCTGGAAAGGCAGACCGGTTCGCTTCCGATCGGCCGAATGCCCGATGTGCGGGAGATGGACGACCCGATGACCGACCCGACCCGGTCGAGCTGAACGGTTATCCCTGCGGCAGGTCGTCCGGCGTGTCGATATCGACCAGCGAACTGCTCATCGCTTCGATCTGAAGCCCTCGGCTTAACAACGCCCTCGCGCCCTGATCACCGCGCAGGGTCAACAGCTCGGCAAAATGCTTTCGCCCGATGAAGGCGGGCGGCGAGGAGGAAAAGCCGTCCGTACTCGCCACCACCGACCGCACATCCTCCGCTGCCAGGCATATCCGGTTATAATGCGACTGCTGCACATAGGGCATGTCGGCAAGGCAGATGAGAATGCCCCGACAGCGCCTGATCGGCATGACATGGTTCACGGCCAGCACGATACTGCTCGCCAGCCCCTCTTCAGGCTTGTAATTGACCAATATACTATAGCCACGCCTCTCCAGTTTCCGGTGAATATCGGGAGCATCGGCGATGGGACGCGTCACCGCCACCAGTTCGGCGAAGGCGAGGGAGGCGACAGCTTCCAGTGTATGGGCAACGACCGGCTTGCCATTGAGGTCAGCCATCAGCTTGTCCGCCTCGCCAAAGCGCGACGATGTCCCCGCGGCTAGCAACACGGCTGCGATACGTTCAGTCCGCACGCCTCAGCCTTGATGCCATGGGTGGGGGAAGGGCGACGGGACGGCCATGCTTATCGGATCGGCTTCTTGTGATGCGCGTTGATGTGCCACCCGGCATCAACCCTGTCCATAGCATAGGCAAAGGGGGCTGGCGTTCCGCAAACATAGCCGCCATATGCGCCCTGAACAAAGATAATGAGGAGTAGTGCCGTCCATGGACTATGATCCCGATGCCGAGGCTGTAGGCGAAGCGACAAAGGAAGCGGTGCCCGTCGATGTGGCAGATGCTATCCGCACGTTGATCCGCTGGTCGGGCGACAATCCGACGCGAGAAGGCCTGCTCGAAACCCCAGAACGCGTCGCGCGTGCGTGGCGCGAATATTGCCGTGGCTATGGCGATGATCCGGCCTATCATCTGTCGCGCATCTTCCACGAAGTGGGCGGCTATGACGATATCGTGCTGCTCAAGGACATACCGTTCCAGTCGCATTGCGAACATCATATGGCGCCGATCATCGGCCGCGCGCACATCGCCTATCTGCCCGGCAAATATGTGGTCGGCATTTCAAAGCTGGCGCGCGTTCTGCACGCCTTCGCCAACCGCCTTCAGGTTCAGGAGCGCCTGACCGCCGAAGTCGCCAACTGCATCTGGGAACATCTGAAGCCTCAGGGCGTGGCCGTAGTGATCGAAGCGACGCATGGTTGCATGACCGGGCGGGGCGTTCGCACTCCCAATGTGCTCATGAAAACCAGTCGCATGCTCGGCGTATTCCGCGAGGACGAAAAAAGTCGCGAGGAAGTGCTGAAGCTCATCGAATCGTGAGCGGCGAGGAAACACCCGCTTACCGGCCCCTTGGCGGCGCGCGCGGGCAGGCCGAAGGACCGCTGCCGCTGGCGAACAAGCGCTTGGCGCTGATCACCGGCGGCCACAGGCGGCTGGGCGGCGTCATTGCCGCCGGGTTCGCGCGTGTCGGCTATTCGCTCGCCATTCACGGCAGCCATGATACCCGGCTGGACTCGGCGCTTGCCCTGACGCTCGATGAAAATGGCACGGAATGGGACGGCTTCACCGCCGACTTCTCTGATCCTGAAAGCGCCGAGGAACTCGTCGCCAAGGTCGCCGAACGCTTCGGTCGTCCGCCCGACATATTGGTGAACAGCGCCGCGATTTTCGGTCAGGACCGGCTGGACAATGTCTCCGCCGACGATCTGATGCGGCATTATGCCGTCAACTGCGCCGCGCCCGCGTTACTCACAAAATCGTTCGCAACCATACCGGCCGGGGTGGCGGATCGGTGCATCATCAATATCCTTGATCAGCGGATCGATCATCCGCACGCCGATCAGCTGGCCTATACCTTGTCGAAGTCGGCGCTGGCGGGGCTGACCCGCCTTTCCGCCGCCAGCCTCGCTCCACATATCCGGGTGAACGCAGTCGCGCCCGGTCTCACCATTGCCACGCCCGATTATGATGAGGCGCAGATGGAAAGGCTGCAATCGGCCATGCCGCTCGGCCGCTTGCCGCTGGCGGAGCAGATTGCGGAGGCGGTCCTCTATCTGGCGCAGGCGAGCGCTGTCACCGGGCAGACGCTTTATGTCGACGGTGGCGCACATATGCGCAGCTACGACCGCGACTTCATGCATATGGGACGGTGATCGGCGGCGGCTGTTGCTGCCCCGCTGCACCGCAGATTTGAAGGAAAATGACGATGAGCTTCGAAACGATTTTGGTCGAACAGCGCGAAGCGGTGACGCTGGTCACGCTGAACCGTCCGCAGGCGCTGAACGCACTCAACACGCAAGTTCTGGCGGACCTCAGCGCCGCTTTCGCGGCCTATGACGCTGATCCCTCGCAACTGTGTCTCGTGCTGACGGGTAGCGAAAAAGCCTTCGCCGCAGGCGCCGACATCAAGGAAATGGTCAGCAAGGAAGCCGCCGACTTCTTCCTGGAGGACTTCTTCTCCGGCTGGCAAAAACATGTGGTGGCGACGCGCAAGCCGTGGATCGCCGCTGTCGCGGGCTTCGCGCTGGGCGGCGGCTGTGAACTGGCCATGATGGCCGACTTCATCATCGCGGCAGACACGGCCAAATTCGGTCAGCCGGAAATCAAGCTTGGCGTCGCACCCGGCATGGGCGGGTCGCAGCGCCTGACCAAGGCGGTCGGCAAGGCGAAGGCGATGGAAATGTGCCTCACCGGCCGCATGATGGGCGCGGAGGAAGCCGAGCGTTCGGGCCTCGTGTCGCGCATCGTACCGGCGGCGGAGCTGCTGGATGACGCGCTCAAGACCGCTGCGGCGATCGCTGCCATGCCGCCCATGGCGACCATGGTGAACAAGGAAATGGTGAACCTCGCCTTCGAAACCATGCTGGAGCAGGGGCTGCTTACCGAAAGGCGTCTGTTCCAACTGCTCACCGCCACGGAGGATCGGGCAGAGGGCATGACCGCCTTCGTCGAGAAGCGCCCGGGCGTGTGGAAGGGCCGCTAACCGGCGCGAAAAAATATCCACACTTATCCACAGCTTTAGACAGAGGCTGTCGCTGAACCGTCAGATTCCGCTTTGAACAACTCACATTTGGTGAGACCTTCGGGTTATCGAAACGAAAGAAGAAACGGAGAAATCCGGATCATCAAATCGGCGATCATATCGAAGATTTGACTGACGTTTCGGTCATCAGGCTGAAATTGGAACTGCAAGGTTCGAATGGAAACTGATGGTCTTCTAAGGCCCATGTCATGCACGCGCGAAAGCGAACGTCGGACATGGAATTTTGAAGACAGCTGCGGAATATGGCGAATAGCCGGACAGCCGGAGCAGACACGATGCCAAACCTTCTCGGTAGAAGCATCGCGCGCCGAGTCCGATGATCGCATCCTGAAAGGGAAGCGGATCCGGGACACGACGGAAGTGGGGACCGACAGCAATGTCGGCCCCCATTTTGCTTTTGGGCTGCCCTGCGCCGGTCCACATTATCCAAAAGTCTATGTCTCTTTATTGCCAATCCATCGGCGCGGCTCTTCTGTACTCTATGAAGCGGATAGAGAAGGATCGCATCATGGATGACCAGCTGAATTCGTCGGTAACGGAGGACAGACGCAATTTTCTGAAGACCTGCGGCAGGTTTGCGGCAACGGTCCCGCCCGCCATGACCATCCTTTTATCCACTTCACTAAGCTCCGAAGCCATCGCCGCATCCAGCGGCGGTGGGGGCGGAGGCGACCGAGGCCCCAGGGACAGCGGCCCCAAGCCCGGCCCCGATTCCACGCCCAAATATGGCTCACTCGACACTGGGATAAAGACGGTGGAAGTGCCACGGGATAAACCGCGCACGTAGGTCTCACCGATCTGTAGAAGCCCGTCCTGCAAGAGCGATGGTGCCGGCTAGAGGGTTCGAACCCCTGACCCCCTGATTACAAATCAGGTGCTCTACCAACTGAGCTAAGCCGGCACGTCCATCGGACGGAAAAGCGCCTTACTATCAGATGACACCGAACGTCCAGCCCTCCGTTGCGGCAATATGCGGATTGAGCCCGGGCGGGGTCCAGATGCCGGGACTTGGCGCGACGTTGCGCATCCACGCGGCGGTCACGATCGCGTCCGCGCCATGATCATCCGGCGGCAATCCATCATAGGGCTGAGAGCCGAGCGCGGATAGCGCATCGTCCAAAGCGCCCAGGTCCCGCATCTTCGTCCGCCCCTTGGGCCGCCCCGCCGCCCTGGCCGCGATGCTGGTATAAATCTCCACCACCAGCGACCCGTCGCGCGGCATCGGGTCGAATGGCCAGACGGGAACATGATCCCGCACATGATGGAGAAGGCGCATCCCCGCAAAGCTCGCCTTCGCCACCTGAGCCGCGCCGATCGCGTCATAGACGGTGGACGGCTTGCCCCCACCGCCCGCATTATAATGCGCTTCGCACACCCGGTTATGCATGAAGTCCGCCTTCACCCCGTCCGCCTTGCCGAAGTAGAAGTGGCGGCGATGCGTGACGTGCAGCAGGCTGCCCGCACCCAGATCGGGATCATCGCAAACGCTATCCACATAGGCCCAGAAGTCAGGCCCCGTCACCGGCACCTCATCGCCCGGCAGATACGCATCCCGCGCCACGAAGGGCGGCGCAAAGCTGAAATCGAACCCAAACAGTGTCGGCGCCTCCGCAGCCGCGGCGACCAACCACTCCGCCACCGCCGAACGCGACCAGAAACTGCCGTCTTTCGGATGGATAAGCCGGGGAACTGCATCACCACGCTCGCAGAGCGCGACTGCTATCCCCTTATGCCGCACGCCCTTCGCGCCCGACCAGTCGATCGCGGCATAGCGGGTAAAGCGAGGCGTCATTCGCCTCCGCCGCGCTCGGCCCGCAGCTTGTCCCAATAAGCCATGCGCTCGGCTATGCGCGCCTCGAACCCGCGATCGGTCGGGGCAAAGAAAGTCTGAGCCTCCATCTCCTCGGGCCAATAATTGTCCCCGGAAAAGCCCTCAGCGCTGTTATGATCATATTGATAGCCCTTGCCATAGCCGATGGTCTTCATCAGCCGGGTAGGGGCGTTCAGTATATTCTTCGGCGGCATCAGCGACCCTGTATCGCGCGCCGATTTCCACGCCGCCTTCATCGCCGCATAGGCCGCGTTCGACTTGGGAGCCGTCGCGCAATACAGGCACGCCTGCACGATCGCCAACTCCCCCTCGGGACTCCCCAGAAAATCATAGCTGTCCTTGGCCGCCAAGCACTGAACCAGCGCCTGCGGGTCGGCGAGCCCAATATCCTCGCTCGCAAAGCGCACCAGCCGACGTAGTACGTAAAGCGGCTGCTCCCCCGCCGTCAGCATCCGCGCCAGATAATAGAGCGCCGCCTGTGGGTCCGATCCGCGCAGCGCCTTATGCAGCGACGAGATCAGGTTGTAATGCCCCTCCCGGTCCTTGTCATAGACCGCCACGCGCCGGTGCAGCAGCGCCGACAGCCCAGCCGGATCGAGCGGCTCACCAATATCGATCGAATACAGCGTCTCGACCTGATTGAGCAGGAACCGCCCATCACCATCCGCACTCGCCAGCAAGGCGTCTCGCGCCGCCGCCGTCAGCGGCAAAGGCCGCTGCGTGATCGCCTCCGCCCGGTCCAGCAACAGCTCGAGCGCGGCGGCATCCAGCCGATGCAGGATCAACACCTGCGCCCGTGACATCAACGCCGCATTCAATTCGAAACTGGGATTCTCCGTGGTCGCCCCCACCAGAGTCACGGTCCCATCCTCGACAAAGGGCAGGAAACTGTCCTGCTGCGCCCGGTTGAATCGATGAATCTCATCCACGAACAGCAGCGTCTTGTCCCCACGCCGGGCATGCTCCTTGGCTGCCGCAAAGACCTTCTTGAGGTCGGCGACGCCCGAAAACACTGCGGAGATCGGCTCGAACCGCATATCCACCGCGTCGGCCAGCAGCCGCGCGATCGTCGTCTTGCCCGTACCCGGAGGCCCCCACAGGATGATGGACGAAAGCCGCCCAGCCGCCACCATCCGCCCGATCGCGCCTTCCGGCCCGGTCAGATGCTCCTGCCCCACGACATCGGCCAAAGTACGCGGCCGCAGGCGGTCGGCCAGCGGGGCATTCTCCCCGGCATCACCGGGCTCGTTCACGGCATCGGAAGCAAAAAGATCGACCATCGCCCCGATATAGGCAAAGTGCGCGGTTTAAGGAACCGGGCTGGAGCGCAACCGCGCGCCGTGCGTCCGCTGGCGAATCACGCGGACATAGGTATCGACCAGCGCTTGATTCACCTGATCCCATCCATATCGCTCCGCCTCCGCCATCGCGGCAGCCCCGGCATCGGCCCGCGCGTCAGGATTTGTGCAATAGCTCGCCAACGCATCAGCAAAGGCCCCGATCGCCCCCGGACGGATCAGGCGGCCCGTCACGCCTTCGGTAACCAGGCTTTCGCTACCCGTCGCCCGCGCCGCCACCGTGGGAAGCGCACAAGCCATCGCCTCCAGCGTCACATTGCCGAACGTCTCGGTGATGGAGGGATTGAACAGCATATCCATGCTGGCGACCGCCCGGCCAAGCTCATCGCCCTTTTGAAACCCGGTGAAAACCGCGTCCGGCAGCCGGTTCTGAAACCACTCCCGCGCAGGGCCTTCGCCGATGATCAGCACCTTGTGCCGCACATCGCGCATCTTCAGCTGGTCGATCGCATCGGAAAAGACGTCCAGCCCCTTTTCCATCACCAGACGGCCGATGAAGCCGATCACCGGTTCATCATCTTCTATCCCCAGCGACCGCCGCCACGCCATGTCGCGACGTCCTGGATTGAAGATGTCCCGGTCGATCCCTCGCGTCCAGATGCCGACATCATAGCTCATCCGCTGTTCGCGCAGCAGCTGCGCCATGGACTCCGAAGGCGCGACGATAGCATCGCAACGCCGATAAAATCGCCGCAGCATCGACTCGATCACAGGCTCGAGGAAAGCCAGCCCATAATAGCGCGGATAGGTCTCAAACCGCGTATGGACAGAAGCCACCGCCGGAAGCCCGCTGTTCCTCGCCCATGTCACCGCCCGGTGCCCCAATGGATCAGGGCTCGACACATGAACCAGATTGGGCCGAAACCGCTTCAGGTCGCGCCGGACATGCCCCGACATGCGATAGGGCACGCGATATTCCTTCCGCCCCGGTATCGCCAAGGATGGCGCGCTCACCAGATCACCGGCTGGCTCGAACGCAGGCGTCGCAGTCGTCGGCGAATAAACACGTACGGCCGCGCCCTGACGCAGCAAATAGCCCACGAAGCGGTTGAGCGCCTGGTTCGCGCCATCGCGCACATAATTGTAATTGCCGCTGAAGAGCGCGACGCGAAGGCCAGTAACGTCCATCTGCCGCCCCTTAACCCAGCCAAATGAAAAACCCAAGGGAACCGCATCCCGCAACCGGGATTTTTGTCGTCATCACCGTATCAAAACGCCGCCATGATGTCGCGGCAGGAGAAGGATGAGGATGTCCGAAGCTTTCCGCAGGGGGATGCGCGTTAAGTGGAATTGGGGGCAGGGCGTAGGCCGTGGACGCGTGGCCGAACGGTTCGACCGCCATGTCGAAAAGACGATCGAAGGCGCACTGATCCGCCGGAATGGAACGGCAAAGAACCCCGCCTATCTCGTCCAAACCGACAGCGGCAGCGAAGTATTGAAACTGGCTTCGGAACTGAGCCGCGCCTGACCCCCTCTCGCCAATTTTCCGCGCCGCTGCCATAGGGGCGGAATGGCTGAGCATCTTACCATCGAGGCGTTGCTGACCGGCACGCCCATGCCCTTTCGCGACGGTGACTATAGCGCCATCGCGAAACGGCCAATGGATGGCATCGTCCGGATCGGATGGCAGGGGCTTGAAGGGGACGCTGTCGCCGACCCTGTCCATCATGGCGGGTGGGACAAGGCGATCCACCTCTACCCCCAGGACCATTATGATTGGTGGCGCGAACGCAAGCCCGACCATCCGCTACTTCAGTCCCCCGGCGCTTTCGGTGAAAACATTGCCTCGCTGGGCATGACGGAGGAGGAAATTTGCCTCGGCGACCGCTTCTCCCTCGGCAGCGCGCTGGTGGAGGTCAGCCATGGACGCCAACCCTGCTGGAAGCTGGATCACCGCTTCGGCTCCCGCGACATACTGGCGACCATTGTGAAAACCGGCCGCGCAGGTCTCTATTTCCGCGTACTGCGCGAAGGGGAGGCGGAAGCGAAAGGGCGCATGGAACTGCTCGACCGTCCTTTTCCCGAATGGCCCATCGCACGGGTCTTTCGCCTGCTGATCGGCGGGCGGCACAAGGTTGAACCCGACGCTGTCCGGGCACTGGCGGGCATGCCCGTCCTGGCGGAGGTTTGGCGCGACCGCGCGCGTAAGTTGGTGGAATAACGGGCAGCGCCGCAAATCTCGGCCAAGCCATCTGGTACGCTGCTCGGGCCTTCCCTATAGCTGATCCATGGCATCGACCCAAAAGCAGAAGAAACCCGAAAAAGTCCGGCCCGCCGGCTTCCCCACTCGCGATCAGGTGATGGAATTCGTCACCTCCTCCGATCAACCAGCGGGCAAGCGGGAAATCGCCAAAGCCTTCGGCCTCAAGGGGCAGGAAAAGATCGCGCTGAAAGCGCTGCTGAAGGATATGGCCGACGAAGGGCTGCTGGACATCGGCCCCGCGCGCGCCTTCCACAAAATGGGCGGCGTGCCAAAGGTCACCGTCCTGCGCATCGTCGATGTCGACGGCACGACCCTCATCGCCACCCCTGAACGATGGGAGGCTGAAGGCCAGCCCGCGCCCCGCCTGCGCGTAATGGAACGCGGCAAGAGGGGCGCGTTGACTATCGGCGACCGCATCCTCGCCCGCACGGAAGAGGCCGGGCGCGGCTGGGTTGCCCACCCGATGAAGAAGCTCGCCAAGGCGACCGAGGAACTGCTTGGCGTGGTGGAAGCGGGGGAGGGCGGCAAGCTGTGGCTGCGCCCCGTCGACAAGCGCATCCGCAAGGACACGCCGATCAGCGACGCGGGCAATGCCAGCCCCGGCGATCTCGTTCTGGCCGAACCCGTAGGCCGCCCGCCGCGCATCAGTGCCCGCGTAACCGATATATTGGGCGATCCCTTCGCGCCCCGCAGCTTCAGCCTCATCGCGATCCACAAATATGGCATTCCGCACGTCTTCCCTGAAAAGGTGGAAGATGAGGCTGTCGCCGCCTCGAACATTGCCCTGAATGAGGACAAGCGCGAGGATTTGCGCCACCTGCCCATCGTCGCGATCGACCCCGTCGATGCACGCGATCATGACGACGCCGTCTGGGCCGCACCGGACGAAGACCCCGCCAACCCCGGCGGCTACCGCGCCATCGTCGCCATCGCCGACGTCAGCTACTATGTCCGCCCCGGCAGCGCCCTCGACAAGGAAGCCCGCAAGCGCGGCAACAGCGTCTATTTCCCCGATCTCGTCGTCCCCATGCTGCCGCACCAGCTGTCCTCGGACATGTGCTCGCTACGCGCCGGACAGGACCGCGCAGCCATGGCCTGCCACCTCACCATCGACGCATCCGGCAAGGTCACCAATTGGCATTTCACCCGCGCCATAATCCGCGTCGTCGCCGTCCTGGCCTATGAAGACGCCCAAGCGGCTATAGACGGCACATCTCCCCTCCCGCAGGCCGGAGGGGCCGGGGGTGGGCAAGGCGAAACCTCACCAAATCAACCCGACCTCCTCGAAACCGCCCTAAAACCCCTCTGGTCCTGCTGGAAACTCCTACGCAAAGCCCGCGACAAGCGCGATCCGCTAGCCCTCGACCTCCCCGAACGCCGCGTGGTCCTCGACGAAAACGGCAAGATCGTCAGCGTCGCCGTCCGCGAACGGCTCGACGCGCATATGCTGATCGAAGATTATATGATCGCCGCCAACGTCGCCGCCGCCAAGGCGCTGGAAGGCAAGAAGGCCCCCGTCATGTATCGCGTCCACGAACCGCCCAGCCGTGACAAGCTGGTTGCGCTCAAGGACTATCTCGCGACCTTCGACATCGATTTCGCGCTGGGGCAGGTCATCAAGCCGTCCACCTTCAACCGCCTGATTGACCGCATCGGCGAGGCGGAGGAAAAGCCGCAGATCATGGAGCAGATCCTGCGCAGCCAGACCCAGGCCTATTACAGCCCCGCGAATATGGGCCATTTCGGCCTCGCGCTCGGTTCCTATGCGCATTTCACCTCGCCCATCCGCCGCTACGCCGACTTGCTGGTCCACCGCGCGCTCGTCGGCGGCTACAAGCTTGAACTTCCCGCGCCCAAGGGTGGCGCGCTGCCGGACCGCACCTCGCTCAGCGCGGACGATCATGAAAATATGGGCCGCGTCGGCGAGATGATCAGCCAGTACGAACGCCGCGCGATGGAGGCGGAGCGGGAGACGATCGACCGCTATGTCGCCGCCTTTCTCGCTGCTCATGTTGGCGAAATGGTCAACGCGCGCATCACGGGCGTGCAGAATTTCGGCTTCTTCGCGACGGTGGAGGGGCTAGGGGGTGACGGCCTCGTCCCCGTCTCCACCATGGGCGATGAACGCTTCTTCTTCGACGAAGCAGGCCGCGCGCTGGAAGGCGTGGAGAGCGGCGACCGCTACACCGTCGGCCAGCATCTCCAGCTACGCCTTGCCGAAGCCGACCCGATCAACGGCTCCCTCCGCTTCGAACTCCCCGACGCCCCACCGCAACGGCCGAGCTTCAAGAAGGACAGAACACGTCCCGGCGCGAAACGCGGCCGCCCCGCAAACATCCGGCACATGGGCGCAAAACGCGGCAAGCACCGCCGCTGAGACTTATTCCAATCCCTCTTTTGCGCACCACCTAACCCCGTTCGGGCTGAGCTTGTCGAAGCCCTTTCCTTTCTGGAGAGAAGTAGAACCGTTGGCTATCGCCGCCCTTCGGGTCGACAGGCTCAGGGCGAACGGAAATAGGAGGCGGTGCCAATCTCTAAAGCATAAACCTTAACTCAGCCGATCGATCGCCTCCGCACTCAACCCGCCCGGAATGACCATGATAGGGCAGGGCAACTTCCCCGCGTCCGCCCCCGCAAAGTGCGACACCAGCGCGCCCGGATGCCCGCTCGCCGCCGCCCCCAGCACCAATGCCGCGACATCAGGCATCTCGTCCAGCGTCTCGCGCACCAGTGCCACCGCGTCACCCTGTCGCACGGTAATGCTCGGGCGAATACCGGACTCCTCGGTCAACGTACCTGCCGCGCTGGTGACGAGCGCCTCGGCCCGCTGCCGCGCTTCATCCTCCATCGTCGCCTGTACGCCGCCCCACTGCACGAACTCGGCGGGCGGCACGAGAGCGAGGATGCGGATAGACCCCGCCGTCTTCGCCGCGCGCCGGGCCGCGAAACGCAGCGCCGTCTCCGCCTCCGGCAATTCGTCCACTACAACCAGATAAGTCCGCATAGCTGCCGCACCCCACGCCAAAATGGGCAGCTTGGTCTCCCGCTGCCTTCCTGTCTGAACCCATCTGGTAAATTATGAACCAGTCTGGTGAAATGTGGCGGATTATCGCCCAAGGCGCAAGCCACGCCCTTGACCCTCCCGCGCAAAGGGTCAAAACGGCTTCCAACGCTTACCCGCCCGGCCGGGAAAAGAAGAGAGGCCTTCACGCATGAGCAAGAAAATCCAGATGCCCGCCTTGTCTCCCACGATGGAAGAGGGGACGCTGGCTAAATGGCTGGTGAAGGAAGGCGACACCGTGTCGTCGGGCGATCTGCTCGCCGAGATCGAAACCGACAAGGCCACGATGGAATTTGAAGCCGTGGACGAAGGCAAGATCGCCAAAATCCTCGTCTCCGAAGGCTCCGAAGGCGTGAAGGTCGGCACCGTCATCGCCATCATCGCCGAAGAAGGCGAAGACCTCGCCCAGGCAGCCGAAGGCGACTCCGCTCCCGCCGCCAAGCCAGCCGCCGCCGCGCCCAAGGCCGATCCCGTCCCCGCCAAGGCAGAAGCCCCCGCAGCCAAAGCCGACATGTCCGCCCCCCAGTCCGGCGACCGCGTAAAGGCCAGCCCCCTCGCGCGCCGCATCGCTGAGGAAAAAGGCATCGACCTCGCAAATCTCTCCGGCACCGGTCCCAACGGCCGCATCGTGAAGGCCGATCTGGAAGGCGCTTTGGCCAAGGCTCCCACCGCCGCCCCGGCTCCGGCCGCAGCAGCCCCGGCCCCTGCACCGGCCGCCGCGCAGGACTTCGGCATCCCGCACGAGGTCATCAAGCTCAGCGGCATGCGCAAGACCATCGCCCGCCGCCTGACCGAGTCCAAGCAGCAGGTCCCGCACATCTACCTCACCGTCGACATTCAGCTCGACAAGCTGCTGAAGCTGCGCGGCGAACTCAACGCCGGTCTCGCCAGCCGCAACGTCAAGCTGTCCGTCAACGACCTCCTCATCAAGGCGCTTGGCGTCGCCCTCATCCAGGTCCCCGAATGCAACGTCCAGTTCGCGGGCGACCAGATGCTGCAATTCAGCCGCGCCGACATCAGCGTCGCGGTATCGATCCCCGGCGGCCTCATCACCCCGATCGTGACCGGCGCGGACAGCAAGGGCGTCGCCGCCATCTCGAACGAGATGAAGGATCTCGCCACCCGCGCCAAGGACGGCAAGCTCAAGCCGGAAGAATATCAGGGCGGCACCGCCTCGCTGTCCAACATGGGCATGTTCGGCATCAAGCAGTTCGAAGCCGTCATCAACCCGCCCCAGGCCATGATCATGGCGATCGGCGCAGGCGAAAAGCGGCCCTTCGTCGTCGATGACTCGCTCCAGATCGCGACCGTCATGTCCGCCACCGGCAGCTTCGACCACCGCGCCATCGACGGCTCGGACGGCGCGCGCCTGATGCAGGTCTTCCGCGAACTGGTCGAAAACCCCCTCGGCATGCTCGCCTGATGCGCGCCGCCGACGAGCCGCCGCCGGAGGAAAGCCCGGCGGTACGCGTCATCGCCATGCCCGCCGACACCAATCCCTATGGGGATATTTTCGGCGGCTGGCTGATGAGCCTCATGGACTCGGCAGCAGGCTCCGTCGCCGCGCGCCACAGCAAGGGCCGCGCCGTGACCATCGCCGTCGAAGGCATGACCTTCCTCCGTCCGGTAGTCGTCGGCGACGAAGTTTCGGTCTTCGCCAAGCTCGCTTCGGTCGGCCGCACGTCGATGAAGATCGATGTCGAAGCATGGCGCCGTACCC
The DNA here is from genome assembly GCF_977014255.1 of Sphingobium chungangianum. Classification (NCBI taxonomy): domain Bacteria; kingdom Pseudomonadati; phylum Pseudomonadota; class Alphaproteobacteria; order Sphingomonadales; family Sphingobiaceae; genus Sphingobium; species Sphingobium chungangianum. The sequence goes on along the minus strand of NZ_CDRNIV010000006.1, from coordinate 1,878,598 downwards.
GCCACGACGACCGATCCTACCGCGTGACCCGCGCCACCTTCACCTTCGTGGCGATCGGAGAGGATCGCCAGCCCCGCACCGTCCCGCCCATGACGGCGGCTTCAGACAAGAGAGACTGAAATCCATGGCTGAAAATTACGACGTCATCGTTCTGGGCTCCGGCCCCGGCGGCTATGTCGCCGCGATCCGCGCGGCGCAGCTGGGCCTCAAGACCGCCATTGTCGAGCGTGAAAATCTCGGCGGCATCTGCCTCAACTGGGGCTGCATCCCGACCAAGGCGCTGCTGCGCTCGGCGGAAATCTTTCACTATATGCAGCATGCGGGCGATTACGGCCTCGCCGCCGAAAAGATCAGCGCGGACATCGCCGCCGTCGTCAAACGCTCGCGCGGCGTCGCCAAGCAACTCAATCAGGGCGTCACGCACCTGATGAAAAAGAACAAGGTCACCGTCCACATGGGCGACGGCAAGCTCACCGGAAAAGGCAAGCTCTCCGTCACCAAGGACGGCAAGACCGAAGAACTGACCGCGAAGAACATCATTCTCGCCACCGGCGCCCGCGCCCGTGATCTGCCCGGCACCCCCGCCGATGGCAAGCGCGTCTGGACCTACCGCCACGCCATGACCCCGCCCGAAATGCCGACTAAGCTGCTCGTCATTGGCTCCGGCGCGATCGGCATCGAATTTGCGAGCTTCTATAACGACATGGGCGCGGACGTCACCGTGGTCGAAATGATGGACCGCGTCGTGCCCGTAGAGGATGCGGACGTCTCCGCCTTCCTCGAAAAGGCGCTGAAGAAGCAGGGCATGACAATCCTGACCAGCGCAGGCGTCAGCGATATTCAGGTCGGCGCCAACGGCATCAAGGCGAAGCTGAAGGACAAAGCGGGCAAGGAAAGCGCCGCCGAATTCAGCCACATGATCGTCGCAATCGGCATCGTCCCCAACACCGAAAATATCGGCCTCAAGGAACTGGGCGTCGCGATGGACGATCGCGGCTTCCTGAAAACCGACGAAATGTGCCGCACCAATGTCGAGGGTCTGTGGGCAATCGGCGACATCACCGCCCCACCATGGCTCGCGCACAAAGCCAGCCATGAAGGCGTCATCACCGCCGAAGCCATTGCAGGCCAGCATCCCCACGCCATGGACCCGCGCAACATTCCCGGCTGCACCTACTGCCACCCGCAGATCGCTTCCGTCGGCCTCACCGAAGCCAAGGCGAAGGAAGCAGGCTATGAGGTAAAGGTCGGCATGTTCCCCTTCATCGGCAATGGCAAGGCGATCGCGCTCGGCGAAGCGGAAGGCTTCACCAAGACCGTGTTCGACGCCAAAACCGGCGAACTGCTGGGCGCCCACATGATCGGCGCGGAAGTCACCGAAATGATCCAGGGCTATACCATCGGCAAGACGCTGGAAACGACCGAAGCGGAACTGATGCACACCGTCTTCCCGCATCCAACCATCTCGGAATCGATGCACGAAAGCGTGCTCGCCGCTTATGGGCGCGCGCTTCATATCTGATCGCCGCTCATGGCAAAGGGGCGCGGGGATATTCCTCCTCGCGCTCCTCGCCGTTCTGGCAATCGCGCTGCTCCAGCGATCCGGCTGGTTCGATCCGCTCAACATCGCCGCGATGAAGGCGGCGGGGGCGGGCAGGGCGGCCGCCCCGTGGATCACACCAATCATGTTCGCGGCCTCGGTCATCGGCGACACGGTTGGGCGACTGCTCATCATGGCCGTCGTGGCGATCGCATTGCTCTACCGCCGACAGCGATATGCCGCCCAATGGCTCGCCCTCGTCACGGTCGGCGGCACCTTCCTCAACACTGGCCTCAAGCAGATTTTCGCCGCGCCGCGCCCCGACCTGCTGCCGCACATCGACATCGTGCATAGCTACAGCTTCCCCAGCGGCCATTCCGCCGGGACCATGATTCTGTTCGGCGCGCTGGCGATGCTGAGGCGTTTGGAACCCGGCGCCCCACCACCACCGTTCGCCCTGAGCTTGTCGAAGGGCTTTCCTTCCTCTTTTAGTAAGAAGAGGGCTTCGACAAGCTCAGCCCGAACGGCGTTGGGTAGTCCAGATAAAAGACACGACGCGTTACCCTACCTCACCGCCGCCCTCATCATCGCCCTAATCGGCACCAGCCGCGTCTGGCTAGGCGTCCACTGGCCGACCGACGTCCTCGCCGGCTGGATCGAGGGCCTGGGCTGGCTATGCCTCTGCCGCTACTGGCTACCAGCGGGGCGAGGGCAGGAGCAGCGCGTCGCTTAGCCGTTCATGCGGGGGCATCCCGTCCGCCGTGACGAAGCCGTGTACCCAGAAGCTGTCATAGGCACTGCCCAGCGCAATCAGCAGCAACAGCAGCGCTGATCCTGCAAAGACCGGTCGCGCGGCTCGCAACCCCGTTTCCGGCATCATCGCCAGCAACACCAAAGGCAGCAGCGGCAGGAAATAGCGCCCCTGCGTCCCCTGCACATAATCGGCCCCCAGCGGCGTGCCCGTCAGATACATCGCCGTTTCGATTAGCAAAGCGGTGCCACCAGCCACAGCCAGCCACCACAGCCTTTGCTCCGCACCGACCCGGACACCCGATCCACTCAAAACAGCCGTCCCCAGCATCACAGCCGCCGGCAGATAGGCGCTAAGCGGCAATAATATCGCATTCCACCCAAAGCGCCCGACGATCTGCAACGCATAAACCGGCGACCGCTCGACAATGCTGGCCGCTAGAACATGGGCATAGGCAACAGGATCAGCCAGAATGACCGCCAGCTGCGCCCCAAGCGGCGCGGTCATGACATTCTCACCGGTCTTGCGCGACACGATATGATAAAGCGCCTGACTACCGCCGGACATTTTCATCCAGCCGATAAAAGCCATCGCTCCCAGCGCCATCGCGCCCAGCAGTAACCACGGCCTTACGTCCCGCCGATGCTGCGGCCATTGCAGCCCCGCCGCCATCAGGGGCAGATACACCCCCTTCGCCAGCGCGAGCAGAGGCGCGGCAATCAGCAGTCCGGCCGACCGGCCCGGATTGCTACCCATTGCGGCAAGGCGCAAGGACAGCGCCAATCCCACAAAGCCCATTCCGTTGATCACGGCGTCAGGCGAAAGCGACCCCGTCTGATAGCAGAATGTCGGGAGCAATGCCGTCCCAAGCAGCGCGCATCGACCAAAGGGCATCAGGCCGAACGCCACCGCCAGCAGGGCGAGGCCCCCAAGCGCATTGACGATCCGTCCCACATAGAAACTCCCCATGCGCGGCAGGCCCAGCGCGTCACCAATCTTCAATCCGGCCGCCGATGGCGCATAAAGCGTCGGCGCATAATTGGCGACATTGGGAAAATCGGCAAAGGCAGTGCCCGGCCGCCCTGCGTCAGCCCTCCACGCCCGCTCCACCATCGCGCGATCAAAGCGCCGCGCCTCGCCCGTAACTTCGGTGGGAAAGTCGATCCCGTGCAGATCCAGCGCAGATCGCGGCAACTCAGCCCCGATCTCCTCGCCCCGCTGCTCCGTCATGACCCGCCCGTCCGCCAGCAAAAGAGCCTTCATATAATGCTGATTTTCGTCGGGTGCCTGAAAAGGGGGCGTAATCACCGCAAACGACAATGTAACGGCGCAGACCAGCGCCAGCAGCCAGCGCTCCAGTCTCGTCACAGGCACGGCAATGGGCGAAAGCATCGCCCGCTCCGAAGAAATCGATAGTCTTTCGTGCCGCAAAAGCCGCTCCACCAGCATAACCCTCTCCCCTTGGGAAGAGGGCAGGGAGAGGGAGCGGCGCAACGCTCGTTGGACTCACACCCTCACCGAATTGCTTTCACCGGAAAGCAACAAGGCAGGCGCAATCCTAACGATCAGCTCTTAACATTTCCCCAGCATTGCCCGCGCTTTCCCTAGTTGCGCAGGCATCCCGCTCATTCGGCTTCATTTTCTTTTTCAACCGGAGGATGGAGCCGCAGCCGTGTCACCCGGCGTCCATCGCTGCTCACGATTTCCAGCTTCCAGCCGCTCTGTTCATGATCCAATATTTCGCCAGCCTCTGGCACCCGCCCGGCAATGACAAAGGCAAGACCGCCCAGCGTATCGACATCTTCCTCGACATCGGCCAGCCGCTCGTCAATCTCCTCGGCGACATCATCCAGTTCGGCGCGGGCGTCCGCTTCCCACAATCCGCCCTCCAGCGGAACGAGCAGGGCCTCGGGCGCATCGTCATGCTCATCCTCGACGTCACCGACGATTTCCTCGACCAGATCCTCGAAAGTCAGCAGGCCCTCGGTCCCCGAATATTCGTCCAGAACGATGGCAAGATGGGTGCGCTTGGCCCGCATTTCGGCCAGCAGATCCAATGCGCCCATGCTCTCGGGCACATAAAGCGGCTGACGGATCAGAGGCTCCAGACTGTCTGGAACGGGCGATTTGCCCGCCAATATCGCAAAGGCGTCGCGGATGTGGACCATGCCCACGATGGTATCCAGCGTCTCGCGATAGACCGGAATACGGCTGTGCCCCGCTTCGGCGAACAGCGCCGCCAGTTCGGCAAAGCTCGCCCGTTCCTCGATCGCGATGATGTCGGCGCGCGGCACGGCGACGTCATCGACCGTATGCTCGGAAAAATGCAGCAGGTTGCGAACCATTTGCCGCTCTATCGCCGACAGGTCGCCTTTGGCCGCGGCAGGCGCGCGTTCGTCCTGCGCATCCTCATCATAATCGTCGAGCGCTTCTTCCAGCTCGCGCCGTAGGCTGGGGCTCTCCTCCTCACCGAACAGCAGCGACTTCAGGCCGCTCCATAAACCGCCCTCGTGACTACTACTGTCCAATTCCTTTGAACCGTTGCCGTCCTTCGGACTGCCCTCAGCCATCGTTCTTCCTATTGTCCTGTCAGGCGATCCCCATAGGGATCGGAAATGCCAAGGCTCAGCAACGACTGCGTCTCCAACGCCTCCATCGCCTCTGCCTCGGCATCCTCCATATGATCATATCCCAGCAAATGGAAAGTCCCATGGATGATCAGATGGGTGGCATGTTCGGACACTGATATGCCTTTTTCCGCCGCCTCGCTGGCACACACCCCCTCCGCCAGCACGATATCGCCCAGCAGAACCTCGCCATCGTCGGTGTTGCCGGTGCCTTCCAGCAGGTCGGACTGCACCATCGGGAATGACAGGACGTTGGTCGGCTTGTCCTTGTCGCGATAGGCGCGGTTCAGCTGATGCACCTCCTCGTCGCTGGTCAGCTTGACGGCGACCTCATACAGCGCCTGGTCCGTGGCGAAGGCCGCATAAGGGCTGTGGGTGATCGCCGCGACGACCGCCCGCTGCGCCAGCAACTCCCAATCCTCATCCGGCCAGCCTTCATCATGAAGGACCGCAACTTCAATCATCTATGTGCGCTCCACTGTCCAATCACGCATCCGGCCCCTCATAAGCCTGCACGATCCGCCCCACGACCGGATGGCGTACGACATCGCCGATGCCAAACGGCACCACGGAAATGCCATCCACTCCCTCCAGCCGCGCGACCGCGTCCGCGAGGCCGGAAATCCCCGGCTGCGGCAAATCGACCTGACGCGGATCGCCGCAGATCACCATCCGGCTCCCTTCGCCAAATCTGGTGAGGAACATCTTCATCTGCGCGATGGTCGTGTTCTGCGCCTCGTCCAGCACGATGAAGGCGTTGGCCAGCGTCCGCCCGCGCATGAAGGCCAGCGGCGCGATCTCTATCTCCCCGCTCGCGATCCGCCGCTCCACCTGTTCGGCGGGGAGCGTGTCATAGAGCGCGTCATAGATCGGCCGCAGATAGGGATCGACCTTCTCCTTCATGTCCCCGGGCAGGAATCCCAGCCGCTCGCCCGCCTCGACCGCAGGGCGCGACAGGATCAGCCGATCCACGCTGCCCGTGATCAGCTGGCTCACCGCCTGCGCGACGGCGAGATAGGTCTTGCCCGTCCCTGCCGGACCCAGCGCGAAGATGATGTCGTTCCGGGTCAGCGCCTCCATATAGGTGACCTGCGTCGCGGAGCGCGGCACGATCGTCTTCTTGCGCGTGCGAATCATCACCTTGGGCGGTTCGGCGACATCGTGCCGGATGATGCCGTCCAGCATCGGTTCGGCCGACATGGCGATCACCGCCTCGACCGCGCCGCTGTCAATCTCCTGCCCGGCGGCGATCCGGTTATAGAGCCCCGTCATCACGTCCCGCGCCCGCGCCGCCGCTTCAGCATCACCCTCGATCTGAAGCTTATTCCCCCGCGCCGCGATATAAACGCCCAGCCGGTTTTCGATCGCCACCAGATTCTGGTCATATTGCCCGAACAGCGCGCCCAAAAGGTGCGGCTTCTCGAAAGTCACTTCCAACCGCGCGCGTTCAGCAACGTCCACGCGATGATTTTGGTTCGGTTTCTTGGACATTCAGCAGCCTCCCTTTCCATCCGTCACAACCGCGCTGGCGGTTATCCATCTCCTGGTCTTCGATCCCGGTGGACAGGGTCGGAGATGGGTTCCTGCAGAAGCGGGAACGACGGGTTTTGGGTTCAAGCGGCTTTCCTCCTGCTGAGTTCGCCGGCCAGACTGTTCGGACCGGCACTGATGATATCCACTTCGACCATGTCACCGATGACAAGTTCCGGCGCTGTGACATGGACAGATTGCAGCCAAGGCGTCTTCCCGATCAGCTGCCCCGGATGACGCCCCTTGCGCTCCAGCAATATCTCGGTCGTGCGGCCCACCGTCGCGGCGTTGAAGTCCACCTGATGCCGGTTGATCGCCGCCTGTAGCCGCGCCAGCCGCTCGTCCATCACCGCCGCCGCAATCTGCCCGCCCATGTCCGCCGCGGGCGTGCCGGGGCGCGGGCTATATTTGAACGAATAGCATTGCGCATAACGCACCTGCTCGACGATCTTCAGCGTATCCTCAAACTCCGCATCCGTCTCGCCCGGAAAGCCGACGATGAAGTCGCCCGACAGCGCGATGTCGGGGCGCACCTGCCGCACCCGCTCGATGATCCGCAAATAGCTTTCCACATCATGGCTGCGGTTCATCGCCTTCAATATGCGATCATTGCCAGACTGCACCGGCAGATGCAGGAAAGGCATCAGCTTCGCCTCTTCGCCATGCGCAGCGATCAGCCCATCGCTCATGTCGTTGGGATGGCTGGTCGTGTAGCGGATGCGCGCCAGCCCGCCAATCTTCGCCAATTCGCGCACAAGGCCATCCATACCCTGCATGCGGCCCTTGTCATCCTCGCCAGCCCAGGCATTCACATTCTGCCCCAGCAGCGTGATCTCCCGCACGCCGCCATCAACCAGAGCCTTGGCTTCGTCCAGGATCGCGCCCCAAGTCCGGCTGATCTCCGCCCCGCGCGTATAGGGCACCACGCAATAGGTGCAGAATTTGTCGCACCCTTCCATGATCGTCAGGAATGCGGTGGGCCGAGCCTGCTTCGTCCGCCCCGGCAGGGCAGAGAATTTCGACGCCAGCGGCATGTCGGTATCCACCGCCTCCTCGCCACGCCCGGCCTTCTCGATCAGGTCAGGCAGCCGATGATAAGCCTGCGGACCCACCACAATATCAACAGTCTTCGCCCGGCGGCTGATCTCGCCGCCTTCCGCCTGCGCGACACAGCCAGCGACCGCGATCATCGGCCGCGTCCCATCCTCGCGGTTCAAGCGGCCAATGTCCGAATAGACCTTATCCACCGCCTTTTCGCGAATATGGCAGGTGTTGAGGATGACCAGATCCGCCTCGGCTCCATCGGCCGCTGCGGTCATGCCCCGTTCGCCCAGCATCTCGGCCATGCGCTCGCCATCATAGACGTTCATCTGGCAGCCGAAGGATTTGACGTGGAATGTCGCTGGAGTCTTTGGGGCGTCGTTACGATTCATGCCGTCCACCTATACAGGGGCCACGACCGGAGTGAAAGGCGGCAGGTGCATCGCAATGCTCGCGGCGATCCTTTCGCGCGCCACTGCCGCTAACTGCTTGCGATCGGGGTAAAGCGCCGGATCGAACGGCTCCAGAAAACGCAGCGTGACGTTCAGCCTGCCGCGCCGTTCCAGCAGCCGCCGCACATTCTGCCCCGCCGGTTCGTCACTATGCCACGCAATCTCCGCCGTGGCCGCGCCATAGTCGATATGCACCGGCTGGATCATCACCGCGCGCGGTGGCGGCAGCAGAACCGCCAGCAGCGACGGCTTGAACGGCAGCAGGCCCTGCCCATCGCTGGTCGTACCCTCTGGGAACAGCGCAACCGGTTGATGCCCCGCCAGGGCCGTGCGCAGCGCCTCAATCTGTCCGCCCAGCGCGCCCCGCCGATTCCGCGCCACGAACAGCGTATTATTCTGCGCAGCCAGCCACCCGACGATCGGCCAGCCCGCAATCCCGTCATGCGCGACGAAGGCGGCGCCGGTTGCACCGCCCAGCGCCAATATATCGACCCAGCTGACATGATTGGCGATGATGAAGCTGTCGCCGTGAAATGGATGCCCCTCTACCCGCACCCGCGCGCCGACGGCCCTTGCCGCCATTCCCAGAAAGCGGGGAGGCCAGGGGGATCGGGCACCAAATGCCCGCCATAACAGATGCGGGATCAGGCAAAGCAGCAGGCATGCCGCCAGAGCGCTCAGCCGATAAAGAAAGCGCAGCCGCCGCAAGGCTGTCAGTTCTTGCGGTCCAACGATACGCCGTACAATTCCATGCGATGATCGACCAGGCGGAAACCCAGCTTTTCGGCGATCTGCTTCTGCAACTGTTCCAGTTCGGGATCGACGAACTCAATAACATTGCCGGTCTCGACATCGATCAGATGGTCGTGATGCGCTTCGGGCGCTGCCTCATAACGGGCGCGTCCATCGCCAAAGTCGTGCCGCTCCAAAATGCCCGCCTCTTCGAACAGGCGGACGGTGCGGTACACGGTCGCGATCGAAATGCCCGGATCGATGGCGGACGATCGCTTGTGCAGTTCCTCCACATCGGGATGGTCCACCGCGTCACTCAGCACCTGAGCGATCACGCGGCGCTGTTCGGTGATGCGCAGGCCCTTCTCATGGCAAAGGGCTTCTACATCGATCTTGCGGTTCATGCGGGCTCGCTCATTCAGGTGTGTCGGATAATCAGCGGAAATCTAGCGGCATAACCACCATTATAAAAGGGGCGCATGGCAAATGCGCCCCTCTCATCGCGGATCGGCCGCAGTTGCTGCTTATTTCGCGCGGGTGCGGCGGCGCTTTGTCCCAAGGCCGATCTTCTTCGCCAGCGAACGACGCTGTTCGGCATAGTTGGGTGCGACCATCGGATAGTCGGCGGGAAGGCCCCACTTTGCGCGATAATCGTCCGGCGTCATCTGATAATGGGTCATCAGGTGGCGCTTCAGCATCTTCAACTTCTTGCCGTCTTCCAGGCAGATAATATAGTCGGGCTTGATCGAAGAACGCACCGACACCGCTGGTTCCGGCTTCACTTCCGGGACGGCAACGGGCTTGGTCAGACCAGAAAGGGCGGCGTGAACGTTCTGGATGAGCGTCGAAACGTCAGACACGGCGACACTGTTGTTTGAAACATGTGCTGCAACAATGTCCGAAGTCAAAGTAATGAGCAGCTCGCTCTGGGCTGATTCGATTTCCATTTCTTTTATCCCGCGAATGCTGAATTGAGTGCGACCCGCCCAGGTGAATTCGTTTCAGGAGCGGTATGTCGGCGTTATACCCGGATACGCCGATTAGCAAGGGCGATCCAGTCTATCCCAGCATTTCTATACGAAAACTCAGGGCATCGTGAAGTTGTCCGTCGGCACCCCGGTAGTAACCGGGACGCCTATGCACATATTCGAACCCTGCTTTTTCATATAGTTTGATCGCTGTATTTGACGAACGGACTTCGAGATTCATCGACTTGATGCCTCGCCGTCGCGCCGTCTTCAAACTATCGACCAACAGTTCCCGGCCAATGCCCCGTCCGCGCCACGCCGGATGGACGGCCAGCAGCAGCAGTTCGCATTCGTCCAGCACCGACCGGACCAGCGCGAAACCCATCGCCGCCGCATCCACCCGCGCGATCGTCAGCCAGGTGCCCGGCATCATCATGACGCCGGAAAGCTGTGGCAGCGTCCATGCCTCGCCATAAGCGGGGTCGAATGCCTCCGCCATGACATCCATCGCGTCGGCCAGCGCGTTGCGCTCGCCATCCTCATATATGTCCAGCGTCAGGCCGGGGGTCATGAACGGCCCTGCTGCGGGGCAGGCTGCCTCATGGGCTGCGCGTCGGCATCGCGGCAGTAAATGGGGGAGGGCGGAAGCGATGGTAGCGCCGCGATCAACGGATAATCGGCGGAGTTGGGATAAAGGCTGACGGCCGTTCCATGGCCACGCGCGGTCACCAATGCTTCGGCGCCCGTGCCATATATCACCGGCTGCTCCAGTATCGTGGCAAGCGTCGCGATCGGGGTGGACGCGGGCTGGGTGATGGCGGTCAGACCATCGGCTTCAAAACATTGCCAGAACAGTTCGCCATGCCCCCCCGTAATGGTGACCGCGATCGGCCCGCCATCCTGATGCTGATCCTGACCTTGGGCCGCCTTGGCCGCGATCAGCGACAGCGCGCAATAACCCTGTATGGGCAGCGACCATGCGAGGGCAAGCGCTCTAGCCGCCGCTATGCCGATGCGTACGCCAGTGAAGCTTCCGGGGCCAAGGTCCACCGCAATCGCGTTCGCCCGGCCGCCGTCGGGCAGGGCGGCTATTGCGGGCACCAGCGCTTCGGCATGACCCCGGCCGACTATCTCATGGAAATGGCCTATTGCCTTGCCGTCCTCCATCAGCGCCACGGACAGCGCCTGCGTAGCGGTGTCGATGACGAGAGTGCGCAAGAAAATCCCCTGTGAAAACCGGCGTGGGAGCGGGCGGCCTATGGCAAGCGGTTAGTCGATCGCGATCGTTTTGCCAAACGCCGCCGCGGCTATTTCAGACGGCGCGCACTTCCGTCACTTCCGGGACATAATGTTTGAGCAGTTGCTCGATCCCGTTCTTCAACGTGGCGCTTGAGGAAGGGCAACCGGAACAGGCGCCCTGCATCCGCAAATAGACCGTCCCGCGCTCAAAGCCGCGATAAACGATGTCGCCGCCGTCATTGGCGACGGCGGGCCGAACGCGCGTGTCGATAAGGTCGCGGATCTGCGCGACGATCTCCGCGTCGGCTGGATCATCGGTGAACTGCTCTTCCTCTTCGGGGATGAAGATTTCGCCCGCCGATCCGGGGGTGAACAGCGGCATGTTCGCCGAAAAATGCTCCAGCAGGATCGACAGGATGTCGGGCTTCACATCGCTCCACTGAGCGCCCGGCGCTATGGTGACGGAGATGAAGTCGCCGCCGAAAAACACGCCGGTGACGTCGCCAAGGCCAAAAAGGGCGTCGGCAAGCGGAGAGGCTTCCGCTTCCTCGGGCGTCGCGAAATCGCGCGTACCCATGCCCATGACGACCCGGCCGGGAATGAACTTGACGGTTGCCGGATTTGGCGTTGGTTCGGTCTCGATCAGCATGGCCGCTATGTGGAGAGAAGCTTGCTCAAGATCAAGCGTCCAGACGGGCTTTTGGGGAACTTCGCAAGATGCTGGCGATTAAATGCATATCAGCATGAGCAGGAGACAGAAGGATGAGCACCGAATCCGATATCCGCCACCGTTTCTGGACCGAATTGTCGCAGAGCCCATTTCTGATGATCGGTTTGCAGGGATCGCATGAACATAGCCTGCCCATGACGGCGCAGCTCGACCCCGGTGCCAACCATTGCTTCTGGTTCTACACCACCCGGGACAATCGTCTGGCGAAGGGCGGCCCGGCCATGGCGCAGTTTGCGGGGAAGGGCCATTATCTGTTCGCCTGCATCGACGGCACTCTTGTGGAGGAAACCGACCCGGCGGTGATCGACCGCTATTGGACCCACGAAGTCGCGGCCTGGTATCCCGGCGGGCGGCAGGACCCCAATCTGCTCATGCTCCGCTTTGATCTTGGCCATGCGGAAATCTGGCGCGCGGACATGTCGCTGGGCGGCGTCTTCAAACAATTGTTCGGCGGCGACGTGCGCGACGAAATGCGCGGCAAACATGTGGAAGTGTCGCTCTGAAATCTTCCTAAGGGCTTCGTTTCGGCGAAGCCCTTGCTTTTTTGCATGAATGAAAGCATATGCGGCGCAACGCAGCGGGCGGCCTTCATGGCCCATCAGCGATTGGCAGCGTGATCGTCCCGACCCTTGAGGGGTGACGGGGCCGGCCAATGAAAGTCTGCGCCAAGCTTTTGAGGCTTCCCTATTCACGCGGGTCGTTTCGCAACCCGCTTTGCGTCCAGTTGCGATTCGCAACCTATGGGCGTCTGAGCCTTTTAATTCGAGAGTTCATTCATGCAATTCACCGACCTTGGTCTCGCCGAGCCCATCCTGAAGGCGCTCGCCGCCAAGAATTACGCCAACCCCACCCCCATCCAGACGCAGGCCATTCCCGTCCTGCTTCAGGGCAAGGACCTGTGCGGCATCGCCCAGACCGGCACTGGCAAGACCGCTGCCTTCGCGCTGCCCAGCCTCGACCACTTCGCCCGCAATCCCAAGCCGACGCCGCTTCAGGGCTGCCGGATGCTGGTTCTGTCGCCCACCCGCGAACTCGCGGCACAGATCGCCCAGAGCTTCCGCGACTATGGCCGCTTCCTCAAGCTGTCGGTCGAAGTCGTCTTCGGCGGCGTCCCCATCAACCGTCAGATCCGCGCACTCGGCCGGGGTGTCGACATCGTCGTCGCCACGCCGGGCCGTCTCCTCGACCTGATCGACCAGCGCGCCTTCACCATCAAGGACACAGAAATCTTCGTCCTCGACGAAGCCGATCAGATGATGGACATGGGCTTCATCCATCCGCTCAAGCGCATCGCCAAACTGCTTCCCAAGGAACGGCAGAACCTCTTCTTCTCCGCCACCATGCCCGGCGAGATCGAAGCGCTGGCCGCCCAGTTCCTCAACAATCCCGTCAAGGTCAGCGTCGCACCGCAGTCCACAACGGCCGAGCGCGTCCGGCAGCAAGCGACCTTCGTCAATCAGGCGGAAAAGCAGGCGCTCCTCACTCTCACGGTTCGCAACGAGCCGATCGACCGCGCGCTGATCTTCACCCGCACCAAGCACGGCGCCGACCGCGTTGTCCGCTTCCTGGAAGGCGCGGGCATCCAGGCCGTCGCGATCCATGGCAATAAGAGCCAGGGCCAGCGCACGACAGCCCTTCAGGCATTCCGTCACGGCCATGTTAAGCTGCTCGTCGCCACCGACATCGCTGCGCGCGGCATTGACGTGTCGGGCGTGAGCCACGTGATCAATTTCGAGCTTCCCAATGTCCCCGAACAATATGTCCATCGCATCGGCCGCACCGCGCGGGCAGGCGCGGAAGGTATCGCGATCAGCTTCGTGGCTGATGATGAACGGCCCTATCTCAAGGCGATCGAGCGCACCGCAAAGGTGAAGCTCGAGATCGTGCCCTTGCCTGACAATTTCGTAGAAGCCGTCCGCAACCTCCCGAAGGCGGCGCCTCAGCGTAAAGGCCGCGAGCAAACGCCGGAACAGAAGACGCGCCGGGCCGATGGCCAGCGCCGCTATCAGGACCAGCAGAAGCAACAGCGCGGCACGGCCGAACGGGCTCACCGCCCCGATGGAGAGGCAAAGCCCGCGAAGAAGAACTTCCGTCGCAACCGGAGCGGAGTAGGCGCGCACAAGGGTGCTGTGCAAAAAACCAGCGGCCGTTAAATTTTCAGGCGGGATGGTGCCAGGTGGCGCCATCCTGCCCTCCTTCGTGAAACATGGCTGCTCTTTGTCAGTAGCCATTCAGAATTTTGGCTCTAGGCTACGGCGCCATGAGCTTTTTCCTCCGGCGTCCTGCCGTTTCGCTGTCCGTCATTGCGTTACTGCTTTCGGGCATTCCTGCTTCCCTGTCAGCCAGAACTGGCCCGGCCCCGGCAAAGTCGGCGTCGGCCACCAACGATACGCAGGTGCAGGTCAGGCCGTGGCTCTATGAAAATAGCGACGTGCCTATCGATCCGGCATGGCACTTCGGCACCTTGCCCAATGGCCTTCGCTATGCCGTTCGCCGCAATGGCGTTCCGCCGGGACAGGTTTCCGTCCGCTTGCGCATGGATGTCGGCGCCCTGATGGAGCAGCCCGATGAACAGGGCTATGCGCACTTCATGGAGCATCTGACCTTTCGCGGATCGCGCCATGTGCCCGATGGCGAGTCCAAACGAATATGGCAGCGGCTGGGCGTAACCTTCGGCAGCGACAGCAACGCCCAGACGACGCCCACCGGCACCACCTATGCGCTCGACCTTCCTCAGGCGACACCGGCCAGCCTTGGCGAGAGCATGAAAATTCTCGCGGGCATGATGGTCGACCCCAACATCGTGGACAGTGCCGTTGAAGCGGAGCGGGCGGTAGTGCTGGCCGAACGGCGGGAAGGGGACGGGCCACAGATGCGCATCTCCGACGCAAGCCGCCGCCACTTCTTCGCTGGTCAGCTTCTGGCGGAGCGCAGTCCCATTGGCACGGTCGCCAGCCTCAATGCTGCCACTGCCGCGCGGATGGGGGCGTTTCATCAGCGCTGGTATCGCCCGGAAAATGCAGTGATCTCGATAGCGGGCGACATCGATCCCGCTGTAGCCGAGCAGATCATCAAGGATAATTTCGCATCATGGTCGGTGCCGGGGCAGGGGGCTGCGCTCCCGGATTTCGGTGAGCCGGATGCCAAAGCGCCTGCCGCCAGCGTAGCGGTCGAGCCGGGCGCGCCAACGGGCCTGACCATGGCCTGGCTTCGTCCATGGAAGCCGCATGCCGATACCATTGTCTATAATCAGGACAAGCTGACCGACATGCTGGCGCTGCAGATCATCAGCCGCCGCCTCGAACAAGCGGCCCGCGGCGGAGGCAGCTTCATTCAGGCAAGCGTCGATCAGCAGGATGTCAGCCGATCGGCCGATGGGACCTTCGTCACCTTGGTCCCCACCGGCGAGAATTGGGAAAAGGCCTTGGGCGATGTCCGCGCGATTATCGAAGACGCGAAGGCGACCGCGCCGAGCCAGCTCGAAATTGACCGGGAATATGCCCAGATCGACACGGCGCTCGCCATTCAGGTTGAAAATGCCGACACGGAAGCGGGCGCCAAGCAGGCGAGCGATCTGGTGAGCGCCGTCGATATCCGCGAAACCACCGTCAGCCCTCAGGCTGCGCTGGAGATATTCCGATCCGGCAAACCGGCCATGACGCCGCAGAAGATACTGGATTCCACGCGCCGCCTGTTTTCGGCCGGTGTGTTCCGAGCCCTCCTGATTACGGGCAAGCCGGTGCCGGGGATCGACGCCCGCCTGTCCGCTGCCCTTGCCGCGCCCGTGAAGGCTGCCACCAACGCCCGGTTGGCGGACAAGGCGATCACGATGGCGGACCTTCCCAAGCTCGGTCCTCCCGGGAAAGTGGTGTCGCGCACACAGGTGGGTTTGCCCGGCATGGAGAGCGTAACCTTTGCCAACGGCGTGAAACTCACCCTGTTCGCCAATAATGCTGAAACGGAAAAGGTGCGGATCAACGTCCGCTTCGGCCACGGACAGCTGGCATTTTCGCCTACGAAGGCAGCACCGGGCTGGGCCGCCAATTATGCTTTGGTGGCCAGTGGCATCGGCAAGCTGGGTCAGCGTGAGCTGGATGACCTGACGAACGGTCGCCGCATGGGAATGGATTTCTCAATCGACGATGATGCCTTCGAAATGCAGGCCGTTACTCGCCCGGCTGATTACCGGGATCAGTTGCAACTCTTCGCGACCAAATTGGCCGCGCCTGGCTGGGACCCCGCGCCGATCGCCCGAGTGAAGACAGGCACCGCCGTTGCCTATGAC
Organism: Sphingobium chungangianum; assembly: GCF_977014255.1. NCBI lineage: Bacteria > Pseudomonadati > Pseudomonadota > Alphaproteobacteria > Sphingomonadales > Sphingobiaceae > Sphingobium > Sphingobium chungangianum. The sequence goes on along the minus strand of NZ_CDRNIV010000006.1, from coordinate 1,862,703 downwards.
GCGATGGCACGGGCGCCGGATTCGGTGCTGGCACGCGATCTCAACTGGCTGCTGCATGACAAGGACGTCCGGTTTCGCACCCCCTCGCGGAACGAGATAGAGGCGTTGACCCCGCAGGCGTTTCGCTCCACTTGGGAACCGCTGCTGGCTTCCGGCCCAATTGAAGTGCAGATCTTTGGGCAGGTGAAGCCCGAAGAGGCGATAGAGGCGGTGGCAGCCACTTTCGGAGCCATGCCCGCACGGCCGGATGTCCCGGTTCCGCCTGTGAACAAGCAGATGCGCTTCCCCGCTCATGTCGCGACGCCGATTATCCTGCGGCACAAGGGCGACAAGGAGCAAGCCGCGGCGGTCATGGCGTGGCCGACGGCAGGTGGATTTGCGCTCACGAAGGAAGCGCGCCAGCTCGAAATCCTGACGCAAATCTTCAATGACCGCCTATTCGATCGGCTCAGGTCGACGGAAGGGGCCGCCTATTCGCCGAGTGTCCAGAATAATTGGCCATTTTCCTACGAAAGCGGCGGCTACATTCTGGTGACCAGTCAGGTGCGTCCCGATCGCATCAATTATTTCTACGGCGTCGTTAAGGATACGGCGGCAGACCTCGCCAAAAACCCGGTCAGCGAGGATGAGCTTCAGCGCGCTGTCGCGCCAATGCGCCAGCTGCTGATGCGGGCGAGCACCGGCAATGCCTTCTGGATGAACCAGATGGAGGGCGCGACCCAGAACCCACAATATGTGCAGGCCATGCAGACCATGGCGAAGGACATGCTGTCGGTGACGCCAGCCCAGCTTCAGGCGCTTGCCGCCAAATATCTGGTTCCGGGGAGGAGCTGGTCAGCTGTGGTGCTGCCGGAGGGGGTGGAGGCTCGCTAACGGTACGTCGTTTTTGAAGGCAAGCGGCAGGAAGCCAATGCCAAGAAAGCGAATTATTCTTCAGTCTTTCCGAAGTTGGAAGGATAGGTCGTGACATTCGCCTTTGATATATTCCGGTCGCCGGTGGGCGATCTCACCATGGTCGCCAGCGGCGGGGGTTTGGCTGCCCTGTTATGGGAAAATGACGATCCCCTGCGAGTACGGGCCAACCCTGGGGCGAAAATGCCGGATCACCCACTGCTTCAGGAAACGTCGAAGCAATTGCGCGCCTATTTTTCAGGTAAACTCACCCGCTTCGACCTTCCGCTCGATTTTCAGGGAACGGATTTTCAGAAGCAGGTCTGGGCAGCCCTGCTTCGCATTCCGTTCGGGCAAGTGCGCAGCTATGGTCAGGTGGCAGCGGATATCGGCCGTCCCTCAGCCTCCCGCGCGGTCGGTGCCGCTAACGGCCGCAACCCGCTCTCCATCATTGCGCCCTGCCACAGGGTGATCGGATCGGCGGGGGCCCTGACCGGCTTCGCTGGCGGGTTGGAAGCCAAGCGATACCTGCTGGATCATGAGCAGGCTGTGCTGCGAACCGGAAGAGAATGGTGCACCCAAGAGGATTCGAACCTCTGACCTTTGCCTTCGGAGGGCAACGCTCTATCCAGCTGAGCTATGGGTGCGTGTCGCTTGGTGCGAAGCGCCGCTTAGCAAAGGGCAACTGCCGACGCCAGCACCAAAATCGCGACGCGCCGACTATTTGACCTTCTTCATGGGCTGGAACTTGCCAAGCCCGCAACTGGCACCGCGCATCAGATCGGGCGAACTGTACAGAACCGTGATGATATCCACGGAGCAGAGCTGCGACAGGCTCGTCTTATACATGAAACGCTTTTCGGAACCCAGGCTTGGGCAACTGTTCGGCAGCGTGTTCCGGTACACCTTATTGCCGTTGAGAATGAAATCGATCGTCTGATCATCGCGCACATCGGTCTGGCGGATCGAATTTATCTGGACGCAATCAACGGGCTTGCCAGCTGCAACCAGATTGTCGGGCCGCGTCTTGGCCGATGCCGGGGCAACCAGGGACATGAGCGCCACGGCGACACCCAGGCGAAGCGCCGGGGAAACAGGGACGAACATGATTGTCTCTCCTTATTGTCGTCACGGGTAACACGTCATCGAATGACGCGTTCCGTCTTTGCCCTAGCACAGCTTGACTGAACCGCATGATAATGGCGACCGTTCAGGTGATCGGCGTGGCTCCTTTGGGGGCAGGGGTCTTCGGCTTGTAGCGACAGAGGTCGGCGACGATGCAGCGCCAACATTCCGGCCGCCGGGCCTTGCACACATAGCGGCCATGAAGGATGAGCCAATGGTGCGCATCGCGCCGGAACGGGCCGGGCACGCGCTTCTCCAGTTTCTGTTCGACCGCTAGCGGTGTCTTGCCGGGCGCGAGGCCAGTACGGTTGCCCACGCGGAAGATATGGGTATCGACGGCGAAAGTCTCATGACCGAAGGCCGTGTTCATCACGACGTTCGCCGTTTTCCTGCCCACCCCCGGCAACGTCGTGAGTATGTCACGATCCTGCGGGACTTCGCCGCCAAAATCGCGCACCAATATTTCGGACAGGGCGATGACATTCTTCGCCTTGGCATTGAAAAGGCCGATCGTCTTGATGTGCTCCTTCAAGCCCTCTTCGCCAAGCTCCACCATCTCGGCGGGCGTTTTCACCTGCATGAAAAGCGCGCGCGTGGCCTTGTTGACGCCGACGTCGGTTGCCTGAGCGGAAAGAACCACCGCGACTAGCAGCTGATAGTCGTTGCCATATTCCAGTTCCGTTCGCGGCGCCGGATTGGCTTCCGCGAGACGGCTGAAGAAGTCGAAGATCTGCGCCTTGTTCATCGCAGGATCAAAGGCCGAGCACTGCCTTCATGTCATAGCGCCCGGCAGGCTGGCCGATCAGCCAGGCCGCACCCTTTACGGCGCCGCGTGCGAATATGACGCGGCTCTCCGCGCGATGGCTGAGTTCAATGCGCTCGCCATCGGTGGCTAAGATCACCTGATGATCGCCCGCAACCGACCCGCCCCGCAGTGCCGCGAACCCGATCGCACCCTGAGCCCGCGCCCCGGTAATGCCGTCGCGGCCCCGTTCGCTGTTGCTGGAAAGCTCGATGGCTCGGCCACGTGCCGCCGCCTCACCCAGCAGAAGCGCGGTACCCGACGGCGCATCAACCTTGTGCCGATGATGCATCTCGACGATTTCGATGTCCCAATCATCCCCGAGGCGGGCGGCAGCCTTTTCGACCAATGCCGATAACAGGTTTACGCCGAGGGAGGTGTTGCCCGTCTGGAGCACGGGGATCATCCGGGCCGCCTCATCGATCAGATTGTGATGCACCTGCTCCAGCCCGGTGGTGCCGATGAGGACCGGCTTCCTCGCCGCGACGCACGCATCCAGATGGGAGGAAAGAGCAGCCGGAACCGAAAAGTCGATCAGCACATCACTCCGTTCGGCCAGCGCCAGCGGATCGGATGTGATCGCAAGTCCCGGCAGAAGCTCTCCACTGCCTTCGCGATCGGTACCGCCACTGACGTTCAGCCCTGCTTCGATCGCGACCTGGGCGATCGTGCGTCCCATGCGGCCCGCTGCTCCAAAAAGTCCGATCTTCGTCATGATGGTGCTTGTCCCCGGAAATCCGCCCGTCCGATGCCAGAATGACCCCGACTTGTCATCTGGAAGCTGTAGCTTTTGGATTGAGCAGCAGACATGATGACAAGATGGACGACATCTTCAACATCGTCATTCTGACGGGCGCGGGAATCTCTGCCGAAAGCGGCCTTGCGACATTTCGGGGGCCTGATGGCTTGTGGGAAGGTCATCATGTGGAGGATGTCTGCACGCCAGAGGCGCTTGAGCGCAATGCGGCACTGCTGCATCGCTTCTATGACGAACGGCGCGCGAAGCTGCATGAAGTTCAACCGAACCCGGCGCATCAGGCTTTGGCAGCCTTGGACGCGCAATGGCGAGGCGAGCTGCTCATCGTCACGCAGAATGTCGATGATCTTCACGAAAGGGCAGGTGCCCGCCGCCTGATACACATGCACGGCGAACTTCGATCGGCCCTCTGTGCCGCTTGTGGCAAGGGGGTGCCCTGGTCTGATCCCTTGCCTCCGGGCGCGCCGTGCGGAGCGTGCCGCAGTGCCAGCCTGCGTCCGGACATCGTGTTCTTCGGTGAAATGCCGTACCAGATGGAGGTGATCGACGCAGCGCTCCGCCGGGCCGACCTATTCGTGTCGATCGGCACCTCCGGCGCGGTCTATCCGGCCGCAGGCTTTGTTGAGATGGCGCGACATGCAGGCGCCCGGACGTTGGAGTTGAATCTGGAGCCCTCGGCTGGCAGCTTCTATTTCGAGGAAACTCGCATCGGTCTGGCCAGCGATCTCGTGCCTGATCTGGTACGGGAATTACTGGCCTAGATTCCGCAAGTGATGCCTCGGCGTCAGGCGGAGCGAAAGCGGAGCTCTCCGATTCGCGTTTCCTGATGATCGGCGTCATCGACTGTACAGACCGAGAAGATGGCGGCGATGATAAACAGGATTACGGCAACTCCAGCCGCGATCATGATATTGCGCGACAAGTGGCGCGGCTCGCTAGCGATGAGCGCGATAGTCGACAAATCGTTGTCAGCGGTTGCGCTCTTCAGCACTTCAGCGGATTCCCAAGCGGCCTCTGCCCTTGCGTAAGCAATTGCGTGCTGCGGGTCCGCTTCGATCCACGCGGAAAGTTCGGCCTCATCCTGAGCAGCCGGGTCGGTGTTAAGCCTTACCAACAGACGCGCGGCTTCCGCCTCGATTTCGTTCCTGCTGCTTGACCCTCGCCCCGACGCTTGCACGTTCGAAATCCGTTTCCTGACGTTCCGACCATGCCCGCATAATTATCGCGATGGCTTTGGCCAGATGTTTTTCAACCGTAGAAACGGACAAGGACATTTCTGCCGCTATTTCGATCATCGATCTTTCATGGATACGGCGCAGGACAAATACCCTCCGGCATTGCGGCGGAAGCGTTTCGACGATCGCTTCAATCTGCCGCAGGGCCTCGCGAGCATGAAGTTGAGCCTCGACACTGTTTTCGGCTTGCAGCAGTTCCAGGTCAGCGATCGTTTCGAAGCTGACCACCTTGTTGCGACGCGCATTGTCGATGATCAGATTGCGGGCGATCGTGAACAGATAGGCGCGGCCTGTCGTCACATTGTTCCAATTTTCCGTGGCATAGGCACGGGCCATGACCTCGGCGACCATGTCGTCAAGTTCCAGGAAGGAGGGCAAGATCCTCCGGAGCCGTCCCCGAAGTGCGGCCTCCTGTGGTAATATAACTGCCTTGAACCAATCTAATTTGGCGCGAACCCGATGCACGATGACCCCCTTGATGTCAGCCGCGCCTCTCCCGCTTTTCTTCTATCCGTCGTGGTTCAATCATGCTTGCAAGGGCCTGTCCAGCATAGGAGAGGGAGAAAATTTCTCGCTACTGCAAGAATAGACGCTGCTGATACACTCAATCCGGCGGCAATTCCGGGATGGACCGATCCGGCTGGTCAAAATCAGGCTGCGTCGGCACGAATTCGGGCGGTTCGCCCGCAGGAGTTTCATCAGGGGTAGAGGGGGCAGGCGACTCCGGGGGTGACTGCGGCTGAATCGTGTCGGGTGGGGGTACGCCGATCGGTTCCGGATCAGGCTGAGTGGCCATGTTTCTCTCCTTCGGAAAACGTTACGCCTGAGGCCCTGCGTGAGTTCCGGGCAAGTTATCCACAATTGCTTGCCTCCCCGGATGCTTTTCTCTATGCCGCGCCGACCGGCGGCCGATGCGGGCGTGGCGAAACTGGTAGACGCGCCAGATTTAGGTTCTGGTATCGCAAGATGTGGGGGTTCGAGTCCCTTCGCCCGCACCAGTGCGCCCGGCTTGTATCATGTCAGGCGCCACCTGAATTCAGCTGAAGAAAGCGTTTGAGAGAAGAGATGCAGACTGTCGAGACGTTGAACGAGGGCCTGAAGCGCGCCTACACCGTGACCATCACGTCGAAGGACATCGACGCCCGCGTGGAAAAGGAAGTGGCGGCGATCGCACCGCAGGTTCGTATGCCCGGCTTCCGCCCCGGCAAGGTGCCTGCCAACCTCGTCAAGAAAATGCATGGTGAATCGCTTCAGCGCGACGCCCTTAACAATTCGATCCAGGAAGGCATTCAAAAGCTGATCGCGGACAACAAGCTGCGTCCGGCGATGCAGCCTTCCGTGGAACTGGACGAAGGCTTTGAATTCGGCAAGGACGCCGAGGTGAAGGTCGCGCTGGAAGTGCTTCCTGAAATCGCCGCACCCAGCATCGACGGTCTGAAGCTGGAGCGTCTGACCGTCGAAGTCGCTGATTCGCAGGTTGATGAAGCCGCTGGCCGCATCGCGACCCAGCAGGGCGCGCTGGAAGAGCATGCCGCTTCGCACAAGGCGAAGGATGGCGACACGCTGACCATCGACTTCGTGGGCAAGATCGACGGCGAAGCCTTTGAAGGCGGTTCGGCCGAAGATGTGAAGCTCAAGATCGGCTCGGGCCAGTTCATCCCCGGCTTCGAAGAGCAGCTGACCGGCGTCAAGAAGGGCGACGAGAAGACCATCACCGTCCCCTTCCCGGAGGATTATGGCGCGGCCCATCTCGCTGGCAAGGAAGCCACCTTCGACATCACGGTCAAGGCGATCCTGAACGCCGACAAGCCCAAGCTGGACGATGATTTCGCCAAGTCGCTGGGTCTGGAAGGTCTCGACAAGCTCAAGGAGCTGCTGAAGGGCCAGATCGAGCAGGAACATAACGGCCTCACCCGCACGCACATGAAGCGTAAGCTGCTCGACCAGCTTGCCGCAGCCCATGATTTCGACGTGCCGCCGAGCATGGTGGAAGCCGAGTTCGAACAAATCTGGGCGCAGCTTCAGCACGAAGCCAGCCATGAGGCGGACCCGGAAGCTGCTCTGAAGGAAATGGAAGCCGAGAAGGAAGACTATCGCGCGATCGCCGTTCGCCGCGTTCGCCTTGGTCTCCTCCTGTCCGAAATCGGTCAGGCAAATGGCGTGGCGGTTTCCGATCAGGAAATGAACCGCCTGATCATGCAGGCAGCTCAGCAGTACGGCCCACAGGATCGTGAGCGGTTCGTTCAATATGTCCGCCAGGACCCGATGGCCGCCGCTCAACTCCGCGCGCCGCTTTATGAAGACAAGGTCGTAGACTTCCTGTTCGGCAAGGCCGAAGTCACCGATCGCGCCGTCACCCGCGAAGAGTTGGAAGCCGCGATCGAAGCAGAAGATGGCGATCTGAAGCCCCACGTGCACGGCCCGGGTTGTGGCCATGATCATCATGATCATGACGAAAAGCCCAAGGCGAAGAAGGCTGCTCCCAAGAAGAAGGCTGCGGACGCTGACGAAGCCGCGCCTGCGGCCGATGAAGCTCCGGCGAAAAAGGCTCCGGCCAAGAAGGCTGCCGCCAAGAAGGACGAGGCCGTGGCTGAAGAAGCTGCCGCTGAGGAAAAGCCAAAGGCCAAGAAGGCTCCGGCCAAGAAGGCTGCTGCCAAGGCTGAATAAGGATTGGGGTTGCCCGGCTGAGCGCTGATGTGCGCCGGGCCACTGCCAAAACATGAAAAGCGTCCGTCTCCAGATGGAAGACGGGCGCTTTTCATTTAGCACTCGGCATGGCAGACGAAATGTTAATCCCGGCACGTCATGCCGCGATAAGTTCGGGTGAGGTTTGGGGCAGATGAAGGAATTTCCGGCAGTGGCAAGCGGGCAGGGGGCGGTAGGTCCGCGCATTGCCGTAATCCTGCCCTGCTATAATGAAGCGGGCGCGATCGTGAAGACGGTGCAGGATTTCCGCCGCGCACTGCCCACCGCCGACATCTACGTCTTCGATAATAACAGCAGCGACGGCAGCGCTGAACTCGCCGCTGGAGCTGGCGCGATCGTTCGCCGCGTGACGCAGCAGGGCAAGGGCCATGTCGTGCGCCGCATGTTCGCCGATGTAGATGCTGACATCTACGTCATGGCCGACGGCGATGCGACCTATGATGCCGCTGCCGCGCCCAGTCTCGTCGCTGCCATGTTGGAAGATAATCTCGACATGGTCGTTGGCGCGCGCAAGAGCGAGGTGGAAGAAGCCTATCGCCGTGGCCATCGCTTCGGAAACTGGGCGCTCACCAGCCTGCTCAAGCAGCTCTTTGGCCGCAGCTTCACCGATATATTGTCGGGCTATCGCGTCTTTTCGCGCCGTTTCGTCAAAAGCTTTCCTGTCCTGTCCGCAGGTTTCGAAATCGAAACGGAAATCAGCGTTCATGCGCTGGAACTGGCGATGCCCGTTTCCGAAATCATGACTGTCTATGGCGCTCGGCCGGAAGGTTCGGTCAGCAAGCTCTCCACCTATCGCGACGGGTGGCGTATCCTGCGAACGATCTTCACGCTCTACCGGATCGAGAAGCCGATCCTTTTCTTCGGCATCATCGCCGCGTTGCTGGCGGCCGCCGCCGTCATTCTGGCGACGCCGTTGATCCTTACCTATCTCGATACCGGGCTTGTGCCACGCTTTCCGACCGCGATCCTCGTCACGGGGCTCATGATACTCGCCACGCTATCGGGCATGTGTGGGCTGATCCTCGACACCGTAGTGCGCGGACGCCGGGAAGTGCGGCGCCTTGCTTATCTGGCATTCCGTGCGCCTTCCGATTTCGAAGCGCGCCGCTGAACTCGCGACCGGCGATCACAGGACCCCTTGAACCTGCCCGCTTTTGTGCCGATGTAGAGAGCGGGCAAAAATCACCCTGAAAGAGCAAAATGACCAATATCATGTCTGATCCCATGGCCGCGCTTGTTCCTATCGTCATCGAACAATCCAATCGCGGCGAACGCAGTTTTGACATTTTCTCCCGCCTGCTGCGTGAACGGATCATCTTCGTGACCGGTCAGGTTGAGGATCATATGGCCTCGCTCATCGTCGCTCAGCTCCTGTTCCTCGAGTCGGAAAATCCGAAGAAGGACATCTGGATGTACATCAATTCCCCCGGCGGCGTGGTGACAGCGGGCATGGCCATCCATGACACGATGAAATATATCCGCCCCCAGGTCGGCACCGTCTGCATCGGTCAGGCAGCATCCATGGGCAGCTTCTTGCTGGCAGCAGGTGAGCCGGGCAAGCGCATCGCGCTTTCCAACGCACGGATCATGGTGCATCAGCCGTCCGGCGGCGCCCAGGGTATGGCTTCGGACATCGAAATCCAGGCGAAGGAAATCCTCCGGATTCGCCGCCGTCTCAATGACCTGTATGTGCAATACACCGGCAAGTCGCTGGACGAGGTTGAGCGCGCGATGGACCGCGATACCTTCCTTGAGGCCGATGAGGCGAAGGCGTTCGGGCTGGTGGACGAGGTATTTGATCGCCGTCCAGCCGCACCCGAAACGACTGACAGCTAACATGGATCTTAATCGCGCGCGCCGTTTTCTCCCCTTGTGAAATCGGCGTGACGCGGTCTAGGATGATCCTAGGACCAGAATATCCCTCGCCGTCGCGGCTTTTCGCTTGGGGCAGGGAGGAAAGATTGGCGAATGACTAAGCTTACAGGCTCCGATTCCAAAAGCACGCTTTACTGCTCCTTCTGCGGCAAGTCGCAGCATGAGGTGCGTAAGCTGATCGCGGGGCCGACCGTCTTCATCTGCGACGAGTGCGTGGAACTGTGCAACGACATCATCCGCGAGGAGACCAAGGGCGGTCTCGTCGGCAAAAAGGATGGCGGCGTGCCGACCCCGCAGGAAATCTGCGATGTGCTGGACGATTATGTGATCGGCCAGAACCGGGCGAAGCGTGTCCTGTCGGTCGCCGTCCACAACCATTACAAGCGCTTGAACCACGGCACGAAGCCGGGTGAGGTCGAACTCGCCAAATCGAACATTCTGCTCGTCGGCCCCACCGGCTGCGGCAAGACGCTGCTGGCACAAACGCTGGCCAAGACGTTCGACGTGCCCTTCACCATGGCCGACGCCACGACTCTGACCGAGGCGGGCTATGTCGGTGAGGATGTCGAAAATATCATCCTCAAGCTGCTTCAGGCATCCGACTATAATGTCGAAAAAGCCCAGCGCGGCATCGTCTATATCGACGAAATCGACAAGATCAGCCGCAAGGCTGAAAACCCCTCGATCACTCGCGACGTATCGGGCGAGGGCGTTCAGCAGGCACTGCTGAAGCTGATGGAAGGCACCACTGCTTCGGTTCCTCCGCAGGGCGGCCGCAAACATCCGCAGCAGGAATTCCTTCAGGTCGATACGACCAACATCCTGTTCATCTGCGGCGGCGCCTTTGCCGGGCTGGAGCGGATCATTGGCGATCGCTTGGAAGCCAAGTCGATCGGCTTCGGTGCCCATGTCGCGGCCCCCGAAGAGCGTAAGACCGGCGAACTGCTGCGTCAGTCTGAGCCGGAAGATTTGCTGAAATTCGGCCTGATTCCCGAGTTCGTCGGCCGTCTGCCGGTGATCGCGACACTGGAAGATCTCGACGTGACCGCATTGGTCAAGATTCTGGTCGAACCGAAGAACGCGCTGGTGAAGCAATATGGCAAGCTGTTCGACATGGAAAATGTCGAACTGAGCTTCACCGATGATGCCCTTACGGCGATCGCCAAGAAGGCGATCGAACGGAAGACCGGCGCGCGCGGTCTGCGGTCGATCCTGGAATCGATCCTGCTCGACACGATGTTCGACCTCCCATCGATGGAAGGCGTGGGCGAGGTCGTCGTCGACAAGGATGTCGTGGCTGGAACCAAGGAACCGATTCGCGTCTTCAGCGAAAAGGACAAACGCGCCGAAGACGCCGCCTGATCGCGGCGTTCTCTTAGGCGTTCAAAAGCCCCGCTGGATCGCTCCAGCGGGGCTTTTTTGGTGGGGTGGAAACAGGGCGGTTTTCGACCATTTATGGTCACTCTTGGAAGCGCTGGGTTGCCCGATCAGCGGACGCGGCTAACTGTCATCATGTGCTGGATCATGAATTTGGCTTCAGGGTAGGTTGTTAAAGCGAGCATGAGATTTTGGGGTTTAGTGCTCAACCGCCAAATGGAGGTAGTGGCAGGCTTGCCTTCCACATAGTTGATTCTGTCCTGCTGCCGTTTGACTTTAGCGCTAACTGCTTTGGCAGTCTGCTCGACCAGCGCCATACACGATGCTCGAATATCGGCTTCGTTGGCTGCGGCGACCTGAACAACACACATGCCACTCGGCTCGTAATGGACAAGCATGTGTACGTCAGAAATTTTGCCACTAACGTCCCAAACATCTCCAGAAAAATTTGGTTGGACCAGCTTAGCCGTATCAGGTGCCAGCTTGGTTACCGAGAAGCGCGAAGAATCGACGTCAGATTTCTTCCCCACGAACATGCCAACGCAAACCTGCGAGAAAGCCGCAACGGCATCATTTGCCATAGGATCGGGCTTAGGATCAGCGGCAGCGGCGAGCGCGGCTAGAAATAACAGCATGAACCTTCGTCGCATGCTTCTCTGGCATCTGCAACTTCGATAAACTGCTGACGGTCAGCTTATCATTGATCGGGGGCTACGAGCAGACTTTCCGCAAACCACCCCACCACAACACCCTATTCACCGAACGCAGCTATCCAGACCGTCCCGCTGCACCACGCTAATCCGGCTCGTGATGCTGTTGCCATATCGCCGGGTAAAGCCTTGCGGCGCAATCGCGCCCCTTTTCTTGGGCAATGGCAGTACGGCAGCAAGACGGGCCGCTTCCCCGCGCGTCAGCTTGCCCGCCCCATGGTGGAAATAGCGCATGGCACCAGCCTGCACGCCATAAGTCCCAATCCCCGTCTCCGCGACGTTCAGATACACCTCCATGATCCGCCGCTTGCCCCAGATCGCCTCGATCAAGATAGTAAACCAGGCTTCAAACCCCTTTCGGATGAAGCCGCCACCCTGAAACAGGAACACGTTCTTCGCGGTCTGTTGGCTGATAGTCGATCCGCCGCGAATCCGTCCGCCACTGACATTGTGACGGAGGGCTTGCGCGATCGCGACCGCGTCGAAACCATGATGACTGCAAAAGCGGCTGTCTTCGCCCGCAATGGCCGCGCGCGCCATGTTCGGATCGATATCGTCCAGACCCACCCAATCCTTGGTGATGCCATTCGGATCGGCCAGCATCGTCAACGTCACGGGGGGCGGCACGAAGCGATAGAGCAGCACCAACAGCAATGAGAGCGCGACAAAGCCGCCCAATATCCGGATGACGAAGCCGGCCCAACGGAAGCGGTGGCGAGACGAAGCGGCGATGGTGGCACTCATTTGCTCGTTCGTAGCGCGATCCGTCGAGCATTCAAGTTGGCACGCACCGCCGAGCCAATCCGCCATAAATCGGTCGCTGCTAACGCCACAAAAAAAGCCCCGGATCACTCCGGGGCTTCCTACCTCATGGTAATCAGCGTCAGGCCAGTGCCAGCCGCATCTTGCCCAGCCTGTCGCCGGCAATCCGCATCATGGCCTTTTGCAGCTTCTCAAACGCGCGCACTTCGATCTGGCGGACACGCTCGCGCGACACGCCATAAACCTGGCTCAGTTCTTCCAGCGTCTTGGGCTCTTCGGCCAGACGCCGCTCGGCAAGAATATGCTTTTCACGATCGTTCAGATCATCCATCGCCTCGACCAACATATCGTGACGCAGCGTCTTTTCCTGCTCATCCGCGACCAGCTCGTCTTGCAACGGGTCGGTGTCGGCCAGCCAATCCTGCCATTGCCCTTCGCCGTCCTCGCGCATCGGCACGTTGAGCGACGTGTCGCCGCCCATCGCCATGCGACGGTTCATGGAGACCACGTCTTCCTCGGTCACGCCCAGGTCGGTAGCGATCTTCTTGACGTCGTCGGGATGCAGGTCGCCATCCTCGAACGCTTCGATATTGTTCTTCATCCGGCGAAGGTTGAAGAACAGCTTCTTTTGCGCCGCAGTGGTGCCCATCTTCACGAGCGACCAGCTACGAAGAATGAATTCCTGGATCGACGCGCGAATCCACCACATGGCGTAAGTGGCCAGGCGGAAACCGCGTTCCGGCTCAAACTTCTTCACGCCCTGCATCAGGCCGATATTGCCTTCGCTGATCAGCTCGCTGACCGGCAGGCCATAGCCGCGATAACCCATGGCGATCTTCGCCACCAGGCGCAGGTGGGACGTCACCAGTTGCGCCGCCGCTTCGGGATCCTGATGTTCCGCGTAACGCTTGGCGAGCATATATTCCTGCTCAGGCGTCAGCAGCGGAAACTTGCGGATTTCCGACAGATAGCGGTTGAGGCTGGCTTCACCGCCCAGCGCTGGAACCGCGGGGACATTGCTTTTTGCAGCCATGTCGCTTCACCTTTCCCTTTCGTGCGCGGCGGGACCCAGAAGAGGCGTCCGATGCGCCGTCGCAAACTTGTCAAAACCTATACGTGGAGCTCGCTTAACAGTTCCTGCATGTCAGCAGGCAGTGCGCTGTCAAAGCTAAGTTTTTGCCCCGTCACCGGATGTATGAACCCCAGCTGTTTCGCGTGCAATGCCTGCCTTCTGAAACGCATCGTTTCCAGTATCGTTTTGAAACCTTTCCTCTCTCTACTGTAAACCGGATCGCCGATCAAGGGGTGACCCAGATGTGCCATATGAACGCGCACCTGATGGGTCCGCCCAGTTTCCAGCCTGCATTCCACCAATGCGGCGCCGGTCAGGCGTTCGATCGTACGATAATGGGTGACGGCATGCTTGCCACGTCCTTCGCGATGAACCGCCATTTTCTTGCGATCCGAATCCGACCTCCCGATCCATGTGTCGATCGTTCCGGCCGCAGGTTGGGGATGTCCGTAGACGATCGCCGCATATAGCCGGTCGATACTGTGCGCCTTGAACTGCTGTGCCAGCCCCTCATGCGCCCGGTCGGACTTTGCAACGACCAGCAGACCCGACGTGTCCTTGTCGATTCGATGGACGATACCGGGGCGAGCGACGCCGCCGATGCCGGATAATTGCCCGCGACAATGATGCAGCAGGGCATTGACCAGCGTCCCGTCCAGATTGCCAGCCGCCGGGTGGACCACCAGACCCGCTGGCTTGTCGACGACGATCAGGTCGGCATCCTCATGCACGATGGTCAGCGGAATATCCTGGGCGATCGCTTCGGCATCGGCAGGCGCTGGAATGCTGATCGTAAAAGTCTGACCATCGGCCACCTTCATCGAAGGGCTCAGCGTTCGTCCCGCGAGTGTCACTTGACCATCGACGATCAGGCTCTTCAATCGCTCACGTGAAAGTTCCGGAACCAGTTCGGTAAGCGCCTTGTCCAGGCGAAGGCCATGCTGCGCTTCGCCTATCGCCGTCTCGATGATAGAATCCCCCGAACCCATTGGTTAAGCATGTAAGAATGATGGTCCGCATTTCAAGATTGCTGCTGGAACAGATCATGTCTCACGCGGCCAGCAGCGCTGACGAAGTCTGCGGGTTGCTGCTGGGGCATTTCGGCTGCATCACGCAAGCGCGCCCGGCAGAAAATGTCGCGCCTGATCCGGCACGGCATTTCGAACTTGATCCAGCGGCGCTCCTTGCCGCTCACAAGGCCGCGAGGGCGGGTGGACCAGCCGTGATGGGCCATTATCACTCGCACCCTGGAGGTTGCCCTGAACCGTCGGCCACGGACGCGGCCTATGCGGCCCCCGACGGCAGCCTGTGGCTTATCGTCGGCCGGGGAGAAGTGCGGCTTTGGATCGCAAGCATGGGGAGTTCGGAAAAGGTGACATTTTCCGAGGCGTTGCTCGATATCATGTGAGGCAAAGGCGGCAGGCCGGGGTTGCATCATCTGGCCCGGCAGCGCATTAGCCTGTCATTCCTTTCAGTTATTTCCGGCGGCAGAACCCCTCATGACCCACCCGACCGACAGCATCGAATTTGCCAGCTTGCTTTGTTCGCGCCTGTGCCATGATCTGCTGAGCCCGGTCGGCGCCCTAAACAACGGTCTGGAGTTGATGGCGGATGAAACCGACCCGGAAATGCGCCAGCGTTGCCTCGATCTTCTGGCCGACAGCGCGAAAACTTCGGCCAATAAGCTGAAATTCTTCCGGCTTGCCTTCGGGTCGGCGGGTGGCTTCGGTGACGCGGTGCCCACGCACGAAGCCCGCGTGGCGATTGAGGGCATGTTCGCGGCGGGCCGGGTCAAGGTCGGCTGGCTTGTCGATGACGACATGCTCGACAAGCTGCCGGTAAAGGTGTTGCTGAACCTTGCCCTCATCGCGGGCGACGCACTGGTGCGCGGTGGCCAACTGGACATCGGCGCTGAAAAGCGGCCTGGCGTTACGGAAATCGTGGTTCGTGCCGAAGGTCCCAAGCTGGTGCTCGATCCCGATCTTCGCGCCGCTCTGGCAGGAACGCTCCCGGAAGACAGCCTCGCGTCACGCACAGCAGCCGCGTGGATGATCCGCAGCCTGGTGACGAGCGCGGGAGGGGAGGTCGCGCTATCCCCTGCCGGAGAGCCCGTGCTGCTCTTCGGGGCCTCTATCCCTGGATGAAGCTGTCCTGATCCGGCGCCGCCTGTTTAGGTGCGGATACTTCCCGACTGTTCTTCGGGTATGAAGAAGCGGTTCGGTCCTTGGTCTGCATCCGGGCCGAAGGGCTTCAGGCGGTTATCGAACGCCTTGTAACCCGCTGCCGCCATCAGCTGCATCACGGCGTCTTCCTGATTGGTCACTTCCACCATCAACTTGGGCCGATCGCGGGCCAGGCATTCGGTCATGCCGCTCAACGCCATCAGTTCCGCGCCCTCGATATCGATTTTCAGGAAGTCGGGCCTGATCATCCTCGACGCCACGAAGCTGTCGATGGTGGTCACATTCACTTGCATCTGGTTGTAATGCTGGTTTGAAAAGGCGTTCTGGTTATTCTTTTCCAGATTTTCATAATCCTGGATCAGGGACGAGTTCTGGCCCGACAGATTTTCGACGTAGAATGACGCCTGCCCTACGGTATCCCCGACAGCTTCCGGGATGATATCCACCTGCGGGAATGACGCCACGTTGGCGGTCAGATAGCGGAGATTGTCGCGGCTGGGCTCAAAGACGAAGACCTTGCCCTCACGACCGGTCAACTTCGCTAGGTAAATGCTGATATATCCGATGTGGGCGCCAGCTTCGATCACGGTGTCACCGGGCTGGATGAGCCGCGCAAGGCTGGACATCACACCACTTTCGCGCCCCCGGCCATGATACCAGTAGCCGCGGTGACGAAACAGATTGAGGCGCAGTTTCGCGCCGTCGACCCAGTGATGAGAGATGGTTATATCTCGGGACGCGAGCCGCGGCAGGATCGCGAAAGCCGCACGCCGTAAGAAGCGATGGCGATGCAGGCCCATGGATCTAAGCGTGGGGATACCCGCCCACGGTTGCATGTTGGTCACGGCCTGCCTCCATTTTGGGTACGTTGATATCCCACATGGACGGCGCGGCAATCATCAATGAAGGCTTACTCATCATGGCTATCAGGTTGCGCAAATGTTTCTGATCTCGTTGGCCCTACCAAAAGAATAAGCCCGGCCACTTGCGTGACCGAGCTTCTTTCTTGACGGCAACCCGAAAAAATCAGGAGCTGTAGTACATGTCGAATTCGACCGGCGAGGGAGCCATTTCCCAGCGGTACACTTCGGGCCACTTCAGCTCGATATAGGCTTCGATCTGGTCCTTGGTGAACACGTCGCCCTTCAGCAGGAACTCATAGTCGGCTTCCAGGCTGTTCAGCGCTTCACGCAGCGAACCGCAGACGGTCGGCACCTGGCTCAGTTCTTCCGGCGGCAGGTCATAGAGGTTCTTGTCCATCGCGGAACCCGGATGGATCTTGTTCTCGATGCCGTCCAGACCAGCCATCAGCAGCGCTGCGTAGCAGAGATAGGGGTTCGCCATCGCGTCGGGGAAGCGGAACTCAACGCGCTTTGCCTTCGAACCCGCGCCGTACGGAATACGGCAGGAGGCCGAGCGGTTGCGCGCCGAATAGGCCAGCAGAACCGGCGCTTCGAAGCCCGGCACCAGGCGCTTGTAGCTGTTGGTCGTCGGGTTGGTGAAGGCGTTCAGCGCCTTCGCGTGCTTGATGACGCCGCCGATGAAGTAGAGGCACATGTCGCTCAGGCCGGCATAGCCTTCGCCCGCGAACAGCGGCTTGCCGCCGTCCCAGATGGACATGTGCGTGTGCATGCCCGAACCATTATCCTGAGCGATCGGCTTGGGCATGAAGGTCGCGGTCTTGCCATAGGCTTGGGCGACCATCTGCACGACATACTTGTAGATCTGCATGCGGTCGGCGGTCTGGACCAGCGTGCCGAAGGTCAGGCCGAGTTCGTGCTGGGCAGCGGCCACTTCATGGTGGTGCTTGTCGCAGGGCAGGCCCATTTCGAGCATGGTGGTGACCATCTCGGCGCGGATATCGGTGGCCGGATCGACGGGAGCGACGGGGAAGTAGCCGCCCTTGGCGCGCGGACGGTGGGCGAGGTTGCCGCCCTCATATTCGCGGCCGGTGTTGGTCGGCAGTTCGATGTCGTCGATCTTGTAGAAGGACTCGTTATAGTCGTTGTTGAAGCGGACGTCGTCGAACATGAAGAATTCGGCTTCCGGGCCGACATAGACGGTGTCGCCGAAACCAGCCGACTTCACGAAGGCTTCCGCGCGCTTTGCGGTCGAACGCGGGTCACGGGCGTAGAGTTCGCCGGTGTCGGGCTCGACGATGTCGCAGAACAGGATCAGCATCGGGGTGGCGCTGAAGGGATCGACATAGACGGCGTCTAGGTCGGGCTTCAGGATCATGTCCGACTCGTTGATCGCCTTCCAGCCTTCGATCGACGAACCGTCGAACATCAGGCCTTCGTTCAGCTCATCTTCGCCCAGGACCGAAGACACCATGGTCAGGTGCTGCCACTTGCCCTTGGGATCGGTGAAGCGCAGATCGACCCACTCGATCTCCTTCTCTTCGATCATCTTCAGGATGTCTTTTGGCGTGTTGGCCATGTGCGCTTGCCCTTCTTTCATGATTACCCCCCCGAAGGGGTAGTGGATGTTGCAGTTCGTCAGCTCCTTTACGAAGCTGACGCGAAATCAAACTTGGTGGAGATCAGATAGCGTCGCTATCCCGCTCGCCGGTGCGGATGCGAACCGCGCCTTCGATCGCCGAGATGAATATCTTGCCATCGCCGATCCGCCCGGTTTGCGCGGCGGCGGAAATCGCCTCCACCACGCGGTCTGCCAAGGCGTCGTCCACGACCACCTCCAGCTTCACCTTGGGCAGGAAATCGACGACATATTCAGCGCCACGATACAGTTCGGTATGGCCCTTCTGACGGCCAAAGCCCTTGGCCTCCGTAACCGTGATGCCGGACACGCCCACTTCGTGCAGCGCTTCCTTCACCTCGTCGAGCTTGAACGGCTTGATGATCGCCTCGATCTTTTTCATCACTCTAATCCCAACTCAAACGCGCGCGCGATGACGAAGTGATCTTCGCCCTCATCATTTAAAAGCGACGATCTTCATGCCCCCGAGACATGCGCCGTGCCCTTCAACAATCAATTACCGTGCCAAACGGCGAATCGCTACGCCACGCTTTCGGCGATGCCGCAATCTTTGTCCATATTGCCTGATTTCAGGGCAATATTGTCCCATCGTGCCTGATTTTTAGGCAGTGTTTTTCAACTCAAATAGGGCGGTGCGTCGAGCCCGGCCGGGCTCTTCGTGAAAATCTCGCAGCCATTTTCGGTAATCCCGATGCTATGTTCGAATTGCGCGGACAGCGTGCGATCGCGCGTGACGGCGGTCCATCCGTCTTCCAGCATCTTCACGCCGGGCTTTCCGATGTTGATCATAGGTTCGATGGTGAAGAACATGCCGGGGCGCAGTTCTGGCCCCGCGCCCGGTCGGCCGATATGGACGACTTCGGGACTGTCGTGAAAAACGCGGCCCAAACCATGGCCGCAAAAATCCCGGACCACGCCATAGCGATGTTTTTCGGCGTGCTTTTGAATAGCATGGCCGATGTCGCCCAGATGATTGCCGGGCTTTGCCTGCTCGATGCCCAGCATCAGGCATTCATAGGTCACTTCGACCAGCCGCCGTGCCTTGATGCTGGTTTCGCCGACTATGAACATCCGGCTCGTATCGCCATGCCACCCATCGACCAGCGGCGTCACGTCGATATTCAGGATATCGCCATCCTTCAGCTTCATGTCGCCGGGGATGCCATGACAAATGACATTGTTCAGCGAGATGCAGCAGCTGTGCGTATAGCCGCGATAGCCAAGGGTGGCTGGCACGCCGCCGCCGTCGAGTGTCATGCGCCGGACGATGTCGTCCAGTTCGCCCGTGGTCACGCCCGGCACCACATGTGGCACCAGCGCATCAAGGATTTCGGCAGCTAGCCGTCCCGCCTTGCGCATGCCTTCGAAACCAGCGGCGTCATACAATTTGATCGCGGTCGATCGCGAAATCGGCGCATCGGCCGTCATCGTCATATATTCGGTCATGTCCCGGTTATAGTCGGCGCAGCACGATATTGCGAGGCCCCGATCGTGTCGGGCTAGGCAGCCGACGCGTCAAACGCTATGGCCAGCCTCATGCCCGTAACCGAACGTATCTGGACCGCCGCGCTGATCGTGATCGGAGACGAGATTCTGTCCGGCCGAACCCAGGACAAGAATATCGCGCAGATCGCGTCCTGGCTGAATGTACAGGGAATCAGGCTGCGGGAAGTACGCGTGATCGCGGACGACAGCGACTCCATCGTTGAAGCGGTAAATGCGCTTCGGGTGCGCCACGACTATCTGTTCACCACCGGAGGCATCGGGCCGACGCACGACGATATCACTGTCGATGCGATCGCCCGCGCCCTTGATGTCGATGTCGAAATTCATCCGCAGGCCCGCGCCATGCTCCAGGGCTATTATGAAACACGGGGCGGGCTGACCGACGCCCGGTTGCGCATGGCCAGGGTGCCCGCCGGTTCAGACCTTATCGAAAACCGCATGTCCGGCGCGCCTGGCATTCGACACGGTAATATCTTCATCATGGCGGGCGTGCCCCACATCACGGCTGGCATGCTCGACATGCTGACCGGCACGTTGGAGGGCGGCCAACCCTTGCTGTCGGCGCAGATTGGCTGCTGGGTCGCGGAAAGCGAAATAGCCGACCTTCTCGCCGCGACGGAGCGCACGCATGAAGGCTGCCAGATCGGCAGCTATCCCTTCTTCCGGGATGGCCGGACGGGAGCAAACTTCGTCATCCGCTCAACCCGGGCCGCAGTGCTGGAGCAGTGCATTGCCGATTTGAGCGCTCGACTGGAGCAAGGCGGCTGGCCGGTCTTCGCTGGCGGCATCTGACACGGTTTCCTACCAGCAACTGGCTGGTTCCACGCCCATATGTGTCTGCTTAGCGGCAGGTTGCGTTGCATCAATTCAGTGCGAGACGCTATGCTGCGCTGCATCAATAGCTGGCTGGTTCCAGCTTTTGGATGTCGGGCTTCACGCTTGGGCATCCGATCCATGGCGAAAGGCTAAGCCCATCAGTCCCGCGCTCGCGGGATCGGCTTTTTGCGCCTTTTTCTCCGGATCGCTGCGCAAGGGGGAGCCGCTTGTTAAGGAGAATAGGTGATGCGGATCGTGATGACCGGATCGGGCTATGTTGGGCTGGTTTCGGGCGCATGCCTTGCCGACTTTGGGCATGATGTCGTCTGCGTAGACAAGGACGTAGCCAAGATCGAAGTGCTACGCGACGGCGGCGTGCCGATATACGAACCGGGGCTCGCCGACCTGATCGCGCGCAATGTGAAGGGAGGGCGCCTTACCTTCACCACGGACCTGGCGGCTTCGGTGGCGGAGGCGGACGTCGTCTTCATCGCCGTTGGCACGCCTGCGCGCCGGGGCGATGGTCACGCCGACCTTAGCTACGTCTATGATGCCGCTCGCGAAATCGCGTCCGCATTGCGTGGCTTTACGGTCGTCGTCACCAAATCGACTGTTCCCGTCGGAACAGGCGATGAAGTGGATCGCATCATCCGCGAAGCCAACCCGGCTGCGGAGTTTGCTGTCGCCTCCAACCCTGAATTCCTACGCGAAGGCGCGGCGATCCAGGATTTCAAGCGGCCTGACCGCATCGTCATCGGCATCGAGGATGACCGCGCCCGCCCGGTGATGGAGGAGGTCTATCGCCCCCTTTATCTGAACCAGGCACCGATTCAGTTCACGGGCCGACGCACCAGCGAGCTTATCAAATATGCCGCGAACGCCTTCCTCGCGATGAAGATCACCTACATCAACGAGATCGCGGAACTGTGCGAACATGTCGGCGCGGACGTTCAGCAGGTTGCGCGCGGCATCGGCCTCGACAACCGCATCGGCAGCAAGTTCCTCCACGCGGGTCCCGGCTATGGCGGCTCCTGCTTCCCGAAGGATACGCTGGCGCTGGTGAAAACGGCTGAAGACGCGGGCGCGCCGATCCGCCTCATCGAAACAACCGTTGCGATCAACGAAAGCCGCAAGCGTGCCATGGCCCGCAAAGTGGTCGCTGTGTGCAACGGTTCCGTTCGCGGCAAGACGATCGGCGTGCTGGGCTTGACCTTCAAGCCGAACACGGACGACATGCGGGACGCGCCGTCACTCTCGATCATCCAGGCGTTGCAGGATGCGGGTGCCCAGGTCCGCGCCTATGATCCGGAAGGAATGGAGGCCGCTCGATCCATGCTGCGCGGCGTCGATTTCTGCGCCAATCCCTATGAGGCCGCCCAGGGCGCTGCGGCGGTGGTGATCGTCACCGAATGGGACGCGCTCCGTGCGCTCGACCTGCCGCGCCTGCGATCCGTGATGAGCGGTGAGGGCCTTGTCGATCTTCGCAACATCTACCGGGCCGCCGACGCGGAAGCGGCGGGCTTCTCCTATGTCAGCGTAGGCAGGGGCGCAGAACCGGAGCCCGAAACGCTCATCCAGGCTGCGGAATAAAGCCTACATGTATCGGCTCATCGCAAATGCTCCAGCTTTGCGATGAGCCGTGCTTGACCGGAAGTTTTTGTTAATCTTCGTATAGGACCCTCAAGGGGCTAATAAGCGGGGGTTGCAAAAATGAATATCAAACTGACCGGCTCCATGTGTGGAGCCGGATTATCGCTTCTATGCGTCATGGCGGCGGGGGCCGCAACGATGTTATCGAGTGGATCGACATCGACTAACTTGCAGACGGGGTCAACCACGACTCTGCTCAGTAGTGGATCGACATCGACAACCACTTCGACAACTTCGCTATCGACTGACACCACTTCGACCGTTTCATCCAGCTTTTCCACATTCGATTTCGCCAATGGTACAAAGCTGCCGGACAAATCGACCCTGTCGCTAGGCAACGCGACCGTCCGCCCGGGCAGCGGCACTGCCTATGTGCCGGTAACGCTTGATCGTCCAACGCCAAACACCGTCATCGCGCGGGTCATTACCGTGAATGGGTCAGGCACGCTGCGCGCGCTGTCCGGCTACAACTACCAGACGGTAGATACAGTCGTGATCTTCCGCCCCGGCGATCCGCTCGTCCAGACGGTCGGTGTACCGATCACCAGCCTCGCCGAGGGACAGCAGTTCCAGTTGAAGCTGCGGGAAGCGCCCTGGGGCGGCCTCCAGGGGCAGTCGCTGGCGACCATCACCGCGAGCAGCACCGTCGCGCCAACACCCAAGGCAACCGGCACTTTCCGCCAGCCCCGAACCTTCGCGGCAACAGGCACGCTCCAGTTCGAGCTGAAGAAGGAAACGCACAAGCGCTCGCCCGACGGCGGCTGGGATCGCTGGGCCACCTCGCTGTCGCATGGCCGTACCCAGATCGCCAATGGAGAGACCGGCCTCTATCTGGATTCGTCGCTATTCCCCGGCATTGAAGGTCCAGTCTACTGGGGCACAAAGGGTCTTGTCCTGCATAGCCAGAAGCTGAAGTCGCCTATCTGGTATGAAGGCCAGAACTGGTATTATGGCGCGTCGGTGCTGGATGGCCGCAATTTCATCGCCTCGCAGATCGGCTATGGCCAATATGAATGGGTGGCCCGGATGCCCAATCGCCGCGGCTCATGGCCCGCCTTCTGGCTGATCTCCACCAGCGGATGGCCGCCCGAAATCGATATCTATGAGGGCTTCGGCTATCAAAGCTTTTGGGATTTCGATCGTCACATCGCCCACACCATCCATGGCGGCAAGGACGGCGTCCGCAGCTTCCAGCGGGGCGTCACGATCCAGGCTGAGCAGGCTTACGGCCTCAATGGCTTCGCCCAAGACTTCCACCGCTTCGCCGTCGATATTCAGCGCGATTATATTACCTGGTTCGTGGACGGGGTCGAAACCTATCAGTCCGTGAACCCCTTCCAGGGGCACCGCTGGTATCCGATCATGGACGTCGCGGTGAAGACCAGTGGTGGCTATGATGATGGCTCAGGAGACATGATTATCAAGAGCCTGCGCATTTACAGCGCGCCATAATGGCTATGGGCGCCGCCTGACAGGGCATAGAGGCGCCCCCAGCATTTGACCCACTGCCCGGCAACGTCCACGCGGCGGACGCCGGGCAGGATCAGTCCTGCAAGCCCTGCGGTGCGCAGCGTCAGTATACCCAGCGTCCTACCCAACAGGGCAACCTGCGCAATGCGCCCCGGCCGCCGCTTCCGCTGCGCCAGCGTCTCGGTAAATCCGATCCGCCACATCCGCTTCAACACCCAGCTCAGCTTCGCCCGTTCCGGCGGCACCCATTCGCTCACCCGGGCATCGGGTGCCCAAGCGAACCGCGCGCCCGCTTCCCGCAACCGCGCAAGGAAATCCAGATCCTCACCCCCGCTGCGGTTGAAGCGCACATCGAACCACGGCCGTGGCACCATCTCCAGCGCCCTGCGGTTCACCAGCAGGTTATTGCTCGCCCACAAAATGCCTGTTGCGCCCCATGCCCGCTGCTCCGGCCGGAACACCAAAGTCTGTTGCGCCCATCGTGGCGGCCCATCCTTGAAGTGAAAATCAACAGGCCCCGCGACCACATCGGCGCCCACCTGCGCTTGACAGGCAAGCAGCGCGTCGAGCCAGCCCGGCTGCGGCCACTCATCATCATCGATCATCGCAATGAATCGCATAGTGGGATCGGCCATCGCAACATCACATATCGCGTTGCGAACCGAGCAAAGCCCCGGCTCCGCCACCGGCAATAGCGTCAGGGGCAGGGGGTAGCCGCTATTCCGCAAAGCCTCCACGACAGCCGCGCCCTCTGCCGCGTTCCCGTCATTGTCGGCGACCAGCACCATGACATCCTGCCGCTGCACCATCTTTGCCAGCGTCTCCAGCAAGTGCCGCAATTCGGCAGGTCGCCGGAACGTCGGAACCGCAATCCAGATCGGTTTGCCCATCATGGCGCCGCCGGTTCCAACGCGGTGGGGCGCTGCGGACGCCCCTTTTGCAGCCATTTGATGAACTGGTGCCCTCGCACCTCGATCAGCAAATAGCTGACCCAGCAGATCAGCCAGGTGACGACCAGCATCCCAAGCACGAACAGCCAGTCCATCCCGACGATTCCATGCCGCTGCGCGACGCCCATTGCCCGCGCGGCGACGTCGCGCACCAGTGGATGCCAAAGATAGATGGAATAGCTGATCAGGCCCAGATGAAAGCTCAACCGGTTGGCCATCACCGCCCGCGCGGCTGGCCCGTCATAATAGCAGCTCAGCACCAGCGTGGGCATAAGGCACACGACCAGCACATCGGCTCCTGGCAACAGCAGCGCCAGCGCGATCAGACCACAAACCGCCGCAAAACCGCCGCTGCGGCCAATCACGGCCTTGCACAAAGGATGATCCGCAACACGATATGTCAGCACGCCCAGCGAAAAGCCCGCAAGGCAGCGCAGCAGCGTCAACACGCTGTCGCTGTTATTGACGTCGAGCGGCCCGCTGGCCCCCAGTCCCGACGAAGCCACGAGCAGCAGCAGTCCGATGCAGATCGCCACCTGCGCCCATGCCCAGCGCGAAAAGGCAAGGATCGCGATCAGTGGATAGATGAGGTAGGCCGCAACTTCCGTGCTGACCGACCAGCTATTGCCAGCGATCGGTTCCGTGCCCCAACCCCAGCTCTGCACCATGAAGAGGTTGCTGAGGATATTGGCCGGGTTCAACTCGATCGACTGATTGCCCGACACGTTGAGCAGGATGCGCAGCCCAAAGACCAATGTGACGATCAGGTGCAGCGGCCAGACACGCGCCATGCGATTGATCAGGAAATCTACATAGCTCGCTCGGCTCAGATGCTTCACCACCCGGTCATGATAGCCATAGGAAATGACGAAGCCGCTCAGGATGAAGAACAGGTCGACCGCCAGATAGGCCCGCGAGAAAAGCGGGATCGCAAACTGCGAAAAGGCCGGTTGATGCGGGATGTGATAAAGCAGGACGGAAACGGCTGCGACCCCGCGCAGGCCAGTGAGTGAGGCGACCCTCATGCCCGGTTCCTCCTTGCAGGAGGCGCCGCATCAAAGGCGCCAGCGATTGCGTCCCAAAATGGCTTCCGGGCCATTTTACCGTCAAAGGGCAGGCCACGGGATAGCTGGCCGTCAGGCCATTTATATTCGGGATATTTGGACAGCCATGAATCCCTGTCCGACACACCCCAGCACAGGACTGATCCCATCGCCGGATTATCCAGCGCCACGTCCAGGAAAGCCTTGGCAAAGGCCGCAACCTCACGGTCGCGCTTGTCCGGATTAGGTGGCCCGCCACGGTCGGCGATATCCAGTTCAGTGATCGCCAGCTTCAAACCATATCCGCTCAGCGTTTCCAGAAAATCGGCAAATTGCCGCTGATTGAACGGCTCCTTATAGGGTTTCAGATGCCCCTGAATGCCGATGGCATCCACAGGCACGCCCCGGCTCATCAAACGATCGAGCAGCTTCAGCATGGCGGTTCGCCGCCGCTCGCAGCGCGGGGAGTCATGTTCCAGCCCATAGTCGCCGAGGAACAGCGTGGCCTCGCCATCCACTTCCCGCGCACGATGAAAGGCAAGGTCGATATATTGCTCGCCCATGGCCTTCATCCAGAGACTCTCGGCGCGCATGCCGTCGGCGCGGCCCTGATTGGGCTCGATCGTTTCATTGACCACGTCCCATTCGGAAATCCGGCCCGCATAGCGTCGCATGGCAACGTCGATATAGCCGGTCATCAACTGTCGTTGCTGCGCATCGCTCGCCTGTTGCACCGCCGGTTCCAGCCAGGGCGGATTGGCCGTGTACCAGACCAATGTGTGTCCGCGCGCCCGCATCCCATGCGCTTGCGCAAAGTCGATGATCTGGTCAGCGCCGCTAAAGTCATATTTGCCGGGCTTTGGTTCGGTGGTTCCGCGCTTCAGTTCATATTCCTGCACCAAAATGTCGCATTCCCGCGTCACTGTTGCACGATACGCGCTGTCCTCGCGCAGCAATCGCGATTTCACGGCCGCGCCGAAATAGCGCCCGGAAGCCTTGGCATGATCCGCCAATCCTTCGCGCGACACGACACGGGCCGCGCCGGGAGGCAGGGGAGAGCAGGCCGCCAGCGTCGCCGCCCCCGCCAGAAAATCCCGCCGCCTCACAGGCTTTGCCTCCGCCCGCTCAACAATCGCGTGACATCGATCCAGCGGTCACAGATTTTGCGATAAACGCCGTCCGGCAGAACGATCTGCATCAGCACCGCGCCCGCCAGACGCGGCCCATAGGCGCCATGGAACAATGCCGTCAGATAGTAGCGGATGGCCCGAAGCCGTTTGGTCGGCCAGATGCTCTTTGCCGCGTGCCAACCCATATATCCCGAAAAAGCCCGCGCCGAGATATGGGGGCGCAGGTCGGCCAGCCAGGTCAGGCTGCCTACACTCCCCCGGATCTGCGACAGCCTGTCCTCTGCCTGACGGTCTGCCCAGATCGTACCGGGGCGGCTGGCCATAACGAAACGCGCGCCCGCCAGCGACAGCCGCAACGCGAAATCCGTGTCATCCCCAAACTTCACATCTTCGCGATAACGGACCTTTTCGGCGAGCGAACGGCTGAGCGCCACGCTGCTGGTCTGGATGAAGCCCCGATCGCACATCAGGTAACGATCGACCGGCTCATTCCTTTGTATCGCGCGCGGAGGTTTCAGGAAATTCCGCCCGCCGCCCCGGTCGGCCAGCACCTGTCCATAGGCCACGATATCGTCACTTTCCTCCAGCAGGGGCAGCAGATCGGCAAGGTGATGCGGCAGGAAACGGTCATCGCAATCCAGAAAGGCGATGTAGCGCCCGCGTGCGCGATCGACACCGGCGTTGCGCGCCGCCGACGCACCCCGGTTCTGCTGGACGACGATGGTCACGCGCGGGTCCTTGATCGCGCCCAATGCCAATTCTGTGCCGTCGGTCGATCCATCGACGACGACAATCACCTCAATCACCGCGATGCTCTGCTCCAGTGCGGAAAGCACCGCCGCGACCACGGCATCGCGGCGCTGATAGGTGGGGATGACAACCGAAAATAGCGGTTGGGCGACGGCAGCCTGAAGCTGCGATGGAGGTTGCCAGGCGCTCATCACGACCGCGCTCCGCCATGGGCCGGCTCACCTTTGCCGAACCGAAGTACGAACAGGTTGACCAGCGAACGGTAGAGCGGCTTTGGAAGATAGGAACGCAGTATCTGCCGCGCGACCACCCTTGGCGGGACCCCGCCTGCGAACATGCCGATCACCAGATCGCGTAGCGCAGCGACGGGACGCACGGGCGCCATGTGATAGGCCAGCACCGTCGCGCGATAGCCGCGCCTCGCCCGATCGGTCAGCATGTGACCGCAGCGATCGAGCCAGTCCAGCGAGGTTTCATATCCCCGGACATAGGATGTGCGGCCATCTTCCGTTGCGTCCAGCCAGACCGTCAGCGGCTCGTCGATCATCTTGAACCGCGCCTCTGCGCCCTGCAATCGGACGCAGAAGTCGAGATCCTGTCCCTTCTTCAGCGCCGGATCGAACAGCACCTTTCGCGCCATGTCGCTCGGCACGACCATGGTCGATGTCTGCATGAACTGGTTGGCGCAGAACAGATATTCGCCAACATCCTCGCCGTCCCGTATGCCGCGATCAGGCCTGATCCAGTAACGATCGACGCCCCGGTCCACCTTCATCCTGGAATAGAGGACGGTGCGGCCATCATCATCCTTCAGCGCCTGCGCCATGATCGACAGTTTGCCCGGCAGGAACAGGTCGTCGGAATCGAGGAAGGCGATATATCGGCCCCGCGCGGCCTTGATCCCATGATTGCGCGCGGCTCCACCCCCGGCATTATCCTGCCTGATATACCGCACGCGCGGGTCGCCAATGGCTTCAATCACCGGAGCCGGATTATCGCGCGATCCGTCATCGATCACGACGATTTCAAAATCCTGCCAGTCCTGCGCTTGTACCGACCGGATCGTGTCGCCCACGATATCGGCCCGATTATAGAGTGGGATGACGACGGAAAAGAAGGGAGCAGCATCGCTCATGCTCCATGCACCTTTCGATATTCTTCGTAACGGAAGCCCGCGATTCCGGCGATCTTGCCGATAGCGCGGTAGAGTTTACCCAGCCGCACGACGCGCTTGCCCCGATCAAGCGTTGCCGCAGCGCCCACCGTGCCCACCAGGAATCCTGCGGCAATGCGCGGCGCTTCGCCCAGCAAGGTGCGCAGCCGCCCCCTGTGGAACCGCTCGACCATCATGTCGGTCATCCCCAGCCGGTATCCGCGCATCAGCAGCCATTTGGTAGTGACCCGGCTCGCCGGAATAAGCTCCGTCACCAGAGCCTCCTCCGACCAGGCAAAGCGAAAGCCCTTGCGCGCCATCCGGCTGAACAGCTGCTTGTCCGACCCGCCGGTCAGCGCCATGCGCTCATCGAACGGCCGCTCGCCCATCTGATGCAGCGCCTGCGCAGAGATCAGCACATTGGCCGTGCTATCGACGAGCGCGACAGGCCCCGAAGTCCCGCGCCGCTTGGCTTGCAACAAGGGATGCCGCGTGGCCCAGGGCGCAACCCGCGCGTCCATCTCTCGCGCCACCGCGCCGCCCACGACATCCGCATTCCAACGCATGGCGGTGTCCACCAGCGCATCGATCCAGCCGGGGGAGGCGGCTTCATCATCATCCAGCATCGCGACATGCGTCACGCCGGGTCGCGCCAGCACCTCCGCCACCAGTGCATTGCGTACCACGGGTATCCCCCGTTCAGCCACCAACCGCGCCTTGATCGGCCAGCGATAGCCTTGCGAAGCCAGCCGCTCGACCACGCCCATGCCCTCGGCCCGCGCGGCGTCATTGTCCGCGACCAGCACCTCCAGCTTGTGACGCGTTTCCAGCGCCGCAATCGACTCCAGCGTCCGCTGCAACCCTTGCGGCCGATTGCACGTCGCGATGCAGATAATAACCCTAGCCATTAACAGCCTCCGGGGAAGAAATGTGCCGCCGCTGCCATTGCGGGCGCGGCTTGGCCTTGAAAGTCGCGTGCGCGGTGGCGACCGCCGCGAGGAAGATCACCCAGACCTGCCGGTCCTTATCGAAGAAGGAGGTCTCCAGCAGATTCTGGTACATGACGAACACCCAGATGGCGAAAGCCGGAACCATCAGATGCTGGTTCTCCTTGGTCGATCCGGTCAGGAACCAATAAGCGGGCAGGGCCAGAAAGCTCACCAGCAGCATGGCCAGTCCTAAAGGCCCGGTCGTCACCCAAATCTCCAGATATCCATCATGCGAATGCGCCGTCAGCATCTGGAATTGCTGGTTCAGGTAATCATGCGCCGGGGAGTTTGCCCCCACCTGCCAGAAGCCCCCGAAACCCGCCCCCAGGAACGGATGATCGGCCAGATAGTCCAACGCCACGCGCCAGATCGACACGCGCCCGGTAAAGCTCGTCGGATCGGCAAACAGCCGTTCGATCGTCGGCTGATAGGCGATGTAGAGCGCCAGAAACCCCACCATCCCGAACCCAAGCATGATCAGCAGGATCGCCCGCTTTTGCGTATTGTCGCTCAGCGCCCGATAGATGTTGCTGATCGCCAGCATGCCGATGCACAGCGCCAGCGACGTCTTGCTCTTCGTCCCGATCACGAAGACGAACGCCATGATCGCGAACAGCGCGTAATACCATTTACGGCGATCCACCCACGCATTGCCGCACACGATGAAGCACAACGCCATCACAGCGCCCGCGATATTCTTGTGAAAGAAGAACCCTCGCCACGCGCCGATCAACGCCTTGTCGCTCTCGGTCGGCGGATGCACCGCTGCGGAGGTCAGCGGCATCGAAACCCAACATATCAGCAGCGACGTAATCAACGCCCATCGCAGGGCGGTGAACAGCCGTTCCGGCCCGATCAGCGCCAATGCGCAGAAGGTGATGTAGATCACGATGAACTGCTGCATCACCCGCTTGAAGGACACGAACGGATCGACGCCCCAGCTACAGGTGATCAGGAACCAGACCAGCATGATCGCCAGCGGCCAGAAGGTGAAACGGTATTTCAGCGGATGCTGACGGAATATCTGCACTCCCGTCAGCAGCAGCGCAAAGCCGATGAACAGCGCCTGCTTGAACAGGTCCGACCCGTCATTGTCCGCCGCCATCGCCACCAGCTCATCCTGCGTCCGCGACGCGAAAGGCTGCTGGCCGATGAAGACCATCATCAGGAATATGAAGTAGAAAATCTGAGCGACCAGAACCACCCGACTTTCCCGCGATGCAGCAGGAGCGGGGAGGGAGGGCGCAAGGCCAGTGCGGTGCCATGTTGACGCCATGGGCTTTAGCCTTCCACCCTCTGGCTCGCCCGCCATTTGCGGTCCAACTGCCAGATGCCCAACATCATCACCAGCTGCGACAGCACGACGCCAGCGATCGAGAAAATAGGCGCAACCGCCAGCGTCAGCAGCGTCACCGCCACAATGCCGACGCCACAACTGCGCAAGCTTTGATGGGCAAGCGGCCGGAACGCCTTGCGCGCCTGCGTCATGACGCTCATCGGCGTCTGCACGCACTGAACCAGCGAAAGCAGGGCGCACAGCCCCACCGCGATGGCAACCAACTGCCAATCAAGCGTCGGCTTCAGGATCAGTTGGGGAAAGATGAACAGCACGACCGCCGCCAGTGCGCACGTGCCAACCCACAGGAACAGCAGCGCGCCCATGAAAATGCGCTCGGACGTGATCGCGGCGTCATGATCGCCGCGCGCCACGGCTCGGGTCATGCGCGGTCGTTCCAGCTGGGTAAGGGCGGTTATGCACACATTGACGGGCCGGAAGAACAGCATCCCCACCGCGACAGGCGCAAAGGCCGCCGGACCCGCGAGCAGCGTCACGATATAGCTATGCGCGTTGGATGTCGCTTCGGTTGACAGCACCCCCACCAACGTCCAGCCCGATTGCTCCCGCCACACGGGACGATAGGCGCCCAGAGCCGTCGTCGGCCGCATGCTGAAATGCCGCCGCAAATAGGAAAGGCCGAACGGCAGGAGCCCCGTGATGCTGGCCACCACCAACATCGCGCCGATACTCGCTAGGTCCGCACCCATTCGGGAAGCCACCAGAAGGCCCGCGACGATCGTCCCGGCATAGGCAAGATCGGATCGCGCCGCTCGCGCGGGCCTATGATGCGCATAGGCATTGGATCGCCCGAACCATCGCACCAGAGACAAGGTGCCCGCCAGTCCGAACATCGCCGCCGCAGCAGCGGATGCCGTCGCCCAGGCAATGGCCGCGCAGATCAAACCCTGACTGGCCGCCAGCAGCAGGTTCACCGGAAAGAAGAAGTCGAAGGATTTGTGATCGGCTTCGTCGTCCTGATTGACCGCGATCGTATAGGGCGTGGAAACGAGCGCGTTCGACAGGCTGTACCCGAACTGGATGATAACCAGCAGAAACGCCAATGTGCCGATTGCCGCCGCGCCCAGATGATGAATGGAAAACAGTTGCACGGCCAGATGACTGACCGACACGATCGCCGACGACAGGCTGGCAAGGCCAAAGCGGCCAAAGATGTTGCCAAGTTTCCGCACGCGCGTCTCCGGCGAGCAGGAGGACTCTTCCCCCTCCCGCAAGCGGGAGGGGGTTAGGGGGTGGGCCTGCGCAACCGCTGTCCCATCAGCCATGGCGATGCTTCCAGATCAACCAGAGCGCATGGGGATTGGTGGTGATGTAGCGCCAGGCCAACTGCCGGGGCCGCGTGACCATCCGGTGCAGCCACTCAAGCCCCGCATTCTGCATCCACATCGGCGCACGCGGATAGTCACCCGTCACATAGTTGAACAGGCCGCCGCAGGTGACGATCCACCCCGCCTTGATCCGGTGCCGGTTGCGCACGCAAAAGGCCTGCTCGCGCGGCTTTCCCGTACCGACCCACAGCACGTCCGGCGCCGCCGCGTTGATCTCCTCGATCAGCGCATCTTCCTTTTCCGCGCTCCAGAAGCCATTGCGCCGCCCGGCCAGCTTCAGGCCGGGCGTCGCATCGGTGATCCGCCGCGCACATTCGGCATTCACCTTTTCCTCGCCGCCGAGCAGATAATAGCGGACATCGCCTGCCGCCGCCTGCGGCAGGCTGTCTATGAACATGTCTGTCGTGCTCGACCGGTCGGCGATCGGAGTGTTGCTGAACCAGCGTGACGCCATGACGACGATTTGCCCATCGGCGTGGATCAGGTCCGCTTTAGCCAGATCGGCGCGGAACCCCGGATCGAGAGCGTTCATCGACAGCCCCTGTCCGTTGCAGTCAAACACCAGCAACGGCGCTTCCTTCTGCATTCGGCGTAGCGGCGCCTCACGCACCATCTTCGTGATCAGGGCATCAAGCGAGAGGGTGGAAACCGGCACGCCGCCGACCGGCACGCTCTTGTCTAGCGGCTCTACGGACGGAAAAGGCTGGGGGAGGGCTCGCTCTGCACTCATGCAATGACCGTCCCGGCGATCGGCACGCCCTGCCGGTCCAGATCATCGATGATGCGGCGCAAATCTGCGATGGCGGTATCGCCACGCCGCGCCACGATGACCACCGCGTCAAAGCCCGCCAAAATGCTGCCGACCGGCGTCTGCTCGCCCTTGCGCTCGGCAAGGTAGAACAGCATCGATGTTTCCTTAAGGCCCCATCCATTGGCCGTGTCCGCCAGCGGGCCGCGTGTGATCAGGCTCGACGCACTGCCGGAGGCGCGCCCTGCGGTCATCAGCCACAATCCCTCGATCGCGGTCTTGGCCGCTGGCAGCAGGGCCGCGCTGCCCATCAACTGCTCCGCCAAACCCGCCTTGTTCGCTATCCGGAACAGACGGTCGAGCGACGGGTTGCCCATATCGACGTCAATCAACATCGTCTGCCCGTCCATCTGCGCGAGTACGACGGCAAGGTTCGCGGCCATGACCGCCGCCTCGTCCCCCGCATCCACGGACAGCACCGCCAGCCTTAGTGCGGATGGATCGCCCGCCTTCGCGGCTGACCGCATCTTCGCCCGGATCGTCCTTACCTTGGCTGCATAGGGACTTGCGGGGTCGAAGGCCGCGACCACCGCCGGGTCGATCCGCTCGTCACCCGCTGGCAATAGCGAAAAGCCGCCTGCCAGCGCCGCCAGCAGATTTGCCGCCTCGGTATCCAGCGCGCCCATCTCAACAGCCGCCTCGTGGAAGGCAAGGCCATGCTCACGCGCATGCATGTCAACGCGGGTGACGTCGGATTCCGCCAGGAACCCGTGATCCACCGCCAGCCTGGCAAAGCTCTGCTTGTCCCGCCCTCTGGGGCGTAGCGCAGCGGTTCCCCCGCCGGGCATTAACTGGGGTGGGGCGCCTGCCGTGGAACGCAGTCTCATGCGGCCTCCTGCCGATTGAGGAACCAGCCGCTCCGGGTCGGGACCGGCAGCAGTTCGGTGATGACTTCAACTTCGGTCGCCTTTGCGACACCAGCGGCGGATCGAACGCGAGGTTTCAGGATCTCGGCGATCACGACTGCCGCCACCCCGCCGATCAGGCCCAGAGCGACCCCTGCGATCAGCCACAGCATAAGATTGGGCTTGGCTGGCATCAGCGGGACGGATGCTTCATCCAGTAGGCTGGCATTAGGCTGCGAGATCTGGCTTTTCAGCGTGGCCTCGTTGAAGCGCTGCCGAACCGTATCGTAGGTCTGTCGTGCGGCATCCACATCTCGTTGCATGACCATCAACTGGTCCTGCACGTCGGACATGCGGATCATGCGGTCTTCCTGACCCGCCATGTTGGACTTAAGGTCGCCTTCACGGCGGTTTGCAGCGACGCTGTTCGCATTCACCGCGCCCGCCTGGCTCGATCGCGCAGACGCCAGCTTGGATTGCAGTTCCGACAATTGCGCGTTCGCCGCGACCATGCTCGGGTGGTTTGGACCCAGTGTCTTCGACAGCTCCGAAACACGACCCGATTGTGTCGCGACCTGCTCCTGCAAATTCTGGACGATCAGCGATCCTTCAATGTCCGAAACGGAACCTGCGCCCGCCTTGGATCGCGCCGCCGCCGCCTCGGCCTGCGCCTGCGTCAGCTGATAGGACATGTTCTTCAGCTTCTCGGCTTCAAGGTCCATGCGGTTGATGCCGATAATGTCATGCGCCCGCTGGAAATCGGACAGCCGTTTCTGCGCCAGTTCGTAGCGGCGGCGCACTTCCTGGGTCTGCTCGTCGAACCATTTGGCGGAACCGCGCGCGGGGGACGCGCGCAGTTCGACCTGCTCGCGCATGTATATCTGCGCGGCAAGGTTCGCGACCTTGGCCGCTACCGCCGGGTCGGCATCCAGATATTGCAGCTGCAGCACATTGCTCTGACGACCCGTCGTTACGGTCAGATTGGCCCGCACCCGGTCGGCGGCTTGCTGCACGCGCGCGTCGAGCGGAATGTCTTTGGGCAGGGCATCGACGAAACCGGCTTCCTTGGCCACGGCATTGATCACCTTGGCGGATCGGATGACATCGGTCTGCGTGCCCAGGATGCTATCCACCTCGACGCGAACGCCGGGCTGGTTGTTGGCGTCCGTGGGGTCCGTCTGCGACAGGTCCAGCAGTAGCGAGGTTGTCGCCGCATATTGGCGCGGCTGGACGAAGGCCAGAATGGCGATGATGAGGAACAGCGCGCCGCCCAGCAGCGCCGCCGTCCGCCATCGCGCCTGCACGGCCGACAGCAGATCGATCGGGTTCATGGTCATAGCCCGTCAACTCCTCGCAACATGGCCCGCATCTCTTCGGCGGGGGTGGGGGCAGGGGGCGTCGCTGGCACCGGCTGCTTCGCCATCAACAACAGAAATTGGGGCGCCAGCGTGTCTTCGAACATGAACAGCTCGCCGCCGGGCATCGGCGTGAGCGCGGGCTCCAGCCGCCGCATTGCATCGGCCGCCTGACCTTCATTGATCGATCCGCCGCCCAACACCTCATGGCCCAGCCGAACCAGCCGATCATAGGAAATGACCGACATCTGCGAAGCAGCCACGCCTGCCAGCGCGATCATCCGTCGGCTCGCATTGGCTTCCCACAACACGCGGCGGAACAGCGCATGGGTCGCCCCGCTCATCTCCACCCAATCTTCGAGGGCAGACGCAAGGCCCTGCTCCACGTCGGCCAGCGTCATGCGCTCGCGTCCAGCGGACTCGGTGACGAGCGCCGCCTGCATGCCGAACAGCCGCGCATGGTAGGGCGACCCCATCGCCGCGCCCGCCAGCGCATCGAGCGCGTCGGGGTCAAGGCTCAGCCGCGCATTGTCCGCGCAGCTCATCAGCAGCCGTTCCAGCTCCAGCTTGGGGATCGGCGCGACCCGTTGCGGCGCGATATGCCGCCGCAATGATGGATGCGCCGCGATCAGCCCATCCACGTCTCCCGCGATGCCCACCAGCACCACCTGAACCGGCGAATGAATATCGGTCAGCAACTTCAGCAGCGTCGCAACGTCCGACTTGGCCTCATCAGACCGGACCCGGTCATACTCATCCAGGATCAAAATAGTACGCTGACGTACGTCCTCCACCAACAGGTTCGCCAACCGCGTTCCATCAATGGTTTCATTCATTAATTTTCGCGCTTTTTCCTGCCCAGCCGCACTCATCGGTAGCTCGCTGAGGAACGGCCGGAACAACGCATCGAAATCAGCGTCGCCACTCGCCGACCCATAAAGCGCAACGCATCCGGCCTCATCCGCCAGATCGCCAAAAACCCGCGCCAACGAAGTCTTGCCCGACCCCCGCGTACCAAAAATGACCGCATGCTTCCGCTGAACGACGATCGCCTCGACCAGCTTTTCCAGCTCGCTATTCCGTCCCGCCAGCCCGTGACGATCCGTCACCGGCATCGCCGTGCTGAAAGCGCTGTAGATCGAATCCCGCCGCAAGCTAATCGGCTTCAGGGGCGCGGCCATCGCCCCCATCGAAAGGGCGCGTGGTACATCCGTCACCTCATCTGGCTGTTGCCGGAACCCCGGCGCCACGGGCGTGTCGAGCAGCAGCGGCTCAGCCATTGCCGCGCGCGGCCCGCCATTGGGAGTCTCGGCACGTGCCGTGCTGCGGCGAAAAGACAGGAGCCAGTCCCGCATGCCGCTGGACCGATCCTGCGCGAAGCCATGATCGATTGTCGTCAAAACAGCTTCTCCCGGATGATGAGGACGTCCTCAGGCTGAACCGGATCATCCAGGTTCGCCTGTATTTCCTTGCCTCCCCGGCGTACTTTTATGCGCTTGGTAGAACCTGCGAGCGTTGGCCCTCCCGCCAGTGCGAGCGCTTGGCGGAAGCTCTGACCCGGCGCGAACGAGAAGGCGCCAGGCTGCTGCACCTGGCCGTAGACATAAACCTTCTCGGCTGGCGGGACGAACAGGATGTCCCCAGGCTTCAGCTGGCGACTGCCCCCGACAGCCATGTCGGCGAGCGAGATGCGGACGGCGCCGCTGCCATCGGCTGGCGTCAGGATGACGGCGTTAGCCCCGTCCTTCGTCGAGCCGCCAGCCTTGGCAAGCATCGACGCGACCGTATAATTGCGATCCAGCGGATAATTGCCCGCTTGGGGCACATTGCCCAGAACGGTCACGAAGCGGCTGACATAGTTGCTCACCTCGACGTTGACCGAAGGATTGGCGAGGAAGCCTCCGCTCGCGTAACTGGCCGCGATTGCCTGAGCCAGTTGCGACGTCGTCTTGCCCCGCGCCTGAATCGGGCCGATCAAGGCGAGTGTAACGGTGCCGTCTTCCTTGATGCGGGTCGTGGATGACAGGTCTGGTTGACCGAAGATCGCAATCCTCACTTCGTCGTCCGGCCCCAATTGATAGCCTGCATCAGCTTGGGGCTTAGTCGACGGCGTCGCGGTAGTGACCGCCATTTCGGCCGTCTGCGCGCCAACGGGTGCTGCTGCGGCGACTGCAAGGAAGATCGAGAAGCTGGTCAGGAGAGCCTCTGCTTTCACAGTTCATGCTCCTTTATGTTCGAGGTCAAAATCGGATCGCCGTGCCCAGCGTCACCTGGGTTCCGCTATATTCGGCCACATCCGTATCGGTGCGCCGCTTATAGCGTTGCGCATCGAGCGAGATGTCGACGCGATCCGACAACTTGCGTTTCAGCATTCCTCCGAACCGCTGGTTGCGGTCGGCCGTTATGGAAAATGGTCGCAAAGCCGCGTCCTGGCGGAACCTGCGCCGCTCCAGTTCGCCGTAGAGTCCGGCAGAGGTGAGTTCCGAAATCGTGAACTCGCCCTCCAGTCGATATCTGGTCCGGATCGCAAAACCACTGGCTATCAGGCTGTCGTTAACAATGCTGCGGTCTGTCGTGGCCGTCAGTTTGAGCCGGGGAACGATGCTGGTCGAAATACTCACATCCCAGCCTGGGCCATCATAATTCCCAACGGCTGCCGAATCGCTGCTCACATCCAGCCAGCGCACCTCGGCATCAAGTTGGGTGATTGGCGACACCTCACGCTTGAACCGCAGGCCATAACTGTTGGTTCGATTTTCGATGCCAAGCTTGTTCCGATCGCTGTTCACGCGCTCATAAAAGGCGGCCAGCGTACCCAGGCTCGGCATGTTATAGCCGATCCCGGCAACAAATGTGTCGCTGGTCTGATCCGCATAATCGAAGGCGTTATCGTTGCGCGTCATGTCGCGACGGTAGGATGCCACTGGAAACAGGCCCGGGCGCTCGCAATTCAGGTCTGCGCCAAAAGTGGTGAACCGCTGCAGATTTTCCGTCTGCTGATTGATGTCGCCATAATCGGCACGCTGTTGCCTGTAAGATGCAACTGGCGTGATAGAACAAGTCGCGCCAAAACGAATGATTGCCTTCGCCTCGGCGTCGAGCCGCAATTTGCTGCGCTGCCCTTCTGAAATAAACCGATCATAGCCAACCCGGCTTCTCAGCAGCAGGTCATGTCGTCCTATCGGCTTCCCATAAGTCAGTTCAGCCCAAGGCGTTACGATGATGTCGTCGGTGGGATTCTCCAGCCGATCATCCACACGATAAACATTGTCGTCATATAGAAGGTCGACGCCAGCCGTCGCATGGAGGCCCATCGTCTTGAGCCGTGAAGCGTCATCGACCGTAGCCGTCTGAGCGCTGACGGGACAGGGCAGAGCAGTGAGCGCAGCACAGCTTATGGCTGCGGCAACCACCCGCGTGACCGGAGAAAGATCATGGCTTGCAGGCGCGTTAAAGCGCCTCCAAAAATGTGGAGTGTAAGTGATAACCAAATGTGCAGCCCTTTATTGCATTGCAGCAATCAGGGCATGCTAGGCGCCTTTGCGCGCAAAACGAACCTCTTAACAAGCAGCTTGTCGCGACTATGCCACGCTTCGTTTCATCGTGAAAACGAGCGATCATCGGCGCTTTGTCGCGGTTGAGGGCTGTTAATCTGCCAGCAAGGTATCAAACCGGACGCTGTTCATCTGGCAGCAAGATTAAGCTGAGTCTTGGTCAGACCAAATACCAGATGATCGAACAGGTTGCAGCTGCGAAGGTGATGATCCCTGCCCAACGGGAAAGAAGTTCGACGCCGCGATCGGCGCGATCCGCGAAGGATGAGTACACCAGTTTGGGCGCACAATCCTTGTCGCTATCAAAGGAAGAATGTTGCGCAACGGCAACCGGCGCAAGATCGTCTGCCACGTGATTTGTCCGCCCTGTTCGAGATAGCAGACATATCCTATTTTACGCTTAACAAATAGTTCACGTACACGCCGAGCGTCACTCATTCCGTCGCAAATTCAATGAGGTGGTGCAAAAACCGCCCGCCCCTCAGTAAGCGTTGCGATGAATCAGGACGTTGAATGTACCGATCAGGATAGCGATGTCGCGCATCAGGCTCCAGCCGTGGAGATATTCCAGGTCAGCCTCTACCCGATTTAGAATGTCTCGGCGCGTCTCGGTAGCGCCACGGAATCCGCGGATTTGAGCAAGACCCGTGATGCCCGGCTTTAGTGCGTGGCGATGCCAATATTGGCGGTCGACTTGCCAGAATAGCTGTTCTTCCGCTGTCGAGCCCAGAGCGTGAGGACGCGGTCCCACTAGGCTCATCTCGCCTAGCAGAACATTGATCAGTTGAGGCAGTTCATCGATGCTGGTTTTGCGGATGAACGCACCTACTCGAGTGATGCGATCATCATCCCGTCGTGTGGATGAGGCGCCAGCGGCGTCGCATTGTTCAACGCGCATGCTTCGGAACTTCAGAATGTGGAACAGTCGATTTCCGCGGCCGATACGTTCTTGTTTGAAGAAGATGGGGCCGGGTGAATCGAGCCGGATCGCGATCGCGATCGCAACCAGCAAAGGTGCCAGTGCGATCAGCAGCGGTACGGTGATGGCAATATCCAAAAGCCGCTTTTGCGCGCGGTTTGCGAGATTCAGAGGACCGCGCGCCACGACGAGAGTGGAAACGCCGCGATATGTTTGCACAGCCAAGGGCGCCATCGAATCCAGTTCCGGTACGATGATCTCGCCCAGGATATTGCCGCCCTTGAGCATTTGAGCCCAATCCGTCTTGCGATCGGCAGGACAGGATATGACCACTCGGTCGACGTCGCGCAGCAAGGTGCCTAGTCTGTGCAACATATAAGGATCGTCTAGGTCTGCCTTGATGCCTGCACCTTCCGCATCGACAATCACCATGCCGCTGACATCTTCAGGAATCATGCCTCCATCGATGATCATCAGTTGTGCGAACAAATTGTCGCTGAAATGTCTCCGCACCGTGCGAACGATGACCAGGCGCTGCATAACCAACAGAGTCGCACTGCAAAGAATGCCCGCCGAAATGCCCAGCCGCGAAAGATGACCGGTCGCCTTCAGCGAGAAAACCGTGAGCAGGAAGATCAGCAGCGTCCCAGCCAGCGCAAGCGATGCATTGCGCAAGCTGGGCGTTAATTGAGTCAGGCAGACGGGATTGAACGCCTGATTGTGGAAGGCGACGATCCCGTAGACGATCATGCCCCCGCCAAGTGGTTGCCATAGCCCCGAAAAGAGTAAGGGCACGCCAGCCGCGCGCAAGCCAAGACCAAAGCCAGTTGCGAGAGCGGCCATGTCCGCTGCCACGAGCAAGAGGCACAGCCAAAGCCTTACGTTCCGCTGAACGGCGGATGTTGTAGGCTGGCGACCGGGAAACCCCTCGATCGCCAGATCGATTTTCGACATCTGCAACCCTTTTCGTGTCCTGACGTCAACTACGCTTCATCCTGAAGGACGAATGTGTGCATCAGGCATCCGCTGCCTTGTGATTATGTTGCGGAGC
This sequence comes from Sphingobium chungangianum, assembly GCF_977014255.1. Lineage (NCBI taxonomy): Bacteria > Pseudomonadati > Pseudomonadota > Alphaproteobacteria > Sphingomonadales > Sphingobiaceae > Sphingobium > Sphingobium chungangianum. The sequence continues at coordinate 1,822,035 of NZ_CDRNIV010000006.1, read as the reverse complement.
AGCAGGACATAATTGCATCGGGCTGGCAATCATTGCTGGGACGCTCGGATGCTCTTTTCCGATGATCCGTTAGGATGGGAAGGTACGGCGCCCCACATCTGCGACGACCCGAAATTCAATGGCCGAAATGTGCAAGCGAAAATTTACCGCACTTACGAAGCGCTTGTTCGAATCACGCCGTCATTTTCGCGAATCAGGCAACGAACCACCACCCGAGAAGGACAAGAGTCCCGGCCAGGGCGATCGGTCCCGCCCAACGCGATAAAAACTGCACGCTCGCCTCGGCGCTTTCATGGGTGAACAGCCCCGCGCGACGATGAGGTTCTGCGGGGCGGCTCCGAACGGCCGCATCGTGACGCGGCCCCGACTGAAGTTCTGCCCCGTCGGAAGTCTCATCCTGAGGTTGAGGTGACAGGTCGATCATCTGCAATAGCCCCAATGCGATACGCCCCTCACAAATAGAACTTTTGATGTAAAAAAGAAGAGCTTTCTACTCGATTTGTAAATTTTGGTGAGCGAATTCCGCATCATTTTGGGGCGTGCGGCACATTAACTGAGCAGTTCGAGACTCGCTGTTAAATCATGGCGCGTCCGACATCCAATTTGTCGGATGCGTCGTCCACTTCGGGGGCACGGCAGACCTTGTCGCGCCGTTTCAATTTCTCGCCCCAGCGCCCAAATCAGCTTTCCACAAAGCATGGCAAGTCTGCCAAAACGTTTTTCCGCTACGGCGAATTGAACCAAAATGGTGGTTTAGCCATTGTTAAGAAAAGAAATTTTTCGCACTAGTCGCACGTAGCTGATACTTAAGGGATCGGCGAGAAAGAGGAACAGGTCAGGTGGCGCATATCCTGGTCGCAGACGATGACGATCTGCTGGGCGAACTGGTCCGGTTCAAGCTTGAAGCGGCAGGTCACGATGTGACAATCAGGCAAGATGGCGCATCTGCGCTGCGGGAAGCGCGAGGAGGGGAATACGACCTCATCGTGCTTGATGCCATGATGCCGGTAATGTCCGGTCCCGATGTACTCAGAGCTTTAGCAGAAGAGCGACCTGGGATGCCGGTTGTCATGCTTACCTCGCGGAAGGCGCAGGCCGACATATTGGCGGCGCTGACTTCGGGCGCTCGTGACTATTTGACGAAACCGTTCATCCCGGATGAACTTGTCGTGCGCGTAAACGCCATCCTGAAATCTGCGAGGCCTGTTCAATGAGCCTGCTCGCTCTGGCGATTGCAGCGGCAGCCGTCACGCAGGATGACGCGATTGTTCCGCAGCGCAATGAGTTGATCGCACAAGCACGGGCAGCCTTGGCACGGCAAGACTACGCTGCCGTAATTGGCAGGCTGGAGCAGGCGGATGCCGCCAATCCAAATGACGCGGAAATCTTGCGCATGCTTGGCAGTGCCTATGCCTTTGACAAACGCTATCCGCAGGCGATCTCAGCGCTTCGTCGGGCAGAACTGCTGGCACCAAAAGACCTCGACATCCGCGCAGCGCTGGTGCGCGCTTACCTGTGGTCTGGCGACCGGGCAGCGGCAGAGCGGGAGCTTGTCGCCATGGAGCAGCGCTCTCCAGCAAACGCGGACGCTGTTGCCATCAGGCGTCAATTGGACGCTCGCGATGCTGTCAGTGCCGCGCCGACGTACTGGGGCTTGGCGGCCACGCAGAACGTTTCCCGCGTGTCCTTTGCCAATCGGCCCAGCCAAACCTGGTATGATACGAATGTCGCTCTTTTCGGCGCAATTGACTCCAATACGTCGGCAGCCTTGACCGTGGAAAGAGAAGACCGGCGATCATTTGCTGACACCCGCCTGGAAACCCGCATCGACCATCGGTTTGGCAACACGCTTCGGACCTTCCTCGCTTTAGCCGTGACGCCGAATGCGAATTTCCGGGAAAAATGGGGCGTGACAGCCGGAGTGGAGGCGGACATTGCCTCATTTGCTACGGTGCTGGCTGATTTGCGGCATGCGGAATATCGCGATGCGTCGGTCACCGTCTTTCAACCCGGCGTTCGGCTTGCAGCGCAAAAGTTGGGACTGGCTGCCACCGTCCGGATGATCAACCTGTGGGATGAAGATGGCACCCACCGGTGGGGCGTGTCGGGCCGAATGGATCGCACCTTCTCCGGCGGGGCAACACTCTATGCCGGAGCAGCCACCTATCCCGATACGGAAGCAGGGATAACCCGGCAGGTTCATTCCCTGTTCGCGGGCGTGACGGTGCCGATCGCTGACAAGGTCTCACTTCGGGCAGGGGTCGACTATGACCGCCGTCGCGCTACCTACAGGCGGACAGGTGGGACGCTAGGTTTTCAGGTCAGGTTCTGATCGTGCCGGGCTTCCCTATCGCCGATCATGTTGCCCGGATCGCCATATTCATATCCGTCTACGGGGCGCTGGCGATGGCCGCCTGGCTGCTCTTCCTGGTGATGCGTCGTGATCGAAAGGAGCGCGCCAGCGTCGCCAAGGCGGAATTGACCCGCGTCCTGACGAGGGAAATCATGGGGGCTGGCCAGAATATCGCCGCGTCGCCCGCTTTCCAGCTCGCCCGCCCTGCTGAAAGGCTGGCGGCGATCAGCCGGATTGTTCAACTACTCAGGGGTGAAGACCGAGAGCGGCTCGTTGCCCTGGTGGAGGAACAAGGGTTGCTCAAGCAGGCGTTGCTGGCGGCAAGGCGGTCCCGGCGGAGGCGGCAGATCGACGCCCTGCGACTACTCGGCAGCATAGGAGGAGGGCAGGCGATCGATATGCTCTACCTTGTGCTGCGGGAGGATCCGAAACTCGACACCCGGTTGGAGGCCGCGTCGTTGCTTGCTCGGTTGGATGCCTTGCCTCCGCCGAATGAGTTGATTGACCACCTGGACCTGCGAAGCGCGCAAATCACGCCGCTGCATCGAACCTTGTTCAGGTTGATCGCCGCACGCCATCCGTCCGAACTATTCAGCTTGGCTCAGTCCGCCGATTTGCCGCCAGCGGTGCGGGCACTGGTGATTGACGCCCTTGGGTGGACGGAGGATTTCTCTGCGCTTCCACTATTGGAAGCTGCCGCCGCCGATACCCATGCGCCCGTTCGTCTGGCCGCATTGGATTCGGCGGCCAGATTGGGGCACCCGGGCAGCGCCAAATGGATATTGCCGCTTTTGAACGACCCCGTGCCTCCCGTCCGTGCCAGAGCTATCCGCGCGTGTCAGTTGATGAGGCTGAACAGCAGCCTGCCTGCTATCGCGGAACTGCGCAAAGATCCTTCGCCCTGGGTACGCCTTCGCGCGCAGCAGGCTCAACAGGTGCTGGGGACTGCCTGATGGGGGTGGGTTCTATATCCTCGACGTTGGAAAGCGTCGGGCTGGGCACCATGGTCGCGATAGGTATCCTGTGCTTTCTGGTCGTGACCGTCCGCAATCTCGTTTCGACCATCCAGTTGCTGCTTGCTGCGCGAGTCTTTGCCACGCGTGTCAGACCTGCTCAGCGATCCTATGACCTTTGGTCTCGCTATGCCGACCTTGCCCTCCCCGTGTCTGTGATCGCACCCTGCTTCAATGAAGAGTTGTCGATCGCAGACAGCGCGCGCGCCTTGCTGGCTCTGGAATATCCGGACCATGAAGTGATATTGGTCAATGATGGGTCCAACGACGCAACCTTGTCCGTCCTGATTCAGGAGTTCGATCTACGCCCGATTGAACGAGAACAATTGGCGGTACTCCAGAAAACTCGCATTTTGGGCATCTATGGTTCTGCGCGCTATCCGAACCTCATCCTAATCGACAAGGAAAATGGGCGGAAGGCGGATGCAGTAAACGCCGGATTGGGCTTTGCCGCCGCGCCGCTGGTTTGCGTCATCGATGCCGATTCCATTATTGAGCCTGATGGCTTGCTGCGCGCTGCCGAGCCTTTCATGACAGATGACGGTTCGTTGATGGCAGTAGGCGGAGCAATTCGCATCGCGAACGGATCAATTGTTGAAGGCGGGCATGTTCGTCAGATTCGACTGCCGCAGCGCTGGTTGCCGCGCTATCAGATATTGGAATATCTTCGAGCCTTTCTGACGGCCCGCATCGCCAATGCGCGGCTGGATATGCTGATGCTGATTTCCGGAGCCTTTGGCATATTCCGGCGGGCGCCACTGGTGGAAATAGGCGGGTATCGGCACGATACGGTTGGCGAGGATCTGGAAGTCGTCACCCGCATCCATCGCCGGATGCGGGAGCAGAAGCGGCCCTATCGCATTGCCTTCGTTCCTGAAGTGGTATGCTGGACCGATGCGCCCGAAAGCTGGCGAGGACTGCGTAACCAGCGCGCCCGGTGGGAGCAGGGCGCGCTGGAGACGATTGTCGAGCATCGGCATATGCTGTTCAACCCGCGATACGGCCGTATCGGTCTGATCGGAATGCCATTGATCGTGATCGAAGATGTGCTCGGACCGCCTTGCGAACTGTTCGGCTACCTTCTGATCCCCATTCTTTACTTTTTGGGAATCGGATCGGGCACCGTCGTGCTTGCCTTCTTCTCTTTGACGGTGCTGTTCGGAACCGCCCTCAGTCTTGGGACCCTGGCGCTTGAGGAAATGCAGCTCAGACGCACGCCGAGTGCCCGCGACCTTTTCATGATCGGCGTCGCTGCCGTTGTTGAAAATCTGGGATACCGCCAGGTGAATTTGGCCTTCCGGACTTACGGCATGTGGCGTTTCTACAGAAAGGACAATCGTTGGGCCGCCGCAGGGAGGGCGGGATTCTCCAGAGGATGAGCGTTGTTCCGGGCGAGGGCGGATTTTCGAATGCGCCAGTGCCGCGGCTCAGCCTTTCGGTTGGACCCGGTTACCAGACGGGTCGTCGCAGCGCTCTTCTGCTCGCGTAGAGGCATCGGCAGGGCGAGATCAGCTTTTCCCTCCCGCAAAAGATTGCCTCGTTTCGATGAAATTGCCCCGGTTTTTCTCGTCCTCTGCTTTTGACATGGCCATCGACCTTGGCACCGTTAACACGGTTATCCATGTCCGCGACCGGGGGATCGTCCTCAATGAGCCGTCGGTCATTGCGATCGAAACCCGGCAGGGGTTCCGTCGCGTAAAGGTCGTGGGCAATGAAGCCAAGCTGATGATGGGGAAGACGCCCGCCAACATTCAGGCGATCCGGCCTCTGCGCGATGGCGTCATCGCGGACATCGATGTCGCCGAACAGATGATCAAGCATTTCATCGACAAGGCGCTGAACGGCAGCCGCTTTGGTCGGCGGCACGAGGTTGTCGTGTGCGTTCCGTCTGGGTCGACCATGGTGGAACGGCGCGCGCTACGCGACGCCGCCGCCAATGCCGGGGCCGCCCACGTCCAATTGATCGAGGAACCGATGGCGGCGGCGATCGGCGCGGGATTGCCGGTTACGGAACCGCGCGGCGCGATGGTGGTCGACATCGGGGGCGGAACAACGGAAGTCGCTGTCCTTTCACTGCGTGGTATCGCCTACAGCAATTCGGCGCGGGTCGGCGGCGACCGGATGGACGATGCGATCGCATCGCATATCCGGCGCAACCACAACCTGTTGATCGGCGAAGCAACGTCCGAACGGGTGAAGTGTGAACTCGGCGCGGCGACGCTACCCGATGGCGAAGGACGGCGGATAGTGGTCAAGGGCCGCGATCTGGTAAATGGCCGCCCTGCCGAGATGACTATCAGCGAGGCGGAAATCGTGGACGCGCTTGCGGAGCCCGTCGGCCAGATCAAGATGGCGGTCAGGACAGCACTGGAAAAGACCGCGCCGGAACTGGCGGCGGACATCATCGAGGAAGGCATCACCCTGACGGGCGGCGGCGCGCTGCTGCGGCGACTGAACCAGGCGCTGATGGAGGAAACCGGCTTGCCAGTGAAGGTCGCGGAAATGCCGCTGATGTGCGTGGCAATGGGAGCGGGCAAGGCTCTGGAAGATCCCGCCTATCAGGGCGTTCTGGCCATTTCCTGATCGTCAGGAGAAGCTCAGCGGTGAGGTGGAGAGTAAGACGGCTCGGGTGGCGCGCCCAACAGGGTGGTCCAGAGAGCAATATCGTTTCTGACGATGTCCTGCTCGGATCGCCACGATGGCGCATCGCGCCTTCCTGACGCGGATCATGCCCCAAATTCCTTCCTTGGGTTAATGGTTGGATCAGCGGGCTTTGCGGGGCGCCATGACCGTATTGCTTGATCGTGTACCCCCGCTGACCGAACGGCTCGGTCACCCCCTCGTCCGGGCCACCTCCGCACCGCGATGGACGGAGCGGAGCTTGAGCAGGTCCTGCCGCGCCACAATGCCGATGACCCTGCTCGATGCGGGCTCAACGATCGGGATGCGGCCGATGCCTGCATCGACCATCATGTCCGCGATGCGACTGATCGGATCACTCGGCGTGCCATAGGGCTGCGATGCATCGGACAAGACTTCTGCGAGGGTCGCTTGCACGGGCGCGCCGTCCACCTGCCAGCGCAGCGCATCAGAACGGGAAACAAGGCCTATGAGCCGCCCTTCCTTGTCCACCACCGGGTAACTGCGATGGACGGCCTGCCCTGCAAAGAAGGAAATGACCGCACCAATGGACGTTGTCCCCTCCAACGTCTGCGGTTCTCGCGTCATCACTTGCCCTGCCTGAAGGAAATCGAACGGATCAACGGTATATTCCTGAAGCACATGCCGCCCGCGCCGTGCGATCTTCTCGGTCAGTATCGAGCGCCGCATCAGCAGTACGCTCACCGCATAGGCTCCCACCGACGCCGCAATGGTCAGCGGCAGCATCGCGAAATCCCCGGTTAGCTCCGCTGCGAACAAGGCGGCGGTCAGCGGCGCGCGCATCGCCCCGCTCATCGTCCCGGCCATCCCGGCCATTGCCCATAGCGCGCTCCCGCCTGGCAGATATTGGCCCAGCAAAAAGCCCAACGCTCCGCCCAACATCAAGAGCGGCGCCAGTACGCCGCCCGACGTTCCGGATCCTAGCGCGATCAGCCACACCGCCGCCTTAACCACCAGCAGCGCCAGCGCCACTCGCACCGCCAACGACCCGTCCAGCAGCCCCCTGATACTCTCATAGCCCGCGCCCAGCACGTGCGCATCCACCAGTCCACCGATACCGACGGCAAGCCCCCCGATCGCTGGCCACCACATCCAGTGGACGGGTAGACGCCCGAACATATCCTCGATCCGATAGAGCAGCGCAGACAGCAACGTCGCTTGCACCCCTGCGACCGCCCCCATGCCCAGTGCGATGCCGATCAACACGGGAGTGAGCATAACCGCATGATGCACGGGAAAGAGCGGCCCGCTTTCGATCAGCACTGGCCGCCATAGCAGTGAGATCAGCACTGCAATAACCACTGGCACGAAGCTGCGCGGCTTCCACTCGAAAAGCAGAACCTCGACGGCGAGCAGGATAGCGGCCATTGGCGTTCCGAAGATCGCTGTCATACCCGCTGCCGCGCCCGAGACCAGAAGGGTTTTGCGCTCCGCCGCGCTCAGATGAAAGAGTTGAGCGAATAGAGACCCGATCGCTCCGCCGGTCATGATAATCGGCCCCTCCGCGCCGAACGGGCCGCCGCTGCCGATGGAAATGGCAGAGGAGAGGGGCTTCAGCACCGCGACCTTGGGCGACAAGCGGCTTTCGCCATAGAGGATCGCCTCGATCGCTTCTGGAATGCCGTGCCCCCGAATCTTCTCCGACCCGTAACGCGCCATCACGCCCACGATAAGGCTGCCTATGACCGGAACTGCGATGACGCCGATCCCTAGCGTGTTGTCCGTGATCGCAGCAGGCGCGGCAGAGAGACGGCCAAACCAGAAGAGATTAGTCGCCACCGCAATCGCCCGAAGCAGCAGCCATGCGCCCAGCGCGCCGCCCGTGCCCACGATCAGTGCGGCGGCGGCCAGCATCATCATGCGTAAGTTGGCGCTATGATCGGCAAGAAGGCTTTGCGATGGAGAGGATGTCGATGATGTCATGCGGGGAGCAACTATATCGCACTACGATATTTATCAATGCCCCTTAGCACGCTATGATGTTGCATGGCCGATCAGTTGACCGACAATGACTATGCGGCCCTTGCCGATTTCCGCTTCTCCCTGCGGCAGTTTCAGGCGTTCAGCGAAAGGGAGGCGGCGCAGTGCGGTCTGACGCCCCAGCAGCATCAAGCTCTCCTCGCGATCCGCGCCGCGCCACGGGGCAGGGCGACGGTAGGGCATGTCGCGGAACGGCTGATCCTCAAACCCCATAGCGCGACCGGCCTTGTCGACCGACTGGAGGCGCTGGGCCTGGTACGGCGGCGTTTATCGGAGCAGGATCGCCGACAGGCGCTGCTCGAACTGACTGAGCAGGCGCACGGGATACTCACCACACTCAGCGCCGCGCATCGGCAGGAAATTGGGCGGCTGCGGCCGCTGTTGATGGAGTTATTGGAAAGGGTTGGGGTTTAAGGAGCAGGCCTTGCGCGCTTCGCGTAAATTCTACGCGTAACGCGTCACTTCGTCATGTTTTGAGGTGACATCGTGGGACCGCAGCCAGCCAGACTAGCCGACGGCCCGCTTCTGTGAAGCGAAATCCGGTCGCGGCATCCGGGACGTGGAAGCCCTCACCGCATGTCCATTAGAACAAGGCGCGGCAACGCCATGGCGGGATGAAATGCTGCATTTTCCAGGAAAAAATGGTGGACGCACTAGGGCTCGAACCTAGGACCCGCTGATTAAGAGGTAAAATCCGGAGCTTTTCTGCAGTATCCGTTTGTTCGCCACACTATGCTAAGTGTCTGAATTACTGTATTTTGTTCCGAAACGCTCTTTCCGTGCTACTCCAATCTTGCCATTAAAGCGATTACGTGGCGATTACGTGGAGACGCTGGTCAGCGGTTCAGAAGGGAGCAACATGCGATGGTAAATCTCAGGCTGACCAAGACCAGCGTCGACGCGATCCCGATGCCGGTCGGCAAAGACAGCTTCGTTTGGGATACTGAACTCAAAGGCTATGGGGTTCGGACCACGCCGAAAGGCGTGAAGTCCTTCGTTCTTCAGTATCGCATGAAAGGAAAAGCTGCTCGGCGGCTCACGATCGGTGGATTCGGGAATCCCTGGACCGTCGAAACTGCGCGCAAGGAGGCGGAGCGGCGATTGATCAAAATCCGCCAAGGTATCGACCCGATTGAGGAAGAGCGGCGGCAGCGTGCGGAAGAGCGCCGACGGGCAGACGAGGAAGCCCAACGGATCGTGGAGGACGCTCGCCAGAAGGCTGACGCTGAAGCATTCGCTTTCAGCGCCTATGTCGAAACCTTCGTGGATCTCTATTTGAAGACGAATTGGCGCGATTCGTGGAAAACTGCCGCGGGCATCCTGAGAGCCGCCAAGCCGCACTTTGATAAATCAGTTCGTGACATCACCCGCACTGACATCGTCCAGCACCTTGATCGTTATAATGATCGGCCGGCGATGAAAAAGCTTGTCCATTCGACATTCCGCAAGTTGCTGAACTGGGCCGAGGACCGGGGCGACATCGACCGTTCGCCGATTGACCGCATGAAGGCGCCCAAGCCAGTTCCCGCCCGCAGGCGCGTTCTTTCACCGGAGGAGCTGATTGCCGTATGGCATGCTAGCGCGCAGCTCGCTCCGCTATGGCGGAGGTATATCCGACTCCTGATCTGTACGCTTGCCCGGCGTGAAGAAGTCGCCGGCCTCGATCGATCCGAAATTGATATGGCAGAGGCAATGTGGGAGTTGCCTGCAGAGCGAGCGAAGAACGATCAAACTCACCGCATACCGCTAAATGCTCTTGCCATGGCCGAATTGCGTGAAACCGTCATCAAGGGTGTCACAAAGGGCCTGATTTTTACGACCACCGGTGACACCGGCGTTTCCGGATTTTCAAAGATGAAAAGAGCTCTTGATGAGCATATGCTTGCAATTCTCCGTGGACGGGCGGCGAAGCGCGGCGAAGATCCTGAACTGGTGGAATTGCGGCCTTGGCGCTTGCACGACCTACGACGCACCGGGACAACCAACCTGCAGGCGCTTGGCGTGCCAGTTGAAGTGACCGAGGCCATTTTAAACCACATCAGCGGCACAACAGCCGGTGTGGCAGGGGTCTACAATCTTTACCGCTACGATGCGGAAAAACGTGCCGCTCTCGACAAATGGTCAAAGCAACTCTGGTCACTCGTGGGCAAAGAGGCTGCTAGTGCTGAAGCGGCTGGATCCATCCGGCGGCGTCAAAAGCGATGAAGTGTCATAGTTCCTTGGCGAAATTCGACCATCATTCTTGAATGTGGATGACAGAGAAACATTCTCCAGGATGGTTAACGGAATGATGCGGGCTTTTGGAGCTGGATTCTTGTGGGCTGCTGCTGATTGGTCGGCCGGAACAGCAACAAATAGGCGGCCTCTACCGCTCTACACGATACTCATCGGCCGAGGGTTGCGCAGCGTGGCCGAGCGAAACGCATGGAGGGAGGGGAGAGGTCGCTACGGCATGATGACAGGAATAGAGCTCAACAAGCTGGCCCGCTTGGCCAGTTTCTGGTCGAACGTGAGGAAGTCTTCACAATGCGCAGATCGCGACAGGTGAAGGGCGTCCGCGAAATCCATTCCATCTTCCATCCAGTCCAGCGCCGACGCTAACTGAGACGGCTGCTCCACTACCATGCCGGGCAGACCAGCAAGGCCGCGCACGGCGCCAGCGATCTGGGCTGGCTTGAAATTGTAGCCCGCGCGTAGAACCCATTCCGCTTCCAATAGGACCGTAAGTCCGAGAAACACATCCCGGCCCTCAATGGCGCGCCGGGCCGCGGCGGCTTGTTGTTCATCATCAGCTGTCAACAGACGCACGACTATGTTGGTGTCAATCGCGCGCACGTCGCTTCGCCTCCTTTACGATGACAGCGTTCATGTCATCGATCGACAGCGCCCGCTTGGCAGGCGAGAGCGAACCAAACACCGCATTGATGTCGGTCGGCGGGAAGATGGGCAGCGGCTTGAGAAGAACACCTTCGCTGGTTTCTTCGACGACGAGCTTTGTGCCGGCAGGCCAATGTCGATGGTCGCGAATAGACTTCGGTAGAATCACCTGACCCTTAGTGGAAACCGTGGTGGTAATTTGTTCGTGGGCACCCATCTTCTCCTCCGCGGTAAGACGGAGGTAAGATAAGCCTTGTGAATTCGCGGGGCAAGTCTCGTCTTGCACTGCTCATTGGCTTTGCCAAGCAACGGTGCACCGCATTGTTCCGCAGATGATTGCCATGTCATAAGAATCCGTCATATTCGCACCGCAACTGCGCTGCAGGCGGCTGTGGACTGGCGGCTTTGGGCGCGCAAAAAGGAAGGCGATACGCGAGTTCCGCGGGTTGCGAACGCCCTTGCGATCGAGAGACGGTGCAAGCCATGGGTCGATTGCGACTTGTGGAAAGTTTCGCTGGCGCTCTTCTAGGCGCCGACGATCAGTCGCGGCTGCAATGTGAACTGGAGCAGGCCGCAGCCGAGATGGGTTTTGACTATTATGCCCTTGCCCATCATGTCGATCTACGAGCGGTAGGCGCCGAGCCTGTCCTCCTCCATAATTACCCTGGCAGCTGGGCCGATCTCTACCATGAGGAGGAGCTTGGGCCGATTGATCCGGTGCGGCGGATGAGCCATCGGACGAGCCGCGGTTTTCGGTGGTCGCACATAGGCCGCACGATTTTGCTGTCGAGCAGGGATCGCAGCATACTTGCAGCGGGCAGCGCCCATGGGATCGGCGAGGGCTTCACGGTGCCCGCCCACATACCTGGCGAGGTGAGCGGCTCCTGCTCCTTCGTGGTTCTGAATGGCAAGCCGCTTCCCGAAGACATGTTGTGGAGCGCACAGCTTGTGGGAGAAATCGCGCTTGAGAAAGCCCGCTTCCTGGCAGGAGGCGAGCCGGTCGCCGCAGAGATCGAACTGACGGATCGGCAGATTGAATGCGTGCTGTGGGCCGCGCGCGGAAAGACCGATTGGGAGATCTCCAGGATCATGGGCATCAGCCAGCTGACCGTCGAGCAGCACCAGAAGATGGCGCGCGAGCGCTACGGTGTGGGTTCGCGCACGGCGCTGGCGATTCGCGCGCTGTTCGACGGGGTGATCTGCTTTGCCGACATCTACCGGTCGCGCTTTGGCGGCCGCCGCTAGCAAGGCTTGGGTCATGAACACCGCCGCGTCTTTCTGATCCAACGCCACCCTTCGATGGCGTGAAAGCCTTGTTGCGAAGGGCTGTAATCAGGTTCTCTTGTGTGTCCCCGACGGGCAGCTGGCTTTTCCGCCATGCCAGACAGGGGAGTATCGTTGATGTCGCCAATCGCGCCACGCACGCAGCTGGAACGAAGTGTGCGGATGCTGCGGTCGGGCTTTGGCCCCCGGCTGATCGGATGGCTCGCTGATCCCGAGATCATCGAGATCATGCTCAATCCCGATGGCCGGCTCTGGCTGGATCGCCTCGGCGAGGGGATGATCGCAACCGACGAGATCATGTCGCCGGACATGGCCGAACGGGTGATCAGACTGGTCGCCCATCATGTTGGCGCAACTGTCCACAGCAGTTCACCAAGGCTGTCCGCGGAACTGCCCGAGGGTGGTGAAAGGTTTGAAGGGCTGGTGCCACCCATCGTTGCCGCGCCCTCCTTCTCGATCCGGAAGCCCGCTGCAAAGATATTCACGCTGGCCGACTATGTCGCGGCCAGCGTCATGACCGCCGATCAGGCAGCGGTGCTCGAAGCCGCTGTGGTGTCGCGCGCCAACATCCTGGTGGCGGGCGGCACGGGAACGGGCAAGACCACGCTGGTGAATGCGCTGCTCGCGGAAATTGCCAAGTCGGACGACCGCGTCATCCTGATCGAAGACACGAGGGAACTGCAGTGCAGCGCACCCAACCTTGTCGCCTTGCGCACCAAGGATGGCGCTGCCACTCTCCGGGATCTGGTCCGATGTGCGCTGAGGCTGAGGCCCGATCGCATACCTATAGGCGAGGTTCGCGGACCAGAGGCGCTGGATCTCATCAAAGCCTGGGGGACTGGGCACCCCGGCGGTTTCGGCACGATCCACGCGGGGTCGGCCCGCGGCGCCCTGCGCCGCCTCGAGCAGTTGGTGCAGGAGGCCGTGGTCACCGTGCCACGCGCGTTAATCGCAGAGACGGTCAACCTCGTCGCCGTGCTTGTGCGCGACGGTTCGGGACGCCGCCTTGCCGAGCTTGCGTGGATCGATGGGCTCGATGCACGCGGCGACTTTCGCATTTCACCCCAAGGAGACCGCCGATGAGCCGTCAGTTAGTGTGTCCGCTTCGCCGCCATCTCCAGGTCCTTCCACTCGCGATGGCTGTCGGAATGGCGCTGACCAGTCCCGCTCAGGCGTCGGGATCCTCCATGCCCTGGGAAGCGCCGCTTCAGTCGATCCTGGAATCGATTGAAGGCCCGGTCGCAAAGATCGTTGCCGTCATCATCATCATCACCACGGGTCTGGCGCTGGCATTCGGCGACACATCCGGCGGTTTCAGGCGCCTCATTCAGATCGTCTTCGGCCTTTCGATCGCCTTTGCAGCGTCGAGCTTCTTTCTCTCCTTCTTCTCCTTTGGCGGCGGGGCGCTCGTCTGATGCAGCCGCTTCCCCATGGCTATGAAGTGCCAGTGCACCGGGCGCTGACAGAACCCATCATGCTGGGTGGCTCCCCGCGGGCGCTGGCAATCATCAATGGCACGCTGGCCGGCGCCGTCGGGATCGGATTGCGGCTCTGGATCATCGGCATCCTCCTTGGCCTCATCGGCCATGGCCTTGCCGTCTGGGTCGGTCGGCGTGACCCCCACTTTGTCGAGGTCGCTCGCCGCCACGTTCGCTACCCTGCGGTCCTTATCCCATGATGCCCTTGCGTGAATATCGCGGCAAAGCGGCGGGCCTTTCAGATTTCCTGCCATGGGCGGCGCTCATCGCGCCCGGCATCGTCCTCAACAAAGACGGCGCCATGCAACGGTCCGCCCGGTTCCGCGGACCTGATCTGGACTCCTCGACGCCCACCGAACTTCTTGCGGTCACCGCGCGGCTCAATAGCGCGCTCCGCCGGCTGGGCTCGGGATGGTCGATATTCACAGAGGCGCAGCGGGTGCCCGCGATGGACTATCCGCAAAGCCGCTTTCCCGATCCAGTGTCGGCACTGGTGGATCGGGAGAGACAGGAACAGTTTCGCGAGGAAGGCGCCCATTTTGAAAGCGCCTATTATCTGACGTTCCTGTGGCTACCGCCTGCCGATGAAGCACAGCGCGCCGAAGCCTGGTTCTATGAAGGCCGCGAACGGCAGTCGGTGGACCCGAGGGAATGGCTGTCCCAGTTCGCCGATCGCACCTCACGGATCGGGCAATTGCTCGAGGCCTTCCTGCCTGAATTTGAATGGCTCGATGACCGCGCGACGCTGACTTACCTACACGGCACTGTCTCCTCGCGACGGCAGAGCGTGCGCGTGCCCGAAACCCCCATCTATCTGGACGCCATCCTCGCGGATGAGCCGTTGGTAGGCGGGCTGGAGCCGCGGCTCGGCGACCAGCATCTTCGCACGCTGACCATCTGCGGATTTCCGAGCGCGACCTTTCCCGGCATATTGGACGAGCTTAACCGGCTGGCCTTCCCCTATCGCTGGGTGACCCGGGCGATCCTACTGGACAAGGGAGAGGCGACTCGCCTCCTCCAAAAGATCCGGCGCCAGTGGTTCGCCAAGCGTAAATCGGTCGCGGCGATCCTCAAGGAGGTGCTGACCAACGAAGCCAGTGTTCTTCTCGACAATGATGCGTCCAACAAGGCTGAAGACGCGGATCTCGCCTTGCAGGAACTGGGCGCGGACATGGTCGGCCAAGCTTATATAACGGCCACAGTCAGTATTCTGGCCGAAGATGCAAGGACGGCCGACGAACGGCTGAAGCTCGTCGAAAAGGTCATCCAGGGTCGTGATTTTACCTGCATCGCCGAGCGGATGAACGCGCTCGAGGCCTGGCTCGGATCCCTTCCGGGGCATGTCTACGCCAATGTCCGGCAGCCGCCGATCAGCACGCTCAACCTTGCCCATATGATGCCGCTGTCGGCCATCTGGGCTGGCCCCGAGCGGAACGACCATTTGGGCGGTCCGCCGCTGTTCCATGCGCGGACCGAAGGGTCCACGCCATTTCGCTTCTCCCTTCATGTGGGAGACGTCGGCCACGCCATGGTCGTGGGACCGACTGGAGCAGGAAAGTCGGTGCTGCTTGCCTTCATGGCGATGCAATTCCGGCGCTATGCAGGCGCGCAGATCTTTGCCTTCGATTTTGGCCGCAGCCTCCGGGCGGCCGTCCTTGCGATGGATGGCGCGTGGCGGGATCTGGGAAGCGGTCAGGAGGATGGCGCGGAGAGCGTGTCGCTTCAGCCGCTGCGGCGGATCGACAGTCCTTCCGAGCGCGCATGGGCGGCAGAGTGGCTCGCCGCGATACTGGCCGGCGAAGGCGTGGATCTCGATCCGGCGGCAAAGGAGCATTTGTGGACGGCGCTCTGCAGTCTCGCGTCCGCGCCGCCGGCCGAGCGAACCCTTACCGGCCTTGTGGTGCTCCTGCAGGATATGCGGCTGAAACAAGCCCTTGCGCCCTTCTGTCTCTCGGGCCCATGGGGGCAGCTGCTCGATGGCGAGGAGGAAGGCCTCTCCAGCAACACCTGCCAGGTTTTTGAGACCGAGGGGCTGGTGGGGTCGGGGGCAGCCGCTGGCGTATTATCCTATCTGTTCCACCGGATCGAAGGGGAGCTCGATGGCCGGCCGACGCTTATCCTGATCGACGAGGGATGGCTGGTCCTTGATAGTCCGATGTTCGCGGCGCAGCTGCGCGAGTGGCTCAAGACGCTGCGCAAGAAGAATGCCTCGGTGCTTTTCGCGACCCAGAGCCTTGCCGACATCGAGCGCAGCGCCATCGCGCCAGCCATCATCGAAAGCTGCCCCACCCGTATCTTCCTGCCGAATGAGCGGGCGATCGAACCGCAGATCGCGGCGATCTATCAGCGCTTTGGCCTCAACGAACGTCAGATCGAAATCTTGGCCGGGGCCACGCCCAAGCGGGATTATTATGTGCAATCCCGGAGCGGCAACCGCCTCATCGACCTTGGCCTCGACGACGTCGCCCTGGCCTTCACCGCCGCATCGTCACGCACCGACCAGGATCGCATCAGCGCGATACTGGCGCAAAGCGAGTCCGGAGGCTTTGGCGGCGCGTGGCTGCGCAGTCGCGGCTTCGACTGGGCCGCCGATCTTCTAAGCATCATTGTAAAGGAAATGGCCCATGTCCCGCACTTATAGTGCACATCTGCTTGCCCTCATATCGGCGACGGCGCTCCTGGCGAGCGCTCCCGCCGACGCTCTTATCGTCTATGATCCGACCAACTATGCGTCCAACGTGCTGCAGGCAGCGCGAGCGCTCGAGCAGATCAACAACCAGATCCGCTCCTTGCAGAACCAGGCGACATCGCTTCTCAACGAAGGCCGCAATCTTGCGTCGCTCCCTTTCAGTTCGCTCCAGGCGCTCGAGGCGCAGGTCCAGCAAACGCAGAGCCTGCTCACACAAGCCGAACGGCTTGCCTATGACGTGCGGCAAATAGACCAGGCATTTTCCTCGCGATACGGGGCAGTATCCGCAAGCACGAGCAACGCCGCGCTGGTGGAGGGCGCGCGGGATCGGTGGGAGACGAGCGTCGCCGCGTTCAAGGACGCGCTCAAGGTCCAGGCGGGCGTGGTCGGCAATATCGATGGGACGCACTCCATCTTGAACGCGCTGCTGTCCCGGAGCCAATCGGCGACAGGCGCGCTGCAGGCCGCGCAGGCCGGAAACCAGCTTGTTGCCCTGCAGATCCGGCAGGTCGCCGATATGACCGCCGTCATGGCGGCCGCGTCGCGAGCGCAGGCGATTGAGGCCGCGCGCGGCGCCACGGCAGAGTCTGAAGGGCGGGCGCGCTTCGCTCGCTTTGTAAGGCGCGGGCCTCGAGGGTGAGATGGACAAGGGCAAGCTCTGTCTTGGCGCAGGTCTCGGTGGGGTGATGTTTGCCATCGCCCTTGTCGCGTTCCTCAGCCCTCCGCCGGAGAAGGAACAGCTCTTCGACAGGAGCGAAGCACGCGTGGATCCGCTCGCGCGCGACCTGGCGCGATGTCGCGACATGCCCGCGCCTGACGCGACATGCACGCAGATATGGAACGCGCATCGCTCGCATTTCCTCGGGCAGGGTGGAAGCGGGCGATGACCGACACGGGTGTCATAGACAATTTTCTGGACGTCTTCCTGCGCTATATCGACAGCGGCTTCGGTCTGGTCGGGGGAGAAGTCGGTTTCCTCTCCAGCACACTCGTAGCGATCGACGTGACGCTCGCTGCGCTGTTCTGGAGTTGGGGTCCGGGGGAAGACATTCTCCAGCGACTGGTGCGAAAATGCCTTTATGTCGGCGTCTTCGCCTTCATCATCGGCAATTTCTCCACGCTGGCCGACATCCTCTTCCGCTCCTTCGCTGGCCTCGGCCTTAAGGCGGGGGGTGGCGGGGTCGGCCTCGACACCTTCATGCGGCCTGGGTCGCTGGCTGGGGTCGGGATCGACGCCGGATCGCCGTTGCTCGAGGAGGCGGGCGAACTGATGGGCGTCACTGCCTTTTTTGCCAACTTCGTGCAAATCGCCGTCCTCCTGCTCGCCTGGGCGATCATCGTCATCGCTTTCTTCATTCTGGCCGTGCAGGTCTTCGTCACTCTGATCGAATTCAAGCTCGTCACACTCGCCGGTTTCCTGTTGCTGCCCTTTGCCCTCTTCGGCCGCACCGCATTCATGGCTGAACGGGTGCTGGGGCATATTGTGTCGAGCGGCATCAAGGTCCTGGTGCTTGGCGTAATTACTGCGATCGGCAGCAGCCTGTTCGAACAGTTCCTTTCCGCCGGCGGGACAGGCGAGACCACCGCGGAAGAATGCCTCGCCATCGCTCTGGCGGCCCTTGCCTTGATGGGCCTCGGGATGTTCGGGCCCGGCATCGCGAATGGGATCGTCACCGGTGGCCCGCAACTAGGCGCAGGGAGCGCCGCGGGCACGGCTGTTGCCGCTGGAGGAATGGCGATGGCTGCGACAGCGACAGCGGGTATCGCCGCTGGCGCGGTCGCGGCGGGGACACGATCGGGCGCTCTACTCGTCAGTCGTGGAGCGGGCGGCGCCAGCGCTGCCTTTCAGAGCGGCGCGCAAGGCAAGACCGGGTTAGCACGCATAGGCGGCGGGGCAGCGGGGGTCGGCCGCGCGGCGGCTGAAGCCTCGATGTCGCCGCTGCGCCGGGCGGCGGACGCGATCGGCGCTGCCTACCGGTCGGGCCAGGATCCTGCTGCCGGACCTGCAAGTCCGTCACGGGACGCCCCGCCCGGTTGGGCGCGCGCCATGCGGCGGCGGCAGAATGCCGGACATGGCGTGACAGCGGTCGCGCACGCCGCCCATGCCGGTGATGGTGCAGGTGGCGGCGCAACGGTCGATCTTCAGGAAAGGGAATGATCCATGTTCAAACGATCATCGGTTCGCTATGGGCGCACACCCGAGCTTGTGACGCCCTATCAAAGAGCCGCGCAGGTCTGGGACGATCGCATCGGATCGGCGCGCGTTCAGGCGCATAGCTGGCGGCTCGCCTGCTTTGCCGCATTGTCGTTGGCGGGGGGAGTTTCGGCAGCCCTCGTCTGGCAGAGCGCACGCGGAACCGTGACGCCCTGGATCGTCGAAGTGGATAGGCTTGGCGAGGCCCGGGCGGTTGCACCGGCGGAGCGAGACTATCGTCCCACTGATCCGCAAATAGCCTTTCACCTCGGTCGGTTCATCGAGAATGTCCGCGGCCTTCCGGCTGATGCCGTGGTTCTGCGGCAGAACTGGCTTCGAGCCTACGACTTCACCTCCGAAAAAGGAGCGCAGATGCTAAATGGCTATGCGCGCACCAATGACCCTTTCGCGCAGGTCGGCAAGGTGCAGGTTGCGGTGGATATTTCCAGCGTGATCCGCGCGAGCGATGACAGTTTCCGCGTGGCTTGGACGGAACGGCGATACCGGGACGGGGCTCTGGAGGAGAGCAGCCGCTGGTCGGCGATATTGTCCGTCAGTGTGAAACAACCACGGACGGCGGAAGCCTTGCGGCGCAATCCGCTCGGTCTGCTTGTCACGGCGATCAACTGGTCAAAGGAGCTTGCGCAATGACTTTAGGTCTTCAAAGTCTGACAATCCTCCTCCTGTCGGGCGCTGTGGCCGCTCCTGCGACTGTGGTGCCCATCGCGGCCGAGGCTCGGCCCTCCGGTTCGGCGCGGAAGCCACTGGTGGGGGGGCGGCACGTATCGAAGAGCGAAAATCAGGCGGGCGCGCCCGAACGGACCGCGCGTCAGCAGGTTGTCCGCGCCAACGAAGATGCCCGCATGCAGCCTGTGCGTAGCGGCTTTGTGAACGCGATGCAGGTCTTTGCCTGGACCGAGGGGTCGCTGTTCCAGGTCTATGCGAGCCCTGGGCAGATTACGGACATCATGCTGCAGCCAGGAGAAAAGCTCTTTGGCACAGGTCCGGTCGCCGCCGGCGACACGGCGCGCTGGATTATCGGCGATACGGTGAGCGGCAGCCCCGAGGGCGAGCGGGTGCACATACTGATCAAGCCTACCCGCCCAGACATCGCCACCAATCTGCTCATCAACACCGATCGCCGCACCTATCATGTCGAGCTGCGTGCGACATCGCGCACCTATATGGCGTCGGTGAGCTGGACCTATCCGCAGGACGGGCTTGTCGTCATCAGGGGGAAGGCTGCGGCGCCGGGCGCGGCGTCGCAGGTGGCGAGGGACATCGAGCCGGCCAGGCTCTTCTTCGGCTACAAGCTTTCGGGCGATCGGCCCCGCTGGCGCCCTGTTCGGGTCTTCGACGATGGACGCCAGGCCTTTGTCGAATTTCCCCAAAGTGTCGGGCAGGACGTGATGCCGCCGCTCTTCATCCTGGGGCAGGGCGGCGGCGCGGAGCTCGTCAACTATCGGGTCCAAGGACGCTACATGATTGTGGATCGTCTGTTCGACAGGGCGGAGCTGCGCCTGGGAGACAGAAGGGGAGCGCAAAGCGTTCAGATCAGGCGCCAGGAAGCGCGGCGATGAGCGAGGATCAGCAGGGGCCTTCTGCTCCGGCGTCGGCCGCATTCCGGCTGCAGGGGGAGCGGCCCGTCGTCGCCCGCTTGTCCAAAAAGGCGCTCCTGACAATCGCTGCGGTGGCAGGGCTCAGCATCGGCGGGGTACTCGTCTATGCCTTGGCGCCCCGCACCTTGCAATCGCCGCCAGAGCTGCTCGCCGAAGCCGGAAGGCCGGGCGCTGCATCGCTCGTGAATGGCCCTCGCGACTATAGCGACGTACCCAAAATCGGGCCGCCGCTCCCCGGTGATCTTGGCCGGCCGATTTTGGCGGCCCAGCAACGAGAGAGGTGGACGGGCGAGGCGGCGCCGATGGACCCTACGGGCTCACGCCCTCCTGTCGCGCGGCCGATCGACCGCCGTGCGGAGGAGCAGGACGCCGCCCGTTCAAGCGGACTTTTTCTTGGTGGAGGGGGGCGTGCGGCACAGGATACGCCGCAGCAGATCGCTTTTCCTGGCACGAGGCCCGCAGGTGGCGGTGAGGCGGCCCTTGGTCGGGGTCAGGCAGCGAAACGCGCCTTTCTTGCAGGTGGCGAGCCGGAGCCTGCAGTCAGTACCGCGCGTGTGAAAGCAGCGGCCTCGCGGCTCATCCTTCAGGCGGGTTCGGTGCTGCCCGCTGCCCTGATGACGGGCATACGATCGGATCTGCCCGGGCAACTGACGGCGCAGGTCACCGAGAATGTCTATGACAGCCTCACCGGAAGGATATTGCTCATCCCGCAGGGGTCGAAATTGTTGGGAGAATATGATTCGGATCTCGAAGCAGGACAGACACGGGTGATGATGGTCTGGACAAGGCTGCTGTTGCCGGGCGGCGCTTCCCTGGCGCTGGACCGCTTGCCTGGCGCGGATGCCGCCGGTTTTTCCGGGCTGCAGGATCGGGTGAATCGCCATTGGGGCAATGTCCTTGGCGCGGCGGCCCTTTCGACGCTGCTCGGCATCGGCGGGGAGCTCGGCTCGAATGATGAGGAGAGTGCGCTGGTCCGGGCGCTGCGGCGGGGCGGACAGAATAGCGTAGTTCAGGCCGGCAACCAGATCGTGCAGCGCGAGATCGGAATCCCGCCCACGTTGACCATCCGGCCTGGGCATCCCCTGCGGGTGATCATCAAGCGCGACCTCATCTTCGACACATCGGAGGAACAATCATGAACGATCTGAGGCTGGGCGCCATTCCCGATGAAAAGCCTGTGAAATGTACGGTCGAGTTGCCGGGCGCGCTCTATCGAACCCTGTGCGACTACGCGCAGGTGCACGCAGCGCAGACGGGCGCCCCCCACTTGCTCCTGAGCGCTTGATTGCGCCTATGATGGAGCGGTTCATGGCCGCCGACCGAGCGTTCGCCCGATTGCGACGGACATTGCCGCGCTCCTGATCATTGGATGTGTCCGGCAGTCACCATGCTCGTGAGGGCGGCGAGGGCAGGGTTTCTGTTTGCCCTCGACCAGGAGAGGATGGAGGGAAGGCGGGCGAGACCCGTCTGCTCGTAAATGGGGAGCGCGCGGCGCGGGGGGGCTACGAGCGGCAGGTCTGCTTCCGTGATCAAGGTGGCGGCATCGCCTTCGATGAGCCGTATCACGGCGCTTGGACTGAGCCCCTGTTCCACGATCCTTGTGGGGGAGGCGCCACTTCGCGGAAGGGAACGCAACGCTTTGTTTTTGAGGTCCTCCCCTCGCGCGCCGGCAGGAAGAAGGATATCGCTGTCGAGGAGGTCGCTCCAGCTCAGATGCTCTCGCATGCCAAAGGGCCCATTGGCATCGACCACGGCAAGAAGGCGCCCGCTCGCCAGCAGCGTGCTCTCCAGGTTGCGACCCACCACATCGTGAGTGGTAATGAGCGCATCAAGCTTTCCGCTGCCAAGGCCATCGCTTAGACCAGCGTGCGATCCTCGGCAGGTTTCAAGCGAGACGTCCTTGTGAGCGCGGGTGAAAGCGACCAACAACTCATCGACCTCTGGCCGGGAGACGGCGCCAGCCATGCCTATCATCAAAAGACCAAGCTTGCCCGCGCGAAAGGCGGCGGCATGGCGCCGCATCGCCTCGACCTCCGCGACAATACGGCGGGCGCCGGACAGGAAGTTGCGGCCAGCGCGGGTGAGCGACACGCCACGGGATGACCGTTCAAACAGAGAAATGCCCAGACGGATCTCAAGGTCACGGACCCGCTCGCTTAGCGTGGACTGCTTGATATTGAAGCGGGCTGCCGCGCGATTGAAGCTGCCGAGCTCGGCTGTCGCGATGACATAGTGAAGATGACGAAGTTCGATCATCCGCAGCATCTCCCGATTCGCCGGCTCCGGCAGGTGAAAGGAAGAATTCCGCGTGAGCGCTGGACTTGAAATGCCGACAATTTGGTATGGAAATCGCCCTGCGTTGCTCCTGCTCCGGAGCCAAGCGGTTGCCTTGTCGGGACAATTTTGTTGATATTCGCGCGCAACGTTCATGACGGTGCGGGGTCACCGGGTTGCGGGCGCGAATGTCCAGGCTTTGCTAAAGGCGCCCGTACTTGTCACGCAACGGCACAGTCCAAGGCCCGGTGATACTCCCCGCCTGCCGGCCCTGTTCTGTGCCGCGGTCGCGACGCAGCATGCAAGCTGATAGGCTGAAAGTCGCAGTGAGGCGCGAATATAATCCTATTATAAAATTCCTATAATGCAGGCCGGCTCCTAGCCTCCACCTTGCCGTAACTGATCACGGCACTTCCAACAGGAGCATGTCATGGAAAAGACGATCGAACGTGAAGACATTGCGCTGATCGACCTCGGTGCAGCCAGCGTGGAAACCAAGGGCCCCGGCTTCGGTGGGGTCGATACCGAGGGCCTGCAGAATATTGCAGGCGGCCTCAGCGACGACTGACCGAAGAGGCGCACGCCGTAACGGGCGTGCGCCACCAACGGCTGTTTCAGACCATGCCCTATCGCTTGCGAGATGGCCTGAGCTTCTGCTTAGTCGGGAGTGAAGTGATCTTTCTGGATGTGCCAAGAGACCGCTATTTTGCGCTTTCGTCGAGCGCGGCGGAACTGCTTGCCAGGATGGTAGGAGGTGTGGCGGTTCCCAGAGACATTGCAGGAACGCCGCTGGAGGCGCTGTTAGAGAAGAGCAAGGAGCCGGCTTCCATCGCGCCCTTCGTCCTCCAGGTACCCAGCAATATGATCGATGCCTCCGCGTCGACCTGTTCGGCGCGCGATCTTGCAGCAGTTTGCCATGCGCATGTGGACGCCTATGCGCGCCTGCGGATCCAGCCTCTGCACCGGATCTTGCGCGCGCTCAAACCCGAGCTGCCGCGTTTTGACCGTTCGGCTGATGTCGCGTCCCTGGTTGCAGCCTTCCGGAAAAGCGATGCTGTCATCTCGCGGCAGGACCGGTGCCTTTGGAAGGGGCTTGCGCTGGTCCTCTACCTGCGCCGCAAGGGCGTCCGCGCGCGTTTGGTGTTCGGCGTGGCGGCTCGGCCTTTCCATGCCCATTGCTGGGTCCAAACGGACGAGGCACTGTTGATCGATGAGCCTGATGTGGTGGCGGGTTTCGTCCCGATCCTGTCGGCGCCATGACGGCGCGCTATCTCCTCATAACGGGCCGGACAAACAGCAGGGTGCTGGGCATGCCGACCGCACTGGCAGGCCTGCCTCTTGTGTGGTCCGGCGAAAACCTGCTCCTGGCGGCGAGCGCAGGCGATCTCGCTCTCGATCCTGACGCAGAGATTGCGGTGATCGGAAAGCTCTTCTCGCGCATCGACAATCGGCCGCTGCGGCAGCTCGACCCTGCGGCACGCAGGGAGATTATCCGCTCCAGGGGGCGGTGGCTCCTCGACCATTGCTGGGGCGCCTACGTCGCCGTCATTGCCGAAAGCGGCGGCCGCGCAGTTTCGATCATCCGCGATCCCTCGGGCATGCTCGCCTGCTACCATTGTGCGATCGGAGATGGTGGCGTCGCTGTCACCAACGAGCCGGAATTACTGAGTGACGCTGGGCTTGTCTCCTGCCGGGTGGATTGGGCTGCCCTCGCGCGTCATTTGCGCTCCGGCGATTTTCGTGGGACCCATACCTGTCTTGAAGGGCTGCACGAACTCCTGCCGGGATGCCGGCTGACCTTAGGTGCACATCGAGAGATGGAGCCTGTCTGGTCGCCCTGGGCGCATGTCGGGC
This sequence comes from Sphingobium chungangianum, assembly GCF_977014255.1. Classification (NCBI taxonomy): domain Bacteria; kingdom Pseudomonadati; phylum Pseudomonadota; class Alphaproteobacteria; order Sphingomonadales; family Sphingobiaceae; genus Sphingobium; species Sphingobium chungangianum. The sequence continues at coordinate 1,797,759 of NZ_CDRNIV010000006.1, read as the reverse complement.
CCGATCAACGCCTGCAGCGGGAAAGCGCTGCCGCGCTTCTCTCCCGGACCGTTGGCAATTGCGTCACGGCATGGGCGCGCAGCTATGACCAGATCCTGATGGGCATTTCTGGCGGACTGGATTCCTCGATCGTTCTTGCGGCGCTCAAATCGGCGCATGTGAAACCAAGCCTCTACACTCTTGCAACAGCAGGTCCCGGCGGGGACGAACGTGGCTATGCGCGACTTGCCGCCGAGCATTGCAGCTATGATGTCGAGGAACAATTTTTCGCCATCAGTGCAGTTGATCCCCGGCGCAGCCACGCCGCCCATCTGCCCCGGCCGACGGGAAATTACTTCGTCCAGGCGATCGAAGCGGCTGTAAAAGGAACATTCGCGCGGGTGGACGGCGACGGACGGGGGGCGATCTTCAGCGGCGGCGGCGGAGATAATGTCTTCTGCTACGCGCACTCTGCCTCCCCTGTCGTCGACCGCTGGCTTCAGGAAGGCTTCGGGGCAGGCGTTTTCGCCACGGCACGGGACATCCATCGAGTTACGGGCGCTAGCCTGCCCGCCATAGTGACAAAGGCGCTGGGCAAGCGATGGGGGAGGCACAAGGGCTATCGCTGGAAAGGCGATGATTTGTTCATTGCAACGGCGGTTGAGGCAGAGCCACTATCGTTCAACCATCCCTGGCTCGATGCGCCAGACGATGCGCTTCCCGGCAAGGCGCTTCATATCGCTCTGCTTCTGCGCTTCCACAACCACCTAGAGCGGCATCGCCGTCCGGACTTCCCTCCGACGATCATGCCGCTGCTGTCGCAACCCATCGTCGAGCTCTGCCTCTCCATCCCAAGCTGGCGCTGGTACGAGGGCGGGGTAAACCGATCCGTTGCGCGTCAAGCCTTTGCGGATCGACTGCCCGAGGCGCTCATTCGGCGTACGTCCAAGGGGCGGCCGGACAGCTTCATCCTCGAGATATTCGAACGACATCGCGCGCTGTTGCGCGAGATGCTGCACAACGGCTTGCTCCATCGGCAGGGGATCATCGATATCGAGCCCATCGACACTGTCCTCATGTCGGCTAATCCTAACCATCGGCACCAGTTGCGTGTTCTTGAACTGGGAAATGCCGAAGCCTGGGCGCGCAAATGGTCGGCATGACTTTCAGCGGACGTTGCGCTCGTCTTTCATCTCCTTCCAGCGATGATATTGTTCTTGCTTGGCGGGACTATCGTCCATGTCGCCCAAGAGCCAGAAACGAAACCAATCGATGTTGCGCTCATAGATCGCCGCGCGGTGCGCCGGTTGCCATTTGATATGCCGCTCGTCAGGAAACACATACATCTCCACTGGACGTGCCAGGTCGCGAAAGGCCGACGCCATCTCCAGGCTCTTCATATATTCGCTGTCCGCAAGCTGGAGGAGAAAGGGAACTGTGACGCGGCGCGCATTTTGCGCGAGCGAATAGGCCGCCCAGGGATCGCCTTCGCCACCCCAGGAGGGATAGCCGAGCTGACGTAGAAAGTCCTGGAGCACGGGACCGCCGAGAAGGGCGTAAGTGTTGGGATCCTCGCAACATGTCGCCAGCGAAACCGCTTTGAAGCTGTGGCGGCTGTTGAGGAGGGCATATTGGGCGGTGGATGCGCCATCGCTCAGCCCCCAGATACCGAGGCGCTCCGGATCTGCCGTACCTGTCGCCACGGCTGCGTCGATCAGACGATCCAGCGCGCTGAGGATGTTGCGCCGGTCGATCCTGTCATGCTGCACTGCGCGAAGGAAGTCGCTCCAGGCGGGCGCGGGATCGGTATAATAATCCTTGGGCCGGTTGAAGCTGAGCACTGCCATGCCCTGGCGCGCCAAAGCGAAGATCGGTGCTTCATCGCCGGTCCCGCCGCGAAGGAAGCCGCGGGATTGATATTGCACGACGATCAGAGGGTGACGCTGGCCTGCGCGGTGATCGGGCGGCAGGACAAGGTCGGCGAAGGCCCCCACGCCATAATCGGTCTTCACATGCAGGCGGCGCACAGGACCAAGGGCGATGGATCGAAATTCGGGATTGAGGTCGAGAAGGAGGGACTGGGCTCCGCTGGCCAACTCATAGCGCATGATGCGCTGCGGTTGCGCGGCGGTTTCTTCGATGCACAAAACAGCGTCAGGCGCCCCGACGCAACCTGACAGAATGCCGGTCACGGCATGAACCAGTCTGGGTGGTTGTCCTGGACGCCAGAGGTAGATCGCCATCTCTTCAAGGGCGAAGCCTTGCCGTCGAACATACCAGAGCGCATCGCCCTGGCGGGTCCAGCCAAAGGTGACCACGCCCTCGCACTGCGGCATGTCGCACACACTGGCCGGCCCGTCCGGCGAGGAGATATGCAGTACGCGCGGCGCATTGAATCGGGCGGCGCGCTGCGACGCCCAGGCCACCCGCCCGCCATGATATTGCTTGGGCCCAGCAGGAAGGCGGGGATCTGTTGTCAGACCATTGAGCCCGTCAGCCATCTTTGGGGTGACGGGCGTCCTTGTGCCCGTCTGGGGATCGAATAAGGCCCACTCCAGCGGCGCCGGCTCGCGGACGAAGGGGCGTGATCGCATGGCGGGTGAGAAACGGTTGTCGAAATGAAAGCCGCTCAGTCCTTCTTCACGGATCGCGCGATCACCTGCTTCGAGCGCTGGTCGTGTCGCGACATAGAAGCTCCTGCCATCGGGTGCCCATCGGAAGTCCTCTATGTCGATCGCGCTCGTCGTTAGCGCGCGAGCGTCGCTGCCGTCGCGCTTGGCAAGCCAGAGCTGTGCGGGACCGCCATCGCCCCTGAGATAGGCGATGGCGGTCCCATCCGGGGACCAGCGGGGCACGACCGTTTTGGCCGTGCCCAAAGGGACTGCCGCGAGTCCCCGGATGCTCATCGTGCCGGTGAGCAATTGCCCGCCGGCATCGACTCTCCCCAGAGCAGCCTGCGACCCGATGGGGAGAAGATACATGGCCAGGCAGTAGCTGTTGCTTTGCGGATCAGCCTGGCGCACCTGGAAGGCAATAGATTTTCCGTCGGGCGACACGGCGATCGGGCTGTCGTCCCACAGCCCGTCCTCGCCGCGGCCCACATCGCGCAGGCGGAGGAGGTCGGCTGTTTCTACGAACCGCCGCTTTGACGCGGCAGTTGCGGTTCGGGCTGGTTCCAGCTGTTGGCAATGGGAGGCGACGCCTAGCGCCGGGGAAGGGGCAGCTGTGACCGATGCCAGAAGCGCGAGGGTGACGCTCACCATGTCTTGCGTAGTCCGACGCTGAAGGTGCGGCCGAGAACCGAATAGTTGGTGGAGTCGAAGGGCACATCATAGGCCGCCGTCGTCCGGATGATGGTGGGTTTGTCGTTGAGCAGATTGGCAACGCCAACGCTGAATTCCACGCCTCCCAGTAACGACCGGTTCTGTGGAACCGCGTAGCGCCAGTTGAGATCGAGGCTTGTCTGTCCTTCTATCCTGCGGCGCGGCGTGCGGCGCGTGTCGAGCAGACTGCCCACATGGCTGAGCCAGACCGACAGCATGAGGCCCTCCTGTGCGTAGGTGATGCCGCCGCGTCCGCGGAACTTGGGTGGATTGAAGACCGTGCCGGCCAGTTGTACCTCGCCCTGGCCGGAGACCACTTCGCGCGTGCTCGAGAGGAAGGTGGCGTCGGCCTGAACGCTCAGCCGCCCGCCGTTCGTCAGCTGACTCGCATAGCGCGCTGCAATGTCCACGCCGCTCGCCTTCTGCAGCGAAACATTCGCATAACGGTTATCGATGATGGCGACGACGTTGCCTGGCACATAGGGCCCGCCGGAGAGATTCTGCAGCCCGACGGAGGAATAGGCGATCGCGGCGTTCTGCGCAGCGAGGCTGGGATTGCGGGTGATAAGGTCGGCATAGACCGGATTGTCGAGCACGCCGCTGCCCGAGGCGATCGGCTGAACCACGCGATCGCTGTAGCGGACGCTAAAATATCCGATGTCGAACTCAAATCCAGGGAGGGAGCGAGGATGCAAGGCGGCTGAGATGGACCATGTTTGCGCCTTTTCCGGGCGCAGACCCGGATCGCCGCCGCGCAGGAACAGCACGGTTGATCCGGCAGGCAGGCCGGCTCCATAGGGCGCTGCATTGTACAGCCATGTAAATCCGGTCAGATATTGCTGGTAGAGCGTAGGCGCCTTGAAGGACCGGCCCCAGCTGCCCTTGAGATCAAGGTCGGGAAGGGGCGCAAAGACGATACCCAATTTTGGCGTGGCGACCTGCGCCATGCCCGGATAATCTTCATAGCGTAGAGCACCCGTGAGAACAAGTCGGTGGACCAGAGGCATGTCCTGGGCCGGAGAAACCAGCGGCAGCTGCGCCTCGGCAAAGGCATAATAGCTGTCGCGCGAGACCTCGAAGCTTTGCGCGGTCGGTGCGCCGGCGGCAAAGGACGTGGTGCGCGCGTAATCCATCTTGTTCGACCGATAGCCGCCCCCAAGCGCCAGCCGGAGATCGCCCCCAGGCAAGGTTGCAAGCCGCCCTTCGACATTGGCCTCGATGCCGAAGCTGCTGTTGCAATAGCATCCCTCGATCGTGGCCAAAGCCTTGCCGCCCGAATATTGGGGACTGTTCCACTTGGTACGATCGCGCCCATAGACCATCTGGAGCGATGAGGACCAATTGTCTCCAAGGCGGATCAGGAGTTCAGGCGAGAGGGTAAATGCTTCGACTTCGGACCGGGTGGAAGATCCTAGGGCCTTGTAATTGCCAGTGGTCGAGAAGGCATAGAAGCTCTCGGTCGAACGCCTACTGTAGAGACCGTCGAACTGCAGCTCCACGCCGGGGAGGATATCCTGGTGGAGGCTGCCGATAACGGCATGTTGCCGCTGATACGGCCAAAGGGTCGTGCTATCGTCCAGGCGGGACGTGTAGGAACGCTGGCGAGCGGTCACCGGCGTATTGCGGGAGAAATCATAGCCGACGATCAGGCCACCGCCCGACCATCGCGTTCCCGCTACCGCCGCATATTGCTGCCGCACATAGCCGCCGTCGCTCGCCGCCGCCAGCCGCGCCGATGTTGTCACCCCCTCATAGTCGCGCTTCAAAATGATGTTGGCGACCCCGCCTACCGCATCCGAGCCATAGATGGCGGATGTCCCGTCCACGACGACTTCGATGCGGTCGACAGCGTCGAGCGGGATGCTGGACACATCGACCGCCTGATAGGCTGCTCCATAGGAGAGCCGCTTGCCATTGAGCAGCGTCAGGGTGGCGTCCTGGCCGAGCCCGCGCAAATTGAGCGATGATCCCCCACCCAGGTTGGAATTCTGCTCACCCACGGTGCCGAGCGCGATGCCTGGATTTGTACCGCCGTTGAAATTCTGCGGGATCGACCGGATCGCTTCGCCAAGATCGGCCTGGCCCGCGTCCCTGATCTCCTGCTGGCTGAGCGTAACCTGCTTTGAAGCCGAGATGGCCCCGCGTAGACGCGATCCGGTCACCACGATGTTCTCGGCGGAAGGGCTTTCACCAGGCCCTTCCGCCGCCGTCCCTCGCCCCCGAACCTGAATGGCTCCTTCTGTGTAAGTGGCGCTCAGCCCTGTCCCGCGCAGCAGCAGGTCTACAGCTTCGCGCACCTCGAAACGGCCGACGAGGGCGGGTGCGGTGCGGCCACGGACGTCTGCCGGCGCGAAGAATATTTCCCATCCGGACGTCGCGCCGACTTGCCGTAATGCGTCGGCCAGGGGCTGCCTCGGTTGACTATAGTCTACCGGCAGCTCGCTCTGCGCCTGCGCCATCTGCAGCCCCGCCAGGATTGCCACGGCACTGCCTGTCAGAAGCACCGAACGAACTATTCTCACTATGCGCATAGTCTGCCCCCTTGATGTCGGCGGCTTCGTTTGAAGCTCGCTCCGGGGACATCGACAGGAAAAGTGTCGTGTACCTTAGGGGGCAGTGAAAATTTTTTTACGGCGCGAGAAGGATCCCGCCGTCGGATTGCCGCTGGACGTCGAGATCGAGATAACGGGCGAGATTGGTGGCAAGCCGGCTGGCATTATCGATACGGAACCGCCCGGACACCTGAGCTTCACCGAGCGAAGGCTCGGCGAGACGAATTGGATGTGGCGCGTAGCGGTTCGCCATGGCGACGACATCGTACAACCGGGCGGCCTCGAAGGACATCATCCCGGTCGGCCATTGGGCGGCCTGCCTGTCCGCCAGGGCTGGCGAGGGGAGAGGGACGTTCGGATCGAGAGTGAGGCTGTAGCCCGCCTTCAGCAGACCCGGCCTTTCAGGTCCGGCAGAGGTTCGAACGAGAACTTTGCCCTCCAGCAAGGTGACCATGACCTGTCCACCTTGCGCCACCGTGACATCGAACATGGTTCCTGTAGCCGTCACGCTGCTGCCGGCGGCATGTACGACGAACGGACGCCGATCATGGGCGACCGTGAAGCGGACGCGGCCGCTCTGAAGCCAGAACTCCCTCCTCTTGGCAGTGAATGCGACCTGGAGACCGGTTGCCGTATCAAGCGTGACCACTGAACCATCCGGCAGGGGACGTCGCGCGACGGCACCCCGCGGATTGTTCAGGGTGAGCCGTATGGCTTGCGTCGAGGCTGATTTGCTCGCATCGAGACTGCCGCCAGCCGGCGACCACAGGCGCCAGATCAGGAGGAGGGCCGCGGCGAGCAGCAGACCGGTAAGGGCGAGAACGGCCACGCCATGTCGAGGCTGAGCGCTTCGCCTTGAACCCCAGCGGGAGGAGTGCACCAGCAGGCGGGCGTCGTGAAAGCGAGCGGCGGCCTTGTTGTAGGCCCCGCGATGGCGTGGGTCGGCAGCCAGCCAGGCCTCGAATTCGCGTCTGAACCGATCAGCGTCCGGCCGCTGCATGCGCGCGACCCAGATCGCTGCCGCGTCGTGCACGACCTCATCTTCTGGCGATATAGGCTCAGCCATGCGCGTCGAAGCGCCGATTGATATGCGCGATTGCGCGCATCATGTGATATTCAACCGTCCCCATGCTGAGCCCTGTGGATGCCTGGATTTGCTTGTACGTGAGGCCATCCCTGCGGCTCAACAGGAAGATCTCCCGGCTGCGCGGCGAAAGCGTTGACAGAGCCGCTTCGTAGAGCTCCAGCAATTGCCGGGCCTCCATTTCGGCTTCCTGCGATGGGGCGACGGCGAGGCCGACGTCTTCGTGCAGCGGCTCGTGACTCCAACCCCGAGATGCTTTCTCCTGATGACGATCGAGGAGGAGGTTCCGCGCCACCCGCTGCAGATAGGCTGCCGGACGACGGATCTGGGCAAGGCTGGGAAGGCGCGCAATGCGGGCGAAGCTTTCCTGCAGCAGATCGGAGGCAGCATCGGCATCACCGGTTGTCCGCCGAAAAAAGGAGAGCAGGCGAGGGGCTTCCTCGCGGAATAGTGCGTCCAGTTGGGACCGGACCGGCCGCTGCGAGGCAGGGGCGTTGTCGCGGCGGCTGCTCATGGCAGCCTCGAGGGATCAGCGGTGAAACAACTTGGCATGGGAGGCGTCCACGCGGCACACCGAATGCCCAGCAAAGCCGGACCCTCAGTTCAGCGATGGTCGCCGCCGTCCAGCGCGGTCTGCGCCTTATCCCGATACGGCCACCCGTCCGACCAGGACAGGTGCGAATGATGGCTGGCAGGGATGAACCCGCATTCGCTTGCCAGTAAGTACGAATGCGCCGTCAAGGCTGCCAATTTAGGAGAAGGAAGGCAAGAGCAGAAAAAACTAGCCTGCCAGACGTACGTCAGCCTCCAGGGCGGCCAGACGCTCGGTACAGACGCTATGCACTACCCGGCCGAGCTCCTCGATCTGCGAAGCCAGCCACTCGAGCTGTTCCTCTGTGACACGATAATGCTTGGAATAGCGGGCCTTCACATAGGCTTCCTTGAGCTTTTCGAACATTGCCCGGTCACGCCGCGTGTCTGATGGCCAGACATAAGCGAGGCGTCGATCAACACGCTCAGCCTGCGTACGCAGGAAGCCAAGATTGTGCACATGGGGCGTGTAAAATGTGCAGACTAGAAGAACGCAGTGATACAAAAATTCGGTCGCTTGATGGAGGTCGAAGGCGGCCGGTTTGAGATAGCCTTGCTTAATCGAGAACTTCGCAACCTCGTAACGTTGCATGGCGGTAGGAAACCATTCGTCATAATATTCCTGCGCCATCGCGAGCGCCTGCTGCGGCGTCTTCGGCTGTGGCTTGTGGAGGTCGGTCCCGTCAGCGTCATACAAAGCGATACCGTCGCGCGCCACGTCCATGAAGAAGTAGCGTCCGTGGGCGAGGCCGTCGTTCACTTCCTGGAGGGTATGAACGATGAAGTTGACGGGTGTCCTCAGCGCCCTTGTAACCATGATTTCCAGGTTGAGGCGCTGATCGAGCTTGGACCAGTAAGTAACCCGGTCAGTCAGGCGCTGATCGTTCACGATGATCAGGAGATCATAGTCCGATTGGTAGCCCTTGGCGGTATGTGGTTCATCCACCCAGCCACCGCGCGCATAGCTCCCGTACAGTATTACCTTGAGGATGCGGCCCTTCTTTTTCCAATCATGCCGGGCGAGCGAAAGGGCATCTTCGAATTCCTCGAAGATGATCTGCCTTATCCTTTCGAGCTCCCGCTGCTTATGGGAGGGTAAATGGTCCAGATCGGTCCGCATCAAAGAATCGTACCATTGCAGGTGCTTGCTTGCACCCCATAATTCGTAAGGCGGCTGGCACCCTGAAGCTTGCCCATTGAATCTGAGGGTATTTGCATTCCGCCGAACAGCGTGGGCATCGACTAAAAATGGGGCTTTCTGATCGGTCTGCTTCGGAGAAGGCAACTGGCTATAGCTGCCATTAAAAGGCAACTTCGAGCTTCTCATACGCGCCATTGCCAGACGGTAGGCAGCCGTTCTCGGGGCTCAGGCTTGCCGAGGAAACATGACAAGACTATGCTATGTATTCCGCAACGATTGCGAGTACGTGCGAATGCAAGGTATGGGTGAAGGCAGTTGTCCGTTCACGTTCAACACAGAGCCTGCAAGCTTTGCTGTTGGCGATATGGTCAGCTATCGAGTCGATGGTAGCCTTGAAGGCTTTCCGTTCGCAGGTACGCTGATGGAAGTTTATGACGACTATGTGATTGTCGCCAGTGATCCCGAAGATAAGAGCACTTGGCTACGTGCAACCCGGGAAAGCCGACCAAAAGTAAGAGAGGCAGATTTGCCTTCCTGAGATCAGAATATTTGGCTTTCTAAGCCATAACCGAAAAGCCGACAGCCTCCCGTTCACTCATCTCCGCGATTTCGTGAGAGTGAACGAAGCGATGAGTTGCCCTTGGTGCTCCCGGGTCGGTTTTGCTCCAAATCCGGTACCAGGACGGCCGTCGGCTAATGGGACTTGTACGAACCCGCTGACGCGGGATGGGCACCTGGATTGAAAGTCCCATTGATGATCTGAGAATGGCGCTACAGTTGAGCGCTGCTCGGGGTAGGCAGAGCATCACGACTCCTTTCAACCAAGGAGCCGAACGATGAGCAGCTATCTTTCCCAAGTTCCCGCCACCTCACTGCGCCAGCGTATGATCGACGACATGAACATGCGTCGGTACGCGAGGGAGACGCAGCGCAACTATGCTCGCGATGTTGCGCGGTTTGCAACCTACCTGGGGCGGCCGCCAGATACCGCGACAGCTGAAGATCTGCGGCAGTTCCAGATCGATCAGCGGGCTTCGGGCATTGGCGTTCCGACCATGAACAGCATCGTCGCGGCGTTGCGCTTCTTCTTCACGCACACGCTCGATCGACCTGACCTTTCCCGCAAGCTATTTACGGTCAAGCATCCACGGGCCTTGCCCGTCGTCCTCAGCCCCGATGAGGTTGCACGTCTGCTCGACGCAACCACCTGCCTCAAGCATCAGGCCGCGCTATCCGTTGCTTACGGCGCAGGCCTGCGCGTCGCCGAGGTGGCGATGCTCAAGGTTCGTGACATCGACAGCGAGCGGATGTTGCTCCGGGTAGAGCGCGGCAAAGGCGGGCAATATCGCAATGCGATCCTCCCGGCCGATCTGCTCATCCTGTTACGCGAGTGGTGGAAGGTCGGACGACAGCAGGGTGTGATGCACGCCGATGGCTGGCTGTTTCCCGGACAGCATGAGATGAAGCCGATCAGCACGCGCCATCTCCATCGGATCGTCGTTGAAGCCGCGCATGCGGCCGGCATCACCAAGAAGGTCGGGCCCCACACTTTGCGGCATAGCTTTGCCACGCATTTGCTGGAGGACGGCGTCAACATCCGCGTCATCCAGGCATTGCTGGGACACGCAAAGCTGGAGACCACGGCATTTTATACCAAGGTTGCGACCCGGACTGCGCGCGCCGTCATCAGTCCGCTCGACAAGCTGGCTTTGCTCCCGGCGCCACAGGCACAGGTCTCGCCGGACGGTTGAGCCGTTGCGCGCCGGCCATGAGGTCGCCGACATCTTCCGTGCGGTTGGACCGGCCTATCGTGCCGCCCATGCCGGGCATCTGAGCCTCACACAGCTCAAGGTGATGACGGCGATCGAGAACTGTCGCACCGCTGCCCTGGGCGGTCATGTCGAAGCCTGCGAGGACTGCGGGCATTGGCGGATCGCATATACCAGCTGTCGGAACCGGCACTGCCCCAAGTGCCAGGGTGCAGCCGCGCGCACCTGGCTGGCGGAGCGCGAGGCCGATCTGCTGCCCGTCGGCTACTTCCATGTCGTCTTCACGCTACCCGCGGAGATCGCCGACATCGCCTTCCACAACAAAGCGCTGCTCTACGACCTGCTGTTCCGAACTGCCTCGGAGACGATGCTGACGATCGCAGCCGACACCAGGCATCTTGGCGCCCGCATCGGCATCACTGCGGTGCTCCACACGTGGGGTTCGGCGATGACCCACCATCCACATGTGCATATGATCGTGCCGGGCGGTGGCATCGCGCCAGGCGGGACACGGTGGATATCGTCGCGCCTCGCGTTCCTACTGCCCGTGCGGGTTCTGGGCGCGCTGTTCCGTCGGCTGTACCTCACCCGGCTGATCCAGTTGCACCATGCCGGCAAGCTCGCCTTCTTCGGATCACTTGCTCCGCTCGCTGAACGACGGGCCTTCCTACGTCATATCGCTCCCGTCCGAAAGAAGCGCTGGGTGGTCTATGCCAAACCACCCTTCGCCGGACCGGAGGCGGTGCTCGCCTATCTGTCGCGTTACACTCACCGCGTTGCCATATCGAACCGGCGCCTCCTGGCCTTTGACGGCGCCAGCGTTACCCTTGGCTATAAGGACTATCGCAAGGACGGCGCCAATCGCCAGCGCGTCATGACGCTTGCAGCCGATGAGTTTATCCGCCGATTCCTGCTCCACGTCCTGCCGCGTGGCTTCCACCGCATCCGGCATTATGGCCTGCTCGCCAGCTCTGCCCGCAAGAACAACCTCGCCCTCGCCCGCCAACTGCTCGATGTCGCGACCGAACCCGAGGAGCACAGTGCCGAAGATCCGGCCGATCCGCGCCCGCCATGCCCATGCTGCGGCGGTCACATGGTCATCATCGAGACCTTCGAGCGGTGGCGGCAGCCTCGCGCTCCACCGATGGCGACTCTACCTGCCCGGGAGCTTGTGTCATGACCCGGCATGACTCATCCGTAATCTCCCCCGCGAGACCGCCCTCGCGGGACACGATCATCCTTGTGCGTGTCGGCATCTCCGACGGGAAAGGACGATTAAAACCAGGCGAAACGCGGCGTCTGGCTGTTCCGGATCACCATCGGAATGACCTGACAATGGACAGATCCCTATGCCCCGTGATCGCCTCAGCGGCATACAGGCTGCACCGAAAACCGAAATCCCCATAACTCATCGCTGGCGGCACCGCGGGTCGTACATGTCAGGCTTTCGTACGCCTGACGGCGCCCGAAACTCTTCGACTTTCTGCTCGGTCGGCTCCGGAGCAGCGCCAACCAGATAACGGACAAATCCCGCCGATAGGGTAATGTCCGCTTTGCGCCCTTCTTTCCCTTCGACCCCGCTCTTGCCCGCCTCAAAAATCGCCTTTCAAAGGTCCGGCGAAGCATCGAGCGCTGACAACCGTTGGCTACATTGATAAGCGAACGATCAAGCGACAGGCGAGTTCGCCGCCAGACCACTGAATGGCGAAGGCTTCGCTGATTTCTTTCCAATTTCCCTCAGGCTTGCCGCCGCCGTGATTGGTGCCGAGGCAAGAGCATTCACAGAGATCGCGTTTGGCGTTCCAACAGGATTCCGCGCAAATCTCCGCCCGATTAAGCGGCTGAACGACATACACTCGACCATATCGCGTAACGCAGCGGCGAATGAGCGGTCCGAACCAGGCCATAGGAACTTCCCAATGGGTCTTGCCGGTTTTAGGGCTGCGGACGCTTTTGGGATTGATCCTGCCGCACGCCTGAAGCCAGGCGCGATTGTCGACCGCATATGGGAGACGCACAAATAGGGGCGGCTCCTTGTGCGGTCGAAGGAGAACGGGGATGCGTTGCTGGCCCCAGATTTCACCAATTCGGCGGGTCGCGCCTTCCTGAATTCTCGGTGCGCGAGCCATACTCTAGCCACGCTGCATCAAATCAAAAGTATCGGGCTCTTCTTCTGAATCGTCCCAAGGACGCCAGACGGCGTCGCCGAGATGGACGAGCGATATCGTGAAATCATAGTGGTCGGATACAAGCGCGACTTCGGTTGAGGGTTCGCCGAACCAGGCCCTGTCATGTTCGGCGACCAGTTTCCCTCCGCCAAAGCCTGCGGTTGCCGCGAGCGAGGCCGTCGGCACCTCGATAGGTGCCCGATTCACCGTTCGATAAAAGGCACCCGTCTTGAGCGCGCTTTTACTGGAGCGTGCCCAGAGGATGAACCCGTCACGCGAAACAACGAGTACCGACCGGCGTTCGGCATATTCGACCCAGCGCAACGTTGCCGCAATCAGCGATACCCCGTAGCGTTCGCCACAGGCAGCGAGATCATCGAGTGTAGGCCGCGCCTTTGCTGGAATTTGGGTTCGGAAATCGTTCAATGGCATTAGCAGCCCCGCAGCGAAGCAATTCGCTTGCTGCTCGATCTCGCGATATGCGGCGTCCCATCGCACAATGTCCTGCTGGCCGCACTCTATACCATCAGGATGTTCTAAGCGGTGCAACAGATAGTGACCGAATTCATGGGCGAGAGTAAAATTGATCCGGCCTTTGGAAGCAATCGCGTCGTTGTAAATGATTCCCCAACCTGATTTGCCGGTAGGAGCCCGATAAAGAGCGCCGTCAAATTCTCCGAGGCTTGCGCCTTTCACCAGGGTAATCGCATCTTTGGAGAACCGGTGCGCGCTGAAGTCGCGAGCGATTACCGGCACATCGACTGGAAACCGCCCTAAGCCATCCGCATAGACCTGATCCAGCATCCGCGTTAGGTCCGCCGCCCAACGATTAGCGGACGACGGAGGGGTCACTCGTCATCACCCCACAACTGGACCATCTGTCGGATCTTAGCTTTGGTCGGCTCATCCATCTTTTGATAGCTGCGGTAGAAATGGGCGTCGGCAGCCTTTTCCTGGGAAGTTTCTCCCTGAAGCAGGAATTCTATGGTGGTCCCGAGCTTGTCAGCGATCTTCGCTAGCTTCTCGGCGGAAGGTCGAGGTGGGCTTTTGTTCTCCAGCTCCCAAATGTAGCTTTTGCTCGACCCGCTTTGCTCAGCGAGCCGATCAAGCGTCAGACCCTTCTCCTTGCGCAGATTGCGAATGCGGTCGCCGAGGGGGTTCGCGGATGTCATTTTTCTCCGGGTCAGGTTATGTTCGGACTAGGCGTACTTTAGCACCTTGACAAGCAAACAGCAAATATCCAGTTTGTTCGGAGTAGCGATATAAGTTGTATCGCCTTTTTTCAGGAAGTCGTAATGGCCAAAGGACCGAAGTCTCATCATGTGGTACCGAACCCAGCTGGGGGCTGGGATGTGAAGCGCGGCGGAGGGGAGCGCGCGAGCGGCCACTTCGACACGAAGGCACAGGCAGTCGACCGCGGGCGCGAAATAAGCCGCAACCAAGGCACTGAACTGCGCATCCACAATCGGGATGGTCGCATCGCTAGCAGCGATAGCCACGGTAACGACCCGAATCCGCCGCGCGGCTGAACCATAAAATCGGATCCGGCTGCGCGGGGCCGTTTCCCAAGCAGACTCGGCCCTTGGAGATTATCAATGTTGCTTGATCATGCAGGGTTCGACCGCAAAGCGCGGATTGTAACCATCCTTGACGAAATGATGGGAGGCTTGGAAATCAGTCCTTACCAGCGCGAACTTGCACAGCAGCGCTATGAGGCTGCTGGTCGATGGCTTGCCTCCAGCGGCGTGTCGATGCTGCGGGATCTCTACATCTATCTCCAGGGCTCGACCGCGCTCGGGACAACCGTCAAGCCGATCGGGCACAACGAGCACGACGTCGATCTTGTCGCCCATCGTCCATCCTGTGAGGCAGTCGAACCAGCTGTTCTCAAAAAGGCGATTGGCGACCGTCTGCGTGAGAATGGCCATTACGCTCCACTGCTCGAGGAGATGCCGCGCTGCTGGCGCCTGGTCTATGCCAATGAATTTCACATGGATATCACGCCCGCGATACCCAATGCGCAGTGTTCAAACGGCGGCGAGTTGGTGCCGGACAAGGCGCTTCGCTGCTGGAAAGCTTCTAACCCCAAAGGCTACAAGCGTGAGTTTGAGCGCCGTGCCGCGCTCAAGCCTCAGTTCCGGTTGAACAAGTCCCTCCAGTTCGACGCCAAGCGGGCCGACGCGAATGTCGAACCCTATCCGGTCGCTACAGGCTTCAAGGGTGTGCTTCGCCGAATGGTGCAGATCGGCAAGCGGCACCGGGACATCCACTTCGTCGATTTGGATCCGTGCTTGGCACCGATCTCGGTCATCATCACTACTCTGGCGGCTTGGTCCTATGAGTATTGCGTTGCCGCGAAGGTGTATGAGTTGGAACTTGATCTCGCCTGTGAAGTCGTTCGCCACATGCCGGCCTTCATCGAAGAGCGCCGAGTTGACGGCCAGCCCCAGTGGTTCATCTGGAACGACACGACGGCCGGAGAGAACTTCGCAGAGAAATGGAATAAGCACCCCGAACGAGCGGAAGCGTTTTTCTCCTGGCATCGACGACTGTCGGCCGATCTTGATGCCCTGAACGAAATCGAGGGGATGGACAGGCTCAACAAGGGGCTTCGCGACGCGTTTGGTGCCGCCCCGGTCGATAATGTATTTGGGCGCATCAACGAAGAGGTGGCGACGGCCCGGCGAACTGGCTTGCTCGGCCTCGCACCCACCGCCGGCCTCAGCGTCGCGGCCACGTCCGTGCCGGTTCGCGCCAATACCTTCTTTGGCGCGCCACTGCGGTGATCCCGAACGCCCCTCGTCTGCTCACAGCTGCCCAGCAGTTCGCGCATCTGCGCCGTAATCCCACGTGTGCAGGCGAGGGCTCGCTGCATGCCGGCGGCCTGATCTGGCATTTCTCGATGCGGCCGACACCGCTCAGCCGAAACTACCGGGTGAGGCTTGAATATCGCCAAGGATTGGTGCCTCGCGTCTTTGTCGAAGACCCGGACCTAGTCCTCCTGGCTGACGGGCGCTCGATTCCGCATGTCTATTCACAAAAGCCGACCCGCCTTTGTCTCTACTTACCCCGGACGTTCGAATGGCAAGACTGGATGCGGCTCGATGAGACGGTCGTACCTTGGATCGCGTTGTGGCTCTTCTATTTTGAGGAGTGGCTAATCTCCGACGACTGGAAAGGTGGAGGTGAGCATCCCGAGGTTGGAGCCCGCCGGCGTCGCCGGTCTTTTGGAAGGCGCGAATGATGGCTCGTACAAAGGGCGTTTCTCCTCGGGTTCGCAACGCGATTTGGGCGCGTGCAGCAGGGCGCTGCATGTTTCCAGGCTGCAATCAGGACCTGACCGGCGATCTGATCACGGGCCTGGAGGATCGCAATTTTGGATTCATCGCGCACATCGTGGCAGATATTCCGGGCGGCCCCCGTGGCGATCCTGTCCGGTCTCCGGCGTTATGCAATGACCCAAGCAATCTAATGCTTCTGTGCGGCGTTCATCACAAGGTGATCGACGTAGATCAAGTAGGTGATTTCCCAGAATCTAGACTCCTCGCCATCAAGGCTGACCACGAACGTCGAAATGCAATCGCTACTGACATCGATGGTGATCGCGCATCTCATGTACTGCGATATGCCGCCAATATAGGTCAGCACGAATCGCCCGTCGCTTATGAGCAAATGAGCATAGCGATGCTCCCGGATCGCTATCCCGCAACTGGCCGACAGACGCTCGACCTGGAAATGCTCGGCTGCGCCATCCAGGATCATGAGCTGGCCTATTGGGCTTTCCACCGCGAGAACCTCGGACGCCAATTTGCAACCAAGGTCCGCGGCCGCATAGAGTCGCGCGAAGTCCGACACCTGTCAGTGTTCGGCTTGGCACCTCAGCCGCTATTGATTGAACTAGGCCGGCTCCTCGGCGATATTGTTGCGACGGATGTTCGTCAGCTTCACCGCGAGCCGAAAGGTTGGCGATGGGCTGAGGACGGGGCCCCTCTAGAATTCATCGTGCATGAGCCGCAGGCCGCTACGAATGGTCAGATCGCCTTAAAGCTTGCGGTTAGCGCGCCCGTAAATGAGGCGCGCATCCGTGATGTTCTCGGTGCGGACGCGGAGATTTGGTCGCTCTCGATTCCCGAACCGGGAAATGATGTTGTAAGGCGACCAGAAGACCTGGCTGCATTTCGAAAGGTCATGCGCGGTGTATACCGAGACATTAAGGTTCGTTACGGCGAAGGTAAGATGATCAATGTATTTCCGGTGCTTCCTGTTTCGCTGGCAGTCGAAACCGGACGGGTATGGATGCCGAAGGCAGATCTGGCGCTGAAGCTCTTTGACGAAGTGAGGGGTCGCGGTTTCGTCGAGACTTTCACTATTGGGGAACGATAACCGCCTGCGTCGCGTGCGACCCGTTGCGGCCGACAAAAGTCGCAATCGCTCCAATTTCCAATCTGTCGGTGTGCGAGGCAGGCTTTCGCATCACTCGCCGGAAATCGGCCAGTCCGCAACGGTTCAACGCTTGTGCGCTCGATCGCCTTACAAGATATCCGATGCCGGTTAAGTTATTTCAATAGCGAAATTATAAGGTCGTATGTAGACGAATAGCTGTGCAGCCGAGATCGGCTAGGAGCTCTGGGAGACAGTGCGCATGATTACGATCGGCATCCGCGCGCAGCCGAATGGACTCACCTTCGCAATATTCGACAGCGATGCACAGGAAGTTCTCAACGTCGAGGATATCAAAATTCCAAGTGCCTTCACGGTTCCGGAGGGACTGAAATATCTCCGCAGCAATCTGTTGGACGTGCTGCGCGAGTATTCAGTGGCGCAGGCCGGCGTCCGGGTGACCGAGCCCAATGCGCAGGGCATGAGCGTCGAGCGCATCCAGATCGAAGGCGTCGTGCAGGAGGCTTTCGCGAGCAGCACGGTCTACGCCTACTATGTTGGGCAAATTTCCTCGATTAGCGCTCGGCTCGGCATGGAACGGACCGAGTTTAAGCTCTTGACGACAGGGGTAAAGGATCTCGGGATAGAGAACTGGTCGCAGCATTCTAGCATTGAGCGGGAAGCGATCCTTTGTGCTATGGGGGCGGTCCATGCTTAATCCGTATGACGTTGGTCAAGTCTCCTTCAAGAAAATCACCGAGATTGGTCAAGATGGAAAAAACTCCAAGACGTTCACGGCCCACGACCTCCAGTTGAACGCCGAAATCGTGATCAAGCAAATCGCAAAAGCGAGCCTCGCTTCTGCCCACGACTTTTTCAACGAGTCACGTGCGCTGTATGCAAGCACTCATCCGAATGTGGTCCAGCTCCACTATGCGTGCCAAGACGCATCGTACGTTTTCATCGCCATGCCCTTTTACTCGAAGGGCTCAGTTAAGCCTCTAATTTCACAGAAAGCGCATCTGACTGTGCGCAGGATCGTCACGCTGGCCTGCCAAACCCTTAGCGGTCTGCACAACATTCACTCAAAGGGACTTATTCATTTCGACGTGAAGCCGGACAATATCCTGCTTTCCGACCGAGGCGACGCGATGCTGTCGGACTTCGGTTTGGCGAAGCAGATGACGGGAGGTGTGGCGCATCCTGGCAAGTTCTATACTCCCATGGTTCCGCCCGAGGTGCTAGCCGGCCATTCCGCATTCGATTTGACATACGACGTCTACCAGATGGGACTAACGCTCTATCGGATGTGCGTTGGCAATGAGGAGTTCAACCGGCAGTTTCGACGCTATACCGATAAGGATGCATTTATTGCGGATGTGATGGGCGGAAAGTTTCCTGATCGGAAGGCTTTCCCCCCACATGTGCCGTCGCGACTGCGCTCAGTGATTAAGAAGTGTCTCAAGGTTAACCCGACAGAGCGATATCGGAGCGCCGTTGAGGCGGCAAACGCGCTGGCCCTGATTGATGGCCCTGAGCTGGATTGGCAGTTGACAGAGAACAACGGAGTACGCATTTGGGAAAAGAACGAAAAAGGAACAAACATCAGGCTTGAGGTTGATGCAACGGGTAACGCTACATGTTCAAAGAAGTCTGCTGCGGGCACTGAGCGACGTGTCAAGGCTATGTGCCGTACCGTGACTGACAGTGATATTCGTACGTTCTTGGGTGACACGTGATGGCCAAAATTAGGAATGACCGGAGCCTGTACATTCGCCGATCAAACCTTGTAGAAGGTTCGTTGGTTAACCCCTCAGACCGCCACAGGATGCCGGATCCTAAGCGGGCAAAGGAGATCGCTTCCAGGCTCGCTTCGCTCAAGCGAGGCTTTGTGAGTTTTTGATTCGCGTGGCCTGCGCAACGATTTATTGCGTTGTAGCGGCGTCAGAGGCGAGATGGGCCGAAGTCTGTTTTCCGTCACTCCATTGCCTTCAGCGGGCGGCTCACGGCCCAGATCCGCTGTTCGATTAACAGTTGCGCGCCCGATGAGCGGATGGAGACTTTCGACTCCTAACTGTCCAGAAGCAGTAAGGCCGCTAGCGGCTCGTTTCAGCCATTTGTCGGGCGCCCATTAATGTCCGGTGTCGGAGTTTTGAAACCGTAGGCTGAACGGCTACCAAGGGTCGGAGAAGCTCCGCGGTGGTGAAAAGCCTCAATAACCTGCCGCAGTTGTTCGCTTGGGCAAACCTGGTTGCTTCATGTCAAATGTCGGAATTCCGCATCCGCGCAGAAAATCGAAGCTGCTTTCATAAAAGGCGTACGCATCCGATAGCGACCGCCTTACGATAGGGGAGCAGTCGCGCGAGTTAGCGGCAGGGCAAGCATCGTAGTTTGCACTGCCGCTAGCGACTGGACGGTTGGGTCAGGCGGCCGCTATCGGATGCGTACGACATTGGCTTGGAGTTTGTTTTTGCCGTTGTCGGATCCTTGGGCATAGCTGGCGTTCTCGCCCTAGCTACGGAGGAAGGGGCATCGATGGTGTTTGCTGACTGATCATCCTTCGGCCCTCGAAGCGATAAGCGCTTGCGTGCGACTGTCTTCGCCTTGGCCGTGCCCTTGGCTGCTGTTTTCTTTGCAGAAGCCTGGTAAATTGGCTCCTCGGCGCTGGCCCTCCGGCCTGGGCGACGGTTACCGCAACAGGCTTGCCATTGCATCAAATGCCGACTTTCGGCCCAGCCCACGCTTTTGGGCCACAGCGCGTCGGGCTTCGGAATAGCTGGGCGCAACCATCGGATAGGATGCGGGCAGATTATAGCGCGCACTCTTCACCCCCGAAGAATGCGCAAACTACTTCACCGCTACAGGAAATGAGCCACAGTGATCAGATTCCGCTCTAGATCAATGAAGCTATCATTTGTTCGATGGAACACTAAATCATACTAGCCGCCGATCCATGGGAGCGGCGGCCGTGTTTGTGAAGGGAAGCTTAGCTCAGCGTTCGATGCACATGGCGACACCCATGCCGCCGCCGATACAGAGGGTGGCGAGGCCCTTCTTCGCGTCTCGCTTCTGCATTTCATAGAGCAGGGTCGTCAACACGCGGGCACCCGATGCGCCGATCGGATGCCCGATCGCGATCGCGCCGCCGTTCACATTCACCTTCTCCGGGTCCCAGCCAAGTTCCTGCCCAACAGCAAGCGCCTGAGCGGCGAAAGCTTCATTGGCTTCGATCAGGTCGAGGTCGGCGAGCGACCAGCCTGCCTTCGCTAGGGCGTTGCGCGACGCGGGGGCGGGGCCGATACCCATGATCGCAGGATCGACGCCGCAGGTCGCAAAGCCAGCGATGCGCCCAAGCACCGGCGCGTTACGCTGAGCCGCATCTGCTGCCGTCATGAGGACCAGCGCGGCCGCACCATCGTTGATGCCGCTCGCGTTCCCCGCTGTCACGGTTCCATCCTTCTTGAAGGCCGGGCGTAGGCCCTGCATCGCCTCCAGCGTCGCGCCTGCCCGAATATATTCATCGGCATCGACCACCGTGTCGCCCTTGCGGCCCTTAATCGTGACGGGGACGATCTCATCCTTGAAGCGGCCCGATGCACGCGCAGCCTCCGCCTTGTTTTGGCTGGCGACGGCGAACTGGTCCTGCGCATCGCGGCTGATCTGATATTTCTCCGCCAGATTTTCGGCGGTGACCCCCATGTGGTAGTTGTTGAACGCGTCGGTCAGGCCGTCATGCGTCATCGTATCGACCAGGGAGATCGGCCCCATCTTAGCGCCGCCACGCAGATATTGGGCGTGCGGCGCAAGCGACATGCTTTCCTGCCCGCCTGCCACCATGATGCGTGCGTCCCCGGCCTTGATCGCTTGAGCCGCCAGCGCGACGGCGCGTAGTCCCGACCCACACAGCTGATTGAGGCCGATCGCCGTCCGCTCGACCGGAATGCCCGCATTGACCGCCGCCTGGCGCGCGGGATTTTGTCCTTGGGCTGCCGTCAGGACCTGCCCCAATATGACTTCATCGACCTCGTCAGGCGAGACCCCGGCCTGCGCCAGCGCCGCCACGATCGCGGTACGGCCGAGTTCATGCGCGGGTGTGGACCCGAACGCGCCCATGAAGCTGCCGACTGCGGTGCGCTTGGCAGCGGTGATGACGATGTCTGACAATGTCCTGATCCTCACGTTCAATGATGTTTGTTTTAGCAGGTGCACATACCATTGCGCTCTGCAGCTGCAACGCCGATTTGGTATCATTTACACGGCGAATATTGGTCCAGCCGCCGATAATGATGCGGATGGACGATCGGCGAATCTTCCACTTTCCGCCGTTCTTGGCTCCTCTGAGCAGCTCATATAGTTGGTGAAGTGGAGTAGGTCAGTAAGCTCGATCCTTCTTCGATGCGCTTCATCAATCCTAAAAATGCTCGCATTTGCGGGATAATATTTCGGCGGACAGTCGGCGCGGTGTTCGTTGCGCAATTTTTCGAGGAGCATGGTCGATGTGCGCGGGCTGCGGCGCCTGAGGCATTTCTCCTGCGGGAACTGGGCGGGGTTGGGATTACTGAGGATCTCAGTTGGCCCACTACAGCCACTGCTGCGAAGCTGTCTCTAACGTGTCGGTACAGATTCAGACGCAAATGGGGTGTGTCATTCGGTTGGAGCGAGCGCTGGCTAGCGTCCGGGGACTTAAATTTGCACTACGATCTTCCCAAAATGTTGGCCAGATTCTTGGTAGCGGAACGCGTCGGCAAGCGCTTCCAGCGGAAACTGCCGATCGATTACCGGCTTGATTCCCAACGTTTCGATCGCGGATATCATGTCGAGCTGCGATCGCCGCGTTCCTACGGTGATCCCGGTCATTCGCAATTGCTTGCTCATGAAAACGGCGGTTGGCATAGGGCCTCTCCCTCCCGACAGAACACCGATCTGCGCAATGTGAGCGCCACTGCGCGCGGCTGCAATTGACTGAGGAAGCGTGCCGGATCCGCCAACCTCGACGACATGATCCACTCCTCCGCCTGACAGTCGTCGGACGCTATCGCCCCATGTGATTTCCTCCCGGTAGTTAAGGACGTGATCCGCGCCCATTGCTTTGAGTCGTTCCAGCTTCTGAGGCGAGGAGGAAGTCGCGACCACCCGCGCGCCGATCGCCTTCGCGAACTGCAGCGCAAATATTGACACACCGCCTGTGCCCTGCACCAATACCCAATCCCCCGGCTTGATTTGGCCCTCCACGACGATCGCACGCCATGCAGTGAGCGCAGCGCAGGGCAGCGTAGCAGCCTGTTCATGCGTGTAGCCTGCAGGACTCCGCGTGAAAGCGACGGCTGGTGCGCATACCATCTCGCACGCGAAGCCATCGATACCGTCACCAGGCACCTGCTCCATGCCGTTGCTAATCACCTTGCCATCTAGCCAGTCCCGAAAGAATGTGGAGATCACCATGTCGCCGACTTTATGCTCAGTGACGCCGTCGCCGACCGCGATCACCTCACCTGCACCGTCTGACATCGGAATTCGGCCAGCTGCGGTTGGTATCAGCCCGCTGGCGACAGCAAAGTCGTGGTAGTTGAGTGAACTGGCCCGGATCCGCACAAGGATCTCGTCGGCGCGGGCACACCTGGGCTCTGGTCCCTCGTGAACTTCCAGTGTTTCGAGCCCGCCTGGGCCTCGCTTGCGAACGATCTTCATCAAACTTTCCTAAGCAAGCTGTTTGCGAGCCGCCGCTCTTGCCTGCCGCTTCTCAGGCCACCCTACACGCATGGTCTCGTACTCCGTAACTCCAGCCGGTTTCTGGCCAAGGGCGTGCATTGCCGCCGAGGCTCTTGTGAGAGGAACCCGTCAACCTCTACCAACCGTTGAGCTGTTGGAGTGTGCTTATCCATTCCAATTGATGTGAGCCGTAGTCTTAGCGGCGACTTCCTCCGCCGTCACGCCCGGCGCGAGTTCGATGAGCTTGAAGGGGCTGTCATGGTCCGGCCGCTGGAACACGCAAAGGTCGGTGACGATCATGTCCACCACATTCCTGCCCGTCAGCGGCAGGGTGCAGGCCGGAATGAACTTGGGATCGCCATTTTTGGAGGTGTGTTCCATGACGACGATGATCTTCTTGACGCCCGCGACCAGGTCCATCGCGCCGCCCATGCCCTTGATCATCTTGCCTGGGATCATCCAGTTGGCGATGTCGCCATTTTCCGCGACTTCCATCGCGCCAAGCACGGTCAAGTCGATATGCCCGCCACGGATCATGGCGAAGCTGTCGGCGCTGGAGAAATAGACGGTATTCGGCAGTTCGCTGATCGTCTGCTTACCCGCATTGATGAGGTCGGCATCCTCCTCGCCCTCATAGGGGAAGGGGCCGATGCTGAGCATGCCGTTTTCCGACTGCAGCGTGACTTCCACCCCGGCCGGGATATGGTTCGCCACCAGCGTCGGAATACCGATCCCAAGGTTCACGTAGAAGCCGTCCTTCAGCTCCTTCGCCGCCCGCGCGGCCATCTCGTCACGAGTCCAGGGCATCAGGCGGTCTCCCTCTGGCGCACAGTGCGGAATTCGATCTTCTTGTCATAGGGCGCGCCGACGATCATGCGCTTCACATAAATGCCGGGCAGATGGATGCTGTCGGGGTCCAGGCTGCCGACCCGCATCACCTCCTCCACCTCTGCCACGCAGATTTTCGCGGCGGTCGCCATCGGCGCGTTGAAGTTTCGCGCGGTCTTGCGGAAGATCAGGTTGCCGCTCTCGTCAGCCTTCCACCCCTTGATGATGGACAGATCGGCGAAGATGCCGCGCTCCAATATATATTCCTGCCCGTCGACGACCTTGACCTCCTTGCCTTCCGCCACGGCCGTGCCCACGCCCGTCTTGGTGTAGAAGCCCGGAATGCCCGCCCCGCCAGCGCGGCAGCGTTCGGCGAGCGTGCCTTGAGGCGAAAACTCCACCTCCAGTTCGCCGCTCAGATATTGCCGCTCGAACTCCTTGTTCTCGCCGACATAGGAGGAGATCATCTTCTTCACCTGCCGGGTGCGCAGCAGCTTGCCCAGCCCCTCGCCGTCGATACCGGCATTGTTCGAAGCGATGGTCAGGTCCTTGACGCCTGAATCGCGGATGGCGTCGATCAGCCGTTCAGGAATACCGCACAGGCCGAAACCACCCGCGCAAAGGTGCATGCCGTCGAAAAGAAGGCCCTCCAACGCAGATGCAGCATCGGGATAGAGCTTCTTCACCATGATTTTTGGATCCTCCGCGCTAGGACGTTGGTAAGTATTTGCGAGATCTGCCTTTCGAACAGCGCGATCTCGTAACCGCAATAATTTAAGGGTGCTCATCTGCTAATCTGACACGACCAGCACCTGGTTATGAGGAGCTCTATCCTTCAAGCATCCCGATCATGCGCGCTGATCGTCAGCAAGGTCGAACTGGGTCATCATCTCTCAGCCCTGCTATGCGGGCGTGCTTTCAAACGGCACGGCGGGTCTATAGATTCGCCAGAGGCTTTATGCGCCTTTGGGGGCGCGGAGTGTCGCAAACTCCCGACGCATCATCATCCTCATTGTCGGATGATGAACGCGCTGCTGCCCGACGCACTGCCATCGGGCGGCGCTCCGTCACAGATTTGACCTTCGTCTAGAACTTCACGCTTTCCATGCCGTGCTGGTTGCACTCCATAAACTGACGCACGATGGCATGGCTGAACGCGATAATGCATTCAACAGCTCATTTTTGCATATACGGTCTGCACTTTTGCAGCATCCATGAATGTTCGCCTGGGTGATTTGCGCCTGTTCCTGGCCGTGGCACGGCAGATAGTGCCTGCGGCTCCTTCGGTCGGAATGGGTGCGACAATCATTTCGCGACCGCTGTATCGACTGGCGCAGACGCTCGACGCAGCATTGTTTGAACAGATTGGCATGGAACGCCTCGTTACCCATCGAGGCACGTCGCTGTTCCGGCATGCAGAATGCATCGAAGGCACAGCGCTGGCCGTAGTTGAGGTCAAGGGCGAACGGTAGAGCCTAAGCGGTCATGTACGGATTTCTGTGGCGGAGGAGTCAGGACGTGGCTACGCGCGCCTGGCGCTTTCCATGCTCAGCGTCCAGGCATTCGCCTGATGTCGTGAGGGCGTCCGGGATTCCCCAATCCCATCGAAGCGTGAAGCCGCCATGGCCGTGATGCTCAGCCGGCCGCAACGCGGCAACCTGTCCGTGCAGCGGCTTCGCCTGCATCTTTATGCTTCCCTAGAACATGTGGAACGCAGCAGGCACCTGCCAGCTCGCCACAATCTGTGAAACCATGTCCTGATTGGCTGAGTGCCCGATTTTCCACATGCGCGCCTGAACTGGACAATCTTGACGAGGTCTTGGGGGCGCCGAAGCAGTATTATGGAAGCAGCATCGGGATACAACGTCTCTGGTGCTCGACGTCGCAGGTGTCGGCGTGCTCCGGGATTTCAAGCCTGCAGATGATCCAGGCTTGGTCAGGACCCATATCGTGCTATTGGGGGACCCTAAGCATATCTCTTGGCGACACCGGAGGCTTATACTCAGTAGCCGCGCTACTAAGTTGCATCGTCCGCGTTGCCGGATTACTCTACACCTTGATCCAATTGGGACGTATAGGAGAGTATCATGAAGTGGTTCATGAGTTTTCTTGCGCGTCTTTGCGAGAGTTTCGCTGCTGCTGCGGACCCGGATCCTACGGGATTATCGCGCACCCAAACGGGCAGCAAAAACGAATGAAATATCAAACTGAAAATTGATTTGAAGTTCGACATGTATTGAACATGATTTTACCTAGTTCCTACGCGATTTTTCTTCTCGTCGTAAGAGTATAGATTGGAGGGATATGCCATTTTTGTGCTTATAGCAGATAAAACCCTATTCAATCTCCGATTTTCATCTCCGTCATCCGACAGTTTCTTGTTGATCTCATAGGGGTGAATAGCGAACGCTATGCTCCTGTGCAGTGTGGGGTCGAGCGACTCGGTTCTTTCGTGGGTCCCGCATTGAAAGAGTTAATGAACTCAAGATGCTCCATCAATTAAAGGCGGAGCAAGGAACGGACCTTGGCGCTGAATGTCGCAAACGGCGACGAGAATAGGCTAGGTCCGTTGGCGTGAAAACGCAACAAATCGCCGGATCACATGGGCATCTGATAGCTCCATCAGGCTCTTTGCATAGCTTCATGGACATGGTGTCGATCGAACCCCGCTGGCTTGATGAGATCCTACATCCGCAACACAGTCGCCGGTTCGCGACTCCAGGCGAGGAAACAATGTCACAGCCACATTTGGGCTCGTTTCGATCAGCTTTACTGAGGCGAAGGAAATCTAAGCCCACCAGCGGGTCAACCAGCGCAACCGGTGGAGCAGGTCAGTTCTTGTCGGTGCAGCCGTTGGAGCGGAGCATTCATCATTCGCTTGAGGTCTCCCTACAATGACGGACATATTTTGGTTGGGTTGATGGCCTTGCTATTCATATAAGCCATGTGTGTGAACACAGCTAATATTGTTGTAATCGGGGGAATCCTACGCCCATCGCTGTCGCCACATAGTTAGTGGTGAGACTTGGAATTTCAGGAAAAGGAAGTGAGGACAAGGCAGATATGTCGCAAGGACTTTATCGTGATACCGATCGTTCTGGAACCGCAAATCTGGACTTCGTATTCCCGCAGGAATTGGAGACGTCTCTCGATGCTGCCCGTCCTGCCGCAGGCGCCCGTTTCGAAGTTCGGAGGTTTTTTTGGCGTGACCGGAGCGACATCGCTTTCACGCCGCCGTGTAGCTACTTCGAAATGACCCGATTCCCCTCTGTTGGCCGTTATCTCGCTTCTGCGTGTGACTATCGCGAGCAAGGTGAAGTGCGCTTTTATGCGGGCGCGCGTCCGTTCCAAATGCATTGGCAGGAACGCGAGCAAAGATCGCTATTTTGCCGAATAGATATCCCCGCGATTACCGGATTGCCGATGGAACTTTCCGATCAGCAACTGCGAGAGACGATAGACGTGCGCATTCCCCACGTAACGGCACTGCTTCTAAGGGCGCAGCAGGAACTGGTGACGCCAGGGATGTGTTCGCAACTCGTTCTAGATTCGATCAGCGTTGGCCTGGCAGCCGAAATGATGCAAAGATTCGCTCCAGAAGCGCAAGCCCAATTCACCAGTCGCCGGGCGTTCGACCAATGCTATCTAGCCGGCCTTGTCACACATATCCGGGAGCAGCCCGGCAAAGTCGAGATCGGGCAGTTGGCGGCCGAACGCGGTATCAGCGTCCGCCATTATGAACGCCTTTTCCACGCAGCGACGGGCGAAAGCCCGGCGGCGTTTTGTCGCCGTCATACGCTGGCTTTAGCCAAGGACCTGTTGATGGACCGATCGCTTCTGGTCAAGGAAATCGCCTATCGCTGCGGCTTTGCGAACACGGCAAGCTTCAGTGTGGCCTTCCGGCAGATGGAGGGGTGCTCGCCGCAGCAGTTCCGTGACCGGCTTTCGATCCACTGATCGCCCGTCCCAGTAGCCGCAATTTCCGACATCTGTTTTCGTGAGGCGACATCGGAGCCGCCGACGCTTTTCATCCGCGTCCAGAAAAGCCACCCTGCTTAGAACGGTCATCAGACTGGATTGAGAGAGGATGGCGATGACATTTCAATTTCCGGCCGCGGACGCGCTACTGGCGCAATATCCGCTGCCCGATTATTTACGGGACAATGTGCGGCCGGGGCTGGAGCAACTGCTCGCTTCGATGGCGGAAGACCGGGCACTTAACGCCAATGGCCATGCCCGGGCGCTGCATATCATCGCCGATGACTTGTCCCGGCTGAAGGCGATCGCGGACGACCGGGCGCGTTATCCCGACATTGCCGATGTCGAAATCAGGCAGCCGCTTTTCATCCTCGGCCTCCCCCGATGCGGCACCAGTTTCCTGCATGCCCTGATGGAAGGCGACCCGCAGGTTCGCACGCCGCTGATGTGGGAAGTGGCAGAGCCATCGCCCCCGCCCGAAGCCGCAACCGCCGATACGGACCCGCGCATCGCCCGCTTCGATGAGCATCTGCGCGCGCAACTCGGCGGTGATGCCGACGAATTGCTCAAAGCCCATCCGCTCGGCGCTAAAATCCCGCAGGAATGCGGATCGTTCATGACGACCTCGTTTCAGAGCAGCAATCCGTGCATGTTCCAGCATCTTCCGCGCTTCTACGACTGGTTCAAGGGAATAGACGCGACCTTTCGCTACGAGGTCCATAAGATGTGGCTTCAGCATCTGGGCTGGCGGCATCCCGGCAGGCATTGGGTGCTCAAGATTCAGGAGCATATGTATAAACTCCCGGCGCTGCGTCACGTCTATCCCGATGCGATCTTCATCCAGCCGCATCGCGACCCGACCACCGTCATCGCCTCCATCTCCCAACTGGTCAGCGTCATCCGTGGGCCATCATACGACCAACTCGACCTGCATGCGCTGGGCGCCGAATTCCTGCAACTCTGGTGGGACGGGGTGAAGTGCTGCATGGACTATCGCAAGGCGCATCCGGACCTGCCGATTTACGACATGCGCTACAAGGATCTCGTTGCCGACCCGGTTTCGACCATCCGGGCCGCCTATCACCATTTCGGCTGGGATTTCACGCCAGACTCGGAAAAAGGCATTCTGGGCTGGCTGCGGGAGAATCCGGCGGGCAAACATGGGCCGCGCAGCTACACGCTGGCCGATTATGGCCTGACCGCCGAACAGGTGAGCGACAGGTTCGCCGAATATATCGAGACTTACCGTGCCTATCTCTGAAACCTCTCCATGGCGCACGTGGCTGGAGCGGATGGCGCGGGCGGAAAGCGTGCTGGACAGGCTGGCCGATCCCGGCGACCCACAGGCCCGGGCTGAGGTCCATCGGCTGTTCTTCGCTATCCTCGCCACCGGCTACCAGACGGCATTCGCCGATCCGGATCATCCCGATTTCGTGCCGTCGGTCAGCAGTGTGCTGAACACGGTCGGGGTCAATCCCGACTTCATCTATGGCGCGGCGCGGATCGACGGCAGCGGCGTTTACAGGTTGTCCGGCACGCGCGGGGACGGGGTTTTCGTGTTTCTCGATCTGGTCGCGGGCGGTCTGGGACCGATGGAGGATCTGGGGCCTTCGGTGGGCATGATCGATCTGGATGCCTGCACATTGGCCCCCGACGGAGTGTTCGACATCCTGTTGGGCGGCGAGCGGCCGGAGGGGCATGCGGGCGACTGGTTTCCGCTCGACCCGCGCGCGGTCACCATCGGCCTGCGCCATGCCTATTATGACTGGGGCGCGGGGCGCGATCTGCGCATCGCAATAGAACGGGTGGACCGGCGCGTCGGTGGCGGTCCGGTGCCCGCGGCCGAGATCGCCCATCGGCTCGATCGCCTGTCGGCCTTCGTCGAACGCTATGCCGCATTTGCGCTGGGCTATGGCCAGCGGCAGCGGGCGCAGGGCTTCGTCAACAGGCTGGAATATGACGACTGGGCCGGTCGCGGCGGCGTTGCCGGGCAGCATTATTATCAGGGCATCTTCCGGTTGGAGCCGGGGGAGGCGATGATCATTGACACGGCAGTGCCCGATCAGGTGCGCTACTGGAACGTGCAGCTCAACGATCCGTTGTGGAACACGATCGACTGGATCAACCATCAGAGCAGCCTCAACGCAGCGCAGGCGCGGCTCGACGGCGATGGCCGCTTCCGCGCCGTCATCGCACTGGACGATCCGGGCGTGCCCAACTGGCTGGATCCGGCAGGCCGCAACGAAGGGTCGCTGATGTTGCGCTGGACCGGCGCGAGTTCCGGGCCGGAGCCGACGCTCAGGATCGTGCCCGCCGCAGAGCTTCGGTCGCATCTTCCCGGCGACACGCCACTGGTCACGCCGGAGCAGCGGGACGAGACGATCCGTCACCGCCGGCGTGGCGCGCAATGGCGACGGCGCTGGTGACGGAATCTACCCCATCCGGCGAAAGGTTGGACGCGTCGTAATCACCGATATGCCTGGCGTTCAGCGCGGCATTTTTTTGATCCCGCTGACGACCCGTTTTGGAAAGAGTATGCGGATGGACTTTGCAGGCAAGGTCGTACTGGTCACCGGCGCCGGGTCGGGCCTGGGCCGGGCGACGAGTTTAGCCTTCGCGCGGGAAGGTGCGGTACTTTGCCTTGTCGGGCGCAGCCGGGCCAAGCTCGAAGAGACCGGGCGATTGATCCACGACGCGGGGGGGCGATGTGTCGAACTGGCTTGCGATCTTGGCGAGCCGGGCGGTTGTAGGGAGGTGATCGAAGGGGCGATGAAGGCATTCGGCCGGCTGGACGTTCTGTGCAATATCGCCGCCGATGTCATGTTTCACCGCTTGTCCGACATCAAGGAGGAGGAATGGCACCGGACCATTGCCTCCAACCTGTCCGGTCCCTTCTTTCTCATGCAGGCGGCCATGCCGCACCTGATCGAGAGCAGGGGCAACATCATCTGTGTGGCCTCGACTGCCGGTTTCATGGGGCAGGCTTATCTGGCGCCCTATACTGCCTCGAAATTCGGCTTGGTCGGTTTGACGCTGTCGCTCGCGATGGAGATGATGAACAGTCCCGTGCGGATCAACATCCTCTCGCCCGGCCCCATGCGGACGGAAATGACGCAGGGCATGTCCTTCCCCGAGTTCGCCGATCCGCAACTGCTCGCACGCTACACAGGCATGCGGCCGCCCTGTCTGCCCGAGGATGTGGCGGAGCCGCTTCTGTTCCTCGCGTCCGATCGCGCGCGCCATGTGCATGGCGCGTGCTGGGCGGTCGACGGCGGCATTACCGCCGGCTAGGCAGTGGCTCTATCCGCCGATGGGATAGAAGACCGACTTCTGATTTTGATACTCATGCAGCCAGTCCGGGCCATATTCCCTTCCGATGCCGGAGCGCTTGTAGCCGCCGATCGGTGCATAGGTCATGCGCCCCGTCCCGCCATTGAGCATGACGCTGCCCGCGCGGATCTGCATCGCCATATCATAGCCCTTGGCGGCGTCGGCGGTCTCGATACCGCCGTTCAGGCCATAGCGGGAATCGTTGGCGATGCGGATCGCCTCTTCGTCCGTATCGAAACCGATGACGCAGCCGACGGGACCGAACACCTCTTCCTGGGCAATGGTCATGCTATTGTCGACATCGTCAAAAATCGTGATGTCCGTGAAGAAGCCCTTGTCGAGGCCCGCCGGACGCCCACCGCCATGCACGATCCGCGCCCCTTCGTCGCGGCCAATGGCGATCAGCCTTTCGACCTTTTGGCGTTGGGATTCGCGGATCAGCGGCCCCATCGCCACCCCGGGATCGGCGGGGTCGCCGATCCTGAACTGGCTGGCGATGGCGCAGGCTGTTTCGACAAACGCCTTCCTGATGCTGTTATGGACGACGAGGCGCGTGAGCAGGGCGCAACCCTGGCCCGCATTGACCGAGAGCACCGCGACCGCCATGCCTGCGGCGCGGGCGACGTCGGCATCCTCACGGACGATCAGCGCCGACTTGCCACCCAGCTCAAGGTGCACGCGCTTCAATGTGGGGGCGGCTTGCGCCATGATCGCGGCGCCCACGCCTTCGGAACCCGTGAAGGTGACGAGATCGACGCGCGGATCGCTGGTCAGGCTCATCCCCACCTCCGGCCCACCAGTCACGATGTTCAGCACCCCTTTTGGCAGAGCGATCTCTTCGGCGATCTCCCCGAACAACAGCGCGGAAAAGGGCGTGAAGGGCGACGGCTTCAGCACCATCGTATTGCCGGCGAGCAATGCTGGCACGATCTTCGCCAAATTGATCAGGAAAGGGAAATTATAGCCTGTGATGGCGGCAACGACGCCCACCGGCTCGCGCACCACGGTGGTGCCGCCTATTTTCTTCGGCCCGTCGGGGTTCAAGGGATCGGGGGTGATGTCGATGGGCAGGCGGACGCTGTCGTCGCGCGTCGAATGTTCGACGGCGGCCAGCAGATGGTCAAGCGGATTGGCGACCTGCATCCCCTGCGTGATGCCCTGCGAACAGCCGACTTCCGCGACGATCAGCGCTGCGATCTGCTGCCTGCGAGCATTTAGCGCGGCATGCATCCGGCGCAGGTACGTCGCTCGTTCGGACATGGCTAAGCGCGGCCAGGGGCCCGTATCGAATGCATCGCGTGCCGCCGCAATCGCGGCCTGAACAGCGGCGGCATTGCCCACCGGCGCGTGGCCGATGACCGCTTCGGTGGCGGGATTGATGATGGGGTCGCGCTCGTCCCCGCCGTTGACCCATGAGCCATCGATATAAAGCTTGTCGAATGTGGTGAACGGCACGGTCATATGGCGGGGTCCTGATTGGGCCGCAGGATCATGTCCGCGGCGTTGAGCGCGATGGCCATGGCCGGCGCATTGGTATTGCCCGACACGATCGTCGGCATGATGGAAGTATCGACGACCCGCAGACCCGTGACGCCGCGAACGCGAAGTTGCGGATCGACGACAGAGGCTTCATCCGCGCCCATGCGGCATGTCCCGCAAATATGGAAAGACGTGCCGCCAAGGGCCATGGCGTTGGCAAGAATGTCTTCGTCCGCCTCTATGCCGACGGTCTTGCCTGTTTCCTCGATGATCCAGTCCTTGAGCGCGGGCTGTTGCGCTAGCCGGCGGAGCCACCGAAACAAGGCGACGAAATGGCTCCGGTCCGCGTCGGTGGCCAGATGATTGGCGTTGATGACTGGCGCAACATCCGGATCGGCCGAGCTTATCCTGATATGGCCCTGGCTGTCTGGCCGCATATAATAGGCGATGACGGTCATCCCGGGATAGGGGTCCAGCGCCACCGCCCCCTTGTCGTCCGTGTGAAATGAATAGAGTCCCATACCGACCTGCGCGTCCGGCCTGTCGAGCGCGGCATCGGTCTTTACGAAGCCGCCCACTTCATGTGCCGCATGAGTCAGTGGACCTTCTGACCGGAAGGCATAGCGCAAAGCCGACATGACGAGGCCCAGGCCGGACAGCTTCTGATTCAGGCTGTTCCCGCGAACCCTGTAATTGAAGCCCAAATAGCGATGTTCGCGAAGGTTAGCGCCGACGGCGGGAGCATCAGCGACAATCGGGATGTCCAGCGATTCGAGCAGGGCGCGGGGCCCGACGCCCGACAATTGCAGCAGCTTGGGGCTCTGCACAGCGCCGGCGGAAAGAATGATCTCCCGCCGCGCCGCGACCTCATGCACGCCATCCTTACCGCGCAGCAGGACGCCGCTAGCCCGCTGCCCGTCGAACAGGATGCGCAGGACGTCGGTCTGGGGCACGACATCCAGGTTCGGGCGTCCGCGCACCGGCCTCAAAAAGGCGCGGGAAGCCGAGAATCGCCTGCCGCGATAGGTGGATGTTGGTTGATAGGCCATGCCGCCCTCAGTCACGGCCGGCATGTCGTTCATATCATCCACCCGTTGCGTCCCGGCCTGCTGGGCGGCGATCAGGAAGGCTTCGCAAAGCGGGTCGCCGGAAGGGTGGACGCTGACCTTGAGCGGCCCGCCAGTACCACGCCATGCCTTGGCACCCAAGGCATGGTCCTCCAGCGTGACAAAATGTTGGCCCATCCTCTGCCAGCCCCAGCCGGTGCAGCCCGCCGCTTCCCAACCGTCGTAATCTGCCGGAGCGCCCCGAACATAGACCATGCCGTTGATCGAACTGGATCCGCCCACCGCGCGGCCTTTCAGCCATATTTCCGGGGGCGCGTTCCCACCGGGCGATACGGCGTAATCCCAGACGTGGGGATTGCCCGGCGCCAGCAGCTTGCCGATGCCGCGCGGCATGGCGATCAATGGACTGCTGTCGTCTGGCCCGGCCTCTACCAGCAGAACCTCGACGGTCGGGTCCGCCGACAAACGATTGGCCAGTACGCAGCCGGACGATCCCGCTCCCACGATGATATAGTCATAGCAATCAGACGGCATATTCGCTCTTTTCTCGGGCATGTCGCAAGGAAACAGCAATGGATGTCCGTCTGACCTGCCAGATGGCAGGGTTACGGGCTGGGTATTACATTTCCAGACGACCGCGATCAGCCGAATGCCAAGGGCAGGCCGGGCACGTCCCAGTGGAAGCATATGACCTGGCCGGAACAGCCCAACGTGACGAACGCCACGCGCCCGTCAGCGCCGCCAAAGCAGATATTGGTGGTCAGGAAGTCGCCGGTTTCAATCTGCTCGGGCGCTCCGCCTTCCGGTGGGAAGATCAGTATCGCGCCCTTGCCCGGCGAGGCGCAGCAGATGCGCCCGGCGCTGTCAACGGCCAGACTATCGAGATAATGACCGGCCCCGGCCCGGCCGACGATGCTGTGCCCGTCCGGGGTGGGCGATGCCGCTTTATCGATCACGCCGGGTGCCGACAACCGATAGCGCAGCAGATGTGCCTCATAGGTGAGCGCCACATAGAGTGTGCGTCCATCGGGTGAGAGGCCGACGCCATTCGCCCCGTCTAAAGGTCCTGCGGCCAGCCGGATCTCCGACCCGTCCGCCTTGGCATAATAAAGCGCGCCGCGCATTCGCGCCGCGCCGCGATCCCTCCCGAAATCGGTAAACCAGAAGCCTCCCTCTTCATCGAAGACAAGATCATTCGGTCCCCAGAAGGGCGTGGATTTGGTGGACTCGTACAAAGTTTCGAAAACGCCGCTGACGGGATCGACGACCTGGATCATCCCAGGTGGCGTGTCGAGAGGCGCTTCGACCGGCAGAAGTCCGCCATCCGGCAGGGTCACTTTGCCGAAGCCGCCATTGTTACAGACATAGATGCGTCCGTCAGGACCGATCGCCGCGCCATTGGGACCGCCGCCCAGATCGGCCACTGTGGTGCGCGTGCCGTCCGACGTGAGGCGAGACAGGCGGCCGCCGAGCACCTCCACCAATATCAGGCCGCCATCCGCCAGCGCGATCGGCCCCTCGGGCATCAGCAGTCCGCTTGCGAAACAGGTCATCTCGTCCTCTCCCATGGACCAACGATGTCTGAGGATCGTGCGCCACCCTCCTATCTGCTGAATATTGGCATGATCAGACGTTGGACCCACCTTTCGACAGGTAATTGAGAGGGCTAACTGGCGTCATATTCGCCGCGCACCCGATCCAGGAGGAAAATGCCGAGGGGATAGCAACGTGGCTCGCACGCAGGGGGTCGCCTGGAATGCGCCGTCGGCGGCAGGAGCTGACCGGCGGCATCCGGCCAAGCCCATGTTGCCATCCTACAGAGGCGAAAGGCCGGCAATAGACCGGCTCTCAATCAGAACGGTCACGCTTTGGCCATCAGGGAGAAGAAGAATGAACGGAATACGGGGTTTCATATTGCCATTGGGCCTGTTGCTAACGACATCTGAGGCGGCATTGGCGCAGTCGGCCACCGCCGCGCCGCAGGAGGATGCTAGCAGTGACATCGTGGTGACCGCACGGCGGACCGCCGAGAATATTCAGGAAACGCCAGTTTCCGTGGTGGCTTTTGGGGCAGATTCGCTGCGGCAGGCCAATATTCGGGATACACAGGATCTGTTGATCAAGACGCCAGGAGTTTTTCTCGCCGGGTCGGGCGGGCGCGAAAACACCAACTTCTCCATTCGGGGCCAGTCCAAGGCGCTGGCCGGCAACAGCGCGCCGGGCGTCATCAGCTATTTCGCCGAAGTGCCTTCCCCCACCACAGGTTCCAGCATCCCGACCTACGACCTGTCCTCGGTTCAGGTCCTCAAGGGACCGCAGGGGACGCTGTTCGGCCGTAACACGACCGGCGGCGCAATCCTCTATTATCCGACTGCACCCGACTACAAGCTAGAGGGGTATGCTAAGGCGTCCTACGGCAATTACGACGCCAGGCTGCTGGAAGCCGCAGTCAACCTACCGGTGATATCAGATAGGCTGGCCATTCGGATTGCCGGTCAGATCCAGAAGCGCGACGGCTGGACGAAGAATATCGGTATCGGCGGCGACCCCGATGATCTGAACTCGCATGCGATCCGCGCCTCGATCTTGTTCGAGCCGAGTGCCGCATTCCGCAACACGGCCATTGTGGACTATTATCATAATGACGCCGTCGGCGGCGCGTCCGTGCTGACCGATGTGCTGCCCGGACCCAACGGGCTGACGGCGACGGGCACGGCCAATGCGGCGATGGCGCAGTTGGCGTTGCAGCGGGCACGCGGTCCGCGCGTGATCAATTCAGACGTCGACGCGTTCGAGAGGGTCAAGCGTTTCGGTATCACCAACCGGACCGAATTTGACCTGTCCGACGATATCACTTTCCTCAATATCTTCGGCTATCGACGCACCAAGATTGACTATTATTCCAGTGTCGACGGATTGCCGACACTGATCGCCGACGGCAGCGGCGCGATCCCCGCTGGACTTCCAGTGACGATCGTCGGCGGCCGTCAGACATCGGATGTTCGGCAGATCAGTGACGAAGTGCAGTTGAAGGGGTCGGCACTTGGTAACCGCCTCGACTGGCTGGTCGGCGCCTTCTACCTTGACAGCAAACCGCTCGGGCCGTCGGGCACCTATATTCCTGTCTTCATCCTGCCCGGTATTACCGACGCGCGCTTCAACTACAGTTTCTACAATGAAAAGAGCCGGGCGCTGTTTGGCAATGTCAATTATGAGATCACCGACGGGCTGCGCGTCAACCTGGGTGTTCGCCACACCTGGGACAAGATCGAGGCCTGCGTCGGCGGCGGCCTTAATAACCAGCCCATCGTTTCGCCCGAAGAATGCGCGGACGGGGCAGCAACTATCCGCAATTCTGGCGTCAACAAGACCTCGTCCAGGGCGCTGACTTGGCAACTGGGCGTCGACTGGAAGGCGTCGGATGCGATCTTCCTCTATGCGGTCACGCGCCGGGGCTATCGCGCGGGCGGGATCAACAGTCCGACGCTGGCCGGCAGGCTGGCGCCGTTCCAGTCTTTCGCCCCGGAAAAGGTGACGGATGTGGAGGTCGGTATCCGCTCCGACTTTGCTATGGGTGACGTCAAGTTGCAGTTTAACGCGTCGCCATTTGTCGGCTGGTATAATAATGTGCAGGTGCCGATTTCGGGCCTCAATACGCAGGCGAGTTGCAGCACGACAGTAGCCGGCGGCACGAACCCGCCAAGATCACCGGACGGCGATTGCGACGCCAGCAACGATCCGAGCGGCGGGACGCTACTCGTCAATGCCGGCAAGACCCGTGTTGCGGGCATTGACCTTTCGACCCGGATTCAGCCGACTGCGACATTGTCATTCGACGCGGGCGCGACCTTCCTCGATCTCAAGTCGCGGTCGCTGACAGTGCCTGTAGCGCTGCAACCCTATCTCGCCGCGCTCGAGGTGCCGTTCAATCTGGTCGCGAAGACAACTGTGACCGCCGGCCTGCGCTGGACGCTCCCCGTACCACGCTCGCTTGGGGAAACCGTGGTCAGCATGGACTATTACCATTCTAGTAAGGTCCGCTCCTCCGATCAGGTTCTGCCCGCCTATGATCTGGTCAACGGACGGCTGGACCTGAACGGCGTAGGCGGCAGCAATGCCGATATCAGCTTTTTCGTGCGTAACCTGTTTGATAAGAAATATCTGGCGTCGAGCAATGTAGGATCGGCTGCGCTGGGGATATTCAGCGGCTTTTATGGCGCCCCGCGTACCTATGGCGTCGAGGTTCGCTATCGGTTTGGCGACTGACGACAGGAGCTGATGACGGTGCGTCACCCGTCCTGACCGCGATGGCAGGCCAAGAAGCGGATGACGCACCGACCAGCATAGACAAAGCAGGATTATGGGGAGGGCCGCCGATGGCGCAGACCGAAGCTGATCAGGATCAAGCCGAAAGCCGCGAACAGCTTAGCCGATGGCTGGAGGATGTGCTGGGCTGTTCTAAGGTCGTGCTGGAAAAGCAACGGCGCTGGCGTCCGGTATGGCGCGCCAGTGCGCAGCAGAATGGTGTGAAGCGCGACTTTCTGCTCAAGGGCGATCGGACCTGGCCAACCCATCCGTATCCGCTCGATTATGAAATGCGCATGCAGCGCGCGCTCCATGAAAATGGCGTGCCCATTCCCGCCATATTGGGCATGTGCGACCAGCCCAACACCATTGTGATGGAATGGATAGAAGGGGGGCGGGACCCTGGTCTGGTTCAGCAGGCGATCGAAAGCGCGTCGGTCATGACCGAAGATCGATGGGCCGCCTCCCTCCGCTATATGGAGATTTTGGCGGACATACATCGTCTTCCAAATCGTCCCTTCGTTGAAGAGGGAGCCTATTTGCCGCAGGGGCCGCGCGAGATTGCGCTCCACAATTTCGAACGCTTTCATGCCATGACGGCCGAGCAGGGCATCACCGATCCGCTGCTGGAATTTTGCGCGCGGTGGCTGCGCCGCAACTATCCCCGACATCGGGAATCCATCTCCTTCGTTACGGGCGATTGCGGGCAATTCCTTTCGCAGGGCGCCCAGGTCACCGGCATATTGGATGTGGAAATCGGTCATCTAGGCGATCCGATGCGCGATCTCGCCTGCTTCCGGGGGCGCCATCCGATCGAGAATATGGGCGACGTTGCCGCATTGTTCCGTCACTACGAACGCGCAATCGGTGTGCCCCTCGATTATGATGCAATCGCTTATCACACTGTCTCTTTCCTGGCTGAGGCGATTTATGGTCCTCTGTTTGGGCTTTACGAAACGGGACGCGGCGGCGACTGGGTTGAAGCTGCGGTGCAAGTGTCGATGATTGGGCGACGCTGCATGGAGGCGCTTGCCGAGATATTGGGCGTGACGCTCGATGACGTCGCGCTGCCACCGCCTGCCGGCGTCGATCAGAACGATCTGGCGCTTCAGAAATTGCAGGCGGAGATCGAACGCTTGCCGGAAAGCGGTTCGTTACAGGGTTGGCAACGCAATATCCTTGCCTCCATACCGCACTATCTCCAGGATCAGTTGCGATATCGCGACTGGTTGCGGGACGAGGATCGCAAGGATATTGAGGCTCTGCTGGGTGCAGCCCATGCCGATCCGGCCGAAGGCGAGACGGCATTGATGCGCTTCATCGAAAACAGCGCGCCTGCCGACGACGTTCCCCTCACGCGTTTCTTTCATCGGAGGATGCTGCGCCAGTGTCTGGTGATCGCAGGTCCTGACGCGAATGACGATCATCTGGTTCTGGTTCCCATGGAGCCGTTGCGGCGAGATTAGGCTGCTATGCCGCCGGTATGAATTACCGGTCCCTCCACCATCCTGGAATGGGAGGCTCCAGGCCAGCTACCTATCCAATGGTATGTGCGTCATCTCGAACTGCAAAATACAGTGCCATGTCGGCGAGTTCTGGTGCCGGCAGAATAAGAAGGGGTTTCACCGAGCAGCCACTATCGCGCCGTCTGCGGAGACAGGAAGCGCCTCCGCTTCGGATGCAAAGCATCTACCTGCTGGCACATTTTTCGATCGTACGGCGGCACGGTGGGCGTAATATACATGAAGAATAAGAATAATTAATATTGATAATATTTCGCAAAATGAAACAACATAATGAAGTATCATAAATCGCGAATTCAAACTTGTTACCACTGGAGGGGATGAAATGGGTAAGATATACCGAGCGATTCTTATGGCCACCGCTGCTTGGGGTTCATGCGGCATTGCCGCAGCCCAGACAGCGCAACCTGCCGAGCAGAGTTCCAGTGGTGACGACAATAGCGCGGTGCGTGACATCATCGTGACGGCTCGCCGCACTTCGGAAAACCTTCAAACTGTCCCCGTGGCCGTTACTGCGCTCGACCCAACAGCCCTGCTTGAACGCCAGATTGTCGAGGTCGCGGACGTGGGCCGTGCTGCACCGGGTTTATCGGTCCAGTCCGGCGGTACTGGCAACGCGTCGCTGATTTATCTGGCGATCCGGGGTAACGCTCAGAATAGTCCCAATTCATTTTCCGATCCTGCGGTGGGCATCTATGTCGACGGCGTTTATTATGGGCGACCGATTGCCGGCAATTTGGGTCTCCTCGACCTTGCCTCTGTCGAAGTCCTGCGCGGAACCCAAGGGACATTGTTCGGACGCAACACCACAGGTGGCGCCCTGAACATGACGACCGTTCAACCGAACGGCACCTTCGGAGGCTATGTTACGGCCCGTATCGGCAATTATGAAAGCTGGTCGATCGAATCCGCACTGACTTTGCCTATCGCCGGTGATGAATTGTCGCTACGCTTGGCAGGACGTTATGGTGAGCGGGGTAGGGGCTTTGGCCCGAACCCGATACGAGGTGTGGATGCGGCGCGGATCGATCATGACATCGCGACTCGCGCCACGCTGAACTGGGAACCATCCTCGATCCCTGTCACCGTTTCTTTGTCTGCCGATTGGGCCGACATCAAGGATACCTATAACAATGTAGCCTTGCGTGGTATAAATCCGGCTGGTCCCGGTTTGGCTCTCTATTCCAATCAATTCGACCTAGCCAGCTTCCTGCAAGATGAAAGCCGTTTTTACACGACTTATAACAATCCTAATACAGGTAATCCCAATATAGATACGCCGTTTAATTATAACAAGACATGGGGCCTGCGTGCGACGGTAGAATATGATCTTGGTGACTTCAAAATAAAATCCATAACAGCCTACCGAGAGGCTGAAACCGGAGACGGCACCGATCTGGACGGTACACCAGCCAAGATTGCGTCCTATGCCAGCGACTATTCCCAGAAGCAGCGTAGCGAGGAGCTTCAATTCTCAGGTGCGCTGGGGGAACTGGAATTCATCCTGGGAGCCTTTTACTTCAAGGAAACGGGCGACGAACAATCCCAGTCTCTCGTGTTTCAGGACACGGATTTTGGATTCAACCTTGCGCCCGCCAACACCAATCTCGCCACCTATAAATCAGAGTCAAAGGCGCTATTTGCGCAAGCCAATTATAACCTGACCGAACGACTGCGTGTGACAGGCGGATTTCGCTATACTTGGGACAAGCGCTCCATCAATCGCATGGGCTATATTGGCGGGATACCAGGCTTTTCCGGCTCTTTCGTATCGAACGGCCGACTGATCACGCTTCCCCCCACGGGTCTGTGCGCCGTTGGTGCCAATGCAAATCTGGTTCCTCCCGGGCCCAACTGTACGGACCCTGTGACCGCCAAATTCGATTATCCCGCGTGGCTTATCAGTATTGATTATCAACTGGGGGAGGGCAAATTCGTCTATGCCAAGACAGGAGGCGCCGCCTTGGCCGGCGGTCTCAACTCGCGTCCGACTCCGCCCGACGCCAGTTCCTTTGCACCGGAAAAGGTTAAGGATGCCGAGATCGGATTCAAGGGTGACTTTTTCGACAGGCATTTGCGGACCAATCTCGCGGCGTTCTATATCTGGCGGAACGGTGCGCAGAATATCGTCAATGCTTTGGTCGGCGGCAATCTGACGCAGTTTGTCCAGAACGCGGGCGATGTCAAAGCATATGGCGTCGAGTTCGAAGGCACGCTCATCCCTTGGCAGGGCATGGAGGTCAGCGGTGCCCTAGCTTATCTGAAGGCGAAATATGCCGCGGGATCATTTACTGCGGCGGGCCTTGGAGGTACCGTTGATCGGAGTGGCGAGGTGGTTCCGCGAGCGCCAAGATGGACCTGGAATATCGGCGCGACGCAGCGTATTCCGCTCAAGGGTGGCGAAATCGCCTTGCACGCCGACTATGCTTATACCTCGGCAGTCTATCAGGATTACGCCACCGCTGATTTGACGGCGCCAGGGCTTAACGACGGCATCAACGATGCCGCAGAGCGTGCAGCTGCGGTCAACTTCGTCAATCGGCAGAACAGTTTTAGCCGGCTCAAGGCCTATGGTGTGCTAAATGGAAGTATCGGTTTCAAGATCGACGGCGGCATGGAGTTCACCTTGTGGGGGCGTAACTTGACGCAGGAGAAATATTACAACGCCATCTTCAATGGCTATGGCACCTTCGGCACTGCGATCGGCTTTACCGCGGCACCACGCACATGGGGTGCAACAGCGTCTTACCGTTTCTGACATACGCGCTTCGGCATCAGTGGGGCGGGCCATGCCCGCCCCACAAGCAATATTCGGTGACCGCTTGGCTCCGACCTTCTCGGTGATGCGGGACGAGTATTTTTGAGGTGAATATGTCCTCTACCCGATATCTGTCCTGCTTGCGATGGTCTTGGCGTCGGCATTCAACGCCGCCCTGACATAATAACCAGTCAGCTGACACAAATGATCTGGGACGCGTGATGCACAATTCTTCATCCGTGGATATCGCTCAAGGATCGGCACTTCATGATGTGCCTATGCCACCCCCTAAGGCATCGCTTCTTTCCTGGACAATTGTCGCGCTGTTTCTCCTGAACTGTCTCAATTATATCGACCGCCTGCTCTTTTCCGTCGCGCAAGAAATGATCAAAGTCGATCTTCACCTCAGCGATTTTCAACTGGGCCTGATCGGCGGACCGGCATTCGCCATACTTTACACGCTTTTCAGTTTCCCGATCGCCCGAGCGGCTGACCGCGGTCAACGGGTCGGGATCATTGCTGTTTCGCTGATGCTGTGGAGCGCCATGACCGCGTTTTGTGGAATAGCGACTAATTTCCTCCAGATGCTTGTCGGGAGAGCAGCCGTCAGCATTGGGGAAGCGGGATGTACGCCGGCGTCCCATTCCCTGATTTCCGATGCATTCCCCGCGCGGCGCCGGACGACTGTTATTGCCATTTTCGGCGTGGCCGGCCCGTTCGGAGCCATTGTTGCTGCAGTAGCCGGTGGCGCGCTTATCGCCGCCTACGGTTGGCGCACGGCTTTTCTTGTATGCGGAGTGTTCGGCATAGCCCTGGCCTTGCTGTTTCGGGCCACAGTGCCGGAACCGCAGCGGAGCCAGCCCCCGCCCACCCACCCGGCGTCTTTCCTCGATACGATCCGCCAGCTGCTCGTCCGGCGCAGCTTTGCCCTGGTCGCGGCTGCAGGGGGCATCGCCGGGATCGGCAGCTACTCCAACCAGCAATATATGGTGTCCTTCCTCATGCGCGGGCACGGCCTTTCCCTGGCTAGCGCATCACTGCTGATGGGATTGGTGATCGGAGGTGTGGGCATTGTCTTCACGCTTCTGGGCGGACCGTTGATGGATGTGGGGAGGCGGCGCTATCCACGGATCAAAGGGTGGCTGCCGTCTGTCGGCTTGCTTTGGTGCGGGTCGCTGTATGCGGTCGCCTTTCAGCTGCCGACGGTGGCGCCCGCCCTTGCGTTGATGGTGCTCGCCTCGATGGGGCAGCATTTCTACATGCCCGCCATGTATGCGCACGGACAGGATGTCGCACCGCCACCTATGCGAGCGATGGCGTCTGCGATCATCATCGCCACAAGCTCTTTCTTGGGATACGGGCTGGGTCCGCCGCTGATCGGGCTCGTCAGCGATATATTGGGAGAAGCCGCTCGGGTATCTGCGGGCCTGAGCCTAGCCGAATGTGTGAAGCGGTCGGTCGAGGCCTGTGAAGCCGCGAGCGCGCAGGGATTGCGCATGTCGCTCAGCTTCGGATCCTGCTTCTTTATCCTTGCCGCCGGTTTGTTCGCACTGGCGAGCCGATGGATGATAATCGATGAGCGATCATGAGCCCTGACTTGCCATCCTCGATCAACTGGCAAATAATGGACTGGCCCTTCCAGGTCGGACAAGACTCGACCGATGAAGAGGAGGTCGAGGATGCAGAATGCAATCGGCGCTGATATGCCACTGTGTGCACCGCACACAGCTTCGCATTTCCATGTCGAACGGCAACTCCATGCCAACGGTATTTTCGCGGACATCCGGCACTTCGGATGGACCCAGAGCAGCCGATCCGTTTTTCAGCCCAACGCCTATTATCTCGATTTTTCCATCGGTCCACGCTGTCCCAATTCGCGCTTCTTCAGTAGCGAGCGGCAGCTTGCAGATCCGCCGGGTGACGTCGTATTCCTACCCAAGGGCGGCGCTTTTGCGGCTGTGAGCGAACCGGGCGAACACAGCCTGCTGTGCCTGACCTTTGAAAATGAAAGGGCGATGCAGCTGTTCGAGGATGATAGTCTAGCCGATCTGACGCCCTGCCATGACGTCCAGATTGGGCGGGTGCGTCAGGGGCTTGCGCGCCTACTGGAAGAGTTGCGCAACCCCGATTTCGGGCAGGACATAGTGCTGGAGAGCATGGCCCTGTTGCTGGTCGTCGAATTGTGCCGGCATTTCCGGCGGGCTTCGGAGGATGACCGCAGCGGCTATGGACAAATGCCGGGCTGGCGGTTGCGCCGGGTCAAGGACAGGATCGAAGCCGAACTGTCAGACGATCTGTCGGTCGCGGACCTTGCGGCGGAAATTCGCACCAGTCCCCGGCACCTGATCCGGACGTTCAAAGCGACCACCGGCACGACCCTGTCGGACTATATCGCCGGCCGCAGGATCGCCCATGCGCAGCAACAGCTTGCGCGGGACGATGTGCTGATCAAGGTGATTGCCGGCAATTGCGGTTTCCAGAGCGCCGCCGCCTTTTCCGCCGCTTTCCGCAAGGCCACCGGCATGACCCCGCGCGAATATCGGGAAGAACGCGGCTCCGGCAGATAGGCTATCCCCGCCGTTCAGCCCGTCAACATCGTCCCGGTCAATCTGGCGATCCTCCAGGGCCCGTCGATTCTGCTCAGCGCGCCCTGATAATTGGCGAACATGATGGCGCGGCCGCCATTGCTCCAGTTGGTCACGAGGCCGGAGGCGCCGACA
This sequence comes from Sphingobium chungangianum, assembly GCF_977014255.1. Taxonomy (NCBI): domain Bacteria; kingdom Pseudomonadati; phylum Pseudomonadota; class Alphaproteobacteria; order Sphingomonadales; family Sphingobiaceae; genus Sphingobium; species Sphingobium chungangianum. The sequence goes on along the minus strand of NZ_CDRNIV010000006.1, from coordinate 1,753,075 downwards.
TAGGCTATATCATTGGACGGGCCTGCATCGATCATGATGTCGGTGATCTGGTGACGCCATTTGCCGCCGCTCTTTTCCGCGAGGATCGCTGGCATTCCGACCAATTGCCCCGCACCCTGCAGGGTCATCTGGCCGACAATCTCGAAGCAGCCATCCTTCGCGAATAAGTCCACCCATTCGGTTGCCCTGCCGCTATCCACATTTGGCGATAGCGCGCGAACAGATCGTAAATGTCCAGCCGTTCCTCTACGCTCAATCCCATCGGTTCACCCCCTTGTCCGCATGGAGATGGCCTTGGCCCAAGGCGCAGGCCGTTGCACGAGCCGAGCGTCCTTGCCTCTTGCAGCATGCTGTGGCCGCAATTGCAGCGAAATGCCGCGGCGGCTGGGCCGCGCCGGATCGATGCGCTTCATGTCCGCCTGACGATGTTTGGGCGTTCCGGCTGTAGGCATCTGCGTTGCGGGGATCGGGCCGTCACCGCCACAATCGTCTCCGACAGAAAGGCGGATTCTCTCCATGACCAGCTATCTCGATCGACTGATCGCCGATCCCACCAGTTTCCATGACGCGCCTTATGCGCCGGCCTTTACACTGAGCCGCGACGAGATCGACAGACTGCATCTGGAAGGCGCGCGCAAACGCTTTGCCGAGCTTCGTCCTGGCCTGTCGGTACTGGACAAGCTGGCGCGCGAGCAGGGCATCGACACGATCGAGACGATTGACGATCTGGCGCCGCTGCTGTTTCCGCACACCGTCTACAAATCCTATCCGATCAGCTATCTGGAGCGCAGCCGCTTCGACAAGCTCACCAAATGGCTCGCGGGCCTGACGACCAGCGACATTTCCCATGTCGATGCGAGCGGCATCGAGACGATAGACGACTGGATCGACCTGCTCGACGCGGAAACCGACCTGACCGTCCAGCATACGTCGGGCACGACCGGCAAGCTGAGCTTCGTCCCCCGCACCAAGAAACAGTGGCGCGAGACGATCGTCCATTCGGCGGTCATCATCCGCGACTGGTGGCCGGACCGCGGGCCGGACATTTTGAAGGATGGGATGCCGATCATCATTCCGGGCTATCGCTATGGCGCGGCGGCGACGCAGCGCGGCAACGGCATACAGATCGATCTTTACGCCAAGGGCGAGGAAAACGCCCTGTTCCTCTACCCGGATGCCCGCTTCAGCGCGGACATCGCCTCGCTAGGCGGCCGCCTGCGCGCGGCGGAGGCGCGGGGTGAGGCCGGCATGATCGACATTCCGCCGGTGTTGCTGGAACGGCGGGAGGCTCTGCTGGAACTGGAGCGCCGCCGGCCTGACGACCTCAAGCATTTCTTCAGCGAGGCGCAACGACGCTTCGGCGGGCGCGACGTCTATGTGACGGCGATGTGGGCGATCCTCTACGATTGGGCGGAGGAGGGGCTGAAGCGCGGCCTCAAGAATGTCTTTGGCAAGGGCAGCGTGCTGCTGACCGGCGGCGGCAAGAAGGGCAAGGAGTTGCCCGACGACTGGCGCGAGCGCGTGCTGGAGTTCCTGGGCTTCGACACCATCTATGAAATGTACGCCACGTCCGAACAGATGGGTCTGTCCATGATGTGCCAGCATGGCCATTATCACATCCCGCCGATCCAGATCCCATTCCTGCTCGATCCGGCCAGCGGCAAGCCCTTGCCGCGCCAGGACGGCCTGACCGGTCGCTTCGCCTCGTTCGACCTGATGCCCAACACCTACTGGGCCGGGCTGGTGACGGGTGATGAGATCACGCTGTCGGGATGGGAAAAGCCCTGCGCCTGTGGCCGCACCGGGCCGCACGTCATTCCGCCGGTGCGGCGCTACAGCGAGAAAGAGGGCGGCGATGACCGCATCGTCTGCGCCGGCGCGCCGGAAGCGCATGATCGTGCGCTCGAATTTCTTGCCGAACTGTCGATGTGAGTAGAGCCATGACTGATCAATTCCGCGTCCCCCTGATCATCCGGGGCCAGATTATCGATGATGCTGAAGTCGACTATGGCGGCCGCCGGGGCGGCGTCAGCTTCTCGGCGCCTGACATTGCCAAGCATGTCGCGCGCCTGCCCCTGCGCACGCCCTCGGCCATGGCCGATCTCTATTCGCTCAGCTTCGACGAGATATTGGATTTCCTCGTTGCCCTGGGGAGCGGCTGGATTTCGGGCAGAACCGGCATTTGCAGGAGGCGTTTCGTCTGTCCTGCCTGACCTCCGGCCTGTCGGAGAGCATATTGCGTGTCCATTTCCAGCATATCGGCGCCGCCTTCGATCGAACCGAAATGCGGCGGATGATGGAACGCTCCTGCGGCGTCGATTATCTGGAAGGCTGGGTGGATCAGGGGGCTGGCAGATTTGCCGGCCTCACCGCCCGCACGCGCGCTTTCGGCGCGCGCACCGTGCATGTGATCGCCGGCAATGCGCCGATCGTTTCGATCCTGACGGTGATCCGCAATGCGCTAACTCGATCGGATGCGATCATCAAGCTGCCGTCGAACGATCCGCTGACAGCCGCTGCGCTGGTGCGAACCATGGTCGAGATGGACCCCGACCATCCGCTGTCGAAACATGTCTCCGTCGCCTATTGGAAGGGCGGTGACGATCAGGTGGAATCTGCGGTCTACGATCCGCGCGGGGTCGAAAAGATCGTCGCCTGGGGTGGGTTCGATTCGGTCAAGCACATCACGCGCTATCTGCAACCGGGCATCGATCTCATCACCCAGGACCCCAAGCTGTCGGGAACGATCATAGGTCGCGAAGCCTTCGCCGATGACGCGACGCTGGACCAGGTGGCGCGCCGTCTGGCGCTCGACATCGGCGCGCAGAACCAGGAAGGCTGCGTGTCTGCCCGCGTCATCTATGTCGAATGCGGCACCGACGAAGCCGGGCTGGAACGCGCCAATCGGCTGGGGCAAATGACCTTTGACGCGCTCCAGCGTCTGCCCGATCATCTCAGCACGCCGCACAAGGCGTTCGACGGCGCGCTCAAGGCTGAGATCGACGGCATCCGGCTCAATGATGAAGATTATCGCATCTTCGGCGGTCGGACCAACGAAGGCGCGGTGATCGTCAGCCAGGACGATTATCCGGTGGACTTTTCCCGCACGCTTGCGTGCAGGGTGGGCAATATCGTGCCCATCGACAGCAGGGAAACGGCGGTCAGCGCGGTCAACGCCTATACCCAGACGATCGGCATCTTCCCCGAAAGCCTCAAGGAGGAGCTGCGCGACCGCCTTGCCTTTCAGGGCGTGCAGCGGATCGTGTCGCTGGGCGGTGCGGCGACGATGCAGCATAATATGGAGAGGCAGGACGCGATCGAGCCGGTCCGTCGCATGGTGAAATGGGTAACCGAAGAACAGGCCTCGGGCGAGATGCTGGCAGCACTGGCAGGCTGAAGGAGCAAGGCAAGTGGTTGAAGCTGATCTGGTGATCCGTGGCGGCACGATCGTCGATGGGCAAGGCGGCGAGCCGTTCGAGGCGGACATCGCCATCGTGGATGGACGCATTGCCGCCATCGGCGCGGTTGTGGGGCCGGGCAGGCAGGAGATCGATGCCCGCTCCCTGCTCGTCATGCCTGGCTTCGTGGACGTGCACACCCATTATGATGGGCAGGTCACCTGGTCGGACACTCTGGTTCCCTCGGCTGAACATGGCGTCACGACTGTCGTCATCGGCAATTGCGGCGTCGGCTTCGCGCCGTGCCGGCCGGCTGATCGCGAAGCGCTGGTCAATGTCATGGAAGGCGTGGAGGATATTCCCGAAACCGTGATGGCGACTGGGCTGCCATGGAACTGGGAAACCTTCCCCGATTATCTGGCGTCGCTGGAAGCCCGCGCTTGGGACGTCGACGTGGCCGCTTACATTCCGCATTCACCCCTGCGCGTCTATGCCATGGGGAAGCGCGGGCTGGATCGCGAACCCGCCACGGCGGAAGACATCGCGCGGATGCAGCAGTTGGTGGAGGAGGGCATGGCGGCCGGGGCGCTCGGCTTCGCCACATCCCGTTCGCTGGTTCACCGTCGCGGCGACGGGGCGTTCATCCCCTCCTTCCAGGCGGACAGCGACGAACTGACGGCGATCGCCCACTCCGTGGGCAAATCGGGCCGGGGCGTGCTTCAGATGATCCCTAATCTCGATACGGCGGACTGGAGTGGCGACATCGAACTGATGAAGCGCATGTCGCATTCATCCGGCCGGCCGCTCACCTATTCGCTCGCCCAATGGTCCACCGACCTGCAGGGCTGGCGGCGCACCATGGACGCCTTTGCCGAGCATAATGGCAGCGGCGCCGCGCCCATCATGGCGCAGGTCTTCCCCCGGCCGATGGGCGCTATGTGCGGCCTGTCGACCTCCGCCAACGCCTTCAGCCATTGCGCGAGCTATCGTGCGATCGCCGACCTGCCGTTGGAGGAAAAAGTCGCGATCATGCGTGACCCGGCCTTCCGCGCGCGGCTGATCGTTGAAGAGCCGGATGAGACGCCGACGCCGCTGCACCGCCTGCTGCGCACATGGGATAATATCTATCTGCTCGGCGCTATCCCCGATTATGAGCCGAAGCCGGAGCGGAGCATCGCCGCGCTCGCCACAGCGCGCGGGGTGGAGCCGGTCGCGCTGGTCTATGACCTGATGCTGGAGCAGGATGGCCATGCGTTGATCCTGATGCCCTTTTCCAACTATGCGGAAAAGTCGCTCGACCCGGCGCTCACCATGATGCGCGACCCGCACAGCATTGTGGGCCTGGGAGACGGCGGCGCGCATTACGGCATCATTTGCGATGCCAGCTATCCCACGACGCTCCTGTCCTACTGGACGCGCGATCGGGCGGGCGAACGTCTGTCGATCCCGGTGGCAGTCAAGGCGCTGAGCGCCGACAATGCCGATTTTCTGGGACTGAAGGACCGGGGGAGGCTGGCCGTCGGGATGAAGGCGGACATCAATGTGATCGACCATGCGGCGCTCACCTTATATGCGCCCTATGTCGTCCATGACTTGCCGGGGGGCGGCCGCCGTCTGGCCCAGCACGCGACCGGCTACCGCGCGACCATTGTCAGCGGGGTCATCACCCGCCGGGACGGCGCCGACACTGGCGCGCGCCCCGGCAGGCTGGTCCGCGCCGCCTGATCAGGCGGTGCGCGGCTGGATGGTCGCGCCGGCGGTGAAGCCGTGGCGGATGAAAGGTGAGGCCAGGAAGTCGTGCGGGAAACCGAGCGGGGTGCGGCTGGCCGCATCCAGCCGTTCCAGTTGCGCCGCGTCCAGCGTCACTTCGAGTGCGGCGACATTGTCCTCATATTGGCGCATCGTTCGTGCGCCGACCAGCGGAGAGACGACGGCCGGATTGGCCAGGGTCCAGGCAATCGCGACCTGCGCCGACGTGACGCCCATCTCGTCGGCCACGCCCTTCACCGTATCGGCAATGGCGACCACCCGCGCGTCGACCCTGCCCGCTGCTTGCAGCAAGGCGCCACGCCCGCCCGCTTCGCCGGCATGGGCGCTGCCGCCGGTCGCATATTTGCCGGACAGCATGCCGCTCGCCAGGGGCGACCAGGGCATGACGCCGATGCCCAGCGCCTTGGCGGCGGGGATAAGGTCGCGCTCAGCCGTGCGCTCCACCAGATTATATTCGGCCTGAAGCGCCGCAAATTGGGTCCATCCGCGCAGCTCCGCCATGGTCTGCAGCCGCGCCATTTGCCAGGCTGGCGTATCGGACAGGCCGATATATAGGATCTTGCCCTGCCGCACGAGATCGTCGAAGGCGCGCAGGATTTCATCCGCCGGCGTCATGTCGTCCCAGACGTGGAGGAATAACAGGTCGATCCGGTCCGTCCGCAGCCGCTTGAGGCTCGTTTCGACCGTCTGCACCATGTTGCGGCGGCTGTTGCCCCCGGCATTGGGATCGCCGACCGAATGCGTCAGCGAATATTTGGTGGACAGCACCAACTGCTCGCGCTTGGCCTCTGCGAATTTGCCGGTCAGCGTTTCCGACGCGCCATCGGCATAATAGCCCGCCGTATCGATGAAGTTGCCGCCCTGGTCGACATAGGTGTCGAAAATCCGGCGGGACTCCTTCTCGTCCGCGCCCCATTCCTCGCCAAAGGTCATGGTGCCAAGGGAAAGTGGGGAAACCCGCAGGCCCGAACGGCCGAGCAGGCGGTAGGTGTCGAGCGATAGCGCTCCGCTCTTCGTGTCTGTCATGTTTTTCTCTTCAATATTTCGCTGCTTCCGTGACGACCCAATGCATCATCCTGTTGACCGGCCATCCCCCGTCGTGCGGTAGGCCGCCGAATTTTCCGGCGTTGATATTACCCAGGCCGACAATGCGTTGCGCCCCGGCCGAGGAAAGCCCGTCGCGGACCTCGGCGATCCGGCCTGGCGGATAGACGCCTACCGACTGCGTGGCGACGGTAACATGCTGCAGCGCGTCCGCCAGTCGGTCGACAGCGACCACGTTGACCAGCTTACCGCCTGGATTAAATGATACGGGCTCGCTCGAGCGAATGACCATGCCTCGCCCGTCGGGGCGACCGAACAGGCGATAAATTGGCTCCAAATTGCTCAGCATGTCGAGCTCATCCATCAATATTTCCGGCGGTCTCGGGCCGTCAGGCCCGGCACCATAGCGACCATCCTTGCTCATCGCCTCGACCAGCGCTTGGCAATAGCTGTCGATATCATCGCTAGATCCTTCGACGAACTGGAAGCGGGCGCAGCTGCACGCATCCTGGTTGAAGGCGATGATGTCGGCCGCGCTCCGCTCGGCAATAGCCGACAGGGACTCGGTTTCGAATGCTTCCTGGCCGATCAGCGAAATTGAGACCTTGGGATCGAAGGAGATGATCTCGAAGCCCGGCGCCGCATATTTCATGGCGTGGCGCACCGCGGCCTCACCGCCCCACACGGCCAGCTTGTCGAAATATTGGGATCGCAGGATGTGATTTTCAATGCTCGCATCGCCGCCGCGCCAATAAGCGGCGGAGAAGGAGCGCGTTACCGCGTGGTTGGGGCCGACATCCGCCATCGTGCGCAGCAGCGCGGTCGCGGTGAACATGTCGTTGGAGGGCATCTTTAGTAGGTGGACGCCCTTGCTTATTGCGCCCCGGACGATGGTGATTGGCGGTACGACCGGCGCGTTACCGGCGAGGACATGAACCATTCGTGGCGGGAAGGCGCGAATGTCAAAAGCCTGACCCTGAATATTGCGCCGCGCCCAGCCGTCCAGAACGTCCAGCGAGCCGAGCGACTGTTCGGCCTCTGCCTCGATGGCCTCGCGGGTGAAGAACCATGCTATGTCGCGATAGCAATTTTCGAGGATGCGCGCGCCCAGATTGTTGCAGCGCAGATTATAGGCGGCGGCCTCCTGAAGATAGATGTTCCGATCAAAATCAAGCGCCTTGCCGACCTCGGAGAGGAAATCGACGATTTCCGCGATCGGGGTGTCGAAGGCCGGGCCGGGCTGGTTGCGAGGCCAGATCAGCGAATCCAGGTCGATCGACGGGGTCATGACGGGATTGCCGCCGGCGCGCGAGCGATGCTCGACCGCTGCGTCAAGCTGGACCTCCCCCTTGATGACATGGGGTACGAGCAGCCTGTCGTCGTGGGGGATGATTTCGAGCAGCATAGAACCTCCTCTTGTCAGGCGGCGACGGGTTGCGGGGAAGAGATTGATCCGCGGACATAGGAATCGATCGATCCGGCGCAGCTCAGCTTGTCCTCGCCTTCCTCCAGATCGGCGTAGCGCGCAATCGAGTGGACGACCGGCGTCTTCACGCCTTCCAGGCCGGAGCCGAACTCCACCTGCACCTTGTCGCCGGAGATGACGCCGCCCCAGCGCCCGTCCGTCAATATGTCGAAAAACGCCATCCGCCCTTCGACCGTGCCCTTGTCCGTCGTCGTGCCGATCAGCTTTTCACCGGGCTTGTCGAGCACCAGCGGTACGATCCATGGCGGGATGGCGTAGGATTCGGTCGGCTGGATCTTGGCGCAGAAGCCGCTCATCTCGACCATCGCATAGGAACTGGTGATGCGGTCCGGCGTGACGCCAAAAAAGCCCATAATTTGTTCCTTATAGTCGGGCGGGAGGACCGCTCCCTTGGTGCCGCCGCCGAAGCTCATCAGCGTATCGGGATGGAAGTCGCCATCCTTGACGCCGCGCGCACGCAGCGCCTGCACGATCTGCCATGCGACGCCGTACATGACGCCGATATAGAGCGGCCGATGGCGTCGATCTTCGATCAGGCCCAACCATGCGTCAAGTTCATGCGCCCGCTTTTCCTGCCGCGCAGCGACTTCCGCCTCATAGGATGCGATTTCGCCGGGGCCGACCTTGCCGGCCGCTAGCAGACGGCGCAGCTGCGCTGGCCGCATCGCATCGAAGGCGCGGATAGGGTCGTTGCTGAGGCGGTGCAGCTCGCCGGGCGCCGCCCAGCGGGGGAAATGGACGTTGCAGAAGTCGATCATCTTGTGGGTGCCGCGGGTCGGCATCATCGTGAAGACGGACCGGCTCTGATCGGGCGCATAGGTGGGCGTCGAAAGATCGGCGGCGGCGAGGCAAGCACCCACGGACAGGTCCCGGTCCTGCGTCGACTGATCAAGAAAGGACGACTTCCCCGAAGTGCCGCTCGACGCGAAGACATGATGGCCCGCCGCCTTCGCGCGGTCCAGCCAGCCGTCAATGTCGCGCACGTCCGAAATGTCTATATTGTCGGTCGGGTGGGTGGCCAGCGTGCCCAGCCACAAATTCATATTCTTCCACTGGCCGTTATCGACAAAGGCCTCGGGATAGCTTTTATAATTGGTGTGGGCAAAGAGCAGTGGGACAAGGTCCGCGAAGCTGTCGACGCAAGAAATGCCTGCCTCGCGCGCGCGCTTGTCGAGCACCCTGATCTGCTGGCGCCGTTCCGCAAACCGCTCGCGAGCCGCTTCCAGTTGCAGTTCGGCCAAATTGTCCGGGGCGTTCCGGAACGGGTCGGGCGCCTGGGCAAGGGCGATCAGTTCGTCAACGGCGCTCATTAGTGAAAACTCCTCTCAGCTATGCACGGGAGTATAGGGCACCCCCCGATATTTGGCGGCTCGATTCACTGTTATGGAGAGGACATACTATTCTCAGCATGACGTTTCCGCCCGGTGGCGTGCCGAACCCCTGCCAAAAACAAGGTTGCTATCTTTCGGCAGGGGAGAGGGCGGGCACCCCGCGCCATGATGGCGGCCCAACATAGGAGCAGGGGGTGATATGCCCGGTCCGATGGACGAAGCACTGGCATTTTTCCGCGAAAGCAGCGGCTCGCGCGAAGACATGCTGTCCGCCATGGAGCGTCGATTTACGGCGCACACGTGCTGGGAAAATGTCGGGGTGGGGACGACCGTCGGGAGCGATCAGGCACGGCAGTTCATTGAGGGCTTTCTGGGCCGGATCCCGTTCGATCACTGCGCCATCGTGGTGCATCATGCGGCGGCCACTGGCAATGTCGTTCTGACCGAGCGCAGCGACATTTTCTATGGGCCGGATGGGCAGGAAATGCTCTCGTTGCGGCTGATGGGCGCGCTCGAAATGGACGGTCCCCATATCGTCGCCTGGCGCGACTATTTCCACACGAGCGGCTTTTGAAGGGGATGGTATGACCGATCGCAAGGCTGTCTGGGCGCAAATCGTCCCGATGCCGGGGGCCAATCTGTCTGCGCTGGCGCAGGGTTATGAAGCGGCGGGCGTGGAAGGGGTATGGGCGCCGCAAATGTTCGGCGCGCCGTTCGGGACCCTAGCCGCCGTCGCTCCCGCCACGCAGCGCATCAAGCTGGGAACTGGAATTGCGCTGGCTTTCGTTCGCAGTCCGCTGGAAACCGCGTGCAGCGCCATCGACCTCGACCTGATCAGCAACGGTCGGGTGGTGTTGGGGTTGGGCTCAAGCGCGCAGAGCCAGATCGAGGGATCTTTCGGCAGTTCCTATGGCAAGCCGCTCGCCCACATGCGCGAGATCGTGGGCATGATCCGTGCCATCGTGGCGCGCGCGGATACGGGTGAACTGACCGAACTTGCGGGAGACTATCACCGTCTCGACCTTTCCCACTTTCGCTTGCTTCACAAGCCGGTGCGCGGCGATATTCCGATCGTCCTGCCGGCACTTTTTCAGAAAGCCTGCGCGCAGGCCGCAGAGATTGCAGATGGCTTGCTCGGGCACCCTCTGTGGAGCGACGCGTGGATCGAGCGGGAAGTGGTCGTCCAGATGAAAGCGGGACTCGAGCGCGCCGGCCGGGCGCGTGAGGACTTCTCGCTGAACATTTCGATATTCACGGCGATTTCTGATGACAGGCGTGAGGCGATCGAGGATTGCCGCGGGACCGTGGCCTACTACAGCCAGTCGCCCCAATATCTTCGCTATTTCAAAGAAATCGGGTTCGGCCGCGAGGCTGCGGCAATCCAGGCCGCCTTCGCGCAGGGCGACATGGCCGGGATGGCGGCCGCCTGCACTGACGAGATGGTGGAAAGCATCGCCGTGGTCGGAACGGCCGATGACGTGCGGACCCGGGTTGCGCGGCGCGCCGCGCTGGCCGACGCGATCACGCCGGTTGTCCCTCATTATGGCATCTCGCGCGAAAAAAGCGCGATCTACACGCAGCGCATCGCGGAGACATTTTATGGCTGATCCCGCCGCCGTCGCGGCCATGGCGGGGGGCGGGCTCTATAACCGGCATTCGGGCCTGCAACAGGCGAACTTGCAATCGGCACTCCCTTTTCTCGAGGATGCCGCGCGCGCCATTGGCGATGCCTCAGCCGGTCCTGTCACCATCGTCGACTATGGCGCATCGCAAGGACGCAATTCCATGGCGCCGATGGCTAAGGCCATCGACTTGGTTCGCGCGAATGATACGCAGCGGCCGGTTCAGATCGTGCATACGGACCTGCCCTCCAACGATTTTACATCGCTGTTCGGGCTGCTGGATCAAGATCCAGCCAGCTATCTTGAGGGCCGGCAGTGCGTCTTTCCATGTGCCATCGGCCGATCCTATTTCGATTCAATTATGCCGCCCGGCAGTGTGGATTTGGGCTGGTCGTCCAACGCGCTGCACTGGATGAGCCGCAATCCGGTCGACGTCGCGGATCATGGCTGGGCGATCTTCAGCGGTTCCGCGAAAGCGCGTGCCGCAGTCGACGCGGTGCTGGCGGAGGACTGGCTGCGCTTTTTGAAGGCGCGCGCGATTGAATTGCGGCCAGGAGGGCGCCTGATCTGCCAGTTCATGGGCCGGGGACCAGACAGCCACGGGTTTGAATGGATGGCCGGGAACTTCTGGCAATCAATCGTCGAGATGGAAGGCGAAGGACTGCTCAGCGCCGACGAGACGCTGAGGATGACCGCTCCCTCGGCGGGGCGCTCAGTGGATCAGGTGAGGGCGCCTTTCGATGTTGGGCAGGTGCCCGATCTGGTGCTGGAGCGCCTGGCTGCGATCCCCTCCCCCGATCCCTACTGGGAGGGCTATCAACAGACCGGTGATGCGGCAGAACTGGGGCGGAAGTGGGGGGGGATGATGGGCGCGGCCAATGGCCCCAATTTCCTTGCACGCGTCGATGCGTCCCGCGATCGGGCAGCGTTGCTGGCCAATCTGGTGCAGCGTGTGGCGGCCCGCGTCGAGGCAGATCCGCAGCGCAGCCGTGCCTTCATCCTGATCCTGTCCATCAGGAAGCCGGCTTGAAGCGGGATTTGCTGAGCGGGGCGCCTGGTCCCCCATCGGCAACGAACCACTAAGGAGAGGAAGCAGCATGGGCCGCCTTGCAGACAAGATTTGCATCATCACTGGAAGCGGAAGCGGGATCGGACGCGCCAGCGCGCTGATGTTTGCGCGAGAAGGCGCGACGGTGATCGTCGCGGACATTCGCGCCCAATCATCTGAGGCGACCGCGCAGGCCATTGTCGACGCAGGCGGATCGGCGCGCGCGATGACCGTTGATGTCGGTGAACAGGCCGACCTTGAACGCCTGATCGGCCAGACGGTCGCGGACTTTGGCCGCATTGACGTGCTCTTCAACAATGCTCTGTATGTCAATCAGGACCACGCCATGCGCGATATGGATTTCCTGGCTTTTGACCCCGACATCTTCCTTGCCAATCTGAGGGTCAACGTATTGGGCGCGGTTCTGGCGAGCAAGCTCGCCATTCCGCATATGCTCGAGCGCGGGACTGGGTCGATCATCTCCACCTCGTCCGGCAGTTCCATGGGCGGGGATATCACCGCCTACAGCTATGGATCGTCAAAAGCGGCGCTTAACTGGTTCGTACAGGCGATTGCCGCCACCTATGGCAAACAGGGCATCCGCAGCAATGCGATCCTTCCCGGCCCGACGCAGACGCCAGCAAAACTGCAATGGTCCTCGCCCGAGATGGACCGGCTGTTTCTGGAGGTGCTCAACACCCCCTTTATCGGCGAGCCGGAGGACATTGCCGCCATGGCGCTTTTCCTTGCGTCAGACGAGTCCCGCTACGTCAACGGCATGCTGTACCCAGTCGATGGCGGCCAGAGCTGCACCGTCCCGTTCATCAGCGTGACGCGAAACCTTTCGCGAGGGTGAACGCCATAAATCCATATTGGAAACAGGAAGAGGAGAGAATGATGGGCGTCGAACTGGAACAGAAGGTACGGGAATTTTGCGATGCATGGGGCGACGGCGGCGATGCCAGCCGGCCCGATGTAGAGAAGATTCTGTCGATGATGGCGGAGGATGCAGAGTGGCAGCTATGGGTTCCCGGCGGTCCCGTGGTTAAAGGCAAGACGGCGCTGCGGGCAGAGATTGAGCGGCAGATGGCCTTTGCCACCAACAACAAATGCAATGAGGTGAACATCCTCTCCAACGACCGGATGGTGATGCAGGAACGGTCCGACACTGCCATCATCATGGGACGGCCCTGTCCGCATCAGATGGTCGCGATCTACGAATTTGACGGGGACGGGCTGATTTCTCGCTGGCGCGAATATCTCGATATGGCGGACCTTACCCGCAAGATGGGCATAGATGAAGCCGCGGCAGGCGGGACCGAGGTGCCGGCCTGACCACGTCTCCTCGCTGCAATCTTGCGTCAGTCCTGGAAAAGGGCGATCAGGACCGCGCAGGTCAGGACCGCCCAAGCCTGAAATCCCCAGAGCAGCCAGCGCGGCGCGTGCCGCAACTCCATGAACTCGCGCCCGACGAGCAGAACCTTCGTGAAGGCGATGACGAGGATCACGGAACGAAGCAGAAAGGCGTTGCCCAATGCCATCGTCTCGAACGACAGAAAGGTCGCCGCGATCAACGTCCCCCAGACCAGTGTGATGCGGCTACGCCAGATCATGGCCATGAAACAGATTCCCTAAAGCAGATAGAGCAGGGCGAAGAGGATGATCCAGAGCAGGTCCACCAGATGCCAGAAGGCACCGCTCCCCTCGATCAGGGCGACGCCACCCTGCATCCGGCCGGTCCGGTCGAAGCGGGACAGGGTAAAGCACAGCACCCCCAATCCGATCAGCACATGCACCAGATGAATGCCGGTAAACATATAATAATAGATCGAAAAGCTGTTGCTGTTGAGCGTGAAGCCCTGTGCGATCTTCGCTGAATATTCGAACGCCTTGACGATGACGAAGCCGCTGCCGAGCAGGATTGCGCCCAGCAGCAGCGATCGCGCCTTGTCGTCGTCCCGGCGAACCGCCGCGACAGCGTGTGCGACAAGGAGACTGCTGGTCAGCAGCAAAAGCGTGTTGAGAAGGCCAAGGCTCCGGTCGAGCAGCGCCTGCGAGCTTTCGAACAGCGCCAGTTCCTGCTGCCGGGCGAGCGCATAGGTGATGAAGAAGACGGCAAAGACGACAAGATCGCCGCCGATGAACACCCATACGCCTTCCTCTCCCGGCACATGGCCGCGCGGAGGTGAAGCGGCGGCTTGCGAAGCAGCCATCATTCCCCGCCCAGCGCGTCTCGTTTGATCGCTCCGATCATGGCGAAGATCATCAGGTTGAACCAGAGGCCGAACACGACGGCGGGCATCCAGAAAGCAAGGGCGCCATTCCAGGCGAAGGGGCCGGTCTTGAACAGGCCGATCGCCAATCCGGGCAGCAGCAGCACGCCGGTCCACAGGTTCATGTAACCCAGCCAGCGCGGCAGAATGGGCCGCGCGCGGCGGTCGCCCAGAATGACGAAGCCGGTCAGCAGATTCTGCACGAAGGCGGGCACGGCTGGCATGACGAACAGCAGGAAGGCGATATCACTCAATGCACTGATAATGGCGTCCGGCCGGCCGGGCCGATAGGCGGCCGCCGTGAAGATCAGCCCGGCGAAGAATAAAGTGACGAAGCCAAAGGCCACGACCATCACAAAGGCCCAGGTCAAAGGCGAAACCGGGCCTTCGATCTTCTTCATGAAGGTAGCGACCGCGGCGAGAAAGGGGAAGAACAGCACGGAGGAGGAAGCGATCAGGATGGCGCCCGCCAATATGCCGATCTGGTGGCTGCGATAATAGGCGGCTACTTCCGCAGCGGGCATGGACGGGGCCAGCGGCGGGAACATGTGCGCGACCGGCCATATCCCGACGAACATCATCGTACCGGCAATGGCGCCCATATAGGTGCATAGCTTCATCGTCATGCTCTTGGTCGTCATGCGGCCTCCCTCTGCCCTGTTTTGTTGTGCAGGCGGAAGATTGTGAAGCGAAGGCTCACAGGCCACCCGCCCATGGATAGGGTTCCTGTCGGCGATCCCGCCTGCACAAGGGTAATATTCTTGCCACGGCCACCGGCAAAGGCGGCGCCAGAGGAGCAGCGGAGAGGGTGATGAGCGACATTGAGGCGAACAAGGCGGTGGCCCGCCGCTACATGCGGGCCGTGGAGGAAGGCGATGTCGAGACGATCGAGGTCCTTCAACATCCCGATTGCCGGTGGTGGATATTGGGCCATGGCGACATGAGCCGGGCCGATTTCATCGCCAGCGTGAAGGGCGGACTGCTGAGCGCGCAGAAGCGGACGGCCGAGGTGGTCGGGATAACCGCCGAAGGGGACCGGGTGGCGGTGGAAGTCAGGGGCGAGATGGTCTTTCCGGATCGGGTCTATCGCAACGAATATCATAATCTGCTGATCATCCGGGACGGGCAGATCATTTTCGGCAAGGAATATATGGATACCCGCGCCGTGGCCGAGGCCTTTTCGGCGGGGGAGGGCGGGCAGTGACGAACGCCGCTCCGCTCAATTATGACGATGCGGCGGTCGGCCGGATCACCGCCTTTGTCGAGCAGCTGACAGGCGGCAAGGTTGTCGGGCTTGAACGCCTCGTCCGCTGGCGCCCCTCCTGGTTCGTCGACGTCGAAAGGGAGGGGACGATCCGCCGCCTGCACCTGCGCGGTGACCGGGGCGGCGACGTGTCCATCTTTCCCGACCTCAAGCGCGAGGCCGACGTCATCGCCCTGCTTCACCGGCAGGGACTGCCGGTGCCGGAGATTTACGGGTATCTTGCCGATCCGCCGTGCATCGTGATGGAGGCGATTGAGGGCACGCGGGATTTCTCGGCGCTCGATGCCACGACGAAGAGCGCCATCGGCCGCGTCTATATGCGGGCGGTTGCCGCCATGCACCGGTTGCCGGTCGAACCCTTCGTGGCCGCCGGCGTGCATCGGCCCGTGGGCGCCGAGGCGATCGCGCTGGTCGGACTGGACGCCTATATGCCGCATTACCGGCGGACCAAGAGCCGGCCTGAGCCGTTGCTGGAATTCGTCATCGGATGGCTTCGCCGAAATGTGCCGCGGCACCGCCAGCGCGCCAGCTTCATCCAGTTCGATTCGGGCCAGTATCTGGTCGATCAGGGCGCGATGACCAAGCTCTACGATTTCGAATTTTCGATGATCGGCGATCCGCTGGTCGACATCGCTACCATGGGGATGCGCAACAGCTATGAACCGCTGGGCGCGCCGTTGCCGGAACTGGTGCGCTATTATGAGGAAGCGACGGGCGAGCCGGTCGATCATGACGCGGTGGTTTTCCACGTCCTGCAATTTTCGCTGCTCGGCACGATGCAATTCACCGGGACTGTCGGCAAGCCATGCCCCGGCGATCCGCATTCGGTCTATCTCATGTTCGATCTTGCGCTGCGCCGCTCCATCCTGCTGGCGCTATCGCACTTGACGGGGCAAGCGCTGCCCGAACTGCCGCCGCTGGAACAGCGCACGGGTGACAATGCGCCTCTGCTGGCCAAGCTTGCCGATACGCTCGGGGCGCTTCCGGTGACGGGGGAGGCGGCGGAAACGCATAAGGCGCAGGTCGCCGAACTGATCGAATGGGTGCAGCGCGCCGACGATCATGGGACGGATATGGTGGCGCGCAACATCACGGATGTGTCCGCGCTTCTCGGCCGTCGCTTCGACCGCTGGGTCGACGCCGCCGAGGCGCTGGAAGCGCATATCATCGAAGCGGGACCGGAGGAGGACGCCGCGCTCATCACTCTGCTCGCGACGGTCGAGGGGCGGCGGCTGCAACTGTTTGGGCCGACTGTGCTGGGCGAAGCGGCGCGCCATGTCGTCCTGCCGGTGACGCGTCTGGACTGAAGGACTGTCGCGCCCTTGCCGTCGGACAGGTCACGCCGCTGTCCTTCATGGCGATACCAATATTGAGGACAGGAGCAGGATATGAGCGAAAAGATAGTGCTGGTGACGGGCGCGACGCGCGGGCTGGGGCGCGGCATGGCGCGGGGCCTGGCTTCGCGCGGCCATGTGGTGGCGGTCACTGGGCGCGACCGGGCGCAGCTTGCCGAGGTCGTGAAGGAGATTGAACGGGCGGGCGGAAACGGCATCGCGCTGGAATGCGATCACCGTGACGACGACGCAGTGGAGAGGGCGTTCGCGCAACTGGCCGAGCGGACGGATGGCAGGCTGGACCTGCTCGTCAACAATGCCGCCGCCGTTTACGGACCCGAACTGGTCGCGCCGGGCGGTTTCTGGGAAAAGCCGCTCAGGCTGGCGGACATGATCACCATCGGCCTGCGCTCCAGCTATGTTGCGGCCTATCATGCCGCGCCGATGATGGTGGCGGCGGGCAGGGGCCTGATCGCCAGCATTTCCTTCTATGGCGCGGTGTCCTATTTTCACGGGCCGGCCTATGGCGCGGCCAAGGCGGGCACGGACAAGATGACGGCCGACATGGCGGTCGATCTTTCGCCGCATGGCGTTTCCGTCGTCTCCTTCTGGCCGGGCTTCATCCTGACCGATGCGGTGAAAGCCATGCCGCCCGAAATGATCCCAGAAGACCTGCGCGCCGCGATGCCCCATTGGGAAACGCCGGAATTTTCCGGCCTCGTCCTCGGCCGGCTCGCGCAAGACCCGGACCTAGCCTCCCTATCGGGCCAGGCGCTGATCGGCGCGGAACTGGGGGAGCGCTACGGCATCCGGGATACGGACGGGAAGCAGCCCCTGTCCTATCGGGCGACGATGGGCGCGCCGACCCCTTTTATGCCGTCCGTCCGGCAAGGCTGAGAGGACAGAAATCAGGAGAGGAAAGGCAAAAGCGATGATCGATGCCGTGCTGGTCGTGCTGACCAAAGCCGTTCCGGGCCGGGAGGCCGATATGGAGGATTGGTATACCAACATCCATATTCGCGATGCGCTGCGTTTCCGGGGATCGGTAACGGCCCAGCGTTTTCGGCTCGCCGCGGAGCAACCCTGTCCGCCTGAAGGCTTCGATTGGCAGTATCTCGCCCTCTACGATGTATTCGATCCGATTCGCTTCAGTCGTGAGCACCTGGACAATGCGCTGACATCGCGGATGCAGGTTTCGGACGCGATCGATGACAGCCTGCTTTATGACTTCCATTATTATCCGCTGCTCTTTCAGGACAATGATCCGGACGCCGGGCATTCCGGCGGCGTCATCCTGGAGGAGTTGAACCCGCCTGCGGGCAACGATGATCGTTTCAGACGGGATTATGCGGAAACCTATTTCCGTGAGGCGGCCGCCCGGCCCGGCGTTAAATCGGCAGCTTTCCTGACCTTTCGCATCTATGGCCAGATGATCCCGATCACGCCCGACTATCGCTATGTCGCGATATACAAGATCAACGATCAGGAGGCCGCCCAGGAAGCATGGAGAGGTGCGGACGTCCTGCTGGCGAACAGCGGCCTGCTCAGGCCTGATGGGTTCCGTGTCACCCAATGGGATCGGGCGACCCAGCGTCTCACCAAAGACGATGTCCAGCATCCGACAGCGGCTGCCCTGGCGGAGGAGGAGCGCGCACGTAGCCACATGGGTGACCGGGTACGCACCGGCGGCACGGAAAAGCTGGCGATGAGCTGATCTGTCAGGCGGGCGGGGGGCGATCGACAATGGCGCGCATCCGGCGATAGGCCGGGCGAGCCGCCATCCGCTCGACATAGGCGGCGATGTTCGGATGTCCCTCCACGTCGACGGACATGAACAGTCTTGTGGTGGTGAAGGGAAAGGTCATCATGATGTCGGCCGCCGTGAACCGGTCGCCCGCCATATATGGTTTATGCGAAAGCCGGTTGTCGACAAGTTTCAGCAGGCGCGCCGCATGGGCTCGTCCCGCGATGCGGGAAGGGTGATCCTGTGCGATGCCGGCGCGTTCTGCCATGATCTCGGTTACCAGCGCTGGCATCAGGGACGATTCGGCGAAATGGAACCAGAAAAGATAGTCCGCATAGTCCGGATGGCCAGGGGTCGCCCTGAGGGCACCGCTCCCCTGTGTCCTCGCGAGATATTCTATGACCGCCCCGCTTTCGGCGAGGCGCTGTCCGTCCGCCTCGATCACGGGAGAAGAGCCTAGCGCGTGCAATGCTTTATAGGACGGCTCCGCCGCAAGCGTTTCCAGCCGCGCATAGAAGCGGATATCATAGGGGCTCTCAACTTCCTCCATCAGCCAAACCGCGCGTTCGGAACGGGACCTGTCGAGTTGAAAGATGGTGATGCTCATGGAGGGCTCTCCGCTTGAGGGGCGCCATAGATGGGCCACTTATGAATTCCGCCAAACCTATCTTTATCTAGGTATCGCGGAGCGTGCGCCGTGGCAGCGTCCTGCTGCGGCGGAAGCCCGGCGGCTTCGTATGCATGATTGACAGGACAGAAGATGCCCATGATGGATCTATCGGGACGCGTCGCTATCGTCACCGGATCGGGCGCCAATATCGGGGAAGCCTGCGCGCGGGCTTTGGCAAAGGCCGGCGCGGCGGTGATCCTGGCGGATATCGCGGTCGAGCGGGCAGAGGTCGTTGCCGAGTTCGATCCAGGAATCGGGCGGAAAGGCGCATGCAATGTTCCTAGATCTTGCCCAGGAGGACAGCATCACCGCGCTGGTCGAAGGCGTGATGCGGCAGCACCAGCGGATCGACATCCTTCACAACAATGCCGCCGATACCCGACGGGAGCAGATGGCGGCCGATGGTTTCCTTCTCGATCTCGACGCTGCAACCTGGGATCGCGCCTTCCACATCAATGCCAGGGGCACGATGCTGATGATCAAGGCGGTCGCTCCGTACATGATTTCAGGCGGCGGCGGTTCCATCATCAACACCTCGACGGGCGTTTCGTTGACTGGCGACATCAACAATCCGTCCTATTCCGCATCCAAGGCGGCCGTGAACGCCCTTACCCGCAATGCCGCCGTGCAGTTCGGCCGGTTCAACATCCGGGTCAATGCGGTCGCACCGGGACTTGTGCTCTCCCCCTTGCCCGGGAGATGATGACCGCCGATCAGATCGCCATGGTCCAGCGGCATGTCCTTCTGCCGCGCGAGAGCGTGCCGGATGATATTGCCGGCGCGGTGCTGTTCCTGGCATCGGATGGTGCGGCCTTCATCACCGGGCAGGTGATCGGGGTGGACGGCGGTATCGTTCATCACACGCCCTATGTCGCGGATATGCTGGAAAGCATGACTCGGGCGCACTGACTGGATAGAAGCCGAGATGGGCATATTCACGCATGTCTGCCTTGGCAGCAACGATCTGGAGCGGTCCGCCCGTTTTTACGATGCGGCGCTTGCGCCGTTGGGGATCGTCAACCTCGGTCCGTTTCTGGATCAGGGCATCGGCTATGGGCGACGGGTGCCCGAATTGCTTATCCTGCGCCCGCTGCACGGTCGGGCGACATGCTCTAATGGTGCGACGTTGGGATTGAAGGCGCCGGATCGCCGGGCGGTCGATCTGTTTCATCGCGCGGGTCGGGCTGCGGGCGGCAGGGATGCCGGGCCGCCGGGTCCGCGCGGAGCGGTGCCCCATGCCTATGGCGCCTATCTGCTGGACCCCGACGACAACAAGATCTGCGCCTACTGCTTCGACCCGCCATAGACGATTAGCTATCGATAGTCGGGCCCCGGCGTTCATAAGTGAAATAGGAGGATCATGAAATGATGGGATCATTGGCCGGTCGCGTGGCGATCGTGACGGGCGCGGCGCAGGGCATCGGACTGGAGGTGGCGACCGTGCTGTCGGAGCGCGGCGCGACCGTCATTCTGGCGGACATATTGGCGGATCGGGTGGAGGCGGCGGCGGAGACGCTGCGCGGCAAGGGCGTGCGGGCCGAGGCGGAGACGTTCGATCTGACCGACGAGGACAGCGTCTGCGCTGCGGTCGCGCGGATCGCGGGCCGGCACGGGCGGATCGACGTTATACACAATAATGCCGCCTATCAGACGGTCGAGCAGCGTGCCCTCGACCGGGATGTCGTCCATCTCGACACCGGCGCATGGGACAAGGCCTTTGCGGTCAATGTGCGGGGACCGATGCTGCTTTGCAAACATGCGCTGCCGACCATGATCGCGGGAGGCGGCGGCTCGCTCATCCATTCGGCTTCCGGTTTCGGCCTGCTGGGCGAAATGACGCTGACTTCCTATGGCGCGTCCAAGGCGGCGCTCATCAATCTCAGCCGCTTTCTCGCGACCCAATATGGCAAGCAGGGTATCCGGTCCAATGTGATCGCCATCGGCTTCGTGCTCAGCGATACGGCCGTCGAAACCACACCGCAGGCGATCAAGGACGTGCTGCGCGACCATCATCTCAATCCCGACCTCGGCAGCCCGCGCGACATCGCCCATGTCGTCGCCTTTCTGGCGTCGGACGAGTCCCGCTTCATCAACGGCGCGACGATCCCGGTGGACGGCGGCTTTACCGCGCACCAGCCCACGATGGTCGATTTCCAGCGCCTGTTCGCGGCATCGGGGAGCAATCAGTTGTAACGGATCCTCGCCGTCAAAGCAGGGCCTCGACGAGCTTTGCGGTTTCAAGATCCTCATAGGCGGTTGTCAGCCGCAGATGGTTTATGACGTTGATCTCCCAGCCATAGTTGACAACGGGGGTCGTCAGCCAGCCGATGTAGACGCCCCATATCAGGGTCCGCCGATATTCTTCCCAAGCATCGTCGAAGGCGGGAGGGCGCGCCACGCCTTCCTGTCCCAGGCGGTCCAGATAGTAGCGGAGAAGATCGCGTTCATGCGTCCGCCGGTCCGCGATGGAAAGGCCGGTGGTCACGATATAGTTGACGTCGTGCATCGCGTAGCCGCGCACCATGAGCTGCCAGTCGAGCAGGCCCGCCGTTCCGTCGGGCAGGCGGTAGCTGTTGCCAAGATGGGTGTCGCCATGCAGCAGCGTCTGGGGCAGGGTCGATTGATGCCGCTGCACTGCCTGCACGCCCGCAAGCAGCCTGTCCGGCGTCGTGCGCAGCCGCTGCACCATTTCCCGTTTGAAATTTTCGGTCTCGACCTCATGCGCGATATAGGCGGGTGCGAGTTCATTCATCATCGTTGCGACCGCGCCTTCGAGATGGGTTTCGACCCAGGCCAGATCTGCGCTGAAGCGGGGCGACTCCCAGAAGCGGGCGTGCAGCCGGGCCAACTGATCCAGCAGGGCGCGCACATCATCCGGCCCGGTCCGCACGGTCGTATTCGGGAAGGTCGCGCCCCGCACGCTCAGGTCTTCGAGCAACAGGCCGAAATGCGTAGTAGATGCATCGAAATCGCCACCGAAACAGCGCGGCGCCTCCATCGTGAGTTCCGGCCGGATGCCCCGGTAGAAGGCCACTTCATTGGCGTAGAAGGGGGCCATGATCTCATCGACCGCCCGGGTCAGTTTGAGCACCAGGCGGTTGGGCAGGTCAGGAGGCGTGTCATCGCTATAATCGACTTCGATCGACACGCGTCCGGCGGTTGACACCATCTGATCGCCATAGGTCTTGGCGTCGATGATCCGCAGGCGGACGGCGGTCGCGCCCGCTCCCGTCGTGGCCAGCAGCTGGTTGATGTAATCGACGGTGATTCCGTCGGTGGACGTAGGATGTTTCAAGGCCATGGGGATACTCATCGATACGGAGAGGCGGTTCAGCTTGCCGACGGCGCGACCGCGGCGACCCTATCCAATTGCAGGTTCCTCGATCGGCGACGTCGTCAGTCTGGCGGAAACGGAGCCCGCGGGCTTCTTGATACAGGAGAGGCTATGCGTGAAGCTGCGTTGGAACTGCTCTACCGCACAATGGACGAGCAATTGAAACGGTCCGAGCATCCCAGCGATTTTCCGGCCCTTCCTCCCATTCCCGCCGGCCGATATGCCGACCCGCGGTTCGAGGCGCTGGAGAAAGATGGTCTTTGGAACCGGACCTGGCTGCTTGCCGGCATTGCTTCGGAACTGCCGGAGCCGGGTTCTTATCGCCTGTTCCAGCATCTGGACCGCTCTGTCATTCTCTCGCGCGGCAGGGACGGTCGGATCCGGGCGTTCCATAATAGCTGCCGTCACCGCGGTTCCCCGCTTCTGCTGGAGCCGCAGGGCCGGGCAATGCGCTTTATTTGCCCCTATCATGCCTGGGGATACGACCTTGAAGGAACACTCAAATCGATTCCCAGCCAGCATGATTTCGCTTGCCTCGACAAGGCGCAAAATGGCCTGATCGAAGTGCGATGCGACACCTATCGCGGCTTCATTTTCATCAATTTCGATGATGACGCGAAACCGTTACCGGATTTTTTGGGCGAATTCGTCGCGCTGACAGAGGGTTATCCGCTGGAACGCATGGTGGTAAAGGATCATTTCTTTATCGAAATGGCGTGTAACTGGAAGATCGCCTATCATAATTTCCTTGAAATCTACCACGTTAACACGGTCCATCCCAAGACGTTGGCGCCGCATCTGGATTCGCGCAGTTTCGTGATCGCACTCTACGAAGGCGGTCACATGCGGTTTGGTACGCGAAAGAAGGGCGGGGAGTCCTTGTTCAAGACGCCCCCGGTCAAACCGGACGACATCGCGTCGGTTTTTCTGGAAAATACGGTCGCACTGCCGACCTTCCCCAACACATTTTTCTCGCTCGATCCGGTCGGGTTCAACCTGCAATGCTTCTGGCCGGTGGATTCCGACCGGTCGGTCATGGAAGTGCGCCAGATGGGGTGGGCAACCGAGAGTGAGGACGACAGGCTCTACTGGCAAGGAATGCGCGAGGCGACCGAACATATCCTGTCCGAAGATCTGTGTCTGTTCGAAAATATCCAGCAATCGCTGCGGAATGGGACGATCCCGTCGATTTGGGCGGGCTATCAGGAGCGCGCGCTCTACTGGTTCGAGGAAGAAATCGATCGGCGCATCGGGCCGGACCGGGTGCCGGCGGACTTGCGCGTTCAACCGCGCATCGGGTCCTTCATGGCGCCGCGCAGCGCATGATCGCGCCTGATGAGGCGAGGCTGCGGCGTTCGGCCCTTGCCGCGAGCTGAGCGCGGGAAGGGGCCATGACCGTCATTCGCCCAGCACTTCCCAGCTGCCCAGATCCTCGCCCGCGGCAAAGAAACGATCGTTCATCGGCAGCCCGTTCTGGCCCTAATGGTCTATGTTCGCCACCCAGCCCTGGATCCGGTACATCACCCAGCGCGGCACCTGTCCATTCCAGATGGTGTCGAGATCGATGACGTTGGTCGCGCCTTCCCGGATCAGGCATTCGCGATAATGGGCGATCAGGTCGCGATGATGCTGGCCGCGTTCCCCGATCGTCAGCGATCCGACGGTGAAATAGGTGAGATCGCGCCATGGCCGCTTGTGCCGGCCCCGTTGCCCGTCGACCCACATGCGCTCGCCATTCGGCAGGATATAGGTGTTACCCTGATGGCAGTCGCCCAGCAATGCCCTCTCTCTCTTGGAACCGTGGCGCCGCTCGCATCGACGCGGTCATCCGGCACGATCCTGGTGCGCAGGCGAGTTTGGTCGCCGGAAGGGAAATCCAGCCTGCCGCGCGGCAGGCCGATTGGTGCCGCCGTTGAGCGGGAGGCGTCAGACTTGCATCGCGCCGAAACAGGTCCGCAGTTCTTCGGCGAAAAGCGCCGGCTGTTCGAACGCCGCGAAATGGCCGCCTGCATCCAGTTCGTTCCAGTGGATCAGGCGCGGGTAGCTGCGTTCCGCCCAGCGCCGTGATGGACGGAAGATTTCGTGCGCAAAGATGCTTACGCCGACCGGGATGTCCAGAATGCGGGCCTGAAACGCATTGGCGCTTTCCCAATAAAGCCGCGCCGAAGAGGCTCCGCTGTTGGTGAACCAGTAGAGGCTGATCACGTCCAGCATTTCGTCCTGTGTCAGGGCATCCTCCGGCACGCCCTGATTGTCGGTCCACGCCTGGAACTTCTCGTAAATCCAGGCGGCCTGGGCGACGGGTGAGTCGGCAAGGGCATAGCCGATCGTCTGCGGGCGGGTGCCCTGCAATTTCGCGTAGCCGGAATCATGATCCTGATAATATTGCATCCGCCCGACCGTCTTGGCCTCGGCGGGGGTCAGGTCGGCAAAGTCGCTTTCCACCGGGAAGACGAGCGGCATGTTGAGATGGACGCCTATGCATTCGGGCGGCGCCGCCATCGCGATGGCGGTCGTGACCGCGGCGCCCAGTCGCCTCCCTGCGCGGCGAAGCGGTCATAGCCCAACCGGCGCATGAGCTGGATCCAGCCGTCCGCGATAGTCTCTACGCCCCAGCCAGCGGCCCTCGGCTTGGCTGAAAAGCCGTAGCCGGGCAGGGAGGGTATGACGACATGGAAGGCCGGTGCATCTGGCGCGCCGTGGGCGGCCGGATCGGTCAGGGGGCCGATCACTTTCAGAAACTCCAGCACCGATCCCGGCCAGCCGTGGGTCAGGATCAGCGCCAGCGCATCCGGTCGGGGGCTGCGGACATGGATGAAATGGATCGAAAGACCGCCTATCGCGGTCGTAAACTGGGGCAGCGCATTGAGCGTCCTTTCGCATCGCCGCCAGTCATAGCCCTCCGCCCAATAGGCGCACAGATCTTGCAGCGCCGCCAGCGGTACGCCTTGGCTCCAGTCGCTGACCGTCTGCGTATCGGGCCAACGGGTGCGCCGCAACCTCAGGCGCAGATCGTCCAAAGCCTCCTGCGGAACATCGGCGCAAAAGGCCGTGATGGCGTTGGTCATTCGATCATCGCCTCGTCAAAACTGGATGCCGAGCGCCGCGACGGTGCCCAGATCCTCGCCCGCTACGAAGATGCGCTCGACAATATGCGTGCCCTTCTGGCCCCACTCATCCATATTCGCGATCCACGCCTGCATAGCATAGGGCGGCCAGCGGCGATAATATTCCCAAAACGTATCGTCGTCCGGCACGCCGTGCGCCCCCGTTTCGACAAGACAGCGACGATAGTGGCGCAGCAATTCCCGGTCATGGGCGCGACGCTCCTCGATCGTGAGCGCGCCGAGCACGAAATAGGTGAAGTCGCGGATCGGTCGTCCCTTGCGCACGAGTTGCCAATCGAGCCAAACGCGTTCGCCATCGGGGCGAACATAGCTGTTGCCCTGATGGCTGTCGCCGTGAACGAGGCACCATGGCCCCTGTTCCTTGGCCTGCGCGAAGTCGATCAGGGCATTGTAGACGCAGTGAAGGCGGGAGAGATCGCCCTTGATCCAGGTGGGCAGGAAGGCCTGGTAATCAGGCTTCGCATGGTTCTGCTCGGCAAAGCCATACATCATCGTCAGCTGCTGGGTGTCCACCGGCGTCGCCATGGAGACGGGCAGCCAGTCAGCCGCGTGGAGGACCGGGCTGTCCCAGAAGGCGCCATGAATGCGGGCAAGGCTGGCGACCGCGCGCGCAGCCTCCTCCACGCCCATATGGTCGGTGCTGATGCCGAAATGGCCGCCCTCAATGGAAAGATCCTCCATCACGATCAGTCCCTGACCGCTGTCGGGGCGCGGGTCCCATGCCTCGAAATAGGATCGCGGGGCGGGGAAGGCGACGTGGCGGCGAAAATCCTCATAGAAACGGGCTTCGAGGCGGCAGATGCCCTGGCTGTCGAATTGCGCCCAATTGGCCTTGAGGCAGACATTTTCGGGAATGCCAGCTGCCTTGCCGACGTCGTTGAGGGTCAGTCTCACCTGATATTTGGTGGTGTGGCTGTTGCGAAGGAACACCTCCTCCATCGCCTCGACCACAATACCGGGATAGCGCGGCTGCATGATCCGCGTCAGCCATTGCGCCGTCACATCGTCCAGATGGGCGGGAATGCCGACCGGATTGGGCATGCTTGACATGCGGGAAGTTCCTTATCTGATTTTCTTGAGTTCGCGCAGCGCTCGGTTGGCTGCGATCCGCCCGGCAATCCCTGATACACCGCCGCCCGGATGCGCGCCCGCGCCGCCGATCAGGAAGCCGGGGAAAGGCGGCTTGGGGCCGCCAAAGCCGGTTGCCGGGCGATGGACGCCCGAGCGCAGCGCGCCAAAGTCTATATGGGTCACGCAGCCATTGGTGACGTTGAGGCGCGTTTCGCGTTCCCGCGCGGTCTCGACGAAGCGGCCGACCTCGGTGTCCAGACCGTCGTAAAATTCACCCAGATGGCTGATGACAGAGGCCATGGTCCTGTCCTTGAGCGTGGGCGACCAGCCTTCCCGCGCATCCACGGCCACGCCCGGCAGGTAGACATAGGCGAGAGAGCCGCCGGGAGGCGCCTGCGTCGGATCGGAATTGGACAGAGGGCTGAGCGACATGGCATGCCGGTCGGGAATGTCCCCGCGCCGCGCCATGGCGAAGGACTGGCGCACTTCCTCCGGCGTGCCGATCAGGCCGACCGCCTTGTTGAGATCGGCGTCATCATGGCGCATGTCCTGATGCTTTTTTAGCGTCAGCGGACCCGACATGGCGATGTTGGCGAGGAAGGGCGCGGCGTTCGACCGGTTCGCCGGGGCATGTTCGATCCGCTGTGTCAGCGCCCGCGGCACGCCGCCGGGCGTCGTGAGGCGCATGGCTGTGCGGGGATCGCAGGTCGCGATCACCATTTTGGCGCGGATGACCCGGCCGTCCTCCAGCCGCACGCCCTTTGCCGCGCCGTCATCGACGATGATCTCGGCGACGGGCGCATTGAGTTCGATCGTCGCGCCCAAAGCCTCGATGCTGCGCGCGAGCGCGTCGGAGAAGGATTGCAGGCTCCCGATTGGCTTACCAGTGCCATATTTATGGGTGACGGCGAAGATCATATAGGCGGCGGCATTGCCGTCATCGTCTACCGGTCCGGCCCCCGCCGCGATGCCGAGCAGGAGGGCGATCGTTGCCGGATGCTCGAACCGCTCGCACGCGATCTGGTCGGCCGTGGCCTTCGACATGGCGATCAGCTCGTCCTTCAACCGGACATTGCGGACCGCGCTGCCGATCATCTTGGAGAGATTCTTGACGTCCGGCCGCCCCGGCTCGGCCATCATGAGTGGAAAACCGATGTCCATCATGACGTTCAGCGTCTTCATGAACTCCAGGTAGGCTTTGCCGTCGTTGCGGTTGATGCGCGCAATATCCTCGGCCGTGCGATGATAGTCGTAGAAAAGCGCGATGGAGCTGCCGTCGGGATGGAGATAGGCGTAGGTCGGATCAGGATCGACGGTGCGCAGGCCGTATTTGTGCAGGTCGAAGTCCTCAATGATGCCGGATTTGCGCGCGAACAGCAGTTCGACGGCACAGGGCGTCACCATATGTTCCGGAGCTTCGGGGATCATATAGCCCGAACTGGTCATGCCTCCGACCTTGGCCAGGCGCTCGACCACGACAACCTTCTTGCCTGCCTTCGCCAGATATCCGGCGGCGGCCATGCCATTATGCCCTGCGCCGATGACGACGACGTCGACCTGATCCGTCATTTCCTGTTCCCTTTTCGTGCCGATCAGCCGTTCGCGGCGGCGGTATAGGCCTTGCCCCACTCGGCCAGCGCGACGAGGCGGGTCTTGCGATCGGCCTGGATCTGCGGGATTTTCTCCTCATCCGGACCATCGGGCACGATCACCAGCGGTTCCTTGCCCAGGCTGGCGAGGGCAAGAGCGCAGACCTCGGCGGGATCATAGGCAATGGAATAATCCATCCCCAACCCCTCGGTGGCGCGGCGTAGGGTTGGCGTGTCCATGATCGGCGCGGCCATACCGACGATGTCGACATTCTGCCCGTCCAGTTCCGCCCAGAGCGATTCGACGAAATTGAGTTCGAAAGCCTTGGTTGCGGAATACATGACAAGCCAGGGCTGCCCGCCAAGGCCCGCGCCGGATGACATGACGACGAGGCCGCCCTTGCCGCGTTTCAGAAAGCGATTGCCGAAGCCATGGACCGCCTCCAGCACATTGGCGGCGTTCATCGTCAGCAGCCGCAGCGAGCGATCGACCGGTGCGCCCAGGAAGCTGTTGCCCGCGCCGTCGGCGCCGGCATTGGAAATATAGAGGCCGATGTCGAGATCGGCGGTCGCCTCGACCAGTCGGCTGCCCATGCCCTGTTCGGTAAGGTCGGCGGTAATGGCCCGGTATTCGATGCCATGTTCGGCCGCCAGCCGCTGGCCCAGCGCATCGAGCGCCTCCTGCCGGCGTGAGACGAGCACCAGATGAATACCCATGGCGGCGAGCTGTTCCGCATAGCAGGCGCCGGTCCCTTCGGAAGCGCCGGCGATGATGGCCCAGGGGCCGTATTTTTCGGCGAAAGCGGCGTGGTCGAAGGGGGAAGGTCGATTTTACGCATCGCGTGCAAGTCCTCTCTTGATGCGGGCCTTATCGGCGCTGTGGGCGATTGCGCGGACCCTATAAGAGGAGCGTCCCGCGACAGCCTATCGGGAGGCAGGGCCGCATCAAATCGGAATGGAGCGGCCCATGGGGAGCCACATGGCAAAAGAATGTCGGAGGGGTGCTTGTCGTATAATGACAAAAACGTCATTAAATGGAAATGCTAACGAGAGGAGGGTGACTCGGATGCGATCTGAAGCAGTGGAAAAGCGCATGGCGGACAAGCGGCCTGTGGCCCTTATCGGTGATCCCGTAGGCATCGCCGCCTCGCTGCGGCCCTTGCTAGAGGACCATGCCGCCGCCTGCGAACGCGAGCGGCGGATCGTTCCGCCGGTGATGGCGGTGTTGCGCGCGTCCGGCCTGTTCCATATCACGGCGCCCCAGCGCGCGGGCGGCCCCGGACACAGGCTGACCACCCATATCGAGACCGTGGCCGAACTGGCCAAAGGGTGCGTCGGCACCGCCTGGGCCTATGGTCTTTTGTCGGGGATCACTGGGACCGCGCTAGCACTGCCGCCGACCATGACGGGGCGGCTGTTCCAGACCGGCGAGGAACTGTTTTGCAGCGCCTCCGCGCCTTCGGGCAAAGCGGTGGCGGTGCCGGGCGGCTATCGCGTCTCGGGGCGTTGGGGCTACGGATCGGGATGCCTTCATGCCGACTGGGCGCTGAACGGCGTCATGATCGATACGGATCGGGGTGCCGAACAGGCTCTGGCGTTTCTGGACCTGCGCGATGCGGCCTGTACGATCGAGGACAACTGGCATGTCGCGGGCATGGCCGGCTCCGGCAGCAACATGATTGTCGCGCAGGATTTGTTCGTGTCGGAGGAACTGATCCTCTGGTCGTCGCGCAGGCCGCCCGCGGAGGCGATCCTGGCGATGGAGGGGCTGGAACCGCGCGACCGCTGGCCAATGGAGCCGCTATTTCCCCTGGGCGTGCTCGCACCGATGCTGGGCGCGGCGACGGCGTTGCTTGAAGGTGTGGTGCAGGCGATGCCCAAGCGGCAGGTGGTGGGCTGGACCTATGCCCGGCAGAGCGGTTCGGAGGCGTTGGTCGGCATGACCGGCCGCGCGGCGATGGAGATCGATTCGGCCTGGCTGCACGTGCGCCGGGCCGCCGGGATGCTGGACGAAACCGCGCAACACCGCGTGCTTACAGGCTTTGACAAGGCGCAGCTCCAGGCCGATTGCGGCTATGCTATGGAATTGTTGCGCGCGGCCGGCAACCGACTGATGGATGTCGCGGGGCCGGGCACCTTCGCCCTTTCCAGCCCCTTGCAGCGAATCTGGCGCGACCTGAGCGTCGGCACCCGCCACAATGCCCTGAACGGGCAACTTTCGCTGGAACTTTACGGCCGGGCGATCACGGGCCTGCCGTCCAATATCGCCCTGCTACCCGATATCACGCCGGCGCCCGCTTGGGCGGAACCCAAATGACAGGAGAAGGAAGAAACATGGCACACCCCAGCACGCAGGAAATCGCGACATTCCTAAAGACCCAGGCCGATTTGTTCAGCGAAGGACGCATCGACGATTTCATGGCGGCGTTCCGTGCGATCGCGCCGGGCGGCTTCAAGGTGCAGGACCCGGCCACCGGGCCGGTGCAGGAAGGCTGGGACAAGCTGGAGGCGCTGTGCGAGCAATATGTCGGATGGAAGCTGATCGTCGAAGACGTGAAGGTGAGCGGCAATGAAGCGGTCATCTATGTCCGCAATGAAGGCGACTATAACGGGCATCCTGTCAGCGTGCACAGCATCGAACATTATATATTCGGCGAGGATGGCAGCCTGCTTGCGCGCTATTTCCACCCGATGCAATAGGGATGCGATGACCGACGCCGTGCCTGTTTCCCCCGCTGTCGATCCGCGCACGGCGGCGGCGGCATTCAGGCGTGCACGGATGCGTGAGCGGTTGTTGGACGCGGTGCTCGACCTGTATCAGCCGGGGCAGGGCAGCGGCAGTCTGGTGATCGACGACGTGATCCGCGCCGCGGGCGTGTCGCGCGGCAGTTTCTACAAATATTTCGACTCGCTTGACGCTGCGGTGAATGAACTGGGCGAGCGGATGACGGCGGACCTGATCGCCGATTTCCGCAGGCTGTTCGACGATGTGACGGACCCGCTTGTCCGGGCGGTCGGCGGCGCGGCCATGGCAATGGCGCGGGGATGGCATGATCCGCGGTGGGGCGGTTTTACCTGCCGCGTCGACTATGTCGATTATTTCGCGCGGGCGAGCATGTTCGACCTGTTGGTGCGCGACGCGCTGGATGCCGCGCGGAATGGCGGGCAGATAACGTTCCGGTCGCTCGACGTGGCCGTGGACCTGATCGTCGGCATGACGATCGAAGCGCGGCGGCGCCTGATGCTCGCGTCGGTCGAGCCACGCGCCTATATTGACGAGATGATTGAACGCACCTTCGCCGGGCTTCGGGCGGACCCTGCCGCCATCGAAGCGGCAAGCGTGCGGGCATGGGATGTGATGATACAGGCCGCGCCCGGCCTTGGCTGGTGGCGAAGTGGGCTGGGCTGACCGACGGACCCCGATGCAATCGGAGAGGAATTGGCTCCAGGAGTGGCCGATGCCTTAGAGCCGGGTCCAGCAAGGCGTCCCGGCCTTGTCCAGCGGACCGCAACTGGCCACGCGCGTCGCGCCGTTGGAAGCGATCAGGATCAGCCAGTCGCCGCTATCCTCGCACCTCAGCGCCCAGGCGGCATTGGGACCGATATCGCCCCTGAACAGAGCCTTGGACGTGCGCGTGCATGTCTGTCCCGCATCATGCATGAGCTTGGCGAAGGCCGCGCTCCGGCCGGTCGCATTCTGGGTTTCGATGGCGTTGCTGTAGATGTTGCGGCTGCTGCCCTGCCGCGTCATTTCGGCATAGCCGATCCGGACGAGCAATATGACCGCGATCATTGCTGTGGGCAGCAGCGTCCACAGCATCGCGCGACGAATGTTACCGCCGGCATGGCCGCATGCGTGGCACCACCTTCCATAACCTTCCTGCGGCGTTTTGCATCTGGGGCATTTCATCATGCCGGTCTACAGGGGTTCGGCAAAGCGACACCCTATCCTTGGAAAGGAACCGACTGCTCTGCGCTGAGCCATTCTACAGAATATGGAATCGCAGAATATATCTTCGGACCCCTTATGGGGTTTTACCTCGGATCGGCTTGCCTCGGCCGAGACTTTGCAGTCTCCGGCGACGCGCCGTCAGGCCGTGGCGGCGGTGCTGCGATCGAGGATCGTGTCTGGCGTCATCCCGCCCGGCGCTCTGCTGAGGGAAATGGCGCTGGCGCAGGAGCTGAATGTGAGCGCGACACCCATCCGGGAGGCCCTGAGCACGCTGGCCTCGGAAGGGCTGGTCGAAGTCGAAACGCACCGGCTAAAGCGGGCAACACCGATCGACCCTGACACGACCCGGGACCTTATCCGCGTGCAGGCCGAACTGTGGCGGCTGGGTTATGGCTGGGGCATGCCCCGTATCGGCGCGGTGGAGATTACGGCGCTGGAGCGGGCGATCGCGCGTTATCGGGTGGCAATGGAGAGCGGCGAATATATGGCCGCGATCATGGCTGGCCTCGATTTCCACACCATTTTCATTGAGGCCTCGGAGAGCCGCGAACTGTTGCGCTCGACGCTGGACCGGCGCGGACTGATCGCCCGCTTCATTTTTCTGCACGGCATTGCAACCCTCCGTGAAAGCGGCCTCAGCCAGCATGAAGCGATATTGCAGACGTTCCTAGCGGGCGATCGGGACGGCGTGCTGGCCTGCCTCGACCGGATGGCGGCGCGTCTGATTGTTCTGTGCAATCGCGAAGCCATGTCGGGCGGTGATCAAGATCAACATTAAAGGGATTGATAATGGATTCCGAACTGCCCGAAGAATATCGTTCCTTCCGCGACATGGTCCGTCGCTGGGTGGACAAGGAAGTGCCCAAGGAATGGGCGCGTGCGCTGGAGAAGGACGAGCACCACTATCCTTTTGCACTGTGGGACAAGTTTACCGAAGCGGGGTTCCACGGCGTCGGCATTTCAGAAGACTATGACGGGCAGGGCGGCGATGTCGTCATGCAGATGCTGCTGGCGCGGGAACTGGCCCGATCGCTGGGCGGGCTGGCGTGGATATGGGGCATCACCAGCTTTGCCGGGTCCAAATCCATCGGGCTTTACGGGTCGGCCGAACAGAAAGCGAAATATCTGCCGCTGATCGCGACGGGCCAGTTGAAGGCCGCGATCGCCTTTACCGAGCCCGGCGGCGGCACGGACCTGCTGGGTGCCATGGCCACCACCGCCGACCGGGTCGATGGCGGGTGGAAGCTCAATGGCGAGAAGATCTGGTCTTCCTCGGCGCATGTCGCCGACTATCTGCTTGTGATCGCGCGCAGCGACAGGACCGTCGAGAAGAAGCATCAGGGACTGACTCTCTTCTGGGTGCCGACGAAGACGCAGGGCGTGAAGATCACGCCGCTGGCCAAGCTTGGCATGCGATCGATGGGCAGTTGCTCCGTTCATTTTGAGGAAGCGTTCGTCGCAGACGAGCATGTTCTGGGTGAAGCGGACAAGGCCTGGTATATGCTGCTGCCCACGCTCAACAATGAGCGAATCATGGTCGGTGCCTTCTGCCTGGGCGTCATCGACGGCGTGCTGGAAGATGCGCTCGACTATTTGAAGCAGCGCAAAGCCTTTGGCGGGATCATCGGCCGGTTCCAGAGCTTGCAACATTATGTCGCCGACATCGCGACCATGCAGAAGACGACGGAACTGATGCTGCATTACTGCGCCGACAAGCAGAGCCGGGGCGAGAATGTCGGCGTCGAGGCCAATATGCTCAAGCTCATGGCGTCCGAAAACGCCAATGCCGCAGCGGACATGGGCATCCAGATGTTGGGCGGCATGGGTTATTCGGCGGAAACCGACATGCAGCGCTACTGGCGCGACAGCCGCCTGTGGCGCATCGGTCCGATCACGAACGAGATGGTGCGCAACGGGATCGCGGAGAGTTTGGGCTTGCCGCGATCCTTCTGAAGGACAGATGATTGATAGAAGCATGGTGTGCCACTGTCCCGCCTGACTTCGGGAAGAAGCTCAAGGCTAAATATCAGGGCAATAATTCAAGGAGAGCAAGTGCGATGATGTTTCCAGAGCAACCAATTCCAGATCATGTGCCGTCAGAACTGGTGAGCAGGGATTTTCCCTTCATCTTTGGCATGACGACGGCAAAGGACCCGTTTGACGATCTGGCGATGCAGGTGCATGAGGGGCCTGACATTATCTATGCCGCCCACGCCTATCCCGGCGGAACCGGCGCCTGGGTGCCTCGGCGCATGGCGCATCTGCGCGAAATCTATCTCGACACCGATCATTTTTCCTCGACCGACTTTTCGCCTTTCTCCAAGCTGGTGGGGGGCAACTGGATCAATTCTCCTGCCGAACTCGATCCGCCCGCTCACGGCCCCTTTCGCCAGATGGTCAATCCCGCTTTCACGCCCAAGGCGATGGCGGCGTTGGAAGACAAGATCCGGCACTATGCGATGGAATATATCGACGCCTTCGCACCGCGCGGCCAGTGCGAGTTCATGGGCGATTTCGCGTTTGAATTTCCGATCAAGGTGTTCATGGAACTGATGGGCCTGCCGCACGACCGGGTGAAAGAGTTCATGGAGTGGGAAATGAACCTTCTCCACAATCACGACCTGTCGAAGATTGCCGAGGCGACGCGCAGCGTGCTCGCCTATCTGGCTGGGGAGATCGAGGACAGGCGAGCCAACCCCCGCAATGACCTCATCAGCTTCGGCGTGCAGGGGCGGATCGATGGCCGGGCGCTGACCGACGATGAACTGCTGGGCTTCATGTTCAATCTGTTCATTGGCGGGCTGGATACGGTTTCGACCAATATGGGCCTGCACTTCCGGCATCTGGGTAGCCATGCCGAAGATCAGGCCTATCTGCGCGCCAATCCGTCCGAAATTCCGCACGCCATAGATGAGTTGATGCGAGCCTATGGCGCGGTGACTACCTTCAGAACCTGCAAGAAGGAAGTCGAGGTTGCCGGCGTCCGATTCATGCCCGGCGACAAGGTGGCCATGTCGACTACGCTGGCGGGACGCGATCCGGCCGAGTTCGACGCGCCTGCCGAGGTCCGACTGGACCGGCGGCCGCGTCACGTCGGTTTCGGTTTCGGCATCCATACCTGTGTGGGCATGCATCTGGCGCGGCGCGAACTCCGGATCGCCATGGAGGAATTTCTGTCGCGCATTCCCGACTTTCGCATTGCGCCCGGCCATCAGGTGGAATGCCATCTGGGGATGATCCAGCCGGTCGCGCTGCCGCTGGTTTGGGCGTCCGCTAGCTGAAAAACGGGGGCGTTCGCCTGGTGGACGCCCCGTCGTTAGAGGTCCAGGCAGGCCTCTTCGAAATCAAGCCGGGGGTTGCGGGAATAGAGTCCTGCCGGATCGCCATAGCCGATGTTGCATAGGAAATTGCTCTTCCACCGGCCATCGGGGAAGAATTCTGCATCAGTTGCTGCCTGATCGAAGCCGGACATCGGGCCGCAATCGAGCCCGAGCGCCCGCGCCGCCATGATGAGATAGGCGCCCTGAAGCGTCGAGGAACGCGCGACCGTTTCCTCGACCAGCTCGTCCTTGCCCTCGAACGTGCTGCGCATGTCACGCGACGGGAAAAGCTTTTCGTAAAATTCGTAAAATCGGGTGTCGCCCGCGATAATCACGGTGCAGGGCGCCTGCATCACCTTGTCGACATTGCCCGCGCTCAGATGGGGTTTCAGGCGAGCCTTGGCGGCGGCGGAGCGCAGGAAGACGAAGCGGCCGGGGTTGCTGTTCGCGGTCGTCGGTCCCCATTTGGCGAGGTCGTAAAGGGTTCGGACAGTCTCAGCGGTGACGGGCCGGTCGCTCCATTGATTATGGGTGCGGGCGTCGCGGAACAGCAGGTCCAGCATGGCATCTTCGGTCAAGACGGGCGTGTCGGGCATGATCGCTTTCTTATTTTCCGTGGGATTGGGCGATGCCCCGGTCATTCCAGCCCGCGGCTTCGCGTGCAAGGATTGCATCGGCCTCTTCGCCCAGCTTCGCCATGTCGGCATTTTCCCAGATGCGATGGCCGCCTGTGGCATAGGCGCGCCCATTGTCCCGATAGAGCAGCGCGTCGACGACGTTCGTGCGCAGCTTGTCGATGCGGCGCACCACGCGGCCGGGCGTGCCCATGACGAGCGAATGCGGCGGGATCACGCTGTCGGGCGGCAGGAAGCTGTGTCCGGCAATGATCGAGCCGCGCCCTATGACGCACCGTTCCATGATGGTCGCGCCTATGCCGATCAGGCAGGCGGGTTCGATGATGCAGCCATGGACCACCGCGCCATGACCGATAGTGCAATAGTCGCCGATGATCGTGGGATCATCCCATCCGATATGGACCATCGCATGGTCCTGCACGCTGGCGCAGCGCCCGATCGATACATGCGCTCGTTCGGAACGGACGACGGCATAGGGCCAGAGGCTGCAATCGTCGCCCAGCCGCACATCGCCGAAGATGCGGACGGTGGGGTCGATATAGGCGGGGCTTCCCATGCGATCAGCGGGCGATGACGATCTTGCCATGGGGACTGCCGGCCTGCGCCGCCCACGCGTCGGCCGCATCCGCAAAGGCATAGCGGCATGTGTCGACGGTCAGGCCCTGGGTCATCGCCATGTGGATCAGCCGGTCATAGGCGGCGCGGCGCTCGCTGGCCGGCCGTTGCCCGGTGCCGACGCCGATATGGCTGCGGAAGACGAGATCGCGCAGGGACAGCGTGACCGTTG
Source organism: Sphingobium chungangianum (assembly GCF_977014255.1). NCBI lineage: Bacteria > Pseudomonadati > Pseudomonadota > Alphaproteobacteria > Sphingomonadales > Sphingobiaceae > Sphingobium > Sphingobium chungangianum. Next base: position 1,716,275 of record NZ_CDRNIV010000006.1, on the reverse strand, counting down.
GCCCGGCCTGCACGCCGATGCTCATCATGCGCGCGCCGGGCCGGGTGGCGCGCATCGCCGCTTCGGCGGGCGGACCGTAGATGATGTCGAGCACGACATCATAGCCGCCTTGCGAAACCGCCTTCAGCGCTGCGTCATCATCGCCTTCGCCCAATAGGGCGATCGCATCGGCATGACCGGCGGCCTGCATGGCCTCCAGCCGTTCGCGGCTGCGCGCCGCCGCCACGACGCGGCCCGCGCCCAGCAGCCGCGCGACCTGCGCGCCGATCTGCCCGACCGGGCCGGTCGCGCCGAGAATGAGGACGGACTCGCCTCTGGCTATCCGCGCCTCTTCCAGCGGGATCAGTGCGCCGGTGCCGGAGATGGCGAGGGCGATCAACTGGTCGTCGCAAAGACCGTCCGGAGCAGGCCAGATTTCCTCTTCGGCCACGAGCGTGCGTTCCGCGATGGCACCGAAGGGCGCTCTGCTATGGCCGAAATAGACGCGCCTGCCGTCATCCAGGCGCCCGACACCCTCGCCGCCCGGCACATAGGGCGCGCTGACGGGGCCGAAAAAGCCCTTCGCGCGCATGAGGTCGGTGGGGCCGATTCCGGCCGCCGCAACCTCTATGACGCGACAGCCGGGCTGGGCGGCTGGCTCGGGATGATCGGCCAGCGCGAAGCCGCCATCGCTGTCGATCAGGGCGGTCCGCATGGCGTTCCCCTATGGTCGTGATGGATGCGGCCGGGCCGCGGAGGAAGGAGGGTTGCCCATTCTTTCGACCGGGCAACCCTCCTTTCGATGGCTTATCGACCTCAATAGGCGCCCGGCGGCGAGATCGGATCGGCGCCGGTCAGGTTGCGGCCATAGATTTCATAGCCGATGGTCGGGATATTCTGGATATGCCGCAGCGCCATCGAAATGTCGCGCCAGTAGCGGTTGATCGGCTTGTCCAGCGCAAAGCCAGAGGACCCGGCCTGGAACATCAGCGATTCGCTGGCGCCATGAACCAGTTCGATCATCTGCGCGCCGCCTGCACGCTGCCTCGCCTTCTCCGCAAGGGTGAATTCCTCGCCCAGACCGACGCGGTCCAGCTTGGCGGTCAGGTCGAACAGGATCAGCTTGGCGGTATCGATCATCGCTGCCGCTTCGCCCAGATCGCGCATATAGGCGCCCGAACTGGTGCGCGGGCCGATGATGGTCGTCAGCACCGGCTTCTTGGGGGCCTCGGCGGTGACGATTTCCAGCATGGCCTCAACCGCGCCGATCAGCTGGGCGATGCCGGTGGTGCGGACGACGGGCACGGCGGGCAGCAGATCGGAGGGGGCGCCGAAATGGCGCTTCGTCCGGTCGATCTGTCCGGCGCGCTCATCCATGAGCACCATCTGGGCGTCGGGGATGAAAACATCCTTGGCGACCGCCGTGTCGGACCCGGTGCCCTGCATGCCGGAAACGAACCATGTGTCTTCGATGGTCATGCTGTCCATCGGCAGATAGCACATGCTGATGCCCGGAACGACGGGACCGTCATATCCTTCCAGCACCACGCCCTGCTGCGCCCAGTTCGACTGCCGCGAACCGGACATATAGGGCCATTTGCCGTTGATGATCCAGCCGCCGTCGACCTTGCGCGCCTTGCCGGGAGGGTTGTAGGCGCCGCAGACCGACTGCGGACTGCCGCCGAACACCGCGTCCTGCACGCCATCGGGCGCGAGGCTGGTGATCCAGCTCGTTCCGTTGACGATCTGGATCACCCAGCTGATAGCGGGATCGCCCTTGGCGATTTCCATCTGCACCCGGCAGAAATCCGTGGGGGAGAGGCCCATGCCGCCCAGCCGCTGCGGCAGGAGCATACGCAGGAATCCTTCTTCCTTCAGCATCTTGTCCACGGCGGGGGTAGGATTGCGCCGCTTTTCGCCCTCGGGCGCTTCGCTTTGCAGGAAGGTTCGAAAGCCGCGCGCCTTTTCCACCATCGCATCAGCGACAGCCTTGTCGGCAAAGCCGCACTGGATTTCATTATCCACCTTGGGGGCAGTAGCCATCAGTTCATCCTTTCTTATGTTCGCTATGGTGTCCGGCGATCTGCAATGCCCATTCGCACAACCGATCGGGCGCGCTGTTCCAGATCGCCAGCCACTCGGGAGTGGCGGGAATGATGAGAGTGCTCAGTTGCAGGCGGACCATCGTGTCGCAGAACGCGTCCCGGTTGATCCGGCTGTCGATGAGCCTGTCGAAATGGTCGAACACAGGTTCGAGCGCACGCTCGACCGCAGCCTTGTGACGGTCGAAATGGCTGCGCAGGAAATTGAGATGGAAGGCCGGCTCGACCTCAAAGATACCTTCGGGTGAGCGTTCGATCGTGAAGCGGCCGTAAAAGCGCATCACCGCGCGGAAGCGCTCGATCGGCTCGGCAATGCCTTCGCCCGATTCCACAATTCCCTTTTCGAAGCTGCTGCAGATATATTCGCTGAAGGCCGCCAGCACTTCCTCCTTGGAGGCGAAGTAGCGGTAGAGTGTGCCGCGCGAGACGCCGCTGCTCTCGCTGATGTCGCTCATCGACAAGCGGCGCGCGCCAATAGAGTTGATCGCGCGCAACGTGCCGTCCATGATCTTCTGGACGCTGCCCGATTGATCGGTGACGGCGATTTCGTTCCAGTCGGCGTGCGGCATCAGTTTCATGTCTGGGCTTCCATCTCTGCGAGATTGTGCGGAACGCTCACATAGCCCGGCAGATGCTGGCCGCCATCCACATTGATCAGTTCGCCATTCACAAAGCGCGACATTTCCGACGCCAGGAACAGGACGACCGGGCCGATGTCCTTTTCCGGGTCGCCCGCGCGCTTGAGCGGGTTGCTGGCGGTTGCCATCTCGAGAAAGCCGGGGACGTTTTCGGCGAGGTCTGCAAACACCTGCCCCATGCCGGTCGGCGCGATGGCGTTGGTGCGGATGTTGAAGCGGCCCCATTCGACAGCCGCGGTCCGGGTAAGCCCCAGGATCGCGCCCTTGTTCATATTATAGTCGGCGTGAAGCCATGCGCCGGTCTGGGCGTCGATCGAATAGAAATTGATGATGGAGCCGCCGCCGCGCGCCTTCATATGCGGGAAGGCGGCGCGCATCGCCCACCAGCTTCCCCAGGTGCCGATCTCCAGAGTCCGCTTGAGCATCTCGTCCGTCTTCTGCTCAAGCAGCACATTGGGCGAAAGCTGCGACGCGTTGTTGACCAATATGTCCAGTCCGCCAAATTCGCTGACGGCGCGTTCGATCATCGCCTCCACTTCGGTCTTGACGCCCATGTCGGCCGACATGCCCACGGCGCGGACGCCGAAGCTTTGCGTGATTTCGGCAGCGACGGTCTCGGCCGCGACGCCGTCCCGGCCGGTGATCAGCAGATGCGCGCCTGCCTCCGCCAGGGCAGCGGGAAATACCGTAGCCCAGCCCCTTCGCGCCGCCGGTGACGATTGCGATCCTATCCTTAACCAATCCCGTCACGCACCCACTCCTGTCATCTGCTCGCTCAGCGCACGGTCCATGTCCACCCGTTCCTGGCAATAGTCTTGTGTGAAAACATAGCCGCGGGTCGCCCCGTGCGTGTCGTGATAATGATATTTGATGCCGCGCTCGTCATTGGCGATTTCCTGCCACTGCCCCTCCACGCCTTGGGGCGCGGGCAGCAGGACGACGGGATAGGCGGTGGTCTTGACCTGCACGGACAGGGGCGGGAAACGGATATCCGTGGGTGTGCCGAGCGCGCTCGGCGCGATGGCGCGGGCTGCGGCCATGATGGGGGTCACATAGGCGGCCAAACCCTGCGGATATTCGGCGCAATCGCCGATAGCATAGATGGCGGGATCGCTGGTGCAGCCCGTCCGATCGACCTTGATACCCCGCGCGACCTCCAGCCCCGCCTCCTGTGCGAGCTGGATATGCGGACGCAGCCCGACGGCCGAAAGGACAGCCGCCGCCTCGATCACGAGACCGTCATCCAGTTCGGCTCTGATCCCGTTTTCGCCCTTGTGAATGGCCAGAACCTTGCGGCGCAGGTGCCATTCCACGCCCTTTTCGGCCAACGCGTCGCGAATCATCTGGCCAACGCCCGGCGGCACGAGCTGCGCCAAGGGGTGGCCGAGCATGTCGACGACCACCGGCTGATAGCCGCTTGCGGAAAGGTCGTTGGCAAATTCGGTGCCTACAAGGCCGCCCCCCATGACGAGGACGCGGGCGCCATCCGGCAAAGCCTCTCGAAAGTCGCGGTAATTGTCCAGATTGTTGACTGCGAGCGCGCGGTGCGCGGCATCGCCATCGATCGGCGGCCGCACCGGATCGGCCCCCAGCGCGAGCACCAGACGATCGTAGAAAACCGGGCCGCCCGTGGTCAGGACGGCCTTGTCCTGCCGGTCGATCGCTTCGACCACGCGCCCCGCGCGCAAGTCCAACTTGAGCTGCGCGACCATCTTTTCCGCCGGGGTGGTGATCAGCGTGTCGGCAACCTTCCCCTTTGCAAGCGCGGTCGACAGTGCGGGCTTGGAATAGAAATGCCCATCATCCTGAGTGATGAGGGTCAGCCTGGCGTCCGGCGCGAGCTTGCGAAGCTCACGCAGGACGCCATAGCCGGCAAGACCGCTGCCAACGACCACGATATGCTGGGTTCCCGACACCGAAGCCGCTCCTGTCAGAGGAAGATGGCGAAGTTGGACATGCCCAGCGTTGACTGGTCGACGATGATTTCGCGGCTTGCCAGCTTATACGCGCCATCGACGAGCCGCCAGATGTCGCGGCGTTCGGCGCTGATCGTCTCATTCTCCGGATTGTCCAGGCGGCTGCGCTCAACATAGAGGTAGCTCACCACCTCATATTCCCTCGCCGTTTCGCTTTCGGCGACGCGGACATTGGTAACGAAGCGGCGCGTGCGCGACGGCGGATCTTCGGCCCAGGCGCTCTTCGCTAGACGACCGGTCCGCATCAGGATCGAGCCGTAATTCTCGTCGAAATGCTTCATTGTGCGCACCACGTCGCGGTCCTTGTTCGGACCGTTGCGGGTGAGGCGAAGCGGCGCGGTGTAGCTCAGATCCTGCTCCAGATAAGCCACCCAGTCGTCGAACCGACGTTCGTCGAGCGCCGCGGCTTCATCATAGAGTGTTTCGAGCAGGCGATTATAGACCTCCGACCCGAGCGGCACCCGCTTGGTGGAGACAAGGCCGCGCAGGACGCTGGTCTTGTCGATGGCGGCGGTGGCGTAGTTCACCATGATATATGTCCTCTCTCTTCGCCGCGGCTCAGGCTTCGGCCATCAGATTGTAATAGGCCATCCACCAGGCCCATTGCGTGTCGTCCTTGGTGAAGCCGGGATAGAGATCGCCGCCGCCGACCCAGCCTTCCGGACGCTCGTGGCCGTGCAGCGCCTGATATTTGAGCGTGATGGTCTTGCTCATATGACCACGCGAGTTGCGCATGATCTGCGGCCAGGTGTCGGCATCGTCCTGCTCGATCGTGCCCGAGGTTCCGGTTGACCAGATGGCGTTCTGAAGCATGTCTCGCTTCACGTCTTCCGGCGCATCCTTTTCCGCGAAGATGAAGTTCACGAACTCCACCTTGTCCGGCCCCTTGGGCACATAGGTGTGCAGCGACAGGGCGCCTGACGCGCCGCCATCTGTGCGGGGCGCGAAGATGAACGCGATCAGGATGTTAGGGAACATGCCGCCGACCTGGGGCGGGATGTTCGCCAGCTGCTTGACCTGATCTTCCGACAGATTCTTGAACAGCTGCGGGATCAATTCCTTGGTAATGCCCGGCGGCGGCAGTAGATGGAGCCTCTCTTCGGTCGATTTGCCTTCAAAGCTGACGTCGGCGAACATTTTGAAGGTCTGGGCCGCTTCCAGGCAGCGCAGAGTGTGGCCCTGCGGCACCGAAAGGTCGACGCCATACATGCCCGGCGCGGTGTCGTAGATTGACTCAGCGGTCCCGCCCATGATGCCGCCTTCCATCAGCGAACGGTGGAGGGTCAGGGTGTGGAAGCCGTCCGATCCGGACTGTTCGCCGGGGATCTTCCAGTTGCACGGCAGCACGAAGCGCTGCGGCGGGCCAAGCATCTCAAGGCCACTGTCGGTGCGGCAGAAAAGCTGATCGAGGTAGAATTTCGCATCGCCCAGATAATCCTCGAACGACAGATCCTTGTTCCAAGTGGCGAAGATGAGGCCGCCATAGAGATGGACGCGGGCCTTCTTGAGCCCCAGCTCGTCCTTCGAGCGCTTGTTGCCGTGCATCTGCTCCTTTTCGATCGGAGCACCGATGAAGCTGCCGTCCGCGCGGAAGGCCCAGCCATGGTAGATGCAGCGATGGGCTTGGGCATTGCCCGCTTCCGCCGTGCAGACCTTCATGCCACGATGGGGGCAGACGTTCAGCATGACGTGGATTTCGCCACTGCGGTCGCGCGAGACGATTACATTGTCTTCGGCCATGTCGCGCATGACATAGTCGCCGGCCTTAGGAATTTCGGATTCATGACCAAGAAGGAGCCATGTGCGAGCGAACACCCGCTCCATCTCCAACTCGTACAATTCCTTGTCGCTCATCACTCGCAACGACACTTCATTCATGTCGCGGTCGATGAGGTCGTCAAGAGTTGTTCCGTCGCTCAGCGTCAGCCCAGCATTGTGCAGCATCTTGCTCTCCTGGAGAATTTCCTTGGTTGAGTCGTGTTATACATATTGAACTAAATCTGTTCAAGGTGTAATGTTGCGCAAAGAGGAAGGAGAGGCTGGATGAGTCCGAAACTGAAAGTGGTGATCGATAAGGCGGCCTGCTGCGGCTATGGCGTTTGTGCCGAGATTTGCCCCCAAATTTACAAGCTCGATGCCAATGGTATCGTTTATGTGGAGGACGATATCGTCCCCGAAGGACTGGAAGAACTGGCCCGGGAAGGGGCCGAAGCCTGTCCGCAGTCCGCCCTTGCCATCGAAGAACATTGATTCGGCGTGATCATGCGCGGCGTCAGCGGGCGAATGTCCTGTCACTGGATAGGTTGTTCACACTCGTTCTCTGCGGCAGCGTCGTTTGAGAGACAGATGAGAGGATCGCGTTGATGGGGCAGGCCGACATTCTCTATACACCGGTCACAGTCGGTTCACTTCACCTGCGCAATCGATTCGTGATGGCGCCGATGACGCGCAATTTTTCGCCGGGCGGCATCCCCTCCGAGGGGGTAGCCGGCTATTATCGGCGGCGGGCAGAAGCCGATGTGGGGCTGATCATCACCGAAGGGGTGGGAGTCGACCATCCCGCCGCAGTGGGACGCGAGACCATGGGTGGCGGCGCTTCGCCAGTCCTGCATGGCGACGAAGCGCTGCGGCGCTGGCGCGACATCGTAGCCGGTGTTCATGACGCAGGCGGCCTCATCATCCCCCAGCTATGGCACCAGGGCGTTATTCGCGTGCCGGGCACGGGCTATCATCCCGACGCGCCGTCAGCCCGTCCATCCGGCATCTGGGGGCCGACCGACAAAGCGGTCGTGCCGCCCGATTATCTGGAACAGGTGCGCGCGCCCACCGCGCCGCTGACCGAAAGCGAGATTGGCGACCTGATCGCCGCCTTCGCCCGCAGCGCGGCCAATGCGAAGGCGGTGGGCTTCGACGGCGTGGCCCTGCATGGGGCGCATGGCTATCTGATCGACAGTTTCCTGTGGCGTCATACCAATATGCGGGAGGATCGCTGGGGCGGTGGGATTGCCGAGCGGGCGCGCTTCGCCGTCGAGTTGGTGGGGGCGATCCGGGCCGCGACCGCGCACGATTTTCCGGTCATATTCCGCTTCTCGCAATGGAAGCTTCAGGATTATGAGGCGCGCAATGCGGAAACACCCGGCGAACTGGAAGCGATGCTGGCGCCCCTGGTCGAGGCGGGGGTCGACATATTCGACGCGAGCACGCGCATCTTCACGGCGCCTGCCTTCGAGGACTCCGACATGGGGCTGGCGGGCTGGATCAGAAAGCTGACCGGCAAACCGACCATCGCGGTCGGCGGCGTGGGCCTCAGCAAGGATCTGCAATCCTCCTTCGCACAGCCCACCGTCATGACCGACAATCTGGCGCTGGTGGCCGACAGGATGGCGCGAGGCGAATTCGACATGATCGCGGTTGGTCGCGCGCTGCTGATGGACCCGCAATGGGTGTCCAAGATGCGCAACGGCGGCGACGTCAATCCGTTCCGGCTGGACGCTTACGCCACGCTAGACTGATCGCCGGCGCCCCGGTTCGAGGCGTGGCGTCAGTGGCTGTCGGCCGAGGCATAAACTTGGATGCGCGCGATATTGGTGCGTTCGGATTGCTGCGCGATGAGAGCGACGGCGTCGGCGACGTCGCTGGGCTGCATCGCGGGAATGAAGCTGTCCCAGGACGGTTGTCCCCTGGCCTTCATATCATCGAAGATTTCGGTGCTGGTCGTGCCTGGAGCGACTATGCCGACCTTGACCCCCGATCCGGCGAGTTCGACTCGCAGACAGTCGGTAAACGCCTCCAGCGCGCGCTTGAGTCCTCCATAGACGCCTACGCCCGGGGCAATGATGTTTGCGCCGATGCTGGATATGTTGATGATCTGGCCTTGGCCAGCCGCTTTCATCGTGCGCGCGAAAAGGGTGCTGGCGCGCACCACCGCTTCGTAGTTGATCGCAATCATCGGGCGCAACTGATCGAGGTCAAATTGCTCGATTGGTGCGGCGTGCAGCACACCGGCATTGTTGACCAATATGTCGGCCCGGCCGAAGCGGTCCAGAACGAAATCGTGCAGCCTTTGCGGCGCGTCCGGGTCCGCCATGTCGGCGGCAAAGGCCTCGCTGCCGCGGCCCAGTTCCTCAGTCAGTTCGGTGAGACGGTTAGCGCGGCGGGCGACCAGCACCAGCGTCGCGCCCGCCGCGGCAAGCGCGCGCGCGCTTGCCGCGCCGATGCCCGAGGATGCGCCAGTGACGATGGCGATCTGCCCTTCCAGACTATCCATGAGCAACGTCCTCTTTCCAGATCAGATGAGGCGGATCAGCCTCTTGCCGTCATTTTCGCCGCGATAGAGACCAGCTAGCGCGTCCGGGCAGGATTCGATGCCCTCCAGGATATCCTCGCGCCATGTGAGGCGGCCCTGTGCGATCCATGTTCGCAATTGTGCCGTCGCTTCGGCGTAGCGGTCGGCATAATCGAAGATGACGAACCCTTCCATCCGGGCGCGCTTGACGAGCAGATGGCGTTCGACGCGCGGCCCTGTGGGCCACGGGTCCCAGCGATCGATCGATGCCGTCCCGCACACGATGACCCGCCCACGCATGGCCAGATGCGGCAGAACCGAGTCGCTGATCGTCCCAGCGACATTGTCGAAATAGATGTCGATACCCTCGGGTGCATGCTTAGCGATCGCCGCGCTTATGTCGTCGGTGCGATAATCGATGGCGCATTCATAGCCATACTCATCCATGCAGCGGCGCGTCTTGGTAGGCCCGCCTGCGATGCCGATCGCACGACAGCCGAGGATGCGGGCGATCTGGCCAACGGCCGAGCCGACCGCGCCGGCCGCCGTGGATACCGCGATGATCTCGCCCGCGCGGGGCTGGCCGACCTGAGTGAGAGCCAGATAAGCCGTCATACCGTTGATGCCAAGAATGCCGAGCGATGCCCGCATCTCCGCTGCAGTGGTGCGCTGCACGACCTGGTCCGCTGCCACGCAGGCATAATCCTGCCAGCCGAACCAGCCGGACACATGCTCTCCCACCGCATAGTCGGGATGCGCGGAGGCCACCACCTCGCCCGAGGCAAGGCTGCGCATGACCGAACCGATGGCGACGGGCGCGGCATAGTTGCCCGCATCGGCGATCCAGCCGCGCATCGCCGGTTCGATCGAGAGATAGTGATTGCGCACCAGAATCTGACCTGGCACAGGCTGAAGGACCGGTGTGTGCCGGATAGCGAAATTTTCCGCTTGCGCGACTCCCTGTGGGCGGGACGTCAACAAAACTTGGCGATTGAGATCAGGCATCCAACCCCGCCTTGACCATGATGAATTTCCGGCGGGAAATCTTCCAGCCGTCGGAGGTGCGGACCAAGCAATCGTCATAATAGCCCGTCGCACGATGGGTCACCCCGCCCTGGGTCGCCTCCGGCAGGATCGCATCGACATAGCTGCGCGCATGCACCTCCTCGTTCTGCTTCTCTATCACGATATTTGTGATTCGGTGTAGCGTCGGCCCCATATGGCGGTGAGCGTTGGCCATATATTCCGCGATTTCGCGCGGTCCGCGCCAGTGCCCGAAACTGCCGTAATCCGCCTCGCAATCCTGAGTGAAGCACGTTCGGAATAGCGGCCAGTCGCGTGTGTCGATGCCGGTAGCATAGCGCAGCAGCACATGTTCGATCGCACGTTCATCATCGGCGCCGACCGGCAAGCGTCTTACCAGACTGCCATGTGCGGGCATGTTCATCCTCCCCTTGTTCGGCTGAAAGCGTAACGGCGCGCCTGTCGATCTTGCCCGCCAAAGGATAGGATGGGCGTTCTCTTCGTCGATTTATGTCGAACTTACTGGCGCCATAAGGAACAGGGCCGCTTTTATTCTTGTTTGGGTAGGGCATAGGCGATCAACTGATCGCTCGCACCCGACAACATTGCGCCGTGTCCCCCTGCTGCGATCACAACGAACTGGCGCCCGCTGACGCTCGACCAATAGGTGGTAGGAGAGGCATTGCCGCCGGCGGGTAGTCGCGCCTTCCACAGCAGCCGACCGGTCGTGGTCTCATAGGCGCGGAACATATGCTCCTGCGTAGCGCCGATGAAGGTGAGGCCGCTCGCGGTCGCCACCGACCCGCCGATATTGGGCACACCCATCGGGATCGGCACGAAGGTTGGCAGAGCCAGCGGACCGCTGTCGCGGGAGGTGCCGAATATCCTGCTCCACACCAACTTGCCGGTCTTGAGGTCCACCGCGTTGATGCTGCCATAGGGAGGCTGCTGGCAGGGAATGGCGAGCGGGGAGAGGAAGGGGGTGATATGGGCGGCATAGGGTACGCCCATCTGGGCGACCGGGCCACCGACGTCGCTCATATGCGCGGCGTTCATGGGTCTGATGCCCTGCCGATCGGCAACGGCTCTGGGTATCAGACGGTTATAGTTTCCGACTTGGTTGTTGTTCACGATCATCAGCCCGCGCGGGGGATCGACCGATACCCCGCCCCAATCGATGCCGCCGAGATAGCCAGGCCAGGTGAGGGTGGGATGATCGGTCGACAGCGGAGTCATGTCCCCGTCAAAGCGGGCCTGCCGGAAGCGGATGCGGCAAATTGCCTGATCAATCGGCGTCAGGCCCCACATGCCCTTTTCGGTCGGACGCGGCCCGCCGAAACTGGGCATGCCCACCGAATAGGGCTGGGTCTTCGACAGGCGTTCGCCGGGCACGGCACCCTGTGGTACGAGGCGCTCCTCCACCGGCAGCAGGGGTTTGCCGGTCGCACGGTCAAGTAAGAATATCTCCCCGCGCTTGGTCGGCTGCAGCAGTCCGCGCACGCCGCCGCGAAGCTCGACCAGCGTGGGCTGGGCGGGCACGTCATAGTCCCAAAGGTCATGATGAGTTCGTCTGGAAGGACCAGCGCACCGCCCCGCTCTCCGCGTCCAGCGCCAGCACGGCACTGGAATAGAGGTCGTCATTGTCGGTGCGATGCCCACCGAAATAATCGGGCGTTGCGTTCCCTGTCGGCACATAGACGAGGCCGAGCTCTTCGTCCGAACTCATGGGCGCCCAGCTATTGGGCGTGCCCGGCGTAAAGACTTGGCCAGGCGGCGGCAGGCCGTGATCCTCGGGGCGACCAATGTCGAAGGCCCAGGAAAAATCACCCGTAACGGCATCGAATGCCCGCACGACGCCGGAAGGCTCCTTGATTTTCTGACCATCCGTCACCCAGCCACCCAAAACGAGGCGGCCGCGCACGAGGGCGGGGGGCGAGGTGACGAAATAGTAGCCCTTGTCGACCGCTCCCAATCCCGCCTTCAGATTCACCTCACCGCCGCGTCCGAAGCCCGGACAAAGTCCGCCGGTCGCGGCATCGAGCGCGATCAGCCGAGCGTCGAGTGTCGCAGTGTAGATGCGTTCGGTGCAATAACCGGAGGCCTTCGGTACATGATAATAGGTGACGCCTCGGCAGACCAAGCCATAGACACCAGCGAGATCGGTCTTTGGCCGGTGCCGCCATAATTGTTGGCCCGTTTCGGGATCGAGCGCGATCACATCATTATTGCCCGCGCACAAGAACAGGCGATTGCCCACCTTGAGCGGATTGACCTGAAAGGCCGTGCCTTGCTTGCCATCGCTGAGCTTGCCGGTGTGATACGTCCATGCCTTTTCCAGATGGCCGACGTTACCGGGCGTGATCTGCGCCAGCGGCGAGTAGCGCGATCCTCCCCGGTCGTTGCCATAGGCGACCCAGTCGCCATCGGCGGCTTGTGCAGGTCCGGCGCCCCAGAGAGCGGTGCGGGCCGGCGGCGAACGATCCGCCCAAAAAGCGGTGCCGATCGCGCCGACTAAGAGCAGCAGAAGACCCGGCCACAGGATGCGTGCGCCGGGCAGGGGACGGTCAAGGCCAACGCGTCGCCGAAAATAGGGGGTGAGCATGTAGAGGCCCATGACGACTGGCATGGCCAGCCGGGGGGCAAGAGCCCAGCCGTCCAGTCCCACCTCCCAAAGCGCCCAGCAGAGATTGGCGGCGAGAAAGGTCCAATAGATCGTGACCGAAAGAGGCGATCGGCGCCAGCCGAGACTGGCCGTGCTCACCATGATGATGCCGGACACGAAATACCAGATCGACCCGCCGAGCAGGGTGAGCCGGCCCCCCAGCCACAGCAGCGAAAGGCCGGCAAGAAGCATCGACAGGATGAAAATCATGTTCAGAAAGCGGCGCATCAGGCTCCCCCGTAGGATTCAGGCCAAAGCTGTGGGGAAATCAGGCGGGCAATTGTGCCGCGAGCCAGTCCGGCACGTTGATCCGGTAGCATTTCTGCTCGTAGAGTCGGCTGATCCGCCAGCCTTGCCCTGTGCGGACGAAATCATGATGATACCACAGGCCAAAGACCAGCGTATCGGCCGTCTCCCCATTGCTGACCGTCATTGGATTGTAGCAGGCAGTTTTGGTTTGCGCCCGGTCACCCGCGATCCGATATTGGGTGGTGGACACGGCATGCTGAAAGGCGAGGATCGGTGAGAGGCTTTCCGCCAGGAAGGACTTGATCTCCGAAAGGCCCCCGACGACGCCCACCATCTCCGAATAGTCGATCACGGCGTCTTCGGTGAAAAAGCGATCCAGCGCGTCCCAGTCGCGTGTGTCCACCGCGTAGCAATAGCCAACGATCAGATCTTGAATCTCGAACCGGTCCGACATTTCCTGCAGGGTCAGTGTCATGGCCTCTCCTTCTCATTCTATAGAATGGCTGCTGACACAGTGCGGAAGGCGCGCCGCCTTCCATCGGGTAGGTGTCGAGTGCGGCGGCTACGGGGATGAAACGTCACCCTCGGGGAGATCCCGCGGACCGGTTATTTTCAAGGAGACTATTTATGGGCCTCGCCCCGTTCACGGAAGCCGATTTCGTCCTGTCGAAGGAGAAGCGGGCAGAAATCACCGCTGGGCTGACCGAGCGCCAGGCGTTCATGGTCAATCAGTGGATGGACCTGCACGAAGTCATAAACCGCGGCGACTGGGACGGCATGGACCAATTTTTTAACACCGACACCATGACCTATGACAATCCAAATCGGCCTGACCTGGGCACCTATCATATTTGGAAGACATCGCCCCAGGGTCTCTACAAGACTTTCCCGCCCAGCATCTATCGTACGCTGAAGGCCTGGGGCCGCGGCGAGGACGAAATCTGCGTCCTGTGCCACCATCACGGCAAGCATACTGGCGGCCCCTATATGGGTGTCCAGCCGACCGGAAACGAGTTGAACGTGCTGTGGTTTTCATGGCTGCGATTCCGCGGCGACAAGATCGATCACATCTATTCGATCTCCGACGTGCTGACGATGCTGAAGGATCTGGAAGTCATCGACGTTCCTCAACCAGTAGATCCCTATAAGTGATGAACAGGCTCATCCGGCGCGGCGAGGGCGCGCCGGATGGGTCGAGGGGCTCGTTCGCACAAAAAAAGGTAGATAAGCGCATGGAGCGGTCAGTCGACCTCAGGATCGATGTCAGCGATGCAGCGGGCCTCGGCATGGCTGCGCATATGGCGGTTACGGTCCATCTTCCGAACCTTGCGACATTGAACAACCCGACAACCGTCTGCTTCGCTTTCCCCGGCGGGGGCTATTGCCGACGCTATTTCAGTTTTGACATGCCTGATGGATCGGGCGGCGGACAGGCGGGCTTCCATTGTGAACGCGGATGGATTTTCGTCACCTGCGACCATCTGGGCTTTGGCGAGTCGACCATCCCCGATGGCAGTGCCCTCAATCTCGACAATGTCGCGGCGGCCAATGACGCAATGGTGCGAACGGTCATGAATTCGGCTCGCAGCGGGCACCCTCGTCGATGGGCTGCCCGCGGTAGTCAATGCTACATGCCTTGGCATTGGGCAATCGATGGGCGGATGCTTCACCATCGTGGCGCAGGGTAATCACAACACATTTCACGGCGTCGGCGTGCTGGGCTATAGCGGCATCCATACCGTCGTGCCGACCCGGCCGGGACAGCCTCCGGCGGCATGGCCTTGGATTTCGCGCCGCTCATCGCTCGAGGCGCCGCAGATCATGAACGCGGTTGCTCTGGCGCAGGCGCCCGGGGTGACGCTGGGCGATAACGAGGCCCTTCAGGCGGCGGCACGGGCAGGCGAGCATCCCTTTCAATGGTCATTTCACCATGATGACGAGCCTGCCGACATCGTCACGCTCGACATGATGGCGTCTGCAGGGTTGGTCGATCCGCTGCCCGAATGGCGCTCAGCGACCACACCCCCATGCGGCGTATATATGGTAGCGCCTGGCGCGGTGGCGCTGGAAGCGGCGGTGATACGTGTGCCCGTGCTGATTGCCATGGGCGAACGTGATGTCGTACCCGATCCATTCGCCGAACCCAAGGCCTACAAAAGCGCGGAAGACATTCAACTCTTCGTGTGTCCCCGCATGGCGCATATGCACAATTTTGCGCCCACCCGCGTCCGCTTTTGGGAGCGTATTCAAAATTGGGGCGATGGCGTGGCGGCGCAGCGCCTGCTGGGCTGAGGGGGACCCTTACCGCCGACTTTAGAGGCTGAAGCCGCCATCGACGATCAGGGTTTGGCCGGTCATATATCGCGCCCTGTCCGAGGCCAGAAACGCCGCAGCTTCGGCAATATCCTCCCCGCTGCCGAACCGCTGCAGGGCAATGCGTTTGCGCTGGGCTTCCCAGATTTCCGGCGAATAAAGAGATGTCAGGAAGTCGGAGCCAAGCCCTGCATCAATGATCCCTGGGGCGACCATGTTTGCCCTGATACCGTAGCGGCCTTCCTCCTTGGCAATCGCGCGGCCCAAGGCCTCCATCCCCGCCTTGGGTACGGAGGACAGGGCATCGCCCGGTGGGAAGCAGTAGTTCGCGACCGAAACGACCGTGACGAAATTGCCGAAGCCCTGAGTGCGGAAATGAGGAAGTGTAGCGGACACGATCCGGGTGAAGCCGATCAGCTCTGTCTCGATGACTTCGCGCCACTGGTCTTCGCTGATCTGGCTGACGTAAGGCTGAGCTATTTCGACCCCGCTGGCGAAGACCATCGTGCCGATGGCGCCGAATTGCTCGACTGTTTCGCGGATTGCGGTGTCGATCGACGCGCGATCGGAAAGATCGCAGGCTACGGAGAACGTCTCACAAGAGACATTGGGCAGAGACGCCGCGACCGCCAGCGCCTTTTCACGGCTGGAGCGGTAGCCGATCGCGAGATGGTTCCATTCGGTCGAAAGCCGCCGGCAGATCGCGCTGCCGAGGCCGCCGGTTCCGCCGACGACGAAGGCCGCGCCTTTCGTCATAACGGCAGATGATGAGCCAGATGGTGGAGCAGGCGATCGGCAAAGGCATCATTGCGGTCGCCTGTGAACATGTGGCCGACGCCATGGGCGATCTCGACCTCCAACTGGGGGGCCAGTGCCCGAAACTGCCTGACGCTTTCATCCGAGACGATCTCGCTCAGTTCCGCCTTTACAAGAACGAGCGGCGATTTTACGCGCCGGGCCGCGGCAATGAGCGCTTCCCCTTCTGATGGCGGATGAAGAAATTCCGGCGCCGTGGTGCGCGGGTCCCAGTGCCAGAACAGGCGTCCATCTTCCTCGCGCATCGATTTGGCGAGGCCGGAAACGTCAGGCAGACGAGGCTGGCCGAGATGGGCGTGCAGGGCATCGGCGGCTTCCTCCAACGAAGCGAAACCGATGTCGCTCGCGCGGAAAAAGCCGCGAATCTCGTCTACCCCCTCGTCGACCATAAAAGGCGCGACGTCGGCGAGCATGATGAGGCGCACCAAATCGGAGTGGCGCGACCCGCCCACCAGCGCGGATTGCCCGCCGCGCGAGGCGCCCACCAGCGCTGATGGTCTGTCGAGGGCACAAATGATGGCCTCGACATCGCGGCCATAAGCTTCCAGCAAATAGTCGCCATCGCTGGCCCAGCCACTCTCGCCATGTCCCCGCAGGTCGAAGGTCAGGCCGTAATAACCAGCCTGCGCCGCCCGTATTGCAGATCCGGCCCAGGAGCGGCGGCTTTGGCCGCCGCCATGGAAGAAGCAGACGGGTGGTGCGCCCGGGTCGCCAAAGGCGTCCGCGACCATCTCCAGCCCGTCACCCGGCAGGGTTATCCGTGTAGGGATCGTCATGCCGGAAGTCTGCATTTACTCGGCGGCAACTGGCGGGACAATTTCCGCGAATGAAGGGTGCTCGCCAGGGCCCTTATAAGCAAATTTGCCGGGCGCGTGGTGCCACTTGCCGTCGTTGCGGCTCTCATAGGGCGAGGCGACCTCGATCAGGCAGCCATGGGTGCTCTTATGGCCAACCCAGCTCCACTTTTGCCAGGTCATGTCCGGATCGTTGAAGGTCTGACCGCCACCAGGCAGGTGAAGCCCCTCGGCCTTCAGTTTTTCCATCGCACCTGGCACGTCGTCAGTCGCGTAACAAAGATGATGGACATGCTCGCCTACCTTTTCGAGACGATCGCCCATGGGCGTCCCGGGAGCCGGCTGAATAAACTGGATTTCCGTGCCGCCATTATTGACGAACGTCGCCCACTTCATGCCGGCGTCGTCGCCGCTAGAAAATTCGTCATATTTGACAAGGCGTTCTTCCAACGACGCCGGATCGAGCACACGCAGGATCTTCGTCCAGTCCTCGATCGCCTTGTCCAGATCGCGCACGACCATGCACACATGGGCAAAAGGTCCGCTAGGCATTTATTTCTCCTCTTGTCTCTTAGATTTCCACCGTGGCCGTGCCGGAATTGACCGTGCCACGGCCATCGACATCGAGCGAAAATTCGCAAGTCACGACATTGCCTTCGATCGCCGCGACCCTACCCGTCACGACTGCCCGGTCGCCGCCATAGACATTGTCCAGAAAGCGCGAATCCATGGCCTTGATCCGTCCGGCGGGGAAGGCGCGCATCAGCATGTTCATCATATAGGCCACGTTGATCGGACCCTGGTTGATAACGCGGTCGCCCAGGCCCTTGGCCTTCACCACCTCGACATCGAGGTGTATGGGGTTAGGATCGGCGAGGAACAAGGCCCACTGCTTCATGGCTTGCGGACTCACGCTCTCGATCTCGAAGGGCGGCAGCGCATCTCCGATAGCGTAGTTCATGCAGCGAACTCCTTGCGAGGCAGAACCCATACATTATCGGTTTCCAGTACCTGCGTTCCATCGAGCAGGTGCAGGCGCAAGCGATAAGTCATCACATCCATGACGCCCAGCTTGCGGCTGCGCTTGCGAACGAGGCTGAGTATCTCACCCGTCACCTTGTAGCTTTCGCCGACCTTCAGCGGCTCTTCGAAGCGTACACCGCTGCTGCCCATCATTGGGCCATCTTCGACGTCGAATTCACATGCTTCGCA
This sequence comes from Sphingobium chungangianum, assembly GCF_977014255.1. Lineage (NCBI taxonomy): Bacteria > Pseudomonadati > Pseudomonadota > Alphaproteobacteria > Sphingomonadales > Sphingobiaceae > Sphingobium > Sphingobium chungangianum. Next base: position 1,698,226 of record NZ_CDRNIV010000006.1, on the reverse strand, counting down.
CACGCCCGCCACGGTCTTGCCCATCGCAACCTGGGTGGCGATGTAATAATAGATCGGGTGCGCGCTTCCATCGACGGCCGGCTCGATCCCTGTCGAGCGGCACAAGGCGGCATTTTCCTCAGCCGTGATGGTAAAGACCCTGGTGCCGTCCAGCGACGTGCCGGCGGCGTCCGGGGCGGGCGGAAGATCGTCAAGATCGCTCATGGCGGGTTCCCTAGAAAGAACGCGGCAGGCCGAGGCTTTCGGCAATCGTGTTGCGCACCATTTCGTTGCTGATCGGCGTCATTCGCAGGATGCGGCTGTCGCGCCAGTAGCGCTGCATGTCGGTTTCCGCCGAATAGCCCATGCCGCCCAATATCTGGATGCCAAGGTCTGCTGCCTTCACCGCGTTTTCCGTTGCCACCATCTTGAGCATATTGGCCTCAGTGCCGCAGGGTTTACCCTCCGACTGGAGCTGCGCGACGTAATGGAGCAGGAGCTCCGTTGTTTTCTGCCAAGTGGCAATGTCAGCGACGTAATGTTGGAGGACTTGGAAGCGCCCGATGATGCCACCGAACGCCTTGCGTTGCTGCATATATTCGAGCGCGTCTTCCAGCACCCCGTCAATGGCTCCCAGACACTGCGCGCCGACCATGATCCGCTCATTGTTGAGCGTGGGTAGCATCGCATACCAGGCTTGGCCTGGCTCGCCGAGAACATCCTCGTCGGGAACGAAAACATCCTCATAATGGACTTCGCACGAGCCCATGGCGCGCATGCCCAGCTTGGGCAGGAGCGAGGCAGTGATGCCGGGCGACTTGGCGTCGACGAAGAACATGGTGAGGCCATGATGCTTCTTCTCGACATTTTTGTCGGTGCGCGCCAGTACGAGCAGTCTGTCGGCGGCCTTCGCGCTGGTCGTCCACATCTTGGCACCGTTCAACTTCCAGCCGCCCTCGACCTTTTCGGCTTGGGTCTTCATCGCGCCAAGAACATCTGTGCCGCCATCGGGCTCGGTCATGGAGATCGAGACACGGAGCCTGCCCTGGGCCATGGGACGCAGCCAGCGATTTTTCTGCTCCTCCGTGCCGACAGCGCCAATCGTCTTCGCGCCGCCGAAGGAGGTGAGGCCCCAGACCCAAAGCAGACCACCGGCCGTTCGCGCAAATTCGCGGGCAAAGATCATCTGCATCATCACGTCGCCGCCCAGCCCGTCATATTCCTCCGGAATGCCTATCCCGAAAAAACCCTGCTCGGCGATCTTGTCCCACAGCGCATAGGGATAATTTTCTTCGTCGGCCTCTAGAGCGCGCATCCAGTCTTTGGGCGCTTCCGCATCGACCCAGCGGCGCACGATATCCCTGAACGCTTGCTGTTCCTCGGTGAGTGAAAAATCCATGGTCGTCCCCGTTAATGGCACTTTGATTAAGCGCCGGTCGGAAGTGTTGCGAACCTATCCAACTATAGGGCGGGTCGTCCGCAGAAGTTGAACAACTGGGCCACCATCATCTCCAACTGATTGGGGATAGGCGCGTTTTCGATCGGGTCGCCTTCGCCGCCTATGGTGTTAATTGCGACGCCCAACGGCGTCGGCCAGCCGCGCAGCGCATGGGTGATCACCCGCAATTGCTGGAGCGTTGCGACGGCCGCCTGCCAACCCGCCGCTGTTGCCACGCAGCCCACGGGAAGGCCGTCGAAATAGCAGCGCTCGTCGCGGCTCATATCCTCGACATAATCAAGCGCATTCTTCACGAAGCCGGAGATTGCGCCATGATAACCCGGTGAGCCAATGATAACGGCATCCGCCGACCGCAGGACTTCAATATAGCGCCGCTTCCTGTCCGAACGATCCGGATTCTCAGGGGCGTAAGGTGGGAAATTGATATCGTCTCCTGCAAGCAATGTCGTGCGCGCCCCGCGTTCCTCTGCGATAGCAAGCGCCTTGCGCAGGGCCCTCTCGGTGGATGAAAAGGCGCGCATGGTGCCGCCAATGGCGACGAAATGAAGCTCAGTCATATCAGATCGACAATCCTCCCTCGACCGGGATCACCGATCCGGTGACATAGGCGCCAGCGCGCGACGCGAGATAGATGGCTGCGCCCGCCAGATCCTCCGGCGTGCCAACGCGGCCGCGGGGGACCATCGATTCCACCATCTTGCGCATCTCGTCGGAGGTGATGACCGTCATCTCGGACTCGAAGAATCCGGGAGCGATCACATTGGCGGTGATATTGTCGCGGCCAAGCCGCTTGGCGAGGCTTTTGGCCATCCAGTGTACGGCGCTCTTCGAGGCCTGATAGGCGTAATTTTCCTTGGGTCCCACCTTGAGCGCCCCGACCGAGCCTATGTTGATAATCGAGGCAGGGCGGTCCGCCGTGCCGCCCGCGCGGAGTAGGGGCAGGAATTTCTGAACGGTGAAGAAGGGCGCCTTCAGATTAAGATCGATGACCGGGTCCCATTCGCCCTCGCCATAATCGTCAATGGGCGCGTCCGCCATGGTGCCAGCATTGTTCACGAGGACGTGCACGGCCTGCTCCCGCGCCGATACCGCTGCGACCAGAGCCTCGACGCCGCTGAGCGTCGACAGGTCTGCGACAAGGCCGGTGCAGTGGCCGCCTGTCGTGGCCGCAATCTCCGCAGCGGCCGCCATCAGCTTGGCCTCCGTCCGGGAGCAGATGTAGACCTTGGCGCCTGCAGCGGCAAAGCCGGTGGCGATATGGCGCCCGATGCCCGCCGATCCGCCGGTGACGATGACGACGCGGTCCTTTACCGAGAACAGGTCGGCCGCATTCATGCCCTTGCTCCCGTTCCCGCGATCTTCAGAATTAGGTCGGTCGTACCCTCCGGATCGCCCACTAGCAGGGCGTGATCGCCCGGATGGTCATGGATGGCCCAGCCCAGTTCCCGAGCCCGGTCGTGCATGGCGGTCATCACGGTAACGGCTGCCGCGATATAGTCGACGGGTTGGGTGATCGTTTCGGCACCCACTGGGATGATACAGGCTGTCGCCTTCATCGGCTGGTCGGACAGATTGTCGAGCAACCACCTCTGCCGCTCCGGGTCCATGAGATGTGGATGCTCCTTTGCGGCCGCGCGCTGCAGTTCATGTACGCCTGAACCGATCGGACCTTCGCCTGCATCAAGCATCGCATCCAGCGCGGCGAGCTGATCTTCGGGGACATAGCCCAAGAGCGAGGCGATCCGTTCTCCCGACCTGGGTACGATGGCATCGAGATAGATGATCCTGGCGATGCGGTCGCCTACCTCGGCAATGACGCCGGGCGCGACGGTTCCGGCATAGCTGTGCGCCACCAGGACGACGTCGTGCAAATTCTCATATTTAAAGACGTTGACGATGTCGCGCACATGGGTGGAATTGCCGACGTTGCGGCCGATCAGATGTTCGCGCTCGCCAAAGCCAGTGAACGTCGGGGTATAGACCGTGTGTCCCTTCGCCTCCAGCAATTCGCGGACATATTTCCATGTCCAGCCGCCCATTCCGCCGCCATGGAGTAGTACGAATGTGGTCATGACGATAAGTCCTCCGCCGATTCTGTGTTCTGTATGAATTCAGGAAACGGGTCTGGTCCCCACAGGAACATGCTGTCTTCTGGCGCGTGATTAGCAGCCGGCCAATCGACATCATGTGGAATGAAATCGATATCGGCCGAATATTCGCTAAAGCTGCCCCACGGATCGCGCACATAATAGAAATAGTTGGCACCCAGCACATGCTGGCCCACGCCCCAGTTGGGGCCATAGCCTGCCCGCGCCATGGTCGCGCCGCCCAACCCTACTTCCATTACCGACCCGACGTCCCAGCTATTGTGATGCATGCCTCGCCGATCGGATAGGACGAGAGCAAGCAGGTGATGGTCGCTGCCATGGACGCCATGCAGGAAGGCGACAGCCGGTTCGCTCTTGTCGGACAGGCGCAGGCCAAGCGTTTTTTCATAGAAATCGATCGCGGCATTCACGTCGGTCGTGAAGATCGCGAAATGCGAAAGGCGGCGGGGGCGAACTCTTGGTGCCTGGCTATTGGGAATGGCGCCGGATTGGCCGGGTGCCGCGCTGGTAAACGTAAAATGGCTTTTTTCCGATGGCGTCGCTTTGTCGGCGGCGCGGACATTGATGGGCAGGCCGTCGAAACCCGCGAACCAGATGCCGTCCGTTTCGGCACCTTCGGGCGCGTCGATGCGCATGACGCCGCAACTGTCGAGATGTGCGGCGAACGCGCCCACCTCATCGGGATAGATGCCGAAGCTCAGATAACGCAGGCGCTTGGTGCCGCTCCCTTGGCTCAGCACGCCCCAGCGATGCGAATTATTCGCCGTATATAGTTCCAGATTGCCATTCCTGCCCCGGACTTCAAGCCCGAAGAGCGTGTAGAATGTGCGCGCTGCCTCCAGATCGGGCACTTCGACCGCGAAATGGTCGATCGAATGGACGCCCAAAACATTGGCGCGGCGTCCCGACGGGCTTTTCTGGTTCATCCTTCCCTCCTTGGCTTGGCCGGGTGCCGACAGGGGACTGCACCCGGCCTTTTGGTCAGGCTGCTTTGATAGGGTTCACAAGCAGGCCGATCTTCTCGATTTCCACTTCGCACACATCGCCATCCTTCATGAATAACGGAGGATTGCGGGCAAGACCGATGCCGGACGGGGTTCCCATCACCAGAACGTCGCCCGGCTCAAGCGTAAAGCAGGTGGAGAGCAGGGCGACGGTGTCGATGACGTCGAACACCATGTCAGAGGTATTCGCGCTCTGCACGACCTGCCCGTTCAGGCGGGCTTCGATTTTAAGACCGGCGCCGCCCGCCGGAAGTTCGTCGGCCGTGACCAGCCAAGGACCAAAGGCGCCAGTATCGTCGAAATTCTTGCCAACCGTCCATTGTGGTGTCTTGAGCTGATAGTCACGTATCGAACCGTCGTTGAACACCGAATAGGCTACGATATGTGACAGCGCGTCATCCTTGCTGATATTCTTCCCGCCCTTGCCGACGACCGCGACCATTTCCGCTTCATAGTCGAGCTGATCCGAGCAGGCCGGCTTGATGATCGGAGCGCCATGTCCGATCAGGCTCGAATTGAAACGTCCGAACACGGTTGGAAATTCAGGTACGTCAAAACCGCCTTCGGCCGCGTGATCCTTGTAATTAAGACCCAAGCAGAGAATCTTGGGAGCCTTGACCAAGGGTGGAAGGAAGGTGAGGTCTTCCACCTTCACCTCTTCGCCCTCGCTGCTGACTTTGGCGCCGGCGTCCTTCAGGGCGCTGCCACCGCTGGCGATTAGGGCGTCCAAATCATAAAGTGCAGCGTCACCGAAATGCGCCTTTACGCCTGCGCCCGTGTCCACTGCCAGACCGACCGCCCCGTTCCTTGTCACCTTGGCCAACCGCATATTCAAACCTCCTGGTAGTCTTTTCCAAACTGCTGAGCGAATGGCATGGGTTATGCCAGAATATATTTCAAGCTTTTAAATACATCATACCGAATTGCTATAGTCGACAGAGCTGGTATAGTCTTTCGATGACGAGGAAGCTGAGCCTGACCGAACGCGCCTACCGGCAGTTGCGTGACGATCTTCTGACGTGCCGTCTGGTGCCAGGTGCGAAGATCAACATCAAGGATATCACTGAAACCCAGGGGTTTAGTCTTGGGGCCGTTCGTGAAGCCTTGTCCAGGCTGACGTCCGAAGGTTTTGTGACGCAGGACGACGCCCGCGGATTTCGGGTGACGCCGATATCGATTGCAGATCTGATCGACCTGGTCGGGGTCCGCAGGGATATTGAAGGACAATGCCTCCGGCGCGCCATCGAGAAGGGAGGCCTGGACTGGGAAACCTCTATAGTCAGCGCGGCCCATAGGCTGAGCAAGACCCCGATGCGCGACCGGCAGGAGGCGACCCGTCTGAACGAAGATTATGCCGATGCGCATGCGGCCTTTCACCAAGCGCTGGTCGCGGCGTGCGACAGTCCATGGCTGCTCAAAATGCGCGACTGGCTTTATGCCCAGTCGGAACGTTACCGTTATCTGACAGTGCCTCTCGCCCATCGCGACCGGGATTTGGTTCACGAACATGCACAGATCGTAGACGCGGCGCTGGCGCGGGACGCCGAGCGCGCCGTGGCGCTGCTGACGGACCATCTGATTGCGACCGCGCGGGTGCTTATCGAGCCCCAAGATCCGCTCGACGGCCCTCATGCCGAACTGGCTGCTGCCGCGGAGGGGGCTCTTTGATCCCATCTTAGCTCTGCCTATTCTGACCGGTTCCACCGCCGCTGGCAGGCATCAACATATTGCTCATGCCGCCATCAACCAGCAGGTCGATGCCATTGATATGGCCTGCATAAGGGCCAATTAGAAACAGGATTGCCTGAGCGACATCTTGCGCCATGCCCAATTTACGCAGAGGGATATTGGCTTCCCGCTGGCCACGCCGCGCCTGGTCCTTATATCCGGCAGCAGTCATGGGCGTATAAGTTGGGCCGGGCGATACCGTATTACACCGGATGCCGTCGGGACCCCATTCGATACTGAGCTGACGGATCATCATTAGCAGGGCAGCCTTGCTCGAGGAATAAAAGCCGAGCGCCGGCGTGGGCTGGGTGGCCGACATGGATGCGGTCGCGACAAAGGCGCCTTTGCTCTGCTTGAGATGTGGATGCGCAGCCTTGCCCAGCAGCCAGGATGAGCGGGTGTTGATGGCGAAGATGCGTTCGAAATCGCTGATCGGCAGTTCGGTCAGGGCGCCTCCCATGATGATGCCGGCATTGCTGATGACGGCATCAATGCCGTCCATATGGGCGAGCGTAGCGGCTACGATCTGATCGCCGCAATCCGCGTCGGCGAGATCGACCACACAGGTCGCTGCGGCAGGGCCGACCGCATCGGCCACAACCTGAAGATTGGCCGCATCGCGATCTGCGAGCAGCATCTGGTGTTCGCCAGGAATCACGGAACCGGCCGCCAGCAGTTCGGCGCAGGCCCTGCCGATGCCGCTTGCAGCACCCGTGATGATCACCCGCATGTCACTCTCCCTACTTTATCGATGGCGTCGACGCGCCGTTCTTCAGTCCTTCAGGCCCAGCTCGTCCATCAATGCGCGGCGCAGCTTGAACTTCTGGATCTTCGATGCCGACATAGGCCATTCCTCGATGAAACGAATGTGGCGCGGGACCTTGAAGGAAGCGAGGCGCTTCCGGGTATAGGCGATGAGTTCCTCCGCCTCGACCGCGACATTGCCTTCGCGTTCGATATAGGCGGCGGGGATTTCCGCCAGTCGCTCATCCGGCAGCCCGACCACCTGCGCCAGACGGACCGCCGGATGGGTCGCCAGCACCGCCTCGACTTCGGCGGCTGCGACATTTTCGCCGCCCACTTTGAGCATATCTTTGAACCGCCCGTGGAACATGACATGGCCTTGTGCGTCGATCGAGCCGATGTCGGCGCTGTGATACCAGCCGTCCGCGTCCAGCGCCTGTGCCGTCTTTTCAGCGTCCTTGTAGTAGCCGTCGAACAGATTGTAGCCGCGAATGAGTATTTCGCCGCGCTCGTCCACGCCCTTTTCCTCGCCTGTCTCGGGATCGACTATCTTCATCTCGATGCCAGCCAAGGGGAAGCCGAGCTTACTGAAGCCCATTTCCGGGTCCATCGCATAACCGCCCGTTGTGACAATGCCGGTCGCCTCGGTCATTCCCATGGTCCCGACCTGCAGCATGTTGGGCGCCTTCTCCCGATATGCCTGTCCCACCCGTTCCGGCATGAACGCGAAGCAGCTATTTTGCAGGCGCACCGACGACATGTCGGTCTTGGCCCAATTGGGATGGGTTATCATGGCCTGATGGAAGGTTACGAACGGCAGAAACATCATTGTCACGCCTTCTTCTTCGATCTGCCTCAGACTCTCCCCAGCATCGAAGTGCGGCTGGCCAATGAACGTGCCGCCAACGTCGATGGCGCCGAGCATGCACAGCATCGCGGCGATATGGAACAGCGGCAGCGGCGACCAGGCGCGCTCGTCAGGCTGAAAGGCCCAGCGATAGCGGGCAAGATTTGATGCCTCCCGGGTGACCGCTTCATGGCTGAGCAGGCACCCCTTGGGATTGGCCGAAGTGCCAGAAGTATACAGAATCATCGCTGTATCGCGGACTCTGACCGTCAAACGCGTGGCGTGGATCTCGGCCTGGTCTACCTGGTGCACCGCCGCATCGAAGGTCGCCTGATCGACGAAGCCGGGTACTGAACGGCCGCCCAGCATGACGATCCGCTTGAGCAGCGGCGCGTCGGCGAGCGTCAGAGCGGTAGGATCGGAGGAATTGAGTAGGCCGGGAAACGCCTCCACGAGCCGGTGACCAAAATCGATATGCTCGCTGACCATGTCATTAGTGATGATGGCCGCCAGATCGGCATTTTCGGCGACATAGGCCATTTCGGGCGCCTTGTAGCGCGCGTTCATCAGCACAGACACGGCGCCGCACATCGCATTGGCGAACAGCGTTTCGACAAATTCGATGCCTGACGGTAGCAATATCCCAACATGGTCCCCGCGCCGGATTCCGATCGCCTTAAGGCCTCGGGCGCGTCTCAGTACGCTTTGAACGACATCGTCATATGTCTTGCGTTCACCTGGAAAGACCAGCGCTTCCTTTTCAGGCCCCTTATCCCATCCCTTGAGAAGCAGATCGCCCAACGTGGTTGCAGAGATACGAAATGGGGCGCAATCTTCACCTTGTGTGAGCACGGATGTCCGCTCCTCAAAAATGCCGGTCAGTTGTCGATGCAGATGAGATTGCAGCCATCGCGCCTATCTGCGCCTTTCGTTGGATAGGTGCGGCTTTGCCTTCCGACTCTCAAAGCAGGTGGAGATTTTTAAGTCACTGGTCGGGAATTCACGATGGAAGCCTACGTCTACGATCATGTTCGCACGCCGCGTGGGAAGGGCCGCCCAGACGGCGCGCTGCACGAGATCACCTCCGTCGAAATGGCGACGCAGCTTCTGAAGGCGCTCCAGAGCCGTAACGATCTTGATACGGGGCTGCTCGACGATGTGATCATCGGTATGGCTCAGCCGGTTGGCGAACAGGGCGGCGTGCTGGCGCGCGCGGCGGTTTTGCAGGCAGGCTATGCCCAGACCGTCGCAGGTCAGCAGATCCATCGCTTCTGCGCCACCGGCCTGGATGCAGTCAGCCTGATTGCGGCGCAGGTTCATTCTGGCATGATCCAGGCTGGCATCGGCGGCGGCGTCGAATCGATGAGCCGCACGGTCATGGGTTATGACTCGGCGCCTGGACGTCCGATCCGTCAGTCGCCTTCAGCAACTATTACGCGCCGCAGGGCATCGGCGCAGACCTGATCGCCACGCTCGATGGCTATACGCGCGAGGATGTCGACAACTTTGCCGTCGAGAGTCAGCGCAAGGCCGCCCATGCGTGGCAAAACGGCTTTTTCAAAAACTCGATCGTGCCGGTTAAGGATGTGCTGGGCGAAGTCGTGCTCGACCATGATGAGCATATGCGCCCCGCCACGACGCTGGAAAGCCTCGCCAAACTCAAGCCTGCATTCGAAGGCTTTGGCAAGGCCGGATTCGAGGCCGTGGCGAAAGCGAAATATCCCGAGATCGAAGAGTTGAACTATGTCCACCATGGCGGAAACAGCTCGGGTATCGTCGACGGTGCGGGCCTTGTTCTGGTCGGGTCAAAGGATTTTGGGGAGAAGGCGGGCCTCAAGCCTCGCGGTCGCATCCGCTCCTACGCTAATATCGGATCGGAACCGACGATCATGCTGACGGCCCCGGCGGCGGTGTCGCGTAAGGCGCTCAAGGCGGCTGGCATGACCGAAAAAGACATTGATCTCTGGGAACTGAATGAAGCCTTCGCCAGCGTGGTGTTGCGCTTCCAGCGGGAGCTGAACGTGCCGGACGACAAGATCAACGTCAATGGCGGCGCGATCGCTATGGGACATCCGCTGGGCGCGACGGGCGCCATGATCCTTGGCACCGTGCTGGACGAGCTGGAACGGCGCAACGCGGAAACCGGCCTCATCACCCTGTGCGCGGCCAACGGCCTCGGTACGGCCGCCATCATCGAACGCGTCTGAGCGCGCATACCGAACTAAAGAGCGGGATATCCCATGAAGACTATGCGACTAGAAAAGGCCGAGGACGGCATTGCGATCCTGACCCTCGACAACGAAGGCTCGATGAACGTCGTCAACGATGCTTTCATCGCCGACATGGAGGCGGCGACCAAGCAGATTGCCGAGGACGAGGGCATCAAGGGTGTCATCCTGACGTCTGCCAAGAAGACGTTCATGGCAGGTGCAGACCTCAAGCAGCTGGTGAACGGATTCGGCACGCTGACGCCACAGGAAGCCTACGCCTTTTCAAAGCGCGCGACCGACATGCACCGCGCCATTGAGCAATCCGGCAAGCCGTGGGCGGCGGCGATCAACGGCTTGGCGCTGGGCGGCGGTTTCGAACTGGCGCTGGCCTGCCACCGGCGGATCCTGGTGGATGATGCCAAGGCACAGGTCGGCCTGCCCGAAGTCAATGTTGGCCTGCTGCCCGGATCGGGCGGCACCGTGCGTCTCGGTATCATCGCGGGCGTGAAGACTGCCCTGGACCTGCTGCTGTCGGGGCGTTCGGTCGGGCCGCAGGAAGCGCTCAAGCTCAAGATCGTGGACGAGGTCGTCCCTGCGGACAAGCTGATCGACGCGGCCAGGACCTGGCTTGCCTCAGGTCCGGATCCGGTCAAGCCCTGGGACGTCAAGGGGTGGTCGCCGCCGCAGAAGAAGGGCCTAACAGTGCCCGAGGATTCGGCCGCCTACATGATGTACACCGGCGGTCTCGCCAAGGTCGGTTACAATCAACCTGCGCCCGCCGCGATCCTGAACTCCGTGTTCCACGGAATGCAATTGCCCTTCGATAAGGCGCTGGCGGTCGAAGGCAAATATTTCGCCAAGTTGTTGACGGATCCGGTCGCGCGCAACATCATCCGCACCACCTTCATTTCAAAGCAGGCGGCCGAAAAGGGCGCACGCCGTCCTGAAGGTTTCCCCAAGTTTGAAGCCAAGAAGGTTGGCGTGCTGGGCGCGGGCATGATGGGGGCCGGCATCGCTTTCGTGTCAGCCAATACGGGCATCGATGTCATACTGATCGACCGCGACGTCCCGACGGCCCAGAAGGGCAAGGACTATTCGGCCAAGGTGCTTGGGAAGCTCGTCGAAAAAGGCAAGCTGACACAGGACGAGGCTAACGCTGTTCTCGCCCGCATCACCCCGACGGACGACTTTACGCTGCTCGATGGCTGCGACATGGTGGTCGAGGCCGTTTTCGAGGATACGGCAATCAAGGCCGAAACCACGAGGAGAGCTGAAGCGGTGCTGCCGACACAGGCCATCTTCGCCTCGAACACCTCGACCCTCCCGATCTCGCAGCTCGCCCTCGCGTCGCGGAGCCCGGACCAGTTCATTGGTCTGCACTTCTTCTCGCCGGTCGACCGCATGGGCCTAGTCGAGGTCATCATGGGCAAGCAGACCAGCAAGGCGACACTAGCCAAGGGACTCGACTTCATCGCGCAGTTGCGCAAGACGCCGATCGTCGTCAACGACAGCCGGGGCTTCTACACCAGCCGCGTCTTCCAGATGCTGATCCACGAAGGCGCGGCGATGCTGGCGGAAGGCGTTCCCCCTGCGGTTATCGAAAACGCGGCAAAAGCTGTGGGAATGCCGGTTGGCCCGCTGGCCCTGCTTGACGAACTTACGCTCGATCTGCCGCTCAAGATCGTGGATCAGGCAATTGCAGAGGAAGGTGATAAATATACGCCGCCTGCCGGTACTGCCGTCATGCGGCGGATGAAAGATGAGATCGGCCGGTCCAGCCGCAGGGCTGGTGGCGCCTTCTATGACTATCCCGAAGGTGGCAAGAAACATCTCTGGAAGGGGCTGGCTGATCATTTCCCGGTCAAGAAGGACTGGGATGTCGAGGAACTGAAGAAGCGCTATCTTTACGCGCAGGCGATGGAGACCGCCCGGTGCCTGGAGGAAGGTGTGCTCGAAACTCCGCAGGACGCCGACCTGGGCGCTCTCTATGGCTGGGGCTTCCCGGCATGGACCGGCGGCACGATCAGCTACATCGACACTATCGGTATCAAGAAGTTCGTTGAGGAGTCCGACCGGCTCGCCCAACTTCATGGTCCGCGCTTCCTGCCATCAGCATGGCTGCGGGACAAGGCAGCGAAGGGCGAGGATTTCTATACCCCCGCCAATGAAGACAGGGCCAAGGAGACGATGTTGGCATGAGACGCCTGATTTTCGAGCCGGAACATGAGCAGTTCCGCGACTCGGTCGTCAAGTTCATGACGGCAGAAGTCGGCGCCCACGCAGAACGGTTTCGCGAACAGGGCATGGTTGATCGGGAGGTGTTCTTGAAGGCGGGCCAACAGGGCCTGCTCTGTACTTGGGCGGATGAGAAATATGGCGGCGCGGGGATCGACGACTTCCGCTTCGAACAGATCATCATCGAAGAGAATATGCGTCACGGCGACATAGGCTTCTACATCAATTTGCATAATGATCTGGTCGCGCCTTACATCGCCAAGCTGGGGACCGACGAGCAGAAGGACCGCTGGATGCCCGACATCGTTAGCGGTGAGAAAATCTTGGCGGTCGCGATGACTGAACCCTCGACCGGCAGTGATTTGGCAGGCATGCGCACCAGCGCGGTCGACCAGGGCGACCATTGGCTGCTGAACGGGGCCAAGACCTATATCTCCAATGGCATTTTGGGCGATCTGGTGGTCGTCGCCGCACGGACTGACCCCACTAGCCGCCACGGGCTGGGCCTTATGGTGGTCGAACGCGGCATGGAGGGCTTCGAGCGCGGGCGCAAGCTGGCGAAGATGGGGTTGAAGGCGCAGGACACGGCCGAACTCTTCTTCAACGACGTCAAAGTGCCCAAGGAGAATGTGCTGGGTGATCCAACCCAGGGCTTCAAATATCTGGCGCGCTTCCTCGCACAGGAGCGGCTGGTAGCGGCTATCGGCTTCATGGCGACCGCGCAGACGGCGTTCGACATCACACTCGACTATGTGAAGGAACGCCGAGCATTCGGAAAGCCGATCGGCGCATTCCAGAATACGCGGTTCAAGATGGCGTCGATGCGCGCCGAACTGGATGCGCTTCAAACCTATGTCGACCAGTGCGTGATGCTGCTCAATGCGGGCGAGCTGACAGCGGCGGACGCATCCTCGGCCAAGCTGCTGACAAGTGAGTTGGAAGGCCGAGTGATGGACGAATGCGTCCAGCTCCATGGTGGCGCGGGTTATATGGAGGAATATCGCATTTCCCGTATGTATACCGATGCTCGCATCAGCCGCATTTTTGCAGGAACTTCGGAAATCATGCGCGAGATTATCGGTCGCGGATTGGGGCTTGATGAGCGGAAGTTGTCTTGACGGCTGAACCGGGATCTATCCGATGTTGGATGTCGAACAATTACGCGTCTTTCGGGTGCCGGAAGCTCAGGACGTCTGTGATCCGCGCGGGGCCATCCTCTATGCGCTAGGGGTGGGCGCCGGGTTGGGCGCGATAGACGAGCAGCATCTGGTCTTCGAGCGTGACCTTGCCGTGCTACCGACCATGGCGCTGGTCCTGGGGACGCCCGGTTTTTGGCCGATGGCGCCGGAACTTGGCTGGGACTGGCCGCGCATTCTGCATGGCGAGCAGACGTTGAAGCTGTTTCGCCCGCTTCAACTGGGGCAACTGGTCAATGGCAGGATCGAAATCAGCGGGCTCGCCGACAAGGGAGTAGGAAAGCCCGCCCTTGTGCGGGCGAAACGCGTTCTCACGACGCCCACCGACCGGCTGATCGCCGAGATGGAGGAAGTTTGGGTCTTACGGGGTGCGGGAGGTTTTGGTGGCGCCCGCGATCTTGAGGGGTCGAAGCCGGTCGTCATGCCCGAGCGGCCGGCCGACGCTTTTCTCGATCTACCCACGGCGCCTAATCAGGCGATGCTCTATCGCCTGACCGGTGATCGCAACCCTCTGCATATCGATCAAGGTACAGCGCGGGCAGCTGGTTTTAATCAACCAATACTGCATGGCCTTGCTACCATGGGACTAGTCGGTCGAGCGCTCATCCACCTATGCTGCGCCGGAAATCCGGCTTCACTGACCGACATGCGGGTTCGTTTTACCGCGCCAGTTTGGCCAGGGGAAACGGTTCGGACGGAGGTCTGGCGCGACGGCGACGAATTATCATTCCGGGCGAGCGTACCCGAAGGGAATAGGATTGTGATCGATGGCGGACATGCGAGCATCGATGGGTTTAAGGAAGAACAGGACGAATTGAAGTGAAGATTTTAGATGGCAAGGTCGCGCTTGTTTCCGGCTCCGGGCGTGGCATTGGCAAGGCCATTGCGGTCAAACTCGCCAATGCCGGGGCTCATGTCGTGGTGAATGACCTTGATGAGGATGTTGCGAAGGCGACGGCAAGCGAAATCCAAAGCCTGGGTGTCCGCACGGTGGTGTGCGTGGGCGATGTCACGGAGCCGGACTTTGGCGACAGATTTGTAGGCACGGCAATTGCACATTTCGGGACGATCGACATCATCGTCAATAACGCAGGATATGCGTGGGATTCGGTGCTTCAGAACACGAGCGACGAGCAATGGATGGCCATGCTTGACGTGCATCTGAATGCGCCGTTCCGCATTTTGCGCGCGGCGCAGCCGGTGATAGCCGCCGCTGCGAAGAACGAAATCGCCGAGCAAGGCCGGGCCAAGCGCCGGACGGTCATCAATATATCCTCCGTCTCCGGGCTCGGTGGTAATGCCGGGCAGTCGGGCTATGCGGCGGGCAAGGCGGGGATTGTCGGCCTCACCAAGACGGTGATGAAGGAATGGGGGCGGTATAATGTCACTGTCAATGCCGTGGCTTTCGGCGCCATTATGACCCGCATGACCGCAGGCGAGGCGGGCAGCTCCACCATCAACGTCAAAGGCCGGGACATCAAGGCAGGCGTCAGCGACGAAATATTGGAAGCCATGGAAAGGGGCATTCCGCTGGGTCGTGCCGGTACACCGGAAGAAGCGGCAGGCGCCGTTTACCTTCTGTGCCTGCCCGAAGCGGATTATATCACGGGCGAGGTGATCGTCGCGGGGGGAGGCTGGAAACTCTGATGGGAACAGGCGGGTCTTTGCGCCCGCCCTGTTTAGGCGGGCCAGTTGGGCGTTCGTCCCTGCATGGATTCGAAGAAGGGACGCATCGGATCAGGTACTGATCCCGCCCCTATGCCAGTGCCGAAATTGATGCTCCGTCGCTCATATATCCGCCATCCTTCGGCCGTGCGCCGCAGCCTGTCCTCATAGCCACCCACCGCCAGGAGGTCTGCCGGGCGCAGGGGATCGGCACCAGGAACCGCGAACCACTGCCAGGCCATTACGCGGCTCGCTGCACGGGCTTCGTCGCCGTTCAATTCGATAACCAGATTGGTGATGTTGTGCGAACAGCCCATTAGTGCCCCCTGGTAGTCCATGCACTGGGCATGGATGGCTTCGCGCCCTACCGATCTCGCGCTGCCAAAGTCGATGGAGCCGTCGTCCGTGAATATTTCCTCCGCGATCCGATGAAATTGCATCGAATCGACGAGATGCGCGTAGCGGTAAATGCATTCTTCGATGGATAGGCGATCCGCCAGCTTGAGGTGGTCGATCGCCATGGCAAAGGCACTCCCTTATGGACTGGGACCGTTTCGACCTTCGGTCGCATCAACCGCAGCCGACCACCCCGCCGTCCACCGGAATCTGAGCGCCGGTGACATAGGCGCCCGCGCGCGAACACAGGAAAATGACGATGCCAGCAATATCGTCCGGTGACCCCAGACGTCGGAGCGGGATATGCGCCAGCAGGGCAGGATCGACCTGGTCCTGGTCCCGCATATGCGCCGTCATCTTGGTTGGAAAGAAGCCGGGAATGACCGCATTGACGGTGATGTTGCGCGCCGCAAGATCGCCGGCAAGATCGCGCGTCATCATATGGACCGCGGCCTTGCTCGCGGCATAGCTGTACGCGCTGAGCCGCTCTGGCTTCATACCTGCGACCGAACCAATGTTGATCACTCGCGCCGGATCGCCAGGCGTCCCAGCAGCATCCAGTTCGGGCAGCAGTTCCCGGACCATGGTGAAGGGCGTCTGGACATTCACGGCCATCACGCCCGGCCAGGCCTTGTCGGGGAAGCTCTCGATCGGCCCGCCCAGGTCTTGCCCGCATTATTGACCAATATGTGGCACGCGCCGAGCGCATTGCGATAATGGGCGACGAGTTCGACCGCCGCCTCTGGGGTCGACAGGTCGGCGGGGAGGGGAATGCACGGTCCCAGCGCCGCCATTTGTCCGGCGGCCTCTTCACAGATATCGGCTTTGCGCGATGTGATCGCGACTGTCGCCCCGGCTCGCAGAAGACCTTCGGCGATCATGCGGCCCAGTCCCTGGGCACCGCCGGTGACCAGCGCTGACTTGCCGGTCAGGCTGAACAGATCGCTCACATTGTCACCACGACTTTGCCGAACTTATGCTGATCGCGCAGATGCAGCAGCGCTTCCTTCGCCCGCGCAAGCGGATAGGTCGCTTCGATTACCGGCTTGATTTGATGGCTCCCGGCGAATGCCAGCATGTCCTTGAAGTCTTGTGGGTCGCCGACCTGGCTGCCGACGATACTGGCGCTTTTAAGGAAGATGTCGGTGGCGTTGAACTTGATCTCATTGCCTGCGGTCGAACCATAGATGACTATGCGCGCGCCCGGATTGATGGCGCGGACATAATTGGCGAAGCTGGGCGAGGGCGCGCCGTCCAGCACAACATCGATGCCGCCGGTCAGTTTGCCCACCTGCTTGCGCCAGTCGGGATCGGTGTAGAGCAGGCCGCCCTTGGCCCCCATTGCAACGGCGCGATCGATCACGTCCTGATTTTCACCGGTGACGTAGACATTGGCGCCCTTAGCGACTGCGAAGGCAAGGCCGAATGTCGCAACGCCGCCTCCCACGCCGCTAATCAGCAGGGTTTCCCCAGCCTCCAGCCTGCCCTTGAACATCAGCGCCCGCCACGAGGTCAGCGCCGTCAGAGGCATGGCTCCTGCTTCCTCGAAGCTCATGAACGTGGGCTTGGGTGCGAGATTGTCGACTGGCACACAGATATATTCAGCAATCGTGCCGGCAAAGGGCATGCCGAGCAGACCGAAATCGGCAGCCGGTGCATGGCGGTTCGGTCCCCAATTGCGCGCGGGGTACAAAACGACCTCATCGCCTTCGCTGACGCCCGTCACGCCCTCGCCTACCATATCGACGACGCCTGCGCCATCGCAGCCCAGCGTGGTTGGTAGGGTCATGCCTGGATATTGGCCGTGTGTGATGAACAGTTCGCGATGGTTGATCGACGCCGCCCGCAGTGCGACGCGCACCTCTCCCGGACCCGGCACCGGCGTCGCGACCTCCGCAACCGTAACGGATTCAGGGCCGTCGGTCTGTTCGAGATAAAGGGCCTTCATGGTCAACCTTTCCTAACATTCTGTCTGCGCACAAAACTGCGCGGCGATACCGTTTCGCAAGGGCGCCGGTCCTTGCCGAAATTGGACAGTTAGCGGCTGAATGGGAACCTATCTGTGGATAGGAAAAAGAGATTGCGTTATAGATTCATCGCGCAGAATATATTTCAGACAAGAAAACGAATCGGGCCCAAGCGCCTTTAGGAGAGAACAGCATGACCGTTGTGCCCACAACTATCTTGCCGCCCCGTTCTACACAGAGCCCGATCCGGCGCGCTGCACTCGTAGCGTTGACGCAAAAGGTGGGGCGATCACGCATGACGGCGGTTTCAGCTCCCGCCGGAAGCGGAAAGACGACAGCGATGCTGTTCTGGGCAGATGAACTCAAGGCCCAAGGACGTCCCATTCTCTGGATGGCGGCGCGAGCGGGATTAAGCAGCAAGCAGTCTTTTCTGCAGGCCTTGAAGGCCGCCGGTGTCGCTGCAGGGCTGCCATGGGGCGATCTGAAAAGTAACGCATCCGACGAAAGCTGGCTGTCCACCATTGCGATGGGGGGGGATGTGCGGCCCGTCATCATCATTGATGACGCTCAGCTGCTCGCCAAGCCGATCCTTGAATTTGTCGCGCAATTGTCATCCAGCGCGCGCGATGCGCTCACGATCATCATAGCCGCGCGTGGGACAGTCGGGCTGTCGCTGGCGCGCATGCGGGCGCTCGGATTTTTGGTCGAAGTGGGAGTCGCCGATCTTTCCTTCACTTTGGCCGAAGCGACCGAACTCGTCACCCGATCTATCGGAACGCCGGTAGATTCGCGTGATCTACAGGACATAGTAGGTGATACGCAGGGTTGGGTCTCGGGCATTGTGATCGCCTGCGACCTATATCGGCGTGGCAGCGAAGGTGCTGGCATCCCTCGATTGACGGGTCTCCGACCGGAATTCGCCGAATATTTTCATGACGAGGTGTTAAGCTTGCAGCCGGATGATGTCCGTCGCTTTATGGTCGACACCTCGATACTCGACGAATTAACCCCATCAGCCTGCGCGGCAGTAACGGGGGATGAAAATGCCCGGGCGATGCTGGATCATGTCTTTCGCGAAGGCCTATTTCTGCATGCGATAGATCAGGAACACAGCCGCTATTCCTATCATCGACTATTTCGTGAAATGGTGCTTGGTCGGCTGATGGACCGCGCGCCAAGCCGGGCCGCAGTCCTGCACCGGCGTGCGAGTAACCACTTCGCTGAAGATGGGCAACTTATCACTGCGATCGAACATGCGCGACTGAGCGGCGATAAGGAATTTCTAGCCGATCAGTTGGATCGTCTGGCTGAAGGGCTGACCTATTCGGGATATCTGTATCGCATTGATGAACTCGGAGCGGAACTTGCTTGGCCCATCTTGGCGGAACGGCCCAATCTGCTGCTAGCGCTGGCATGGCGACGTATCCGGCAGCTGGCGTTTTCTTCTGCGGACCGACTGATTTCCGCTGCAAGACAAGCATGTGAAGCCCGGCGCGAGGCTCAATCCTTGCCCATGCATGAATTGGAGCAGCTTGAGCTGCTGATACGCCATCGTTTAGTGATGCTGGCGGCGGCGCGCGACGACATGGTCCGGGTAGAGGCGGATTCAGAACCATTGCTAGCTGAATTGGCCGACAGTCACGCTTACCTCAGCTGCACCCTGCTGGCGCAGCTCATGTCGGCGCGGCGAGAGCTTTATCACTTTCAGGACATGCTCAAGCTCGAGGCGGAAACGAGCCGCGCCCTGTCTCGCCCCGGCTCGGCTTTTGCGTCCATTGCGTTGAAGGCCTCAGTCGCGCCCACCATGATGGCGCAGGGTAAGACCCGGTTAGCCCAACGGTTTCTGGAAGAAGCCTTCGCGCTGGCCGTAGAGATCCATGGACCAGGTTCCGGACTAGCTGCGCTGCCCGCATTGCCGTTGGCCGAGTTGCTTTACGATGCAGGCGATCTTGAACAAGCGGCGGATCTGGCGGAGCAGTATCTGCCAGTTGTGCGGCAGTGGGGATTTTCCGATCAAATGGCATCAGGCTATCTGGTCAGTGCGCGCTTGCGGGCGGCACGAGGTGATTTGCCAGCAGCGCTGTTGACGCTAAACGACGCCCACCTTGTCGCCATCGAATGTGGACTTGATCGTCTGCGCGCCTTCATAGTGGCCGAGGAAGTACGTCTGCTGGTCAAAGCAGGGCAGATCGAGGAAGCCGAGCGGCATTTCCTGGCCGGCGATCCGCAATTGGACGGCGAACCTATTCCCACCCTGCACCCGACGCGGCGCAACGAAAGCATCGCGATCGCCTGGCTCCGGATCGAGATGCAACGCCACCGGCTCGGCAGGGCACGCAAGGTTGCCCATCGCTGGCTGGAATTTGTCAAGCGCGCAGGCGCCCTGCGCTCTGCTGTGATCTTCGAACTGCTGTTGGCGGAGATTGCGGTGCTTCAGGGCAATCGATCGGAGGCGCGAAGGGCTGTTCGCGCGGCCGTTGAGATGGCCGAACCGGCTGGATGGGTGCGGGTGTTCATCGATGAGGGCGAGGTAATCGCATCTCTCATCATCGAAGCCTATTCGCAGGGTCCAGAACTGGAAACGCCCGCTGATCGGTTTGCCGTTCGCCTCGTGTCGATGTTGCGGAGAGGACCGCAGATCGAGGCGGGTGAGGACGATGAGGATGATTTCGGCCTGACTGGGCGGCTCGCCAACCGCGAGGTAGACATTTTGACGATGGTAAGTGGCGGTTTGCGTAACCGGGAAATCGGCGACCGCCTAGGTCTGACCGAAGGTACTGTCAAATGGTATATGCAGCAAATATATGACAAGCTCGGCGTGCGCCGCCGTCCGCAGGCAGTTCTCCGGGCGCGGCAACTGGGTATTTTGCCCTGAAGTGCGCGTCACTTCCTATCGAAGGATAGATTGCGCCGTTCGTATAACCTGCGAACCGCGCACTCTGCGCGAAAGGAATAATCATGGCAAAACGCAAGGTCATCATCAGCTGCGCGATTACAGGCGCGATCCATACCCCATCTATGTCGCCCTATTTGCCCGTGACTGCGGAGGAAATTGCGGAATCGGCGGTCGGCGCGGCCGAGGCAGGCGCGGCCATCATCCATTTGCATGCGCGCAACCCTGTCGATGGGCGACCGGACCAGAACCCCGACCTGTTCGAACCTTTCCTCAAGGTGATCAAGCAGCGCACGGACGCGGTCCTGAACCTGACCACGGGAGGGCACCCTTCGATGACAGTGCAGGAGCGTATTCGTCCCGCCCAGACTTTCGCTCCGGAAGTTGCCAGTCTCAATATGGGCACAATGGGCTTTGGTCTTTTCCCGATGCTGGATCGCTACAAATCGTTCAAGCATGACTGGGAACCGGCAGCGCTCGAAGCGTCACGCGATTTGGTTTTCAAGAACACCTATGCAGATATCGAACATCTTTTGGCAACTTTGTCGCCGTTGGGTACGCGTTTCGAATTCGAATGCTATGACACCAGCCATTTGTATAATCTGAAATATTTTCTCGATCGCGGGCTGGTGAAGGCGCCGCTGTTCATTCAAACCTGCTTCGGTATTTTGGGCGGCATCGGCAGCCATCCCGATGATATTATGCACATGAAGCGCACGGCCGACCGGCTGTTCGGCGACCAATATGAATGGTCAGTGCTGGGGGCTGGCGCGCGTCAGATGAGCATTGTCGCCATGGCCGCATCCATGGGCGGCAATGTCCGCATCGGTCTTGAGGATTCGCTGTGGGGCGGTCCAGGTCGGCTTGCTGAAACCAATGCGGAGCAGGTCAAGACTGCGCGGCAAATTGTCGAAGGCATGGGTTTTGAAATCGCTACGCCCGATGAGGCGCGCGCCATGCTCGACCTGAAGGGCGCGGACCGGACGAATATCTGATGATGGGAAAAAGCGGGCCGCTGGCCGGTGTTCGTCTGCTGGAAATCGACGCGATCGGCCCCGTACCGTTCGCGGCGATGCTGTTGGCTGATATGGGCGCCGAGATCGTCCGCATAGCTCGGCCGCCATCGGCGGGAGCGGGGGACTGGGATGATGTGGGCGGCGACATCCTGCATCGCAGCCGGTCGGTGGCCTATCTCGATCTCAAGAAGGACACGGATCGCGAACAGCTGCTGGCGTTGATTGAGCGGGCCGACGGGTTGATCGAAGGTTACAGGCCCGGCGTCATGGAGCGGCTCGAAGTGGGCCCGGATGTCTGCCTGGCGCGCAACCCGCGATTCGTGTTCGGAAGGATGACGGGATGGGGGCAGTCCGGGCCGTTGGCACTCCGGGCGGGTCACGACATCAATTACCTCTCGATCACCGGCGCTCTCCACGCCATGGGAGAGAGACACGGGACGCCGCCGGTACCGCTCAATCTGGTGGGCGATTATGGTGGCGGTGCAATGTTCCTGATCTTCGGGATGCTGAGCGCGCTACTTTCGGCGCGACGGACAGGGCAGGGCCAAGTCGTGGATGCCTGCATCACCGACGGCGTCGCATCGTTGATGAGCCTTTTCTACGCGTGGCAGCCAAAGGGCTTGTGGGAAGATGCGCCCGGCTCGAATCTGCTGGACGGTGCAGCGCCCTTTTATCGATGTTATGAATGCGCTGATGGGCGGCATGTCGCGGTTGGATGTCTCGAACCGAAATTCTTTGCCCAGATGGTGGAAGGATTGGGTCTTTCCGGCCGGCACTATGAACAAAATGATCGGGAAGGCTGGCCCGCGATGCAAGCAGACTTTGCCACTACATTCCTTACGAAAAGCCGCGACGAATGGGCTGCCCATTTTGCCGATGGCGATGCCTGCGTCACGCCCGTGCTGTCGATGGAGGAAGCGCCACGGCATGCGCATAACGCGGCCCGCAGGACTTTTGTGCGCCGAAACGGCATGACGCAGGCAGCGCCTGCACCAAGATTGTCCCTCAATCCGGGAAGCATCTGCGAGCCTGCCGCAGTGCCGATCGCCGACTTGATCTCAGCTTGGTCCTGATCTGTCATTCACAGACATGCATACTGCATTGGTGCGGCGAAAATACAACATCTGAGCCGTTTGTTCCCTGACAGTGCAAATCCTACCCAGCGATAGGTTGTTGATGAGGTCGAACGCTGAATTTGCCTTGTCTTCCCGCTGTGTGGACCACAGGCGACAACGATAGGAGAGGGTTTTATGCGATTGGCTGCATTGAAATTGGCATTGGTTGCGAGCACCGCAGCTGTGGCATTCCCCTCATGGGCTCAGCCCGTGACTTCGGCAGAAGCGCAGGCTGAAAGCGAAAATGCGGGTGATATAGTTGTCACAGCCCGTCGCCGAGAAGAGCGACTTCAGGATGTGTCCGTGTCCATTTCGGCCTTTTCGGCGGAGGCGCTGGAACGCAGCACCGTGCAGACGGTCAGCGACGTGAAGACGATCGCGCCTGGCTTCACCTTCTCATCCGAAGGGGGCAAAGATAACGTGGCCCTTACGCTGCGTGGCATTGGCCAGTTGCCGCTGGGCGAAGTGACGCCCGGCGTGGTCATCTATCTCAATGATACCCCCTTGCCATCGGTCGGATCGAACGTTCCGACCTATGATATCGGTAGCATTCAGGTGCTCAAGGGGCCGCAGGGGACGCTGTTCGGCCGTAATACTTTGGGCGGAGCGGTCGTGATCGGCAGTCAGAAGCCGAGCTACGCGTTCGAGGGCTATGTGGAGGGCACTTACGGGCGCTTCGATTATCGCGAGTTGGAAGGCGCGGTGAATATTCCGATCATCGAGGACAAGGTCGCCTTCCGCGCGGCCGGCCAGATCCGCCGGCAGGACCCGCGCACGATCGCCTTCGATGGTGGCCCGGGATTCGACAATATTCATCAGGACGCCTTCCGCCTGTCCCTGTTGGTCGAGCCTATAGAGGGCCTCAAGAGCACGACAATCTATGAATATTTCAAGGGCGATGAACTAGCCGGCGGCCTTTACCTGCTGCGGGAGAATTACCCCTTCGCTGTGCTGGGACTGGGGGTCGTCGAGCCGCAGGTTCAGGCGGCGCTGCAGGTTCAGAAGGCCAATCGTCGCGGATCGTTCGATGGTGGCATCAACGGCGGCTCGGCCTATCGCAAGACCACGTCCATCACCAATGATACATCTTTGAGTTTCGGTGATCTGACGCTGCGCAACATTTTCGGCTATCGCAAGAATTACAGTTACCAGCTGATCAACACCGGTGGCCTACCGCTGTTGCAGATACCCACAGGTCTGCCATCTCCCGCGCCTTCGGCCGTGCCCTTCACTCTGTTCACGGCATCATCCGTGTTGGACCGGCAATATCTGACGAATGAAACCCAGTTGCTTGGCGATTTCGGTTCGTTCAATTTCATTGTCGGCGCATTTTACAATAACGACAAGCCGGACGGCCCCAGCGGATCCCAGTTCACGGCATTTTCGATTGGCGGCGTCCCTGCTCCTGCGGTGACTGCCCATGTCCGCAATAAGAACTGGGCGGTGTATGGCCAGATCGGCTATGAATTCACCGACAAGCTGAAGCTCAATCTGGGCGCCCGGTACAGCTGGGACAAGGTATCGGCCTGCGGTGGCACCATCGGCACGGGCTATGTCGATGAAGCCACTTGTCTGAACACCGCGGCCTTGGGGTTGGCCGACGGCGTCGGCACGGTATCCAACAAGGGCGAGGAGCCGAGCTGGACGATTGGTCTCGATTACAAGGCGACGCCGGACTGGCTGCTCTATATCGTATCGCGGCGCGGTTATCGTGGCGTCAATGTAAACACCCCGCTGTTTGAAACGCCTTTTACTACAGGTGGCACAGATCCGGCATGCGTGGCCACGGGAGGGGTGTGCGCGGATCTTCGTCCGTTCCAGAAAACGGGTGAGGAAACGATCACCGACGTCGAAATCGGCTCCAAATATGACTATCATGTCGGATCGGCGCGCGGGCGTCTCAATCTTGCCGCCTATTACAGCAAGTACAAGAATGCGCTTCAGTTCCTGAACACGCAGACGACCGTTCCGAACGGCACCCCGGATTCTCCGACCAACGGGTCTTTGGCCGCCAATGTCGCGGATTTGCGCATCTGGGGCGTCGAACTGGAAGCCTCGATCAGCCCCGTGCGGAGCCTCACCGTCGGTTTCAATGCCGCCTATACCAATGTGAAGGTGGAAAGCCTGACCGTTCCAGCGGGGCTGCCTTCGACGATTGTGCTGGGCGAACGCCAGATCAACAAATATTCGCCGAGCTTTTCCGGCACGGCCAGTGTCAGCTGGACCCTGCCCATTCGTCCGGCTGACGGTGATGTCGTACTCAATGCCGACCTATTCATGACCGACGATTTCGGCGGTCAAAACGGCGAAAAGCTGCCAGGCTATCAGTTGGCCAATGCGCGTGTCGACTGGCGTGGGATCGGGGGCACGGCTCTTGATCTGGGCGTCTATGTGAAGAACCTCTTCAACGAGCGATATTTCTCGGCCTCAAGCGTTCTTCTACCGTCCTTCCCCACCAGTTCCGTCTACGCGGGCGATCCGCGCACATGGGGCATCATGGCCAAATATTCCTTCTGAACAGCTTGGCGGGGGAGGGCGGGCGATTTGCCTGTCTTCCCCCTCCACTAGGACAGGTTGGCGGTTAGACGGCAGCGCGTAAAATGTTCCCAGGAGGATGGCCATGAAGCTCGGCATATGCAGCATGTGGGGGGAAAGTTTAGACGCGTTCCGGCAAGAGGTGCGCCTCGCCTCCGATCTGGGTTTCGACCTGGTCACTGTGGGAGATTCGCCCGCGGCCTGGCATGAACTTTATGTGTCGCTCACGCTTGCTGCAATGGAGGCTCCGGAAGCGACATTGGCGCCGCTGGTTACCTCGCCCTTCATGCGGCACCCGCTGGTGACGGCTTCCGCCCTCCGCACGATCGACGAACTTTCCGGTGGGCGCGTGGCGCTGGGTCTGGCTACTGGCGGAAGCACGGTTCTAGCCATCGGGCGGCCCCCGGCCACGCAAAAGGAAGTGCGGACAGAGCTGGCGACGCTCAAGGAATTGTTTGCCGGACGGCCGGCGGAGCTGAACGGGGCGGAGATCAAGCCGCTCCGTTTTGCCCGCCCGATACCGATCTATTACTCCGCCTTCGGTCCTAAGGCGCTGGCTCTGGCGGGCGAGCAATCCGACGGCGTCATATTGTTTGCTGGCGATCGCCATCTGGATGCGTTGAAGGGCCGGATTGATGCAGTTCGGACGGCGGCTCAGGCGGCGGGACGGGACCCATCCCGGATCGATATCTGGGTAGTTTCCTTCGCTTCGATCCGTCCGTGTCGGGACCAAGCCATTGACGACCTCAAGGCGTTCATCGTGGTCAATGGCATGGCATTCCGCACGCCCGAAACCCTGGCGCGGGTTCCGACGCAGTTTCGCCGCAAGATCGATGAATTGCACGCGCGCTATGATCCGACCGAGCATGTGGTCGTCGGCGGCAGGAATGTGGCTCTGATGGAAGAGTTGGGACTGACCGAGTTTCTGGCGGATTTTGATACGCTGGCGGGGCCTGTGGACGCGGCCACGGACATGCTGCGAAACCTGGAAGCGATGGGCGTTTCGACCTTTATCGCGGCCTTGCCGGGCCATGCCGCACCGCTGGAAACCATTCGTGGGCTTGCCCAGGCGCGGAGTGCGATGTGACACTGAACCTAATGCATCTGGGCAGTGACGAAGCGGCCGGGATCGCGGGGGTGCTGCGATCCCGATCGCTTGGCGACATGATGGATGTGGCGGAGGCGATGACGGTGGCGGCGCATGGCCATCGTGTGACCTATTCGCGCAAGGTCTTCATCCCCCTCACCAAATTGTGTCGTGACGTCTGCCACTATTGCACCTTCGCCACCACCCCGGCGCGTGCCGGTGAAGCCTATCTCAGCAGGAACGAGGTTCTGGCCATTGCCCGCGCCGGCGCGGCGGCCGGATGCCGGGAAGCCCTTTTTACGCTCGGCGATCGGCCGGAAGCCCGTTACATGGCGGCACGTGAAGCTCTCGCGCAACTGGGGCATGACTCGACCTTGTCCTATCTTGCCGAAATGACGGAACTGGTGTTCCGCGAGACCGGCTTGCTGCCTCATCTCAATCCGGGTCTGATGGACAGCGCCGACTATGCGCTGTTAAGGCCGCATTCCGCCTCCATGGGCATCATGTTGGAAAGCAGTTCCGACAGGCTGTGCAAGCGCGGTGGTCCGCATTTCGGTTCGCCTGACAAAGAACCGGCTCTGCGATTGGCAGCCATTGAGGAAGCCGGACGGGCGCGCGTGCCGTTTACGACCGGTCTGCTGATCGGCATAGGCGAAACCCGCGACGAGCAGGTGGAAGCGCTGGTCGCCATTCGCGGTCTGCATCGCCGCTACGGCCATATTCAGGAAGTTATCATCCAGAATTTCCGCGCAAAGCCGGGGACGCGGATGGCGGATCATGCCGAAGCGTCGCTCGACGATCATCTCTGGGCCATCGCTGCCGCGCGGATCATCCTGGGTCCTGAGATGACGATACAGGCGCCGCCCAATCTGCACAACCGTGTCGATCTGGCGCCGCTGATCCGGGCTGGTGTCAATGATTGGGGCGGGGTGTCGCCCGTGACGCCCGACCATGTGAACCCGGAGGCGCCCTGGCCGCATCTGGAGATATTGGAGGACGCCACCAAAGCCGCGGGTCGCACATTGACGCAGCGGCTCGCCATCGGTCCGCGCCACGCGCTTGCCGCGCGGGATTGGGCAGCGCCAGCCATCGCCACCCATATCCTGCGTGCCATCGACGGGCGGGGATTGCCCAAGGTCGAAGACTGGTCCGCAGGGCATGGCGATCCCGCGCCCGATATCACGGCCGTGCAGCCGGTTCTCGCCTCCCGATCGATCCTCTCCATCCTTGCCGCGGCGGAGGAGGGTGAACGGCTGAGCGAAGCGGACATAGTCACCCTGTTCGATGCCGAGCAGGATGATTTCACCGTCATCATCAACCAGGCTGACCGGTTGAGGCGTGAGGTAGTGGGCGACACACTGACCTATGCGGTCAACCGCAACATCAACTATACCAATGTCTGCCTCTATAAATGCGGATTCTGCGCCTTTTCGAAGGGCAGCACCAGGGCCATGCGGGGCCCGGCCTACAGGCTCGACATGGAGGAGATCGGACGCCGGGCGGCCGAAGCCTGGGATCGCGGCGCGACGGAAGTCTGCCTTCAGGGCGGGATTCATCCCGATTATGACGGTCATACCTACCTTGATGTCCTGAAGGCAGTGCGTGAGGCCGCGCCTGATATTCATATCCATGCCTTTTCGCCGCTAGAGGTGGCGCATGGCGCACGCACGCTCGGCCTGCCGCTGGAGGATTATCTGGCGCGGCTCAGGGAAGCAGGGCTGTCCACGCTACCCGGCACGGCGGCGGAGATACTGGACCCCGAAGTTCGCGCCATCATCTGCCCTGACAAGGTCACGGCGGACGAATGGATCGAAGTGATGCGGGTAGCGCACGGGGTCGGCCTGCGTAGCACGGCGACCATCATGTTCGGCCATGTCGAGGAATATCGCCATTGGGCGCGGCATCTGCTCCGCATCCGCGGGTTGCAGGAGGAGACGGGGGGCTTCACCGAATTCGTGCCGCTCCCCTTCGTGCATATGGAATCGCCGATCTGGCGCAAGGGCCTGGCGCGGTCCGGGCCGAGCTATCGGGAGGCGGTGTTGATGCACGCGGTAGCGCGCATCGTGCTGCATCCGGTGATCCCCAATATCCAGGTGTCCTGGGTGAAGATGGGGCCGGAGGGGGCCGCGGCGATCTTGAATGCCGGCGCCAATGATATGGGCGGCACGCTGATGGACGAATTGATCACCCGGGCTGCCGGTGGCGTTAACGGGCAAGAGTTCGGGCCTGAGGCAATGCGGGCTCTGGCGGCATCGGTGGGGCGGCCTGTCTGTCAGCGCACGACACTCTATCAACCGGTGCCGCCACGGCCCCTTGCCTTATCGGAGAGGCTATGACCGACCTGCAACATCCAGTGAAGGATAAGGTTGCGATTGTCACCGGCGGAGGAACCGGCATTGGCCTCGCTACCGCACTCATGCTGGCGGGCCGGGGCGCGAAGATCGCCGTGGCAGGCCCGGAGGCTTCGCCGCTCAATGAAGCCGTTGCGCGGATCGATGCAGATGGCGGAGAGGCGATCGCTCTCATCATGGATGTCACTGACGAGCAGACGGTGGCGAACGGGATCGCAAAGGTCGTCGAGCGTTTCGGCAGGCTCGACATCCTGCATGCCAATGCGGCACAGACCGGGATGCTGACCAGCGATGGGCCGATCGCGGATATGGATGCCGACTTCTGGGACCGGGCCTTCGCCGTCAACCTTCGCGGGGCGATGCTCACTGCAAAACACGCCATCCCGCCCATGATCGCTGCGGGTGGCGGTTCGGTTGTCTTTACCGGGTCGGGCAAGGGCCTCGCCGGGGATCTCGACTTTCCCGCTTATGGCACGACCAAGGCCGGTCTGCTCAGCCTGTCCCGCTATATCGCCACGCAATATGGCAAGCAGGGCATTCGGTCCAATGTCGTCGTTGTCGGGCTGGTGATGACGGAGGCTCTGGACCGAAACATGCCGCCGGAGGCGCAGGCGCTGATGCGGGAGCATAATATGGTCGACTATCTCGGCCGGCCGGAGGATATTGCCGAGGTCGTCGCGTTTCTGGCGTCGGATCAATCCCGCTACATTACTGGCGCGTCGATTGTCGCTGACGGCGGCTTTACGTCCCATTCCGCGGTATTTGCAGACATGATGCGCTTTACCCCCAATCAGTCGAAGGACATTTTATGACATTTCCTGCCATTGCCGTCGTCGGCGGCACCGGCAATCTGGGCGCTGCGATCGCCTGGCGGCTGGCGCGTGCCGGTTATCCGGTGACGATCGGGTCGCGAAACGCCGAAAGTGCGGAAAAGACAGCCTCGGAACTGGGGCATGGTCTGCGCGGAGGCGCCAATGCTGATGTTGCGGCGGAAGCGGACATTGTTATCGTGACGGTGCCCTTTGCCGCACAGGGGGCGACCCTTCGCGACATTGCTCCCCATGTCGCGGGCAAGCTGGTCGTGGACACGACTGTCCCGCTCGTTCCGCCCAAGGTGATGCGCGTCCAGTTGCCGTGCGAAGGCTCCGCGGCGCAAAAGGCGCAGGACGTGCTGGGAGAGGATGTCACGCTGGTCTCCGCTTTCCACAATGTCGCCGCGCACAAGCTGGCGAAGGATGTGGATGTCGGGTGCGACGTGCTGGTTTTTGGCGATGACAAGGATGCCCGGGCGCGCGTCGTGGCACTGGCTGACGCCATGGGCTTGCGGGGGCTGCACGGCGGTGCGCTCGTTAATTCCGCCGCTGCCGAAGCGCTGACGTCGATCCTGATTTTCATGAACAAGACCTATAAGGTCGACGGGGCTGGTATTCGCATCACGGGCGATCTCGTGCCGCTGGAGGCGTAGCGCTGCTTCGGCGGGTCGAAGGCATTCTCCCCTCGGAAGTCCTGACCCTCTCTTCAGACGGGAATAGCTGATGGTGAGGATGGGGAAAGGCTATTTTGCCGTGCCGGAAGTCGTCGGGCCTGAGTTCAGGGCGGTTTCCCCTTCCGGCGGGAAGGTGCCATTGGCCCGCCCCCACTTATTCTTTCGCCTGGAGAATATGGGAGGATCATAATGAAGCTTAACATTGGCGTTCCCAACAGCATGCACGTCGCCGCGATGACGCAACCGTGGGAATATGTTTTGACGGGAGATGACATCGGGAAGGCGATGGCGACGGCCGATCGACTTGGTTTCCACAAATGCATGCTGGGCGAACATTTCATCATCCCACAGGAACATATAGCGCTGTCGGGCGACCACTATGTCCATGGGACGGTTGCACTCGCTTTCCTCGCCGGGCTTACCAGGAATATGAAGCTCAGTTCGTCGGTGTCGATCCTCCCTTTGCAAAGCCCGATCGTTCAGGCCAAGGCCTGGTCGACGCTCGACTGGCTGAGCGGCGGCCGGGCCACGGCCTTGTTCGGGGTCGGCTGGTTGAAGGAAGAGTTCGAGATGCTGGGTGTGGACTTCCACCAGCGAGGTCGCATGGCCGATGAATATGTCGCCGCGATCATTGAACTGTGGACATCGGAAAAGCCTGAGTTTGAGGGCGAGTTCGTCCGGTTCAAGAATGTCGGTTTCGCGCCCAAGCCGGTGCAGCAACCGCGTCTGCCGATCTGGTTCGGCGGCGATGCCGAACCGGTGCTCAAGCGCGTGGCGAAATTTGGCGACGGCTGGTCGCCATTCCGCACCCCGCCGGAAAAATTCCCCGAATGCCTCGACTTCGTCCGTTCGCAGCCCGAATATGACGGACGGCCGATCGATATGTTCTTTGCGCTCGAAATGCTCAATGTCGGCGCGCATCATGAGATCATGGACGACCCGCGCGCGCCCGGAACGCGCGACGCGCAAAAGGTCATCGATCAGGTGGGCTGGCTGAAGGAACTGGGGGTCAATGAAACCATCGTTCCGCTGCCGCCGGGCATATCCGGGCTGACCGAATATCTTGAGCGGCTCCAGTGGGTGGCCGAGGAAATCATGCCCAAGATCTGAACCCTGCCGGGCGAAAGGCGCGGGTTCGCGCGCTTTTCCTCATGGACATCGAAAGATTGATCGGGAGGACTTGATGGTCCAATATGATGTTGTGGTGGTGGGATCGGGCGCGGCGGGCATGACGGCGGCGATCAGGGCCGCGGCCGCCGGGCTGTCGGTCCTCGTGCTGGAAAAGGCCAAACATTTCGGTGGCACGACATCGGTTTCGGGTGGCGGCATCTGGATTCCCGGCAGCCCGCAGGCGAAGGCGGCCGGTGTCGAGGACAGCCCGGCCGTGGCGCGCCAATATGTGCTGGACGTGATCGGGCCGACAGCCAATCCCGCGCTGATCGACGCCTATCTCGACGCCGGTCCGGAAATGGTGGAATGGCTGGACAAGAACAGTGAGGTTCATTTCCATCTCTCGCCGCCGAGCAGCGACTGGTATCCTGAAGTCGCCGGCGCCGCCAATCACGGCCGACTGCTTTCACCGCAGGAATATGACGGCAAGAAACTCGGCGATCATTTCGTCGAGCTTCGCCCCGCGCGCGAGGAGTTCAACGCGCCGGGCGGCTTCATGATCGATCTGTTCGACCTTCCCTATCTCGCCAAAATGCCGTCACCAAAGTCGCTGTTCCATTTTGGCAAGCTCGCAGCGAAATTCGGTCTCGACAAGGTTCGCCGATTTCCGCGCGGCACGCGGCTTACGATGGGCAATGCGCTGGCGGCGCGGCTGATCCGCTCGGCGATCGATGCTGGTGTTACTCTCCGCAAGGACGCTGCCGTCGATCGGTTGCTGATCACGGCTGGCCGCGTGACGGGCGTGCGCGTCCATGGCGAGGAGATTGGGGCGAGGCTGGGTGTCCTTCTGGCGTCCGGCGGTTTTTCGGCCAGTGAGCAATTGCGCAAGGCCTATATTCCCTATGCCGACGAGCATGTCTCGATACTGCCCTACGAAAATACCGGCGACGGGATGAATATGGGGCTGGACGCTGGCGCGTCGTTGGACGGTGACAATCTGGTTAATGCCGTCTGGGCCGTGGTTTCCAAGATGACGCGGCCGGACGGCTATGTCGCGCGCTACGCGCATCTGATCGACATGTCGAAGCCCGGGTGCATTGCGGTCGATGCGAAGGGCGAGCGTTTCGGCAATGAGGCGTCAGTCCACTTTGTCGAAGCCATGCATAGGAGCGGGACCGTGCCGGCCCACATCATCGGGGATGCCGCCTTCATTAAGAAATATGGCATGGGCATGGTGTATCCCGGCGGCGGCGGACTTAAGAAACTGATCGCGGCGGGCTATGTCACGGAGGCACCCAGCCTGCGCGAACTAGCGGACAAGATTGGGGTGGACGCCGATGGGCTAGTAGCGACGGTCGCGAAGATGAACCGATATGCCGAGACCGGCAAGGATCTGGATTTCGGCAAGGGCGACACGCAGATCGATATCGAGATTGGCGATCCCAAGCATCAGCCTAACCCTTGCTTGGGCCGGGTGGAGAGGGGGCCTTTCTATGCCATCAAAATCTATCCGGGCGACGGATCGACGACGGTGGGCCTCAAGATCGACGCCCAATGCCGCGTGATCGGGACAGATGGCGCGCCGGTTGAAGGGCTGTTCGCGGCAGGGCTCGATGCTAATTCCATCTGGCGGGGCAAATCGCCGGCGCATGGCTGCAATGTGGGCCCAGCCATGGTCACTGGGTTCATTGCCGGTAAAGCCTTGGCCGACTCCTTGGTGCAGGCCTGATCCTTTGGGGGGAGCGGCAGGAGCCGGGACTAAGGACAATCCTTGGCCTCGGCTCCTGCCGTTGCAACTATGAGATCAACCCTAGCTGTTACGCCGGCTTAGCAGCCATGCCAGCGCGTGCCCGGGCGGTCGCCACCAGTTTGAACAGGCCCGCATTATAGTCGCTCAGCTGCTCCATGGTCAGGTCCCGATAGGGCGTCATCGGACAAAGCGAGTCAACCACATCCCAGAACGGCTCGATCTTTTCAAGGACCTCGTCCACGGGCCCGCAGGTCACGAAGGCTTCGACCATTTCATCGGACACATTGCGGATGACCTTGGCTATGTCGCCATGCTCACCGAGGCTCAGCTGACAGGCGCGCGCCTGATCGCCAAAGCCGATCGCTTCGAAGAAGGGCTCATATTCCTTGTAGCCGGAATAGGCTGCGACCGTGGCGCGGCTGTCGTCGATCGCCTTCTGCTTGTCATCATTGACCGCGATCCACGGCCAGGCGTTAATTTCGATATCTTCGCGCCTGCGGCCATATTGGGCCAACTTCTCGTTAATAAATGGCAGTTTACTCTTGGCATATGCCGCGGACCAGAGGGCATGAACCATTAGACCGTCGCCGATTTCCAGCGCAAGTGCGGTCATCTTGTCCTGTAGCGCCGCGATCCAAATCGGAATCTCCTCACGCACCGGGGGCGCGGTCAGCATCATTTCCTCGAAATCGGCGGAGAAATATTCCCCTTGGATCGGATGGAGCCCCTTATGCGCGTTGGCGATGACATAGCGGATCACATTGACGCTTTCGCGCAGGTGGGACAGCAGCTTGCGTTGGGGTTCGCCATACATGCCCGTGACGCAGCTTTTGATGCTGGAGCCCAGCCCCAGCACGAAGCGACCACTGGAAATGCGATCAACGTCCATCGCTGCATAGGCGGTTTCCACCGGACTGCGCGTTCCGGCGATAGCGACGCCGGTGCCGACCTTCAAGCTGTTTGTCAGCGCTCCGGTCGCAGCCATCGGGATGAAGGGCGGCCCGTAAATTTGCAGCGAAAAGCAGCCCTCGAAGCCCGCCTGCTCCATCTGCTGACCGATACCCGCCATGGCGGGGGCCGGCAGGGTGGGCATGACGGCCCACCAGCGGCGTTCGCCGCCGACCGCATTTACGAGCTTTGCCATGGCGACTCCGAAAAAGGAAAAAGGAGCGGACGCTGCCGTCCGCCCATTGGGGAGATCAGATCAGAACTGAAACAGTTCCTTGCGCAGGCCGATGATGTCGCTGCAGTCGGCGCTCACATTGTCGCGATAGGCGAAATCGCCCATCGCCTGCCGGTCGGCGAGTTCCATCATCGCCATGCGATAGCGCTGCCCGGCCTGGTCAAACTTGCTGTGCAAATCCTTGCGGTCGGTATGGCGCATATAGCGCGGGCTTTGCGGGGAGGTCATATAGCTGTCCTGCCGCGACACTTTGTAACCCGCCTTGGGCATGACATGGCGGAACATCAGGCCCGCGTTGGAGGTGTTCATGACCATTTCCATCCGTGTGCGGTCCCGCGTTTCAGGCGTGCAGGGGTGGAAGAGCGGGACATCATCACCTGGGCTGAACCGGCCATAGGCGATGGCGCAATGCGAGCGCAGGTAGATGCGGATCACCTGCCGAACATTCTGGGTCGGCTGCTTGATGCCGCTGAAGAATTTCATCACCGGGGCCACCGACTTGTTGACGCAGGTGCGGACCATGGTGACGGTCTCGCTGTCATAGAAGGTTTCCACCGTCTCGCTGTCCGACCGTTCGTCGCCGACGACGTCGGCATGCAGGAAGTCGGCATGGGTAAGGTCGATCAGATTTTCAAGGCTGATCGGCGCAGCGCTCTCGAAGCGGACGGTAGCGGTCATGTGCCGGGGCAGGCCGCCCTTGGGGGGGAGGAAAGGCAGGCTGGGGAGATGGACAGGGTCAGCCGCCAGCGGATTGCCGAACCACACCCAGACAACGCCATAATGTTCCATCACCGGATAGCGGCCGCGCGCGTCTGTAAATTCGCTCTTGTTGCGTGCAATTCGCTCATTGGGATGGAATTCGCTGGCCACTGCTATACCATTGTCGCGCCACAGGAAGATGGGGTGCGAATAAATGGCGCGGCGGACGGGCTTACCCGTTACAGAATAATCATGTGCCACCGGAAACCAGCTGTCGCGCATCACCAGATTATGCGGCACCCAGCGGTTGATTGCATTCAGGGCGATCGGGTTGCCCCCCGTCGGTGTGGCGGAATTGTCGTCGTGCGAGACGGGATGATCGGCGGTTTCCAGCATCTTCAAATCCTCCTTCAGGCCGCTACGGTCTGATCATGGGTCGCGGGGGCGCTTTCCAGCATTGCCTTGCGCAGATCTTCGCCATGCAGCGAAGCGGTGGGTTTGGTGGCACGCAGTCTCGATCCGTCGACCGACGCGAGTACTGTCAGCGGATTGATCCCGCGCAGTACCGCGCCGCGCACGCCCGGATGGCGAACGCCCAGCTCGGCCCGCCAGCGGACGGCTGTCACCCCCCGCGCCGAGGGGACGGGCGAGAGAACGGCGTGGAGCAGATCGTTGAACTGGTCGTCGCGCAGCGTCAGCCGCGTCTCGCCGGTCAGCGGATGGGTGCGCGTCAGCAGTGTGAGCGGAAATTCTGCCACGAAATGTGACGGCCAGTGTAGCGGATGCCACTGGCAATTGCGCTCCATCACCAGCATGCCGCCTTCTTCATGCAGTTCCGACATCAGATAGGGGCTGAAGCGGACACCGC
The DNA here is from genome assembly GCF_977014255.1 of Sphingobium chungangianum. Lineage (NCBI taxonomy): Bacteria > Pseudomonadati > Pseudomonadota > Alphaproteobacteria > Sphingomonadales > Sphingobiaceae > Sphingobium > Sphingobium chungangianum. Next base: position 1,662,595 of record NZ_CDRNIV010000006.1, on the reverse strand, counting down.
GGATCGCGAGGACGAGGCTCGGATCATCATAAAGCGCATTCAGATATTCCTGATGGCTGCAGCTGACGTTGACCGTGCCGACATAGCTATACTTGGGGTCTGCGCGGAGTGGTGCTTGCGCTTTGGGATTGAGGCAGACCCGCACAAAGCCGGCCTGCTCACTCACGCCAAACGCATTGGCCTTGTAGACAGGCGGGAACTTCTGCTGGTTCTTCATGTTCGGGATTTCCTTCAGGCGTCCCGACTCGCCCTCATAGCTCCAGCCATGATAGCCGCACTGGATCCAGCCATTGTCGCGGATGCAACCGAGCGACAGGGGCGCGCGACGATGAGGGCAGCGATCCTCCAGCGCCCGGGCGATGCCCTGATTGTCGCGCCACAGCACGACGGGCTGATCGCCTATATCGACGGACAGCGGCTTCTGGGAAGTCACTTCCTCGGACCGGGCGACAGCCCACCACAGATCAGAATCGAAACTCATAGCGCTATCCACTCTCCTTTGGTTTAAATTGACGGATGACAATTTATATGTCAACGTCTTTTCACTATGGATCTGCTGATGCTCGATCGTCCCCAGCGCACCCGTGGCCGTCCAGCCCTCAACGCCGCCCAAGCCGTGGATGAGGATAAGCTGTTGGGCTTGGCCTTTGCGACCTTCGCGGAACGCGGCTATGAGGGCACGACGCTGCGCGATCTGTCAAAGCGGCTTGGGGTCAGTCATAATCTCCTGAATGTCCGGTTCGGCCGGAAGGAGGATTTGTGGATACGTGCGGTCGACTGGCGCATGGCGCAGGCATCGCCCTTCGTCGAAGCCGCCTTTGATGAGCCGGCCGATCCGGAGGTGCGGCTGCGCCATCTGATCCAGCGTTTCTGCCTGTGGGCGACGAGCAATGGTGACATCGTGTCGCTGACCAATGTGGAAGGCTGCCGGTCGACCTGGCGGCTTGATCATATCGTCGAACATTTCGTGCGGCCGTTCCAGCGGCGGCTTGATGGTCTGCTCGACGCAGTGCGGTTGCAGCGGCCCGTGCATGGTCTGTCGACGGCCGCATTGATGGCGCTGCTGGTCCAGGGGGTCGGCTACTATTTCTGTGCAGTGCCGATGCAGCAGCGGCTGGGGGCCGGGCGGGAAGTGGATGAAGTGCATGCGGCAGAGCATGCCGATCGCCTGGCAGCCTTCCTGCTCGCTGCCCTCCTTCCTCCGGTCGCCTGACCGACACGGAAGAAGGGCAGGGAAATGCCTGTTTATTTATAGGGATCGACCGGCTGCGGGACTTCCACCACACCAATGTCCTTCAGCATGGTCAGCACGTCGGATATGCTGAAGATGCTGACGATCTTGTCGTCCTTGAACTTGACGATCGAGAACCAGTTAACCTGAAACTCATTCCCGGTCGGCTGCACGCCCATATAGGGGCCGCCGACATGCTTGCAGTAATGGGTGGCGTAGATCCAGATTTCATCGTCGCCCTTGCCGACCGCGTCGATGGTCTTGTAGGCGGCAGGGAAGAACGTCTTGTAGAGCGCGACCGGTGAGGTCTTCCACTGCTCATAGGTGCCTAGATCTGGCCGGTTGGGGTTTCCGTAGCGAAATTCGGGATGGAAGAACCGGTCCATTCCCTCGAAGTCCCCGGCATTCAGGGTTTCCTGCAGGTCTGTCCAATGCTTGACCATCTGCTTCTGCTTGTCCGTCAGTACACTCGAGTCCGACACATCGAGCTGTTCACGAATATCTTCTTTCCAGGCCACAATAATCCTCTCTCATTCAGTCAGGGCTAATATTGGCTCAGTCCTCAGGTGCAATGGTCACCGTGAGGCCGGATAGAACCTCAGACATCATGACCTGACAGGACAAGCGCGAGTAGTCGTTGCGGTGCGGCGAGCCATCCAGCAAATCGCTTTCGTCGTCCGATACGGGAGGCAGGGACTGAGCGAAGGCCGGGTCGACATAGACATGGCACGTCGCGCAGGAACAGCAGCCGCCGCATAGAGCAAGCAACTCATCGAAACCGGAATCACGAATCGCTTCCATCACTGACATATCGGCGGATGCATCAATCGTCTGCTGGGAGCCATCACGGGTGATGACATTCAATTCGGGCATGGCATTCCTCTGCTGGTATCGGAATCAATGCCCCGTCCTAATCAGGGCGCCTTGATTTCCCTCCTGTCGAAAGGCAGGTGGTGAGAAGGGCTATTTCACCTCAATCTGGACCGGGAACCTATCGAAATAGAAAGCGAAGGGACGGCGTAATTCTTCGCCGGTCACATGAAAATCGCGCTCCAGATCATAGACGATCTTACCCTTTGCCTGCTCGCCGTGCTGGGCTAGATAGCTGTGCAGATCGGCGAGCGCCTGATCGGTTAGCGGGGTGTCGGCAATCCGGTAGATTTCTTTCAGGATTGGATCGGGATTTCTGATCCATTCATGGAAATAGACATCAATCGTTTGGTCGGGCGGCAGAATGTCGCGATCTCGCACGCAGGCGCGCAGAAGCTTTTCATAGCGGTCGGGCCAATAGCCAAGCGGTTCCTGAATATCGATCGTCTTGCGTAACATGCGCGCTGCATAGCTATACATGGTGAGCTGTGACCGGATCGACCCCACCGGATCGCGGTGGGTCAATACGAAGGTGCCATCGGGAAAGGTCTTATAGAGGGCGGGGAGTTGCTCCATATGCTGCGGGCATTTGATGACCCATCGGTTAGGTCCTTTCAAGAATGTGAGGACCTGAAGGCCCTTCTTCAGATAGGCATAGGTGCCTGACTGGTCGTGGCTCAGATAATAATCGCGCCAGAGCGGTACATGCGCTAGCCACTCGATCAGATAGGAGGAGAAGTCGATCGCCTGAAGCTCGATATCCTCGCTGATATGATCGGGCGAAAATTCGTGCATGATCGCCATATACGGCAGAATGGACTCCATCATTCGCCAGCCCTGTTCGGCCTTGGTCCAGCGGGGATTCTCGTCTTCGCTCGTCGGGGTTTCATCTGGGGCCGGAACCGGGGCGATTGCTTCCCACCAGGGCAGGGAGCGGAACCGGCGGTCGGCCGATAGCAGGCCGAGCAGATGCGTAGTGCCCGATCTGGGAAGGCCCGCGACGATGATCGGTCGGTCGATTTGGATATCGAGTATCTCCGGGTGGCGCTTCACCATATCCTCGATCCGCAGACGTGTTGCGGCGAGCCGGATCATCATTTGGAACAGATTTGCGCGCGCGACTGGAGACGCGTTCGCATCTTCGTCGATTGCTTGGCACCAGACGGCCAGCCGTTCACGAAAATCGTCCGCACCGAAATCCGACAGGTCCGTCTGGCCCTGAGCGGCGGCCAGTATGACTTCTGGCCGAAAAATGATCTGATCCGCCGCCGCTTCGGCCCCGGCCATGACCTGCTTCTGAACATCGGTCAGCACGGGGTGATGCAGGTCGGTGATATGAATGATGTTACGGCGCGCGGTCTCTTCCTGTACGGGACTACCCATGTCGCTCTCCTCCTGTCGATGCGCTATCTAAAAGCACGGACCCTTTCTTCCGCAAGGTGCGCCGCCATCGCCACTGCGCCAAATGCTCGGCAAAAGTGCCATGCTGCATAAGGATCGTATCGCGGTCGGAGAAATCGATCGGAGAGGTTGGATGAACACTGTTTCCCAGGTCTATGATCTGCCCGAGACACCGGCTATGGAGTGCACGGTTCGGGGCCGGATTGCGCTGCCCGGCGTGGTGATGGAATTGCACCATTATCGCTTCCGTGGCCAGCAGAGCGGGATATTTTCGTCGCCCCGCAGCTTTCTGGATCTCGCCCTGTCCCCTCGGCCCGGTCGCCCCTGTGGCGGCTATGGCGGAGTGGGCGAGGGGAGGGGCAGCGCTCTGGGCGATGTGCTGTTCGTCCCTGCACGAAGCGAGCTTCATACCGAATGGGGCGAGGGCGAGCAGACGTCGATATGCTGCGCCTTTGACGGGACGGGATTTGACCATGATGACGCCTCGGACCTGTCAAGCGACGCCCTGCAAGCCGCGCTCGACGTTCGTAGCCCCGTCGTGCGCGAGGCACTGCGGCGCATTGCAGGCGAGATTGCGCAGCCGGGCTTTTGCAGCGAGATGCTGACGCAGGCGATATGGCTTCAGGCGGCCATCGAATTGCAACGCTATCTGCTAATTTCCAGCGGCGTAGGTGAAATTCGGGGGCGCGGCATGTCCTCGGCCCAGCTTCAGCACATTGGCGATCGCGTCGAGCAGCCGGGTAAGCCTCCGTCCGTGTCCGAGTTGGCGGCGGAATGCGGCCTTTCCACCCGTCATTTTTTTCGGCAGTTCAAGGCTACCACGGGGCAAACGCTCACCCGTTATGTCGCCGACCGCAAGATCGATCGGGCAAAGCAGTTGTTGCGGCAATCCGGCCCGGCAATCAAGGTCATAGCGTGGGATTGCGGGTTCGACAGCGCGGCGGCCTTTTCAGCCGCCTTCCGCAAGGCAACCGGACTGACGCCGCGGCAATTTCGCGAACGCATGATGCATTAAAGGAGGGCAGTTTCGCGATGGCATTGGCACGATCGCGAAACTGCCTGCCCCTTGTCCATCGGCCCGCTCGCCAGCAATGTTGCGCCAAAGCACCGCCGTCGTTCGAGCGGCCATTGGGAGAATGGACGTGCCGGAAAATCTCTTCGATCTGAGCGGCAAGGTAGCGCTGGTTACAGGCGGCAATTCGGGGCTAGGGTTCGGCTTTGCCCGCGGCCTTGCCCGCGCGGGGAGTGATGTGATCCTCTGGGGACGGCGCGCCGACAGGAATGAAGAGGCGGCAGTGGCGTTGCGCGCCTATGGAGTGCGAGTGTTCGCTGACATGGTTGATGTGTCAAGCGAGCCTGCGATCGTCGCCGGCTTCGCCCGCGCACTCGATGCCATGGGCCGGATCGACACGGTCGTCGCCAATGCCGGTATCGCCGACCGGGTGCCGTTCACGGACATGAACGTCGAAACTTATCGCAAGCTGATCGGCGTCAATCTCGATGGCGCGGTCTTCACGCTGCGGGAGGGTGCGCGGCATATGAAGGCGCGCGCTGAAGCCGGAGATCCGGGTGGCTCGCTGATCATCTGCGGAAGCGGTTCGATCTTCCAGGGCGTGCCGACCATGGCCCATTATGGCATTGCCAAGGGCGCGCTTAATGCCCTCGCCAAGGCGCTGGCGGCCGAACTCGGTCCGATCGGCGTCCGCTGCAATGTCATCGCGCCGGGTTTCATCGAAACAGAGATGACATTTGCGGATCCGGCGGTGGGCAAGATGATTGCGGACCTGGTCGCCGCAAAGGCGCCGCTCGGACGGGCGGGAAAGCCGGCCGACCTGGAAGGCGCAGCCGTCTATCTCGCGAGCGACATGGCCGCGTACCACACGGGCGACACGTTGGTCGTGGACGGGGGGAAAATGTTCGCGAATTGACTGCGCGGCGGGTACCGCGCCCGGTTTTGGCGGCCGGACTCTCGATAATAGCAGGAGATATGCATGTTCGCCCGGCCCAACAGCCAGCATAGCCAAGTGGCCTATGTCACCAATGATCTCGACGCGGCGATGGCCCTGCTCAAGGAAGCCTATGGCACGCCGGGCTTTTTTGAGATGTCGAACATCCAACCTGGCGAAGATTCGACGGGCAAGCCGGTACTGAAGATCGCGCTGGCGGTGGTCGGCGGCGTCGAGCTCGAACTGATCGAACCGGTTGGGGACACAGCGCCCCTCTTCAGCGATTTTCTGCCCGACGTCGATGACCTCGCCATTCGCTTTCACCATGTCGCGACCCGTATCGACGGGCCGCTTGCCCACTGGGAGGCCCATGTCGCTTCGCTCGACCTGACACGGCACCCGGTCGTGTTTGAGGGCGCGTTGGGCGACATGCTGCGTTATATCTACACCGACGAGCGAGCGACGTTGGGCCATTATGTCGAGCATGTCTGGATGGCGCCCGACCTGCTGGCGCAGATGCGCGCCGTCGTCCCCACCTATCCCCCAGTGAAGGACTGACTGTATGACCATCGCCCTGTCCCGCCTCAATTTCCGAGACATCGGCGGGTTGCCGACTGCGGGCGGAGGGCAGGTCCGGCCCGGTATCCTGTTCCGGTCCGAAGGCCCGGCTAGTTTCTTCGAGGTTCATCATGCTGAACTGTCCGATCTAGGCTTTCGCTCGGTGGCGGACCTCCGATCTACGGTCGAAAGGAACGTGGCGCCGCACGGCTGGTGCGGCCCGGACTGCCGGATACTCGACCTCGACATGAATACCGACCTGCGCGCGCAGGGAGAAGATATGTGGATGTCGCTCGCTCACGATCCGACCGCCGCGCGCGCAGTCAAAGTGATGACACATAATTATGCCCTCATGCCGCAGGCCTTTCTGCCCCATCTGCCGCTGATGGTCGATGCGTTGGTGGGGCAGGACACGCCGATGCTGGTCCACTGCACCGCTGGCAAGGATCGCACCGGTGTCGTCGTCGCCCTGTTTCTTGACCTGCTCGGAGTGCCACGTTCGGTGATTGTCGAGGATTACCGGAAGTCCGATATTTTTGGCCAGAACCTGCGTATGTCAGGCCATCTCAAGAGCGATCTGCAAAAGACATTCGGTTTTCTTCCGCCGGACGACATGGTGGCGGTGTTGATCGGTGTGCAGGATGAGTATCTCGCGGGGGCTTTGGATATGGTCGCAACGCGCTGGGGCGGGGTCGAAGGCTATTTCGAGGCGGGAGGTGTCGACGCCCAGCGGCGGGCGGCGCTGAGACAAATACTTGCCACAAACTAGACGGGAAATCTGCACGGGCGTGTCTGCAACCTTGGCCGGGCTTATGTTGCCGGGGAGGGCCGGCGGGGCATTGGCCGAAAATCGGAACAAAATGGTGGAGAATAAGATGAGCAACAAGGGCATTTTCGAATGGGAAGACCTGCTCGACCAGCTTCGTCCCTTGGGCCAGTTGATGCGCGACAGTATCCCGGAAAGGCTTCGCGGCAATCCACAGGTTATGCAGGAATCGTTGCGCCTACTGCTGTCAGGCGTGCTGCGGACCACCAACGACGCGATCATGCATGATCGCAGTCATCCGATCTTTGTGCCCGAACTCAACATCTGCCAGAACATCTTTCAGCCTAATGCGGACACGATCTACAAGGCGGCGTTGATCGAGAAGGGCGGCACTTATCGCATCCGGGGGGATCGGGGCACAACGCGGATGATGATCCTGGCCCAACTTGGGCCCGACACGCTGCGCACCGGCCAGCATCATCCCGCGCAGGATGCTAATGATTTCGATGAGCTGCGTATCGCTGCCGACGGTACCTTCGATGTCATCCTCTCACCAACCCGTCCCGCTGGCTATGATGGCGACTGGTGGGAACTGAAACCCGCGACCGAGAAGCTGATGGTCCGGATCGTCGCTTGCGACTGGGGTGTCGAGCGCGAGCCGCGCTTCGGCATCGTGCGTCTGGATGCAGCTTGCGCCTCCAAGGGACGCCCCACGCTGGCGCAACTGGCGCATCGTTTTGCCGAGATTCCGGAAACTGCAACGGTCTGTGCGCTCGCCTTTCCCGACAAAGTCCAAAAGCTGCGTGATGAGGGGCTGATCAACACGCTGAAGGTCGTCGACTTTTCTCAGATGACGGGTCTTGCTCGGCAATCCTATTATGAAGGTGCCTATGATCTGACCGATGACGAAGCGCTGATAACCGAAGTGCAGATTCCTAAGGAGGTCGACTATTGGTCTTTGATCCTGACCAACGAACTCTATGAGACGACCGACTGGTATCACAATCAGTCCAGCCTCAATGCAGCTCAGGCTGTGGTGGATGGCGACGGCTATTTTCGTGCGGTCATTTCCGCACGCGATCCGGGCGTTCACAACTGGCTCGACACATCGGGCTACGCCAGCGGCGCGGTACAGGGGCGCTGGTTCAACACCGACGAGCGGCCCACGCCGACGATGAAGAAAGTCAAGTGGGCAGAAGTGCGCAGCCATCTGCCTGCCGACACCGTGCTGGTGACGCCGGATGCGCGCGCGGAAGCGATCCGCGAACGCACGCTCCGCGCGCACACGCGCATCATTTGGTGATGGGGGAAGCAATGAGCGACGAACTGGCCATGCTGCTCGACTATGAGGCGATCCGAAATGTGAAGGCGCGCTATTGCCGCTTTCTTGACACGAAGGACTGGGACGGCTTTCTCTCTTTGTTCACACCCGATGCAGTGATGGATGTGGAGGAAGATACCGGCAGTGCCCCGATGAGCGGGCACGCCGCCATATTGGAACAGGTGCGGTCCGCCGTCATCGAGGCGCGCTCAGCCCATCAGATCCACTCGTCGGAAATCAACCTGCGCGGCGATGAGGCTGACGTTATCACGGCGATGCAGGATCGGGTGGTCTGGGCGCCGGGCAAATGTCCAATCCCCGGCGGTCAGTCGATCACCGGTTTCGGCCATTATACGGAACGCTATGTGCGCCAGAACGGACAGTGGAAAATCGCCGCGCTCAAGCTCACGCGCCTCTACGTTGAGGTCCATCCCGAACCTGCCTTTTGACAGGTTTCCAAGGGGCCTCCCAACGGCATGCAGAGATATAAATTGAGAGGGCATGAGGAATGACGGCAGCGGTGGAACCGGGCGCTCGCGCACTATTTGACAAGTTCGGTACCTATATCCTCCCCGGGCGGGTCAATGATCCGCGTCGCGGGATCGACGAAGCGAAGGAGGCGGAGCGTATCGGTCTTGGATGCGTGTGGATTTCCGAACGCTATGCCCTCAAGGAACCCGCGGTATTGGCAGGCGCGGTGGCCGAGGCTACCTCGAAGATCCGGATCACTGGCACCATGTATGCGACGATGCGCCATCCGCTGGTCACTGCCAGCGTAGCCGACATGATGCAGGCAATGAGCGGGGAACGGTTCCGCCTGATGTTCGCGCGGGCTGTTCCGGCCTATATGAAGATGCTGGGTTCACCGCCGATCACCATGGATCGACTCGCAGACCTGATCTCGATCTGCCGGCGCCTTTGGACCGGCGAGAAGATCGATTATGAGGGCGTGCTCGGCAAATTCCCCGCCATTAATCTGACCGATCGTCATGGCGGCACGCCGCCGCCCATCATATTCACGGCGATCGGTCCCAAAAGCCTGGAGTTCGCTGGCAAGCATTGCGACGGCGTGCTGCTGCATCCGTTCGTGTCGGCGCAGGGGGTGCAGAACAGCGCGAAGATCGTCCGAAACGCCGCGGAAAAGGCCGGGCGCGATCCCATGTCCGTGCGCATCTACCACAATATCATCGTTGCCCCCGATCTGCCCAAAGACGAGGAGGAGGCTGTCGTCGGCGGCCGCGCCATCACCTATTTTGAACTACCCGGCTTTGGCGACCTGATTGTTGACATCAACGGCTGGGACAAGAAAGTGCTGGAGAATATCCGCGCCCATCCAAAGATTGCGGGCCTCAATGGAAAACCGGCTGATCAAGCCTATACGCGGCAGGAGCTGGTCGATGTCAGCCGCCTCATCCCGCAGCAATGGCTGGATGAAGGCGCTGCGGTGGGAACCGCGGCCCAGTGCGCCGATCAGCTGATGGCATTCCTAGACGCGGGTGCCGACGAAATTCTACTCCACGGCTCATCGCCCAAGGATATGGGGCCGCTCACCACCGAATTAAAGCGCGCGTTGGCTGCTAAGGGTCTTTGATCATGGAATTGCTGACGCCCGATCGTATCACCGTCCAGCTGCAGAGCTGGCTGGAGCGCGAAAAGCCTGAGTGGCGCGAAATCCGGGTTCGCCCGCTCGAAGTCACGCTGGGCGCAGGCTTTTCGGCGGACATCTTCTTTGTCGATGTCGATTATGTCGATACCGGCGGGTCGCAGAGCCAGACCTTGGTGGTCCGCCGTCAGCCAATGGATCTGGAAGTGGTGTTCGGCAGCAGCCTCTCACTTCAGGGCAAAATGATGGCGGCGCTTGACGCACGTGGTGATCTGCCGGTGCCGCCGTGGATCGGCATGAATCTCGATCCCGATATTCTCGGCCTGCCCTTCCTCGTAATGGGCAAGGTGGAAGGCGAATGCGCCAAGCAGAAGCCAAATTATAATCTGGAAGGCTGGCTGGTCGACATGACCCCGGAGCAGCGGCGGCAAACCTTCGCTAATGCCATCACCGCCTTTGCGAGTTCTGGCGACCATCGACTGGCGCGACGGCTTTGAATTTCTCGCCCAGCCGGAAAATGGGCAGCCAGGTCTCGATCAATATGTCGGCGCGCTGGAGGCATGGCACAAGGCGGCCGGACGCGGCCGTGTCATGCCGATCGTCGACGCAGCCATGGCTTATGTACGCGCCAACATGCCTGCCGACGCGGGGGTGAATGTGCTGTGGGGCGATCCCACACCGTCGAACGTCATGTTCGCGGCGGATGGAAGCGTCAACGCGCTGATCGACTGGGAACTCGCGGCGCTTGGACCGGCGGAGCTGGATCTCGCCTGGTGGCTCTATTTCGACGATCTGTTCGGCCGTCGCTTCGGCATCACCCGGCTGGAAGGCCTGCCCGGCAAGGACGAAACCATCGCCATCTGGGAAGCGGCGAGCGGACAGACGGCCCGGCATCTCGACTATTATGACATCGTCGCCGCGCTGCGCATGGCGCTGGTGGCCGTCGGCGCGTTTGACCGGCAAGTCGGCATCGGCAACATCCCGGCGACCAACAAATCGCTCAACGACAATTTCATGACCCTTTACCTGGCTGAAAAGCTGGGTTTGCCGCTCCCCGAACTGGGGCCGGATTTCGTGGCCTTCATGAAGAATCTGACGCCAGTGGAGGACAAGGCCGCCTAAGGACCCTGTTTTGCGCCGGCGGCGTCCGACGATCACTCCGATCAATTAGGCCGCGTGAAAAAGAGATATAAGAGAGGGTGAACCATGAGCCAGCGGATGGCGGGGGTGTTTCGATGAAGGCGGGTGTCGCGGAGCGTTCACCTTTGAATGCGGAGAGGTTGATTGCGGAGGCGCGTGCCTCCACCGGGCTCTCGGATTTCGGACCAGACCTGTCCTTCATGGATGGTTTCCACAGGTTGGTCGAAGCGGTCGAGGCGATGGACCCGCCCGCCCAGCTGCGCGAAACCGCGCATCACAAGATTGTCGGTCTGCTCGCGACCCGGCTGCGCTTTGCCGAAGATGAAAGGCGACACCCGGACATTGTGACGCAGGATGTGGGCGATCCGCTGATCGTCTGCGGCCTGCCGCGCACGGGGACGACCATCACCTATGATCTGCTCTGCCTCGATCCGGCGACCCGCGCGCCGCGCGAATGGGAATGGTATATCCCTTGGCCTGCCCCGGAAGAAGCAACCTTCGACAGCGATCCGCGCATTGCGCAGGTGCAGGCCATCTATGAGAACTGGCTGAAGCACGCGCCGCAACTGGCTGATATCCAGCGGATGGACTGCACGCAGCCGGGCGAGTGCAATCATGGCATGATGCTGCATTTCGCGAGCACCAATTTTCCGGCGGAACTGGGCGTTCCCGATTTCGCCCGCTGGTTGCAGGACAGCGTGCCGGAAGGACAATATCGTACCCACAAGCGGATGCTCCAGCAATATCAATGGAAAGGACCCAAAGGCCGCTGGACGTTGAAATCGCCACAGCATCTGATGGACTTGCCCGGTCTGGTGGAAGCCTACCCCGGTGCGATGCTGGTGTGGACGCATCGCGATCCGGTGCTGACCTTCTCTTCGCTGTCGAGTATGATTGCAGGTTTCCTAGCGGCCGTGGGCGGCGCAGACGACCTGAAGGCGATCGGCCGGTCGGTCGTCGACACCTGGTGCGCGGCGATGGCCCGTGCGACCGAAGCGCGGGCGAGCGATCCGACGATCGAAGGGCGCATTCTCGACCTTGCCCATCGCGATATCGTGGCCGATCCTACGGCGGCAATTCAGCGCATCTACTACCGCTTTGGACTGCCCTTCACCGACGAGCATCGCGCGCGCATCGCCGCTTTTCTGGCAGATAACCCCGCGGCCGGCCGCCTTGGCAAGCACAAGCACAGTCCCGAACAGTTCGGCATCGATCCTCGTGAAGTGCATGAGCGGCTTGCCGGCTATTATGCGCGCTACGGCCACTTGTTTGACCGAGCGACCCTGAATTCGGGAGTATGACATGAGCGTTCTCCATCGTTTCCGCCTCGACGGGCGCACCGCTCTCCTAACCGGCGTCGGGCCGGGCGTGGGCGAACATGTCGCCAAGGCCTATGCCGAATTGGGCGCCAATGTGGTCCTCTCGGCCCGCTCGCAGGACCGGCTCGATCGGATTGCCGCAGAGATCAACGCGGCCGACGGCGGCAGGGCGATCGCCATCGCGGCGGACGCGGGCGAGAAGGCCGATCTTGAACGGCTGGTGGCGGGTGCCCGCCAGGCCTTCGGCCCGATCCATATCGTCTTCAACAATGCGGCGGCTGGCGTGGTCTATGCCGCCGATGGCGGGCTTTGGGCGAACACGGACGATGTCTGGAAGACGGCAATGGACGTCAATGTCATGGCGACCTGGCGTCTGACCGAACTGACCGAGGCCGACATGAAGGTACATGGCAAGGGCAGCATCATTTCGGTACAGAGCTGCGGCGGTTTCACGCCGATTCCGCCGGCAGTGGCTTATGGCGTGTCGAAAGCGGCGCTGCTCTTTCTGGTCCGCGAACTGGCCAAGACGCAGGCTCCCCACACACGCATCAACTGCCTGTGCGTCGGATCCATGAGTCCGGACGGGCAGGAGGCCGATATCCACAAAGGGTTAGGTCTGGCCGAACGCAATGCGATCAAGCGGTTCGGCGCCGCGGATGAGGCGGTGGGCGCGGCCATATTGCTGGCCGGAGACGGCTCCAGCTACACGACCGGCAGCACCATCTTCACCGAAGGCGGCCGGGTGGGGACGATTTCATGACCGCCAACCCACTCTGGACCGAAGATCAGGCATCGGCGGAGCGGCTGGCGCTGCGCCTGATCGAACGCGCCGACATCCGCGCCGCGCGCGAGGAGGCTCGCCTCATGCTGCTAGCCGATCCGCTAGCGGCGACGCTCGACGGACGGCTGGGGCTGGATCGTGCGCTCGATCAGTGGGTGCTGGGACTCGCCATGCGGGAAGCCAATGGGGATCCGGCCGATCCCAAGGTCGTCTGGAATATCAGCAACGCCCCGCGGCGCTGGTTCGGCCACATCTATCCAGGCGCTGCGGTGGCGATCGACAATCCTGACAATTTCAACCGGGAAATTCCGGTCGACGGCGACGGGCACTATGCCGTCGACATCCGCTTTTCCGCCGATCCGCCGCAGTTCAGTATCGTTGCCGAGGTCGAACCGGAGCATCATGCAGGTTTGGGCCGTAATCTGGGCGCGCTGACGCTCCAACAACTTCTGCCTTATTGTGATGCCGATCGGCGAGTGACGGTGACGGTCGGCCCGCAGGAAGGCGGTGCGACCCACCTGCGGACCGAGCAGGGTGCGCGGATCCAGGTCTATACCCGCGACAGTCAACGCGACTGGCGGCAGGGGCCGGCACAGGTCAGCGTCCGTCGCCTCGACCCGCCGTCGGGCCTGCGCCCGCGCAGCGAAAGCGAGGTCGCCAGGGCCATTATCGCCGATCTGCCCGCCTGGGTGGCCTTCTGGTCGAGTTTCAAGGATGATTTTCTCGGCCATCCCAAACCCAATCGGCTGATTGGACCCAATGGCCGCGATGGTGGCTGGGGTTATCTGGCCGGCGGACGCTTTGCGCTGCGGGAAGGGCAGGGGTTGCTTCTGACCATCGACCCGGCGGGCAGCTATTATACCGGCATCCAGATTGCCGACCCGTGGACGATCTCGCCCGATCCGATGCTTCGCATGGTCAGTCTCAACAGTGGGCAGGTCAAGCCCGCCGCAGATGGCACGATCAGCTATGTGGTGGCGGGCCTCGATCCGGGCATCGCCAACTGGATCGATACGGCGGGACTGGAAGAAGGCTGGGTGCTGCTGCGCTGGCAGGGCGTGCCCGAAGGCGCCGACCCCGCCCGCTTCATTCGCGAGGTGCGGGTCGTCGAGCTGGCGGCTATCGATCGCGAAGTGGATGCACAGGTTCCGAGGGTCGATCTCGCCATGCGGGGGCAACAATTGCGCGACCGCGCGCGCCAGCATGGCTTGCGAACCCATGCCGCGATTTGGGGAGACGCATGATGCAGCCCAAAGGCTCGATACTGGAATTGTGTCAGGTGGTGCATGACATCGACCGCGCATTGGATCACTGGACGCGGGTCATGGGCGCGGGGCCGTTTTTCGTATTCGACGTGCCCGTGCTGCCGGGCCAGATCTATCGTGGCGAGCCGACGCAGGTGGCGATGAAGGTCGCGTTCGGCTTTTCCGGCGGACTGCTGATCGAGCTGCTCCAGCAGACGAATGACGGGGCTTCCGTGTTCACCGAAATGCTCGACCGTCATGGCGACGGCTATCATCATGTCATGCTGCGCATTCCCTATGACGAGGGTGTGGCGCGTCTGTCGGCCGAAGGCTATGCCATGGCGTTCAGCGGCATGATGCCCTCGGGCGAAAGGTTTGCGCTGTTTGACACCCGCGAAGGCAATGGCGGCTACGTCGAACTGATGGAGATTTCCGCCGCGATGGAAATGTCTCTGGAACAGATGCAAGCAGCACATGGTGCTTGGGACGGGGTCAGCCGCCCCATTCGGACCATGGCCGAACTCGCTACCTGAAGTAGGAAAAAAAGGTGGCGGGGCTGTCCCACGGATGAAACAACCGTGGGACATACCAATTACAATTTCTTAAGCTCGGCATTCGACAGGCTAGTTGTCACGCCCTTCTCGCTCGAGCTGAGCGTCGTAGCGGGGATGGTGATGAACTTCCCGCGATAGATGACGCGGATGGCGGTCACGGCGCCGTCAGCAGCAGTCAGTACACGATCGACCTTGCCGATCTTGATACCATCAGAGGAGTAGATCGCCTCGTTGCGACCCACTGCGGGAGCCTGGGCAAAGGCGGGCGCGGACAAGCTGAAGGCCGTGAGGGCGATGATCGTCGTTTTCATATGCTGAAAATCCCATTGTCGTAGATGGTGGCCTGTTGGCGCAGCCGAAGGATCGTTTCAAGAGAAAACTGATACACATGGAAAAGAATTTGTTCTATCTGTATCGAATGCATGAAAGTAGCGCCCGGGCAGCAATGGGAGAGGCGATGAAAGACGGTGGAGGGTTTGCGGCGCGCGATAGGTGGTTCTTGCTGCTTCTGGGCACGATCTACATGTTCAATTTCATCGATCGCTCAATCATCGCTGTGGTCGGCGAGGCGATTCGCCACGATCTGCACCTGAGCGATCTTCAACTGGGCATGCTCGGGGGACTGGCCTTTTCGTTCTTTTATGCCGTGCTGGGTATTCCGCTGGCGCGGTTGGCCGAGCGGTACAGCCGTGTTCGGATTATCGCCGTCGTGACAATGCTTTGGTCCCTGATGACGGCGATGTCGGGGGCGGCGGGCAGTTATGTGCAACTGTTGCTGTGCCGCATGGGGGTGGGGGTGGGAGAAGCGGGCTTCACGCCGGCGCTCGTCTCGATGATCTCCGACCGTTTCGATGCCGGCCGCCGCGCGGTTGTCTTTTCGCTTATCGCGTTAGGAGTGCCGCTGGGCGGCGCAATCGCGGCGATCGCCGGTGGTGCGGTAGCGCAGACATTCGGTTGGCGGATCGCGCTCGTGGCAGTCGGCGCACCCGGTCTATTGCTCGCGCTGCTGTTGATCGCGACGATTCCCGAGCCCGATCGGAAAGATGCGGGGCACAGGAGTGATACGCCGCCCTTCGTCAAGGTATTGCGCCGACTCGCTCACTCGCCCGCCTTCCTGCATCTGACCTTTGGCAGCGGTTTTGTCGGACTGGTCGGGTTCGGCACCAACTTGTTTCTGATTCCCTTGCTAGTCCGCCGTTTCGACCTGCCACTTGCTCAGGCAGGCCTGGTCTTTGCGCTGTCCTTCAGTCTTGCGACGATGGTCGGTCAGGTCAGCGGCGGTTATCTGATCGGACGTCTGATCCGGCGTGACATACGTTGGGGCGGATGGGCGCCCGCGATCGCGGTGGCACTGGCTCTGCCCTTCTATCTGCTTGCCATCCATCAATCGGACTGGCGATGGCTCGTCGCCTTTCTGTTCGTTGCCACGACCTTCCTCTACGCCTTCACACCCGCCATCATGACCATTACGCAGTCGCTGGTTGAGCCGCGCATGCGCGCGTCCGCCGCCGCCCTTCATTCCTTCGGGCAAACGGTGGCCGGGCTCGGAATAGGGTCTGTGGTGCTGGGCTATCTCAGCGACCGCTTGGCTGTTTTTCTCTACAGGGGCGAATATGCCGCCGACTGCCTTGTTTCCGGCAAAGCCCCGCAACCTGCGGCCTGTCTTTCGGCAGCGGCGGGCGGTCTGCAACTCAGCATGCAGTTATCTGCATCCGTGCTCTTGATCGCAGTTGTCCATTATTGCTTTGCCGCCAAAAATCTACCGCTGGAGGTAAATGCGTCGTGAGGGACCGTAAAGCTGTCGAGGTTCGGCCACGCTGCGTAAAACGGGATGACGCCTCCGTCCGCGCTATGCCAACCTTCCGGCCTGGCGATGGCAGGACCGCGGACAGGCGGCAGAAAGGATAATGAGGATGGGAAGAGCAGGAGTTATTGGCTTGGGGCAGATCGGCGCGGGTGTCGCCATATGCCTCGCGCGGACGAATCAATTGGCGGCGGTCTATGACATTCGCACCGATGCTGCCGAGACGCTGGAAGGGGTGCCGCCCGTCGTCGCCAGTCCCGCGGAACTGGCTGCGCAGTCCGACGTCGTGATCATCGCCGTCGTCAACGCAAAGCAGACGATTGAGGTGCTGTCGGGCCCGGACGGCGTTCTATCGCGCGCGCGCCCCAACATGATTGTGGTGCTGGTCGCGACCGTCTCGATCGATGATCTGAACGCCATACGCGCCCTGACAGACGCGGCGGGCGTGGAGTTGGTCGATTGCGGTGTCACCGGTGGTCCAAAGGCCCGTGAACATGGCCTCGTCTGCCTAGTTGGCGGCACGGACGAAGCCATCGGGAATGTGCGCCCAGTGCTGGACGGCTTTGCCAAGCTGGTGGCGCATATGGGTGGGCCCGGCGCGGGAATGGCGGCGAAGATAGCCCGCAATGTCATCGTCTTTGGCTGTTTGCGCGCCGGTTACGAAGCGACCGTGTTGTGCCGAAATGCAGGGGTGGATGTCCGCCAACTTGCGCAAGTGATCGACGCCAGCTCCGACAGCGTGGGGGGACCGTTGATGCTGGCTGTGCGCGACGATCCCTCAGCCAGTGAACAGGAAGCGGCAGTGCGCGAATATACGCGCGGGCTGATGGTTAAGGACCTGGAGGCGGCGATCGATCTTGGGCGGGGCTATGGCGTCGCATTGCCATTGGTCGAACTGACCCGCCGGACCGATCGCGCGGTCGTCGGCCTTGAAAATGTGATGGGAGAAAAGGCATGAGCATCGAAGAAGCGCAGTGGCAAAAGGGCCTCGAAGTGTTCGATAGGGTCTACGGGCCCGGGTCCTCGGACATGACCCGTCCGTATCGGGAATCTTCCTTCAACCAGGAAATCGTCGGCAACCAATTCGCCAATCTGTGGGCCAGTGATATCTTCTCGATGCGGGAGAAGCGCCTGCTGGTGCTGGGCGCGACCGCCATGCTGGGACGCGCCGATCTGGTCGAGATCCAGATGAACGGCGCCCTCATCAATAACGAATTTACCGATGAGGAGTTGGACTTCCTGCCGCTCTTCATATTGTTCTACGCCGGGGCGGGCAACACGACTACCGTGTTCCGGGGGATCGAAGCCGCCAAGGCGCGGCGCAAGGAGCGCAACACCGCATCCAAATGACGGGGCGTGCATGACGAAGGGCGGTCTGGTTGAAAAGCCAGGCCGTCCTTTTTCTTATGCTTCGCCGCTATTTTGGGCATGGCGGATCGCGCGCGACGCCAGCAGCAGCAATAATCCGCCGGCAAAGGTGAACAGCATGGCGGTGCCGATCCCCCAGGCGACACCCGCCGTCCCCCCGACAAAGTCACTGACGGCGCCGATCAGATAAGTGCCGGCGCCCACGCCGATCAGGTTTGCCCCCAATTGCACCAGAGATACCGCAAGGCCCCGCAGGCGCGGCCCCGCGATTGTCACGATGACGGCGTAGATCGGGCCGTTATAGGAAGCGCTGAGGAAACCGCAGGCCATCAGCAGCGCCAGCATTAGATCAATATCCCGGAACAGCACGGTGCCGACGCCGGTCACTGCCGTCAGCAAGGGGATCACCGCGCCGAACAGGGATGTGCGCGCTGGATCGAAGCCGCCTCGGCGCCGGTTGATGAGGTCGATCACCCAGCCCGCAAGAAATCCGCCCAGCGAGCCGAGGCCGCCATAGGCAATCGCGATGAGGAGACCCGCTCTCGCGATCGGCATGCCGTGGACCCGGATCAGGAAAGTGGTGAGCCAGGTGCTCATGCCGTAAATCCCCGCTGCGATCAGGACGATGGCAAAGATGCAGTAAAGCAACCCGGGTCGCACTGCGAGCAGGCGGATACGCTGAACAAGTCTCAATGTTTCTCCTTGCACCGGAGCCAGCCCGTCCTGCGCGCCGCGCAAAGGTTCCCGGACGGTGAGCAGCAGCAATGGCGCCAGCACCAGTCCTGGTAGGCCGGCGGCCACAAATGCCCAGCGCCATCCGGCGCTCTGCACGATCGCACCACCCACGACAAAGGCGATCGCCAAGCCGATACCTGAACTCAAATACCAGATTCCGATGGCGGTTGCGCGTTGGTTCTCGCCGAAATAGTCGCTTAGCAACGACATGCCGGTCGGTGAACCGCCTGCTTCGGCCGTCCCTACCGCTGCACGGCCCACAAGCAATGTCCAAAATCCGGTTGCCAGGCTGCACAGTGCGGTCGCGCCGCTCCACAGGGTAAGTGCCGCAGCCATGAGGTTGCGACGATTCCAGTTGTCGACCGCTATGCCGAACGGCAGGGCGGCAAGAGCGAAAAATATGCCATATGCGAAGCCCGCCAATATCCCGAGCTGTCCATCGGACAAGGCAAATTCACGCCCGACCGGTGCCAGCACCAGTCCAATGATGGCACGATCGATGCCGTGGCAGGTCTGCGCCAACGTCAATATGCCCAGGACATACCAGGGATAAAGGCTAGCGGCGGCGGGTTTTGCCGACAGCGCTTTCATGGCGCCCGCTGTTGCGAGAGCGGTGCGATGGACATTGAGCGCCTCCTGTTTTTGGATATCAGGCTGATAGGCGTGAGAAACGCTGAGCATAGTTTCTCCATGCCGCCCTCCGCCAGATTCTATCGACTACGGCTAATAGATGTGCCGCCTCGACGCGCCCTCACCACCTATCCGAAGATAGAAGCAAAAGTGGATGCTGCGTCTATGTGTTGCGGGAAGAGAAGAGAAACAGGCAGAGGTGGCGATGTTTCGTCCGGAGAGCGATTGGACCGGCCAGGACAGGTTCGGGGTCAAGAATTTCTACATCGAAGCGGTAGCAACCGTTCGCGATGCCCGAGTGGATTTGCGTCACTTCGATTGGGTTTTGCCCAGCAGCGGCGTCTTCAGTCCTGAGAAACATTATCTGGATTATTCGCTCGACGGGCAACCGCGACGCAGCCTGGTCAGCATGGGCCGCCTCGACCGGCGTGTCCCTTCGGGTGACATCCTCTACATGCCGCCGCATCGCCAATATGTCGGCGAACCAGCGCTTCAGGAACGGCATCTGGTGTGTGTAGCGCTTGGGGACGAATTTCTGGAAGAACTGTTCGACGGCGAGCAGCCGCTGAAGCGCCTGGACCCGTGTGCCGATGTCCAGAATAACTCCATGCGCCGCCTTTTCGCTGGACTGGCGGCGGAACTGCGGGCGCCCGGCTTTGCAAGTCAGACACTTGTTAAATCTATGCTCATGGGGCTGGCAGTCGAACTCGTCCGGCACATGTGCCCAAAGGAACTTGGCAGCGCGACATCACGCGGTGCGCGGCAGGTGCGCAACATTATCGACTATGTGATGGACAATTTATCTGGTCCCCTTGGCGTCGCGGATATTGCGCGGGACTGCAACATGAGCGTGCGCCATGTCGCCCGCGTGTTCAGGGACGGAACCGGTGTCAGTCTGGGTGAATTTGTCGCGCGCAGCCGCATCGCTTTGGCAAAGGAATTGCTGCGGAACGACGGCGCGCGGATCAAAGAAATCAGTTGGCGGTGCGGCTTCAGCAGCACTTCGGCCTTTTCCGCTGCCTTCCGTGCCGCGACGGGCCAGACACCTAAGGATTTCCGTTGCCAGCTGCCGCAGGTCCATTGATCGGCAAGTACGAAATATCGATCGGCGGCCAAATTCTGTCGCCGGACAGTCAAACAGGAGTCTACCACTATGGAGCGCATTATCTCCAAGCTAGACGCGCTTTGCGTTTACAAATCGAAGCCGGATAAAGTCATGGGAGGGAAAAAAATGAGCAAAGCCGTCACTTTGGGTGCTATCGCCACAGGTGCGCTGATTGGTGCATTGGCACAGCCTGCCTATGCCCAGCAGTCGCAATCGGGCGCGGCCGAAGGCATTCAGGATATCGTGGTCACCGCGCGCCGTACCGAAGAAAGTCTTCAGACGACGCCTATCGCTGTAACAGCGCTTACGCCTGAAGCGCTCACAACTGCAAAGGTCGAAAATGTCGTCGATCTTCAGCGCACCGCGCCCGGGCTAGTCATCGGTCGTGGTTCGGCAGGCGGCGACGGCATCGTCTTCGTCGCAATTCGCGGCCAGGGCAATCTCCAGCCGATCCTCGCCAACGATCCAGCTGTTGCCACGTACATTGATGGTATTTACATTCCTCGTCCGTCGACAGGCATGACCGATATTCAGGACGTTCAGCGGCTTGAAGTGCTACGCGGACCGCAGGGTACTTTGTTCGGTCGCAACACGACTGGGGGTGCGATCAACATCGTTACTAACGATCCGAATGATCAACTCAGCGGTACGTTCAAGGCGGAATTTGGCAATTACAGCACTTTGCGCGCCCAGGCCAATATCAACATCCCACTCGCGGAAGGCTTGGCGATACGTCTGAGTGGCGCGATCACTGATCGGGACGGGTATGGCGAAAATCTTCTTACCAATCGCGATTTCTCCGATAACAACAGCAAGTTCGTTCGGGGAAAGCTCAAATATGAAGGAAATGGCTGGGATTTAACCCTTTCGGGCGACTGGAACCGCCAGTCCAATCATGGTCAGCAGATCGCTCTTTGGGCTTTTAATCCGGCTATTGTTCCCTCGGCTTTCCAGCCGGGGCTGACCGCAGGTCTGCTGACCAGGGAGAACTGGTGGGGCAATACCGCTACTGGCACATCGATCCCGGCAGGCATCGGTAGGCTGACGCCGCAAGCGCAGGCATTATATGGTGTGCAGCCATTCAATACGCTGGAAGTATATGGTTTTTCCGGTACGTTGAACGTCGAGCTGGGCGGCCTCAACTTCAAGTCCATCACTGGCTATCGTCATTCGATGAACTACGGCCAGAGCGATACGGATGGCACCGCCGTCCCGCTATTGGCGACCTTCGCGGGGTCAGGTTCCTATTATGTTTCTCAGGAATTTCAGCTTTCTGGTAATATTACGGACAGCCTCAGCTTCATCACTGGCGCCTATGCCGGCAAGGAGAGCGGATACGAGTTCAGTCGGTCGCAGATTTTCGGCGGGCTGATCCGTGATTCTAACGCCGATGTCACCAACAAAACTTTTGGCCTGTTTGCTCAAGCCTATTATGAATTGACGCCAAAGTTGCGGGCCGTCGGTGGATTCCGCTATACTTGGGATACCCGCAACAGCGTGCTGCATAATGCGCAAGTATATGGTCTGCCATATAATGTCGCTGTGGCGGGAACACCGACTGGTATAAACTGTACGGTTACTCCGACAGTTCCGGTCACGGCCACGACCTGTAATCAGGTACAGAATGCCAAATTCAATTATCCGGCCTGGAACCTGGGTCTGGACTGGCAGGCCAACGACAATCTCTTCCTTTATCTCGCGACCCGTGGCGCGGCCAAGGCCGGCGGCTGGAACTTGCGGGCAGGGGGTCTGCCTGCATTCGCTCCCGAAAAGGTGAAAGATGTCGAAGCCGGCCTGAAGGTCGATCTCTTCGACCGCCGCTTGCGCTTTAACACTGCGGTCTTCCACACGTGGAAGGATGACAATCAGGCGATCGTCAATAGCTTCGTCACCGGCATCGGCGTCACTCAATATATTCAGAACAACGGCAAGGTCCGTATCTGGGGTATGGAAAATGAAATCACGGCAGTACCCTGGGAAGGCATGACGCTCAGCGTCAACGGCTCGCTGCAAGACGGTAAATATGTGAAGGGCAGCTTCAGCGAGATTCAGGTAGTGGCTGGAAGCGGCTGCACGAACAGCTCCGGGGTTGTCAATGGCTGCGTGGTTGACTTGAGCGGTTTGCCGCTGCTGCAATTGCCCAAGAAGCAGCTCAATGTGAGCGCCACGCAGAAGATTCCGCTGGGAGGTGGCACGCTTGCTGTCACTGGCGCCTATTCCTATGTTGGTGCTCAGCATTTCGACGCCGTCAGGGCGGCGGATCAGGCGTCGGCTGCGACCAAGGCCGCCTATGAAACGGAAAACCGCTTTGGTCGTGTGCCTGGATATGGCATTTTCAACGGGCGTATCGCCTTTCAGCTTGAAAATCCCAACGTTGAAGTCGCTGTGTACGGCCGCAACATCACGAACAAGAAGTATCTGCTACGGCGCTTCCCTGACCTCTATCGGACATTGGGCATAACTGCCGCCTATGTTGGCCAGCCGGCCACCTACGGCGTGGAAACGACGTTCAAATTCTGATCGGATAAAGCGGCTGGCGGGAGTATCTATGATCAATATGGACCTATCCCGCCAGCCCATCACCGGGGAACTTTGAAAGATGATGAGGTTGGTAGACAGGGTGGCGATTGTCACCGGAGGCGGCGGCGGTATCGGTGCCGCCGTCGCGCGGCGCCTCGTGGCGGAGGGGGCCCGCGTCGTGATCGCCGATCTGCTCGAGGAGACGGCCGTGCGAGTGGCCGCTCCGTTGGAGGACAGGGCGCTGGCCGTCCAGTTCGATGCTGCCGATCCGCAGTCAGTAAAGGCGATGGTTGATCGCGCCATTGATCATTTCGGCAGGCTTGACATATTACATAATAATGCGGCGATGACAGATCCTGACAAAAGTCCTCAGGACACCACCGCCGTCGACATTCCGATCGGGATCTGGCGCGAGATTCTCGATGTCAATCTCACCGGCTATTTGCTGGGATGCAAATATGCGATCCCCCATATGGTCGCCAGTGGCGGCGGCTCGATCATCAATACCGCGTCCAATTCGGGCACCGCCGGGGATCTAGCACGCATTGCCTATGGCTCGTCCAAGGCCGCGATCATCGGTCTCACCAAATATGTAGCGACCCAGCATGGGCGTCAAAATATCCGCTGCAACAGCATCGCGCCAGGTGTGGTGCTGACTGAAGCTCTCGAAAAAACTGTTCCGGGCCTAAAGGAAATTATTCAGCGGCATATCTTGACGCCGGAATTCGGCACGCCCGATGATATCGCTGCGCTGGTCGCTTTTCTTGCTTCAGACGAGGCGCGCTACATCACGGGTGAGAATATATCCATTTCTGGCGGCGGCCTTGTCCACCAGCCCCATTATGCCGATTTGCTCGCCTTCATGCAGGCGAAGGGCTGAAATATGACCAACGCCTGCACTTCGGTTCTAAGCGGGTTAGTGAGCGGTTCGATGATAATAGCGGATCGTCAGCCGACCTTCGGCGACCTTGTAGGTTTCGAGGCTCGGCAGCGTCACAAGGCCATCCCGGGTTTGCAGGCGATTGGCTACATAGGCCGCCCCCTCCGAGCCGTTGACAATTACCTCCAGCGGCTCAGTCGTACATTTTCCGCCATATTCGGCCCACATCTCAGCCATGGCCGTACAACCATCGACGGCTGGCGCTCCGACATATTCGATCGTAAAGCCGTTAGGACCCAAGGCCCGAAAAAGGCGGTCGAGTTCGTCACGCTTTCCCTCGTTCCAAAGCCGGTAATTGTCGCGGATCGCCTGTTCCAGATCCGGCACCTCTGCCTCATTCATGCGCATCGCCTCCTGTCCTCGCGGATCATCCGCATGGCCGCCAGTCTCGATCGGATGACCAAGACCGCACCTGTCTTTGGCAAGGGTGGAAATTGTCTCTTTTTGCTTCGGAGAATATGATGACCAAACCTGCGCAACAGCCTCTTCCGGATCATGTGCCACCCGAACTCGCGATGGCGCTGCCGCTCTTTTCACGACAGGTAATCTACGACAACCCGCAGGAGGTGCTGATCCCGGCCATGCATGCGGACCTGCCCCCGATCACCTATGTCACTAACATTTTCCCCGGTGACCAGCCCGGCTGGCTGCTGAAAAATGCCGAGGACGTGCAGGCGATGCTGCGCGACGCTGACAACTTCACCAAGAACGGCATGGGCAAATGGGCGCAAAATATCGGGGAGAACTGGCTGGTCATTCCGACCGAAGCCGATCCGCCCATCCACACCGGCTACCGCAAGGCGCTGAACAGTCATTTCGCGCCGCAGAAGATGTTCGCGATGAAGGAACAGGTGCGCGAGCGTGCGCGGACCTTGATCGATGCTTTTAAGGACCGAGGGGAGTGCGATTTCATCGAAGAATTTTCGGAGAAATTCCCTATCTTCATCGTCCTTGATCTGCTTGGACTGCCGCAGGAAAGAATGGCGCAATTCCTTAAATGGGAAAAGGAGATGCTCCATTCAAATGACTGGGAAGTTCGCGGCAACGCCGTGCGCTGTGTGAAAGACTATCTGCTGGAGGAAATTGAGGCCCGCCGCCAGCAGCCGCGCGATGACTATATCAGCAAGGTCCTTACCTTTGAGGTGGATGGCCGGCTGTGGAATGATGACGAGGTGCTGGGGCACTGTTTCAACCTCTATATCGGTGGGCTGGATACGGTTACGTCGCTGCTCGGCAATATCTTCAACTATCTGGCGTCTCATCCGGACAAGCAGAATGAACTGCGCGCTAATCCGTCGCTGATCGTCCTTGCGGTCGAGGAATTCCTCCGCGCCTTCGCCCCGGTCACCGCCTTCCGCATTGCGACCAAGGTCATCGAAATTCACGGGCAGAAGATTATGCCAGGGGATTATGTGGCCTTCAGTTCACCCGTGGTCGGCCGCGATCCAGCCTTCTACGAAGATCCCCAGGCTATTCGCTTTGACCGTAAGGCGCCGCATATGTCGCTGGGCAGCGGCATACACAAATGTCTGGGAATGCATTTGGCGCGGCTGGAACTGCAAATCGCGGTCGAGGAATTCGTCACGGCTTTGCCGGAATTCCGGATCAAAGATGGCTTCAAAGTGCCATATTTCGTGGGCAATATCCTGCATGTGCCGGATCTTCACCTGCAATGGGACTGAGTGTTTTTAGTGACTGAGAGTTTGGATGGGCGGGCGCATAAGGCCCGACCGTTCAAGTTGGTTCAGGAGCGGTTATCTGACGGTATCGGGTAACCGCTCCTGCGTTAGCCGCGCAGCATCTCCTGCCGATAGCCGCGGGGACTGAAGCCGGTCGCCTTGCGGAAGGCGGCGCTGAATGCCGCTACACTTTGAAAGCCACAATTGCCCGCTACGACCTTGATGAGGACGTCGTCCTGAACCAACTCTCGCTTCGCCTGGGCAATCCGTGCATCGGCAATGTAACTGCCCAGAGTCTTTCCGACCGTGTTCTTGAAGGTCCGCATCAGATGTCGTGAACTTACCCCGCATTCTTCAGCCAGATCTACGATTGACAGTGGCCCCGCGAGCCCTGCCTCGATACGCTCCTTTAGACGGCGCAGTCGCCAGCCTACCATTTGTGCATCGGTCGTGACATCGGATTTGCAAGGGTTCTGAAGGTGCCGGCACAGGTCGATCAGCAGCGATAACGCAATGGTTTCCACCATGATGTGCGACGCGAAGCCTGGTTGGCACACTTCCTGGGCCAGTCGGGCGAGGCCTTGCCGCACCCAGGGTGCCTTGACATCGAAGCAGGGAGGCAAAGACGCGGGTAACGCCTCATTCTGAAAGAGTTGCTCCGCGGTCAGAGTTCCGAAGGTTAAGCAAAATATGCGATATTCACTGGGTTTGCATCGCGCTTCGAATTCGACTCCCTTGGGCAAGTAGGAAACCTCGCCAAATGGTGGCGCAGTGCGCCTGCCGTCCAATAGCAAGCGGGCCCCGCGAGCGCGCGGCCCGAGTGAATAGTCGAGATAGTGACTATTCGGCTCGAAACGGGCGTCCCGGCTCTGTTCCCACGCAAAATGCCGGATGTCAGCACGAATACCGTTGGCGATGATACTGTTTTCGACTTGGAAATAGGATGCGGTGAGCGGCTGGCATGGGAGGATGTCCTGCAACGACTGCACCGCATGTAGCCCGTTTTCCATCGACTTGTTCCTCCCGCAGTCGCGTGATTTGGCTTGTCCTGATGGGTCGCTTTTATAAGCCTGACTATGCAAGCTCATCTGCGTCCCGTCGACCGGCAATCATATTATGCAAACGGGACATCCCATCGCGAAACCGTCATCGCGTTCGAGGTGGTTCAGTCCAAGCGACTTCCAAATCATCGCGAAGAGGACATTAGTTTGATCGCCGGCATGACATGGTGCCCAAGCTGGTTCTCCATGCGCGTTCGTGAATGCTAGCCCCTTCCCGCATGGTCATGAGGTGAAAAGCATCCTGACCAAATTCAAAATCAGAGAGGGGATGACATGGCTTCAGGTAAATGGCTTCAGACGACCACATTGGCGAGCTTGTCCGTTTTTTCCGCAACTGGTGCGCCGGCAATGGCGGCGGATCAGACCGGGCCTGCGGGGATCGAGGACATTGTCGTCACCGCCCGGCGGACGGAAGAAAATCTCCAGACCACTCCGGTCGCCGTTACCGCGCTTTCGACCGAAATGATCAAACAGGCGCAGGTCGGCGATGTGGCAGGCCTGCAGCGCACCGCGCCCAGCTTGTCGATTGCGACCGGCGCGCCCGGCGGCTCGGGCTTCGTCTATATCTCGATCCGCGGCATGCCGGCCTTGAACCCAGGCGTCGCCAACGATCCTTCCGTCGCGACCTATGTCGATGGCGTCTATATTCCGCGCCCCTCGCAGGGTTCGGCCGATCTCATCGACCTGCAGCGGGTCGAGGTTCTGCGCGGGCCGCAGGGCACGTTGTTCGGCCGCAACACCACCGGCGGCGCGCTCAACATCGTAACCGTCAACCCGACAGGCGACTTTGAAGGGCAGTTCCGCCTTCAGGGCGGCAACTATGATTATCGAAACGTCAACGCGGTTCTGAACGTGCCGTTGATGGGCGAGGAACTGGCGGCGCGCTTCGTCTATGATTTCGTAGACCGTGACGGCTATGCCCGGAATGTCACCTCGAACACCGACCTCAAGGACCGCAACAGCCATTATGCCCGCGCCAAGTTGCGCTGGGCGCCCGCCGACAGCAACTGGTCCGCCACGCTTAGCGGCGATTATAATATCATCAAGGACCATGGCCAGTTCGTTGGTCTTGCAGCGGTCAATCCGGGCGCAAGCGCCGCGACCAGCGCGATCAATGCGGCAACGCCGTTGGCGCCGTATCTGCACACCAAAGCCAACTGGTACGATGCCTATGGCATCCCTTTCAGCACCAACCCGCCGGTCGGATCCAATTATGGTTTTCTGACCGCAGGCGGCAGAGACGCCTATAACAAGCTGGAAGCCTATGGCGGAAATCTGACGATCGATGGCGAAATCGGGTCCGTCAATGTGAAATCCATCACGGCCTATCGCTACAGCAACGCGATCGGTCTGAACGAACTCGACGGCACACCTGCTGTGATTCTGGCCGCCGAAAGCGCGTATAAGTCGGATCAATATTCGCAGGAACTCCAGTTCTCCGGGGAATTGGGAGACCGTCTCAGCTATATTCTGGGCGGTTATTATTCGACCGAAAGCGGTCGTGAATCGTCCGTGGCGCAGACATTCGGATCCTTTGCGCCGGCGGCGCCCGCGCCTAATTTCGGTTTCGGTCTGAATTACGGCACAGTGAAAAATGTTTCGGTCGGTCTGTTCAGTCAGGCCTATTACCGTTTGACCGAGAAGATCCGCCTTACAGGCGGCGTCCGCTGGACGTGGGATAAGCGCGAGGTTGTTCTGTTGAACAGGACAAACCTAGCCGCCAACACCTGCGCGGCCGAACTGGTCTCGAACCCCGACTTCGTCCCGCCCTGCAGCCTGCCGCGCTCGGTCAAATATAATTACCCCGCCTGGACTGCAGGTATCGACGTGGAAGTTACCGACAGCCTCTTTGCCTATGTGAAGACAAGCGCGGCATCCAAAGCCGGCGGCTTCAATATGCGCAATGGTTCGGCGGCGACGCCGCCATTCAAGCCGGAGAAGGTGAGAGACGTCGAACTCGGCCTGAAGTTCAACACATTGGATAACCGGCTCCGTATCAACGCGGCTGCCTTCTACTCTTGGCAGTTCGACGTCCAGCGCAATGCGTCCGACTGCATCACCCCTCCGGGGGCGCTCGCCTGTACCACCACGCAATTCCTTCGCAACGCTGGCGATGCGCGCGTCTATGGCGGCGAATTGGAAGTCAGCGTCGTTCCTTGGGAAGGTATGCTGCTTTCGGGCAATCTCGCCCTGCTCGACGGCAAATATGTCGCGGGCAGCTTTATCGAACAGCAACAGTTCGTTCCTGTCGCCGGCGCCAACGTGTCCGATTGCGTCGCCGGCACGGCGGCGGGCTCGGTCCGTTGCTCGGTTGATCGCAGCGCGGAGGCGCTGCCGCAGATGCCCAAGAGGCAGTTCGGCATCTCGGCAACGCAGAAGTTCGCTACGTCGGTCGGTGAACTGTCGATCCATGCGAACTACGCCTATATCGGCAAACAGAATTTCGGTCTGTTCACCGCCGATCCGCGGCGTGCGCAAAGCTATCGGGATGCGATCGTCGTAGCCAATCGGATCAATACCGTTTCGGGATATGGCCTTTTGAATGGACGCATCGCCCTGCAGATCGAAGATCCCGATCTGGAGCTGTCGATATTCGCCCGTAATATCGGCGGAAAGAAATATGTAACCCGCGCCTTCGCCGATCAGTTGCCGGCATTGGGTACGGCGATCGACTATATCGGCGATCCTTTTACGTGGGGCATGGGCGCGACCTATCGTTTCGGACCTAAAAGTTAGGGTGGGGTTCTGATCCTGGGGGATGCCGCCCAAAATGAAGTGAAATCCCCCTTGCCGGACGCGGGCTGCATCACCAGCGATCGGAAAATCGAGAACTCGAATTGCGGGACCCGGCCTAACGTCGATCTAACATGCCGAACCCTTGCCGAGACCTGCCATGGCGGTTCTGCAATGCTTTGGGCAGTTATGCTGCCCTCGATTGGGATTTACGAGCCGCGATCTGCGTGGTTACCTCATAGGCGAAGTTGGAGAAGGTCTGAGGGATATTTCATGGCAGAGAGCATAAAAAAAATTGGTTTCGTCGGTCTCGGTAGCATGGGCGGCGATCAGGCGCGGGAATTGGCCAAGCTGCCGCTCGATCTGACCGTTTATGACCTGTTTCCCGAGGCGTTGGCGAAGTTCGAAGGCCGCGCGAAGCTGGCAAGCTCCCTGGCGGAAGTCGGCCAAGATGCTGACGCTGTCGGTATCTGTGTCCGGGACGATGTGCAGGTGCTCGAATGTGTCAACGCACTGCTGCCAGCGATGAAGCGAGGCGCGATTCTGCTCATCCACAGTACGATCAAGCCGAAGACCGCCAAGCACATTGCCGAACGCGCGGCGGCCCAGGGTGTGGACGTCATCGATGCTCCGGTTACACGCACCGAGATGACCAAGGATGGCCCCTTTGTTTTCTGCATGACCGGTGGCGACGAATCCGTCGCGGTACGCGTTCAGACGGTGCTCAACGCCTTTTCGACGAACACGATGCATATCGGCCCGCTTGGATCCGCGATGGCGCTCAAAATCTGCAACAACCTCGTCTCCTGGTGCGGCATCATGCTTGGCATCGAGGTCGCCAATGTGGCAGAAGCGTCGGGCGTGCCGATGGACAAGCTGCTGACCGTGATGAAGCGCAACGGCAATCTCACCCCGCCGATGGCCGGCTTCATCGACTTCCGGAATAATCCCGGCGACGCGGCGCGGCGCGCCTTCTTCGCGAGCCAGGCCGGAATCGGCGAAAAGGACCTAGCGCTCGCGGAAGAATTGGCGGCGGGCGCTGACGCCGCTTCGCCGATCACCAGCCATACCAAAACGCTGCTCAAGACGACGCTCCTCGCAATCTGCGAAAGCTAAAAGCATCGCGTGCAGAATTGGAAACCGGTTTCCCATTACAAGCGAAATAGAAATCTGGTTCTCGATGCGGTCTGGTGAAATGGTTTGGGAAATTCGGGAGCCGAGCTGAGCATGTTCATTCCATAAGAACGACGCTGCCGTTCACGGTTCGCCGCGCGGTGGTTGCGGGACTGGAGATATGAGATGTGGGCTGCATGCAACGCCATTCGGGTCATCGAGCGGCTACCCACCAGAGCCCGCGCGCGTTACAGCGCGCTATGATTGCGATTCATCCGCTGGCTGGCATGCCGGAGATATCGGCCGGTGACGATCTGGCGAAGCTGCTGCGGCAGGCGCTGGAGGCTGCGGGGCTTTGGCCCGTGCACCAGGGTGACGTGCTGGTCGTCACCCAGAAGATCCTGTCCAAGGCCGAAGGCCGCATGATCGATCTGGACGCGGTGCAGCCCAGCCCGGGCGCGCTGGAGCTGGCAAACACGACGCGCAAGGATGCGCGGCTGGTGGAGTTGGTGCTGCAGGAGAGCAGCGCGGTCGTCCGCGCCGTGCCCCATGTGCTGATCACTCGCCATCGGCTGGGGCATGTGATGGCGAACAGCGGCATTGACCGGTCAAATATCGGGCCGGGGGGATCGGAGCGCGCGCTGCTGCTGCCGGTCGATCCTGATGGGTCAGCGGCAGGGCTGAGCAAGGCGCTTGCAGGGGATAATGGGATCGCGCCAGCGGTCGTCATATCCGACAGCTTCGGACGCCCTTGGCGATATGGTGTGGTTGGCGTGGCGATCGGCGCAGCAGGCTTGCCTGCGCTGGTAGATCGCCGGGGTGACGAGGACCGGGACGGTCGCCGGCTGGAGGTGACCCAGATCGCGCTGGCCGACCAGATTGCCACGGCGGCGGCGCTAGCCACTGGCGAGGGAGCAGAAGGCATACCTGCAGTGCTGATCCGCGGCTTGCCGCTGCCTGATGGCGACGCGCCCGCCATTGCGCTGGTGCGTCCGCTGGAAGAGGACCTGTTCCGATGAGTCGCATCGTCGTCCTGACCGGAGGCGTAGGCGGAGCCAAGTTGGTGCTGGGGCTCATGCGGGTGTGCCCACCCCAGAATATCACGGCCATCGTCAATACGGGCGACGATTTCCGCCATCTGGGGCTCGCGGTTTCGCCGGACATCGACACGCATCTCTACACGCTCTCCGGCAAGTCCAACGCCGCGCAGGGATGGGGCCGTGAAGGCGAAAGCTGGAGCTTCATGGATGTGCTGAAGTCGCTCGGCGGCGAGGATTGGTTCCTACTGGGCGATGGCGATCTGGCGCTCCATGTGCTGCGCTCGCACCTGCTGGCGAATGGGGAAACATTGAGCGCCGTTACCGCGCGCTTCGCAGCGGCCTGGGGGCTCGGCCTGACCATCCTGCCGATGAGCGATGACCCGGTCGCCACTCACTTGACGACCGATGAAGGTGACTTGCCCTTCCAGCGCTATTTCGTCCAACGCCGCTGCGAACCGGCCGTGCAGGCGATCCGTTTTGAAGGTGCGGAGCGCGCGCTCCCGGCGCCGGGCGTGATCAAGGCAATCAACGATCCGGCGACCCGCGTCATCTTGATCGCGCCGTCCAATCCCTGGCTGAGCGTCGATCCGGTTCTCGCCGTGCCTGGAATCAGAGAGGCGCTGGCGGCCGCGAAGGCGCCAGTCGTGGCCGTCTCCCCCATTGTTGGCGGGCAAGCGGTAAAGGGGCCGACCGCGAAGCTGATGGCCGAACTGGGGCTGGCCATCACCAACCAAAGCATTGCCGCCCATTATGCGGGGGTGATCGACGGGCTGCTGGTCGATGAGCGGGACGATGCGGCGGACCTTTCCATTGCCCATGACGTCACCGACACCTTGATGAAGACGATGGAGGATCGGGAGAGGGTCGCGCGCGCCGCACTGGCGCTGGCGGACCGGATCGCCGGTTGAGCCGTGCGCTGCTGGGTCGTCATCCCGATCAAGGCGCCTGAGGCGTGCAAGACGCGGCTCTCCCAGGCCTTGGGCGACGCCGAGAGGCAGGTGCTGGTGGCGGCGATGCTGCGTCAAACGGTTGCTGCCGCGCAAGCGGTGGCCGGGCGGGAACAGGTGCTGCTGCTGGGGCCGTCGCGCCACGGGCTGGACACGGACGTAGGACTACTTGCCGATCCAGGACGAGGGCTCAATGCAGCGATGTCGAGCGCGCGGGACGTTGCCATGGGGGAGGGGATCGGACGATTGCTCCTCCTGTCGGCCGATCTGCCGGCGATCGAGCCTGATGATGTGGCGGCGCTGATCGATATACCTGCAGACGCGATCGCTGGTGGGCCGGACCGAGCGGGCGTGGGCACCAATGCGCTATCTCTGCCGTTACCCGCAGCGGCGCAATTCCGCTTCCGCTACGGTGATGGCAGCTTTGCCGCGCACCGGGACGAAGCCGTTCGGCTTGGCCTGCCTTTTCTCACCATCGACAGGCCGGGCCTGGGTCTGGATATCGACCGGCCCGACCAGGTCGCGCTCTGGCAGAGCTAGTCGACGAATATCCTACTTGGCCCAGCAACGCTATGCCAGCTCGAACTGCGTCCCGTTCGCGTTCTTCCGTGATCGTGCCTCTCTACACTTAGCGGCGAGTAAACTTATCGCTTGAGCATCTGGATATAGCGGCTGGCCATTCGCTTGCGCCGCCGATGATAGCTTCGAACGAGTGAGGCCAAGCGCTTGATGTCATTCAGGTGGAACGCCTCTGCGAGCATGGTGACCTCATGTGCGACATCGCCGAAGATCCCGTCTTCCGTTGCGCGGAGGGGAGCTAGGCGATCATTGTTTGAGGCGATGGCAGCAACAAACTCACGATTTTCGTGCCGGTTGGCCATCCGAAGGAAAAGATCTGCTGTCCGCTCCGCTATATTCATCGGGTCGCTTCGGGAGGCAGGCTCATCTGGGTTCGGCAAATTCAACCGTAGCACATGAAGAAGGATATGGCCGTTCCATTCCAGAAGTTCACGAATGGTGGCCTCATCAAGCGTCGGTACAGAGAAGCCGTCACCCGGGGACACTCGGACGAGCCGCTCTCCGGCAAGACGATTGAGGACGTCTCTCACCGGCGTCATGCTAGCATGAAGTTCATCGGCGATGCGTGAAGCCTCCAAGCGGAATCCCATGGGATAGTGTCCTGCGCGCAATCTCGCCTTCATCGCCCGATAGACTCGCTCAAGGACAGGGGCGGGGCTCATCGGGGTTCAGCCTCAAGGGATATCCAGCCACGGCCGAACCTCTCCACTGCGCTGTCTTGCCAGAACATCTTCAACCATCGTCTCCTGGTCTGGCAGCAGGGCGTCAATGGGGCCGTGAAGAGCGGAGGGGGCATCGTCCAATAGTATTGAAGGGCAGTGTCCCTCGTAATTCCCAAGATTGGGTCGGTGTTGGAAATAGCCCGCCAAAGCCGCCAGCTCGATGCTGAACGTCCGGGCGATCTCAGGCGGATAAGCAAGCCAGAGATTTTCATAGGGTTTGAGCCATCCGAGCGAATAACCAAATATGACCGCTCGTCGCGCAGACGAGCTCATATTGGCCCCGGCACCGTGAAGGGTGGACCCCAGGAAACAGATGGCTGATCCGGGAAGGCATTCGGCTATGACCGGCGGGGTGGGGTGACTTTGCGTCATGCCGTGGGCGCCATGGCTGTGCGGGTAGAATTCCGTGGCACCATTTTCCCTCGTGAAGGGCGAAAGCGGCCAGATGACATTGACCAGATATTCATGCCTCCCTTTCTCGCCTTGCCACATGTCGTGATCGCGATGCGGAACCTGGGTCAGCGCGCCTGGATGAATTTCGATCGCCTGTGCAACGTTCAGTTGGATGCGGTCACATGCCTCGCCCAAAACGGCATTTGCCATGTCGAGAAGGACAGGGTGGGTGACGAGGTCGGCGGCATGGGGTGAGCGCCTCAGCAGCGAACCAAATCTCTTGGTCCGCTCTCCGTAGAATCCTCCTTTGCAGAAGGGCGCTGCTGAAAAGACCGGCGACAGATCCGCTTCCAGCGCTGCTATTTTCTCGAGCGGCAGAAGGTCAGGGATGATGCAATAGCCCTGCTCCAGCAGTTTCTCTGTCCAAGCGGCGGCATCGACCGTCACAGACGGTGATTGGGCCATCACGCGCGCTCCTCCGCAACAGCTGCTGGCTGCTCCGGGAGGCGCGACGGTTCGTACACGCCCGCACGCTTCAGTCCGGCAATGGTGTCGTCATCGATCTCGATATGGATCGCGACCAAGGCCTGGCCTGCTACGGAGGCCACTGGTCCCAGGGGCTTGCAGCGCCACCCGAAAGTCATGATCTGCTCGGACCAGGCTGGCTCAGCCACACCGGTAAAGCCAGTGAGGTCATGCGCGAGCCCATATTCCGCCAGGGCGGTCACGAGCTGATTGCGTGCAAGGCGCCGCGCCGCCCCTCGGTGGTGCCGGCTCAGGCAGAAGCGCGTGATCTCTCGGACCGCCGGCCCCGAGGGCGGCGGCGCCGCGCAAAGCATGGGGAAGCAAGCGGAGAGAAGATGATCCGTGTCGGTTGGAAGTAGCCGCGCCGAGGCGCGGTGCGCACCGTCCCGGTCGGTGAGTATCACATATTCGGCGCCGGGCCCGTCAAACTGGTCAAGCTCATATTCCCCGGCAAGGACGGGCAGGTCCCAGCCCAGCAAATCGATGAACACTTCCTTGCGGGCCCTGAACATCGCGCGCATCGCCGCGCCCTCTGCGCCGTAAATCATGCTTTTGTTCGAATGTTCGAACATGTCCACCTCCCTTGTTGGAGAGCGAAGCGGACCAGATCAGCCGAAAAGCGGCCATACCTGGATATTGGTATAGCGCTCACTTCCAGGATGCTCTGGCGCGGATGCCTGCCGATTCGGCCTCGACCTTCAGAGCATCGTCTGGCACCTGGAAGTCCCGAAATTTCTTGATGAAAGGGTAACAATGACCGGAACCGAATTGATCGAGGCTGTCGCGGCGGCGCAGGGCGTGACGAAGGCTGACGTCAAGAAGATCATCGACGCCGCATTGGCCGCCATTGCCGATGCGGCCGTCCGCGGCGATGAAGTGTCGCTGGCTGGCTTCGGCAAGTTCAAGATCAAGCAGAGCGCTGCGCGCGAAGGCAAGAATCCGCGTACGGGGGAAAGCATGACCATCGCAGCTTCCAAGAAAGTCAGTTTCCAGCCGGCCAAGGCCCTCAAGGACAAGGTAAACGGCTGACAGTTCAAGCGTCCGGGGCATCCTCGCCGTGCGGCACGATGTCCCGGGCAATCTCTTCGCTCAGACGGGAGCCCCGCTCGAGCCGACGCGTCAGCGCCTCGACAAACGACTCCCAGCGCGCCTTGCCCATGGCGCGCGCCGACGCCGAGGCCTCGTCGGGCAGAGGAGCCGTGTGGATCAGCCAGGTGCGAATGAAGAGCGCTAGCGTTTCCGCTACGACATCGCTGCGCCAGGCGGCCCGATCATATTGCCGGGTCAGCCGATCCAAGCGGCGGCTGATGGCCGCCTCTATCCGGTCAGAGCCATCGGGAGAAAAATAGCTGGCGAGCGCCCGAGCCACCGCATCGGACTGCGATATCCGCTTCATGCGCGCGAATTCGCTTAGCTGCCGGGACTGGCCGGGCGCGAGCCGGATCGTGTGCCTAATGGTCTGACGGCTCATATCTCTATTCCATCCTCGGGATCCATGGATGCCTGTCGTGCGGCGCGCGCCGCACGCCGCGCCAAAGCTTCGCGTGCGAGGCTTGCGTCGTCAGGCGCATCGTCGAACAGAAATTCATTTCGGACCTGTGCGGGCCTCTTTGAAGGCGCCACATCTTCATGCATGCCCAGCGCCGGTTCCCGCCTGATTCCCCCGTTAGCTGCGTCGGTCGTAGGTCCGTGTGAAATCGGCGGAGCCAACGGCCGAATGGGCGCTTGCATCGACCAGTCGTCCCTCACCACGCCGGGAACTTGTTCGGGCTCTAATCTGGGCGGGGGCAGAATGCGCGCCCGGAAGCGGGGATCGGAATAGTAGCGCGCCTTCTTGGCTCGGATCGGCGGTGAACCCGCGACCATGACGATCTCGTCCCCAGGTGGCAGTTGCATGATTTCCCCGGGGGTCAGCAACTGGCGGGCCGTCTCGCTGCGCGACACCATCAGGTGGCCGAGCCAGGGCGAGAGTCTGTGGCCGGCATAATTTTTCATGGCCCGCATCTCTGTCGCCGTTCCCAAGGCATCGGAAACACGCCGGGCTGTCCGCTCGTCATTGGTAGCGAAGCAGACGCGGACATGGCAATTATCCAGGATCGCGTTGTTCGCGCCATAGGCCTTCTCGATCTGGTTAAGGCTCTGGGCGATGAGGACGCTCTTGATACTGTAGCCCGCCATGAAAGCGAGGGCGCTTTCGAAAAAATCGAGCCTGCCGAGCGCCGGAAACTCGTCGAGCATCAGGAGCAGCCGCTGGCGCCGTCCGCCACTGTCGAGGTCTTCAGTGAGCCGCCGCCCGATCTGGTTGAGGATGAGACGGATGAGCGGTTTCGTCCGGCTGATGTCCGATGGTGGAACCACGAGGTAGAGCGTCGTCGGGACTGGACCAACAAGATCGGCAATGCGCCAGTCGCAGCGGGCGGTAACCTTGGCGACAACAGGGTCGCGGTACAGCCCGAGGAACGACATCGCCGTCGAGAGGACACCCGACCTTTCATTCTCACTCTTGTTGAGCAACTCGCGCGCGGCGCTGGCGACGACGGGATGGACGCCCTCCTTGCCCAAGTGGGGCGTGGTCATCATGATCCGCAGCGTCTTCTCGATCGACCGTCCGGGTTCGGACAGGAGCCCGGCGACACCGGCGAGCGACTTGTCGGGTTCGGCATAGAGCACATGGAGAATGGCTCCAACGAGCAGCGAATGGCTGGTCTTTTCCCAATGGTTGCGGCGTTCGAGCGAGCCCTCCGGGTCCACCAGCACATCAGCGACATTCTGGACGTCACGCACTTCCCCAGGGCCCCGCCGGATCTCCAGCAGGGGATTGTAGGCGCTGGAGTCAGGCGATGTCGGGTCGAACCGCAGCACGCGGCCGTGCCGGCTCCGAAAACCGGAGGTGAGTTGCCAATTTTCCCCCTTGATGTCGTGAACCACGCAGCTGTTAGGCCAGCAAAGCAGCGTCGGAATGACAAGACCTACGCCCTTGCCGGACCGGGTGGGCGCAAAGCAGAGAACATGCTCTGGGCCGTCATGACGCAGATAGTCACCGGCGCTACGGCCAAGGACCACGCCATGGGGCGAGAGCAGGCCTGCGGCCCGGATGTCCCTCTGGCTTGCCCAGCGCGCCGATCCGTAGGTTTCGGCGATCCGGGCTTCCCGCGCCCGCCAGACCGACATCGCGATCGCCGCGCAAACGGAAAGCAGGCTGCCTGAGGCTGCAATCCACGCGCCGGTCACGAATATCTCTGGCGCGTAGGCGTCGTAGCTGAACCACCACCAGAAAAAGGCAGGCGGCGGATAGAGGGGATAGCCCGCGACCGCAAACCACGGCGAGCCGAGCGCGTCCTGATATCCAAGTGCAAAAGCCGTCCATTGGGTCGCGCCCCACACGGCGCCGAGCGTGAGCAAGCAGACTAGGGCGACCTGACCCCATAGGATGCGCGTGGCTGACATGCGAACCTCCTTTCATCTCGGTTCAAAGGGAGAGGCTACGGGAGCGTCCGAGGGTCCACTCGACGCCACCGGCTGGCCGCATCGTCCCTGCGACATGCTCGCCGAGATGCCCGTCCAATGCTGGACGCCAGGGCACGAGCTGGAACCCCATGCCGTCATCAATCATCGCGAAGCGGCCCGAGGCGAGGGTCACGCGTTCGCGATAGGTGCCCGATATCAGTTCGCCTGCCTCTGCGGACTGCGGGCTGAGGCCCGATCGCTTCGCGATTGCGGCAGCCGCTTCGGTAAGATCGCGCTCACGCAAATGGGCGAGAAGGCGAGGGGAGAACAGCAACTGACCTGCTTCTCGCCACGCCAGATTCTCGTTGATCAGATGATCCGCTCGCGCCGCCATTGCGACGCGCACCTCCCCGCCGAAGCCGCCTTGCGCGAGCGGCGCGTTGCCGATCAGCTGCCGGTCGAGCCAGGTAGCGCCGCGCGCGCTGATCTGTTCGCCAAGCGTGAGGTCGGAGCGAACGGCGAGCGCGGAGCGGGGCCTGCCATCGCGACCCTCCCATCGCCGCAGTTCGACAATGGCGCCGGGCGGTGCATCGCCTGTCCACGCAAGATCGGAGAAGCGCAGATAATGGGTCCGGCCATCGACCCCTTCGACGATGGCGAAGGCGCTGCCCGACAGCTCGTCGGCAAGGCCGCGGGCGGCAAGGCGACCCATGACATGGCCCTGTGCCTGAGGTTCGTGCAGCGCAAAGTCTGTCGGACTGACCACGCGTCCGGCGTGGGTCAGTGTTCGGTGCATCGTCTTGATGACGTCGCCACGGAGACCAAGCTCCCGCAGCGTCGCTTCAAGGTCGGGGTTGATTGACCAGCAGGCTGGCGCCAGCGGTTCGGCGAGCCCCCATTTTTCCAGTTGCATGGCGCGGCCGATGAGCCGTTGCGCGTAGGCGCCCGGACCCGCCTGTTGCCTCAGATCGAGCAACCCCGCTGTCTCTTGCATGATCGAGAGGATCCGGCGATCAAGGCTTGTCCAATGCTCCGCGCCAACTTCCCGGTCGAGCGCCGCGGCAATGTCCAGATCGGAGCGGGGGCCCAGTTCGAGCGTCACCCGGTTCTGCGCGCGAAGGCGCATGTCCTCGCGAATGTAACTGCGGTCGATCACGAGGTCGGTGCCGTCTTCGGCGACGCCTCGCAGCAGGATGTGGACATGGGGATTATCGGTGTTCCAATGATCGATCGCGATCCAGTCCAGTCTGGTGTCGAGGTCGCTTGCGACGTCTGCCATCAGGTCCCGGGTGAAGCCGCGCAGGTCGTCCATTTCGGCGGCATCTTCGGGTGAGAGGATGAAGCGAAAATGGTGCCGGTCTTCGGCGCAGCGCTGCGCAAAGGCCTTGGTGTCGACGCCGTCGCCCGTCGCATCGAACATGTCTGGCTCCTGCCCCTCCTGGCTCACCCCCTCGCGCTGAAGGTAGGAGAGGTGACGGCTCATGGGTGCGGCGCGGAACCGAAGACCTTTGTGGCGGACGATCCGTGCCTTGATGATGACCCGCCGCGCATGAGGGTTCGCGCGGGTGGGGAGACCGGCGCGTGCGCCCCGCCCAGTCCAGCCGGTGCCGCTGCCCGCACGTCCCTTGGCCAGAAAGCCTGCCTTTGCCGCCGCACGGCGGACCTCGCCCATGAAGGAGAGGGGCCGGGCTCCGCTGTCGCGTGGTCCCGAAAGGCGGGGACGAAAGCTGTGGTCGTCCCTGGTCATCGGAGGCAGTTCCTGGGCTGGGCGGCCGGTGGCGTCGCCTTCATCATTGAAAATGCTGGGAAAACGGATCCTCCCGACGCTGCCGACAGGGAAGGACCGTCGCGGAAAATGCCTGTCTGACAACCCTTTAGCAGGGGTGTGACGTCACCCCTTTTATCTCGCCATGCGCTTTTCTCCCTCATGGCCGCCTGCTCCCCACAACGACAAAGAGGTCATGCCCGGGGGCTGCGCGAGAGAGCGCGGTCGGGGAAGGGAAGGGAGAAGCAGGCCCCGGCTCGTCAGCGCTCGTCGATCCGGCGGCCGCCCCACCGCGCGCGAATAGCCCGGACTGGCGCCAGTCGGGCGTGCTCCTTGCGCGCACAGGCAGCTCTTGGGTGGCGATGTGGGGAGAGAGCCGAGCGACATAGTCGCGGGTCTCTGCGGGAAGGGGGCGCCCCATCCGCAGCCATTGTTCATAGCGGCCAGGCCCCGCATTATAGGCGGCGAGCATGCCGTTTGGACCATAGCGATCCAGCATCTCGCGCAGATAGGCAGCGCCTGCCAATATGTTGTCGCGCGGATCAAAGGGGTCAGTTCCAAGACCGTAGCGGGCGCGCAGCGCGCGCCAGGTTCCCGGCATGATCTGCATGAGGCCGATGGCACCGGCGGGCGAGACGGCGGAAGGATTGCAGCGGCTTTCCTGGTCCATGACGGCCCAGATCCAGCGCTCCGGCAAAGCCGAGCGTGTCGCCGCTTCGGCAACATGGGTGCGCAAGCGAGACAGGCTAGCGCTGTCGCGACATGGCGGTTCCGTTGCGTTGGAGGGCGATGACTGCGGGAGAAGGATGAGCAAAGTGGCGACAGCGCGAGTGCCTGTTGGGTGCAGCCTCATGACGTGGCTCGGCTCCATGCTCCAGCGCCGATCCTGCTCGGCCAGGTGAGTAATGGCGTCGCTGTGCCTATGAGGCCGTCGCTGGCGATAGGCCCGAAATAGCGGCTGTCGAGGCTGTCGGGGGACTCGGCGTTGAGGAGGAATATCTGTCCCGGCCTCATGCGATGGCACCCTGTCCACACCGGCAGGGGTCGACCGAAGCGATCGGTTTCCAGAGCGAGCGCGACGGCCTTTCCCTCGACCCAGACCGTAGCGCCGGACCGGCATATCGTCTGGCCGGGCAGAGCCCTTACATGCTTGAGCAGCGGTACGCCCAGCGGCAGATAATGGCGGCGCGCCATCCATGTGGCGAGCGGCGCAGGCGGCGTGATGAATATCATGTCGGAAAGGCGCGGCGTACGGCCGGGGTGAATGCGGTAGAAGCCCGTGGGTGCGCTCGCGCTCGCATTCCATGCGAGGCGCGGAGCAATGTCGAAGAGCAGCGAAGAGGCCGGGCCAAGCGCCGCCAAAGCGGTCATGAGAAGAATGGAGCGCGCCTTCATCGCGATCGCTCCATCGCTGTCGAGCGGGCGACAAAGGCGGCGTGGCGTTCGCGCGAATAGAGGCGTGGCGGCAGGTCGGCGGCAAGCCGATTGTGCACATGGCGCCAGTGATCGGGCGCGGCGCTCCGCGGATCGATGCCAAGGCTTCTAATCGCGGCAATGGCTTCGAGCACGGCGGCGACCTTGGTCCAGCCCCGAACGCTGAGCAGAAGAACGCCGCCCGGCAGCACATGCGGAATCGTGGTATAGGCTTCATCGGCGCGGACGGTCAGGAAGATGTCGAGGCGTGATATCGATGTGCCGCGTCGGTCCAGCGTGCGGCGGCTCAGCGCTACGCACTCGCCTGGTGGAAAGCTCACGAAATGATCCTGTCGATCGGCGACTGCCTCATCCAGGGGCCGGCCGAAGAGCAGCTCGTCTTCGATCCGGCCCTCGATCCATTGCAGCTGGACGCGGGTCAGAGGCTCGCCGTGGCCAGCGACGTTACTGCCGCTTGCGAACAATGGGCGGCCGCCTTTTACGCGCGCGCGCCGTTTGACGGATGGACGCCACGTGGCGCTGTTCATCGGCATCGGAAAGAGGGAGCGGTCGCGCCGTGCGACGCCGGTCCGTGCTGCCCCAAGCGCCAGCCAGGCGGTTAGAAAGGATCGGCTGATCCTTTTATTAGCATGGTTAAGCCACTCGGCGGCGGCGGTTTTTCCGCGAGTCGCGCGGAAAACCTGTTTCCAATCGGCCGAGCTTCGCGTTTCCCTTAGGCCGAGTTCCGGCGTTTCCAAAAGGCCGATGCCGTTCATGCTCTGGACCTCCGGTCGTGCCGGACTCGCCGCATGGCCTGTCGGATCGGATCGACTGGTTCAGCCACGAAGTGCAGCCGTTCCCGCCCCTGCATGGTTTCCAGGGTGAGCCGGTAACCGGGGAGCGGTTGCGCTGTGACGATACGGCGCAGGCGAAAGGCGAAATGCCGCCTGGGTTCGAGCATCCCCGATTTCAGATACAGATGGGCGACATCAAAGCTCCAGCCGTTAAGTTGCCGACCGCCATGCTTGCGCACGATGCGGTAGAGCCATCGTTCCAGGCCGCCGGTCAGCGAAAAATAGGCAGGATCGATGGTGAGGATCAGGGCCCGATCGAGGATGCCGGCATAGAACCAGTCAGGCAGGATCAGTTCGATGCCGACCGGGCGGCCGGAGGCGTCGAGACGCTCCTTCCACTCGTTGATCCATGAAAATCGATGCCGTCGGCGGCCATCGCTTTGCCGGATGGAGGTTGCGACGGATGTGGATTGCAGCCGATCGAGCGCCGCCTTCAAGCGGCCATAATGATCGCCCCCTGCGCTGCGCCGGATGAACCGCAGGATTTCGTGCGGCGTTGCGGCCATCAGTCGCGAGGTCGGGCGTCCCATGTCTCGGGCTTCGACGATCTGGCTTGCGGCCCAGATGAGGATATCGGCGTCCCAGATGGTCGCCATGCCATGCTCATGGGTCGCTTCCACATCGATCCATGTTTTTCCCATGGTGAAGCGGATGGGCGCGGTACGTTTCCGCTTGGCCAAGCTGAAAAAGGGCCAGGACATGAGATCCTGCGCGTCGCGCGGCGCGATGTCGCCGGGACCGGGATGGAACAGCTCGAGCTGGCGGGCGCGCGGCGCGGCGATAGTCATGGTCAGCGCCGCACCGGACCATCGTTGCGCATTCGCCTGGCGGGGTGGATCGTCCCGGTGCCGGGATCGGAGGTGGACCGGCGTGTCCCGACCTCGGCCCAGGCATCGAGGTCGGCAAGGGCGTAGACGATGCGGCCGCCGAGCTTCCGATAGATCGGACCGGTGCCGTAGCAACGATGCTTCTCAAGGGTGCGGGCGGAGAGGCCGAGATGCACGGCAGCATCGGGCGTTCGCAAATAGCGGGGGCGTACGGGATCCATCGGCGGCTCCATCAAGGGCATGAGCAGCATGGGCCGCTCGCGGTTGGTGCCGGACAGATTGGACAATCGCTGGTGGGGCGGAACTCCCGGACTTTGGGGATGATTGTTCCGCTGTCTGGGGGAGGAAGGCCAGGGACGCTCCCGTCATTGGGGCCCGGCGCTTGCAAGCGAGAGCTCAATTCCGGGAAGACGGTAAAGATGGCCGACGATAGCGCTGCCCCGAGCGTTCACCTGCTGGGGGAAGAGCGCTGTGCGCCTGGCGGCAGAAGGCCGGCCACTATTTTCAGAAGGAAGCCGTCGCGACCGGCGACGGCCCATTTTTTAAGGGGCAAGGAGACGGGAGGCGGCGTCAAGCCGCCCCCCGGCTCCCTCACGCCGCCAAGGGAAGGATTGGCGTGATTCCCCAACGCCACGCGCCTGATCCGTACTGGTGCGCGCGTAGGCGTCAACGGTCGGAACGCCGCCGCGCCCGGTATAGGCGCTGGGCGGGAACTGCATCCACAGGGGCACCCAGCGATCCTTCTTGTCCCGCCCGTTGGCACCCCCGAGATGATCTTGGACAAGCGTCCGCAGGACTTTTGTCTTCTCACCTGCGTTTGCGACAGCCACCGCGCTTCCGCCCACATCGCCCAGCAATGCGCCCAGCACTTCGCGGTCGCGGATAAGCTCAAGAAAGACCGTATCGGCTTCCCACCAGTCCGCCATGTCGACCTGCATGTGGAGGCCGAGCGCTTCCATCACGGGGCTGCCGCTGGCGAGCGCTTCGCCCATGACGATTGTGACGACGCGCAGGACATCCTCATCGGAAAGGGTCAGCAGGCGAGCAAAAACGGCGGACAACTGGTCGCGCGCCATGCCTTTCTCCTGATCGTCCTGCGTCCCCTCAAAAGACCCGTCGATCACGGATGGATCATCGGCGCAAAAGCCGAGCAGACCAAGCACGGACCGGCGCTCGCTGTCGAAAGCCGTTTCGCCGACCGAGGTTTCGAAGCTTTCGCACAGCGCGTCGCTGCGCGTCGTCTGCGGTTCGGGGGACACCCTGAAAAGACGGGAGCCCGCGATGGCGTGCGCCGCCATCAGGCGCAGCGCGACCTGCCCATGCCCGATCAGAGCGGCCCGCACGGCGGCATGGCGGTGAAGATTGACATAGTCACCCATGGCCGAGGTCAGTTCGGGCCGGGCAACTTTTTCGCCGGTCGCGCCACTGCCGCTATTCCGCCGAGCGCGATCCGCTTCCTTCCGGCTGAGATAGCCCTCATGAAAGGCAACCTCGCCATTGGATCGCACCACGATATAGACGCGCCCGCCGCCCCGCTTGCTGGTTTTCTCATGTTCCCACTGGTGGAAATGCTCGGTTGGCGGAACGATGACGGCATCGCTCCACCCCGCGTCCAAATAGCGCTCCCTGCGCTTTTCAATCACCCTATTCTGCTCTGTCCAGAACAGGTCCGCGTCAGCGAAATAGCGGTCCTCACCAAAAAGGTCGCCAAGGATCGTGCCCGGGAAAGCGGCCAGGTCGAAAAGGGCGTGACGAACCGGAATGGCCTGACCGCCGAACAGCCAGCCTTTCAACTGATGTCCGACCGGGGCGTGACGATCGGGATCATCGAGCAGCGCGAGCCACGC
This sequence comes from Sphingobium chungangianum, assembly GCF_977014255.1. Classification (NCBI taxonomy): domain Bacteria; kingdom Pseudomonadati; phylum Pseudomonadota; class Alphaproteobacteria; order Sphingomonadales; family Sphingobiaceae; genus Sphingobium; species Sphingobium chungangianum. The sequence goes on along the minus strand of NZ_CDRNIV010000006.1, from coordinate 1,617,814 downwards.
CCTCTGCTGGCTCTTGGTCGCGAGCGTCAGATGGCGCACGGTCGTGGCGTCTATGTCGTCGCGCCGATAGAGTTCGCGAATGCGGGGCAGCAGGTTGCCGAGCGCAAGGATGCGCCGCACCGTCAGTTCAGGCAGACCGAATGTGGACGAAAGATCCTCGAGCGTCCGCCCCTGCTTCACCAGCCGCACAAAGCTCTCCCAGCGCGACACTTCGTCAGGGTCGAGGCGGGCGAGATTTTCGATCAGCGAGGCTTCGAGCGCTGCGGCATCGTCTCCTGCCTCTATGATGGCGGCCGGCAGGCGGGCGAGCTCGGGGTCGGCACCCTCCTCCTGGCACGCGAGTTGCGCTGCGTGCACGCGCCGCCTTCCTGCAACGATTTCGAAGCGGCCTTCTTCGCTGCCGGGCCGGAGGATCACGGGGACGATGACGCCGCGCTTGCGGACCGTTGGCAGGAGATCGGAGACGTCCGGGTCCCTGCGGCTGTGCCGCATGTTCATGACACACACATCGATATTGCAAAGGTCGATAAAGTCGAGTTTCATCGGTCTGGCTCCTGATGGAGTGCCGGTTCCGTTATGCGTTGGACTGCCAGACGGAACCGGCTTTCTTCGAAAAGACGGCAAACGGCCGCCGCGTCAGCCGCCGTGCGAGGGCGGAAGCTTGTGGAAGCGGGAGGATGCCCGGTTCAGGAAAGTTTCGGCTTGGATGATCGAGCCTGTGCGCCGGGCGGTCTGCGCCCATGCGGACAGAGGAAAGGGCGCAGCAAAGCCCAGGTCCCGTTCGATGCGACGGCCGAAAGGCAGACGGATCGCCTCGATTTCCATCAGCGAGAAGCAGCCCAGTTCCGGGCACCCAAAGCCAAGGTCGGCGAGGCCGAAGAGGGTGTCGCCGTCCTCATACAGTTCCGTCGCCAGCCAAGTCGCTGCGCCAACGGGGTTGAAGAATTTGACGACCGGGGCGGGATCATGAAGCCGGTCATCATGCTGAGCCTCCATGCTGACCGCGAAATTGGCTGACAGCGCGGCGCGGAGTTCGGGAGTGAGGAGGATCATGCGGCCAGCCTCCCGTCGCAAACGGCTTGTCCAGCCTCCCGATGCCGCGCGAGCAGCCATTCAGCAGCTTGGCTTGCCTGTCGGGCTGCCCGGAAGATGGCGCGTCCACGCGGGCCGGTGCTGCCGCGCACCGCGGGATCGTCGCTCATGTCGCCGCGCAACACCTCCAGCCATGATCCGATATAGTCCGCATGACGCACGGTCGGAACGATGCCCAGCGCCGCGCACAGGAAAGCCGATCCCATTTCCGCGACCAGTTCCTCGCGGGCATAGTCCTTGGTCCCGAAGCTCGTCCCGAATGTCCGGGCAAGACGCTTGCGATGGCCCGTCGCGTGAATAAGTTCGTGCAGACAGGTGCGGTAATAATCGACCTGCGCATAGAAAGCCGGTTGCGGCGGCACCTGCACAAAGTCTTCTGACGGAACATAATAGGCCTCGTCGCCGCCGATCCGGAATTCAACGCCGCTGGCGGCGATCACCTCCTCGGCGACCGGGATGATCTCACGTTCCGGGAGGGGAAGGGGATCGCGCGCAAGGTCGGGGTCAAGCCCCTCGCATTGCGCTACATTGAACAGGGTGAAGCGTTTGAGGAAGGCTATGGTCCTGGCTTGCCCACCTTCCGCAGCGACCCGCGCCTTCTCCTCGTCGGTGACGAACCGGTCGGCATAGGCGACCATCGTCCCCTGTTGGCCCTTGCGAACATTGCCGCCTGCCTGCAACGCTTGGCCATATGTCAGCCAGCCCTGCGAGGGCCAGCCGTTCGTGATGACCGCGCCCCAGAGCATGAGAATATTGACGCCCGAATAGGGGCGACCGGTGATGGCGTTGCGGGGCAGAGCAGGTCCAGCGCAGGCGGTGCTGTCCCATGGCTGAACCCATGGCAGGCGTCCCTCTTCCAGCTGCGATATGATTTTGGCTGTGACCTCCTCGTAGAGGCTTTTGCGGTTGGTGCCTTCACCATCTGCTGCCCGCAACTTGCGTCCCTTCCTCGCTACGGGAGCGGAACGGGCCTTTTCTTTGATTATCTGGTTCATGCCTGTCCTCCAAGCCTGCCCAAAAACCACAAGGCCTCCCCGGAAAGCGAGGGTGGGCGGCGATGAGCGGACGGGAAGGCCCGCTGGAGCGGCCGGAGGCACCTGCAGGGGCGCAATGCACATGGAGCACCCCAAGGGTAGCGCCGGGGTTGCCGCAGGCCGCGGCGGGACTATCCGGGAGCGACGCCCGCTCCCGCGTTTCGGGAGAGGCCTCATCATCACGCCGTCGCGGCAAGCGCCGCGGCGACCATGGATAAGCCCGGTCCACAGGACGGGGCGTCGCGCCAGTGATCGTAACCGCAGGCCAAGACCCGGAGGGGCTTGGGGGCGAAGCCCTAGAGCACGGTCGGAAGGAGGCGCCGGAGTAACGCTCTTTACGGAATGGACCTCACGAGAGGACGCTGCGGCCACGAGGGGATTGGTGGAATCTCACCTTGGAAGGTTGGTAGGCATCTGTTCGCATCTTTATGCTGGGCAGCATCTTTGCAAACATCCATGCCGAGGCGTTCGGTCAGGCGAATTTTGCCAGCCCTGTGCGGCCGTGGCGATCTTATCGAGATTGTCGGCCGGCTGGATGAGCCGTTGGCTTGAAGATTGGCCCGACGATCTTGCGCCATGCGTGCATGGGGCGCCCATGGTCGTGAATCAACCGGGCTATAACGTCGGCCAACAGACCAGCGGCTATGTCCTTGTCCATCGGAGGACATGCCGCCGTCCGCAGGAGGGCGGCCATGAGAACGCGGCTCAAAACGTCAGCATGACCTGACCCGTCGGGGCTGTCTGCATGATGATCTATCCCGTGGGGTGAAGCAAGTCTCTATGGTCAGGGCATTTGGCTCAGGACGGAGAGCAGCGCTCCATCTCGCTTCCTATGCTCCACGCGAAGTGGGCGCCCCGGGTTTGCGGGGCGCCCCTCGGCTTATCGTGACCAGATGAGGTCGCAGGGCTTGCCATCCTCGCGCAGGACCAGCGAGGCGTAGACCGGAGCGGGGAAGCTTGGATCGTCAAATTTGCACGATAGATACTCCGATCCTGCGGCGGAGACCTTCTGCCAAGCCGCGCCGACATCAGCATCGCCGGCGTAGAAGCGGTAGTCGGGCGCCTGGTCGGTTTCCTTCTCTGCCGGACGGAGGGTGACGCCGATATCGAGTGTCAGCGTCTTGATGGTGCCGGCAAAGCCAGCCTGGGTCTTGGTGAGTGTACCGATGATAGCCATGTTCATTCTCCTTTGCGGGAGGCCGCGCCCTTCGCGACCTCGATGGCGCCGGGAGGGACGGAGGCGCGGTGACCGCATGCGAGACGCACCGCAGCGGCAGCGAAGGACCCGAAGCGCCGGCATTTTGTTTCGCGATGCAAAGCCGGCACGGCCGGCGGCGGGAAATGGCGCAAAAGCGCAGGGTTGCAGTCCAACCGCGAAGGCGCAGCCGGCTGCGGCCAGGGCAGCCATCCTAAGAGAGGTCGAGAGGGGCCACCCGACAGGTTCGTGAACAGGTGCGTGGCCGCTCGGGCCGGCGTTGGATCGGGCGCAATTGGCTGACGATCAATAAAGGTATGGCTTCCACCCTATGAAACTGGTGGTTATTGCCTTGCCGAGTGCCGTGGAGCGCTAAATGCCGCAAAGGCCATAAGGTGGCAGAGCCGCGCAGGTGTACGGAACGTCGGCGAAAGCGATTACGTGGCGATTACGTGGCAAGGCCGCGCAATCAAAATTGCCGAGAATATTCTGCTAACATGTTGAAAAATGGTGGACGCACTAGGGCTCGAACCTAGGACCCGCTGATTAAGAGTCGTTTTGAGGCGATTTTTGCTGACTCTCCGGACGTCCAAGATCGTCCGCCAATGTCCAGCGACATGCAAATAAGATACTGACTATCCTAGATAAAGTCAACGGGCCTATTCTCTTTGCGTCCAAATTCGTCTATCATGCTTTCCGGCTGATCGGCCGCCTGGTGGAACCTATACGGAACCTATAGCGGCGGTCCCGGAGAAGGAAAAATGGCGGAAACCCTGACCAAAAGGGCAATCGAGGCCCTGATTTCACAGGCCAGAAACGGCGGAAACGGGCAGCTCGAATTGCTCGATGATCGCGAGCCCGGCCTGCGCTTTCGCGCCGGCGAACGCTCGGCAGGGTGGTCGCTGCTCGTCCGGCTCAAGAACGGTCAGCGCAGCCGGATCAAGCTCGGCCCCTGGCCGGGCATGGGGATTTCGGACGCGCGCAACGCTGCGCGCGAAAAACGCCTCGAGATCGGCAAGGGCAACGATCCGAACGAAGAGAAGCGCGCGGCCGTCCGTGCCGCGGCGCTGGAGGCGCGTAACCGCACAACCCTCACAGCTGTCCTCGACGACTATGAAACGCTCGTGCTTTCGCAGCATCGACGGGGCGCCGCGACCCGTCGGGCGCTCGACGGCAAGAAGGGGCTGCTCACCACGCTGGGCAACCGCAAGCCGCGCACGATCTTGAAGGAGGAAATCGGCGACCTTGTGAAGAAGCATGCACGTTCGGCGCCGATCTCGGCCAATCGCAAGCTCGCCTATGCGTCGGCCTTCTTCAACTGGTGTGTCGGTGAAGGCGTGCTCGATGCGAACCCGGCCGAGAAGATCCGCAAACCTGCGCGCGAGAATGAGCGCGACCGCTTCCACACGCTTGAGGAGCTGCGGGAGATTTGGACCGCGACGGGCGAACTCGGTTATCCGTTTCAGCAGCTCTACCGGCTGTTGATCGTCTTGCCGATGCGCCGTGAGGAGGTCGCGGGCATGCCGATCGCGGACCTGGCGCTGGGCGATGATGATACGCCCGACCAGGGCGTGTGGATTTTACCCGCGGGACGAACGAAGAAGGCGAACGCGCTGCGTGTGCCGCTGTCGTCGCTTGCACGCGCAATCATCATCGAGGCACTGGAGCATGAGGATCGGCCGAAGGCTTCGAAGCTGCTTTTCACCACGACCGAGGAGACGTCCGTCTCTGGCTTCACCAAGGCCAAGCGGCGACTGGACCGCCGGATACAGGAGAAGCGTCTTGCGATGGCCGCAGAGGAGGGGAGAGACCCGGAGACGGTCGAACCGATGCCGCATTGGACCGTCCACGACCTTCGGACCACGTTCAACACCCATGCTTGCGAGATTTTAGGGGTTCCGCCGCACGTGGCGGACCGCATTCTCAACCACGTCGCCACCGCCACGCGATCGAAGATCATGAGGGTCTACAACAAGTCCGAGCTTTTCGGGCCGCGCCGGAAAGCGCTGTGCGATTGGGCGGAGCTTCTGCACGACCGGGTCGGTGTGCCGCGTCCGACGCAATCCGCCGCTTGAATTCGAGAAGACCCCGCTGCGCACAGTATCTCGTTCTCGGGCGCATCTATGTTGTGCTAGCCCGACGAAATGGGCTCCATCTCGCAAGCTACCGCAATTCGTCTCTTTGCAAACGCAGGCAATCATTGCGCCTTCCCGGAATGCGATCAGCCACTCGTTCGACGTGACGGCACCATCATTGGCGAGATGTGTCATATCCGGGCGAGGAAGCCTCTCGGACCTCGTTATCTTGCTGCCCAAAGCGCGAAAGAGCGCAACGCATATGAGAATCTGATCGTCTTGTGCCGCAATCATCACAAGATCGTCGATGCGCAGCCCACCGCGTACACGGCCGAAGTACTTCAGGAAATGAAGGCTCTCGCCGAGGAAAAATTTGGGCGCCCGGTGCAGCCAACCGACAAGATTTTCGCAAAGATCGTGCTTGAAGCCTCCTCTGCCTTTTCTCTGACTGCGGAGAATTCAAATGTCGCGATCAACAGTCCGAATGCGATCCAGGCCAACGTCATAAACTTCCGGTCAACCCGAAAGGTCACTGCGGTTACGCCGCCGCCCGACACGATCGGCGCGGACGGCGATGCCGCTCGCTACGTCGAGTATCTCGTCGGCCGCTACAATGACTACGCCAAGAACGAGCCCGCACGATCACGCGCATTCAGCCATGCCGCCATCAGGAAGAATATAGAGCATAATTTCGGAAGCCGCTGGCAGCTGCTGTCGCGTACGCGATTCAGAGAGCTTTGCGATTATCTGCAGGGCCGAATTGCGCGAACAAGGATCGCCAAGCTCAGCAAGGCCCGGGGAATCAAGGCTTTCTCGACCTTTGAAGAATATATTGCCAAGCATAGCGGATAGAGCAGCCGGCTGCGCGCGCGGTTCAACACGATTTGGGCGGCCTCATTCTGCGTCGTTCCGACCTTGCGCACGACAACGAAAGCGCCGGATTCCCTTTCGGGAACCCGGCTCCTTTTCGTGGCCTTAAGAGACAGACTTATTCGGCGCCCTTCGCGGCGTCTTCGATGATGCTCGCGACTGCCCGCGGCTGCGAGACATAGACCGAGTGGCTGGCGGCGACTTCCTCGACGGTCGACCCGGCGCGGGCGGCCATAATGCGCTGCGCGGGCGGCGGGATCATCTTGTCGTCGCTGGCGACGAGGTACCAGCTCTTCTTGGCGCGCCACGCGGGGGCGGTCACGGCGCCGGCGAGCGCATTGACGCCCCACGGCACTTGCGAGGCGGCCATGAAATCGGCGACTTCGGGCTTCACGTCGGCCGCGAAGGACGCTGCGAACTTCGCCTTGTCGAGGAAGAGATAGCCGTCGACCGGGGGCAGGATCGGCGGGACCGGCGCACCGGGGGCGGGGTTGGCGATCAGCGAGCCTACCGATTCACCTTTGTCGGGTGCGAAGGCGGCGATGTAGACGACGCCCGCGACCTTGGGATCGGTGCCGGCTTCGGAGACGACCACGCCGCCATAGCTATGGCCGACGAGGATCACCTTGCCTTCGGCGGCGGCGATCGCGCGCTTCGTTACCGCGACATCGTCTTCAAGCGAGTTGGTCGGGTTCTGGACGATCGTCACCTTGTAGCCGTCCTTCGAGAGCAGCTTGTAGACGTCGGCCCAGCCCGAACCGTCGACGAAGCCGCCATGGACGAGAACGACCGACTTCACGGGTTCGGCATTATTCTTGGCGAGAACGGGGGTGGTGCCGAGCGACAGGGCGGCGGCAGCGGCGGCGAGGATTTTCTTGGACTGGGTCATGGCACTTCTCCTTGGATCATTTCGCGATAATCATTATCGCGATAAATGACGTTTAAGGCTGGACATCCATCTATGTCAAAGATAAAATTTATCGCGACAAATGAATTTGCCATAAGATATTGATCCAAGAGGAATCATTTTATGTCCGGACCCGATGGAAAACCGCTGCCGCTCGATGCGCAGCTCTGTTTTTCGCTCTATTCGACGACGATCGCGATCAACCGGCTCTATAAGCCGATGCTCGATTCGATGGGCGTGACCTATACGCAGTACCTGGTGCTGAGCAGCCTTGCCGAGAAGGATGGGATGACGATCGGCGCTATTGCCGAACGGCTGGCACTCGAACCGAGCACGATCACGCCGCTGGTCAAACGGCTCGAAGCCGCCGAACTCGTTACGCGCAAGCGCAACTCCGCCGACGAGCGCCAGGTGCATGTCCACCTTACCGTCAAGGGCAGGGCACTCTACGAAGGCGCCGGCTGCCTCACCGATGCGTTGCTTGCCAACTCGAAGCTGTCGGTGCCCGAAATGGTCGCCTTCAACGAACAGGTGCAAAGACTTCGCAGTGCCCTTACCGAATAGGTGCGCCTTGCTCGCCCGTTGCGAATTGGGTGCCGACGTGCGGCGCTTTGGGCGTCATGCGCGCCGTCGAGGGCGATAAGTGCCCGCTGATATGCGCTGGCTATGCAGGGCCCTGAACTGATCGACCGCGACTAGAACATTCGGCCGTTCGTGCGGTTCGACATGATTTGTGCGTGTGTATTTTACCGACGATATGCGATGCCGGGCTTCATCCGTGCAATCCGGGGATCGTCCGCTTTCATCTTTAGCGCTCTCAACTTGCGGCGACCATTTTCGAGAACCTCGGCGGTCATGATGCGCTCATCGTCAGCAATAGCGCCAAGATCTACATCCTCATCGGGTAGAACCACCGTCGCTCGATTGCCGACACACGCGACGACCTGCGTCATGTCTTGTGCGGCCGCATAGGACCAGCTTTTGATCTGGTCATAGAATGGCGCATCGCGCCATGCGGTCGGGCGACCGGGATCAAGATGGATTGCGATCCGTTTTCCCTCGAGCTCGGAGACGATGACCATCTTGCTGGAGGCTGGGAACCAACGTTCATCGACTTCCGGCCATGTCAGGTAACCGCAGTAGAATGTTGCACATTCTTTCGGCCGGCTATCGTAGATTTTACAGCCTTTGCCGATGTCGCATTGTGGACACCATTGCCCTTGAGGTTTGGCTAGCGCGTCAATCTTCAGAACCTTGCAGCAAAGTGTGCAGGTCCCGCAACTGCGTCCCGGCAATATTGGTGAATCAGTCATTCCCTTGTCCTCGGCGAATAACCTGAGCGAGCGGGAAGGGGAGGTCAATCGGCTTGCCGGCGCGAGCATTTCGATGTGGCGGTTGATTGGACGCGCCCATCTCCCGCGCGATCATGCACTCCAGATGCGGAGAAAGGCTGTAACCGCGAGGTTCGTTTCTCGTTCGGTTATCCGGGCGTCGCGCGCTTGACCGAGATCAAGGAGCGCGCGCTGATACTCGCCAGTTTGGCAGAGACCCGCGAACTGGTCGACAGCGATTGCTGCATCTCCCGCGCGTAGTTTGCCGCGTGCGATAAGCGCAGCAAAATAGGCTTCGAGCCGCTGCTTGCCGCGGCGTGGACCGCGTTCGTAAAAGAGGCTGGCAAGGTGAGGAAAACGCGTCGCTTCGCCGACAACGAGGCGTTGGAGCTTCAGGATCGGCTCGGAATAGATCGTCGAGAGGAGTGCATGCGCGTAGCGCCTCAGCACGAGTTCGACAGGCTCGTCTGGTGGCAGTGCAACCGAAAGTGCCTCGCCGTAGCGCTCGACGATGTCATCGACGACCGCGGCGAACAGCTCCTCTTTCGACGGGAAGTAGCTCCACAATGTCGACTTCGAACCACCGACGTCGCTTGCGATCGAAGACATCGTCGTCCCGCCATAGCCGCGGGCGAAAAATGCCTCGGTAGCGGCGATCACGAAGCCGCGCCGGCGCGCGATCGCGGGATCGTCGGCCCGCGCGAGGGGCGCACTATCCGTCACGTCCGGACTCGCTCCTTTTGTCCAGGGGGCGCAGGGACAAGGAGCGGACGCCTCTCTGCGCTAGCCGAGATTGTCCGCGACCCAATCGCTGATGAACTCCTGCGCGGGATGCATGTTGTCGGCGCTGACATGCTCGACACCACCAAGCTCGGCGTCGAAAATCTTGAGTTCGCATTTCGGGCTGGCCGTCGCCTGCGCGTGCGAGCGATGCGCCGCCTCGAGCGGGATCTGGCGATCATTTCCGCCATGGGTGATAAGATAGGGGACGTCGATCCGCTCGACGACGCCGTCGAGCGTCATTCGCGGTGCCCATTCCATAAAGCTTTCCATGTCAGGCTTGCCGAACACCCACATGACATGCTCCCAATAATGCGGGACGGGGTTTTCGCCTTCACGCTGCAAGCGCCGCTTCTGAAGCTCGCCCCAGAAATGGTTGGCGCCCCACGAGACGCACAGCTTGAGCCGTTTCTCGAAGGCGGCGGCACGCGGTGCATAATAGCCGCCGAGCGACCAGCCCATGATGCCGATGGCATCGGCATCGACGTCGCTCCGCGCTTGGAGCATGTCGACAGCGGGAGAGATCCAGGCTTCGCTGTCGTGGCGACCGTGCAGGCCGCGCAGCCGAAGCGCTTCGCCGACCCCCGGATGATCGATCATGAGCGTCGAGATGCCGCGCGCGGCGAGCTGATCGCCGATACCCGACCAGTAGATCATCTCCTTGACGCTATCGAGACCGTTGGTGTGGATCATGCACGGTGCCGGCCCGCCATCGGCGCGGGTTGCGCGCACGAAAAGGCCCGGATAGCTGCTGCCTTCATAGGGAATCTCGACGCGCTCGACGTTGCGGCCGCCGAGATCGGCCGACCGCTGCATCGCCGCGAGCATCATGGCATAGGCCTGCTCGCGCGGCGCGAAGCCATGGCGCTGCATGCGTTCGGCGGTCATATAATAGATGCAGGCACGGCGGAATTTGTCGCTCGCGCTCAGCTTGTGGCCCGCTTCGACATCGGCCTCTGCCTGATCGACGAGGCGATCGGCGAGCTTCGTCCAGGACTCGAAAAAGGCGGCGGTTCCTTCGTCTGCGCCCTGCTTGGCGGCCTCGCGGACCGGTTCGTTCGCGGCGTCGATCTCGCCGATCGATCCGCCCATGCATAGGGCGAGATTGACCGACAGGTTCCAGACATAATTCCCGGGAAAAGGTTCGTACATATCAGTCCTCGAAGATGGCGACGGCGCGGGTCCAGCCTGCGGAGGCTGCGCGGATTTTCATGGGGAAGCAGGCGATGGTGAAGCCGGTCGGCGGCAGCACCTCGAGATTGTGGAGCTTTTCGAGGTGGCAATAACCAATGTCACGCCCGGCCTTATGGCCTTCCCAGATCAGCCCGGCATTGCCGGTCTCGAGATATTTCTCCTTCGTGTAGACGAAGGGCGCATCCCAGCTCCAGCCGTCGGTGCCCGTCAGTCGGACGCCGCGCTCGAGCAGATACATGGTCGCTTCATAGCCCATGCCGCATCCCGCGGTGACATAGTCGTCATTGCCGTAGCGCTTGCCGGCGCTCGTGTTGACGACGACGATTTCGAGCGGCGAGAGCGTGTGGCCGATGCGGGCGAGCTCGGCTTCGACGTCCTTGGCGGTCACGACATAGCCGTCCTCGAAGCGTGTGAAATCGAGCTTCACGCCGGGCTGGAAGCACCAGTCGAGATCGACTTCGTCGATCGTGATCGCCCGCTCGCCCTTGTTCATCGTCGTAGCGAAATGATAGGGCGCGTCGAGATGCGTCCCATTGTGGGTGATGAGCTCGATCCGCTCGATCGCCCATGCCTCGCCATCGGGCAGATCCTCGGGCTTGAGCCCGGGGAAGAAGCCGGCAAGCTCAGGCACCGACATCTTGTGGTCGATATAGTCGATCTTGGGCCGGAACACCGGCGGGTCGGAGATGACGTCGTTTTCGAGGAAAATCGACAGGTCGACGATGCGCCTTGCCATGATCAGAACTCCACTCGATCGCCGCCCTTGAGCGACAGGATCTCGCGCGCCTCGGCCGGCGTCGCCGGTTCGAGGCCCATTTCCGCGAGGATGCGAACGATCTTCTCGACCTGCTGGGCGTTCGACGCGGCGAGCTTGCCGCGTTCGATGAACAGGCTGTCTTCGAGCCCGACGCGGACATGGCCGCCGAGCAGCGCCGCCTGCGTGAGGAAGGGCATCTGGTGGCGCCCCGCCGCGAGAACCGACCATTGGAAGGTGCCGGCACCGAACAGGCGGTCAGCGGTCTGCTTCATGAACATCAGATTGTCGAGATCGGCGCCGATCCCGCCGAGAACGCCGAAGATCATCTGGACGAAGAAGCCCGGCTTCACGAGCCCGCGGTCGAGGAAATGCGCCAGATTGTAGAGGTGCCCGACATCATAGCATTCATGCTCGAAGCGGGTTCCGGCATCTTCGAGCGTATCGAGGATCGTCGCGATGTCGCGGAAGGTGTTGCGGAAGATATAGTCGTCGGAGTTGACGACATAATCCTTCTCCCAGTCATATTTCCACTCGTTGATGCGCTTCGCCGCCGGGAAGAAGGCGAAGTTGAGCGACCCCATATTGAGCGAGCACATTTCGGGGCGGAACTTCTTCGCCGCGGCGAGCCGGTCGACGACGCTCATCGTCGCCGCGCCGCCCGTCGTGATGTTGATCACCGCGTCGGTCGCCTGCCGGATGACTGGCAGGAAGCGGGCATAGACCTCAGGATCGCCGGTCGGGCGGCCGTCCTCGGGAACGCGCGCATGGAGATGCAGGATCGCAGCGCCGGCTTCGGCCGCCGCGATCGACTGTTCGGCGATCTCCTCCGGCGTGACCGGAAGCGCGTCCGACATGGTAGGCGTGTGCGCGGAGCCGGTAACGGCGCAGCTGATGATGACTTTATTCTTCATACGACTTCCTGCCGATCAATAGGGTTGCATCATCGCGATGGTCGCTTCGTGAAGAAGCTCGCCTGGGCGTGCGTCGGGGTTGTGGGCGCCGTTCCATTCCTCGAGCTCCCAAGCCGCGATCTGGCTCGACGCATCGACAACATATTTTGCGCGCGCAAAGCGCCGCTCCATGAACTCGCCGAGCAGGTCGTCGAGCGCGCGGTCCTGCCCGAGCAGTTCGCCGAGCAGGACCGCGTCTTCGATCGCCATCGCCGCGCCCTGCGCGAGATGCGGCGTCGTTGCATGCGCCGCATCGCCGATGACGACCGTCCGCCCACGATGCCAGGGAGCCGGCAACATGAGATTTTCCATGGGGCGGTAGACCACGCCGGCGTCGTCGACGATCTGGTCGCGATAGTCTGCCACAATGCCCGAATAGCCCTGCATGCGCGTGCGCATCGCTTCGGCGAGGCCGTCCTGCGCCATCATCGGGTTGCCCGGCTCGTGAGTGACCAGCAGCAGATACATGGCGTCGGCCGACATCGGCACGATCCCCGCCTTGCTGTCGGGTCCGAAGAATAGCGCGCCCCATTCGGCGTCGGCGGGGCGGGGCAGGTTGTAGCGCCACACGCCCTGGCCGGTGAATTGCGGGCGAAGCGCGTCGCCGAACAAACGGTTGCGGATATCCGAATAGAGGCCGTCGCATCCGATCACGAAATCATAGTGCGCTCGCTCGCCGTCGCTGAAGGCGACCTCGACCCGCTCGCCCTGGTCGTCGAGCGTCTCGGCGGTCGTGCCCAGCCGGATGCGCGCGCCGTGGGCGGTCGCCGCATCGACGAGGATCTGATGGAGGCGAGGCCGGGTGATGCCATTGATCGGCGGATAGGCCGGCGCGGCATCCGAGGTCGCCGGCGCCTCGAACAGGAGCGCGCCCGAGGCGTCGCAGATGCGCCAACCCGGATAGCCGGCGCCCTGTTCGGCGCACGCCTGTGCGAGCCCGATCCGGTCGAGCGCCCGCAACGTGTTGTTGGGCTGGATGATGCCGACGCCATAGACGGTCCAGGCCGGGTTCTTCTCGATCAGATCGACCTCGATACCCTGCTGGCGCAGCGCGACCGCGGCGCAGAGCCCGCCGATCCCGCCGCCGACGACAAGGACTTTGGAGACGGCGCTCATGCCTTCGCCTCGCCGTCGCGGACGTCGAGACCCTCGGTGATATAGTTGAACTTCCACTCGGGCTCGTCGGTGAGGAAGGGCGGAAGGTCGTGGACGAAATGCGAATAGCCGAAGAGCGGCGAGTCCCAGTTGCGGGGGACCCAGCTGTCGTCGACATAGTCGCTGTCGGCGCCATATTCGGCTTCGCCGCCCGCAGGGCAGGGAATATAGTAGAAGAGCGCGGAATCGATGCGGTGGCGACCGAGGCCGAAGTGCGACTTTTCCCAGCCGCGGCGGACCATATGGTTCGCGCCGATCATGATCTCGTCGATATCCTCGACCCCGAAATTGGCATGGTGGAAGCGGAGCGTGCCGTCCATCTCGGGGATCGGAGCGTGCGCATTGAGGAGCAGCAGGCTGTGGTGGCTGTTCGATCCGTCGGCGCGCAGATATTTGCCGAAGCCCGGCTGCGAGTCCGAGAGTTCTGAAGTTGAGGCGCTCGCGCATGAAGCAATGGCCGTCCTCATAGTCGGGCACCGAGAAGACCACATGCGCGATCACCTTGGGCCGGGCGCGAAGCCGCCATTTGCGATGCTGGTTGAGGCGCCGCACATGCCCGGGCGCGTTGATCGGGTCGGGCGCCGAGACGACCGCGCGCTTGGCGAACAGCCGCAGGCCCATCGGCACGCCGAAGTCGGCAACGAAGCGGACGGTGCCGTCGGCGTCGGTTGTTATGCTACGGTCGCGCGCGAGGTCTTCGGCGAGACGGTCGAGCGCCTCCTGCGTGTCGACGCCCCAGATGACCTCATGGACGCCGTCGCCGTTGATCCGCGAATTCGCCGGAAGCGACGCGTGTCCGCGCGGCCGGATGACGACATTTGACCCTTCGGGAAGCTGGAAAAACGAGCCGTCCTCGGACGATGCGAGGCAGGGGAGACCGAAGTCGGTGAAAAAGCGGGTGGATACTGAAACGTCCTCGACACTGTAGGTCAACGTCTCGATGCCGAGAATGGCCATGAGAATCTCCGGTCAAAATTGGGTTTAAGGCAGGATCGCAGCGTCGAGGCGGCTTGCATAATTGCCATGTTCGATGCCAATCATCGGGCGCGCCTATCCGCTCATCGCGGGCGCATGAGTTCGTAGACGGCGGCAGGATCGGCTCCGCCAAACCCTTCCTCGCCAGCACGCGAAAAAGCGGCGAGCGCGGTGTCGAGCAAATCGACCGGGGTCACGGCCGAGACCCGGATCGCCGTGAGGAGATGAACGAGGCCATCGAGCCGACCGATCGTCGGGGCATATTGCCGCGATGCCATGAGCTGTCCGCGGTGTGCGAGGGCGCCTGACCCGGCGGGCCCGTCCGCAAGTGCTTCGAGCATCCGGTCGGGGGATACGCCCTGGCTCTCGACGAAAGCGAGCGCCTCGGCCACGGCGTGCGTGTGGATTCCGATCAGCATCAACGCTGCCGATTTCACGATGCTGGCGCTTCCCGGCGCTCCGGTCGGCACGATCCGCGCCGCGATGATTTCGAGCAAGGGGCGAAGCGTGTTGAGCGCTCCCGTGTCACCGCCCACGACCAGCGTGGCCTTATGTTCGCGCACCGCATCGGCGCTGCCGCTGATCGGGGCTTCGACATAGGCATGTCCTGCAGCGGATGCGCTTGCGAAAGCGGCCTGGGTCTGCCGGGCGGCCATCGATGTCAGGTCGACGATCGTCACCGGGGTTTTGGCATGGCCGATGATGTCCTGCACAACCGCGAGGCTCGTCGCGCCGTCCGGGAGCGCGAGGAGGATCGTCGGGCAGCGGTCGACCAACGCCTCGATGGTGGGAGCGGCGACACCGCCGAGCGCGACGAAGCCGGATGTATCACCGCGGCGAAATCCCATGACGCTTTGCCCCGCTGCAAGAAGCCGTGTCGTCAGGGCGCAGCCGATATGACCGAGACCGATGAGGCCGACCGGAGTGTCGGAGTCGACGGCGAGCGCGTTCATTCCCCAATCTCGAGCAGCGGGCTCTGATGGCGAACGAGCGCGCGCCGCACATCGTCACGCCCACCGAGGTTCTTCGCGAGCGCAGTGAAAGCCGGCAATCGATCGACCGGCATCATGTCGCGCATTGCCCAATGATAGAAGAGCAGGGCATAGGCGCCGACGCCGAGCGGCAGCGGCACGGCGTCGCCGCGTCCGGCGAGCCACATGTCGATGCGCTCGAGCTCTTGCCAATAGCGCGGCTCGGCGCTTTCCTTCAGCGCGGCCTGTGCGGCGGGATCGTCGGTGAACAGCATCGGACGAGCGAACTGGCGCCGGACGATATGAGAAACCGAGCCGAACCAGGCCATCGCGGAGAGCGCGGAAGCGAGGTGGTCCTCGCGCACGGGCAACAGGCTCGCGGTCGGATGGCGGCGCGACAGCCAGAAGATGATCGCCGTCGTATCCGGCAATATGAGATCGCCCGCCGAAAGCGTCGGCACCTTGCCGCTGGGGTTTTTCGCGCGCAGCGCGGCGCGGTCGCCCGCGAGATCGACCTCGACGGGCTCATAGTCGCGGCCCGTGGCCTCGAGCGCGATCATCGCGGCGAGCGAGCAGGCCGGCGGGGCGTAGAAAAGCCGCATCTCCACAGCTTACGGCCGCACGCAATTGCGGAAGCGTTCGGGCGGTTCGTCGCCCCATTGGGTGATCATGCCCTCGCGGGCATCCCAATGATTGGTCTCCGCGGCCGCGTTGAGACGGTCGGAATCGGCCCAATGCTCGTGCGAATAGCCGAACGGGTCGGCCCAATAGTCGAAAACCTGGCTGCCCAGGAGATGGCGTCCGACACCCCACATATGTTCGTAGCGGCCGAGCGATGCGAGATAGTGGTGGTCGGCGAGGACAGCATCGATATCCTGTGCCTCGAAGGATATATGCTGGAGGCCGCTGCTGCCGTTGGCGATGATGAAGACCGCATGATGATCGACATAATCGTCGCCGTCGTCGACGCGGATGAAGGCGCCGATGAGCTGTTTCTGCGGCCCCGCGGTGACTTCGTCCGACGAGATGGTGCCAAGCGTCTCGTGGAACCAGTCGATCGTCTCGCGCACTTTCGGCGAGCCGAGAACGACGTGCGCGAGACGCCGCACCGGCGTCGGCGCACCGCGGCGCAAGCGGTAGAGTTCGCCTTTGCGCAATAGCGGCTGCGCCGCGCTATTGTTCGGCTGGCGTTCGACCGCGATGGCGGGCGCCGGAGCGATGCCGAAAACGAGATCGACGTCATAGCCGTTGGGTTCCTGCACCCGAACCCGCGATCCGCCGCCGGGGGCGTCGATCGCCTCGACCGGGCTGCCCGTCGCGGCCGAAAAGGCTTCGAGGTCGGCGCGCGATTTGGCGTGAAAGGCGAAGCCGAGGAAATGGGCAGGGCCTTCCTCGAGAATATAGCAATAGGGCGACGGGTCGGTGCCGCGATAGAAGCGGCGCTGGGGCTCGCGTTCGGCGGCGACAAGGCCGAAATCGAGCAGGAACTGCTCGGCAAGGTCGAGGTCGGGGACCTGGACGCGGCAATAGGCGAGTTCCGAGGCCTTCACGATGGCCATTTTCCTGTCTCCCTCGATGATGATCGGCGCGCTTTTATGGAAGCGCGCGCGCTGTGAAACGGGGCTAGCTTCGGGTGCGAAGGGCGTGAAATCGGATATGCCGATACTGTTCATCGGTAGCCGCGATATGAGCCCGAAACGCCGGAAATCCGCCGGATAGGCGAGACATGGTGCATGGCGATGGTTGAAATAGGCAATTACGATTGTCGCCGCCGCCGCCTTGTCGCCACTTTCGATGGAAAGCAGATCACGGAGGGTTTCATGCGTCTTTTTCTTTTGAGTTCGGCAAGCGCGCTGGCGTGCTTCGGGATGGCGGGCCAGGCCAACGCCCAGACGGCCGATACGAATCCGCAGGCGCCTGGGGAGGTGTCTGCGGATACCGCCGATGCTGCAGCGGCAAGCGCGGCCGAGGCGGCCGGCGAAGGCGAGACATCGGGCGAGGATATCGTCGTGACCGCGCTGCGCGGACGCACCGATCTCCAGCGGACGCCTGCCGCGGTGACAGTCGTCGGGGGCGAGCTGCTCGCGCGTCAGCAGATTGTCGATGTACGCGGCCTGCAGGCGCTCGTGCCGTCGGCGCGCTTCAGCGCGGCGAACACCTCGACGCGCATCTTCATCCGCGGCGTCGGGTCGGCGCTCGACTTCTATTGGGTGCCCGAAACGACGGCGGTCAATCTCAACGGCGGCTATGTCCCGCGCTTCGCGACGACCGGCGGTTTCTACGATATCGAGAGCGTTCAGGTGTTACCGGGGCCGCAGGGCGTGCTCTACGGGCGCAGCGCCGGCGGCGGCGCCGTCCTCATCAACACCCGCAAGCCGGTGTTCGAAAATACCGCATCGGGCCGTTTCGACTATGGCAATTACGACAACATCCATGTCGAGGGCGTCGCCAATATCGCGCTGACCGACAATCTCGCGGTGCGCGGCGCGGTGTCGCTGACCAATCGCGATGGTTATCAATCCTATGGCCTGCAGGGTGACGACAGTTTCTCGGTCCGTCTTTCTGCGCTGTACGAGCCCAGCGACGCCGTCTCCTTCTATCTCTGGGGAACCCATTTCAAGCAGACGGGCAAACCCACTGCCGCTGCCTATCAGCCGCTCGACCGCAGCCGCAGCGCCTGGTTCGTCCCAGCCAACGACCCCGTCACCGGCCGCGACAACACGACAGGATCACGCCTCGACTATCAATATTCGATGGCGGGCTATGCGCTGACCGTCGATCTCGGCGGCGCCGAACTGGCCTATAAGGGCTCCTACCTCCGCCAGAGCGAGAAGGCGCTGCGCAAGCTGATCGGCAATGATCAGGTTCTCGACAATGCGCAGAGCCAATATACGCAGAGCCTCCAGCTCTCGGGCGATAGCGATGTCTTCGACTGGATCGCGGGGGTCGAATGGTTTTACGCGAAATCGCGGTTCAACTCGCAATTGGGGCCCAATCGTCTCGGCTCGATCCTCGACCCGATCCGGCAGCGCAGCATTTCGGGGTTCGCGCAGGGAACCTTCCATGTCACCGACGCGCTGCGGTTGGTCGCGGGCGCCCGCTACACGCGTGACAGCCTCAAGCTCGACGGCACCAACATCCGTTGTTTCGGTCCCTGCGTGTTCCCCGTGGTGAGCTTCGACGAAAGCTGGCGCCATCTCGATGTCAAGGGCGGCTTCGAGGCCGATATCGCGCCCCGCGTCCTGCTCTACGGCAATATCCAGACGGGCTATGCGCCGGGCACGGTCAACACCGTCGTCGCGCAGGGCGTCACGCCGCCTGCCGGCGTGAACCGCGAGATCAGGCCGCAGACGCTGCTCGCCTATACCGGCGGCATCAAATCGACGCTTGCCGACGGTCTCGTGACGCTCAACCTCGAGGGATATCATTATCGCTACAAGAATTTGATCATTCAGTCGTTCGTCGCGGCGCTCAACCAGCAGACGCTGTTCAACGCGCCGCGCGCGACCGTCTATGGTCTGCAGGGAACGCTGACTCTTCGGCCGAGCGACAAGGATACGCTGACCGCGAACGTTGCCTATACGCATGGACGCTACGGCGATTTCCAGGCGACGCCCGCGGCGCGCAACATCGGCGGGCTCCAGATGGTCTATACGCCCGACTGGACCGCCAGCCTTGCCTATGACCGCCGTTTCGACCTGTCGGGCGGTGCGCGGATCGATGCCCGCATCGCGACCTATATCTCGTCGAGTTATTGGGGGACCTTCGACCATTCCGGAATGGTGCGGCAGGGCTCCTATACCCGCAGCGATGCGTCGCTGACCTATGTCGCGCCCGACGATCGCTGGTCGGCGGGTGTCTGGATCAAGAATATCGAGAATGAGGCGGTCGCCACGGGCCTCTCCTCGTCGGGATATGCGGCACCCTTCTCGGGAGCGACCTTCCTCGAGCCGCCGCGCACCTATGGCGTCACGCTCGGGTTCAAAATCTAGGAGAGGGACGTGTCATGAGCGAAGCCGTTGCGAGCAAATACCGGCATTTCTGCCCGAAGTGCCTCGATTTCCACGCCCATTTCCTCCATCCCGAGGTCTTCGAGACGGGGCATCCGCACAGCGTCTCCTCCTGTTTCGGTGCCAATCTTCTCTCGCCCGATACGCCGGTCTTCCGCCGGATGTTCGAACCCGAGCTGCAGATTGCCGACATGGAGGCGACGGGCGTCGACACGAACATATTGTCGTCGGGCGACGTCATCCAGAGCCGGAGCTGGGCTACACCCGACGAAGAGGACCGGCTCGGCAAGCTCGTCAACGACGAGTGTGCGTCGTGGGTGGATCGCTTCCCCGACCGCTTTATCGGCAGCGCGGTTCTCCCGCTTGGCGACATGTCGCTTGCGCTACGCGAAATGGAGCGCACTGCGGCGATGGGCCTGCGCATCCTCAACCTGCCGAGCAATTATCGCGGCACCTATCTCGGCGAGGCGCGCTTTGCCGAATTCTGGGATGCGGTCCTCGAACAGGATCGCATCGTCTTCATTCATCCCGAAGGCGTCGCCGATCGCTGGTTCCAGAATTATGCGATGTGGAATTCGATCGGTCAGTCGATCGAAGAGGTCAAGGTCATGTCGTCGCTGATCTATGAGGGCGTCCTCGAGCGTTGCAAGGGCGTGAAGATCGTGATGGCGCACGGCGGCGGATATATGCCGCACTATATGGGGCGGCTCGACCGCAATGTGACCGACAAGCCGTTCACCGCCAAGAATCTGACCAAGATGCCGAGCGCCTATCTGCGCGACTTCTATTACGACAGCTGCGTCTACGACGCGCGAACGCTCGAATTGCTTGTCGAGCGCGTCGGCGCGGATCGCGTCGTGCTTGGCGGCGACTATCCGGTCGGGGGCTATGACCCGATTGACTTTCTCGAAACGGCCAATCTTTCGGATGCCGACCGCGCCGCGATCGCGGGCGGCAATGCCGCCGCCTTGCTCGGCCTCCTCTGACTATTTGCGCAGCGCTCCGGCGCCGCGCCCAGATAAGGATCAATAACCCGATGTCCGCACGCCAGGATCAATTTGCGCTCGGCAGCTTTTCGGTCGGCGACGGCCCCCGTTTTCTCGGCCTTGTCGACGGGGAGAAGGTCTACCGCGTCGCCGATCTTCTTCCGCAGCCTGCCGCGGCGGATCCGAGCCTCTACGATCTGCTCCAGAACTGGGGCGCCAGTTTCACAGCGCTCCAAGCGGCCTTTGCCGCACGGCAGCCCGAGGCACCGTTTCTTGTCCACCAGCTTCGTGCGCACGCACCCGTGCCCGAGGCGCGCCAGCTCTTTTGCACCGGCGCCAACTACCGCAAGCATGTGATCGAGATGGTCATGGTCATGGATCTTCCCGAGACGCAGGGAATGAACAGCGCCGAGAAGCGCACCTATGGCGAAGCCTATGTCGAGAAACAGCTCGCCGAGTCCGAACCCTATGTCTTCATGAAGCCGGTGACATCGATCGCCGGTCCCGACGACAGCCTCCTGCTCCCCGATCATTCGCAAATGGTCGACTGGGAGCTCGAGCTGGTTGCAGTCATCGGCCGCGACTGTTTCCGCGCGGCGCGCGAGGATGCGCTCGACTGCGTCGCGGGCTATATGATCGGTAACGACCTGACCGCGCGCGATCGCGTCCGCCGCACCGATGCGGGCGCGATCAGCCCCGACTGGATCGCCGCCAAGGGTGGACCTGGTTTCCTGCCGACCGGGCCCTTGTTCGTCCCGGCCGAATTCGTTGCCGATCCGCACGACCTTGGTATGCAGCTCAGCGTCAACGGTGAGCTGATGCAGGACGATCGCACGAGCGACATGACCTTCGACATCCCCCGGCAGATCGCCTATATCTCGCGCTTCGCGCGGCTGATCCCCGGCGACCTGCTGTGCACCGGCAGTCCGGCAGGCAACGGCATCGGCCGCGGTATCTTCCTGAAGGACGGCGACGTGATGGAGGCGCGCATCGAAGGGCTCGGGCGGCAGCGTGTCCGCTGTGTGGGCGGCGGCGCATGAGCGGCGCGCTTCAGGAGACCGGAGGGCTTTCGCGGATGGCTGGTCACGGCCGGGAAAAATTCGCAGCGATCGCCGCCGCCTTCCTCGGGCTGATGGCGGGATATCCGAGTTCGTACGGCGCCACCGCCACGACCTTCATTCTGCCTCTGACGCAGGAGTTCGGCTGGGGACGGCTGATACCGTCGCTGATGTATCTCGCATCGATGACCGGCATGATGGTGACCTCCTTCTGGCTCGGCCGTTTGATCAAGCGCTTCAGCGCGGCGCGGGTCGCAGGCTGGTCGGGCCTCGGCCTCGCGATCGCGATGGTGATGCTCGGCCTCCAGACTGGTTCGGCAGCGCTCGCGATCGGTCTCTGCTTTTTCGTCGGTATCCTGGGTGCGGGCACGGGGGTCGGCCTCTATCTCTCCGTTCTGCCCGCATGGTTCGACCGCGACCTGGGACGCGCACTTGGATTTTCGATCGTCGGTCAGAGCGCCGGCATTGCGGTCATGCCGGCCTTCGCCGCGACCGTCACGAGCGCCGCCGGCTGGCGAACCGCCTATATGGCGCTCGCGTCGGCACAGATCGCGTTGACACTGATCGCTGCGACGGTCCTGTTCTGGCTCGCACGGCGCGCCGTCCAGCTTGCGCCTTCGGCCACAGTCGCACCCGCAGCGGGGATGCGCGCCGATGAAGCCATCGCCGATCGCCGTTTCTGGCTCCTCATTGCCATTCTCTTCTTCGCGTCGACGGGCGTTTTCGGCGCCGCGATCCACATGTTCCCGCTTTTCGTCGATCGCGGCGTCGATCCTGCCGGGTTGCCGATGGTGGCGCTCTCGCTCGGCGTCGGCACGCTGATCGGCCGTATCGGATCCGGTTTCTTGCTCGATCATTGGGAAGCGCGGCTCGTTTCGGCGCTCTGTTTCGGAACCGGTGCGTTGGGCGTGGGCTGGCTGATCGTTGCCGGAGCGCAATTGCCCCCGGCCGCGGTGCTCCTGACGCCTGCGCTCATCGGTGCTGCGCTTGGCGCTGAATCGGACATCCTCGCCTATCTGGTCCGGCGGTTGTTCGGCATGCGCGATTATTCGGTGATCTATAACCGCCAGCTCATCGCCTATTATGTGGGTGCGGTGACCGGAACGCTGGCCTTGGGCATCGCGTTCGACCAACTCGCCGATCCTACCATCGCGCTGGCCGGGCTTTGCCTCTGCTGTATCGTCGCGGCGGTGCTCAGTCTGATGCTGCCGTCGACGCGTTGCGGCAGCATGGAGAATTGACCGGCGAGCATCGTGCCGGTTGTGAACCGCGTTCGGTCAGGCGACGCTTGCGAGCAGGGCAGGGGCGGTAGCCGCGCGATATGCTCCCGCCATCGGCCAGCGCCGGACGATTTCGTCTTCGGCACCAACGCAATCGGCTTCCTCGGCGAGAATGTCGCGAAGCCAGGCATGCGAAGCTTCGTCCGCGTGGCGCGGATGCCAGAACATGGTCTCGTTGATGCGCGGGATCGGGAAGGGCGGAACGACGCTGCGCACATTATAGGCCTCGGGGGCCATGCGGGCGAGCCGGTTCTGAACAACGCCGACGAGGTCCGAGTGCGCGACGATCCGCGGGATCATCGAAAAGTCCGGCACGGTGAAGGCCGGCTGATAATCGGGCGCATATTGACGCAGCGCATTCGCCTCGATCGTATCGAGATTGCCAGCCATCTGGACCCCAACATGCGGAAACCCGAGATAGTCGTCGAGCTCGGGTTCGGCCGTGAGCGGATGGTCGTCGGCGACAAGGGCGACGAAGCGATCCGAGAAGAGATGCGCGCTGAGGAGGATATCGGTGCCCGCTTCCTTGCTGAGGAGGCTCTTGTTGTCGGTGCTGATGCAAAGATCGATCTCGCCCGACATCATTTTTTCGACCGGCGCGTTGAGCGGCTGGACCGCGAGCCGGACACCGGGTGCGATATGTGCGATCCGTGCCATGACGCGCGGCATGAAGATCAGCGTACAATAGTCCGAGGCCATGACGGTGAAGGTCCGACGGCTCGTCGCGGGATCGAAGGCCGGCTGGGCGCGTACGAGCGACTGAACACCGGTCAGCGCTTCGCGGACGGGTTCGATCAGCGACAGCGCGAAGGGCGTGAGCTCCATGTTGCGGCCGTTGCGGACGAGCAGCTGGTCCTCGAACTGGTAACGCAGGCGCTGGAGCATGCCGCTCATCGTGGGCTGTGTGACATGGAGCCGCTCGGCAGCGCGCGTGACGTTGCGCTCGTTGAGTAGCACATCGAGGGCGTTGAGCAGGTTAAGATCGAATCTCGGCATGCCTCATCCTTTCCCCGCGATCGCCGCCGGCCTGATGCGGGCGGTTCCTTCGCTTTATCGCGGCGACTCTGGTGTTCGCCTATTTACATTGCATGTGATATAATTCAGATGACGGGCTCTGTCGAGGGAGAAAGATGTGACGTTCCAGCGTGAGCAATCGGTGGGGCATTTGGTCAACTGGGCGGCGCGGCTGTTCGCGCGTCGGATTGACCGCCGCTTGCGGCCGCTGGGAATCTCGTCCGGACAGATACCGGTCTTGCTGTCGCTCGCCGAGGTGCCGGGGATTTCGCAGAAGGCGATTGTCGAACGGGCATCGGTCGAGCAGCCGGCGGTCGCCGCGATGCTGATGCGCATGGAGAAGTCGGGACTGGTAGCGCGCGCGCCGAGTCCTGATGACGGCCGGGCAAGCCTGTTCAGCCTCACCTCGCGAGGCGAAGCGGTGATGAGCCGGCTCTACGCCGAACTCGACGGCGGAAACCGCGCCGCGCTGGGGGGGCTGAGCGAGGAGGAGAAGACGGTGCTGATCGCGATGCTGCAGCGTGTCATTCGGAACATAATCGAAGGGGACTAGGTCTGTCGTCGCCGAGGATCGGCTGTCTGGTGCTCCGGCACAGCCGCTGCAGGCGATGCCGGAGCTCAAGTTTAACGGGCGGCGAGCGCGGCCTCCCGGATTTGCGTCAGCGTCATCGCGGGCGTCAGTGCTTCGGGATCGATCTGCAGTTCGATCAGCGCCGCCTTGCCTGCGGCCCGTGCGCGCTCGAAGGCTGCAGGGAATTGCCCGGTTTCCGTGACCAGTTCGGCATGCCCGCCATAGGCGCGTGCCAACGCAACGAAATCGGGATTGTGAATATCGGTTGCTGACACGCGTCCGGGGAAATGGCGTTCCTGATGCATCCGGATCGTCCCGTACATTCCATTGTTCACGACGATGACGATTACGCCGGCACCGAACTGCATGGCAGTCCCGAACTCCTGCATCGTCATCTGGAAGCAGCCATCGCCAGCGAAGCAGACGACCGTGCGGTCGGGATGCTGGATCTTGGCGCCGATCGCGGCGGGAAGGCCGTATCCCATCGACCCCGAAACCGGCGCGAGTTGGGTCCGGTAGCGACGATATTGATAGAAGCGATGGACCCAGACGGTGTAGTTGCCGGCGCCGTTGGTAATGATCGCATCTTCCGGCAGCGTGTCGCGCAGATAGGTCATCACCGCGCCGAGCTGGAGCGGGCCGGGCGTCTCGCCCGGCGTCACATGCACCTCATATTCGCGGCGCGCCTCGCGCAGTCCTTCGTGCCAGACACCGGTCGAGATAGGGAGGGCGGCGAGCGCCTCGGCAGTCGCCGGAACGGAAGCCGCAATGCCGATATCGGCTTGGTAGACGCGGCCGATTTCCTCGGGGTCCTGATGGACATGGACGAGAAACTGGTCGGGGCGGGGAATTTTGAGATAGGTGTAATTGCCCGACGGCACCTCGTCCATGCGGGTTCCGAGCAGCAGAAGCCAGTCGGCGCTTTTGATCCGCGCCGCAAGCTTCGGATTGATGCCGAGGCCGACGTCGCCGACATAATGGGGATGACGGTTGTCGAAATAGTCCTGCGCGCGAAAAGCCGCGGCGACGGGCAGCGACCAGTTTTCGGAGAAACGCCGGACATTTTCGCAGGCTTCGGCATTCCATCCGCCACCGCCCAGAATGACGAGCGGCGCACGCGCCCGCGCGAGACTTTCGGAAAGGCGTTCGAGATCGGCGGGACGGGGCGCCGCTCCGCCGGGCGCGTAGCGCCGGCCGAGTGCCGGGGAGGCTCGCTCGGTCAACATATCTTCCGGTAGCGCGAGCACGACGGGACCCGGGCGGCCCGAGGTCGCGACATGATAGGCGCGGCTGATGATCTCCGGAATGCGTGCCGGGTCGCTTATCTCGACCACCCATTTGGCGATAGATCCGAAGACCTGCTTATAGTCGAGTTCCTGGAACGCCTCGCGCTCACGCGCATCGGTGGCGACCTGGCCGACGAAAAGCAGCATCGGCGTCGAATCTTGCGCAGCGATATGGACGCCGGCGCTGGCGTTGGTTGAGCCGGGTCCACGCGTCACGAAGCAGAGACCGGGCGTGCCGGTCAGCTTGCCATGTGCCTCGGCCATCATCGCCGCGCCGCTTTCATGCTTCGCGGTGACCAAGCGGATATTGGCATCGACCAGCGCGTCGAGCACCGCGAGATAGCTCTCGCCCGGCACGCAATAGGCGATCTCTGCACCATGGAGTTCGAGGCAATCGACGAGGAGCTGCGCGCCGGTGCGAGCTTCCGGCTTTACTTCAATGTTCAACGTCATTCTCCGCAGCTGTTTCGAGCATGGTGTGGTGGGGCGTTCCGGCCTCGTCCGGGACAGCCGGATTGTGGCAATGAAGGATATGCTGTCCGGCCAACTGGCGCGCGCCCGGCCATTCGAGTGAGCAGACCGGAAGGGCCTGTCCGCAGCGCTCGTGGAGCGGGCAGCCCGTGGGAGCGCGGAGCGGCGACGGGATTTCTCCGCTCAGCATCGGCGCCGACAGCGTCGCGGCGGGATCGTCGTCGATCCGCGGCACCGACGCCACGAGCGCTCGGCTGTAGGGATGACGCGGGGCGTTGCAGATCGCCTCGGAGCTGCCCGTCTCCATCGGCCGCCCGAGATACATGACGAGCACCCGGTCGCAGATATTCTTGATCACAGCCATATCGTGGCTGACGAACAGCATCGACAGTCCGCGGCTCACGCGAAGATCGTCGAGAAGGTTGAGGATTTGCGCTTGAACCGAAACGTCGAGCGCCGAGACGGGCTCGTCGCACACGAGGAGCTGCGGCTTCAGGACGAGCGCCCGCGCGATGCTGATGCGCTGGCATTGTCCCCCCGAAAATTCATGTGGAAAGCGGTCGGCGACTGCGTCGGGATCGAGCCCGACCTCCGCCATCGTCTGCCGGACGAGACTTCGCCGCGCGTCGGGGCTCATGCCGCCCGCAATCACGAGACCCTCTTCGATCAGGTCGCCGACGCGCCGCCGCGGATTGAGCGAGGAGACGGGGTCCTGAAACACCATCTGGACCTTGCTGCGAAGTGCCTTCAGCGCTGCGCCGCGCGCACCGTTGACCTCGATGCCGTTGATCGCGATCGATCCTGTGGCATTTCCCTTGCCGAACCGGATGAGTTGCATGATCGATTTCGCGACCGATGACTTGCCGCAGCCGGACTCGCCGACGAGGCCCAGCACTTCGCCGGCGTGCAGCTCGAAGCTGACATCGCGCACAGCATGGAGGCGCGCGCCCGGCAGGCGATAGGTGACGTTAAGATCGCGAACGCGAAGCAGGGGCGTGTCAGTCATGCGCCGCTCCCTCATGCTTGATGGGGTTCCAGCAGGCGAAGCCATGCCCGCCGCCGGCTTCGGTGAAACCGGGCTCGTCGCTGTGGCAGCGTTCGCTTGCCTGGTCGCAGCGCTGGGCGAAACGGCATCCCGGCGGCAGGTCGACGAGGCGCGGCGGCAGGCCGTCGATCGTGGCGAGACGGCTGTGCGACGGGGCATTCATGTCGGGCTGCGAGCGCACAAGCGCCGCCGTATAGGGCATGCGCGACAAGCGCAGCATGCGTGGATCGGGAATACGCTCGAGCAAGCGTCCCGCATAGAGGATCGCCACCGTGTCCGCGTAGCGCGCTATGACGCCGAGATCATGGGTGATGAGCAGGATGCTCATGCCGCGGCGTGCTTGTTCGGCTCGGAGCAGGTCGAGGATCTGGGCCTGGACGGTGACATCGAGCGCCGTCGTCGGCTCGTCGGCGATCAGGAGCTCGGGCTCGCAGGCAAGCGCGATCGCGATGGCGACGCGCTGCCGCATGCCCCCCGACAGGCTCGACGGATAGCGCGACAGCATCTGCGCGGCGTCGGCGATGCCGAGCGAGGTGAGGAGGGCTGCCGCCTTAGTTTTTGCGTCGGACCGGCTCACGCTGAGATGCAACCGCATCGACTCGGCGATCTGTTCGCCGATCTTCATCACCGGATTAAGCGACGACATCGGATCCTGGAAGATCATCGAGATACGCCGTCCGCGCATCTTGCGCATCTCCGGTTCGGGGAGCGCGACAAGATCGCTGCCATCGAAGCGTATCGCACCGCGGGTCTCGACCGAGCCTGTGGTCGGCAGCAGGCGGAGAATCGAACGGGCGAGCATACTCTTTCCCGATCCGGACTCGCCAACCAGCCCGACCGTTTGCCCGTGCGGGATGGAGAGCGAAACCCGGTCCAGCGCGCGAACAAGGCCGCGGCGGGACGCGATGGTGAGCGAATAACCCTCTATCGAGAGCAAAGGCGCACGGTCGGACGGCGTCATAGCCGGGCATCCCTGCTGTTGGTCAACATGGCGAACTGGTCCCCGATCAGATTGAGCGATAATATGGTGAGGAACATCACGGCCGACGGGACGAGCGAGAGCTGCGGATCGGTGAACAGATATTCGTGACCTTCGAAGATCATCTTGCCCCAGGAGGGTGTCGGTGGCGGGACGCCGATCCCGAGGAAGGAGAGGCTGCCTTCGAGAACGACGACCACCGACATGGTCATGAGCGCATAAGCGAAGGTTGGCGGAAGGACGTTCGGCAGGATGTCCTTCCAGATGATGCGGAAATGCGAGGCGCCGAGCGCGCGCGAAGCGAGCACGAACTCGCGGTTGGCGAACGACAGCGTCGTTGCGCGGATGATCCTGAGCAGGTTCGGAATGGTGAAGATGCTGATGACGACGGCGAGATTGAACAGCGTCGCGCCGGCATAGAAGATCAGCCCGATCGCGAGGATGATGCGCGGAAAGGCAAGAAGGGTATCGTTGAGGATGTTGATCGCGCGGTCGACGATGCCTCCCGCATATCCCGCAATCACGCCGAGGGGCAGCGCCACCGCGAGACCGATCGCGGGGGCCGTCACCGCGAGCATGACCGAGATTCGCGCGCCGTGCGCGACGCGAGCGAGCATGTCGCGCCCGAGCGCGTCGGTCCCGAGGAGGTGCGCGGGCGAGAAAGGCGCCGCGGGATGGATGAAATCGGGCTTCAGCGGATCCTGGAGCGGCAGCACGAAGGCGAACAGCAACAGCAGCACGAGCCAGGCGAGCGATGCGTAGAAGACGAAGCCGAGCTTGCGCCAGACCGAGGCATCTGCGCGCGGCTTGCGCCCCGGACGGGTCGCGGGCGACATGGCGGCGGACCTCACAGTCGCACCCGTGGATCGAGAAGGCCGTAGACGAGGTCGATCACGATGTTGATCAATACGAAAGCCAGCGCGAGGAAGGTCACGATGCCCTGAACCATGATGGCGTCACGGGTGGTGATCGCGCTGTTCAACAGGCCACCGATTCCGGGTAGCGCGAAGACCGTTTCGACGACCACCGAACTGCTGAGCGTCGCGCCGAGCTGCAGCCCGACCATCGTGACGAGATTGAGGCTGGACGGCCGTAGCGCGTGGCGGAACAGGATGGCGGCGGGCGACAGCCCCTTGGCTTTCGCCATGGCGATATATTCCTCCTGCAGGGTCGCCATCATGTCGGCCCGCACGATCCGAAGCAGAAAGGGGGCTTGCGTGGCGCCGATGGCGAGCGCGGGCAGGGTGAGCGACATCAGGTTCGCGCCAAGCCCGTTCGAGAGCGGTACGAAGCCGATCGCCGGGAACCAGCCGAGCTTGAGCGCGAAGACGAGAACGAGGCCGATCCCGAGGACGAACACGGGGATCGACAGCAGGGCGAAGGACGCCAGCGTCACGATCCGGTCGAATGTCGAATGTGCGCGATAGGCGGACCAGATGCCGAGCGGAACTGCGATCGACAGCGCGACCAGTTGGCTCAGGAGAACGAGCTCGAGGGTCACCGGTAGCCGCTGCATGATCGCTTCGAAAACCGGCTGGTTCGTTGCGACCGAACGCCCGAGGTCTCCATGGAACAGATCGCCGAGCCAGTTCCAGTAGCGGATGGGAAGCGGGTCGTTGAGGCCGAGCTGCGCTTCCATGGCGGAGCGCGCCGCGGCGAGCGCCTCGGGCGACATACCTTCGGCCGGCACCATCGCATCGACGATGTCGCCGGGCAGCAGATTGAGCAGCATGAAGCTCGAAAAGGTGACGAGCAGCCCCACGAGCAGCAGGTGCGTCAATCTGGATTGTAGTTGCCACAGGCGGTTACCGCCTGTTGATCCCGATGGTCCGCCCGTCATCGCATGTCCTTCCCGCAGTCTCGGTGCATTCTCCGGTGACGTGTCGGGCCTTGGCGGGCAAAGTCGATCCGTACCGGGAGCATTTGTCAAAGCGGTAAGCGATCGGCGAGGGCCAAGGAAATCGCATCTCGCAATCCCAACTATGTGGTCAGACGATGACGCCGCGATCGTCGCCCCGCAAATGCTGAGCGCATAGCTTCACGCGATTCCTGTCATTCGACAGTCCAATTTCCGCGCCGCTTGCGGGCTTGTTAGGCGCTTTACACGAAGCAGCTCACCGAAAGACGTTCTTCATGCCCAGCCCTCGCGATCGATCGACCGCCCCGTCGTCATGCCCGCAACCGCGCTGGACGCGATGAGCGCATCGGCCCCCGCCATCCCCGCGGCGTCCGGCGGCGGATTGCCGCTGCCGCGCCGCTATGTCGCGATCTTCGCCATTTCCTGCGGGGCCGGTGCCGTCGTCCTCGACGCAACCGCACCCGTCGTCGGCTTGCCCACGATCGCGGCCGCGCTCGATGTCGACAATGCGGCGACAACGCTCATCGTCGCCGTATACCAGCTCGTGCTGGTCGCGACGCTGCTTCCCTTTGCGGCGCTCGCCGAGCGTGTCGGGTGCCGGAAGCTCTATTGTACCGGCCAGCTCCTTTTTGCCCTTGCGAGCCTCTTGTGCCTGTTTGTCCACTCGCTGCCCGCGATCCTCGCGCTCCGTTGCCTGCAAGGACTGGGGGCGGCCGCGACGTTGAGCAGCGCCGGGGCGCTCATGCGGGCCATCTATCCCGCCGGACAGCTCGGTCGGGGCATGGGACTCCAGAGCACGATCGTTTCGCTTGCCATGGCCGTTGCGCCAACTTTGGGCGGCTTCGTCCTCAAATTCGCTTCCTGGCCGTGGCTTTTTGCGTGTGCCGCGCCGCTGTCCGTCGTGACGCTGGCGTGCGCGCGCGCGCTGCCCGCGCTCGAGGGGCACGACGAGCCCTTCGACTGGCTCGCAGCGGCAACAAATGCGCTGTTGTTCACCTTGCTGATGGGAAGCCTGCAGCTCATGGCGCATGGGGAACTGCCGTTCCTGGCATCGGCGATGGCGGCGTTGGGGCTCGTGGTCGGTTTCTTTTTCGTTCGCAATCAGCTGCGGGCGCGTAGACCGGTCCTGCCGGTTGATCTGCTGCGCGAGCCGCGACTGGCGTTCGCTTGCTTGACCGCGCTCCTGACCTTCACGGGCACGATGGTGATGTTGCTGACCCTGCCGTTCCGGCTCGCCGACGAACTTTCGCTCGATCCGGCCACGATCGGCATGGTGATGATGGCTTATCCAACAATGACCATGCTGCTCGCACCCGTCTCGGGCATCTTGTCCGACAAGGTCCGGCCCAAGATTCTTGTGACTCTCGGGCTTCTGACCAGCGCATCGGCGCTCCTGTCACTCGGATTCCTGTCCGACGACCGGGCGACGGCCTGGACTTTCGGACTGCATCTCCTCTGGCTGGGTGTAGGATTTGGCTTCGCCATGACCGCAAACGCCCGCAGCATCATCGATGCCGTGCCGCCCGAGCGAACAGCATCGGGCGGCAGTATGATTTCCTTTACCCGGATGACCGGACAATCGCTTGGCGCGGCTAGCGCGGCGATCCTGCTGGCCGGGAAGGCAAACCATAGCGGTCTCCCGGCTTTGCTCGCGGGTTTCCTTCTGCTCGGTGCGGCCCTGATGAGCCTGTCGCGCGGAGGCAAGGCAAAGGCCTGATCCGACTCGAACAGGCCCCGCCGGAACGGAGCCGATCTAGCGGATGCGCGCCTTATAATATTCGGCGTCGGCGCTCGTCAGTGTCCGGGGACCTTCGACCGACTTGCGCATCACCACGGCATTGGGCGCGAAGGTGAAGCGGATGAAGGGGAGTTCGTCGGCGAGTATCTGCTGATATTGGCAACTCGCGCGATAGAGGCTGTCGCGGTCGTGGGTCGCGATGATCTGTGCGATGGCATCGTCGATCGCCTTCGAGCGAATACCCATGGGGTTGGCGCGATTGTCCGAAGCAAGATCGAGGTCGACCAGCAGTGGATTGCGGTTCGATCCGCCCGGCCCGTACCACATATCGAACGCGCCGCTGCTGGCTTTGCGGTAAAAGCCGGGCCCGGGCGTCTCGACCTCGAGTGCGACGTCGATTCCGACATCTTTCCACATGGCCTGAGCTATCTCCGCGAACTTCGAAGAAAAGGACATGATGCCGAGCCGCAGTCGCACCGGCTTACCATAGGCCTTGAGAAGTGCGCGCGCCTTTGCAGGATCATATTCGGGATAGCGAATGCCGGGACAATACCAGGCGCTGCGCTTACCATAGGCATCGGTCGCAATTTCGGCGAGCCCTTGGCTCCAGATCTTGTTTGCCGCCTCGCGGTTGAGCGCATAGGCGAGCGCCTGACGCACCCTGATATCGGCGAGCGGGCCACTGCGCGTGTTGAGGTTGATACGGAAGCCCTGAAAGTCGGGCTGGCCGACGATCGTCTTGACGTCGGGATCGCGGAGCGCGCGCACCACCGTCAGGTCGTCGGCGGCATAGAGCATGTCGATGTCGCCGGCCTTCAGCGCCACATAGCTCGCGAGACCTTCGCCCATCACATGATAGGTGATGCGGTTCAGATGCTGGACCGACGGATTCCGGTAATAGGGATTCTTGACATAGGTGAGCCCGACCCCGGTGCGGAAGCTTTCGAGCATATAGGGGCCGGTGCCTACGGGCTTCAGGTCGAAATCGGGATCGTCGCCATGCGCGAGCGTGTGTTTCGGCGCGTTGATCCCGAACCAGGCGATGCCCGGCGTCGCCATCATGATTTCGAATTGCGGCTTGGGGGAGGCGAGTTCGAACCGCACCTCCAAGGGGCTGATCGCGGTGACACCGACGATGCGGGCACCGAGATTGTTGAAGACGACGCCTGACATCGGCGATTTCATCAGCCGCGCGAAATGGACGACATATGCCTCTGCGGTGAAGGGTTCGCCATTGGAGAAGCGCACATTGGGCCGGAGCTTGACGGTCCATATCCGGCCGCCCTCGCTGCTCGTCGCGGAAAGGCCGAGATTCGGCGTGACCTTGCCCGTCTTCGGATCCATGTCGAACAGCATCTCGTAGACCGGCATCTGGGTCTGGATCGACGCCTTGGTCGCCGAAGGGCGCTTGAGTGCGTCGTAGCCGCCCGGATCGCGATTGAGGTAGACGTTCAACGTCCCTTTCTCGGCGTCCGATTTTGCCCGCTGACCACACCCGGTGAGCGTGGCGAGCATCAATGCACTGGCGATGCCGGCGCGCAGCAGCGGGCGGGCCGCAGGGAAACGGTGCACGCGCGTCGCGCAGCACGCCTCGGTGCCAACCTCCGGACGACCAACCTGCCTCATTGTCTCCATCTCCACCCGATCTCATTTTTCTTGCCTCGCGCCGCGTCGCAGCCGGAAGCTTTCACGCGGGTGATAGTGGCAAGCGCAAGACGACTGAAATCGCTTCTCGCAATTGCTGACATCCCGGCCCGCAATATCGGGACGCCGGGCACCGGCAATCTCGTCGCACAACTATCGGAAATTCCGATCTCTGGGGCTGGAAATGCGATTTCTCGTCGATTGTTGGCCGGGCTAACCGGAGTAGCGAAGGGCAATCGATCGCCAGTCCCATTGGGTGACGGCGCCGTGGGCCCGGACATGAAGGAGAAAGCCGATGGCTACAGCGCAGATCGCCGAAGCGAATGAAATGTCGAACGGAAAGCGGCCGGACGGACGCCCGAAGCAACTCGAGGTGACTCCTGGCAATGTGTTCAACCTCGGATTGCCGTTCGTTCTGCAAAACCAGTCGCTGTTCAACTTCTGGGACGCCCAGTCGGGTGAGCATTTCGTCCAGCTCGAGGGCAAATATTATGGCTGGGACAATTCGACGGTCCAGATTTCGGAAATGGGACCGGGGCAGGGGCCGCCAATGCACCAGCATCCGGTCGAGGAGATTTTCGTGCTGGTCGAGGGCGAGTGCGCCTTCGGGATCGGCGACGAGGTTTTTCACGTCAAGGCACCCGCTCTTGTCCGTGTTCCGCCCAACACGCCCCACAACATTACGACCCTCGGAAAACGCAACCTGCTGATCGACTTCTTCCCCTCGAACGGCACGGGCGGGATGGTCGTCGACCTCCCCGATCCCTTCGGCCATATCAAGGGCAGCGCGACGAACGAAAAGACCGCGATGCTCGCGAATTTCCGCAAGATTCTTGAGGATTTCGACGCGGACGGTGACGGGCGCCTCTCGCGCGAGGAAGCGCCGCTCATGCTCAAGGGCATGTTCGACCGCTACGATAGCGATCATGACGGCTTCATCTCGATGGAGGATGCCGAGAACTGGTTCTAGGCATGCGTCCGCGCGTCCGGAAAATTGGAGATCGCGGCCAGGGGGCTAGGGCGTCGGCCCGGCGGCCGAGGTAGCCACCGGCATGGCCCGCCGCGACCTCAATTTGATGGCGGCGCTCGACGCGCTGCTGCGTGAACGCAATGTCACGCGCGCAGCGCACGCACTCCATCTCAGTCAGCCCACGATGAGCGGCCTGCTGCAGCGGCTGCGCGATCTGTTCGGCGACCCGCTGCTGGTGCGCGTCGGCCGCGAATACGAACTCACGCCTCGCGCTCAGGAGATGTCGGGCGAACTGCATCAGGCGTTATTGACGCTCGATGCGATCCTTGCCTCGGGGCGTTCGCCCGACCTCGCCGGAACCCGGCGCCATTTCGTGATTATGGCGTCGGAGTTCAGCGCGGGCGCGCTTCTTCCCGAACTGTTCGCGCGCGCGGCTGAGGTCGCGCCAGGCATGACTTTCGAAGTCACCGGGATCGCGAATGCGATCGACAGTGTTCATGGCGGGCGGGCGGACCTATGCCTAATGGGGGCCTCGGTAGCGGGAATGCCGCTGCGGGCCGCCGAGGCGGTTCGTACCCAGGTGCTTTTCGGCGATTCCTATGTTTGCCTGGTGCACCGCGACCACCCAGTGGGCTCGGAGTTCACACGCGACGACTATCTATCCTTTCCGCACATCGCGATCCGTTTCGCGGGCAGCGCCTCGACCCTCGAAGAGCAAGCCGCGACGCCGGATCTTCCCGCGGTCGCGCCGCGCATTCTGCTACCGGGTTTCGCGGCCGTCGCGGCATTTCTCGCCGATCGGCGCTCGCTGGTCGTCGTACCGCGCCGCGTCATGGTTTCGCTTGATCGCGCGGCGAATGTGCGAGCCGTCGAGCCGCCGGCACCCTTCGGTACGCTCAAGCTGCGCATGCTCTGGCACGTGCGACATGACGGAGATCGTACGCATCGCTGGCTCCGCCGACAGGTCATCGATATCGCACGCCGACCTGAAGATGACCCGCCGCCGCGGCGCTGAATCCCTCTGACAGCGCGCGCCGTATATCCCTTCACGATGGCTGGCATAGAATCATGCGATTTGTGGCTGCGGACATCGCGGCATAGATACTGCGAAATGATTCACAGGGTTTGGCTCTGTTCCGTTCGTATTCAATGATCATGATTGGCAGATCTAAGTATGATCGGACGTAAGTCGTCCCATTTTCTGCGGAGGGATATTATGTCGCAGGCAGATGTAAAAGAGGACGGTGCCGTCAACTCGCTCGTGAAGCCACTTCGCCTTGCTCGCGGGACATCCGTTACTACCGATATGGCAAAGACTCGTCGATTTCACGAGGAATTTCTTGGCCTCGAATGTGTGGAATATGCGCCCGGCGCGATGCTAACGCGCGACTTCGGCGAGAAGCCGGGCGGTCGGCTCGACGGCGGTGATTATTGGGTTCTCGACACAAGGCTCGTCGACCGGATCGAGCAGCCGCAATGCGCCTGGAATCATTGGGGGATCGATGTCGGCACCCCAGCCGAAGTCGATGAGGCGCATCGCGTCGCGAACGAGCAGAAGGACTATTACGGCCTCGACGTGATCGAGGAGGTCCGCAACCAGCACGGATCCTATTCCTTCTACTTCTCCGACGTGATGGGGAACTGGTGGGAGGTGCAGTGTCCGATGCGCAGTGCCGAGCAGCTCGCCGAGGCGCGCCAGGCTTTCCTCTAAAACTAAGCCTCTACGTCATCATTGGGAAAAGCCATGCAAGCAACAAAATTCGCAAGCCCGGTGTGCAAGGCGCACGCCTTTTCGCACGGAACGCTCGAGGTCGCCAATCTCGACCGGACCGGTGAGTTCTACACCGAGTTTCTCGGCATCGGCTGGCACCGCCAGGCTCGTGTTGCGGGGGGATTCAGCAGCGGTTCGACAGGATGGTATGTCGCCTGTCTCGGCATGCCGACCGGGATCACCGTCGACCAGACCCGCGACTATCGTTGGGTTCTAGCGCTCGGCAGCCCCGAGGCAGTCCACGACGCGCATGCCAAGGCGCTCGCCAATCAGGAACGCTATTCCATTCAGGTCATCGAAGATGTCGTGCCGAGCGACATCGGCGGCGAATCCTTCGTGATCCGCGACGCCAATGGCTGCTGGTGGGAATTCGAGCATCGTCCGGCCAATTGCTACGACGATATTTTCGCGGCGGGTGAACACGCCTGACAAGCGGCAACGGACAGCGATCCGGGGGATAAAATGAAACTGCTGACAATCGATGCCACCTCCGGCCCGCGCGCCGGGGTGGTCGTGGACGACGATGTCCTCGACCTCGAGGCCGCCTTTGCCCATTGGGGCATGATTCCCTGGGCGCCCGTCGATGTCGGGGCGGTCCTTGCGCTCGGCGACGAGGGTCTCGCCCATATTTCGCGCGTGCTCGTCAAGCTTGCCGAGGCTGACGCGGCGCAGCGCGCGCTTCTGGTCGATCGCGGAATATTGCGTCCGCTTGACCAGGTCCGGCTGCGTACGCCGATCCTGAAGCCCGGCCTCATCATGCTGGCGGGGCGTTCCTATCATTCGCATATCGACGAGATGGTCCGCAAATATAAGTTGGCCAACTCGATTACGCCCGAAGAGCCCAATGCCTTCACCCAGAGCCCGAACAGTCTTGCGGCAAGCGGCGATGCGATCCGCATTCCTGGCGGAGTCGAGATGCTCGACTATGAAGCCGAACTCGCGGTCGTCTTCGGCCGGCGATGCCATCAGCTGAACGAATCCGAAGTGATGGCGACTGTCGCAGGCTTCGTGCTCATGAACGACGTGAGTGCGCGCGACTGGAATGCCAGTGCGCGTCGTCCCGACGGCACCACCGACTTCACCAAGATCCGGCTCGGCAAGCAGTTTCCGACCTTCTGCCCGGTCGGGCCCTGGGTCACGACGATCGACGAGTTTGCTGATATCGACGACATTGGCTTCACCTGTGCGGTGAACGGTGAGATCGTCCAGCAGGGCCATACAAGCGATCTCGTCTTTTCGGTCGTGGAGACGATCGCGCATTATGCGCGCTGGCATGTCTTCGAGCCGGGGGACATCTTCTCGATGGGAACCCCCGCGGGTGTCGGGGTCGCAAGCGAACCGAGCCGCTTTCTCGGCGACGGCGATGTCATCGAAATTTCGTCGCCGCTTCTTGGCACCCTGCGCAATGTGGTCGCCACCGCGCCGGGCGGATAAACAGACACTTAGAGGAGAGAAACGATCATGCGCCTGGTCACGATCGACGATTTACCCCATTCACGCGCCGGCCTCATTCTAGGAGACGAGGTGCTCGGCATCGCGCACGGCCTAGCCACCTTCGGCCTCGTGCCCTGGGCCCCGCTCAATGTCCTTGAAATCCTCCAGGCAGGCGACGCGGCGCTTGGCCTGCTGCGCCAGCTGGTAGACCGGTTCGGAAAAGCGTCCGACACTGAGCTCGGGCGGCTCCGGCAGCTTCGCGGCTTGACGCAGCTCGCCGACACGAAGCTTCGCGCGCCGATCGAGCGGCCGCGTATCCTGCTTTCGGGCGGCGGGCAGTTCCCGTCGCATATGGAAGAAATGACGCGGATGATCCGCGGCGACCAGCCGGCTCCGCCGCCGGCGCCCAAGGGCGTCGACCAGGGCTATGCGTCGCGCCGCCGGCCGAGCGCGCATCTCAAGACGCTGGGCGGCATCATCGGACCCGAAGACCCGATTCTCCTGCCGTCGCGTGCGCCCGCCATGGTCGATTGGGAAGCCGAGTTCGCGGTCGTGTTCGGTAAGCGTTGCTTCAACGCGACGGTCGAGGAAGCGGCCGACGCGATCGTGGGCTTCACCTTCATCAACGATCTGGGTCCGCGCGATCCGGCGATCGGCAGCTTCGAGGCCGTCAAGGCCGGAAAACCCATGGACTTCACGCAGATCGGCCTTGCCAAGAGCCTCCCGACGATGTGCCCGATCGGCCCCTGCGTCGCGACGCGCGACAGCGTGCCCGAACCCGACAAGCTCCGGTTCTGGCTCAAGGTCAACGGCGTCGTCATGCAGGACGCCAATACCGATGAAATGACCTTCTCGGTCGCGCAGCTCGCGTCCGAAATGTCGCAATGGTATGGCTTCGAGCCCGGCGATATCCTGACCATGGGGTCGCCAGCCGGCGTCGGCTTCGCGCTCGTTCCGCAGCAGTTTCTCAAGGATGGCGACATCGTCGAGATCGGCGCCGACGAGATCGGTGTACTGCGCAACCCGGTTCGCCTCGGCGAAGGCCCTGCCGAGTTGCTCTGGCCGCTGCCGGCCGCGGCCGCCTGAGCGACCGATGTCCGGGCCCGAGAAAATTGCGTGCACCGTGGCCTCCATATTGGAGGTTACGGACGATATCCGGCTGGTCGAACTCGTCGCGCGCGATCGCGGACCGCTGCCCGGCTGGAGTCCCGGCGCGCACATTCGCGTCGCGGTCGGCGACGGGACGACGCGCGCCTATTCGTTAATGGGTCCTGCGTCCGAGACCGATCGCTACCACATCGCCATCCGGCGCGATGCTGGCGGAACGGGCGGTTCGCTCTGGATGCACGCGCTGAACGCCGGCGACGAGGTGGAAATCCTCGCGCCGCGTAACGATTTTGAATTGGCGGCGGGCGCCGGATTCACCACGCTGATCGCGGGCGGGATCGGCATCACGCCGATCCTGTCGATGGCGCGGACCCTGCATGCACGCGGAGCGGCGCTTCGCCTCATCTATTGCGCGCGCTCGGCAGACCATGCGGCCTTTGTCGAAGAGCTCAGGGTTCTGCTCGGCGACCGGCTGATCGAGCATTATGACGGCGGCGATCCGGCGCGCAATTACGATTTCGCGACGCTGCTTCGCGAGCGCGGGGCGAGCGAGCATCTCTATGTTTGCGGTCCGGCGGGCCTGATCGAGGGCGTCGTTGCCGCCGCCGGCCACTGGCCCGAGGGCACGGTCCATCTCGAACGTTTCGTCAACGGCGAGACCGCGGGAAGCGAAGGCTTCGACATCGTTCTTGGGCGCAGCGGCGAGACGGTGCATGTCCCGCCGGGCAAGTCGATCCTGCGCGTGCTCCTCGATCGCGGTATGCCGCTCGAATATTATTGCGAGGCCGGAAATTGCGGCCTGTGCACGACGGATGTGCTGCAGGGCGCGATCGAGCATCACGACATCGTGCTCACCGACGAGGAAAAAGCCTCGCAGACGCTCATGCAGATCTGCGTTTCCCGGCCCGCGCCGGGTGAGACGCTCGTTCTCGATCTCTGATCGGGCCTCCGCCGCGGCCGCGTCCTCGACCTGGCGGCGTCCGCACATCTTCCTTCTCCTGTTACGAGAAATGGCATGACTGAACTTTTCGCACGATATGGCCATTTCATCGATGGAAGCTGGCGCGCCGCCGCAGATTATGCGCCCAATATCAACCCTTCGGACCTCGGAGATATCGTCTGTGAATACGCCCTCGCGGATACCGCCTCCGCCGAAGAGGCGGTCGATGCGGCAGACCGGGCCTTTTCTGACTGGAGCCGGAGCTCGATCCAGCAGCGCAGCGACATACTCGAGCAGGCTGCGTCGCTCATTTTTGCCGAGCGAGCCGCAATCGCGACCGTTCTCGCCCGCGAGGAAGGGAAAACCCTTGCCGAGGCGCTCGGCGAAACCGTCCGGGCAGGCCAGATCTTTCGCTTTTTCGCCGGAGAGGCCCTGCGTATTCCCGGCTATCTCGGTGCGTCGGTACGGCCGGGAATTCGGGTCGAGGTCACCCGCGAGCCGGTCGGCGTCGTCGCCCTGATCGCGCCCTGGAATTTCCCGATCGCGATTCCCGCCTGGAAAGCCGCCGCGGCGCTTTGTTACGGCAATAGCGTCGTGCTCAAGCCTTCCGAATTTGCCCCGGCAACTTCCTGTCTGTTAGCCGATATTCTCGCACGCGCCGGGCTTCCCAAGGGCGTCTTCAATCTCGTTAACGGCCGTGGTGGCGCGGGCGCGGCGATCGTCGGCGCGCCGGCGGTGCGGGCGATCAGCTTCACCGGCTCGGTTGCCACGGGCAACGCTATCCTCGCCGTCGCTGCGGCGGCGGGCAAGAAGGTGCAACTCGAAATGGGGGGCAAGAATCCGCTCGTTATTCTTGCTGACGCCGATCTCGAAGTCGCCGTCGATGCGGCGTTGCAAGGGGCCTTCGGTTCGACCGGACAGCGCTGCACGGCGTCGAGCCGGCTCATCGTCGAGGATGCGATCCATGACGCTTTCGTCGACCGGCTTGCCGAGCGGTTGGTCGCGTTCCGTGTGGGACCGGCGCTTGATGAGGCAAGCTGCATGGGGCCGATCGCGACCGCGCCGCAATGCGAGAAGGTCGAACAGGCGATCGCGCAGGCGCTGGGCGATGGTGCGCGGATCGCCTTCGGCGGCAACCGGCTCGGTGCCGCGCCGAACGGCTATTTTTTCGAACCGACGCTCTTTGTCGATACGCACCCGGAGATGGCGCTCAACCGCCGCGAGATTTTCGGGCCGGTGGCCAGTGTCCTACGCGCCCGCGACTATGACGAGGCGCTCCATCTCGCCAATGACACCGAGTTCGGCCTTTGCGCCGGAATAGCGACGCGCTCGCTGGCGAGAGCGGAGCATTTCAAGCGTTCTGCCGCAGCCGGGATGGTGATGGTGAACTTGCCGACTGCCGGGGTCGACTATCATGTGCCGTTCGGCGGCACGAAGGGATCGAGCTATGGCCCCCGCGAACAGGGCACGGCGGCTTGCGAATTCTATACGCAGGTCAAAACCGCCTATGTTCGCGCGGAGACGTGACGACTGGCTTCCGAGGCCATATCGGTTGAACTTGGCCGCGGCATCCACAATGGCGGGCGCATCGTCGTCGTTTCGGCGGCGGCGGCCCGCGCTTCCTCGATCATGCACTGGCGCAGCCAGCTATGAGCCGGATCGTCGGCGTTTCGCGCGTGCCACAGCAGCTTTTCCTCGGTGGGCGGAATATGGAAGGGCGGTTCCAGAACGCGAACGGCATTGGCTCTGCTCACATGTTCGGCGAGCCGTCGCTGGATGATCCCGATCAGCCCGGTGCCGGCGACGGTATAGGGAATGGCCATGAAATCGGCGACGGTATAGACGGGGCGATAGCTCTCGCAATGTTCGCGCAGCGTGGCTTCGACGATCGTCGTGACATCGCCTTCGAGCTGGACCGCGACATGGGGATATTCGAAGAGCGCTTCGATCGAGACCTTTCCGGTCAGCGGATGAGCGGAATCGACGACGCAGACGAAATCGTCGGTGAAGAGGACCTCGCTGTTCAATATGTCGGCGCGGGGATCGCGATGAAATAAATTCCAGTCGTCGGTGCTGATCACCAGGTCGATGTCGCCCTCGATCAGATGATCGATCGGGGCGGCGATCGGCTTGATCTCGAGACGAATGAAGGGGGCTTCCACAGCGAGGCGCCGGATGACGCGGCTCAATAACGCGATGCGGCCATAATCGGACGTCATGACCGAAAAAGTCCGGCCGTCGGTCGCCGGGTCGAACTGCGGGCAGGTGAGCATCACCGATTGCACCGTGAGCAGCGCTTCGCGCACCGGAATGGTGAGCGAGCGGGCGAGGGGAGTCAATTCGAGCTGCCGCCCGACCCGGACAAGCAACTGATCTCCGAATTGATGCCTCAGACGCAACAGCATACCGCTCATCGTCGGCTGCGAGACGTTGATCTTCTCGGCCGCTCGGGTGACATTGGTTTCGCTGAGCAGCGCGTCGAGCGCGCTGAGCAGGTTGAGGTCAAACCGTGCCATAGGGCAATCCCATCTCCATTCCTTTTCCGCCGTCTTAGCGGCAGTTGTTCTTTCGGTTTCCGACCCGAAATCCACCATCCGGCGACCAGCGCAGAGGCGTTGCGTACATGAGAGATGTCTCATGCTCCGGGCCATATGTCGAACCGTTTCAGATTTGCAGAATGGCCGATGCGGCGCTCTGCAAATAGTAGCTTTTTCGAATGGCTGCCATCGGCCGGGCCGATATGAAGTGACCCGATACCTCGCATCGAACAGTGCGATTTCCGGCGCTTTGAAGCATCTGATACCTGCGTCCTCACAATCGGAAACAAGACAACCCGGACAGGGTGAAGTCATTGGGAGGGGAGAAATTATGCTCTATATGAAGCCGCCTGCGCGGCGTTGCCACCTCATGCTGCGCGTCAGCACTTTTGGATTGGCGCTCGTTCTGGCGACGGCCGCCCATGCGCAGGACGCCAATAATGGCAGTTCGCGTTCGGAGGGCGCGCAGGATCAGGAGGGCTCCTGGATTCAGGATATCGTCGTCACCGCGCGGAAGCGCGAGGAGTCGATGCAGGAGGTGCCGATCTCGGTTACCGCCTTTTCGGCCGAGCAACTCGCCGGGCAGCGGGTTCTCGACATCAAGAATCTTGGTGAAATCACGCCGGGTCTGATCTCGGCCGGTGATAAGCAGCGCGGTTTTCCAGTCATCCGCGGTATTACGACCCGTTCCCCCAATGCGGGTGCCGAAGGCGCCGTCGGCCAATATGTCGACGAAGTCTATCAGCCGCGCTTCTCCAACCAGTTGACGGCGCTTCTCGATCTCGAGCGCGTCGAAGTGCTGAAAGGGCCGCAAGGTACGCTGTTCGGGCGCAACACGGTCGCCGGCGCAATCAACTATGTGACGAAGAAGCCGGGGAACGATACCGAGGCCTCGCTGAGTGCCGGGCTTGGCAACTATAATCTCTTCGAGATCCGCGGTTCGGTCTCGGGGCCGCTTGCGCAGGACAAGCTGGCTGCAGGCCTTTCCTTCATGGCGTTGTCGAACGATGGATCGCTCAAAGGCGTCAACGTCAACAACCAGGTAATCGGCGATGACGGCCGCTCGGACTATGGCGTCCGCGGCACGCTGCGCTGGACGCCGTCGGACAGTTTCGAGGCGAATCTGTCGGCAATGCGCGTCCGGACCAAGTCGGCGCAAATCGAGCTTACCGAGGGGAATCCCTCGGGCCCGACGGCGCCGCCGCTCGTGCGCCTGCGTCTCTACACGCCCTCGACCTTCGTCGCCGACTATCGCGACTATCGCGTCGGCATGACCGATGTCGGGACGCTCGACCGGACGGCGGACCAGTATACGCTGCGTACCGACTGGAATCTCTCGGACGATCTCACACTGACGACGCTCACCGCTTACCAGCGTTTCAAGCAATATCTCGTGGTCGACGCCGATATCGAGGTCAAGTCGATCGCGACCACCACGTCGCGCGAACATTCTGACACCTTCAGTCAGGAAATCCGTCTAGCGGGTGACGGTGATGTCTTCCGCTGGAACGTCGGCGCGAACTATTTCTATGACGATCATTATCGCAGCGACGATGCCGATTTGACCACGCTTCCGGCCCCCTTCGCCGTGCACATCTTCAGCTCGACCGACGTCAAGACAACCAGCTATGCGGTGTTCGGCCAAGGCTATTTGTCGCCTGTCGAGGGGCTGACGATCACTGCGGGCGCGCGCTATTCCTATGACGAGCGCGATTATCGCAAGATATCGCGGCCCGGCAACGCTTCATTCGGTGATACCTATGATTCCGAACTGGTGCCGGCATGGAATACCAACCCTCATTGGGACGCCATCACCTGGACGGGTGCGATCGACTATAAGTTCGACAGCGACAAGATGATCTATGCCAGCGTTTCGCGGGGGTACAGAAGTGGCGGCATTCAGGGACGCGCGCAGACGCTCATTACCGCAATGGCCAACTACGGGCCTGAATATGTGACCCAATATGAGGTCGGCGCGAAAACCGAATTCTTCGACCACCGGCTCCAGCTCAACGTCTCGGGCTATTATATCCCTTACCGCGACGTGCAGGTCAGTCAGGCCCAGATCACGACCTTCTTCGGGGGAGCGGCGATCCAGAATGCCGCGTCGGCCCGGGTCAAGGGGATCGAGGCCGAAGCGAAGCTTCAACTCGGTCGCGGGCTGCGCCTCGAGCTTGGCTATGCCTATAACGACGCCCACTTCAGGAGCTATCAGGCCTCGGACAACATCCCTGCCTCGATTGCGGCAGTCCGCGGCTGTCCCGCAGTCTATGGATGCATTGCGGCCGATTATATCTTCGACGGCTCACCCTTCGAATTCGCACCGAAGCACGCTGTTACGGCTGCTGCCAACTATCAGGTCGAGACGGCCGGCGGATTCAAACTGAAGTTCCGCGGCGAATATAACTGGAAGAGCAAGTTCCTGCTCAATACGCTGCCCGCGAGCTATCTGACGCGCACCGACGACTTCCTCGAGGCCAAGTTCCTCCAGCAGCCCGCCTACGGCCTGTTGAACGCCTTCTTCACGATCGACTCGCCGGACGACCATTGGTCGGTATCCTTCTGGGGGCGCAACCTTGCGGACAAGAGATATCTGATCCAGGGCAGCGACCCGCGTACGGTTGGCAACGGGCAGTTCAGCAAGTTCG
Source organism: Sphingobium chungangianum (assembly GCF_977014255.1). NCBI lineage: Bacteria > Pseudomonadati > Pseudomonadota > Alphaproteobacteria > Sphingomonadales > Sphingobiaceae > Sphingobium > Sphingobium chungangianum. The sequence continues at coordinate 1,573,181 of NZ_CDRNIV010000006.1, read as the reverse complement.
TTTACGGCGACCGGCGGACCTATGGTGTCAACGTGACCTGGCGCCTTTGATCGGCGTGCGGGCTGGCGCATGAGCGCCGGCCCGCCGGCGACCGGGGAGGGGGCTCTTCCGCAAATTTGGTTCATTCCCCGCCGCCGACCCAGCCCTGTCGCCGTATCGAGGCCGTCGTGCCTTGAGGGCGTCGTGAGGCACAAAGAGAGCCCGTGCGATGATTGACGAACCGGGATGACCGGGTGGCCGAGGCGTATGTCCAGGCCCTGACGGGCTAAAGGCCTTGGCACATGCTCAAGCATGTTTCGTCACCCGGCGTCCGTCGATTCACATCGGCTTGCAATGCAGCGGCGTCGATCTATGCTGCATCCGTGCGCTTCCTCGAAGGACGCACGAGGCAAGATTGCCGCGCAAACGGGAAATTGGGCCGGAGCATCTTGTTTCCGGGCCGCAGCCGCGAATGTCCAGGCCGCTCGGGCGGTTAAAGGCGGCAGCGCATGTTCCGGGCCGGCGTCTGACAATCGGCAATGCCGGCTGGCCTCCATACCGGAGAGCTGCCCATGGTTTTGGGCCTTCCGATCGCGCGTCCGGAGCGCAATCGATACCCGGGACGCGCTGTTCGTGTGCCCAAGGTGCATTCATGCGCCTGAATCCCGCTCCCGATCGTCCGGGCATCGCCCTCGTCGCGGAGTCGGATCCACTGCCGCCTGACGACCGGCGGCTGCGGGTGCGCGGCGCCTTCCTCGACAGGCTCTATCGTGTGCATCATGACGGGCTGTTACGCTTCATTCGCCGCCGGATGCGCGACGAGCAGGCGCAGGACGTCGTCCAGCGGGTCTTTTGCCGGCTGGCGGGGTTGACCGAGGGGGAGCAGCAGGAAATCGTGGCGCCGCGTGCTTATCTGAGGCGGGCCGCCGACAATATGCTTCGCGACGATGCGCGGCGGGACGAACGGCGCTCGGCCACCCTTCATCTGGCCGAGGACGAGGTGGCTCTTCGATCCGGCGATCAATGGGCGGCGCTTGAGGCGCGCGATCGATTACGGCGCCTCGAAGAGGCGCTTCTGCGCCTCAAGCCGCGGACTCGCGAAATATTTCTCGCGCATCGGCTCGATGGCTATAGCTATGCGGAAATTGCCGCCCGCACGGGATTGAGTATCAAAACGGTCGAAATGCACATGACGCGCGCCATCGCCTATCTCGATCAGTCTCGCGTGAAGCCATGACGGATTCTGCGCGCGGAAAGAACGGACGCAGCGCGGCGGAGTGGTTCGCGGTCATGCGAGGACCCGATGCCGACGCCCTGCGCGGCGCATTCGAGGACTGGCGCGCGTCGCCGGCCAATGCCGACGACTATGCGCGGCTGGAAGCAACCTGGGACGAGAGCCGGTTTCTCGCCAACAGCCCGGTGGGCCGGGTACGCGACCTTTCGCGGGCGCGGCGAAAATATCCGCCTGCCGCACTGATGGCAGCCGGGATCGGGACGTTCACATTGCTTTCTGGGGCCCTGATGGCCGAGCAGATGGGATGGCTCGGGCCGACGACCATCCATTCGTCTGCACCCGTCGAGCTCGCGGCAGGCAGGACTGTCCGGACGATCCGGCTGTCCGATGGTTCGCGCGTTACGCTCGATCGCGGGGCTGCGCTCAGCGATCTCAGCACGGCGGACGAGCGGCGCTTCGTTCTCCTGCACGGACGCGCACGGTTCGAAGTGGCGCATGATGCCGCTCGTTCCTTTACCGTCGACGCCGGCGATGGTCGCGTTGTCGCGCATGGTACGATCTTCGACGTGGGAATCGAAGGCGAGGGCGTCCGTGTCATTCTTCTGCGAGGATCCGTCGAGGTTCGCGACCGCGATACGAGGAAGCCGACCGCGGGTGTATCGCGCTTCCTCGCTCCGGGGGAGCAACTGCTGGTGCATCATGGCGAAGTAGGTCTGCCGTCGCGGGCAGGCGCTGGCCTTTTGTCCTGGCCCGGCGCGATGATCGACTTTGACGACATGCCGCTCGGAGAGGCGATCGCCATGTTCAACCGGACGAGTATGCGGCCGGTCCGGCTGGAAGGCGAAGGACCCGCCTCCCGGCGCCTTTCAGGCGCGTTCCGGCGCGACGATCCCGAAGGGTTCGCGGACGCGCTCGCAGTCAGCTTCGGGCTCGAGGTGAAGCCCGGCGCGGATGGAGGCATCGTCCTGCGCACAGCCGCACGGCAGGGTCAGTGAAAAAGTCACAGGGTTAATTTCGCCGTCGGCGTCTCAGCGGTCGAAGGGGGCACATCAGGTGTCCGCTCGATCGGGAGATTGTGATGCGAAACGGGGATTTCTTGTTCTTCTTGATGGGATCGGCGGCGGTGCTTGCGCCTGCGCCCGCTCTGGCCCGGGAGGAGGTGCGGCAGCAGCTCCGCCTGCCCGAACAGCGGCTCGACGTGTCGCTGCGCGTGATCGCGACCCAGTTCGGCCGCAACATCGGCGTGCCGTCCGAGCTTGTGGCGGGCCGAAGCGCGCCCGCCATCGAAGGGCTCTACAGCTTCGAGGAAGCGGTCGCGCAGCTCCTTCGCGACAGCGGCCTGACGGCAGTACCGGCGGGGCGGGGTTTGGTCGTGCGGCGTGGCCGGGCAGCGGTCATGCCCGACGCCGAGCCGCAATCGGGCGATGACGCCATCGTGGTGACCGGTAGCCGCATTCGCGGCGTCGCGCCCGCGGGGGCGCGCGTCGTCTCGATCGACCGCGGCGATATTGACCGGAGCGGCTATGCGACGACGCAGCAGATCGTGCAGGCGCTGCCGCAGAATTTCGGCGGCGGCCCGAACGAGGGGACGACAGGCTTCACCGATCGCAACAATGCCGGGGCAAATCTCGGACTCGGTTCGAGCGTCAATCTGCGCGGGCTGGGAACGACCTCGACCCTCACGCTGGTCGATGGCAATCGCATCGCGCTGGGCGGGGTTTCGGGAACATTCGTCGATCTCTCGCTGATCCCCTCTTCGGCTATCGAGCGGATCGAAGTCCTCGCCGACGGCGCCTCCGCCATTTACGGTTCGGACGCGGTTGGCGGTGTGGTCAATGTCAGGCTCCGCAATCGCTTTAAGGGTGCCGAGAGCCGGGCTCGCTTCGGTTCGGCGGACGGGTTCGACGAATGGCAGGTCAGTCAGCTCGCCGGCCTGGGCTGGTCGAGTGGAAGCCTGATGCTCGGCTATGAACATTATCACCGCGGCAATCTCGCGGCGGCGGACCGCGACTTTGCAACCGAAGATCTGCGCGCTTTCGGCGGCCCCGATTATCGCAAGACATTCGCCAATCCGGGGACGATCGTTGCCGCCGACGGGCGGGTCTTCGGCATTCCGGAGAACCAGGATGGCACGAGGCTGACGGCGGACCAATTGCGCGCCGGGCAGCCCAACAAGGCCGATGGGCGCGCCAACAGCGATATCCTTCCCCGTCAGAACCGGCACTCGGTCGTCGGTGCCTTGTCCCAGGATCTGGGGTCATGGCTCCGGTTCACCGCACAAGGCTTTTTCGCCGATCGGCAGTCCGTCATTCGAACGCCGCCGAGCAACCGCGGCAATATCGCCGTGCCGACGACCAATCCCTTTTACGTCGATCCGATCGGCACGGGCAGGCCGGTCATCGTCAACTATTCGTTCGAACGGGATCTGGGCATCAAGACCAATCACGCCTCCGCGCGCGCCTATAGCGGCGTTGGCGGCCTCGAAGCGACGCTGGGAGAATGGCGCGCCAGTCTCGGCGGTTCGTACGGCGAACAGCGCGACGAGCTGCTCACGACGAACGTACCCAATTATTACTGGCTGGCCCAAGCGCTGTCGGACACCAATCCGGCAACCGCCTATAATCTCTTCGGCGACGGATCGCACACTCCGAGGGCAACGATCGAGAAGGTTCGCGGTTGGTATGAAACCATCGGTGAATCGCGCATCTGGTCGGCTGCGTTCAAGGCGGACGGCCCCCTGATCCGCCTGCCCGGAGATGTCGCCCATCTCGCCGTCGGCGCGGAATTCAGGCGTGAGCACTATAATGGAACAGGCACGAATTATGATGCGACGGCCACGCCCGTCGATGCCGGATCGGCCGGCTTTCCGATCGGCCGTTCGGTGGCGGCCGCCTTTGCCGAATTGGCGTTGCCGCTCGTTCGCCCCGAGATGAACATTGGCGGCGTCGAAGCGCTCGACATATCCGTGGCCGGACGCGCCGAGCATTACAGCGATTTCGGAACGACGTTTAATCCGAGGTTGGGGCTAAGCTGGCGAACCGGCGGCGGCGTGGCTCTTCGCGCAAATTACGGGCGATCCTTCCGCGCGCCCGGTTTCCTCGACATTCGGACCGGCAAGGGGACCGCCTCTATCGCGCCTCTTTATGTGCCGGACCCGGCGTCCCCGACGGGGCGAACGCCGGTCCTCGCGCTGTTTGGAAACACGCCCGATCTCGGGCCCGAAAGGGCGCGCACCTGGACGATCGGGGCGACGCTGACGCCCGATCAGATTCCGGGCCTGCGTCTCGACTTCGGATATTTCAACATCGCCTATCGAGATCGCATCGGCAGCGCCGGCATCAATTATCTGTCGTTCCTGTCCAACCGGAGCGTCTACGGCGAACTCATCAACGACAATCCGGTGCCGGCGGATGTCACAAAATATTATACCGACGAGAATTTCTTCAATCCATTCGGTATCGCGCCGGGCGACGTCCGCGCCATCATCGACGGGCGGACCCGTAACCTCTCGTCGGTCGACCTCGAAGGGCTCGACTTCGACCTCGGCTACACGCACGCCGGTTCGAACGGCTCGCTCGAGTTCGGTATCAGCGGGACCTGGCTGCTGCGCAACAAGCAGAAGATCACGGCGGGGTCTCCGAAGGTCGATATCCTCTCGACGATCGGCAATCCCGTCGACATGCGCCTGCGCGGACGTTTCGCCGTGGTGCGGGGGCCTTGGTCCGCAGCGGCTTTCGTCAACCACACGGCCGGATACAAGAATAATGGCGTCGTTCCGGTCGAGGCGGTATCGAGCTGGACCACCGTCGACCTGAATCTGAGCTATGACCTCGATCGGCTGTTGGCCGGGACGCGCATTTCGCTGAGCGCGACCAATTTATTCGACCGACGGCCGCCCTATGTGAATATCCAAACCCTGGCATCCGCATCCGGCTTCGACCCGGAAAACGCGAGCGCGGTCGGGCGTCTTCTTGCCGTGCAACTGGTGAAGTCATGGTGATGGCGGGACTGGGCTGGGCGGCGCTTGTCGCGGTGGCGGGCAGCGGCACCGCGACGCCGACAATTCGCGAGATGATCGAGTTGACCGACCTGTCGAGCGTGGCGGTTTCGCCCGACGGGACACTTGTCGCCTATCGGGCCGAGACCGCCTCGATCGAACGCAATGCCCACGATCTCGGCTGGTATGTCGTGGCGACCGACGGCAGTGCGCCACCGCGTCGCATCGCCGACGCGGGCGAGGGGGATTGGCCCGACGGAACCTTCGCGGCCGAGCCGCCCGTCTGGACGGCGGATTCGCGTGCGATCGTCTATCGTGCGCTTCGTGATCAGGAGATTCAGGTCTGGCGAAGCCGCGCCGACGGATCATCCACCGAGGCGCTGACCAGCGATGCCGCGAACATCCGCGCGTTCGCGCTGTCGCCGGATTCGCAGAAGCTGATCTACCGGGTCGGCGCGACCCGCGACGCCATCGCAAGGGCGGAGCGGCGGGAATATGATGACGGGGTGCTGGTCGACGCCCGCGTCGACCCCTCCCGCCAACTGTATCGTGGCTCGCGGATCGACGGGCGTCTAGCGACCGATCGTATCACCGGCTTCTGGTTCGCGCATGGCGGCCTGCTTGCCGATACGCCGCCCGTCGATCGCACCATCGATCTTGCAACAGGCTCGATCGAGGCTGCGACGGCATCGGAAGCGGCGCGGATCGAAACGCGCGTCAAACCCTTCGACAAGCTCGGCGACCGCCATATCCTCGCCGCCGAACCCTCGGGCGACGGTCGCGGCACCGCTTATGCGCTGAGCGAAGAAGACCATGCGGTGCTCGCGGTCCTGCGTCCCGGAGAAACCACGCCGCGTCTCTGCGCTGCGTCCGAATGCAGGCAGTTGATCCGCAGCCTGGCATGGCGCGGGAACGAGGACAGCGTGCTGTTCGGGGTGAGCGACCTTGCGACCAACCAGACGCTCTATCTGTGGACTATCGCGGACGGCCGGGTTCGCCGTATCGGCGGCGGGGTCGGCCGTTTCAATGGCGGACGCGACGACCGGCGCGGATGCGCGGTCGATGCGTCGGCCGCTTTCTGCGTTGCCGCTTCGGCGAACATGCCGCCCCGGCTCGTGCGGATCGACCTCGATACAGGCGAGACGAAAACCCTTGCATCGCCCAATGCCGGGCTCGAACGCACCGATACGCTGCAGTTCGAGCAGATGAGCTGGACGGACCCGTCGGGCCGCGGTTTCACTGGTCAGTTGATGCTGCCGCGGGGCCGGCCGCGCGGCGCGCCGCTGTTCGTGACCTATTATGTCTGCGACGGATATCTGCGCGGAGGTATCGGCGACGACTTCCCCCTGCGCCAGTTCGCCGATGCCGGCATTGCGGTGCTGTGCGCCAACCGGGTACCGACCAAGGCGGGGCTCGGCGATCAGGTTGCCCAATATGAGATCGCGCAGGCCGGTATCGGTGCGGCGATCGACACGCTGGCGGCACAAGGGCTGATCGATCCGGCCCGTGTCGGCATGGGCGGGCTGAGCTTCGGCGGCGAAACCACCATGTGGATCGCAACCCATTCGTCGAGGCTGTCGGCGATTTCGATCAGCAACTCGCTCCTGTCCGAAACCTATTATTGGTTCAACGCGATCGCCGGTCGCGAAGTGCCCGACATATTGAAGAAGGTCTGGAACATCGGACCGCCCGATATCGATCGCGCTCGCTGGAAAAGGCTGGCGGCCACGCACAGGATCGACAAGCTGCAGGCGCCGCTGCTGATGCAATTGCCTGAACGCGAGTTCCGCAGCAATGTCGAGATCGCCGCGCGGCTCGGGCGTGCGGGCAAACCGGTCGAGCTCTGGGCCTTTCCCTACGAGACCCACATCATGTACCAGCCGCGGCACAAGCGCGCGGTCTATGAGCGCAACCTCGACTGGTTCCGCTTCTGGCTGCAGGGCCATATCGATCCCGACCCCGCCAAGGCCGATCAATATCGCCGATGGAAGGCCATGGCGGCGGCAAGATCATGACGATCGAGCCCGCACGCCGCGGGCCCAGGCCTCGGTGTCGGCGATCGGAAGCAGATGATAAAAGAGACTGTCCCGATTGCCGAAGGGGCGAGTGAGATAGGTTTCGATCATGGCCCGGTCGAGCAGCCCGGCATCGGCGAGGACTCCGTCGAGCAGGAATGACGTGAGCCGATCGCGGTTTTTGTCGAAAATGCGCGCGCAAAAGGCATCCATCGAGCCTTTTGTGCGGCGCGTGACGATTGCCTCGGGCAGCGATTGCCCGAAGGCATTGCGGGCGACGGCCCGGTCATGGCCGCCCCGCACCCAGAGCCATGTCGGGATCGCCAGACAGGCTTCGACGACGGGCTGGGCGAGGAGCGGATAGAGCGACGGAGCGGTTTGCTGCCGCGCATAGCCGTCAAGATGCGCGTTCGCCGCGATGATCGCGCGGACATGCGCGCGGGTGCCGGGCAAGGCGTGATCCGGTTCATCGAGCCACGGGTGCCGGGGCGGCGTTTCCGGCAGACGGCCCGTATCCAGAAACCGGCTATTGCGCGCCCATGGAAGCTCCGGTTTTCGACGGCGGAGCTGCTTGAGCATCAGCCGCGTCACGTGCCAGGCGTTGGTGCAGTGAACGAGAGCGATGTCGCGCACGATGGCGGCAAGGGCTGGGCGCGGCCCATGCGACCTCAGATAATCGGTGGCGGGGACGGCGCTGCTGAGCGAGCAGAAAACGCAGTCGCCGCCGGTGCCGCTGACATAGGCCGTCGCATTCGCTTCTTTCGCGAGATTCTCGAACAGCATGTCCGCCGAACGCAACATGGCGGGCAGGCCCGGCCGTACCGTCAACGAAGGAACGTCATCGGTCAGATCGATCGCCTCTTCGACCTGCGCTTCGTGGAGCGCGATCGCACAATGGCCCGCGATGGCGCGCGCATAGTCCCGTTCGTCGCCGCCGGGATCGGGGGTGGCGAGGTTGAGCGCGACGATCTCCCGGCGGGCTTCGGACAGGGCGGCGGCGATGATCGATGAATTCGAGGCCGCCCGACAGTTCGAGCAAGACCCTGTCGGCGGGGCGGATGAGGGCTTCGATCGCCTGCCGTACCGCGCGCGAGACGAGCCTGGTCGCCTCCTCCATCATGGTGATACGCCGTTCCGGCGCGGCAAAGCGCCATGGCGTCCAGAGGCTGTGCGTCGATGCGGTCGCGCCGTCGAGCCGAAGGACTTCGCCCGGCATGATCTCGTCGACGCCGGCGAGACCGGTCGCCGCGGACCGCAGGTGCAGGAATGCGAGATGATGGGCGACGAACGGCCAGTCGATGGCGGGGCGGACAAGCCCATAGTCGAGCGCGATCTCGATATCGGACGTCAGATACGTCACGGGACCATGACGGATGCGATAGGCATGCAAGGTCCCCGACGGCGCGCGGATCGCGCGGAGCTCGGGTCCGGCGGACGGCTCGCACAGGCAAAGATAGTCGCCCCAATAGTCGTCGATCAGCGGCCGCCCATCACTCACGAAGATCGAGGCTGGCAGGGCTTCGATCTCATGGCTGCCTGCCTTCGCGAACAGGCGGCCGATCAGGAGTCCCGAGCCATTGCCGGGAAGGACGGGTGTCCCGTCTCCCGTCAGCACCGTCATGTGAGCGCCTCGATATGCGGGGGCCAGCGGCGGCGAGCCGGCTCGCGCAGCCAGTCTTCCGGCGGCGCCGGTTCCGAGGGGATCCAGGACGGCGAGGTAGCGCGGTTCGATCACAGGATCAAAATGGGCGCGAATGCGCGTGTGTGCCCGACCGCATCGTTGAGGACCCTGTCGCCGCTCTGCGACCAGCAGTGCGCGGCGAACGGGACCGGCACGACGCCGAAGACGAAATCGGGAAAATGCCCGCGTCGCGCGGCATATCGGACGAAGGCGAGGGTATCGGGCAGGCATTTGGCAGTTAGCGGGAGCAGGCCGCGGCTCGCGTGAAATCGCCGGGCCAGCAGGTCGAGATCGCCCAGGGCAGGGCATCTTCTTGCGCGCGCATGGCGCACCTCGTCGACCACCTTTCTTATGCCCGCCCGCCGGACCGTGTGGCGGGCCGCGACCAGCAAGGCCGCCACTTCGGCGAGGTCCGCGAGGCGCACCCGGTCGCGCCGGTCCGGTTGCTCGATGGCGCTGCTGCGTCCGCGTGGCAGGGCGGGCCGCCGGGGTTCCGCGGCTTCGCGCGATCGCTCGATCAGCCCAAGTCGGCAAAGCTGTTCGATCGCGTCGGGATGGGCCGCGCCCGCTCTGGTCCCGCATATCCAGTCGAGCACAAAAGCCGCTCCGCGCCCGACGCGCCAATAGCGATCGCGGTGGATGTCCAGCACGATCGCGCCATCGCCGAAGCTGTGATGGGATATTCCGGGCCGAAGGCTGAACCGCTCCATCGCAAGGACACCGTTGGCGGGCGGACCGGAGCCCGCCCGCCCATCGGCTCAGTCTTCGTTGTCGATGCCGAACGGCTTGCCGATGACCGACAGCTCGAGCTGCTGACCATCGGGGCCCTGCGTCTCGACGCTTGCCGCGCCGAGATCGATCAGTTCTTCACGATCCATGAGGCTTCTCCTCGATGCCGCGGAATTGCGGCAGATGGGAGATTAGGATCGCCCGGCAACTATCCGAAATTTATACTGAATTTATATGTCGAATATATTCTGGATATATGCCGGACCTCAGCACGCTTCATATATTGCCCGAACGGTGGCCGGCACGAACTTCGCGCATAGGCGGTGATGGGCGGCGATCCGCCGGCCGATCGCTCTGGCATCGCCCTCGATAAGGACGGCCGCCAGTTCGGTCAGCTCGCCGGCCGGGTCGGGGAGCTGCCGGCTCTCGGCGTTGCGTGCAGCGGTAAGCCGGTCGCTTGCCGCCTCGATATGACGGCCGAGCTCGACATTGCCCGATCGCCCGGCGATCGCGGCGAACAGGACGCGCAGACCGCCGGCATAGTCGGTGAAGACCAGATCCTCGCGCTGCGGCGGCTCGGCATTTGACCAGTGGCGCAAGGCGAGGTGCAGCAGATCGGCATTCCATGCGAGAAGATCGCGCAGTCCCGGCTCGGTCACGAAGGGAAGCTGGAAGCCCTCGGTGGGGCGCATCTCGACGATATGCTCGCCGGCCAGCCGGTGGAGCGCGTCGCGGACGGGCGTCACGCTGCTGACAAGCAATTCTGCGAACGTCGCGGGCTCCAGCCGTGTGCCCGGAAGGATCTCGCCCGACAGCAACCGTAGCTTGAGCGCATCATATACGCGCTCGGAGGTCACGCCGGCATTCATGCCTGCCGCCGCTGATCGGCGACATAGGCTTCGACCAATATCTCCTGGTCGGGACGGAGCGCATCGATAGCGCCGATCCGGTCGGGAATGCCGTCCCGGAGCAGGATCGAGGGGCATTGTCCCTCGAAATTGCCCAGATTGGGGCGATGCTGACAATAGCCGACCAGAGCGGCCAGTTCGGGATCGAATTGCCGGGCGATGGCCGGCGGGTAGGCGAGCCATTGATTTTCATAGGGTTTGAGCCATCCGAGGCAATAGCTGACGATCATGCCGCGGCGAACCTCGGCGCTGTCGTTGCCGCCTGCGCCATGTAGTGTCGAGCCGAGAAAGACGAGCGCCGAGCCGGCCTGCATCTCGGCTACGAGGGGCGCGCCTTCGGGCTCGGCCCCAAGCGCGGCCGGTCCGTGCGTTCGCGGCCAGATCAGCGTTGCGCCATTGTCGGCTCGATAGTCGGTGAAAGGCCACATCACATTGACCAGATATTCGGTTTCACCGGGCGTTCCGCGCCACATATCCTGATCGCGATGCGGGAGTTGGGGGAGCGCGCCGGGATGAAGCGCGATCGCCTGGGTGAGGTTGAGCTGGACCGTGTCGCACCACCGGCCCAAAATTCCCCTGACGATGCCGAGGATGAGCGGATGCCGGACGAATTCTTCGGCGAACGGGGATCGCGAGAGCAATCGTCCGAACCGCTTGGTGTGCGATCCGTAAAACCCGCCCTGGCAGAAGGGTGTCGCCTCGAACGCCGCCGCAAGGTCCTCGTCGATACAATGCGCCAACCGGGCGGATATCGCATCGGGGATGATGCAATAGCCGTCCCGAGCGAGCCGCGCGGACCAGTCGGGCTCGCCGGTTTCTGCTCGCTGCAGGACCTCATATGGCATGGTGCGGCTCCCGCTCCTCGAGCGGCGCACGGCAGATGCCCGCGCGCGCAAGCAAGGCCGGGGTGTCGCGATCGATTGCGATCGCGAGCGCGCCCAGCGTCCGCCCTTCGATCCTGTGCGGGACGCCAAGCGGATAGCAGCGCCAGCCGAAGGCAAGGACCTGCTGCAACCAGCCCAGTTCGGCGACGCCCGTGTAGAGGCCGATGCCCTGTGCCAGCCCGAAATCGGCGATGGCGGTGACCAGCCGGTCGCGCGCGAAACGCCTCGTGGCGGCATCGATGCGGCGATCGAGGCAGAAGCGGGTCACCTCGAAGATGTCGGGACCGCGCGGAACCTCGCCATCGCAGAGCGACGCATAGAGATCGGCCAGGATATGCGGCCGCGTCGTGGGCAGGAGCCGCGCCGAGGCGAGATGCCCGCCCTCCCTATCCGTCACGACCAGATAGGTGGCATGCTCGTCGTCGAACTGGTCGATCTCGTATCGGCCGCCGAGAACGGGCACGTCCCAGCGGAGCAGGTCGACGAAGACCTGTTTCCTTGCCACGAACATCGCGCGCAGCACGTCGCCTTCCTTCGCGGAACAATCGGGTTCGACCAGGTGCAGCATCTCGGGAACTCCCATCTTGCGTGTGCGCAAGAGGGTCGCCGCGACCAGGCGACCGCGCCATTCCCAGAAATGGGCATATCAACGCCGGAAGATGTCGGCGAAGCAGATTATTCCATCGAACAGGGCACGGATCAGCAAGGATGTCTGTTTCTCGACCCCATATCGATCCCGGGCCTGCTTGAGATGACGAACCACCGTCTCTTCACTGATCCCGAGGATGCGCGAGCTTTCCCACGCGGTCTTGCCGCGCGCGGCCCAGATGAGGCAGTCGCGCTGGCGATCGGTGAGCCGGGGCCGCGGTCCCGGCGGCTTCGAGCCGGCGAGCCATATCCGCCGCGACGCTTCGAAAGCGGCAATTCCAACGAGCTGGGCCAATTGCAGCGTATCGGTCGGCAGCTCATCGCCAGGGCCGATCGCGAAACTGCACGACCCGGTGGCCTCGCCAACGATATTGGCGGGCACGGTGAAGCCATCGACAAGCCCGTGATCGCGGGCGGTATCGAGAAGCTGATGGTCGCCGGGCGTCATCTGGATGAGGTGCGGCACGCGATTCCACGGAAATCCGGCGCTCGTGCGGTGGCTCGCGCGGTGAACGGGGTCCGACTGGCCGAGGCGATTCTTGTCGAAATAATCGACCCATGGCTCGGGATAATCGTGCAGCCGGATGATGGTATGCGGTGCATCGAGAATATTGGCGTGATGGGTCAGGGCGAAATGCGCAAACCGCATCCGCTTGGTCATTTCGGCGAGGAGCATCGCGAGCGCACCGGTATCGCTGACAAGCGCGATAGCGTTGAGGAACCACTCGATTTCGGCACGCATGTCTCTCATGCGCCGTTTCGATCGGAGGCAGCGTCTCAAGCCGCCGGTGTCCTCGCGACCGTCCTTTCCTGTTCATCCGGACCCGCAAAGCGATTTTCGTATCCGCCGAGTCCGGACGCCAGAACGAAGTGGGATCATAGCCATCTGATATCATTAGGCAACTCCATGCGTTTAAGACGTTTGTCCGGTCGCCCGTGCGATGGTGGAGCAGCTTGATTGGCGCCGCCGGTGCTTCCGCCCGACTGGCGTGATCCCGCGCCCTATCGGAGGCTGCGCGGCATCGATCGCGCCGGGCTTCTGTGGGAATGGCTGCGGCGCGATCCCGCTTATGTCGCCTGGTACACCTCCGCCAGCAAGGCGACCCGCGATCACGGAGGCCAGGCCGATCCGTTGATCTGGGGCTTGCATTTTCGCCGAGGATCCGGCCCGCGCGTCCCCCGAAGCCCGCCTGATCTGGGATGCGAGCATCGACGGCAGTATATTACGCGTCACTGCGCTCCCGGCGGCGGCCCATCATGGCGATCGGTTCGACCCGCGATGTTTCGGCCGCTGGCTCGCCGTTGCCGTTGATTCCGGGGGCCGTGAACATGCCGTCCTCTCGGACGGTTATCGTCGCATCCGGATCGATGTCGAGGCGGGAAGCCTTGTCGCAGGGCATCCCGTGCAGCTTCGTTACGCGCTGGTCGGGGTCATCGGCCAGTCCACCGAGGAGCAGCTTTTGCCGGTCCGACGGCTCGCCGGTCTCTTTCGCACTGGCCGGTTTCTTCCGGCGCTTTTCCCGGCCGAGCACCGCATCGAACGGCTGATAGACGTTTTGAGAGTGCATGATGCGCTGAGCGCGGGCGCGTCGCAGCACGACATCGCGGTCGGGCTGTTCGGTTCCGACCGGATATCCGTGGACTGGCGCTTGTCGTCAGAACTCGCTGCGTTCGCGGGTTCGGCGTCTGATCCGCGCGGCGCGCTCCATGGCGACGGGTGGCTATCGTCGGATCCTGCGGCGGGACATTAGTGAGGAGGACTGACCGGCTCGCGATCAGGCGAGCAGGCGCCGCAGGAAATAGATGCGGAACAGATCAAGCAGCACTTCTGCTGTATCATTGTCGTTCGCATGGGCGATGACCTGCAGTCCGCCGTCGCGCGCACGCGCAAATTCGACCGGATGGAGACCCGCGAGCCGCAGCGCGGCGGGATCGAGACCGTCGCGGCGAAGTGCGGCATGTGCGGTGTCGTCGAGAGCAAGCCCGATCCAGATGCCCGCGCTACGCGCCGCGATCATGTCGAGATCCTCGCGTTCTTCCGCGATGAATAGCTCTGCCCTGCCGTCCATTCCCTATCCCCGTTGGCCCGTACGTCCTCCGTCCCCACGAATCCGTCGATCCGTTCACCGTGCCTTGCGCCGATTGCGCGCGTCTGACCATCTCAATTTCGATGAACCGTTCAGCAAAAAATCTTTAGCCGCGGTGTGCCCTGCTCATTGCGATCATCCCGGTGCGGGAGGGAGCGGCCCGGGTTGGCGAAAAAGATGCGGGAGGTCGAAGGCCCTCTATACGCACGGCTCAATCGTCCGTAGCCATCAAGGTTCCCTGCAATATTGTTTGTTTCGGAGCACGGTTTCACCGATCCAGGCGCAAACGAGACAGAAAATGCAGGGTAAGAGATAGAATAGTCCGGAGGATATGTTGACCGAGCCAAGCAATACCACCCTCAAACGTTTTACGAGCCTCGCCGCCGTGCTCGACATGCTGGTCGAACGGCGGCTGACATTGCTCAGTCCGGCAACCTGGGACGACAGGAACGACACCGCCTATGTCGAGGCCTATCGGCAGGCCCGCGGCGTCGAGAAAATCTTCGCAATGTGTTTCACGCAGGCGCCCGAGACATTCCACCATTGGCGTGTTTTTTCCGGTGGCCTCGAAGGCATGCGGGTGAATATCGACAAGCAAGCGCTTCTGCGCAGCCTGAGGAACGACCCCTGCTACGTCTGGAACGATGTGGAATATCGCACCCTGGAGAGAATGGCGGCGGCCCGCACAATCGACGTGTTCGATATTCCGTTTCTCAAGCGCTACGCCTTCCGTGACGAACTCGAATTCCGGCTGCTGTACGAGTGCAGCGATTTGAACGCTCCGGTCCATTACGTCCCGATCAAGCGTAGCTGGATCAAGACCATCACGGTCAGCCCTTGGATGCCACAATCGCTCTTCGAGAGCGTCAAGACCGCGATCCGCAGCATCGATGGCTGCGATAGGCTGAAAGTCCAGAGGACCAGTCTCAGGGAAAATGATCGCTGGAAGGGCGCTATTAAACGGATCGTCGGGGAGGGCGCCGCCGCTACGGCGCTTTCGCGCAATCCGATCAATCTCGATATCGGTCTCGACGCGCTCCAGGCCGGTGTCGAAGGAGGCGGCAATATATGACCTCGCTGAAAGCGACGAAGAAAGCTGCGCAATATCTGCGCGAATTCATGCGCGCCAATACGGCCGAATGGGCCGAGCTGATGAGAGAATCTGCGCCCAACAAGGGATGGGGCAGGGGCAATGACGCCCATGATGCCCATGATGCCGCGATGTTCCTCTATCATGAGACCGACGCCCAGTTTCTCGATTTCACCATCCCGGGCTATTTCGCTTCAGGTGCGGATCTGCTGCGCGCCTTGCAGCAGTTCCGCGAGGGGATCGAAGACTATGCGCAACGCCTGAAATCGCATCATGAAACGGCCGTCGCCGAAGGACGGACGCCGGCGCCAACCGTTGGTATGGTGTATCGCGAATTGGAAAAATGCCGTTTTGGTGTCGACGAGGCGGTCGCGGCTCTGATGCGCGGCGCTCGAACCAGCGCCGTAACGCCCGCGCTGGCGGACGATATGGACGTTTTGAAAAGGGTCGCGGCGCGTTTTCCCGAAGTGGTGGCCGAACTTTCGAAGCGAAGGAAGGGGCGCCCGCCGCTCGAAATGAACGACGAATATGACGTGCAATATCTCTTCCAGGCGCTGCTGCGGGTCGAGTTTGCCGACATCCGCCCCGAAGAGACGACGCCTAGCACCGCGGGCGGTTCGGCCCGCGCCGACTGTCTGCTCAAGGATCGCAAGATCATTATCGAATTCAAGATGACCCGGGACGGCTATGATGCGGTCAGGTTGCGCAAGGAGTTGGCGGACGATTTCGTCCTCTACGCCAATCATCCCGATTGCGAGCGGCTGTTCGCCTTTGTCTATGACCCTGGTCGCTACATTGCCAATCGGCCCGGCGTCGAATCCGACCTATCAATGCCGCGCCCACCGATCGGACAGGTAGTGACTTTCGTTCAGCAGCGCTGAGCGTGGTCGGGCGCGAAACTGGAAAGGGGAACGGTCATGACGTTGACGTATATCGATCTGCCGCCCCGGGATATGCCGCTCCTTCTGGCCTGGCCCGCCGACGGCCAGCCTATGGCCTTCATGGAATTCGGCGATCCGGACGAATGGCGCCGCTTTATCGGCGCTCTCGCTATCCACCCTCTCATTCCCGACATCGTTGCTGCCAAGTTCGCGCGGGCGCAGACTCTCTATCTGCTCGGCTGGATCGATTTCGGTCTGATCAAGGCGGGCGAACTCGCGGCTCTGGTGGCGCTCGAACTGGCGCTGACCGATCGCCTCGGGGGTGTCGTCCGTGACCTGAAGCGGAAGAAGAATATTGGAAAATCGGCCAAAACCGCGCGCGGCGTTGACCGGAAACCGGGCTTCGCCGAATTGCTGAAGCATCTCGTCGATGTCGAGAAACTGACCGATGCCGACATTCCGATGGTCGTGCGCTCCGGTGGAACGGCGATCGGCCAGCTGTTCGGCGATGTCCGCCCGACGCTTGCACAGCGACGCAACGCGCTTGCGCATGGCGATCCGTTCGAGGGATTGCCGGCCGCGGGGCTGCTCGAGCTGGTCCGCGACCTCATCAATTTCGCCTATCGCGATTATATTGCCGAGGGCGAAGCGCTCGGGATTTCGCGGTGAAGCAGAACGGTATTTCTACCGCGGATCCGGCCAATCATTCTTCATCGGGATCAGGTTGAACACTCCCATATAAGCCGGATCTTCGATAATCCGCCCTTCATATCCGATTGACTGCAGCTTTCCTGCGCGCTCGCGCTGCTCGAAGGTCAGGAGCCGGGGGTCGAAGGCGACTTCGGTTACGAGCTTGTTGGGGTCGATAGGAAAGTGGCGAATCTTGTCGCCCGTACCGAGCTTGCCTGTCCCAATGCACAGCAGGCGGACTTCCTTTTCGTCACTGAACCGGGCGCGCTTCGTGCACAGCGATTCCGCCCGGCCATCGGCAGTGCTGAAATAGAGCGGTCCTTCGGGTCGCGAGAGGCGATTGACGAGCCCCTGAGCAAACCTGTCCTCCGGCTCATAGTCGACGCCGGCAAGATAGAAATGATCGTCGGGATATTCGGCTGCCCATTCGGTCATCGCGGCCAGCATGCGCCGGGCCGTCGTGGTCACGCGAATACCTTCCTCGTCCGGCGTCTTGTTTCGCCGGCTATCCGGATCGAGTTCGACCCGGGAATAGGCACGCAGCAGCACGTCGGACTCGGCCTCGCTCGACCAGCATTGTGCCCAGCATGCGGACAGATAGTCGGCGAGCTGGCGTTGCGGCTTCTGGAAACCGGCGGCCAAGTCGGGTGTGAGCATGAACTGGGCGCAAGGATCTTCGCGCGGATCGATCCACATGGTTGGCTGCACCATCGTCAATTGTTTCGATCGGCACAGCTCTTCGAAGCGCCAGACCGGAAAGATCCGATGGAGCGGCTGATCGAGATCGTCATCGAGCCGCACGCGGTATACGCGATCATTCGACATGATCTTGCCCTCCCGGAGTGAGAATAGGCCGAAGGATGTGAGAGCGTAAACCATAATTGGTGCCAGAACATGGGACGCGGAAAAATCAGGCACCAAGTCATGGCTATTGGCAAGAAACGCCCTGTTCTTCGATCCGCGCGTTCCTATCTGTGGCGAAACCACTGGAAAGGGCGACGATGGCCGGCAAGAATCAGCATTATATTCCCCAGATGCTGCTTCGTGCGTTTCGCATCGGCCCCGGGAAGATCGCGCGTGTCCATAAATTCCAGCCGGAGGGAATATTCCCATTGGCGACCCGCGAAGTCGCCGCTCAGGACTGGTTCTATTCCCACGCATCGAAGGATGGCGGCAAGACGCTCGATGATCTCATCACCGACTATGAAGGGGGCGCGCTGACATCGGATTTTCGGACCATTATGGCAGCGCCCGCTGGGGCGGTCGATCCGGCTCTCGCGGCCCGCATCATCGGCCATCTTTTCGGCCGCAGCGATCATGTGCGCAGCACGCTCCGATCCGGGATCGGGGCGCTCGCCGACCACATCGAGCAGATATTCGGAAGCGAAGAGCAGATCCGTTTCCTTCTGGGGGCTGATGATACGCTGCCGGGGGACCGCTTTCGCGACGCGTTCGGGAAGGCGCTCGCTGATCAGCCTTTGCTTGCCTTGCTGGAAATGCCGGCTGCGGCGCTGGAGCCGATCGCCTTCATGTTCCTGCGCGAGAACATCACCGATGGCGCGGCAGAAATTACCGGACACGCGCGCGCATTGAGCGAGCGTTTTCGAAATGAAGCTGGCGATATGGCACGCGATGCCCAGACGAAGAGCCTCGCAAACACGCTGTTGCCTCCGGAACGTGTCGATCTTCTCACGAGCTTCGCCTGGAGCATCGTCGATGTCGAACAGCCGCTATTCATCCTTCCGGATTTTGTAGCGCTGGCAGCGAATGCGAAAGGTGAAACCGGCACTCTTCTTCATTTCGACGCTGGGGAGCTCGACCAGGTCCGTATGCCGCTCTCTCCCCTACGCATGCTTGTCGGACAGCGTAATCCAAGGCCAATCGACCTGGATGATTTCAATGCCGAAGCGGTCCCGCACTGTCTCGCTTTCTTCGTGAGTGCCTATCGCGACCCGGGGCTGGAAGCGCTCCGCCCGACGATCGGCCGTTCTGCCCTGGCATCGGTCGCTGCGGCCCTTTCCGAAGCTACCGCGACATTTCGGCGAGGTCTGGACGAGGCGGCGGGTACTCCCACATCTCCCGGTGCGAGCTGGGATATCGAGCAACCTCAAAATGTGATGCTTGAGGCCGCCGGACTCGATGACGAGATGCGCGATCGTTTTGTCGAGCTGCTCCGAAAGATCCTCGCTTGGGCGCGTACGCGTTACGATGTCAGCGCGCTTCTGCGTATCGTGATCGCCGACGATTATGAAAAGACGCTCGCGACGATCGATCGGGGAGCGCTTGCGAATGAAGAGGCCGTCATTCCGTCGACGAGCGGTATGAGCGTGGCCTATAATGTGCCCGTCGAGCAAGATGGACGCATCGGCGTCGCGCTGGTCCTACGGCCCGGTATTCCGGCGATGCTGCTGGATGACGATGACAGCCAATTTGCCGCGGCAAGCAGCATTCTTCTGAGCCAGCTCGCGAGGCTTGGGGCGGAGGCAATGCTTCGTTCGGTGTTCTCGGACGGGGTGCAGGTCGGGAATGCTGTCGACCGGTTGTTGATGGAAAAGGCGCTCGCGATCTGGCGGAACTATTTTATCGGCACTTACGAGGGCCAGTTCAGCGAGGATATGCGCTCGGACTATCGTGACGAGCTGCTCGATCATTTGACCGGTATGGCAGACCGCATGGTCACAGCGCGCCGCGATTACCGTGTTCACGGCCGCGATACCGATTTTTCCGGCCTCGCCATCGACGAAGCTGCTCAGGCAGCCTTGCTCGCGGCGTTGGCGGCATCGGCGTCCGACGAAGAAGCCGATGCCGCCGAACTCGTCCAGTTCCGCGCGCGGCTCGACACGCTGGGATTGCTGAAATGGTTCGAACTCCTGCGGTCGGATCTCGCCGGCATCTGGGAGGAAGGGATGGCCTATCCCGCGCAAGAAGCCTTTCTCGTGCTATCCTTGCATCTCCGGCGTCTCCTCTTGCTTGGCGGGGTCTTCCTCTACGAATCCGATGGGGCCGCACGCTTTGCAGTCCCTCATATTCTCGATCTCGATTGGTATGCCGGGCAGGCGGCTGGCGAATCTCCGTCCGCGCCCGCTCCATCATGATTGCTCTCCACCGTTTGTGGGGCTGATCATCCCGATCTGACGTAATTCGAAGGTGCCGCGCCTCGCGCGCGACCGCGCTCTATGGCGCGCACCGGCGGTGCGCCGCCACCGAGCCCCGCTTTGCGGGTCTCGTCCATTCGGTAACGATCGCTGGCGCTCAATGGTCGCCGCGCCTTGGGCGCGGCGGCGTTTCCTGAGGCCTCTCCCGGATGCGCGGGAGTGGGCGGCGCGCCCGTCTGGGCTCGCGCGCGGGCGCCGCAAGCCGGGCTCTGCCCGGCTCCTCCACTGCGTTCCGGCCCTGCGCCACCCCGTCGCGCAAGCGCGACGGGGACCCCGGACTTGGGTGCGGCCCCCGCTTGATGCGCGAGCCCTGCGGTCGCTCGTCGCCGCCCACCCCCGCTTTCCGGGGAGGCCATGCGGTTTTTGGGGTGGCGAGGAGACGAGCGATGACATCCACCAGCAGGCGCGGCGCCAAGCCCAACCGTCGCAGCACCAAGTCGGCAGCGGCGACCGAGACGGGCCGCGCCAACCTCTATGACGAAGTGACCCGGCGCATCGTCGCCGAACTGGAGGAGGGGCGTTTCCCATGGGTTAGGCCATGGGGACAAACAGGCGGAACAAGCCCCGGCATCCCGCGCAATGCGCTGACCGCACGGCCCTATTCGGGCGTCAACATCCTCATTCTCTGGGGCGCGGTCATCGAACGGGGCTGGCCCTCGCAAAGCTGGCTGACCTTCCGGCAGGCGCTCGCAGCTGGCGGCAATGTCCGCAAGGGCGAGCAGGGCGTGACCGTCGTCTATGCGGACCGCTTCACCCCGGAGGCCGAGAAACAGCGCGCGCGCGAAAGCGGCGAAGATGCCCGCGCGGTGCCTTTCCTCAAACGCTTCACCGTTTTCAACGTCGCGCAATGCGAGGGGCTGCGCCCCGGCCTTGCCGCCGATCCCGAGCCGCTGCCCGAACGCGAGATCGTGCCGCTTGCCGAAGCGGTCATCGCGGCTTCCGGCGTCGATTTCCGTATCGGCGGCAGCGAAGCCTTCTATCTGCCCGCGCATGATTATGTGCAGGTTCCGCCGCAGCCCGCTTTCTTCCATCAGATCAACTATTACCGCACCGCGCTTCACGAACTGACCCATGCGACCGGCCATGTCTCGCGGCTCGACCGCAAGTTGATGAACGGCCTTGGCGGCAAGGATTATGCGCGCGAGGAACTGGTCGCCGAGATGGGATCGGCGTTTCTGTGCGCCGCGCTCGGCATCGTGCCGACCGTCCGCCATGCCGATTATCTGGCGTCGTGGCTCGACGTCCTGCGCGAGGATAATCGCGCGATCTTCCGTGCCGCCAGCGCCGCCAGCAAGGCCGCCGACTGGATACTCGCCCGTCATGCCTGTTCCGGGCAGGACCGGGAGGCCGACGCGCCCGAAACCATCGAGACGGGGAGGGCGGCTGCATGATGCTTCTGACCCCCGAACTTCGCGCGGCGCTCCGCGCGAACCATGATGCGCACCGCGCGGCGGCGGACACCGATGCGCGTCACGATCCCGCGCCCGTCGTCAAATTCTTCAATCCGATGGGCGCGGCGACATGGCTCGCGACCGAACTCTATGACGATGGCGACACGCTGTTCGGCCTTGCCGATCTCGGCTTCGATTGTCCCGAGCTCGGCGTGTTCAGCCTCTCCGAAATCGTGGGGCTTCGGCTTCCTTTCGGACTCGGCATCGAGCGCGACACCGGATTTGCGAGCGACCGGCCCCTGTCGGTGTGGGCCGCGACCGCGCGCCGCGCCGGTTCGATCATCGCCGCCGAAGTCCTGCTTTGCCGCATCGCGGCCAACGACCTTCCGACCCCCGGCGAGAGCCGGGGCGGATGACGCGGGCGGGCGTTTCCCGCCGATGAAAAACCGGTCCGCACTCCCGCGAAGAAACACGGACCGGCACTCGCTTGGAGTAAGTGCAATGAAACTCGACTTTATCGACCTTGGCAAGCTGTCCGTCAGCAAGGCCAATATGCGCTATGCAAAAAAGGCGCCCGATGTGACCGACATCCTGCCGACCGTGCGCAAGCGCGGCGTCATCATGCCGGTGCTCGTGCGCCCCAATTGCGCGCCCGACGGCTTCGAGATCGTCGCGGGCGCGCGGCGCTTCCACGCGGCGCTCATCGTCGCCGAGGAACGGCGCGCGGCGGGCGACGAGGTGGAACCCATGCCCTGCGCGATCCTCGACGAAGGTGACGATGCCGACGCCATCGAAGCTTCGCTGATCGAGAATATGGCGCGGCTCGATCCCAACGAGGTCAGCCGGTGGGAAAGCTTTACCCGGCTTGTGAAGGAGGGGCGGGGCGTCGAGGATATCGCCGATACCTTCGGGCTGCCCGACCTCATCGTGCGCCGCATCCTCGCGCTCGGCAATCTGCTGCCGCGCATCCGGGCGATGTATGCGCGCGAAGAGATCGACCGCGCGACCGTCCGCCACCTGACGCTCGCGACCAAGAGCCAGCAAAAGGCGTGGCTCGCGCTCGCCGACGATGCCGACAGCTATTGCCCGACCGGCTATCAGTTGAAGGCATGGCTATTCGGCGGGCAGTCGATCGCGACGCGTCACGCGCTGTTCGACGTCGCGACGAGCGGGCTGGCGACCGTCGCCGACCTGTTCGGCGAAGACGCCTATTTCGCCGACGCCGATGCCTTCTGGACCTGCCAGAATGCCGCTATCGCCGAACGCGTCGAGGCCGCGCGCGAAGCGGGCTGGGCCGATGCGGTGATCGTGCCGCCGGGCGAACATTTCTCGACTTGGGAATATGAGAAGACCGCCAAGCGCAAGGGCGGGCGCGTCTATTTCGACGTGCGTTCGTCGGGCGAGATCGTGATCCACGAGGGCTATCTCACCCGGCGCGAGGCGCGGCGGCTCACCGAGGGCGGCGAAAAACCGAATGCGGCGGCGAAACCCGTCCGGCCCGAGGCGACGTCTGCGATGCAGGATTATGTGTCGCTCCATCGCCATGCCGCCGTGCGTGCGGCGCTTATCGGCCATAACGGCCTCGCGCTCCGCCTCATGGTTGCGCACGCCATCGCCGGTTCGCCGCTGTGGCGGGTCGAGATCGAGAAACAGCGGTCGCGAAACGACAGCATATGCGAAAGCGTCGAGAACGCCCCGGGCGAGGCGCGGTTCGACGCGCAGCGGCGCGCGGTCCTCGCGCTGCTCGGCTTCGACCCGGAAGCGCCGACCGTCACCGGGGGCGATGAGGGCGCGGTCGCGCTGTTCCTCCGCCTCGTCGACCTGCCCGAACCCGCCGTGATGGATATTCTCACCATCGTCATGGGCGAAACCCTGTTCGCGAACAGCGCGCTCGTCGATGCGGTCGGCACCGAACTCGGGATCGACATGGGCGGTTACTGGCAGGCCGACGACGCTTTCTTCGAGTTGATCCGCGACAAGGAGGTGATGCGCGCGATCCTCGCCGAGGTCGCGGGCGAGACGGTCGCTGCCGCCAATGCGGGTGAAAAGACCAAGGTGATGGCGAAGATCGTTCGCGATCATCTGGATGGCGTCGATGGCCGTAATAAGGTCGAGACGTGGGTGCCGCGCTGGATGGCCTTCCCGCCCGCGCATTACACAACGCGCGGCGGCGTGGCGTCGGTCGCGGCCCATGCCGAAGTCGAACAGGCGCGCGCCGAGGCGCATAGCCCGCCGCCCGAGACGCCCGCGCCCGCAGCGGCGGTTGAGCCGCTGCCGCTCGCGGCCTGAACCATGCCGGGCGGGCGGTGGGACCGCCCGCCCGGTTTCTTTGCTGGATTTCGGCCCGCTGCGAAGGGGGAGGGGGGTGAAAATCCGCGCGCCCTCGCGCCTTGCAGGCGCTCGGGCGCGCGGATTTTGCTACGGGAACTGAAATATTTCTCATGGCCCGACGGCGGGGCAGTCCTGCTATGCCGCTCCGCTCGATGGAGCCGGTAGCTCCAGTGGCCGAACAGTGCGTATCAGGGGCGGGGTGCTGACCAGCGCCTCGAGCGCCCACAGCGGATCGGTGAAATAGGGGCGGACGATGCGTGTCGGGTCCTTGCCTTCTCTCACGGCGTCCTCGACGGCTTCATTATAGACCTGATCGCACGCTTCGGAGATCGCAAGAAGCCCGGTGCGCCAGTAGCTCCAGAAAAACGGGCCAGCGATCACCGCAGGCGTGGCTCGCTCGTCGGCGACATGCGCCGCATGGATCGCAAAATGACTTTCCAGCCGGACGAAGAAGGCGATGATGTTGGAAATCGACCAGATATAGTGGGAAAAGTCGGTAATTCCGTAAGAGGGCGCACTCTGCTTTCTCTCGGGCGCCGGTACGCGCGGCCTTGCATCGCCGAGGACCCAGGATTTCGCGAACACAGGAAGCTGTGTCGGCTGCTTCTCCAGATGGGCGAGATACCGCCATGCCAAATCCCGGCTGCGGTGCATCTCGGCCTGATTGAAGGCGACATGCAGATTATCGGCCTGCGCGGCGGCGAGCTTCCTTTCCGCTTGCCGGGCCTGTTTCGCGGCGCGGGCGCTTTCCCGGATCTGTGCGTAGAGGGCGGCAAGCCCTGCCGCGGTGATCGATCCCGTCATCAGCGCAATCGTGTCGCCGCTGTCCAACGGCACGAGTTTGCGCCCGGCCAGGATTGCCGGCCCACAGAGGATGGCTTCCACTGCCGCGATGAAAACCAGCAGCGATCCTGCGGCCCAACCGAGGACGCGCAGCGGATGTGTTATATACTCGTCCATAAGGTCCCACCCCTCCCGAGCGCCTCTGATAATCGACCGCCCATGGTGGTGAATAGCGATATCCGCTCAGATTCTGAGACCCGTTTTGATGCCTGCGGACGCCTTAAAAGCGGGTCTTGAACGATTTGGACACGCTGAAAGGCGGGAAATTGGGCTGCCTCAACGAGCCTTGCAGCAGGTCGTAATATTGCGCCCAGGCGAACTTGTCCCGAATCTCGTCTGGTCGTTCGAAGGTGTAGTGTTCGAGTTCGTCATATACGCCGGTGACCCTGTACCGGGCCTTCGCGACCGGTGTGATGTAGAGCCGAATGGCGTAACGAATGTTATTCAGAAACTCGGCGATGTTGCTCGCGTGGAAGGCGAGCAAATGCGTGTGAAACCAGTCCCAACAGTCGGGAAGGGCGAGATAGGCATCGCTCTCATCGATCGTGACGCCGTTCTCCGCAAGGATCGACCGGAGCTTTTTTGCCTGCCCCCCGAGCCTCAGGAAATTATGTTTCCCGATATCGCCGGTCATGCGGATAAAATCGATGCGCTTTATGCGAAGATCGGTCTCGACTTCGATTTGTGAGAACCAGACCCGTTCGACGAATGCATGGCCTTCGAGCCATTCGACGAAATCATCGACCAAGCGGCGCAAATGCTGGATTTCGGTGCCGATCAGCGGATTGTCGCAGACCCGGCGCAGATAGAACAAGGTGGTGTGGTCGCTGGCCAGATGTAACCGGTGTTCTGGCGCCACCTTGTCTGATTTGGTGGCTCAGGCAGAGATGCGAGGATGGACGACGCCATCCTTACGACCGCATTGGACACCCACACTGGAGTGGCTCCGAAGCCAGTTCGACGGGTTGAAGTTCTCAGCGGGATGGCCGGACGACGGCGTGCCTGGACGCTGGAGCAGAAGCTGGCGCTGGTTGCGGAGATGGAGCGTTGCGACAATGTCGCTGCCTTTGCACGCGAGCGGGATGTCAGCACTGCGCTGCTATACACATGGCGGCGGGAGCTGCGTTACGCGGTAGAGGCCAGCAAGATTCCGCCCCGTCACGAGCCGATGTTCGTGCCCGTGGTTGGCGAGACATCGCCGCCGGGTTCGCACGATGGGGTTGTAGAGGTCGAGGTCAGTGGTGCCGTTGTCCGGATCGGGCAAGCGGCCCGGACCGATCTGGTGGTAGCCGTTATCCAAGCTCTGCAGGGCCCAGGAATTGATGGTGATCGATGATCGGGATAGGGCCTGGTACGCGGGTGATGGTGGCGACGCGCCCGGTAGATTTTCGCAAGGGTGCAGATTCGCTTGCGGCGCTGGTTGGTGCTGAGTACGGCGGTGATCCTTATTCGGGCGTGATCTACGTGTTCCGGGCGAAGCGCGCCGACCGGATCAAGCTGGTCTGGTGGGACGGCACCGGCCTGTGCCTGATGGCCAAGAGGCTGGAGTCCGGCGGTTTCAAGTGGCCCGGCATCCAGGACGGCGTGATGCGTCTTACGGCGGCGCAACTGGGCGCTCTGCTGGAAGGTCTGGACTGGCGCCGAGTGCATGGCGGGCGGCGCCCGATTGCTCCGCAGATTGCCGGTTGACGGGGCTTTCGTCTGCTGATTTACTGCCCTCATGCTTATGGAAGCGGACCTTCCCAACGACGTCGAAGCGCTCCGTGCGCTCGTCCTCGAACAGGCCCGCGAGCTTGATGCTCTCAAGGTTTTCCAGGCCGAGGTCGAGCGCCTGAAGGCCATCATCGATGCCTTGCAACGCCACCGTTTCGGCCGCCGTTCCGAACAGCTCGATCCCGACCAGTTCGAGCTCTCCCTGGAAGAAGTCGAGACAGCATTAGCTCAGGCCGAGCAGGCCCGCGACAAGGCGAAGCGGACACCGGCGGATCGGCCGCGCAAGACCAACCGCGGATCACTGCCTTCCCATCTCGAACGGATCGAACAGGTTGTCGATCTCGAGGACAAGGTTTGCCCTTGCTGCGAGGGTTCACTCCACCAGATCGGCGAGGATGTGGCCGAGCGTCTCGATGTCGTGCCCACCACCTTTCGCGTGCTCGTCACGCGCCGTCCGCGCTACGGCTGCCGTTCGTGCGAGAGTGCCATTGTGCAGGCCCCGGCGCCGGCACGGATCGTCGAGGGCGGCATTCCTACCGAAGCGCTGATCGCGCAGGTGCTGGTCGCCAAGTACGCTGATCACCTGCCGTTGTACCGACAGGCACAGATTTACGCCCGCCAAGGCATCCAGCTTGATCGCTCGACGCTGGCCGACTGGGTGGGACGGGCGGCTTGGTACCTGCGCCCACTGCGCGACCATATCCTGGAGCGATTGCGGCGATCCGAGCGGCTGTTCGCCGACGAGACCACCGCACCAGTGCTTGATCCCGGTCGAGGGCGGACCAAAACCGGGCAATTATGGGCCTATGCTTGCGATGATCGCCCGTGGAGCGGCGATGATCCGCCGATGGTTGCCTATGTCTATGCTGCCGATCGCAAGAGCGAGCGGGCGGAAACGCACCTGGGCGACTTCGTCGGCATCCTGCAGGTCGATGGCTATGGTGGCTACGCCGCGCTCGCCCGGCGGCGCAACCAGATCCACCTCGCCTTTTGCTGGGCCCATGTGCGCCGCAAATTCTACGAACTGGCCGACAGCTCGCCAGTCGCCACCGAAGTGCTGCGCCGGATCGCCCAGCTCTATGCCATTGAGGACGAGGTACGAGGGCTGCCTGCCGAACAGCGCCGGTTGATCCGCAGTGGACGCAGTCGCATCATCGTCGATGACCTCCACCAATACCTCGGTGCGCGGAACCGCCAGGTAAGCGCCAAGAGCAAGCTCGGCGAGGCAATCCGATACGCGCTCACCCGTTGGGATGGCCTCTCCCGCTTCCTCGATGATGGCCGCATCGATCTCGATAGCAACACCGTCGAACGCTCAATCCGACCCCTCGCGCTCAATCGGAAGAATGCCCTGTTCGCCGGCTCCGATGAAGGCGGCGACAACTGGGCGGTCATCGCCACGCTCATCGAGAACTGCAAGATATCCGGTATCAATCCGCACACCTGGCTGACCGAAACGCTCGGTAAGCTGGCTGCGGGTCATCCGGCCAGCGCCGTCGGCGAACTCATGCCATGGACCGCCGTGGCCTGAGAACACCGGTTACGGCCAGATCGCCATTGTCGGGCTTGGGCAGATCGAACGGGAGCTTGTTATTTCTGCCGGTGACGGGCGAAAGGAAGTCGCGCAGCAGTGTCCCAAACTGCCGCAGCGTTTCGGCAGTTTGCGGCAGGAGGTTTGTGTCGTGGCGCTTCTCGCCGAGCGGGCAGAAGATGGCATGGTTCACCATATCGTCCACCATGCCGACGACGGCATTGAGGACGATGGCCTCCTGTTCCATTTCGGTAAATGTCATCCGTCCGTCATACCTTCCTTACCTGCGTACGTTCAGGAAGGTCAGTCTCGCCGACGCCCGTTCGTTCGCCTCGGTATCAATCCTCCGATCGCTCGGCCAGATGCCGCCAGCGACCGAGTGCGCCTTGTCGGGTGCCGCCAGTACCCTCGAACGCTTTTCCTTTATAAGTGCCATGGGCGACGAACACCGTTTTGGATGACTGATAAACAGTGACCTCGCACCGTTCATCCAGCACCGTAACAGGATAGGTAATAGCTTTGCCGTCCGCCATTTTTGCCATGATTTCCAACTCCGTTATCGTCCCGGCGAGAACACCACCCTGTCCATATGTCGCGGTCGCGAAGGCTGTGACATGCGTGTCAGTCGTCCTTGTTCATGACATGAGTGCAATAGTTGCAAAGACCTTCGTCGAACCCCGCGAGCGCATCTTCCAATGGAATGTTGTTCGAGCATCGCATGCACTCGGATTCATAGTCGAACGATTCTCCGCATACGGCGCAGGCATCCTCGAAATCGATATAGGTCTCCCGGTCGCAGGCTGGACATTCGAAGATCGGTCCCGATTCACCGGCGTCCTTGAAGCGGTCATAAGCCTCGTTCGCCAGCGCTCGCTCGACCGCATTGACGATCGCATCATCCCAGTCGGGTTGCGCACCACAACTTCGACAAACGAGCTGAAGCTTTTCCTGATCTGAGTTCGCGGTGTCGCGCTGTTCGATAAGGTCGGAGCCGCATTCCGTGCAGCGTAGGTGCCTTTCGGCGACGGTCGAAGAAACCCAATCCACATTGACGAAAGTCGCGCGACATCGTGCCAGCTCGGCCTCATAAAGGCCACGTACCTCAAGCATGATCGGCCAAGCGTCCCCGAGCACGTCCGCCGGGTGCTCCCCGGCCTGTTGGAACAGAGCTACGGTAATGGGAAACGCTCGCGCGATTGCTTCGCGGACTGTCTCGGCCGGCTTGTCCGTGTAGCGATGCTCTATGTGGTTACGTAGACCGTTGAGTTCCTGCAGTTGCTTCGTGTCGATCGGTATTCCGAAGTCCTTGAACCGCTTGCCCAATGTGTTGAAATCGATCGTCTGGAAGCCTTCGATTACATGGGTGACGCCACCCGCGCCGTCGGGAACCGGCGCATATTTCGCGCCGATGATGTCGTCGGGGTTTGCTAATGGCGCCGCTCGTATAAGCACTTCCTTCCCAAGAAGGAGCACCCCGGCATAAAAATTCCGAACGGCGGACAATGCTCTGGCTGGATTGGCCTGAGCATAGTCTTCGATTCCCATTTTAATGGATTCCACGGCATTTGCGAAAATGCTGCTCATGTTATCCTGACTCATCCGCCTATGCCCCTTTGATCTCCGCTTCTCGATTGTAACAGTTCAGTCCGCCAATTCAGTCCCATTTGGCAGCCATGCGCGCAAGTTCTCATTGGTCAGCGAATGCGACTGATCGCGACCGTCTGCGTTCGCTATCGCTTGCGCTCCGGGCACCAACGCGGGCGCGGTGCTCCACGGGGCCACCAGCGCGCGGCACCGCTCGCGACCAGTGTCGCCGCGACGTCGCGTCCGGCGATGGACAGCTTCGCGACGGTCCGGTTGTAGCTGCGTCCGACGCGGACCACGGTGACGCGGCGGCCTTCGAGCAAAGTCTTTGCGCGCGCGCGGGCATCCTTTCCGAGCGCGATTTCGGCCTTGCATTTTGCATTGTCGGGCCGGGTTTCCGGCGCGTCGATCCCGGCGATGCGAATGCGCTCGCCGCCTTCCAGCCGGACCGTGTCGCCATCAATGACATAGGCGACGACCGCCTCGCCGGGCGGCGCGGCCGCGATGGCGAAGGGCGCGGCGGCGATCGCCGCAAGGCGCAACATCGCTTTCGGGTCGATCCGCGGGCGTGCCGGTTGCTCTCGTGCCTTGTCGTCTCGCTTCATACCGGTCGCCTAGCGGGACGGTGGCCCCGCGCCAATGGGCACGATGGCGGTGGACGATCCGATAGCGGGGCGGGGACCATCGCTCCTGTTGGTCGCGGCGGACATAATGCGCAAGGCGCTCGATCCCGGCGCTTCGCGCCGAACCGTTTCGGCTCGTGGGCGCATGACCTGAACCGGCATCCGGCCCCGCGAAACCATCGCGGACGGACCTATTTCCCCACCCGTGTGCCACGGGCTCCTCGCGGCCGCTTCGCTGCAAATAGCTCCATCGCTCCGGTCCTCCGCTCCCGCTTCGGCCCTTCGGGTTCGCGGGTCGGGCTTCTGCCGGTCCTTCGGTCGCGCCTGTCGCCCGAACGGTTCGGGCGCGAAGTCAAGGAGACGAGCAATGCCCGCAATCGGTTATGTCACCCGCAACGGCGAAGGCTTCAAGGGCCAGATCCGCACCCTTTCGATCCGCACCGAGGTCGAAATCGTACCCAACAGCCGCAAGTCCAGCGACGTCCAGCCCGATTACCGCGTGGTTTCCGGCGGTGCCGAGATCGGCGCGGGCTGGGTCCGCCGCAGCGAAATGTCCGGCAAGGATTATGTGTCGCTGAGCCTCGCGGCACCCGAGTTCGGTCCGCGCCGCATCTACGCCAATCTCGGCCGCGCCGCCGGCCAGGACGATGACGATGCCTTCGCCATCATCTGGAACCCGGCCGACTGAGGGACCGCCCCGCGCTCGCTCCGGCGGGCGCGGGGCTCACCCTTTTCATTGTCAGGGCGCGATAAATTGCTAGGATTCAAGGCAGATGAAAACCGACCTCAACCACCTCCCCGGCGGCAAGCAACGCGACCTGCAGCGTATCGTCGAAACCCTCTTCGCCGAGTTCGAGGATGCCACCAGCCTCGCCACGCAGAAGTGGAAGAAGCAAGGGCGTATCCTCAAGGTCATCCTCTACGGATCGCACGCGCGCGGCGACTGGGTGGCTGATCCGGTCGGCGGCTATTATTCCGATTATGACATACTGGTCGTGGTCAACGACGATCGGCTGACCGATCCGGTCGACTACTGGTACAAGGCCGAGGATCGCTTCCTGCGCGATTATAGCGTGACGAAAAAGCTGTCGGCGCCGGTCGGGCTGATCGTCCACAGCCTGACCGATGTGAACCAGCAGCTTTCGCGCGGCCGGCCCTTCTTCATCGATATCGTGCGCGACGGGATCGTGCTCTACGAACTCGGCA
Source organism: Sphingobium chungangianum (assembly GCF_977014255.1). NCBI lineage: Bacteria > Pseudomonadati > Pseudomonadota > Alphaproteobacteria > Sphingomonadales > Sphingobiaceae > Sphingobium > Sphingobium chungangianum. The sequence continues at coordinate 1,541,981 of NZ_CDRNIV010000006.1, read as the reverse complement.
CGCAGTCCTTCGATACGCCGAAGCCGCTGTCGCCCAAAGAGGCGAGGGAAGAGGCCCAGGTCTATTTCGACAAGTGGTTTGCCAGCGCAAGCGGCGCTTTGAAGGGAGCCAAATTCTATATCGCTGAGGGCGACAACAGCTGGGCTGCATTCCTGCTCCATCAAGCGACGGAGCACTTTTACCACACCGTGTTACACGTTCTGACGCTCTACAGCCCCAAGTCGCACAAGATCAATTTCCTCCGCGACAAGTCGGAGGACATCGCGCGCGATCTGATCCCCATATGGCCGCGCGACAGCAAATTCGTTCGCCGCTGTTTCGAGCTGCTGCAACAGGCCTATGTCAACGCACGCTATTCGCCGCATTACAAAATCACCGGCCCCGAACTCGAATGGCTCGTCGAGCGCATCGAACTGCTCCAGGCCGAGGTGAAGGCGGTCGCTGAAAAGCGTTTGGCAGAAGGGTAGGTATGAGCTCGATCAAAACGGCCGAACTCAATATGGTCGACGAGGTACTGCGGGGGGAAAGCAAAGGCTATATCCTGGACTTCTCGAACCGGACTTTCGCCGAGTTTTTTGAGGTGGAATTCGACATCGACCTCTATGGCGGTGACTATGAAGCTGAAGGCACGTCCAAGGCCAGTCATCTTCGAGCATTTCTGAAAACGGTTGATGACGCGACCGCCGCCCGCGTGCTGCGACGACTTTTCGATTACCGGCAGGCGCTACCGGTCCATCGTCGGCCGAACGAACGACCGCTTGGGGAGGGGCAGTTTCTGGCCCTCATCGACCGCTTGGAAAACGGTGGGGATGGAGCTGGCGTTGCGCCGACGCCGATTTTCAATCGTCAGAATTATGAGATTCTGCGCGATCGTCTCAACACCCTTTGGGATATGGATGCCCATCAACGCGGCTACGCGTTCGAGACCTACCTGAAAGAGCTTTTCGACGCTTTCAAGCTGCGCGCGAAAGAACCATTCAAGCTCAAGGGCGAGCAGATCGATGGCAGCTTCCAGCTCGGACATGAAACATATCTACTGGAAGCGAAATGGGTGCAGGAACCGGTCGGTGCCGATGTGCTGCATATTTTCCAGGGGAAGATTGACCAGAAGGCGTCATGGACGCGCGGGCTATTCGTCAGCTTTGGTGGCTTCACCGATGTTGGGCTGTACGCTTTCGGGCGGGCCAAGAAGGTCATTTGCATGGATGGCAGGGACATTTATGAGGCACTTGACCGCAATCTGCCGATCCACGAACTGCTTGAACGCAAAGTGCGTCACGCGGCAGAAACCGGTGAACCTTTTGCGCCGACCCGTAATCTTTTCCCGGGGTAAGTGAACGCGGTTCAGCCCGATCCGAACAGTTCGGGTTGCACCGGCGAGGACAACACGGCTCGGGCCTCCATGGCCGCACCGACCGCTTGGCGATAGTGGACTGTGCCGAATTTTTCGGCCTCGTCGAACGCCACGGGCGCCCATTCTTCGCCCGGATAACAGGCGTCATAGATCGCGCGCGCGGCGGCGCGCAGCCGCACATCGTGCTGCAATTTCCGTCTCCATCGATGTCGAATCGTCGCACGTGGCGACAAGGTGATTTATAGAACATAATAGGAACAAATTCGCAAGCCGCTAGAGGGTCGTTTTCGCCGTACGGCGTTTCCGACCCTGCCGAGGAGCCCCGCTCGCGGTCATCGATTGCGCACCATTCGGCGCAGAAACGCGCCGTGCAACGAGGTGCATATCGATGACCGAACCATCCGATGATGCCGCCAATGCGCGCGCCGCCCGCGCTCGTGGTGGCTCACCATTTTTGAGCCCGGATCAGGCGGCTTTTTATCTCGGCATGTCGTCCCGCACGCTGCAGGAGTATCGCACGGCGCGAACCGGTCCGCGGTTTCGCCGCCACAGCCGCCATATCCGCTATCATATCGACGATCTCGATGCCCTGGTCGCAGAGGCTGGGCGAGGCGGGCGGCGATGAATAACACCGCCATCCGGCGGATCGGCGATGCGCTCCGCGCCGCCCGTATACGCCGCCGTCGCCAAGGCCGGCGCATCGCCGCCTGTGCTGTGCTGATCGCTTCGCTCGGCGCCACCGTCATCGCTGTGCCGCGTCCGCGCCTGCTCTGGAATGCCAGCGCCAGCGCGCCGATCGGCCTGTGGCAAGTGACGCCCGATGCACCGCTTCGGCGCGGCGATATGGTGGTCGCCCGCCTCGCCGGACCTTGGCGTGGGTTCGCCGCGCGGCGACAATATCTTCCTACCAATGTTCCGCTCATCAAGCGCGTCGTCGCAGAGCCGGGCGACGAGATTTGCGCAACGGGCGCGGATGTATTCGTGAACGGACGCCGCGCTGCGATCGGTCGCGCGGTCGATGGGTCGGGTCGGCCGATGCCGCGATGGTACGGTTGTCGCGTGCTGCGTGACGGTGCGCTGCTGCTCCTGATGGACGATCCTGCGTCGTTCGACGGCCGCTATTTCGGACCGACGGCCCGCAACGACATCATCGGAAAGGCCGCGCCGCTATGGCTCCGTTGAAGTGCGCCGCCGCCGCGTTGCTGCTCTTCGCGGCAACGCCAGCCCACGCCGACCCCGTCGCACAATGGCAACCCCACATCGCCGAAGCATCGGCGCGGTTCGGCATTCCGGTTGCATGGATCGAGCGCGTCATGCGTGCCGAAAGCGGAGGGCGAACCATGCATCGCGGCCGCCCGACGACCAGCCGGGCAGGGGCGATGGGACTTATGCAGTTGATGCCGGGGACCTGGGCGGAAATGCGCGCCCGCCTCGGTCTCGGCTCCAATCCGCACGACCCGCGCGACAATATCCTGGCCGGAACTCTCTATCTTCGATTGATGCATGACCGCTTCGGTTATCCTGGCCTGTTTGCCGCCTATAATGCTGGACCGGCCCGCTATGCCGATCATCTCGCGACGGGACGACAACTCCCGGGTGAGACCCGCGCCTATCTGGTCACGGTCGCGGGAAGTGCTTCACCATCGATCAAGCCTGGGTCCGTGATGGGCACGCCTGCTCGAACATTGTTTTTTCCTCTGTCATCCTCTTCGCCGAAACCACGTCCCGAATACCTGTTCGTGCCGATCCGGACACCGGTTGAATAGCTTCACGAGGTTCATAATCGTTGGCGCGGGAGCAGGCGGCGAGGAAATGAATCCGCTCAGTCATTCCAAGGATACCGGGGTGGAACGGGCCGCCTCAAGGACGACGGGGCCCCACCATTTTGCTTCGCAAAATCGTTGCCCCCATCGCCGCTGGCGCGGCCGCTTCGCGGTCCTTGACCCGGCCCGCTCCACCCCGGGCGACGGCCTCATCTTTCGCAAGATGATGGAGGCTGGAATGTCGATTGAACAGCATATCGAGGAACTTCGCGCCGAGCTCAACGCGTGCTGGAACCGGCGTGAATCGAAACAGATCGCAGTGGAATTGCGGACAGCTCTCAAGGAATTCGAGCAGCAAAAAGAGGCGGCAGATAGAGACATTGAATAACAGAAATCGCGCTCGAAACCGTGTCGATGAGACGTGGTTTCGGGCGCTTTTTCTTGTTCGCGGTGGAAGGTGCGGTCGCCGGTGTTTCCTGTGTGTCGCTAGATGACCGGGCGCGACTAGCAGGCTCTGTGCGGATTTGGAGACAGCAGGAATTGGTCGCGGTGGAAGGAAGAAAGGGGAAGGCAAGATGAAGCAATGGTGCCGGCTCTCCGAACCAGCATCATAAGCTACTGTCTGCACATCGTTTTTCTGGCCATACACAGAGGGTATTTGGCACCAAGACAGTGCGCATGGTGCCAAGCAGGCTTCAACCCGGCGCGGATGCTCGGATATTTTGGCACCGGTTTTCAATGCGTTTCGTCGCGGGCATGCTGCCATATTCCTCCCCATTTCGAATGACCTGCCATGAGCGATCAAGATGATTTCGAACCCCGATTGGGCCGGATGCGCGCCCGCGGTAGCGGCAAGGAAAAGAAGTATCTTCACCGCATTCTTGCCGCCGCCAATCTGGCTCGTGCCGGTAGGCCTGGTCCTGCCCGCAGCAAGCGCTTCGACGGCAGCCGGATCGGTCGCGGCTCGGGGGTCGGCCGGGTGCTCGCCAGCCGGGATATCTATGCAGCGTTCCGACACCGGCGGGTGATCGTCAAATCCCGTATCGTCAAACTCGCCGGTAAGGGGAGGGCGGCGGCGCAGGCACATCTGCGCTACATCGAACGCGACGGTACGACCCGCGATGGCGGGCGCGGTCAGCTCTATGGTCCAGAGGCTGATCGGGTCGACAGGAAGGAGTTTCTGGGGCGCGCGCATAGCGATCGTCATCAATTCCGCTTCATCGTCTCGGCGGAGGACGGCGCCGAATATCAAGATCTCAAGCCGCTGACGCGGCGGCTGATGGAGCGGATGGAAGAGGATCTCGGCACCAAACTCGATTGGGTCGCGGTCGACCATTTCAACACGGCCCACCCGCACACACATATCGTCGTTCGCGGCAAGGACGATCGGGGCAAGGACCTGATCATTGCCCGCGAGTATATTACGGGAGGTATACGCGAGCGTGCTGCCGAGCTGGTCCACCTTGATCTTGGCCCCCGTTCCACCGACGCAATCCAGATGAGACTTCGTGGAGAAATCGAGCAGGAGCGGCTCACGAGCATCGATCGGGCTTTGCTGCGCGAAGCGGAAGCCGATGTTCTCGTGAGCTCGGCGGCGCGAGGCGCGTTGGATCAAACGATCCGCATGGGACGTCTCCGTAAGCTCGAGCGGATGGGGCTCGCGGAGCAGGTCGGCGCAGCCCATTGGCGGATATCGCCGGACCTTGCGGAAACTCTGCGCCGCATGGGCGAACGCGGCGACATCATTCGTACGATGCAGCGAGCTTTTGCCGCGCGAGGGCAAGCGCCCGCGATTTCGGATCAATCGATCTATGACCCGATGGCAGAGAGCGTGCGCCCGATTGTCGGGCGCATCCTCGAACGCGGATTGTCCGACGAGATCAATGACCACCACTATCTACTGGTCGAAGCAACGGACGGGCGTACTCATTATGTCGAGATCGGCAAGGGCGAACATGTCGACGCACATTCCACCGGAGCAATCGTGCGGGTGGAACCCGCCGCGTTTGGCGTACGAGATTCCGATCGTACCGTTGCGGAAATCGCAACGGCGAATGGCGGCCGCTACGATGTCGATCTGCACCTGCGTCACGATCCATCCGCGACGGAGGCGTTTGCCGAGGCCCATGTCCGTCGCCTGGAGGCGATCCGCCGGCTGACTGGCGGTGTCGCTCGCGAGGCTGATGGAACTTGGACCATCGCGTCCGACCATCTTGCGCGCGCGGCTGCTTATGAGGCGGCGCGTGCAAAGGATCGACCGGTCACGGTGGAGATGCTCTCGCCGCGACCGCTGGAGCATCTCGTTGGCGCCGATGCCGTGACGTGGCTCGATCGCGAATTGATCTCCGGCGAAGAGATGCCACTACGCGACGCCGGTTTCGGACAGGACGCGCGGGAAGCTCAGGGCGGCCGCCGACAATGGCTTATCGCTGAGGGGCTTGCACAGGAAACCGGCGGGTTGATCACCTATCGACCCGACATGATTGAGACGCTGCGGCGGCGCGAGTTGCTGCGGGTCGGCGCGCAGCTCTCGAAAGAGCTCGGTCTCCCGTTCGCGGAAACCGGGCGAGGCGGGCGGGTAGCTGGCATCTATCGCCGGCATGTCGATCTGCTGAGCGGCCGCTACGCGTTGATCGAGAAATCGCGCGAATTCACGCTCGTGCCTTGGCGCCCCGTCCTCGAGCGTCAGGTTGGCAAAAACGTATCCGGGATGGTTCGCGGCGACGGCATTGGCTGGAGCTTCGGGCGCGGAAGAAGTGGGCCAAGCATTTCATAACATGGCCAGCGGCGGAAACCATCGATTTGCTTTTCGTCAGATCAGCGGTGCGCAAGGAATTCCGCCAGTTGATCGGCATTGGGTTCCTTATGTTCGAAATGAAACTGGCCGCTAATCGCGGAGCCATCGAATCGGTAAATACCCCAGTACTCGAGATGTCCTCCCCAGCCCCGCCGATGGGGGCGTCCTCCATGCGCGCTCTTTTCGCCCGTGAATACCCAGACCAACTCCAGGTCATCCCGCGCAAGCAGCGCGCTCAAAGCGGTGCGATCTACTACTGCCGCACTGTGACCAGCAGTCTCAGATGATGGGTCTTTGAACAGGACTTGGCCCTGCGCGTCGCAATATGAGAGTGAATGGCCTTCCGCGAGACGCAGATCGAGGCCTCTCATCAGGCGCGGACCCGGGATGGTGAGATTGAAGCTCTCTTCGATCGAATAGTTGTGGCCCGAGCGCTCGACATATCGATCTGCGATGGTGCCGAAGACCTCGATTTCAGGCCTGCCGATATGCCACTCTCCACGCAGGTTATCGTAGACGGAATGCCAAGGATACTCTCCGAGATAAGCCCACCAAGGCAGCTCGATCTTGGGCAAGTGGTCCCGATCTCGTTCAGATCGGGACAAGTGGCGTATCAGATGATCGGCATTACCTCTCGGAACCAACAGCGAGTGTATCTTGTGCCACGTCATGCGGATGAAGACGCGTTCGCCTTCATCCATTACAGATTGGTTCCGGGTAGCGCCCATCTCTAGGACGAGCCAGCGTCGACCGTCGAGATCAGCGACGTCCAGCTGTGCGGTAGGATTCGGTATGTCGAGGCTCTCGTCGCGCATCCAGGCCAGGCGGGCTTGCGGCGGGTCTTCGCGCCAGCGTGGCGCGTGTGGCGACCACCAAGTCGCAGGCTGCCTGCTCGTGTCACGTTGTTCGGTGCGAGTGACGAGAATAGTTGGGTCCATTTCGCGGGTATCGACCTGCCAAGGTCCGCGATAGGGCTGCGGTTCCTCGTTGAAGCCGCCATCCACCGCGACGAGGTCGGAGAGCCGACCGGTCAACTCATGATAGGCGATCCACTGGTATTTTTTGCCAATCCGCTCGACGCGATGTTCCATGCTACCACGGCTGGGCATGTGTCGCTCGAAATTGGCAAAGCGTTCAGACGTCCATCCAAGGTCATGCGCGCGCCATGCGATCCATCGTCGAGCTTTTAGGCCGTTGTAGTTCGGATGCCTCGCCGATGCCTCCGCGTCCCACATCACATGCTCCACCCAACCTTGGGCGTAAATCTCATAGTCGTGACGTTCGGCGTCATTCAGCAGCGCCTTGAACGCGCTCGACGCAACGCCGCGCTCCCTCTCAATGTCCTTTCGGTTTGGAGTCCCCTCCTCAACATCGTTGTCATCTGCGGCGTCGTCCAGCCACCTGCTAAAATCATCATGAGGTATGGAGCTCAACTGCCCCGAGAGATCGATGACGCGTTGAAGAGAAGTCTCACGTTCGGGATGCGGTGCTACCACTCGCGCATACCATTCATCATATCGTACCTCGATCGCGCGGCCGACTTCGTTTCGCGGAAGTTCGAGAAACTTCTGCGCGAGCGGGTCAACCTCGTAGCGCGCAAAATCACCATCTTCGACCGTAGAACTCCTGATGTCATCGCGCAGAGACGTGCCGCCATAGTCTTGAACGAAACTCCCTATCACTTCGTCGTCGATCAGTTCGAGTGGTGGGCCGGCAGGATAGGGTGGCCTCGCCCGATCAAGGGGAACGCTGGAGGGTAACGCGCCCCGATGGGCGGCAAGCTCAATTATGCCGAGCGCATGATCACGGATCAGAGCGTGGACGGGAATCGGATTTTTCGCAAAAACCGCAGCGTAGGCGGCCTCCGCGAGCGTCGCGAGACCGCTATTGCAGTGGCTGCGCGTCGCGGCACCATAGGCTGCAGCAAGCACGCGATCGACGACATAGGCATCATTCACCTCAGCAAACCGCTCGATGAGGTACGCGGCGAGCGCGCGCCTCGACACTAACAATACGGCCAACGCCTTCGTTGCCATATCGCGAACGACCCGATGGCTAAGGCTCGTGAGCCAAGCGAGCGTCATCCCCGCCAACCTCGCTCGCTCGGGATCGAGCACGTTCAGGCCATTCGCAAGGACCCACCGGACTAGCGTCTCGATCACATTGTCGTCTTCTTGGGTTAGATAGGTAGCGCGTACCGACCAAAGTTCGTCGCGTTCGGGCAGGGACAGAGGGCGCAACCAGGCATCAAGGTGATCCGCGTTGAAGGGATTGCTGGGCTCCGTGGCGATCGCGATCATGGTCTCCAGCCAGAGATCGCCTTCCACATAATCCGCAAACCGCTCGAGCATCTGGATCGTTTGGGCACTGAAAGCTTCTGGGCGTCGCCACAGCAGGCTCGCGCGAAAACCCGGAAGGAGATTGTATAGCGTGAAATCGTCGTCGATCAGCTCCATAAGCTCAACCCCGAAGCGTTCGGGTAGCTGAACAGCGAATGCCTCCGCGATACCGGCGAAACGTGAAGCATTTTGCCCGGTCACATAGGCCAGTAGCGCACCGTCTGGCGAAAATGCGGAGCGAGGGTCGCCATTAGTGATGGTCGCGTCCAGCAAAGCCTGTGCTATGCGATGGTCGCTCAACCGCTCGAAGGTAAAGCGGACCATCTCGGTCGTCGCGGCCCCTTCGATCACCGGCTCGACCGTGAGGACACCTTCGTTTTCCAGCTGGAAGAAAAGACTTTGTTCGGTCTGGTTCTGTGACGGGTGTAGGCCTTGGAGTAGCTCTAGCACCTCGGCGACAGGCAAATAGCCGCTACGTGCGTCAACCATCGCCTCCGTTAGCTTGGCCAGCGCACGCTCGACGATCTGCAGTCGCGGGAACAGGCCCATGCGCGACGTAATTGCCTCTGCGATGGCTTCAAAGTAAAAATCAAATACGCCGGAAACGCCGACAAGGCCGCGCGGAAGTTCTTGCTCGCCGCGGCGTTCGAGCGCGTCGCAGCAAGTACGGAGGAATAGTGGGTTCTCGAACTCGGGTGAAAAATTTGGCGCTGCCATGCGAACGATGCCACGATGATCGAGATAGCGTTGTGCGGCCTCCGCTGCGCGTCCAGCGAATCCCGGATGCGCGAGGCGTGGCAATGCGGTTTCGTCCAACTCGCGGACAATGAAGGGTAGAAATGTCGTGCGGCACGAGAGCACGACTGCGACATGCGAAAAGCGATTGGCGGTCGCAAGAAATGAGGCCAACCGACTGGACCATATGCCAATCCCACCGCGTTCGTTGATTGCGTCGATCACGACGAGCGCGCGTGTGCCGGCGGCCTCGCCGGCGGCATCCAACGCGCCGAGAATAACGTCCGGAGTTGCGTTGGTAAGGCCCAGCTGATCGGCGACTTGGCGCCAAGGTTCTCCCTCAACGAAGCCTCCGCCAAGGACGAGCACCGCGGGGAAGCCTTGGGTGATGTGATGATCGGCCACATCGGCGAGGAGATGCGATTTGCCGACCCCGGCATCGCCGGTGAGGAGAAGGCGGCGAGCATTCGCCAAGTGGCTGATTGGCGCCTTAATCGATTTCGAGAGAGCGCCTAGCGCCTCATATAGGCGATCCGCATAGTCGTGCGCCCGCCTTATCTCTTCGCGGTCACCGCCCGGTTGGCCGCGTAAGTTCCAGATCGCTGCAGCACAAACACCCAACGTCGCGATTGCTTGATCGATTGCTTGGCCCCATGTGTCAAAGGGCACCGCATCCGTAGGGCCTAGCTCGGTCGATCGGACGAGAGTGCTTATCGCGCGCAGTTGGGTATCAAGAGCTGCTCCGGACGCGGATGCAGGTCCGGCGGCGAGCAACCGGTCGATGCAGTCGGTAGCACGGTGCCTGGCTTCATCGATATTGTCCGCGAGGCGTCGGAGCCCGTCGATAAAGGCCGGATCGCGCGCGATAGCCAGCAATCCGTTCCGAACAGGCAACTCAATGTTGAGTTCCGGCGTGTAGCGTTTACCGAGCGTTTCGCGGGTGATCTGGAAACGTGTCCGGAACCATTGGGGTGCGAAGTGCAACGTATCGAACCAATATTGGCGGCGGCCGGCGTGGCGAGGATCGGTTCGTGACAAGCGCTCTATGAGTTGAGTTTCGTCCCAAAGCTCAATTGTGACGACGCGCGGGAAGATGGCGCTCGTACGGGCTTCCACCCAGGCGTCCCAGCGATCGCGTTCGGAAGTCCTGCCGTCGATGCGTCCATCCGACAGATTGAAGGGCAAGCACACAATGAAATGTGCCAGCCGAGGATGCCGGTCGATAGCTCGCGTAAAGGAGTCCGTCAGTTGCGAGGCTTCGCCGCTACCCAAGGCAAAGAAATACTTGGCTTGCCAGCCTGTCTCTGACCCATTGGCTTCGACGCGGTAACACTCGAGTCCTGCATCTGCGCCCGCTCCCTTGCGATGGAAGGGCGCATTCGACGGATTCTCCAAGGCCGCCAGTTGGCATGTGAGCTCCTCGAACCCCCCATGTTGGCTGCCGTGATGGGGGCGTATGACGCGAAAGTCGATGGTCGGCGAAGGCATAGGTTCTTTAGTTCTTCCGTTGATGGCGAGCCGCGGCAAGATCATCTGAAATGCCGCTTTCGTAAGGGACAATGCCGTTGGACCCGTCCCTAAACCGCGGCGTGAGGTTGGCCATATCATCCGTCATGTGATGGTAAGCCCTTGCCACGGGTCCTCGATGCCGATCCGCTCGGCTTCGTCGAGCATGTACGTCAGTTCTTCGTCGAGATCGTCTTCTACGCCGAAGTCTTCTGCGTACAGCGTGCGGAGCGCCGCCCAGGCGTGTTTCTCATCGTTTCCATATTTTTCGAGAAGCCGCCGATAATTGTCGCGGCATCCCACCACGGTGTTGAAATGTGCCCAGTACCGGTGGGTTTCTGCAAAAAGAGGTAAGCTGTAACGCGCTCGTTCGGCAGCACGAGACCAGTCGATGGCATGTGCCTCGTTCGGTGCGAAGGTCGCGACGGCGCGAAAGTCTTCAATCTGAAAATGCCCGCCCGCCGCCGAGATGTCAGGATGTCGACTCTTCACTCCAGGTAGGATCGCCGCACAATCGTGGCAGACAAGATGGTGTTCGTGCCGCAGAATGAATGGTGTCTTGGAAACCTCCGCCATTTCGTCATCGTCGTCGTCCCAAGGCTCGGCGAGGATATATTCGACATGGCGTAGAAGTCTGCCCGTCCAATCGCGCTTGGGGTTCTTGGACTTGCGCATGATCGCTCCGCGATCTCTTTCGCATCCCGAGCACTGCCAGTCGGTCGGCGCGGCGTTCCAGAGCTGGGGCGCGCCACCACCGTCGTGCTTCGCAATCTCCTCCGGCGTCGGTCGGACCAAGGGACCCTTGGGGCGCTTCGGATTGGTGGCGACACCATCGCGGGAAATCGATCTGGCGACGAAGTTATCGATGTCGCCTGAGATCACACTGTTCATGCCCGGACAGTCGCGGAGGAACCATCGGTGGAGATAGCCATGCATTCCGAGTGGCTTGGGCACTCCGGCAGGAGGCAGATTGCCTCGCTCGCAAGTCATCCCGCCGTTGATGAGATGGTCGGCGAGCATCTCGACGATGGCCACGCGCCGCTCGAAATCCTCGTGGACTTCTAGGAAAATCGACCGAGCGGCCGCAAGGTCGATCTCATGTTCGCGATTAGGCTTGGTCCTGACGAAGCGGCGAATTTCGCTGGGGCGAAAGCTGAATGCGCGAGGGATATCCCGCATCTGCCTTTTTACTTGGCCGTCCGCAGCATTGCAGTCGATGCAAATGATGCTGGGCTCGAAGCGCGCGACGAGGCGAGCGCCGAACTTTTCGAGATGGGCAGAATCCAGCGGTGCAGAATCCAGCCATTTGTTTCCGAGATGCTCGTGAAGTATCGTCTTGAACAGGTCGGTCAAATGATCGTGATGAATATCAAGGCGAGCTAGCAGCACTCTTTTGGAGGTCAGCCGTATGAGATCGCGCTTCACGCGTTCGCAGCCGGGGCATTTCCATGTAGGCGAGCAAGAGGCCCAATTCTCATCGAGGTCCAGTTGATCGGTCTGGAAGCGTGCGAGTGCATTCTTGATCTCGGTCGACCAGCGTCCGTCACGATCGAAGTAGAGGGATTCTAGCTGTTCATCACCGAGCGATGCGAGAATTGGAACATCAAACGCTACTTTATGCCAATCGACCATGGTCTGCCTTGCATTTTCGGCTGTAGTTGAGGGCGGCGCAGGTCAGCTTGGTCAGCGACGCCATTGAAGCTTCCTATCCACGACATCGCCGATAGCCCAGTCGCGCGCGGTAACGCGCGCAAGATCGGCGTCGCTGCAGGTTGTCGCGCGCATTGCAACGCATAGGAGATCGGTCGGGCGCGTCATTGCCACATAGTGCTGTTTGAGGCTGCTGCGCAGATTGACACCGCGCTCGGCGGGTTTGATGCCGGTACGTTCTCCGGTGAGCCAGGCTTTGATCCGGGCTAGGTGCGATCCATTGTAATGGGTGTCGAGGATCAGCGTAGCTTTATGCGTTTCGCCCTTCACGGAGTGGATGGTACCCACCTTCACTTCGACGACGGGCTCGGCCGTCTCAAGGCTGAATATATTGCCGTGCCGTAGAGGCTTGCCGTTTTCGGATGGAACGTCTGCAACCCAATCGAGAAAGCCATTTGGTGGACCGGCCTCTGCTCCCTGCAAAAGCGGTTGGACGATACGCAGGATATGGCCGCACCATTTTTGCCACTCTTCAGCGCTGGTCGGACGACGACCGGTCGCGAGAGCAAAGGTCATCCCGAGATAACGTTCGCGCATAGCGTCTTGGTCACCCAGAAGGGCGATGATCTGGCGATGCCGGCTTGTTCGCCGAGGATAACGCACCGCGGGATTGAGGATTTCGGCGAGGCACAGCATCGCCTCTGCCACGCGCTCAACGACAAAATGGATATCTGTTGCACCACGCCGCTCCGCGTGTCCGCGATCGACGAAATCTAGAAACCGCCGCGGCCGCTTGTCGTTGGCAACTAGTCTCTGGTCATAGTCCGGCCAATAATGAGCGATGCAAGTCGGGCTGTTGTCATTGCCATTATCGCGCTGCACGGATCCGACTGCTGCGAAGACCGAAGTCGCGACGTTCGTCGGGTGAAAAACGCTCGCTGATGAGGTGGGCGTAGGCTGGAAGAACTTGGGTCGCATGCGCGGGATCGAAAAGCATGAGCACGAGCGGCGTGTGTTTCGGATGCCCGTTCTTGAGCCCGATCAATCCTGGCGTCTCAATTGCGACGGGGTTGGCAGCATCGGCGATTCGTTGGCAGAAACGGTGGCTGTTAGGAATGGGAATCTGGTCGGCGGCGACCGGAAATCGGTCAGTCGCCACCTCGCCGGCGTCCTTGTGCGAACCGAAGATCGCTTGATTCATGTCGCCGAAGCGGTGCCTTAGCACCGCTGCGTCGCCGTCGCGAAAGATGCGGTACAGGAGTTTAGACTGGTCTTCCTGATTGTCCTGGACCTCGTCGAGGAAGAGGATTGGGAAGCGTTGCCGGATCGAAGCGACGAGCCCGGGCATCTGATCCAGCGCGTCGGACGCCCAGAGAAAGAGGTCGCCATGGCAGAAGAAGCCGTCTCTGGCCGCCTCGCGGCAAGCTTCGACCATTTTGACATAGGTATCTGTAGTGCGGCCGAGCAGCGAACCTTTGACCCAGCGCACATCTCCTAGGCCAAAGTTCGTATCAAGGATTTCAAGCGATGCGGGCGTCTTGCCGTTCTTTTCCAGAGAGAAGCGCGCATTGCCAAGTTTTGACCAACGCCGCGCTTGACAGAGATCGTCGTCGACCACTCGGACGTCGAGACCCTGCGAGCGCATCCAGGGTAGTGCGATGAAGCGGTTGATGAAGCCGTGGATGGTGCCGACAAAATGGGGGTAGCCGAGCATCGCCTGGCCGACGGAATTGTCGCGGAGCCGCTTCTCGATCTCGACCCTAGCAACATTGGTGTGTGAGAGGACGCAAATTCCCTGGCCGCTGTGTCGCCAATGGCGGGCGAGGATCGCTAGCTTGGCGACGAGCAAGGTCGTCTTTCCACTTCCGGGACAAGCTGGAACGTCGATCGAGCGCGCCGCGCGCAGGACCTCGAGGCGCGGATCTGTGCCATCTGGGCCGGCAAAGGCCTCGGGCCCAAGTCCCAATAGGGCTTGCGCCCACGCGATATCGGCGTCTGAAACCAGGTCCTCGAGGCTCTTCGGATCGAACGCGTCGCTCATGGGTGTGCGATTACGTCCTCAAAGGGTACGTCCTCCGGTTCAGCGGGTTTGTTGCCGGTTGCGTGGTCGATCGCGTCGACGAGATAGCGCGGGAGATGCGCGCGCAATTGCTCTGGGGTTAGGTGCCCAGGCCTTTTCGGCCGATCAAGGATAGCTGCCAGATATTGCGCGGCGACCGCCTTGGACGCCCCCTCGTGAAAGAGGCGGTAAATTGCAGTCGCACGCTCGGGTTCTGCCAGCTTGGCGAGTTCCACGTAAGCGCGCGCGGCGGCCGTCAGTACCTGCTTTCGGGTAGTCGTCCCGCGATGAATGCGCGCATCCGCTGCAGCCAGCGATGCCGCGAGCCAGACCTGTCGCCCGAGACCGGCAATAGCCAGGTCATATTCTAGGGTCCAGTGATCTGAAACGAAGGTCCTCACGTTCTGGCCATTGGCGCGCTCGGCGATCTGATGCCGGCGTTCAGCGAGTTCCTCAGCGGTAAAACTGCCATGCTGCCGCCATTTGGCCCGCGGAGGACGCTCACCGTTCTCGAGGAGCAGCCCCAGCATGGCCGGCGCACAATCAGGCATCACGTCCATATCGGCAACGCAAGCTACGGGGAGATCGATAATGCCGGCTTCAGGGTGTCGCCGCTGAAAGATCCGCGCATATCGTGCGAGGCCGGTTCCGCCCACATTCACGACCGACACGCCATACGCAGATAGATCGCGACCAATGAGCCGCGCGAGCGTCGGTAGGAGGATCGCTTCCCCGTCGCCCTCGACGATAAGAACGCCCCGCGAGAAGAAGAGGTTAGCTTTGGTGGCATCAAGGAAGCGTTCGAGGAACGCATAGTCGCTTGCATGGAGTAGCGTATGTTCGGGGCCAAGCGGAAAGGCCTTACCGCCACGTACGAGGACGAGGCTCGTCAGCGGGAGCGACGCCGCGAAGGTGGGACTGTGCGTAGTCATCACGACCTGCAGCGCTGTAGCACCTTTCGCGTCGAGAGCGGCTTTCTCTTTCAGGAATTCGACCAGTCGAATCTGCCGTTGGGGGTGGAGGTGGGCCTCGGGTTCCTCGATCAGGAGAGCCGGAAAACCTTCACTCTCCTGCGAGAGGAGCAGCAACTCAGACGCCATGAACAGAAGATTGTTGGATCCGAGGCCGCGACCCGGTGGCGGGTCCACAACATCATCGTCGCGCAGTTCAAGCTCGAGTTTCTCGAGTAGTTGGCGGAGCCGCGCTGTATCTTCCCCGCGAGCACCACCGACCGAAATTTTGCCACGCAACGTGTCGCCTGTGAAGGACAGCTTAGCGAGGTAATCGCTGTTAAGCTTATTGCGGGCGTTGCGTACCCCGCCTTGGCCTTCGAGAAGATGATTGGCGAAATCACCAATCCCAAGCACGCTGAGTTTGGCCGGGTCATCAGGCATTGCATCTGGGTTGAAGGGATCGCCATCGCCGGTGACGAGCGGTGTTTGCTGGAGAATCTGCGATAGACGGGATCCACGCCCTGCAGAGAGCGCTTGATCGGCATCGCGAAGCGGACGCAAATAGGTCGCGCAGAGCAATGCGCGCGCAGCAGCGTCGAGCAAGGGGCCGTCCCCTTTCGCCCCGGAACGGCATTCTACCGTGGTGAACCTACGTGCGGGACCGCGGTTCCCGGCAATGGCACGCCAATGCAGGATGAGCGAAGGTTTGTCGCCGTCATAGGTCAGAAATTCAAGGAACGCACCGCGGTCCCCGGTGCTAAGGTCTGCGAACCGGAGCATGACGCGGATTTCTCGCCTAGTCTCGACGCGGCCGGGAGGTTGGTGAAAATCGGCCTCGCCGACCCGAAAATAGTCCTGTCCACGCGTGCCGAGTACGAGGCGAAGAGCGTCGATGATCGCAGTCTTGCCGCTGTCATTTTCGCCGACGAAGGTTGCGATGCCTGCTGGCAACGTCGCGCGAAGTGCCGCGCCACCTTCGCCGAAGCCACGAAAATTCTCAATTTCGATCTGTACCAGCCGCACGCCGTAGCCCCGCCCCAAATGACACCCCGTACGGTGACAATATCGCGATGGAGCGGCAGATACCACGAAAAGTCACGCGCGAAGCCCGGCGCTACATCTATCGTTCCTGATACTTCTAAAGAGTAGGTCGCAAGGCTTGAGATTGTGGTCACCTTCTAGCCTTTCTCGTATTTTCAATACGAGTTGGCGAAGTACATCAGATGAACAAAGTTAGTGATCGGCTCCTAGATGGCAGCCCGCCCCTGACAACCGAAGTTACTCCGCACAACATTGAGAATAGCGGCATAGCTATGCCCACATGCGATCAATGCCGTGACTCATACAAATCTGAAAATGAGTGGCGACGGACGTCGAGTGGTTAAGGCGAATGCGGATTTCAGCGCGGTACGGCGCGTAGTGGCGCCCCAAGGACGTAATTTTCTCCGAGAACCTATTGGTCGATCCTCAAGGGCATGAACCGGGGCGGTGTCCGCCTGCCGGCGGAGCCCATCATGACCCCGACCAAACTGCTCATCGGTCAGATCCTAGTCGTGTTCGCGATCGTGATCGCGGGTATTTGGGCGGCTACCCAGTGGGCGGCCGCCATGCTGGCCCATCAGCCCCAGCTAGGGACGGCATGGTTCGTCCTGTTCGATGTGCGCGTCTATCACCCTTGGCAGATCTTCGGCTGGTGGTACCATTTCGATGCCTATGCCCCGGAGGTCTTCGATAAGGCGGGAGCACTGGCTGGCGCTAGCGGCTTTCTGGGGTGTGCCGCCGCGATCTTCGGTTCGTTGTGGCGCGCTCGCCAACAGAGCCACATCACCACCTACGGATCGGCTCGCTGGGCGACGGCACGCGAAATCGATCGCGCCGGATTGACCGGAAATGCCGGAGTCTTTCTCGGCCGTCATCATAGCCACTATCTCCGCCATGACGGCCCGGAGCATGTCATGGCTTTCGCACCAACGCGTTCGGGCAAGGGCGTCGGTCTCGTCGTTCCCACCCTGCTGAGCTGGACAGGCTCCGCGGTCATCCACGACATCAAGGGCGAGAATTGGGAGCTGACCGCTGGTTGGCGCTCGCGGTTCAGCCATGCGCTGTTGTTTAACCCGACCGATATTCGTTCCGCGCACTATAATCCGCTGATCGAGGTCCGCCGCGGCGAGCATGAAGTTCGCGACGTTCAGAATATCGCCGACATATTGGTTGACCCCGAAGGTGCGCTCGAACGCCGCAATCACTGGGAAAAGACCAGCCATTCGCTGCTGGTGGGCGCGATCCTGCACGTCCTGTACGCAGAAGAGGAAAAGACGCTCGCCCGCGTCGCGACCTTCTTGTCCGATCCGCAGCGCCCCTTCGTCGCGACGCTCAAGCGGATGATGTCGACCAATCATATCGGCACCAGGGATGCACCCCAGGTTCACCCGGTTGTCGCGTCCGCCGCGCGCGAGGTGCTGAACAAGTCGGACAATGAACGCAGCGGCGTTCTGTCGACGGCGATGTCGTTTCTCGGCCTGTACCGCGACCCAACGGTCGCCGAAGTCACCTCGCGCTGCGACTGGCGGATCGCCGACCTTGTCGAGGCCGGACGCCCCGTGTCCCTCTATCTCGTGGTGCCGCCATCGGACATCAGCCGCACCAAGCCGCTCATCCGGCTCATCCTCAACCAGATCGGACGCCGGCTCACCGAGCAGCTCGACAGCACGGGAAAGGGGAAGGGCAAGCACCAGCTCCTGATGATGCTCGACGAGTTTCCGGCGCTTGGGCGGCTGGACTTCTTCGAGACGGCGCTCGCCTTCATGGCCGGCTACGGCATCCGCGCTTACCTCATCGCGCAGAGCCTCAACCAGATCGAACGCGCCTATGGCGAGCATAATTCGATCCTCGACAATTGCCACGTTCGCGTCGCCTTCGCGACCAACGATGAACGTACCGCGCGCCGGATTTCCGATGCGCTCGGCACCGCGACCGAGCAGCGCGCCATGCGTAACTATGCCGGGCACCGCCTCGCGCCCTGGCTCGCGCACGTCATGGTCAGCCGACAGGAAACCGCGCGCGCGTTGCTGACGCCTGGCGAGGTCATGCAGCTCCCGGCGTCGGATGAAATCATCCTGGTCTCCGGCCTCTCGCCGATCCGCGCCAAGAAATTGCGCTACTATGAAGATCGCAATTTCGATGACCGCCTGGCGCCGCCGCCGGCGCTCGCCGACGGTCGCTATGTCGACCGACCACAACCGCGTTCCAACGAATGGGGCAGCTTCGTCCGCAAGCAGGATGCCCGGCTCGCACGCGCGGTCGATGCCATCGAAGCGGAGACCGAAGAGGGCGGTCTCGAACGGCAGCGTCACCCCGGGTTTGGCGAGGACGCCGCCGCCAAGCGTGAACAACCCAAGCAGCCCGACCTGCTGCCCCCCGATCAGGACGATGGCGACACCGCCGCCGACCAGCGGGCGATGGACCGTGCTCGCGGCCTGACGCCCGCAATGCGCGCCTACGGCATCGACCAGGGCAACAGCCCGCAACTGCCGCTGGGGCTCTGACCGCCGTGAAATTTCGTCAGAACCTCTATATCGACCGGCAATTGAGCGACGCGCTCGATGCTTTGGCGGCCAAGCCGGGCGCGACGAAGAGCGGGATCGTCAGCGACGCGCTCGCCGCCTATCTCGCGCGCCGCGGCTCGAAGGAGGTCGATGATCTCCTGAAAGTGCGGCTCGATCGCATGTCCCGCGATATCGGCCGCTTGGCCCGCGACATCGAAGTGCTCCTCGAAAGCCTGTCGCTGTTCATTCGTTATCAGCTGACCGTGACGGCCCCGCTGCCCGAAGCGGACCATGCTGCGCGCGCCGTGGGGCGCGAACGCTTCGAAGCCTTCGTCACCCAGGTCGGCCGCCAGATCGCCGGCGGCAAGCGCTCGATCGGCGCCATCGATGACGGGGAAGCGCAGTCATGAGCGAACTCGTTTCAGTCGAACGTCGCCGTGCGATGCTCAGGAGCGCGATGGGGCCAAGCATCGCCGCGGCACTCGCCGATCCGGCGGTCTTAGAAATCATGGTCAACCCCGACGGGGCACTCCGGCTCGACCGGCTCGGCGAAGGCCGCTGCGATACTGGCACGCGATATGAACCAGCCCAGGTCGAGCGGATCATCCGGCTCGTCGCCAGCCACGCCCGCACCGAAGTGCATGCCGCGGCGCCGATCGTGTCGGCTGAATTGCCGCCGCATGGCGAAGGGGCAGGGGAGCGGTTCGAAGGCGTGTTGCCGCCGGTCAGCCTCGCGCCCTGCTTCTCGATCCGAAAGCCGGCGGCGAAGATCTATACGCTGCTCGACTATGTGAAGGACGGCATCATGTCGCCCGACACCGCGCGGCTGCTCAGCCTTGCTGTCGTCGAACGCAAGAATATCCTTGTTGCCGGCGGAACCAGCTCGGGCAAGACCACGCTCGCCAACGCCCTGCTCGCCGAAATGGCCGATCTCGACGAGCGTGTGATCCTGATCGAAGATACCCGCGAACTGCAATGCGCCGCCCCCGATGTGGTGGCGTTGCGCACCCGTTCCGCTGGCGCGATGACGACCGGCGGCGTCACCATGGCCGATCTGGTCCGCTCGACGCTGCGGCTCCGTCCCGATCGCATCATCGTCGGCGAAGTGCGCGGCCGCGAAGCGCTCGACATGTTGAAAGCATGGAACACGGGACATCCGGGCGGGATCGCCACCGTCCACGCCAACAGCGCGACGTCCGCGCTCTACCGGATCGAACAGCTGATCCAGGAGGCGGTGGTCACCGTGCCGCGACGCCTGATCGCCGAGGCGATCGATCTCATCGTCTTCATCTCAGGCCGCGGCCTTGCCCGCCGCGTCGAGAGCCTCGCGCGCGTCGCCGGCGTCGATCCGGATGGCGGTTACGCCGTCGTCGACCTCATCGATCCCAGCCGCATTTCTGAAGGAGACTGACCCATGCGTGCCATTCCTATTCCCTTGCGCTCCAAACCGATTTTCGTTCTCGCCGCCGCCGGGCTCGGCATCGCCATCGCGGCGACCGCGCAAGCAGCGGGCTCGGGCATGCCGTGGGAGGAACCGCTCCAGCAGGTGCTGGAATCGGTTCAGGGCCCGGTCGCCAAGATCGTCGCGGTAATCATCATCATTGTGACCGGGCTGACCCTCGCGTTCGGCGAGACGGCAGGGGGCTTTCGTCGCCTCATCCAGATCGTCTTCGGCCTGTCGATCGCTTTCGCCGCGTCGAGCTTCTTCCTCAGCTTCTTCAGCTTCGGCGGCGGGGCGTTGATCGCATGATCGCCACCGGAACCCATCTGGAGGGGTTCGAAGCCCCGCTCCATCGGTCGCTCGCCGAGCCGATCCTGCTCGGGGGCGCGCCGCGCGCGATAGCGATCGTCAACGGGACCGTCGCCGCGGCGCTCGGGCTGGGCTTGCAGCAATGGGTCGCCGGCATCGCGATGTGGGCGGTGGGGCATACGGTCGCGGTGATGGCGGCGAAACGCGATCCCGATTTCGCGCCGGTGCTCGTCCGCCACCTTCGCCAGCGAGGGCATTTCACATGCTGATGCTGCACGAATATCGCCGCCGCGCCGACCGGCTCGCCGATCATTTGCCCTGGGCGGCACTCGTTGCGCCCGGCGTGGTTCTCAACAAGGACGGCAGCTTCTTGCGTGTCCTGCGATTCCGCGGGCCCGACCTTGAATCCGCGACCGAAGCCGAACTTCTTGCGGTCTGCGCACGGGCGAACAATGTCCTGAAGCGTTTCGGTTCGGGCTGGGCGCTGCATATCGAGGCCGACCGGCATGAGGCGCTCGGATATCCTGCGAGCGAATTTGCCGATCCGGCTTCCTGGCTGGTCGACGAAGAACGCCGCGCCGGCTTCGAAAGCGCGGAAGCGCATTTTGAGAGCGTCTATTATCTGACGCTGACGTTCCTGCCGCCGCCCGACCAGGCGGACACTGCCGGGCGGGCGCTGGTCGAGCGCAGCGACGATACCAAGGGCCGTGACTGGCGGCAGACCCTCGCGGCCTTCATCGCCGAGACAGAGCGCGTGCTCGATCTCTTCTCGGGGTTCATGCCCGAGGTGCGGGCGCTCGACGACGGTGAGACGCTCTCCTTCCTACGCGGCACGATCTCCGACCGGCGCCATGACGTCGCGGTGCCCGAGACGCCGCTCTATCTTGATGGGCTACTCGCCGACACGCCGCTCGTCGGCGGCCTCGAGCCGATGCTCGGCAATGCGCATATCCGTACGCTTACCATATTGGGTTTCCCGAACCTCAGCCGGCCCGGCATCCTCGATGCACTCAATCATCAAGGTTTCGGCTATCGCTGGGTGACCCGCTTCATCGCGCTCGACAAAACCGACGCCACGAAGGCGCTAACCAAACTCCGCAGGCAATGGTTCAACAAGCGTAAGTCCATCACCGCGCTCCTGCGCGAGGTGATGTACAATCAGCCGGCGCAGCTGCTCGACAGCGATGCCGACAACAAGATGCTCGATGCCGATCTCGCGCTCCAGGCGCTCGGCGGCGATCATGTTGCCTTCGGTCATCTGACGACGACAATCACGGTCAGCGACACCGATCGCGCCCGCGTCGAGGAAAAGGTCCGAGGCGTCGAGCGGATCGTCAACGGCCTGGGCTTCACCTGCATCCGCGAGAGTTCTGAATGCGGTCGAAGCATGGCTCGGTTCGCTGCCAGGCCAGGTTTACGCCAACGTCCGTCAGCCGCTCGTCCATACGTTGAACCTCGCGCATCTGATGCCACTGTCGAGCGTTTGGGCGGGACCGGTGGCCAACAAGCATCTCGGCGGACCGCCGCTGCTCTATGCCGAGACGAGCGGTTCGACGCCGTTCCGGCTCTCCACCCATGTCGGCGATGTCGGCCACATGCTGATCGTGGGGCCGACCGGGGCGGGGAAGTCGGTCTTGCTTGCGCTGTTGGCGCTCCAGTTCCGCCGTTATCCGGACTCCCAGATCTATATCTTCGACAAAGGCTATTCGGCGCGTGCCGCGGTGCTGGCGATGGGCGGGGCGCACCATGCGCTCGGGCTCGGCGGCGACGGTGGTGATGCTGATGGCGAGGAGAGTGGTCGCGCGATCGCTTTTCAGCCGCTCCGCCATATCGACCGCGGCGACGAACGGGCATGGGCGGCCGAATGGATCGCCGCCTTGCTCGCGCACGAAAAGCTGCTCGTGACCCCTGAAGTTAAGGAGGCGCTCTGGTCGGCCCTGACCAGCCTTGCGACCGCGCCCATCGAGGAGCGCACGCTCACCGGCCTTTCGCTTCTGCTGCAATCGACGGCGCTGCGCTCGGCTCTCGCACCCTACACGCTGGAAGGACCGTTCGGACGGCTGCTCGATGCGGCAGAGGACGATCTCGCCATCGCGGATCTCCAGTGTTTCGAGACCGAGGCCCTGATGGGGCAGGCGAGCGTCGTCGCGCCGGTGCTCACCTATCTGTTTCACCGGCTGGAGGCACGTTTCACTGGCAGGCCGACTCTACTCATCCTCGACGAAGCCTGGGTGATCCTCGACCATCCGCTGTTTGCCGCGCGCATCCGCGAATGGCTGAAAGTGCTGCGCAAGCGCAATGTCGCGGTCGTGTTCGCGACGCAGTCGCTCGCCGACATCGCGGATAGTATGATCGCGCCCGCGATCATCGAAAGCTGTCCACAGCGCATCCTGCTGCCCAACGATCGCGCGATCGAGCCGCAGAGCCAGGCGGCTTATGTTCGATTCGGCCTGAATGCACGCCAGATCGAACTCGTCAGCCGCGCGACTCCCAAGCGCCATTATTATCTCCAGTCCGCGCGCGGCAACCGGCTCTTCGAGCTCGGTCTTGGGCCGATCGCGCTCGCGCTTTGCGGCGCATCCGATCCCGACAGCCAAAAGCGCATCGACGCGATCCTCGCCGAGCAAGGGCCGTGCGATTTCGCCGCCCGCTTCCTCGAACGGGCCGACCTCGCATGGGCCGCTCGATTGCTCGCCGATTTCCCCAGCCCCTTGTCCCCCGAAGAAGGAGAAGATGCATGAAGAAGATAGCTTTTGCCGTACTGGCGGCATCGCTCGCACCGATCACGATTGCGGTCGGCCCACCGGCGCACGCCGTGCCGGTGTTCGACAGCGCCAACTATTCGCAGAATCTGCTCACGGCGGCGCGGACCCTCCAGCAGATCAACCAGCAGATCCAGTCGCTTCAGAACGAGGCACAAATGCTCGTCAATCAGCGCAAAAATCTGTCGAAGATCGATTTTCCGCAGATGAGCGCGCTCGAGCAACGGCTTCGGCAGATCGACCGGCTGATGGGGCAGGCGCAGGGCATCGATTTCCGCGTCGACCAGCTCGACGATCAGTTCCGCAGGGACTTCCCGGCCAGCTTCGACCAGCTACTCCGCCGCGATCAGCGGCTCGCGACCGCGAAACGGCGGCTCGACAGCGAAATGGCGGCTTTCCGCCAAACGATGGGCGTCCAGAGCGAGATCGTCGAGAATGTCCGTGACGATGCCCAGATGCTCAAATCGATCGTCGACAAGAGCCAGGGCGCCGAAGGAGGCCTGCAGGCGCAACAGGCGACCAACCAGCTGCTCGCGCTTGCGACCAAGCAACAGTTCCAGATTCAGCAGCTGATGGCGGCCCAATTCCGCAGCCAGTCGCTCGAGGCTGCGCGACGCGGACAGATCGAGCGCGAAGCGCGCGAATCCACCCGCCGGTTCCTCGGCGACGGCAAGGCCTGGACGCCCCCGCGCTGATTCCGGCGTGACCGTTTGGGGCAGGACGGGCCGCACCGCTCCCCCGCCCATGCCTGTCCCGTCGCGGGGACTGCCGCGGCAGTCCCTCTCCAGCCGCCGGTCCCCGCGACAAAATTCAAGAAGAAGCCCGAACATGGACGATCTCAACGTAATCGATCAATTCATGCAAGCGTTCATCGCCTATATCGACAGCGGCTTCGGGCTGCTGGGCGGGGATGTTGGCTTTCTGACCACGATCCTGATCGGCATCGATATCACGCTCGCCGGACTGTTCTGGGCACTGGGCGGCGAAGACGACGTCATCGCCAAGTTCCTCAAGAAGATCCTCTATGTCGGGGTCTTCGCGCTAATCCTCAACAGCTTCTCGACCTTGTCGGAGATCATCTTCCGCTCTTTTGCCGGGCTTGGCCTGACGGCGGGCGGCGGCACGATCACCGCGGAGGATCTGCTTATGCCCGGGCGGCTCGCCGGTACCGGTTTTGAAGCCGCCGCGCCGTTGCTCGATCAGGCGGCCGAGCTGGTCGGCCCGATCGCTTTCTTCGATAATTTCGTACAGATCGCGGTACTGATGATCGCATGGGTGATCGTGATCGTCGCCTTCTTCATTCTCGCGATCCAGCTCTTCATCACCATATTGGAGTTCAAGCTCACCAGTCTGGCCGGCTTCGTCCTGGTGCCCTTCGCACTCTGGAATCGCACAAGCTTCCTGGCCGAACGCGTACTCGGCAATGTCGTGAGCTCCGGCATCAAGGTGATGGTGCTCGCCGTCATCGTCGGCATCGGCTCCAACTATTTCGCTGATTTCACGAGCGCTATCACCGGCGACGAGGTGTCGATCGAACAGGCGGTGTCGCTGATGCTGGCAAGCCTCGCGATCTTCGGCCTTGCCATCTTCGGACCCGGCATTGCCTCCGGCCTCGTGGCAGGCGCGCCGCAACTCGGCGCGGGTTCGGTGCTCGCCACCACGGTGCTCGCCGGTGCCGGTCTTGCCGCTGGCGGCGCGGGGGCCGCTGCGGCCGTGCGTGGTATGGCCGGTGCGGGCCTGAGCGCGATCCGCGCGGGGACGTCGATGGGTAGTGCCGCGTCGACGGCCTATAAGCTCGGACAGGAAACCTCGGGCTCGTCTACGGTCGCGGCTGGTCTGGGCGGCATGGCGACCGCCGCCAAAGGCGCCATAGCCAATCGTCTGAAATCATCGACCGGCCTCGGTGATGCCGCCGAAAAGGGTCGGCAGGCCGCATGGGCTGCCGGTTCTCCTCCTGTCGCTTCGGCGGGACAGGCCGCCGCCGCTAACGCCGAAGCTGCTCCGGCCTGGGCGCGCCAGCTTCATGCCAGCCAGAACGCGCGTCAGCGCCGGCAGATGGCGGTTCACACCATCCAGTCAGGTGATCGCGGCGGCGCTTCCGCCACTCCCGACATCAAAGAGAAGGACTGACTATGCGATGGAAACGCACTGTGCAGCGCTATGGGCAGACGCCCGAACCCGAGACTCCGTACCAGCGCGCCGGACAATTATGGGATGAGCGGATCGGCGCAGCGCGGGTGCAGGCCCGAAACTGGCGGCTGATGGCGTTCGGCGGGCTATTCCTGACCACCGGCTTGTCGGGCGCGCTCATCTGGCAGTCGATGCAGAGCCGGGTCGTTCCATATGTGGTCGAGGTCGATCGGCTTGGCGCCGCGCAAGCCATCGCGCCCGCCGATGCGGCCTACAAACCCACAGACCCACAGATTGCCTGGCATCTCGGCCGCTTCATCACCAACATTCGGGGGCGGTCGCTTGATGCGGTGCTGATGCGCGAGAACTGGCTCTCGGCCTATGATTTTGCGACCGAACGCGGCGCGCTGTTCCTCGGTGAATATGCCCGCGCTGCAAATCCGTTCGCAGAGGTCGGTCGCCGAACTGTGTCGGTGCAGATAAACAGTGTCGTTCGTGCGTCGAATACATCGTTCCGCGTTGGCTGGACCGAACGCGAATATGAGCGCGGCAGCCTCGCGAGCACCTCGCGCTGGACCGCGATGGTGACGGTCAAGCTGCGTCCGCCGCGTTCGGCCGATATCCTCCGCAAGAATCCGCTCGGCCTTTATGTCGAGGCGATCGACTGGAGCCGCGAGCTCGAGACGCCGGCCGATGGACAACCGCCGCCGGTTCCCGCGCCAGCACCGCCGTCCTCGTCCGCACCGGCTACCAATTTCCCCCTCGGCTCGCCGCTCGATCCCGGCTTTGGACAGCCGCTCGAACCCGAGCAGACCCCGGAAAGGAATTCCCAATGATCCGATCGCTCCTCATCTCGGCAAGCTTGTTCGTGTTCGTCATGCCTTCCGCTGCCCAGACACGCGAGACCTCATCGCCAACGTCTCGTGTCACCGCCGCGAACCGGGCGTCGCTGCGTGAGCCGTCGAGAACCGGCTATATTCACGCCATCCAAGTCTATCCATATTCGGAAGGCGTGCTCTACCGGCTCTACGCCGCGCCCGAGCGCGTGACCGACATCGCGTTGCAGCCGGGCGAGACTGTCACGTCGGTTGCGGCAGGCGATACCGTGCGGTGGACCGTCGGTGATACGACGAGCGGCAGCGGAGAGAGCCGGCGCACGCATGTCCTTGTGAAGCCCTTTTCCGCCGGGCTGCGCACAAATCTTGTTATCACCACCGACCGACGCGTCTATCATCTGGTGCTGGAAAGTACCGCCGCCGCGGCAATGGCGGCACTGTCCTGGACCTATCCGCAGGACGAGTTGGTCGCGCTGCGTCGAAGTCAGGCAGCGGCCGAAGCCGCCGCGCCGATCGCATCAGGTCTCGCCGTCGAAAGCCTCAACTTCAACTATGCCATTTCCGGCGACAAGCCTGCATGGCGACCGCTGCGCGCGTTCGATGACGGGAGGCAGACCTTCATCGAATTTCCGGCAAGCATCTCCGTGGGCGATGCTCCGCCGCTGTTCGTGACCGGTGACAATGGCGAAGCCCAACTGGTCAACTACCGCATCGCTGGCCGCTATTATGTCGTCGATCGCCTCTTCGGCGCGGCTGAGTTGCGGCTCGGTGGCAAGCGCCAGAAAATCGTCAGTATCGAGCGTTCTCCGGCATCGCGGGCGCACAAAGGAACAGGAGGGCGCCGTGACTGACCCGGCAGTCCCTCCCGCGATCGCAGCAGCGCCCGCCAAAGTGGATCCGGAGACCTTGGTCCTGCGCGCTGCGCCGGCCCGCGTTACCCGCTTCCGGCGTGGAGCGATCGTCGCCATCGCGGCAGCCGGATCGACGGCGCTCGTCGGCGTCGCTTGGCTGGCGCTGAAGCCAGCGACCTTGAACTTGATCGCGTCGAGCGACGACAAGCAGATCGCGACGAAGGCGCCGCCCGATGCCCTTGCTGGCGCGCCGAAAAGCTATGGCGACGTTCCCCAGCTTGGGGTGCCGCTTCCCGGCGACCTCGGGCGGCCGATCCTGAACCATCAGCGTGCCATTGGAGCGGATGCCCCGTCGGGTGCCATGACTGACGCTAGCCAGCGCGCCGCGCAGGAAGCCGAAACCGAGCGACAACGCATCGCCGCCGAGCAGCGGGCGGCGCGGGAATCGAGCGTGATGGTGCAGATTGGCGGGACGACGCAGCGAACTGCGCAGGTAGCGCCAGTATCCGATTTAGCCGCCCCTGGCGCTCCCACGAACGTATCGTCCTTGGATCCTGCGCGTGATCCAAATGGGCAGGAACGAAAGAACGGACTGGTTGGCCGATCAAACGCGGGAGATGACGTCAATCCGCATCGGCTGAGCGCACCTTCATCGCCTTATACATTGAGCGCGGGCAGCATCATCGCCGCCAGCTTGATTACCGGACTGAACTCCGATCTGCCTGGCTTGATAACTGCGCAAGTGACCGAGAACGCCTATGACAGCGTGACTGGGCGAACCTTGCTTATCCCACAGGGCTCGCGACTAATCGGCAGCTACGACAGCGTGGTCGCGTTTGGGCAGAGTCGGGCGCTTCTCGTTTGGCAGCGGATCATTCTTCCCGATGGTTCGTCGATCCGAATCGACAATGTGCCCGCTACCGATACCGAGGGCTATGCTGGTCTTTCCGATCGGATCGATCGCCATACCTGGCAACTACTGAAAGGCGTCGCGCTGTCCACGCTGCTCGGTGTCGGCACGGAACTGAGCTTCGGCAACACCGAGAGCGATCTTGTCCGAGCCATCCGCGAATCCGCCCAGCAGAGCGGCGCACGGGCAGGGGATCAGCTCGTGACACGGAACCTCAACATTCAGCCGACGCTGCGGGTCCGACCCGGCTGGCCGCTCAGGATTGTCGTGCACCGCGATTTGGTAATGCGTCCGTGGAACGAGGTGAGGAAATAGCGATGGCCAGCATCAAGCTTCGCAAGCTGCCCGACCGGATGCCTGTGCGACTGACCGTTACGCTGTCGCCTGCGTTGAAGGAGGCGCTCGACCAATATTGTGAGTTCTATGAGAAGGCTTATGGGCGTGCGGAGCAACCGGCAGAGGTTGCGTCAGCGATACTGGCCCACTTTCTCGAAAGCGATCGAGCCTTTCAACGTGCGCGGCCAAAGCCTGGCCCCGGCACACCGTCGGATTGAACCAACATGGCGCGTGCAGGGAACAAGGAGGATCGGCTTTCTCCGATCGACTGCCTCACGGTGCGGATTCCTGACGCCGCCCAAATGCTGGGAATTGGTCGTTCGACCTTTTACAAGCTGATGCGGGCAGGGGAGGTCGAAACCATCAAGCTCGGCAGGAGCACGCTAATTTCGGTTACGAGCCTTGAAGCACTCCTGAATCGGCGACGCGGCACCCGACCGTCCCGTTGATTGCTGGTGCCGCGTTTAGACCACTGCACGCATACGTTGGCTCCCACTTTGGGCCCGAAACCAGACGTTGTGCTGACGATGTGAGCCGGTCGCATTCAGCTATTCGTGCATTCGCCGGAATGTCTACAATCTGGCGCTCCCCGTCGTCCACTTTCGACCAGACGATTCCGGCAAGCCGGTGTTATTACGCTCGACTGTGCGGGCTAGATGGAGCGGCAGCTGGGAGATTGAAACTATGGCCGTCAAGCGGATGGATAATATGGGGATCGTCGTCGAGGGTCTCGATGAGACGGTCGATTTCTTTCTCGAACTCGGCCTCGAACTCGAAGGTCGCGCTACGATCGAAGGCGAATGGGCCGGGCGCGTTACAGGCCTGGGCGATCAGCATGTCGAGGTCGCCATGATGCGCACGCCGGACGGCCATAGCCGGCTAGAAATATCCCGCTTCGTCAGGCCAGCTGTTGCCGCGGATCACCGAAACGATCCGGTCAATGCTTTGGGGTACCTCCGCGCCATGTTCGCGGTGGACGACATCAACGACACGCTTGAACGCCTCCGGGCGCGCGGCGCAGAGCTCGTGGGCGAAGTCGTCGATTATCAGGACGTGTATCGGCTTTGCTATATTCGTGGGCCGGAAGGGCTTCTCATCGGGCTTGCGCAGGAACTCCGCTGACGGAGGCAGTGCCGGCCGCTTCGGCATTCCTTCCCACCGTTGCGAGCCCGCGAGGCGAACAGAGGGTGGAACCTATACGGAACCTATAGCAGAAACTAGGTTCCATCAGGTTGAGGGGACCCCGAAGGGGTCGTTTAACTCACTGATATTACTGGGAGATTTGGTGGACGCACTAGGGCTCGAACCTAGGACCCGCTGATTAAGAGTCAGCTGCTCTACCAACTGAGCTATGCGTCCACACTCGCTTTCGGATCGCTCCGTTTGGAGCCTCGCCTTGGCGTGGCCGGGCGGTTAGCATTATCCTCCGGCTTTGCAAACAGTAAATCGCCGCAGTGCGGAAAATTTTGGGTAGCGGCTGCTTTCAGCCCCAATTTCCGGGCCGTCTCCCGCCCCGTCGGCTGGACCGGTCAATGGCCATGATGATCCCGATGCAGAGCATGACGGTCAACATGGACGACCCGCCATAGGACATGAAGGGCAGGGGAATGCCGACGACAGGTGCCAGGCCCATCACCATCATGAGGTTGATCGCGACATAGAAGAAAATCGTCGTGGTCAGGCCCGCCGCGACCAATCGCGCATATTTGTCTTGCGCGCGCAGCGATACCCCAATGCCCCACCGAAAGAGCAGCAGGAACGCGCCGATCAGGAATATCCCGCCGACGAGACCCCATTCCTCCGCCATGGTGGCGAAGACGAAGTCGGTATGCCCCTCGGGAAGATAATCCAGGTGGCTCTGGGTCCCCTTCAGGAAGCCTTTGCCCCAGATGCCGCCCGACCCGATCGCGATCTTCGACTGGCTGATATGGTAGCCTGCACCCAGCGGATCGCTTTCCGGATCCATGAAGATGAGCACGCGCTTTTGCTGATAGTCGTGCAGGAAGCTAAAGGCGATCGGGATGATCGCCGCCATCACCAGGCCTGATCCCACGAACAGGCGCAGCGGCAATCCGGCCAGGAACATGACCGTCACGCCGCCCGCCGCGATCATCGTCGCTGTCCCTAGGTCTGGTTGTACCAGAACCAACGCCCATGGCACACCGATGAGGACGAGTGCGGGCCATATCGCTGTCCAACGGCGGATTTCGCCTACCGGAAGCAAAGCATAAAAACGCGCGACTGCCAGCACGATCATCGGCTTCATGAATTCCGATGGCTGCAATTGCATGAAGCCAAGGTTGATCCACCGCTGACTGCCGCCCGCAACGCCGCCGATCAGTTCGACAAGCACCAGCGAGATCAGAATGGCGCCGTAGGCCGGAAAGGCGAAGCGCGCGAAAAGCTCCAGCGGCACCCGGCTTATGGTGAAGGCCATCACCGAAAAGATAATGAACCGCACGCCCTGGTTGATCGCCCACGGCGTGATGCTGCCGCTCGCCGCGCTGTAGAGCACGAGCGTGCCGAACCCCGCGATGGCGATCAGGATCGCGAGTACGCGCCAGGGGAATTCCGTCAGCGGCTGAGGAACGATGCCCATCAGTCGGCCACCGTGTCGGAGCCGGGCGGCGGGGGCGCATCATCTTCCGCCGCGGGCGACGGCGACGCCGGGGCGGCCGCGTTGAAGGAATTCGTTGCCTGGGCGGCATTGGCGGCCTCTGGCGGCGCCTCGCCCTTTTCGATCGCCTTGGCGAGGCGGAACGCGGCCATCTGGCGGGCCATTCGCTCGGCGGGTGGACCGCCCCAGCCTTTTTCCAGCGTCTCCAGCTTTTCTATCGCCTTCGCCTGGTCGAAAAGGAAGGACATTGTGTCGCTGGCAATCATCGGCGCATCCTCTGCCCGGATCGTGTGGCCGCCATGTTCGATGATGCAGGCGATTGCGTAGCGGGGATTGTCGAACGGCGCGAAGCCCTGGAACAGGGCGTGATCGCGTAGCTTGAAGGGTAGGGAGGCGTTGCCGCGCACGCCGCCTGCGCGCTCTGACATGGTGATGCGCCGGACCTGTGCTGTACCGGTCTTTCCTGCCATGAGGACGCCGGGAATGCTCATCCGCGCCGCGCCGCCGGTGCCGCCACCATTGACGACGGCGCTCATGGCATCACGGATAGTGACAAGATGTTGCTCCGCAACGCCGACAGGGGCCGGTTCCGGCCTATGAGCGCCATGGATGAAATTGGGCATCAACTGACGGCCGGTAGCCAGACGTGCCGCCATGACCGCCATCTGGAGCGGATTGATGAGCATATAGCCCTGGCCGATCGTGGCATTCACGGTGTCATAGACCTGCCACTTCTGCCCATATTTCTTGAGCTTCCATGCCGGGTCGGGCACTGTGCCATAGCTTTGGCTGGGGAAGGGCAGGGAAAATTTCTGACCCATGCCGACACGATGCGCCATGCTGGCAATGCGGTCCATCCCGATCCGCTGGGCCATCTGGTAGAAATATATGTCGCAGCTTTGCGCAATGGCGCCCCGCATGTCGAGCGCCCCATGCCCGCGCTTTTTGTGGCAGTGGAACAATGTGTTCCCCACTCTGATCGCTCCGGGGCAGTTCACACGGTCGGCAGGAGAGATGCCCGCTTCCAGAAGGGCGAGCGCGACCATCGGCTTTACCGTCGATCCGGGCGGATATAGGCCTTGCAACGTCTTGTTGCGAAGAGGAATATGATCGTCGCTGGACAGCATTTGCCATTCCAGATGGCTGATACCATCGGAAAAGCTGTTGGGATCGAAACTGGGCATGGAAGCCATGGCCAGCACGTCACCATTCCGGCAATCGATGACGACGACCGACCCACTCTGTGTGGCCAGCCGCCGTCCCGCATATTCCTGCAACCCTGCATCGATCGTCAATTTGATGGATTGACCGGGTGCGTCGGGCCGGGTGGTCAGTTCCCGCACGATCTTGCCCCGCGCTGTGACCTCGACCCGCTTCGCGCCGGGCTTACCCGTCAGTTCCCTGTCGAACGATTTTTCGAGCCCGTCCTTACCCACCTTGAAGCCGGGCGTAATCAGCAGCGGGTCCCTGCGTTCCTCAAAATCCTTGGCCGATGCCGCACCTACATAGCCCAGCAGATGACCCACGGTCGCACCAGCGGGATAGTAGCGCGAAAAGCCTTGGCTGGGCGCAACCCCCGGCAGGTCGGGCAGACGGACGCTGACGGCCGCGAACTGATCATAGGTAAGCTTTTCGGCCACCTGCACGGGGCGGAAGCCGGGTGCCTTTTCCAGTTCCGTCTGGATGCGCTCCACCTCATCGGGGGGTAGCGAGAGAAGCTGCGTCAGGCTGCGGATCGTGCCTTCCGGATCGGTCACGCGTTCGGGGATCAGATCGACGCGAAAGTCCGTCCGGTTATTGGCCAGCGCGCGGCCGTTCCGGTCCAATATCCAGCCACGACGCGGCGGAATCAGAGTCAGGTTAACCCGATTACTTTCAGAGAGGAGATTATATTTCTCGTTTTCCGCGACGCTGATCCAGCCCATGCGGCCGATCAGCATGGCGCCCATTCCTGCCTGCAGCCCGCCTACCACCATTGCCCGTCGGGTGAAGGTGAAGGACAAGGATGCTTCGTTAACGGTCTTACGCTTGAGCTTGGGCAGCTTCATGCCATCACGCGCCAGCGATCGATCCGGGCGCATTGCCGCACCACGAAGGGGAAGAGCAGGATCGTCCAGAGCATTTGTGGGGCGACCAGTTCCAGCTTGATGTTTCCTCCGCCGGTAATCCGAGCAAAGAACAGGCCACCGGCGATGCAGAAGATAATGGCTGCCGCCGCGATTAGCCAGTCCTGCCGATAGCTGCGCCACACCATGCGATGTTCAACCGCGTCGATGCCGATCAACATCATGGTCCACAGGAACATCGCCGATCCGATCGGCTGCCCGCTCATGATGTCGTCGAACAGGCCGAGTGGAACGCCGATCCAGACGCGCCACAATTCCGGCCGCAGCAACCGCCATGATAGCAGCAGCAGCAGGCCGAAGGGCGGCATGACCGGCGCTTGTGCGATAACCGGCAGGACCGTGATGGACGATCCGAGCATGACCGTGATGACCGGCGTCCCTGTCAGCCGAAAATTGGACGGGGTGCGGCCCAGCTTGGGAACATGCTGGAGGTGTGGGTCGATCATGGCGCGCTGGCGTTCGCCGCCGCTTCTGCTGGTGCCGCTTCAGGCATAGTGGGGCTACCGCGCGTCACGACCTCTTCAAAAGAGCGTTCGACCACCACCGCATCTACCTTCGCTGGATTGGCGAGCGGCACACCGTAGGCGATCTCGCCTGCTATGCGCACGACAACCGCAACCGGAATATTGGGTTGATATATGCCTCCGACACCCGATGTGACGAGGATGTCGCCCGGGCTGAACGGATTTCGGCCGGCCGCCAGCGAACGGATTTCGACGGTTCCATCTCCCAGCCCGGTTGAGATGGCTGCCACGCTGTCCGTAGCGCGGCGAACCGGCACGATGTTGCTGCTGTCGGTCAGCAGCAACACATCAGCCGTGTTGGGCGTCACGCTGTGGATGCGGCCCACCAGGCCCTCGGATGCGCGCACGGGCATGCCGGGGCGGACGCCTTGCCACCGGCCGGCGTTCAGGCGGGCGAAACGGCGGGCGCTGGAGGAAGAGGAGGATATCAGCCGCGCCGTGAGCAGATCGCTCTGATCTTCATCGACCAGCTTCAACAGCCTCTTGAGGCGCAGATTTTCCTGCGCGATCGCCTTCGCCTCGATGATGCGATTGCGATCCGCATCCACTTGATGGCGCAAGGCGATATTCTGTGATCCGGCGCGCCAATAGGCGGTCAGCACATCGTCGAGCGAACTTGCCCCGCTCACCATGTTGCGCAGGCCGAGCGACGCGGGGCGGGAGATTTCCGCCGTAACCATACGGATCGCCGCGAATCCTGTGGGATCGAAAATTGCCACGGCGATCAGCAGCAAGCCAGCAGCCGCACCCGTCACCGCCACAACATAGCTGGCAAACAGGCTGTACTGCGCCTTGCGGTTATGGCCGGGACGTCGGCTGGATGGCCGCGCCATGCAGTGGTCCCCCTGACCTTAAGCGGTCTGCAGCACGCCTCGGAAGATCGGGTCCTCCATCGCGCGGCCGGTGCCGATGGCAACACAGGTCAGCGGATCTTCGGCGATCGTGACGGGCAGGCCAGTCTCGTCGCGCAATTCATCGTCCAGGCCCTTCAGCAGCGCGCCGCCGCCAGTCAGAACGATCCCCTGATCGACAATGTCCGCCGCCAGTTCCGGCGCAGTATTTTCCAGAGCGATCCGGACACCCTCGACGATGGTGCTGATCGGTTCGGCCAGCGCGTCGGCGATCTGCCCCTGGTTGATCGAGATTTCCTTGGGAACCCCGTTCACCAGGTCGCGACCCTTGATGTGGATGGTTTCGCCCACGCCGTCTTCGGGGGGCTGAGCCACGCCGAACTGCTTCTTGATGCGCTCGGCGGTGGCCTCACCGATCAGAAGATTGTGGTGGCGGCGGACGAACGAAACGATCGCTTCGTCCATCTTGTCACCGCCGACGCGTACGGAAGTGGTATAGGCAAGACCGCGAAGAGAAAGCACCGCGACTTCGGTGGTGCCGCCGCCAATGTCTACGACCATCGAACCGATCGGCTCGGTCACCGGCATGTCCGCACCGATCGCGGCAGCCATTGGCTCCTCGATCAGGAAAACCTGCGAAGCGCCCGCGTTGCTCGCCGCATCGCGAATCGCGCGGCGTTCGACGCTGGTGGAACCGGAAGGGACGCAGATTACGATCTCAGGGAAGCGCCAGGGCGCGACTTGCCGCCATGCACCTTCGTGATGAAGTGCTTGATCATCTGTTCGGCGACATCGATGTCCGCGATCACACCATCACGCAGCGGTCGGATCGCCTCGATCGAATCAGGCGTCTTGCCCATCATCAATTTGGCATCGTCGCCCACGGCCTTGACCCGTTTCACGCCGTTCAGTGTCTCCACCGCCACGACCGATGGCTCATTCAGTACAATCCCGCGGCCCCGCACATAGACGACGGTGTTCGCCGTGCCGAGATCGATAGCCATATCCTGGGAGGAGAGTTTGAAAAGTCGCGAAAAGATCGACATGCTTGTTCCTGTTCAGCCCGCCCGTCCCGGCGACGCGAACCGGGGCGTTCGGAGGTCCCTGCCACGTTCCGCCGCCCCTGTCACCATTCCGTGTGATGAGGCAAAATTTTCGGGGGCAACGGCTCGCGGAAAGCGCTCGCTTGGGCTAGTCACTAATCAATGTCAATACGCCGCCTGCCCGAACATCTGGTCAACCGTATCGCAGCGGGTGAAGTGGTCGAAAGACCCGCCAGCGCGCTCAAGGAAATCGTGGAAAATGCGCTGGATGCCGGGGCAAGCCGCATTTTCATACGGTTAGGCGGCGGCGGGCTCGACCGTATTGAGGTCAGCGACGATGGCTGCGGCATGGCGCCTGACGAGATCGCACTGGCGCTGGAGCGACATGCGACCTCGAAATTGCCCGACGATGCGATCGAAAATGTATCGACCTTAGGCTTTCGTGGGGAAGCACTGCCATCCATCGCCAGTGTTGCCCGGCTTTCTATCGACAGTCGGCCCAAGGGCCAGGATGGCTGGAACCGCACTGTCGATAATGGCGCGCTACTGTCGGAGGGACCCGCTGCCCTGCCGCCGGGAACCCGCGTGACCGTCGAGCAACTCTTTGCGCGGGTGCCCGCCCGCCGCAAATTCCTGCGCTCGGCCAAGGCGGAATATGCCGCCTGCCTCGACATCGTCCGCCGCCTGGCGATGGCCCATCCGTCTGTTGCCTTCACCATGGAGCATGACGGCCGCCGAGCCGTCGCCGTGCAGGCAGTAGAAGCGCGGGAGGATCGGGTGGCCGCGCTCACCGACCGTGCGCTTGCCGAGAATCATGTGATAGTCTCGCTTGAACGCGAAGGCGTCCGCTTGTCAGGGGTCGCCTCGCTGCCAACCTATAATCGGGGCGTGGGTGACCATCAGTTCCTCTTCGTGAACGGCCGCCCGGTTCGCGATCGATTGCTTATTGGTGCGGTGCGCGGTGCCTATGCCGACATGCTGGCGCGCGACAGGCATCCCGTGGTCGCCCTGTTCCTCGACGTTCCGCCGTTGGAGGTGGACGTCAATGTCCATCCGGCAAAGACCGAGGTCCGCTTCCGTGATCCAGCCATGATCCGGGGCATGATCGTTTCAGGCGTACGGCGCGCACTCGATGCGGAAGGGTTCCGATCCGTGCAGCAGGCCGACCCGGCGAGCCTTTCCGCCTGGAGGGCAGAGCCTGTGTCACCCACCCCCATCAATGCGCTCCCCATCTTCGAAGCTGCGTCAGCATCTTACACGCTCCCCGCCGCCGCATTCGCCGACCGCCGCCCTTCCTTCTTCGCCCCCCCGCCGCAAGCGCGTGCGGAACCCGCTGCTGCCCCTGCGCCGGAAGGAACCAGCTTCCCCCTTGGCGTGGCGCGTGGGCAGGTCGCCCGCACCTATATCGTCGCTGAAGCTGAGGACGGGCTTGTGATCGTTGATCAGCACGCCGCCCATGAGCGCCTGACGCTTGAACGCATGCGCCGCGCGATGGAGGGGCAGGGCGTCGCCGCGCAGGCGCTGCTGCTGCCCGAGGTGGTCGAACTGGACGAACCTGCCTGCGACCGCCTCGAAACGCGTATCGATGAGTTGCGCGACTTCGGCCTCGAACTGGAGCGGTTCGGTCCCTCCGCCATGCTCGTGCGCGCGGTCCCCGCAATGCTGGGGCAGGGCGACGTGCAGGGGCTCGTCACCGACCTCGCCGATGATCTGGCCGCCTATGACGAGGCGCTGTCGTTGAAGGAACGGCTCGATCTCGTCGCTGCGACGATGGCATGCCACGGATCGGTACGCGCCGGTCGTATGCTGAGCGTCACGGAAATGAACGCGCTGCTGCGGGAGATGGAAATCACGCCACGCAGCGGCCAGTGCAACCACGGCCGTCCGACCTGGGTGAAGCTGGGTCATGGCGACATCGAGAAGCTGTTCGGGAGGAAATGACCATGCGCATGATCGCCTGCTTGGCTGCCTTGAGCCTGTCCGCGCCCGCCCTTGCCGCAAAGCAGGGCGCTGATCCATGCCGCAATGCGCCGCTTCCCCCTGAACCATGGACGAGCTGGAACCAGAGCGGCACGGAGGCAGCGGCGGGCGAAGCAGCTTCCGCGCCTCGACTGATCCTCGGCAAGCCCATCGTCGCAACCTTGCGTCCTTCAGCGCAGGTCCAATATGCTGTGAAGCCGAGGCATCAGCAGCCTAAAAGCTATGGCGGCTTATTCAGCTTGGCGATCAAGGCCCCCGCACGGGTGGGCATAGGCCTGTCCGGTTCCGCGTGGGTCGATATTGTCACCGGCCGCAGCGCAGGTCCCTCTGCCGCCCATGGTCATGGTGCCGCATGCTCGGGCATTGCGAAGATCGTCTGGTTCGATCTGCCGCCGGGCCTGCACCTCATTCAACTGTCGAACTCGGCAGCCAGCCAGATCCGCCTGATGGCTGCGGATGCTCTCGCCAACCAGCCGCTGCCGCCAAAGCGCGACAGATAGGCTGCCGATCCGTTCAGTTCGGACGCGTGCGAAACATCGTGATCGGCATCAGCGTCATGACCGGTTCGTCATGCTGGTTGAAGATCGTCACCTTGCTCTTGATGATGCCCATCTCCGGCCTGCTGCGCGAGGCCTTCTTTTCCACAACCTCTGATGCGCCCCGCAGCGTGTCACCCGGTCTGACCGGCCGCAACCAGCGTAGTTCATCTATGCCCATGGCACCCAGGCTTGCATCCTGATGTCCGCCAGCCTGCATTTTCGCGACGAACATCTTCATGAACAGCGCAGTGGTGTGCCATCCGCTGGCCGACAGGCTGCCAAAATGCGTTTCTGCCGCAGCTTCGTCTGAAAGGTGAAAGGGCTGGGCGTCAAATTCAGCGGCGAAGGCAATGATCTCGTCCCGGCTGACGGTGATTGAACCGAACTCCAGCTTGCTGCCGACTTCCACATCTTCGAAATAGACAATCTCGCTCATGATCCAGCACCTTTCATGTTGCAGACGATCTAGGCGGGCCTTACGTTTACGTCAATGTCAGGATGGCGTGATCCATTGGCGCAGCGTCCGCCACAGCTCTGCCTTCTTGTCGCGGGATAGCATGGCGTTAGCGCCACTGCTGGATGGCAGGTCGATTAAGGACAGCCCCGTGTCAGCGCCGATCTGACGGCGGCCATGCACAGACGCCGTCTTGCCGTTGAAGGCAATCGCCCGCAGCGCAGGCAGGCGCGCGATAAAGGCGCCTAAATCCCGAAGTTCCGCGCCACGGATCGCGCTGTCGAGGCTGCCTTCCCGGTCTGCGCTCTCGATCACGTCCCACAAACCAACGCCTCGCCCACGTAAACGCTTCAGCCGCATGGCATAGGGCAGGGCGCGCAAATCCTCGCCCAGCACATCGCCCATCAGCGACCAGAAAGCGTTGCCGCGATGGGCATAATATTCGCCCTGTCTGATCGAGGCATCGCCCGGAAGGCTGCCAAGGATCAGCAGCGTCGTGCGTTCATCGACGCTCGGTGGAAAGGCGGCCTTGCGCTGGGCCGGAATCTGGCCGGGCCGCAGCGTCAC
Source organism: Sphingobium chungangianum (assembly GCF_977014255.1). NCBI lineage: Bacteria > Pseudomonadati > Pseudomonadota > Alphaproteobacteria > Sphingomonadales > Sphingobiaceae > Sphingobium > Sphingobium chungangianum. The sequence goes on along the minus strand of NZ_CDRNIV010000006.1, from coordinate 1,503,004 downwards.
GGCGTCAGACGTTGAAGCGGAACAGCATGATGTCGCCGTCCTGCGTCACATAATCCTTGCCTTCAGACCGCCACTTCCCCGCTTCCTTGGCTCCGGCCTCGCCATTGAACTGGACATAGTCGGCATAGGCCATGGTTTCGGCGCGGATGAAGCCCTTTTCAAAATCCGTATGGATCGCGCCGGCCGCCTGGGGCGCCTTCGACCCCTTGGTCACGGTCCAGGCGCGCGCTTCCTTCGGCCCGACGGTGAAGAAGGTGATGAGGCCCAGCAATTCATAACCCGCCCGGATGATGCGGGCGAGGCCTGCTTCGGTCAGGCCCAGAGCTTCCAGATATTCGGTACGCTCCTCGACCGGCATGGTGATGAGTTCGGCTTCGATCGCGGCCGATACGATGACCGCCTTGGCCCCCTCGGCCGCAGCCTTCTCGAATACGCGTGCGGAATGAGCATTGCCCTCGGCCGCCGCCTCTTCTTCGACATTGCAGACGTAGAGGACAGGCTTGGCGGTCAGCAACTGGGCCTGCTGGAAGATGCGGGCCTCCTCGTCATCGGCGGGCTGCGTCAGCCGCGCGGGCTTGCCGTCGCGCAGCAGGTCCAGCGCCTTGCCCAGGACGGATGCGGCCACCTTTGCTTCCTTGTCGCCTTGCGCCGCCTTCTTGGCGAAGTTCGGCATGCGCTTTTCCAGCGATTCCAGGTCCGCCAGCATCAACTCAGTCTCGACGGTCTCCGCGTCGGCGATGGGGTCGACCTTGCCCTCGACATGGGTGATGTCGCCATCCTCAAAACAGCGCAGCACGTGGACGATGGCGTCCGTCTCGCGGATGTTGGCGAGGAACTGGTTGCCCAGCCCTTCGCCCTTGGAAGCGCCGCGAACCAAGCCTGCAATATCGACGAAGGACAGCTGCGTTTCGATGATCTTGGCGCTGCCGCCAATCTTGGCGATGGTCTGAAGCCGGTCGTCGGGCACGGCGACGCGGCCTTCATTGGGCTCGATCGTGCAGAAGGGATAGTTCGCCGCCTGCGCCGCCTGCGTTTCAGTCAGCGCATTGAACAGGGTGGACTTGCCCACATTGGGAAGCCCGACGATACCGCAACGAAAACCCATGGAACTGCCTTCACGTCAAAATGATGGCCGGGCCGATAGCCTGTTCCGCGTCCGAAGGCCAGCCTGTGCTCAGCGGCGGAAGAAGAGCGTGATCGATGCGACATGGTGCATGCGCTCGTTCCCGCTCCGCTGGTTGATCAGCTGGTTGAGATAGCCGATCTCGGCCGTGGACTTACCCATCAGCTTGACCTCCGCACCGATGAAGCTGCGCAACTGGTCGAAACCTGCCCTTTGTCCCCAATCCGTGCTGTTGAGAGCGGCAAATCCTTCCGCATAGACCAGCGCGTTGACGGCTTGGCGGTCGGGCTTCAGCGGCTTTTCATAGCGGAGCATCTCCCGCAGCCGCCATCCCATGCCGCTGCCATCCGAACGCCAGCGTTGCTCCAGCCGCGTGCGGGACGACAGCTCGCCGTCCCATGGCTTGCCGATCGTCCAGCTGATCTGCTGAAAACTACGCTCTTCATTGACATCGCGTCCGCCTTGCGCCGGCAGGACGATATGAGCATAGCCCTGATAGACCGACAGCTGAGGCGACAGCTTCCATCCCACCGCACCGCGCAGGAGAGTTCTGGTCGGCCCGTGAGGCGCCATTGCCGAACCGGGGCTGGATCTCGGCGAAATAGATGAGGTCGCCGCTGACCGGCCCCATGGCAGTCAGATTGAGCCACACCTGCTCATCTTCGGCCGTCGCCGCACGCGCAGTAGCGCCGGTTACGAGGGTGCAGGCGGCTAAAAATGCGGGGAAAGAACGAGCAATAGTGCGGGAGCGAAACATGGCGCGTCCCTAGTCTTTCGCTCTTGCCGCCCCATGTCCCTCAGATAACTTTTTATGTCTGTCAGGTGATCACGCTCGGCCGGTCCATGCTGGTAAATCCTGCGATATCCGCGATTTCTTGCGCGGCCTGGACCAGTGGCGCGAGGGCATCGGCGGTGTCCATGCCAAGGTTGCCGTCATGATCCACATAGCGTTCAATATAGACGCGCAAGGTAGCGCCTTCGGTGCCGGTGCCGGAGAGACGGAACACGATGCGCGATCCATCTTCGAACAGGATGCGGATACCCTGATTGTGGCTGACGGACTGGTCGGTAGGATCAGTATAGGCGAAATCATCCGCGCTCTTCACCGTGCCGCCGCTATTGGATGTACCGGGCAGAGTGGATAGCTTGTCCCGCAGCGCCGTCATCAGCGCATCGGCGCGGTCCTTGGCGATGGCTTCATAGTCATGGCGCGCATAATAGTTGCGGCCGTAAGTAGCCCAATGCGCCTGCATGATCTCGGTCACGCTTTGCCTGCGGGCCGCCAGGATGTTCAGCCACAGCAGCACGGCCCAAATGCCGTCCTTTTCCCGGACATGATCCGAACCCGTGCCCGCGCTTTCCTCGCCGCAGATCGTCGCCATGCCCGCGTCCAGGAGGTTGCCGAAGAATTTCCATCCGGTCGGCGTCTCGTAAAGCGGAATGCCCAGCTTTTCCGCCACCCGGTCGGCAGCGCCGCTGGTGGGCATCGACCGCGCAATGCCCTTGAGGCCCTCCGCATAGCCGGGCGCAAGATGCGCGTTGGCCGCCAGTACCGCAAGCGAATCCGAAGGTGTCACATAGCAGTTACGGCCGATGATCAGGTTGCGATCGCCATCGCCGTCCGACGCAGCGCCGAAATCGGGCGCGTTCTCGCCCATCATCCGGTCGTACAATTCCTTTGCGTGGACGAGGTTCGGGTCGGGATGATGATGGCCGAAGTCGGGCAAGGGAATGCCGTTGCGCACGGTTCCCGATGGCGCGCCCAAACGCCGCTCGAAAATCTCTGTGGCATAAGGACCGGTGACTGCGCTCATCGCGTCAAAGGAGAGGGTGAAGCCTTCGGCGATCATCTCCCGAATGGCTGAAAAGTCGAACAATTGCTCCATCAGATCGGCATAAGCGGCAACCGGGGCGACCACTTCGACCGTCATTCCGCCAAGCTGGGCCTTGCCGATGGTGTCGATATCGATGTCGTCTGCATCGACTATCCGATAGCTGTCGATCGTGAGCGTGCGGGCGTGAATGGCGTCCGTCACTTTCTCCGGTGCGGGGCCGCCATTGCTCACATTATATTTGATGCCGAAATCCTCGTCCGGGCCTCCGGGATTATGGCTGGCCGACAGAACCAAACCACCGAACGCGCCTGAGGATCGGATCAGGTGCGATGCCGCAGGGGTCGACAATATGCCGCCTTGGCCGACCAGAACCCGGCCAAAGCCATTTGCCGCTGCCATCTTGAGCACGATCTGGATGACTTCGCGGTTGAGATATCGCCCGTCGCCGCCGACCACCAGAGTCTGTCCTTCAAATCCGGTCAGGCTGTCGAACACCGACTGAACGAAGTTGGCGGCATAATGCGGCTGTTGAAAGACGCGGACCTTTTTGCGCAGGCCGGAAGTGCCCGGCTTCTGGTCACTGAAAGGCTTTGTCGAGACGGTCAGTATCACCTGTATCCCTTTGGGAAGTTTAGCCGGCGTCTTCTATGGCCCGGCAATGCTGCACTGCGCAATCCATTCCCCTGATTTCACCGCACGGACAGGGCGGCGGAACGGACTTTCACTTATTAGCGCATCTTCTGCGGATCAGTCCGCCAGCCTCAGCGCAACCTCATTTATGAAGCGCGCGTCGTCGCCCTTGGCCAGCCATTCGGCCTCCGCGCCGATCGCGCCAAGCATGTCGGCCAGCGCATCCATCTCACTCTTGTGATAATTGCCAAGCACATAGCCATGCACTCGGTCCTTGTGGCCCGGATGCCCAATGCCGATCCGCACGCGCCGGAAGTCCGGCCCGATGTGCGCATCCGTCGATCGCAGGCCGTTATGCCCCGCATTGCCGCCGCCGCGCTTCACCTTCACTTTCATCGGCGCAAGGTCCAGTTCGTCGTGAAAGACGGTCACGTCCTCCGGCGCCAGCTTGTAGAAACGCATCGCCTCCCCGACTGACCGGCCGCTTTCGTTCATGAAGGTGGCGGGCTTCAGCAGGATGATCTTCTCAGGTCCAATGCGGCCTTCCTGCACCCATCCCTGAAACTGTTTTTTGGGCGGGGAGAAGCGGTGCATGTCGGCGATGACGTCGGCCGCCATGAAGCCGACATTATGCCGGTGCATCGCATATTGGGTGCCCGGATTGCCCAGCCCGACCCAGATCTGCATCCCACGTCTCCAAACAAAGCGAACCCCCGTTCGCCTGAACCTGCCGAAGGGCCTCTCTTCCTATTCCAAGAAAAGGGGCGGGCCTCGACAAGCTCAGCCCGAACGGGGGTGAGCAAACCGGTAATCGGTAAGCCGGGGTGAAAGGCTTATTCGCCTTCCGCCGGAGTTTCGTTGTCGCCCTCGGCGCTCTTCATGGCAGAAGGAGCAACGATGGTCGCGACGGTGAAGTCGCTCTCATCATGCGCAGCCTTCGCGCCCTTGGGCAGCTTCACCGAGCCGATGTGGATCGATTCGCCCACGTCGAGACCCGTCAGGTCAACAACGACGTCGTCGGGGATTTCGGCCGCATCGACGATCAGTTCGATCTCATGTGCGACGATGTTGAGCACGCCGCCCTTCTTCAGGCCGGGCGAGGCATCTTCATTGTCGAAGCGAACCGGCACGTTGACGTGAACGGTGGCATGTTCCGAAACGCGCAGGAAATCGGCGTGCAGCGGGCGATCGCTCACGGGGTGGAAGGCGACGTCCTTGGGCAGGGTGCGAACCTGCTTGCCGCCCACCTCGACCATGACGACCGAGTTGAAGAAGTGGCCGGTGCCGAGCAGCTTGTTGAGGAGCTTTTCCTCGACGTGGATCGACTGCGGTTCTTCGTTGTTACCATAGATGACGGCGGGTACGCGGCCCTCACGGCGGAGAGCGCGGGAGGCTCCCTTGCCTGCCCGATCGCGTGCCTCTGCCGACAGCGTAAGCTGCTCGCTCATTGCGTGTCTCCAAAAGCTGATATGTCAAAACTTCCCGCAACGCCTCCAGGGATGACCATCACGGGAAGGCGGCCCTGTAGCAGAAAGGCGGGCAAAGGCAAGGGCGCGGCGCTATTGCACCCGCGTCACCTTGTAGCCACGCGCCTCAATCAAGCTGATGAGATTGTCCCGCCCGGTAAGATGCCCCGTGCCCACCGCGATGAAGGGGCGCCCCTTCAACTTCGTGATAGCTGCGCTCCAGTCCCGATTGCGGGAAACCAACACCGCCTTTTCAACCACCGGGTCGGGCTGTTCTCCACCCTGATCCTCCCGCGCGATCGCAGCCATATCACCCTTCAGCCAGGCATGAAGAATGCGCTCATACAGCGCCTTCATCCCCTTGGCCTCCATTACAGTCTGGGTCAGAAGCTGACGTTGCGAACCCTCGGGCAAGGTATCAAAGGCGCCAAATTGCCGCGCCACCGTCTCCAGTCCGCCAATCGGCTTGCCCGCTTCCTGAAACGCGGCGATCAGCACCGGCTCGACACCCGCGCTGGCGCTTAGGTGCAGCAACTCCTGCGCCGCCGCCGAAAGCAGCATCGCGGCCGCCCAGCTTTCATATCCGGACAGAAGCTGCATATTAGCGCCCCCGTCGCCAGCAATCCGCCGAAGCTCATCGCGCTTGTCCGCAGGCACACGGGCCTCGAGCGTGGGGAGGTCGGGGCTGCGGCCCATCTTCTCGAACAGCGCCCTCGTTCGCGCCTGATCCTGAATTTCCGCAGTTTCGAGCACCAACTGGTCCGAAGCGTCCATCGCCTGCTCAATCTTGCCGGTTCGCCAGCCGACCCCCTTGGGCAGCACATGAATGGTCCCGAACAGCCATCCATCGACCCCATGCCCCTGCACCCGCCACAGGGCAGGCCCGCCGCCCTCCGGAGGAGAAACCGGCTCCGGCCCGCACGCCGCTATCATCAGCAGCGCGCACAGGCCCAGCCATCGCAGCAAGTTCACTCGGCGACCCTAGCCGATGCGACGTTCATTCCCTTCAACTGCTCTTGTACGCTATCCTTGCCCGCCAGATGCCCGGCACCGACGGCGATGAACACCGTTCCGGGTCGCGCCAGCCGTTCCTTGATCCATTTGGCCCAATTCATGTTCCGCTGAATCAGCAGCACCTGAGCCAGTTCCGGCGTCGCTTCGAGCGATTCGTTCATTTCGGCGGCCAGCTTGTCCGGATCGCCCTCCTGCCAATGCGCGATCAGGCTGGAGAACTCCTTGTCCATGTCCGGCAGGCCCTCAACGGTAGCGTTCAGGAACTTCACCTGACTGTCCATCGGCAGCCCGGCAAAATAGCCCAATTGCTGCTCTACTGTCTCCAGAGCGCCTATCTTCTTGCCCGCAGCCTTTGCTGCTGACGTCAGTGTCTTCTCCGCGCCAAGGTCCGCTTCGTATCCCAGTTTTTCGAGCGGCTTCACCGCCAGCGCCATGCCAGCCATCCAGGGGTTGAACGGCTCGAACATCTGCCAGGGCAGGCCGTTCGCTGCCATCGCCGTCTGATATTTGCCCCGCATGTCGGCATCCAGACGATCCGACAGCTTCACCCCGTCACGCGCCAGGCCCGTTTGCGCCATGGAAGCAGCCATCGCCTGCGGATTCTCTGGCTCGACAATCTCCAGAACCAGCTCGTCCGACCCATCAAAGGCCCGCTTGATGCCGCCCTTGAACCACTCCGTTCCCGGTTTCAGCACATGAACCGTGCCAAAGAGATAGATCGTCGTATCCTCATCCTTCACCTGCCATAGGGCGGGCGTCACATAGGCGGCCCTTGCCGCTGGCGGACGAGCGTTGGCCTGCGGTTCCTGAGTGCAGCCGCTTAGCAGCAGCAAGCCTGCAACCATCAAGCGCGAAAGCGACCATTTCATAACGGCTATCGATCCATTGCGAAGAGTTTCGCCATATCCATGCGGGGCAGGGGGCGTTTGGGCAAGCGGATTAACCGCCTTCAAGCCCGCTTTTCCTTGACCCAAAAGCCCTCCTGCGCCAAGGCGCGCGCGATCAAACCGTCATTTTTGCAAGGGACCGTCCGTGGCGACAGGAAAGCCGCTCTCCTTTCAGGACCTGATCCTGACCCTGCACGCCTATTGGGGAAAGCAGGGCTGCGTCATCCTGCAACCCTATGACATGGAGGTCGGCGCGGGCACGTTCCACCCCGCCACCACCTTGCGCAGCCTCGGCCCGGACGCCTGGAATGCCGCCTATGTGCAGCCCAGCCGCCGCCCGACCGACGGCCGCTATGGCGAAAATCCCAATCGGCTCCAGCATTATTACCAATATCAGGTGATCATGAAGCCGTCCCCGGCGAACCTTCAGGAGCTGTATCTGGGGTCGCTGGTCGAGATCGGTATCGATCCGCTGATCCACGACATTCGCTTCGTTGAGGATGACTGGGAAAGCCCGACGCTCGGCGCATGGGGCCTTGGCTGGGAAGTCTGGTGCGACGGCATGGAAGTCACCCAGTTCACCTATTTCCAGCAGATGGGCGGCTTCGACTGCAAGCCGGTCGCGGGCGAGCTAACCTACGGCCTCGAACGCCTCGCCATGTATATTCAGGGCGTCGACAGCGTTTACGACCTGAAGTTCAATGACGCAGGCGTCACCTATGGCGATGTGTTCCTCGCCAACGAACAACAGATGTCGAAATGGAATTTCGAGATCGCCGACACCGAAAAGCTGTTCCGCTGGTTCAAGGACGCCGAGGCCGAATGCAAAGCCTCGCTGGATGCAGGCGTCCCGCTCGCCGCCTATGATCAGGCAATCAAGGCAAGCCACGTCTTCAACCTGCTCCAGGCGCGCGGCGTCATCTCCGTCCAGGAACGCGCCAGCTACATCGGCCGCGTCCGCGACCTTGCGAAAGGCTCCTGCGAAAAGTGGATGGAAGTAAACGGGTGGGCCGCATGATGCAGATGTGTAACTTCGTCATCCCAGCGCAAGCTGGGATCTCATGCCCCACGCGTTCCATCATTCGGCACGAGGCCCCAGCCTCCGCTGGGGCTGCGGAGAAAATCGCATGACCGATTTCCTCCTCGAACTCCGCTGCGAAGAAATCCCGGCCCGGATGCAGCTCAAGGCATCTGAAGACCTGGCCCGCCTCTTCACCGAGGAACTGGCGAAGGCTGGACTGAAACCCGAGAGCATCGACAGCTTCGTCACGCCTCGCCGCTTGGCGCTAATCGCCCGCAACCTGCCGCTTGAAACCGCCGCCGTCAGCGAGGAATTCAAAGGCCCTCGCACCAGCGCGCCCGCGCAGGCGCTTGAAGGCTTCCTCCGCAAAACCGGCCTGACCCAGAACCAGCTCGAAGACCGCGACGGCGTCTGGTTCGCCACCGTCAACAAGCCCGGCCGTGCCACCGCGCAAGTGCTGGTCGAAGCTGTCCCCGCCATCATCCGCGCCTTCCCCTGGCCCAAGTCCATGCGCTGGGGCACAGCCTCGCAGACGACCGAAAGCCTTCGCTGGGTCCGCCCGTTGCAAGGCATCGTCGCGATCCTCGGCGAAGACCTTGTCGATATCGAGATCGAAGGCACGCGCAGCGGCTACGCCACGCTCGGCCACCGTTTCCACCACCCCGGCGAAATCACCATCGGCGGCGCGCACGACTATGTCGAAAAGTTGCGCGCCTGCCATGTGATCGTCAGCCATCAGGAACGCCAGTCGATCATCGAGGCAAAGGCAAACGAAGCCGCCGCCGCGAAGGGCTACACCGTGATCGAGGACAAGGGCCTCGTCGCGGAGAATGCCGGGCTGACGGAATGGCCGGTCCCGCTGCTAGGCGATTTCGATCCGGCGTTTCTTGAGGTTCCGCCTGAAGTCATCCAGCTAACCCTGCGGATAAACCAGAAATATTTCGTACTGCGTGACAGCGCGGGCAAACTCGCCCCCGCCTTCATCTGCACCGCCAATATCGAAGCTAAAGACGGCGGCGAAGCAATCATCGCAGGCAACCGCAAGGTCCTCGCCGCGCGCTTGTCCGACGCCCGCTTCTTCTGGGAACAGGACCGCAAGACGAGGCTCGAGGACCACGCCAAGAAGCTCGAACGCATCACCTTCCACGAAAAGCTAGGCACCGTAGCCGACAAGGTCGACCGCGTAGCCAAGCTAGCCCGCTGGCTGGTAGAAGAGGGGATTATCTCTCCCCTCCCGCAAGCGGGAGGGGCCGGGGGTGGGCAAGCCCCAACGACCGAACAACTCGCAAACCTGGCCGAACAAGCCGCCCGCCTAGCCAAAGCCGACCTCGTCACCGAAATGGTCGGCGAGTTCCCCGAACTCCAAGGCGTCATGGGCGGCTATTATGCCCGTGCCGAAGGTCTGCCCGATGCCGTCGCTGACGCCATCCGCGACCATTACAAGCCGGTCGGGCAGGGTGATGACGTGCCGACCGCGCCTGCGACGGTGGCAGTATCGCTGGCGGATAAACTTGATGCCTTGTTCGCATTCTTTGCGATAGCGGAGATTCCATCAGGATCGCGTGATCCCTACGCGCTGCGTCGAGCCGCGTTGGGCGTGATTGCCATATTGCTTCAAAATGATCTGCGCCTTCCCCTCATTTCGGCGATCACTTTCGGAATCCCGAATGTTGGAACGGGCATGGCTCGAGTGCAATCGGCGAAGGAGGCTAACGCAGTTGAAGCATTGTTTGCGACGGGGCTGATTGCAAATTCTCAATTCACCTTTAGCTCACCGCAGACAAAGTCTGAATTGGATTGGGAAAATAATGAGGTTTTGCTGGATATGGCGGAGAAGGTCCGCAAAGCTCCGCAGAAGCTTGCTGATTTCATGACAGACCGCCTCAAGGTCCAGCAAAAAGAAGCAGGCGTCCGCCACGACCTGATTGACGCCGTATTCGCCCTCGGTGGAGAGGATGACCTCGTCCGCCTGCTCGCCCGCGTGAAGGCCCTCCAGTCCTTCATCGCCACCGACGATGGCACGAACCTCCTCGCCGGCTACAAGCGCGCCGCCAACATCCTGAAGAAGGAAGGCGTCGAAACCGCCGAGAAGGTCGAACTGGCCTACACCCCCGAACCTGCCGAGGCCGACCTAATTACCGCCCTCGACGCCGCCGAACCCCGCGCCACAGCAGCTGTCACGGCGGAGGACTTCGAAGGCGCGATGGCCGCACTCGCAACATTGCGCGCGCCGATCGACGCCTTCTTCGACAAGGTCACCGTGAACGACGCTGATCCGGCCAAGCGGTCGGCTCGCCTCGCGCTGCTGGCGCGGGTGCGGGACGCCGTGCATGCGGTCGCCGACTTCTCGAAAATTGCAGGATAGTTCGGAAAAGTCCGACGCTTCACGGCGATGGAGGATAGAGAAGAACAAAGGATCATCGTAAAAGCGGGTGCGTTCATCGCCCCGCCTGTTGTAGGAAAGTTGCTGCAACGCACAAATACACGGCAATCAGTGCAGGGAGAGCCGGGACTATGTTGACAATGGAAGAGGCCAGCATGAGCACGACCGCGACGCGTTATGTCTATCGTTTCGGCGGCGGCGTCGATGATGGTGGCAAGGGTAACAAGAATCTCCTCGGCGGCAAGGGCGCCAATCTGGACGGCATGGCCGCCATCGGCCTGCCGGTGCCTCCGGGCTTCACCATCACGACCGAGATGTGCACCCGCTATTATGAGGATGGCGGCGTATTCCCGGATAGCCTGAAGGCAGAAGTCGGAAACGGCATCGCCCATATCGAGGGTGTGACGGGCAAGAAATTCGGCGACGCGGCCGATCCGCTGCTCGTATCCGTCCGCTCCGGCGCGCGCATTTCCATGCCGGGCATGATGGACACGGTCCTCAACCTCGGCCTCAACGACGAAACCGTCGTCGGCCTCGCCACCGCGAGCGGCGACGAGCGTTTCGCCTGGGACAGCTATCGCCGTTTCATCCAGATGTATTCCGATGTCGTGCTGGAACTCGATCACGGTGCATTCGAGGAAGCCCTCGAAATCGCCAAGGAAGATCAGGGCTACACGCTCGATACGCAGATGACGGCCGACGACTGGAAGGCGCTCGTTGCCGAGTATAAGGCCCTTGTTTCAAAGCTCTGGAACAAGCCTTTCCCGCAGGACGTAAACGACCAGCTTTGGGGCGCGATCAGCGCCGTCTTCGGCAGCTGGCAGGCCGACCGCGCCAAGGTCTATCGCCGCCTGAACTCCATTCCGCACGATTGGGGAACCGCCGTAAACGTGCAGGCGATGGTGTTCGGCAATATGGGCGACACCTCGGCCACCGGCGTCGCCTTCACCCGCGACCCGGCGACCGGCGAAAACGCCTATTATGGCGAGTACCTCATCAACGCCCAGGGCGAGGACGTGGTGGCGGGCATCCGCACGCCACAGTATCTGACTAAGCAGGCACGCGAGCGGGCAGGGGCCAAGCCGCTGTCGATGGAAGAGGCGATGCCGGAAACCTATGCCGAACTGGCGCGGGTGTTCCAGATCCTCGAAACCCATTATCGCGACATGCAGGACATCGAGTTCACGGTGCAGCAGGGCAAGCTCTGGATGCTCCAGACCCGCTCGGGCAAGCGCACCGCCAAGGCCGCGCTCAAGATCGCCGTCGATATGGCGACCGAGGGCCTGATCACCGAGCAGGAAGCCGTCGCCCGCGTCGATCCCGCCGCGCTCGACCAGCTTCTCCACCCGACGCTAGACCCCAAGGCGCCCCGCGATGTGCTGACCAAGGGCCTGCCTGCCTCGCCGGGCGCAGCCTCGGGCGCGATCGTGTTCGACGCCGACACCGCAGAGCGCCGCAACGAGCTTGGCGACTCCGTCATCCTCGTCCGCGTGGAAACCAGTCCTGAAGACATCCACGGCATGCACGCGGCCAAGGGCATCCTGACCGCGCGCGGTGGCATGACGTCACATGCCGCCGTGGTTGCGCGCGGCATGGGCCGTCCCTGCGTGTCCGGCGCGGGCAGCCTGTCGATCGACAACGCCGCCAAGACGCTGCGCATCGAAGGCCGCACCCTCAAGGAAGGCGACATCCTCACCATCGACGGCTCGACTGGCGAGGTGATGGCGGGCGAAGTCCCGACCGTGCAGCCCGAACTGGCGGGCGATTTCGGCGTGCTGATGGCCTGGGCCGACAAGGTCCGCCGCTTGCGTGTCCGCGCCAACGCTGAAACCCCCCAGGACTGCCAGGTCGCGCGTGAATTCGGCGCGGAGGGCGTGGGCCTTTGCCGCACCGAGCATATGTTCTTCGACGCAGCCCGCATCACCGCCGTCCGTGAGATGATCCTCGCCGACAGCGAAAAGGGCCGCCGCGTCGCCCTCGACAAGCTGCTCCCGGAGCAGCGCGACGACTTCGCGCAGATCTTCATGGTGATGGCCGGCCTGCCCGTCACCATCCGCCTGCTCGATCCGCCGCTGCACGAATTCCTGCCGCATGGCGAAGCGGAGTTCGAGGAAGTGGCCAAGGCCGCAGGCGTGGGTGTGGACGCGCTCAAGCGCCGCGCCGCCGAGCTGCATGAGTTCAACCCGATGCTCGGCCATCGTGGTTGCCGTCTGGGCGTCACTTACCCCGAAATTTACGAAATGCAGGCCCGCGCCATCTTCGAAGCGGCGCTGCTCGTCAAGCAGCGCAGCGGCGAGGCGCCCATCCCGGAAATCATGATCCCGCTCGTCGCCACCAAAAAGGAGCTGGAGCTGATGAAGGCGATCGTCGATCGCGTCGCCAGCGAAGTCTTCGCCGAGCAAGGCGCATCGGTCGAATATCTCGTCGGCACCATGATCGAACTGCCGCGCGCGGCGCTCAAGGCAGGCGAGATTGCCGAGGTGGGCGAATTCTTCTCGTTCGGCACCAACGACCTCACCCAAACCACCATCGGCATCAGCCGCGATGATGCGGGCCGGTTCCTGACCCAATATGTGGACAAGGGCATCTTCGCCCGCGACCCGTTCGTCAGCATTGATGTTGAGGGCGTGGGCCAACTCATCGAACTGGCCGCCGAACGCGGCCGCGCGACCCGTCCGGGGATCAAACTCGGTATCTGCGGCGAACATGGCGGCGATCCGGCCTCCATTGCCTTTTGCGAGGCTACCGGTCTCGATTATGTCTCGGCCTCGCCCTACCGCGTACCGATTGCCCGCTTGGCCGCCGCTCAGGCTGCATTGGCAAAGAAGTAAGGATCCAGCCCCTCCCGCAACCGTGGGAGGGGCACCCGGACCTTGTTACGCCTCCAGGTAGCGCCGCTCATGCTCGCGCACCTTGCCCGTTTCGAGCAGCCGCGCCTGCAGGCGCCATTCCTCGCTCTCGATGGTCCCCGGCTCTCGCCCCAGCCTTGATTCCAGCGCAGCCTGCTCCTCACGATCAATAGATCCGAGTTGCACATAGCTTTGATAGCCCGCAGCCTCCAACTGAGCAGCGTCTTTTGCCGAAATTCCCCTGATCCGCGTCAGGTCATTTCGTTCGCCGGAAACGTCTCCAGCCTCCGCTCTACGGTCAGAAGCAGCGGCGGTCCGCGCATCACGCTCCTTAATCGTTTCACGATGAGCCAACCTCTCATCACGCCACAGCCGCTTATATTTGCCACGACCGCTGATCATCAGGCCGATCACCAATCCAATAACCAGCGCGATCACGAGCAGCGAAATCTCGTTCAAAGTGAAAGCCATGCTTCGCCTCCTTGCCCCTGTTCGCAACGAGCCAGCGCTGCAAAAAGTTGCGCTGGCGAAACTGCCGAGCGGACGCCGTAAAAAAACTGAAAAAAGGGGGTTGCTCAATCTCCCGCCCCCCTCTATCTGCCGCTCCACAACGCGCCCGTAGCTCAGCTGGATAGAGCATCAGACTACGAATCTGAGGGTCGGACGTTCGAATCGTTCCGGGCGCACCATTTTCTTTTCACGGAAAATCAGTGACTTATAAGGCACCCCTGTGGGAGTGCTTTAGCTGTTCCTGTTTGCGTGACTTCAGGTCACGTAAGGGCTTTGCGAGCCCGCATATCCATCGCTAATTAAGCGCGATCGCGATCCTTCAGCCGCAGGTGGCGATCTTGATCATCGCATCGATATTAACATGTCGCTCCAATTGTTCTGCAATGTCATCCAGCGCCCGATCGACCGATGCGGAATAATCCACGCCTTCAGAATGAACGCCGATCGAGGCCATTAATCCGGCGCGAGCGCCTGTGCTGGCAAACAGGCCATGGACATAGGTGCCCGATACAAGGCCATCGGCGCTGATCGCGCCATCGACCCGCCCATCGTCCAATCGAGCGAAGGGACGCGCACAGTCCGGCCCTTCGGTAGAGCCGAGATGCATTTCATACCCCTGGAAACTCTGCGCCCAAGCCGTGCCCGCCACTCTTTCCAGCGACTTAGTGCCCGTCAGCCGCGTTTCGATGTCGAGCAGGCCCAGGCCGTCGATGCTGCCGGGCTCGCCCTCAATTCCATCCGGATCAGAGATGCGCTTACCAAGCATCTGATAACCACCGCAAATTCCCAATATAGGCTTGCCCTGACGATGATGCGAAAGGATGTCGATGTCCCAACCTTCTGCTCGCATTGCGCGCAGGTCGGCGATCGTCGCCTTGGAACCCGGCAGGATGATCAGGCTGGCTTCGGCCGGGATAGGCTGGCCCGGCGGCACCATCACAAGCGCCACGGCGGGTTCCAGCTTGAACGGGTCAAGATCATCGAAATTCGCGATGCGGGGCAGGATAGGGCAGGCGATGACCCTGCGCTTGCCACTCCGGCCGCTCGCCCGTTCCAGCACGACCGCATCCTCGCTGGGCAGGCGGGCGGTGGCTGAAAGCCATGGCACCACGCCAAACCCCCGCCAGCCCGATAATTGCTCGATCTGCCGATAACCGTCTTCGAACAAAGCTGGATCGCCCCGGAACTTGTTGATCAGGAACCCCCGTATCATCGCCGCGTCCGCCGGATCGATGACAGCCTTCGTGCCTGCGATCGCCGCGATCACGCCGCCCCGGTCTATGTCGCCGACCAGTATGACCGGCACGTTGGCGGCGCGCGCGAACCCCATGTTCGCGATGTCGCCCGCTCGCAGGTTGATCTCCGCCGGGGATCCCGCCCCCTCGACCACGACGATATCGCATTGCTGCTTCAGTCGGTCATAGCTTGCCAACACCGCGTCCAATAGTTCGGCACGAGCGGTCCGGAAGTTACCGGCGTTCAGCGCGCCGCGAACCTTCCCATGGACCACCAGCTGCGATGTACGATCCGCCTGCGGCTTCAGCAGCACGGGGTTCATGTCGCTGTGCGGCTCTGCGCCAGCGGCCAGCGCCTGTAGAGCCTGCGCCCTGCCAATCTCTCCGCCATCGATGGTGACGGCTGCGTTGTTCGACATATTCTGCGGCTTGAATGGGCGCACACTGTAGCCCCGACGCACCAGCGCCCGGCACAATCCCGCGACGAGTACCGACTTTCCAACGTCGGACCCCGTTCCCTGAAGCATGATAGCGGCCATGATGCCGCTCCTGCATGGCTGTCCGTTGCCGGTCAACCGCCGCTTTGCGGAAGGCAATTATTCAGAAGATGAGGCGCCGCCGCATCTCAACGGCATCGATGATCATCCCGCCTGCCATGAACACCGATCCGGTGCATGCCAAGGCGAGCAATTGTCCGCCGAAACCGGGATATTGCTGGAGATAGACGATGCCGCGCTCGGTGGCGCCCAGCGCGAGCGCATAGATGACCAGGAACGCCTCGAACTTCGTCTTGATCGTAAAGAGGCGCTTGATCCGTTCCATCGTCCCACTCGAGCTGTGACTTGCTCTAGGGAATTAAGTCGCCCGAAAGCTGCAAATGGTCAACAAGCATTAACCACGATTGTTCGATCTGGGCGATCAGCCGGGTGTCGGCCAGATCGGCGGGCACGATCCGCTCAGGCCAATAGCGCTCGATTATGCTCGCGATCTCATCCAACCTGGCCTCGTTCACCAGAAAACGGGGATCGACATTGGCGGGATCAGCGACGACCCTCAACCTCAGACAGGCCGGGCCGCCGCCATTCGCCATGGATTGTCGCACATTGACGGTGATCAACTCGCGAATGGGGCCATTGCCCGCAACCAGTTTTTCCAGCCAGTTCCAGACACTCGCAACCCCCTTGGCCTCAGCGGGCAGGATCAACGCCATGCCGCCGTCCGGCAGCGTCACCAGTTGCGCATTAAACAGATAGCTTTGGATGGCATCGGCCAGGCTGAACGGCCGCCTCCGGCACCTCGATGATCTGGACCGCGGGCAGCATGGCGCGCAGTTGATCGTAGAAGCGCGCCTTGTCGGCGAAGGCCTGCTCATGGGCGAGAAGCACGGTCTCGTTGGCGACGGCCACGACGTCATTGTGAAAGGCGCCAGCCGCTATCGCCTGCTCGGACTGCATGACGAACAATGTGCGTGCCGGATCAAGGCCATGGAGCCGCGCGACGGCTTTGCTGGCCTCCACATGCTGACGGGCGGGGTAGGGGCCGCCGGATTGGCCATAGACGAATATCTCGACGCCCCGATCCGCATGGCTGTCACACAGTCGCATGTGATTGGCCGCGCCTTCATCGCCATAGGGCGCGGGGATAGGGGGATGAATTGCAAAGGCATCCTTGTCGGAGAAGGCGACCTGCAACTGGGCCAGTGTCTGCTGCCACTCATGGCTTCGGTGCGGCATGGTGACGAGGTTAGCTATAGTCAGGTGCGTGCGTCCGTCGGCCGTATCGGGGCCGGGCGACACGGTCGCCGCGTTCGCCGCCCACATGGAGGACGCGGACATCGCCGCCGCCCGGATATGGGGCTCAGCCTCGCCGATATTTGTGCCCAAGGCGCTTAGCCATCGCCCGTCCGGCCGCCACTGGGGCAGGAATATACCCTGTACTAGTCCCAGGCGCAGGTTCGCGTGCATCTTCTCGATGCCTTCCAACGCCGCGGCCCGGGGATATGACGTCGTTCCCGCGCTTCCTGCCGATGCCAGGTTTCCCAGGCTAAGCCCCGCATAATTGTGGCTTGGCCCGATCAAGCCGTCGAAGTTGATTTCCCTGACCGTCATGCGCGGGACACCATCATGAACTGCTGTCCGGGTTCCAGTCCCAGCCGTTCGGCGCTTTGCCGATCAAGCGACAGGTTATCGCCGTCTTCCTTGACCATTGCATATGCGCAACGAAAATCCGCGCGTTCTCCGGTGGCCACCAGCTGTCTTTCTCCTCCACCGTCATGAACGGCGGACAGGATCACATCCTGCGCATGGGATATGGTTTGCAGTGCGTCTATCTGTCCCACCATCGTCGGGCCGCCGTCGAATATGTCGATATATCCCGGGTTCGTAAAACCCTCCGTTTCCAGCATCCGCATCGCCGCTCGGCCATTGGGATGAGGCAGGCCGATCACCGCCTTTGCACTGTCGTTCAGCATGGCGGTGTAGATAGGTGTCTTGGGCATCAGGTCCGCGATGAACTGGTTGCCATGGATCGCATTGAATTCATCCGCTTCCTGAAATGTCATGCCGAAGAAGCGCCCCGCGAGCCCATCCCAGAAAGGCGAGCCTCCTGCCTCATCGATTACGCCGCGCAGCTCGGCTATCACCCGGTCTCCGAAGCGTTCGCGATGACTGCGGATATAGAGATAACGGCTGCGGGCGAGCAGCAGGCCCAGGCCCTCGGCGCGCTCTCGTGGACGCAAAAAGAGGCCGCCGACCTCCGTCGAACCTTCCAGGTCCGTGACGAGCGACAGCATCTCCGCCCGGAATGTGCGGGACAATTCCCGGCTATGCTGGGTCAGGACGCCCAGGCGATAGGAATAGAAGGGCCAGCTTTGCCCTACCTTGCTGAAAATCTGACAAGTACCACGAACTTGTCCCGTGGTGCAGTTTTCAAGCACCATCAGGATAAGCTCATCCTCCACCCCTCCACTCTCCCGAGCGAGCGCCATCTCGGTCCGGACCAGCTTCTGCTCCAGCGCCTTCCGGTCAGCAGGCAGGTTGGTAAATCCGCCCCCCGTTATTTTCGCTAATTCATACAGGGTTTGCAGATCATCCGCCCGCGCAGTCCGCATGACAAAGCTCAAACCATCTTCTCCTGTGGAAATTTGCCCTGCGCAATCCGCAATAAGGTGAGCGCGGAAAGTTGCGCGCGTTCGGCAAGGCTTTCGACGATCAAATATTCCTCGTCGCTATGAATGGCCCCGCCCCGAACGCCCATTGTGTCCACCACAGGCACGCCGCACGCCGCGATGTTGTTGCCATCACAAACGCCTCCTGTGTCCCGCCAATTCACGGCCACGCCCAGCTCGGCGCCACATTTCCTGACCAACTGGAAGAGGGCAGCGGCTTTTCCGTCGAGAGGTTTAGGCGGACGGCCGAAGCCCCCGTGAACTTTCAAGCTCACATCATGATCGCAAGCAACTTCGCGTACGGAATTACTGATGAGCCGCTTCGCGCTCTCCTCAGCCTCCGCGGTCCGAGGCCGGAAATTCACGCGCAGGATCGCACGGTCGGGCACGACATTGTTGGGAGAGCCGCCATCTATCCGCGCGGGATTGCACGTAAAGCCAGTGCCGCTCCCCGCTTTAAGTTTGAGGGCGAGATCCGCTGCTGCGAGCACGGCATTGCGGCCTTCTTCCGGGTTGCGCCCCGCGTGGGCGCTCCGGCCACTGACTATGAAGGAGAAATTCCCGCTACCCGGCCGCGCTCCCGCAAGCGTGCCATCGGGAAGCGCCGGCTCATAGGTCAGCGCCGCAACTTTCCCCTTCGCGGCCATCATGAGAAGGTCTGCCGAAGAAGGACTGCCGACTTCCTCGTCGCTGTTTATGACGACGTCATAACCGATCCGGGTGGCGGCCGATGCCCCCTCGAACGCTCCGAGTGCCGACAGCATGACGGCGAGGCCGCCTTTCATGTCGGCTACGCCGGGACCGTTCAGACTGCCGGGATCGATCCATCGAAGCGATTGGAATCCATGATCCGCCGGAAAGACCGTGTCCATATGTCCGGTCAGGAGGAGCCTGATCGCAGCGTCGGGACGCACGGAAAGCAGCAGATGCTGTCCATGTTCGACCAGTTGAACGCGCCCTTCGGAATCAACGGCATCGACTTTCGTGCCTTCGATCAGGCGAATGTCGCCGGGTAGCGTGGAGAATGCATCTGCCAGCATCGAAGCAGTCATCGCCAAACCGGGCAGGTTCCGCGATCCGCTATTAATAGCCGCCCATTTCTGCACCTGATCCAGCATCGGGGCGGCTGCGGCGCGATCCAGTATTTCGCGGTCTGACGACGAAAGGCCGTTCATGCGCTGGAGCTTATCAGACGAAGTTGATGGCCTCCAGTCTTGCGATACCGTTATTTATTCCCGATCGCGCTAGGGGGCCGAAAGGATCAGTGATCCGGTCAGATGAGAGCCTTGAATTCCTGCAAAATGTCCCGGTACAGCTTCCTTTTGAACGGAACGATCACGTCAGGAAGGGCTTCCGGCTCAATCCATTTCCACTCTGAGAATTCGGCATCCTCAGTAGCGATGTTGATATCCTCGTCGCTGCCGAGGAAGCGCGCGAGGAACCATATCTGGCGCTGACCGCGATATTTGCCGCCCCATAATTTTCCGACAAGTTCAGGTGGTAAATCGTAGAAATGCTCGTCCCGCGCTTTCGCGATGATCTCTACATGATGCTGGCCGATGCCGGTTTCCTCGCCCAGTTCGCGCAGCGCGGCAGTCCTTTCCTCCTCCCCATGATCGATTCCGCCCTGAGGCATCTGCCAAGCTTCCACCTGGCTATCGATACGCTGGCCGACAAAGACCTTGCCATCCATACTGACGAGCATCACGCCGACGCAGGGCCGATACGCGAGTTCCGAATCATTTGGCGCCGATGCCATGATGTCCCCTGATCATTGTCCTGGCCGCAAGCCATTGGCCCGCTTTGTGCAGTGCAATGATAAAGGGCGAAGCAGCGGTCGTCCATGCGCTAAAACGCACAGCACCATATCCGGACAGCTTTTCGCGCCGAAATGGGAGAGGGGATTGGAAGCTCGGCCTGGCAATGGCAAAGCTGGCAAATGTCCAATCCCGTGATCCTCTGGTTTCGCCAAGACCTCCGCTTATCTGATCAAGCAGCATTGGCGGCGGCAGTGAAGGAAGGGCCGGTGATCCCGGTCTATATCCTGGACGATACATCCCCAAAGCAATGGAAGATGGGCAGCGCGCAGCGATGGTGGCTTCATCACAGCCTGAAATCGCTGGACGACAGCCTTCGTCGCAAAGGGTCTCGCCTCATCCTGCGCAAAGGGGAGAGCGCCGAGCAGTTAGAGAGGCTCGCCCGTGAAACCGGTGCCAAGCAAGTGCATGCACTGGCTCATTATGAGCCATGGTGGCGGAATGCCGAAAGGGCAGCAGCGAAGGAGATCGATCTTCAGCTTCATGACGGTATGCTGTTGTTGCCGCCGGGGAGTGTCCGCACGTCGGGCGGCAATCTTTATCAGATATACACGCCGTTCGCCCGGGCAATGATGCTTCACATGCCACCGGCCGAACCTGTCGCGACCCCGTCGAGGATCGACGCGCCAGCAAAATGGCCCGCGAGCGATTCGCTCGACGATTGGGAACTATGCCCTCGTCGTCCCAACTGGGCAGCAGCTTTTGCCGAGGACTGGTCGCCTGGTGAAGCTGGAGCACGCCACCGCGTCGCCTCCTTTCTCGATGAGGCGGATGAATATGATGTGGCGCGTAACCTTCCATCCGTGGAAGGAACTTCGCGGCTTTCTCCTCATCTCCATTTCGGCGAAGTCTCTCCCGCCTATGTCTGGCATCGGGTGAGCGAGGTGGCGGCAGATGCGACCACCTTTCTTAAGGAACTGGTCTGGCGCGACTATGCGCATACGCAGATTTGGGCATTGCCGACCTATGGGTCACAAAACGCCCGCTCCGATTTCGATCGGTTTGCTTGGCGCAGCTTGCGCGAAGCAGTCGATGATTTTGCCGCCTGGAAAACAGGACGAACGGGCTACCCGATAGTGGATGCCGGTATGCGCCAGCTTTGGACGACCGGATGGATGCACAACCGGGTTCGCATGATCGCCGCGAGCTTACTCATCAAACATCTTCTGATAGATTGGCGACACGGGGCGCAATGGTTCTGGGACACATTGGTGGACGCGGATTACGCCAACAATAGCGTGAATTGGCAATGGGTGGCGGGCAGTGGCGTTGACGCAAACCTGTTTTCCCGGATCATGGCACCGCTAACCCAGTCTCCAAAATTCGAAGCGGGTGATTATATCAGGCAATGGGTGCCCGAATTGGCTCATCTCGATGACACGGCGATTCACGATCCTGAAGCCTATGATGCACGACCGGCCTCATATCCTTCCAAGCGCGTTGGTCATCGCGAGGCACGCGAACGCGCGCTTGCAACCTACCGACAAAGCAGGGCCTAAGGACGGACCGCTTAGACAAGGGAACAGGGGTGAAGGGATGAACGCGATCGATCCCGGGCATGGCAGACGAGCGCCGACCGTGCGGCGCCTGGACGGGGAAAATACGCGCGGATGGGCGTCGCGCTTGGTCGCCCCTCACTTCCACCGTTTGCTGGACCGTATCGATTCGGGCCTTCTGAAAGGAAGGCTTGAGGCCACGCTGCCGGATGGAACCGCGAGAATATTGGGGGGGCGTGGAACAGGGCCTGTCTGCGAAGTCCGGCTGGTCCGCTGGCGGGCTTTGTTGCGGCTGGTCGTCGGGGGATCGGCTGGATGGTATCGGGCATGGGCTGCTGGTGAATGGAGTAGTCCGGACCCGGTCCCCCTGTTCGAGTTGTTCATGGCGAACGCCGCGACACTGGGTAATGTGGCTCGCCCAAATGGCCCGGCCCGATGGATTGGCCGGTTCGGGCATTGGGTGCGTCGCAACGACCGGAAGGGGTCACGTCGTAACATCGCCTATCATTATGATCTTGGGAACGACTTCTACCGCCTATGGCTGGACCGGGACATGCATTATTCCAGTGCTTTGTTCCGTGATCCCGATGACCGGATCGAGAGCCTTGAACGAGCGCAGCAGCGCAAGGTGGACGCTATCCTCGACCGGCTCGACCTCAAGGAAGGCAGCACACTGCTTGAGATAGGTTGCGGGTGGGGAGGTTTGGCCGAGCAGGCGCTGCAACGTTGCGCTATCCGCTATGACGGACTAACCCTATCGACCGAGCAGGCAGAATATGCGCGAGAGCGGCTTGGTGCTGGCGCAAACATCCTGCTGACCGATTATCGGGACGCTCAAGGACAGTATGACGCGATCGCAAGCGTCGAAATGGTCGAAGCGGTGGGCCAGGAATATTGGCCCGCTTATGTCGCCGCCATAGAGAGGTTGCTGAAACCCGGCGGGAAGGCGGCAATCCAATATATCCTCATCGACGACGCCATATTCGAGAAATATGCGCGCGGAGCCGATTTTATCCAGACTTACATTTTCCCCGGCGGAATGCTGCTGTCGGAAAGCCGTTTCAGGGCTTTGGCGGAAGCCAACGGGCTGGAATGGAGGGAGGTCCGCCATTTTGGCGTCCACTATGCGGAAACTCTTCGGCGCTGGCGGGAAAAGTTCGACCGAGCCGTCGACCGCGGTCTTTTACCTCCCAGCTTTGACCAGCATTTCGTCGCGCTCTGGCGCTATTATCTGATGTATTGCGAAGGCGGCTTTCGCGGCGGAACGATCGATGTCGCCCAGGTGACGCTGGTCAAGCCGGACTAAGATCAATCCAAACGTTGGTGATAGCCGTTTGGCCGATCCGAAAGGACGAGCTCAGCTATGGCCTGGCCCACGACCTCCGGGTCCTTCACTGTCGCGGGATCTTCGCCCGGATAGGCTCTGGCGCGCATCGCCGTCCGGGTCGCGCCCGGGTCAACGACATGAGTGCGTATGGCCGAGATATTTTTCACTTCCTCGCCATACGTGCTTACGAGCGTTTCGAGCGCTGCCTTCGACGCGCCATAGGCACCCCAATAAGCGCGCGGCGCGGTAGCGACCGATGATGTGATAGCAATGACACGCGCGTCGGAACTTGCGCGGAGCATTCTGTCGAAAGCTGCGATCAAAGCCTGCGGTGCTGCTATGTTCAGCGTCAGCAGCCGAGCGAATTCCTTCACGTCGATCGCGGGCACCGCAGCCAGGCTGCCTGAAGGTCGCCGCGTTCAAAACCAGAATGTCCAGCGCCTCCCACCGGCCCGAAACCGCCTGAGCAAGCCGCCCGATGCTTTCGCCATCGACAAGGTCGAGCGGCGCTATGGTGGCACTGCCTCCGGCGCCGTGGATATATTCTTCCACCTCCTCGAGGCCGCCCGTCGTTCTGGCTGTCAGAATGACATGAGCACCAGCAGCGCCAAGGGCCTTGGCAGTGGCGGCGCCGATACCACGGCTCGCGCCGGTCACCAGGGCAAGCTTACCGGAAAGAGGAAAAGTGGACATGAAGCATCCTGTTCGCCCTTCCGGATGGATAGGGCCGGTTTAGTGGGAAAGGTAGTAGCTGCCCATGACCGGCAGCCATCCAGAAATGACCTATCGATCAGACGACCCGTTCAGCCAGCAGTTCAAGCTGGTTTTTCACCACGACGTCGTCCTGATCGGTGAGCGTGGTCGGATAGTCGCCGGTAAAGCAGGCGTCGCAATATTGAGGGCGGATGTCGGCCCGTTTCGTTTCGCCCAGCGCCTTGTAGAGGCCGTCGATCGAAATGAAGGAAAGGCTGTCGGCATGGATGAAGTCCTGCATGCCGCCAATGTCCAGGCGATGCGCTAGCAACTTCGTGCGTTCCGGCGTGTCGACGCCGTAGAAGCAGCTATGTTTTGTTGGCGGGCTGGCAATGCGCATATGCACTTCCTTGGCGCCTGCCTCACGCATCATCTGCACGATTTTGAGGCTGGTCGTTCCCCGCACGATAGAATCATCGATAAGAACGACGCGCTTCCCGGCGATTAGGGCGCGATTGGCGTTGTGCTTGAGCTTGACGCCAAGGTGGCGGACCTTGTCGCCTGGCTGGATGAAGGTCCGTCCGATATAGTGGGAACGGATGATGCCCAGTTCGAAGGGAAGCCCTGACTGCTGGGCATAGCCGATGGCTGCAGGCACGCCGCTGTCGGGAACGGGAATGACCAGGTCGGCATCGACAGGATTTTCGATTGCCAGTTGAGCGCCGATCGCCTTGCGTACCGAATAGACGCTTGAACCATCCACGATCGAATCGGGTCGGCTGAAATAGACATGTTCGAAAATGCAGGGGCGCGGGTGCACATCGCCGAAGGGGCGATGGCTGCGCATCTCCCCATCATGAGTGACGATGACTAGCTCACCCGGATCGATGGAGCGAATATGGTCGGCGCCTACTACGTCAAAGGCGACGGTTTCCGACGCGAAAATGGTGGCGTCGCCCAACTTGCCCATGACCAGCGGTCGAATGCCGAGCGGGTCGCGGCACGCGATCATGCCTTCGGGCGTAGTCACGATCAGCGAATAGGCACCCTCGATCTGCTTGAGCGCATCGATGAACTTGTCGAGCAGAGTCCGATAGGTCGAAGTCGCGACCAGATGGATTATCACTTCGGTGTCGGAGGTCGACTGAAAGATTGAGCCGCGACGAATCAGCTCGCGACGGAGCTTCATCGCATTGGAGATATTGCCGTTATGCGCGATGGCGAAGCCGCCGGAGTTAAGCTCGGCATAGAGGGGCTGTACGTTGCGGAGGGATGTTTCACCCGTGGTCGAGTAACGGACGTGACCGGATGCCGTGTGGCCCGGCAGGCCGCGAATCACTTCGTCGCGGTCGAAATTGCCCGCCACATGCCCCATGGCGCGGTGGGTATGGAAGTCGTGACCGTCCCAGCTGGTGATGCCGGCGGCCTCCTGTCCACGGTGTTGAAGCGCATGAAGGCCAAGCGCGACGATCGCCGAAGCGGTCTCGGCTTGAATGACGCCGAAAATGCCGCATTCTTCACGCAGCTTGTCGTCGTCGAACGGGTTTGTCGTAAACATGGGTGCGAGCGGATCCATAGCCGATGCTGTGCGCCTCAAATGGCTGCTGCGCGCGCATATAGTGGTTCGATCCTGATTTGTCGCCTGTCTGAAACAAAAAAGGCTGTTTGGGCGGCCGTGGCAGCGACATTATGTACTGTGCGTAACAGAAAAAGGGCCACTGGCTTTGCGCGTTCGGCGCAGCTAAAGAGCCTTTCCAAATGCATCGCTTCGCCAATCCTGCCCGTTTCCTGACGATCGCTCGGCCGCTGACCACTTGGCTGTTCTGGCCAGGTTTCGTTCTGCTTCTGGTGGGTGCGGGCTGCGGGCTGTTCATCACCCCGGCTGACTATCTCCAGGGCGAGACGGTTCGCATACTCTATATCCATGTGCCCGCGGCATGGCTTGGAATGGCCGGATGGACAGGAATTGCTGTGGCGGCGCTGATGCAGTTGGTCTGGCGACATCCACTGGCCGCTGTTGCGGGACGCGCGATTGCGGTCCCAGGCGCGCTGTTTACGGCTATTTGCCTTGCGACAGGGTCCATTTGGGGGCGCCCCACCTGGGGGACATGGTGGGAGTGGGACGGGCGGATGACGTCCATGCTCGTGCTCCTTTTCCTTTATCTTGGATATATAGCGCTGGCGAATGCCAGTGCGCGTCAGGAACAGGGCGGCGTCAGCGCGGCTACAGCCATTTTCGGCTTGGTAGGCGCGGTCAATATACCGATCATAAACCGCTCCGTCGTGTGGTGGAACAGTCTCCATCAGGGACCTAGCATCACGATGCGCGGGTCGAGTATCGACACCTCGATTCTCTGGCCGCTGGGGCTTACCCTTATCGGTTTTTCCCTTTTGTTCGGGGCGATCGTGTTGATGCGGATGCGCACGATATTGGCGCGCAACAAGGTGGAAGCGCGCATGCAGCGGCTGGCGCGGGGATAATGGCATGAACCAATGGGCTTTCGTCGTCGGCGCTTATGTGCTGACCTTTTCGGGCACCTTGGCCCTCTGCCTTGCATGCTGGCGCTCCATGCGTGACGCAGAGTCGGCTGCACAGAGATTGTCAGACCGTCCATGAAAGCGAAACATCAGCGCCTCATTCTGGCGATCGTCGCATTGTTCGCCTTGATCGGTGCGGGTTTACTCGCGGCATCGGCATTGCGCGACGAAGCCGCCTATTTCTACGCGCCCGCCGACGTTCGTGCCAAAGGTGTCGAACCGGGCAAATCCATTCGTCTGGGCGGCATGGTGGTGAAAGGCAGTCTCAAGCGAGCCGCCGACGGCGTGACAATGCATTTTGACGTGACCGACGGAAAAGCGACCGTTCCTGCCGTTTTCAAGGGCATCGCTCCAGATTTGTTCAAGGAAGGATCCGGCGTGGTCGCGGAAGGATCGTTCGATGGCACGGGTACATTCATCGCCACCAACCTTCTGGCCAAGCATGATGAACGGTACATGCCTCGGGAACTCGAAGGCATTCAGTATAATGAGACGACCCACGAGATGAAGGCAGGCCAGTGAACGTTGTTAGGGTGGCCATAGGGCGGGAACGAGCGGAGAAGGCGGCATGATCGCCGAAGCGGGCTTGGCCGCGCTATGGCTTGCGGCGGCGCTGGCGTTTCTACAACTGAGCCTGGTGGCTTTCGGGCTGGCGGGAAAAAAGAGCGAATTGCTCCAGGCTGTCCGACCAGTAGCCGTCGCCCAAGGCGCTCTCACCGCCATTGCCTTTGTGGCGCTGATAACGCTTTTCATGCGATCGGATATGTCGGTGCTGTTGGTCGCCACCAACAGCCATTCCATGAAGCCGTGGCTTTACAAGTTCGCGGGAACTTGGGGCAACCATGAAGGCTCTATGCTGCTCTGGGTAACGGTCATGGGCGTCGCGGGGTCTGCCGTTGCTCTGTTTGAACGGGCGCTACGGCGGGACACGCATATGGCGACGCTGGGCGGTCAAGCGGCTATCAGCCTGGGGTTTTATGCATTCCTGCTCTTCGCATCCAACCCCTTCGCGCGGATCACTCCTCCCGCAGCGGATGGTCAAGGACTCAATCCTCTGTTGCAGGATCCCGGCCTCGCGTTCCATCCGCCGACCCTTTATCTTGGATATGTCGGCCTCTCCGTCGCCTTCTCCTTTGCCATTGGCGCGCTGCTGACGCGGCGGGTTGATGCAGATTTCGCTAAGGCGATGCGTCCTTGGGTGCTGGCAGCATGGATACTTCTGACGCTCGGAATCACGGCTGGCAGCTACTGGGCCTATTATGAGCTGGGCTGGGGAGGCTGGTGGTTTTGGGATCCTGTGGAAAACGCTTCGTTGATGCCTTGGCTCGCGGCCACGGCCTTGCTGCACAGCGTGACGGTACTCGCCACGCGCGATGCCTTGCGGGCCTGGACAGTGATGCTGGCCGTCATCGCGTTTTCTATGTCGATGGTTGGGACCTTCCTGGTCCGCTCGGGCATATTGACGAGCGTCCACGCCTTCGCCGTTGATCCGGAACGAGGCAGCTTCATCCTGATCCTCCTGGGCCTTTATATCGGCGGCGCGCTGGCGTTGTTCGGATGGCGGGTCGGGGCGGTTCGTGAAGGCGCGCCGTTCGAGCTTGTCAGCCGCGAAACCATGCTGGTGATCAACAATCTGCTGCTGACGGTGATACTGGGCCTGGTGCTGATCGGCACCCTCTATCCGCTGCTGACCGAGGCGTTCGGGCATAAGGTATCGGTTGGTGCTCCTTATTTCGACAGGATAGCTGGCCCGATTGCGCTCATCCTGATGATCGTCATGGTGGCGGGACCATTGACCCGCTGGCGCCGGGACAAGCTGGCAGAGGTTGCCGGGCGCATGATGATTCCGGCAGTCATCGCCTTGATCGCTCTTGCCGTCATGGCAATGCTCGCCTGGGGACGGATTGGCGTGCTGCCGTTCCTTGGGCTGGTCATCGCCTTGGCCGTTGCAGCGGGCAGCGTCGCCCCGTTGTGGAAGCGCAACTTGCGCCGTACGCCGCTGTTTACCTGGGGCATGGTCATCGCTCACCTCGGATGCGCTGTCAGCCTCGCGGGCATGGCTTGCGATTCTGCGTTTACCGTTGAAAAGCTGGCGGCCGTCCGCCCCGGCGACGTCGTCGAAGCTGCCGATTGGAAACTCCGCCTGGTGCAGATTTCGCCGATCGCCGGAGACAATTGGACAGCCTTACAGGCTGACATGGAGGCGAGCAGGGGGAATGGCGCACCGGTTGCCCTGCATCCGCAATCTCGTTTCTTCCCTTCTCCCCCCACGACCACCACTGAAGCGGCCCTGCTGACCCGCTGGAACGGCCAGCTTTATGTGGTGCTCGGCCAAGAGGCGACCGAGGGACGTTGGCAACTTCGGGTCTGGTGGAAGCCCTTTGTCACGCTGATCTGGTTTGGCGGCGGGCTGATTGCCCTTGGTGGCGCATTGGCATTGGTAGGGCGCGAGCGCCGGGGATGGCTTCTTAAATGGCGCAGCAGGACGCTTGCGACATGAAGAAGCTCTTGATTTGGCTACCTCTTGTGTTCTTTGCGGGTTTCTTCATCCTGTTTGCGAGCGGCTTGCTTAAGCCGGACGACCGGGTCATCACCTCCAAGCTCGTCGGCAAGACATTGCCCGAATTCACCTTGCCAGCAGCGGCCAGCGATCGCCCCGCCTTGGCCAGCGCGGAACTGGCAACGGGCAAGCCCCGGCTGTTGAACATCTTCGCCAGTTGGTGCGTGCCGTGCGCTGCGGAAGCTCCGCAGCTTATGGCCCTGAAGCAAGCAGGTGTGGAAATTGACGGGGTCGCGATCCGTGATGCCCGGTCTGATGTCGACCGCTTCCTTCAGCGCTATGGCAATCCATACAGTCGTATCGGCCTTGATGCGCGCAGCAGCGTGCAGATCGCGATTGGCTCCTCCGGCGTGCCGGAAAGCTTCATCATCGATGGAAAGGGGCGCATCGCCTACCAGCATGTCGGTGACATAAGGGCGGATGACATCCCGATGATTCTCCAGCGTTTGGAGGCTGCGCGATGAAATGGCTGCTGACATTGCTTGCATTGCTGATGAGTTCGCCTGTGCTGGCGCAGTCGGCGCTTCCTCCGGCTCCCTATGCAGACCGGCAAATCGATGATCCGGCGCTCGAGCGAAAGGCGAAGGCGCTGATGGAGACGATTCGCTGCCTTACTTGCCAGAGCCAATCTATCGCTGACAGCAACGCCAGTCTGGCAGGTGATATGCGTTCCCAGATCAGGGAGCGGATCATGGCGGGGGAACAACCCGAGCATATCCGGAGCTGGCTCATTGAACGCTATGGCGATTGGGTAAGTTATGAGCCTACGGCGGACCCGGTTCTTTGGCCGCTTTGGGGGGCGCCATTATTGCTGATCGGCCTTGGGTTGTTGCTTGCGCGCGGACGGATCAAGCGGGGGGGACCGCGATGACAGGATGGGTCATAGCAGCTGCGTTAGCTATTTGCCTGATGGCGCTTCTAGTAGCCGTTGGACGCATTCCGCGCGTTTCATGGGAGCTGACGGCTGCCGCTCTGCTACTCGGCCTTGCCGGTTATGCGTGGCAAGGAAATCCTGGCTTGGCGGGAGCGCCCAGAAATGCTGCTGCTTCAACCGGCAAGCAGTTTGATGAACAAGTCGCCCAACTGCGCCGCGGCATGGCGGAACGCTATGGTCCGGCAGGGCAATGGTTGATGCTCTCAGACGGCCTTGGCAGGCAGGGCAAGACGAAGGAATCGGCGAACGTGTTGCTCGCCGGGATCAAACAATCGCCGGGTGATCCCAACCTGTGGTTGGGTCTGGGCAACGCGCTTGTGGCACATGCGGGAGGCGTGGTGTCGCCGAGCGCTGACTTTGCTTACCGGCGCGCCATGTCGCTTGACCCACAAGCGCCTGCTCCGCCCTATTTCTACGGCCTGGCTCTCGTTCGAGCGGGCCAGTTGCAGGCCGCCCGCGATCTTTGGGCGCCTTTGGCTGCAAGGGCGCCTGAAGGCTCGAAAATCAAGGCGGAACTGGAGCTTAACATTGAGCGTATCGACGCGATGCTGGCTGACAGCGCGCCTGCGGTTCAATGACATGGCTCGTCAATTGCGCTGCTCAGGGAGGCGTGATAGGGCGCGCGCCATCCTTGTGAGTTAAGCGGGATTGTCCCCGTGCGCATGCCTTGGCTTGAGTGTCGTATGATCATGACCATCTGGCGTTTCCTTCATGGCTGATCAATTGGCGAGCGCCGTCGCGAGCGCGCAGGACGACGAGTCCGAAGGACATAGCCACGCGGGCCAGAAAGCGACGGCCAAGCTTGTCGTCGGGGCGATCGGCATCGTGTTCGGCGACATCGGCACCAGCCCGCTCTACGCTTTTCGTGAAACTTTCGCGGGCCATCATCATCTGGCACTCGATCCCGATCACATCCTTGGCGTCATCAGCCTGATGTTCTGGTCGATGATGCTGGTCGTGACGCTGAAATATGTCTCGATCATCATGCGCGCCGACAACAAGGGCGAAGGTGGCAGCCTTGCGCTGCTCGCGCTGATCAACGGACAGACAAAGACTCAGCGATGGTCGCGCGGCATCGTCCTTTTGGGCGTGTTCGCGACCTCGCTTTTCTACGGCGATTCCATGATCACCCCCGCGGTGTCAGTGTTGTCGGCTGTGGAAGGCCTCGCCGTTTATAACTCTGAACTGGCGCCCGCGATTCTACCTGCCGCAGTGATCATATTGGTGTGCCTGTTTTGGATTCAGGGCTTTGGGACCAATCGCGTCGCTGCCCTATTCGGCCCCATCATGCTGGTGTATTTCGTCACGATCGCGGCCCTGGGCATCATCAGCATAATCAAGACGCCTGGCATTCTCCTAGCGTTCAATCCCTATTGGGCGTTCATGTTCTTCATGACCGATCCGTTGCCGGCCTTCCTCGCCTTGGGCGCGGTCGTCCTTGCGGTGACCGGGGCGGAAGCGCTGTATGCCGATATGGGTCATTTCGGGCGCAGCCCGATCCGCGTGTCCTGGCTTTGCTTCGTCCTGCCGGCATTGATGATGAACTATATGGGGCAGGGGGCTCTGCTGTTTCGCGAAGGCGCGGCTGCGCTCCACAGCCCCTTCTATCATCTGGCACCCCAATGGGCACAGTTGCCTCTGATCGGCCTCGCGACTTTAGCAGCGATAATTGCCAGCCAGGCAGTCATTTCCGGCGCCTTTTCAGTGACGCAGCAGGCGATCCA
Organism: Sphingobium chungangianum; assembly: GCF_977014255.1. Lineage (NCBI taxonomy): Bacteria > Pseudomonadati > Pseudomonadota > Alphaproteobacteria > Sphingomonadales > Sphingobiaceae > Sphingobium > Sphingobium chungangianum. The sequence continues at coordinate 1,471,796 of NZ_CDRNIV010000006.1, read as the reverse complement.
ACTGGGCTTCATGCCCCGCTTGCGGATCGCGCATACCAGTGCCTCGACCGCGGGGCAGATATATATCCCCCTCATCAATTGGGGATTGATGGTGATGGTCATCCTGCTGGTACTGGTGTTCCAGACATCGTCCAATCTGACTGCCGCCTATGGCATCGCCGTCACCGGAGCGATGTTCATCGACAATCTGCTGCTAACCGTGCTGCTCTATCGGCTGTGGAAGTGGCGCTGGTATTATTCCGCACCCTTGCTTGCGGTATTCTTCATTGTGGACGGCGCATATCTCGCGGCCAACTTTACCAAGGTTCCGGATGGCGGCTGGTTCCCGCTGCTAATCGGGTTCGTCGTATTCACGCTGCTGACCACATGGTCGCGTGGACGTCGGTTGGTGCAGGATCGCTTGCGCGAAGGCGCGATGCCAATCCCTGTGTTCGTAGCCTCGGCCGCTAACAGCGCCGTGCGCGTTCCGGGGACGGCCGTGTTCATGACATCCACGCCAAACGGCGTTCCCCATGCCTTGCTCCACAATCTGAAACATAACAAGGTGTTGCATGAGCGGGTCATCCTGCTGACTGTGAAGATCAAGGACGTTCCAGTCGTTGAGGATGATGGCCGATGCAGGCTGGAGGATCTCGGGAAAGGATTCTTCCGCCTTGTTCTGGAATATGGGTTCATGCAGGAACCGGACGTTCCAGCGGCCCTTAAGAATGTCACCGGATGTGGTCAGGCATTTAGGATGATGGAGACCAGTTTCTTCCTGGCACGCCAAACGCTGTTGCCGTCTGCCAATCCAGGAATGCCCCTGTGGCGAGAAAAAATCTTCGCCTGGATGCTGCGAAACGCGGAAAGCGCGATGGAGTTCTTCCGCCTGCCCACTAACCGCGTGGTCGAACTGGGTAGCCAGGTAGAGATTTGAGATGCAAAAAGGGCGCGACCTTCAGGCCGCGCCCCATGAACATCCGATCAGGCTGCGTCGCGATCCTTGTTGATATCGACCAGCTGCCCGCCATTCACAGCGATCTTCTTTGGCTTCATCGCTTCAGGAATTTCGCGGACGAGTTCGATCGTCAGCAGGCCGTCCGCAAGATCGGCTTTTTCCACCCGCACGAAGTCGGCCAGCTCGAAACGCCGCTCGAAACTGCGATTGGCGATGCCGACATGCAGGAATTTGGAGCGATCAGAGTTCGGGCTATCTTCCTTGCGTCCGACAACCTGCAACAGATTTTGTTGAGCAGTGATATCGATTTCGTCAGGCCGAAAGCCCGCCACCGCAAGCGTAACCCGATAGCGGTCTTCCGAAAGACGCTCTATATTGAAAGGGGGATAATTGTCGCCCTGCTGCAACCGGGCATTGTTTTCGATCAGATCGAAAAGTCGGTCGAAACCCACAGTGGAGCGGCGATAGGGGGTAAGGTCAAAACCACGCATGTCATAATCTCCATCAGAGCAAAATGATCATACCGGACCCATGCTGGCGTCCGGCGATACGATGCGCGACCCCATCAGGCGGCCGTGCGTCGTTGATATGGTTGAACGAAATCGGGTTTCAAGAGGCCTGTTTCGGCCGGAATCAAAAGTGCCCGGATCGTGTTTCCACGATCCGGGCACTAATGGACGATTGCTCGTCTCCCCCTTGGTCTGCCTCAACCACTTCTCAGCCCCCTAAGCTTGAAGCGGGAAGCAGTATCCCTGAACCACGGCCATTAACCTGTGCTTCGATGACTTTGCTATGGCTCCGAAGGCCCGCTGTCACGGGCTATTTCCGTACGGGAAGATTTTAGCTTCACGCCTGTGGCTGAGGTGCAACAATCTGCGATGCTTGCCGTTAGTTGAGACCCTGCTAGACGGGCAGTAATTAACATCACGCAAAGGGCCGTTCGCGCCACCATGATCTTGTCACGCTACGAACGTATGATTGCCAAGCGCTATCTGCTGCCTGGGAAGGGGGAGGGATTCATTTTCCTCGTCGCCGGGATAAGCCTCGCCGCCGTGATGTTGGGGGTAGCCGCGCTCATCATCGTGATGAGTGTGATGAACGGGTTCCGCGCTGAGTTGTTCGACAAAATTGTGGGACTGAATGGCCATGCGGTGGTGCAGGGCTATGGTGGACGGTTGCCCGATTGGCGATCCATATTGAAAGAAGCAAAGGCGACGCCCGGCGTCACCAGCGCAACGCCGCTTATCGAACAGCCGCTGCTCGGCAGCTTTCAGGGACGGGTCGAAGCGGTCCTCGTCCGGGGCATGACCGTCAAGGACATCCGGAACAATGCTACACTGAAGGCGAAGGTGCTGGCAGGGAGCATGGATAACCTCACCGCCAACGCGGGCAAGGTTGGCATAGGATCGCGACTGGCTGAAAATCTGGGCCTTCAGCTTGGCGACAGCATCACCATAATCAATCCCGCAGGGCGATCGACGCCGTTCGGCACTGTGCCGCGCCAGATATCCTATCAGGTGGCGGCGATCTTTGAGGTGGGTGTCTACGACTACGACAAGGCGTTCGTCGTGATGCCTGTAGAAGATGCGCAGACCCTATTGTTGCTCGGCGACGTGGTCGGGATGATCGAGATCGAGACTGTGGACGCTGACCGGGTGGGAACGATCTTGGAACCGCTGGCTGGAAAGGTTGCCGGTCGCGCTGTCGTGACCGATTGGCGCCAGATGAACGCGTCCCTTTTTGAAGCGCTGGCCGTTGAACGGGTCGCGATGTTCGTGGTGCTTTCGATCATCGTGCTGGTCGCGGTTTTCAACATCCTTTCCTCGCTGATCATGCTGGTGCGAGCGAAAACACGTGACATCGCGATCTTGCGAACGATGGGCGCAAGCCGGGTTGGGCTCGTCAAGATATTCATGACCGTGGGCGTGACCATCGGATCGCTCGGCATGGTGGCCGGGATGGTGCTGGGCTTCACCTTCCTGTTTTTCCGGCAGAGTGTGGTGAATGCGATCCAGTTCCTGACCGGGCAGAATTTGTGGGATCCCTCGATCCGTTTTCTGACCGAACTGCCGGCCAAGCCAGATCCCATCGAAATCACGATCATCTGCCTGATGGCGTTGATTTTCAGTTTTCTTGCTACGCTCTATCCAGCCTTCAAGGCTGCCAATACCGATCCCGTTCAGGTGCTGCGCTATGAATGACATATTGAAGGTTGCGGGCCTGAAGCGCAGCTTCACTCAAGGAGGTGTCACGATCGAGGTCCTGCGCGGCGTCGACCTGACCGTCGGAGAGGGAGAGATCGTGGCGCTGCTCGGGCCGTCAGGGTCCGGCAAATCGACCCTGTTGCAGGCGGTTGGTCTGTTGGAAGGGGGATTCGACGGGTCTATCCGCATCGATGGTGAGGAAGCTGCGCGCCTCGATAATGACGGGCGGACGCGCTTGCGCAGGGATGCGTTGGGCTTCGTATATCAATTCCACCATCTGCTGCCGGATTTCAACGCGGCCGAAAATGTCATCCTCCCCCAGGTTATCCGCGACAAGGAGTTCCATGCGGCACGTGCACGTGCTGAGTTGCTCCTGACATCCTTGGGCCTTGGTCATCGTCTGGATCATCGGCCGAGCCAACTTTCTGGTGGCGAGCAGCAACGCGTGGCGGTGGCGCGGGCACTTGCCAATCGTCCTGCCTTGATCCTGGCCGATGAACCCACGGGGAATCTGGATGAACGGACAGCCGATATCGTCCTGGCCGAGTTTCTCCGCCTTGTGCGGGAGGAAGGCTCAGCCGCTCTGGTCGCGACCCATAATGAAAGGCTCGCGGAGAAGATGGATCGCGTCGTCCGCCTTCATGAAGGGTTGCTGGAAGAAGCTTCAGGCCTGAACTGAGGCATCTTCACGGACAGTGGCTACCACGATCTGGTCTCGTCCTTGCGCCTTTGCGCGAAGGAGCGCGGCGTCGGCGGTTTGGACGAGCTGCGCAGGTTTGCCATGATCCGGATAGGCGGCGAGACCGAATGAAGCTGTGATGGGGCCAAGCTCTTGATGACCATGCTGCACGCGCAGATTCTGAATCCTCGCTTGGACCTGCCGCGCTCGATCACTCGCCTGATCCAATGAGAATCCAGGCATCAACAGCACGAACTCCTCTCCACCCAAGCGGAAGGCGAAACCGTCTTCACGGAGCGAGTCATCGAGCACACCGCCCACGGCCCGCAGCACCGCATCTCCGGCATCATGGCCATATGCGTCATTGAAGCGTTTGAAATGATCGATGTCGATCATGAGGCACGCCAGAGGAGAGCGATCGCGCGTGCTGACCGCCACCGCGTCTTCAAGTGCGGTGTCGAACCGCCTCCTGTTGGCGAGGCCGGTCAACGCATCGACCATCGCCATTTCTCGCAGCGCATCGCGGAGGCGGAGGTTTGCCAGCGCCAGCCCGATATTTTCGGCCAGCATCTCCAGATATTTCTCGGTCCTCTCGATCTGATCGGCTGCGAGGCTGCTGGGCTCTTCGAAATAAAGGAGACCAATGGTCTCACCTTGCGCAGCCAGCGGGATGCAGATGGTCGAAGCCGAACATTGCCCGCCCAGATGTTCGCAAGGAATGTCGATTATGTTCCCCGAAGGCCGGTGCGTCTGGCCGCGACGCAATCCCCAGCAGCTTGAAGGGGAAACTCCTCGTTTGACCATAGTGGCGACAACCAGTCGCAGGCTTGGCGCATCGCATTCCGGCGTGCGTCGTGGATGTACAGCCTGCCCGCGAAACCAGGTGCGATTTCCGGAGCGAACCGTCGCACGACGTCGATGAGATCGGAGCTGTTGTCGCAACCCTGAAGGCGCTGTGTCATGCGGGAAAGAAGGTCCTGCATGATCCGGTCAGCGTCGCGTTCTTTCTCCAAACGTTGCCGCTCTAGGCCATTTTCGCGGAAGATCCGGATCGCCTGGGCCATATCTCCGATTTCGTCGACATGCGAAAATTCCGGCGGGATTGCTGCAAAATCCTGCGCGGCCAAGCGGGTAACTACATCGCTCAGGCGAACGACGGGGTGCAGGATGCGCTGTTTGAGAATGAAATAAAGAACACAGAGAAAAAGGAGCGCCGTGGCGCCGAGCATGATTTCGGACATGCTCCGCCATTGCCGCGCAGTCGTTGTGGCACGGGCGATCATCGCTTCGGTACGTTGATCCAGCATGTACTGGAACTTGCCGATCTGGGCGCCGATGCGGTCGAGTTCGCGGCCATATTCATCGCCGAACAATATTGTCCGGGCAGTGTCGCGGTTGCCGGCCTCGACGGCGCGTAAGGCCGCTTCCTGCTCATCGGTGAGAGCGTCGGTCCAATGTAGGGCGTCGCGAAGAGCACGAAGTTCGGCCTCCGTCGCACCCGCATCACGCAACCTGTCGATACGCTGTTCGACCGAGCGCAGTGCAGCTTTCTCGCGCCGGTATGCAATGACGTGAGTGGGATCTCCGGTAATCGAGAATGCCCGCGCCTGCTCCGTCTGGCGGTAGCTGTCTTCGAGCAACGCGGCCGTGAGCTGATCAAAGACCGCGCGCTGCTCGACTGCGGTGCGTTCCGCCTTTTCAGCGCCTGATGCCATGAGCATCGTCGTGCCGGAAGCGAGCGTCAGGAGTACGGTGGCGCCATAAGCCCAGTTGGTGATCGTGGATAAACGCATATGCGTGCAATTATGTGTGAGAAGTTGGAGAATGCTTAATCATGGGGCAAGCGGCCCGGAGATTGCGCCACATTGGCGCAGCTTGGGAGCAGACGGACGCCGCCGTTTATCCACAGCATTTCTCAAGAAGGACTGGCGCCCGAGGTGGTAGCGGCGCTATCAATGCCGAATGCCTCATGCCGGTTTTGTACCCCTTCGCATTTTTTCCTCTTTCACCATGTTGGAAGGCGCGATCGAGCCGAAGAAGATCGCGAAGCAAGCGCGAACGCTGGGCTTTCCGGCCGCAGCGATCACTGACCGCAATGGCCTTTATGGGTCGATGGCTTTTTCAGATGCCTGCAAGGGCGAGGGCGTTCAGCCGATAATCGGAGCCATGCTGGGCATATTGCGGCCGGGGCGCCCTGCCAATGCCGCTGCCGTGCATGATTGGCTGGCGCTTTATGCCCAGGATGAAGCTGGATATGATAATCTTTGTGCGCTGGTTTCGATGGCCCACCTCGACCGTCCGGTCGAAGAAGTTCCCCACGTTACCCTGGATACGCTGGTGGGCCGGACGGAAGGGCTTATCGCTCTGACCGCTGGGGCGGAGGGAGCGCTTGCTCGATTGTTCGCGGAGGACCAGCCCGACGCCGCGTTTGCCTATGCTGACCGGCTTCAGACCCTCTTTCCGGATCGCCTATATGTCGAAATTTGCCGGAGGCTTGATCCCATCGAAGGCAGGGCGGAAGCTGAATTGCTCGAACTTGCCTATTCGCGTGATCTGCCGCTGATCGCTACCAATCCGACCTGCTTTGCTGAGCCTCACTTTCACGAGGCGCATGATGTGATGCTCTGCATCGCCGACGGGGCCTATGTTGAAACTCCCGACCGGCGGACGAGTTCGCCTGACGCCTGGATGAAACCGGCCGCAGAGATGAAGCGGCTGTTTGAGGATTTGCCGGAGGCGCTAGCCAACACGCTTGTAGTCGCCCAACGCTGCGCGGTCGCTGCACCAAAACGCAAGCCTATCCTGCCGAGTCTCGCTGGCGACATCGAAGGCGAAGCGCAGATGTTGCGGGAGCAGGCAACGGCAGGACTGGAGTGGCGGCTGGAAAAGGCAGGGATTGAGGGAGATGAGGCCCGCCAGCCCTATTTCGACCGGCTGAAATTCGAAACCGACATCATCATTCAGATGGGTTTCCCCGGCTACTTCCTGATCGTTGCCGACTTCATCAAATGGGCGAAGGAACAGGATATTCCCGTGGGTCCGGGCCGCGGTTCGGGCGCTGGCTCGGTGGTTGCCTGGGCGCTCACCATTACCGATCTTGATCCCCTGCAACTGGGGTTGCTGTTCGAACGATTCCTCAACCCCGAACGCGTTTCCATGCCGGACTTCGACATCGATTTCTGCGAAACGCGACGCGGTGAAGTGATCCGCTATGTTCAGCAGAAATATGGCTCCGACCATGTGGCGCAGATCATCACCTTCGGTAAGTTGAAGGCGCGCGCGGTGCTGAAGGATACCGGACGCGTTCTGCAGATGAGCTATGGGCATGTGGACCGCCTTGCCAAGCTGGTGCCCAATCATCCGACTGATCCCTGGACGCTGGAACGCTCCTTGAACGGCGTGGCAGAGTTCAAGGCCGAATATGACAATGACAATCAAGTCAAACGACTGATCGACTATGCGATGAAGCTGGAGGGGTTCCCCCGACATAGCTCAACGCATGCGGCGGGCGTCGTCATTGGCGACCGGCCGCTGTCACAGCTTGTGCCGCTCTATCGCGATCCGCGGTCGGACATGCCGGTGACCCAGTTCGACATGAAATATGTCGAAGGCGCGGGATTGGTAAAGTTCGACTTCCTGGGTCTCAAAACGCTGTCTGTTCTGCAAAAGGCGGTCCAGCTGCTGGCTGGGCGCGGCGTCGAGATCGATTTGAGCATCCTCAGTTGGGACGATCCGGCAGTCTATGACCTTCTTCAGCGGGGCGACACGGTCGGCGTGTTCCAGCTGGAATCGGAAGGCATGCGCAAGACGCTGGCCGCCGTTCGGCCCACCAATTTCGGCGATATCATCGCGCTCGTTTCGCTCTATCGGCCCGGTCCGATGGACAATATTCCTATGTTCGGGCGCCGTAAAAATGGCCAGGAAGATATTGAATATCCTCATATTCTCCTGAAGCCTATCCTCGAAGAGACCTACGGCATCTTCGTCTATCAGGAACAGGTGATGCAGGCCGCCCAGATCTTGGCGGGCTATTCCCTGGGGGACGCTGACCTTCTTCGTCGTGCCATGGGCAAGAAGATCAAGGCGGAAATGGATGCTCAGCGAGCGCGGTTTGTGGAAGGTTGCGCCGGGAGCGACATTCCGGCCGCCAAAGCCAATGAGCTGTTCGATTTGATCGACAAGTTTGCGGGCTATGGCTTCAACAAGTCCCACGCCGCGGCCTATGCGCTGCTTGCCTATCAGACGGCCTGGTTGAAAGCGCATTATCCGGCGGAATTCTATGCCGCCTCGATGGCGTTCGATATCCATCTCACGGATAAGCTGACCATCTTTGTCGATGACATGCGGCGCATGGGCCTCAGCTGCCTTGCGCCCGACATCAATCGCAGCCTTGCCGACTTCTCCGTTGAACCGATCCAGCATGAGGGTGGGGATGCGCGCCTTGGTTTCGCGGTGCGCTATGCCTTGGGGGGGCTAAAGGGCGTCGGCGAAAAGGCGATGGAGCAGCTGGTTGCCGAGCGGGATGCGGGTGGGTCGTTCAAGTCCCTCGATGACTTTGCAGACCGGATAGAGCCGCGATTATTGAACCGCCGCCAGCTTGAAAGTCTCGCAGCATCAGGCGCGTTCGACGAAATCCATCCCGACCGGGCTGGAGTGCATGCAGCGGCGGATACTATCCTGAGCGTTGCCGCCAGTGCTGCTGAAGCGCGCGAAAGCGGGCAGGGCGGCTTGTTTGGTGACGTCGAGACGCCGCATGCAGACGTCCGAATTCCGCCCCATCAGACTTGGTCCACTGCGGACAGGATGGCGCAGGAAAAGGAAGCCTTTGGCTTCTACTTCTCGGCGCACCCTGTTGATCGCTATCGTCATCTGGCTGAGGCGCGTGGCGCTAGGAGCTACGGAGCGATCTGTTCCGAACAGGTGGCGGAGGGCGGGCGCGCCAATGCGGTCATGGCCGCGATGGTGGAAGAGGTGCGCTGGCGCGAAACGCGACGCGGTGCGCGATATGCGGCAGCGACCTTCTCCGACAGCAGCGGACAATTCCAGGCGAGTTGCTTCGATGAAGATGCATGCAAGGCTATCGAGGTTATGGCGCGGGACGGTGATTGCGCCCTGTTGATGGTAGAGCTGGATCGTATGCCGGGCGAGGAAACACCTCGCGTGACGGTCAGAGGCGTGGAGCAGTTTAACCAACTCGCCAGCGCATCGCGGATGGAATTGGTCGTGGATGTCCAGGATGCCTCAGCCGTTGACGCGTTGGCGGAACTGCTGCTGCGCAACAGGGGCGGGCGCAGCGAAGTTTTCCTGCGTACCCCATTGGCGAGCGGAAAGGCTGCACGGATGTTCGTTGGGGATGATTTCCTTATTGGGGCGGATCAGGTGGACGCGATCGCGCTCATTCCGGGCTTGTCCATCCAAAGATTCGAACGGATGGAGCCGAAAGCGGATGGGTATCGGGCACGGACACGGCGCTCTGGCTTCAGGCTGGTCGCGGCAACGGCCTGATCAAAAGAGTTGAAGCTGCGGACCTGCGGGCGGACGGAACAGGTCGGTCCTGAGTGTAAGCCTCTCGCCTGAAAAGCCGACGCGTTTTCGCGCTTTGATGAAACGGGTGCGTATCAGGTCGGCCCAAACCCCCTGTCCTCGCATTCTGGTCCCAAAATCAGGATCATTGTCGCGGCCTCTCCTAATTTCACGAATGATTCCCATGACCTTCGCGGCTCGGTCTGGGTAATGTTCTTGGAGCCAAGCGCGGAATAGGGGCGCCACTTCGAAGGGAAGTCGCACCGGAATGAAGGTGGCGTCGCGAGCCCCGGCGGCAGCGACGGTGTCGATTATGGATTCTATCTCATGATCCGTGATGGCGGGAATGATGGGAGAAACGCTGGCGACGACCGGCACGCCCGCTTGCGCCAACTGACGGATAGCCTCCACCCGCCGAAGTGGATGGGCCGCGCGAGGTTCGAGAGTGCGCGCAACCTTTGGATCAAGGGTCGTTACGGAGATCATCACGGCAACGAGCCGGTCGCGCGCCATCTCTTTCAGCAGATCAAGGTCGCGAAGAACCCGGTCGGACTTTGTCGTGATGAAGAGTGGGTGGCGGCATTCAGCTAATATCTCAATAGATTGGCGGGTGATCTTCCAATTCCGTTCGATCGGTTGATAGGGATCGGTATTGGTCCCCATGGCGATTGGGGAGACTCTGTAGGACGGCTTTGACAGTTCGGCGCGGAGCAGGGCGGGCGCATCCGGCTTGGCGAAGAGGCGGGTTTCGAAATCCAGGCCGGGTGACAGATCGTGATAGGCGTGGGTTGGCCGGGCGAAACAGTAGATGCATCCATGTTCGCAGCCTCGATAAGCGTTGATCGATTGGCTAAAGGAGAGATCAGGCGACTTGTTGCGGCTGATGATAGCCCGGGGATGTTCGACGGTGACCTGTGTGCGACGGCGCGGTACGGGGCCATCTATGGCATCAAGCGTATCGAGCCAGTCGCCGTCAGCGATCTGTTCCGCGATATTGAAGCGGTGACTAGCGACATTCAACGTCGCGCCTCGACCCTTTTCAGCAACCATGCTCCATTAGAACATAATAGGAACATTGTAGCAAGGGCCAGTTCGTCAGCGCTCCATCAAGCGGGGCATCAGTTCGACGAAATTGCAGGGGCGATAACGGCTGTCGAGTTGGGTGGAGAGAATGCCGTCCCAAGCATCCTTCACCGCGCCGGTAGAACCTGGCAGTGCGAAGATATAGGTCCCGCGCGAGACGCAGGCGGTGGCTCGCGACTGTATCGTCGAGGTTCCGATTGTCTGGTAGCTGAGCCAGCGGAACAGTTCGCCGAAGCCAGGTATTTCCTTGTCCTGGACCTGGGCGATCGCTTCCGGGGTCACATCGCGACCGGTGACGCCCGTGCCTCCCGTGGAGATGATGCAATCAATCTGTGGATCGTCAATCCAGCTGTGCAGGCGCGCAACGATGGCGGCTCGATCATCTTTTTCGATATAGCGCGCAGCCAATATGTGGCCCGCAGCCTTTATCCGCTCGACCAAGGTGTCGCCGGATCGATCGTCTGCAAGGCCTCTGCTGTCGGACACCGTCAGGACCGCAATTCGCACCGGCAGAAATGGCCGGTCCTCATCGATCGGCATTAGTCAGAGCCGCCCGCGATGCTGGGTGCGGACAGATTGCTGTTCTGGCTCAGCCTGACCATGCGCGTCCCCTTGGCGGTGGGGAAAGTCGGCCACATGCCTTGCGCCATGCCGGTGAGGCAATCGGCGCTGCCCTTCGCCTGGATTTGGTACATCCAGTAGTTGCGCATGACGATGTTCACATAAGCGCGGGTTTCATAATAGGGCAGCGACTCCATGAACAGGAGAGGGTCGCCATTGTCCTTGACCTCGCTGTTCCACCGTTCGACGGGCAGGGGGCCTGCATTATAGGCGGCCATGACCTTGGGCAGCAGCCCGCCGGTGGCGCTCATGTTGCGGAGATTTTCCAGGTAACGCTGGCCATATTCCATGTTGGTCGATGGCACGAAGAGTTGGGCAGGGGAGGAAAGGCCCATGTCGCTGCCGGTGCCAGGCAGGACCTGCATCAGGCCGCGGGCACCTGCACTGCTGACGACGTCGCTACGGAACCCTGATTCCTGAAGTGTGTGGGCATAGATCAATGCGGGATCGACGCGCCATCCCCCATCCGGACGCCAGTCGGGCGTCGGGAAGCGGGCGAAGCTGCCAGGCTGTTTACCCGCCGGACCATTGTGCGCGAGCCAAAGCTGGGTGGCGGGAAGGCTGAGAGCGTTGGCCAGTTTCAGCAGCGCGTCATATTGGGCCGCGCCGCCCAGCCGCGCCTGGTGGCGGATGAACTGGTCGGCCTTCGCGATCTGCCCGATGGACGCAAGAGCAATGGCCGCGCGGACATTCGGGCTGTCCTTGAGCTGTTGCCAATCGGCTGCGCCAAAGTGGGGCGCCATTTTGGCGCCGCCAACGGGCATGCCCAGCGTCTCCCGGGCAAGCAAGCCATAGAAGGTTTCATCGGATCGAGCTGCCGTCTTCAGAAAGCTTTCGACCTTTTCGGCCTGACCGCAGACCATATAGGCGCGGGAAGCCCAATAGGCTCCCGCTGCACGCATGTCGGCATTTCCAGCGAGAGCCGCAACATTGGCGAACGCAGGTGCGGCTGTGGCACAGTCATGCTGGCGCCACGACGCAAGGCCCAGCGTCCAGTGCGCTTGCACCGTCCAGTCGGTGCTCGAACGGGTTTCGAGCGCTCGGTTGGCCATGCGGCGTGCGTCGGCGTCGTTATTCTCGATATAATAGGACCAGGCGACACGCTGGCGCACTTCCGTCACGCCTTCAGGGGTGAGGCCGATTTCCCCGGACGCCAGCAGCGTTTCCGCTCCGATAGGATCGTCATTCTTAATGAAAGGCGTGATCTGGCCAACCAGCGCCTGGGCCAGCAGGTCGGTCTTCGTCGTGGCGACATATTCGCGGCGGGGGGCCGAACCCAGCCATACCATCTTCTGGATTTGCGGGAGGGTTGGCAGGATCGTCGCGCCGCGCTTTTGCGCGAGCCGCGAAAGTTGATCTGCGTTGGGCAGCCAAGCCGCTTTGTTCACAAGGTCGAGCACATCGAACAGCTCAACGCGTGGGGAGTCCTTCGCCACATAGAGGTCGGAGAGAGCAACGAAACGCATCGGATCCTGCGGATCCAACGCCAGGATCATGGCTTTTGCGTCAGCCCAACTCTGACTCGTCAGCGCGGCGTATATGGCGGAGTAACGCCCCTTGTCGGCGTCATTGATGGACAAGGCGGAGTTGAAGTCGGACCTGAATGCTGCGGCCGACGGCGCGTTATCCGCTTTTGCGGGCATGGCTGCGGCGGCACTCATGGCGGCGAGAGCCAGACAGGAAGATCGGGTGAGCGCGCGAATCACTGATGCATATCCTCGACCAGGCGTTGCAATGTGCGCCAACATTCCGCTTTCGCTGCGGGCTGCCCGAGCAGGAGCCGCGGGTGGAAAGTGGCTAAAGCAGGCACAATGCCGCCATCATGGTTAAAAAAGTGTAAACTTTCCATCCCTTGCTTGTCTTGTACGGGAAGGAATGTGCGGATCGTCCGGTCGCCCAGAATTAGCAGCTTGCCGGGAGCTGCGAGGGAAACATGGGTGCGCATGCGATCGGCCGCAGCATTCAGATCCGCCGCCTCCACCATGCCGCCGGGTGGGCGCGCGCAAAAGAGGGAAGCGATGTAGACCGTTTCACGCGACAAGCCGATGGCAGAGAGCATGGCGTCGAACAAGCGTCCGGCGCCGTCGGCAAGCAATGTGCCTGCGTCCATGTCGGCCGGATCGGGCATGTCCGTGATCACCATCAGCGGAGATCCAGCTTGTCCCTGCGGCAATATGGGCGTTCCGGCCCAGCGGCGCTCGGGTTGTCCCGCATCCTCAGCGAGCCAGGCCGTGAAATCCTGAAGCGATCCGGGCTTCTTCACTGTGGCGGGAGAGGAAGTGGACGATGGCGGGGCGGCAGCTGGCGTTGGGCGCAGCCAATTCACCGGCGTTTCCGTCGTCGCGCCATCAACGCCCGCCATGTCCCACCATGCCAGATAGGCGCTGGCAGCATCGGCCAAGTCTTCCGTCATTCCCCGCATCGTTCTTCTAGGGCCAGAGGTTGACGCCGGGGTCAAGAATCTTCATCGGCAACCAGTGGTAAATCGTTTGAGTAATGCGGCGGCCGGACAGGAGAGGGAAACTATCCGGCCCGTCTCGATGGAGGGATTATGAGCGAACGGGAATCGATGCCCTATGACATCGTCATCGTCGGCGGGGGACCGGCGGGGCTGTCCGCGGCGATCAGGCTGAAGCAGCTGGCCAATGACGCCGGTCAGGAACTGGCGGTGTGCGTTCTGGAAAAAGGGTCCGAGATCGGCGCCCATATTCTGTCGGGCGCGGTGATCGATCCCAAGGCGCTGGATGAATTGCTGCCGGACTGGCGCGCCATGGGCTGTTCGCTTGCCGAGGTTCCCGTGCGCGATAACCAGCACTGGTTCCTGACCAAGCGCGGCAAATTGCCCGTGCCCCACATCGCCACGCCGCGATGGATGCACAACAAGGGGACCTATACCGGGTCGCTGGGCAATCTGTGCCGCTGGCTTGCCGAGCAGGCTGAGGGCCTGGGTGTCGAAATATTCCCCGGCTTCGCCGCCGCCGAAATTCTCTACAATGAAGATGGTAGCGTAAAAGGCGTTGCCACCGGCGACATGGGTATCGACCGGGAAGGCAATCGCAAGGGCGATTATCAGCCGGGGCTGGAACTGCACGCCAAATATACCTTCTTCGCGGAAGGCGCGCGCGGCCACCTGACCAAGATCCTCAAGCGCCAGTTCGAACTGGACAAGGATTGTGAACCGCAGGTCTATGGCCTGGGCATGAAGGAATTGTGGGATATCGATCCCGCCAAGCACAAGCCGGGCCTGGTCATCCACACGCAGGCTTGGCCGCTGACTGACGCCTACGGCGGCGGCTTCCTTTATCATCAGGCCAACGGGCAGGTTGCGATCGGCTTTGTGGTTGGCCTCGGATACCGCAACCCCTACCTCTATCCCTTCGAGGAGTTCCAGCGCTGGAAACAGCACCCGGCGATCCGCCAGTATCTGGAGGGCGGGCGCCGCGTGTCCTATGGCGCGCGCGTGATCAATGAAGGTGGTTGGCAGTCGGTGCCGAAGCTGGTGTTCCCCGGCGGTGCGCTGATTGGTTGCTCGGCAGGCTTCGTCAATGTGCCGCGCATCAAGGGCACGCATACGGCGATGAAGTCCGGCATGCTGGCGGCCGAGGCGGCGTTTGAAGCGATTCAGAACGAACGCTCGCGCGATGTCCTGCACGACTATGATGATCGCCTGCGGTCGAGCTGGATCGCGGACGAATTGAAGCTGGTCAAGAATGCCGAGCCGCTGCTGGCCAAGTTCGGCAATACGATCGGCACGTTGCTGGCGGGTGTCGATATGTGGATGCGCACGCTGAAGATCGGCCTGCCCTTCACGATGAAGCACAAGCCGGACAATGAAAAGATCTGGCCCAAGGAGATCGGGCACAAGATCGACTATCCCAAGCCCGATGGGGTGATCAGCTTTGATCGGCTGTCCTCTGTGTTCCTGTCGAACACCAATCATGAGGAGGACCAGCCGGTTCACCTCCAGTTGAAGGACCCGTCGATCCCGATCGCCTACAACCTGCCCATGTATGACGAACCGGCGCAGCGTTACTGCCCGGCAGGGGTCTATGAGGTGGTTGGGCAGGAAGAGGGCAATCCCCGGTTCCAGATCAACGCCCAGAACTGTGTCCACTGCAAGACGTGTGACATCAAGGACCCGACGCAGAACATCAACTGGGTCGTGCCCGAAGGCGGCGGGGGGCCGAACTATCCCAACATGTAGGCGCCTGCTCTCTGCGATGTTGCTGCCGATGCTGCTGGCTTCCCCTGCTGGCGCATCGGTGGATCGGTCGAGCGCGCTGCATGCCTATGCGCGGGGCAGGTTGGCCGACAGTGATGGAGCGGCGCGCATTGCGCTTAATAACTATCGCGCTGCGCTGGCCGGGGATTCGGACAGCGTGGAGGTGGCGAGGCGTTCCTATCTGCATGCTTTGATGAGCGGCGACATGGCTCTGGCCATGCGATCGGCAAGGCTGCTCGACGCCAAAGGCCTGATGCCGAGGGACGGGACGCTCCTGTTCCTTGGCGAAGCTTTGGCCCGAAGGGATTGGAAGGCGGCCGGTCAGATCACGGATCGGGTCGCGGCTGAAGGCAATTTCGGGTTTCTGGCGCCGATAATTCGCAGCTGGATTGCGGTGGGTGAAGGCCGGGTTGCGCCGCCGGAGATCGACCCGGCGGATCGCTATGCCTCCCTCGCGCGGCGATACATTGATGAGCATATCGCGCTCCAGGCGCTTGGCCGTGGAGACGTTGCGGGCGCTGGGCTGGCGATCAATCGCGCGCTCGGGCTGCGCACGGTCGAACTCGCCGAAATGCGGCTGACCTTCGCGGCGCAGCTTGCGGCTCGGGGCGCAAGAACGGAGGCGATGGCTTTGCTTCCTGATGGGCGGGCCGACTATGCTCTGGCGCGGAAGAATATCGCGCGCAAACGCGGAGTCGGGGAAGCAGGGCGAGCGCTGACGCCAGCGCAGGGGTTTGCCCGGCTGTTTGTGCGTTTGGCTGCCGACATTTCATCTGATGAGAGCACGCGTATGCTGGCGATCAGGCTGGCTCGCATCGCCAGCTTCGCCAATCCCGGCGGCGCTGATGGCAGGCTGGCCCTGGCGCAATTGCTGACCGAGGCCGGGCGCGGGGACCAGGCTGTGTCTGAACTGAACCAGGTCGCGCCAGAAGGTTGGTTTGGATCGCTCAGGCAGGCGGCGATGGTCAATGCACTCGCGGCGTCTGATGACAGCACGGCAGCAATATCGCTCGCCCGCTCCCTGGCTAACGCATCGGGTGCGGATGTGGATCATATGGTGAAGCTGGGGCAGTTGCTGGCGCAAGCGAAGGATTTCACCGGGGCTGCTGACGCTTTCCGGATGGCCGAAGGGCGCTACGGCGCGGACAATGTGCCTTGGGCTCTGTTGCTGATGCAGGGCAGTGCGCTTGAGCAGGCGGGCCGCTGGGACGAAGCGCGTGCAGCCCTGGAGCGCGCTGCGAAGATCGCGCCCAATGAACCGGCGGTGCTGAACTATTTGGGCTATGCTCAGGTCGAGCGGCGACAGAATGTTCCGGCTGCGCTTGAACTTTTGAAGAAGGCGAGCGCCCTGAAACCAGACGACCCGTCCATAACGGACTCTCTTGGATGGGCGCATTTCGTGACCGGAGATGTGGAAACGGCTGTGCCTGTGCTGGAGCGTGCGGCGGAAGGTGCTCCGGCTGATGTGACCATCAACGAACATCTCGGCGACGCGTTATGGGCCGCCGGACGCCGCTATGAAGCGCGCTACGCCTGGCGGGCTGCGGCTGTCTTCGCGGAAGGAGAAGTGGCGGCGCGACTTCATGCGAAGGCGAAAACCGGGATGACGCCAGAATATGTCGCGCCCTGAAGCTGCAATGTTGTTGGAAACCGCCTTCGCAAAGGTGAATCTCGCCCTGCACGTGCGAGATCGGCGGCCGGATGGCTATCATGCGCTGGAAAGCCTGTTTGTGTTTGCGAAGGACGGAGACCTCCTCAGCGGAAGTCTAGGCCATGGGGAGGAAATCAGCCTGACGCTGGATGGGCCGTTCGGCAAGGCATTGGGCTCCGACACCGATAATCTCGTCATGAGAGCCGCCCGGGCGCTGCAGGACTATTTGGGTGAAGCGCGCGGCGCTGCGTTGAAGCTGACGAAAAACCTTCCGGTAGCATCGGGCATTGGCGGCGGCTCCGCCGATGCGGCGGCGACGTTGCGACTGCTGAACCGGTTGTGGGACGCACGACTTCCCGGCGCTGAACTGGAGCGCATCGGCCTGTCCCTGGGTTCGGACGTGCCAGCCTGCGTCAGCAGCGTTACGCAGATGGTGCGCGGCCGGGGCGAAGTGCTCGAGGCCCTGGATGTCAAAGGCTTGGAGGGGACGGCGATGCTCCTGGTCAATCCAGGTGTCGGCGTCTCCACGGCCGATGTCTTCAGTCGATGGGACCGGCTAGATCGAGGCCCCTTAACCGCTGCGACCCTCGACGATGTGATCGCAAGTGCGCGCAATGACCTGGAACCGGCGGCGATCGCCGTAGCGCCTGTCATTGCCGACGTGCTTTCCCTGCTACGGGAGCAAGTGGGTGTCAGGCTGGCTCGGATGTCGGGGTCTGGCGCAACCTGCTTTGCGTTGTTCGATGATCCGGGCGAGCGAGCAGTGGCTGCGCGGGCAATATCAGCGACGCAACCCGGCTGGTGGGTAATGGAAACGGAGATCGGCGGAGCGTGAGCGAGGCATTTACACAGGTGGAAGGCGGCCCCCTCGACCTGCTCATCATCGCGGATCATGCGTCGGCTCACGTGCCTGCCGACATCGATCTGGATATCGATCCTGCCCTGCTGAGCAACCACATCGCCATAGACATCGGAGCGGCCGAGGTCAGCCGGTTACTGGCGGAGCAGTTGGGATGCACCGCGATATTGGGTGGCATTTCCAGGCTTGTGATCGACCTTAATCGTGAGGATGACGCGCCGGGCCTGCTGCCCGTGATGAGCGATGGTCATGTCATTCCGGGCAATCGCCATGCAGACCTTTCCGACCGGATGATCCGCTTTCATCATCCCTATCATCATCAGATCGGCGGACTGCTCGACGGAATGACGTCGCCTTTCATCCTCTCAGTGCACAGCTTCACCCCGCAACTGGCAAGTGACCCTGAAGCAGAACGGCCATGGGACATTGGCGTGCTTTACAATGAAGATGACCGTGCGGCCCGCATCGCCATTCCGATGCTGGAGGAGGCTGGCCTGATTGTCGGCGATCAGCTGCCCTATTCGGGGCGGTTGCTGAACGCGACCATGAACCGCCATGCCGAAGCCAATGGCATACCTTATCTCGGCATCGAGATGCGGCAGGATCTGGTGAGCGACGGCAACGGGCAAAGCCGCTTCGCCAGCATAATTGGCCCCATCGTGCTACAATGCCGCAATAGCCTTGCGTGACTCGTCCCTTTTTGGAAAGGAGGCGCGCAAGAAGGGTAGGTTTTATGTCTCATACATTCGACAAGTCGAAACTCCCGAGCCGCCACGTCTCGGTTGGTCCGGAGCGCGCTCCGCATCGTAGCTATTATTATGCGATGGGCCTGACTGAAGAAGAGATTGGCCGTCCCTTCGTAGGCATTGCGTCGGCGGGCAATGACAGCGCCCCGTGTAACACGACGCTCGACATGCAGGCGGACTTCTGCCGTCAGGGCGTGAATGAAGCAGGCGGCATGCCGCGCCGGTTCAACACCATCACCGTCACTGACGGCATCGCCATGGGCCATCAGGGCATGAAAAGCTCGCTGGCGAGCCGCGAAGTCATCGCGGATTCGGTCGAGCTTTCGGTGCGCGGCCACTGCTATGACGCTCTCGTCACTTTTGCCGGATGCGACAAGTCGTTGCCGGGCATGATGATGGCGATGCTGCGCCTGAATGTGCCGTCGATCTTCGTTTATGGCGGGTCGATCCTGCCGGGCCGTTTTGAAAATCGCGACGTTACCGTCGTCGATGTGTTCGAGGTGGTCGGCAAATATGCAGCGGGCGCTTGTCCGCTGAAGGATGTGATCGCGCTAGAAAAGGTGGCTTGCCCCGGACACGGCGCTTGCGGCGGTCAGTATACGGCGAACACCATGGCCTGTGTGGGTGAGGCGATCGGCCTCTCGCTGCCGAACAGCAACATGGCGCCTGCTCCCTACAAGAGCCGCGAAGAGGTCGCCGTCGCAGCGGGCCGTCAAGTGATGGAACTACTGGCGAAGAATATCCGTCCGCGTGATATCTGCACTCGTGAAGCCTTCGAGAATGCAGCCCGGATCGTCGCTGCGACGGGTGGCTCGACCAACGGAGCGCTGCACTTGCCGGCTATGGCGAACGAGTGCGGCATCGATTTCGACCTGTTCGACGTGGCGGAAATCTTCAAGTCGACGCCTTACATCGCTGACCTCAAGCCCGGCGGTAAATATGTCGCCAAGGATATGTACGATGCTGGCGGCATCTACATGCTGATGAAGACCTTGTTCGACAACGGCTTGCTGCATGGCGATTGCATGACCGTCACCGGCAAGACGATCGCCGAGAATATCGAGGAAGTGACCTGGAATCCTGACCAGAAGGTCATTTATGACGTCAAGTCGCCGATCACGCCGACCGGCGGGGTCGTGGGCTTGAAGGGGTCGCTTGCTCCCAATGGCGCGATCGTGAAGGTGGCGGGCATGCACCGCCTCCAGTTCGAAGGGCCTGCTCGCGTTTTCGATTGTGAGGAAGACGCTTTTGCGGCGGTCGAAGCGCGCGACATCGCCGAAGGATCGGTTATCGTCATCCGTTACGAAGGTCCCAAGGGCGGTCCCGGCATGCGCGAGATGCTGTCGACCACTGCCGCGCTGTACGGCCAGGGCATGGGCGAGAAGGTGGCGTTGATCACCGACGGGCGCTTCTCCGGCGCGACGCGCGGCTTCTGCATTGGCCATGTGGGGCCGGAAGCTGCCGAGGGCGGTCCGATCGCGCTGGTCGAGAATGGCGACCTCATCGCTATCGACGCCGAAGCAGGCACGATCGACCTGAAGGTTTCCGAGTCCGTGCTGGCCGAGCGGCAAAAGAACTGGAAGCCTCGCCAGAATGATTATCAGTCAGGCGCGCTCTGGCGCTATGCACAGAATGTGGGACCGGCTTACAAGGGGGCAGTGACGCATCCCGGAGCGAAGACCGAAACCCATGTCTATGCGGATATCTGAACAGATCGCCGGGGCGGGGCTCCTGTGCCTCGCTCTGGCAGGCTGTGATCAGGGCGAAGGGGCGCAGAGCCCCTTTGCGAACTCTGCATCGGAAAAGAGGGCTCTTGCGGACTGCGCGATCGGTGCCGACGCCAAATGGGCGCGCATTTGCGCGGTCGAGCAGGACGGAGAGCTTCTAATTATCCGCCACCCGGATGGTGGGTTCCGCCGTTTTCATATTCTGGACGACAGGCGGGGTCTGGCATCGGCTGATGGTGCCGAGCCCGCGAAGATCGCCGTAATTAGCGACGCTGTTATCGAAGTAAGCGCGGGTGAGGATCATTATCGGCTGCCCGCGACTATACCTCCGGCGGCTGTGCCATGACGGGGACGGCTATCCTGACCGCCGCCCAGATGCGGCAAGCCGAACAGGCCGTGTTCGCGAGTGGTATCCCACAATATGAACTCATGGAGCGCGCGGGGGCTGCGGCGGCAGAGGTCATCTGGCGCGCGGGCGGTCGGCGGGACCTTCTGGTGCTGTGCGGTCCAGGCAATAATGGCGGCGATGGCTTTGTCATTGCCCGTTTGCTGCGGGCGCGGGGTGTGCCCGTCCGTGTCGCCGCGTTGGGGGAAAGCCGCACGGATTCGAGCCGCCGTGCACGGGCAGCATGGAATGGGCCGATCGAGTCCCTCAATGACGCGGGTTCGGCAACCCAAATGGTCGATGCTCTATTCGGCACGGGGCTTTCGCGTGGGCTGGATACGGTTGTTGCCGAACGGCTGAACAGCCTCACGGAGCGAGCCGGTCTCAGCTACACCATCGATCTGCCGAGCGGGGTCGATACGAACAGTGGGGCACTGCTGTCCCCGGTGCCGCAATTCGACGTTTGCATTGCGCTGGGGGCGCTCAAGCCTGCTAATGTGCTGCATCCTGCGGCCGGTACGTTCAAGCGGCTGACTTGTGCGGACATTGGCGTGGGAGATGACGGAGCCGTTCATAGGCTTGCTCCGCCTCGCCTGACAGCGCCGGGAGCAACAGATCATAAATATAGCCGTGGACTGGTCGCCATAGTGGGCGGCAGCATGGCGGGGGCAGGGCGACTTGCTGCCGAGGCTGCGGCGCGCTCCGGCGCAGGCATGGTGCGACATCTGGTCGTGGACACAGGTTCTTCGACTGCGGACGCTATCGTGATGTTGCGGGCTGACGAGCCTGATCAGGTAGATGCGCAACTTCAGGACGAGAGGTTTGCGGCGGTGCTGGTCGGGCCTGGCTTGGGCAATGATGAGCATGCAGCCGATCGTTTGAAGGCAGTGCTGCAATGCGGTCATCCACTGGTGCTCGACGCTGACGCGCTAACATTATTGGCAACGGGGCAGGTAGGGCCAGTTCCGCCTTCGTCGATCCTGACCCCACATGAGGGGGAGTTCGTGAGGCTGTTTGGCGATCTGTCCGGTAGCAAGATTGATCGTTCGGTTGAAGCAGCCCAGCGAACGGGGGCGATAGTGATCCTCAAAGGATCGGATAGCATTATCGCGGCACCCGATGGCCGCGTTGCTGTAGCAACCGGCGCGTCGTCCTGGCTATCGACCGCCGGGACGGGGGATGTTCTGGCGGGCCTGGCGGCTGGACGGCTGGCGGTTGGGGGAGACCCGTTTCGCGCGGCGAGCGAAGCCGTGTGGCTTCATGGCGAGGCAGCGAGACGTGCAGGAGCGGCGTTTGTTGCGGATGATTTGATCACCCGGTTGCCAGCGGCTATCGCCTCCCGCCTGTGACCGACATCGACAATGATCTTGTAATTCGCATCGCCGCAAAGGGCGATGGCGTAACCGCCGATGGGAGGCACGTGCCGCTTGCAGCGCCGGGAGACAGGCTGGCGGCCGATGGCAGTCTTTCAACTGGTCCCCATCATGTTGAAGCGCCCTGTATTCATTTCCCCGCCTGTGGTGGGTGCGAACTGCAGCATGTCGATGAACAAAGCCTCGCTGAGTTCGTCACGGGGCGCGTGACCGGCGCCTTGATGGGGCAGGGCCTGCCGCTGGCGGCTGAGTCATTGCTGCCGCCTCATTTGTCGCCGCCCAGAACACGGCGCCGGACATCCTTACGGGCCGTTCGGGAGGGGCGGCGGATCGCCATCGGTTTTGCTGAATCGGGTAGTCACAAGCTGATCGATCTTGCGATGTGCGAGATATTGGAACCCCGGCTTTTTGCCCTGATCGAGCCGCTGAGAGCGTTGCTGCCCCTGATCTTGCCGGATAGGCGGGCCGCGCATGTTCGCATGTCCCTCATCGATCAGGGCGTGGACCTGCTTCTGGAGAATGTTCAGGTTTCGGGCTTGGCGGCGGACGAGGCGTTGCGTGACTTTGCTGCTGTTCACAGCTTGGCGCGATTGACGATCGATGAAGGCGATGGCCCGCAAACGCGCTGGGAGCCTGAGCCGGGCACGATGACATTTGGTGGCGTTGCCGTAGCCTTCCCTCCCTTCGCCTTTCTTCAGGCCACGCCGGATGGGGAAGCTGCTTTGCTGGAGGTCGTGAGAGAGGCTCTGCCTGCAGGCGGTGCGGTTGCCGACCTTTTTAGTGGGCTTGGCACATTCGCGCTGGGGGTCGGTAAGGAGCGTCCGGTATATGCGGCCGAGGGCGCGCGCGATCTGGTGCTGTCGCTCAAACTGGCGGCCAATCGCGCTCAACGGCGCATGGTTGCCGACCATCGCGATCTGTTCAGGCGTCCGCTGCTTCCTGAAGAATTGAACAGGTTTGCAGCGGTGGTGATCGATCCGCCCCGGGCGGGCGCGCGGGAGCAGGTGATGCAGTTGGCGGCGTCAACAGTGCCGGTGATCGCCTATGTTTCGTGCAACCCGGCAAGCTTTGCCCGCGATGCGGCGCATCTTGTGGCGAGCGGATATGTTTTGGACAAGGTGAAGCCGGTCGGCCAGTTCCGATGGTCGACCCATGTCGAACTGGCGGCGGTCTTTCGCCGACCTTAAAGAAAATCCCTCGCCACATATTTGCGGCGAGGGACAGGCACCCTCTCCAAAGGGGAGCTTGAGCCTTTTAGCCCAGCTTGATGACAGTTGCGCGACGGCGTGCCGGAACCGGATCGGCGTAGAGGCTGGCCATAGGCTCGTCCTCCACCTCAATGACCGCTTCTGATGTGAAGCCGTTGAACCCGGTGCGCATCGCCGCGCCATATGCGCCGAGCATGCCGATCTCGATATAGTCGCCCGCAGCCACATCGTCGGGCAGCATGAACGGACCCACCATGTGATCCATGTCGTCGCATGTCGGGCCGTAGAAGGAGAAGCCGTTTAGATCCGCCTCGCTCTCATCCTCGCGCAGCAGGGCGACTGGGAAACGCCAGCCGATATGTGCGGCGTCGAACAGCGCGCCGTAGGCACCGTCGTTGATGTAGAGTTCGGTGCCGCGACGACGCTCTACCCGCACGATGATGGAGCTATATTCGGCCGAAAGCGCGCGGCCAGGCTCGCACCACAGTTCGGCGGAATAGCTGATCGGCAGGCTCTCAAAGCCGCGATAGATAGCGTCGAAATAAGCTTCCAGCGCAGGCGGTTCCATGCCCGGATAAACGGACGGAAAACCGCCACCTACGTCGATGATGTCGACCGTAACCGCCGCATCGACGATCGCCGCGCGGACGCGTTCGATCGCGTCGCTATAGGCTTGCGGGCTCATCGCCTGACTACCCACATGGAAGCAGATGCCGAGCGCATCAGCAGCTTGACGGGTGGCCATCAGCAGTTCGCGGGTTTCGCCGAGTTCCGCGCCGAACTTGGACGCGAGGCTCAGTTCCGAATGTTCGGACGAGACGCGCAGGCGAACGCAGAGTTCAAGGTCCGTGGCGTCGTCGGTGGCACGCACAATCTTTTCCAGCTCGTCGATCGTGTCGAGCGAGAAGGTGCGCACGCCATGGACGTGATACGCCTCCGCAATGGCTTCTTCAGCCTTGACGGGGTGCATGAAGCACAGCTTTGCTTGCGGCAGCGTTTCCGCGACGAGGCGAACCTCGGCGATGGACGCAACGTCATAATGCGTGATTCCGCTGTCCCACAAAGTCCGGAGCAGGTCCGGCGAGGGATTGGCCTTTACAGCATAGAGCGAGCGCCCCGGAAACTTCTCAGCGAAGAATCGGGCGGCGCGGGCCGCAGCCTGCGGGCGGATCAGCGTTACCGGTGCTGCCGGTTTGAGGGCGGTCGCTACCCCCAGCGCGCTATGGTGCTTGTGCAACTCAAGGGACCTCCAGTGTAGTTCAGGGCATTAAAAGCTGCCTTGCGGTGGAAGTCCCATGGGGCAGCGGAACGGCGATATATGCGTAGGGGTCCCCCCTGTAAAGCGCATGCGTAAATTTTGTTGCGCGGGCGGGCATGAAGCGTGCGTCAGGAGAGACGGGACTTAAAATCCTCGTATGAAAACTGGCGGATTTGCTTGAGTTCGTCGGTTTGCGAGTTCCACAGCCAGATAGACGGGAGCGGTACACCGTTGAAGGTGTTGGTCTTTACCATCGAGTAGTGGGCTTGGTCGAGGAAGGCGATGCGCCGTCCCGGAGTCGCGCCGCCGGGGACTCGATAGTCGCCGATGATGTCGCCAGCCAGGCAGGAAGGGCCGCCGAATCGCGTGGCGGGACCGTCCGCCTCTTCATGCAGCATGGCGGGGCGGTAGGGCGCCTCTATGACGTCAGGCATGTGGCAGGTGGCTGAAATGTCGGTGATGGCGACGGGCATCCCATTGTCGATGACGTCCAGGATTTCGCCGATCAGGATTCCGGCATCGAGGGCCATTGCCTCGCCAGGTTCGATATAGAGTTCAAGTCCGGTCTGCGCTTTGATCCGCTGAAGGAAGGCGATCAGATCGTCGATCTGATAGTCGGCGCGGGTGACATGATGGCCACCGCCAAAATTCAGCCATTTGAGGCCATCGACATGCGGCATGACGCGCGATTCGATGGCTGCCCATGTGCGTTTGAGGGGCAGGAAATCCTGCTCGCAGAGATTGTGGACATGGAGGCCATCGACGCCTTCGAGATGCTCCGGACGTAGCTGGTCGATCGGAAAACCGAGGCGACTGTGGGGCTGCGAGGGGTCATATTTGGGGACTTCTCCCTCCGCGTGGAGGGGATTTATGCGCAAACCGATGTCGAAGTTCACACCGTTCATTCTGGCATCGTCGACGACGGGTTTGAGCCGCGCGATCTGGCCGGGGCTGTTGAAGATGACGTGGTCGGAGATTTTGAGGATCGCCGCCAGATCGTCCGGCTTATAGGCGGCGCAGTAGGTCGCGACCTCGCCGCCATATTCTTCGCGGCCGAGGCGGGCTTCGTAGATACCGGACGCGCAGACGCCGTCGAGATATTCGGCGACTACGGGGCCGAGGGACCACATGGAGAAGGCCTTGAGCGCGCCCAGCACCTTGATGCCCGCGCGATCGCCTATGTCGCGCAGGATGGACAGGTTGCGGCGGATCGCGGCCTCATCCACCACAAAGGCGGGTGAGGGGACGCGGTGCAGGTCGAAATGCGCGAAGGCGGCGGGGTCGCCGGCTTTGGTTTCCATGTTCAATACTCCGTCATCCCAGCGCAGGCTGGGATCTCAGGTGGTCGGGCACGGCGTGACGGCACGAGACCCCGGATCAAGTCCGGGGTGACGATCCCTTACGGGACCGTCAAAAGTCCAGCGGCTTGTCCAGTTCCTTCACCTGCCAGGGCAGGCCGTGCTTGTTCAGCATGTCCATGAAGGGGTCGGGATCGAACTGTTCGATGTTGAACACGCCTTCACCCTTCCATGCGCCGGTCAGCATCATAGCAGCGCCGATCATCGCCGGGACGCCGGTGGTGTAGCTGACCGCCTGATTGCCGGTTTCGGCATAGGCGTCCTCATGGTCGCAGACGTTGAGGACATAGACGGTCTTTTGCTTGCCGTCCTTCATGCCGGTCGCGATGTCGCCGATGTTGGTCTTGCCTTTGGTCGTGGAACCGAGGCTCGACGGCTCGGGGAGGACGGCTTTGAGGAACTGGAGCGGGACAATTTCCTGCCCGTTGTAGATCACCGGGTCGATGCGGGTCATGCCGACATTCTGGAGCACTTCAAGATGCTTGAGATAGGCGTCGCCGAAGGTCATCCAGAAGCGGATGCGTTTGATTTCCGGGTAGAATTTCGCGAGCGATTCCAGTTCCTCATGATACATGAGGTACATGTTCTTCTCACCGACCTGATCGAAGTTGAACGCCTGCTTGTGCTTCAGCGCAGGGCCTTCGACCCACTTGCCGCCTTCCCAGTGGCGCGAGGGCGCGGTCACTTCGCGGATGTTGATTTCCGGGTTGAAGTTGGTGGCGAAATGCTGGCCGTGGTCGCCGCCATTGCAGTCCAGAATGTCGAGCGTGTCGATCCAGTCGAGCAGATGCTTTTTGATGTAGGACGCGAAAACGCTGGTGACGCCGGGGTCGAAGCCCGAACCCAGCAGCGCCATGATGCCCGCTTCCTTGAAACGGTCCTGATAGGCCCACTGCCAGCTATATTCGAACTTGGGCGTGTCGCGCGGTTCGTAATTGGCGGTGTCGAGATAATCGGTCTTGGTCGCGAGGCAGGCGTCCATGATCGCCAGGTCCTGATAGGGCAGGGCCAGATTGACGACGAGCTTGGGCTGGACCTTTTCGATCAGGGCGATGGTTTCCGCGACATTGTCGGCGTCAACCTGCGCCACGTCGATGGTGACGCCGGTGCGCGCCTTCACCGATTCGGCTACCTTCTCGCAGCTGACGATGCGGCGGCTGGCGAGCGTGATATGGCTGAAAATGTCAGGGTTCATCGCCATCTTGTGAACCGCGACAGACCCGACGCCGCCTGCGCCAATGACCAGAACCTTGCTCAATTCCACTGCTCCATAGGTGAAGCGCGCCCTTTGCGCGAAAGCGCTCATATAGGGGCTACGCGTGACAGCGCAAAGTCAGTCTGGCAGAAGCAGGAACCTTCATCGAGGGATGGGCCGAACGGATGAGCGATGAGCAGCAGGCTTCCGCACTAATCGATGCGCGGATCGCGGAACTTGGCGATTGGCGGGGCGCGATGCTGGCGCGGGTCCGGGGGCTGATCAGGGAGGCTGATCCGGCAGTTGTCGAGGAATGGAAATGGCGCGGCGTTCCGACCTGGAGCCATTCCGGGATCATCTGCACGGGCGAGACTTACAAGGCGGTGGTGAAGCTGACCTTTGCCAAGGGGGCTTCGCTGGATGACCCGGCGGGGCTGTTCAACGCGAGTTCTTGAGGGCAATGTCAGGCGCGCGATCGATATCCGCGAGGGTGAGGATATCGATGCGGAGGCGTTCAAGGCGCTGGTGCTTGCGGCGGTTGCGCTGAATGAGGCGAAGCCGCCGCGGAGCAGGAAGAAGGCTTAGGCCGTCCCTTCGTGCGCCTCCGCGCGAGCAAAAATGCGGTGCGCGCGGTGCCGTCCTAGAAGCTGGCGCCGTCGACCTTCTTGATCTTGAGCGCGTCGATATCGACCGAGGGCACGCAGCGCAGGTTGATGGCGCGGGTCGGGCCGTCGGGGGAATTGCCCTCAGCGAAGGACTGCGTGCCGCAGATATTGCAGAAGCGGTGCGTGATCTTGTGCTTGTAGAATTGATAGTCGGTCAGCTTGTCCTCGCCACTGTCGAGGGTGAACTGGTCGGCGGGAATGAAGGTGAGGAGGAAGCCCTTGCGGCTGCAATGGGAGCAGTTGCAGGACATGGCTTCGGTGGGCGCGTCGGCGGCTACGGTGAAGGTGACTGCGCCGCAGTGGCAGCTTCCGGTGTAGGGCATGGGAGGACTCCTTTATGCTATCCAACAGCGAGAGCTTTGCGGCTCTCGGCTAATGCCCTGTTTAAAAAGACAACATTTGTCATTGCCGTCTGGCTCAGCTCCGATTAGCTCCGGAACTCATTCAGGGGGCAGGCATGAAGTCTAAATATCTCAAACATAGCCTTTTGGCTATTTCGATTATAGCAATGACATCTGGTTGCGGAGGCGGATCCGGCGAGGAATCTGCTCCTCCGGCACCATCAACGCCTGCCCCGACACCGACGCCCACAACCTTTTCGGTGGTAGCAGTCGGCCCACTTCTATCGACAGTGTTGATCGACGCTAATGGCAATGGTCAGTTTGGTGACGGCTCGGACGGCAACACTCCCACTTCAATGACCGGAACTTTCGGTACGGCCGTCACCGTCGCAAAGCCGTCCTGGATTAGTGGAACCATCCCGGCTTCTCCACTTTATCGTATGCAGGCCTTGGGTGTTGACTCAACTATGGGCTTTGCGTTTTCACGGTTGAGGGCACCAGTGGGGGCGTCGGTGATCTCGCCTCTCAGTACGGTGATTGACGCTCATGGAAATCAAGCAACCGTGCGAAATGCATTAGGCCTTTCGACTGGTCCTATGGCGCTGAGGAGTGAGACGAATTTGCTCACCTTCAATCCTGTTGAGGGTCGCAACAGCAGTAGTTCGATGGTGAGCGAAGATGCCGCGCGCATTACCACCATCAACATGCAGATATTGGCGTTGGGCGTTCTCACCAAGGATACGAACGGCGATTCGATAGATGCAAGCGTTTCCGTGCAGGAAGTAGCGAACTATCTGGCCCAGATTATAAATGAAACTGGGGACGCTCGCTTGACGGAAAAATCCGTCATCTTGGCGGCTTTGAATAAAAGTCGCAATGCGGTGTCTTCACCTCCAGGACGCCTGGAGGCTGCGGCGGACTTGCTTCAAAAATATTTTTCCGCAATGCCGGAAAGGCTTAGTGATGATACATCCATCAAAGCATGGGCATACGCCTATCGATTTTATGTTCTTCCGGAAATCGCCATTCTACTAGCGCAATGGCCCAACCCGGCGACCGCGCGGATCAGTTCGATCACAGAAGTAGACATTCAAACGGCAGTGCAAACATTCGCTTCAGCATCAGTCCCTGCTATGACCGACTATGTAGGTATAACGGATTATAGAGAACTGAACCCATTTAGCGTCGTGCCCTACTCATATACTGCACCAAATGACTGTAGTTCGATGCGGGCGCTCTTCTGCAATGACTATGTTCTGTTTTCAGGCATGCCATCAGGAGTAATAACGTCTGTCATCAATGACAATCCTAGCGAAATAGCTGTGTCATTGTCAGCGCAGGGTGTCGTAACAGTCTCGCGAGTTGGCAGTTTTATCGGTCTTAGCTCTTTTACCTATACCGGTCGTTCGCCAGAGGGGTTCGCTTCCAGAGGACAAGTATATGTTCGGGTGAGGGACACATACTGACGGATTAACTTACCAGTCTTCTCAAGCCTTCGACCGTATCCGCTTCCGCCGCAGGCTTGTCTCGTCTGATCCGGGCAATCCTCGGGAAGCGCATCGCCAAGCCGGACTTATGTCGCTTGCTGTCGTGGATGCTGTCGAAGGCGACTTCCAGCACCAGTGACTTTTCCACCTCGCGCACGGGGCCGAAGCGGTTGACCGTGTTCGTGCGCACGAAGCGGTCTAGCCACTTCAGTTCCTCGTCGGTGAAGCCGCTATAGGCCTTGCCGACCGGGAGCAGTTCGCCTTCCTCGGTCCAGCAGCCGAAAGTATAGTCGGAATAGAAGGACGAGCGTTTGCCGTGGCCGCGTTGGGCGTACATCATCACGCAGTCTGCGGTCAGGGGATCCCGTTTCCATTTATACCAGAGCGCGGCCTTGCGTCCGGCGACATAGGGGCTGTCGCGCCGCTTTAGCATCACGCCTTCGATGGCGGCGTCGCGGGCGCCTGCACGGATCTGGCCAAGGGTTTCGAAGTCGGGGGCTTCGATCAGGGCAGAGATGTCGAAGCGGTCGGGGTTTAACATCGGGACGATGGTTTCGAGGCGGGGGCGGCGCTCGGCCCAAGGGAGGGGGCGGAGGTCTTCGTCGGCGTGGAGGAGGATGTCGTAGAGGCGGACGAAGGCGGGGTAGTCGGCCATCATCTTGGCCGTCACCGCTTTTCGGCCGAGGCGTTGCTGGAGGGCGTTGAAGCTCGCCGCTTCTCCGCCCTGAAATTCGCCTTTGACGAGGAGTTCGCCGTCGAGGACTGCGTGGGCGGTGAAGGCTTGCGCGATTTCGGGGAAGCTGCCGCTGATGTCGTCTCCGGCGCGGCTGTAGAGGCGGGTCTGCTCGCCCGTGCCGACGATCTGGATGCGGATGCCGTCCCATTTCCATTCGGCGGCATAGTGGGTCAGGTCCACGCTGTCGGCTTCGAGCGGGTGGGCGAGCATGAAGGGGCGGAAGAAGGGCGTGCCTGCGGGGTCGGGGCGACCGGACCTGCCCTCGGCCCAGTCGAACAGGGCGGTGTAGGGCGGGGAGAGGGCGTGCCAGCATTCCTCCACATCATCGACATCGAGGTTGAAGGCTTGGGCGAAGCCGGTCTTGGCGAGGCGGGCGGAGATGCCGACCCGCAGGCCTCCGGTGGCGAGTTTCAGGAGGGCGAAGCGGCCGGAGGCGTCCAGGTGGTCCATCATTTGCGCGAGTGTATCGGGGGCGGCGGCGCGGCTGACGTTGTGGAGGCGATCGACTATGGCGGAGAGGGTGAGGGTGGCGTCGTCCATTTCCGCGGGCTGGTTTTCGGGCTTGGGCCAGAGGAGGGCGACGGTTTCGGCGAGATCTCCGACATAATCGCGGCTCATTTCGTAGAGGACCGGGTCGGTGCGGGCGCGTATCATTTCGCCGATGGCTGAGGCTTTGACGGCTTTTATGCCGAGATTGCCGGTTAGGGCGGCGAGCGCCCAGCCTCGATCGGGGTCAGGGGCTTCGCGCATGTAGCGGGCGATGAGGTCCAGCTTGCCGTTGCGGGAGCGGGTGTAGACGAGGCCGTCGAGGAGTTGGGAGAATTGTCTCACAGAATGAAACCTCTCGTCCGTTCGGGCTGTCCGAATGAGCCGCTTATCTCGTTCGAATGTCGAAGCCCTTTACTTCCCTTCAAGAAAGATAAGCCCTTCGACAGGCTCAGGGCGAACGGGGATAGAGGGCGTTTGGTGATCATCAACCCTCATCCTCATCTTCGCGGCCGACCAGTTCGAGGGCGCGGGCGCGCATCTGGTGGGTCATGCACCAGTGGAGCAGAGCTTCTTCGCGGCCGTGGGTGATCCAGGTTTCGGTGGGGGCGACTTCGCGGATGGTGCTGGTCAGTTCATCCCAGTCGGCATGGTCGGATATGACGAGAGGGAGTTCGACATTCTTCTGCCGGGCGCGCTGGCGGACGCGCATCCAGCCTGACGCCATGGCGGTGATGGGATCGGGCAGGCGGCGGCTCCAGCGGTCGTTGAGGGCGGAAGGGGGCGAGACGATGAGGTGGCCTCGCATCTCCTTTGCTGGGATGCCCGTCGCGGGGCGGAGTTCGCCAAGGTCGATGCCGAAATCCTGATAGAGCGCGCACATGCGCTCCATCGCGCCGTGGATGTAGATGGGGTCATGATGGCCGCGCGCGCGGACTTCCCAGATCAGGCGTTGGGCTTTGCCAAGTGCATAGGCGCCGACGAGGACGCAGCGGTCGGGATGGGCGTGGAGGGCGGCGAGCAGGCGGTCGACTTCGCTGCCTGTGTCAGGGTGGCGGAAGACGGGGAGGCCGAAGGTCGCTTCGGTTACGAAGATGTCGCAGGGGACTGGTTCGAACGGTTTGCAGGTGGGGTCGGGGCGGCGTTTGTAATCCCCGGTGACGACCACCCTCTCCCCCGCATGTTCAAGCAGGATTTGCGCCGAGCCGAGTACGTGGCCTGCGGGAATGTAGGAGATGTCCACCCCGCCCATGCGAATCTGCTCGCCGTAGCCGACGGGCGTCCCGCTCGCCGTGCCGTAGCGCAGCGCCATGATGGCGAGGGTTTCTTGCGTCGCCCAGACATGGCCGTGGCCGCCGCGCGCGTGATCAGCATGACCGTGGGTGACGAGCGCGCGTTCGGCTGGCTGGGATGGATCGATCCAGGCGTCAGCGGGGCGGACGTATATTCCGGTGGGGTGCGGTTCGATCCAATGGGGCATATCCATCCAAGAAGATGGGAAATGCCCCTATTGTTCCGCAAGAGGTCCGGCTAGGCGGCCTTCTTGAGTTCCAGCTCCAGCCGATCCCAGATTTCGACGAGCGCCTGAACCAGGTCCTGCATCATTTCCACCGTATGCGCGGGGCCGGGCGTGAAGCGCAGGCGTTCGGTGCCGCGCGGGACGGTGGGGTAGTTGATGGGCTGAACATAGGCGCCATATTCGGCGAGCAGGATGTCGCTGATCCGCTTGGCCTTGACTGGGTCGCCGACCATCAGCGGGACGATGTGGGTGACGGACGGCATGACCGGCAAGCCCGATTCCGCCATCAAGCGTTTGAGCGTAGCAGCGGCGACCTGCTGGCCTTCGCGCTCTTCGTTCGACTGCTTGAGGTGGCGGACGCTCGCGAGGACGCCCGCAACAAGGACGGGCGAGAGCGATGTCGTGAAGATGAAACCCGGTGCGTAGCTGCGGATCACATCGACGATCATCTGATCGGCCGTGATATAGCCGCCCATGACGCCGAAAGCCTTGCCCAGCGTGCCTTCGATGATCGTCAGGCGATGCGCGACATCGTCACGTTCGGAAATGCCGCCGCCACGCGCGCCATACATGCCGACCGCATGCACTTCGTCCAGATAGGTGAGCGCGTTGAACTCGTCGGCCAGGTCGCAGATTTCGGCGATGGGGGCGACGTCGCCATCCATCGAATAGACGCTTTCAAACGCGATCAGCTTGGGAGCGTCGGGATCTTCTGCGGCGAGCAGCTCGCGCAAATGATCGACGTCATTGTGGCGGAAGACGCGCTTTTCACAGCCGGAATTGCGGATGCCCGCGATCATCGACGCGTGGTTCAGCTCGTCGGAAAACACGATGCAACCGGGCAGCAGCTTGGCGAGGGTGGAGAGCGCCGCTTCGTTCGACACATAGCCGGACGTGAAGAGCAGAGCCGCTTCCTTGCCATGCAGATCGGCCAGTTCAGCCTCCAGATCGACATGATAATGGGTGTTGCCGCCGATGTTGCGGGTGCCGCCGGAGCCTGCGCCCACATCGTGCAGCGCCTCTTCCATCGCGGCTACGACCTTGGGGTGTTGCCCCATGGCGAGATAGTCGTTGGAGCACCAGACGGTGATGGGCTTCGGGCCATTATGGCCGTGGAAGCAGCGGGCGTTAGGGAAGGCACCCTTGTTCCGCAGAATATCGATGAACACGCGGTAGCGGCCTTCGCTGTGAAGCCGGTCGATCGCCTGCGCGAAGATATGCTTGTAGTTCACGTAACGCCCTAGTCCCTTAGTGGCCCGCATTCCCCTCTTGCGGGCGTTTACCTGCTGCCGCGCGTCATTACCAGCGATAACCGTTCGCAGCGTTAGGGAGAAATACCTATCACGATGATAGAGGAAATTGGGAGTGGACCAAAGGTCTCACCCCTCAAAGCGCTTCCATCTGGGTAAGGCCGAAGTCAGCCAGCGCCGGGGCGAGCGTCGCGACGCTATTGTCGAGGCGCGTGAACACGGCTTTTCCGGACGGGGGGGAGGCTGGCCAGCCCTGTCCTTGGGTCAGGTAGGCGATGCGGCGCGCGATGCCCTCCCCGCCGTGGACGAAGGTGAGGGGCCTGGGCGCGGCGGCCGCGAGTTCCGCCTCCACCAGCGGGAAGTGCGTGCAGGCGAGCACCACCGTGTCCATAAGGTCGCCGCCGGGCTGATCGAGAAGACCAGCAAGAGCGTCGCGGGCGATAGCGGGGTTCAAAGGCTCGCCGCGCAGCTTTGCTTCGGCCAGCTGGACAAGGGCGGCAGAACCGTGACGCAGGACGGTGCAGTCTGCTCCGAACTCGGCCGTGAGGCGATCGACATAGGGCTGTCGCACGGTGGCATCGGTGCCTAGCACGCCGAATACGCGACTTTTGGAAAGAAGCGCGGCTGGTTTGATCGCGGGGACGGTGCCGACGACGGGGATGTCCAGCGCGGCGCGGACAGCGGACAGAGCGATGGTCGAGGCGGTGTTGCAGGCGATCACGGCGAGGCG
Organism: Sphingobium chungangianum; assembly: GCF_977014255.1. NCBI lineage: Bacteria > Pseudomonadati > Pseudomonadota > Alphaproteobacteria > Sphingomonadales > Sphingobiaceae > Sphingobium > Sphingobium chungangianum. The sequence continues at coordinate 1,437,553 of NZ_CDRNIV010000006.1, read as the reverse complement.
GGGGCGGAAGCGTTCGACCAGGCGACCGAGCAGGGCGGGCACGCGGGCGGCGATCTCCGCCTCGCCCTTCGTTCCATAGGGGAAGCCTGCGCTGTCGGCGGCATAGACGATAGGGGCGTTGGGCAACGCTGAGCGTGCTGGCGCGAGGATGGAGAGCCCGCCAACGCCGGAATCGAAGAAGAGCAGGGGGGCTGATGGAGCGACCTTCATTATGGCGCACATGTCGCGGGTGAGGATGAGGCTGTCAATATTTCGGAGCAACCGTCGGCGTGTGCGTCAATGCAAAGCTTGCCCCCCGCGGCGGCAACGCTATGGTCGCGCCGCAATCATTTCGGCGAGATCATGAACCCTCCCTGGCTACTTCCCGCATTCGTCCTGCTGATATCCTATCTGCTGGGCTCCATACCCTTTGGCCTCCTGTTGACGCGCATCACAGGTGCCGGAGATTTGCGGCAGATCGGGTCGGGCAATATCGGCGCGACCAATGTGTTGCGGACGGGGCGCAAAGGGCTTGCGGCGGCGACCTTGTTGCTCGACTTGCTGAAAGGCGCGGCGGCCGTACTGATCGGCGCGGCGTTGATCGACAATGGCGGACCGATGGCGGGCGCGATGGCCTTTATCGGGCATTGCTATCCTGTGTGGCTGCGCTTTGCGGGTGGCAAGGGCGTAGCGACGATGATGGGCGTGGTGACCGCGCTGCACTGGCCTGCGGGAATAGTTTTTGCGCTTGTATGGCTCGCGGCGCTGTTCGGGACGAAATGGTCTTCAGTCGGAGGCATGGCGGCCGGGATCAGCGCCCCGATCGCGATGTGGTTCATGGGCCGGATCGACCTGATACCCGTCACGCTGGCAATGACGCTGATCCTGTTGTGGCGGCACCGGGCCAATATCGCGCGGCTTGCGAAGGGGACCGAACCCAAGATCGGGGCTGCCAAAGAGTGAGCGAGCAGGAGCGGTTCGATCGCCTCCGCCTGATCCGTTCGCCCCGCATCGGGCCGGTTACTTTCCGGCAGTTGATGGCGCGCTTCGGAAAGGCGGGAGATGCTTTGCGGGCGGTGCCGGAGCTTGCCGCAAGAGGCGGCGGGAAGGCGGCAGTGGCGGACGCAGGCGCCGTCGAGCAGGAGATTGCCCGCAGCCGGGCGCTCGGTGCGCGCTACCTGCTGATGGGGGATCAGGATTATCCGTTTTTGCTGGAGCAGATGGATGGTTCGCCGCCTGCGTTGATTGTGCGCGGCGATGTGGGACTGGCGGGGCGGCAATGCGTGGCCATGGTGGGTGCGCGAAATGCTTCTGCCGCCGCTTGCCGTTTCGCGCGGACGCTGGCGCAGGAATTGGGACAGCAGGGCGCGGTGGTGGTGTCGGGCCTTGCGAGGGGTATCGATACGGCCGCGCATCAAGGGTCGGTGGGAACCGGAACGATCGCGGTTATCGCCTGCGGCATCGATGTCGTGTTTCCGCCGGAGAATGGCGACTTGCAGGAGCAGGTGGCGAGCGAGGGTTTGCTGGTTACGGAGCATCCTCCCGGTACGCAGCCGCTCGCGCGTCACTTTCCAGCGCGTAATCGCATCATTGCTGGACTGGCCGCAGGGACGGTGGTCGTGGAAGCGGCGCCCAAATCGGGATCGCTCATCACGGCGCGCCTGGCTGTCGAGGCCGGGCGGGAGGTTATGGCGGTGCCGGGATCGCCAGCCGATCCACGTGCGCAGGGTTGCAATCACCTGATCCGCGAAGGCGCGACGCTGGTGCAGAATGGCGCGGATGTGATCGAGGCAATTGGAGGCATCGACGCGCGCATGGTGCGGCAGGGGCGGCACGACTTTAGCGGCGCGCCGGTCTCGTCTGATGTGGCGGGCCAGGAGCGGGAGGTCGTTCTGGGTCTGCTGGGTCATGCGCCGGTGCCTGTCGATGAAGTCATTCGTCTATCCAGCCTTTCCCCAGCCATTGTTCAGACCGTGCTGCTGGAGTTGGAATTGGCAGGGCGGCTGGAACGTCATGCGGGCGGCAAGGTAAGCCTGTCGTGACGCTCTTGACGCGGGGGGCAACCGCCTTCCAGACTCGCGCGTGTACGTGAGAGAACTCAAAAACCGGGGCATTAATGCAGCTTGTCATCGTTGAATCGCCGGCCAAGGCGAAGACCATCGAGAAATATCTGGGTGGGGATTTCCACGTCCTCGCCAGCTATGGCCATATCCGCGACTTGCCGCCGAAGGACGGGTCGGTGGACCCCGACGCGGGCTTTGCCATGCAGTGGGAGAATTATGGCGACAAGGGCAAGCAGCTCAAGGCCATCACAGATGAGGCCAAGAAGGCGACCCGATTGATTCTCGCGACTGACCCTGATCGCGAAGGGGAAGCGATCAGTTGGCATGTGCAGGAAGTGCTGCGCGCGAAGAAGGCGCTGCCTGCGACCGTGGACCGGGTGACCTTCAACGCGATCACCAAGGCCGCAGTGCTGGACGCGATGGCGAAGCCGCGAGCGCTGGATGAAGATCTGATCGACGCCTATCGGGCGCGGCGGGCGCTGGACTATCTGGTGGGCTTCACGCTGTCGCCGGTATTGTGGCGTAAGCTGCCGGGGGCGAAATCCGCCGGACGCGTGCAGTCGGTGGCGCTGCGTCTGGTGGTTGAACGTGAGCGTGAGATTGAGAGCTTTGTCGCTCAGGAATATTGGTCGGTCGCGGCCGAGATGGAGCAGGGCGGGCAGGGCTTTACCGCGCGTCTGGTGCGTTGGAAGGGCGAGAAGATCGACCGGCTGACCATCGGCAAGGAAGGCGACGCCATGGCCGCGAAGGCGGACGTGGAGGCCGGGCGCTTCACCGTCGAGAAGGTCGAGACGAAGCCTGTTTCGCGCAATCCCCCCGCGCCGTTTACGACTTCGACGTTGCAGCAGGAGGCCGCGCGCAAGCTTGGCTTCTCCGCCAGCCATACGATGCGGATCGCGCAGCAACTGTATGAGGACGGCGCGATCACCTATATGCGTACCGACGGCGTGCAGATGGACGGCAGCGCCATTTCCGCCGCGCGCAAGGCGATCGCGGAGCGTTATGACGGCGGATATTTACCCGAGAAACCGCGCCAATATCAGACCAAGGCCAAGAATGCGCAGGAAGCGCACGAGGCCATTCGTCCCACGGAGTTCGGGCGGGACAAGGTTGGATCGGGCGATCATGCGCGGCTGTATGACCTGATCTTCAAGCGCGCGCTGGCGAGCCAGATGGCTTCGGCGCGGCTGGAACGGACGGTGATCGATCTGGTCGATGGCACGGGACAGCATGCATTGCGAGCGACAGGTCAGGTGGTGATCTTTCCGGGTTTCCTGGCGCTCTACGAAGAGGGGCGCGACGATGCCGAAGATGACGACAGCAAGCTGCTGCCGCGTCTCGTGGCGGGCGATGCGCCTGCCAAAAAGAAGGTGACGGCGGAGCAGCACTTCACCCAGCCGCCGCCGCGCTATTCGGAAGCGTCGCTGGTCAAGAAGCTGGAGGAGTTGGGCATCGGGCGGCCTTCCACCTATGCCTCGACTCTGCAGGTTCTCAAGGACCGCGACTATGTGCGGGTGGAGAAGAACCGCTTCTTCGCCGAGGAAAGTGGACGGCTTGTGACAGCGTTCCTTGAGCGCTTCTTCGAACGCTATGTGTCCTACGACTTCACGGCGGGCCTTGAGGATGAGCTGGACGAAATTTCGGGCGGCCGGGCGCAATGGCAGGCCGTTTTGGAGGCCTTCTGGCGCGACTTCAAGCCCAAGACCGCCGAGGTCATGGAGCAGAAGCCTTCCGACATCACGGCTGAACTGGATAAGTTCCTGGAGCCGATGCTGTTCCCGCCGAAGGCGGACGGCAGCAACCCGCGTGCCTGCCCGATGTGTGGCGACGGACAGCTGGCATTGCGTGGCGGCCGGTTCGGCGCGTTCATCGCCTGCTCCAACTATCCGGAGTGCAAATTTACGCGCAAGTTCGGGCAACCGGGCGGCAGTGATGGCGGTGATGACAAGGGGCCGGAGGTGCTGGGGCAGCATCCCGAAACCGGGCAGGACATCGTGCGCAAGTCCGGGCGCTTTGGTCCCTATATCGAAATGGGCGAGGGCAAGGAGGCCAAGCGCGGATCGATTCCCAAGGACCTGCCCGATGGCGAGATGACTCTGGATTGGGCGGTGAAGCTATTGAGCCTGCCGCGTGAGGTCGGGCTGCATCCGGAAACGGGCAAGCCGATCGTAGCGAATATCGGACGCTTTGGACCTTATCTGCTGCATGACGGCAAATATGGTCGGCTGTCTTCCACCGCCGAAATTTTCGAGGTGGGGATGAATAGCGCCGTCGCCAAGCTAGCCGATGCGGCGAACAAGGGCGGGCGCGGTGGCGCGTCGCGCGAGCCTTTGAAGGTGCTGGGCAAGCATCCGCGTACCGAGGCCGAGATCAAGTTGATGGCGGGGCGTTATGGGCCTTATGTCACCGACGGCACGACCAATGCGACCTTGCCCAAGACGATCGAGCAGGATGCCTTGACGCTGGAGGAAGCGGCGCAGTTGATCGACGCGCGGGCGGCTGCGGCGCCCGCGAAGAAGGGTAAGAAGAAGGCGGCGCCCAAGAAAGCTGTGGCTAAAAAGCCAGCGGCGAAGAAGGCTCCGGCTAAGAAGAAGGCGGCGGCGGAGTAATCCGCCACCGGAATAAGCAGCGTACTCCTGCCCGGGCAGGAGTACGTGGCTCTAAGACTACTCCACCCAATCGAGCCCGATGTCGCGGTAGATGAAGCGGTCGTCTTCCCAATCTTCCTTCACCTTGACGTGGAGGTAGAGGTGGACCTTGACGCCCAGCAGCTGCGCCAGTTCGGCCCGAGCCTTTGAACCGATTTCCTTGAGGCGCTGACCGCCCTTGCCGAGTACGATGGCACGCTGGCTGGAACGGCCGACAAGGATCTGCTGATGGATTTCGACCGAGCCGTCTTCGCGTTCCTTATACTGCTCCGTATCGACCGCGGCCGCGTAAGGCAGTTCGGCGTGGAGCTGGTGATAAAGCTGCTCGCGGGTGATTTCGGCGGCCAGCATGCGATCGGTTGCGTCGGAGACCTGATCTTCCGGGAAGTGCCAGGGGCCTTCGGGCATGGCATTGGCGAAGGCGGTCTTGAGCTCGGGCAGGCCGTCGCCGGTCCCTGCGCTGATGAAGAATGTCTCTTCGAAGCCAATCCGTTCGTAAAGCTTCTGGGTGTGGACCAGCAGCTTCTCCTTGATGGCGATATCGACCTTGTTGAGGATCAGCCATTTGCGTTCGGGCCGATGTATCAGCGCTTCGATGATCGGCTCCATCTTTGAACCGAGGCCCGCCTTCCCATCGACGATCAATGCGATCAGGTCAGCGCCTTGCGCGCCGCCCCATGCGGCCTGAACCATGGCGCGATCAAGGCGGCGCTTGGGTGCGAAGATGCCGGGTGTGTCGACCAAGACGATCTGCGTGTCGTCTTCGATAGCGACGCCCATGACGCGGGTTCGAGTCGTCTGCGCCTTGGGACTGGTGATCGCGACCTTTTGGCCGACCAGGGCGTTGACCAGCGTGGATTTACCAGCGTTGGGGGCGCCGACTATGGCGATGACGCCGCAGCGTTGGGATTCAGGATCAATCGTCAAACAAAAACTCCGTTCGCCCTGAGCTTGTCGAAGGGCTCTACTTTAATTTTGGGCGCGCCAATGTGGAGATTAGTCTCCAATCTTCTCGGATCAGAGCGAGCTTTTTGGCTCTGCTCCAGCCCTTGATTTGGCGTTCGGCTGCTAGCGCCTCCATACGTGTTCCGAACTCCTGCGACCAGACCAGTTTTACCGGGCGACGGTTTTGCGTGTAGCCAGGGATCGCGCCGGCTTCATGCTGAGCGATCCGGGTTTGCAGATGGTCCGTGTGGCCGGTGTAAAAGCTGCGATCGCCGCAATGGAGCATGTAGGTGTGGAAAGGCATGTTGGCTCGAAGAAGGGAAGTGAAGCCCTTCGACAAGCTCATGGCGAACGGGGTAAGTAGCAGGTTGGAAGACGGGGTTCAGCCGTTTAGCTTATCCAACAACGCCTTCGCCGCAGCCGTCTCCGCCTCTTGCTTGCTTCCCCCCGTTGCGCTCGCTTCGCCCGCGCCCTTGATACTCACCGTGACCGTGAAGCGCAGCGCATGGTGCGGCCCGGATCGGTCGGTCATCGCATATTCCGGGGGCTTGCGGCGATTGGCGGCGGCCCATTCCTGAAGGGTGGACTTGGGATGTTTGGGCGCGCTTTCCTGCGTGTCCACGCGGTCGGCCCAGAGACGACGCACCAGCCCGCGGGCATCGTCAATGCCTGCTTCCAGATAAAGCGCGCCGATCAGGGCCTCCATGACGTCACCCAGCACATTATCGCTGTCGGCCGCGCCGTCGTCGCGGGCTTGTTTGCCGAGGATGAGATGCGTGGGGACGCCAGCCGCGCGCGCAACTTCGGCGCACGTTTCACCCGACACCAGCGCGTTGAAGCGGCGCGACAGCTTGCCTTCGGGTTCTCCCGAGAAACGCTCATAAACCCATTCGGAAACGATCAGGCCAAGCACCCGATCACCGAGAAATTCCAGCCGTTCATAATTGACGGCATTTGCGCTGCCATGGGTAAGCGCCTGACGGAAAGGCGCCTCGTCCTTCGGCGCTCGTCCGATCAGCCCGGCGAGCCAGCCAGACGTGTCGGCCTTTGTCAAAAGCCTTCCCCGATCCGGTTCCAGCGGGCTGCGGTGAACCATGTCCAGGGGAGCAACCAATTGGCGCTGCCATCGGTCGAGAAGACGGAGATCATCGCCTTTCCAACCAGATTTTCCTCGGGCACCAGCCCGATGCCGCCGCCTTCGACCGCCGGGAAGCGGCTGTCTGCGCTGCGATCACGATTGTCGCCCATCATGAACAGATGGCCCTCGGGCACCAGCACCGTGTCGCGGTCGTCGGCCGCGCCGTCGGGGACGAGGTCGAGGACATTGTAGCTTTTGCCGCCGGGCAATGTCTCACGATATTGCGGATAACGGCACTGACGCCCGCCGCTCGCTGCATCTTCCTCGAACTTCGGGCGGTAACAGGGGGAAGGGCTGCCCTCCTTGGCTGCAGCATCGACCATGTTAGGTGAGACGGGGATGACGAGGTCGGCGACCCTCTGTTTCCGAATGGCCTGACCGTTCAGATAGACCGTGCCCCCGCGTACCGAAATCATGTCGCCGGGCAGGCCGATCACCCGCTTGATATAATCAATCTTCTGGGTAGGCGGCGCCTTGAAAACCACCACATCGCCGCGCTGGGGCGTGGATGCCAGGATTCGGCCGGGGATCAGCGGCAAGTTGAAAGGCAGCGAGTAGTGCGAATAGCCATAGGGCCATTTGGCAACGAGCAGATAGTCGCCGATCAACAGGCGGGGCTGCATCGATTCAGACGGTATATTGAACGGAGAGACGATGAAGCTGCGCAGGACAAAGACGAACACCGCCAGCTTAGCGAGAAACCAAAGGAAGTCCCGCGTTTCGGATTTTGCGCTCATGCTATATTGTCTAGTCCTTCGATCCGCCTTGAAAACAGGCCGTTGCGGCTTTTGCTGCGTTGTAAACCCGCCGTCAAGCATAGCGGGCGATGCATTGGCCGTTACGCTTGGGTAAGAGACGGGAGAATCGACAGGTGCGGCGTCGTCGCTAACCACGGAAAAAAGAGGATTTACCCTTCCATGTCCAGCCCTGCACTGGAAGCCATTGCGGCCATCCCGCAGCCCGAATTGAAGTCCATCTTCACGGCGGACCCGAACCGGCTGAGCAAGTTCACGCTGACCCAGGGGCCTATCCGTTTCGACTGGTCCAAGACGCATCTGACCAGCGATCTGCTGGACGGCTTTCTGAAGCTGGCCGAGGAAAAGGACTTCGCCAAATGGCGTGACGCCTTTTTCGCGGGCGAGCCAATCAATAATAGCGAAGGTCGCGCCGCCGAACATCCCGCCGAACGGGGCGAAGGCAATGCGGAAAGCGTTTCGCGGGCAAAGATGCTGCATGCCCGTATGCGCGCGCTGATCGACGCGATCGAGGGGGAGGCGCTAGGCCCGATCCGTCACATCCTGCACATCGGTATCGGCGGGTCGGCGTTGGGACCTGACCTCATCATCGACGCGCTGGGAGGCGACGGTGCCCGCTATGACGTGGCGATCGTGTCCAATGTTGACGGGATCGCTATGGAGCGGGCGATCGCGCGCTTCGATCCGGAAACGACACTGATCGCCATTGCGTCCAAAACCTTCACCACCACCGAAACCATGCTCAACGCCGCAAGCGCGATCAACTGGCTTGTCGAGGCCGGGGTGGATGATCCCTATGGCAAGGTGATTGCGCTGACCGCCAATCCCGACAAGGCGATCGAGTGGGGCGTGGATGAAACGCGAATCCTGCCATTTTCCGAGACGGTGGGTGGGCGTTATTCGCTCTGGTCGTCCATCGGCTTCCCTGCTGCGCTGGCGCTTGGCTGGGACGCGTTTGAAAGCCTGCTGGAAGGCGCGGCGGCCATGGATCGGCATTTCCGGCTGTCCGATCCTGCTCATAACGCTCCCCTGATCGCGGCTTTTGTGGACCAATATTATGCGCGTGTCGTGGGGTGCCAGACGCGCGCGCTTTTCGCCTATGACGAGCGGCTGCGGCTGCTGCCATCCTATCTCCAGCAGCTGGAGATGGAGAGCAACGGCAAGAGCGTGACGCGCGATGGCCAGCCTGTCGATGGGCCGACAGCGCCGATTACATGGGGTGGCGTGGGCACGGACGCGCAGCATGCCGTGTTCCAGCTTCTGCATCAGGGGACTGTCGTGGCGCCGGTCGAATTCGTCGCTTCGATCGAGCCTGGCCATGCTCTGGATCCGGCGCATCACCGGGCGCTGCTGGTCAACTGCTTCGCGCAAGGAGCGGCGCTGATGCGGGGCAAGGAAAATGCGGCCGATCCCGCCCGCGCCTATCCTGGCAACCGCCCGTCCACCACCATCCTGCTGGAGGATGTGACGCCCGATGCGCTGGGCGCGCTGATAGCCTTTTACGAGCATCGTACCTTTGCCAACGCCGTGCTGATGGGGATCAATCCCTTTGATCAATTCGGCGTGGAACTGGGCAAGGAAATGGCCAAGTCGATCGAGGCGGAAGGGGCAAAGGGCTTCGACCCCTCGACCATGGCACTGATCGAGCTGGCGCTGGGTGGCGCGTAAAACCCCAAGATGATTGTAACTCCGCTGGATAGCCGCCATATCCGGCCTCCATCCAGCGGAGAGCAGCATGACCGACTACGATTTCGACCTTTTCGTCATTGGTGCGGGATCGGGAGGGGTTCGTGCGTCGCGCGTGGCAGCGGCGCATGGCGCGAAGGTCGCCGTCGCCGAGGAATATCGGGTTGGCGGCACCTGCGTTATCCGGGGCTGCGTGCCCAAGAAGCTCCTGATCTACGGTGCCCATTTCGCCGAGGATCTGAAGGATGCGCGGCGCTTTGGCTGGCATGTCCCCGACTGCGATTTCGAATGGAAAGTCCTGCGCGACAATGTGCTGGCCGATGTCGATCGGTTGGAAGGGCTCTACAGGAACACGCTGGAGAGCCATAAGGTCGAGTTGATCGCGGAACGCGCCACGATCATCGGGCCGCATTCGGTGAAGCTCTCAAGCGGCCGTGAAATCAGCGCCAGATACATCCTTGTCGCGACGGGGGCCTGGCCCGCGATCCCGGAGATGGAAGGAGCGGAGCATGGCATCACGTCCAATGAGGCCTTCCATCTGGAGGACGCGCCCAAGCGGATGGTGATTGTCGGCGGCGGCTATATCGCCAATGAATTTGCGGGCATATTCCATCAGCTTGGCAGTCATGTGACCATCGTCAACCGATCATCGACGCTGCTGCGCGGCTATGATGAGCAGATCCGCGATCGGCTGCTCCAGATTTCCACGATGAAAGGCATCCAGTTCCGCTTCAATGCGGAGATGGATCGGATCGAGAAAAATGAGGATGGCACGCTTTGCATGCATTTCAGCAATGGCGATCCCATCCCCTGCGATACGGTGATGTTTGCGACGGGACGCCAGCCGCATGTCGAGGGGCTTGGCCTTGAAAATGCGGGCGTGGAGCTGGACGACAAGGGTGCGATCAAGGTCGATGAATATAGCCGCACGAGTTGCGAGAGCATCTATGCGGTCGGCGACGTCACGAACCGGCTGCAATTAACGCCGGTCGCCATCCGGGAAGGTCATGCTTTCGCCGACACGGTGTTTGGCGACAATCCCAGGACCGTGGATTATGAATGCGTCCCGTCCGCCGTATTCAGTCATCCGCCCCTGGCTGGCGTAGGATTGACCGAAGCCCAGGCGAAGAACAAGCTGGGGACGGTGAAGGTCTATACTTCAGACTTCCGCCCCATGAAGAACGTTCTTGCGGGCCGGGACGAACGCGCGCTGTACAAGATGGTGGTGGATGCGACCACAAACCGCGTGGTCGGGTTGCACATGATCGGGCCGGATGCGCCGGAGATTCTACAGGCTGCGGCGGTGGCGGTGAAAGCGGGACTGACCAAGCAGCAGTTCGACGACACCGTGGCACTCCACCCCAGCATGGCCGAGGAACTGGTCCTGCTGAAATAGGTCAGCGGGCCGCCGCGAAGGTCACGACCAGCGCGTCGCGCCACGCGGCTTGCCGTGGATCGATCGGACGGATTTCGGTGACGCCGTGCAGGATGCGGCGGTCGTCTATCAACACCGTATCCCCCGGCCGGGCGAGGGTGAACTCTCCCAGCGCCGTACCATCGGGCGCGCCGATGCGGGTCACGCCTTCGTCCACATTGCGCCGCTCGATCAGCATCACCAGGACCCAGTCCACTCCGTCGCGGTGGAGTCCCTCAGGCGTCGGGCGGCCGATATGGTCCTCGCGCGTTTCGATACGGAACTGGTGCATTTCGACATGCCACTCCCGTGCGCTATCGGCTCCGAAGTTTGCCGCGCAAAAAGCAAAGATCGCCTGCGTGACAGGATTGTCGATCGTCTCCTGATGGACGGGGTCGAACCAGCGCTGCACGTCGCCGTTCAGCGGGTTATAGTCGCGGCTCTGAAAATGTGGCTGGTGCGGCTTGCGCGTAAAATGTCCCCGCTCATAGCGAAATGCGGCATGCCGCCGCCGACGATAACGTCCCCCGTCCGCCATGTAGAGATCAGGGCCAAGGTCGTTCCAGCTATCGGCGAATTGCGTCCAGCATCCTTCATCGGCTTCCAGCATCGCCAGCATTTGAGGTCCGGCGATGCGGGCAAAACCATCGCGCATTAGGTCTGCCCGCAATTCGGCGCCGTGAAAAAGGCCGTGGTCCATAAGTCCGATCTTAAGCAGCCGGAGAAGCCCGCAAAGGGCCAGTTTTCGCAAGCTGGGTGCTGGCGAGGCGGATCAGCCGATCCAGTAAGGCACAATCTGGCGGTTGTCTGGATCGACCCGGATCGGCCGGTCGGCGGGCGGGAAGGCGCGCTGGTCGCAGCTTTGGCGCGGGCAGAGGCGGCAGGTTATGCCGATGGGGGTGGCTGCCCCCTCCATCTCCAACTGTAGCCCGTCGGCATAGACGAAGTTCGCCGCATGGGCGACTTCGCATCCCAAAACAACGGCGTAGCGACGCGGGGTGCGCGAATAGCTGCCCGAAGGCTTTACCAAACCCTTGGCCATGGACACATAACGCACGCTGTCCGGCGTTTCGCCGAGCTGGACATTGATGCGGTCGGGTATCGCGACGGCTTCATGTACGTTCCACAAGGGGCAGGCGCCACCGAAACGGGCGAATTGCAGGCGGGTGGCGCTGTGCCGCTTGGTGATGTTACCCGCCATGTCGACGCGGCAGAAGAAGAAGGGGATGCCGCGCAGCCCCGGTCGCTGAAGGGTTGAGAGGCGATGGCAGGCCTGCTCGAAACTGACGCCGAAGCGACGGCTGAGGCGATCTATGTCATGGCGGACTTCCCGCGCGGCTTGCCGGAATTGGGCATAGGGCATCAGCAGGGCGCCCGCCGCATAATTGCCCAACCCTATGGCGAGGAGGCGGTCGGCGCCTTCCACCGGCAAGGCAGCCCGGTTCACGACGTCGGCAATCACGGCCTGCCCCTCCAGCATCATCAGCTGATGGGACAGCATGAACTTGCGGCTTTCCGTTGGGAGAGCCGCGTTAACAAACAGGCGGCGATCGTTCGATGAGTAGGCACGCAGGGCGGAATCGGGCGTGTCGGCGATCAGCGTTTCAATGCCGTGGCGGCGGGCGAGAGCCTCCACCAGCATGCCTTCGTCCAGAACTTGCCCGGCCGTGAAGCTGGAGGCCATGTCTTCCGCCAGGCAATCGAGCGCGTGGACATAATTGCCCGCCTCATGAAACCAGTCGCGCGCCGCTTCCCAGGGCAGGCGTGCCTGCACTTCATGATCGTTGGCGATCGCTTCTTCGATCATGTTGATGCGCTCATTCGCGCGCATATGGGCGTTGTAGAGGTCGATGTAGCGGGCTGCGAACTCCGGAAATTGGAGGTGCAGCTTCTCGATCCTTTCCGGCTCCATCAAAGGGCCGGGAAGCTCGGGATGGGCCAGCGCATAGGTGAAGGCGCCGAGCAACTGCTCTTCCTCGCGGCTGTCGAAGCTGGCCCAATCAGTGGGGAAGGCGCTGGCAACGGCAGCCTTTACCTTGGCGGTCAGGGGGCGGTCGTCATTTTCCAGCTGGCTGAGATAAGAGACGGAAATCCCCAACGCCTGCGCCATAGTGGCCTGGTCCATCCGGTGGTCCAGGCGGAGCTGCCGCAGCCGTGGACCTGCGAAAATACGATTGCCTCTTGCCATGCGCGGCTCTTAATTTGCGAAATCGTGATTTGCAAATTGGCAAATTTGCATTTGCGAAAAATGCGAAAGCAGGGAAAGGGGACAGATGAAGCCGACCGTCCCGTTGCCGGAGAGATATTCTATATGTCGAAGCTCGCCATTATCGAACAGCTGGAAGCCAAGCGCGAGGCCGCGCGCCTCGGCGGTGGCCAGCGCCGTATCGACGCGCAGCATGCCAAGGGCAAGCTGACCGCACGGGAGCGTTTGCAAGTCCTGCTGGACGAAGACAGCTTTGAAGAAGTCGACATGTATGTCGAGCATAACTGCGTCGACTTCGGCATGAACGAGCAGCATATCCCGGGCGATGGCGTTGTCACTGGATCGGGCACGATTAACGGCCGCCTGGTCTTCGTCTTCAGTCAGGACTTTACCGTTTATGGCGGCGCGGTGTCCGAACGGCACGCGATGAAGATATGCAAGATCATGGACATGGCGCTGAAGGTCGGCGCGCCCGTGATCGGCCTTAACGACTCCGGCGGCGCACGCATTCAGGAAGGCGTTGCTTCGCTCGCTGGCTATGCCGAAATCTTCCAGCGCAACGTGCTGGCGTCCGGCGTGGTGCCGCAGATCAGCGTGATCATGGGACCGTGCGCTGGCGGCGCGGTCTATTCGCCTGCCATGACCGACTTCATCTTCATGGTGAAGGATTCGAGCTTCATGTTCGTGACCGGCCCCGATGTGGTGAAGACCGTCACCAATGAGATCGTGACCCAGGAAGAACTGGGCGGCGCGGTGACCCACACGACCAAGTCGGGCGTGGCGGACGTGGCTTTCGAGAATGATATAGAGGCGCTGCTGGCGACCCGCGATTTCGTGGACTTCCTGCCCGCATCGAACAGGGAGCCGGTGCCCGAGCGGCCGAGCGCTGATCCGTGGGACCGGATGGAAGAGAGCTTGGACACGCTGATCCCGGCCAATGCGAACCAGCCCTATGACATGCATGAGCTGATCCGCAAGGTTGTGGACGAAGGCGACTTTTTCGAGGTTCAGCCTGCCCATGCGGGCAACATTCTCTGCGGTTTCGGACGGATCGAAGGCAAGACGGTTGGGATCATCGCCAACCAGCCGATGGTGTTGGCGGGCGTTCTGGACATCAATTCATCGAAGAAGGCGGGGCGTTTCGTCCGCTTCTGCGATGCGTTCGAAATTCCGATCGTGACCTTCGTCGATGTGCCGGGCTTCCTGCCGGGCACCGCGCAGGAACATTCGGGCATCATCAAGCATGGCGCCAAGCTGCTGTTCGCCTATGCCGAAGCGACCGTGCCGAAGATCACCGTCATCACGCGCAAGGCCTATGGCGGCGCCTATGACGTTATGTCGTCCAAGCATCTGCGCGGCGACCTGAACTATGCATGGCCGACCGCCGAAATCGCCGTGATGGGCGCGAAGGGGGCAGTCGAGATCATTTTCCGCGGCAAGACGCCGGAAGAAATCGCGGAAAAGACAAAGGAATATGAAGACCGCTTCGCCAATCCGTTCGTGGCGGCGGGCAAGGGCTTCATCGACGAGGTGATCCAGCCGCATTCGACCCGCAAGCGGATCGCTCTGGGGCTGCGCAAGCTGCGCAACAAGAGCCTGGAGAATCCGTGGAAGAAGCACGACAATATTCCGCTTTGATTAGATAAGCGTCATGCCAGCGGAAGCTGGCATCTCGTGCCTCACGAGACCCCAGCTTTCGCTGGGGTGACGAAGTAGGGAAGATGTGATGAAACTCGGTCGCTTGAACCATATCGGCGTGGCGACGCCTTCGCTGGAAGCGTCGCTCGCTTATTATCGCGACGTCATGGGCGCGACGCTGTCGCACGAGCCCTTCGACCTGCCCGCGCAGGGGGTGAAGGTGTGCTTCGTTGATACGCCGGGCGAAAATGGCACGGAAGGCACCCAGATCGAACTGATCGAGCCTCTGGGCGAGAACTCGCCCATTCACGGCTTTATCGCTAAGAACCCGGCCGGTGGGCAGCATCACATGTGCTATGAAGTGCCCGACATTCATGAGGCCAAGGCCTGGTTTGAAGGGCTGGGCAAGAAGGTGCTGGGCGAACCGCGTATCGGCGCGCATGGGACGCTGATCTTCTTTGTTCACCCCAAGGATATGAACGGGGTTCTGACGGAGATCATGGAGACGCCGAAAGAGGCGCATTGAATTCACCCCTCCCGCAAGCGGGAGGGCAGCGAGACTTGGGTCTGCGCAGCAGGCCCTAGTCGCAGCGGGGTGGGCGAGACAGCCCGCTCCAACTTCGGCTAGGCGGCAAGCCGCCAAGCCTGCGTATCCTCTCCCGCCTGCGGGAGAGGAATAAGGGTAGGGACAGATGACCGACAAGCCGACGCTGGATCAGTGGGCGACCGCCGCCGCCAAGGAAGTGAAGGGCAAGGATTTGAACTGGGAGACCCCGGAAGGGATCACCGTCAAGCCGCTCTATACTGCCGAGGATGTGACGGTCGAACCGGGCTTGCCGGGCTTTGCACCGTTCACGCGCGGGGTTCGCGCGTCGATGTATGCGGGGCGTCCCTGGACGGTCCGGCAATATGCGGGCTTTTCCACCGCCGAGGAATCCAACGCCTTCTATCGCCGCAACCTGGCCGCAGGGCAGAAGGGCCTCAGCGTCGCCTTCGATCTCGCTACCCATCGCGGCTATGACAGCGACCATCCGCGCGTCGTTGGCGACGTTGGCAAGGCCGGTGTGGCGATCGATAGCGTCGAGGACATGAAGATCCTGTTCGACGGCATTCCGCTCGACAAGATGTCGGTTTCCATGACCATGAATGGCGCGGTGATCCCGATCCTCGCCTTCTTCATCGTTGCTGGTGAAGAACAGGGCGTCGAGCGCAAGCTGCTGGACGGAACCATTCAGAACGACATTCTGAAGGAGTTCATGGTCCGCAACACCTATATCTACCCGCCCGAACCGTCGATGCGGATCATCTCCGACATTTTCGGCTACACCTCGCGCGAGATGCCCAAGTTCAACAGCATCTCCATCTCCGGCTATCATATGCAGGAAGCGGGCGCGACGCAGGTCCAGGAACTGGCCTTCACCATCGCGGACGGCGCGGAATATGTGCGCTACGGCGTGGCCTCGGGCCTCGACATCGACAAGTTCGCGGGGCGTCTGAGCTTCTTCTTCGCCATCGGCATGAACTTCTTCATGGAGATCGCAAAGCTGCGCGCCGCCCGTGTGCTGTGGCATCGTGTCATGACGAAGCTGGGCGCGCAGGACGAGCGTTCGAAGATGCTGCGCACCCATTGCCAGACATCGGGCGTCTCGCTGACCGAGCAGGACCCGTATAACAACGTCATGCGCACCACCATCGAAGCGATGGCGGCGATGCTGGGCGGCACGCAGTCGCTGCACACCAACGCGCTGGACGAGGCGATTGCACTGCCGACCGACTTTTCGGCCCGCATTGCGCGCAACACGCAGATCGTCATCCAGGAAGAGACGGGCATGTGCAATGTCATCGATCCGCTGGGTGGCAGCTATTATGTCGAGGCGCTGACCCAGCAACTGGTCGATGCGGCGCAGGAGATCATCGACCGCGTGGAATCCGAAGGCGGCATGGCGAAGGCCGTGGCGGCAGGATGGCCCAAGGCGATGATCGAGACGGCGGCGGCTGCCCGTCAGGCGCGGGTCGACCGGGGCGAGGATGTCATCGTCGGCGTCAACAAATATCGTTTGGCGAACGAGGACCTGCTCGAAACGCTGGAGGTCGACAACAGCAAGGTCCGCGAAGCGCAGATCACTCGCATCAACCGGGTCAAGGCGGAGCGGGATGAGGCGAAGTGCCAGGCCGCGCTGGAATCGCTGCGTCAGGCGGCTGCCGGTCCGCAGTCGATCGAAAACAATCTCCTCGCCCATGCGGTGGAAGCGGCGCGTGCGCGTGCGACGCTGGGCGAAATTTCCTCCGCGATGGAGGACAGCTTCGATCGCTACGGCACCGTGCCGACGCCGGTGAAGGGCGTTTATGGCAAGCCTTATGCACAGGATAGCCGCTGGAAACAGGTTCTTGACGGCGTGCAGGCCGTCGAGCGGCGCCTCGGTCGCAAACCGAAACTACTCATCGCCAAGATGGGACAGGACGGCCACGACCGGGGCGCCAACGTGATCGCGTCCGCTTTCGGGGACATGGGCTTCGACATCGTGTCCGGCCCGCTGTTCCAGACGCCGGAGGAAACGGTGGTGCTGGCGCTGGATAGCGGCGTGGACGTGGTGGGCGCTTCGTCGCTGGCCGCAGGGCACAAGACGTTGATCCCCGAACTCATCCGCCAGCTGCGCGAAAAGGGCCGCAACGACATCAAGGTGATCGCAGGTGGCGTGATCCCGCCACAGGATTATGACTATCTCCGTGACGCGGGCGTGCAGGGCATTTATGGACCGGGCTCCAATGTCGTGGAATGCGCCGCCGATGTGCTGCGCCTCCTCGGCCACAACATGCCCCCCGCGGGGCTGGAGGAAGCCGCTTGACCGAGACTGCTGCCCGTATCGACTGGACCCGCGACGAAATCGCCGCGCTGTTCGATCTGCCCTTCAACGACCTGATGTTCGAGGCGCAGTCGATCCATCGCGCGAATTTTCCGCGCAATGAGGTGCAGCTCTCGACGCTGCTGTCGATCAAGACTGGCGGTTGCCCGGAAGATTGCGGCTATTGCAGCCAGTCGACCGAAGCGGAAAGCGGCTTGAAGGCCACCAAGCTGATGGACGTGCAGGCGGTGCTACAGTCGGCGGCGCAGGCGAAGGATCATGGTTCGGGCCGTTTCTGCATGGGCGCGGCGTGGCGCAATCCCAAGGAACGGGACATGCCCAAGCTCATCGAAATGGTGAAGGGCGTGCGCCAGATGGGCATGGAAACCTGCATGACGCTGGGGATGTTGTCGTCGGATCAGGCGAAGCAGCTCGCGGATGCGGGGCTGGATTACTATAACCACAATATCGACACCTCGCCGGAAAATTACGCGAACGTCATCACGACCCGGACCTTTGAGGACCGGATCGAGACGCTGGAAAATGTGCGTTCGGCGGGCATCAATGTTTGTTGCGGCGGTATTGTTGGGATGGGCGAGACGCGCTCTGACCGCATTGGCTTCCTCCATGCGCTTGGCACCATGCCGCATCCGGAGAGCGTGCCGATCAACGCGCTGGTGCCTGTGGCCGGTACTGTGCTTGGCGACATGCTGAAGGACACGCCGCTCGCCAAGATCGATGAGGTCGAGTTCGTTCGCACGGTCGCCGTGGCTCGGATCGTGATGCCGCAGTCGATGGTGAGGTTGTCCGCCGGCCGCGAGAGCATGAGCGAAGCCTGTCAGGCGCTCTGTTTCATGGCGGGCGCGAACAGCATCTTCACCGGCGACAAGCTGCTCACCGCAGCCAATGCCGGGGATGACAAGGATAGCGCGCTGCTTGCGAAGCTCGGGCTGACGCCGATGATGGCGCAGCCCCATGGGCATCTGGAAGCGGCTGAGTAACCGACACACCCACCTGCTCGTCACCCCGGACTTGATCCGGGGTCCCGCTTCTTCTCTGCGTGGAGAGAAGGCAGCGGGATGCCGGATCAAGTCCGGCATGACGGAAGAGGTGAGCTTTGAATTAGCTCGGCCCGCACGGCCGAAAATAGGACTGGGGCAAGGATAGATAATGGCAATCACCAAGATCCTGATCGCGAACCGTGGCGAAATTGCTTGCCGCGTCATCCGCACGGCGCGGAAGATGGGCATCAAGACCGTGGCGGTCTATTCAGACGCCGACGCCCGCGCGCCGCACGTGCTGCTGGCCGATGAAGCGGTGCATATCGGCCCGTCGCCCGCCGCTCAGTCCTATCTTATCGCGGAGAAGATCATCCAGGCCTGCAAGGATACAGGCGCTGATGCAGTCCATCCGGGCTATGGCTTCCTGTCGGAGCGCGAGAGCTTTCGCAAGGCGCTGGACGCCGAGGGCATCATCTTCGTCGGCCCGCCCGCCAATGCCATCGCGGCGATGGGCGACAAGATCGAATCCAAGAAGCTTGCCATGGAGGCGGGCGTCAATGTCGTCCCCGGCTATGTCGGCGTGATCGAGGACACCGAACATGCCGTGAAGATCTCAAACGAGATCGGCTATCCGGTGATGATGAAGGCGTCGGCCGGCGGCGGCGGCAAGGGCATGCGCCTTGCTTATTCGGAACAGGATGTCCGCGAAGGCTTCGAGGCGACCAAGCGCGAGGGGCTGAACAGCTTCGGCGATGACCGCGTTTTCATCGAGAAGTTTATCGAAAGCCCGCGCCATATCGAAATCCAGATATTGGGCGATCAGCACGGGAATATCGTTTACCTGAACGAGCGTGAATGCTCGATCCAGCGCCGCCACCAGAAGGTGGTCGAGGAAGCGCCGTCGCCCTTCGTTTCGTCGGAAATGCGTAAGAAGATGGGTGAGCAGTGCGTCGCTCTGGCCCGTGCGGTCGGCTATTTCAGTGCGGGCACGGTCGAACTGATCGTATCGGGCGCGGACAAGACCGGCGACGGCTTCTACTTCCTGGAAATGAACACCCGCTTGCAGGTGGAGCATCCGGTCACCGAAGAGATCACCGGCCTCGATCTGGTCGAGCAGATGATCCGCGTCGCCAATGGCGAGGAACTGAGCTTCGCCCAAGAAGATGTGAAGATCAACGGCTGGTCGATCGAGAACCGCGTCTATGCCGAAGATCCCTATCGTGGCTTCCTGCCCTCAACGGGCCGCCTGATCCGCTACAATCCGCCCGAAACCGGCGATGGCGTGCGCGTCGATGACGGCGTGGTCGAAGGCGGCGAAGTGTCGATGTTCTACGACCCGATGATCGCCAAGCTGATCACCTGGGCGCCGACCCGTCTGGAAGCGATCGACAAGCAGATCGCGGCGCTCGACCAGTTCGAGATTGAAGGGCCGGGCCACAATATCGATTTCGTCTCGGCGCTCATGCAGCATGAGCGTTTCCGTTCGGGCAACATCACCACCGGCTTCATCGCGGAGGAATATCCGGATGGCTTCACCGGCGCGCCCGCTTCCGAAACGCTGCTGAAGAAGCTTTCGGCGATTGGCGCGTTCGCAGCGATGGCGCAGGCCGATCGTGCCCGCCGCATCGATGGACAGCTTGGCAAGAAGTTGCGCGCTCCCACCAGCTGGCAGGTGAAGATCGGGGAGGCGGTCCATGACGTGGTCATCAACGGGGATGACGTCACCGTGGATGGCGAAGCGATCGATATGGCGCTGGAATATACGCCGGGTGATCGTCTGATAGAGGCGGAGTTTGGCGAGGAACTGCTGGCAGTGAAGATCGCGCCGGTTCGGTCCGGCTTCGTGCTGACGGCTCATGGCGCAAGCCACAAGCTGCGCATTTTGCCCGCCCATGCAGCGGTCCATGCCAAGCACATGATCGAAAAGATCCCGCCCGATCTGTCCCGCTTCCTGATCTGTCCGATGCCGGGCCTGCTCGTCGCATTGCACGTCACAGAAGGCGACAAGGTCGAAGCCGGTCAGCCGCTTGCCGTGATCGAGGCGATGAAGATGGAAAATATCCTGCGCGCTGCCAAGGCGGGCGTGGTGAAGAGCGTGTCGGCCGCGCAAGGCGAAAGCCTGCCCGTGGACGCGATCATTCTGGAACTGGAATAGGAATTGGAGTTGGGCGCGGTGGGGATTGTCTCCTTTCCGCGCCCAGATCTTGTTGATACCCAAACCCCGTGCGGCGTTAGCCCATAGGGGGTGCATCAGGTTCGGTCTTTCAGAGGCTGTCCGCGATTGCATGACGGGTCCAGCTTTCAAAGGCTGTCACGTCGGCAGTGCCGCTGACCCCGGAGCAAGAAGCCGCGCCCTTCGAAACCCTCGACGCCTGTACTGGATGCCGCTATCGCAACGGCGATGACCGCATTTACCGCTCCGCTGCGCCTTCGCCTAGATGGCGGCGCACTTGTGAATAACTGGCGCTGGTTGCAACGGCATAGCGGCGGCGCGGCATGTGGCGCCGCGATCAAGGCGAATGGATACGGCACCGGCGCGGTTGAGGTGATGCGCCGACTGCTTGTCGCGGGTTGCCGAGACTTTTTCGTATCAAACTGGGCTGAAGCGGCCTTGCTGGAGCCGATGCTGCAGGATGGGATCAACCTGTCGGTATTCCACGGCGTGCGCTCCGAGGATATGCAGACGGCGATCGCGTCGCGTGCGCGGCCTGTTCTCTGCACGGCGGATCAGATCGCGCGGTGGAAGGCGGCGGGCGGAGGCGCTTGCGACGTCATGGTCGATACGGGCATGAACCGGCTCGGACTGGATTGGCGGAGTGACGTCGCCGCCGCTTTGGACGGGTTGACGGTCGATACGCTGCTCAGTCACCTGGTGTCGGCCGATGAGGATAGCGGGCTCAGCAAACTGCAACTTGATCGGTTCGGCGCCCTAACTGGTAAAGCTACCGCGCGCCGTTACAGCCTGGCGAACAGCGCGGGCATTTGCTTGGGGCAAGCCTACGCATTTGACCTGACGCGGCCGGGGCTGGCGCTTTATGGCGGCATCCCCAGAGCCGAAGCCGCCGGAAAAATCGCGCAGGTCGTCTTTCCGCAGGCGCAAGTTCTGCAAAGGCGCCATGTGCCCGCAGGCGATGGGATCGGCTATAACGCGGTTCATATCGCCGAGCGCGACATGGAAATAGCCGTGTTGAACATCGGCTATGCGGACGGCTATCTGCGCTGCTTTTCCGGCCGAGGGATGGTTAGCGCGGGTGACGTTCAACTGCCGGTCGTGGGACGGGTTTCGATGGACCTCGTCGCGGTGGATGTCTCTGCGATGCCGTCAGTGTCGGAAGGGGATTGGCTCGACATCGCCTACGACTTGCCCGTGACGGCGTCGCTATCCGGCCTGTCGCAATATGAATTGCTGACCGGCCTCGGTCCCCGTTACGATCGGCTCTGGGAATAAGGATGTGGTGGGCCGCCGGACTCGATCCGGCGGCCCAATTGCCAATTATCTTTCGATGCACATGGCGACGCCCATGCCGCCCCCGATGCACAGCGTTGCAAGGCCCTTCTTCGCATCACGCTTCTGCATTTCATAAAGCAGCGTGGTCAGCACGCGCGCACCCGACGCTCCAATCGGATGGCCGATGGCGATCGCGCCGCCGTTCACATTGACCTTTTCCGGGTCCCATCCCAGTTCCTGACCTACCGCCAGCGCCTGGGCCGCGAAAGCCTCGTTCGCTTCGATCAGGTCGAGGTCAGCCAGCGACCAACCCGCCTTGGCCAGCGCGTTGCGCGACGCGGGGGCAGGGCCGATGCCCATGATGGAAGGGTCCACCCCACAGGTGGCGAAGCCTGCGATGCGCCCAAGAATGGCAGCGCCCCGCTGGGCCGCATCGGCTGCGGTCATGAGGACCAGTGCAGCAGCGCCGTCATTGATGCCACTGGCATTGCCTGCGGTTACGCTGCCATCCTTCTTGAAGGCGGGGCGCAGGCCCTGCATGGCTTCCAGCGTCGCGCCAGCGCGAATATACTCGTCAGCATCCACGATGGTATCACCCTTGCGACCCTTCACGGTCACCGGGACGATCTCGTCCTTGAACCGGCCCGAAGCCCGCGCGGTTTCTGCCTTGTTCTGGCTTGCCACGGCGAACTCATCCTGCGCTTCGCGGCTGATCTGATACCGCTCCGCCAGATTTTCGGCGGTGACGCCCATGTGGTAGTTGTTGAACGCATCGGTCAGGCCATCATGCGTCATCGTGTCGATGAACGAGACCGGACCCATCTTTGCCCCGCCGCGCAGATACTGCGCATGGGGGGCGAGCGACATGCTTTCCTGCCCGCCCGCAACCATGATGCGGGCATCACCCGCCTTGATCGCCTGCGCCGCGAGCGCGACCGCGCGAAGGCCCGATCCGCACAGCTGGTTAATGCCGATGGCGGTGCGTTCCACAGGTATTCCGGCGTTAACGGCGGCCTGACGCGCGGGGTTCTGCCCCTGCGCCGCACTCAGGACTTGGCCCAATATGACCTCGTCGACTTCCTCAGCGGCTACCCCGGCCTGATTGAGCGCCGCGATGATGGCGGTGCGTCCCAACTCATGCGCAGGCGTGGACCCGAATGCGCCCATGAAACTGCCGACGGCGGTACGCTTTGCAGCGGTGATGACGATGTCTGACAAAGTCCTGTCCTCGATGAAGGGTTTCAGTTCGCAGTTGCAATATCATCAACCTCCATGGGTTGAAAGCCATAGAGACAGCGGGTCCCAGAGCAGGTGACGGGCGTTGCTTCCGACGATCATCCCGACATGGCCGAGTTGCAGTGTAAAACCATCGGCCAGTTCCGGCGCGGCGCTGGCCGGGACGATCCGGTCGGTGGCGGATCGGACGGAGAATGTCGGGCAGCGAAGGCTTTCAGGATCGACCGTCTTGCCATCAACTCGCCATTGTCGGTTGCCAGTGATATTTCGTCCGTAGAAGTTCTCGAACAGCTCCTGGCCTGCTGCGAAGGTTAGGGGTGATCCGCCGTTCGCCCAATCCTCCACGGCCAGGAAAGCGCGCTCCGCTTCAGAGCCTAGCTCCATTCCCGCGAATGCCGCATATTTCCGGATGGTGCGGGCCGGGTCCATTGCCCAGAAGCCCGATTGCAACACTTCCATCGGCACATAACCGAGCTGCTCACTGGTGGCTTTCGCGCCGCGCCAGAGCGACGCGATAAGGTTGCGGTCGGCATCGGGAAAGCCATCAAATTGCCACGGCGCCGCGATGGTGGCGACGGCCTTCACCTCGGCAACCGCCGCCGCTCCCAGCGCAAGGCTGCCCCCCAGACAATAGCCCACGAGGATGGGCTGCTGGGGGAGCGATTCCAGCAGAGTAAGAAGGCGCTTCGTCACATGATGCTCAAGGTCGAGTTGCGCGTCCTCGGCACGGGGGCTGCCCCAATCGACCAGATAGGCGTCATGTCCTGCTGCGGCCATGTGGCGCAGCATGGATCGCCCTTCCGACAGGTCAAGAACCTGTGGCGGGTTGATTAGCGAAGGGATGAAGACGACGGGCGCACGACCGTTTTCCGTGCCGTATCGCAGCAATCTGGCACTTCCGGCCGCAGCAAAGACGGTGGGCGCCGGTGGCGGAGACGGCCGGGTGGCGTCCTGATATTTACGCAGACCTTGGAAAGCTGCCCGTCGCAGATCAGGGTCATGTTCCGTTTCCCGCCATAAAATGTCGAGAAAGAGGGGCAACGGCCTAGGGCCATGTTGCGGTGCGGCAACACCTTGTGCTAATGCGGAATGTACAGGTGTGGGAGAGGAATCCATGGCCAAAACCAAGACCGCCAATGAATCAGAGCCGGTCATTATCAAGAAATATGCGAACAGGCGTCTCTATAACACGGAAACGTCCAGTTACATCACTCTTGATCTGCTGTCGCAAATGACTCGTGAGGGGCGCGAGTTCGTGGTGGTGGATGCCAAGACCGGGGAGGACATAACACATAATGTCCTCACGCAAATCATCATGGAGGAAGAGCAGCGGGGCAAGAACATGCTGCCCGTCAACTTCCTGCGGCAGCTGATCGCCATGTATGGCGATTCCATGCAGTCGATGGTGCCGCAATATCTGGAAGAGTCGATGAATGCCTTCCGCAAGAACCAGATGCAGTTCCAGGAAGCGATGAAGGGTGCCTTTGGCGGTGGCCCGCTGGCGGAGATCGCCAAGCGCAACATGCAGATGTTAGAAGCCGCGGCGAATGCCTTCGGCAACGTGCCGGGAATGCCTACCATGCCGGGAATGCCGGGCGCATCGGCGCCTGCGCAGCCTGCCTCCGAAAGCAGCAAGGACGACGAGATCGCGAATTTGAAGGCGCAGCTTTCCGCCCTCAATGCCAAGATCGACAAGCTGGGCTGAGCCCGCGCGTTCGGGGTCGACGGGACGGCGCGCTTCGCCTATGGCGCGCCATCCTTTAAGTCGAAGAACAAGGCCGGACCCGTGAAGCACGCCCTTTCCGTTACCCGCGAACAGGATTTCGCCGCCTGGTATCAGGCCGTCGTCAGCGAAGCCGACATGGCCGAGGAAAGCGGCGTTCGTGGTTGTATGGTCATCCGGCCATGGGGCTACGGCATCTGGGAACGGATGCAGAAGTTGCTGGACGATCGGATCAAGGCGACCGGCCACGAAAATTGCTATTTCCCGCTCTTCATCCCGCTTTCCTACTTCGAAAAGGAAGCGGAGCATGTGGACGGCTTTGCCAAGGAAATGGCGGTCGTCACGCACCATCGTCTGATCCAGAAGGACGGCAAGCTGGTGCCCGATCCGGAGGCAAAGCTGGAAGAACCGCTGGTGGTTCGCCCGACTTCCGAAACGGTGATCGGCGCGGCTTTCTCGCGCTGGGTGCAGAGCTGGCGCGACCTGCCGGTGTTGATCAACCAATGGGCCAATGTCGTCCGCTGGGAAATGCGCACACGTATGTTCCTGCGCACCGCTGAGTTCCTCTGGCAGGAAGGGCATACGGCGCACGCCACCGTCGATGAGGCGATGGAAGAGACGATGAAGATGCTGGAGGTATATCGCAGCTTCGCCGAAGAGTGCGTCGCGCTGCCGGTGGTTGCTGGAGAGAAGCCGGAGAATGAACGCTTCCCCGGTGCTGTCGCGACCTATTCGATCGAAGCGATGATGCAGGACGGCAAGGCGCTTCAGGCGGGCACGTCGCATTTCCTCGGCACGACTTTTTCGCGGGCGCAGAACATCAAGTTCCAGAATGCCGAAGGGCAACAGGAGCTGGCGCAGACGACCAGTTGGGGCATGTCGACCCGCATGATCGGCGGGCTGATCATGGTGCATGGCGACGATGACGGCCTGCGCGTGCCGCCTCGCCTTGCGCCCTATCAGATCGTGGTAGTGCCGATGCTGCGCGACAATGACGAGGATGCGGCGATCCTGGATTATTGCGCCGATCTGGTCGCCGAGTTGAACAAGCAGGACGTATTCCGCGAGCCCGTCCGCGCGCTTCTGGACAAGCGACCCGCCAAAGCAGCGAACAAGCGCTGGGGCTGGGTCAAGAAGGGCGCGCCGATCGTGATCGAGGTAGGCGGGCGCGACGTTGCGGGCGGGAACGTATCGGTTCTGCGCCGCGATCGCCTCTATCGGGAAGACGGGAAGCTCGACAGCCAGATCGTCGCAAAGGGCGATTTTCTGGGCGCTGCGACCGGCATGCTGGAGGAGATTCAGCAGGCTCTGTTCGCCGATGCGCAGGCCCGGCTGCATGGGAACATCGACAAGTCGATCACGTCGCTGGATGCGCTGAAAGCCTATTTGGCTGCGAGCAAGAAGCAGGGCTGGGCGTTGGTACAATGGTCAAAGCCCACGGGTCCGGCGCTCGACAAGGTGATCGAGTGGCTGAAGGGCGAGAAGCTGACGCTGCGCAACGTGCCGCTGGATGCGGACGCTGCTGATGGTGCGTGCATCTTCACCGGCGAGAAGGCGGTGGAGCGGGTGCTGGTAGGACGCAGCTACTGATGAATTTCCCCTCCCGCAGGCGGGAGGGGATCAAGGGGTGGGGCCTCCGAAGGAGGCTCGCTACGCTCGCGCCCACCCCCGGCCCTTCAAACGAGTCACGTGCCTCGTTTGAACGCTTGCGGGAGGGGAGTAGTTACAGCACATATTTGCTGAGGTCGGTGTTGCGCGCCACCTCGCTCAGTTGCTTCTCGACATAGGCTGCATCGACCACCAGCGTCTCGCCCTGACGATCCTCCGCCTCGAAGCTCACATCCTCCAGCAGCTTTTCCATGACCGTCTGGAGGCGACGGGCGCCGATATTCTCGATTTCGCCATTCACCTCGGCGGCGATCTTCGCGACCGCGCGAATGCCGTCGGGCGTGAGGTCGATCGTGACGCCTTCGGTCGCCAACAATGCGCGATATTGCGCAACCAGGCTCGCCTTGGTGTCGGACAGGATCGAAACGAAATCGTCCTCTGTTAGCGCCTTCAGTTCGACACGGATCGGCAGGCGGCCCTGAAGCTCCGGCAGCAGGTCGCTGGGCTTCGCGACGTGGAAAGCACCCGATGCGATGAACAGGATGTGATCAGTCTTTAGCGGGCCATATTTGGTCGAGACCGTCGTACCTTCGATCAACGGCAGCAGGTCGCGCTGCACGCCTTCGCGGCTGACCGAGCCGCCACGCACGTCGCTGACGGCGATCTTGTCGATCTCATCGAGGAAGACGATGCCATTCTGCTCGGCGCTCGCAATCGCGACGCGGGCGACATCGTCCTGGTCCAGCCGCTTGTCCTGCTCTTCTTCTACCAGCTTGTCCCAAGCCTCGGCTACGCGTAGCTTGCGCCGCTTCTTCTGGGTTTGGCCGAATGCCTTTGACATCATGTCGGACAGGTTGATCATGCCGATCTGGCCGCCCATGCCGGGGATTTCCATCGGCATGGAGGGGCTGTCGGCGACTTCCACCTCAACCTCGACATCGTTCATCTGGTCATTCTCGATCCGCTGACGGAAGGAGAGGCGGGTCGCCTCGCTCGCTTCCTTGCCAGTGAGGGCATCGAGCAGACGGTTCATCGCCGCCTCGGAAGCAGCTTCACGCACGGCTTCGCGGCGACGATCCTTCTCCAGGCGCACCGCTTCCTCGACCAGATCGCGGACGATCTGTTCCACATCGCGGCCGACATAGCCGACTTCGGTAAACTTCGTCGCCTCGACCTTCACGAACGGCGCGTCTGCGAGCTTGGCAAGGCGGCGGCTGATCTCGGTCTTGCCGCAGCCCGTGGGGCCGATCATCAGGATATTCTTCGGCGTAACCTCATCACGCAGATCGGGCGAGAGGCGCTGCCGACGCCAGCGGTTGCGCAGCGCCACGGCAACGGCGCGCTTGGCATCGGCCTGACCGATGATGTGCGCATCGAGCGCGGAAACAATGGCCTTGGGTGTCAGATTGTCGTTCATCTTCTTCTCACTCCCCTCCCGCAAGCGGGAGGGGCCGGGGGTGGGGGCGATTGCGAAAGCAATCGACTTCAACTTTTAGGGATAGGGAAAATGCCCACCCCAACCCCTCCCGCTTGCGGGAGGGGCTTTACATCAACTCACGCTCGCCAGCTCTTCGATCACAAGCTGATCGTTGGTATAGACACAGATGTCCGCCGCCACCGCCATCGCCTTACGCGCAAGCGTCTCTGCATCTTCCTCATACTCGACGAGCGCGCGGGCTGCTGCGAGCGCGAAATTGCCGCCTGATCCGATAGCCGCCACGCCGCCGACCGGCTCCAGCACGTCGCCATTGCCCGTCAGGATCAGCGTCACTTCCTTGTCGGCAACGATCATCATCGCTTCCAGATTGCGGAGATATTTGTCGGTGCGCCAGTCCTTGGCCAACTCCACAGCGGCGCGCATCAACTGTCCATTGTGCCGTTCCAGCTTCGCTTCAAGTCGTTCGAACAGGGTGAAAGCGTCAGCCGTCGCTCCAGCGAAACCGCCGATGACTGAGCCGTCATGCAAGCGGCGAACCTTCCGGGCATTGGGCTTCATCACCGTCTGGCCCATGGAAACCTGGCCGTCACCGGCCACGATCACCTTCCCATTTTTTCGTACGGACATGATGGTGGTGCCGTGCCAGACGGGCATGGCGGAGGAGCGTTGGTCGTTCATGGCGCGGCATATGGGTGCGAATGGGCTACCGCGCAAGCATAGTAGCGGAGGGCGTCGGATCGTGTCATTTTCTGGACGGATTTATGACAATCCATTCAGGAACCGATCCCGGTCAATTGACTTTGTGCAGAGCAGCAAAGATCATGTCCGGACGGTGAATGGGAGGAAATTTCACATGTCTCTGAAAGCCAGAGCGCGAGAGAAGGTCGAGCGGGCAGGGATTTCCAACTATACCTTCGACCATGACGTCCTTGTGATGTGCGGGGTCCGCTACACCATCGCGGCATGCAACTGCGGCCAGCCGGATTGCGACGGCGTGAAGCTGGAAAGAAGCGCGGCCATGACTAACCGCGTCCTCCAATAATCGGTGTGAAGGAAGGGCCGACCTATCCTTACATCGCCCTCTCACCGGCCCGTCCGACCGATTCAATGTCCCGGCCAACGCCCTTGACCGTGTTGCAGGCCGCCAAGCTGGTGAGAAGAAGCCCAGTGATCATGAGGGCAATGGTCTGACGCATCGATAGTCACTCCCTTTATCGTTCCCGCCACTAAACTTTCACGCCTAAAAGGCAATGAGTGCAATTTGCAACTCCCCGTCCAAGCTCGTCTTGACAGGAGCCGTGGCCGATGCCAATGGCCGCATCCTCCTTTCAGGGGGCGCGTAGCTCAGCGGTAGAGCACACCCTTCACACGGGTGGGGTCACAGGTTCAATCCCTGTCGCGCCCACCATGATCTCCTCCGGTCATGGTGAGAAAGATTATGTCCCTACATTGATCTTTTCGTCCACTCCGCGTTAACTCGCGGCGATACATCCGGCTGTCTTGGCCGAGGCGAAAGGATAAGGATGTCCTCATTGTTGAAGGGCAGCGCAGCCGCTCTGGCACTGCTGGCAAGTGCTGCCATCCCGGTTTCCGCACAACAGCAACTGACGCTGGAGCGCATCTTCGCCAATCCCGACCTGTCGGGGCCTCAGCCGCGAGCGTTGAAGCTCTCCCCTGATGGCAAGCTTGTCACGCTGCTCAAACCCCGCGCGGACGAGAGGGAACGACTGGACCTCTGGGCGATCGACAGCGCGACCGGAGCGGAGCGCATGCTCGTGGATTCAAGGAAGACCGGAAGCGGCGCTGAGCTTTCCGAAGCGGAAAAGATGCAGCGCGAACGGGACCGATCGGTTGCAGGCAGCACCGGGATCGCCAGCTATGACTGGGCTCTCAATGGCAAGAGCATCCTCGTCCCGGTGGATGGCGATCTTTACCTTGCATCGCTCGATGGCCAGGTGTCGCGCCTGACCAACACTCCGAGCAGCGAACTGAATGGCGTGGTCAGTCCCAAGGGTGGCTTTGTCTCCTACGTGCGCGACGGCAATCTCTTCGTGCAGCCGATCGGCGGGCGGGAGCGGCAAGTGACGCAGGGGGCGAGTGAGACGGTCAGTTGGGGCGTGGCCGAGTTCGTGGCGCAGGAGGAAATGGACCGGCGCACCGGCTACTGGTGGTCGCCTGACGATCAGTTGATCGCGGTTGCTCGCGTGGATGAAGGACCGGTCGGTATCGTCACCCGCACGGCGATCGGCGGCGAGGGCACGAAGGTCTATCAGCAACGCTACCCCGCTGCGGGGACTGCCAACGCGCTGGTCGATCTCTATGTGATGCGCCCGGATGGCAGTGGGCAAATGAAAGTCGACCTTGGCGATGACAGCGACATCTATCTGGCGCGGGTCGATTGGTCGAAGGACGGGCGGACGCTCTACGTCCAACGCCAGACCCGTGATCAGAAGCGGCTCGATCTGCTGGCGGTCGATCCTGCGACGGGCAAGTCCAGGATCGTCCTGACAGAAAGGGCGAAAAGCTGGGTCAACCTCAGCAATAACTTCAAGTCGTTGAAGGACGGCAGCTTCCTGTGGTGGTCGGAGAAGACGGGGCACGGCCATCTCTACCATGTTCGCGACGGCAAGTGGGTCGCGCTGACCAGCGGTGCATGGGAAGTGCGGGACGTGGTCGCCGTGGATGAGCGGCAGGGCACCGTCTATTTCACCGGCAATCGTGAGACGCCTTTGGAGCAGCAGCTTTACGCTGCCGCGTTGTCGGGCAAGGGGCCGTTGCGGCAGTTGACCAGCAATGGCTGGTGGAACGATGCGGTGATGGACAGCGGCGCAACGCATCTGGTGATCTCCCGCAGCAACACGGACCAGCCCAAGCAGGTCTATCTGGCCGACGGCAGCGGCAAGCGGCTTGGGTGGCTGTCAGAAAATGCCATCGTCGGGGATCACCCCTACGCCCCTTACCTCGCCAGCCATGCGAAGACGCGTTTTGGCATGATCAAGGCGGCGGACGGATCAACGCTTTATACGCGGATCATGACCCCGCCGCTGGAGCCGGGCAAGCAATACCCCGTCTTCATGCTGCATTATGGCGGGCCGGGAGCGGGTAGGGTCGTCACCAATCAGTGGGGATCGCCCGTCTATCAATATCTGGTGGATCGCGGCTGGATCGTCTTTGCAGTCGATAACAGGGGCACGCCGGATCGCGGCAAGGCGTTCGAGGATCAATTATATCGTGCAATGGGCACGGTAGAGGTCGACGACCAGCTAAAGGGCGTCGAGTGGTTGAAATCTCAGCCCTATGTCGATCCGCAGCGGATCGCGACCTATGGTTGGTCCTATGGCGGCTATATGTCGGTCAAGCTGCTGAAAAAGGCGCCAGGCCTGTTCTCTGCCGCTATCGCGGGCGCTCCCGTAACTCGCTGGGAGCTTTACGACACGCATTATACTGAGCGGTATCTGGGCAAGCCACAGGATCGCCCAAGCGCCTATCCGGCGTCCGGCGCCATCGACGATGCCGTCAAGATCAAGGACCCGATGCTGCTGATCCACGGCATGTCCGATGACAATGTCGTGTTCGACAACGCCACCGCCTTGATGGCGCGGATGCAGGCAGAAGCCGTGCCGTTCGAGATGATGGTCTATCCCGGCCAGACGCACCGCGTGGGCGGCCCCGGCATCAGCATCCACCTGTGGCGCACGATCGAGGATTTCCTCCGCCGCAACGGAACCGCGCCCGAGGAGCCGCCGCCGGGTAAATAAAGGCTATCGGCCCGCAAAGCCGCTTCATGCTGGACAATTGCCGGGACAACGCTATGGCGCCCACTCCGCATTTTTGCATGGAGTGGAGTCTTTAGTCATGGGTTACAAGGTCGTCGTCGTTGGTGCCACGGGCAATGTGGGCCGCGAAATGCTGACCATTCTCGCCGAGCGCGAGTTCCCGATTGACGAGATCGCGGCGGTCGCATCGTCCCGGTCGCATGGCACCGAAGTTGATTTCGGTGACACCGGCAAGACTCTTAAAGTCAAGAATATCGAGCATTTCGACTTCACGGGCTGGGACATCGCCCTGTTCGCCGCAGGCTCTGGCCCGACGGCTGAATATGCGCCCAAGGCTGCTGCGGCTGGCTGCGTGGTGATCGACAATTCGTCGCTTTACCGCATGGACCCCGATGTCCCGCTGATCGTGCCGGAAGTGAACCCGGACGCGATCGATGGCTACAAGAAGAAGAACATCATCGCGAACCCGAACTGCTCGACCGCGCAGATGGTTGTTGCGCTCAAGCCCCTGCATGACGCAGCGAAGATCAAGCGCGTCGTCGTCGCTACCTACCAGTCCGTTTCCGGTGCTGGCAAAGAGGGCATGGACGAGCTGTTCGAACAGTCGCGCAATATCTTCGTGGGCGACCCGGCCGAGGCGAAGAAGTTCACCAAGCAGATCGCCTTCAACGTGATCCCGCACATCGACGTCTTCCTGGACGATGGTTCGACCAAGGAAGAATGGAAGATGGTCGCGGAAACCAAGAAGATCCTCGATCCCAAGGTGAAGGTGACCGCGACCTGCGTGCGCGTGCCCGTCTTTGTCGGTCACTCCGAAGCGCTGAACATCGAGTTCGAGAACGAGATTTCGGCTGAGCAGGCGCAGAACATCCTTCGTGAAGCGCCGGGCATCATGCTCGTCGATAAGCGTGAGGATGGCGGTTACGTCACTCCCGTCGAGTGCGTGGGCGACTATGCGACCTTCGTCAGCCGCGTCCGCGAGGACTCGACCATCGACAATGGCCTCTCGCTCTGGTGCGTCAGCGACAATCTGCGCAAGGGCGCGGCGCTTAACGCCGTGCAGATCGCTGAGCTGCTGGGCCGCCGTCACCTGAAGAAGGGCTGAGGCCAACTGATGACGTCCGGCGCTGCCGCTGTTTGGAAAAGCCTTCCGATAGCGCAGCGCCGGATGATCCTGCTGCTGATTGGCGCCATCGCCGCCGTGCAGATCAATCAGCCATTTCCCGAACTCGCGCCGTTACAGCATGGGCCGACAATCGCGCTCGCCTTGGCTGCGCCATGGCTTCTGCGGCGCTGGCCTCTGACCAACGGAGCCGTCGCCTGCATCACCCTGTTCCTGCTCCTGCATACATTGGGCGGGCGCTACATCTATTCTTATGTGCCCTATGACGATTGGGCGCGCTCGATGACAGGCCATGACCTTTCGAGCACCTTCGGGTGGCGGCGCAATGGCTATGACCGGCTCGTCCATTTCGCCTTTGGCCTGCTTCTGACGCACCCACTGGCGCAGATCGCGCGGCGACGGGGTGGCATGGGATTGGGCTGGAGCCTGGCCTTCGGCTTCGTCACGATCGGCTTCATCAGCGCCTTTTATGAATCCTTCGAATGGCTGCTGACGCTGATGGCGGAAGGAGAAACCGCCGACTGGTATAATGGCCAGCAAGGCGACGTCTGGGACCCGCAGAAGGACATGGCCGCCGCTCAGGTCGGTGCACTAATCGCCCTGCTGATCCTTGGCCTACGCCGCCATCGACAAGGCGGCGCCAAGGCCATATCGAGCAGCGCCGACACAGTGAGGGAGTGATCATGACCGACCTTGAGCTAGAGAAAGTGGAAGTCGAGGGGCACGGCGGTCTTCCCATTGCGGTCCATATCGCGGGGAAGGGGCGTGATCTCGTCCTCATCCACGGTTATTTCTCCAACGCCTGGACCAATTGGATCCGTTACGGCCATGCGGCGCGGCTTGTGGAGGCTGGCTTCCGGCTGATCATGCCGGACCTGCGCGGACATGGCGAAAGCGGCAAACCGCATGATCCCGCCGCCTATCCGCCCGATGCTTTGACGGACGACAATCTGGCCGTCATCGACCAGCTTGGCCTGACCGATTATGACTTGGGTGGCTATTCGCTGGGTGCGCGGACGACGGTGCGGATGCTGGCGCGCGGCGCGACCCCGCGCCGGGTGATCCTGGCTGGCATGGGACTACGCGGCCTCGTCAATACGCTCGACAAGGGCGGCTATTATCGTACCGTCCTCACCAACCTCGGCACGTTCGAGCGCGGCACGTCGGAATGGATGACGGAAGCCTTCCTGAAAACGACGAAGGGCGATCCAGTCGCGCTACTGCATATCCTGAACACCTTCGTGGACACGTCCGCCGAAACGATCGCGACCTTCACGCAGCCGACCGAAGTCATCTGCGGCGTCGACGATCAGGATAATGGGATTGCGCAGGAGCTTGTCGATACTCTGCCCAATGGCCGCTATGTCGAGATACCCGGCAATCACATGGCCGCGGTCACGAAAAAGGAATTGGGCGAGGCGATGGTGGAGTTCCTGACCGCCTGACCGCCGGTCGCACGCCTTACCGGAATGGCGGCTCGTTGAAGGCTCGCAACTTGCGGCTGTGCAGCTTAGGGCCTTCCTGCCGCAGCAGTTCGCACGTCATCAGGCCGATCCGCAGATGTCCCGCGATCGCTTCCTCATAAAAGCGGTTCGCCTGCCCCGGCAGCTTCAGTTCGCCATGGATCGGCTTGTCTGACACGCATAGCAATGTTCCGTAGGGGACCCGGAACCGATAACCCTGCGCCGCGATTGTCGCGGACTCCATGTCGATCCCGACCGCGCGCGACAGGCTGAAGCGCAGTGCTGAACTGGAATAGCGTAGCTCCCAATTGCGATCGTCGGTCGTCACCACGGTCCCGGTGCGCAGCCTGCGCTTGAAATCTTCCTCGCTACTACCGCCGAGCACCGCTTCGGCGGATTTGGCGAGGGCGACCTGAACCTCCGCAATGGCTGGCACCGGAATTTCCGGGGGCAGCATATCATCCAGCACCTTGTCGTCGCGCAGATAGGCATGGGCGAGCACATAGTCGCCGATCCGCTGGCTGGGCCGCAGGCCGCCGCAATGACCGATCATCAACCAGGCTTCCGGTCGCAGCACCGCCAGATGATCGCAGATGGTCTTCGCATTGGCAGGACCGACGCCGATATTGACTAGCGTGATCCCGCTGCGATTGGGCGCGATAAGGTGATAGGCGGGCATCTGATGCTTGCGCCATGCGCTGTCCGCGATCATGCGCGCGGGATCAGCCGTCTCCCGCGTCACATAGACACCGCCTGCGCCGGACAATGCGGTGTAGGGCGAGCCGTCTCTTTGCAGTTCCGCGCAGGCCCAGGCCACAAACTCGTCGACATAGCGATGATAGTTGGTGAAGAGGATGTATCGCTGAATATGCTCGGCTGGCGTCCCCGTATAATGTTTCAGTCGGGCCAGCGAGAAATCGGTGCGCAGCCCGTCGAACAGCGCCAGCGGCCTTTGCCCTTCCGCATCAGGCGTGAACAGGCCATCGGCGATCTCGTCTCCGATCTCCGCCAACTCGGTTGCGGGGAAATGACGCGCCAGTTCGGTCGGAGGGGTGCCGTCAAGAGCGCTGATGTCCAGCCCATCCAGCACGTAGGGAAAGGGAATCTGCTGGTCGCTGACCGCTGTTTCGACCTCGACCCCATAATCCCGGACGAGCAAATCGATCTGCTCAGCCAGATAATCGCCGAACATCTCCGGCCGGGTGACCGTGGTGGTATAAAGGCCGGGCTTGGACAGGCGGGCGAAGGATCGCCCGGGCGGCGGGGCATCGGTTTCGGCATGGTGGGTGATGCGCAGTTCGGGATAACAGAAGCAGCGATCGGACTTTGCCTCTGGCGGCGGCACGCTGCCATCGCGGGCATAGGCCTGCATGGCCTCGCGCAGATTTCCGATAGAGGTCTGGTAGATCCGGTCCAGTTGCGCGACCGCCGCGCTGCCGATGCTTTTCGTCATCGAACCTTGCTACCGCAGATATGTGACGGAAGGAAGGCCGGTGGCCGCGCGATGAGGGCATCGCGCGGCCATCGCGTCAGAGCTGCCCCAACAGATGATCAGCCGACGAAAGCTTGAATTCGCCCGGTGCCTCGACATTCAGTTCGGTCACCACGCCATCCTTTACAATCATGGAAAAGCGCTGGCCACGCGTGCCCATGCCAAACTTGCTGCCGTCCATCGTCAGGCCCGCAGCCTTGACGAAGTCGCCATTGCCGTCCGCCAGCATGGTAACCTTATCGTCTGCTCCGGCTGATTTGCCCCATGCGCCCATGACGAATGCGTCATTGACGGCGGTGCAGGCAATCTCGTCCACGCCCTTTTCCTTCAGGGCGTCGGCCTTTTCCACAAAACCGGGAAGGTGCTTGGCCGAGCAGGTCGGCGTAAAGGCGCCGGGAACGGAAAAGAGCGCCACCGTCCGGCCTTTGAACAACTCGTCGGAGGAAACTTGCTCCGGCCCATTTTCCGTCATCTTGGCAAAGGTGGTAGCGGGGATGCGATCCCCTTTTGCGATGGTCATATTCTGTCTCCTGCCGTTGATGAGGCGGGAGGTCGGCGCTTGGCGGTCCTGTGTCAAGGCGCGCTTACGTGTCGCATCGCCCCCGGTGAACGACAGCCCGCCATTGGCAAAGCCGCTGGGCAGCGTATATTCATCCTATGGATCAACTTCGCTCCTATGCCGGTCAGTTCCTGCTCGCTTTGCCGGGCATGGAAGACATGCGCTTCGATCATTCCGTGATCGCCATTTGCGTCCATGATGAAAATGGCGCTCTCGGCATCGCGGTCAGCGATGAAATCGAGGGCGTGGGGCTGCATGAACTGCTCGAAAGCTTTGACATCAACCCTGCCAATGTCCCCGACATACCCGTGCTTCGCGGTGGGCCGGTCGAACCGCGCCGGGGCTTCGTGCTGCATTCCCTCGATTGGAAAGGGCATGACATGGTGGAGGTCGGGGAGGACTGGGGGCTTTCCGGCTCGCTGGAGATATTGAAGGCGATCGCGGAAGGCACTGGTCCCAGTCGCTACATCGTCGCCCTCGGCTATGCCGGTTGGGGCGCAGGGCAACTCGATCAGGAGATGACCGGCGAAAGCTGGTTCCCGGCGACATGCAGCGCAGATATATTGTTCGACGTTCCGGCGGAAAAAAAATGGGCGGCGGCCTATGCCGCTGCCGGAGTCGATGCGTCTCATCTGGTGAGCGGCGCTGGCTCCGCCTGATCGCGTCGCATAATTTGCGAGATATTTTCCCGGTTCAACTGCGTAACGATGGCGCGGAACAGAGCTTGTTTCCGCATCGTAACTGAACATTTCCAGGTAAATTCCCGCTAACTGCCTTGGAATGTGACAAGCGCGGGGGCGCACCTTCATCCTCGAGAATTGCTCGGGGGTTCAAATCATGAAGAAGTTTGTCGTGGCATCTTTCGGGAGTCGCGGTCGCCTCTCAACCCGGAGAAGAGTGACATAAAGAAAACTTTATATTGAGTTGCCATCAACGGCGGCGATTGGTAAAGCGCAGACCATCGCCGCCGTTTCGCCATGCGAGCGGCTCCGGCAAATTCTAAACCGATGGAGACACGCTCGTGGCCACCGCACCCGCCACCCAGGCGCAGGACTATGTGATCGCCGACATCAACCTTGCCGCGTTCGGCCGCAAGGAAATCGAGATCGCCGAAACCGAAATGCCCGGCCTGATGGCCCTGCGCGCCGAATTCGGCGCTGCCAAGCCGCTGAAGGGCGCGCGCATCACTGGATCGCTGCACATGACGATCCAGACCGCCGTGCTTATCGAGACGCTGGCTGAGCTGGGCGCGGAAATCCGCTGGGCTTCGTGCAACATCTTCTCGACCCAGGACCATGCCGCCGCTGCCATCGCCGCGCGCGGCATCCCCGTCTTCGCCGTCAAGGGCGAGACGCTGGAGGAATATTGGGATTATGTCATCCGCATCTTCGACTGGGGTGACACGCCCTGCAACATGATCCTGGACGACGGCGGCGATGCCACCATGTTCGCCCTGTGGGGCGCGCGCGTCGAGGCTGGGGAAGAACTGTTCACGCCGGGTAACGAGGAAGAAGAAATCTTCGTCGCGACGCTCAAGCGCTTCCTAGCCGATCGTCCGGGCTACCTGACCAAGACCGTCGCCGCGATCAAGGGCGTTTCGGAAGAAACCACCACCGGCGTTCACCGCCTTTATGAGCTGGCGAAGAAGGGCAAGCTTCCCTTCCCGGCGATCAACGTGAACGACAGCGTCACCAAGTCGAAGTTCGACAATCTCTATGGCTGCAAGGAATCGCTGGTCGACGCCATCCGCCGCGCCACCGACGTGATGCTGGCTGGCAAGGTCGCATGCGTCGCGGGCTTCGGCGACGTTGGCAAAGGCTCGGCAGCCTCGCTCCGCAATGGCGGCGCCCGCGTGCTGGTGACCGAGGTGGATCCCATCTGCGCGCTTCAGGCCGCGATGGAAGGCTATGAAGTCGTGACGATGGAAGAGGCCGCCACCCGCGCCGACATCTTCGTCACCGCGACCGGCAATGAAGCCGTCATTACCGTCGATCACATGCGCGCCATGAAGAATATGGCGATCGTGTCCAACATCGGTCACTTCGACAGCGAAATCGAGATTGCCGGTCTTTCGAACATGAAGTGGACTGAAATCAAGCCGCAGGTCGATGAAGTCGAGTTCCCCGACGGCAAGAAGATCATCGTCCTTGCCAAGGGCCGCCTGGTCAACCTGGGCTGCGCGACCGGCCACCCCAGCTTCGTCATGTCGTCCAGCTTCACCAATCAGGTGCTGGCGCAGATCGAACTGTGGACCAAGTCGGACCAGTATAAGAACGACGTCTACGTCCTGCCCAAGCATCTGGACGAAAAGGTGGCGGCGCTTCACCTCGAAAAGCTCGGCGTGAAGCTGTCGAAACTGACCCCCAAGCAGGCCGCCTATATCGGCGTGACGCCGGAAGGTCCGTTCAAGCCGGATCATTACCGCTACTAAAAACCTAAACGGGGGAGGCGAAAGTCTCCCCTTTTTTATGCTTAGCCTCTCGTCATCCCAGCGAAAGCTGGGATCTATTGCCAACGGCGTCCGGCTGAGATGCCAGCTTTCGCTGGCATGACGAAGATGAGGGCGTGTCCGTCTTGAAGGAGCCGCGCATTTCTTCCAACTCCCCGCTTCACGCTGCTCCCGACTTGGGTTAGTCCCCTGATAATCATGCAAAGGGGTGGCAGGTCGCGATGAGGGGTGAACAGGCGCAATGACGTCATTGACCCCATTTGCCGCAGTCATATTGGGGATCGTGCTGGCCGCGTGGCTGGCCGCCGCGGTGTGGGCGCTTTCGACCGGGCAGCGCATGCGTCGCGAAGGCACGCAAGTGCAGGGCAAGTTCGATCGCCTGTCCAGCCTGCTCGCCTCGGCACCCGCTGCACCCATCATCATTCACGCCGATGGCCGGATCGAAGCCGCCGACCGGCTCGCCAAATGGCTTGGCAAGGACCGGGTGCCCGCATTCGTATCCGAACTGACCGCGCCCGACGGCGGCCTGGAGCCGGAGGACGCGTCGGCCCTCGCGCAGGAAATAGCGGCGGCCCAGCGCGCCGGACGCAGCTTCGCCCTGCCTGTGCGGGGGAAGGGTTCCTCCCGGCTCCTGCTGGTGCGCGGCGCGCCTGCCGGGCCAGTGCTTGCCGAAAGCGGCGGCGTAGTCCTGTGGATATTCGACGCGACCGACAGCCAGTCGGAAATCCAGGCGCTGAAGAGCAAGGTCGAGCAACTGCGCGAAGCCCTGGAAGCGCTCGCGGGCCTTGTGGAAGCCGCGCCGTTTCCAATGTGGCATCGCACCGCCGACATGCGCCTCAGTCTCGTCAACGCAGCCTATGTCCAGGCGGTGGATGGGGCCAATGCGGCAGATGTCATCGCTCAGGGCACGGAGTTGGTCGAGGCGGTGGGGGGCCTCGGCCCTCAGTCATCAGCAGAGCAGGCGCTGACCGAGGATCGGGTGGTCGAACGCATGGTGCCAGCGACCATAGATGGCGAACGCCGCACGATGCGGGTCGTCGATGTGCCGCTTGGCGAGGCCGGCGTCGCCGGTTTCGCGATGGACCAGAATGAGCTTGAACAGGCCCGCGTCGAGCACCGCCGCCTTGAAGCGGCTCAGCGCGACCTTCTCGATCGCCTCTCCGCTGGCGTGGCCCGCTTTGGCCCGGATCGCACCCTGCGTTTCTGGAATCAGCCATTCATGAGTTTGTTCGGGCTAGATCAGGAACATCTGGCCGACCAGCCCGTGTTCGAACGCGTCCTCGACCGCATGCGCGAGGCCCGCCGCCTGCCCGAACATCGCGATTTTCCGGCGTGGCGCGCTGAACGTCGCGATTGGTTCCTCTCCCCGGACCCGCGCGAAGAGAACTGGCTGCTCGCCGATGGCACGCATCTGCGCGTCTATGGTCAGCCACTGCCTGACGGCGGCCTGCTCCTGATATTCGAGGATCGGACGGAGCAGGTCCAGCTTTCCAGCGCGCGCGACACGCTGCTGCGAGTCCGCACGGCGACCTTCGACAATCTGTTCGAGTCGATCGGCGTCTTTTCGTCCGATGGCCGTTTGTCGCTTTGGAACAGTCGTTTCCGCTCGATCTGGGAAATCTCCGAAGACCTCCTGGCGCAGCACCCGCGCATCGACGAACTTCTCCGCGCCGTCCAATCCCGCCTCGCCAAGCCGCAGCAGGCCAATCTCGTCCGCGAGCTGGTCCGCGCCGCGACAGTGGAACGCAAGCAGCGCGTCGGCCATGTCGGTTTCGCGGACGGCCGCATCTTCGAATTTGCCGCCATCCCTCTGCCCGACGGCAATGCACTTTTTACGATGCTGGACGTCACCGACAGCCGCCGTGTCGAACAGGTGCTGCGCGACCGCAACGAAGCGTTGGAGCAGGCCGATCGGGTCAAGACCGCCTTCGTCACCAATATGAGCTACGAATTGCGCACGCCGCTCACCACCATCGCGGGCTTCGCCGAGATGATGAGCGCGGGCTACGCCGGAGACATGAGCGATTCCGCCAAGGAATATGTCGATGGCATTCTTCAGAGTACCAGTCGCCTGTCGATGTTGATCGACAATGTGCTGGACCTGACACAGGGAGAAGCCGGGACGCTCCCGATCGACCGTGCCCCTGTCGATCTCGCCGCCCTGGCAAAGGAAAGCATCGAGCGGATCAAGGCCGAGGCAACGGCCAAGGGCATCGACCTTGCCATCTCCCTGCATGAAACATTGGGGAAGGTGGAAGGCGACAGCCGCCGGATCGGCCAGGCGCTCGATCATCTGCTGGAGAACGCCGTCTGCTACAGCGGACGTGGCGCGCGCGTATTGCTGCACGGGGACGGCAGCAGCGATTCCGCGCGGCTCGTCGTCTCCGACAACGGTCCCGGGATCAGCGTCAAGCGCCGCGCCACGATCTTCGATGCTGCGGCGCGCGCGGAACAGGCACGAAGCGGTGAAAAGGCCGGGATCGGCCTACCGCTCGCCAAGCAATTGGCAGAGGCGCATGGCGGCACCCTCCAGCTCGTGTCAGAGCCGGGGCAGGGCACCATGGCCGTGATCGAGCTACCCCGTGGCTGAGCAGAGCCTGACCATGCCCGACGAAGCGGCGATGCTGGCCCTCGGCCGCCGTCTGGCTGACGTGGCGCGCATCGGTGACGTCATCGCGCTGGAGGGCGGCCTTGGCGCGGGAAAGACGACGCTCGCGCGCGGCATATTGGAGGGGCTTGGCCTTGCAGGCGAGGCGCCAAGCCCCAGCTTCGCGATCGTCCAGCCCTATGACGTGCCGGAGGTGAAGCTGCCCGTCGCCCATGTCGACCTCTATCGCCTTGACGATGCGGAAGAGGCGCGGGAACTGGCTCTAGACGAATATCTGATGGACAGCCTGCTGATCGTCGAATGGCCGGATCGCCTGGGTCCGGATGCATGGCCGCATGCGCTGCGGCTCCACATC
Source organism: Sphingobium chungangianum (assembly GCF_977014255.1). Taxonomy (NCBI): domain Bacteria; kingdom Pseudomonadati; phylum Pseudomonadota; class Alphaproteobacteria; order Sphingomonadales; family Sphingobiaceae; genus Sphingobium; species Sphingobium chungangianum. The sequence continues at coordinate 1,395,959 of NZ_CDRNIV010000006.1, read as the reverse complement.
GACATCGAACCCGACGGCGCTCGGCGCTTGACAGTGCGCGTGCCGGACGCTTGGACAGAGCGATGGTCGCAGATATGATCCCGCCCGCTTCCGCTCCCGCCTTTCTCTCAGCTGCGGGGTGGGGGCATGCCGCTATCGTCCCGCTGGCGGGTGATGCGTCGTTCCGCCGCTACTTCCGCGTGGTCGATGGCGCACGCCGTGCCGTGCTGATGGATGCGCCGCCGCCACATGAAGACCCGCGCCCCTTTATCGCCATCGCCGAACATCTGACGGGACAGGGTTTCGCTGCCCCGGCGATCCTTGCCCGCGATCTGGAGCAAGGTCTGGTGCTCATCGAGGATTTCGGCGACTTGCGGGTCAAGGAACATCTGGATGATGTCCCCGCCGACGAGGAAGGCGTGTATAGCCGCGCAGTCGAACTGCTCGCTGATCTTCATCGCCAGCCTGCCGCCGACCTGCCGCCCTATGACCGCGCGGTCTATCAGCGCGAAGCAGGGCTGCTCACCGAATGGTATTGCCCCGCGATCGGCCTGCCTGTCGAAACAGATGCCTATACACGCGCTTGGGATGCCGTGCTGCCGATCGTCGAGCAGTCTGCCAGCCCCGTCGTCACAGTGCTGCGCGATTATCATGCCGAAAATATCATGCTGATCGATCGGCCTGAAGTGCGGGGGCTTGGCCTGCTCGACTTTCAGGACGCTCTCGCCGGGCATCCCGCTTATGATCTCGTGTCGCTGCTTCAGGACGCTCGGCGCGATGTACCGCCGGAGGTGGAAGCCGCGATGATCGGCCACTACAAAGCCATCGCAAATCCCCCGCCCGACTTCGACGCTGCCTATGCTGTGCTGGGCGCGCAGCGGAATGCGAAGATCATCGGCATCTTCACGCGGCTTTGGAAGCGGGACGGAAAGCCACGCTACCTGTCCTTCCTGCCGCGCATGTGGGACCTGCTGGAACGCGACCTGGCGCACCCCGCGCTCGCGCCGGTAGCGGACTGGTTCGCAGCCAACATCCCAGCGGAAAAGCGCCATCTCGCGCTTCAGGATAACGCCCCCGCATGATCGACACGGCAATGCTGATGGCGGCTGGCCTTGGCAAGCGGATGCGCCCGCTCACCGCCACGCGCCCAAAGCCGCTGGTCAAGGTGGCGGGCAAGCCGCTGATGGATCACGCGCTGGACCGGCTCGCAGCCGGTGGGATCAGCAAGGTGGTGGTCAATGTTCATTACCTCGCCGACACGGTCGAGGCGCATCTCAATGCCCATTCGAACGGCATGCAGGTGCTGATTTCCGACGAGCGTCCCAAGCTGCTGGAAACGGGCGGGGGCTTGATCCATGCCCGTGCCCTGCTGGGCGACAAGCCCTTTTTCTGCGCCAATAGCGACAATCTCTGGATCGACGGGCCGCAGGAAACGCTGAGCATGATGCAGCGCCTGTGGGACCCCGATCGCATGGATGCGCTGCTGCTGCTGGTGCCGCTCGCTCGCGCCCATTGCCACACCGGACCTGGCGACTTTCACATGGACGCCTCTGGCCGGTTAAGCCGCCGCAAGACGAGCCATGTGGCGCCCTTCGTCTTCACTGGCGTGCAGATACTTTCGCCCAGCCTGCTGGTCGATCCGCCATCCGACGTATTTTCGACCAATATCTTCTGGAACCGCGCTATCGAAGCGGGGCGTCTCTACGGCGTGTCACATCAGGGCCTCTGGTTCGACGTCGGCACGCCGCGCGCCATTCCTTTTGTGGAAACGATGCTCGCCTATGGGTGACCGCACCCGGCCCGCCTTGTTCAACATCCCAGCTCACCGCGCCTTTTCCGACGCCTTGGCAGCGGGCATAGTCGCGCAGCATGGCAGCGATCCCATGGCGCTGGCGCAGGGCATGATCCTGCTACCCACCAATCGAGCCATCCGCGCCGTCAGCGACGCTTTCGTCCGCCGGTCAGGTGGAGGCCTGCTTCTTCCCCGATTGGTCGCGATCGGCGATCCTGATATTGGCGAACAAGCGGGCGGCGCGCTCGATCCTCTGGCGGAGGGAGAGACCATTCCTCCCGCGATTGCGCCCATGCGCCGCCAGATGATCCTGGCCCGCATGGTTCAGCAGGCATCCGGCCAGCCAATAGACGCCGCGCAGGCTATCAAGCTCGGTCAGGCGCTCGGCACAGTGCTCGACCAGATGCAGGTGGAGCGGGTTCCCATCACCGCGCTTTCCGAACTAACGCTGTCGGACGAATTGTCGGGCCATTGGCAAAGATCGCTCGATCTATTCTCCATCCTCATTCGCCGCTGGCCCGAGGAATTGGCGCGGCTTGGCCTCATCGACCTGGCTGACCGGCGCAACCGCCTGTTCGATCGCCTTGCCTCCCGCTGGACCGCAGAGCCGCCGACCGGATTCGTGATCGCCGCTGGCATAGCCACGACCGCTCCGGCGGTTGCGGGTCTGCTTCGAAGGATTGCCGTCCTGCCGCGCGGCAGCGTCGTTTTCGCTGGCCTAGACCATGAAATGGACGAAGCCGCATGGGACGCCATCGGTCCTTTCGCGTCGGACCCCGTCACCGGCCGTGCGCCCCCTGCGCATGAAACCCATCCCCAATATGCCCTGAAGCGCTTGCTCAATGGAATGAGCGCCACCCGCGATGACGTAGCGCTGTGGCGTTGGGGCAGCGAGCATGATGCACGCGCCGTCCGCAGCCGCAACATCTCCAACGCGATGCTCCCCCCGCGGCTCACCAGCCGTTGGCGCGATCTGAAGACCGCCGACCGTTCGCTCGCAGGAGTGGAGGCGCTGGAAGTCGCAACGCCGGGTGAGGAAGCTCAGGCGATCGCCATCGCCCTGCGTGAGGCGGTGGAAACGCAGGGCCGCACCGCCGCGCTGGTCACGCCCGACCGTCAACTCGCCACCCGCGTGTCGGCGCATCTGGCGCGCTGGGGAATCGCGGCAGACGATTCCGCAGGCCTTCCGCTGTCCCGCCTGCCGCCGGGCACTCTGCTCATCGCGCTGGCCCAGGCAGTGGCCGAACGCTTCGCGCCCGTCGCGCTCCTGACATTGCTCAAGCATCCGCTGGTCATGCGCGGCGAAGGACGCCTTCCATGGCTGGAAGGCGTGCGCGGCCTTGATTTATTACTGCGCGGCCCGCGTCCTTCTGCGGGCCTTCAAGGGATCGACTTACTCCTCGCCGAACGGGAAGGAGAGGATCGCCAGCAGGCGCTGCGAAACCAGACACGGCAATGGTGGTCTCAGGCGCGCGCGCTGCTCGAACCGCTGGAGCAAGCCTGCGCCGTCGCCCCGACCTTTGCCGCGCAACTGGCGGCCCTCCGCGAACAAGCCGGAGCATTGACCGGCGACGCCATATGGTCGGGTGTCCAGGGCCACGCCGCCGCCGATCTGTTCGCGGAGTTGGAACAGGCGGCCCCCGAAGGCCCTCAACAGTCCGACATCCGATCCCTCCCGACCCTGCTCGATAATATGTTGGGCGGCGTTTCAGTGCGCCCGGTTCAGGGCGGCCATCCGCGCATCTCCATATTGGGTCTGATCGAAGCCCAGTTGGTTCAGGCTGACCTCATGATTCTCGGCGGCCTCAACGAGGGCACCTGGCCCGGCCTGCCGTCCCCCGATCCCTGGCTTGCTCCCCGCATCCGGCGGGAACTCGGCCTGCCGGGCCTGGAAACCCGCATCGGCCGCGCAGCCCATGACTTTGCGAGCGCATTGGGCGCTCCCCACGTCCTCATCACCCGCGCGCGCAGAGGATCGGGAGGCCCCGCCATAGCCTCCCGCTTCTGGCTGCGCTCGAAGGCCATGGCCGGTCCACAATGGAAGAGCGCGGATCGTTACGCAGCGCTGGCGCAGACACTCGACCGCCCAGCGCGGCATCAGCCAAGCCGCCGTCCCGCGCCAGTGCCACCCGCCTCCGTCCGCCCGAAGCTGATCCCCGTCACCGATGTGGACCGGCTGAAGGCTGATCCCTTCGCCTTCTACGCCAAGCGGATATTGCGCCTCAATCGCCTCGACCCGGTCGATGCCGATGCTGGTCCCGCATGGCGCGGCACGGCGGTCCACGAAATCCTTCAGCATTGGGCAGAGGCCGGGCGGCGCGACCCCGCCGATCTGGAAGCCCGCGCCCGTGCGATGTTCGACCGGCCCGATGTCCATCCGCTGCTGAAGGCGCTCTGGCAGCCAAGGTTGATCGAGGCGATCCGCTGGATCGCCGCCGAAGTGACTGCCGATCAGGCAGCGGGCCGCTCCATCCTGGCGGTGGAAACGGACGGCAGGGCGGAGATCGCTGGCGTGACCCTCACCGGCAAGGCTGACCGCATCGACCGCATGCCGGACGGATCGCTAGCCATAGTCGATTACAAAACCGGCAAACCGCCCAGCGCCAAGCAGGTCAAGGCAGGCTATTCCCTCCAATTAGGGCTACTGGGCCTCATCGCCGAACAGGGTGGCTTCCCGGCCATCGAGGGCGCAAAAACCGCAGGATGTTTCGAATATTGGTCGCTGGCCAAGAAGAACGACGCCTTCGGCTATCGGGAAAGCCCCGTCGATCCGATGGGGAAGCGAGATAAGATCGTAACGGCCTCCTTCACATCGCTCGTCCATGAATGGTTCGAGAAGATCGCGGGGGACTATCTGACCGGCGCCGCGCCCTTCGACGCGCAGGTGAATCCCGAAGTCGCAAACTATGGCGACTATGACCAGCTGATGCGGCTGGAGGAATGGTATGGCCGCGACGATGTCTAGAAAGACCTCGGCCCTTCAACCGCTCGCGGGAGCGCAGGCGCGCGCCGCGTCGCCTGACGCCCATGTGTGGCTGTCGGCTTCGGCAGGCACTGGCAAGACGCATGTGCTGACCGCTCGCGTATTCCGCCTGCTGCTACAGGGCGTGCGGCCCGAAAATATCCTCTGCCTCACCTTCACCAAAGCGGGCGCGGCGGAAATGGCCGACCGCATCCATGATCGCCTCGCCGCCTGGGTCCAGATGGAGGAAGGCGAACTGTTCGAGGATCTGGAGGCGCTGCACGAGGATAGCGGCCCGGAAGCCCGCGATCGCGCCCGCCGCCTCTTCGCAGAGGTGCTGGAATCGACCGGCGGCGGCCTTCGCATCCAGACCATCCACGGCTTTTGCCAGCAATTGCTGACCGCCTTTCCCCTCGAAGCCGATCTACCCCCCGGCTTCCGCCCGCTCGACCAGCGGGAGCAGGCGGCGCTCGCCCGCCAGACCCTGGCCGATCTTGCCGTCCGTGCGCAGGATCAGGGCGACGACCGCCTTATGGAAGCGCTACAGGCGATCAGCCTACGTCTGGGGGAGGGTGGCGCCGAACAATTCCTCCTGCGCTGTGCCGCCCATCTTTCGGCACTGGAGCAACTGCCGGAAGACATCGCCGCCTCGCTCTATCGCGAACTCGGCCTTCCAGAGGGTGACGTCATCGCTCACCTCGCCAACCAGTGCGACGACGCACAGTTCGACATGCGAACCCTCGCCTCGATTGCGCAAGCCAATGCCGACTGGGGCACCAGCCGCGCCCTGGAGCGCTGTGACCGAATAACCCGATGGCGAGCCTTAGGCGCTCGCGACCGCGCGCAAGCCTTGGAGGATCTGCACGCCGCTTGGGCGAAGAAGGACGGCCACCTCATCTCGACCAAGGGCTGGGTTCCCCCGGTCGATGGCTATGGTGAATCAAGCGCGCGCCTCCACTCCCATTGCGCCGAGCTTCTGAACCTCAAGGCGCTCGCTGCCTATGTCGACCTGCTCGCCGAGGGATTGCATGCGGGCCGCGCTTATGCCCGTGCCTATCATGAGGCGAAGCAGCTTGCCGGCGCCGTGGATTTCAACGACCTCATCGCCCGCACCGCCGAGCTTCTGTCCCAACCCGGCATCGCCGACTGGATTCGCTACAAGCTGGACCAGCGCATCGACCACATCATGGTCGATGAGGCGCAGGACACGAACGTCAGCCAATGGCAGATCGTCGGCGCGCTCGCGGCCGAATTCTTCGCAGGGGAGGGGGCCAAGGGCGATCGCGTCCGCACCATCTTCACCGTCGGCGACTTCAAGCAGGCGATCTTCGGCTTCCAGGGCACCAGCCCGCAGGCCTTCGCCGCCGCGCAAATCGCCTTCCAGCGTCATGCGGAAGATGCCGACCATATCTTCCACGACCTGTCGCTCGAACGCAGTTTCCGCTCCACGCCCGCCGTCCTCGACGTAGTGGACCGGACAATCGCGACCTTGAGCGCCGAACGGCTCGGTCTAAACTCGGGCGCCGTCCAGCACATCAGCGCCAACCGCTTCCCCGGTGAAGTCCTGCTATGGAAGCCAGCCATCGCTGGCCTGTCCGACGACGCGGAAGGGGAGGAGGATTGGGCCGCCGATCAGGAACGCCTTCTCGCCCAAAACATCGCGCGGCAGATTCGTCAGTGGATCAATGACGGCATGATGCTCGAAAGCCGTGGCCGCCCCGTCACGGCAGGCGATATCATGATCCTCGTCCGCCGTCGAAGCGAACTAGCCCGCCTGATCGTTGCCCGCCTCTATGAGGAAGGCGTCGCCGTCGCGGGGATCGATCGCCTTCGCCTCAATGCGCCGCTTGCCGTGCGCGACCTCCTTGCCGCGCTCCGTTTCGCGGTGCAGCCTGAGGATGATCTCAATCTAGCCTCGCTATTGGTGTCGCCGCTGATCGGCTGGTCGCAGAACGACCTCATGGCCTGCGCCATGAACCGCCGCGTTGGGCTCTGGCAGCATCTCACCCGCACCCAGGACGAAGAGCTGCTCGCCCCGCTTCGCACCCTGCTGAATCGCGCGGACCTCACTACGCCTTACCGCTATCTCGAAGCGATCCTGTCCGGCCCGATGGAGGGTCGCCGCCGCCTCATCGAACGGCTCGGCATCGAAGCCGCCGATCCGATCGAGGAATTGCTCAACGCCGCCCTCGCTTTCGAAACGGACGATCACCCTTCCTTGCAGCGCTTCGTGGACTGGTTCGACCGGGGCGAAGTGGAGATCGTCCGCGACGCGGCGGCGCAGGGCGATTCGCTCCGCCTTCTTACCGTGCACGGTGCGAAGGGTTTGCAGGCCCCGGTCGTCATATTGGCGGACGCCTGCCTTGATCCCGATGCCGGGACACGCAGCGATTCGCTGGAATGGAACGGCCTGCCTATCCTCCCTCCCCGCAAGTCCGAGCGGCTTGGTCCCATCGGGCAAGTTCTGGAGGAAGCCCGCGCTGCCGAACGGCAGGAGCATTGGCGGCTGCTCTACGTGGCGCTGACCCGTGCCGAGGAAAGGCTGGTCGTCACCGGCTCGCTAGGCCCGCGCGCCCGAGGCATGCCGCAACCCGAAAGCTGGTTCACGGCGGTCCAGAACGCCATGATCGACCTTGGCGCGGAATGGGAGGACGATCATCTATGGGGTGCGCGTCGGCGTTGGCTGGGCGCAGAAGCCCTGCCTCCGCGCGCTCTCGAAAAAGCTGCCGCGATTGAAGCGGCGTCGCACGCCGAACCCGCTTGGCTCCGTCAGCCCGCGCCAGAAGAAGCGCGTCCCCCCCGGCCCCTCGCACCTTCCGCTCCGGTAGAGGATGACGTGCCCTATCCCCCGCCCACGCCTGCCATGCGGGCGGCGAGCGAGCGGGGGCGCTGGCTGCACGCCTTGTTCGAGCGTTTGCCTGACGTTTCGCCCGAACAACGCCGCGAACGCGCCGACCGCTGGCTCGAACAGCAGGGCGCAGCGGACGCATCACTGCGTCATGACGTCATCGCGCAGGCCCTCCGCGTCATCGAGGACAGCGACTTCGCACCGCTTTTTGCCCCAGGCGCCCTTGCTGAAGCGCCTGTCGCCGCGGTCGTCGGCGACATGGTGATCTCCGGCACCGTGGATCGGCTATGTATAGGCCCCGATCGGGTGCAGGTCGTGGATTTCAAGACGGGCCGCATAGCGCCCCTCAGCGTGGAGGAAGTCCCCGCTGCCCATGTCCGCCAGATGGCGGCCTATGCCGCCGCGCTTCAGGTGATCTTCCCCGACCGCAGGATAGAAGCCGCGCTGCTCTATACCAGCGCCCCGCGCCTCATCACCCTGCCGCACGACCTTCTCGCCGCGCACAAGCCGGGCTTTCCCCCCGCGCAGGAGAATTTGCCGCTTTCACCCGTTGAGACGGACGCGTCACCGTCCTAGATATCCGCCCAACTGAAGGAGAAATATAACATGGCTACCAAGGCAGTCACCGACACCAGCTTCCAGGCGGACGTGATCGACGCAGACAAGCCCGTGCTTGTCGATTTCTGGGCGGAATGGTGCGGCCCCTGCAAGATGATCGGCCCGGCCTTGGAAGAAATCTCCGAGGAACTGGCTGACAAGGTCATCATCGCCAAGATCAACATCGACGAAAATCCCGACGCGCCCGGCAAATATGGCGTGCGCGGCATCCCGACGATGATCCTGTTCAAAAATGGCGAAGCAGCGGCCACGAAAGTTGGCGCCGCGCCCAAGAGCGCCCTAAAAGGCTGGATAGAAAGCGTCCTCTAACGCACACCTAACTCCCTCTCCCCTTCAGGGGAGAGGGCTGGGGAGAGGGGAACGCGCAACCTCTCCACCACTCCGGCCACCGCGCCTCAACGAAACAACACCCCCGCCGCAGCCTCCCACAACCTCGGCGACGAAGCCCCCAACAACCCCCGTCGCAAATCGCCCACCATATAAGGCGACCCATCCAACCGCTGACAGCATCCGCCAGCCTCGTTCAAAAACAGCGTCCCGGCGGCATGGTCCCACGGCAATGTTCGCGCAAAGACCGAAACATCATTCTGCCCCAGCACCAGCCGAGGATATTGCTCCGCCGCACAGCGCGGAATGTCCACAAGCGCAAACACCCCTTCCGCCCGCCGTTGAATGTCAGCTCGCTCCTCGTCCGACATGAAATAAACCGCCAGCGCCGCTATCGGCAACGGATCGCCGCTCTCCCGCGCCCGGACCTGCTCGCCATCAATATAACTGCCAGCGCCTAGGGTGGCGTGACACAAACGCCCGGTAAGCGGGTCCAATATCCATCCCGCCAATGTCGTTCCCGCGTCGGCCAACGCGATCATGATACCGAAAGGCGGGCGCCCAGCTGCGAAATTACCTGTCCCGTCGATCGGGTCTATGATCCAGTTGAGCCCGTCACCCGCCCGATCCAATATCGCCGGGTCCGCCGCGCAGGCTTCTTCGCCGATGATTCCCGCTTCGGGCAGGATCTGGCTCAGCCCTTCGGCCAGCCTGATCTCGCTTTCCCTGTCGGCAACGGTGACGAAGTCGTCGAGTGCCTTCTCGCTGATCTCGTCGGCGCGCAAATTCTGGAAGCGCGGCATGACGATATCGCGCGCGACTTCACGCATCAGCGTCACGACATCATCATGCAATTCGATCGGCATCAGCTACGGTAATCCGCGTTGATCGAGATATATCCATGCGTCAGGTCGCAGGTCCAGACCGTCGCGCGGCCCTCGCCAAGGCCAAGGTCCACGCCGATCTGGATATCCTGCCCCTTAAGGTGCGCGGCAACCGGCGCCTCGTCATAGCCTTCCGCCGCGAGCCCGCCCGAGGCCACCTGCGTCACGCCGAACCGGATGGACAGCTTGTCGCGATCAGCCGGTTCGCCCGCCTTGCCGACCGCCATGACCACGCGCCCCCAATTCGCGTCCTCGCCCGCAATAGCGGTCTTCACGAGCGGAGAATTGGCGATGGACAGTGCGATCCGGTGCGCGCTCGCGTCGCTCTCCGCGCCTTCGACGCTGATCTCGATGAACTTCGACGCGCCCTCGCCATCGCGCACCACCAGATGCGCCAGTTGCAGGCAAAGGTCGCTCAGCGCCGCCTGAAACGCATCCGCTCCCGCATCGTCCATCGACGCCAACGGGGCGTTGCCCGCCTTGCCCGTGGCAAAGGCCAGCACCGTATCGCTGGTCGACGTATCACTATCGACCGTGATGCAGGAGAAAGTCCGCCGGTTCGCCGCCGACAGCATCTGCTGCAACAGTTTCGGCTCGACCGCTGCGTCGGTAAAGATATAGCCGAGCATCGTCGCCATATCCGGCGCGATCATGCCCGATCCCTTGATGATCCCCACCAGCTCAACGCGCGTCTCGCCAATCATGGCGCTGGTGCGCGCACCCTTGGCATAGGTGTCGGTCGTCCCGATCGTATTCGCCGCCTCTTCCCACTCGCAAGGCACGGCGGAGAAAGCTGCCTCCAGCCCCGCTTCAGCCTTGTCCACTGGCAAGGGAACACCGATCACCCCCGTCGAAGACACGAACACATCCGAAGGCAGGCACCCAAGATGATTGGCGACCTTAGCCGCGATCGCTTCGACAGCCGCCCGCCCGCGATGGCCCGTAAAGGCATTGGCATTGCCCGCATTCACCACCAGCGCCCGCGCCGACCCGAGGGGAATGGCGTCCCGGCACCATTCGACCTCGGGGGAGGGGCACTTGCTCTGCGTCGTCACGCCAGCAACCGCCGTCCCCTCGGCCAGTTCCACAAATGTCAGATCGCACCGATCCCAATTCTTGTACCGCGCCCTGGCAACGCGCGCGGTCACGCCCGAAATCGCGGGAAGTTCAGGAAAGGCTAAGGGGGCGAGGGGAGAGCGCTGTGTCATGAGCGCGGATTAGCGTAATTGCGGAAACCGTCAACGCCCGCGATGATTGCAAACGTTAACCACCTTTAGCCATGGCGCTCTGTAGCCTGATACGTAAGGTGCGCCTCCGAAAGGGGGCGAGCTTGCCACAGCTTCATTCGCGTATTGCTTTCCTGCTGCTGACGGTTTTTGCCGTGGACGGGGCGCTCGCGCAGACCGAGCCGGTCAGCGGCAGTTGGTCATGCTGGACCGACCGAAAGGGAGACCGTTATTGCCGCACCACGTCTACCGTGCGCCTAGCCCGTAAATCCGTGGTGCCTCGACCAATATTCCGTCGCCCACCGCCGGTGTTTAATCCGGCGCCAGTGCTGGCGCCCCGGGTAGTTGTGGCTCCTATACAGACTTTCCGCACGGTTGACCGTTGCCCACGCACGTTTCCGCAGCGTCGACGCTGGCCGACAAGGCAGCAGGTAAGCCCAGGCGCAAAGGTGATAGATGTCGAGGCCACGCTTCGTTCCCGCGATGGCCGACCGGTTTGCCGGTGACGCAGACGCGCTCATCAATTGACTATCCCACAGCCAAACCCTAAATCGCCGCGCATATCCGTGTGCGTTGCTTTAAAAGGGCGCGCGCTCCCCTATTGTCAGGAACTTGCATGTTCGGCGCACTCGCCAAGTCCATCTTCGGATCGTCCAACGAACGCTACGTCAAGTCGTTGGGCAAGATCGTCGAACGCATCGCATCTTTCGAACCCGCCATTTCGGCGATGAGCGACGAGGAACTGACGGCCCAGACGGCCCGCTTCCGCGAACGCCTGGCCCAGGGCGAAACGCTCGACGACCTGCTCCCCGAAGCCTTCGCGACCGTTCGCGAAGCCGCCAAGCGCACCCTTCATCAGCGTCATTATGATGTGCAGATGGTCGGCGGCATCGTCCTCCATCGCGGCGAGATCGCCGAAATGCGCACGGGTGAGGGCAAGACGCTGGTCGCGACGCTCGCTACTTATCTGAACGCTCTGGAAGGGAAGGGCGTCCACGTCGTCACCGTGAACGACTATCTCGCCAGCCGCGACTGCGAATGGATGGGGCAGGTCTATCGTTTCCTCGGCCTCACCACGGGCGTTATCGTCCCGAACCTCAGCGAGGATCAGCGTCGCGAAGCGTATAACGCCGACATCACCTACGCGACGAATAACGAACTCGGCTTCGACTATCTGCGCGACAACATGAAGTACGACCGCGCATCGATGGTGCAGCGGCCCTTCAACTTCGCCATCGTCGATGAGGTAGACTCGATCCTGATCGACGAAGCCCGCACGCCGCTGATTATCTCCGGCCCGACGGACGACAAGTCCGAACTCTATGTCGCCGTCGATGCTATCGTGAAGAAGCTGGACGAAGCCGATTATGAGAAGGACGAGAAGCAGCGCACCGTCACCCTGACCGAAGACGGCACCGAGAAGATCGAGCGCATGCTGGAAGATGCCGGCCTGCTGGAGGGCGCCAACCTCTACGATTTCGAGAACACCGCCGTCGTCCACCATGTGAACCAGGCCCTGCGCGCGGTCGTTATGTTCCGCCGAGACATCGATTACATTGTCAAAGACGGCAAGGTCATCATCATCGATGAGTTCACCGGCCGCATGATGGATGGCCGCCGCTGGTCGGACGGCTTGCACCAGGCGGTGGAAGCCAAGGAAGGGGTGAATATCGAGCCTGAAAACCAGACGCTCGCCTCCATCACTTTCCAGAATTTTTTCCGCATGTACCCGAAGCTCGGCGGCATGACCGGCACGGCCGCGACCGAAGCGACCGAATTCTACGAAATCTACAAGATGAACGTCGTCACCATCCCGACCAACCGGCCGGTGCAGCGTGTCGATGAGGAAGACAGCTTCTACAAGAATCTGGAAGACAAGTTCCGCGGCATCGCCAAGACGATCAAGGTCCATGCCGAAAAGGGCCAGCCGGTCCTCGTCGGCACGGTGTCGATCGAAAAGTCGGAAATGCTGTCCGAATTCCTCAATCAGGAAGGCGTGAAGCACGCCGTCCTCAACGCTCGCTTCCATGAAAGCGAAGCGCACATCGTCGCGCAGGCGGGCCGGAAGGGCGCCGTCACCATCGCGACGAACATGGCTGGTCGCGGCACCGACATCAAATTGGGCGGCAACCTCGAAATGCGCGTCGAGGACGAACTGCGCGACATGCCGGAAGGACCGGAACGCGAAGCCGCGATCGCCCGGATCGACGCCGAGATCGAAGCTGAAAAGGCCGAGGTGCTCGCCGCTGGTGGCCTCTTCGTCCTTGCGACCGAACGCCATGAAAGCCGCCGCATCGACAACCAGCTGCGCGGTCGTTCAGGGCGTCAGGGCGACCCCGGCCTCTCGCGCTTCTACCTCAGCCTCGACGATGATCTCATGCGCATCTTCGGCCCGGACACCATGTTCGCCAAGATGATCCGTTCCAATCTTGAGGATGGCGAGGCGCTGCCCCCCTCGAAATGGCTGAGCAAGGCGATCGAAACCGCGCAGAGGAAAGTCGAAGCGCGCAACTACGACATCCGCAAGCAGGTCGTCGAATATGACGACGTCATGAACGACCAGCGCAAGGTCATTTATGAACAGCGCGCCGACATCATGGACGCTGACACCGTTGATGACGTCGTGACGGACATGCGGCACGAAACGGTCAACGACCTTGTCGGCGCATCCTGTCCTCCGGGCACGTATCCCGAACAGTGGGATATCGACCGGCTGAAGGCGCGCACCGCCGAAATCCTCGGGCTTGAACCCGATTTTGACGCATGGCTGACGGAAGATGCCGTCGATCCGGAATTGATCGAGGAACGCCTCAAGGCTCTGGCCGATGAAGCGGTCGCCGAAAAGATTGGCGGGATCGATCCGGAAAACTGGCACATGATCGAAAAGTCGATCCTGCTCCAGAGCCTCGACCATCACTGGAAAGAGCATCTGTCGACCCTCGACGCGCTGCGCCAGGTCGTTCACCTGCGCGCCTATGCGCAGAAGACGCCGATCAACGAATATAAGCAGGAAGCCTTCGCGCTGTTCGAACGCATGCTCGGCAACATCCGCGAGGATGTGACCGGCTCGATCGCGCGCGTGCAGTTCAGGATGGAAGAACCGTTGCCCGAGTTCGACCTGCCGGTGCTCCCCGACTTCATCACCACCCACATCGACCCCTTCTCGGGCGAAGATAATAGCGGCGACATTGACGCGGGCCAGTTGGGTGGCATCACCACCACGCTCCCGCGTCCGCCGGTCGGCAATGCACAGCCCGGCGAGTTCACCAATCTGGATATCAGCCGCAACGCGCCATGCCCGTGCGGCTCTGGTCAAAAATACAAGCACTGCCACGGCGCGCTCGCCTGAGCGCCAACCGCTAGCGGTAGTTCTGAGAGCTTATCGAATCCCCGTCATGCCAGCAAACTGGCGCGGCGGGGCTCATATCTGAAACGAGGCGGGCGCGCACGGGGCCTTCTGGAGGGGCGATCCATACGCCCCCATCGCTCAATCCCGCTTGTCCGACCCTTCTCCGTGAAGCTTGGCCCATAGGTCCGCCGTCCCTGCCTCCTGCGCCTTCGTCACATATTGGGCGGCGACCAGCCAGCCCTTGATCGGGCGTAACGGCAGCACTGTCGTCAATATGAGCACCGGGATGCCGACGGCGATATGCACCCATAGAGGCGGCCGCGCCAATATCTCCAGCATCACGATAAAGATGACGCCGGGAACGCAGGCGAACAACTGCACGAACACCGCTGGGCCATCCGCCGGGTCCGCAAAGGAATAGTCCAGTCCGCAAACCTCACACCGATCGCGGACGGTAAGAAATCCCTTGAAAATATGCCCGTCGCCGCACCGGGGGCAACGGCCCAGCGCGCCGGTTTCGATCAGCGAACGCCGTGGCGACTTATCCGACGGTTGAACCATATCTGCTTCCCCTGTGCACGTTCCGGGCCTTCGCCTGGCAAGTCCATGTGATGATAGAGGAGCCTAATTCAATTGGCCTTTTTGTCCCACCTGCATATTGCCTCGCTCCAAAGGGCGTCGTCCGCATTGACGTTACGGCATGGCCGCTGGAAAGTTATCACTGGATTGCAGTCGTCAACAATGTCTGTTAAACGCGCCGCGATTTGGATGCCCGACAGCATACAAGTCGCGCCCCCGGCATCCCTTGCTCGGGGGCGCTTTCATTTTTATCGGCTGCAATCCCCCTAGGTTATTGATGCGCAGGCTTTCCGCCTACGGGGTCGCTCGTCACGTCAAAATTTTCCATGGCGTCATGCAGGACTTGATCGGGACACGAAGCGGCCAGTGCCCGCACTTTATACCGCAACGCCAATTCCCGATGCGCCGCAACCTCTTCGGCAGGAGCGTGCCTCGCCAACGCGTCGTTGACCTTGGCAGCTTCTTCCCGCGCGCGCCGGAACAAATAAGGTGCATCCGTTTGCCCAGACATTGCAACCTCCAGATGGTGAGGTGAAGTGATAGCATGCTGGTTCACAATACTCCTTAACGAGGGTTAAGGCGAGCCACAGCTACGATCATCTGCAACGGCAATCGACAGGATCGATCACGCGGCTGAATTCTCGCCCCATTCCCCTTCAAAAGGCTACCATAGTTTCGCTCTATGAACTTCCGCCCGATCCAGTGTAGATGACAGCATGCAGACGCGCCTCGTAGAATATTTCCTGGCGTTAGAGCGCGAAGGTCATTTCGCGCGCGCCGCCTCCTACTGCAATGTCTCGCAACCCACGCTGTCCGTGGGCATCGCGTCACTGGAAGCGCAGCTGGGAAAGCGGCTGATCCGGCGCGATCGCAAATATGTGGGTTTGACGGCTGAGGGAGAGGCTATCCTGCCATGGGCACGTCAATTGATCGCTGCTGCCGAAGCCCTTGGTCACGCGGCGGAAACGGCCCGTGGTCCGCTGAAAGGCGAATTAAGGCTGGGCGCGATCCCGGCTGCCATGCCGGTGATCGGCCATCTCACCGAAGCCATGCTGGAGCGCCATCGGGGCCTTAACATCTCCGTCCGCGCGCTCACTTCCCGGCAGATCGAGCGGGGCCTTGCTGCGTTCGAACTGGACGCCGGGATCACCTATCTCGATTTCGAGCCACCGGCCCACGCCTTGTCAGTGCCCCTTTATACAGAGCGGGCGATCCTCATCGGTGCGGTCGGCTGCGCTCCGATACCCGATCCGCTGGACTGGGCCGATCTTGCGGACCTGCCGCTGTGCCTGTTGCATCAGGGCATGCAGAACAGGCGTATCCTGGACGCGCGTCTGGCTGAACGCGGGCTTGCCCTGCGCCCGGTGGTCACGGCGGACAGCTATGTCGCACTGCTCGGCCTCGTGCAGCAGGGGCGGCTCTGTTCCATCATTCCGGAAAATCATGCGACCTTGCTGGAGGGGCTGGCCTGGGCGCGCACCTATCCGCTGCCCGCTACGGCGGAAGGCAGTCGCGTGGGCGTCATAGTGTCGGATCGTGCACCGATGGGACCGTTGGCTCAAGCGGTCCTCAGCGTCGCGCGCGACCTGCGCTTGCCCAACGGGTATCGCGCCGCTTCATAGAGTATCTCTATCATCCATTAGGGGCTTCAATTTGACCCGAGCCGGTTGGCCCTGCACCATGGACGGAACGAAGTTGCAGGCAGGGCAGGATGGAAGCATTTATCGAAAGCTGGACCGCGCGTCACGGCGCCACGCGCGACCAGTTACTGCCCCTTCTGCATGCGGTGCAGAACGAGGCGGGCTATATCGACGATGCGCAGGTCCCGATAATTGCGCAGGCGTTGAACCTCACCCGCGCGGACGTGCATGGCGTCATCACCTTCTACCATGATTTTCGCCGTGTTCCGCCCGGCCGCCACATTGTGAAGCTCTGCCGCGCGGAAAGCTGCCAATCACGCGGCGGCGCGGCGATCGAACATCAGGCGGCGCAAATTCTGGGCGTCGCCATGGGGGAGACCCGGGCTGATGGTCAGCTAAGCCTGGAGCCTGTCTATTGCCTGGGCCTTTGTGCGATCGGCCCGAACGCGCTGGTGGACGGCCGACCGGTTGCAGGGGTCGATGCCAAAGCCCTGGAGCGGATCGCGGCGGAGATGGCGGCATGAGCCGGGTCTTCATCAGCCGAGATATGGCCTCCGTCGCGCTCGGCGCCGACGAAGTCGCGCGCGGCTTCACGCAGGCAGGGTGCGAAGTGGTGCGCACTGGATCGCGCGGCTTGTTTTCCATCGAGCCATTGGTCGAAGTGGAGACTGACGGGGGCCGTATCGGCTATGGGCCGGTCGGGACGCAGGATGTCGCGGCGGTGCTGGACGGCACGCATCCTGCCAGGCTGGGCAAGGTGGACGATTTGCCCTTCTTCGCTGGTCAGCAACGCTTTACCTTCGCGCGGTGCGGTATCATCGATCCGCTCAGCCTTACCGATTATGCGGCCCATAATGGCTGGAAGGGGCTGGAAAAGGCTCGCGCCATGCCTCCGCAGCAAGTGGTCGATGCGGTCAAGGCGTCAGGGCTGCGCGGGCGCGGCGGCGCCGGTTTCCCGACCGGGATCAAATGGCAGACGGTGCTGGATGCGCCGGGCGCGCCTAAGTTCATCGTCTGCAACGCCGATGAAGGTGACAGCGGCACCTTCGCGGATCGGATGCTGATGGAGGGCGATCCCTTCTGCCTGATCGAAGGGATGGCGATCGCCGCCCATGCCGTCGGCGCGGCCCATGGCTATATCTACATCCGCAGCGAATATCCCTACAGCATCGCCACCATGCGCGCGGCGATCGATGCCAGCGCGCATCTCATCACGCCCTTCACGCTGGAGGTGCGCGAGGGCGCGGGCGCCTATGTCTGCGGCGAGGAAACAGCGCTGCTCGACAGTATCGAGGGCAAACGCGGGCAGGTGAGGGCAAAGCCGCCGCTCCCGGCCTTGCAGGGGCTATTTGGTGAGCCGACCGTCATCAACAATGTGCTGTCGCTAGCTGCGGTGCCCTTCATCCTGGCAAAGGGCGCTGAGGCCTATGCGGCGGTTGGCTTTGGCCGCTCGCGCGGAACCATGCCGGTGCAGCTCGCGGGCAATGTAAAGCATGGCGGCCTTTATGAGATTGGCTTCGGCATAACGCTTGGCGAGTTGGTGAACGACATTGGCGGCGGCACGGCGAGCGGTCGCCCTGTGCGGGCGGTGCAAGTGGGTGGACCACTCGGCGCTTACTTCCCGCCATCGATGTTCCATCTGCCGTTCGATTATGAAGCCTTTGCGCAAGCTGGCGGGCTGATCGGCCATGCCGGCATCACCGTCTTCGATGACAGCGTCGATATGGCGCATATGGCGCGCTTTGCCATGGAGTTCTGTTCGGTCGAAAGCTGCGGCAAATGCACACCCTGTCGGATCGGATCGACACGCGGGATAGAGATCATGGATCGGCTGCTGACCCGCAGGGCGGAGGGGCCGCCCCCTGCCAACCCTTCCATTTCGCCAGGACTGGACAAGGCGCTCTATTCACGAGCGCCCGGTGCCATGCAACGCAGCGTGGACGAGGATCTGCAACTGCTGCGCGGCCTGGCCGATACGATGAAATATGGCTCGCTCTGCGCGCTGGGTGGGTTCACACCCTATCCGGTGCTGAGCGCGCTCGACCATTTCCCTGAGGACTTTGGCGCGCCAGCGCCTGCAAAGGAAGCTGCGGAATGACCTTCACCCGCGAAGCCGATCATGGCACCCCGCCAGCCATAGCCAACGGCAGGTCCGTCACGCTCACAATAGATGGCGAGCGCGTCACCATGCCAGAGGGCACGAGCATCATGCGCGCCGCCTCGCTGACCGGCTGCTCCATTCCTAAACTGTGCGCCACCGACAATCTGGAGAGTTTCGGCTCCTGTCGCCTGTGTCTGGTCGAGGTGGAAGGGCGCAGCGGCTATCCGGCATCCTGCACCACGCCCATCGCCGAAGGCATGGTGGTTCGCACCCAAAGCGATCGGCTGAAGCAGCTCCGCCGGGGCGTGATGGAGCTTTACATCTCCGACCATCCACTCGACTGCCTGACCTGCGCCGCCAATGGCGACTGCGAATTACAGGATCAAGCCGGTGCGGTGGGGCTGCGCGAGGTCCGCTATGGCTATGACGGCGCAACCAATATAGGGCAGGCCAAGGACCAGTCGAACCCCTATTTCGACTTCGATCCCAGCAAATGCATAGTCTGCTCCCGCTGCGTGCGCGCCTGTGAAGAAGTGCAGGGCACCTTCGCGCTGACTATCGAGGACAGGGGCTTCGGATCGAAAGTCTCTGCGTCGCAGGGCGAAGATTTCCTGGGCTCCGAATGCGTGTCCTGCGGCGCCTGCGTGCAAGCTTGTCCCACCGCCTCGCTGATCGAAAAGAAAGTGGTCGAGGTCGGCACGCCCGACCGGGCCATCGTCACCACCTGCGCCTATTGCGGCGTCGGTTGCACCTTCCGCGCGGAAATGCGTGGTGAGGAGCTGGTGCGCATGGTGCCGTGGAAAGAGGGCAAGGCCAATCGCGGCCATAGCTGCGTCAAGGGCCGGTTCGCCTGGGGCTATGCCCAGCATCAGGACCGGATACTCAACCCCATGATCCGCGCATCCGTGGACCAGCCCTGGCGCGAGGTATCGTGGGACGAAGCCATCGCCCACACGGCAGCGGAATTCCGCCGCATCCAGGCCAAATATGGTACGCGCTCCATCGGCGGCATCACGTCAAGCCGCTGCACCAATGAGGAAACCTTCCTCGTCCAGAAGCTCGTCCGCCAGGGTTTCGGCAACAACAATGTCGATACCTGCGCCCGCGTCTGCCACTCGCCGACCGGCTATGGACTCAGCACGACCTTCGGCACCTCTGCAGGGACGCAGGATTTCGACAGCGTGATGCAGTCCGACGTGATCCTCGTCATCGGCGCCAACCCGACTGACGGCCACCCCGTATTTGCCTCGCGCATGAAGAAGCGGTTGCGGCAGGGCGCCAAGCTGATCGTCATCGACCCGCGTCGCATCGATATGGTGAAGTCCCCCCATGTTCAGGCGGAACATCATCTGCCGCTGCGCCCGGGCACCAACGTCGCCATGCTGACGGCTCTTGCTCATGTAGTCGTGACCGAGAAGCTGTACGATGAACCCTTCATTCGCGCGCGCTGCGATTGGGACGAATTTGCCGAATGGGCCGAGTTCGTGTCACAGCCAGCCCGTTCTCCCGAAGCGATCGAGCCGCTGACGGGGGTAAAGGCGGAGGATGTGCGCGCCGCCGCTCGCCTCTACGCCACCGGCGGCAACGGCGCGATCTATTACGGCCTCGGCGTCACGGAACATAGCCAGGGCAGCTCGACCGTCATGGCGATCGCCAACCTTGCCATGGCGACCGGCAATGTCGGGCGCGAGGGCGTGGGCGTGAACCCACTGCGCGGGCAGAATAATGTGCAGGGCGCCTGTGACATGGGTAGCTTCCCGCACGAATTTTCCGGCTATCGCCACGTTTCCGACGATGCCACGCGCGCGCTGTTCGAACAAAGCTGGGGCGTGGCGCTGGACCCTGAACCGGGGCTGCGCATCCCCAACATGCTGGATGCGGCCACCGACGGCACCTTCAAGGGCATTTTCATCCAGGGCGAGGACATTCTCCAGTCCGACCCCAATACGCACCATGTTGCGGCCGGACTGGCGGCGATGGAGTGCGTCGTAGTGCAGGACCTCTTCCTCAACGAGACCGCCAATTACGCGCATGTCTTCCTGCCCGGCTCCACCTTCCTGGAAAAGGACGGAACCTTCACCAATGCCGAACGGCGCATTCAGCGCGTGCGCAAGGTGATGGCGCCACTCAACGGCTATGAAGATTGGGAGATCGTGCAACTGGTCGCCAACGCCATGGGATTGGGCTGGACCTACAGCCACCCGGCGCAGATCATGGACGAAATCGCCGCGCTCACCCCGACCTTCGCGGGCGTGCATTATGACCGCCTGAACGCAGAGGGATCGCTGCAATGGCCCGCGAACGACCGGGCTCCTCACGGCACGCCGACCATGCATCTAGACGGTTTCGTGCGCGGCAGGGGCAAGTTCGTCGTCACCGACTATGTGCCGACCGATGAAAAGACCGGCCCACGTTTCCCGCTACTGCTGACCACAGGGCGCATCCTTAGCCAATATAATGTCGGCGCGCAGACCCGCCGCACCGCCAATGCCGCCTGGCATCCCGAAGACCGACTGGAAATCCATCCCAGCGACGCGGAAAACAGGGGCCTTAAGGACGGAAATTGGGTAACGCTCCGCAGCAGGGCAGGGGAAACCACCCTGCGAGCGCTGGTGACCGAACGGGTAGCACCGGGCGTTGTCTATACGACCTTCCACCATCCCGAAACGCAGGCGAACGTCATCACCACCGACTATTCGGACTGGGCCACCAACTGCCCGGAATATAAGGTGACGGCGGTGCAGGTGTCCGCATCCAACGGACCCAGCGACTGGCAGAAAAGCTATGACGCGCAAGCCCGGCATAGCCGGCGCATCGACATGATCCACGCAGCGGAATGACGGCATGACTAAAGACCACTCGATGATGTCCAATCAGGACAGGCTGGTCTATATGGCCAACCAGATCGCCAGAAATTTCATGACCATGGGCGAAGAGAATGCGGCACAGGCAGTCGCCGATCACATCGCCAAATTCTGGGAACCGCGAATGCGGACGCAGATATTCGCTCTACACGAGAAGGGGGAAGCGACATTCGCTCCGGTTGCCGCCAGGGCGATCACTCTCTTGCGCGTCGCAGGCCCGCCACCGCCGCAGACGCGCGCTACGGAGTTTAACAACGTGAACGAAGCTGGTCGCTCCGACGCAGGCTGAAACGCGACATGCAGGCGGCGTCTGGCGGATCATCTGTTCTGGCATGCGACGAGGTTGGGCGTGGTGTGAGACTGGACTGGTAACGGTTTTGTGCCAGTCACCTATCTCATTATGCCACCTTGGCTTCGAAGGTGAGCTGGCTAAGGACTTCCCGCTGATCCTCGATCATCTCCGCGAGTGGAACCAGGGTGGTGTATGGGCGCTAGCATATGCGCACTGAATCGTCCGAAGATTTTACCAAATCCATGATTTGGTAAAGTTATGAGCCTACAACCCGCCGCGTGTTTGGCTTTTCCATATTTCTTGGGATCATCTTGGTCCTGTTGACGCCAGTTGCGCTCATTGGCGCCGTTCTCTTTCTACTCCGCAAGAGGTGGCGAAGCACATCTCCTGAACAGCGGATTAGGCGCATCGCGATAGTGCTGGCCGGACTATTGGTTGTGACATCGCCCTATCTCCTATTTAAAGCCTATGAGCTTCGCCTTGTCCTAGCGAGGGTTCCAGCCCCGCTGCATGTCGCGTGGATTGAATACCGCCTCGAAGATTCCTTCGGCGGCATCGGTTTGCCGGGTGACAATGAAACCGGCTTTGTCGTCTATCGACTTACCGAGGCGAGTACCCAATGGGCGCGCAGTAAAGGAGCACGGCTAGGTCAAGCGTTGCCAGGTGGGGCAAAAAGTTGGCACGAGACGCCCGTTGACGATAGTGGAGCGCGAAACACTTGGCATCACTACGATAGCGAGGTGGACAAGCATAGGCATCCGGCCACCATCGCCGAGTATCTCGATAAATATGGATTCTCTATTCCGATTGGAAAAGGTCGCGATGACGAAGCTAATCGCGCGATTCGGAAACCGGGATCATTCTATTCATATCGTCGTGGGGGCAGCGTAACGATCATCGATCCAGCGCGTGGAAAGGTATATTTTGTCTACGCAGGATAGCCTGCACACTAAAAGCTGGCGGAAGGGGTGGGATTCGAACCCACGGATGCTTGCACATCGGCGGTTTTCAAGACCGCTGCAATCGACCACTCTGCCACCCTTCCGAGGTGAACTTTCAAGACCGCTGCCTTAAACCACTCGGCCACCTGTCCGTCCGCTCGCTTCCTAGCGAAGCTTTGCGTCATGCCAAGCGTAAAATGACCAAAATCCGCTTTCGACGCGTTCTTGTGGGAACGGAAGCGACAAGGGGGATTTCGCCTCCTGCTGTCGCTGTGCCACAAAGGGCTGAGGGAGATTCTCTAATGCGTTCAACCATTCACTCGCTTCTACTGCGTCTTGCCGTCGTCACGGCGGGCAGCTTGATGGCGGGGGCTGGCATGACGCAGGACATGGCGCAGGACGCGGGTTTCCGCAGCTATCTGGAAACGCTGCGGCCAAAGGCGCAGGCGATGGGCATCCGCTCTTCAACACTGGATTCCGTCTTCCCCACGCTCACGCCGAACCCACGGGTTGTCCAACTGGATCAGAATCAGCCGGGGGGAGGGGCCTATTCCCCTATTCCCAATTTCGAACCCTATCGGCGCCAGCATGTCGATGCCGCGCGCATCAGTCGTGGCCGCACCGCTTATCAGGCGAACCGCGCCCGGCTTGCCCGGATAGAGGCGGAAACCGGCGTGCCTGAGGAAATCATGGTCGCGATCTACGGCCATGAAACCAATTATGGTTCCTATACCGGCGACTTCGACCTCATCCGATCGCTTGCGACGCTATCCTATGAGGGCCGCCGCCGTACCCTGTTCGAACCGGAATTGCTGGCGACGCTCAAGATGCTGGACAATGGCGTGCCCCGCAGCCGCCTGGTCGGCAGTTGGGCAGGGGCGACGGGCTATCCCCAATTTCTTCCCAGCGTCTATCTGCGTCTGGCCAAGGATGGCGACGGCGACGGCCGCGCCGATATCTGGAACAGCGAAGCCGACGCGCTGGCCTCGATCGCCAACTATTTCGTCAACGCAGGCTGGCGGCGTGGCCAGCCCTGGGGCGTGGCCGTTTCGGTGCCAGACGGGTTCAACCGGGCGAGCGTTGCCGCCCGCACCGCGCCCGCACGCTGCCTGCGCGTATTCAATCGGCACAGCCGCTGGCTGACGATGGCCGAATGGCGCAGCCGGGGCATCGTTCCGGCGGGCGGCAGTTGGCCAGCGGATACAGTGTTGGCGACGCTGCTCGAACCCGATGGTCCGGGCAAGACCGCCTATCTGCTCACCAGCAATTATCGGGCGATCCTCGATTATAATTGCTCGAATTTCTACGCCCTGTCCGTCGGGCTGCTCGCCGACGCCGTCAGGCAATAAGGGCGCTGCCGCGTCACCTGTTGCGCCAGCCCTCTTGAGAATGTGTCTGTCATGGCTAATGACAGGGGCAGGGCATTCTCATCACCCGAATCCATCAGTGCGAAGGCAGTCCTCATGAACAAGTCACTAGCCGCCATCCTCTTCGTCGGATTGCTGGCGCAGCCTCTCACGGCTGCCGCGCCTCCTTACACCAGTGAGGCGCCCATCGCTTACATGAAGGATCTGTCGTCGGGCGCCGTGCTGTATGACAAGGGCGGCGAAACGCGGATGCCGCCTGCGTCCATGGCGAAGATGATGACGGCGCACGTCGCCTTCCGCCTGATCCAGAAGGGCGACCTGAAGCTCGACACGAAATTCACCGTCCGCCCCGAAACCTGGAAGCAGTGGCACGGCCCCGCGGCCGGTTCGACCATGTTCCTGTCGGCGGGCGAGCAGGTGTCGGTCGAAAATCTCCTCCACGGCATCGTGACCCTGTCCGGCAATGACGCCTGCGTGGTTTTGGCCGAAGGGATCGCCGGAACGGAGCAGGCATTCGTCGCGCAGATGAATGACGAAGCCAAGCGCCTCGGCCTCAAGAACAGCCATTTCGGCACCAGCAACGGCTGGCCGGACGAAGGCGTTACCTATGTGACCGCCGAAGACCTTGCCCTTCTTGCCGAAGCCACGATCGAAGAAACGCCGGACCTCTACAAGCGCTTCTACGCCACCCGCGCCTTCACCTGGGGCAAGACCATGGGCGGTTCCGACATCGCGCAGGCGAACCGCAACCCGATCCTCGGCAAGATCGCTGGTGCCGACGGCCTCAAGACGGGCCATACCGAGGAAGCGGGCTTCGGCTTTACCGGCTCAGCCGAACAGGATGGCCGCCGCCTCGTCATGGTCGTTGCTGGCCTGCCGACCTACAATGGCCGCATCGCCGAATCCGTCCGCTTCATGGACTGGGGTTTCAAGGCGTGGAAAGCGCAGCCGCTCTTCAAGAAGGGGCAGACCGTCGAAACGGCCGAAGTTCAGCTCGGCGGCGCCACCAGCGTGCCTCTCGTTGCGCCGCAGGACATGGCCGTGACGATGCCCCGCACCGCGTCGGGCAACATCTCGGTCAAGGTCGCCTATACCGGCCCGATCAAGGCGCCGATCGCCAAGGGGCAGAAGATCGCCGAACTGATCGTCTCCACCCCCGACACCCCGCCGCAGGTCCTGCCTCTGGTGGCGGGTGAAGAAGTGTCCGAAGCAGGCATCTTCGGTCGCCTCTGGAACGGCCTGAAGTCCTTCTTCGGGTGACACGCGGCCGATTCATCACTTTGGAGGGCGGGGAGGGCGCCGGTAAATCGACGCAACTCCGCGCCCTCGCTGCCGCCTTGCGCGCGAAGGGCCTGGAAGTCGTCGAAACCCGCGAACCCGGCGGCAGCGAAGGCGCGGAAGCCATCCGCGCGCTTCTTCTCACCGGCGCCGCCGACCGCTGGAGCCCGCGCGCCGAAGCGCTCCTCTTCGCCGCAGCCCGCGCCGATCATATCGAAAAAACCATCCGCCCCGCGCTGGATCGCGGCGCATGGGTGCTGTCCGACCGCTTCCTCGACAGCAGCCGCGCCTATCAGGGCATGGGCGAACTCACCGACGCCGACATATTGACCCTCCACCGCATCGGCAGCGCCGACTTCCTCCCCGACCGCACCTTCTTCCTCACGCTCCCCGAAGCCGAGGCGCAGCAGCGCGCCTGGTCCCGCGACGGAGACGCAGCCGACCGCATCGGCGGCCGCGACGCAGCCTTCCACGCCAATGTCGCATCCGCCTTCACCCGCTTCGCCGATCAGGACCCCGCCCGCATCCGGACCGTCGATGCATCGGGCCACCCCGAAGCCGTAACCTCGCGCCTCCTCGCAGCGCTCGACGACCTGCTGCCATGACCACCATCCTCGGCCATGACGCGCAAGCCGACATGCTGCTCGCCGCCGCCCGCAGTGGCCGCATGCATCATGGCTGGATCCTCGCTGGCCCGCGCGGCATCGGCAAGGCGAGCTTCGCCCGTGCGCTCGCCCTTCGCCTCCTCGCCGAAGCAGCAGGCCCCGCGCCCGACGGGGAAGACCTGTCAGTCCCCCCCGATCACCCCATCCGCAAGCTGATCGAAGCCGAAGCCCATCCCGACTACGCCGAACTCTACTGCCTGGAAAAAGAAACCGGCACCGCCCGCAACATCTCCGTCGATCAGGTGCGCGGCCTCCAGCGCCTCGTCCAGTCCGCCCCGTCCCTGTCCCAACGCCGCATCGTCGTCATCGACAGCGCCGACGACCTCGAACGCGGCGCCGCCAACGCGTTACTCAAAACGCTGGAAGAGCCGCCCGCCGACATGCTCTTCTTCCTCGTCAGCCACGCGCCCGGCCGCCTCTTGCCCACCATCCGCTCGCGCTGCCGCACCCTGCGCTTCGACACGCTCGACGGCGAGGCGATGCGCACCATCCTGCGCCGGGAGCAGCCCGACCTGCCACCCGCAGACATAGAGGCGCTCGCCGCCCTGGGAGAGGGCGCGCCCGGGAAGGCCCTGCGCTACGCGGGCCTCGACGTAACCGACCTGGACCGCATGCTCCGCGCGATCGCAGCCGATGGCGACCCAGGCAACCGCCACCGCCTCATCCTCGCAAAGCAGCTCTCGGGAAAAGCCGCGCGCCCGCGCTATGAAGCCTTCCTCGAACGCGTCCCCGCCTTCATCGCCGACGCCGCCCGCCAGCGCAGCGGCCCGGCGCTCGGCACAGCACTGGACCACTGGGAAGCCGCGCGCCAACTCGCCAGCGGCGCCATCATCCTCTCGCTCGACCCCGCAGCCGTCGCTTTCGAACTCGCCGGCCACGTCGCCGCACTCGCCCCGGATCAGCGTTGAAAAGCAGGCTTTGCGCGCGCCCTAACAGCGGCTAGGGAAGGCGCATGTCGCAGCCCTACACCATCACCACCGCCATCAGCTATCCCAACGGCCGCCCCCATATCGGCCACGCCTATGAGGTGATCGCCACCGACGCGATCGCCCGGTTCCAGCGGATGATGGGCCGCGACGTCTTTTTCCAGACGGGCACCGACGAGCATGGCCTGAAAATGGATCAGGCCGCCCGCACGCGCGGCATCGAACCGCGCGCGCTTGCTGATGAAATGTCCGGCTATTTCAAGGATATGAACGACAGGCTGAACATCAGCTATGATCGCTTCATTCGCACCAGCGAGCCTGACCATCACCGCGCATCCCAAGCCATCTGGCAGGCGATGGAGGCCAATGGCGACCTCTATCTCGGCCGCTATGAAGGCTGGTACTCCGTCCGCGACGAAGCCTTTTACGACGAAAAGGAACTGGTCGATGGGGAAGGGGGCGAAAAGCTCTCGCCTCAGGGCACGCCGGTCGAATGGACCGTCGAGGAAAGCTGGTTCTTCCGCCTGTCCGCCTATCAGCAAAAGCTGCTCGACCTCTACAACAGCCAGCCCGACTTCATTCAGCCCGACAGCCGTCGCAACGAAATCATGCGCTTCGTGGAAGGCGGCCTTTCCGACCTCAGCGTCTCGCGCACCAGCTTCGACTGGGGCGTCAAGGTGCCCCGTAGCGACGGCCATGTCATGTATGTCTGGGTCGATGCGCTCACCAATTATTTGACCGGCTGCGGCTATCCCGACGACGCCGAGCGCATGGCGCGCTACTGGTCAGAAGGCGGCGACATAACGCACATCATCGGCAAAGATATCGTGCGTTTTCATACTGTTTACTGGCCAGCCTTTCTGATGAGTGCAAAGCTGCCTTTGCCCAAGCAGATCTTCGGTCACGGCTTCCTCCTCAACCGGGGTGAGAAGATGTCGAAGTCGGTCGGCAACGTCGCCGACCCGATGGAATTGGCCGAGCGTTTCGGCGTGGACCAACTCCGCTATTTCCTCCTGTCCGAAGTCACTTTCGGCAATGACGGCAGCTACAGCGCAGAGGCGATCGTCGCCCGGTCGAACAGCGACCTGGCCAACAGCTTCGGCAATCTGGCGCAGCGAACCCTGAGCTTCATCGCCAAGAATCTCGAAGGTCGCTTGCCCGAACCCGCGCCGCAGGATGTCGACAATGATCTGCTAAAAACTATCAGCGACGCCGCACAGACGTTCCAGACCGCCATGGCCGATCTCGCGCCTTCCACGGCTATCGAAGCATGGATGCGGGCGGTATTCGCCTGCAATGCCTATATCGATGCGCAGGCGCCCTGGGCCTTGCGCAAGACTGACCCGGCGCGGATGGAAGCGGTGCTGGCGACGCTCTACGAAGCCATTGCCAACCTCGCCATCATCATTCAGCCCGTGATCCCGGCCAGCGCCACCGCGCTGCTCGACCAGATGGGCGTTCCGCAGACGAGCCGGACCTACGAAGCGATCGGCAGCAACACCTACGCCGATCTCCGCGCCAGCGGGTTCACGCTCGCCGCGCCCAAGCCACTCTTCCCGCGCCTCGAACTCACCGAAGCGGACGCCTGACCCATGCTGATCGACAGCCATTGTCACTTGAATTACAAAGGCTTGATCGAAGATCAGCAGAATGTGCTTGAACGCGCGCGCTCCGCTGGCATCGAACTGATGCTCAACATCGCGACCCGCGAAAGCGAATGGGACGCCGTGCTCGCAACAGCCGAACAGGAACCCGATGTCTACGCAACTGTGGGAATCCATCCCCATGAGGCCGACGAGCATCCCCACATCGACACCGCCAAGCTGATCGAACGCGCTGCCCACCCTCGCGTGGTCGGCATCGGGGAAACCGGCCTCGACTATTATTACGATCATAGCGACCGCGCCCGGCAGCAAAGCAGCTTCCGCGCCCATATCGCTGCGTCCCGCGCGACCGGCCTTCCGCTCATCGTCCACACCCGCGATGCCGAGGAGGATACCCTCGCCATCCTGCGCGAGGAAATGGGGCAGGGGGCCTATCCCGGCGTCATCCACTGCTTCACCGCCAGCGGAGCCTTTGCCGACGCGGCCCTGGACCTCGGCTTCTACATCAGCATTTCGGGCATCGTGACCTTCAAGAGCGCGAAGGATCTTCAGGAAACCGCTGCCCGTCTGCCGCTAGACCGGCTGCTGATTGAAACGGACTCCCCCTTCCTCGCGCCCGTGCCCCACCGTGGCAAGTCCTGCGAACCGGCATTCGTCGCCGACACCGCACACTTTCTGGCAAACCTGCGCGGCGAAAGCTTCGAGCAACTGGCCGCCGCAACCTCAGCGAACTTCCACAACTTGTTCAGCAAGACCGGAGCAGCGCAAAACGCATGAGCCTTAAGCTCACCATCCTGGGTTGTGGCACCTCATCGGGCGTCCCCCGGATCGGCAATGACTGGGGCAGCTGCGATCCGAACGAGCCAAAAAACCGGCGGACACGAGCATCGATCCTGGTGGAAAGCCCCACCACGCGCCTCCTGATCGATACGTCGCCAGACATGCGCGCCCAACTGCTGGCCGCCAATGTCATCCATATCGATGCCATTCTCTGGACCCACGACCATGCCGATCATTGTCACGGCATCGATGACGTGCGCCAGCTTTACCACCACCGCCGCACGCCCGTGCCGGGCTATGCCCGCCGCCAGACGCTCAAACTTCTGAAGGAACGCTTCGCCTACGCCTTTGAAGGACGGCAGGGCTATCATCCGACCATAGAGCTGCATGTGCTGCCCGATGGCCTGCGCATCGGTGACATCGACATCGCTTGCACGGACCAACCCCATGGCGAGATTTACTCGACCGGCTTTCGCTTCGCATCGGGCGGAAGCTCGATAGGCTATGCCACTGATTTT
Organism: Sphingobium chungangianum; assembly: GCF_977014255.1. Classification (NCBI taxonomy): domain Bacteria; kingdom Pseudomonadati; phylum Pseudomonadota; class Alphaproteobacteria; order Sphingomonadales; family Sphingobiaceae; genus Sphingobium; species Sphingobium chungangianum. The sequence goes on along the minus strand of NZ_CDRNIV010000006.1, from coordinate 1,366,419 downwards.
CATGATCTTACGGCCGACATGATCAGCCTTTACGACGGGTTGGACGTCTGGGTTGTCGATGCCCTGCGGGAAAAGCCGCATCCGACCCATCCGCACTTGGCCCTGACCCTCGACGGCATCTCGGCCGTCCGTCCCGGCCGCGCCATCCTTACGCATATGGATCAAAGCATGGACTATGCGGCCCTGTTGAAAACGCTGCCGGACGGCGTGGAGCCCGGCTATGATGGCATGTGCATCGAACTGAACGGGGAAGGGGGCTGACGGCATGAATGGGGATCAGGCGGCTTCCAGCATCTGGTATGTGCTCGCGCTTGTTCTCGTCGGCTCCGCCTTGCTGGCTCGACGCATGCCCATGGCTGGCATGCTGCGCCTTGCACTGGTCTGGGTCGCCATATTTGCGGCCCTGCTGGGATTGTTCAAAATTGGTGAGAAAGCCGGACTTTTCTCCGCCCGAATGTCTGGGGAAGGGGCAGGGCCGGTTTCGCAGAAAACGCCGCCAACACCGCCTCCTGCCCGCGCCGAAGGTCAGGCACTTCGCATTCCCATGGCACCTGATGGCCATTTCTGGGTCGAAGGAACGGTCAACGGCACCGCCACCCGTTTCCTCATCGACAGCGGCGCCAGCATAACGGCCCTTTCCGTCCCCTCCGCTCGTGCGGCCGGGCTCAATTTTGACCTGAACGCACCGGGCGTGTCGATGATGACCGCGAACGGTCAGATTGACGCCAAGCGTTCCTCCATCTCCACTTTGGCCATCGGCCCGATCCGGTCGAGCGATCTGCCTATCGTCATATCGCCCGCCTTTGGTGAGGTGAACGTCATAGGGATGAACATGCTGTCCCGGCTCAAAAGCTGGGGCGTCGAAAATGGTGAGATGGTGCTAAATCCATGACGGCAACCTTGGCGCTGCGCGCACCGACCCAGCGTGAAAGGCTGAAGGCGATCGTCGGCGGTTCTACGGGCAATCTGGTGGAATGGTATGACTGGTACGCCTATGCCGCCTTCACCCTCTATTTCGCGCCGCATTTCTTCCCAAGCGAAGATCGCACCGCACAGCTTTTAAGCGCTGCCGGGATATTCGCCGTGGGCTTCCTGATGCGGCCGATCGGTGCCTGGTTGATGGGCATTTATGCCGACCGGCATGGACGCAAGAGCGGTCTCACCCTGTCCGTTGCGCTCATGTGCGCGGGTTCGCTGCTCATCGCGGTGACGCCAGGCTATGATGTGATCGGGGTAGGGGCACCCCTGCTGCTCGTCCTTGCACGCCTGATGCAGGGGCTTTCGATCGGCGGCGAATATGGTGCCAGCGCGACCTATCTGTCTGAAATGGCGGGGCGCGATCGGCGCGGTTTCTTCTCAAGCTTTCAATATGTTACGCTGATCGCCGGGCAGCTTGTGGCAATTTGCGTGCTGCTCATCCTTCAAGGCGTGCTGACCACTGCGCAGCTTGACGCATGGGGGTGGCGGATACCTTTTCTGATTGGCGGCGCCCTCGCCGTGATCGTATTCTGGTTGCGCCGTGGGCTCAGTGAAACGCAAAGCTTTCATGTAGCGAAAGTCGAAGGAGCACCGCGATCCGGTTTTGTCGAGCTTGTCACGAAGCATCCTCGCGAAACGCTGACCGTGATGCTGCTCACGGCGGGCGGCACGATCGCCTTCTATGCCTATTCGATCTACATGCAGAAATTCCTGGTGAACACGTCGGGCCTAAGTCGGGAAACAGCGTCCCAGATCAATGGGATAACCTTGTTCTTTTTCATGGCTCTGCAACCGCTTGCTGGCGCGCTCTCCGACCGGATCGGGCGCAAGCCTTTAATGACCGGCTTCGGCATCCTGGGCCTGCTATTCACCTATCCGATATTCGCCACACTTGCCGTCACTCGCGATCCAGTGATTGCGGGCCTGCTGGTGATGGCAGGCTTGATTATCGTCACCGGCTACACATCGATCAACGCCGTCGTGAAGGCGGAGCTTTTCCCGGCCCATATCCGCGCCCTAGGCGTCGCGCTGCCATATGCCTTGGCGAATACATTGTTCGGCGGCACGGCCGAATTCGTGGCGCTCTATTTCAAGCAGATCGGCATCGAACAGGCATTTTACATCTATGTAAGCGTCATGATCGCCATATCGCTGATCATCTACATCAAAATGCCCGACACCCGCCGCCACAGCCAAATCCTGGAAGACTGATATGCGGGGCGTTCTTGGTATCGCCTGATATGAGGGGCGTTCACCTTTCGGTGACAGGTGACTATCGGTGACAGCTGCTAATTGCCTCTAATTGCCTCTAATTGCCTCATCTGGGTACGCTACGGAACGGCCACCCCAATTGATATTTAACATAATATATATTATCGTACAAATATCAGTTCGGAGGGGATAGCCTTCCCCCAACCAAAACTCTATCTTCTCGCCACTTCCTTCTTGATTTCAGGACCCCCATGTCATCCAGCACCAAAGCGAGCCCCGCCGACATCATGCCGCTCGCAAACGTCATGGCCCGTCTTCGCGACCCGGACACCGGATGTCCCTGGGACATCCAGCAGGATTTCACCAGCATCGCCCCCTACACGATCGAGGAAGCCTATGAAGTCGCCGACGCCATCGAACGCAACGACATGCCCGCGCTCTGCGACGAACTCGGCGACCTCCTTCTACAGGTAGCCTTCCACAGTCGCATGGCCGAACAAGCCGGGCACTTCAATCTTCAAGCCGTCATCGACGGCGTCACCGACAAGATGATCCGCCGCCATCCGCACATCTTCGGCGAAGGTGCCGAACGCGAACATGGCCATGCTCAATGGGAAGCGATCAAAGCAGCCGAACGCGCCGCCAAAGAACCCGACAGCAGCGCTCTCGCTGGCGTCGCCAATGCGCTCCCAGCACTACTGCGCGCCGAAAAGCTCCAGAAGCGCGCCGCCCGCACCGGTTTCGACTGGCCCGACACCCAGGGTGTTGTCGCAAAGATCGAGGAGGAATTGCAGGAAGTTCACGACGCCACATCACCCGAAGAGCATCAGGAGGAGGTCGGCGATCTGTTGTTCGCCGTGGTCAACCTGGCCCGGCACCTAAAGGTCGACCCGGAAACCGCGCTACGGACCGCCAACGCGAAATTCGAGGCCCGCTTCCGCGTCATGGAACAGACCGCGGGCAATGGATTCCAAAGCCTCGACCTCGATGGAAAGGAAGCTCTCTGGCGGCAGGCCAAACGCGAATTGGCCCGCCCTTAGCCGGTCAAGGAGCCGCGCGTTTGCTGAACCGGGCAAGCGCAGAGTCAGACAGCCGAACTTTAACGACAAGCTCGCTGTCCACCGTTTCGCTGCCGATCACCTCACCATGCTCGTGAAGCCAGGCAACGGCAGCGCCATCTGCCAACGGCACCCGAAGCTGATGGATTTGCGCTCCAGCAGTCAGTCTGGCGCTTATGCATCGTTGCAGATCATCCACGCCATCTCCGGTCAGGGCGGAAAGGATCACGACATCTCCGCGCCGCTCCGCGATTTCCCGAAGTTGCGCAGCTTCTTCCTCACCCAGCAGATCAAGTTTGTTCCACGCCTCGATAATCGGGGGGGCGTCGTCCCCCGCTCCAGCACCCTCTCCCGCCACACCAAGCTCACTCAGCACATCCAGCACATCATCGCGCTGTGCCTCGCTATCAGGATGGGCAATGTCGCGGACATGTATGATGAGGTCAGCTGACAGCACCTCTTCCAGCGTGGCGCGAAACGCTGCGATCAACTGTGTAGGAAGGTCCGAGACAAAACCGACGGTGTCCGACAATATCGCCTTGTCCAATCCCGGTAATGCGATCTGACGCATGGTCGGGTCCAGCGTGGCGAACAGCAAATCTTCCGCCATGACATCGGCGCCCGTCATCCGGTTGAAAAGCGTGGACTTGCCAGCATTGGTATAGCCGACGAGCGCGATCACGGGCCAGGGAGCCCGCTGCCGCCGCGCCCGATGCAAGCTGCGGGTACGGGTCACCTGGTCAAGTTCACGCCTGATCTTTGCCATGCGATCCCGGATCATCCGCCGGTCAGCCTCGATCTGCGTTTCACCAGGACCACCCAGGAACCCAAAGCCGCCACGCTGCCGTTCCAGGTGGGTCCAGCTGCGCACCAGCCTGCCCGCCTGATAATCAAGATGGGCCAGTTCGACTTGAAGCCGTCCTTCATTGGTGGCCGCGCGTTCGCCGAAGATTTCCAGGATCAACCCGGTTCGGTCGATCACCTTGGCTTCGGTCGCCTTTTCAAGATTGCTCTGCTGAACCGGGCTCAACGCGTTGTCGACAATCACCAGTTCGGCATCTTCCATCCGCGCAAGCGTCGCAATCTGGTCGACCTGGCCACTTCCGAACAGCGTTGCGGGCTTCCGATCCCGCACGCGAAACGCCTGCGCCGCGCGCACATCTATGCCGATAGCCAGAGCGAGGCCTTTCGCTTCCTCCAGCCGGGCATCACTGTCGCGCCGTTCCACTCCATGAGTTTCAGCGCGCACGACTACGGCACGCGCGCCGCGCGATACTTCGTCGGCAGAGTCCCTGTTGAAGACGGCCATAAGCGGCTAACGCATCAAGCGCCGACCCGCCTCATCAGAAGGCGGGTCGTACCGAAATAGATTGATCAATCCTCGCCCTCGCCTTCGCCACTCAGGTCGAGCGCATGGAGAGGTTGGACAGTGGAGATGGCATGCTTGTAGACAAGCTGCACCATGCCGTCGCGCTCCAGCAGCATGCAGAAAAGATCGAAAGCAGCGATCTCGCCCTGCAACATCACGCCGTTGACCAGAAACATGGTGACCGGGCTACCGGACTTGCGAACGGCGCTCAGGAATATTTCCTGAAGCAGCTTGGGCTTTGAATTGCCGTCGCTCGCCTTGCGAAGGTCGGTCAGGTCCATCGACTGAGCGGGCATCACCGTGGAAATCGCGTGCTTGTAGACAAGCTGCGATTGCCCGTCGCGCCGCAACAGAACCGAAAAGTTATCAAACCAGGTGATGATCCCCTGCAACTTCACGCCCTTTACCAGGAACATGGTCACGGGCGTCTTGCTCTTGCGCAGGTTGTTCAGGAATATGTCCTGAAGATTATTGAGTTTTTCTGCCATGGTCTTCACCTTATTGGCGGGACGTTACCCGCTCTTGCACCCCTGGGCAGGGTGTCTTGCCCGCCCCCGCTCACCGGGGGCAATCAGAAAGCTACCGCAATTGCGAAGGGACGTCCATGCCCCAGATGGGCTATCGTTCATCCCCTTGCATCAATTGTCTTTGCCGTCCGTGATCCCAAGCAGCTTGAGCTTGCGGTGCAATGCAGACCGTTCCATGCCGATGAATGTGGCCGTTCGGGATATGTTGCCGGAAAATCGCCTGATCTGAATGCGCAGATATTCACGTTCAAAACTTTCCCGCGCCTCCCGCAACGGCGCCCCCATGATCGCGGACTGACCCATCCCTTCACCCGCGCCATTGCTCGAAAGTTCGCTAGGCAGCATGTCCAGCTCGATCCGGCCAATCCGCTCGCCCGGAGCAAGGATCATCGTTCGTTCGATGACGTTGCGCAGCTGGCGGACGTTGCCGGGCCATTCGTTTGCCTGAAGCGCGGCCATGGCATCACTGGCGATCTCGGGCGACGGCACCCGCCGTTCGGCCGCGAAACGTGCGAGATAATGCTCGACTAGCGGTGGTATGTCATCTCGCCGTTCCGACAAGGAAGGGATGATCAGGGGCACGACGTTGAGGCGATAGAACAAGTCTTCCCGGAAGCGCCGTTCCTCGATTTCTGCTGCCAGGTCCCGCGCGGTCGAAGAGATGACGCGTACGTCCACCTTCACCTGCCGTTGCCCGCCCACGCGCGTGAAGCTCTGATCGGTCAGAACCCGCAATATCTTGCCCTGCGTCGTGACGGGCATGTCGGCGATCTCGTCAAGGTAAAGCGTGCCGCCATGCGCCTGCTCAAGATAGCCGGGACGCACAAGGCCGCTGGGGTCTTCGACGCCAAACAGCTCCTCTTCGACCCGGTCGGGGTCCATGCGCGCCGCCGCCACGACGATGAAGGGCGCGTCGGCCCTCCCGCTCCAGCTGTGAAGCATGCGCGCCGCGACTTCTTTGCCCACGCCCGCAGGACCGGAAATCAGCACCCGACTGCCCGTCCCGGCGACCTTCTTTATCGTCGCCCGCACCGCATTGATCGCAGCCGAAGTGCCCGTCAGTTCGTCATCCTGACCAAACCGGGCACGCAGGACCTGATTTTCCCGCCGTAATCTCTCGGTCTCGGTAGCACGCGCGACCAGATGCAACAGCCGGTCGGCTTCGAAAGGCTTTTCGATAAAGTCCGCCGCGCCCTTGCGGATCGCGGCCACGGCCGTGTCGATATTGCCATGACCTGAAATCATGAGCACCGGAATGGTCGCATCGCGCTGCTTGATCACGTCCAGCAATTCCAGACCGTCCAGGGTCGATCCCTGAAGCCAGACGTCCAGCAGGACCAGCGAAGGACGCCTGGTATCCAGCGCCTCGATCGCGCTGTCGCTGTTGGCAGCAGTGCGAGTGGTAAAGCCCTCATCCTCAAGCACGCCCGCGACCAGATCACGGATGTCCTCTTCATCATCGACTACCAGAATATCAAGCGCCATTGGCTGTCACTTTTCTCTTGGGCAATGCTACGACCTGCCCTTCTTCCAATTTCTCAAGAGCGGCAGTAGGGAAGCGCAACGTAACGCTCGTCCCTCCGCCTTCCGCATCTTCCAGGCGGATTTCGCCCATATGTTCCTCGACGATCTTCTTGACGATGGCGAGGCCCAGGCCCGTCCCCTTGCTGCGGGTCGTCATATAGGGTTCCAACACCCTTTCCCGCTCCGGCGGAAGCCCAACCCCGTCATCGCTGACGTTGATGAGCAGATTGCCGTCCTCCTGACCGACCGTCATGCGAACATGACCACGGGCTCCGCCCTCGGTAGGTTCGGGCTTGGGTTCGATGGCCTCCACGGCATTTTTAACGATATTGGTCAGCGCCTGACCCAGCTGTCGCCGGTCGCAGACAAGTTCCATATCATGCGGCCCGCCATGAAATTCAAATTTGACGTCGGGATGCGCGACTTCGTGCAGGAACAAGGCATGACGGGCGATATCCGCAACAGCCTCGCGGCGGAACACAGGTTTGGGCATCCGGGCGAACGAGGAGAATTCATCCACGATCCGCCGCAGATCGCCTACCTGCCTGACGATGGTCCCGGTCAGGCGTGTGAAGGTCGCCTTGTCGCTCGTCACTTCCTCGGCGTAGCGGCGCTGCAAGCGCTCCGCCGCGAGCTGGATGGGCGTCAGCGGGTTCTTGATTTCATGCGCGATCCGACGGGCCACGTCGGACCATGCGGCTCGCCGCTGATCGGACAATTGCTGCGTGATGTCGTCGAACGTCAGGATATGGCGCGACGCGTCTTCCGACACTTTGACCGCCAAGGTCCGCATTTCGCCATGCGCGCGCGTCTGCACGATCCCCGCCCCCTCCTCCGAAGCAATGAGAGCCGCCAGTTCCGGCGAAACGGCGCTCAGCGGTCGCCCAACCGGATCATCGCCGTCCTTCACCAGAATGGCGGCGGCCGAACTGTTGAGAAGCAGGATCACCCCTTCCCTGTCCACCGACAATACGCCTGCGGAGACGCCTGACAGGATGGCTTCGATGAAGGCGCGACGTTCATCCAACTGGCTGTTCGCGGCGACGAGCGCGCCTGTCTGCGCCTCCAGCCTCTGGGTCATCCTGTTGAATGCAGATGCGAGCGTTCCGATTTCATCGCGGGACTGCGGGCTGGTGACACGGGCGGACAAATCACCTGCCGTCACCCGCCGGGCGGCGGTCACCAACTCGTTCACTGGGCGAACCATCCAGTCCGCAACCGCCAACGCGATATAGACCGCTATACCGACCAGCAGAAGCGATCCCACGAACAGGGCAACGTTAAATCGCAACTGAAGGGCGCGTGATTGGGCAGCGAAGATATCATAGTCGGACAGGACCTTCTGCGCGCGCTCCACATTGCTGAACGCGGTCGAACCGGAATCCCGAGTGGCATAAAGATAGATTTTTGCGCCGGGGTAGAGCAGCGTCACCGCCTGAATCTGGTTTGGCTTCGCTGCAACAACCACATTCTCGCCTGCTTCCAGTCTCTTGACGACATCAGGCGACAGCATTTCTGAAGCAGGTCGGCTATCCGGGTCGACCGTCGCAGCGGTGCGAGCCACCCCGTCCTTGCCGACCTCGATAATTGCCGAACGATTGAGTTTTCGCGTGACGACCTGATAGATATAGCCTTCGGCGAAGCGCGGGCTCGATACTTTCGACTGGCCGAGATAATCGCGCAAGTCGCTCGCCATGGTGACCGTTTCGTCGCCCACCTCGCGAAGATTCTGCTCATAATAGCCCCGCGCGAGGTCGCTGGCATTTTGCAACATTCCGCGCGCGCTGTCCGAAAACCAGAATTGCACGCCATATTGGAACAACAGCGAGGCAAAGATGACGACCAGCAACATCGGGACGCTGGCCACGATCGAGAAGATGGCCACCAGCCTGACGTGAAGTTGTCCGTCGCTGCCTATCGCGGACTGGGCGGCGCGGCGCTTCGCGACCCGGCGTCCAAGCAGCACGAGAAGCGCGATCGCCGGAACCAGATTTCCCACCAACAGCAACGCGACGATCGGCGGCGTAAGCAGCGTGTATGACTGTCCCTGGCCCGACAACAGGAAATAGGTGATGCCCGCCGTTCCAAGGAACAGCATTAACGTGACCGCCTCCACCAGCGGAGCGAGATGACGTCGAAGGAAGGGCGGAAAATATCTCTTCCATGCCCGACCTCGCGTGGAGAGAGTCACTGCACCTTCCATAGTGGCTTTCTTACAACAACGCCGTGCCTGATCAAACACAGTATTTGGGACAGAATGTCCCTTGGCCGAACCCCTGTGTCGTTTCGTCCCGGCTCAGTCCGACACGCGCAGTTGCAGCGGGTCCAAACCATAGTCGGTCAACTTCTTGCGCAACGTGTTACGGTTGATCCCCAGCAAGCCGGCCGCCCGGATCTGGTTACCATCCACGCTCGCCAGCGTTTCCTGCAACAGGATCGGCTCGACCACGGCCAGCATATCATCATGCAGATTCCGGTTGGGCTGTCCGATGCCGATCCCCAATTGCCGCTTTGCCCATTCGCGCACGGCCAGGACCAGTTGATCGGCGGGCGCGGCATAATCCGGGGGCACAAGGTCCAGCGGCAAGCTGTTGCGCAACACCTCCCCCGCGATCACGGTCTCACGGCTCAGCACCGCCAGCCTCTGCATCAGGTTCTGAAGCTCACGGACATTGCCCGGCCAGTGATAGGCCATCAGCAGTTGCGCGGCATCGTCCGACAACGTCTTTCGGGGCAGCCCCTCCTGCGCGGCGCGTTCCAGGAAATGCCTTGCGAGCAGGATCACGTCCTCCCGCCGCTCGCGCAAGGCAGGCAAGGGAATGGGCACGACATTCAGCCGGTAATAAAGATCTTCCCGGAACCTGTTTTCCTCGATCAGCTTGGGAAGGTCCTTGTTCGTGGCTGCAACGATGCGGACATTCACCCGCACCGGCTTCGATCCACCAACCGTCGTCACCTCACCCGACTGCAAGACCCGCAGCAGGCGCGTCTGCGCCTCCATCGGCATGTCGCCAATCTCGTCGAGGAATAGGGTTCCGCCCTGCGCCTGCTCGAACTTCCCGGCGGTACGGACATTGGCCCCCGTAAACGCGCCCTTCTCATAACCGAACAGCTCGGCCTCGATCAGTTCGCGCGGAATCGCCGCCATGTTGATGGCGACAAATGGCTTGGTGCGGCGCTGCCCCAGCCCATGGATCGCTTCGGCGACAAGTTCCTTCCCCGTACCCGACTCCCCCAGCACCAGGATGCTGAGATCGTTGGACAATACCCGCGCGATCGTCCGGTAAACCTCCTGCATGGCAGGGGACCGGCCAACGAGAGGCAGTCCGTCGTGGGGAAGGCCATCTTCCTGATTGCCCTCCTCGGCCTTGTTCATGCCAAGGGCATCACCAACCGCCCGCGCTAATTCATTGAGGTCGAACGGCTTGGGGAGATATTCGAAGGCCCCCTTCTCCGTGGCGCGGATCGCCGTGTTCAATGTGTTCTGTGCCGACAATATGATCACGCTCAGGTCTGGCCTGCGCTCCAGGATCTCCGCGACGCCGTCCAGACCATCGCCATCCGGCAGCATGACGTCAGTTATGAGCACATCCGGCGCGAAACTGTCGATCAGGGCGCTACGCTCCCGAATGGACGACGCGGTCTTTACCTTATGCCCCTGCCGACGCAGCGCTTCCCCGACCACCATGCAAATGGCGGGATCGTCATCGACGACCAATATCGACCCCGTGGTCGTCATGCTCCCATCCCCATGGGAAGCAGGATTCGGAACGTCGATTCGCCCGCGTCTGGATCGCGTGAATATTGGACGAACCCATTCATGTCCCGCACCAGCTTGTCGACCAGCGCCAGCCCCAGCCCCTGCCCATCGCGCTTGCCCGTGATGAAGGGGTTGAAGAGGTGATCCAATATATGTTCGGGCACGCCCGGCCCATTATCGATGACCAGTATCTCGATCGGCAGCACCGCGCTGCCCTTTCCATCACCCAACACGACCGACACGCCATGGCGGAACGCGGTTTCAACGCGGATGCAGGGCTCTTCGACTTCGTCCAGCGCCTCAGCGGCATTTTTCAGCAGGTTGAGCATGATCTGCACAAGCGCATCGTCATTGATGACGGCAAATGGCAATGATGGATCGTAACGTTTTATGATCCTGATATTTCTTGCAAAACCGGCAGCGGCGATGTTGGCCGCGCGATCAATCATCGGATAGATGTTACCCGGTCGGCATTCCAGTCTGTGATCGGTCGTGAAATCCTGCATACGATCGATTAGCGCGGCGATCCGATCGACCTCGTTGCAGATCAACTGGGTCAGCACCGCGTCGCGTCCATCGTTGCCGGACTCCAGAAGCTGCGCTGCGCCACGGATGCCCGATAGCGGGTTTTTAATCTCATGGGCTAATATGGCCGCAGCGCCCATGGCCGATCGCGCGCCGCCCGGGGTGCCACGATGACCAATTTGCCGCGCGTGGCTTTGAGCGTGGATCGACACCACCCGCCACCCTTCATGATCGACAATCGGGGCGATCATCAGATCGACTTCCATCTCAGCCGTTCGCCCTGCATGCACCTTGACGTCATAGGCGGCGATCGGCTTGCTGCTATGCCAAATGTCGAAGCGCGAACTCGCGTCTGCCATGCGAACCGTGCGCGTGACGTCACTTCCCACGATCGCGGATCGCGCCATGTTGAGCAGAGTTTCCGCCCGGACATTCGCATCGGCAATGCTGTTGTCCGGCGCCACGATCAATGTCGCCACGGGGAGTGCGATCATCAATTCCGACGGTGATGGTACATCCTGCTGCATCGGGGGCGGCGGGATGGTGCTTAGTGGCATCGTCATGCCGCCTTGCGCGTCTCGATCGCTCCGTCCTGTGCAATCAGCGGTTCGTAAAAGCGCGCCAGCATATCAAGCACTACGTCGCCATCCGGCTCCTGATTGACGGCGTTACGAAACTCCGCCGATCCGGTGAGGCCCTTCGTATACCAACCGATATGCTTGCGAGCCATGTTGACGCCCGTCAGGCCGTCATAATGCTCGATCATCGCACGATAATGCTCTGTTATCAGCTGATATTGTTCGGCCAGCGAAGGGTCGGGAAGACGCTGCCCCGTGCGGAACCAGTGCATCACCTGCCCGATCAGCCAAGGCCGACCATAGGCGCCTCGGCCAATCATGACCCCATCCGCCCCGCTCTGCTCCAGCGCCGTTTCCGCATCTTCGACCGAGCAGATGTCCCCATTGACGATCACGGGAAGCGACACCGCATCCTTCACATTCCGCACGAACGCCCAATCGGCGCTACCCTTGTACATCTGGCAACGGGTCCGCCCATGCACAGTGATCATCTTCGCACCCAGATCCTGCGCAATCCGCGCCAGTTCAGGAGCATTCAGGCTGGCATGATCCCACCCCATGCGCATCTTGACGGTCACGGGAACATCGACGGCCTTCACCGTCGCATCGATCAACGCGGCGGCCAGAGGCAGGTCGCGCATCAGAGCGCTACCGGCGTCGCCATTCACCACCTTCTTGACCGGACAACCCATATTGATGTCGATGATCGCCGCGCCACGATCGGCATTCAGCTTCGCCGCTTCGGCCATCTCCTGCGGTGAGCAGCCCGCAAGCTGCATCGACACCGGCTCTTCCACCGGATGCCACGCCGCTTTCTGCAAAGACTGCCGCGTCTCGCGGATCATCGCCGCGCTCGCAATCATCTCGGTCACGTTCAGACCCGATCCGTAACGGCGTACCAAAGTGCGGAACGGCATATCCGTGACGCCAGTCATCGGCGCCAGGATCACGGGCATGTCGATCGTCACCGGACCAACGGAGATGGGGGAAATTATGCGCATCACCAGCTTTGCCTAAAAAACAGGCAGCCCTTAGCGGAAAAGCGGCGATGCGGCAAGCAAGCCGTCTGGCGGAGCGATCCGCCGTTCGCTACACGCGCTGCGATGACAAGGAGCAATCACAGGGTCGCCGCGCTGGTGCTCGCCGCCGGACAGGGCAGTCGCGCCGGGGGCGATGTACCCAAGCAATTTCGTCACATTGGGGGCAAGGCCATCATCGCTCACTCCATTCAAGCGCTGGCGGCTCATCCGATAGTCGGTGCGATCTACCTGGTCATCGGCGCCGGGCAGGAGGAAACAGTCCGATCCCTGATTGACGAGGATCAGGTCACGTCCATCGTCCAGGGTGCGGAGAGCCGCCGCGGATCGGTCCGTGCCGGGCTTGAGGCTATCGCTGCCGCCGGTGGTGCCGACAGGGTGTTGATCCACGATGCTGCCCGCCCTTTCCTGTCCGTTTCCATGATCGATCAACTACTGGCCGCGCTCGACTTCGCGCCGGGCGCCATCCCCGCCCTCCCCGTCGCCGACACATTGGTAAGGTCAGCGGGCGACCTCGCAGGCGACATTGTCGATCGATCAGCGCTGTTCCGCGTGCAAACCCCACAAGCATTTCACTTCGACGCCATCCTCGCCGCGCATCGCAATTGGGACGATGAGCGCGAAGCCACCGATGATGCCCAGATGCTGCGACACGCGGGCCATGACGTCACTCTGGTTCCCGGCGACGAAAGGCTGGAAAAATTGACCTACCCCCAGGATTTTATCCGGGCCGAAGCGCTTCTGGCATCACAGCGAACGACCCGCGTCGGCATGGGCTATGATGTGCACCGGCTCGCTGCGGATGAGGAGCTTTGGCTGTGTGGCATTCAGGTCCCCCATGAAAAAGGACTCGCGGGGCACAGCGATGCGGATGTTGCGATCCACGCGATCGTAGACGCCATGCTCGGCGCTCTTGCCGAAGGGGACATAGGCAGTCACTTCCCCCCGTCAGATCCACAATGGCGCGGTGCGGCATCCTCCCGATTCCTCGAATATGCCGGGGAACGCGTAACATCCCGGGGCGGCCGCATCGACCATATCGACGTCACGATCATTTGCGAGGCGCCGAAGATCGGCCCTCACCGTGATGCCATGCGTCAGCGGATCAGCGATCTCCTCGGCATCCCCCTTGACCGGGTAAGCGTGAAAGCCACCACCACCGAACGCCTGGGCTTTGCCGGACGCCGCGAAGGCATTGCTGCACAAGCCGTTGCAACCATCTCCCTCCCCGCGCTATTCTGACCCCATGCCAGATCGCATCCTCCCCGCCCCGTTGGTTGACCTCGCCGAGCGAGTCATCATCGCCAATCGCCGCGCTGGCCGCACCATCGCTGTTGCGGAAAGCTGCACCGGCGGCCTTGTGTCCGCTGCTCTCACCGAAATCGCCGGGTCTTCGGAGGTCTTTGAAGCAGGATTCATCACCTATTCCAATGACATGAAGAATGAGCTGCTGAAGGTTTCTCAGGATGTATTGGAAACCTTCGGGGCCGTTTCCATCGCCACCGCTTGGGCAATGGCGCAGGGCGCTCTCACCAAAAGCCACGCCAATGTAGCCGTTGCCATCACGGGCATCGCTGGTCCCGGCGGCGGATCAGAACAAAAACCGGTGGGCACTGTCGTTTTCGCCCGCGCTGAACGAGGCGGCAACCCGGACAAGGTCGTCGCTGATATGCGACATTTCGAAGATAGCGGCCGGGGCGGCGTGCGCCTTCAGGCGGCGCTTTGCGCGCTTGAGCTTCTGTTGCCCGAGTCGCCGTAAAGTTCAGCCGCACGGGTTTCGAAAGCCCCGATCATCTTGCGCAGGGCCTTGTCGAACATTTGCCCGGCGATCATCTCGAACAGCCGATTCTTGAACTCAAATTCGACCTCGAAATCGACAAGGACGCCACCCTTCCCGTCATTGCGGAACCGCCACTGGTTGTGCAGGTGCTTGAGCGGGCCTTCCAGATAATCCACGCGCACGAAATCAGGCCGGTGCTTGTGCACGCGCGACGTAAAGCTTTCCTTGATGCCTTTGAAGCCGACGATCATGTCAGCGACCATCTCCGAATCACTGTCCTGACGAACGCGTATCGCGCTGATCCACGGCAGGAATTCAGGATAGGACGCCACATTCGAAACAAGGTCGAACATCTGGTCAGGCGTGTAGGGAAGTGGCCTTGTTTCGTGATGCTTCGGCATGTTTTCAGCGCGCTGCCCGTGCCAACTGAGCTTCACGCGCCGCCCGCATCTCGGCGAAGTCCTTACCCGCATGATAGCTGGAACGGGTCAACGGGCTCGATGCGACCTGCAAAAATCCCTTGGCGCGCGCGATCCCCGCATAGGCATTGAACGCCGCAGGCGTCACGAACTCCATCACCTTCGCATGTTTGGGCGTGGGTTGCAGATATTGCCCCATGGTCAGGAAATCGATGTCGGCTGAGCGCATGTCGTCCATCACCTGATGGACCTCCAGGCGCTCTTCACCCAGGCCCAGCATGATCCCCGACTTGGTGAAGATCGACGGGTCCAGCTTCTTCACTGTCTCCAGCAACCGCAGCGACGCATAGTAGCGGGCACCGGGGCGAATCGTCGGATACAGGCGGGGCACCGTCTCAAGGTTGTGATTATAGACGTCCGGCCGCGCAGCCACGATCATCTCGACTGCGCGTTCATGCTTGTTCCGGAAGTCCGGGGTCAAAATCTCGATCGTCGTATCCGGAGTTGTCCGCCGCAACGCTTCGATCACCTTCACGAACTGCGAAGCGCCGCCATCGGGCAGATCATCGCGATCGACGGAGGTGATGACAATATGCTCCAGCCCCATTTCCGCGCAGGCGTCGGCCAGGTTCTGCGGCTCGTTCGGATCAACCTTGCGCGGCATGCCGGTCTTGACGTTGCAGAAGGCGCAGGCCCGCGTGCACACGTCGCCCAGGATCATCACGGTCGCATGCTTTTTGGTCCAGCATTCCCCGATATTCGGGCAAGCCGCTTCTTCGCAGACCGTGGCCAGCCCCTTTTCCCGCATCAGCTTCCGGGTTTCGTTATAGCCCGGACTCGTCGGCGCCTTCACCCTGATCCAATCGGGCTTGCGCGCACGTTGCGGAGTGGCTTGCACAGGTAGCGGAGCGGTGTCTGTCATGCGCCATCAAATAGCGATGCATGCCCACTCTTGCCAGCCCCCAGATTGTTGGGCAGAGACTTGGGCATGACCGACTTTTCCGACATGCTCGAAGGCTATCGCCGCTTCCGCAACACCGGCTGGACTCAACAGCGTGGCCGATGGGATGAATTGAGCGAAGGGCAGAGCCCTCGCGTCATGGTCATCGCCTGCTCCGACAGCCGAGTCGATCCGGCGCAGATCTTCGACACCAGCCCCGGCGAAATATTCGTGGTCCGCAATGTGGCCGCGCTCGTGCCCCCCTTTGAAACCAATCCGGGCCATCATGGCGTTTCGGCCGCGCTGGAGTTCGCCGTGCAAGTTCTCAAGGTCGGCGAAATCGTCGTCATGGGCCACGGCAAGTGCGGCGGCTGCAAGGCGGCTCTCAGTCAGGAACTGAAGGATGCCCCTCCCGGAGAAGGTGGCTTTATCCATAACTGGATCGACATGCTTGATGGCGCACGGGAAAAAGTCGTCGAACGCTTCGGCGATGATCACGGCCGCGATGCGCATCGCGCCATGGAGCAGGAAGGGGTCAAGGTCAGCCTTGCCAACCTGCGTACCTTCCCCTGCGTGCGCACCAAGGAACGCAATGGCGAATTGAAGTTGGTTGGCGCCTTCTTCGCGATCGCAGACGGGCAGCTTCATCTGCTGGATGAAGCGACCGGAGAATTCCATCCGGCGGCGCTGGAATCGGCCTGATGCCCTCGGCGATCCCCAGCGGCAATGTCGCCCTGTTGATCGACGCTGACAACGCTTCCGCCGACCATTTCGACCCGGTATTGACCGTTCTCGCAGAGCTTGGAACCGTCAACATCCGCCGCGCCTATGGCAATTGGAGCAAGCCTTCGCTGAAGGGCTGGGCGCGGCAGGCCGTGACGCAGGCCATCGAAACGCAGCAGCAATTCGACCTCACCAAGGGGAAGAATGCCACCGACATGAAGATGACGATCGACGCCATGGACCTGATGGCGGGCGGCCGGGTCACGGGCTTCGGCCTCATGTCGAGCGACAGCGATTTCACGCCCTTGGTAACGCGTATCCGTCAGGAAGGGATCGACGTCTATGGCTTCGGTTCGGACAAGACTCCCGAGGGCTTCCGTCGGGCCTGCACCCGCTTCATCGACGTAGCCGCGCTAGCCCGCTCTCTGGCGGCATCGGCGTCCGAAGCGATGCCGGAACCGACGCCGCTCGACGTCTCGACCAAAGCCGCCGCGCCAGCCAGGAATGAATACAAGAAGGTGGATGATGAAGTCATCCGCCTCCTGATAGAAGCCTATGATGCCGCCAAGCGCGATGAGAAAGGCTTCGCCGCGCTGGGGCCGGTCGGCCAACGTGTCGGCAACCGATCCAGCTTCGATGTGCGCAATTACGGTTTCAAGCGTCTGTCGGATCTGGTGCAGGCGATTCCCAATTTCATCACGGAAACGCGGGCAGACGGCCAAACCTGGATCAAACGGGTTCACTGACGATGGTCGTCGCCCGGCATCTCATGATCCTTGGTCGGGTGCAGGGGGTGTTTTACCGCAACTGGGCAAAACAGACGGCCACCGGGTTGGGCTTGGCCGGATGGGTCCGCAATCGGCTGGACGGCAGCGTTGAAGCGGTGATTGAAGGCGCCAATGAAGCCGTAGAACGGTTCACGGCCTTGGCGGCTGAAGGCCCGCCAGCGGCTCAAGTGTCGCGCGTCGAAGCGGCCGACATGCCTGTCGAAGGCTTGAGGTCTTTCGAGAAGAAGCCGACCTGTTAGGGCCAATCTATCTCATCTCAAACCGTTCGCCCTGAGCTTGTCGAAGGGCTCTACTTCCTTTTAAAGCGCGACCCTTTCGGCTGTCTGCAACAAACGTTCAGGTGAGCTGGCCTCGCTTTCCAAATGTGAACCGATTGAGTGACCCAAACAAATTCAAGGAGCCATTCACTCGCCCCTCGACCAAAAAAATGGCCGACCCCAGCGGGCCGGCCTGAAAGTTTTAGGAGAGGATGCCTGAAAGGCCTCTCCGATATGTGGTTCACACCGTCATTGTGCAAGTGCGAAGGGCGAAGATATCGTTGCTGTAATTGCAATCATCCTCACCCAACGCGCCGCACAAACTTCCGTCAGCGCGTGAGTTTCTTGTAAGCCAGGCTGGTCGGCCGGTCGGCGGCATCACCCAGCCTCCGCCGCTTGTCTTCTTCATACATTTCGAAGTTGCCCTCGAACCACTCGACATGGCTGTTGCCTTCGAAAGCAAGAATGTGCGTGGCAAGGCGATCGAGGAAGAAGCGATCGTGGCTGATCACCACGGCGCAACCCGCGAAGTTTTCGATCGCCTCTTCCAGCGCAGCCAGCGTTTCGACGTCAAGGTCGTTGGTCGGTTCGTCGAGCAGCAGCACGTTGCCGCCCTTCTTCAGCATCTTGGCCATATGCACGCGATTGCGCTCACCGCCAGACAGCTTGCCGACATTCTTCTGCTGGTCCTGCCCCTTGAAGTTGAAGGCGCCGACATAGGCCCGCGTCGACATGTCGTGGCCATTGACCTTCACATAATCGAGGCCGTCCGACACTTCTTCCCAGACGTTCTTTGATGGGTCCAGATGATCACGGCTTTGGTCGACATAGCCCAGGCGGACGGTCGAACCGATGTCGACCTCACCCAAATCCGGCGTCTCCTGACCAGTGAGGATGCGGAACAGCGTGGACTTACCCGCGCCGTTCGGCCCGATCACGCCAACGATGCCGCCGGGCGGCAGAGTGAAGGACAGGTCCTCGAACAGCAGCTTGTCGCCATAGGCTTTCGAGATATTCTTCGCCTCGATGACCTTGCCACCCAGTCGTTCGGGCACCTGGATAACGATCTGCGCCTTGCCGGGGGTACGGCTTTCCTGGCTTGCGACCAGCTGTTCGAACTTGGCGATACGCGCTTTGGACTTGGTCTGGCGCCCCTTGGGACCCTGCCGGATCCACTCCAGCTCGTCCTTGATCGCCTTCTGGCGGCCCGATTCCTCGCGCGATTCCTGCTCCAGACGCTTCGACTTCTTTTCGAGATAGGTCGAATAATTGCCTTCGTACGGGAAGTATTTCCCGCGATCGAGCTCCAGAATCCAACCCACGACATTGTCGAGGAAGTAGCGATCGTGGGTGATCATCAGCACCGCACCCGCATATTCCTTGAGGTGGTTTTCCAGCCACTCCACGCTCTCCGCGTCGAGGTGGTTGGTCGGTTCGTCCAGCAGCAGGATGTCCGGCTTCTGGATCAGCAGGCGGGTCAGCGCGATCCGGCGCTTTTCACCGCCCGACAGGCTTTCCACCGACCAGTCGGATGGCGGGCAGCGCAGGGCCTCCATCGCGATCTCCAGCTGATTGTCGAGCGTCCAGCCATCGACCGCGTCGATTTGCTCCTGCAACTCGCCCATCTCGGCCATCAGCGCGTCGAAGTCTGCGTCTTCCGGCGGATCGGCCATGATCATGCTGATCTCATTGAACCGGTCGAGCTTGTCCGCGACTTCCCGCGCGCCGTCCTTCACATTCTCAAGCACATTTTTGGCGGGGTCAAGCTGCGGCTCCTGCGCCAGATACCCCACGGTGATGTTTTCGCCCGGCCATGCCTCACCGCTATAATCAGTGTCGATGCCCGCCATGATCTTGATCAACGTCGATTTACCGACGCCGTTGGGACCGACGATGCCGATCTTGGCACCGCGATAAAATTGCAGGTTGATACCGTTCAGCACCGGCTTTGGCGCGCCGGGGAAGGTCTTGGTCATGTTCTTCATGACGAAGGCGTATTGCGAGGAGGCGGACATGGCTTGAAGACGCTCCGAAGGACGAATGAGGTAAAATCGCGCCGGAGTTAGCGAAGCCCGGCGCCATTGGCAAATGCGGGATGGCTGGCTAAGCCTTCACCCATGCAGAAAATCCGATCGGGCACCTTCGCCGCGCTCCTTCTCGGCAGCATCGCCTCCCCCCTTCCCCTCGCCGCCGCGCCTGCGGATACGACGGCGATTCGAGAGGCGGCGTTGCAGGACAACATAGCCTGGGACTTCACCGAAGGGCTGACGACGGAAGTCGGCCCCCGCCCCGCCGGAACGCCTCAGGAAGCGCGCGCCCGCGCATGGGCCGTGGCGAAACTCAAGGCGCTGGGCTTCTCCAATGTGCGATCCGAACCCTATAAAATGCCAGTCTGGGTCCGCGGCCATGACGAGGCTCGCATCCTCTCCCCCTTCCCGCAAAATCTGGCCTTGGCGGCGCTGGGAAATAGCGCCTCCACTTCCGCCAACGGCATCGAAAGCGAAGTCATATATTTCCCCACCCTTTCCGACCTGCAAGCAGCACCCGACGGCAGTCTGAAAGGCAAGATCGCCTTCGTCAGCCACGCCATGGCGGCAACGCAGGATGGCAGTTCCTACAGCCATTTCGGCGCCACACGCCGCCAAGGGCCAAGCGTTGCATCGAAAAAGGGCGCAGCCGCCATCTTGATAAGGTCGATCGGCACGGACAATCATCGCCTGCCCCATAGCGGCGTCCAGATGTGGGCTGATGGTGTGAAGCCGATCCCCGCAGCCGCGCTCAGCACCGTGGACGCAGACCAACTGACGCGCATCCTCTCCCGAGGGCAGTCGGTTCGCCTGCGCCTCACCCTCACGTCCAAAATGCTCAAGGATCAGCCGTCGGGCAATGTCATCGCCGAACTGCCGGGCACGGACCCGACGGCCGGGATCATCCTTGCCGCCTGTCATATCGACAGCTGGGATCAGGGCACCGGAGCGATAGACGACGCCTCTGGGTGCGGGATCATCACCGCCGCTGCGCTTCATGCCGCAAAGGCTGGCCCGCTCCGTCGAACGATCCGCATATTGATGGCGGGGGCAGAGGAAGTGGGCGGCGACGGCGGCCGCGCCTATTTCACGGCACATGGCGGAGAACGACACGCCGCGGCCATGGAGTCCGACTTCGGCGCCGACCGGGTCTGGCGCGTCGATTTCAAACTACCCGCAGGGCATGAGGCGCTTTCGGATCGAATTGCCAGCACCCTCTCTCCGCTCGGGATCGCGCCCAGTCGTCTGGCGGCAGGCGGCGGATCGGACATTGAACCGCTGGTCAAGGCAGGCGTACCCGTCGTTGATTTGCAGCAGGACGGCACTCGCTATTTCGACATTCACCACACCGCCGACGACACGTTAGACAAGGTCAACCGCGCTCAGTTGCAACAAAATGTCAGCGCCTGGGCGGTTACGCTTTTTGCAATCGCCGATGCGGCAGAATCGCTGGCGGTTAAGTGAACTTCTGTAGTAGACAACACTCCGTCGCGTGATTCCGTCGCTTCACCGACGCAGAAAAGCATTGATTTGTGCAGCGCACACGTTAATGCGGGTCGCTCGCGTCGGGCGTGTTATAAATATGCCGACGCGGCAATATGCTATGGGAGCCGTACACAATGAAGAAGATCGCTGTTGTTTTCGCTTCGGCCGGCCTGATGGCCCTCGCCGCTTGCGGTGAGAAGCCGGCCAACGAGACCGCGAACGCTTCGAACGCTGTCGTCGAAAACGTTGTTGAGAACGCTGCTAACGCAGCCGACAACGCTGCGAATGCCGCTAACGCTGCTGACAACGCCGCGAACGCTGCTTCGAACGCTGCAAACGCCGAATAATCTTCGCGTCAGCAAGATTTTTAAGAGGGCGGGCCGTCTAACGGTCCGCCCTTTTTCTATGTGCGGTATGTGAGTGACTACCTGACATGGGAAGCTCAAGGCGCAATCGGATGATGAAGCAAGTGTACTAAAGCTTGCAAAGTAATTGGGGTGAGCGTCGGCGTGATTTCCGCCAATATCAAACGCTCGCCTGCTTTTTTCCAGCCTTGCGGTAGCCTATGATAGCCATCCAAGGGGGAAATACATGGCGCTCTTCGAATGGATCGGTTTTTCGGGCCTGTACAACATTATCAAGGATGTCCGACAGGCGGTCAGCAAACGGCATGACAGAGCCGCTGCGGAACACTTTGAGGCGCAGAAAAAATGGCGGTCTGTCGTGGAGGAGATCGTTGGGAACACCTTCAAAAATGACCTACGCTCGGATTGTATCATCCGAGATGTTCGCCGCCGTAAGCAGTATCCAACCACCACCGATAGTAAGGGAGTTAGTGCTTGGTTCCGGGTGGGCCTTGTGGGGACGTATCATGCCGGGATCGAGGTAGCCCTGTCCGTACATTCGCTTGTTCGAGAGGCTTCAGAGGACTCGTGGCGACTTTGTGGTCTTGAGGAACGGTGCGAAGGTGCGCTGAACGCTTACCTCATCGGTTACATCCCTTGGGAAAATGTCCAGCACATCGACCCTGATGGGGACGAATATTATTCATACCCGCACATTTTTTGCCGGTTCCAGCCGGGCGGCCAACCATACGAGAAATTGGTTTTCTGCGAACGGAGGCAACTTTTCCCTAACAGCTTGCCATATTTTAGCGAGGTTGAAGCCATTGAACGGGTAAAACTCACCAGCCAAAAGTTCGGGACCGCGAGTATGATGTGGAACGCATGACTGCCTTCAGAGCATCCCGCCGCGTCCCGCATAAGGTGTCGATCGTCCGCAGCCACGTATGCCCATCCAACAAAGCTGCCTACAGGGCCCCTTTTGGATTTAAGGCATCGGAAAAATTGATTTTCCGAAAGTGGTCGGGGAGACAGGATTCGAACCTGCGACCCTCTGCTCCCAAAGCAGATGCGCTACCAGGCTGCGCTACTCCCCGACGTAAGGCGCCTTAGCGGCGAATAACGCGTCCCGTCAATCGGCCATCACCGGAACAACAGCCACAATATGATAATCACCGGTATCGGAATGCCGATCAGCCACAGCAATATGCCCTTGCCCATGATCATTCGCCTCCATCCATCTGCCCCAAGGCTGAAATGGATGAGTGGGTGCCGATGTTCCGGCCGCGTTTGGACCTGCATAGAGGGAAAGAAGATATTGGTGGGCCCGGCAGGACTCGAACCCGCAACCTAGCCGTTATGAGCGGCCAGCTCTAACCGTTGAGCTACAGGCCCCACCTGCCCGACCGGATAAGCAGCATCACGCCGCTTGGCAAGCCTGTCTCGGCACGGGCACTGCTGCCAATAATTGATCCAGCGACGCAGTCCCGATATTACGCCGCGCAAGGTGATCCAGAACCGTGTCCCACCACCGGTAAAAGGCCGCCTGATCTGCCGCATCGCGGACATAGGGCGTATGGCCCGGCTCCAGCGTCGGCGAATGAAAGCTGAAGTTCAGCACTGCCGCGCCTTCTTCGATCAGAGCGTCGATCGCCCTTATCGCGTCACGCACCGGCACGCCTTCCGGCGTCAAGGGAATGCGGCTGAACATGCCCGTTCTCGCCAATCCCGATGCCAGGGGGCTGACATTCCGCAAATGCTCATAAAGCCGATCGCCCCCACGCCGCAGCAGGCCGGTGAAGGCGGTCGAAAGCGGCAGTTCCACAAGCGATCGTTCCGGCCCGGCCCAATAGGGATTGATCGGCAGGCCGCGAAAATCGGGTCCATGCTGGCCGCTATAGTCAAACCGGCTTCGCACAGAGCTATCCAGACGAAATCCAGCCTGCTCCAACAATCGCGCACTATTATGGCCCACGCCATAACGCCCCGCCCGATAGGCGACGGGGCGTTGTCCGAAACGCTCGGCAATGCGCTGGCACAGCGCTTCCAGCTTGGCCCGTTCCAACGCTTCGGGAAGGAAACCGGCATAGCTGTTCGCCTCCGTCACCTCCTCCACATGCGGGGGATTGACCCAGGGATGCAGATGAGCGCCCACATCGGCGGCCCCGTCCGCGACCCATTGCGCCATCATGCCCGCGGCAGCATCGCTATCGATCACCGGATAATCGGCGACGTAGATCGGCTTCACCCCGGCCGCCTGAAAATAGGCTTGGCCACGCGCCATCCCGGCCAGCGCGGTCACGGCATGACCGTCACGGCTGAATGGCGCGTTCCAGTCAAACTCCTCCTCGGTATCGACGAACAGCATGAACCGCGTCCCGAAATCGGGTGATAGCGTGATCATGTCGTCCGGCATCGGAGCGCGCAGCAGGCTGCCGTCATGGGGCAAAGCGTTCATGCCCTTTCCCCTAGCCCCTCAATGGTTGCGATAGGGTTTCGCGCAGGGATCAGAGGCTCCCTGCAGCGTCCTCCGCCGATGTTATGGCGGGCATCGAAAGCAGGAAACGGTCAGCTTCGATCTGCAACGCGCCGCCGCATCCTGCCGCCAGGCTCCGGATCAGCCGCAGTGAAAAGCCAAGGCCCAGCAGCGGCCCGTCGGCCCAGTCGCCATCGGCGGTATAGCCCGGATCAAGCAGCCGCTCATCCTCCATCCCGTCCAGGCTCTCGGGCCTGTCCACCGCCAGCATCACGCAGCCATGCCCGCCATCCGGCTGGAACCAGCAGGCCCCGCTCAGTGCTTCGCCCGGCGCCGCAACAGAAACGACAGTCCGCATCAGATGCTGCACCATGCGTTCACCCTGCACCGGGTCGATCCGCACCATCGGCAGCGCCCGTGCCAGATTGATGTCGATCTGCGCGCCATTGCCTTCGCCCTGCTCGCGGAACCGGGCGGAAACCTGCGCGATCAGCAGCGCCGGATCGACAGCGCTCGGCGCCTCCGCCCCTTCACCTCGCGATACGCGCGCGGCCAGGTCAAGGTCATCGAACGCCGCCAGCAAATGCCGGGCGTCCAGCGCGATCTTTCCCGCCATCTCGCGATACTCCGGCCCACTCGGCCCGAACAGCTCTTGCTCGATTATATCGGCAAAGCCCAGAATGGCGTTCAAGGGCGTACGCAGCTCATGGACCAGCTGACGCAGCGAGTCCGCCGAAAGCCCTGCGACAGACACCGGCTCCGCCTGTGGTGGGGCGGCGACTTCATGCAGATAGGGGCGGCGCGCCTGACCGCGATAGCCTTGGAATCGCCCTGATCTTGGATCAAAAAATGGCGTCGCGGACAAGCGCCATTCCCCGGCCATCGCGCCGCCCACGACGGTATAGCGCCCATTCTGGAACCCGCTGCGCCGCATGAAGGCGCCTGCGACGCTGCCGTCGGGCCCGCTCGCGCCCACAACAGCCACCTCACCCAGCGATAGCCCGACCAGCGCCGCGCGCGGCCCCTGATCGACCCAGATGATCATGCCCGTGGCATCGGTCTCGAAAGCAAAGGCGTTAACGACCTCCGCCTGCCCGGTGTCAGCCCGCGGAACGACCACGTCGGGCACCCGCCGCGCACTGGTGAAGCGTTCGATCCGGTCCACAAGGTTCCGGATCTGATCATCGCCGACCGGAACGTCATCCGCCGCAACATCGGCAGGCTCCTCGACCGGCGCTTCCTCTACGTCCGCCGAGGGAGGCAACTGCTCGGCAGGCGCCATCATCGCGGGCGTCAGCAGCATGTCGTCCGCTTGTTCGCCCGGCTCCACCGCCAGATCGCTCGT
Source organism: Sphingobium chungangianum (assembly GCF_977014255.1). NCBI lineage: Bacteria > Pseudomonadati > Pseudomonadota > Alphaproteobacteria > Sphingomonadales > Sphingobiaceae > Sphingobium > Sphingobium chungangianum. Next base: position 1,341,270 of record NZ_CDRNIV010000006.1, on the reverse strand, counting down.
CAGTACGAGGTCGGCCGCGCCGAACGCTTCCAACGCCTGCTGCGTCCCGGCACCCAGATCACGCCGCCCGCGCAGCACACCACGCGCAGTCGGAGTAAGGCGGGGCAGCAGGGCAATCCACGCGTCATCCGGCAGCCGCGCGCGCGACATCGCCGCCGCCGCGATCGCCGGACGATCATTAGCGAAAAACTCCACCAGCGCGGGCGAACGAAGGCGACCGCCCAGTTCGACCACCGTGGCGATCCGCTGCGTTTCCGACAATTGGGATTGTAGTGCCGCAAGCCGATCAAGCAGCGCGGCACGTTCCTCATCCGGCAAAGTGCCGCGATCCGCGCGATCATTCTGCGCAAGCAGGTCGACGCACTGACGCCACAGCGTCACCGCGCCCAGGCCGCTTCTATTCTCTGCGGCCAGAACCGTCTGCATCAGATCGTTGAAGCGCACTCTATTCCCCTTGAGGACTTCCAGCGATGCGCAGAACTTCACCGTGGAAGGAAATCATGCCGCAGGAATAAGCCTTCCCGCCGGTTAGGGAAAGGGGGCGGACGTGGCGATTTCGGATCGTCGCATAGTGGGACAATTGCATTGACCTGAAATATTATTATGATGTTGGGCACGAAATGAGAAAGGAAATAATCAGGCGAATGGCTGGCCCGAATATCGACGACATCGATCTGCACATCCTGGGCGAGCTGCAACAGGACGGCCGGATGACCAATGTGGAACTGGCTCGAAAGGTCGGATTGACCGCGCCGCCCTGCCTGCGCCGCGTCCGCGCGCTTGAGGAAAGTGGTGCGATCAATTCCTATCACGCCGTCGTCAACCCGGCCATGCTGGGCTACACCATCACCGTCTTCGCGATGGTCAGCCTGAAGAGCCAGGCGGAAGCCGACCTGAAAGCCTTTGAGGATCATGTCGCGACCCTGCCGGAGGTGCGCGAATGCTACATGCTCAATGGTGAGATCGACTTCATCCTGAAGGTCGTGGCGAAGGACCTCCAGAGCTTCCAGCAGTTTCTCACCTCGAAACTAACGCCCGCGCCAAATGTGGTGAGCGTCAAGACCTCTCTCACCATCCGCATGGCGAAGAACCTGCCGGGCGTCCCCCTGCCCCTTTGACCAGCAAAATGGCGGCGATCGCTCGCCGCCACTAGACCAGCAGCGCTTCTGTGTCGCGCGCTGGCCCTGGATCAATCGCTTAGCTTAGCTCGCAGGCGGAACCGCAACCGGCTGAAACGCTGTCTTGCGGCTCTGCTGATCGACCCAAACGCTCCAGAATCCAGCGACGTTGGCCCAATTACCCGTCACCTGGGCCAGCGCCGCCTTGGCCCCCGCAAGATCGCCCGAACGCGCGAGAGCTATGCCAAGCCGCGCATTGGCCTTCCCCTGATCAACCCCACCCTTCGACAGGGCCAACCGGTACATCTCGACCGCTTGCGGGAACTGGCTGAGCGAAAAATAGCTGTCCGCCACGGCCAACGCCGCCGACCCATCCTTCGCGCCTGTGGCCTTCTTCGCCGCAGCGGGCAGCGCCGCGATTTCCTTGGCGGCCTTTGGCGTGACGCTCTTCATCAGGCTGGCGGTCGCGGCCTGTGCTTGCGTCAGCTTGCCCGCCGAACGCCCCGCTTCGATGATGGCTTTCGTTTCAGCATAATTGCCCGCCTTTTCAGCGAGCTGCGCATAAGCCTGATAGTCCCGTTCACTCGCCATCGCGCCGTTCGCCGCCTGTAAGCGATACAGGTCCAACTGCAGCTGCGCGTCTGTGCCGGGCGCCGTCAGATAGTTGGCAAGCGCCGACCGCCATTCCCCCGCCGAACCATAATGGGTCAGCCGCTCGCGATAGAGCGAACCAACCTCCGCCCAATCCCCGGCCGCATAGGCAAGCGAGATCGCCCGGTCATACCAGGCCGCAGGAATCGCCTGTCCTGACGCCCGCTGCCGAGCCAGTGCATCTTGCACGAAGGGGCGCGCTTCTTTGGCCTTGTTCTTGCGGAGGTAGATGTCGGCGCGCAGCATCGTCGCGTCGATCCCATCATAACCCAGCGTCTTGGCATAATCGAGCTGCGCGAACGCGTCGTCATAATTGCCAACCACATAGGACAGATAACCCGCGACGTAGCGCAATCGCGGCGCATCCTTCTTGGGCACGGAATTGGTCTTGAACATGTCCGTCAACGCGATCCGCTGCGCCTGGAAATTCTGCCTGAGCACGGCCAGCTCGAACCGTAGCCCTGCCGCTGCATAGGCCTCATAATCGCTCGTCGGCGTCAGGCCGCTGATCTGCGCCTGCGCCGTACTGACGTCGCCTGCCTTGATCGCGCTGTCGGCTGCTTGAGCCGCTGCACGAAACCCTTCGCTCATGACGATGACCGGCCCGCTGGCCGACGCCTTTTTCGCCGCCGCTGGCATTGCAAAAGCCGCGACGGCGGTGATCGCAAGAAGGCCTGATTTCAGCATGGATTGTCGCAGCGCGATCATGTCGGCCGTCCCCTTTTATGTCGTGCGCCGTCTGGCGCAGGTCCCTGTTATGTCGATGATAGGAAAGAAGGTGCGCCCATCACCCGATCGGCGCACCCTGTTTCAAATCAGGCCTTGGTGGCCAGATAGGCCAGCCAGAGATCGGCAATCTTCTTGCGCGTCCCGGCCTGAACCGACTGGAACGCCGCCTTTGCCGAAGCGACATCGCCGCCCAGTGCCTTGGCGATGCCCATGCGCGTATTCACTTCGTCCACATCGACGCCGCCCTTCTGCTTGGCGAGGTCGAACATCGCAGCCGCCTTGGCATAATCGCCATAGCCGAGGTAGGCGTCCGCCGTGGCCGCCGCGATCTTGCCAGTGGCAGCCTTGCGGGCATCGGCTTCCGCGGAAGCCAGCGATGCCTTGTCGCCCGCAATCTTCGGCGTTGTGGTCTGGTACAGGTCCGCACCTGCCGTGCCCTTCAGCACGCCCTTGGCGCGGCCCTGATCGATCGCCGACTTTACCTCGCCATAGATGCCGGTCTTTGACGCCATTTCACCATATTCAAGGAAGTCGCCCGCGACCACCAGGCCGCCCGATGCAGCCATCAAGCGGAGAACATCCAGATTCTCGCGTGCCGTGATGTTGGGGTTGGATTGCTGGAACAGGCGGATGAGCGTGCGAAGATTCTCGCCGTTGGGGGCCGCCTGATAAGCCAATGTCGCCCATTCGGTCACTTCGGGCAGGCGCGATGCCGCCGCGCGGCTCACGCCGATCTGATACCATTGGGCTGGCACCTGACCGCCCGCCGCCTTGGTGGCGTCGGCGGCGGCCTTCAAGGCGGAAAGGCCCTTCTGGTTAAGGCCGCGAGCGGGTTCAGCGGAAGGATTGGCCGTCCCTGCCTTCCCGAAATAGGCCTGCGCCAGCGTCGCGTTGACCGCTTCAGGCTTGTAGCCCGCCTGAGCCGCCGCCTGCGCCCGCTGGATCGCCAGATCATAATTCTTCGCCTGCATCGCCTGATCGGCGGCAACCGCGTTGAACTGTCCGACCTGGTCCGCCGGGGTGAGGCCGCTGTCCAGCATCTGCGTTAGCGCTTCGCTCTGCATCGCGCTGTCCTTGGCGGCGATGGACGCATTCAGCTTGACGGCACCAATCTGATATTTGTCATCGTTCGACTTGGCCTTGCTGTCTGCATCGGCCAGCGCCGCCTTGGCTGCGGCAAAGTCATTCTTCGCCGCCGCCGTCTGCGCTGCCTGCAATGCCTTTATCACATCGGGAGAGACGTTGAGCTTGGGCGCGCCGCCCTTCTTCTCGTCCTTCTTCGCCGCCATCGCGGGCGCGGAAATGGCGCCTCCAGCCAGCGCGAGCGTCAGCGCGAGCGCCACGGGGGATACAAAACGCATGATCATCTTCTCCTCTGCGCCTTGGGGAAAGGCGCCCTTGATTAAGCGCCGATTAGGGGGCGGCGCGTGAATGACGTTTGAACATCGTATATGCAGCAGTTTTCCGCCTGTCAGCCCTTTCTTACAGCTTGATCTGACGCGAGCGCGCGTGCGCGCGAGGGGTGACAGAATTGTTTCGCTCCGCTAGTGCATGAGCAACGAAACAGTTCCATCCAAAAAGAGAATCGCATTGACCGACGAGACTGCCCTCGCCGACCCCTCGGACATCAGCCCCATCTCCATCGTCGATGAGATGAAGGCCAGCTATCTCGACTATGCCATGTCGGTCATCGTCGCTCGCGCCCTGCCGGATGTCCGCGACGGGTTGAAGCCGGTGCACCGTCGCATTCTCTTCTCGGCCCATGAATCGGGCTTTCAGCACAACAAGCCCTACCGCAAGTCGGCCCGCATCGTCGGTGACGTGATCGGTAAATATCACCCGCATGGCGACAGCGCGATCTATGACGCCTTGGCGCGCATGACGCAGGACTGGTCCATGCGCGTGCCGCTGATCGATGGTCAGGGAAACTTCGGTTCCATGGACCCCGATCCGCCAGCGGCCATGCGGTACACCGAAGCGCGCCTAGCCAAGGTCACGACCGCCCTGCTGGAGGATCTCGACAAGGACACCGTCGATTTTCAGCCCAACTATGACGCTTCGGAAAGCGAACCGCAGGTCCTGCCCGCCCGCTTCCCCAACCTGCTCGTCAACGGCGCGGGCGGCATTGCGGTCGGCATGGCGACCAACATCCCGCCGCATAATCTGGGCGAAGTGATCCGCGCCTGCCTCGCCTATATTGATAATCCGGCGATCACGATCGATGAACTGATCCAGATCGTTCCCGCCCCTGACTTCCCGACCGCCCCGCTGATCCTCGGCCAATCCGGCGCCCGCAATGCCTATCATACCGGCCGTGGCTCCATCATGATGCGTTCGCGCCATGTGATCGAGGAAGGGCGCGGCGACCGCCGCTCCATCGTTCTGACCGCCATTCCCTATCAGGTCGGCAAGAACGGCCTCGTTGAAAAGATCGCCGAAGCCGCCAAGGACAAGCGGATCGAGGGCATCAGCGATATTCGCGACGAATCGAACCGCCTCGGCGTTCGCATCGTCATGGACCTGAAGCGCGACGCCACACCGGAAGTCGTGCTGAACCAGCTCTGGCGCAACACCCCCGCCCAGTCGAGCTTCCCGGCCAACATGCTCGCCATTCGCGGCGGCCGCCCGGAATTGCTCAACATCCGCGACATTATCGAGGCGTTCGTCCGCTTCCGCGAAGAGGTCATTACCCGCCGTACGAAGTACGAACTCAACAAGGCTCGCGATCGCGCGCATATCTTGCTGGGTCTCGTCATCGCGGTCACCAACCTCGACGAAGTCGTCCGCATCATCCGTGGATCGGCCAGCCCCGCAGAGGCGCGCGAAACCTTGCTCGCCCGCGATTGGCCGGTGGCGGAAATCGCGCCCTACCTGAAGCTGGTCGAAGCGATCGAAACTGAAGCGAGCGGCGAAACATACCGCCTGTCGGACATTCAGGTCCGCGCCATCCTCGACCTCCGCCTCCATCGCCTGACCGCGCTTGGCCGTGACGAGATCGGCAATGAACTGGCCGAACTGGCCGCAGCCATTGCCGAATATCTCGCAATTCTCGGCGATCGTCAGAAGCTTTACGCCGTCATGCGCGAAGAGTTTGAGGCGATCGAACGCGATTTCGCCACCCCGCGCATCTCGGAAATCACCGCTGCCGCCGACGGTATCGAGGACGAAGACCTGATCGAGCGCGAGGAGATGGTCGTCACCGTCACCGTGCAGGGCTATATCAAGCGCACCCCGCTCGAAAGCTTCCGCGCCCAGGCGCGCGGCGGCAAGGGCCGCTCCGGCATGGCGACCAAGGATGAGGACGCGATCACCGAACTGTTCGTGACCTCCACGCACACGCCGGTCCTCTTCTTCTCCACGGCGGGCAAGGTCTATCGCATGAAGGTCTGGCGCCTTCCCGAAGGCGGCCCGGCAACACGCGGCCGCCCGATGGTGAACCTGCTGCCGCTCGGCCCCGGCGAAACGATCCAGACCGTCCTGCCGTTGCCAGAGGATGAGGACAGCTGGAAGGACCTCCACGTCATGTTCGCGACCGCGAACGGCACCGTGCGCCGCAACAGCATGGACGCCTTCGCCAACGTGCCAAGCAACGGCAAGATCGCAATGCGCTTCGATGAGGGCAGCGAGGATTGCCTGATCGGCGTGGCGCTGCTCAGCGAAGAGGATGACGTCCTTCTCGCCACCCGTCAGGGCAAGGCGATCCGCTTCAAGGCGACTGACGTCCGCGAATTCCAGAGCCGCACGTCAACCGGCGTGCGCGGCATGACGCTGAAGAAGGATGACGAGGTCATCTCGCTCTCCATCCTCCACCGCTCCGGCGCCAATCAGGAAGAGCGCGACGATTATCTCCGCTTCGCCCCCTGGAAGCCCGAAAAGGAAGGCTCGCCGCAGATGAGCGAGGAGCGTTTCGCCGATCTACAGGCGAAGGAACAGTTCATCCTCACCGTCTGCTCCAATGGCTACGGCAAGCTGTCCTCGGCCTACGACTATCGCCGCACCGGCCGTGGTGGTCAGGGCATCACCAACATCGACAATATCGGCCGCAACGGCCCGGTTGTCGCCAGCTTCCCCGCGCGCCACGGCGATCATCTGATGCTCGTCACCGATCAGGCAAAGCTGATCCGCATGGGCCTCGACACGCTGCGCGTCATCGGCCGCAACTCGGCAGGCGTACGCCTATTCAACGTATCCGACGACGAACATGTCGTCAGCGCCGCGAAGATCGAGGAAAGCGACGAGGAAACCGAAGTCAGCACCCCCGCAGGCCTCGAAACCTCACCCGAAGTCAGCCCCGAATCCGACCCGGACCTCACCGAAGAGTGACCGACCTCTTCGCCTACAAGATCCTGACCAAGGATCAGTATGACCAGCTAAAGACCGACGGCGTGTTCAAAGGAGCACCCGTTGATCTCGCCGACGGCTACATCCACATGTCCACCCGCGAACAGGCCGCCGAAACCGCCGCCAAACACTTCGCGGGCCAGGACAATCTGGTGATGCTAATGGTCGACCTAGCCCCTTTCGGCGAGACGCTGAAATGGGAAGAGTCACGCGGCGGGGCGTTGTTTCCGCACCTTTATAGCGACCTGCCGCTGAGCGCGGTCGCGGGGAAGGTGGTGCTGCGGTTGGATGAGCAGGGGAAGCACCTGTTTCCGGCAGGGTTTTAATCCCGTTCGTTTCGAGCAAAGTCAAGAAATGCTCAGCGACGCGCACCTCTCCCCCTCCCGTCATTCCCGCGAAGGCGGGAGGCCATCTCCAGACATGTCACCTAGACCCTGCTTGTGGGAGATAGATTCCCGCCTTCGCGGGAGTGACGAAGTGGAGTGGGTAGCGGACTGGTAGATTTACAATCGTGGCATTGTTATGAGGAATGCAATTTACTGCGCTGGGGCTGCGGAAGGCAGCAATTTGCAGTACCCGACCATCTTGGTTTCAAATCGGTAGTCACCATTGTCGGTGCGGATGGCCGTGCCGAACCGCGCATTGTAGGGCGATGGCGAAAGCATCGCATCGGCCAGAGATATCCTTAACAATTGAACACTCGCCACTTTTGCATCGCTTGCATTACCGAAAACCCACTCGCGCGCAGGTCCGCTCTCGCCAATAAAGCTGTTATGGCTGATGGGCGGCTGTTTGGTATTCAAGCTCTTGGCCATCTCGACCCCCAATGGCACCTTTATAACGGGTATATCACCAGCCGCCACGGAGCCGTCCGCAGGGCGGTTAAAGAAGCATTGAAGCAGCATTGCGGAAGCGAGAACAGCACTCATGCGTATGGTCCAAATTCTTCGATTGTCGCGACTGACTTCGTGCCGCGAGGATCAGCATTGCCGCTTCTGATCGACAAAGCAATGCATCGCTCGCTTAGTCGGCAGTTGCCGACAAACGGCAGCTTTCGAGGATACGAACTCACCCACCCAATGACCGCCTATCGTCGCTAGCGATCAGTTGCTCCTCTCCATCCGCACCACCCTCCCAATCTTCACCCAATAATCAAACCCGCCCCACCTAATCCGCCGCGAACAAGCCGCCGCCAACTGCATGCCCCAATGCACCCAGCACACCGCAAACGGCGCCAACACATCCCACCAAAGCGACCGCCGCGCCGTCCGAGCCTGCTCCGGGTCCACCACCCCCGCGATGATCCGCCGCCGCGCCAACGCCCGGCTAATCGCCGCAGCATAGCCCACCGCCAGAGCGCCCCAACCGCCCCAACCCAAAGCCCAAACCCAGCCCAAAGCCTGTACGCCCACGACGGCGGCAGCAATCCCCCACATCCCCGGACTATTCGTCCAGATATGCCGATACTGCCGCACCCCAAACGCAATCGCACCCCGCACCTCCATCGGCGAAGCCACCAGCAAATCCCGCACCGGCCGCAACCGCAGCTTCGCGCGCCACCCGGCCAGCCCGATCGCCATGTCATCCGACAACCGCCCCGCCAGCGCCGCATCCAGATCGAGCCGCTCCGCCACCTCCCGCGTCAGGGCCATAGCTCCACCCCAGGGCATGGTCGCGCCAGCAGCCCGAGGCAAAGTCGCCAATTGCATCTCCACCGCCCCCACCAGCGCGGCCACCGCACTTCGCTCGGGCAACAGCAAGCGATAGCCAGTCACAATATCCGCCTTCCCCCGCACCAGAGGAAAGAGCAACCGCCCCACCAGCCGCACCGGCGGCTCAATATCCGCGTCAACGAACACCAGATAGCGATCCTCCGGCCGCAAAGCCCGCAAAGCCGCCCGCAACTTATGAACCTTCTGCCCCTCGTCCACCGCGACACCCGCCCGGACAAGCTGCACCCAATCTCCCTCCCGCGCCGCCAAAGCCTCCGCCGCCGCGCACCCGCCACTCGAAGCAATCACCAACCGAAACCGAGCCGTCTGCGCCTTCAACCGCGCAATCAATTCCGCCCCGCCATCCCAGTCATCCCGCACCGACAACAGCACGACCACACCCTCGGGCGCCTCCTCCTGCCGGTCCACGGGCAGATGCCGCCAATAGTTCAGCACCCCCAGCAGCGTCAGCCCCTGCAACAGCACCCACGCCCAAAAGGCCCAACCCATCGTAAATCCAAGCCCTTTACCGCCCCGACCGCTGCTGTATGACGCTTGGCAAGATGCTCTCCAACCCTTTTCTCTTCACCCTCCTGCGCCTGCTCCCCGCATCCATCGCCTCATGGCTGGGCGGATGGCTGTCGGCGAACGTCGCACGCAGGACCATGAAGCTGCGGGACCAGCGCGCCCGCGCCAACCTCGCCCTCCTGCGCCCGGACCTGGACGAAACTACCCGCGAGGCCATGCTCACCCGCCGCTGGTTCAATCTCGGTCGCACGATGGCGGAACTCGCCAATATCGACCGGCTCGTGAACAACCGCCATGTCAGCATCACAAACGAACCGGCCTATCGGGAAGCGCTGGCCTCGCCCCGCCCCATGATCTTTCTGACCACGCATATCGGCAACTGGGATTTGCTCGCCGCCCATTTGAAAGCGTCAACGGATCGGCCCGGCCTCGGCGTCTACGACCCTCCTTCCGACCCTGCTCAGGCCAAGATGCTGAAGCGGGCACGGGAAAGCTATATGGGTGAAGCCATCACCGGCAGCGGCGCCGCCCGATCGATCCTGCGTCACCTTGCGGAAAAGGACAGGGCGATGCTCTACATCTTGGTGGACGAACGGAGGGATCGACAGGTCTGGTTCCCGCGCTTCGGCAGAAATGTGGAACCGTCGGGAAATCTTTCCATCGCGCTACGCCTCGCCCGGCGCAGCAACGCCCGCTTCCTGCCGTTCACCCTGGCAAGGACCCAGGGCGCTCATTTCCGTCTCGATTGGCACCCGCCGCTTGATCCGCTGGTCATGGACGAAACCGATCTGCTGGATCAGGTCGATGCCTTCCTGGGCAAAGCCTGCATCGACCATGCGGACCAATGGCTCGCCCTGCATGACATGGATTTGACGACGCCTTGAGTAGCACGGAGCATATGGTTCTCGGTGACCTCACCCGCTAAAGCCCCCAAATGTCCCGACTCGCCATCAAGATCTGCGGCCTTTCCACACCCGATACGGTCGGCGCAGCTATCCGCGCTGGCGCGACCCACCTCGGCTTCGTCCATTTCGCTAAAAGCCCACGCCATGTCGAAGCGGACCAGCTGCGCGCACTCACCTCAACCGTCCCCGCCCATATCGAGCGCGTCGCCGTCCTAGTCGACCCCACCGACGAAACCCTCGCCGAACTCACGGCAACAAACGCCCTCACCGCCCTGCAACTCCACGGCAAGGAAAGCCCCGAACGCACCGCCGCCATCGCTAAGCGCTTCAACCTCCCCGTCTGGAAAGCCATTTCCGTAAAAACCCGCGCCGACATCGACGCTGCAAAAGCCTATACCGGCGCGGCCGACCTCCTGCTCTTCGACGCCAAGACACCGGACGGCGCGGCGCTGCCCGGCGGCATGGGCTTACGCTTCGACTGGACCCTGCTGCGCGGCGTCCCCATATCCATGCCCTGGGGCCTTTCCGGAGGTCTCGGCATCGACAATGTCGCCGAAGCGATCCGCATCACCGGCGCCCCGATGATTGACGTTTCTTCCGGCGTGGAAAGCGCGCCGGGCATCAAGAGTGTGGACAAGATCATGGCCTTCTGCAAAGCGGCACAGCAATCATGACCATCAACAATTCCCTCCGCTCGCAACCCGATGCTTCGGGCCATTTCGGCTCCTTCGGCGGCCGCTATGTCGCGGAAACGCTTATGCCGCTCATCCTTGAGTTGGAGAAGGTCTATAAGGAAGCGAGGCAGGACCCCGCTTTCGAGGAAGAGTTTGAGGAACTGCTGCGCAACTATGTCGGCCGTCCCAACCCGCTTTACTATGCCAGCCGCCTGACCGAAGCGCTCCGCGCCGATGCGCCCGAGGGTAAAGGCGCGAAAATCTATCTGAAGCGCGAAGAACTCAACCATACCGGCGCGCACAAGATCAACAATTGCATCGGCCAGGCGCTGCTCGCCCGCCGCATGGGCAAGAAGAAGGTCATCGCCGAAACCGGCGCGGGCCAGCATGGCGTCGCCACCGCGACGGTCGCCGCCCTGTTTGGCATGGAATGCAAGATTTTCATGGGCGCGAAGGATGTCGAGCGCCAAAAGCCCAACGTCTTCCGCATGAAGCTATTGGGCGCGGAAGTCATCCCCGTCGTATCCGGATCGCAGACGCTCAAGGACGCGATGAACGATGCCCTGCGTCACTGGGTCTCGAACGTCCACGATACCTTCTATATCATCGGCACGGCGGCAGGCCCGCACCCCTATCCGGAACTGGTCCGCGACTTCCAGTCGGTGATCGGCCGCGAAGCGCGCGAGCAGATTCTCGAAATCGAAGGCCGCCTGCCCGACATGCTGATTGCTCCGGTCGGCGGCGGCTCGAACGCGATCGGCCTCTTCCATCCGTTCCTCGACGATGTCGAGGTCAAGATGATCGGCGTGGAAGCCGCAGGCGAGGGCCTCACCGGCAAACATGCCGCGTCCCTCGCAGGCGGCGCGTCCGGCATCCTGCACGGCAATCGCACCTATCTGCTCCAGGACGAAGACGGCCAGATCACCGAAGCGCACAGCATTTCGGCGGGTCTCGACTATCCCGGCATCGGCCCGGAACATAGCTGGCTGCACGAGATCGGCCGCGTCGAGTACATGCCGATTACCGATGACGAAGCGCTCGCCAGCTTCCAGAAGCTCGCCGCTCTCGAAGGCATTATCCCGGCGCTTGAGTCCGCCCACGCCATCGCCAGCGCAGAAAAGGTCGCGCCGACCATGGACGCGGACCAGATCATCATCGTCAACCTCTCGGGCCGGGGCGACAAGGACATCTTCACCGTCGCCGACGCGCTGGGAGTGGAGATGTGAGCGGGTTTCCCAACATCTCAACCCCTCCCCCGTTCGGGCTGAGCTTGTCGAAGCCCATCACTTCTCTCAAAGAAAGAAAAGCCCTTCGACATCTGAGCGAGACAAGTGGCTCGTTCAGACAGGGCGAACGGATGTTGGAAATTCACTGTGACCGCTGACCGCCTCGCCACCCGCTTCGCCACCTGCAAGGAAGCAGGCCGCGCCGCCCTCATCACCTTCGTGACCGCAGGCGACCCGACCGTTGCCGCCACCCCGGCAATCCTTGACGCGCTCGTCGCGGGCGGCGCGGACATCATCGAACTCGGCATGCCCTTCACCGATCCGATGGCGGACGGCCCCGCGATCGAACTCGCAAACCTGCGCAGCCTCGGGTCAGGCACGAAGACGAAGGATATCTTCCACCTCGCCACCACCTTCCGCGCCCGCCACCCGCATATACCGCTGATCCTCATGGGCTATGCCAATCCCATGCTGATCCGCGGCTCCGAATGGTTCGCAGATCAGTGCCGCGAAGCAGGCGTGGATGGGGTGATCTGCGTCGATGTCCCGCCAGAAGAGGACGCGGAGATCGGCCCACCCCTGCGCGCGGCAGGCGTTCACCTGATCCGCCTTGCCACGCCGACCACCGACGCGGCCCGCCTGCCCGCCGTGCTCAACGGCGCCAGCGGCTTCCTCTACCATGTCGCCGTCGCAGGCGTGACCGGCAAGCAGCAGGCTGCGCAGGCCGTCGTCGAGCAGGCGGTGGAGAAGCTCAAGGCCGCAACCGACCTCCCCATTGCAGTCGGTTTCGGCGTGCGCTCCGCCGAGCAGGCAGCCGCCATCGGCCGCGTCGCAGACGGCGTCGTTGTCGGGTCAGCCATTGTCGACATAGTCGGCTCGCACGGCGATGCCGCCGCGCCCTTCGTTCAGGAGTTCGTCGCCACATTGAGCGGCGCTCTCAAAGCCAACAGCCCCCATTTCCGGGAGACCGCCGCATGAGCTGGATCAACCGCGTCCGCAAGGCCGTTCCCTTCCTCGCAAAGAAGGAAACCACCGCCGAGACGCTGTGGCACAAATGCCCGTCCTGCACCGAGATGATCTTCATCAAGGAGTGGGAGGATAATCTGTCCGTCTGCCCGCGCTGCGACCATCACGGCCGCATCGGCCCGTCTGAACGGTTCGAGCAGATTCTCGACGCAGGCTTCATCCTGCTGCCCACCCCGCCGGTGCAGGAAGACCCGCTCAAGTTCCGCGATTCCAAGCGCTATCCCGATCGCATAAAGGCTGCCCGCGCGCAGACAGGCGATCAGGACGCGCTCATCAACGCCCGCGGCGCGATCGACGACGTTCCGCTGGTCATGGGCGTCCAGAACTTCGCTTTCATGGGTGGTTCCATGGGGATGGGTGTGGGCGCTGCCTTCATCCAGGGCGTGAACGAGGCCATCGGGCACAAATGCCCCTATGTCATTTTCACCGCAGCAGGCGGCGCGCGCATGCAGGAGGGCATATTGTCTCTCATGCAAATGCCGCGCTCTACTGTCGCCATCCAGAAGCTGCACGCTGCGGGCCTCCCTTATATCGTCGTCCTTACCGACCCGACGACCGGTGGCGTCACCGCAAGCTACGCCATGCTGGGCGACGTCCAGATCGCCGAGCCCAATGCACTGATCGGCTTCGCGGGCCAGCGCGTCATCGAAAGCACGATCCGCGAAAAGCTGCCGGACGGCTTCCAGCGCGCCGAATATCTGCTGGAACATGGCATGCTCGACATGGTCGTGCATCGCAGCGAATTACGCGACACGCTGGCCCGAGTGATCGGCTATCTAGCCCCTCGCGCAGCCGCCTGACGCGATCGCGCGAGGAACATAGGGCCATGCCCGACCACGCCATTTCGGACGACCCCGCGGTCCAATCGCAGCTGGACCGCCTTGCCACGCTGTCGCCGGGCGCGGACATATTGGGTCTCGAACGCATCACCAGCCTGCTTGATAGGCTCGACAATCCGCACCGCGCGCTGCCGCCCATCTTCCATGTCGCAGGCACCAATGGCAAAGGATCGACCTGCGCCTTCTTACGCGCTGCGCTCGAAGCGGACGGCCGAAGCGTCCACGTTTTCACCTCCCCCCATCTCGTCCGTTTCAACGAACGCATCCGCATCAACGGCCAGCTGATCAGCGACGAAGCGCTCGCCCACTATCTCTCCCGCGTCCTTGACGTGGCCGAAGGCATCGGCGCAAGCTTCTTCGAAGTCACCACCGCCGCCGCCTTCCTCGCCTTCGCCGAGCATCCTGCAGACGCCTGCATCCTTGAAGTAGGACTAGGCGGCCGTCTCGACGCTACCAATATCATCGAAAACCCCGCCGTCTGCGGCATCGCCCAACTTGGGATCGACCATCAAGCCTTCCTCGGCAACACGCTGCGCGCCATAGCGGCGGAGAAGGCGGGCATCGCCAAACCCGGCGCCGCCCTGGTAACCCAGCGCTATCCCGAGTCACTCGCTCCCGCGATGCGCGAAGCCGCCAGCCGCGCACGCACCAATTGGCTCCCCATGGGCCAAAGCTGGGACGCCGCCAGCTACCGCGACCGCCTCCACTATCGCGACGAACAAGGCCGCATCGAAACCCCGCTCCCCCGCCTCCCCGGCGCGCATCAGGTGCAGAACGCCGCCCTCGCCTTCGCCATGCTGCGCCATCAAACCGCCCTGCCCGTCAGCGAAGCCGCGCTCAAAGCCGCCCCCCTCTGGGCACACTGGCCCGCCCGGCTCCAACACCTGGACCACGGCCCCCTGCTCGCCCCACTCCCCCCAGAAAGCGAAGCCTGGCTCGACGGCGGCCACAATGCCGGAGCCGGAGAAGCCATCAGCGCCTTCTTCATCGCCGACAAGCTCGCCGGACGCAAGCTGCACCTCATCATCGGCATGCTCGCCAACAAGGATGCCGAGGCCTTTCTCGCCCCCTTCGCCGGACGCATAGCCCACATCCACGCGCTGCCCGTCCCCGGCCACGAGCATCATCCCGCCAGCCGCTTCGCCGCCATCGCGGAGCGCTGGGGCATCGACTGCACAGCACACGCAGATCCCGCCGCGGCCATCCACGCGGTCGCGGCGTCATGCAAAACCGAAGCCCCGCTCCTGCTCATCGCCGGGTCGCTCTACCTCGCAGGCGAAATTTTGCGCCTGAACGAGCAATATCCCGACTGAATCTACTTGCGATTGACTCGCAATAGCGTACCTTGCTCTCCGTAACGCAACGGATAAAAAGGTGCTCGCATATGCCCCGTGGAGAGATCACCCCCCTCGACCTGCCCGGCGCAATGCCTCCCGGCTACGGCAACCGCCTGTTCCTCTATGCGATGCGCCGCATGGCCAGCGCCGGGGTCGATGATGCCCACGCAGCCAACGCCATGCTCGGCGCGTTCGGCCGCAGCTACCGCCGCCCCCTCGTCCTGATGCGCGCCATGATGCTGGAACTTGCCCGCTGCGCCACCCGCCGGATACTCGTCGCGCCCTGCTGCTGCGCCCGCATGACCGCCGACGAAGCATCGCTCATGCATTCCATCAGCACAGCGCTACAGGACCCGCCTGCATCCTATGAGCAACTCACATCGCTGCTCGGCACGGACGATGTCCTTGGCGCCCTGACCTGCCTGCAAGCCGTCTCTCAGGCCCATAGCGATCTAGGCCGCCCCCTCGACCTTTACGCCGGAGCCTGACCACCTTTATCCGTAGCGGCGCTACCAACACTCGCATCCACCAGTCCGCTGCGCATCATCAGCCAGAACAGGATGATGCCCGGCAGCGCCAGCACCGTCGTCAGCAGGTAGAAATCGACATAGCCGAACCGCTCGATCAACGCGCCTGCTGACGTCCCGGTCAGGAACCGCCCAACAATGCTCGCCGCCGCCGAAATCATCGCATATTGCGCAGCGGTGAAACGCAGGTCGCACAGCGCGGAGAAATAGGCGACCACCGCAACGCCGCCGATCCCGCTAGCGAAATTCTCGAACCCGATGGCCCCCGCCATGCCCACATTGCTCTTGCCGGTCGCCGCCAGCAGGGCAAAGCTGAAGTTCGACACCGCCATCAGCACCAGGCTGATCAGCACCGACCGCTTCAACCCCAACCGTGCATACAGCACCCCGCCCACGAAAATCCCGGCCAGCAAAGCCCAGAAACCCACGCCCACATCGTAGATCGCGATCTCCTCATTGCTGTACCCCAGATCGTTGAACAGCAGCCGGAACGTCAGGTTCGCCAGCGTATCGCCAATCTTGTGGACGATGATGAACAGCAGGACGAGCAGCGCGCCCTTGCGCTTGAAGAAATCCACGAACGGCCCAATGATCGCCTGCACCAATTCGCCGCCCGTCTTCCGGGAAGCAATCTCCCGATGCCGTTCAGGCTCGCCAACGATCAGCGCCGCCAGCATCGCAGGCAGCGCGAACAGCGAACAGACCAGATAGGCCAGCGTCCAGTCCCAATATTGCGCCACCACCAGCGCCAGGGCACCCGCCGCCGCCGCGCCGATGCGCCATCCATATTGCGACATGCCCGCGCCAACGCCCAACTGCTCGGGCCGCAATATCTCGATCCGATAGCCATCGATGATGATGTCGAACGTCGCCCCCGCAATCCCCAGCAGGATCGCCGCCCGCACCGTCCCCATCAGATCGGTCGCCGGATCGACGACCGCCAGATTGACCACCGCTGCCATCACCAGCAGCCCCGCCACCAGCATCCACGACACGCGCTGCCCCAACCGATGCAGCAGGGGCAACTTCACCCCCTCGATCACCCAGGCCCACAGCCATTTGAGATTATAGGCGAGCAACACCAGGCTGAACGCCGTAACGCTCTTCTTGTCGATCCCATCCTGCGCCAGCCGCGACGCCAGGTTCGCGCCGATCATGGCAAAAGGAAAGCCCGATGAAATCCCCAGGAACAGCGCAGCCAGCGGCGCCTTCTCCACATAGGGCTTCACCGCATCCAGCCAGCCTCGGGTGCCCACGGCAATGTCAGTCATGAAAAAGGTGCGCCCCCAAAATGCTTATCGCGCCACCATATGGCCAATCATCGGAGAAACAAGCAGAACTCGCCCCGACCATATGACCGGTTCAGGCCGTACAACCCACAGACACCGACTTTCCCCGAAATGACGCTTCGGGAGCCTTCCTATCATCTCCCCTCCCGCAGGCGGGAGGGGTCGGGGGTGGGCTAGCGCAACACCGGCCTCATCAAATGGGCTCACGCAAGGCTCGCTACGCTCGCGCCCACCCCTAACCCCTCCCGCCTGCGGGAGGGGAATGTCTTGGATGGGTGGAAGGCGGACTGGCGGCTTTAGGAAAGGGAGGCCCCTATGCGGCTATCACATGATGAGATACTTCGCCTGTTTACAAGGAAGGTGAGCGAGTCAGTTATGGAATGGGTGAAGAGCTACCGTAAACATGTGTCGGGAGAGCAGCCGATCGCGCTCCTGATGCTTATATTGAAAGTTTGTCAAAAATTCCGGACTATTTGCTTTGGTCTCGCAGCGCTTGTTCTCGGTTGGGGCATTTGGACAGCTTTGACGGTCGATATGAAGTTCGGTGCCTCAATGGGCCTAATAATTTTTCCAGGAATCGCAATCTTCATCAGCTTGGTCGGAATATTCAGTTATGGCGTGGCTGAACTCCTTCTATCGCCAGCCCGGCATAAACACTGAAGTGACCGGTTCAAAGCAAGGGACAAGATCGGCTGAATGACTGGCTCTGGTCGTTAGTGACCTGTTCCCAATTGAACCTGTCATCAACCAACAGCGCATCCGCGCCTCGCCAACCTCACCCAACCCGATCAAACAAATGCAACCCACGCGGCACGCGCGGCAGATCCCCACCACGCAGCACCGCCTCAATCACCCCGATCGAAGCCAGCAGATCACGCGGCAAATAAGGTTTCGCCAGACACCCTACCGCCATCTCATGCGCATCAACCGGACAGGCGCCGCTGACGAACAGCACTGCCAGCCCCTTTGCATAGGCATGACGCGCCACATCAATGCCCGTCTTGTCGCCATGCAGGGTGATATCGGCGATCACCAGATCGACCTCATCCTGCTCAATGACGCTGATCGCATGGTCATAATCCTCGACAGTCGCGGCCACGCGGTAGCCAGCCTGTTCCAGCACATGCTCGTTGTCAAAGGCGACCAAAGGCTCATCTTCCACCACCAGCACGCTGATGATGGCCTGTGTCTGCTGCCGTGGCTTCGAGTCCCCTTTGACTAGCCCGAAAAACATTTGCCGATCCGCCCCATATGCGCCATGCACCCGATCAAACGCGCGACCCCTTAAGGGAGTTGCGGCCGATCCTGCGCACTCGGCGACAGGACGGCACTATTCGTCATTTTCCCGGCATCTCCGATATGGGAATGCCGTCGCTTCGTTAAAAGGAACCGAGCGTGGAGCCGCCGAAAAAATCAGCACCGCCGCGCAGGACAGGACCGGGCGGTCCCCGGCGCCCCACGGACGGCAAGCCCGCCGGTTCGTCGCGCCCTGCCCGCCCGCCTTTCAAGAAAAGAAACGCTGCTCCAGCCAAGCCCGCAAATCCCCATCCGGCCCGCATGGCCGCTGCCGCCAGCGGCACGAACGAACCGCAACGCATCGCCAAACTGCTTGCCCGCGCCGGAGTGGCGTCGCGCCGGGAAGTGGAACGGATGATCGAGGAAGGCCGGGTCACTCTCGATGGCCAACTGATCTCGACCCCGGCAACGCTGCTGACCTCGCTCAATGGCGTGGCGGTGGATGGCAACCCGGTGGCGCAACCCGCTCCCGCTCGTCTCTTCCTGTTTCACAAGCCTTCCGGCTATTTGACGACTGAGCGCGATCCGCGCGGCCGTCCTACCATCTACGACCGCTTGCCCGCCGATCTGCCCCGCCTCATGCCCATCGGTCGTCTGGACATGACCACGGAGGGGCTTCTGCTCCTCACGACCGATGGCGAATTCAAACGGCAGATGGAATTGCCAGCGACCGGCGTGCCGCGCACCTATCGCGCCCGCGCCTTTGGCGAAATCAGCCAGGCCCAGCTTGAAGACCTGTTTATGGGCATAGAGATTGACGGCATCCGCTATGGCCAGATCGAGGCCAATCTGGAACGCCGCACCGGCCGCAATCAGTGGATCGAAATGACCCTGACGGAGGGTAAGAACCGCGAAGTGCGGCGTGTTCTGGAACATCTGGGCCTACAGGTGAGCCGCCTCATCCGCACCAGCTATGGCCCCTTCCATCTCGGCGAGCTCGCGTCGGGCGCAGTGGAGGAAGTGCGCCAGCACGACCTCATCGTCTTCCGCAAGAGCTTGAAGACGCCCAAATCCTGAAGCAAAACCCGTTCGCCCTGCGCTTGTCTTAGGGCTTTCCTTCTGCACGGACGCCAATCATGAGAATCATCGCAGGCCAATGGCGCGGCCGCCCGCTGGCAGCTCCCAAGGGCGACGCCACTCGTCCCACGGCCGACCGTACGCGCGAAACGCTCTTTTCCATGCTCGTGAGCCGTATCGGATCATTTGAAGGGCTGGCCGTCGGCGATTTCTTCGCGGGATCGGGCGCCTTGGGCTTTGAAGCCCTGTCCCGTGGCGCGGCTAGCTGCCTCTTCGTTGAACAGGATCAGGCGGCTCTGAATGTGATCCGCGCTAATGGCGACAAGCTCGGCATCCGGCCCGACATTCGGCAGAGTAGCGTGCTCTCACTGGGGCCAGCGCCGAAACCGCTGGACCTTATTTTCATGGACCCGCCTTATAATAGCGGCGCAGGCGTCGTCGCTCTCGACAAGTTAAGCCGTCTGGGCTGGACCGGCCCCGCGACCTGGATCAGCATCGAAACCGATCGCCGCGAAGATGTGGAGGTCAAGGGCTTCACCATCGACGCAACCCGCGACGTCGGCAAAGCCCGCCTGACCCTCCTAAGAGCAACCTGACTCCCTCTCCCCTTTAGGGGTCGATGAGAGGCGCGTGACTCTCATCGAGGTTGGGGAGGGGAACGCCCCAGGAGGCGTCCCCCCACCCATCAATCAAGCCGCTTCAGCATCCTCATAAGCCTGCGCTTCCTTGCCAATCAGTATCTCGGCGAGGAACCAATAGGCCTTGCCCCAGGCTTCCAACACGGCGTCCGTGGCAACTTCCGCGCCCAGAACATCGCGGATCGCGGGCAGCAGCGCTTCGGCAACCTTGGGATAATGTTCGGCCTTCACGCCGGTTTCGATGTGCCGCTGCACCATGCGCTCGACCGCGCCGGTCAAAGCCTGCAGCTTGTCGATATTCTCAGCATAGCCCAGGATCGCCGCAGCCAGGCGCTTCGGCTGCTCGCCGCTGTCTTGCGCCGCCTGATCGAACATGTCCTTGATCGACGCATCCTGGAACAGGCGCGCATACATGGCGGTCGTGATCTCCACCCCGTGGCTCCGCAGCGCGGGAGCGGTTGCTTTGACGATCGCGATGGTTTCAGCGCTGAGCTGGCTCATAAATGCACCCCTTTGAAATAGAGACTCGGCAAAGACGCCTTTACGGTACATCTTTAAACATGTAAATGATCTACATGTTTTCTCTGCAAACCCCGTTCAATTAACGCATTCCCTCATGCAATTGACCCGCCACACCGACTACGCCCTGCGCGTCCTCATCCATCTGGCCGTCACGCCAACAGGTCGCGCAACCATCCCCGAGGTCGCCCACGCATACGCTCTTTCGCGCAATCATTTGATGAAAGTCGTCCACCACCTCGGCCAAGGCGGGTTCATCCTCACCCAGCGCGGCAGAGGCGGCGGCTTCACCCTTGCCCGCGCGCCTGAAGCAATCAGGCTGGGCGATGTCGTCCGTCACACCGAAACGGACATGAACCTGGCAGACTGCGCAAGCTGCGGCCTCCGCGCCGCTTGTGGCCTATCGGGCATTTTGAAGGCCGCAACTACGGCTTTTCTGGCCGTGCTCGACCAGCACAGCTTGGCGGACGCCGCCAAAGACAGAACCGGGCTGGCGGCGCTTATTGCCGCCCTGCCCGGCGCCGTCTCTCCGGTCAGCGATGCCTGCGCGCCATCTTCTTCGAACGCGGTGCCTCGCCGGGATTGATGCAGCTATCCTGTACCGTGCGACTGCATAGCGGATAGTCTTTACCGCCTGCGGGCGGAGGGGTCATGTTGCCGCCAACGGTCACCGGATTAGCCGAACTGCCCACAGGCGCGGAAGGGTCCTTGGGCATCCCCGGCGTTGCGGGCATCATGCCGGTGTCGGCTGGAACCTCTCCAGTCGGCTGACCAGCATTGGGATCTGCCGCTGTCGCAGGACTCGCAGGCGTAGCTGGAACCGCCGGCATGCTATCAGTGGCTGGGGGTTGGGCCGTATTGTCCGGCACACCCTGAGCGATCGCAATGCCAGTAGCGCCGGTGGTAAAGGCCAGCATGGCGGCACCCGCAAGCATGATCGATTTCATGGGTAATCCTTTCCTGTTCATCACCCCGTTCTGCCTCTTGGCGGGTAGAGAACCAGATCGGTGACGCACGCGTTCCGATATCGGCGACGAACTGTGGCTCTGCTGCTATCAGGCGAATGACGGCTGTCTTTCAGCAAAGCGCTCAAGCTCTGAATTGCTCGCCCCTTTCCCTCATTGGAACCACTGGGCCTCCTTGACCTAATGACACAACGAGAGGCCGAGGGGGTGAAGGCCGTGGCGTTCCCCCTTGCATGATTCCTCTTTTGTTCTCATAAATTGCCATCAATCGCACGCGGCCAAGCCCTTGCTCCCTCTATCCATGCTCCCTAGTTGTTGACCATGACCCTCCCTGCTCCCTCGCCTGATGATCCGCCCTATCTTCAGGGCCTCAATGAGCCCCAACGGGAAGCCGTCCTCACTGTCGAGGGTCCGGTTCTTGTTCTGGCGGGCGCCGGAACGGGCAAGACGGCTGCGCTGACCGCACGGCTGGCGCATCTTATAGCTACGCGCCGCGCCTATCCGTCGGAAATCCTGGCGGTCACCTTCACCAACAAGGCCGCGCGCGAAATGCGCGAGCGTGTCGGACGCATGATTGGTCCAGCAGTAGAAGGCATGCCATGGCTCGGCACATTTCATGCCATCGCTGCCAAAATGCTTCGCAGACATGCCGAATTGGTCGGCTTGCAATCCAACTTCACCATTCTTGATACAGACGATCAGCTCCGGCTAATGAAGCAGCTGATCCAGGCTGAGGGGATTGATGAAAAGCGCTGGCCTGCGCGGCAGCTGGGTGGCTTGATCGATCAGTGGAAGAATAAGGGGCTGACGCCTGACGAAATCAGCGCGGGAGATAGCGAATCTTACGCAAATGGGCGCGGACAGAAATTATATGCTGCCTATCAGGCCCGCCTTCGCGATGTAAATGCCTGCGACTTCGGCGACTTGCTGCTCCATGTGCTCACCATATTGAAGCGCCACCGGGATGTGCTCGAAAGCTATCAACAGCGGTTCCGCTATATCATGGTGGACGAGTATCAGGACACCAACAGCAGCCAGTATCTCTGGCTCCGCCTGCTCGCTCAGCAGCGCAAGAATATCTGCTGCGTGGGTGATGACGACCAATCCATCTATTCGTGGCGGGGCGCGGAAGTCGCCAACATCCTGCGATTTGAAAAGGACTTCCCGGGCGCCAAGATTGTCCGCTTGGAGCAGAATTACCGATCCACACCTCATATTCTGGGCGCCGCTTCCGGTGTGATCGCCGAAAACGGCAACAGGCTAGGCAAGACGCTGTGGACCGACATCGACATCGGGGAGAAAGTCCGCGTCATCGGCGTTTGGGACGGGCCAGAAGAGGCTCGCCGCGTCGGCGACGAAATCGAGGCGATCGAGCGCTCCGGACGATCATTGGAAGATGTGGCCATCCTCGTCCGGGCACAGCACCAGACCCGCGAATTTGAAGATCGATTTATTCAGATCGGCCTTGCATATAGGATCGTAGGCGGCTTTCGCTTCTATGAGCGGGCCGAAATACGCGATGCGCTTGCCTATCTTCGCCTCGTCAACCAACCGGCCGACGACCTGGCATTTGAGCGGATCGTTAATGTTCCCAAGCGCGGTTTAGGTGACAAGGCCGTGGAGAAGCTCCACCGCCTTGCTCGGGCCGAGGCCATACCCTTAGCGCTCGCGGCTGCACGAATTCTCGATACCGACGAAATGACTCCCCAGGCACGCCGCAGCCTTGGCGCCTTCATCGGGGATTTGGCTCGCTGGCGCGATCGGGCGACCCAGCTTCCCCATGCCGAACTCGCGCGTCAGATACTGGACGAAAGCGGCTACACCGCAATGCTTCAAGCAGAACGAACGGCCGAAAGCGCGGGCCGCCTCGAAAACCTCAATGAACTTACCCGCGCCATGGAGGAGTATGAAACGCTGGGCGCGTTCCTTGAACATGTGTCGCTAGTTATGGACAATGACGCGCAAGCCGAGGAACGGAAGGTCACGATCATGACCATCCATGCGGCCAAAGGGCTCGAATTCGACACCGTTTTCCTGGCGGGCTGGGAAGAGGGTATTTTTCCTTCTCAACGGGCGTTGGACGAAGGCGGTCTCAACAGTTTAGAAGAAGAACGTCGGCTCGCCTATGTCGCGATTACTCGTGCCAGGAAGCTTTGCGTCATCCTTCATGCCGCGAACCGGAGAATATATGGCCAGTGGACCAGTTCCATCCCGTCGAGGTTCGTAGGAGAGCTACCTGCTGAACATGTCGAGGAGGAAAGCAGCATGGCGGGCGGTGCGTCCCTATGGCGTGCCAACTGGTCCGAGCGCGCTGATCCCTTCTCCAACGTGCAACGAGGTAGCGGGCGTGGCCCAGGCTGGCAGCGGGCGCAACAAAGTGGCCAGTTCTCCCGCGAACCCGTACGGATCGTGGAAGCTCGCGCGTCGGCGGTATCCCTCGGCAACAAGGGTCGAGATGATATGCACTTGGGGCTGCGCGTATTTCACCAGAAATTTGGTTACGGCACGATTGCGGAGATCGAGGGCAACAAACTCGAGATCGATTTTGAAACGGCTGGCCGTAAGCGCGTGATGGATAGCTTCGTGCAGCCAGCTTGAACTTGACCAAGTCAGTTTCCGTGCGGGTCATGCGCGTCAACCATCCGCTTGGGCAGAGTTTTTAAAATATCTCGTCGTTTTGCAGGAGTAGCGCCACTACCCCTGCGCCCTCCGCCTCCTCCACTGATCGAAGCACGATGGTCGAGGGCTATATAGCATGATCGTGAGAGCGGAGGAAACGCTCGCAGGCTTGGAGCGAACGTCGCCGATCTTCTGTCGCTCGCAATGATATGGGTCTCCTCCCCCATCACTTCCTCGCTGCCTAACGGAGATTGGCATATTGGAATGTGGTGTACGTCGATGCCGGAGAGTTATGCCAACTGGCGGGTCGTCGCGCGGAGAAGCATTTGCTGACGACTAACGGCAGTCTATCGCGACAAGGAAGATTGGTGGAGCCTAGCGGGATCGAACCGCTGACCTCCTGCATGCCATGCAGGCGCTCTCCCAGCTGAGCTAAGGCCCCATCGTTGCGCGGCATCATACCGCATCCCAATGGATTGGGCCATGTCCGGCATGGAGCCGTCGGCCGATATAGGATGCCAAGCACCCGCTTGATAGCTTCCGGGCTATACAGGTGAGGCTTGGACCGTCCGGAAAACTGGTGGAGCCTAGCGGGATCGAACCGCTGACCTCCTGCATGCCATGCAGGCGCTCTCCCAGCTGAGCTAAGGCCCCGTTACCAGTGTCAGCGCCGCTTGGGACCGGCGCTTCGGAGGTCGCTGCCATTAGGAGGCAGCAACTTCCTTGGCAAGCATAAAATTACTTAATTGTCGTCGTCGCCATCGTCGGCGGCGGCATCCACGCCGAGGTCGTCGTCACCGCCCAGGTCAACGTCATTGTCCGGCGAATCACCATCATCATCGACGTCCAGATCAAGATCCAGATCATCGTCTGCCGTCTCCAGTTCCCCGTCGGCGGTTTCGATAACCTTCTTCGGCGCTTCCTCGTACGGCAGCGGCTGCTTCGACTTCAGGACCGGTTCGGGTTCCCAAGCGGTGTTGCAGTTGATGCAGGAGACCGGGTCGTCTTTGCCCAGGTCATAGAAGCGCGTGGC
Organism: Sphingobium chungangianum; assembly: GCF_977014255.1. Taxonomy (NCBI): domain Bacteria; kingdom Pseudomonadati; phylum Pseudomonadota; class Alphaproteobacteria; order Sphingomonadales; family Sphingobiaceae; genus Sphingobium; species Sphingobium chungangianum. Next base: position 1,316,281 of record NZ_CDRNIV010000006.1, on the reverse strand, counting down.
GCATTTCGGGCAGGTACGCTTCGTGCCCCATTCAGCCTTGACCATGTCCGGCCTTGTCCTTCTTACGAGTGCTTCAACGAATATCACGCGGCACGACCATGTCGCCCGCGAAGCGACGGGCGCCTTGCCATAGCGGAACCGCGCTGTCAAAAGCCGGGCGCAATTTTTCAGTTTCCTGACAAACGGATTGACCCGTGACCACTTCTTCCGATCAGCCTGTTCCCATGACCTTCTCCAGTGCTCCTCCCCTTGCGGGCAGTGTAAGAGTGCCGGGTGACAAAAGCATTTCGCACCGTTCACTCATGCTCTCTGCACTGGCCGTTGGGGAAAGCCGCGTCGAAGGCCTGTTGGAGGGAGAGGATGTGCTGGCCACTGCCGCCGCAATGCGTGCAATGGGCGCGCAGATCCAACGAGACGATGATGGCATCTGGCACATTCGGGGCGTGGGCGTGGGCGGATTGCTGCAACCCCAAACAGCTTTGGACATGGGCAACAGTGGCACGTCGACCCGCCTACTCATGGGCCTGGTCGCAAGTCATGGCATCACTGCGACTTTCATCGGAGATGCATCGCTGAGCAAGCGCCCGATGCAGCGCGTCACCGAGCCGCTGTCCCATATGGGCGCCAGCTTCACCACCAGCCCCGGACACCGGCTGCCGCTCACCATGCGGGGCGCCTGCCCGGCTGTGGCGCTTGATTATCGCCTTCCGGTCGCATCAGCGCAGGTAAAGTCCGCGATCTTGCTGGCGGGTCTGAATACCCCCGGGGTCACGCGCGTCGTCGAGCCGGTTCCGACTCGCGATCACAGCGAGCGGATGCTCAAGGGTTTTGGTGCTGACCTGGACGTAGAAATCGATGCTGATGGGACACGGATCATCACATTAAAAGGCGAGGCCGAACTTCATCCCCAAGCCATCACCGTTCCCGGCGACCCCTCGTCGGCAGCCTTCCCCATGGTCGCCGCGCTGCTTGTGCTCGGCTCGAAGATTACCATTGAAAATGTCGGCCTGAATACCACTCGGGCAGGACTGATCGATCTGCTGCGCGAGATGGGTGGCGACATCGTCATCGAGAACCCGCGCGAAGTCGGCGGAGAGCCGGTGGGAGACATCGTCGTCACTGCGTCCCACCTGACGGGCGTCGAACCAGACCCCGCCCGAGCGCCCTCGATGATCGACGAATATCCGGTCGCCTTCATCGCGGCCGCCCTTGCCGAAGGCCGTAGCACCTTCCGAGGTCTTCAAGAATTGCGGGTGAAGGAATCTGATCGCATCGCCACCATGGCGGCGGGCCTTCGCGCCATCGGCGTGGGAGTGGAGGAACTGGAGGACGGCATCGTCATTGAGGGAAGCGGAGGTACGCTCCTGCCCGGCGGCGGCCCCATCGCGACCAAGCTGGATCATCGTATCGCCATGAGTTTTGCGGTGGCCGGTCTTGTGTCCAAAAGCGGCGTCACCGTCGATGACATGCGCCCGGTCGCGACCAGCTTCCCCGGCTTTACCGCGCTCTTACAAACGCTCGGCGCGATGGCGTGAATTTCGATTTTCCCAACGTGGTTGGCCTTGTTGGTAGCGGCCTCATGGTTATTGCTTACGCCTACAGCAATGTGGCGAAGGTGCTGAACTTCACACTATTCAACTTTCTCAATCTGATCGGTTCGTTGCTGCTGATCTACTCACTGACGGTTCATTTCAATGTCGCATCCATGGCGCTGGAGGTCGTCTGGGCCTTTATAGCCGTCATTGGCCTCGCCAAGACGTTGCGGAAAGGCAAAGCAGAATGATCATCGCCGTCGACGGTCCCGCGGCATCGGGCAAAGGTACGATTGCGAAGGCACTCGGACGCCATTACGGCTTGCCTGTGCTGGATACCGGTCTGCTCTATCGTGCGGTTGGGCTTGCTGTGCTGAAAGCCGGAGGCGATCCGGACCACGAAGCCGATGCGGTTTCAGCTTGCGATTTCGACGATGCAGTCCTCTGCGACCCTGCGCTGCGGAGCGAGGCCGTCGGCTCACTCGCTTCCCGCGTTTCCATCCACCCGAGCGTTCGCCAGGCGCTCGTCCAGCGACAGCGCGATTTTGCGACCCGATCGGGTGGCGCAATACTGGACGGCCGCGATATCGGGACGGTGATCGCGCCGGATGCGGATGCGAAGATCTTCGTCACCGCGAGCGTTCACGTGCGCGCCGAGCGACGCTATGATGACGCGCTTTCCCATGGTGGACACCCGGACATGGATAGTTTGATCGCGGATATTCAGGCACGCGACACTCGCGACATGAGCCGCGATCATGCGCCGTTGCGAATGGCTGATGGCGCAGACTTGCTCGACACCAGTAATTTGACTATAGACGCCGCCGTCCAGCAGGCGATTGCTCTGGTGGACGCCCAGTTGGAACGTCGGCAACAGGCCTGACGCGATGACGGCGCTTGGGATTCCCAGGCGCCCTTTTCGCTTATCCAAAGAGCGTCTCACCCGACATGGCCGAACGGATGTTCGCGCGGCAATCCGGCCGTGCGGACGGTTTGGCCTCAAAGACCACCGGATACAACCGGTAGGCCAGCAATGACGAGTGAAGGACTTAAACATGGCCTCTACGGCATTCCCCTCGCGCGACGATTTCGCCGCGCTTCTCAATGATTTTCTCGGTGGCGAGGACGGCGGCTTCGAAGGTCGCGTCGTAAAGGGCACCGTTACCGGCATCGAAAACGACATGGCGCTGATCGACGTCGGCCTGAAGTCGGAAGGCCGCGTGCCGCTGCGCGAATTCGCTGCGCCGGGCCAGAAGGCTGATCTGAAGGTCGGCGACGAAGTCGAAGTCTATGTCGATCGCGTCGAAAACGCCCATGGCGAAGCCATGCTGTCACGCGACCGCGCTCGCCGCGAAGCCGCCTGGGACAAGCTGGAATCCGAATTCACCGAAAATGCCCGCGTCGAAGGCGTCATCTTCGGCCGCGTCAAGGGCGGCTTTACCGTCGACCTCGACGGCGCCGTGGCGTTCCTCCCCGGTTCGCAGGTCGACATTCGCCCCGTGCGGGATGTAACCCCGCTGATGGACATTCCGCAGCCTTTCCAGATCCTGAAGATGGATCGCCGCCGCGGCAACATCGTCGTGTCACGCCGTGCCATCCTGGAAGAAACCCGCGCCGAACAGCGCAGTGGCCTTATCCAGACGCTGGCCGAAGGTCAGATCATCGAAGGCGTCGTCAAGAACATCACCGATTATGGTGCATTCGTTGACCTGGGCGGCATCGATGGCCTGCTGCACGTCACCGACCTCAGCTACAAGCGCATCAACCACCCGAACGAGATGATCAACATCGGCGATACCGTCCGCGTTCAGATCATCCGCATCAATCGCGACACCCAGCGCATCAGCCTCGGCATGAAGCAGTTGGAAAGCGATCCGTGGGAAGGCGCCGCTGCCAAGTATCCGATCGGCGCCAAGCTTTCGGGCCGCGTCACGAACATCACCGAATATGGTGCATTTGTCGAGCTGGAGCCGGGCATCGAAGGTCTGGTTCACGTTTCGGAAATGTCGTGGACCAAGAAGAACGTTCACCCCGGCAAGATCGTTTCGACCAGCCAGGAAGTCGAAGTTCTGGTTCTGGAAGTCGATCCCGAAAAGCGTCGTATCTCGCTCGGCCTCAAGCAGGCCCAGAACAACCCCTGGGACAGCTTTGCCGAACGTCACCCGATCGGTTCGACCGTCGAAGGCGAAGTCAAGAATGCAACCGAATTCGGCCTGTTCATCGGCCTGGACGGCGACGTCGACGGCATGGTTCACATGTCGGACATCGCATGGGGCATTTCGGGCGAAGACGCGCTGGCTCTGCACCGCAAGGGTGAGTTGGTTCAGGCCGTCGTTCTCGACATCGACGTCGAGAAGGAGCGCATCAGCCTTGGCATGAAGCAGCTTGAGCGTGGCGGCCCGGCCGCTGGCGGCACCACCGCCGCTGCAGCGGGCCTGAACAAGAACCAGACGATCACCGTCACGGTTCTGGAAGTTCGCGACGGCGGTCTGGAAGTCCAGGCTGGCGACGACGGCGCAACCGGCTTCATCAAGCGCAGCGACCTCGGCCGCGACCGCGACGAACAGCGTTCGGAGCGCTTCCAGATCGGTCAGAAGTTCGACGCGCTGGTTACCGGCTTCGATCGGGCCAAGAAGCCGACCTTCTCGATCAAGGCTCTGCAGATTGCAGAAGAGAAGCAGGCAGTCGCTCAATATGGTTCGTCCGACAGCGGTGCATCGCTCGGCGACATCTTGGGCGAAGCGCTGAAGGCCAAGAACGAAGGCTAATCCCTTCGGATATAACTAAAGTAATAGGCCCGTCGGAACTTCTTCCGGCGGGCTTTTTATATCCCAAAATGAGAAAACAACTACCGACATTGGATAATTGTCATGTGGGTAGGGACTCACTATGACTAAACTGGGAACCAGAAGGGGGAGCTGGAGGACCAATGATACGCTCGGAATTAATTCAGACTCTGGCAGAGGAAAATCCAGACCTTGGCCTTCAAGAGGTCGAGAGGATTGTAGACCTCTTCTTCAAGGAGATTGTTGACCGCCTGTCGGGTGGCGGCCGGGTAGAATTGCGCGGTTTCGGCGCCTTTACCACTCGTGCGCGAGACGCGCGGACGGGGCGCAATCCGCGTACGGGGGAACAGGTCCCTGTCTCGGCCAAGCGGGTGCCCTACTTCAAGCCGGGCAAGGAAATGCGCGAACGGCTGAACAGCAAGACTCAGTGAACTCCAGCACATCTTGACCTACGCGTTCGGAAAGGTCAGTGGGAGCGCCACGCGGACGTGGCGAAATCGGTAGACGCAGCGGACTTAAAATCCGCCTCCCCCTGGGAATGCGGGTTCAAGTCCCGCCGTCCGCACCAAGGGTATCACGCATCGCACGTGAAGTTGCCGCAAGGCTGGATATTTTGCCGCGCTTACCGCAATGATGGCGCATGGCCGGTGCAATCAATCCACAAAGTTTCAGCGATTCCCTCGTCATCTTGGGGGCCGCCGGGCTGGTTATCCCCGCCTTTGCACGCTTGAGGATCAGTCCCGTCATTGGCTTCATCCTGGTCGGGCTAGCTGTCGGCCCATCGGGCCTTGGCGCGCTGGTCGCCGAATATCCGTGGCTTTATCATGTCACCATCTCAAACAGAGGAGCGATTGAACCATTCGCTGAGCTTGGTGTCATATTACTTCTCTTCTCGATCGGGCTTGAGCTCAGCTTTCGCCGCCTCTGGACAATGCGTGCCCAAGTGTTCGGGGTCGGTGCCGCCGAACTAATCGGGGGAGCGTCGCTGATTGCTTTGGGCCTCTACTTTCTGGGACAGCCAACCGCCGGGGCTGTCGGATTGGGTCTTGCCCTAGCCCTTTCCTCGACGGCCGTGGTGCTCCCTATGGTGGGCACCCAAAGCGCCGTGGGCCGGGCCGCCTTCGCGATGCTATTGTTCGAGGATCTGGCGCTGGTCCCAATAATATTCATGCTCGGCGCGCTCGCGCCGTCAGTAGCCTCCAGTCCTGACGGTGCCTGGAGCGAACTGGCCGATACGTTGCTAAAAGGCGGCATCACGATCGCGGTGATGCTCGTTCTTGGCCGCATTTTTCTGTCACATATCTTCAGCCAGGCCGCGCGGACCAAAAGTCCTGAAGTTTTTCTTGCAGCCAGCCTACTGGTAGTCATCGTCTCGAGCATCGCGACTTCGCTCGCAGGCCTTTCGCCAATCGTCGGCGCACTGCTGGCAGGCCTACTCATCGCAGAGACCGAATATCATGGTGAGGTCGAAGTGATGACAGCCCCTTTCAAGGGGCTGGCGCTTGGCGTGTTCCTCATCACTGTGGGCATGAGCCTGGACGTCCGGGTGATCCTGGCGAACTGGCCGAGCCTTGTTCTTGCGGTCGTTGGAGTTGTCCTGGTCAAAACATTGGTCACCGCCGCGCTCCTCTATTTTTCGGGCGCGCGAAAGGGCGTGGCTCTGGAAGTTGGCGTGCTGATGGCCAGTCCTTCTGAAACGACCCTCATCGTGCTTTCGACAGCAGCAGCAGCCAAGCTCATTCTCCCCTCCACCGCAGCCTTTTGGCAGATCGTCACGGCCATCGGCCTGACGATCACGCCACTTCTCGCGCGTATCGGTCACGACATTGCGCGCAGGCTGGAAATGGCGCTTGGCGAGGAAGCGCCAGACCTACAGCAGGAAAGTACCGAGGCGGCCGCTGTCGTAATCGGGTTCGGGCGCGTCGGGCGAATGGTGTGCGATCTGCTTCGCCTCCACAACCAGCGTTTCACCGTTGTTGAATCCGACCCGGACGTAGTGGCGGAGGGGCGTCGTGGCGGCTACCCAATCCTCTTCGGGGACGTCGCGCGCGTCGAAATGCTCGACAAGCTCCGTTTGGGCCATGCGCGAGCGTTGATCCTTACCATGGACGATCCCGTGCTTTCGGTGCGTGTCACGAAACGGGTGCGTGGATGGGTGCCGGATTTGCCGATCATCGCCCGTGCGCGCGATACTGATCATGCGGCACAGCTCTACCGGGCGGGCGCAAGCGATGCGGTTCCCGAGACACTCGAAAGCTCGCTGCAACTCGCAGAAACCGCGCTCATCGATCTGGGCGTGGCGATGGGGCCGGTTATTGCCTCGATCCATCAAACGCGTGAGGACTTGCGCATGGGCATTAAAGATGCGGCGCAGATGGATACCGCTCCTAAACTGAGGCGACTCCGCCCTGACGAGGTGCCTAAGGTCCAATAGCTACAGCATTGTCAGGCCCCGTACCCGACATGCCGCTCCCATCCCAGTTCGGTTCCTTGTCCATCCGTTCCAATACTGTGCTTGCGGTCTCAGCAAGGTTACCGCCATGGGGGTTATAGGCCACGGGTAGTAAATTGCGTCGCGCCTCTTTGCGGTCACCGATACGCAATTGCTGCATCGCCAGGGTCATGCGCAGGCCGAGATCAAAGGGCGCCAGTTCCGACGCGCGCTCCAGTCCTTGAAGTGCGAGCGAAGATGGCGTTTTCCCCTGCCGGGCGAAGCTGTCATAATAGTAGAAGAGCGGCAGCGGATGGTCATTTTCGATGCGATTGAGTGCAATGAAAGTGGCGCGCGCTTGCTTATAGCCCTCGTCCTGATCCGGGGCATCTGGCGCCATGCGATAAAGGGACAGCCCCTTCTGGACATAGGCGTTGACCTGCTTCGGGTCGTTAGCCAGGGCAGCATCTGCTGCGGCGATCGCTTCCTTATCGTTCCCAGCGTCGTGTTCGGCCTCCGCCAACGCGGATAGGACCGCTGGATCTTTCGGGAAGCGCGAAGCTATGGCGCGCGCGTCCGCCAGAACGGCCTTGGCCCCTTCATCGTCGACGCCGCGCCTGGAACGAATGATGACCGGCATCATTGCGTTTGCTCCCGCACTTACTCCTTGCACGACAACGGGGCCGGTTTGGATCATGCTGGCTGGCAGCTTGAGCATGGTCATGCGGGATTTGAGGAGATAGCGGTCTAACTCGTGTTCGAGCTGGCCGAAATCTCCAAACGCTTCGATCGCAGCAGACCGTGGGTCCTTACCCTGGGACATAAGGGTGAGGTAGCGTGAAAGCTGGCCTTTCCTGTCAGGGCTGAAAGTCAGGTAATGATAAAGCAGCCAGCTCTTGCCGTAGAACGCATCATACCCCTTGCCTCGGCGCTTTTCATAGGCGGCGGGATCAAGCAGATCGTTCGCGGTCACGTCGATCGCCATATAAAGCTCATAGGCGCGATGCTGCGCGGGCCGCCCGAGTTCGACCCCGCCATCATTGGGAAAAGCGGCTGACGAAAAGAACTCCGCCGCACCTTCCGACATCCAGCGCGGCATCGGGAAGTTGCTCGATCCGATCAGAAAATAATGTGCATATTCATGGAGCAGCGTGATCATCGACGTGTCGATCTGACCGCGCGTCGCTCTGACCCGGGGAACGATCGCGACCGATCCTCCAGCACGGGGTATGTAAAATCCGCCTATATATTGCGAATTGGCCCCATAAAGCTTTCGGACCTGGGCTTCACTGCTCACCACATAGATAGTGAGGCGATTGGAGGGGCTAGGACGGAGGTTCGGCGTTCCCGTGACCGCCGCCATGGCCGCATGGTAGCTTTCAAGCTGCTGTGAGAAGAGACGAGCGTCCGTTGCCCGAGCTTCGGCATAAACAACGAAATGGTCGCTCGAAGCTTCCAGCCATTCAGCACGCGCTGCAGCGGGAACCAGCAGTAAACAGATAGCAACAAGAAACCGCATGATCCCCCCGATCATTGTCTCTCATCAGATTAGCGGTGATGACAGCAGAAACAAGGTGGCGAAAGCGCAGCTTAAGCATCGCCTCCTTGTCGGCGGTCTTCGAATCCTGGAATTTTTACGCCGGGACGCTGGCCAAGGCCGCCTTGACCGCGTCTATCGCGGCCCCCGCCTTTTCTGCTTCCGGTCCACCGCCCTGAGCCATGTCCGGACGGCCGCCGCCGCCCTTCCCGCCTAGCGCTTCCACGCCCGCACGGACAAGATCGACGGCGCTGATCGTACCGGTGAGGTCATCCGTCACGCCTACCGCGATGCTGACGCGACCGTCCACCACGGCGAGCACGGCGGACACGCCGCTGCCCAGCGCGGCCTTGTTCTGGTCAACGATCCCGCGCAGTTCCTTGGGATCAAGCCCTTCGATGACTTGGCCGATGAAGTCGATCTGGCCAACCTTCTCAGGGCCAGCTGCCTGAGCGCCGCTGCCCCCGCCGAGGGCCAGAGCCTTCTTCGCTTCGGCCAATTCACGCTCGAGCTTACGGCTCTGTTCCACCAGAGCGGCGATGCGCGCGGGCACCTCTTCAGCGGTGGTCTTGAGCGCGGCGGCCGATTGGCGCAGGCGATCTTCGCGGTCGGTCAACCACAGGCGGGCCGCTTCTCCGGTCAGTGCCTCGATGCGGCGAACTCCTGAAGATACCGCGCTTTCGGAGATGATCTTGAAAATCGCGATGTCGCCCGTCGCGCGGACGTGGGTGCCACCACACAACTCAACCGAATAGCTGTTCGCGTCACCCTTACCCATGGAAAGAACGCGGACCTCGTCGCCATATTTTTCGCCGAACAGAGCCATAGCGCCCGCCGCGATAGCGTCATCGGGCGTCATGAGGCGCGTCGTGACGCTCTCATTGTGGCGGACCTGTTCGTTCACCAGGCTTTCAATCGAGGCGATCTGACCGTGGGTCAGCGCTTCGGGATGCGAGAAGTCGAAGCGGAGACGATCGGGCGCCACGAGGCTCCCCTTCTGCGTCACATGAGCGCCCAGAGTGTTCCGGAGCGCGGCATGGAGCAGGTGGGTAGCGCTATGATTCGCCCGGATGCGATCGCGGCGGTCGGTGTCGACGGTGAGATGCACCGTATCGCCAACCTTGATGCTGCCCGTCCCGATTTTTGCCCGATGCGCGTGCAGTCGACCAAGTGGCTTTGCGGTATCTTCTACATCAGCCACCAGACCGGACAGCGACGTAATCGTGCCCGCGTCTCCCATCTGGCCGCCGCTTTCGCCGTAGAATGGCGTCTGATTTGTGACGATCGTGACCGTATCACCGGCCGATGCGCTGTCGAAGTTCACACCGTCCTTGACGATCGCCAGCACCTCGCCCTCGCCCTCGGTCGAGCTGTAGCCGATAAACTCGGTATTGCCCGTTTTCTCGGCAATATCGAACCAGATTTCGTCAGACGCCTTTTCACCCGAACCCTTCCATGCGGCGCGAGCGGCGGCCTTTTGCTCGGCCATCGCGGCGTCGAAGCCTTCACGATCAACGCCCAGGCCGCGGGACCGCAGCGCGTCTTCGGTCAGGTCATAGGGGAAGCCAAAGGTGTCATAGAGCTTGAACGCGGTTTCGCCCGGCAACGTGCCGCCTTCGGAAAGATCGACCGTCGCTTCGTCGAGCAGTTTGAGGCCCTTTTCCAACGTCTGGCGGAAGCGGGTTTCCTCACGCAGCAGCGTTTCCTCGATCAGCGGCTGAGCGCGGACCAGTTCCTGATAGGCCCCCCCCATTTCGGAGACAAGGCTAGGCACCAGACGGTGCATCAACGGATCCTTCGCGCCGATGATGTGGGCGTGGCGCATGGCGCGGCGCATGATGCGACGAAGGACATAGCCGCGGCCTTCGTTCGCGGGCAGCACGCCGTCCGCGATCAGGAAACTGGTGGAGCGAAGATGGTCCGCGATGACGCGGTGGCTGGCCTGATGCTCGCCATCGATGGCGGTCTTGGTCAGCGCGCCCGATTCCTCGATCAGCGCCTTGAACGTGTCGGTGTCGTAATTGTTATGGACGCCTTGCAGCACAGCGGCGATGCGCTCCAGACCCATGCCGGTGTCTATGCTGGGCTTGGGCAATTCGCCGACGATCTCGTTCGCTTCTTGCTCATATTGCATGAAGACGAGGTTCCAAATCTCGACGAAGCGATCACCATCCTCTTCCGGCGATCCCGGAGGGCCGCCCCATATATGATCGCCATGGTCGTAGAAGATTTCCGAACACGGGCCGCAGGGGCCGCTGTCACCCATGGCCCAGAAATTATCCTTGGTCGGAATGCGGATGATCTTATGCTCAGGAAGCCCGGCGATCTTCTTCCACAGGTCGAAGGCTTCGTCGTCGGTATGATAGACAGTCGCGGTCAGCTTTTCCGCCGGGATGCCCCATTCTTTGGTCAACAGGGTCCAGGCGTGAGTGATCGCCTGTTCCTTGAAATAATCGCCGAAGCTGAAATTGCCCAGCATTTCAAAGAAGGTATGGTGGCGCGCGGTATAGCCGACATTGTCGAGATCGTTGTGCTTACCGCCTGCACGAACTGACTTCTGGCTGCTGGTCGCGGTTTTGTAGGGCCGTGATTCCAGGCCCGTAAAGACATTCTTGAACGGCACCATGCCCGCGTTGACGAACATCAGCGTCGGGTCGTTATGCGGCACCAGAGGCGCTGAAGGAACGATGGTGTGGCCGTTCGCCCCGAAATAGTCGAGGAAGGAGCGGCGAATGTCGTTGGTCGATGTCATGCGCGCGATTTAGTGGGAAGCGCCCCGGCGCACAAGCGGGGCTTTTCATCGCAGCGGTCAAGTGGGGTCTCTTATCCGACAAGACACGCAAATCGGCCATTTACGGGCCTGTCGGCATTGCCCCTATCCCAAATCAATAATAAGGCCGCGTCATGGACGACAACACCCGCCGCGCAGCCCTGGATTATCATCGCTTTCCCCAGCCGGGGAAGCTACGGATAGAACCTACCAAGCGCATGGTGAACCAGCGCGACTTGGCGCTGGCCTATTCGCCCGGCGTGGCCGCCCCCTGCCTGGAAATCGCCGAAGATCCCGACAAAGCGATGGACTATACGGCGCGCGGCAATCTGGTCGCGGTGATCTCCAACGGCACGGCCGTGCTGGGGCTGGGTGCCATCGGTGCGCTTGCCTCCAAGCCGGTGATGGAGGGCAAGGCTGTCCTCTTTAAGAAATTCGCCGACATCGATGTGTTCGATATCGAGGTGGACACGACCGACCCCGAAAAGTTCATCGAGGCCGTGGCGCTGCTGGAGCCGACATTCGGCGGCATTAATCTGGAAGATATCAAGGCGCCGGAATGTTTCGCCATCGAGGCGGAGCTCAAGAAGCGGATGAAGATTCCGGTCTTCCACGACGACCAGCATGGGACGGCGATCGTCGTGGCGGCCGCCGTGCGAAACGCGCTGGTCTTGCAGGGCAAGACATTGTCAGAAGCGCGACTGGTTACATCCGGGGCGGGAGCCGCGGCGTTGGCCTGCGTCGATCTGCTGGTGTCGATGGGCCTTCGGCAAGAGCATGTGACGCTGACGGACAAGGATGGCGTCATCCATTCCGGTCGTGAGGGCATGTTGCCGAACATGGCCCGTTACGCGCGCGAGACCAATGCGCGGACTTTGCCCGAAGTGCTGCCGGGGGCTAATATTTTCCTGGGCCTGTCGGCGCCGGGAGTATTGAATCCTGAGTGGTTGCCTCTTCTCGCGCCGAATCCACTGATCTTCGCGCTGGCGAATCCGGAGCCAGAGATCCGGCCCGAGGTCGCGCGCGAGGCAAGGCCCGACGCGATCGTTGCAACCGGGCGCTCCGACTATCCCAATCAGGTCAATAACGTCCTGTGCTTCCCCTATATGTTCCGGGGGGCGCTGGACGCGCGAGCGACCGAGATCAACGAGGCCATGAAGGCCGCAGCGGCGGAAGCGATCGCCGCGCTCGCCCGGTTGCCAGCGCATGACAGCGTTGCGCAGGCCTATGGTGGGCGGCGGCTGGCGTTCGGGCCGGACTATATCATTCCGACGCCCTTCGATCCCCGGCTGATCGCGGAGATCGCCCCTGCGGTCGCCAAAGCTGCGATGGACAGCGGCGTGGCGAAGCGATCACTGGATATCGAAGCCTATCGCCGGTCACTGGCCCAACAGAACACGCGATCAGCGCAGCTGATGCTGCCGGTGTTCGAGGCCGCGCGGGGCACCTGCCGCCGCATCGCCTATGGCGAAGGCGAGGATGAGCGCGTGCTGCGCGCGATTCAGGACGGTCTGGACGAGGGGATCGTTCGTCCCGTCATCGTCGCGCGGCGGCGGATATTGAAGGATAAGCTGCCCAGCCTTGGTCTGCGGTTCGAGCTGGATCGCGATGTGGAAGTGGTCGATCCCGAAACCGATCATGAACTGCTCGGGCAACTGGTGGATGCGTATCGCGCCATCGCAGCGCGCAAAGGCGTCCCTACAGCCGAGTTGTTGCGTCACGTATATCGGCGCCCGACGGTCACGGCGGCGATGCTGCTGCGCACCGGGCGCGTCGATGCGGCGCTGGTTGGCGGCAACAGCGAATATTGGGGTCAGGTGGAACATGTCCTGCGGATCATCGATCGTCGGCCGGGGCATAGTCGCGTCTATGCGCTGTCGGGACTGATTCTGGACGCAGGCGCGCTGTTCATCACCGATACGCATATGGTCCCCGATCCGACACCCGAGCAGGTGGCCGAGATGGCTATAGCGGGTGCGACCGAGCTTCGGCACTTCGGCCTTTCGCCGCGCGTGGCGCTTCTTTCGCATTCGAACTTTGGAGCTTCGCACAGCCCCAGCGCGCGGAAGATGCGGACGGCCTTGCAACTGGTCCGCGAACAGACGCCGGACCTGCTGGTCGACGGTGAAATGCACGCGGATGCCGCACTCAGCCAATCGCTGCGGGAACGATTGGTGCCAGATGCTCGCTTTGAAGGACCTGCCAATCTGCTGGTGATGCCCAACCTCGATTCGGCGAATATCACCCTCACCGCGCTGTCCGCGTCGTCCAGCTCACCGACCGTGGGGCCGATGCTGATGGGGCTGGCACAACCCATTCACGTGCTGACGCCGGGTGTCACCGCTCGCGGTGTCCTGAACCTGACCGCAATCGCGGCGGCCGAGGTGGATCGGGAAGGCTGAGCTTAACCTTTTGCATGCAATAGAACGGGCATGGCGCGACTGATCCGGAATGTAGCGAAAGCAGCGGGACCGAAGCTGATCATAGGCGGCGTGCTTGGCGCTGCCGGTTTGCTGGTGAACATTTATATGGATCACGGGCGCGATCTAAAGTCCTCGCCGCAGAAGGTCGCCTCACCTGAAAGCACCCTTGCCAAGGCACCGATCGAGCGAAGCCGGTCACAGCCGCTGCCCGTCAATCCGCACGCGCTGGTGGTAAAAAGCGTGCTCCCGATCGAGGGGCCGTTCCGCCATGGCGACTATGTCTGGGATGAGAGCCAAGCGCCCGCGAAGGGGCCGATTATCATCACGGTGGACCTGAAGGCTCAGACGCTGTCAGCCTTTCGCGCTGGCCATGAAATCGGCGCGGCAGTGATCCTATATGGTGCCGATGACAAGCCCAGCCCCTTGGGCGCCTTCCCCATTACGCAGAAGGACGCGGACCATGTGTCCAGCCTTTATGATGCGCCGATGCCCTACATGCTGCGACTGACGAATGATGGCGTGGCGATCCATGGCAGCGACGTCAAATGGGGCAGCGCCACCCACGGTTGCATCGGCGTGCCGACCGCCTTCGCGCGCAAACTGTTTTCCGCGGTCAGGCTGGGGGACCTGGTGATCATCACGCAGGGTAAGATGCTGGACACCAGTCAGGTTCGAGACGCAGGCTGAACCGCGTCAATCCTGTTCACAAAGCGGATTGCCATCGCGACCCGTGACGCGCAGCGCAGCGCTGGCTTCGCTCGATGCGCGGGGGAAGCTGACGCCTTCGAGTGAACCCCGACCCTCGCAAAGATCAGCGCACTTCAGGTCGAGCACACCGGGGAAGGCGATCTGATCGCCATCATATTGGGCGACGATGATGCAGCCACCGGCCCGATCGAAGCTGAGTATTAGCTTGTCTCCGGCTCGCTTTGCGGAACCCCGCCCCCGACAGCGTTGATCCTTGCCGAAAATGGCCTCGGCGCCGAAGCGGAAATCGCCGGATCGACCGGGAATGATGCACAGGCTGTCACTGCCCGCCTCATGGCGCCGCTGGAAAAGTCCGACGGGAGACGATCTGGAGGTGTCCGCGATGACGCCGCTTTCGATGGCTGCGCGTTCGAGCCCGGACGTCGAGGCGGTATTGCCTGCCGAACTCGCGGAGCCCCCGCCGTCCCCCTGGCACCCGACCAGTAGCGGCAGAATGACGAGGCTATTCCACCGTATCGACAGCAGTCAGTCCTTCCGGGCCTACGTGGCGAAAGAAGCAGGATCGCGCGCCTGTGTGGCATGTCGGACCTGCCGGAACCGCCTTCACCCAAACCGCGTCCTGATCGCAATCGATCCGGATGTCGCGTACCTCCAGCATGTGGCCCGACGTCTCGCCCTTTTTCCAGAGCGACTGGCGGCTGCGCGACCAGAAATGCGCCAATCCTGTTTCCAAGGTCAGGGCCAGCGCTTCCGCATTCATATGGGCAACCATCAGCACTTCGCCGCTGCCAGCATCAGTTACGACTGCTGTAATCAGCCCGTCACGATCATATTTTGGATTGAGGGTCAGGCCCTTGTCACGCGCATCGTCCATAGTAGGGCTATAGTCCGGTGGAGGGCTCATGCGAAGCCCATCGCGTCAGAAAAAGGAGGAAAATGGGGCGATCGAGGGGATCCGAACCCCCGACCTCTGGTACCACAAACCAGCGCTCTAACCAACTGAGCTACGATCGCCACAGGGCCGTTCGGCCCAAGAGAGATGCGGCACATATGCGGCGATTGGATAGTCGTCAAGCTGGCAAATGCGTACGCACGATGGAAAAAGAAACGGGGCGCCGACCGATTGGTCCGCGCCCCTCTTCCCTCTGTTCAGTACATGATCGCAACGAGGCTTTCTCACCTTCGGCGACGCTACTCTCCTAAACCAATCAGGCCGCGATGCCCAACATCTTGGTTCTGGATCAGGCGCCCTGCAAGGCGCCGTCCTGCTTGTTAGTTGACCGAGTCCTTCAGACCCTTGCCCGCCTTGAACTTGGGCTGGGCCGACGCCTTGATGGTCATCGTTTCGCCAGTACGCGGATTGCGGCCGGTGGACGCCTTGCGCTGCGAAACGGAAAAGGTGCCGAAGCCCACGAGCCGGACTTCGTCGCCCTTCTTAAGTGCAGACGAAATGGAATCGAATACGCCTTCAACCGCCTTGCTGGCGTCGCTTTTGCTAAGACCGCTGCTTTCGGCAACAGCACTGATCAAATCCTGCTTGTTCATACCTTGGGAACCCCCTTCTAACTGTGTGAATAGCTAAGGAATCGCGGCGTCGGCGGCGCAATAAGGCCCAGCTTTGATCGGCTGTCAAAGGGAAAGCGACAAAGCCACCGCCTCCAATGAGATTTTCAACCATAGGCCTAAATCTCACTGAAAGTGGCGGCTAATTACCGTTGTGCTTGCAATCAGTGGCGAAGCGTCGCGTCGCCATCCCGCCCCGCAGCCGGACTTGGCTGTGCGGCTAGGTCATCTTCTTCTGTCCAGGCTATCGCTTCAGGCACCGAAATCAACGCGCGGGCAAGCACCTCATCCACATGGGAAACGGGAACGATTTCCAGCCCTTCCCTAATATTTGCCGGAATTTCCGCCAGATCCTTTTCATTCTCCGCCGGGATCAGCACCGTCTTGATACCGCCCCGCAACGCTGCGAGGAGCTTTTCCTTGAGGCCGCCGATCGGAAGTACACGGCCACGCAGCGTCACCTCGCCCGTCATAGCCACATCCTTGTGAACAGGGATGCCGGTGAGCGTCGAAACGATGCTGGTCACCATGCCGATGCCTGCGGAAGGGCCGTCCTTTGGCACAGCACCTTCGGGAAGGTGGATGTGAATGTCCTTCCGGGTGAAGAGGCTGGGCTTGATACCATAGCCGGGTGAGCGCGCCTTCACATAGGAAAAGGCCGCCTGCACGGATTCGGTCATCACTTCGCCAAGCTTGCCGGTCGTCCGGATCGCGCCTTTGCCCGGTACGGTGACAGCTTCGATGGTCAGCAGCTCGCCACCCACTTCGGTCCAGGCGAGACCAGTCACGGCACCGATCTGGTTCTCTTCCTCACCGACGCCGTGGCGGAATTTCCGCACCCCGGCATATTCGGCAAGATTTTCCGGCGTGATCGTAACCTTCTCGAAAACGCCTTCCAAAATCTTGCGGAGCGCCTTGCGGGCAATCCGTGCCACTTCACGTTCAAGCGTGCGGACGCCCGCCTCTCGCGTATAGTAGCGGATAAGATCGCGGATCGCGGCTTCGGTGACTTCCACCTCGCCTTCCTTGAGGCCGTGAGCGTCGATCTGCTTCTGCAGCAAGTGGCGCTGCGCAATCTCGACCTTCTCATCCTCGGTATAGCCTTCGAGCCGGATGATCTCCATGCGGTCCAGCAGTGGCTGCGGTAGGTTCAGCGAGTTGGCGGTCGTGACGAACATCACGTCCGACAGATCGACATCGATCTCCAGATAATGGTCCTGGAACTTGCTGTTCTGCTCCGGATCCAGAACCTCCAGCAGCGCCGAAGCCGGATCACCCCGGAAATCCTGGCCCAGCTTGTCGATCTCATCCAGCAGGAAGAGCGGGTTCATCGTGCCCGCCTTCTTGAGGTTAGTCACGATCTTGCCCGGCAGAGACCCGATATAGGTGCGGCGATGGCCACGGATTTCAGCTTCGTCGCGCACGCCACCAAGCGACTGGCGCACAAACTCGCGGCCCGTAGCCTTGGCAATCGATCGGCCGAGCGAGGTCTTGCCGACGCCGGGAGGGCCGACGAGGCACAGGATCGGCCCCTTGAGCTTGTTGGTCCGGGCCTGCACCGCGAGATATTCGATGATCCGGTCCTTGACCTTCTCCAGCGCGAAATGATCCTCGTCCAGGATCGCTTGCGCGCGCTTGAGGTCGGTCTTGACCTTGCCCTTCTTGCCCCATGGCAGGCCCAGGAGCACGTCGAGATAATTACGCACGACCGTGGCTTCGGCGGACATGGGCTGCATGCCCTTGAGCTTCTTGAACTCCGCCGTCGCCTTTGCTCGCGCTTCCTTGCTGAGCTTTGTCTTGGCGATCTTCTCGGCCAGTTCGGCGAGTTCATCGCCCTCTTCGCCTTCGCCATTACCCAGCTCGCGCTGGATCGCCTTGAGCTGCTCGTTCAGATAATATTCGCGCTGGGTCTTTTCCATCTGCCGCTTCACGCGGCCGCGAATCTTCTTTTCAACCTGAAGCACGCCAAGCTCGCCTTCCATGAAGGCGAAGACCATCTCCAAACGCTTTACGGGATCAGCCTCGACCAGCAGGGACTGCTTGTCAGCGACCTTCACGTTGATGTTGGCGGCAACGGCGTCGGCGAGACGGCCTGCATCCTCGATCTCACGCAGCTGAACCGGCGTTTCGGCAGGCAGCTTCTTGTTGAGCTTCGCGTAGTTTTCGAATTGCTCGGCGACGGAGCGCATCAGCGCCTCGGCCTCAGGCCCTTCGGCTGCGACCTCGTCGACCGGATCGACTTCGGCGATCAGATGGTTGTCGGCCGAACTGATCGACTGCAGTTGCGCGCGATGCTTTCCTTCGACCAACACGCGGACGGTGCCGTCCGGCAGCTTCAGGAGCTGCAACACGATCGCGACGACCCCGGTGTCGTACAGCGAGTCACGGTTCGGATCATCCTCCGCAGGGTCAAGCTGCGACACGAGGAAGATTTCCTTATTTCCTTCCATCGCCAACTCAAGGGCAGAGACGCTCTTGTCGCGACCGACGAAAAGCGGGACGATCATCTGCGGGAAAACCACGATGTCGCGCAACGGAAGGAGGGGATATTGCGTAGTCATTCAATCTCCGACGGGCCGCACGATTATTTGCTCTGCCATGCTGTTCATGGCTTTATGGGGACAATCAGGGCCTCATTCAATTGGTGCCGTCCTTTTGAACGGACTGTTATCCGAGTGCCGATCAGAAAGGCAGCTTGAACCCCGGCGGAAGCGGGAGGCCGCTCGTCATCTTCGCCATTTCCGCAGAACTTACCTCGTCCGCTTTTTTGCGAGCGTCGTTGAAAGCCGCAGCCACAAGGTCTTCCAGCATCTGCTTTTCGCTAGGCGCGAGCAGGCTGTCGTCGATCGACACGCCCACGATCCGCCCCTTGGCCGAAGCGCGGACCTTTACCAGACCGCCGCCTGCGGCTCCCTCAACCTCGATCTTGTCGAGATTGTCCTGAGCGCGTTGCAGCTCTTCCTGCACGCGGCTGGCCATGCCCAATATTTCGTTCAGATCCTTCATCGCTCTGCGCTCCATGCTTCGGTCCGATCAAGATCGGCTTCGGGGAAAGCCGCAAGCACGGCCTTCACCACGGGGGTATCGAATATTTCGGCGCGCTCTTGCGCCTGACTTGCCTGTTGCTGCTCCAGCAATGACGGAGCGGCACCGCCTTCACTTCGCTTGATCTGCCACGGGGAACCCGTCGCCCTCTGCAATTCCATCGAGAGCGTACGGCAGAAATCACCGTCGGCCCACTCCTGCATTAGTTGTAATTCCAATTCAGGTGGATCGAACCGGACGATGCGTACGCAATCATGAAGGAAGTCAGCGAGCCGACCCTTCTTTTGTTCCCAAAGCAGATCGACGAGGGCCTTAGCATCCTGGGGCAGCGATGCGGTAGGAGCCGAGGCGGATGAGGCCGAAACCGAAGCCGTTTGCGCAGCCGGAACAGAGCCTTCGCGCAGGAGGCGCGCGATTTCGCCGGGGTCGGGCATGGTCGCGGCGTGCATGACGCGCAGCAGCGCCATCTCGCAGGATTCGATCGGGAATGCGGCGCCTGCAACCTCGTCATGGCCCTTTAGGAGCAACTGCCAGAGCCGATGAAGCGGCGCGAAGCCGATTTGCGAGGCCCAGGTTGAGAGCGCCTCCCGTTCCTCCGCGGACTGGCCGGGACTGGCGATGTCCCGTCCTGCTTTCGCCAGCGTCACGGCATGCACCAGTTCAAGCAGGCCCCGGACCAGCGAGAGGGGCTCCACACCGAGCGCATATTGCTCGCGCACCGCAACCAGCAGCGCGGCGGTATCGCCCTCCAGCAGCAGGCCAAGCAGGCGGCGAACGGCGCCACGATCCGACAGGCCAAGCATATCGCGGACCTGAGCGGCGGTGACGAGCGGCGCGCCGTCCCCCATTTCTGCATGGGCGATCGCTTGGTCGAGGATGGAGAGGCCGTCGCGCGCAGAGCCTTCTGCTGCCTGGGCGATCAGTGCGAGGGCATCATCTTCGGCGGCAACCTGTTCCGTCTCGACCACATGGGCAAAGTGGGCCGCGAGCAGTTCAGCGGGAATGCGGCGCAGGTCGAAACGCTGGCAACGGGAAAGGACGGTGACGGGGACCTTGTTCACTTCGGTCGTGGCGAACAGGAATTTCACATGCGCGGGCGGCTCTTCGAGCGTCTTGAGAAGCGCGTTGAACGCGTTCTTCGAGAGCATATGGACTTCGTCGATGATGTAGATCTTGTAGCGCGCGGAGACTGCGGCATAGCGCACCGCCTCAATAATCTCGCGCACGTCATCGACGCCGGTGTGGCTGGCAGCGTCCATTTCCACCACATCGATATGGCGGCCCTCGGCGATTGCCTGGCAGGGTTCGCAGACGCCGCAGGGATCGATCGTGGGGCCGCCCTGCCCGTCCGGCCCTACGCAGTTCAATGCCTTGGCGATCAGGCGCGCGGTCGATGTTTTCCCGACGCCCCGCACCCCTGTCATCAGGAATGCGTGGGCCAACCTGCCCCTACGGATGGCGTTACCCAGCGTCTGGACCATGGCATCCTGCCCGATCAGTTCGCGAAAGCTACGCGGCCGGTATTTGCGCGCAAGCACGCGATAGGGCTGAGATGAATCGGACATGGTAACAATCTAGCGGCTTGAGGAGCGGCTGTCGAAGCCGGAAAGCCGAATAAAGTGGGAGCCGGAACGACCCGCGGCGAAATCGTTGTGGCTGCTTCCGTCAGGACCTGACCAGGTTGGCGACGACCACGTCCGCCCGACTCCCGGCGCGGCATATGGCGAAAGGCTGCGGCGATGGCAAGGGCCGGGTTACTCAAGCCCGGTTCGCTGCGCCTTTGCGACGAAATCAAGTGCGGCGCGGGCCGCTTCGGCGATGGCTGCCTCGGCCGCCTTGGCATCGGTGGTCGGCCGATCGAGATAGACGGCCAGCACATATTCCTCACCCGATGGCGCCTTCACCAACGCCACATCATTATAGGCCGTGCCGCAGCTTCCAGTCTTGCTGCCTGAGGCCCACCCTTTTGGCAGGCCAGCCTTGATGCGTTTATCGCCGGTAGTGCTGCCGTTGAGCCAGGTTCGGAGACGCTCGGCGCTTTCGCTCTTCATGTCGCGGAAAATCAAGCGAGCCATAAGGTTTGCCATGGCGGCCGGACTGGTGGTGTCACGGGGATCACCTTCGACATTTTCGTTCAGCGCCGGTTCGGTCCTGTCGAACCTCGTCACCGTATCGCCATGTGCGCGGGCGAAGGCCGTCAATCCTTCCGTGCCGCCAATCATCGGCAGCAGCAGGTTTGCGGCACTATTGTCGCTAACCTCCACCGCCGCCTCGGCCAGTTCCGCCATGGACAGGCGACCGCGTTTGCGGTTTGCCTTCACCACCGGCGCATAGTCGAGAATGTCCTCGTCAGTGAACGCCACCTGTCCTTCCAACCCGAACCGCCCTGCGTCGGCGCCCATCAACACCGCCGCTGCGAGAGGCGCCTTGAAGGTCGAGCACATGGCGAAGCGTTCGTCCCGGTTGAAGCCGAGGAGCAGTCCGCCCTTGTTGTCGACCAGCGCGACCCCGAGGCGGCCGCCGGTCTCCTTTTCGATCTCGCGCGGGTTGCGAACGGACTTCATCGCCGATTCGCTAACCATGTAACGCGGCGCAGGCGGCAAGAGGGATTGGCGTGCGCCGTCCTGTTGCGCCATGAGTGGCCCAGAGAGCGACAACATCATCCCCGCCGCGACACCGATGCGAAGGCGCATAAACTACATGCCCTGCATATTGTAGGATTCGCCGGGGATGCGGACGGTGAGGCCGTCGAGCTTCTCCTCCAATATGATCTGGCATGACAGGCGGCTGGTCCGCGTGGCTGCTGCGGCGAGGTCCAGCATATCCTCTTCCGCCTCGCTGGCTGGCGGCAGCTTGGAAAAATCTTCTGCTTCAACAATCACATGGCAGGTGGAACAGGCCATCTGTCCCTCGCACGTTCCCTCCAGTGGCTGGCCTGCCGCCTGGGCGACCTCCAGAAGCACCGAGCCTGCGACGACATCGACCTCCTGACGATTTTCGCCATCCGCACTGACAAACGTGACCCTGATCATGATTGCAACTCCCTTGGCTACGGCGCCGCTTGTACGGCTGCCGCGTCGTTCATTATCTTTGCGGCGCTCTCCAAT
Organism: Sphingobium chungangianum; assembly: GCF_977014255.1. NCBI lineage: Bacteria > Pseudomonadati > Pseudomonadota > Alphaproteobacteria > Sphingomonadales > Sphingobiaceae > Sphingobium > Sphingobium chungangianum. The sequence continues at coordinate 1,294,379 of NZ_CDRNIV010000006.1, read as the reverse complement.
TCGGACAGTGTCGTGTAGCGGCCAAAGCCGATCCGCACCGATCCGCGCGCCTCTCGCTCCGACAATCCGATGGCGCGCAACACATGGCTTGGCCGCCCAGAGCCGCTCGCGCAAGCACTTCCCAGCGAAAATGCGACTTCACGGCATTCCGACAACAGCCGGGCGCCGTCGATCCCTTCGCGGCGAAGATTGAGATTGCCGTGGTAGCGCGCGTCCGCGCCGCCGTTGAGCGTCCATGTGTCGAACAGCTCGCGCGCCTGTTGCCATAGCGCTTCTACATGGGCGTGGTCCTGCTCCGCCCTCTCCCGCATCAGTCGGGCGGCGACGCCGAAACCGGCGCACAAGGCAGGCGATAGCGTGCCTGATCGCAGGCCCGCCTCTTGCCCGCCGCCGTACATGACGGGCTCCAACTTCACCTCGTCCCGTATCCAGAGCGCGCCCACACCCTTTGGCCCATGGATCTTGTGGGCGCTTATGGCGATCATGTCACAGCTGTCAGGGATCGGGACGCGGCCATAGCCTTGCACCGCATCACAGAGGAACAGCGCCCCTGCGCGGTGAGCAAAATCTGCGAGTTTGTCGATCGGCTGAATGACGCCGATTTCATTGTTCACCAGCATGGCAGCGACGAGCCCCACGCCGGGTTTGATCGCGGCTTCCGCTGCGTCCAGATCGACAAGGCCGTCGGTGCCGACTGGCAGGATCGTGACACGTCGTCCCTTGGTTCCAAGCGCGGACACCGTGTCAAGAACGGCCGCATGCTCGGTCGCCAGCGTCACGATGTCACCGGCGGGCGCTCCTAGAATGGCCAGGTTCAGCGCTTCGGTCGCGCCCGATGTGAAGATCAGCCGCCCTCCCTGGGGCAAGAGCCTGATGACTTCTTCGCGCGCCAGCTCGACTTGCGCCGCAGCGGCTCTCCCCAAACGATGAGCGCTGTGGGGGTTGGCGAACTGGTCACGCAGAAGTGGGACCATGACGTCAAAGGCCTCGGGCGCGAGCGGCGTCGTGGCCTGATAGTCCAGATAGATGGTCATGGCCGCCTGCTCGCCATCCTTGTCCATTGATCCAGGAAGCGATCAATGTCGGCGTCGCTGGTCGAAGGGCCGAAGCTGACCCGTATGACTTCCCCCGCCGCAACCTCGTCCCAGCCCATGGCGTGCAAGACATGGCTGGTCTTGAGCGAACCGGATGAGCATGCGCTGCCCGCCGAGACGGATATCCCGGCGAGGTCGAACTGTATCAGTTGTGCGCGGGCCGAAACGCCCGGCATGCGGTAGCTGGCAATCGCGGGGCTGCGCGGCGCGGCGCGTGCGACGATTTCGCCGCCCGTTTCCTCGATGGCTTGGTCTAGGCGCTCCCGGAGCCGAGCAGCTTCCGACAACCAGTCCGGGCGATTTTCCAGGGCAGCAGCCATGGCAAGAACGCCGGGGAGGTTTTCAGTGCCGGGCCGGTAGCCCTGCTCCTGACCACCGCTGGGTTGCAGGAGCGCCAAATCCTTTACGAGAAGAGCCCCCACTCCAGGCGGCCCTCCGAATTTATGGGCACTGATCGCGATCATGTCCGCGTCAGGCAGGGGGAGCTTGCCTGCGCTCTGAGCGCAGTCGGCAAAGAGGATCGATCCTTGACGGTCCAATGCTTCGAGCGACTGGATGACGCCGGTTTCATTATTCACATGCTGGATGGCGACGAGCGTACCGAGGCCGAGCGCCGTTGAAGCGAGCGAAACAGTGCCTTCTGCCGTGACTTTCAGCCGTTCGGCCTCGGGCGTCACGCGTAGAACCGAATCATGTTCTACCGGAGATGTGAAAATATGGGCGGCCTTTGCTCGCGTCAGGCCGATGACGATCGCCTCGCTCGCGCCTGATGTGAACAGGACATGCCCCTTCCATCCCAAGGCAGTGGCGATACGCGATCGGGCATCCTCCAGCGCAGCACGGGCCGCCCGTCCCTCAGCATGCGGGCTGGATGGGTTTGCCCACAGGTCCATTGCCTCCCGCATGGCAGCTTTCGCCTGCGGCAGCATGGGGGTTGTCGCGGCGTGGTCCAGATAAAGGCGATCAAGGGCCACGAGGCGATGTTACTCATTGATTGCGAAAATGGCGGCGCCTTCTATATAGGCGGTCTGCCGCGCAACGCCAGCATTGGCTTTCGCGCGCCCGCATCCAACCGCCGGCCTCCTTTCTCCGGGTGGCGGCCAGAACCATAACAGGTGCCATGCCCGACGTTATTTTCCCCGGACCCGAAGGCCGCCTCGAAGGCCGTTTCAGCCCTCCGCCTCGCCCCCGCGCGCCAGTCGCGATGATCCTGCATCCCCATCCGCAAGGCGGCGGCACGATGAACGACCGCATCACGCAGGCGCTCTACAAGACCTTTGTGAAGCGCGGCTTTGCCGTGCTGCGTTTCAATTTCCGGGGCGTGGGCCGCAGTCAGGGGACGTTTGACAATGGCATCGGCGAGCTGAGCGATGCCGCTGCGGCGTTGGACTGGGTACAGAGCTTCCACCCCGAGGCGCAGACCACCTGGATCGCAGGCTTCTCGTTCGGCGCATGGATCGGCATGCAGTTGCTGATGCGTCGTCCGGAAATACGCGGCTTCATCTCGGTGGCGCCGCCCGCGAACATGTATGACTTCTCATTCCTCGCCCCATGCCCTGCGTCCGGCATCATCGTGCAGGGAACAGCGGACGAGGTCGTGACCGCCAATGCCGTGCAGAAGCTGGTCGATAAGCTGCGCACGCAAAAAGGCATCACCATCCATCATGACGAAATCCGTGGCGCGAACCACTTTTTCGAACATGAGCTGGATCAGTTGATGAAGTCGGTCGACAATTATCTCGACATGCGCCTTTCGCCTGACTCGCCGATCCGCTGAGTTGCTGAAGAGGGGCCCCTCGCAACGCGGCCCTTCTTTGTTTCCGGCCAAATCAACTATCAAGAAAATATATCTTGGCCTGCGCGGTCGCCGCGACTAGCGGCAGCGGGCCATGAGTGACGAGAAGAACAACGACGTTCGCCTGATATGGAGCCGCTATTACAGCGCCTTCATACCTGCGCCGCCCGGGCCAGGTTTCTTCGACCGGTTGAAAGCGGCGAGCGGCGCCATCGGCGGCATCGCGATCACGGGATTGCTTTGCGGCCTGATGCTGGGGAACGGCATAGCACATCCGTTGCTGGTCGCCCCGATGGGCGCTTCGGCGGTGCTGTTGTTCGCTGTGCCTGCAAGCCCGCTTGCGCAGCCATGGTCCGTCTTTGGCGGCAATGTCGTATCGGCGCTGGTCGGGATTACCGTCGCGCGACTAATCCCTGATCCTACGATAGCTGCTGCTCTGGCGGTAGGTTGCGCCATTGGGGGCATGTCCCTGCTGCGCTGCCTCCATCCGCCGGGCGGCGCGGTTGCACTTTCGGTCGTGCTGGGCGCTGCCAACGGTGCGCCGAGCTATATGTTCGCTTTTATCCCGGTGGGGCTGAACACTGCGCTGCTGGTGACGGTGGCAATCATCTTTCACCGGATCGCAGGGCACAGCTATCCTCATGTCGCGCCCAAATCTCCGAGCGCACATGGGACGAACGATCCGGCGCCTCTGCTGCGAACGCCGCCGTCCGAACAGGATGTCGAGGAAGCGTTGCAGGCCTATGGCGATGTTCTGGACGTTAACGCCGCCGATTTGCAGGTCGTGCTGCATGATGCGGAGGTACGCGCGGCCGAACGCAGCCATGCCACGCTGACGTGCGGCGAGATCATGTCGCGCGACATCCTGTCTATTCGTGAAAGCCAGTCCGTGGCCGAAGCGGCCGAACTGCTGCATGCCCGGCGTCTATTGTCGCTGCCGGTGCTGGATGACGCTGGGCGCGTTCAAGGTCTGGTCGGTCCGCTCGACCTTTCGCGGGCAGGTGAGACGGCCCGCGACATTGCGTCGGAGCCGCTGCTCGTGGCGGAACATACACCGGTTTCGCAATTGCTTCGTCCGCTGACGAGTGGACTGACGCATGAAGCCATCGTCGTGGATGGCGCGGGACAGCTGCGTGGAATGGTGACGCAAACCGATCTTCTGGCGGCGATGGCGCTGCGCGCCTAGGATCAGTCGCGGTGGCGTTCCAGCATCGGCACATCGGGGCCGGGGATAGCGGAAATCGCTACATTGGCGAACATGACCAGTCCGGCTATGATCATCAGGATGCCACGCTTGCGATCGCCCTTTTTCACGATCGCGTAGATGCCGCCGCCCGTGAGAAACAGTCCCGCGAGCATGAGAATGGATAATATTGTCGATGCCATGAAGCAGGCCATAAGCGGCCAGCTGGACTGTGGCAATTGGCTGCCTCTGCCCCTAAGAGGCGCGGGATACGAATCACCCTTTGTGTGACAGGACAATTTCGCCGTGAAAATCGCCCTAGCTTCCGATCATGCCGCCGTTGATCTGAAAGCCGAGCTCGCCGATTGGCTGCGTGATGAAGGTCATGAGGTTAATGACCTCGGCCCAGCGACAGCCGACCGCGTCGATTACCCCGATTTTGGCTACAAGCTCGCCAGCGCCGTCGCATCCGGCGCGGCAGAGCGCGGTATAGCGCTGTGCGGCTCTGGCATCGGTATTTCCATCGCGGTAAACCGGAATCCGGCGTGCCGCTGTGCGCTGGTGTCGGAACCATTGTCGGCGGCGCTATCCCGCGAACATAATGACGCAAATGTCCTTGCCTTGGGTGCCCGCTTGACCGGCGTGGACATGGCCAAAGCCTGCGTCACCGCTTTCCTTTCCACCGAATTCGGCGGTGGCCGCCATTATGGCCGTGTCGAAAAACTCTCTCAGCCCGCGCTTTAAGGAGCCAGCCCTATGAGCACCGCCACCCTCGCCCAGCCCGACCTCTCCGATATCCGCGCGGAAGGCTATTTCACGCGCAGCTTGGCCGATGCCGATCCGGCAGTCTTCGCCGGCGTCACCAAGGAACTGAAGCGCGAGCAGAACCAGATCGAGCTGATCGCTTCGGAAAATATCGTGTCGAAGGCAGTGTTGGAGGCGCAAGGCAGCGTCTTCACCAACAAATATGCCGAGGGCTATCCGGGCAAGCGTTATTATCAGGGCTGCGTCCCTTCGGATGAGGTCGAGCAGCTGGCTATCGACCGTGCCAAGCAGATCTTCAACTGCGGCTTCGTCAATGTGCAGCCCCATTCGGGGGCGCAGGCGAATGGCGCGGTGATGCTGGCGCTGACCAAGCCGGGCGATATCATCATGGGCCTGTCGCTCGACGCTGGCGGCCACCTGACGCATGGTGCAAAGCCCGCGCTTTCGGGCAAATGGTATAACGCCGTGCAGTACGGCGTGCGCGAGGATACGCACGTCATCGACTATGACGCTCTGGAAGCGCAGGCGATCGAAGCGAAGCCGACGCTCATCATCGCGGGCGGATCGGCTTATCCCCGTCACCTCGATTTCGCTCGGTTCCGTGCGATCGCGGACAAGGTGGGCGCGTTGCTGATGGTCGATATGGCGCACTTTGCAGGCCTCGTTGCCGGTGGCGCGCACCCGACGCCTTTCGGTTTCGCCGATGTCGTGACCACCACCACCCACAAGACCCTTCGCGGGCCACGGGGCGGCATGATCCTGACCAATGACGAAGCCATTGCGAAGAAGATCAATTCGGCAGTGTTCCCCGGCCTTCAGGGCGGCCCGCTGATGCATGTCATCGCCGCCAAGGCGGTCGCTTTCGGCGAAGCACTGCGGCCTGAGTTCAAGACCTATGCACAGGCGATCGTCACCAATGCCAAAGCGCTGGCCGGCAAGCTGGAACAGCGCGGCCTTGCCGTCGTTTCGGGCGGTACGGACACGCATCTGGCGCTGATCGACCTGCGTCCCTACGGCATCTCCGGCAAGGATGCCGACGAGGCGCTGGAGCGCAGCTTCATCACCTGCAACAAGAATGGCGTCCCGGGTGACCCCTTGCCCCCGACCAAGACCAGCGGCATCCGCGTGGGCTCGCCCGCCGGTACGACACGCGGCTTTGGTGTGGCTGAGTTCGAGGCGATTGGCGACATGATTGCCGATGTCCTGGAAGGTCTGCGGGATCATGGCGAGCATGGCGACGCGGCGGTCGAAGCCAATGTCCGGGAACGCGTTTCGGCACTCTGCGCCCGCTTCCCGATCTACGAAGGCTGATAGCTTCGTTCTGTCAGGGGTGGTCGAGGCGCGGCGGCTGTGCCATCTCGTGTCTCGACTCATCCGAACGAACGGAGCTTATTACTGAATGCGTTGCCCCTTCTGTGCTCACGACGACAGTCAGGTAAAGGACAGCCGCCCCACCGAAGATGGCGCCGCCATTCGCCGCAGACGGCAGTGCGAAGCCTGTGGCGCGCGCTTCACCACGTTCGAGCGCATCCAGTTGCGCGACATCTGGGTGGTGAAAAGCGAGGGACGTAAGGAAGCGTTCGACCGCGACAAGCTGGCGCGCTCCATCGACATCGCCTGTCGCAAGCGGCAAATTGATCCAAGCAGGCTGGAAAAGCTCATCTCCGGTATTCAGCGGCAGCTGGAAACCAGCGGCGACGGCGAAGTGCCTGCGCGCGCGATCGGCGAGATGGTGATGGAAGGCCTCAAACGGCTCGACAGTGTTGCCTATATTCGCTTCGCCAGCGTGTATAAGGACTTCACCGATGCTCAGGACTTCGAGGATTTCGCGGGCTCGGTGAAAGAGGTTGGGAGTGAGTGAGGGCGGCTACCCCAGCTGCCCATTCGTCACTTCGCAAGAAAACCTTCGATAACGAGCTGCGATAAGCTCGGCCACTTTTCAGAGCAAACGGGATCATGTCAGAGCCTTCAGCACCCCGCCCCGTCATCGTCCTCGTGCGCCCGCAACTCGGTGAGAATATTGGCAAGGCCGCGCGGGCCATGCTGAACTTCGGGCTTACCGAGATGCGACTGGTCAGCCCGCGTGATGGGTGGCCCAATCCTGATGCTGGCCCGTCGGCGGCGGGAGCCGATGTCGTGCTCGACAATGCTGAGGTTTTTGAAAGCCTTGCCGACGCCGTCGCGGATTGCTCGCACGTTTATGCGACCACGGTGCGCAAGCGAGGCGTGACCAAGCCGGTCGTGACGCCGGAAGAAGCGGCACGCGAAATTCACGAGGCTGCGGGAAGGGCGGCCTATGTTTTCGGGCCGGAGCGATCAGGGCTTGAAACGGAGGATGTGGCGCTCGCCCGCAAGATTCTGACTGTGCCGATCAATCCCGAATTCGGATCGTTGAACCTAGCGCAGGCGGTCATCCTGTGCGCCTATGAATGGTCGAAACAGGCCCAGTTGGAACAGCCGACGGTCGTCGACCTTGGCGAACCGGCGCCACAGGTGGAACTGGAAGGGATGATAAACCAGTTCGAAACTTTGCTGGAAGGTGCGGGCTATTTCTTCCCGCCCGATCGGGCACCTGCGACCAAGCGGACGTTGCGGAACCTGCTGACGAAGCCCGGCTGGAACCATTTGGAAGTGCGGACGCTGCGCGGCGTACTTTCCGCCTTGAGCAATCCGCGATCACGCTAGGCTTTGAGGCGATCGAATTCCTTCATTTCATAGGCGATCGAAGCTTCAACCAACTGGTCCCACAAAGCGGCGAGAATCTCAGCGGGAACGCCTAGACGAGCAGCTTCAGCGCGAACATTGTCGATGACCTCCGCCTTACGCGCTTCGTCGCGGACGGCGCTTCTTTCCGGCTTGATGCGGGCGGCCGCGCGCATGTGGGCGAAGCGTCGAGCAAGCAGCGCAACGAGCTGACGGTCGATTTCATCCACGCCGGTCCGGACTTGCGCCATGCTGGTGTAGTTTTCGGGGTCCATGGCGACGCTGACTAGGCGCGCCGAGGGCAGCTGTCGAGGGTTGACATGCCACTTTGCCTTCTTCATAGGCGCGCCTTCGTGATTGGCCCCGCACCCCGGTGAAGCGGCGGCCCTGCCCCTTTATGGCAAGCAGGCGAGGACCGGGAATAACTTTCACCCTCCCCGAAAAGTGGGAACCGGTTTTCGGATCAGGAGGGTGAACAAACGTTGTTAGCGATTGTAAGGAATTATCATGTCGAAGCGTTCCAGCGCCAAGTATAAACTCGACCGCCGCATGGGCGAGAACATCTGGGGTCGCCCGAAGAGCCCGGTCAACAAGCGTGAATATGGTCCCGGTCAGCACGGTCAGCGCCGCAAGGGCAAGATGTCCGACTATGGCATCCAGCTCAAGGCGAAGCAGAAGCTGAAGGGCTATTACGGCGATATCACCGAAAAGCAGTTCAAGAAGAACTACACCGAAGCCGCCCGCATGAAGGGCGACACCGGCCAGAACCTGATCGGCCTGCTGGAGCGCCGCCTGGACGCCGTCGTCTATCGCGCCAAGTTCACACCCACCATCTGGTCGGCGCGTCAGTTGGTTTCGCACGGTCACGTCTATGTGAACGGCGTGAAGTGCAACATCGCAAGCCGTCTGGTTAAGCCGGGCGACGAAATCACCCTGGGCAAGAAGGCGCAGGAAATGGCGCTGGTTCTGGAAGCACAGAGCCTGCCCGAGCGCGACATCCCTGACTATGTGTCGCCCGATGGCGCGGCCAAGGTCACCTATGTCCGCGTCCCGTCGCTGGACGAAGTGCCCTACCCGGTGAAGATGGAACCCAATCTGGTCGTCGAATTCTATTCGCGCTGATCAGCCAGGGTCATGATGTACGGAAAGGCGGTCCTTCGGGGCCGCCTTTTTTGTTTGTTCAACAAGCCTTGTACCGTGTGAGGGCTGCTGGCAGAAATGCTGCGCCCTTCCCTTTTCAAGGCTGTTGCGATGCGTTCGTTTATTTCAATTTCGCTGATGGCCCTGGTTGCTGGCAGTGCCGCGGCGGCTGCGCCGTCGGACGTAAGTCCGTCGATCGAAACCATGAAGGAGGTGGTGAAAGAAATTTCATCGGACGCCTATGAAGGGCGGGCGCCGGGTACTGCGGGTGAGGAGAAGACGCTTTCCTATTTGGTGCGGCGGTTCGAGGCGATCGGGCTGAAGCCGGGCAACAAGGGCAGCTGGTTCCAGGATGTCCCGCTCGTGGAGATCGCGGCGAAGAATGTTTCGCCGCTGCGTTTCATTGGCGGCAAGGGGCCGGTTTCGGCCGATTATGGATCGCAGATGGTGATCGCCACCTACCGCACGGCTGCGCCGCATATCGAGGTCAAGGATAGCCCGGTCGTATTCGTCGGCTATGGCATCAAAGCGCCTGAAAAGAAGTGGAACGACTATGCCGGGGTGAACGTCCGAGGCAAGACGGTCATCATTCTGGTCAACGATCCGGATTATCAGAGCCCGAGCCTGAGCGGACCGTTCAATGGCCGCGCCATGACCTATTATGGCCGTTGGACCTACAAATTCGAAGAGGCCGCGCGGCAGGGCGCAGCGGCTGCGATCATCGTCCATGACACTATGCCCGCCGCCTATGGCTGGAACGTCGTTCAATCGAGCTGGACAGGGGCGCAGCATGTCGCGGACAGCGCGGACGGCAATGCAAAACAATCTGCGGCTATCGGGTGGATGCAGAAGGACAAGGCTGCGGCGCTGATGGCGAGCGCGGGCCTTAATCTGAATAGATTGAGCGCGGCGGCGAAGAAGCGAGGGTTCAAGGCAGTGCCGTTGAAGGGCATCAAGGCGAACGTCTCCTTTGACAATGCCATTCGCAAGCACATGTCCAAGAATCTGGTGGCCCTGCTGCCGGGCAAGACGCGACCTGATGAATATGTGCTCTATGCGGCGCATTGGGACCATCTGGGTCGTTGCGAGGCCGCGCCCGATGGCGACGACATCTGCAACGGCGCCATCGACAATGCGACCGGGACGGCAGCGCTGGTCGCGCTGGCGGAGGCGAATGTGAAAGCGGGGCCGAGCGCGCGTAGCCAGGTGTTCCTGGCGGTGACTGCGGAGGAGTCGGGGCTTCTGGGATCAGCCTATTATGGGAACCGCCCCGTCTTTCCGCTGAAGCAGACAGTGGGGGGCGTCAACATGGACGCGCTCAGCATGGCAGGGCTGGCGAAAAACGTCGTGGTGATCGGCAAGGGCAAGTCGCAGTTGGACACCTATCTGGATCGTGCCCTGGCCGCCCAGAAGCGTGTAGCCAGCCTGGAGCCCACTCCGGAAAAAGGTTTCTACTATCGGTCTGACCATTTCAGTTTTGCCAAACATGGTGTCCCGATGCTCTATTTCGAAGGGGGGCAAGACCTGGTGAAGGGCGGGATTGAAGCGGGCGCCGCTGCGGCGAAAGATTATGAGGAACATCGTTACCACAGCCCAAAGGACGAATATGATCCAAAATGGGACTGGAGCGGCGTGAAGGCTGACCTCAAACTTTACTACGAGGTCGGCAGGGCACTGGCGAACACCACCGAGTGGCCGAACTGGATGGCAGGGGACGAATTCCGCGCGATCCGGGACAAAAGTCGAGCCAGCAATCAGCATCATTAAGCGCGACCGACGCGCTATTTTTCATCCGATCCGATGCAGAACATCAAGCTGCGCGCTGCCCAATTATCCAACAAGGCCAGCCGGTTAATTATTTCCCTTACGGAAACTTGATCCCTATGACCACAATGTCCGAAGAATCGGATACGTAACGATAAAAAAATGGGGATGGGTCGTGGAAGTCAACAAGTCAGTCACAATCTTGCATGTCGGCAAGTTGGTGACGGCGCACAAGGAATGCCTGTGCGTCGTCCATTCGCTGTCACCGCGTGAAGCACTCGTGCGCACGAGCCTGCCGATGACGGCGGGCGAAAGCGTCACGCTGGGGCTGCGAAACGGTTTTTCCGTTTCGGCCGTCGTCGGCATGAACATGGGCGATCATGTGTCTTTGCTGTTCGAAGAGCATATCGCCATTTCGACCATCATCGCGGAACAGAGGCAGGGTCGCAGCGAACGGGAAGCCGTTCGGCTGAACATCGTCATGCCTATTACCGTATCCGCTATCACCGGCACGCATTCCTGCACGATGCAGGATATTTCGTTGTTCGGGATCAAGGTCCTCGACGAGGCGAATGAGCTTCGGGAAAACATGAAGGTGCAGGTCATCGTGGAAGGGCTGGGCAAGCGGGATGCCATGGTCCGTTGGCGTCAGGATATATATGCGGGATTGAGTTTCGAGGTAGCCCTTGGATTCAAGTTGCTCGACCAGTGGGCGGCGCAGATAATGGGCTGACGCTGTTGAATTTGGCGCTGTCACACCGACCGCAATCCTGTAGAGCGCAGGGGACAACGCCATCTCAGCAGGAGAAAGCCGATGACATTCCGTATGCCTGCCGAATGGGCGCCGCATGAATGGACCTGGATCGGCTTTCCCACTTATCCGGAGGAATGGCCGGACGCGTTTGAGGATGCGCGGGTGCAGATAGCTGCCTTTGCCAGGGCGCTTCATGCCGATGGCAGGGGTGAAAAAGTGCGGCTGGTCTGCGCCAATGAGGGCGACGCGGAAGTGGCGCGATCGCTGGCTGGACCGGATGTGACGATCGTCGTCCAAAAGCTGGGCGACGTATGGCTGCGGGACACGGCGCCGATCGCGGTGATGCGCGGGGACGAGCGGGCTCTGGTCGATTTCGGCTTCAATGGCTGGGGCGGCAAATATCAGATGCCGGGCGATGAAGATATCGGTGCGCGTCTGGCCGCGACCACCGGGTTGGCGACATCCTCGCAGCATTGGATATTCGAAGGCGGCGCCGTCGACACGGATGGCACTGGCCTGTTCGTGACGACCGAGCAATGTCTGCTCAATCCCAATCGCAACCCTGACCTGGATCGGGGCAAGATCGAAACGCTGCTGGCGGGATCGCTGGGGCTGTCCGACATGCTGTGGCTGGGCGACGGGTTGCTGAACGATCATACGGACGGCCATGTGGATAATCTGGCGCGCTTCGTTGCTCCGGGGGTGCTGGCATTGCCCGAAGCAAGCACGGATGATGATCCGAACGCCGCCATCTATGCCGATGCCCGCGCCCGCGCCAAGGCGTTCGGCGTCGAGGTGGCGTCCATCCCCTCCCCCGGCCGCGTGCTGGTGGATGGTGAAGTGATCCCCGCCAGTTACATGAATTTCTATATCGGCAACGCTGCCGTCATCGTGCCCGTCTATGGCAAGCCCAATGATCAGGCGGCGCTGGACGCGATCAAGCCGTTCTTCCCCGATCGCGAGATCATCGGGCTCCGCAGCGACGCCATCCTGTCGGGCGGCGGCAGTTTCCATTGTTGCAGCCAGCAGATGCCGTCGGCGTGATGAGCGGGATGCTGGCGATACGCGCGCTTTTGTCGGGCGTCATCATCGCCATCGTGTCTGTCGTATCCCGGCGCTATCCGGCGCTGGGCGCGTTGATCGCGTCCCTGCCCCTGATTTCGGTGCTGGGGATGATATGGCTGTGGAATGACAAGCCCGATGCCGAGAATATGGCGCGGCATGCAGAGGCGACCTTTTACTATGTCCTGCCGTCCCTGCCCATGTTCTTGCTGATCCCCGCGATGCTGCGGCGGGGCATTTCCTTTCCCCCAGCATTGATCGCCGGTTGCGCAATGACGATCCTTCTCTATCTCGCAACCGTCGCCATCACCGCCCGATTGGGCATTCGCCTCTAGGACCACCGAGGATATGACCAAAGTCACCGTTGCCGCCCTTCAGCTCGCCTTTTCAGAGGATCTGGATGACAATGTCGCCATGGTGTCGGACCATGTGGTGAAGGCAGCGGCACGGGGCGCGAAGATCGTCCTGCCGCCCGAGCTGTTCGAAGGGCATTATTTCTGCAAGGTCGAGGATGAGGCCCTGTTCGCCAATGCCAAGCCGATCGGCGAACATCTCGCCGTGGCCGAGATGCGCAAGGTGGCAAAGGCGGAGCGCGTCTATATTCCCACCAGCTTTTTCGAACGCGACGGCCAGCATCATTATAATTCCCTCGCGATGATCGACGATGAAGGCGAGATCATGGGCGTCTATCGCAAGAGCCATATTCCGGACGGGCCGGGTTATGAGGAAAAATATTATTTCCGCCCCGGCAATAGCGGATTCAAGGTGTGGGAGACGCGCTACGGCACGATCGGCGTCGGCATTTGCTGGGACCAATGGTATCCGGAGGCGGCGCGGGTCATGGCGCTGATGGGGGCCGAGCTGCTCTTCTACCCTACCGCGATCGGATCTGAACCCTATGATGCGGATCTGGACACGAGCCGCATGTGGCGCCGGGCGATGATCGGCCATGCCGTCAGCAATTGTATGCCGGTCATCGCGGCGAACCGGATTGGCGACGAGGAAGGCCAGAAATTCTACGGCCACAGCTTCATCAGCGATGAGTGGGGCGATTTCGCGGCGGAAGCCGACGCAAAGGACAGTGGCGCGCTGGTCGCCACGATCGATCTGGCTCAGGCGCGCAAGCATCGGGCAGGCATGGGGTTCTTCCGCGACCGGCGGCCAGAGCTCTATTCGCGGATCGCACAAGACATTTGATTGGGAGAATGACGCCATGACGGTAGCACGCCATTATGTGATGCACGCCCGAGAGGGATCGGACGCCGCGCTGGAAAGTGCCCTTCGCGCGCTTGCGGACGCCGTCCGCCCGCTTCCCGGTTGCGAGGGTGTTGAGATGCTACGCGACCTGGGGAATGAGCGCCGCTTCGTTTTTATCGAGCGCTGGACTGATGTCGATGCGCACAAGGCGGCGGGGCCGATGCTGGACAAGGGGCTGTTCGGGCCAATGATGGACGCGATGGATGGGCCGCCGGAAGGCGCTTATCTCGACTATCTGATAAGCTGAGCGGTCTGCGTCAGAGTAGCGTCACTGCCCTTTCGAATACGGCCGCAAACATCTCATTCGTCAGGCGGCCGGTCATTATGTTTCTTTGGGAACAGTGATAGCTGTCGAGCACGATCTTGCCGCTTGGCATGCGATGTTCCGCCATATGGGCGAAGCGCGCCTTTGGGAGCTTGCCGCCCAGCACCTTCACGACCGATTGATGCGCGACTTCGCCAAGCGCGATTAATATGCGTGCGTTGGGCAGTGCTTCCACGGCGGACTTCAGGAATATGCGGCAATTATGCGCTTCCTGCGGTACGGGCTTATTCTGCGGCGGGAGGCATTTCACGGCATTGAGGATGATGGCGTCGTTCAGGACGAGCTGATCATCGGGCCGAGCCTCATAGGTGCCCTGGGCTAGGCCGACATTCAGCAGCGTCGCGAAGAGAAGATTGCCGGCGAAATCTCCCGTAAAGGCCCGGCCAGTCCGATTGGCTCCCTGCTTGCCGGGAGCGAGGCCGACTACGACAATGCGGCCGAGCGGATCGCCGAAGGCAGGCACAGGAGCGTTCCACCAGTCTGGATGCTGGGTCCGGCATTCCTCGCGCAAAGCGACGAGGCGCGGGCAGAGCGGACAATCGAGCGGAGCTTCCGCATGAGCTATGGGGCTTTGCAGCGTCATGCGTAGCGGTTAGGCGCAGTGCGATGGTCAAGACAAGCACTCTTCATGTTTACGCGCTAGCACTAGGGTCGAACCGGCCGTTGTCGGGGAAGCGGACGCCGAAGATACTGGTGCGCGAAGCTGCGGCGGACTTGCGGCGGGTTGGCCGGGTGCTTGCGATGGCACCGACATTGACGTCATCGCCGATCGGGCCTTCGTTGCGGGAATATGCAAACAGCGCCTTGTTGATCGAGAGCGACCTGCCACCGAAGGCAATGTTGAGCGCGCTCAAGATGATTGAAGCGCGGCTGGGCCGACGTCGCCATCGCCGCTGGGGCGCGCGCAGCATCGATATCGACATCATCCTCTGGTCCGGCGGGCGCTGGGAGAGCAGGACGCTGGACATTCCGCACCCCGCATTTCGGGCGCGCGATTTCGTGCTGTCACCGCTTTGCGCGATCGCACCGGCTTGGCGAGATCCGGTTTCCGGCCTGTCCATCCGGCAGCTGCGAGCGAGGTTGCGAAAAGCACAAGTTTTGCTGCGCCCTAGAGGTTGACCAGTCGCATAACGGCCTCTAGTGCGTGCGGACCTCGCATGAGAGGGCCCTTAGCTCAGTCGGTAGAGCAACTGACTTTTAATCAGTAGGTCGCTGGTTCGAATCCAGCAGGGCTCACCATATTTCGCCATCGTCGGTTTGACATGGCGAGCCGCGCTTTCTCCTTAGACGCCCGTGATCCGGATACCCGAACCCGGGACTTTATATTTACGATTCAGCGCGATGAGGACGGAGGTCAGGCCTTCCGCCACGACGGAGTTGCAGAGCGGCCCCGCGTTCCAGGCGCGTAGGCCGATTTCCTGCGCCAGCGCCACTACCTGATCAGCGGCGGCAGGGTCGTCAGCGCAAACCAGAACGTCGCATTCCACATCTTCGTCCAGCTTGGTGAGATGATGGGCGCTGATATTCTGGAAGGCGGACACGACGCGAACGCCCTCGCCCAGCATCTTTTGCACAGCTTCCACCGCCGATCCGCCATTGGGAAGCTGTACGCGGCTCACCTTGGGCGGCATTAGGGGGACGGTGACGTCGATGAGTATCTTGCCTGCCAAGGCCGTTGCGACCTCTTGCACGGTGGACTGCTGCGCGGCGTAGGGGACGGCTAGAACGACGATCTCACCCTGCGCGGCGGCCTCTGCATTGGGGGCGCCGGTGACGCGGTTGTCACCAAGCACCTCGTTCATCTGCGCAGCGGCTTCCATTGCTCGCTCGGCCGTGCGGCTGCCGATGATAACCCTGTGCCCCTTGTGCGCCCAACGCAGCGCGAGCCCGCCGCCTTCCTTGCCGGTTCCGCCCAGCACGGCGATCGTCGCCAGTTGTTCATTATGCATCAGACATACTCTCCAATATTCACGGCGCGGTTTTGGGCGCCATTTGATCTTTTTGTCGTCCCATCCTTGGGCAAGGCTCGCAGGTCCACGGTCCAGTAGCGTGGGGAAGATTTGGCTGAAAGTCGTTGTCTCTGCCCCGTGAACCGGAAGCAGAAGTTTAAGCTGCTATCGCCTTTGCGCTATGGGGAACAGGGATCGCATCCACGCCGCGTTCAGCGATGTCCTTCAGAAGCGTCTCTACATCCTTGCGGGCGTTGCCTTTCAGCGCGCCTGAGAGGCAGCCCAGATAGCTGCTAACAAGCCGGACGATGACTTCGTCGTCAGCGATGCGGCCCTGCGCCCATTCGTTGATCGTCGCGAATTCGAACCGCACCAGATCATCGACAAGCTTATCGACATCGACCCATGGCTGGAGCTGCTTCTTCGCTTCAAGCGCTGCGATCCAGCTGCGATTATGATGGACGGCGGGCGCGTGGATGGCGGTCCAGATATCGTGATCGACATCGGAACTGAAATAGAGGGACATGACCGCCTTAACGTAATTCCGCAGCTTTGCGTTACGTTGAAGGACCGAAATCATGCGTTCGATATTATGCTCCATCGTGCCAGGGGCGCTGACATAGGAGAGATTGCTCACATACTCGTCGAAATATTCCTGGATCGCCGCCGCGATCATCCGTTCTCGGGTCTGGAACGCATTATAGAGTGTTCGCTTGGCAACGCCCGCGCGGTGCCCAATCTCGTTCATGCTGAAGGCGGCGATGCCCTGTTCAGCGATTACTTTTCGCGTTTCTTGCAGAATGCGCTTGCGCCGTTCGATGATGGCGGGGCTGGAATAGGTTTGCGGACGATCACCTACATCCTTCAGCATCGGCTTACCCTTGACGGTCAATCTCGTGCCTCATTCTGTGCATTTCATCCCCCGCTGCCTAGCATAGCGGGAATGCATGAAGGCGCAAATTTCGGTTTGCGTGGATGCGAGATGAAGCGGATCTCATCGGCTCAGGCCTTGCTTGTCGCAATCGCTGCCCGCACGCCATCCCGCAGTTCCCGGCGGATCGGATAGTTGTTCGACGGCAGATGTTGCGTCATCAGCAGCCCGATCATTTTTTCCATCGGGTCGATGAAGAAGAAGGTGGAGAATAGGCCTCCCCAAAAATATTCTCCGGTCGCAAGGTCAGTGGCCAAGCCCAGCCCGAAGCCTACCCCCGCATAATCCGCCTCGCTGAACAAGGACAAGGAATGGCGGGCAAGATCGCCCTCGCCTGGAAGGTGATTTGCATGCATGGCGGCTACGGTCTGCGGTTTGAGCAAGCGCGTCCCGTCCAGCTCACCGCCCCGCAACAGCATCCGGGCAAAACGGTGATAGTCGTCCGCGGTCGATATGAGACCGCCTCCGCCGGAGCGCAGCTTCAAACTTCGCCGCCAACCGCTGCGCGCGCCACGATCGTAGAGCGACAGGCCGCCGTCGGGACGCAGCTGCCATGCGTCGGTCATCCGCTCTACCTTGTCGCCGGGCAGCTCGAAAAACGTGTCGGTCATCCCGAGTGGACGGAAAATGCGCTGAGTGAAGAAGCTGTCCAGATCAAGGCCGCTCAGCCGTTCGACCACCACGCCCAGAACGTCGGTCGCGACCGAGTAATTCCAGCGCTCACCGGGAGAAAATTCCAGAGGTAGCTGGGACAATGCCGCTATGAAGTCGTCGGAAGTGCGCTTCTGCTGAAACTCGTCGAGCCCGAGCCGACGATATTCGGCGTCGATCATCGTCTGCCGCTGGAGGCCGTAGGTCAGCCCAGACGTATGGCGGAGCAGATCGATCATTCGCATCGGCTGCTTTAAGGGCGTCCGATCCAATCCCACGAAGAGACTGGCAAATTCCGGCAGGACATCCGTCACGGGATCGTCCAGCGAGACCAGCCCCTGTTCGACCAGCATCATGAAAGCGACCGATGTGACCGGCTTCGTCATGGATGCAATCCGGAACAGCGAGTCTTTCTCAAGCACTTCCTGGCTGGCGCGTGCGACGCCACTGACATGCGACAGCAGAACGCGCTCGTCGCGCGAGACAAGCAGACGCAAATGAGGCAGCTTGCCGGTCGCTACATATTTTTCGTGCAGCGATGTGGCGAGCAGATCCAACTTCTCCGGATTCATGCCCGTCGCCGTCGCTGCCCTTACGTCAACCTGCGTGGTCGCCTGCATCCCGCCTCCGGTCACTCACCCGATTTGCGCTAGAGCAGTGGCGCTTTGAGAACAATCCCGGCGGCGACTATTCGCTTGTCCATTGCCAAAGACCTGTGGAGCCATCTATTTCAGGCGCCCTCACCTGCACTGGACCTACAACGGCATGGCCAGCGGCCTATCTGCGATATTTCTGGCGAACCGGGGCGCGCTGCTGCGCTTCCTGCGCGCGCGTGGCGCGGGGGATGATGCAGAAGACCTGCTTCAGGACATGTGGATGAAGCTGGAAGCGAGGGATGTTGGTCCGGTCGCTGACCCCCTGCCCTATCTGTATCGTGCGGCCAACAATCTGATGCTGGACCGTTATCGTTCCAGCACGCGCAGGGGAAAGCGGGAGCAGGATTGGGCGGAGAGCGCTGGCGGCGTCATGGCCGATCCGGGCGAGGACATGGCCGTTGATGAGCGGTTGATCCTGGCCGAGATCGTGGAGAACGCGCAGGAGGTGCTGCGCGACCTGGGGCCACGCGTCGAACTGGTGTTTCGTCGATTTCGGATCGAAGGCGTCGGACAGCGGAGGATCGCCGAGGAATTGGGGGTCAGCCTGACGACCGTGGAGAAGGATTTACAGAAGGCTTACCGCGCGCTGACCATCCTCAAGCAGAGGCTGGATACGGAATGACCTGCGCGGCGGCGTCTCGCCCGGTAAGGGGCAATATATGACCGGGGCGAATGCCATGCTTCATGAGGAGGCGCTCGGATGGGTCATCCGAACGCGCGATCCCGATTTTGCGGAATGGGATGCCTTCACCGTCTGGCTGGAGGCTGATCCGGCGCATGCAAAGGCCTATGATGCCGTGATGGTGGCTGATGCCGGACTGGGTGCGATCATGGCGGCAGCCCCCCAAGCCACGCCTGCCCCCGCAAATGATCCGGGGACGCCGGGATCGCGGCCGGGACGATGGATTGCAGCAGGTGCGATAGCCGCTGCAATCGTGGCGGCCGTCTCCATCGGCAACTGGACGAGGAGCGACATCTATACCGTAACCACCCGTCCGGGTGAGGTGCGCAACATCGTCCTGGACGACGGCACGCGCATAGATCTGAACGGTGGTTCGACGTTGCGCCTCGATCATGAGAATGATCGCTTCGCCGCGCTCGATGGCGGCGAGGCCGCCTTTACCGTCCACCACGACAGCGGTGATCCATTCCGGGTAACCGTGGGCAAAGCCGTGTTCGAGGATGCAGGCACCATCTTCAACATCGTCCATAGCGGCAATGCGACACGGATCGGCGTTGCGGAGGGCAAGGTGATCTTCGATCCGCAAGGGCAGGCTATTGCCCTGCCCGCAGGCCGAGGGTTGTCCAGCGACGCAACCGGCGTCCGCCTTATGACCATCGCGCCCGATAGCGTGGCAAGCTGGCGCGAGGGGCGGCTGAGTTACGATAATATGCCGGTGGCGCAGATCAGCGCGGACATCGCACGATCGCTGGGAGTGAAGCTGGATACGACGCCTGCGGCAGGCGGCACGCGGTTTACGGGGACGATCGGGCTGGACCGGAACTTGCCGCGTTTTTTCGCAGCGGCCGCCCCGCTCATGGGTCTTTCGGCCGTGCGGCAAGATGACGGATGGCTGCTGAAGGAAAAGGATGGCTCGATCCGCTGACGTCCTTATCGTCACTGCCGTAGCCGTTGCAGCCACATCCCCGGCGAACGCTGCGGACAGGCAGATGATCAGCATCGCCCCGTCCCGGCTGGGCGAAGCTGTCGTCGTGCTTGGCCGTCAGACGGGCGCCTCTATCGGCATGTCGGACCAGTCGCTCGCAGGGCTTGCCTCGCCTGCGATCGAAGGCCGTTTGTCGGTTGAGACGGCCCTGCGCCGACTCCTGCGCGGGACCAATGCTCGTGCCGAGCGGATAAACGCCAGCACATGGCGCATCGTCCGCGCGCCTGTGACGCCTGCGCCGGCCGTTGCCGCCCGCGCCAGGTCAGCAATTCCCGAGCCGCCGCCGTCCGCCGAGATCGTCGTCACCGCCTCCAAGCGCGACGTCCCGTTGCCCCGCTATCCCGGCGTCGTGGAAGCCCTGGACTATGCCTCGCTCACCAGCGCAGAAGCTGCGGCTGGCACCGCAACTCTGCTGAGCCGTGTCGCCAGCCTGAGTTCCACCCATGCGGGTCCGGGCCGTAACAAGCTGTTCCTGCGCGCGATCGCCGATTCTGCCATCGCTGGTCCGACGCAGGCGACCACAGGGCAATATCTTAGCGAAATGCGCCTCAACTATGCGGCGCCTGATCCTGACCTGCGCCTCTATGACATGCAGGGCGTCGAAGTATTGGAAGGGCCGCAGGGCACGCTGTACGGTGCGGGCTCGCTAGGCGGGATCATCCGTTTCGTGCCCAATCCGCCCAATCTGGCCCGGATCGGCGGGCAGCTGTCCACCGGACTAAGCTTCACTCAGCATGGCGATCCGGGCGGTGATGTTTCTGCAACGTTGAACGTCCCGGTCATCCCGGAACGGCTGGCGCTGCGTGTTGTCGGCTACGGCGTCCGGGAGGGCGGCTATATCGATGACCTCCAGCGCCGACGCAATGACGTCAATCGGACGGATATATATGGTGGCCGCGCCGCCCTGCGTTTTGCGCCCAATGAGGATTGGGTGATTGATCTCACGGGGCTCTACCAGCGGATCAACGGGGATGATGCGCAATATGCGGATCGGGCGGCGGGTCCCCTCGACAGGAGGTCCAGTTTGGCGCAACCGTCATCCTCCGATTATGCGCTCGGCAATTTGCGGATCGAGAGGCAATGGGATGATCTGCGCTTCGTGTCGTCGACCGGCTATGTCCGTAACAGTCTGACCGAAAGCTATGACGCGACGCAGCCCTCCACGCCGCCTGCGCTCTTCACCCAGCATAATCGGGTTTCCATCTTTTCGACGGAAAACCGCCTGACGCGGGACAGGGAAAATGGCCTCGGCTGGGTCGTCGGCCTCTCCTATCTGGAAAGCGTATCGCGATTGAGCCGGTCGCTGGCTTCCTTCGGCCCCGGCTTCGTGGAGGATGAGATCATTCCCGGCGTCCCGCTATACGGCAGCGGCACTCCGGCAGTCGCAACGGGGGTTCGCAATCGCATCCGGGAAGCGACGATATTTGGCGAGACGTCCTTTGAACCCGTGGCAGGGCTGGTCGCCACACTGGGCGGTCGGTTGACGAACAGCAGCCTGTCAGGCGAGGCAGTCGATCCCGTCGCGCTGCTTGCCAGTGCCGATATCGCGCGAGCAGAAGCAGAGGCGAAGCGACATGAGACGATCTTCCTGCCGTCCCTTTCCCTGCTGAGCGATGCGATTCCGGGCCTGACCCTCTATGCCCGCTATCAGCAGGGGTTTCGGCCGGGCGGGCTGGCGGTGGATGACCAGCATGTGAGGCGGTTCAGCAACGACCGGGCATCGACGCTGGAGTTCGGCTTTCGCAAGGGCGTCTCCGGCGGCGAACTGGTCGCGATCAGCGGGAATTTCGCCTATACGGACTGGCGCGATATTCAGGCGGATGTGATCGACAGGATCGGCCTGCCAGCAACGGCCAATATTGGTGACGGCCGCATCTTCACCGTCGAAGGCCGCATCATTGTACGGCCGCTCCCGACGCTGAGCATCGATGGCAGTTTTATTTATAATGACAGTCGGCTCAAAAGGGCCACGCCCTATGTGCAGGCGCTGGTGGCCGCAGACAAGTCGATGACTTTGCCCAATGTCGCCAACCTCGGCGCCCGGATCGCGATTGATTATCGAGCCCGGTTGAGCGGCGATATGACCCTGCACCTGAACGGGTCCGCCAGATATGTCGGCAAGTCGCGGCTGGGCGTTGGTCCTGTCCTTGGGCGCGACCAGGGCGATTATGTCGATACGGCAATCAGCGCGAGCGTTTCGCGTGGGCCGCTGCAACTTTCACTGTCGCTCAGCAATCTGCTGGACAGCCACGGCAATCGCTTTTCGCTGGGCACGCCGTTTAATCTGCGCGGCGACTATGTGACGCCGATGCGCCCACGGACGATAAGGGTTGGAATGGACTTCGCTTTTTGACGCGAGCGGTTACGGGAAAGTTCCTGTGGTGCCGTCATGCCAGTGAACGCTGGCGGGCGCGCCCCCTCCTTGCTCGCCAGACCAGCCATGAGGCCGTCTTGCCCCCCGGGACAGCCTTATGGACGGGACGCCGCTTGCTCCTCAGGCGGCGTCCCATTCATTCACGGGTGGACGGCAAAATCGAAAATCCGTGCCGAGCCCGTGCCGTTGCCCCACATGCCCGGGCCAGCGCCCGCGCTCACCGAATAGAGGAAGCCATATTCGCCCGCGGGCAGGTCCGATGAGGGCGTCACCTTGAACACTCCGGGCGTCACCTGTTCATAGTCGAAGGGGATGCGGTCCTTGTCCATCACCCCTGCCTTGGCCCCTGCCAGATTCATGCTGCCCACGCGTGTTTCGCGACGATCCTTCTTCACCTCGAACCGGATGAGGCTGAATTCATTGGGGGAGGTGATGGCGCTTGCCGGACCCGACAGCCACAAAGAGCCGCCGGACTGGGAAAGGCCGCGCGTCGCCTCATCGAAGTAGAAATAGAATGTCGGGCGCGATCGACCGGTGCGGACCCGCGCGGTGATGTTCGGGATGACCGCCTTGATGCTGAGTGAAGCGATACCGCCGGTAAAGGCATAGCCCAATATGCCGCCGGTCTTGCTCTGGTTCGATGTCGTGGGATCGATCCGCGCCATGCGCGCGTCGGTTGCCAGATAGACGCCGGATGGGTGCGGGACCAGTGGGTCAGGCGAGTCAGCGGAGAAAACGGCCTTGGACGAAACCGCGCCTTCAGCGCCGGATTGGATCATGGCGGCAATGACCGGGCCGGGCACGCCCCGCTTTTTCAAGGCGATCAGATCGTCGGTCGACAGAGCGTAATGACCGGCGGATGCCCTGATCTTGGCGATCACGGCGTCATCGCCCAACCCCGCCTGAACGAGCGACACGACCATGTCGTTGGTCAGCGTTTCGGCCTGCACACTCAGCGGCGCGCAGGCCGCCAACAGCGCAAGTCCCGCAATCAGCCCGCGTAGCTTCATGTCTTACCCCCTGTGGAAGGAAGCGCCCCCGCTTCCGCTTTCCATTCAGGGGTTTAGACAGTGCGCTTCGATTTACGCAAGCGCCTTGCGGACGAGGTCATTGACGACCTGGGGATTGGCCTTGCCCTGCATGGCTTTCATCGTCTGGCCGACGAAGAAGCCGAACAAGGCTTCCTTGCCCGCCTTATATTGTTCAACCTTGTCGCCATTGTCGGCAAGGACCTTGGCCACGGCAGCTTCGATGGCGCCGGTGTCGCTGGTCTGCTTCAGGCCCTTTTCCTCAACGATCTTCGGCGCGCGATCGCCGGTTTCCAGCATGATCTCGAATACCTGCTTGGCGATGGTGCCGCTGATCGTGCCATCGGCGACGAGCGCGAGCAGTTCCGCGCCCTCTTCGGGGCCGACCGGACTGTCCTCAAGGCTCTTCCCGAGGCGGTTGAGCGCGCCATATAGCTCGGACAGCAGCCAGTTGGCCGAAGCCTTGGCGACCTCGCCCTCGCTCTTCTTCTGGATGCGCGCGGCTTCGGCCAGCAAGGCTTCGAACCAGCGCGCCGTGTCGGCGTCAGCGGTCAGCGTGGCGGCATTGTAAGCCGAAAGACCCAGTTGCTCCTCATAGCGGCTGCGTTTTGCATCCGGCAGTTCGGGCAAGGACTGGCGGCATTCCTCCAGGAAGGCGTCTTCCAGTTCCAGCGGCAGAAGGTCCGGGTCCGGGAAGTAGCGATAGTCATGCGCATCTTCCTTGGACCGCATGGACCGCGTTTCATTCTTGTCCGGATCGTAGAGGCGCGTTTCCTGAACGACCTTGCCGCCCGCTTCCAGCACATCGACCTGACGGTTGGCCTCATATTCCACCACCGCCATGACGAAGCGGACGGAGTTGACGTTCTTCGTTTCGGTTCGCGTGCCGAACTCATGGCCGGGCTTGCGCACCGACACGTTGACGTCGGCGCGCATCGAACCCTGATCCATATTGCCATCGCACGAGCCAACATAACGAAGGATCGTGCGGAGCTTCGACAGATAGGCGCCAGCCTCGGCCGGTGAGCGCATGTCGGGCTTCGACACGATCTCCATCAGCGCGACGCCCGAGCGGTTGAGGTCGACATAGGAGCGCGTCGGGTGCTGGTCGTGCATCAGCTTACCCGCATCCTGCTCGACATGGATGCGTTCGATGCCGATCCGCTTGGTCGCGGCGTCGGGGTTCTTCTCATCGAGATTGATCTCGATCTCGCCTTCGCCGACCAGCGGGTGGTAAAGCTGGCTTATCTGATAGCCCTGCGGCAAGTCGGCGTAGAAGTAGTTCTTGCGATCGAAGCGCGACCATTTGTTGATCTTTGCATTGATCGCCATGCCGGTGCGCACCGCCTGACGGATGCACTCGCGATTGGGCACGGGCAGCATGCCCGGCATCGCCGCGTCAACCAGCGACACCTGCGTGTTGGGTTCCGCGCCGAATGCCGTCGCCGCGCCGGAAAAGAGCTTCGCCTGGCTCGTCACCTGCGCATGGACTTCGAGGCCGATCACGACCTCCCACTCGCCGGTTGCGCCCTGAATGCGGTATGCTGTCTCGGTCATCTTCTACACCGTCATCCCAGCGGAAGCTGGGATCTTTCTCGTATGTTGTTCAACCTCGCCTGAGATGCCAGCCTACGCTGGCATGACGAGTTTGATTACCACCACTTTTCCGGCCGGGCCGTGAAGCCCGCGCGTTCCTCGATCGCGAGGCCTGCGTTCAGCACGGTCTGCTCGTCCAATGCCTTGCCGATGATCTGGAGACCCAGCGGCAACCCCTGCGAAGTCCAGTCCGCCCGGCACCGCCATGGCCGGCAGACCGGCCAGCGAGGCAGGCACGGTGAAGACGTCGTTCAGATACATGGCGAGCGGATCGGCCTGCTTCTCCCCCAGCGCGAAAGAGGCGCTCGGCGCGGTCGGCGTCAGCAGCAGGTCGCACTTCTCGAAAGCCTGTTCGAAGTCGCGCGCGATCAGCGCCCGCACCTTCTGCGCCTGCGTATAATAGGCGTCGTAGAAGCCCGCAGACAGCACATAGGTGCCGATCATGATGCGGCGCTTGACCTCCGACCCGAAGCCCAAGGCGCGGGTGGCGGCATACATGTCCTGGAGGCCCGCCCCATCGGGAAGGTCGCGCTGACCGTAGCGTACGCCGTCATAGCGGGCGAGGTTCGAGGAAGCCTCGGCAGGTGCGATGATATAATAGGTCGGCAGCGCATATTTGGTGTGGGGAAGCGATACCTCCACGACCTCGGCGCCTGCGTCCTTTAGCCACTCGATGCCCAGATCCCACATGGCGGAGATTTCCGCATTCAGGCCATCGGGGCGATATTCCTTGGGGATGCCGACCTTCTTGCCCTTGAGACTGCTCGTGAGGTTGGCTTCCCACTGCGGCACGGCCAGATCGAGCGAGGTCGAATCCTTGGGATCGAAGCCCGCCATCGTTTCCAGCAGGATCGCATTGTCGCGCACCGTCCGCGCCATCGGCCCGGCCTGATCCAGTGAGGAGGCAAAGGCCACGATGCCCCAGCGCGAACAACGGCCATAGGTCGGCTTGATACCGCTGATGCCGGTGAAGGCGGCAGGCTGACGGATCGACCCGCCTGTATCTGTGCCGGTCGCCGCCGGGCACAGCCGCGCGGAGATCGCCGCCGAGGAGCCGCCTGACGATCCACCTGGCGCCAGCGCGGCATTGTCGCCGCCGCCCCGCCGCCAGGGCGAGATCACATTGCCGAAATAGCTGGTCTCGTTGGATGAACCCATGGCGAACTGGTCGAGGTTGAGCTTGCCCAGCATCCCCGCGCCCGCATCCCACAGCTTTTGGGAGACGGTGGATTCATAGGTCGGCTTGAACCCTTCCAGCATGTGGCTGGCGGCGGTCGTCTGCACGCCTTCGGTGCAGAACAGGTCCTTCATGCCGATCGGCACGCCCGACAGCGGCTTGAGCGCTTCGCCCGCAGCCTTTGCCTTGTCGGCGGCATCGGCGGATGCCAGCGCCTTTTCCGGCGTTTCCACGATGAAGGCGTTCAGTGCCTTGGCCGCAGCGACATTGGCGTTGAACGCTTCGGCCACTTCGCGCGCGGAGAAGTCGCCCGCGCGGAAACCGTCGCGGATTTCGGCTACTGTAAGATCGGTAAGATCAGTCAAACTCTTTCCCCGGTCGGACTGAGCCTTTCGAAGCCCAGTCCTTTCTTGAAGAGAAGTAGAGCCCTTCGACAAGCGCAGGGCGAACGGAATAACAGATGTTATTCAATGACTTTGGGCACGGCGAAGAAGCCATGTTCGGCTTGCGGAGCATTCGCCAGCACCTTGTCGCGAACATTGCCGTCGGTCACGGCGTCCTCACGCAGGCGCAGCTTGTTGGGGATGACGGCGGTCATCGGCTCGACGCCGGTCACATCCACCTCGCCCAACTGTTCCACCCAGCCGAGGATGTTGTTGAGTTCAGGCACCATCGCCTCGGCTTCGGCTTCGGTCACCGAAATGCGCGAAAGGCTGGCAATCTTCTTTACGGTCTGAAGGTCTATCGACATGGGCCGCCGCTACCACCCGCTCACGTCCGCTTCAAGTCCGCACTTGCGCATGAGGGGTGCCTGCGCCAGACAGGCGCCGTTCGACGCAGGCCATGGGGGTCCTGGCGATCGGCGGAGAGCAAAGCATTGGCCCGCAAGTTCCTCTATGTCGTCGCCAGCCTTATCGTGCTGGTCCTTGCGGCATTGCTGGTTTACCGCATCTGGGGGATGCAGCTGATCCGCACGGTCATGGTGCCGCGAGAAGCCTTTACCCCGATCGCCCCGCTTCCGGCCAATGCCTATGATAATCCCAAGATGTGGATCGCCCGGCCAGACATCGCGCAAGGCAATCCGGCTTTGTGGAAACCCGCCGGACAGAAGGATGAAGCGGTCACCCAAAAGGCGGCTGTCTTCTTCATCCATCCGACCTCCTACATCACCGCTTTCGGCGGCGCGCATTGGAACATGCGGCTGGACGACAAGGATGCGCTGACGACTGCCCGTCGTTTCGTGCAGGGACAGGCGAGCGCCTTCAACGCGATCGGCGATGTCTGGGTGCCCCGCTATCGGCAGGCCAATTATGGCGCATTCCTAACCGACAAGCCTGCTGGCGAACAGGCTCTGGCGGCCGCCTATCGCGATGTGCGCCTGGCCTTTGCGGCGTTTCTGAAGGCGAACCCGACAGGTCCGCTGATCCTTGCAGGGCACAGCCAAGGGTCGCGCCACCTGCTCCAGTTGCTGCGCGATCAGGTTGCGGGGACGCCTGTCGCTTCCCGCATCGTGGCCGTTTATGCCGTTGGCTGGCCGGTATCCGTGGAGGCGGATTTGCCCGCCCTCGGCCTGCCCGCATGCGCGCGGCGCGATCAGGCTCAGTGCATTGTCAGCTGGCAAAGCTATGCCGAGCCTGCTGATCCGGCTCCGATGGTGGAAAGTTTCGAGCGCTTGCGCGGTTTTACGGGCCGCCCTCGCAAGGGAACGCATATGCTCTGCACCAATCCCATCATCGGCACTTTCAACGGGGCCGCTCCGGCGAGTGCCAATCTGGGTACGATCGACAGCCGGGATGAAAGCAAAGCGCCGCGCCTGCTGAAGGGCGTAGTTCCAGCACGGTGCGACGCGAGCGGCATATTGATGATCGGGGAGCCGGTGGACATGGGGCCGTTCACGCTGCCGGGCAATAATTATCACGTCTATGACTATGGCTTGTTCTGGGGTGATGTCCGGGAAGATGCGCGCCAGCGGCTGGCGAGTTTCCTGAAGAGATGAGCACGCTGCTCACCACCGACCGCGCGGCCTTCCGCGAGGTACTGCCGTACGGCGGCCGCCTGCTCGGCATGGATGTCGGCACGAAAACGATCGGGCTTGCCTTGTGCGACGCGGGTTGGTCCATCGCGAGTCCGGCGCACACGGTGGCACGTGGGAAGTTCAGCAAGGACAAGGTCGCGCTCGCCGCTTTCATGGAGCAGCAGCAGGTGAAGGGCGTCGTCATCGGCCTCCCACTCAATCTCGATGGCAGCGAGAGTCCGCGCAGCCAGGCAAGCCGTGCCTTTGCCCGCAATATCGCGGATCTGAATTTGCCGATTTTGTTGTGGGACGAACGCTGGTCGACGCAGGCGGTTACGCGCACCTTGCTGGAAGCAGATGCGAGCCGTGCGCGGCGGGGCGAGTTGGTCGACAAGCTGGCCGCGAGCTACATTCTGCAAGGGGCGATCGACGGGTTGATGGCCGGGTTCTGACAGCCGTTCCGGTGAAGAACTATCCCTCGAAAGCCGAGATGATGGGACAAGGCCCCTCATCGGATGCGTGACATGCACTGGCGAGCCGCCTTAGCGAATCGCGCGCCGCCTGGAGTTCGGCGATCTTCACGTCCAGTGCAGCTAATTGCCCCGCCGCCAGTTCCCTGGCACGCGCCCTGTCTTGTCCGGCATCCAGTCGCAGAAGCTCGCCAATCTGGTCCAGCGTGAACCCCGCCGCCTGCGCCGAGCGTATGAACTTCAAACGTCGCACATCCTGATCATCATAACGACGGACGCCGCGCGTCAGTCCGCTGCCGTCCCGATCCGGCGTCTCCAGTAATCCGCGCCGCTGATAGAAGCGCACGGTCTCCACGCCCACGCCACCAGCGCGCGCCAGACCAGAAATTGTCATCGCCATGCTTGACTCCGGACCATGGTACGGAACCCATATGGGGCGCAGAATGATAGTGTCCAAGAGAAAGCGATGAGATGACGAGCGCAACAGCAACGACCGCCTTGCCGCGAACGGCTGTCCTCTATCGGATGGTGATGCCCGGCCATGTTTGCCCCTATGGCCTCAAGGCGCGCTCGTTATTGCGGCACAGGGGTTACGACGTGGAGGATCACTGGCTCACGAGCCGCGAAGAAACGGAGGCGTTCAAACAGGCGCATGACGTCAAGACGACGCCGCAAATCTTCATCGATGGCGAACGGGTCGGTGGCCATGACGATCTCCGCCGGTTCTTTGGCTTGGCCGTCGCTGATCCGTCAGCCCCCAGCTATGTCCCAGTCCTCGCTGTCTTTGGGGTCGGCGCGCTGTTGGCGCTCGCGATCAGTTGGCTGACCGCGATCCCGCTGATCAGTGTCATGACCGTCGAAAGTTTCATTGCTGTCACGATGATGCTGCTCGCGATGCTGAAGCTGCAGGATGTGGACCGGTTCGCCACCATGTTCCTGAACTACGACCTGCTTGCCCGCCAATATGTGCCTTATGGGAAGGCTTATCCGTTTCTGGAGCTTGGCGCAGGCGTGCTGATGTTGACCGGCATTCTGCCTTGGCTTTCCATCCCCGTCGCGCTGTTCATTGGCGGCATCGGCGCGGTATCAGTGTTCAAGGCCGTCTATATCGACAAGCGGGAACTGAAATGCGCGTGCGTCGGCGGCGGCAGCAACGTACCGTTGGGGTTCGTCTCCCTGACGGAAAACATCATGATGGTTGCGATGGCGCTGTGGATGCTTGTTCGTATCTGACCTCAGATGCCATCCCAACCGCTGTCGGAGAGCGACTACGCCTGGACCCATTCTGCCGAAGAGATGCCCTGCGCATACAGAAGTACTGAGAGATCGCCATGGACGATCTCCGCAGCGGCTGCTTCCCGCGTTTTGGGCTTGGCATGATAGGCAACGCCAAGACCCGCGCCCTGAATCATAGGTATGTCGTTGGCGCCGTCACCCACCGCGAGCGTCAATGCCCGATCAATGCCTGCTTCGATCGCAGCTTCCAGTTCCGCACGCTTGCGCGAGGCATCGACGATCGGCAGCGTTACCGTGCCAACCAGCGCTCCATCAGCAATCTCAAGAACATTCGCCACCGCACGATCAAACCCGATTTCCTCGGCCACGGGTCCGGTGAAGCGGGTGAAACCGCCGGATACAAGGAGGGTTTCAGCCCCCCTCGCCTTCATTGTACGGACAAGTGCTCCCGCGCCCGGCATGATCCTCACGCGCTCTGTCCGGCATCGGTCGATCGCTTCATCGGCGAGGCCCTTGAGCAAGGCGACGCGCTCATGCAGCGCGCCTGCAAAATCGAGCTCGCCACGCATCGCTCGCTCGGTGATATCGGCGATCTGCGGCTTGATGCCCGCATAATCGGCGAGTTCGTCGATGCACTCGACCGTGATCATCGTGGAGTCCATGTCCGCGATCAGCAGCTTCTTCTCGCGACCCTCGGCAAGCTGAACGATGACATCGATCCTGTCGCCGATCCCGGTTAGCGCCGCCCGGGCCAACACAGCATCACCACCGAAGAAGATATCGGCAGCCTTGCCCTCATCCAGCCACTTGCTATCCACCGGCGCGCAGCCAGCCGTCGCCAGCCGAGCCACGGCATCTTCAATATCCCGCTGACTCAAGGCCGCACTTGCCACTAAGGTTGCGACGAACATGGACACTCCTGAAACATCTATGGGCGAATCCCGCCCCCGCGTCGCGCTTATTGCCGGGCCTACCGCCAGCGGCAAGAGCGCGCTGGCGTTCCGGCTGGCTCAAGCGGCCAATGGCGTCGTCATCAATGCCGACGCCAGCCAGGTATATGCCGATCTCCAGATCCTTTCCGCGCGCCCGAGTATGGAGGAAATGGGTGACATCCCGCACCGCCTTTTCGGCCATATCGACGGGGCGGAGGCCTGTACGGCTGCGCGCTGGGCGACGGAAGCACGCGAAGAGATCGGCAAGGCGCATGCGGAAGGACGCCTGCCCATCCTGGTCGGTGGCACGGGGCTTTACCTGCGCACATTGCTTGATGGTATCGCTCCGGTGCCGGACATCGATCCCGCCATTCGTTCCGCTGTCCGCGCCATGCCCGTTGCGGACGCCCATGCCGCATTGTCAATCGAGGACCCGGCAGCTGCCGCGCGGCTGGCGCCTACCGATAGCACAAGGGTAGCCCGTGCATTGGAAGTGGTGCGCTCGACAAGACAGCCGCTCGCCTATTGGCAGCAACGAAAGGTCGGAGGCATCGGCGAACAGATCCGCCTTTCACCACTCATTCTGCTGCCCCCGCGCGATTGGTTGATCGCACGTTGCGACCGACGCTTCGAGCAGATGGTAGAGGGTGGCGCCGTAGCCGAAGTAGAGGCCCTGCTCGCACGCAACCTCTCGCCCGATCTTCCTGTCATGCGCGCTATCGGTGTGCCTGAAATTGCGAGCTGGCTTGCCGGTGATATAGACCGCGAGATGATGCTGGAGCGCGGCCGGATTGCGACCCGGCAATATGCCAAACGCCAATATACCTGGTTTTCGCGGCAGCCCCCAGCCAGTTGGCTGAGGGAGACACGCCCTGTTGATGACAATTCAGCATCTAAAATCGTAATTAAATTACGTGAATAGCTATTGACTAGCCATTTTATGTCTAATAGAGGCACCCACCTTGCCTTCGCTCCTCATCTGGAGCAGAGGGCGCAACCTGCATCCAGTGGAAGGATTTCATCGTGGCCGAAAAGAGCGGCGCGGACATTTTGGTTGAGTGCCTGATCGACCTGGGGGTCGAGGTCGTGTTCGGTTATCCGGGCGGCGCGGTGCTACCCATTTATGACGCACTTTTCGATCATCCCAAGATCCGCCACGTCCTTGTCCGCCACGAACAGGGCGCGACCCATATGGCGGAAGGCTATGCACGTTCGACCGGTAAGCCCGGCGTCGTGCTCGTCACCTCCGGCCCCGGCGCCACCAATGCGGTCACCGGCATCACCGATGCGCTGATGGATTCCATCCCGATGGTCGTCATCACCGGGCAGGTCGGCACGCCGCTGATCGGCACTGACGCCTTCCAGGAAGCTGACACGGTCGGCATCACGCGCCATTGTTCAAAGCATAATTATCTGGTGAAGAAGCCCGCCAAGCTGGCGAGCGTCATCCACGAAGCCTTTCATATCGCCACCACGGGCCGCCCCGGCCCGGTTGTCGTCGATATTCCCAAGGACGTGCAGGTCGCCACCGCGCCCTATTCCCGTCCGCTTGGCTTTGAGCATGCCAGTTACAAGCCGCAAACCAAGGCGGATGCGTCTGCAATCGCTCAGGCCGTCGAAATGCTGGCCAAGGCAGAGCGGCCGGTCTTCTACACTGGCGGCGGGGTCATCAATTCAGGTCCCAAGGCTTCGATTTTACTGCGTGAGCTGGCGGAGCTGACTGGTGCACCTGTCACCTCGACCTTGATGGGTCTCGGCGCCTTCCCCGCTTCCTCGCCGCAATGGCTGGGCATGCTGGGCATGCACGGCACTTATGAAGCCAATTGGGCGATGAACAAGGCGGACCTGATCGTCTGCATCGGTGCGCGATTTGACGATCGCGTCACCGGCCGTCTCGATGCCTTTGCGCCGAACAGCAAGAAGATCCACATCGACATCGACCGCAGCTCGATCAACAAGACGGTCGAGATCGATCTTCCGGTTATTGCTGACGTCGGCAACGCGCTGACGGACATGATCGCTGCGTGGAAAACCCATGGTCACAAGGCTGTGAACCTCAGCGAGTGGTGGGCCAGGATCGAAGGCTGGCGCGCGCGCAACAGCCTGGCCTATCCGGAGAGCCGCGAAGAGATCATGCCGCAGGAGGCGATCGCGGAGCTCTACCGGGCTTCCAAGTCTGCCAATGACGTCATCATCACGACCGAAGTCGGCCAGCACCAGATGTGGGCTGCGCAGCATTTCGGTTTTGAAGAACCGAACAAGTGGCTGACCTCAGGCGGTCTCGGCACCATGGGCTATGGCTTCCCTGCCGCGATCGGCGCGCAGGTCGGCAATCCCGACAGCCTGGTCGTCTGCGTCGCGGGTGATGCCTCGATCCAGATGAACATTCAGGAGATGGGAACCGCGAGCCAATATCGGCTGCCCGTCAAGGTGCTGATCCTCAATAACGAATATATGGGCATGGTTCGCCAGTGGCAGGAACTGACCTATGAAAGCCGTTATTCCAACAGCTATTCGGACAGCCTGCCGGACTTCGTGAAGCTGGCCGAAGCTTATGGTTGGACCGGCATCCGCATCGAAGAGCCGCAGGAGCTGGCGGCAGGCATTCGTCAGATGATCGACACACCCGGCCCTGTCATCGTGGACTGCCGCGTGGCGAAGCTTTCCAACTGCTTCCCGATGATCCCGTCGGGCGCGGCGCATACCGACATGCTGCTCGACCCCAGCCAGGTCGCTGGTATCATGTCGGACGAGGCAAAGGCTTTGGTGTGAGGGTTATGGCGTGACTGGGCATCTGAAGCTCCGCATCCATGTGAGCGAACCCTTTGACTTCGAACGGATAAGCGGCACGGCCGAGCTGAAAGGCTGGACCGTGGATCATAGCGATCCGGAGAATGAAGATTGGGAAGTTCATCTGGATGAGGGCTTCGATTTTCACGAACGCCGGATAGGCCGCCTGTTGATCAGCCCGCGCTATGTGGGTGAACATCTGAGCCGCATGTTCGATGCGATAGCCGGATTTCCGGTTCGCATCGCTCATCGCGACGATGGCAGCTGGCACTACGCCTTTACTGGCATGATTTCCGAGCGCCATGAGCGCGAAAAAGAACCGGACAACGGGACAAGCATCTGATGCACATTCAGGAAGAATATAGCGAGCGGCACGTCCTGTCGCTGACGGTCACCAACGAGGCGGGTATCCTTGCTCGCATCGCGGGGCTTTTCACCGCGCGCGGATATAATATCGACAGCTTGACGGTGGCGGACATCACGCATGATCATGCGATCAGCCGCATCACAATCGTCACCAACGGCCCACCCAAGGTGATCGACCAGATTATCGCCCAGCTGGATCGGTTGGTGCCCGTTCACAAGGTGACGGACCTGACCGCCAACGGCCCCTTCGTCGAGCGTGAACTGGCGCTGGTGAAGGTCACCGGCACCGGCGAAGACCGGATCGAGGCGCTGCGCCTTGCCGACGTGTTCCGAGCCAAGGTGGTGGATACGACGATCGAAAGCTTCATCTTCGAGATCACCGGCACGACTGACAAGATCGACAATTTCGTGGGCCTGATGCGTCAGATCGGCCTGGTCGAAGTCGGCCGCACCGGCGTCGTCGGCCTGATCCGCGGCAAGGAGCCGAACTGAACTGAATATCCTCTCTCCTTCAGGGGAGAGGAAGCGAGACTTGGTGGCTTTGCCGCCTAGTCGCAGCTGGAGAGGGGCAGCGCCCTCACTGTGGCGAAAAGCCCCTCTCCAACTTCATCTAGGCCCGGCTTCGCCGAGCCGAGATTTCGTATCCTCTCCCCGTGCCGGGGCGAGGACAATGGCACGGTTGAGGGAATTGGAAACATGAAGGTTTATTACGATCGCGACGCCGACATCGGCCTCATCAAGGGCAAGAAGGTCGCCATCCTCGGCTACGGCTCGCAGGGTCACGCCCACGCCCAGAACCTGCGCGACAGCGGCGTTGCCGAAGTCGCCATTGCGCTCCGCCCCGGCTCGGCGAGCGCCAAGAAGGCGGAAGGCGCAGGCTTTAAAGTCCTGCCGAACGCCGAAGCCGCCGCATGGGCCGACGTCCTCATGATCCTCGCCCCCGACGAGCATCAGGCCGCCATCTACGCCGACGACATTCACGCCAACCTGAAGCCCGGCGCCGCGCTCGCCTTCGCCCACGGCCTCAATGTGCATTTCGGCCTGATCGAACCGCGCAAGGACGTGGACGTGATCATGATCGCGCCCAAGGGCCCCGGCCACACCGTCCGCAGCGAATATCAGCGCGGCGGCGGCGTCCCCTGCCTGATCGCCATCGCGCAGGACGCGACCGGCAACGCCCATGACATCGCCCTGTCCTACGCCAGCGGCGTCGGCGGCGGCCGTTCGGGCATCATCGAAACCAACTTCCGCGAAGAGTGCGAAACCGACCTGTTCGGCGAGCAGGCCGTGCTGTGCGGCGGCGCGACCGCGCTGGTCCAGGCGGGCTTCGAAACGCTGGTGGAAGCTGGCTACGCGCCGGAAATGGCCTATTTCGAGTGCCTCCACGAACTGAAGCTGATCGTCGATCTGATGTATGAAGGCGGCATCGCCAACATGCGCTATTCGATCTCGAACACCGCCGAATATGGCGACATCAAGACCGGCCCGCGCATCATCACCGAAGAAACGAAGAAGGAAATGAAGCGCGTCCTCGCCGACATCCAGTCGGGCCGCTTCGTGAAGGACTTCGTGCTCGACAATCGCGCCGGCCAGCCTGAACTGAAGGCCAGCCGCATCGCCGCCCAGCGTCACCCGATCGAGGAAACCGGCGCGAAGCTGCGCGCCATGATGCCCTGGATCGGCGCGAACAAGCTGGTGGACAAGGAAAAGAACTGAAGCTCCAGCTTCGTCACCCCAGCGAAAGCTGGGGTCTCGGGCCTCGTTGCGCGCCTTCTGCTGAGATCCCAGCTTGCGCTGGGATGACGGAACAGGCGCGAAGCCCAGAATTTCAATCCGGTAACTCTCCGTTTCCGGCTACGCCTCTGGAACAATCAAGGGACGCCGCTATGGTAGCGCGTCCCTTGACCGCTTCTGGAGAACCCATCCATGCGCAAATTCCTGATTTCCGCCGCTGCCCTTGCCGCCCTGACCGGCGGCGCCGTCATCGCCCAGCAGATGCCCGCCGCGCCCGGCGCAAGGGACCCGGCCCGCGTAACCGGCGGCACCTATCAGGTTGATCCGGGTCACACCCAGGTCGCCTTCGCCTATGACCATATGGGCTTCTCCAACAATTTCGGCATCATCTCTGGCCCGGTCGGCACATTGGCTCTGGACCCCAAAAATGTGGCCGCTGCCAAGGTCTCGATCGAAGTCCCCATCGCCAATGTCCGCACCGGCATCACCGCGCTGGACGAACATCTGATGAAGGCAGACTTTTTCGATGCCGCCAAATTTCCAAAGGCGACATTCGTCTCCACGAGCGTGAAGCCCGATGGCGCGACCAGCGCAGAAATCACCGGAAATCTTACGATCAAGGGTGTCACCAAGCCGGTGACGCTCGATGCTGACTTCTACGGCGCGGGCAAGGCTCCGGCCATGGCAGGCGGCAAGGAAAATATAGGGTTCGTCGCGACCACAACGGTCAAACGGAGCGACTTCAATATGGGTTACGGCGTCCCGATGGTCGGCGATAATGTGGAACTGAAGATCGTCGCCGCTTTTCAGAAGTAAGCTGTCAGGTCCGGGTGATGAGCCGTCATCACCCGGGCCGTTCCCGGAATAATCCTATCCGACTTGGGACCGGCGTAGCCGCCCCGCGTGACTATGGGCTTTAGCCGGTCGGCATTGTTCCCGGCCGTATATATGGGAACATATGCGCGATATAATCCGCCTTGCCCAACTCTACCCCCTGGTTGCGCAAGATTGCGTAGGCGGTCATGACGTGGAAGTAGAATTGGGGCAACGTCCAGTCGCGAGCATATTGCTCGGCCGTGAGGTCGAAAATGATGCCCATCGGCAATGCATGCTCAATCGGGCTTTGCGGGTCGGTATCAAGCGCATCGGGAGCGAGATCGTCCAACAGGGCGAGCGTTTCTTCAATTCTGGCCTTTGCGCTGGCGATCGAGCCGGGATTTTCCTCCGCGTTCCGGCCCTCGTCCAGAAGAGCCTGGATCGATAAGGGAAACGCCTCTCCCTTTAGCCGAAACACGCCTTCCCCAGCTTGCACACAAGCGAACCGGATTTGGGTGGACAGCGGAAACATATCGGGAGCAAGCCGCGCGGACAGAAGCGCGTTGGCCGCATCGCCCCCCATTTGCCTTTCAGCCTTGTCGAGCCAGCCAGAGAGGGTTTTCAGCATCTGGCTGTAGGTCGGTATAAGGAGGTTGGTCAGGGACATGAGGGCCTCGCGATGGGATGGATCATTGTGATGAAGAGGTAAATGAACCTTCTTCCAAACGCCTTCCACAACAAAAGCTGGACGCGGAGCCACGAAAACGGTTAAGGCAGGTACATCATGCAGCGCGCGCTTCTTCCCCTGCTACGACTTACACGCCCTTAGGCGTGGCTTTTCTGCTGCTCTTCGCTTGAATGACGCAGCAATCCGCCTAAGGGCATATCCAAGCAGATAGTCGTTCCACCGGGCAGGCCGCGCCTTTGTTTCAAATAGGGGCCGCCCGTTTGCAAAGAAGTAGCTTCCCATGATGCTGACCGACCCTTCGCAGAAATACCGTCCCTTCCCGCAAGTGGACCTGCCCAACCGCCGGTGGCCGAGCGCCGTCATCACCTCGCCCCCGCGCTGGCTCTCGACCGACATGCGCGACGGCAATCAGTCGCTGATCGACCCGATGAACGCGGAAAAGAAGCGCCGCTTCTTCGACTTGCTGGTCCGGGTCGGCGTCAAGGAGATCGAGGTCGGCTTTCCCTCGGCGGGCGCGACCGAGTTCGACTTCATCTCCGGCCTGGTCCGCGACGGCGCGATCCCCGATGACGTGTTCCCGCAGGTGCTGACGCAGGCCCGCGATGACCTGATCGCCACGACCTTCGAATCCCTGCGCGGTGCGAAGCAGGCGATCGTCCACGTCTATAACGCCGTGTCACCCGCCTGGCGTAACATCGTGTTCCAGATGGACCGGCCGCAGATTAAGGATATCGCGATCAACGCGGCCAAGCTGCTGCGCGACAATGCAGCGAAGCAGCCGAACACCGACTGGCATTTCGAATATTCGCCCGAAACCTTCTCAACCGCCGAGCTGGATTTCAGCCTGGAATGCTGTGAAGCGGTGATGGAGATTCTCCAGCCCACGGCGGATCGTCCGCTGATCCTGAACCTGCCCGCCACGGTCGAGGCTGCGACGCCCAACATCTATGCCGACCAGATTGAATGGATCTGCCGCAACATTTCGAAGCGCGATAGCGTGGTGATCTCGCTGCACACCCATAATGACCGCGGCACCGGCGTCGCTGCGGCCGAGCTGGGCCTGATGGCGGGCGCGGACCGCGTCGAAGGCTGTCTGTTCGGCAATGGCGAGCGGACCGGCAACTGCGACCTCGTGACCGTCGCGCTCAACATGTACACGCAGGGCGTCAATCCGGGGCTCGATTTCTCGGATATCGACGAGGTCATCCAGACCGTCGAATATTGCAACCAGCTGCCGGTCCACCCGCGTCACCCCTATGCGGGCGAGCTGGTGTTCACCGCCTTTTCCGGCTCGCATCAGGATGCGATCAAGAAGGGCTTCGCCGTTCAGGAAACGCGCAACGACCGGATTTGGGACGTCCCCTATCTGCCGATCGATCCCAAGGATCTGGGCCGCGACTATGAAGCCGTGATCCGCGTCAACTCGCAGTCCGGCAAGGGCGGCGTCGCCTGGGTGCTCCAGCAGGACAAGGGGCTGAAGCTGCCCAAGCGCATGCAGGCCGACTTCTCCCGCGTCGTTCAGGCGCTGGCTGATCAGACCAGCCGCGAGCTGAACGCAGCCGATATCTGGGCCGCCTTCGAAGATCATTACCGCCTCTCCGGTGACCAACCCTACACGCTGATCGACTATAATGAGACCGGCCATGCGGGCGACCGCATCTTCACCGGCAAGATCGCGCATAAGGGCGGCGAACGCTCCATTTCCGGGCGTGGCAACGGCCTCATCTCCTCGGTGCTGGCGGCGCTGCGCGATGACCTCGGCGTCGATCTGGATGTCGCCGACTATAGCGAACATGCAATCGGGGCTGGGACCGACGTCGCCGCCGCCGCCTACGTCGAATGCCGCACGCCCAATGGCCGCACGGTCTTCGGCATCGGCACCGATACGGACATCGCGACCGCCTCGGTTCAGGCTGTATTGTCGGCCGCGAACAGTGTTGCAGCGGGCTGATCGATAGAATGCAGGCAGCGGCTCGCCGCCGCGAGCGCTGCCTGCGACAGGTTTAAGATTTATGCTCGGCGGCGCTCAAATCGACCTCCGCGTGACAAACGGCTTCCACGTTGATGCCGTCAGGGTCCAGGATGAAGGCAGCGTAATAGCTTGGCCCGTAATGCGGCCTGAGCCCCGGCGCGCCATGGTCCCGCCCACCGGCACGCAGGCCCGCTGCGTGAAAGGCATGAACCTGCGCCCGGTTTTCGACGCGAAAGGCGACATGGGTGCCCTCACCCACCCTTTCATTGTCGCCGATCCAGAAGAAGGCGTCGTCCCGGCCATAGCCGTGCGTCTCACCGCCGCGCTCATTATCCGCCGCCGGGATGGTCACCAAACGCCGCAGCCCAATCGCGCCAAGCAGTTCGTCGTAAAAGTCGCGCGACCGTCCCGGGTCACTCACGGCGATGCCGATATGGTCGATCATTTTGCGCTCTCCTTTTGCCGCCAATTGACCTAAACGCCAGCCACCAACGCATGGACGGACAAATGGACGAAGCGACAGATCATCGGGTGCATATTATCGGTGGCGGGCTGGCCGGGTCGGAAGCGGCCTGGCAGTTGGCGCAGGCTGGTGTGAAGGTGCGCCTGTCGGAAATGCGGGGGGCTGGCGACATGACCCCGGCGCACCAGACGGACGGCCTTGCCGAACTGGTCTGCTCCAACAGTTTCCGGTCGGACGATGCGGACAAAAACGCCGTCGGCCTGCTCCATCAGGAAATGCGACGGCTGGATTCGCTCATCATGGCGCAGGCCGAACCCGCAAAGGTCCCCGCCGGATCGGCCCTGGCCGTCGACCGAAACGTGTTTTCCGATGGCGTCACCCGCGCCCTGTCCGATCATCCCAATGTTGAGATCGTGCGGGAGCGCATCGATCAGTTGCCTCGCGAAGGGATGACCATCGTCGCCACCGGGCCGCTGACCGCACCAGCGCTCGCGGAGAGTATAGGCTCCGCTGCGGGCATGGATCATCTTGCGTTCTTCGACGCGATTGCGCCAGTGGTACATTTCGACAGCATCGATATGAACAAATGCTGGATGGCCAACCGCTGGGACAAAATCGGCCCCGGCGGTGGCGAGGGCAAGGATTATATCAACTGCCCGATGACGAAGGACCAATATCAGGTATTTGTGCAGGGGCTGCTCGACGGCGAAAAAACTGAGTTCAAGGAGTGGGAAACGAACACGCCCTATTTCGAAGGCTGCATGCCGATCGAGGTGATGGCGTCCCGAGGCCCCGAAACGTTGCGGCACGGCCCGATGAAGCCAATGGGGCTAGACGATCCGCGCACCGGCCGCTGGCCCTATGCCGTCGTCCAACTGAGGCAGGACAATGCGTCGGGCACGCTGTGGAACATGGTTGGGTTCCAGACAAAGCTCAAGCATGGTGCGCAGGTTGACCTGTTCCGCACCATTCCCGGACTAGAGAAGGCCGAGTTTGCGCGACTGGGCGGGCTACACCGCAACACCTTCATCCAGAGCCCCAAACTGCTGGACGCAACCCTGCGCCTGAAAAACGCGCCGCACATCCGCTTCGCTGGTCAGATGACCGGGTGCGAAGGATATGTGGAAAGTGCGGCCATAGGCCTGCTGGCCGGCCGTTTCGCCGCTGCCGAACTGCTTGGCCAGCACATGCCCCCGCCGCCTGGGGATACGGCCCTTGGGGCATTGCTGGGTCACGTCACGGGCAATATCGCGACGGCGGACTATCAGCCGATGAACGTGAATTTCGGGCTTTTCCCGACGCTGGACGATGTGAAGAAGAAACAACGCAAGGAGGCTTATACTGCTCGCGCCCGTGCTTCCTTGTCGCAGTGGTTTAGTCAGTTTGAAATGAACTAAGCGCCCTCTTGTTCAGCAACGGCATTTCGGTTTCGCCGTTCGCTTGGGCGCGGTCGTTGCAAATTCAGCAGGGGTCAGCTTCCCGTCCGCATTAGCGTCAGCGCTGGCAAACCGATCCGATGTGGCGACTGCCCATTCCTCGAAGGAAAGGAGGTTGTCCTTGTCCTTGTCGAGCGCCTTGAACGCTTTGACCCGGCTGCCCAGCATCTCGATCCGGGTGATAAAGCCGTCACGGTTCCGATCATAGCGGCCGAAGCGCTTTTGCTCGCGGCTTTGCGGACTAGCCTCTCCGGGTGAGGGAGGTGCCTTGCCAACGGCGTCGGGATTTCCCTCTGGCAATGCGTCTATCGCAGGCGGCGGCGGTGGAGCGATTATGGCCTCCGGCGCAGCGCTGCTGGCCGCGCGCCCTTGCCACCAGAAAAGCCCTGCCGCCACAAGAAGCAGCGCAGCCCCGGCGCCAGCCATGATACGTCCCACGAAATTCCCCCTCAACGCGCACTAAACGCGACGCGCAATAGCCGAAGATATAGGCCGGGAGTCAACCGGTTAGGAGCGGCCTTACCCCGCCTGATGTCCCCTTGCGCCAAGCCATAGGCAATCCGCATTGGCCGCCATGATACGGGCCAGAGCGGATCGCATGAAAAAAGCTTGTGCCGAGCAAGATTGATCGCCTTGGCGGCGAGATTAGGGCTGCTGACATGGCCTGAAAAATCCCACAGTGCCCATGCGGCCCCTGCCTGGATCAGCCAATCCGGGACTTCTGCTTCACCCGTGAGCGATTGGAACAGCCCTCCCCCTCTTCCGATCGCATAAGCATCCAGATCATCGTCGGCGATGAGCGCTTCCCAGCCATCAAGCCATGCTGTCAAGCCTGCCGGTGGAGCTTCGCCAGCCGCGCGCAACGCATCGACCAGCGGATCACCCCTGCCCTTCATGCCCACTGCATCGGTCAACGCTTCCTGCCACCATGCAAGCCGCAACTGACCGATCATCGCTTCTGTCGTGGTAGCCACGACACGACCAAGACGTGCGTCCAAAGCCCATAGCAAGCGGTGGCGCGGGTTGTCGCGCCCCGCATAGGAGCTAAGTAATGCAGCTAATACCGAGGGCCGATCTTCTGCCTGGTCATTCATGAAGCATATACCGGCCGCTAGAGTTTATCGGCATTTTAATCAGTTCTCGAATATGGATACTTCATCATTTCAAGCAGCACGTCACCCGGTCGGGTGGGCCGATGAGCATGGGGGGAGGTAATATGAGGGACAGAATTAAGCGCACGCTGTTCATTTTAATGCGGCTTTATCACAACCAGGCAGGGAACGCGCTGCCGATTGTGGCTGCTGCAACGATACCGTTTGCGGCGATCACTGGCGTGCTGTTGATCTCAGCCGGGGGTATCTAGGCAATCATGTGCGACTGACTATCGGCCTAATCAATATTCGTAAGGGATCGATTTTCTGTAGAAGGGAGAGGAGCGGCCCGATGCCGCTCCTCTCGCCCTTCATCGATAACATACCTTCTTAACAGCAGCGATCACCCGAGCCGCGTCGATAAGCGCGGCCTTTTCGAGGTTCGCAGCGTAGGGCAGCGGCACGTCTTCGTTCGTCACGCGTAGTACCGGGGCGTCCAAGTCGTCGAAGCCCTGTTCCATCACGACCGCCGCGATTTCGGAGGCGATGGAACAGACAGGCCAGCCTTCCTCGACCACCACGATGCGGTTGGTCTTTTTCAGGCTTTCCAGCACCGTTGCCGTATCGAGCGGGCGGAGGGTACGCAGGTCGATGACTTCGGCATCGACACCGTCTGCCGCCAGTTGTTCGGCAGCTTCCAGCGCGATGCCCACGCCGATCGAGTAGCTGACCAACGTCACGTCCTTGCCGGCGCGCATGATGCGGGCCTTGCCGATCGGCAAAACATAATCATCGACCTTGGGCACATCGAAGCTGCGGCCGTAAACGAGCTCGTTTTCAAGGAAGACGACCGGATCTTCTGATCGGATCGCTGCTTTCAACAAGCCCTTGGCATCGGCAGCGTCATAGGGAGCGATGACGATCAGGCCAGGGACAGCCGCATACCAGGGACCATAATTCTGGCTGTGCTGGGCGCCCACACGGCTCGCGGCACCATTGGGGCCACGGAACACGATCGGACAGCGCATCTGCCCACCGGACATGTAATTGGTTTTGGCCGCCGAGTTGATGATGTGGTCGATCGCCTGCATGGCGAAGTTGAACGTCATGAACTCGACCACGGGGCGCAGACCGCCCATTGCTGCGCCAGCACCAATGCCTGCAAAGCCATATTCCGTGATCGGGGTATCGATAACCCGTCGGTCGCCAAATTCTTCGAGAAGGCCCTGCGTGACCTTGTAGGCGCCCTGATATTCGGCGACTTCTTCGCCCATCACGAAAACGCGCTCATCGCGGCGCATTTCTTCGGCCATGGCGTCGCGGAGAGCTTCGCGAACCGTGGTTTTCACATATTCGGTGCCTTCCGGAAGAGCGGGGTCGGCAACGCTGGCCTTCGCTTCCGAGGCAAGCTTGGCTGTACCGCTTTCCGCCTTCTTCGGTGCTTCGGGAGCAGCTTCGGCCTTTGCCGGGGGCGCACTCGCCTCAGCC
Source organism: Sphingobium chungangianum (assembly GCF_977014255.1). Classification (NCBI taxonomy): domain Bacteria; kingdom Pseudomonadati; phylum Pseudomonadota; class Alphaproteobacteria; order Sphingomonadales; family Sphingobiaceae; genus Sphingobium; species Sphingobium chungangianum. The sequence continues at coordinate 1,251,012 of NZ_CDRNIV010000006.1, read as the reverse complement.
TTGGGAGCAGCAACTTCACCGCCCTCGCCCGCCATCGTGGCGATGACAGTGCCCACCTTCACCCCTTCGGTGCCTTCAGGAATGACGATCGCGCCGATCTTTCCTTCATCGACCGCTTCAAATTCCATGGTCGCCTTGTCCGTTTCGATTTCGGCAAGAATGTCGCCAGAACGGACTTCGTCGCCTTCCTTCACAAGCCATTTGGCCAGCGTGCCTTCCTCCATCGTGGGAGAGAGCGCCGGCATCTTGATTTCGATACCCATTAATATTGCTCCACCAGCACGTCGGTATAGAGTTCGGACATATCCGGTTCGGGCGACGTTTCGGCGAAGTCCGCCGCGTCGCTCACGACCTTGCGAATGTCCTGATCGATCTTCTTGAGTTCGTCTTCACTCACCCCGGCGTCGGTCAGATATTTCTTTGCGCCCTCGATCGGGTCAGATTTGTCCCGCATCGCCTGCACTTCCTCGCGCGAGCGATATTTGGCGGGGTCGGACATGGAGTGGCCGCGATAGCGATAGGTCTTCATCTCAAGCAGGATCGGGCCATTGCCCCCCTGCACCCATTTGAGCGCTTCTTCCGTGGCACCGCGCACAGCGAGCACATCCATGCCGTTGACCTGGATACCCGGAATGCGGAAGCTTTCGCCACGGCGATAGAGTTGATCTTCCGCCGAGGAGCGATTGACGCTCGTGCCCATGGCGTACTGGTTGTTCTCGATCACGAAGATGATCGGCAGCTTCCACAGCTCGGCCATGTTGAAGCTCTCGTAGACCTGCCCTGGTTGGCAGCACCGTCGCCGAAATAGGCCACGCAGACGCCGCCGTCGTTGTTATATTTATGCGCAAAGCCGAGGCCCGCCCCCAGCGAGACCTGAGCGCCCACGATGCCATGGCCGCCGAAAAATTTATGTTCGACGCTGAACATGTGCATCGAACCGCCCTTGCCGCGCGAAATGCCAGCTTCACGGCCCGTCAGTTCAGCCATGATAACATTGGGATCAATCCCATAGGCGAGCATATGGCCGTGGTCGCGATAGCCGGTGATAACGCTGTCTTTACCAGGCTTGAGCGCGGATTGGATGCCGACAGCTACAGCTTCCTGGCCTATATAGAGGTGACAAAAGCCGCCGATCAGGCCCAGGCCGTAAAGCTGGCCCGCCTTTTCCTCGAAGCGGCGGATGAGGACCATCTGCCGATAGAATTCCAGCAACTCTTCCTTCGTGGCCTTGTAATCCGAAGGAGTTTCGGGGCGAGGCCGGTTGTGATCCGCGCTGGCAGGGCTTTGTGCCTTTGCCTTTGCACGCGAAGGACGCGGCGTCGTTGGTTTCGCCAAGGCTCTTATCCTTTTGCCTGGTGATGGATGGAAGGAAGCCCGATATAGCGGCAGACCGGCCCGGATTGCAACGCCACAGCCCGCCTAATAACGCCATGCGACGTGGTGGCTCAGTTGAGCGGCACGATGACTTCGTCGTGGTGGATCACGCCGAGTTGGCGACGGATCAATTCGTCACTCAGGTCTGGGTCGACGCGGCGCGGGTTGAGCAGGTCAACGCGGTTGTGAAGCTCGTTCCGCTGCGCCTCAACCGACTTAAGCTCGGCCTGCGAACGGTGTAGCTGGCGGGTATAATCGCCCCACGCAAGAACGCCATTTGAACCAAGCACGACATATCCGGCAAAGAACAGCAACAGCAGCACCGCAATAGCAGGCCCGAAAGCCGAAAATAACAACATGCGGAGCTTCGCGATGTGCGCCATGGAACAGTTGAATCACAGGCCAGAGCCGGCCGCAAGCAAAAACTGGTTAACTTGCGGCCGGTTGTTGAAATGAATTTAGCGGAAGATGGAACGTCCGGCGTAGACTGCGACGTCACCCAGTTCCTCTTCGATGCGGATCAGCTGATTATATTTGGCAAGCCGATCCGACCGGGCCAGCGATCCTGTCTTGATCTGACCGCAATTGGTGGCAACCGCGAGGTCGGCGATAGTCGCGTCCTCGGTTTCGCCGGAGCGGTGCGACATGACAGCGGTGTAGCGCGCGCGGTGAGCCATATCGACTGCCGCCAACGTTTCGGTGAGCGAACCGATCTGGTTCACCTTCACCAGCAGCGAGTTGGCAAGCCCCTTGCCGATTCCCATCTCCAGACGCTTGGGATTGGTCACGAACAAATCGTCGCCAACCAGCTGAACCTTGCCGCCGATCTTGTCGGTCAACGCCTTCCAGCCTTCGAAATCATCCTCGCTCATGCCGTCTTCGATCGACTTGATCGGATAGTCCGCACAGAGCGCTGCCAGATAATCGGCCATTTCGACCGGGTTCAGCGACAAGCCCTCGCCGGAAATTTCATATTTGCCGTTCTTGAAGAACTCCGTTGCGGCGCAGTCCAGCGCCAGCACCACGTCATCGCCGGGCTTGTACCCTGCCTTTTCAACAGAAAGCATGATGAAGTCGAGCGCGTCACGCGTGGAGGCGATGTTGGGTGCAAAGCCGCCTTCGTCACCTACCGAAGTGGCGAGGCCCTTGTCATGAAGCCCCTTCTTGAGCGTGTGGAAGATTTCCGCACCAATGCGAACTGCATCGGCGATGCTTTCCGCGCCGACGGGCATGATCATGAATTCCTGGAAGTCGATCGGGTTGTCGGCATGTTCGCCGCCGTTGATGATGTTCATCATCGGCACGGGGAGGACATGAGCCGAAACGCCGCCGACATAACGGTAGAGCGGCATGCCCCGAGCATCAGCGGCGGCCTTCGCTGTGGCCAAGCTGACACCCAGAATGGCGTTCGCGCCCAGACGCCCCTTATTTTCCGTACCGTCGAGCGCGATCATCGCCGCGTCGACCTCTGCCTGGTCTTCCGCATCAAGGCCGATCAGTTGTTCGGCAATCTCATCATTGACGGCGGCCACTGCTGCCAGCACGCCCTTGCCAAGATATTTGCTCTTGTCGCCGTCCCGCTTTTCGACCGCTTCATAAGCGCCCGTCGAAGCGCCAGAGGGAACCGCCGCGCGGCCAAAGCTGCCATCTTCCAGCATGACATCGACTTCGACGGTCGGATTCCCCCGGCTATCGAGAATCTGACGAGCGTGGATATCGAGAATGGCGGTCATGGTCGCTCCCTGAATGCTGCAATGCGCCTTGAAATCGCGCCCCGCTTAGACAGCGCCTTCAGGATTAGCAATGCAGGGCTTGCATGGACTCGAAAAATGCCGATGCTCAAATTAGTAACGGCAACGGAACTGTGGCCCGCCGCGAGCATTGAGGACGGATATCCATTCGCCCGCATCGCGACCCCACAAAATCTGAGGAGACATAGGACGATGGCCGACACCCCGGAAACCCCGCCCGTCAAGCGCGCAAAGAAGGCTACACCGGCAAAGCCCGCCAAGGGAAAGCCCGTTGCGACCCACGAAGCGACACCCACCGCGCCGACTCCTGTCAAGACAGCGGCGACACGGCCAGCGCCAACCGCCAAGCCAGGCAACGGCGCCGCGTCACATGGCTGGGCAGCGCAGATCGCACCATTGAAGGCGCAGGCAGAGAAGGCCGCCCGGACGGCAGCTGACAAGTTCAACACCGTTGACTGGAAGACGCATATCGATCCGCTGAAGGATCAGGCGACGAAGACCGCCATGTCCGCAGCGGTCGTTGCCAAGGACAAAACCGGCACCGCGATGCAAAGCCTTGCCAAGCTGATCACGGACACGGCCGGAACTGTCGATGCGAAGCTGGGTCCGCAATATGGCGACTATGCACGGCAGGCAGCCGAAGCCGTGGCGGGAGCTGCCGACACATTGGACAGCAAGGACGTCGATCAACTGATGACCGAAGCGCGCGATTTCGTGCGCAAAAGCCCTGCTGTGGCAATCGGCGCGGCAGCGGTGGTCGGCTTCGTCCTGATGCGGTTGGCCAAGGGTTCAGACGACAAGGCTTGAACCCGACGTACCATCAATCACGCAAAAGCCCCGAAGCTGGGGCGGAGGGGTTTTTGACCGACGAACCTAGTCTGATCGCAGAGCCGCCCGAAGCCGGGCATGAGCAGGAGGACGGCGTCCGCGCGACGTTCGCCAAGCTGTACACGGATGGTCGGGCCTATGCCGATGCGGAGATCGAGCGGCAGAAGCTGCGCGTCGGCATAGCTGGTGCTGGTGTTCGAGATGCTGCGATTTTCGCAATTGTTGGCGTCATGCTCAGCTTCGCGGGCCTGATCGCATTTCTGGTGGGGCTCGTAATGGCGCTTAGCCCCCATCTGGGAGCAGGCTGGTCGGCGCTGGCGGTGTTCGGCGTGGCGTTGCTCATCGCTGCCATATTGCTGGTACTCGCAAGGGCCAGGATCTCGCGTATGCGGAAGGCCATCAAGGCATGAATGGAACCGAAAAATATCGGCAAGCCGCGATTGATGCGGAGCAGCGGAAGGCGCACTTCCTCTCCAGTCTGTCCGCGGCGAAGGCTCGCATAGCGCCGGGACGGCTGAAGCAGGACCTCAAGGAGAAGGCGGCAAGAGGGATCACCAATGGTCGCACCTATGTATCGACCAAGGTTCAAGAGCAGCCGATTGCCGTTGGAGCGACAGGGGCGGCTCTGCTGATCTATCTTTTCCGCAATCCGATTTCGGCACTTTTCAAACGGACATACGTTCGGATTACTAACCGTAACCCGGAAAGAGCGGAGACTGACCATGGCTGATATTCATGCCCAGATCACTCGCGTGCGCGACGCAGCGAACGACATTGCCGGAACTGCCACAGGCAAATTCCGGGATTCCACCGAAAAGGCCCGGGAAAATGCCGCTGAACTGATCCAGACCGGCCGCGAACGCGCGGGTGGCGCCTATAGCGATATGCGCGATCGCACTCAGCGGGTTGCGGCTCGAGCCAATGAGATCGTTCAGGAGCACCCTGTCGCCGCTGTCGCTGGCGCAGTGGCTGCTGGAGCCGTCGTAGCCTGGCTTTTCCCCAAGAGCCGCAGGGCGATGAAGGCGCTTCCCGCTATTGCCATGACTGCGGGGAGCCGTGTCGTGGAAGCGGCCATGGCAGCGAGCGCGGCCGCCGCCCAAGGCGCGGAGAATATCAAGGCCGGTGCAACTGACGCCCTGCACCATGCGCAAGATAGCGCCGCCAAGACCGCCGCTTCCGCTCGCGATGCTGCCGCTTCTGCAGATATCACGGGAACTGCCTCGCGCATGGCTGATGACCTTGTGTCACTCGTCGCCAGCAAAATCGACACTGTCAGCGAGGCGCTCAAAGCCCGATTACCTAAACGCTGACCGCCGAAACGTTCGAAAGCGGTAGCTTTCGTGACGAAGCCTTGGACAGGAGTGGAGCCGTTGCTAAGGTGACCACTCCTTCCAAGGGAGACAGATTATATTATGAGCAAACTCCATCTCGTTATGGGCGGACGCGTCAAGGATCCTCAGACGCTTGAATTTGAAGATTTAAACTCAATTGATGTGGTGGGCGTCTTTCCTGACTATGCATCCGCTGAGAATGCGTGGCGAGGTGCTGCACAGCGAACCGTTGATGACGCCGAAATGCGTTATGTGATCGTGCACCTGCATCGCCTGCTGGAACCGGATTTGCCGCCAGCCTGAACCATCACACGATTGGCCGGGGTCCTTTGCGAAATCGCCAGAGCAGCAAGGGACGGGTCAGCACCAAGCCTACAAGGAAGCCTCCGATGTGAGCGGCTATGGCGATTTGACCAAGATCGCCTAAGCCGCCACGCGACGACGCGACGCCGATCATGAGTTGAAGGATGATCCAGCCAGCGGCCAGCCAAATCACGCGCAGAAAGTTGGCGGAAAACGGGCCGATCCTCCGTACCGTACGCTGGCCATAGAGTAGAGCATAGGTCGCAAGAATCGCCGATATGGCGCCGCTCGCGCCAACCATGGGGCTAGGCGAAGCGGGTCCTGCCGCCCATTGCAATAAAGCCGCGCCATAGGCACCGGCGATATAGAGGATCAGCACCGCACGCATTTGCAGCACCTGCTCGACCTGCCGCCCGCAAAAGACCAGCATCAACAGGTTAAAACCAATGTGCAGCCAACCCGCATGGATCAGCGTGCAACTGAGGGGCGTCAGCCACACAGGTACAGCAACTACGCCTGCAAAAAGCTGAGAATCGTCAATCCTGGCCGGAATGAAGCCGCCGAGGATGGCGGCGGTGCCCACCTGGCCAGTCAGAGACAATATTAGGAAGGCGGCGAAAGTGATCACCGCGATCCCATTTGTCATTCGGCCCGATGGCAGTTTCACCGGCTTAGATGAATTCGATCTTGTCGATCAGATAGAATTTGTCGCCTGCCGGAACCGACACCTCAATTTCTTCCCCGACCTGACGGCTGATAAGGGCGCGTCCCAGCGGGCTGTTGTAGCTGATCATGCCAAGCTTCGCGTCGGCTTCCGCCTGCCCCACAATCTGGTAGCGAACCGGCTTTTCATCCTCATCCAGCAAGGTAACGGTCGCGCCGAACACGACCTTGTCACCCGACAGTGACTTGGGATCGATGATCTGGGCGCGCGACAGCTTGTCCTCGAGATCGGCGATGGTGGCTTCAACCTGCCCCTGCCGTTCCTTAGCCGCGTGATATTCCGCATTTTCGGACAAGTCACCGTGGGCACGAGCTTCCTCGATGGCGTCCACGATCAAAGGCCGTTCGGCCTTCAATTCGCGGAGCTGCGTATTGAGCTTGTCATAGCCCATTTGCAGCATCGGCATCTTTTCGACGGTCGCCATTATTGCAAATCCTTCGTCAAAACTTCCCTTTGGCGGCTCCAACTCGGAGCCACCCGCAGCGTGCTTCCTTGTGCAGGGGATCAGGCTTGCGACACGGGATAATAGGACTGGAGCGACCGCACTTCAAGGGCATGGCCTCGAAGAGCCTCGATCGCATCGGCCGCAGCGACTGATGCTGCCGCCGTGGTGAAGCTGGCCACCTTGGCACGCAGCGCGCTGGTGCGGATCGCCTTGCTATCCTTTAGCGACTGCCAGCCTTCGGTGGTGTTGAAGATCAGGTCTATGTCGCCATCGGTGATCTTGTCCACGATGTGCGGACGGCCTTCGGCGACCTTGTTCACCGGCTGGACCGCGATGCCCTGTTCTTCCAGATAGCGCGCAGTTCCGCCAGTGGCGACGATGGTGAAGCCCAATCCTGCCAGCTTCTGCACCGCAGGCAAGACCACCGGCTTATCGCTGTCCTTTACGGACACGAAGGCCGTGCCGCTCTTTGGCAGGAAGGTGCCAGCGCCCAGCTGCGCTTTGGCGAAGGCTGTGGCGAAATTGCTGTCGATACCCATGACTTCGCCGGTGCTTTTCATTTCGGGCGAGAGGACCGGATCGACGCCGGGGAAACGGGCGAAGGGGAAGACGGCTTCCTTAACTGCAATATGAGTTATAGAATTGCGGTCGATTTTTGGGAGGTCGCGAAGCATCTCTCCGGCCATCACCCGGCTGGCGATTTTGGCGATGGGGGTGCCGATTGCCTTGGCGACGAAGGGGACGGTGCGGCTGGCGCGGGGGTTTACCTCGATTAGGTAAACAATGTTGTCCTTTACCGCGAACTGGATGTTCATGAGGCCGCGAACCGACAAAGCACGCGCGAGAACGTCCGTTTGGCGCTCAATTTCGGCGATTACTTCAGCGGAAAGGCTGTAGGGCGGCAAGGAACAGGCGGAATCGCCGGAGTGGACGCCCGCTTCTTCGATATGCTGGAGCACGCCTGCCACAACGACATCTTCGCCGTCGCAGAGTGCGTCTACGTCCACCTCGGTAGCGTCGCGCAGATATTGGTCGATCAACACCGGGGAGTCGCCTGACACCTGAACGGCGGTGGCGATATATTCCTCAAGCTGTGCCTGGCCATCGACGATCTCCATGGCGCGGCCGCCAAGGACGTAGGACGGCCGCATCAGGACCGGGTAGCCGATGCGGTTGGCGACCGCGATCGCCTCCTCCCGGCTGCGGGCGATGCCATTAGCGGGCTGCTTCAGCTTCAGCTTGTCGATGAGGGCGGCGAAGCGCTCGCGGTCTTCGGCGAGGTCGATCGCGTCGGGCGAGGTGCCGAGGATCGGCACGCCCGCATCTTCCAGCGCCTGCGCCAGCTTGAGCGGCGTCTGGCCGCCGAACTGGACGATGACGCCCGCAAGGGTGCCGTTCGACATTTCGACGCTCAGGATTTCGAGTACGTCCTCGGCGGTCAGCGGCTCGAAGTAGAGGCGGTCGGACGTGTCATAATCGGTCGAAACCGTTTCCGGGTTGCAGTTGATCATGATCGTCTCAAAGCCCGCGTCCGACAGCGCGAAGCAGGCGTGGACGCAGCAATAGTCGAACTCAATCCCCTGCCCGATCCGGTTGGGACCGCCGCCAAGGATCACGACCTTCTTACGGTCGCTGGGTTGCGCCTCATTCTCCGCCTCGCCGAAGAGCGGGGCTTCGTAGGTCGAATACATGTAGGGCGTCTTGGCCTCGAACTCGGCAGCGCAGGTGTCGATGCGCTTGAAGACCGGGCGCACGCCGAGCTTGTGACGCAGACTGCGCACTTCTGCTTCGGTAACGCCGCCGGTCATTGCCTTGACCGCTTCGTGGATCAGGCCCGAACCGCGTGCGATGCCGCGTTCCATGCCGCGCAGATTGGCCGACTTGAGCGCCAGATGGGCAAGGCGCTGGTCGGAAAAGCCCATGGACTTAAGGCGGCGCATGCCGTCCGCATCCTGCGGCAGGCCGTTCGCCAGCACTTCGGCTTCCGCGTCGATGATTTCCTTGATCCGCTCCAGGAACCACGGATCGAACTTGGCGATGTTGTGGATCTCGGCGACGGTCAGCCCCTCGCGCAGGGCTTGCGCGGCGACGAGCAGGCGGTCGGGCGTCGGTGAGGCAAGCGCCGCAACGATGTCGTCCTTGGGCGCGCCGACCAGATGCTGGATCTCATCGAAGCCGCAGAGGCCGGTTTCCAGGCCACGCAGCGCCTTCTGCATCGATTCATGGATGTTACGGCCGATCGCCATTACCTCGCCCACCGATTTCATCGCGGTGCCGAGCAGCGGCTCGCTCCCCTTGAACTTTTCAAAGGCGAAGCGGGGGATCTTGGTCACGACATAGTCGATGGTGGGCTCGAACGAGGCCGGGGTCGCGCCGGTGATATCATTCTCGATCTCGTCGAGCGTGTAGCCGACGGCGAGCTTGGCCGCGACCTTGGCGATGGGGAAGCCGGTCGCCTTCGACGCCAGCGCCGACGAGCGCGAGACGCGCGGGTTCATTTCGATCACGATCAGGCGGCCGTCCTTCGGATTGACCGCGAACTGTACGTTGGAACCGCCTGTTTCTACGCCAATTTCACGCAGCGTCGCGATGCTCGCGTTGCGCATGATCTGATATTCCTTGTCGGTCAGCGTCAACGCTGGCGCGACGGTGATGGAGTCGCCGGTATGGACGCCCATCGGATCGACATTTTCGATCGAGCAGATGATGATGGCGTTGTCGTTGCGATCCCGCACGACCTCCATCTCATATTCTTTCCAACCGAGAAGCGATTCCTCGATCAGGACTTCCGTGGTGGGTGACGCATCCAGCCCGCCGCGAACGATGTTCATGAACTCGTCGCGATTATAGGCGATGCCGCCGCCGGTGCCGCCCATGGTGAAGCTGGGGCGGATGATCGCGGGCAAGCCGGTGAACTCCAGCGCTTCCATCGCCTCTTCCATGGTGTGGGCGATGCGCGAGCGGGCCGATTCCAGACCGATCTTGTCCATGGCGTCGCGGAACTTGATCCGGTCCTCCGCCTTGTCGATGGCCTCGGCATCCGCGCCGATCATCTGGACGCCGAACTTCTCCAGAGTGCCGTCGTTGAACAGGGCGAGCGCGGTGTTGAGCGCGGTCTGCCCGCCCATGGTCGGCAGCACCGCGTCGGGGCGTTCCTTTTCAATGATCTTCGCCACGATTTCGGGCGTGATCGGCTCGACATAGGTCGCGTCGGCAAATTCCGGGTCGGTCATGATGGTGGCCGGATTGGAATTCACCAGGATGATGCGATAGCCCTCTTCCTTAAGCGCCTTCACCGCCTGCGTGCCCGAATAGTCGAACTCGCAAGCCTGGCCGATGATGATCGGGCCAGCGCCGATGATGAGGATGGAGGAGATGTCGGTTCTTTTAGGCATCTTGTTTACTTACGTCCCCACTTAGCTTCACCGCGCTCGACAATTTCTGAGCGAGACATTCCGATCGCCAAGTTGGCGTCTCCATAGTCCCCTCGGTACATACGATAATAAATGGATTGGATTTTCCGGTCGGACAGACCGGAAGGCTCTGAAAATCGAAAAACCGCTTCAGAACCGTTTCCTGCAAACTTGTTGAAATTTAGGCCAAGCGAAATCGCATCTTTCTTAAGCTTTTCGACGCTATTGCCGCGCACCTCAAAGAAAATAGCTTTGGGAAGGGTTGCCCCAAGCGTTGATATCCAAGACGGCAGTTCGCATCTTAGACCTTGAGGTTTAGCCTGCGACACCGTCGTGTAGCCACCTAGAGAGCGCACCACATACGGCACCTCGTTAATTAACGAAAACGGCTCAGGCACATCTGTTCGTTGAGTGACAAAAATGGTAAATCGTCCCACATCGCCTGGCTCGATTTCAGCAGCGGATGCTTGCCATTTTTTCGCCTTAGCTAGCTTCACTAACTCAGGAATTTTTGAAGCCGGTGCGAACACCTCGAGTGCCTGTGGGCAAGCCTGGGCAGTTGCAGCCGCGTCCATCAATGCACGCCCCCCGTCCGAGCTTCGCAACCCCAGCCGTCATATTCGACGCCGCAGAGGATCTCGATCTGGAGGCACTTCTTGGTCAGCGCCCGGATCGACTGCTCATCGACCGGCTGCTCGCATTCGAGGAAGAGGAACAGGTCGCCATCCTCATCCTCCTCGCGGTCCAGTTCGACGAAACCGAACTGGCTGGCGATGGTGAGGACGCGCTCGAAATCCTTTTCGCTGCCCTTGAAGCTGACGTCGACCGGGCGCGCCAGACGCGCCACGTCGCCATTGGCGGCGAGGTTGGCGAGGACTTCCTTGTCCGCCTCCCACTCCTGCGCAAGGCGGGCTTCGTCAACGGGGGGCAGGTTGAGGCTCACTTAAGCCCCTCAACGAAGCGCTGAAACAGGTAGAAGCTGTCCTGCGGGCCGGGCGAGGCTTCGGGGTGGTACTGGACCGAGAAGGCTTGTCTATCGGTCAGTTCGATGCCGCAATTGCTGCCGTCGAAGAGCGAGACATGGGTCGGCTTCACATTGGCGGGCAGTGTCTCGCTGTCCACCGCGAAGCCGTGGTTCATCGAGGTGATCTCTACCAGACCGTCCGACAGGCGCTTGACCGGGTGGTTGGCGCCGCGGTGGCCCTGGTGCATCTTGACGGTCTTGGCACCGGCAGCGAGCGCCAGCATCTGGTGGCCCAGACAAATGCCGAAGACGGGCTTGTCGGCTTCCAGCACTTGGCGGATCACGGGGACGGCATATTCGCCGGTCGCGGCGGGATCGCCGGGGCCGTTGGAGAGGAAGACGCCGTCGGGCTTCTGCTCCATCACCTGATCGAAGGTGGCGGTGGCGGGGAGGACGGTGACGCGGGCGCCCGCCTTTACGAGGTTGCGGAAGATGTTGTTCTTTGCGCCATAGTCGATGGCGACGACATGGGGGCGTTCCTGCCCCGCTTCATCCTTGCCGTAGCCGTGGCCGAGCTTCCACACGCCGTCTTTCCAGAGGCGGCTTTCCTTGCCCGTGACTTCGATGGCGAGGTCCATGCCTTCGAGGCCCGGCCAATTGGCGGCCTTTTGCGCGAGGGCTGCGATGTCGAAATTGCCTTCCGGATCATGGGCGATGACGACGTTGGGCGCACCCTTCAGGCGGATCATGCGGGTGAGCGCGCGGGTATCGACGCCGGACAGACCAATGCGGCCATTTTCCTTCATCCACTGGTCGAAGGGTTCGACGTTGCGGAAGTTGCTGGGCTCCGTCACGTCCTGCCGCACGACGCAGCCAAGCGCGAAGGGGTTGTCCGCTTCGACATCGTCCAGGTTGGTCCCGACATTGCCGATGTGCGGGAAAGTGAAGGTGACGATCTGCCCGGCATAGCTGGGATCGGTCATCACTTCCTGATAGCCGGTCATGGCGGTGTTGAAGCAGAGTTCGCCTACCGCTTCGCCGACTGCGCCAAAGCCGCGCCCGAAAACCGCGGATCCATCAGCGAAAACCAATACCCCTGTCGCTCCTTTGGGCACGGTGAGGGTCTTGGCATCAGCCATGGTCGTAGCGTCCTTTATGCTTTTTGCGGGAACCCGTCTGCAGCGGGTTAAACGGCCGGTCACCTATGCCTGTGAGGCCCCGCGGTCAACCACTGTAAAAAATCTCTTTTGGCGTTATATCTGGTCTTTTCCGGCAGAACAGGATTCGTATCGCCATGATTCGCGAGCAGGTTAAGAGCGCCCAGGTCGAAGCCATGAAGGCGGGGGACAAGGAACGCCTGGCCGCCGTGCGTTTGATCATGGCGAAGCTGAAGGATCGGGATATCGAATTGCGCACGGCTTCGAACGTGCCGGATGACGATACGGTCGTGGTCGAGGTGCTGCAGAAGATGGTGAAGCAGCGGCGCGAATCGATCGAGATGTTTCGCAATGGCGGGCGCGATGAACTGGCGGCGAAGGAAGAGGCCGAGTTGGGCGTCATCGAGAGCTTCCTGCCGCAACAGATGAGCGAGGATGAGACGCGCGCTGCGATCGAGGGGATCAAGGCGGAAGTTGGCGCGGCCAGCGTCAAGGATATGGGGAAGGTCATGGCCGTGCTGAAGGAACGGCATGGGTCGGTGATTGATATGAGCAAGGCCAGTGGGCTGGTTAAGGCGGCACTTAGCTGACATGATATGGCCCCTCCCTTCGAAGGGAGGGGTTGGGGTGGGTGATGGCGCTACGCATCAATGCAAGGCTAGGCCGATATGCGCGCGACATGCGGCGAGAACCTACCGACTATGAGCGGCGGCTGTGGGGCGCGCTGAGGGCGTCGCAGTTGGCCGGGTTCAAATTCCGGCGGCAGGCAGTCATCGAGCCATATATTTGCGATTTTCTTTGTCCCTCGATCGGTTTGATCGTTGAGGTAGATGATGATCTGCACGATGCACGGAAGGACCGGGATCGGGACTTCGATCTCGCTCATCAAGGATATGTCGTGCTGCGTTTTTCCAACTGGGAGGTTCGGGACAATCTTGAAGGCGTATTGAGCGTCATTCTTGATCGGGCGCGTGCGTTGCCGGAGAGGCAGAAGATCACCCACCCCAACCCCTCCCTTGGAAGGGAGGGGCTTTTAGAGAAATGAGCCTCTCCCCCGCCTTTCTTGACGAACTGCGCATGCGGACTTCGCTGTCTACGCTGATCGGGCGGACGGTGAAGGTGCAGAAGGCTGGGCGCGAGTATAAGGCGTGCTGCCCTTTTCATAATGAGAAGACGCCGAGCTTCACCATCAATGACGAGAAGGGCTTCTACCACTGCTTTGGCTGTGGGGCGCATGGGGACGCGATCCGGTGGATGACGGACCAGCGTGGGCTACCCTTCATGGAGGCGGTGAAGGAGTTGGCGGCGACGGCGGGCATGGACGTGCCCGCGCCCGATCCTCGGGCGGCCAAGCGGGCGGAGCAGGCGAAGGGTCTGCATGACGTCATGGCGGCGGCTCAGGCTTTGTTCGAGGCGCAGCTTGGCGGGATCGAGGGTGCGGAGGCGCGGGATTATCTTGTCCGGCGTGGGATCAGTGAGGCTACGCGGCGGGCTTTTGGTTTTGGCTATTCGGCGGATTCCAAGGGCAAGCTGAAAGGCGCGCTGGCGGAATTTGGTGATCCGATGCTGATCGAGGCGGGGTTGCTGATTGATCCGGACGGCGCCGAGCCGGACGGCGCAAAAAGTAGGAAACGCGAGAGCTATGATCGCTTCCGGGGGCGGCTGATGCTGCCGATCCGGGATATTCGCGGGCGGGTGATCGCTTTTGGCGGGCGGATTCTGGGGCTGGCGAGCCCAAATATCTGAATTCGCCCGACACGCCGCTCTTCGACAAGGGGCGGACGCTTTATAATATCGACCGCGCTTCCCCGGCCAGCCGCCAGAGCGGGCGGGTGATCGTGGTCGAAGGCTATATGGACGTGATCGCGCTGGCGCAGGCGGGCTTTGGCGAGGCGGTGGCGCCGCTGGGGACCGCGTTGACGGAGCATCAGATCGAGCGGCTGTGGAAGATGGTGGATGTGCCGGTGCTGTGCTTCGATGGCGACGCGGCGGGGCAGAAGGCGGCGATACGGGCGGCTGTGCGGGCGCTGCCGCTGCTGCGGCCGGGGATGAGTTTGGCCTTTGCGACGCTGCCTGCGGGGCAGGATCCGGACGATCTGATCCGGGCGGAGGGGCCGGGAGCGATGGAGCGGGTGCTGGATGCAGCCGAACCGCTGGTGGAGCGGTTGTGGGCTTATGAGCAGAAGGCGGCGCCATTGGATACGCCCGAGCAGCGGGCGGCGCTGAAGCAGCGGCTGCGCACGATCACGGACGCGATCGCGCATCCCGATGTGCGGGCGCATTATGTGCAGATTTTCCGTGAGCGTTATGATGCGCTGTTCTTTGCGCGCCCCACGCAGGCGAGCGCGCCCCGGCATCAGCGTGGGACGGGCGCGCGGCAAGGGTGGCAGCGCGATCGGCGCGGGAACTGGAAGCCCCCCCTGCCCCCGGTCGGTCACGAGGCGCGGGCGATTGGCGTCAGCGGCATGGAGCAGCGGCTACTGCGCGCGGTTCTGGCGAGTTTGTTGCGGCATCCCGAGCAGATAATGATGCACCGGGAGATGCTTTCGGCGCTGCATATCGGCGATTCGGCGCTGGGCGAACTGATGCGGGCGATGATTGCCGCATCGTTCCGACAAGAAACAGTTGAAACAGAGGGCCTCCTTACCATATTGGGCCAAGGTGAAGTGTATAATATGGCGAAGGGGATGCTCCGGGCCGACACGTTCACATTCACCCCCAGCAGGATGAAGACCGATCCCGGTCGCGTTCAGCGCGATCTGGAAGAGGCTATCCGGGTGATGGCGCAGGGACCGGAGTTGGAGACGGCGCTGGCGGAGGCGACGAGGCGGGCAAGGGAAGACCTTAACGAGGAAACCTTTGCCGAGCAGCAGCGGATCCAGCGGTTAAAAATGGATCATGACCAGCGCCTGGCGGAACTGGCGCAGTCCGAAGATATTGTTTGATAGATCGTCCCCCGGCGGGATGATGGAGCTAAGGCGAATAAATGGCGAGCAAGGCGACAGGCAAGGGTGCGGGCGAGGATGTGGATAGCGGCGATGCACCGCTGCTCGATCTGAATGAGGCTTCGGTCAAGAAGCTGATCGCGCGCGCCAAGAAGCGCGGCTACATCACCTATGACGAGTTGAACGACGCCCTGCCGCAGGACCAGATGTCCTCCGAGCAGATCGAAGACATCATGGCCGCGCTCAACGAAATGGGCGTGAACATCGTCGAGAATGAAGAGGCCAGCGAGGACGGCGACGAGCAGCGCGAGCGCGAAGATGCCGAGGACGCCGAAGATGATTCGGGCGATGAAGAAGGCGCACCCAAGCTCGTCACCGAGAAGAAGAAGGAAACGGTAGATCGCACCGACGACCCGGTGCGCATGTATCTGCGCGAAATGGGCGCGGTCGAATTGCTCAGCCGCGAGGGCGAAATCGCCATCGCCAAGCGCATTGAGGCTGGCCGCGACACGATGATCCTGGGGCTGTGCGAAAGCCCGACGACCTTCAACGCGATCATCGAATGGTCGACCGCCCTCAACAATGGCGAGATGCAGCTGCGCGAGATCCTGGACCTCGACGCGATGCTTTCCAAGGACCCCGCGCCCGAGAATCTGGAGGAAGGCGCCGAGGACGATGACGGCGAGATCAGCGAGAAAACCGCTGGCCCCAGCTTCAAGGAAGAGGAGGAGCCCGAGGAAGAGGCAGCCGATTCCGACGAGGATGAGGACGGCCTGACCGAACGCCGTGCCCGGCGCGTGGAAGAGGAAGAAGAGGAAGACAACACTCTTTCCCTCGCCCAGATGGAAGAAACGCTCAAGCCGATGGCGCTTGAGAAGTTCGCGACCATCACGGAGATTTTCCGCGCCTTCTCGCGTGCGCAGGAATCGCGCATGGCCGCGATGGCCAATGGCGAGACGCTGAGCCAGAAGGCCGAGGACGATTATCAGGAGCTGCGCGAGCGGCTGACCGCCGAGGTCGAAAGCGTCCAGTTCCACCAGCAGAAGATCGAATATCTGGTCGATCAGCTCTATGCCTATAACCGTCGTCTGACGGCGCTGGGCGGGCAGATGCTGCGTTTGGCGGAACGGCACAAGGTCAGCCGCAAGGACTTCCTCGACCGCTATGTGAACCATGAACTGGACGACGCCTGGCTGGACAAGGTTCAGGGTCTCGACAAGAAGTGGGCGGCTTTTGCGGCAGCCGAAGCGCGCGCCGTCGAGCGCATCCGTACCGAGGTGAGCGAAATCGCGCAGGCGACCGGCATGTCGCTGGGCGAGTTCCGCCGTATCGTCAACATGGTGCAGAAGGGCGAACGCGAAGCGCGTATCGCGAAGAAGGAAATGGTCGAGGCGAACCTCCGCCTCGTCATCTCCATCGCTAAAAAATATACGAACCGTGGCCTGCAATTCCTTGATCTTATTCAGGAAGGCAATATCGGCCTCATGAAGGCCGTCGATAAGTTCGAATATCGCCGCGGCTACAAGTTCAGCACCTATGCGACTTGGTGGATCAGGCAGGCGATCACCCGGTCGATCGCGGATCAGGCGCGGACCATCCGTATTCCGGTCCACATGATCGAGACGATCAACAAGCTGGTGCGCACGTCCCGTCAATTCCTGCATGAGCAGGGCCGCGAACCGACGCCGGAGGAAATGGCCGAGCGCCTTTCCATGCCGCTGGAGAAGGTACGCAAGGTGATGAAGATCGCCAAGGAGCCGATCAGCCTCGAAACGCCGATCGGCGACGAGGAGGATTCGCACCTGGGCGATTTCATCGAGGACAAGAATGCGGTCATCCCGGTGGATGCTGCAATTCAGGCGAACCTGAAAGAAACGGTCACCCGCGTTCTGGCTTCACTGACGCCGCGTGAGGAACGCGTGCTGCGCATGCGTTTCGGCATCGGCATGAACACCGATCACACGCTGGAGGAAGTGGGCCAGCAGTTCAGCGTGACCCGCGAACGTATTCGCCAGATCGAGGCGAAGGCGCTCCGTAAGCTGAAGCATCCGAGCCGCAGCCGGAAAATGCGGAGCTTCCTCGACCAATAGGGTCTGAGACACGGTGAATTGATCCGAAAGGGCGGCTTCAGGGCCGCCCTTTTTTTCGTCTCATAAACCGCTCTTTTACCTCAACTTCCTATGGTCGTGGCAACAGACACACTGGCGCGGCGGCCGCAGGGGTTATCATGAACGAAGCAGCTACACGCTTGGCGACAGGCGACATATCTCAGGTGATCGAGGCGCTGGTGGCGGCTGATGGAACGGCGGCTCATGCTCATGCGAGCAGCGCAAGGACCATCATGAGCCGTGATGCTGTCCTGACATTGCCGGACCTCGCCGATGCCGCGCATTATCTTTGCCTGCTGCACGGACGTCATCCCGGCGTCATCGATCACGCGGCGAACCGATCGGCAGACAGCGCGGCGCGGGGCTGGCTAGTCCAGGCGGGGCAGGCGTTTGCGCGGGAGCGGGCCTATCTGACGCAAGTTGCGGTGGCGCTAGGCCCGATACCCAGCACGGCGGGGCAGAGCGACTGTGAGACGATCGTCAGCCAGCAACGTCATGCGCTGGATATGCTGGCTCAGTCGGACAGGCGCGGATGTGCCATGGGGGCAGCCATGGCGCTGGTGCTGGACTGGCAGGCTGTACGCGACGTGCTCGACATGGCGGCGATTCGCGTGGGGCTTGAACCCACTCCATCCGATCTTCCCGACCGGGCGCAGACCTTTGCCGTGGCGCGAGCGATCGGTAGCGACGGCGCGGCCGATCGGGCCATACAATTTGGCGCGCGGCAACTGCTCAGCCAGCAGCGTGGCCTTTGGGACCTGTTGAAGGCGCGTGCCGAGGTTCGGCGGCAGAAGCCTTAGGAATAACCGATTGCGGCGTCGTATCGCTTTCCCTACTCGGGTGGCAGTAGAGGAAAGCGAAGATTCATGCGGTTTGAAGGTACGGAAGATTATGTCGCAACCGACGACCTGAAGGTCGCGGTGAACGCTGCGGTGCTGCTGCGCCGCCCCCTGCTGGTGAAGGGTGAGCCCGGTACTGGCAAGACGGTGCTGGCGCAGGAAATCGCCAAGGCGTTGGACGCGCCGCTGATTGAATGGAACGTCAAATCGACGACCAAGGCGCATCAGGGCCTGTATGAATATGATGCCGTGGCACGGCTGCGCGATGGCCAGCTAGGCGACCCGCGCGTTCATGACATCAGCAACTATATCCGCAAGGGCAAGCTGTGGGAGGCTTTCACCTCCCCTACCCTGCCCGTGCTGCTGATCGACGAGATCGACAAGGCTGACATCGAATTTCCCAACGACCTGTTGCAGGAACTCGATCGCATGGCGTTCCACGTCTACGAAACGGGCGAGACGGTCGCTGCGCAGGAACGGCCGGTGGTGGTCATCACGTCCAACAATGAAAAGGAGCTGCCCGACGCTTTCCTGCGGCGCTGCTTCTTCCACTATATCAAGTTCCCCGACCGGGAGACGATGCAGGCCATTGTCGATGTCCATTTCCCGGGCATCCAGAAGATTTTGGTCAGCCGCGCGCTCGACCTCTTCTACGAGATACGCGATGTGCCGGGCCTGAAGAAGAAGCCGTCCACCAGCGAGTTGCTCGATTGGCTGAAGCTGCTACTCAATGAAGACATGCCGCTGGAGGTGTTGCAGGATCGCGATCCGACCAAGGCCATTCCGCCGCTTCATGGCGCCCTGCTGAAGAATGAGCAGGATATCATGATGTTCGAACGTTTGGCATTCATGGCACGGCGGCAGGGACGGTAAAGGCTGGGATTGCCCTGCCCGGCGCAATGACGGAGGCGTGCATGACGCATGAAGCGGGATGTCTGTGCGGATCGGTGCGCATCAAGATCGATGCGGAGCCGATGGCGGCGCGCATGTGCTGGTGCAGGCTGTGCCAATATCTCGGCGGGGGATCAGGCACGGTCAATGTCTGCTTTTCGACGGAGAAGGTGCAAAGCGAGGGCGAGGTTCGTTGGCATGAGAGCATCGCCGACAGCGGCAACAGGATGCGCCGTGGCTTTTGCCCCGAATGCGGAACACCCCTGTTCAGCATTGCCGAGTCGCGGCCGCACCTGACCTTCATCAGGGCTGGCGCGCTGGATGATCCGGGCCTGTTGGCACCGCAGGCGGTGATCTGGACGGAGGCAGCCCCGCACTGGGCGCATCTGGACCCGGAACTGCCGCATTATCCGGAGCAGATTCCGCCAGTCGCATAAAAGGCCGCTTGCCTTAGCCTTGCGGTTTCGCTCAACCTTCCCCGATAAATTTCAGAGCCGCGACAAGACGGCGTGAAATGGGAAGGATGCCTATGCCGAAACTGTCCTTGTCGCTGTTGCCGATCCTCTTGGCTTTGCCGGTGCCCGCACTGGCGCAGGGTGCCGATGTGCAGGAAGCGTGGGTAGCGAGCGATGGGAGCCTTCGCGCCCGCGCCTCGGGGATCAGTCTGCCGCAGACCATCGCGGGGCTTTCCCTGTCCAAAAGTGGAGAGGTTACGAACGGCGGCAAGGGCATCGACAATTATGCCCAATATCTGTCGGAGGACGGGGCGGTGCAGGCGACTTTATACGTCTATCTGCCCAGCTATGCTGACGCGTCGATCGCCGCTTACATGACCGACCGCGCGGTGACGGATCGTTTTGGACCGAAGACACGCCGCACTGCTTATGAAGGCGTTCCGTTGCAGGGCAAAGGTGGCCGCGCGATCCGTGCGGTTTATGATGATGCGGCCGACGGGGCGCTGACCACGGCAGCAGCTTTTGCGCAGGCCGGACGATGGCTCGTGAAGCTGCGCGTCACAGGTCCGAGTGAACGGCGCAAGGAGGTATTGGCAGGGCTGGACGGCATGCTCGGCAGCTTGCATTTCGATGATGCGGCTGCGGTACGGCCAGTCTCTCCGGTGCGGTTCGCGGACTGCCCGGCGGGTGATGACAGGGACGCGCAACTTACTGCTTCCCTTCCTGCCGCAGCGGCTGATGTCCGCGCCGTTCGCGAGGTGGCCGGGTCTTTCTGCATCCGGGGACAGGTGCAGACTAGCGAAGGCAGCTATGATGTTCTGGCGCAGCAGGGTGCGTCTGGCGCATCGGTCATCGTGCCGATCGACGATGCGGGCACGGTGCTTGCCTTCGATCCAGCAGCTGACGGCAAGGGCTATCAGCTATCGATACATTCCGTCGGCGAGACGAAGCTCTATGGCGTTTATGACCGCGTGCCGAGTTCCCGACAGATCGCAAAGATTCTCGATGGCAAGGACCCTCAGACGGCGCAGGCGCGGACGACTGCTGCCTATGCCGCCAATGGGGAGGTCATAGTGCGCCAGGGCACGGCGAACTGACGGGATCAGATGAGGTAGCCGACCTCATACAGGCCCCAGCGGCGGCCTTCGAAGATCAGTGGAACGAACACGCTGCGAAGCGCGCGATAGCGGCCTTCGCCAAGGTCCTGACGATAGGTGAAGAGGAAAAAGTCGCCGTCACCATCGAGCGCGCGGCGCGTCTGGCTGTCCATGAAAATCTGCCGGTTACGGGCATATTCCATGTTCCATTCCGGCATGCCCGGCCGCTGAGGCTGGCTTCGCGACGTGATGTGCGTTGGCAGATAGCCGTTCATATCGATCAGGCAGCAACCGACGATGGCATTATCCTGCCCCGTCTGGCGGTCCAGAATCGGGCGGATCACGCGGTCGGCAAAGACCATGAAGCCATTTTCATATTGTGGCGGGTGGGAGCCTTGGATCAGACGGTAATTGCTGTCGAATAGCGCCGATGGCGTCAGTTCACCCTCTGCCAGGGCGTCATTGATCAGGCGCGACACTTCGGCCGCGCCATCTTCGGCATAGGCAATGTAGCGACTGTTGCGCGTCTGATGCCCGCCATGAGCGGCGGTGTTGAGCATGTCGTTTGCCATGCCCTCAAGCTGCTCAAGCTGGGCCTTGGCCATTTCGACGCGCTGGGTGCTTTCGGCAGCGGAGTCGCTGAAGTTCGTGAGGCCAGCACGTAGCGCGCCTACGTCGGCATCGGCTTCATCGGTGCAGGTGACGATGGCGTGGGAACGCTCGCCAAATTGCGTCACGAGCGAGGCGATTTCCGCCATGGTGACGCTCAACGTGTCGATATGGGCGCTGACGTCCCGGCCGCGGCCGATATTGGCCTCCACGCCGCTGATCAGATGGCGCGCGTCGCGGTCGAGCTGGCCGAGCTTGTCACCGACTGATGCAGCAAACTCGCCCGCTTGCCCGGCGAGGCGGCGGATTTCGTCGGCCACGACGGCAAAGCCCTGCGTCGCCTCCCCACCGCGCGCCGCTTCGATTGCGGCGTTGACGCCCAGTAGCCGCGTTTGACGTGCGATCGCGCCGAGTTGATCGGATATGCCGCCGACGGCTTCGATGACCCCGAGAAACTGACGAAGCCTTCCCTCCAGCCCCGTGACATGGTCGACCAGCCCTGCAACCTGGGCGAGAGACTGGGTAATCGCTTCATGCCCTTCGGCAATGATGCGGGCAGCGCGCCGGGACGTGAGGCTGAGTTCCTGAGCCGCCACCACGCTTTCATTCTGGCTGACGGCCAGCGCCTCCATATTGGTTTGCAACTGTGAGAGGCGGAGCGAGTCGGATTGGATGCGCCGAGTAAGTTCCCCGAGGAAACCCGCCGTCTCGCTGCATTGCAGCGCAACGTCGCCGGAACGCTCACCCAGATCCGTCAATAAATGCTCATTTTCCAAGGAGTGCCACCCCAAACCGCCCGCTTGTGAATAGTGCCTTTTTAACGATGCGATGCAACACTTAACATTTGATCAACCATGTGCGGCCCCTTGCATCCATGGCGGGGCTGTCAGACAAGGCCGTCATTATGATGCTGAACTTTCTCGACGCGCTTAGGGCTGCTGGCATTCCCGCTGGCATCAAGGAGCATCTGCTTCTGTTGGAGGCGCTGGACCGCGATGTGATCGGTCAACGGCCCGAGGAATTCTATTATCTCGCGCGGGCGACCTATGTGAAGGATGAAGGGCTGATAGATCGGTTCGATCAGGTCTTCGCCAAGGTCTTCAAGGGCGTGCTGGATGCGAGCGGGGTCGAGGCCGAAATTCCCGAGGAGTGGCTGCGCCTCGTCGCGGAGAAATATCTGAGCGCCGAGGAGATGGAGAAGATCAAGTCTCTAGGCAGCTGGGACGAGATCATGGAGACGCTGAAGAAGCGTCTGGAGGAGCAGAAGGGGCGCCATCAAGGCGGGAACAAGTGGATCGGCACGGGCGGGACTTCGCCCTTCGGCAATGGCGGTTATAATCCCGAAGGCGTGCGGATTGGGGGCGAGAGCAGGCACAAACGCGCGATCAAGGTCTGGGAAAAACGCGAGTTCCAGAACCTCGACAGCAGCAAGGAACTGGGCACGCGCAACATCAAGGTCGCGTTGCGGCGGCTGCGGCGCTTTGCGCGCGAGGGGGCAGCGGATGAGCTGGACCTGGAAGGGACTATCCGGGGCACAGCTCGGCAAGGTTGGCTCGACATACGGATGCGGCCCGAGCGGCACAATGCAGTCAAGCTGCTGCTATTCCTGGACGTTGGCGGATCAATGGACCCGTTCATCCGGCTTTGCGAGGAACTGTTTTCCGCCGCGACGACCGAGTTCAAGAACATGGAGTTCTTCTATTTCCACAACTGCCTTTATGAAGGCGTGTGGAAGGACAATCGGCGCCGCTTTTCAGAGCGTATTCCGACCTGGGATATCCTGCATAAATATGGGCATGACTATAAGGTCATCTTCGTTGGCGATGCGGCGATGAGCCCTTATGAGATCAGCTATCCCGGCGGTTCCGTCGAACATATGAACGAGGAACCCGGCGCGGTGTGGATGAGCCGGTTGCTGCATACCTATCCGGCTGCCGTGTGGCTGAACCCGACCCCGCGCGACCATTGGGACTATAGCCAATCGACGCGGATGATCCGGGAGATCATGAGCCAGCGCATGTATCCGCTGACGCTTGAGGGCATCGATGACGGGATGCGGGAACTGACGCGTAAACGGTAAGCTGCGTCAGGCAGGATCGAACAGGACGCCGCCCGTCATTGGGGCAGGAACGCCGGTGGTGCCGGGAAAGCTGATCGGCAAGCATTTGAGGTGGCGCACCGCCATATAGGCGAAGCCCTGCGCCTCAAGGGCATCTCCGTCCCAGCCGAGATCATCGACCGGGCGTACCTCTGCGCTGGTGAAAGCGGCCAGCATCCCCATCAGGGTCGCGTTGTGGCGGCCACCTCCACCGACATAGATGGCGGAAGGGCGGGACGGGAGATGGTCAAGCGCGCGGGCAACCGCCCTGGCGGTGAACGCTGTCAACGTCGCTGCACCATCCTCAAGCGACAAGCCATGCATCGCATCGAGGGTGAAGGCTTCACGGTCGATGCTCTTGGGAGGCAGCGTGTCGAACCAGGGGTCTGCCATCAAACTGTCGAGCCGCGCTTCATCGATTTGGCCGCGAGCAGCAGTGGCGCCATTTTCGTCGAACGGCCGATCGCTATGCGTCTGCATCCAATTGTCGATCAGACCGCTCGCCATGCCGGTGTCGAAGGCGAGGAGTTCGCCGTCATTTCCGATGGCGGTGATGTTGGCCACGCCGCCCAGGTTCAATATGGCGGTCGGCTTACGCAAATCGTTCGCCAAGGCCCGGTGATAGATAGGCATTAGCGGCGCCCCCTGTCCCCCTGCGGCAACATCCGCGCTGCGCAGGTCGCCGACCACGGGAATTCCGAACGCCCCCGCCAATGCGACACCATCGCCGATCTGCCATGTCCAGCGCCATTCCGGCCGATGCGCAACCGTGTGACCGTGGAAACCGATAACGGCGATATCCTGCGCTATATGCCCGCTGCGCGCGAGGAGATCGGTGACGGCCTCGACATGAAGCTCGGTAAGTTCGGCTTCCACGGACTGAATGAGAGGCTCAAAGTCCGGCTTGTCCATCGCCATGGCGCGCTGGCACGCTTCGGCCAGGCGAATGCGAAAGCCCTCCCGATAGGGCATGGCATGGAAGGTGACGGGATTGCTGAAGCCCTCTCCGTCGGTTTCGATGAGCGCGGCGTCAATGCCGTCGCGCGAAGTGCCCGACATGAGGCCGATCGCCAGCATGGGTTGGCTGTGTGTCACCGCTTCGATCCTTTTGCTCTCCTCTATTCTGTGTAGCGGAATGGATCGAGACACAAGTTCAGGATGACGGGGAGTGACGTTGTTGTGTCGTGATGCTAGAGGGCGCCGCATTATGACCAGCTACTCGTCCGATCTGCTCCGCCTCCTGGAGGCACGTGGCTACATCCATCAACTGACCGATGCGGAGGGGCTCGACGGCCTTGCCGCCAAGCAGATCGTGCCGGGCTATATCGGCTTTGATCCGACGGCTCCGTCTTTGCATGTCGGGCACCTCGTTTCGATCATGATGCTGCGGCAGTTGCAGAAGGCGGGGCATAAGCCGATCGTCCTGATGGGCGGCGGCACGGGGAAGATCGGCGATCCGAGCTTCAAGGACGAAGCGCGCAAGCTGCTTACCACCGATACGATCGCGGAGAATGTCGCCAGCATCAAGCGCGTGTTCGAACGGTTCCTGACCTTCGGCGACGGGCCGACCGACGCGATCATGCTCGACAATGCCGAATGGCTCGACCGGCTGGAATATATCCCGTTCCTGCGCGAGATCGGTCAGCATTTCTCGATCAACCGCATGTTGAGTTTCGATTCGGTGAAGCTGCGGCTGGATCGTGAGCAGTCGCTGTCCTTCCTCGAATTCAACTATATGATCCTTCAGGCCTATGACTTTCTGGAGCTGTCGCGGCGGTCGGACTGCCGGTTGCAGATGGGCGGATCGGATCAGTGGGGAATATTGTCAACGGCGTCGAACTGGCGCGCCGGGTGGATGGGACGCAGGTGTTCGGGCTGACCACGCCGCTACTCACCAATGCCGATGGCACGAAGATGGGCAAGACGGTGGGTGGTGCGGTCTGGCTGAACGAAGACCAGCTTTCCACCTATGATTATTGGCAGTTCTGGCGGAACACGGCAGACGCGGACGTCGCCAACCGGCTGCGGCTGTTCACCGACCTGCCGATGGACGAGGTCGCACGGCTGGCTGCGCTTCAGGGCGCGGAGATCAATGAGGCGAAGAAGGTTCTGGCCAATGAGGCGACGGCGCTGTGCCGGGGAACCGATGCCGCGCTTGCCGCCGCAGAAACGTCGCGCAAGACCTTTGAAGAGGGCGCTTCGGACGCCAATCTGCCGACGATCAGTGTGGGGGCCGAAGGGCTGACCATAGTTCAGGGCACCTCAGCACTTGGCTTTGCCGCTTCCAACAAAGAGGTTCGGCGCAAGCTGGCCGAAGGCGCCATTCGCGTCAATGGCGAGGTCGTGAGCGACCCCATGCTGTCACTGAAGCCCGGCGACAAGGTGAGTTTCGGCGCTAAGAAACATGGGCTGGTAACTGCTTGAAACTTTAGAGAGTTAAAGGCGGATTAAGTAAAGCTGGTAAGGAAGGCGCCACCTTCCTCACCTTAAGCTCCGATCATGTCTTCGGTGCTCGCAAGCCTCGCCCAGGTCGCCCGCTCACGGGACCCTTCCATCAATCAGCGCCGCACGCCCCGCGTGCTGGTGGATATGGTCAGCCATATCTCTGCCCGAGGCCGAACCCATGGCGTCCGGGTCATCAACATCTCTGAACTCGGCTTGATGTGCCGCACCGATGCGGAGATCACGATTGGGGAACGGGTCGCCATATGGCTGCCCGTCGTCAAGGACGTTCAGGCCGACGTTCGATGGTCAGAGGATGGCCGGGTCGGGGTGGAGTTTTGCCAGCCCATTGATCCGCAAGTTTATGAGGCCATGCTGTCGCTTATCCCGCCACGGCAGACCGCCTGGTAAGGAGCTGTTCTAAGCCCTGAGCGGCTTCGATCCGTTGACGTGACCGGACTAGCGCCTCCGGCATTTCGGTGCGCAGGAAGTACATCATTGCCTCGCGTACCTCGCAGCGCAGGTCCAAGGCGATACCGGCGTTGCGCGCGCTGAGCAGGCCGCGCGAATTAGCCGCTTCGGAGCAATCCCACCGCGGCATCTCGTTCGAACAGGTAAAGGCAGGTTCTGGCTGCCTGGCCGCGCGCTTCGTTCAGTCCACCGTCCCGGTCAATCAGGAGATGAGCGTCGTCGCGTGCGCTGTCGAGCAGGGCGGACAGATGTTCGGGGGTGGCGACCTTCAACTGCGCTTCGCCCGACTGGCGCGTGCCGAGGATTTCGCCTGCGCCACGGAGGCGGAGGTCCTCTTCGGCGATGCGAAAGCCGTCATTGGTTTCGCGCATGAGCGCTAGCCGAGCACGGCTGGTTTCGCTCAAGGCTCCGCCTCGCAGCAGGATGCAGACGCTGTGGTTCTGGCCGCGCCCTACCCGGCCGCGCAGCTGGTGGAGCTGCGCGAGGCCGAAGCGGTCGGCGCCTTCGATGATGATGAGATTGGAATTGGGGACATCGACGCCGACTTCGATGACGGTGGTGGCGACGAGGATTTTTGTGCGGGCGGTGGAAAAAGCCTCCATCGCGGCGTCCTTTTCCGGGCCTTTCATGCGGCCGTGGACAAGGCCGACGAGATCGCCAAAGCGCATTTTCAGCATTTCGGCGCGGGCTTCGGCGGCGGCCTGATCGCTAGTTTCGCTTTCCTCGACCAAGGGGCAGACCCAATAGGCTTGGCCGCCGGTTTCGATGTGGCGGGCGAGTGCTTCGACCACTTCATCGAGACGGTTCGCGGACATGACCACGGTCTGGATCGGCTGGCGGCCGGGCGGCATTTCGTCCAAACGGGAGACATCCATCTCGCCGTAATAGGTGAGCGTCAGCGTGCGGGGGATCGGGGTGGCAGTCATAACCAACAGGTGCGGCGTGCGCTCGGCCTTGGCGGCAAGCATCATGCGCTGGGCGACGCCGAAGCGGTGCTGCTCATCGATCACCGCAAGGGCGAGGTTTTTGTAACGGACGGCTTCCTGAAAGATGGCGTGGGTGCCAACGAGGATGTCGATGCTGCCATCGGCGAGGCCCATCAGGGTGGATTCGCGCACCCTCCCCTTTTCGCGGCCGGTGAGGATGGCGATGGTGACGGGGAGGCCCGACGCCATCTTGCGCAGCGTTTCATAATGTTGGCGCGCGAGAATTTCCGTCGGGGCAAGGAGTGCGCCTTGAGCGCCTGCCTCCACCGTGTTGAGGAGGGCCATGAGCGCGACGAGGGTTTTGCCCGAGCCGACGTCGCCTTGCAGGAGGCGGAGCATGGGGACGGGCTGCGCCATGTCGCCTTCAATCTCTCCGAAGGCGCGGCGTTGCGCGCCGGTCGGGGCAAAGGGGAGTTCGAGCATGGCGCGAAGACGGCCGTCCCCCTCGATGGGGATGCCCCGGCGCTTGCGGGAGGATTGGCGGACCAGCATGAGCGCGAGTTGGCCTGCGAAAATTTCATCATAGGCGAGGCGCTCGCGGGCCTTGGCATCGCTGGGGTCGGCGTGGATGCGGGTGAGCGCATCGTGCCATGTCGGCCAGCCCTTTTGGGCGAGCAGGCTGGGTTCGATCCATTCGGGGA
Source organism: Sphingobium chungangianum (assembly GCF_977014255.1). NCBI lineage: Bacteria > Pseudomonadati > Pseudomonadota > Alphaproteobacteria > Sphingomonadales > Sphingobiaceae > Sphingobium > Sphingobium chungangianum. The sequence continues at coordinate 1,223,140 of NZ_CDRNIV010000006.1, read as the reverse complement.
GATCTGGGGCGCGGCTCAGTGATTGCCCTACGAGGTCGCGCAGGCGGTTATTGGTGAGGCCTTCGGAAAGGCCGTAGACTGGCTCTCGCGCCGGGATGGTGGCGGCTTCCTCCGGCGGCAGGACATAGTCGGGATGGACGATCTGGAGATTTTCGCCATAGGCCTCCAGCTTGCCGGAGATGAATTTGGGTTCGTTCAAGGGCAGCAGCTTGCGGGGCCAGGCGCTGTTGCGGCCGAAATAGACCAGCCCGACCGTATTGCCGTGCCTGTCCTGCGCGATGACGCGGAAAGGCGCGCGGGCGCTGCCGGACGCGCGATAGTCGGTAGGCGTGAGTTCTATGCCGATGACACGGCCTGAGTCGGAGAGGATCAACTCGTCCACCATGCGGCGATCGACAAAGCTGACCGGCAGGTGGAATAGGACATCGACGGCGCGGGCAAGGCCAAGGCGCTCAAGCGGCTTGGCAAGCGCGGGACCGACGCCCTTCAGGGCTTCGATTTCGGTGAAGAGTGGGTTGAGGATATCGGGTCGCATGGCTATCTGACGCCATCTAGCCCAGCCGGGACGATGCGCAAACATCTGATCGGTGTATTCGGCATGCCCGCGCAAGGAACAAATTGTGAACGAAGATCCCCGCATCCGCCGCCTGCAATTCCGTGCCTGGCATCGCGGCATCAAGGAAGCGGACCTAGCGGTGGGTGGATTTTTCGATCGCTACCATGCCGAGTGGGGCGCGGAGGAGATCGACTGGTTCGAGCGGTTTATCGAGGAACAGGATGCCGACATCATGGCTTGGGCTATGGGCGTTCTGCCCCTGCCGGAGCAATGGCACGGGCCGATGTGGGACAAGTTTGTGAAGATGGATTTTGTGGAGATTGGGAGGAAGTGACTTCTTCTCCCCTCCCGCAAGCGGGAGGGGCAGTGAGACTTGCCGGGCCGCAGGTTCGGCTAGTCGCAGCGGGGTGGGCCTGCGCCGCCTCTGCTGGATTGCCCACCCCTAGCCCCTCCCGCTTGCGGGAGGGGGACTGAGATGTAGATGACCGACCTTCTGAAAATCCTCAAAGCCTCCTCCCCCATCACCCTTTCCGGGGTTCCGGCGGGATTCCAGCCATGGTTGCTCGCGGACATCGCTCGGGCAGCGCCTTCGCGCGCCTTGTTCGTCGCGCCGGATGAGCAACTCATGCGAGCGGTGGCAGATACGGCGCATTATTTTGCGCCGGAGATCGAGATTGTCGAAATCCCGGCTTGGGACTGCCTGCCCTATGACCGGGCCAGTCCTTCGCTGCGGACGGCTTCGGCGCGTCTTGCGGGGCTTTATGCGTTGCAGGGGAAGCCCAAGGGGCCGCAGCTTGTCCTGACAACGCTCAATGCGTTGACGCAGCGGACGCTGACGCCTTTCCGCGTGCGGCAGTTGGTGGCGAAGCTCGCGCCCAAGGAGCGGATAGCGATTTCGCTGCTCGCAGAGATGTTGCAGGCCAATGGCTACGTCCGCACCGATACTGTGCATGACCGGGGCGAGTTCGCCATTCGCGGGGGCATAGTCGATCTGTTTCCCGGTGGGGAGGAACAGCCCCTGCGACTTGATTTCTTCGGAGACGAGATCGAGACGGTGCGGCGTTTTGATCCCGCCGATCAGCGGACCAGCGGGAGTGTCGAAGGCTTCACCCTCCTCCCCGCGTCCGAAGCTTTGCTGGATGAAGAGACGATCAAGCGGTTTCGCGGGCGCTATCGCGAGACGTTCGGGGCCACGGCGACCGGCGATCCGCTCTATCAGGCGGTGAGCGACGGGCGGCGCTTGGTAGGGATGGAGCATTGGCTGCCGCTGTTCGAGGAACGGCTGGTGCCGATGACCGAGCATCTGGGCGACGATACCGTGGTCGTGCTGGATCATGGCGTGGCGGGCGCGGCGGAGGCTCGGTTCGAGGCGATCCGGGACTATCACGCCAATCGGGTGCAGGCGAAGTCGTCCGATCCGGGGGCTTATCGGCCGCTGGAGCCCAAGGCGCTGTATCTGGAGCAGCAAGAATGGGACGGCATCGTGCGCGAATGGCCGATGCATGCGACCACGCCGTTTCATGAACCGGAAAGCGCCTCCGTCATCGATTTCGCCGTCGATGGGCCTCGCGATTTCGCGCCGGAGCGGGCGCAGAATGCCAATGTCTATGAGGCTGTCGGCAAGCATATCGCCTCGCTCCAGCGGGCGAAGAAGAAGGTTGTCATCGCCAGCTATTCCGGGGGGGCGCGGGAGCGGCTGTCGGGGCTGCTGGTCGATCATGGGCTGAAACGGGTCGCGGCGGCGGATAGCTGGCAAGAGGCGCTGGGGATCGCGGCGAATGGCAGCACGGTACTGACCGTGCTGCCGCTGGACCATGGCTTTGCCGCGCCCGATGTGGCCGTGCTGACCGAGCAGGACATGCTGGGCGACCGGCTGGTGCGGCGGGCCAAGCGGAAGAAAAGTTCAGACGCCTTTTTGCAGGAACTGGCGACGCTCTCGCCCGGCGATCTGGTGGTGCACATGGACCATGGGATCGGGCGCTATGAGGGGCTGACGCAGATACCGGTGGCCAAGGCCGCGCATGACTGCGTGGCGCTGGAATATGCGGGCGGCGACAAGCTGTATGTGCCGGTGGAGAATCTGGAGGTTCTCTCTCGCTATGGCTCCGACAGCGAGGGCGTGAGCCTCGACAGGCTGGGCGGCGAGGCGTGGCAGCGACGCAAGGCCAAGATGAAGGAGCGCATCCGCGAGATTGCGGGTGAGTTGCTCAAGACGGCGGCGGAGCGGGCGTTGCGGGCGGCGACCGTGGCCGAGCCGGACAGTGCCGGCTATCCGGCCTTTGTCGATCGCTTCCCCTATCAGGAGACCGAGGATCAGGACCGCGCGATCATGGACGTGGTCGAGGATTTGGGCGCCGGGCGGCCGATGGACCGGCTGGTGTGCGGCGATGTGGGCTTCGGCAAGACCGAGGTGGCTTTGCGCGCCGCTTTCGTGGCGGCGATGGCGGGGATGCAGGTGGTGGTAATCTGCCCGACCACCCTGCTCGCCCGGCAGCATCATATGAATTTCGAGGAGCGGTTCCGGGGCTTTCCGGTGAATATCGGGCGGCTCTCGCGGCTGGTGCCGGACAAGGAGGCCAAGGCCGTTAAGGCGGGGCTGGCCGATGGCACCGTCGATATTGTGGTGGGCACTCATGCGTTGCTGGCAAAGGGGCTGGAGTTCAAGCGGCTGGGGCTCGTCATTGTGGACGAGGAACAGCGGTTTGGCGTGACGCACAAGGAGCGGTTGAAGAGCCTGAAGACCGATGTTCATGTATTGACGCTGACCGCGACACCAATTCCGCGCACATTGCAAATGGCGATGTCGGGCTTGCGGGAACTGTCCGTGATCCAGACGCCGCCGGTCGATCGTCTGGCGGTGCGGACGTACATCATGCCCTGGGACGGGGTCGTCATCCGCGAGGCGCTGCTGCGCGAGCATTATCGCGGGGGGCAGAGCTTCTTCGTCGTGCCGCGCATTGCCGACCTGACCGAGGTGGAAGAGTTCCTGCGAACAGAAGTGCCGGAGGTGAAGCCCATCGTTGCCCATGGCCAGATGAGCGCTACCGAAGTTGAGGAGCGCATGTCGGCCTTCTACGACAAGCGTTATGATGTGCTGCTGTCGACGACGATCGTTGAGAGCGGCCTTGATATTCCCTCGGCCAATACGTTGATCATCCATCGCGCGGATCGGTTTGGGCTGGCGCAGCTGTACCAGCTTCGCGGGCGCGTGGGGCGGTCGAAGGCGCGGGCCTATGCCTATTTCACCACGCCTGCGAACAAGGTCATCACCGAAACCGCAGAAAAGCGTCTGAAGGTGCTTTCCGATCTGGACACGCTGGGCGCCGGCTTCCAGCTGGCGAGCCACGACCTCGACATTCGCGGCGCGGGCAATCTGGTGGGCGACGAACAGTCGGGCCATATCAAGGAGGTCGGGTTCGAACTGTACCAGTCGATGCTAGAGGACGCGATCCTTGAGGCCAAGGCAGGCGGCGCCGGGATTGAGAAGCGGGACAGCTTCTCGCCGCAGATCAGCGTCGATGCGCCCATCCTCATACCGGAGGATTATGTGCCCGATCTTGACCTGCGCATGGGGCTGTATCGCCGCCTGAACGAGGTTGAGGATCGGCAGGGGCTGGAGGCTTTTGCCGCGGAACTCATCGACCGGTTCGGCAAGCTGCCGACGCCGACGCAGAACCTGTTCAAGATCATCGAGATCAAGCAGAATTGCGTGACGGCTAATATCTCGAAGATCGACGTAGGACCGAAGGGCGCGCTGGTCAGCTTCTTCGAAGACCGCTTCCCCAAGCCGGAGGGACTGGTTGCCTATATCCAGCGGCTGAATGGCGTGGCGCGGTTGCGGCCGGATAGCAAGGTCGTGGTCAATCGCGCCTGGGCAGACCCGGCGGCGCGGTTGAACGGAGCGCTGCAATTGTCAAAGGGTTTGGCGAAGTCGGCTGCATGAGACAGCCTGTCTCAGCCTCCTTCAGCACCGCTTTGTCGTGCGTCAGCAAAGTAGCAGCAACATCGGCTATCTAAATGCTGCGTCGATGACTGGACAGCAAAGTCCGGCATCGAGCAGGAGATTGACATGATTTCGACCTTCGTAGCGATGGCAGCCGTTGCCGCCACGCACAGCGTGCAGATCGACCATGGCGGAACGCCGGTGCAAGCCAATTATTCGGCTCGCGTAGAGTTCACGACCAAGACGGTCGGTGCGAAAACGCCCAACCGCATGGATATGCAACGGTGCCATTGGACCGCGACGGTCATAGTGGACCGCGCACTCAATCATAGTCCGGCGCTGGCCCGCACGGTTTCCCATGACAAGCGTTTTTCCGGCAGCGAGCATGGGGCATGTACCCCCGGCCGCAAATCGGGTGAACGCAATATGGCAGAGCATGACGCGGCCATCCGTGAACATCTGGTCGCGGTGGCCGAGAAGGATCGCGCGCCTTTGGTGGCCGAGCTGGATGCGGTTCGCAATCTTGCCTCAAACTGACGCACGCTTGACGGTGGCGGCGGCAATGATGCTGGCCGCCACCTCTTCCCCCGCCTTCGCGCAATATGCTGACCGGTTTTCGGCAACCGCCGAGGTGGCAAGCGATGAACGCAGGCGGGGGTTGAGCTGGAGCGATGGCGACCCGGTCGTGCGGGGAACAATCGTCATACAGGCGACGGAGGGATTGAGCTTCGATGCCGCCGCGACATCCTTATGGAACAGCAGCCGTCACCGTGGAGCCGATGCCGTGGTGGACCTTGGCACATCCTATGCCCGGCAAATGGGCGCATGGCGGCTTTCTGCGAGAGGGGTATATCACCTGTTTCCGGGCGCGTCGGGACAGGGATATGGCGAGGTTGGAGCCGGTGCAGGATTCCTGATCGGCCCGGCAAATATCGACGTCAACGCCAGCTATACACCACGACAAAGCTCGATTGGCGGAGATAATCTTTACCTCTCGGCTTCGGCATCGGCGGGTATCCCCAGCACGCCGTTCACCGTCTCGGCGCATGTCGGTCGTTCGAGCGGCCGGACCCGCAATATGGAAGATGCAGCCCGCCTGCGGCCTGATGGCACATATTGGGACCACGGGATCAGCATCGATTATCTGAAGCGGCAATGGTTTGCGGGCGTGCGTTATGCAAATAGCAGCATCGATGGCGAGGCGCGTCACTCAGGAGCAACCCTGATCGGCCGGGCCGGAATCGCCTTTTAGGCTGCCTCAGCCCTTCAGCGCCATCGCGGTCAGTTCAGCGGAGGATATCCCGGCCGACCGCAGAAAGCCCTGATAATAGTCGCAACCTTCGCGCGCCAGCAAATCGAGTTGCTGCTGCGTTTCCACACCCTCGGCAATGACGCTCATGCCGAGGGACTTGGCCATGTGGATGACGCCCCGCACCACGATCCGGTCACGCGCAGTGCCCGCAATGTCCTGGGCCAGGCCGCTGTCGATCTTGAGATAGTCGAGGGGGAGGCTTTTCAGATAGGCAAGGCTGGAATAGCCGGTGCCGAAATCATCGACCGCTACCGCCAGACCCTCCGCGCGAAGAGCGGTGAGGAGCGCGGTGGCCGCAGCGATATTTTCGATGAGGCCGCTTTCGGTGATCTCAACCGTCAGGCGCGAACGGGGAAAGCCGCTTTCGTCAACGAGGTTGAGGAACTGCGACATGAAGCCCGGCTGCGCGATATCGGCGGCGGTCACGTTGATCGACAGACGAAGATGCGAGAGCGTCCGGGGCCAAGCCGCCGCCTGACGCAGCGCTTCGGCCTGGATGTGGGCCGAAAGTGGAAGCATATAATCGGATCGTTCGGCGGTCGCGAAAAGCATGCCCGCGCCGAGGGGGCCATATTGAGGGTGGTTCCAACGGGCGAGCGCCTCCACACCCGTCATGTGTTCGCCCCCTACCGGATATTGCGGCTGGAAGACGATGCCGATTTCTCCCCGGTGAAGCGCAAGGCGCAGGTCGGTCTCAAGTTGGTCGGCATCGACCTGACGGCTGCGCTTTTCGGCCGAGAAGATGCGAATGCCCTCGCCGCCTCCTGCCCGCGCGTCCGCGAGAGCGGTTCCCGCGCGGCGGAGCAGCCTGGTAGCATCATCGTCAGTTCGCGATTGGGCGATGCCGCAGCGGGCCGTCAGGCGGATTAGGTGATCGCCTGCGCTAAAGGGCCGGACGATGACGCCAATTAGTTGGCGCGCCAGGAAGGTTGCGCGGTCGCTCGCGGCTGCCTCGCCCGTGAGGCCGACGAGAAATTCGGTCCCGGCGATGCGGGCCACGATAGCGCCGGGCGCGGCGTCTGCCGCCATCCGCTCGATCCTCCTCGCAATCCGGCCGAGCAGGGCGTCGCCGACCACCTGACCATAGGCGGCGTTCATGCGGTCGAACTGGCTGATTGAGAGCAGGAGGATGGTGGTGGCAAGACCGGAGCGCTTTTCCAGCCACTCAAGCGCCGCCTGCCGCGAACGAAGGCCGGTCAGGTCATCCCGGCCGGTCGCATCGTCCCCATGCATATCAGACAACCACTCGACATCGGCAGCCACGACGCCGTCGATCAAGCGGAGATGATGAACGAGCCGGTCGCCCGGTCGCCCCGGCGCGGCATGGGCAAAGGATTCTGGCCGACCCGATCGCATCATGCCGCGCAGGCCCGCAATAACCGACCGCCGTTCCGCGCGCGGCAGGCAGCGAGCAAACTGCGCAGGGCTGATCGTCTGGCGATCCAGGTTGAGGTGCCGGGCAAGATTGTCGCTGAGACGCAGGGATCGCCCTCCCCGCTCCAATTCCCAGAATAGCGCGTCGCCACGGCGAATACGTTGGGCGCGCTGGCTAGGCACAGTGCCGCCGCCGAGACGGTCCACGAGACGCTGGGCCGAAGCGAGCGTCGCCCGCAACTGATCGGTTGAAAATGGAGCGGCGAGAAAATGGGTCGCTCCCGCTTCCAGCAGCGCCGTGACAGATCCCAGCGCCTGCGCGTCGATCAGGGCGATGAGCGCTCCACCGCCCGCCTCTAAGGCCGGGGAAAAGGCATCGATGAGGCCGCTGGCTCCGTCCGCCGCATCGCGCATGTCGACAAGGGCGATCTGCGCGTCGCTATGCAGGAACCGTTGCGGCGCATCCTTCGTGCGCCGGGCCGCGATGGCACGCCAGCCAGCCAGACCAGCCGCACGCGACAAGCCATCCCTGTCACCGGGCGACAGAATGAAAAGGCTGCGCTGTCCATGCAGTGCGGATTCACCGCTCACATCAAAACTCCCGGGGTACAGCGCATGGCGGGCATATAGCAGACAGGCGTTAGCGACCCGTTCACGCTCCTGCAACCGGCAGTGCTTGCACCGGACTTTGCCATGGCCTAGCTAGTCGAGCATGAACAAGCCCGATCTTCGGCGCACGGCCATGACCGATGCGTTGGGCCGCCGGATCAGCTATTTGCGGATTTCGGTCACGGATCGGTGCGACCTGCGCTGCCGCTATTGCATGGCGGAGCGCATGACCTTCCTGCCCAAGGATCAGGTGCTGACGCTGGAGGAGATCGCGCTGCTTGCCGACCTCTTCATCGCTCGTGGCGTTCGCAAGATCCGGCTGACTGGTGGCGAACCGCTGGTCAGGCGGGACATTGTCGACCTGGTGCGGCGCGTTGGACGCCATTTGGGCGACGGGCTGGACGAACTGACGTTGACCAGCAACGGCACGCGGCTGGCCCAGCATGCGGAGGCGCTTTTCGACGCGGGCGTGCGGCGGATCAATGTCAGCCTCGACAGCCGCGATCCCCAGCGGTTCGCCGATGTCACGCGCAATGGGGACATCCGGCCGGTTCTTGAGGGGCTGGCGGCGGCGAAGGCGGCGGGTCTCGCGGTCAAGATCAACATGGTGGCGCTGAAGGACATCAATGATGATGAAATCCTGCCGATGCTCCACTGGTGCAACCAGCAGGGATTCGACCTGACTTTGATCGAGACGATGCCGCTGGGCGAGACTGGCGAGGATCGCACTGATCATTATCTGCCGCTGACGGAAGTAGTGGAACAACTGCGGCAGCAGCGTGAATTGCGGCCCATCGAGCATCGCACGGGCGGGCCTTCGCGCTATCATGCGGTTGACGGAATGCGTGTGAAATTGGGGCTTATCACGCCCCTGACCAACAATTTCTGTGCAGATTGCAACCGTATGCGCATGACCTGCGAAGGGAAGATATTCATGTGCCTGGGACATGAGGATCATGTCGACCTCAAGACCGCCTTCCGTGAAGGTGGCATCGGGGCGGTCGAACCACTGATCGATCGTGCGCTGCGTTTGAAGCCAGCCAAGCATGATTTTCGCATCGGCGGCGATGCGCCGACCGCAGCGGTTAGCCGCCACATGAGTGTAACGGGCGGATGACCGAGGAACCGCGGCGCGCCCTACTCGCGTCCCCCACCCAAGCTGCGAAGGCCGCCGAGGAACGGCTTCGCGCCGCCTATGACTTCGTCCCTTTCGAGCAGGCGAACATGATCATCGCGCTGGGTGGCGACGGATTCATGCTGCAAACGCTGCATTCCATGCTGGAGAGCCGCCGGATCATGCCTGTGTTCGGAATGAACCTTGGCACCGTCGGCTTCCTGATGAACGAGTGGCGGCTGGAACGGCTGGAGCAGCGGATCGAGGCAGCCAAGCTTTTCAAGGTCAATCCGCTGCGCATGACGGTCGATACCGTCGATGGCGAACGCTTTTCGATTCCCGCCATCAACGAAGTGTCGCTGCTGCGCGAGACGCGCCAGACAGCGAAGCTGGAAGTCCATGTGAACGGCCGAACGGCGCTTACTGAACTGGTATGCGACGGCGTGCTGGTCGCAACGCCTGCTGGCTCTACGGCCTATAATCTGTCCGCGCATGGTCCTATCCTGCCGCTGGGTTCGGGCCTGGTCGCGTTGACGCCGATCAGCCCCTTTCGTCCCCGCCGCTGGCGTGGGGCGATCCTGCCTGAAAGCACGGCGATCCGTTTCACCGTGCTTGATCCGGTGAAGCGCCCCGTTAGCGCGGTCGCGGATCAGCGCGAAGTCCGTGACGTCGCCGAGGTCGAGGTGCAGATCGATCGAGGGACGCCTCTCACCCTCCTTTTCGACCCCGAACATACGTTGGATGACCGGATCGCAGCGGAACAATTCATCGCCTGAAAAAATTCGCAATTCTGTCCTTGCCATCCGAAGAATCTCGCTGCTATAGGCGCGGCCTGCCCAGCGAGAGCCGGGCTGCTCCCCGATAGCTCAGCGGTAGAGCATTCGACTGTTAATCGAATGGCCGTAGGTTCGAATCCTACTCGGGGAGCCACTTTCGCCCAATTGGGCGGCTCCAGAAATTTGCGGAAAGTAGCGGAATTCGTCCGAGCGGGCGGACAAGGCGCGCGCATATTCGCTTGCCGGAATATCGCTGCGTCGCTTCGTATGTTGAGACTGTGGAGATGAATTGCTCGCCGCCGAAGCGACGCCCTTCAGCGTCTCGAAAGAGCGTAAACACGACAAACCCCATCCCTATGAGGGGATGAGGTCATCGATCTGAAAGACGTTAAGTCAGCGCGAAGCGAACTGGCGCGGCTTGGATGCCAGCGCCCACCGCTGCGGCGCCGCGCCGGGGGCTTTTTCCCGAACGAAGCATTGGCCACGGCGAGCGCGGATTGCGTGGCATAGCGCCGTCGCTTCCCCGCGATCGTCAAAGCCGCTGACCGCAAGACGGGCATAGCTGACGCCGTTCACGGTAATCTGGCTGGTGAGGACCGGCAACGCGGCTATCGCGCTGTTCCGGCGGGCGATGTCGTACCATTTCTCCTTGGCGATCGCAGCGTTTGAATAGGCGCCAAGTTGAACGACCCACGAGCTGTTCCCATTGCCATCGAAACGAAGCGCCGGGCGAGCCGCAAGCGGAGCGCGAACGGCTGCCTGCTGGCGGAGTCCTGCGGCCTTTGCCGGAGCATGAGATACTTTCATGGGCACCGCCGGAGCGACATAAGGCGTGAAGGCGACCGCCTGCTGAACCGGTTCCTGCTGCGTCGCTTCGGGGGCAACCTCCTCGGCGACGGAAGCGGTCGGCGTTTCGGCCGCACTGGCCTCTGCCATCTGAACAGGCGCGGCTTCGGTCGCGAGGGCGAGCGCGACGGGCTGGCCCGCGTCGCTGCCATCAACGGCTATGCCCATCAGACCGGCAATGCGCTGCTGCGCGAAATCGGGAGCAGCGGTCTGCGCCCACTGAGCGATGCGCTGATTGGCGGCGAGCGGTTCGAGGTCGAGGCCCGCCATCACGCGCGCATCCTTCCACCGTCCCGCCAGCGCATAGGCATAGGCGAGATTTTGGCGCGTGCGCGCGGTGGCTGAGGGATCGTGAATGGCTTCGGACAGGATGCGAACACCCTCTGCCGCGTCGCCAGCCATTGCCATGGCGAGTCCATAGTCGCTCGCGGGAACGACGTCTGAATTGGTTGCGAGCAGCTCGCGCGCAGCATCATTCTTCCCAAGCGCTACCTTCACCAGGGCGAGGCTGACGATCGTGCGGGAATCGCGATTGCCAAGGGTCATGGCGTCGGTGAGCGCGGTTTCGGCGGAAATGAGACGGCCACTCGCGATATAGGCGCGGCCCAGCAACTGCCGATAATTTGCGTCTTGTGGAGCAGCTTTGACCGCCGCCTCTGCCGCCGCGACTGCGCGAACGCCATCCCGGCTGATCAACGCCTTGTCGATGGCTGCCGTCGCACGGCTGGGATCCTCCTTGGCCGCTGCGATCGCGGACGGACGGAATGCCGCGCCGGTGCAGCCGACCATCGTGGTTCCAACGATCAGCGACGAAAGTGCCACCTTGGAAAGAGCGCTGCGCTTCATGGCTTGATCCTTCTTACTCTGCTTCGTCGCGCGGCAGTTGCTGCGCGAGCCGGTCGATTTCCGGCAGGCTGGCGAGGAAAATATCGAGTGCTTCGGTCACCATCTGTTGGGCAGAACGGCCCGCGACGGCGCTCGCAAGGCGCAGCTTCAGATGCCGATCCGCGTCCAGCCGCAGCGTGAAGGCGGCCTTGCGGCCTTTGGTTCCGGTGCGGATGGCGGGAGCGATCGTCTTGACCGCTTCTTCCATGCGCTCGGCCAATTCCTCTCGCTCGACAACGACGGAAGGGATGGGCGCGGCTACCGGCGGCAGCGTCATCGGGGTAAGTCCGACAACGGCGCGAGGTTCGGCGGGGACCGGCTCAGGCTCGGTTACGTCGAAACCCATGTCGTTCCAGCCCAAATCATCCTGCAGCAGCGCTGCCGTTGCCTGATGGCCAAAGCCCATTATGGGGCGGCGCATGGCGGGCTGAGCAGCACCCTTGCGGGCGAGAAGTCCGGAGGTCAGCGAAGCGAGTGGCTTGGGTTCGGCCATGATGTCTTCCCTCCCTTTACTGACCTACGACGCGGCGGCCGAAGCCACCCGTCGCTGGACGAACCGCACCGCTGGTGCCCGCCGTGCCGTTGGGCACCGAGAAGACCGTGCGACGGAAATTCTTTTCCAGGCGGTCGGAGACATAGGTCCACAATTGCGTGACCTCGCCCGCCGAACGGCCGTTGGGATCAACCTCCATCACCGTGCGGCCGTCGATCATCGATGCGGCGAAATCAGTGCGGTGATGCAGCGTCACGGGCGCAACAGTGCCATGCTGGGAAAGCGCCACAGCAGCTTCCGATGTGATCCGCGCCTTCGGCGTAGCGGCGTTGACCACGAAGATCAGCGGCTTGCCTGCCCGTTCGCACAGGTCCACCGTCGCACCAACAGCGCGCAGGTCATGAGGGCTGGGACGGGTCGGCACCACGATCAGTTCGGCCACGGAAATGACGCTTTGAATGGCCATGGTGATCGCCGGGGGCGTATCTATCACCGCAAGTTTGAAGCCCTGCTGACGCAGAATTTCAAGATCGGCCGCGAGACGAGCGACCGTCGTCTGGGCGAAGGCGGGAAATTCGGCCTCACGTTCATTCCACCAGTCGGCAAGGGACCCCTGGGGATCGATGTCGATCAGGACGACCGGGCCAGCGCCTGCCCTTTGCGCCTGAACGGCCAAGTGACCAGACAAGGTGGTCTTCCCCGATCCGCCTTTTTGCGATGCCAATGCGAGTATGCGCACGCGCGTTTCCCCCAGAAAATCCAATTGCCTATTGGACTGCCACGGCGGCACCTAAAAATTGGTTAACTTCGGCGCATCCTTCAAAAGGAAGCATGGTATGAAGAATGCGCCTTCTAATGCTAAGCGAGCGTTAACCTTGTTCGCTCATAGGCTGGGGCTACGCTGTTCTTTCAGGAGCACATGCACATGAAGTACATCTGGGGCATCTTGGCCGCCGCAACGATGCTGAGTCTGGCGCCGCCTGCCCTTGCCGATGTAAAAGCCGGGGTCGATGCCTGGCAGCAAGGTGATTATGAAAAAGCCGTCAGTGTCTGGCAGCCGCTTGCGCAGGCAGGCGATCCCGATGCCCAATTCAACATGGGCCAGGCGAACAAGCTTGGACGCGGTGTCAAAGCCGACATGGCCGTCGCGCTCGATTGGTATCGGAAGGCCGCCGCGCAGGGGCACGTTCGGGCCGAGGACAATCTCGGCCTGCTGATGTTTCAGCAAGGGGAGCGTGCGAGCGCCCTTCCCTATCTGCAGCGATCCGCGGCGCGGGGCGAACCGCGCGCCCAATATATCGTCGGCACGGCCCTTTTTAACGGAGATCTGACGACCAAGAACTGGCCCCGCGCCTATGCCCTGATGAGCCGGGCGGCGGCGGCGGGCCTGGCGCAGGCAACGGCCAGCCTGAAGCAGATGGATAAATATATCCCTGATGATCAACGTCAGCAGGGGCTCGCGCTGGCGCGGGAGATGGGCCAGAACGAGGTAGCAGCGCTGGCGGAAGCCAATGGCCGCCTGTCCGCCATGCCCATTCTGCGCGAAGAAGCGCCGTCGATGGCGAGCGCCAATCTGCGACCTGCGCGCGCTCCGGAAAAGCCTGCGCCCGTCAAGCCATTGCCGAAGCCGAAATCTGATGCGCCCAAGGCCGCCGTGGCCGCCGCCCAGACGCCGAAGCCAGTCGTTGAAAAGGCTAAGGCCAGCAAGACGCCGGAGCCCAAGGTGGCAGCCAGCGGCCCCTGGCGCGTACAGCTGGGAGCGTTTAGCGAAGAAGCCCGCGCGCGCGCGCTTTGGACCAGTCTGCGCGGCAAAGTGGCTGGCCTGTCGGCCTATCAGCTTTTTCTGGTGAAAGGCGGAGCAATGACCAGGTTGCAGGCTGGGCCGTTGGCAAACAACGCGGAAGCGTCTCGGCTATGCAGTGCCATCAAGGCTGCCGGTGCCGATTGCATGCCCCGGAAAATGTGACGAGACATAATACTGGCTCTTGGAAGTCGGGGATCGGCGCGCGATAAAGGCCATATTCGATATGGAGCGCGCCATGGCCGTCGATAGCGATCAGGGAAATGTAGAAGCGTTGGTCAGGGCCACGCTGGGCGATAGTGCTGCGGAGCAAGTGCTTGCGGCGCTTACGATCTCACCGACTTTGCTGGCGGAAACCGGCCCTGATGTCTCTCGGGCAGCGCTTGCCATGGCCTTGAACGTCATTCTGTTTCACGGCCTGCTGCAACGGGTTCCGAGCGGCGCTGCTTATGTGGCGGACAGGTTGGCCAGCGGTGGCAAAGTGGTGTTCGATCATGGAGCACTAAGAACGATCCGCCTGCCCCAAGGCCCCACGGGAGCTTTGCCCGCCGGGGAAGACGCTTTCACGCGTATCCTAAAGCCATTGGGCTATACGCTGGCTGGGGTTTATCCTCTGGACCGGCTGAAAATGACCGGCCGCGCCTATGCGCATGCCGACGCTCCCCAAGACATTCCTCAATTCTTCGTTTCGGAACTGCATGTGGATCGTTTTGATGCCGAGTTTGCTCCAGTCGCGACGCGCGTTTTTGGCACGTCGCTCGATCCGATCGATCCGGAAACGCGGGCAGTATTGCGCGCCTATGAATCTGGACAGCTTGTCCCATTCGAGCATGCGCGGACGACCTTGACGGTCCTGGTGCCTGCCTTCGATCGGCAGCATGATCCTGCCACGTTGGAAGATTATGAGCTGTTGCTATCGCGGTCGCCTGAAGCCGCGTGGATCGCGACGGAGGGTAACGCGTTCAATCATGCCACCGACCGGGTGGCGGACGTCGCGGCCTTGGCCGAATGGCTGAAAGCTGAAGGATGGCCGATCAAGGATGAGGTTGAAATTTCCCGCAATGGCCGCGTGAAGCAGACCGCCCTTCGCGCGGACCCGGTCGAACGGCTATTTGCCGGAAACAAGGTGCGGCAAGTACCCGGTTCTTTCTACGAATTCATCAGCCGGGATGTCGATCCCGCAAGCGGGTTGCTGGACCTGTCATTCGACGCGGGGAATGCCACCGGAATTTTCGCGATGACGAGCGCCAATGGCTGAGTTCCTTTAACGGCTTGATCATGGGAGCGGCATAAGGCAACGGCTTTCCCGATCATTCGCGGAGGCTCCCTTTGAAAAATCCGGTTGTCCCATCATGGGTGCTGACGCTTGTCTGCTCCGACCGTGTGGGAATCGTTGCAGCGGTTAGCCAGTTCCTGGCGGAACGCGGATGCTTCATCACGGACAGCCAGCAATATGCCGACAGGGAAGCGGGGCGCTTCTTCATGCGGGTGGCTTTTGAGGCAACCGATGACCGGATCGCGGATACCGAGCAGCTGCAAGGCGAGTTCGATGCCGTAGGCGCGCGCTTCGGCATGGACTGGCGTATCACCGCTGCGCAGGAAAGGCCGCGGATGCTGCTCGCCGTTTCCAAGGGCTCGCACTGTCTGGCCGACCTCCTGCACCGTTGGCAGACAGGGACGTTGGCCATCGACATCATGGGGGTGGTGTCGAACCATCCGGACATGCGCCGGATTACCGAATGGCATGGCATCCCCTATCATGAGCTTCCGCCGAACGGAGATAAGGCAACGCAGGAAGCCGCTTTGCTGGACGTTT
The DNA here is from genome assembly GCF_977014255.1 of Sphingobium chungangianum. NCBI lineage: Bacteria > Pseudomonadati > Pseudomonadota > Alphaproteobacteria > Sphingomonadales > Sphingobiaceae > Sphingobium > Sphingobium chungangianum. Next base: position 1,207,615 of record NZ_CDRNIV010000006.1, on the reverse strand, counting down.
TCAGCCGATCACGATCGGATTATCTGATCCTCGCACGCTACATGCAGGTATTGTCCGAAAAGCTTGTGGAACAGATCGAAGGACGTTGCGTCAATATCCACCACAGCTTCCTGCCGGGATTCAAGGGTGCGCGGCCCTACCACCGGGCGCATGAGCGCGGCGTCAAACTGATCGGCGCGACGGCGCATTTCGTGACCGCCGACCTCGATGAAGGGCCGATCATCGAACAAGCCGTGGAGCGCGTCGACCATCGTGCCACGGCCGAAGACATGATCCGCATCGGCCGCGACATCGAGGCGCAGGTTCTGGCGCGGGCGGTCGGCTGGATCGCTGACCGCCGGGTGCTCCTGAATGGTCGAAAGACCGTCGTTTTCCGCTGATCAGATGCCGAGTTTGGCCCAAAAGTCTTCGGGCGCAATCACGGCATCAGCCGTAGCTCTGGGCTTCCGCGACCAGGATGAGTGTGGAATGTAGATGTTGCGCCCTGTGTCGCGAGGGCGTTTGCGGCGTGCAAGAATGGGTCGAGGGCTCATCGTCTTCTCCTTATGCGGAGGAACACGAAACCTTGCGTGGTCGCATGGGGGCCGTGCGCTTTAGCCGTTGTTGACGCGGAGCAAGCTGTCATCCTTCAAAAGCCGCGGAGCCTTAAGCTCGACGCCTTTCTACAATGCCGCTTTTGAAAGGAAACATAGCTTTGCTTTAACGGCAGTCACTTACGCTTGCCGCCGTTGCCGAGGTTCGATCAAAATAGAATGTCGTAAATAAACCAGCCCACAATGAGGAAGCTGGTGACGACACATATCCGATCGCCATAGATATCAATTCGCGACATCGCCGACATCCTTCCGCACGCGGCGATCTTTGTCGCCTGCGTGGACAGGATAACGCATCAAACCAGGAAAGGGAACAAAAAGTGCGGCGCCGGTCAGGCCGTCACTAAGCCGCGATGACGCAGGAAGGACTGGGTCGCCTCAACGGGACCCCGATAAGCCTCCTGAAACTCGGCGCTCCAATATTTAAGGTCGTCAAGATCGATACGTGCGCCCGAAACCGCACAAAGGACGAACTGGCCCGGGCGCACTATGTCGAAATGTGGCGTGTGATATTCCAGCACCGCCAATCCCTGAATTTCAGCCATCAGTCGCCCGTCAAAATACGGTCTACGAGCTGCTTCACCGTCGGCACGAAACCGTTGGAATAGAAGGGATCCTGCTTGAACTTATAAGCGCCGTGTCCGGCGAACAGGAGGTTCTTGTCCAGGTCCCCGCCATGCACCGCCTCTTGCAAGGATTTCTGGATGCAGAAGCTCCTTGGATCGGCAAGACGGCCGGTGGAGTTCGTTTCACTGTCCATCCAGCTAGAGAATGCGCACTGGCTGAGACAGCCCATGCAGTCGGTCTGATCCTTGCGGATCTCCGCGCGTTCCTCTTCGGTGACGAATACCAGCGTGTTGTCGGGAGTCTTGAGAGCGGAGGTGAGGCCCTGCCCCACCCATTCGCGCGCCCGCAACAGGTCGCCGCGCGTTACCCAGAAATTCTTGCCCTTCACGCCTGCATCAAGCTGATGCGTGTGATCGCCCGCCTGCTCCGTGCTAAACGGGATTTGGCGTTCCGACCGGGCTTCAAGCTGGCGCAGGAAGGGGTTACGGATCGCCGAGCTGTAGAAGCCGGTCGGCGAGAAGCGATGAAGCAGTACGTCGCCCGGTTCCAGCTGGGTCAGGCGTTCCTTCCAAAGCTGGGGGATAGGGCTTTCCTGCGTCAGCAGCGGGCGTGTGCCGAACTGGAACGCGATGATGCCCAGTTCCGGATTGTCGATCCAGTCGTTCCAATCTTTGAGGTGCCAGACCCCGCCTGCCATGACGATTGGCACTTCGTCGGATATGCCGCCTTCGCGCATGGTTTCCCGAAGCGCCTTGACGCGCGGATAAGGATCCTGAGGCTCCCGCGGATCCTCGGCATTGGAAAGGCCGTTATGACCGCCCGCCAGCCACGGGTCCTCATACACCACGGCCGCCAGCCATTCAGACGCCTTCGAATAGGCGCGCTTCCACAAGGCGCGAAAGGCACGGCCCGAACTGACAATAGGGAGGTAGCTCACGCCATAAGAGGCCGCGATTTCGCTGAGCTTGTAGGGCATGCCCGCGCCGCAAGTGACGCCCGCCACCATGCCCCTGGTCTTTTCCAGAACGCCGTGCAGCACGCGCTGCGCACCGCCCATTTCCCAGAGGACGTTGATGTTGATCGCGCCTTTACCGCCGGCGATTTCGAAGGCGCGCTTCACCTGTTCGACCGCGCCATCGACGGCATAAGCGATCAGTTCTTCATGGCGATCGCGGCGGGTACGACCGTGATAAATCTGGGGAATGACATTGCCCATGCTGTCATAGCTGTCGGCGTTGACGGCCGACACGGTGCCGATGCCGCCCGCAGCGGCCCATGCACCGGAACTGGCGTGATTGGAGACGGCCACGCCTTTCCCGCCCTCGACCAGCGGCCATACTTCACGACCACCATAGATGATGGGCTTCAAACCCTTGAACAACCTAATCTCCCGCGCAACAGCTGCTGGGTCACCCGCCGACTATGGGCCGCTCTATAGCAGCTTTCACGACTGATGACGAATTTACGGCCGCGCCCTACCGCAAAATATGGGGGCTGGATAGTACCTGTCCATAAAGCGACGCATAAGCGTCCACCATTGCGGCTTCTTCAAAATCGCGCTGAGCCCGGTGCAGGTTCGCGTCACCCAGACGGTTGCGAATCTCGGAACTCGCGGCCAGCCGCCCTAGCGCGTCGGACAGCGCCGCCTCATCAGAGGCGATGAATGGCTGGTTTTCCGGCGCGACCATTTGAGCGACATCTCCCACGTCCGTTGACGCCACCGGCAGGCGCGCGGCCATCGCTTCCACCAGCGAGATGGGGAATTGTTCACTGTCGGAGGAAAGGGCGAAGATATCGAGCAAGCCGATGAAACACGAAGGATTGGGCAGGAACCCGGGCATGCAGATGTCATCGAGCCCGTGCCGCGCGGCTTCAGCCATGATCGCGTCGCGCTCAGGCCCTTCTCCGATAACGACCAGTTGCAACTTATCACGGTGCGGCGCGACAGCGCGGACCAGCCGGGGGATATTCTTAACCGGGCGCAAACCGGCCAGCGTGCCGACAAGCAGCTTGCCCGGTGAGCGCACCAACCCTGGAATGGCTCCGGGAACGGGTTGGAGATATTGTGCGACGTCGATCCCGTTGCGGATCAGATGAACTTTCCGCGCAGGCTGATGCCACATCGCGCGGGCAATCTGGTTTAGCCGGATGGACGGCACAACGACGGCCTGGGCGCGCTGGAGCGCCAGTCGGCGGTAGAGGTTGCGCCCTGTCTTGAGACGCTCAGCCTCCTCGATGTTGAAGCCGTCCTCATGATGGATGAGCGGGGGCATCGGGAAAAAGGATGAGCAGAAACGATGGGCCATGACAGCATCCATCGCGCCCCAATTATAGGTGAGAACGAGGTCAAAACTGGACATGAACCGTCCTAAAGCCCGGAAGCGGCCTGGGCCGGGACAGCCGGTGAGCCGTGGAGGATCGGGGAAGCTGACATCTATTCCCGGCGCGATCGCCGATCGGGCGCCCATTGCTTCGGGCGCCGCGCTGACAATCGTGTGGCTGGCGCGATTGCCCCACAGGTTCATCAGGCGGACGGCGCGCGCTTCCTTGCCGCCGAGGGAGAAGCTGCCGTGAACATGAAGAAGGCGGGGCGGCCGCTGATGAGCGTCAGCCATACAGGAACTCGAGCGAGTAGGCGGTCGATGGCGGCGGCAGCTTCCGGCTCGTCCAGGATCGGCGCGTGGCCGACGTCGGGAACGGTCACCAGTTCAGCGCTCGAGCCCATATCTGACAGCATGCGTTCGGCTGTTGAGGCGCTGATAACATCGGAGTGTTCGCCGCGCAGAATCAATGAAGGAATGCCCTGGAAGGAAGACATTACGGGCCATAGGTCGACCCCGGCCTCACCTCCGGCCAAGCGGAGGGGTTCGGCTATCCGCATGTCATAGTCCAGCACTACGCGGCCTCCGCTGTTGAGTCGGTACAGGCGCTTGGCCATGGCTAGCCATTGTTCGAGGCCATAGCGGGGATAGATGTCGCGGTTCGCCTCTTCGAGGGCGCGGGCGGCCTGGACCCAGCTTTGATGCGATTGGCCAACGCCCACATAGGTGCGGATGCGGTCTAGGCCCGCTTGTTCGAGCTTCGGCCCAACGTCGTTCAAAAGCGCCCCTGCCAGCCACTCGCGATGAGTGGCGGCGATCAACATGGTGATGAGGCCACCGAGCGAGGTGCCGATCGCGACGAAGCGGGTGATGGCGAGCTCGGCGAGAAGGCGGCTGATGTCCTGCAAATAGGTCAGCGGGACGTAGGTCATCGGGTCCTTGGCCTGAGCGCTTTCGGCCCGGCCGCGCATGTCGGGGCAGATGAGGCGCCAATCGCCCGCCAGACGATCGGCCAACGGTTCGAAATCGCGGGCGTTGCGGGTCAGGCCCGGCAGGCACAGTAGCGGCGGGCGACCGTCTTCGCCCCCGCCATAATCGCGATAATGGAGCCTGAGGCCGTCGGGAGACCACCAATAGCCGTCGGTGAAGCTGGTCAACGGTCGTGCGCCCTCAAATAAATGTCCAGCGGTTGCAACTTCCTGCCCCGCTCCCCCATATCGCCGCATGGACAAATCCTCGCAAGCAAACAGATACAATCCGGCAAAGGAAATCTTCGGATTACAGCCGGATTTCGCAGATGAGGTCGCCCCGGCGGACTTCCCACAGACGATTTTACGATACCGTAACGACCGGGCCGCAGCCAGCGTGGGGCTGGAAACGCTGAGCGATGACGAGTGGATTCGTCATTTCGGGCGATTCGCCCCCCTGCCTGGCAACCTGCCCCAGCCCTTGGCCCTGCGTTATCATGGACATCAGTTCCGGTCCTACAATCCCGACATAGGCGACGGGCGCGGCTTCCTGTTCGCGCAGTTGCGGGATGGTGCGGGACGGCTTTTGGACCTGGGCACCAAGGGATCGGGGCAGACGCCCTATAGCCGCTTCGGCGATGGCCGCCTGACGCTGAAAGGCGGGGTTCGCGAGATATTGGCGACCGAGATGCTGGAAGCGCTGGGCGTCAACACGTCAAAGACCTTCTCGCTGATCGAGACCGGCGAGGCATTGGAGCGCAATGACGAGCCATCCCCTACCCGTTCGGCGGTGATGGTGCGCCTGAGCCATTCGCACATCCGCATCGGGTCGTTTCAGCGCGCCGCCTATTTCGATGACAAACCGCTGCTGGAGCGGCTGACCGATTATTCGCTGCGGACGCTCTATGATGAGGAGCCGGGCAACAACGCCCCCGCGCAATTGCTTGGGCGCGTGGTCGAACGGACGGCCGATCTGGCGGCAAGCTACATGGTCGCGGGGTTTGTGCATGGCGTGCTGAACAGCGACAATATCAATGTGACTGGCGAGAGCTTCGATTATGGGCCTTGGCGCTTCACGCCGCTGTGGGAGCCGGGCTTTACGGCGGCCTATTTCGATCATGCCGGACTTTATGCCTTTGGACGACAAGCAGAGGCGATCCATTGGGACGTGGCGCAGTTGGCTGTTTCGTTGAGGCCGCTGGTTGAAGCCGAACCGTTGATTGAGCAACTGGAGCGGTTCCCGGACCTGTTCGGCCAAGCGATGGTTCGGCGCTTTTGCTGGCGGCTGGGCGTCGTGTCTTCAGGAGAGGCGAACGCCATGATCCAGGCGGCCGTCAATGGCATGACCGCGAGTGAGACGCCGATCGATCGCTTCTTCCATGACTGGCGCGGTGGAGAGCCGCGCGGCGGGGCGGACTATTCGGGTGAGGCGTGGGCTCCGTTCCGTGAGGTTGTCGCGGGGATGGAGGCGAGTGGCGACAGAGGGCATGGCTATTGGAGCGATGAGGTGCCCTGTTCGATGCATATCGATGAGGTTGAGGCGATCTGGAGCGCCATTGCCGAGCGGGATGACTGGTCGCTGTTACACGAGAAAGTGGCGGCGGTTCGGCGGATGGGTGAGGCTATGGGGGATCGTCCGGACGTGCCTTGAGGCGGTGGGCTTGCTCGCTGCGCTCGCCCCCCTCTCCCCCGCCTCGATGAGAGTCACGCGCCTCTCATCGACCCCGGAAGGGGAGAGGAGTTTTAGTTGTTTTGCGCCGCTTCCCTAATGGGCTGTTATCCGCCATATCGGCTGTATGTCCGCGACGCTGACTTCGATTGAACCCGCCACTGGCGCACTGTTGTGGCAGGGGACTGCCAGCGATGTAGAGGCCGAGGTCGCACGGGTCAGGGCGGCGTGGCCCTCCTGGGCTGCACAACCGATTTCCTATCGCATCGAGACGCTGCGTCGCTTCGTCAATGTCGTGCGCGCCAATGAAGAGGTGTTGACCGACCTGATCGCGCGGGAGACGGGAAAACCGCTTTGGGACGCGCGAACCGAAGTCACGGCCGTGATGAACAAGGTCGACATTTCGGTGGCCGCCTATTCGGAGCGAACAGGGCAGCGGCGGCTGGAATCGGCGATGGGCGCCCGCCAGTCGGTGCGGCACAAACCGCATGGCGTCATGGCGGTGCTAGGCCCCTATAATTTCCCCGCTCATCTGCCCAATGGCCATATCATTCCTGCCCTGCTGGCCGGGAACGGCGTGCTGTTCAAACCGTCCGAAAAGACGCCAGCGGTGGGCGAAATGCTGGTGCGCTTCTACCATGAGGCGGGCGTGCCGCAGGATGTGGTTCGTCTGGTGCTGGGCGGGCCGGATGAGGGCAAGGCGCTTGCAGCCCATGCCGACGTGAACGGCATCCTCTTCACCGGATCGGCATCGACGGGCTTGGCGATCAATCGGCAGTTCGCCAGCAATCCGGGCAAGATATTGGCGCTGGAAATGGGCGGGAATAATCCGATCGTCGTCTGGGACACCGGCGATATCGCCAGCGCCGCCGTCCTGGTGGTGCAGTCGGCTTTCCTGTCCAGCGGCCAGCGTTGCACGGCGGCGAGCCGGTTGATCGTCAAGGAAGAGCTGGCCGACATGCTGATCGGCGAGGTCAAGAAGATCGCCGACCGGCTGATCGTCGATCACCCGCATGCCGACCCTGCCCCCTTCATGGGGCCGGTGATCGACAATCATGCGGCGGACCAGCTGACCGAAAGCTTCCTTTATCTGATGAGCCATGGCGGGCGGCCGATAAAGCATCTGGTACGCCTGTCGGAAGACCGGCCGTTGTTGAGCCCCGCCATCATCGATGTGACTGCGATGACGGAACGGCCCGACGTGGAGCTGTTCGGGCCGTTGCTACAGGTAATCCGCGTTCCCGATTTCCCGGCGGCGATCGCGGAGGCGAACAATAGCCGTTATGGCCTGTCGGCTTCCCTGATCGGCGGGTCGCCCGAGCAATATAATCAGTTTTGGGCGAATATCCGGGCAGGCATTGTCAACTGGAACCGGCCGACCAACGGCGCTTCGTCCTCCGCGCCGTTCGGAGGCCTAGGCATTTCCGGCAATCATCGGCCGAGCGCTTTTTATGCGGCCGATTATTGCGCCTATCCGGTTTCATCGGCGGAAATCGAGCAGCCACGGGCTTCGATCGGGATTGGGCTGAAGGAAGTGGATGTCAGTGGCATGGGGGATTGAGGGGAGTTCTCCCGGCGTCCTTCCAGCCATTTTCTGAGGTCATGCCAATAAAAGCCGTAGGCTTGCAGCGCAGACGCAAGGTATCGAACGAGCATCGCGTTATCTCAGTTTCCGCTGGGACGACGCGATGCTGCTGTTCATTTCGCCAACCGAAGTCGGCTCAGTCTATCAGAACACAGGCTGATTAGCCGGGTCTTCCGGATCAACCACGGGCGCCGGGACAGGCGTCACAGGCGAGTGAATGCCGCATTCCACCTTGTCCCAACCGCGCCAGCGCCCGGCGCGGGGGTCTTCGCCCGGCAACACCTTCGAGGTGCACGGTTCGCAGCCTACCGACAGATAACCCTGCGCCTCCAGAGGATGGCGCGGCAGATCATGCTCGGTGAAATAGGCTTCCAGATCGTCCTTCGTCCAATCGCCGAGCGGGTTGATCTTCAGGCGGCCATCTTCCACCTCGAAACGCGGCATATTCTGGCGCGTGGAGGACTGAAACGCCTTGCGCCCAGAAATCCAAGCGTCCAGCCCGTCCTTGGCGCGCTGCATCGGCTCGACCTTGCGGATGTCGCAGCATCCATCAGGATCATAGGACCAGCGCAGGCCCGTCTCGTCCTTCTTCGCAAGCACTTCCGCATTGGGAGTGACCGACCGGCTATCGGAAAAACCCATCCGGCTGATGAGCGTATCGCGATAGTTCAGCGTTTCCGCGAACATCTTGAGCGTATCGACGAAGATCACCGGCACGCTCTTATCCGCCCGCGCCACCAGATCCAGCAGCACGGCGCTTTCCGTGCCGAAGGAAGACACAACCGCCACCTTGCCTGCCAGACCTTCGGCAAAGACGGTCTTGAGCATCGTCAATGCATCCACGCCTTCGAAACGCGCGTTCAGCGCGTCCGCGTCGGCCTGCGTGAAGGCAGGTCGGGCGTCGATTACGTCAAGCTGGCGGGCAGGTTCAGCCATTTATACTCTCCGGTTGCCGCTTCGCCCAAACCGGGCTGCGGCCATCGACAGTCTTTTGATAGACGTCGGCATAGCGATTAAGGGCACGTTCGACGGCGGCATCGTCCAGCGCCTTGTCGGGGCGGAAGCTGTCGAAGCCGCAGCGGCGCATGGCGTTGATCTGATCGACCAGCACATCGCCCACCGCGCGCAGTTCACCCGAATATCCAGCCTCGCGCAGGATACGCGCCGCCGAATAGCCGCGTCCGTCGCCATAGGCGGGGAAGTTCACTTCAACCAGCGACAGCCGGTCGAGATAGGGCAGCAACTCGCGCGCATCCTCACCCGCCTCGATCCGCACGGCGGTCGAATTGGACTGGCCGGTGAAGGATTCGACCGTGACAGCAGGTTCCTGCGCGGCTTCACCGTCGCGGAAAGTCAGGAACTCAACCATAGATCGCCTCCTTGAAGGGCTTCATGCCAAGACGGCGATAGGTGTCGAGGAAGCGCTCGCCTTCCTGACGCTCAGCGAGATACAGGTCGGTGACCTTCTCAATGGCATCGACGACGCCATCCTCCGAAAAGCCCGGCCCCGTGATCTGGCCGACGGCAGCATCCTGCGCGCCGGAACCGCCGAGCGAGAGCTGGAAATTCTCCACGCCCTTACGATCCACGCCCAGCACACCGATATGCCCGGCATGATGATGCCCGCATGCGTTGATGCAGCCGGAGATCTTGACCTTAAGCTCGCCCAGATCCTTCTGACGGCCAGCGTCCGCGAACCGTTCCGAAAGCTTCTGCGCCAGCGGGATCGACCGCGCATTGGCAAGGCTGCAATAGTCGAGGCCTGGGCAGGCGATGATGTCGCCGATCAGGTCCAGATTGGCCTCCGCCAGCCCAGCCTCGTCCAGCTTCTGCCAGATGGCATAAAGGTCCGCCTTTTTCACATGCGGCAGGACAAGGTTCTGCGCATGGGTCACGCGCAGTTCGTCCAGCGAATGGCGTTCAGCGAGGTCCGCCACCAACTCGATCTGCTCGGCCGAAGCATCGCCGGGAATGCCGCCGCGCGGCTTCAGGCTGATGTTGACGATCGCATAGCCCGGCTGCTTGTGCGCCGCGACCTGCCGGTCCACCCACAGGGCGAAGGCGGGGTCGCTACGGTCGATCTCGTCGCTCAGACCCTGATCATAAGTCGGATTGGCGAAGAAGGGCCGGATGCGGTCCAGTTCCTCACGTGGCGGGTTGAGGCCCAGCTCCCGCATATGCGCAAACTCTTCCTCGACCTGACGCTTATATTCCTCGACGCCCAGCTCATGGACCAGGATCTTGATCCGGGCCTTGTACTTGTTGTCGCGGCGGCCGTAGCGATTGTAGACGCGCAGGCACGCTTCCAAGTAAGGTACGATCTCATCTTCGGCCACGAAGTCCTTGATAAGAGGGGCGACCATCGGCGTGCGGCCCATGCCGCCACCGGCATAAACTTCCGCGCCGATCTGCCCATCGCGCGACACCAGCTTCAGGCCGATGTCGTGCAGCCGCATCGCCGCGCGATCCTCTTCGCTGGCGATCACCGCGATCTTGAACTTGCGCGGCAGATAGGTGAATTCGGGATGGAAGGTCGACCACTGGCGCAGCAACTCGGCCCAAGGGCGCGGGTCCGTCACCTCATCGGCGGCGACGCCAGCATATTGGTCGGACGAGATATTGCGGATGCAATTGCCGCTGGTCTGGATGGCGTGCATCTCGACCGTCGCCAGTTCGGCGAGGATGTCGGGCGCATCGGCCAGTTTGATCCAATTATATTGCAGGTTCGTGCGCGTGGTGAAGTGGCCATAGCCCTTGTCATATTTGCGCGCGATCTCGCCCAGCTTGCGCATTTGCGGCCCGTTCAACGTGCCATAGGGGATGGCGACGCGCAGCATATAGGCGTGCAGCTGGAGATAGAGGCCGTTCATCAAGCGCAGCGGCTTGAACTGATCCTCGGTCAGTTGCCCGGCCAGGCGGCGTTGCACCTGATCGCGAAATTCCTCGACGCGGGCGTCCACGATGGACTGGTCATAGCTGTCATAACGATACATGGTCAGATCACCCAGTTGCCGGCATCGGCGTCATTCGGTTTAAGCGTCAGGTCGGGGCGCACCGTCGGCCCCAGGGCACGGATGCGATCCTTGATATGGGCCGGGCGCACGCCTTCGTCGGTCAGGGTGGCGTCGATCACATAAGGAGCGACCACCCGCAGCGCGGCTTCCTCGGCACGGGCAAGCTCGTCGCCCTTGTCGCCTACATCGACGGATTCGCCGACCTGCCGCGACCAGCCGTCGCCCGCCCACCAGATCACGTCCCCGGTGCCAAGGTCATTGCCAGTCAAAATCTTCACGAATGCATCTCCGCCCCATTGTTCACCTGTGTGGCCCAGCCAGCCAGCACGTCCTGCGCCAGCGCATAGGCCGCCACTTCCCCGACCACAATCAGGGCCGGACTTTTTACTTTTTCACGCGCCACCATGTCGCCCAGATCGGCGAGCAGGGTGCGCAGCGTGCGCATATCGGACCGCGTGCCATTTTCCAGCACCGCAACCGGAATGGCAGGCGACACGCCATCGGCGATGAGCTTGTCGGCTATATCCGCCGCCGTCGCCACGCCCATATAAATCACCAGCGTGCGGCCATGGCCAGCAAGCCCGGACCAGTCCTGTTCTGTCAGCCCCTTGCACTGGCCCGCGACGAAGGTCACCGCGCTCGCCGCATCACGATGGGTGAGGGGAAGCTGCGCCTGCGCCGCGCAGCCGATCGCCGCGCTGATCCCCGGCACGATCTCGACCGGCACGCCAGCGGCGCGGCATGCTTCCATTTCCTCGCCCCCGCGACCGAATACGAATGGATCGCCCCCCTTCAGCCGCACGACGCTACGCCCGCCGATCGCCAGTTCTACCAGCAAGGCGTTGATGCCCTCTTGCGGCATCGAATGGCGGCTGCGCTGCTTGGCGACGGAAATCAGTTCCGCGCCCGCCGAAGCCATGGCCAATATCTCGGCCGACACCAATCCGTCATGCACGATGACATCCGCCTGCGCGATCAGACGCGCAGCGCGCAACGTCAGCAGTTCCGGATCACCCGGACCCGCGCCGACGAGAAAGACGGTGGCAGGGAGTTGTTCGGCCATGCTGGCCAGATGGCGGAAGCGCGCAACCGTTTCAATTCAGAATGCTTTGCCCATGGCGAAGGAAAATTTGGGGGATGGAGTGTCCAGGTCCGACACCCGCCCCCTTCATTCCCGCAAAATCAATCGCATTCGGGCCAGAGGAACTGGGCCGCTTCCTCCACTACCGTGGGGAGATGACACCCTTCGCCGTCAGCTTGAGTGGCGCGATCCTGCCGTCGCGCAGATAGTGGACGTCAGTATTGGCCAATCATAATCGAACGGTATCGTTCTGTCGAGCAAGCCTCATGGCGCGAGCGCAGGAATGGCGATAACGTAGCCCTCTTACCTGTGGAAAGGGGACACTGCATGGCGATCGAGCTCAGGATATTGGCGTGGAGCTGTGTGCTCCTGTTGGTGCATATTTTTGCGGCGGCGCATTTCAAGACGAAGCAATATGGACCGAAGTGGAATATGGGCGCGCGGGACGAGACCTTGCCGCCGCTGGAGCCGATCGCCGGACGGCTGGTGCGCGCGCAGGCAAACTTCCTTGAGACCTACCCGATCGCCATCGTCGCGCTGCTCGGCGTCGTGATAGCCGGACGGACGAGCGACCTGACGGCGATCGGCGCATGGCTGTGGCTGGGCGCGCGGATCGCCTATCTTCCGCTTTACGCGATGGGCGTGCCGGTAGTGCGGACGCTGGTCTATATGGTTGGGCTGATTGGTCTGATATTGGTGTTGCAGGCGCTCATTACGGGTTGAGCGCCCTCGCCCGTTAGTTCGAGCAGAGCCAAACTCGGTCGATCACTCATAATCGCCCATATAGCCGCCGTCCGCGAGGTCGGAGAAGCGGGTGATCTTCGCGTCGAACTTCATACGGATACGGCCGGTCGAACCGTGACGCTGTTTGGCGACGATCAGTTCGGCAAGGCCGTAGATCCGCTCCATTTCCTGCGCCCATTCGAGATGCTCGCTACTCTCCTTGTTCCCCGGCTCCTTCGCGGCGACATAATAATCCTCGCGAAAGACGAACCAGACCATGTCGGCGTCCTGCTCGATCGAGCCGGATTCGCGAAGGTCGGACAGCTGCGGTCGCTTGTCCTCCCGCTGCTCGACCGCACGGCTCAGCTGTGAAAGCGCCAGAACCGGAACATTAAGTTCCTTCGCCAAGGTCTTGAGACCGCGCGAAATTTCTGAAATTTCCTGCACGCGATTATCGCTGCCCCGGCCGCTGCCCTGAAGCAGTTGGAGATAGTCGACGATGACGAGGCCAATGTCATGACGACGCTTCAGCCGCCGCGCACGCGTGCGCAGCGCCGCGATGGTCAGACCCGGCGTGTCGTCAATGAACAGCGGCAGTTCCTGAAGGTCGCGCGCGGCGCGGGACAGGTTCTGGAAATCGGCGCGGCTGATCTTACCCATGCGCAGCGCCTCCCCACTGATGCCCGACTGTTCGGCAAGCACGCGGGTCGCCAGCTGATCCGCCGACATTTCGAGGGAGAAGAAGGCCGTTTTCGCGCCCATATTCTTTTCTGGCGGGATGCCATCGACATGGTCGCGCATCCAGCGGGACGCGGCGTTATAGGCGATGTTGGTCGCGAGCGAGGTCTTGCCCATGCCCGGACGCCCCGCGAGGATCATGAGATCCGAATTGTGAAGACCGCCGATCTTTTCGTTGAGGCTGTTGAGCCCGGTGGTGATGCCCGAAACGTGGCCGCCACTGTTGAGCGCGCGTTCGGCCACCTGCACGGCCATGGTGGTGGCGGTGGCGAAGCTTTTGACGGAGCCGGTTTCACCCTCGCCCTCGGATACTTTATAGAGCGCGACTTCGGCCATCTCTATCTGTTCGCGCGGATTAACATCCTCACTGGTATCGAGAGCATTTTCAACTAGTTCTCGCCCTACATTCACAAGTTGACGCAGAAGTGCGAGGTCATAAATCTGGCTGGCGAAATCGCGCGCGCCGAGCAGCGCGGCACCGTTCCCCGTGAGCTGCGCGAGGTAGCCGACACCGCCCAATTCCTTGAGCGCCGGGTCCTGCTCCAGCATCGGCTTGAGCGTGACCGGATTGGCTACCATGTCGCGCTCAACCAGCTTCATCACGGCTTCATAGATGCGGCCATGTAGGGGCTCGAAGAAATGCTCCGCCTTGAGCTTGAGCTGAACATCCTCGGCAATGCGATTGTCGATCATCAGCGCGCCCAGCAGCGCGGCTTCCGCCTCCACGTTGCGCGGGAGTTCGGGGATGCCTGCTTCTGCGGCGGGATTAATCTGCACCAGTTCGACCATGCGCCTCTCATCGCGCTCGTCGGGGTTCTGCGCAAGGGGCAAGCTATGTCCCGACAGGCAAAGCTGTGGAGAACTCCCCCTTGCTTTTCATCGTCGGCAGAAGCAGGGACTATGGACCCATGACCGACCCGCGCATCATCGACATCACGCTTGACGAGCGGACGATCCTTTGGCGCAACGCGGATGTCGAGCAGGAGCGGCGGATCGCCATATTCGACCTGCTGGAAGATAATTATTTCGCGCCCCAGCGCACCCCTGCCGATGATTATGCAGGCCCCTATCGCGTGCTGCTGCGCGTCGAGGATGGGCGGCTGGTGATCGAGATCAAGCGGGAGGATGGCGAGCCGCTGGAGGCGATCATCCTCGGCCTGGGCCGGTTCCGGCGTCCGATCCGGGAATATTTCGCGATCTGCGACAGCTATTATCAGGCGATCAGCAATGCCTCCCCGCAACAGATTGAAACGGTGGACATGGCGCGCAGGGCCATCCACAATGACGCGGCGGAAATGCTGATCGAGCGGCTGGATGGAAAGATCAAGGTCGATTTCGACACGGCGCGACGCCTGTTCACGCTCATCTGCGTGCTGCATATCAAGGGGTAAGGGGACATTCGCCAGCATTCTTCCGGCCGGTTTCTGGTCCGCATCCTTGCGGGCGCGCTGGTCATTGGCCTGTTGGCATTGGGGGCGTGGAGCTATGCCTGCCGCTGGGCGCCGGGGCGCGACGTCTACCCGGTTCAGGGGGTGGCCGTTTCCGCCGACGGAGGCGCGATCGATTGGGGCACGCTGGCGGCCAATGGCGTCGATTTCGCCTATATAAGAGCGGCCAAGGGCACAGAGGGCCGCGATCCCGCCTTTGCGCGGAACTGGTCTGCGGCGCGGTCATCGGGACTGCGTTACGGCGCTGTGCTGGATTTTAGCCTGTGCGGCCGCGCGGCCGGTCAGGCGACACGCTTCGTCACGACAGTGCCACGGGACAATGCCGCCCTGCCCCCAGTGATCCGGCTCGACTTTGATCCTGGCTGCACTGCGCGGCCGGGGCGGGACGCGGTGCTGTCTGAACTCAATACGCTGGTGAACCTGGTTGAGAGCAATGCAGGCAAGCCGGTGCTCCTCAACATCTCTAAGGCTTTCGAGGAAGAATATGACATCGCGTCGGGCATAAACCGGACGCTCTGGCTGGATGGAAACTTCTTCCCGCCTGATTATGCTACCCGCCGATGGGTCATGTGGACGGCGAATGACATGCGTCATATCGATGGCATCGATGGCCCGGTTAGATGGGGCGTGGTCGCGCCATGACTATTGATACGGATGTCCAAAGCCTGATCGAGGCAGCGCGAGCGGCGAGGGCGAATGCCTATGCCCCTTACAGCCGCTTTGCGGTCGGGGCTGCCGTGCGGTTGTCCGATGGTGAGGTGGTAGTCGGCGCGAATTTCGAAAATGCGAGCTTTGGCCTGTCGCTTTGCGCTGAGACGGTGGCACTGGCGGCGGCCAATGCGCAGGGGCGGCTTGGCGACGTCGAGGCGATTGCGGTCGTCGGGGGTGGCGTTAACCCAGTCACGCCCTGCGGAAGATGCCGCCAGATACTGAACGAAGCAGAGCAGGTGGCGGGACGGCCCATCGCTATTTATTGTGCGGCGGGCGATGGCGACTCCGTGGTCCAGCATAGCGTCGCCAAACTTTTGCCTTTCTCTTTTGGACCCAATGATTTGGGTCATGATCCTTCCAGGAAGAGTTAAGAACAATCATGTCGATTTTGTCGGATAAGTGGATTCGCGAGCAGGCCATTTCCCAAGGGATGATCGAGCCATTCGTGGAAAATCAGCGGCGGGACGGCTGCATCAGTTATGGCCTGTCCTCCTACGGCTATGACGCGCGCGTGGCAGACGAGTTCAAGATCTTCACCAATGTCGACAGCGCGGTGGTGGACCCGAAGGATTTCGCAGCAAACAGCTTTGTCGATCGCAAGACCGACTGTTGCATCATTCCGCCCAACAGCTTTGCGCTGGCCCGGACGGTCGAATATTTCCGGGTGCCGCGCGATGTGCTGGTGATCTGCCTTGGCAAATCCACCTATGCGCGGTGCGGCATCATCGTGAATGTGACGCCGCTGGAGCCGGGCTGGGAAGGCCATGTGACGCTGGAGTTTTCCAACACCACGCCCCTCCCCGCCAAGATCTACGCCAATGAGGGGGCCTGCCAGTTCCTTTTCCTCAAGGGTAATGAGCCGTGCGAGGTCAGCTACGCCGACCGGGCGGGGAAATATATGGGGCAGCAAGGCGTCACATTGCCTCGACTTTAGGGGACGTGCGACAAGGGCGAGGATGAATATCGATCGGCGCCAGTCATGCTGAAGTTTTTCCGCCGCGGCTCGTCGCCAGCGCCATCGTTCGTGCCCGATATAGGCAGCGATCGGCGAGTCTATGCCATCGGGGACATCCACGGGCGGCTCGACCTGTTCGAACAACTGCTGCGGTTGATCGATGAGGATGAACTCGGCACGCGCTCCCCTACCCTGTCATCTCATCCTGTTGGGCGACCTGATGGATCGCGGGCCACAATCCGCCGCCGTCATAGAGCATGCAATATCCTTGTGGCGGGCATCCCCGAATTTTCACCTGATCAAAGGCAATCATGAGGAGGTCTTTGTCGGCGCCGCGAAGGGCGATGCGCAATATGCGGGCTATTGCCGCCGCATTGGGGGCGTGGCCGCGCTTGAAAGCTATGGGCTGGAATCCGGCGTCGGCACAGCGATGACGGACAAGGACATCGCGTCATGGATGCTGGAAAATGTGCCCCGCGAGCATGTCGATTTCTTGAACGGTTTTCCGGATAGTCTTGTGATGGGCGACTATCTGTTCGTTCATGCCGGGATCAGGCCCGGTCTGCCGCTGGAGAAGCAGGATGCAGCCGACCTGCGCTGGATCAGGGGTGAGTTCCTGCATGACCGGCAAGCCCATCCCTATATGGTGGTCCATGGACACAGCATCACCAGCGAAGTCGATGAGCAGGCCAACCGGATCGGGATAGACACGGGCGCCTGGAACAGCGGCAAACTGACGGCGATCGGCCTTGAAGGCACGGATCGCTGGTATTTGCAGACTTAGCCGGAACGGAAAGACGTCCGAAGTTCAGCGCCAGCCCTTGGCCTTGGCGGCAGCCTCCTGGGTCGCGTCGGCGGGGGAGCCTTCGATCAGGGCGCTTACCGTCGCCATAATGCTTGCGTCGGTGGAGGATGCCTGACGGTAATCCGTCGATTGGGCGGCGCCGGGAATCAGTTGCTGAACCTGCCAGCCTTCCCCCTCGCGGCAGGCCACTCCCGACAGGGCTCTGCCTTCGAAGCTACGGCACCAGCCTCCGCCCTTGCGCTGAAAACTCAGGCCGATGCGGATTGATGTGTCCTTTTGGGCCGAGGCAAGTTGTGTTTCGAGGGCGGAGGCGAGTTCACCCCTCGCCACCATAACGCCATCGCTGACTGCAACAGGTCCAGCGGGGCCGCTCGACAAACGGCCGATGCCGAGACCCAGGACAAGGCTGGCAGCGATCGCGCCGCCAATGCCCCAACTGCGCCATTTGGGAGCCGCGGGACGGGTGATGGGCGTGACCTTCGGCCGTTCCTCCAGCAGCGCACGCATAGCCTGTGGCACAGGTTCAGCTTCAACCGGCGCATAGTGACCGGAAAGACGCTGCCGCAAATGCCGGTGCATTTCCAGGCGCTGGGCCAAAGCAGGATCGTCCGCAACGGCGCGATCGACGCGGCGGCTAGTGATTTCGTCCAGCTCGCCATCGACCCAGGCGATCAGCATGGCTTCATCAATGTCGGTCATGCTGCTTCTCCCAGCAATTCGATAAGGGCGCCGCGTCCACGAACCAAGCGCGAGGTCAACGTACCCATGGGCACGCCCAGAATTTCGGCGGCTTCCTTGTAGGACAGGCCCTCTACCAGAACGAGCGCGATGGCTTCGCGCTGCTCATCCGGCAAAGCCTGCATCGCGCGATCGACGTCGGAGAGCATGACGTGCGCCTCCACATGCTGATCGCCTGCATAGCCAACATGCTCACCGGCCTCTTCGGGTGCGAAAGTCCGCACGGCGCGCTGCCGCGAACGGCCTTCATCGATCCAGAGGTTGCGCATGATACGATACATCCAGCTGTCCAACCTTGTCCCCGGCTGCCATTGTTCGCGCGCCCGCAGCCCTCGCTCCAGCGCCGCCTGGCAAAGGTCGTCCGCATCGGCGCGGTCCCTCGACAAGCTGACGGCGAAGCGGCGCAGCCGGGGGAGGATCGCCAACAGATCGTTTTCGAACGACATCCGGTCTCCATCACTTGTTCAAGGATGAAACGGCTGTGCCCGTTCGTTTCATCCCCGAAGAGGTATATCTACCGGAAATAAATTCGCGATGACTTATTATGGATGCGAAAGGAGCGGAAAATTCGCCTCCGCGCCAGTCGAGGATGAAGAGACAGAGATGAAGGCCCTACGTTCCTGGATCGTTGCGGGACTGCTGCTGACAGGTCCGGCGGCACAAGCACAATTGTTGCCGTCCCCCAATGGGGCCTTGGGGCAGGTAGGAGGGATGGTTCCGGACTTGCTCAACGACGGGGAAGGCGCGCTGAATTCGGATTCCTCCCGCCCGCTTGGCAGAACGCCTCGTGGCGGCGAGAGCGGCACGGATTGGTGATCTGCTGCGACGGCATGGCGACAGCGTGGAACTGGACGATCGGAAAGAGGCCGCGCGGCGTGGCGTCATCCTGCTGAAGGGTGCCAAGCAGACCAGCATCGAAGCGTTGCATCGCGCGGGCTATGCGGTGGCAAGCGAGGCCATTGAGGGGATCGACCTGCTCCTAACGCGCCTCACGGTGCCGCCCGGCCGGAGCCTCTCCCGCGCGTTGAAGCAGGTGCGCTCGATCGCACCAGAGGCGGAGGTGAGCGCGGATAATCTCTATTTCCCCGGCGGTGCGGCGCCCAAGTCGGGGAGTGCAGCCTTGGCGGGGACAGGGCCTGTCCGATCTCGAGCGGCGGGAATGATCGATGGTGGCGTCGCCCGTCACGCGTCACTCACTGGCGCGGTCGAGCAGCGCGGCTTCGTTCGCGGCGCGCCTCGTGCCAGTTCGCACGGCACGGCGGTGGCGTCCTTGATCAGTGGAACCGGGTCCATTCGGGGCGCGGCGCCGGGTACGCCGCTGCTGGTCGCAGATGTTTATGGTGATGATCCAGCGGGCGGCAGTGCCTTCGCGATCGTGCGAGCGCTGGGATGGATGGCGGCGCGCGGGGTCAACGTCGTCACCTTAAGCCTGGTCGGACCCGATAATCCTCTGCTGGCAGGAGCCATCCGGCTGGCGCGTGAAAAGGGCGTTACGGTGGTAGCGGCGGTCGGCAATGACGGCCCCGCCGCGCCACCGGCCTATCCCGCCTCCTACCCTGATGTCGTGGCGGTGACTGGCGTTGATGGACGCGGGCGCTTGCTGCCTGAGGCGGGCCGCGCGCGGCATGTGGATTTCGCGGCGCCCGGCGCGGACATGAATGCCGCACGCACCGATGGCGGCAAGGGCAGCGTGCGAGGCACCTCTTTCGCCGCGCCGCTTGTCGCGGGGCGGCTGTTTGTGAACGGTAGCCTGAGCGGGCTGATCGAGGAGGCCAAGCCGGAAAGCAGGAAGGCATTCGGGCATGGTATTATCTGCGGCAATTGCAGAAATATGGATTGAATATCAGCATCTTGTCAAAAATATTTCGGCGCCAGGAATTAAATCGCATCGCCATCCCGTTGTCCTTGCATCGGATCGACAACGAACAAGGAGACGATCGATGAAGAAGACAATCATTCTTGCCACTGCCTGCCTTGCCGCCCTGACTGCGGTTCCTGCGTCTGCCCAGCTTCTGGGCGGCGGTGGCGGCCTGGGCGGTGGCCTTGGTGGCGCTCTGGGCGGCGCTGGTGGATCGCTCGGCGGCACATTGAGCGGTTCTGGCGGCATCGGCCTCGACCGCAGCATCGATCTGGGCAATGGACGGGTTGCGGCGAAGGGTTCTGGTTCTGGCCGAGCTGACGGTGCGGCGACTGGTTCTGTAACCCACAAGGGAAAGAGCCACGGCGCAAACGCCGCGGGTTCTGCCAGCGGATCAGCGAGCGGTGGCCTGACCGCCGACACGCTGGGCACCAATGATGTCGCCAATGCAGTAGGCGGCGTTCGGGATCAGGCCAGCCAGACGGCGGGCGCAGCGCGAGATCGCGCGGTCACGGCAGGTGCAGCGGCGCAAGGGCAAGCCAGCGCTACCGCACAAGCGGCCCGCAACCGGGCCGGTGGCGCACTGAGCGGTGCTGGATCGGCGGCCGGTAACGCGTCTGGCGCGGCTCAGTCCGGCGCGGCAAACTCAGCCGGTAGCGCCAGCAACGCTCTCAATGGAGGCGCGGCGCTTAATGCCACCGGCACGCTATCGGGAAGCGGCCACGCATCAGGCTCCAGCGACAGCACGTCGTCCAGTCAGGCGGACAATTGACCCCACTCGGGCGGATTCCCCACTTCGGGCTTTAAGCCCGCCCCCTTTCCGCCCCTCCGCCTGACAAGACAGGGCCGGTGATCCAAGAGGTCACCGGCCCTTTTCCATATCAGGAGAGATTGATCGAGCACGGCCGCATCAACGACAAAGGCCGATGATCCCATAGGATCACCGGCCTTTTAGCCTCTTCGAAAATATGGGGATCAGGCGACCTTAGTCGCGACCTCTTCCGCTTCATCAGGATCGCGCAGCACATAGCCACGACCCCAGACGGTTTCGATATAATTGTCGCCACTGCACGCCAGAGCCAGTTTCTTTCGCAGCTTGCAGATGAAGACGTCGATGATCTTGAGTTCAGGCTCGTCCATGCCGCCATAGAGATGGTTAAGGAACATCTCCTTGGTCAGGGTCGTGCCCTTGCGGAGCGAGAGCAGCTCCAGCATTGCATATTCCTTGCCGGTCAGGTGGACGCGGTTGCCGTCCACTTCCACGGTCTTGGCGTCGAGATTGACGGCCAGCTTGCCCGTGCGGATGACAGACTGCGAATGGCCCTTGGACCGGCGAACCACGGCGTGAATGCGCGCGATCAGCTCTTCGCGATGGAAAGGCTTGGTCACATAATCGTCGGCGCCAAAGCCGAAGGAGCGAACCTTGCTGTCCATCTCCGCAATGCCGGAAAGGATGAGCACCGGCGTCTGCACCTTGGCGGCGCGGAGCTTCTTCAGCACGTCATAGCCGTGCATGTCCGGCAGGTTCAAATCCAGACAGATGATGTCGTAGTCATACAACTTACCAAGGTCGAGCCCTTCCTCGCCAAGGTCCGTAGTGTAGACGTTGAAGCCTTCGGTCGTGAGCATAAGCTCGATCGCCTTGGCCGTTGTCGGTTCATCTTCTATTAGCAGAACGCGCATATTGAAGCCCCTGTCCTTGCAGATCCCGTCAACCCCTAAGAACGGCGTCTGCTCCAATTCATTAACCAAAAAACTTCTGAACGACAAAGGTTAATTTTTCGCTAACCCGCAGAAATGCGCGAGTCGCGGGAATTTGAATCTGTTTGAAAAGATTTATTGTCGAAGTGATTCATTTTGAGTCAAGATAGATTCACCTGCGCAACGAAGCTTCAGCAACCGTGGTTGCGAGCGATGAAGTCGAGCAGCGCCTCGACCCGCGCAGGCCGCAAGCGCGAGGGCGGCGTGACCAAATGCAAGCCAAGTGGTGGCGGCCTCCAGTCGATCAGGACCTCCTCCAGTTCACCTGAAGCGAGCGCTTCGCCCACTATGAAATCGGGCAGCCGAGCAACGCCTATGCCTGCCCGGAGCGCCGGCAGCATCGCTTCACCACTGTTGACGGTTAGGCGCGCCCTTACCTGTATCACGACATTCTGCTGCCCCGGTCCCGAGAAGCGCCATACGTCAGGCGTCGGCGCATTGGCATAGCAAAGACAGTCGTGGGCACCGAGGTCGGACGGATGCTTGGGCCTGCCCCGCTCCTCCAAATAGGCGGGAGAAGCGATGACATGCATCTTGACGTCACCCAACCGCCTCGCGCGGAGCGAGCTATCGGGCATGTCGGCAATGCGGAGGGTGGCGTCGAGCCCCATCTCGATCATGTCTATCCGCGCGTCAGAGAGATGAAGATTGATGTCGACGGCGGGATGAAGCTTGGCGAACTGCGCGACCAGCGGCGCGATGCGGAGTAATCCGAACGTCATCGGCGCGCCCAGACGGATGGTTCCGGACAGTTCGTCGGTATCCTGGCGAGCAGCTTCCTCCGCCGCCTGCCCTTCCTCGAAAATCCGGGCGGCGTGACTGGCGAGACGCTTGCCGCTTTCGGTCAGGGCAAGGCGGCGACTGGTGCGATTGAACAGGCTGGTCTCCAGATGCTGCTCAAGGCGTGTGACGGCCTTTGAAACCGTCGCTTTCGACACACTGAGCGCCTTAGCGGCATCGGTGAAGCTGCGATGCTCCACGACGGCGGCGAACATCGCCCAGGCTTCAAGGTCAGGAAGACGCATAAAGGAAACAATCCGTTTCAATGCTGCTGGTTTAAGAAACGATCCTGATCGCTAAATCAGTTGGAAGCAAGCGGGAACGCTTTTCCCGCAGCAACGAAAGGCACAAATATGATCACCGCCGCAGGAAACCGCATCGAGCGTCGCCCCTTCGAGACGCTGGGTCATGCCGATCATGGCTGGCTCAACGCCCGCCATCATTTCTCCTTCGCCGACTATCATGACCCCGACCGCATGGGCTGGGGCGCGATCCGCGTGTGGAATGACGATGAAATCGGGGCGAACACCGGATTTCCTCCACATCCCCACCGCGACATGGAAATCGTCACTTATGTTCGCAAGGGCGCGATCACGCATCAGGACAGCTTGGGCAACAAGGGCCGGACCGAGGCAGGCGACGTACAGGTGATGAGCGCAGGGACCGGCATCCGTCACTCCGAATATAATCTGGAGGATGAGACAAGCACGCTGTTCCAAATCTGGATCATTCCCAAGGCGCAGGGCGACGCGCCAAGCTGGGGCGCCAAGCCCTTTCCCAAGGACGATCGCGCCGGACGTCTGGTGGTGCTGGCCAGCGGCTATGCGGAAGATCAGGACGCGCTGCGCATCCGCGCCGACGCGCGGTTGCTGGGCGGCACCATAAAGGCTGGCACCAGCGTGACCTATGAAAGCGCGGAGGGACGGCACCTGTATCTCGTGCCCGCGACTGGGCGGGTCGAGATCAACGGCCAGACCTTTGAAGCGCGCGACGGCGCTGCGATCCTGGGCGGCCAGCCCATCACGATCACCGCGATCGAGGATAGCGAAATCGTCCTCGTCGATAGCGAATAGGCCCGGAAGGCCTATCGGCCGCTCGCTCACCTTGCCCCCCTGAGGGGGGCGAGCGGTCGCATTATTCAAGAAACCTTTTTCCGATCAATGCATTACCAAGACTGGAGACACTTCATGGCTAAGGTGCTGGTTCTCTATTATTCGTCCTACGGCCACATCGAAACGATGGCGAAGGCTGTTGCGGAAGGCGCGGCCGCCGCTGGCGCTCAGGTTGACATCAGGCGAGTTCCTGAAACCGCGCCTTTGGAGGTCGCCCGAAATGCGGGCTTCAAGCTGGAGCAGGATGCGCCGCTCGCGACCGTGGCGGAACTTGCCGACTATGATGCAATCATCATCGGTACCGGCACCCGCTTCGGCCGCATGTCGAGCCAGATGGCAGCTTTCCTTGATCAGGCAGGCGGCCTTTGGGCGCGGGGCGCGCTTAACGGAAAAGTGGGCGGCGCCTTCACATCTACTGCCAGCCAGCATGGCGGGCAGGAAACGACTTTATTCTCGATCATCACCAATCTGCTGCATTTCGGCATGGTGATCGTGGGGCTGGACTATGGTCACACCGGGCAGATGGGCGTCGATAAGGTGCGCGGCGGTGCGCCCTATGGCGCCACGACTATCGCGCATAGCGACGGCAGCCGTCAGCCTGACGAGGATGAACTGGAAGGCGCCCGGTATCAGGGACGGCGGATCGCGGAGACGGCGATCAAGCTGCACGGGTAGAAATTTGGCTGCACTCTTCCCCTCTCGGTGCAGCGGTTGAGCCTTGGGTCGCAAGGCACAACGATAGGGGCCGGTGCATAGGATGGATGCACCGGCCTCTTTTTTTCAAAGGAACAGGCGACCGCCGACCGGGCTGGCGCGCAAAAAATAATAGACCGCGATGGGCAGCAGCAGCGCATGGAGCAGCAACCAGGGCTTGTCCAAATAGGGCGAAAGGTAGTGGATGACCGCGACGTGCAAATACATGATGACAAGTGAGGCCCTGCCCACTGTCGCCAGCCATCCGCCAAAAGGCGCGACATGGATTGAAATGCGGAAGATCAGCAGAGACGTCGCCACAGCCGAAGCAAGCGACAGGATCGGCCACCCGTAATCGGCGGCCTTCATGTTAAGCGTGGGAAGCAGACCGGATAGCCCCGCCAGCGCCAGCGCGCCCAAGGGGAGCCACATCCAATGCCTCCACGGCACCTGCTGCCATACGGCTCCGATCCAGAGCAGTACAAGGGCCATGGGCACCGTCAGCAACCCCAGCACGGACGTTTGCGTAACCTCCCCTGCTACATAGGCTACAATTAGGACAGGTAGGATTGCGATAAGCCAGCGCCGGTCGAGAGGATCGGGCCAACGGGACAGCAGCGCATTGAACAGGATGCGCGCGGCCATCAGGCAGGGCACGAACCAGAATATGGTATAGGGACCGCGCAGCCATGATCCGCCAAGAAGGATCGGCAATATGTCGTCCGGCCATTGGTTGAAGATAGGCCGCTGCCCCTTCATCGGCTCGATGATCTGATCCGCAATGATCAGTAATGCCAGGAAGGCTGCATAGGGGCGCATCTGCGACGCCAATTGCCGCAGGGCGAAGCCCTTGGGTGGCTGCGGACGGGAAAGCAGGCCCGACAGCAGGAAGAATAGCGGCATGTGGAAGCTGTAAAGCGCATCGCGGAGGGGGCCGCTTCTCCACACATGTCCGGCCACCACGGCGATGATACCAATGCCGCGCGCCACGTCGATCCATTCCAGCCGCCCGCCACCCTGCGCCCATTCCGATGGCGCCGACTTGTGCTGGACCTCGTTCCCCCTGTTCTCCATGGCTTCCACGCCCTATAGGACAGCGCGCGCCCGTCAATCTTTCCAACTGCTCCCGGAACCACTCCTTGACCCTATTGCATGACCGAGTTCTCTTCATCGATGGTGAAGCCATCATTCTCGACAAGCCCGCCGGCTTGCCGGTCGATGCGCCGCGCGACGGTTCGCTGAGCCTGGAGAACCACCTTTCGTCACTGACCTTCGGCTTTCAGCGCTGGCCTCTGCCGGTGCATCGGCTGGATCGCGACACCAGCGGTTGCCTGCTGCTGGCGCGCAATCCCAAGGCGCACAAGCGTTATGCCGCAGAGTTTGAAGCAGGAACGGTCAGCAAGCGCTATGTCGCGATCGTGGACGGTGTACCGGAAGCGGAAAGCGGCGTCATCGAACTGTCGCTGAAGAAAGTCAGCAGCGCGGCCAAGGGCTGGCGCATCATCGCGGCCAAAGAGGGGAAGTCCGCCGTGACCGAATGGCGAAAGCTGGCGGTGAAGGACGGCCGCTCGCTGATGGTCTTCACACCGCGCACCGGACGAACCCATCAGATTCGCGCGCATACATTATATGGGCTGGGCTTCGGCATCGCTGGCGACCCCGTCTATGGCGCAGGCGAAGGACCGATGCTGCTGCACAGCCGTTTCCTCAGCGTCCCGCGCGGGAGCAAGGCTCCGGCAGAGGCGACAGCTCCCCTGCCCGCCACCTTTGCGGCGGCTGGTTTCGGGCCAGAGTATCTGGACGATGCCGGACTTTGACATTCCGGAAGATGCGCTGGAGGAGCGCTTCATAACCGCTGGTGGCCCCGGCGGGCAAAATGTCAACAAGGTCGCCACTGCCGTTCAGCTAAGGGTGGCCCTCTATCGCTTGGGATTGCCAGTTCATGCCTTCCGAAAAATAAAGGAGCTGGCGGGATCACGCCTGACCTCCGGCGGCGAGATAGTGATCCAGGCGTCCCGCTTCCGCACGCAGGAGGCCAATCGTCAGGATGCCCGCGACCGGCTGGCCGAGATGATCGTCGAGGCCTACAAACGCGATCCCCGGCGCATCGCCACGAAGCCGGGCAAGGCGGCAAAGGCACGCCGCGTGGACGCCAAGAAGGCGCGCAGTTCAGTGAAGCAGGGGCGTGGCAAGGTGCGGATGGATTGAGGACTGCCAATGTTTGATTTCAAGGCGCCAGCCGATGGCGACAAGTCAACGCTCTATGCGGACCTCCTGTCGGCAGTAGAGGCAGTGACGGACGGCGAGCCCGATGCTGTCGCCAACATGGCCAATGTCGCGGCGCTAATTTGGCAATTTCTTCCGGACCTTAACTGGGCAGGCTTCTATCGCATGGTAGAAGGTCAACTGGTGCTTGGCCCTTTTCAGGGGAAGCCAGCCTGCATCCGCATTCCTCTGGGCAAGGGCGTCTGCGGTACGGCAGCGGCTACGGGAGAGACGCAGCTGGTCGAGGATGTCCACGCTTTCCCCGGCCACATCGCCTGTGATGCGGCCAGCGCGTCGGAGATCGTCGTGCCCGTGACGGTCGATGGCCGCGTCGTTGCTGTGCTTGACCTCGATAGCCCTGCCCCGGCGCGTTTCGATATCGCCGACCAAAATGGGCTTGAGATGCTGATCGAACGGATCGGCACTCGGCTCGCTTAACCGCTGATCCGTTTCGGGACAGCGGGGCGTTCCCCCCGCGTGGATCAAGGCGGATCATCATGCTAAACCAGACGTTAACGTCACGGCTATGCCCAAGGCAGCCATGAACAACGGGGAGTTTTGCATGCGGATCTGGAGCATCATGCTGGCGGGCACGGGCCTTGCCCTCGGCCTCGCTACACCGGCTTTAGCGGGCGATGCAGCCGGAACGGGCGCGACGCTCCCTGTCCTGGGCAAGAGTTTTTCCGGCATGCGGCCGGTTCATGCCGGAATGCACCGCGGAACGATGGTCCACCGCTGGGGACCGCGCGTTCAGGGTCGCTGGTTCGCGGGCTGGTATGCGCCGGGCGGTTGGGGCGCTTACCGGCGGCCGGTCATGGGCTATGTCCTGCCATCCTATTGGGTGAGCCCCACCTACCGGATCGGCAATTATGGAAGCTATGGCCTGCCTGCGCCCGCCGATGGCTATGGTTGGTCCCGCTATTATGACGACGCCGTGATGGTCGATCGTCACGGCCGCGTCCGGGATCATCGCAGCGATGTCGATTGGGATGCGCGCGATCATGAACCAGATCGACCCGGCGTCCCCTATGACGATGATGTGACCGCGCATGATGGACCTCCGCCCCCACCCCATGAATATGAAGGGCGTTGGACCGGCACCTGGCGTGACGAAAACGGCCGCACGGTGAGCGGCGAATATGAGGGCCGTTTCGAAGGCGAGGCGCGCAGTAACTATGGAGTGGATTATGACGCTCCGCCTTATGGCGCACCACCGCCGATCGTTCGGCATGATGGCCCCGGCGCACCGGTGGTGACGACGACACAGGCCCCCGGCTACATCGCGGGCGGCTATTATTATCCGGGTGCCACGACAACGACGGTAGTCATCACGCCGACGGTCACTACCACCAGCTATGTGACCGAAACGACGACGCGCCGCCATGGCGTCAAACGCAGGTGCAACTGCAAATAGGATCAGCGGTTTAGCCTGTCTGAAGACCCAGTGGGCAAGGACAGGAAAGACGGCATGATCCAGTGTCCGTTGGAACAAACGATGTCGATCGAGCACGGGCGTTTTACGACCCGCCGATGGCTCTGCTTGGCTATCGCAACCTGCGCGATTATCCGCATTCGCTAGATTATGGCGTGGCCGATGTGGTTTTCAGCGTTGAAACGCCGGTTAATGGTGAACGGGCCTCGTCCGGAAACGGCGTCCATATCTGTTTCGAAGCGGCCGATCGCGAAGCCGTCCGCGAATTCCATCGACTAGCGCTGGAGCTTGGCGGCACCGATGAAGGAGCGCCGGGCGTTCGTCCCAATTACGACGCCCATTATTACGGGGCCTTCGTGCGCGATCCGGATGGAAACAAGATCGAGGCCGTGACCTTCGCCGCAAAATAGATTTGACGGGCGCAGGACTGCCTTGTCGCGTCCGCTGGCGGCAGGATTATTTCCGGAAGATACCCGCCAGTTCGATCGGCAACGGCGGCTCGTCGCGGGGCAGTACGCCCCGGATGGCCTGCGCCTGCTCCTGCGGGTCGAAACGAACCCAGCCACTGCGGCTCAGCTTTTCCAGTGGGCGGTAGCGGACCTTATACTGCATCCGCTGCGACCCTTCGACCCAATAGCCGAGATACACATAGGGCAGGCCCGCTTTCGCCGCGCGCAGGATGTGATCCATGATGATGAAGTTACCCAGCCCCTTGCGATGCTCCAGCTCCGTATCGAAGAAGCTGTAGATCATCGACAGGCCATCGCCCTGCCGGTCGGTCAGGCATGCACCGATCAACTTGCCGGGGCGGCCATTCTTGCCGGGCTCGCGATATTCGACGACGTGGCTTTCGACCGGGGTCTGCTCGACCATGTCGGCGAAATCCATCTCGTCCATCTCGGTCATGCCGCCGCCCGGATGGCGCGCCTTCAGATAGCGCTGGAGCAGCTCGAATTGCTCCTCGGTGGACCATGGCTTGCATGCCGTGACGATCAAATCGCTGTTGCGGCGAATGAGCTTGCGCTGTGTCGCGTTGGGCGTGAACTCTCCTGCCACCACGCGAACGGACACGCAGGCGGAGCAGTCGGCGCAACTTGGCCGGTAGGCGACATTCTGGCTGCGGCGAAAGCCGATGCGGCCGAGCGCATCATTAAGTTCCGCCGCATTGTCGCCGTTAAGTTCGGTAAAGACCTTCCGCTCGCTCCGGCCCGGGATATAAGGGCACGGGCTGGGGTTCGTCACAAAGAAGCGCGGAAAACGAAATGGTGCGCTCACCCCACGGTCTCCGTCAAAACGCTGCGAGAAACTTGAGTCATGGACAGACTATGACGCCCGCAGCCTTCCGTGAAAAGGTCATTTACCACGAAAAAAAGCGTACTCCCTGCGCCGGGAGGCCAATCAGGCAACCTCGATCGGCGCGACCTCATATCCGGCGGCGCGCAGGGCTGTGATCAAGCGATCAAGATGCTCCCCGTCGCGGGTTTCGCATTCGACGTCGAGGCTAAGGCCCTTGGCGGGAAGATTGGTGAAGATGCGCTGATGCGACAACTCCAGAATGTTGACCGCTTCCTGATCGAAGATGCGGGCGACATGGAACAGCGCGCCGGGGCGATCCTGCAAGATGATGCGCAGGCGCGCCAGACGACCCGACCGCGCAAGATCGCGCAGCAGCACGTTCGCCAGCAGGCGCGTGTCGATATTGCCCCCCGTCAGGACGAGCCCAACATTGCGGCCCGCGAACATGTCCTTGTGCATCAACAACGCGGCAAGCCCAGCCGCGCCTGCGCCCTCGACCACGGTCTTTTCGATCTGGAGCAGCAGGCTCAACGCCTCCTCCAGATGCCGTTCATCGACCAGCAGGACGTCGTCGGCCAAGCGCTCGACAAAGCGGCGCGTCAGCTCACCCGGCTCCTTCACCGCGATGCCTTCGGCCAGCGTATCGCCATCGCAGGCCAGGTTCGCCTGCTTGATATGGCTGTACATCGACGGATAAAGTTCCGCCTGCACGCCATAGATGCGGATGTCGGGCTTCATCGCCTTGGCCGCAGTGGCCATGCCGGAAAACAAGCCGCCACCGCCGATCGGGATGACCAGCGTGTCGATCTCGGGCGCGTCCTCCAGCATTTCCAGCGCGACAGTGCCCTGCCCGGCCATGATGTCGGGTTCGTCGAACGGGTGGACGAAGGTCAGGCCATTTTCCTTGGCCAGTTGGCGTGCATAGGTGCTGGCGTCGTCGAACTTCTCGCCATGCAGCACGACCGTCGCGCCATGCCCTTGCGTCTGCGTCACCTTAACCGTCGGCGTGGTCACGGGCATGACGATGGTCACGGGCACGCCCAAACGGCGGCCGTGATAGGCAAGCCCCTGCGCGTGATTGCCAGCGGAAGCGGCGATCACGCCCTTTTCCTTTGACGCCGCGTCCAGCTGAAGCAGGCGATTGAGCGCACCGCGCTCCTTGTAGGCAGCGGTAAACTGGAGATTTTCGAACTTCAGGTAGACCTTACAGCCGAGCATTTCCGACAAAGTCTGGCTGATCAGCGTTGGCGTATGCACGACCGCGCCCGAAATCCGCACGCGCGCCGCCAATATGTCATCGACGGTAACGGGCAGCGGCATCGCGCTTTCGATCTTGCTCAACGTGTTCATGCGCTCGCCCCTAGCGGAAATTTACCTCGGAAGGAACTGGCCCTTGGCGAAATCTCGTCCTATGGCAAAAGGCCACGCGGCTAACTGTACGAGGCATATGGCTAATATCGCGTTTATCGGTCTGGGCGTCATGGGCGGCCCGATCGCCGGGCATCTGGCGAAGGCTGGACACGAATTGACCGTCTACAACCGTTCCATCGGAAAGGCGAAGAAGTGGGCCGAGGCTTATGGCGGCGCCGTGGCGGTCACCCCGGCCAAGGCGGCGGAAGATGCCGAAATCGTCATCAGCTGCGTTGGCACCGACGATGACCTTTCGCAGGTGACCGTCGGCAAGGAAGGCGCGTTCCGGACCATGAAGCCGGGCAGCCTGTTCATCGACCATACGACGGTATCGGCCCGGATCGCCCGGCAACTGTTCGTCGAAGGGGAAAGCCGCGGACTTCATTGCGTCGATGCCCCCGTTTCGGGCGGTCAGGCAGGCGCGGAAAACGGCCGCCTGTCGATCATGTGCGGCGGCACGGGACCGGCGGTCGAGGCCGCGAGGATCGTCATGCAAAGCTATGCCGCGCGGATCGTGCATGTCGGCGGTGCGGGAGCCGGGCAAACGACCAAGATGGTGAACCAGATTTGCATCGCCGGCGTTCTGCAAGGGCTTTCCGAAGCGCTACGATTTGCGCAAGCCGCCGAACTGGATCTGGACAAGGTGTTCGAAGCCGTGTCCGGCGGCGCCGCGCAAAGCTGGCAGATGGATAACCGCTGGAAGACTATGGCACAGGACAGTTTCGATTTCGGCTTCGCCATCGATTGGATGCGCAAGGATCTTGGCCTTGCCCTCGAAGAGGCGCGTGCCAATGGTGCGACCCTACCCGTGACCGCATTGGTCGATCAATTCTACGCCGATGTGCAGGCGATGGGCGGAAGCCGACAGGATACAAGCGCGCTAGTGAGGCGGATCACCAAGGCATGAAGCGCGCCCTTTTGGCGGCCATCACCGCGCTCGCCCTACCCTTTCCCGCTTTGGCGTCGGGGGTCATCGACAATGTGAATGGCATCGCGCTCGACGCCAATGGACGCACCGTGCGGTTTCGCGCTCTGCTGATCGACGATGAGGGCAAGGTCGATAAGCTGCTGCCCGGACGCTATGAAGCGCCGCCCCGCCAGAAGAAGCTGAAAAAGGGTGAGAGCTGGCCGAAGGGTCTGGACTTCCAACTGGACGGCGGGGGCAAGACATTGATCCCCGGCCTGATCGACGCGCATGGCCATGTCATGGCGCTGGGCCTGACTCAGATCACGCTCGACCTGTCCGGCACGCGCTCACTGGCTGACGCGCAGGGCAAGATACGGGAATATGTCGCCGCCAATCCCGGACGGAAATGGATCATCGGCCGGGGATGGAATGCCGAGCCTTGGCGCCTTAATCGGGCGCCCACCGCTGCCGATCTCGACGCCGCCTCCGCCGATGTCCCAATATGGCTGGAAAGCGCGGACGGCCAAGCGGGCTGGGCCAATTCAGCGGCAATGAAAGCCGCCGACATCAGCACCACAAGCAAGGCGCCTGCCGGTGGCCGGATCGAGATGACCGGGGGCAAGCCATCCGGCGTTTTCGTTGGCAAGGCGATGGACCTTATCCAGCGGGTCGCCCCGCCTCCCGCTCCCAAGGACCGGGACATCGCGCTGGAAAAGGCGCAACAATTATTGCTGGCGAACGGCGTCACCGGCATTGCCGACATGGGCACCACGATCGAGGATTGGCAGGCATTTCGCCGCTCGGCCGATCGCGGCGCGCTACGCCTGCGGATCATCTCCTATGCGCAGGGCCTCGACAATATGGTGCTGATTGCAGGACCTGAGCCGACGCCGTGGCTCTATGATGACCGGCTGCGCATGGGCGGGCTGAAACTGGCGTTGGATGGATCGCTCTCGTCGCGCGGAGCATGGCTCAACGCCGATTATGCCGACGCACCGGGGCAGCGTGGATATTCGCTGATCCCATCCACGCAGCTGCGCAACATGATGAGCCGCGCGGCGATGGACAATTTCCAGATCGCCGTCGATGCCTCCGGAGACGCGGCTAACAGCGAACTGCTGGATGCGATCACGGAACTGGGCCAAACCTACAAGGGCGACAGGCGCTGGCGGGTTGAAAAGGCGGAGGTTGTCGATCCAGCTGACCTGCCCCGCTTCGGGCAAAATGGCGTCATAGCGTCAATGCAGCCCGCGCTTCAGGCCGCAAACTGGCGCATGGCGGTCGCGCGCATGGGTGAGAACCGGTTGAAGGGCGGCTATGCGTGGAAAGCGATGCTCGACAATCGCGCACCATTGGCATTCGGCTCCGGCGCACCTGTGACTAGTCCGAACCCCTTTGTCGGCATGGGCATCGCTATGAGCCGCGAGGATGCATCTGGCGAACCGGCAGGCGGATGGATGCCGGAGCAGCGGGTGAGCTTTGAGGCAGCGCTTGACGGCTATACGCGGCAGGCGGCCTTTGCGGGTTTCGCGGATAAGCGTTTTGGCAGCCTGATCCCCGGACAGAGGGCGGATTTCATCCTCATCGACCGGGACATCTCCGTCGCTCGGCCCACCGACATACGGGCGACGCAGGTTCTGGAAACATGGATCGGCGGCAAGCGGGTCTTCATGAAGGGCGCCAAGCCCTAGATTATAGCACGTCGCCCGACGCGTTCATCGCATCATCGATGGTTTCAGGCAGCGGCGGCAACACCGGTTTGTCGCATCCGGCAGCCTTCATATGCGCGCGGAGCGCGTCCATGCGCCCGAGATTCCAGCGAGCAAGCGGTATGCCCAACGGGCGGAACTCGGCGCGGTCGAACAGTTCGACGACATAATGCTGGCAAAGCTCGTCCACCTGCCCCAGCGTCAACATGCCAAGGTTCATCACCATGGGCCGCCCCGGCACACCGTCCCGGCCGCGCACGAGATCGGTCACATATAATCCGCCGCGCGGATCGACCAGCACCACATCCGCTTTGGACGCGTCGATCATACGATGGCTGGCAGCATAGGGAGCGACGAACACATGCGTGCGCCAGACCAGAAAGGCGCTCATCGCCAACGTTATCGCAACGGCCAAGTAAATGGGCCGCATCGCCGCCGGACGGAAACGCGCCCAGCCAAGCCCCGCAAGCAGGCAGAACGGCCCGATGAAGCCATGGGCATAGCGAAAGCCCCAGCCATAGCCCTGCGCCAGTGCCAGCGCGCAACCGGCAAAGCAGCCAAGCGCCAGCGGCAATGCGATTTCCTGCCCCCGCAACGCCTTGCGCCATTGCATCGCCATCACGCCCAGCGCCGCCAGCGGCACCATCAATATGTTGTTCCATGCGGCAAAGCGGCTGAGGTTGACCAGCGGTTGCCAGCCGTCCCCCAGGCGTTCGAACAGGCTGCCGACCTTGTCCGCGACGCCTGCGGAAGGTCGGACATCGGCGGCAGGCCCCAACGACTGGACGAGAAATCCGGGCCAAAGCTTTGCCCACACGACAACGATGGCGATCAGGATCAGGACGTGAAATGCGGCCACGGCCCAGCGGCGCGACAGGAGCATCCACAGGATGAAGGGCGCGATGAAGATGGGCGGGAAATGCCATTGGTGCAGGCCAGCCGCCACCAGCGCCACCGCGCCAGCACTGACATGACCGATCACGCCACCCCGCAGGACCAGCGCGAGCCAGATCATGTTGAGCGCGAAATGTCCGGTCATCGCATAGGGGGTCATCGCCGTGACCCAGAGCTGCGTGGACGACAACCCAAGCAGCATCGTCACCCAAACGGCATCATCCCGCGTCGGGAACAGATGCAGCGCCACGCGCCACAACGCAAATAGCCCGGCAATCAGCAACGCTGGCCCCGCCAGGTTCGGGTCCCCCAATTGCCAGAACAGAGCCTGGATCGCGCTGTTCACCGGCAGATAGGCAGCGGTCCAATAGTCGGCAGCGCCGAAGGGAGAGAAGAATTCCGGCATGATCGCGCGCCGATAGGCTTCCCATTCGGCGGGGATCGGCCGGGCGAACAATCCTTCTCGCATATAAGCGGCGGCAAAGCGCGCGACTTCCTCGTCTCGCGAGATCGAATAGTTCTGGAACAGCCAATAATGGCCCGCCCAGGCAACGAGGCCAAAGACGACGACCAGCGGCACGATCACCCGCGCGCGGGGCTTTGGCAGGCGGAACCCCATCCCCTCGGCAAAAAGCGCCGCCAACGTCAGCAGCAACAGCCCGCCCAGCAACGCGGGAAAATCCTGATCCAGGAACAGGATGACGGCCAGGCTGACGCCCTGCCGGTACGTCACATGCCACAGGAAAGTGGCGCCCAGCCACAGGGTCAGGCCGATGGCACCCGCCAGGAACAAGCGGCGGGCATCGATAGGCCGGGCGGGCGGAACGTACATTCAGCTTTCCTGCGGCAGCAGTGCCCGGTTGACGAAAATGCCATCCATTTCGACAAGCAGCGGAAAATGTCCCTTGTTGTTGGCGAAAAAGGCCGAGGGGATGAAATCGCGCTGCTCCAGCCAATCGATCATCGCCTGATAGCCGGTGCCGTTTTCGTATATGGGCCGCACGCCAAGTTCGGTCTGCACGCCCGCCATAGCAGCGATCGCGGCCCCCGCGCCTTCGCAGACGGAAAGGTCATGACCCTGCGTGTCCATCTTCAGGAACGGACGGAAAAATCCATGCTCCGCCCGCAATTCCGGCAGAAGCGTGTCGATACGCCTGCATTGCATCTCGACCGTCCGGGTGACCTTGTTGCGCTCGGCGAAGATAGCATCCTGCCGACCTGACGGTTTTTTGAGCGAACTGAACTGATCGGCCGCCATGATGTTGAAACTGGCCGTTCCTTCAAAGTCAGACAAGGCGAGGTTGAACACATGCCATTTGGCATCGGCCGCCGCCCGGCGGGATAGCTCGGCAAATATGTCAGGATTGGGTTCAAAGGACAGGATCGCCCCGGCAAAGCCGACATCCTTGCGCAACATCACCGCATATTGCCCCCGGTTGGCACCGACATCGAACACGCAATCAACCGCAAAGGCTGAAAGAAACCGACGAAGCGCCTGGATCTCCGGATATTGATGCACCCGCCCGGCGATAGCGAGGCGGATCGCCAGAGCGCGGTCGGCCAGTTCGCGGACATATCGGCTCATGCGCGCGAGGCCATGACGGAGCGGTAAATGCCGATCGTTGCCAAGGCCATGTCCTTCCAACTGCCCATAGTCTCACCATAGGCGCGTGCCGCCGCGCCAGCCGTCTGCCTGATGGCGGGGCTTTGGATTAGCCGCAAGAGGGCTTGAGCAAGATCGTCCGGATTTCCGGCCGCTGTGCGGATCGCCACCCCCTCCGGCAAGGCGGCGAACATACCCACGTCCGACGTTACCATCGCCTTGCCATGGTGCAGGGCAGACAGGAATGCGCCGCTTGAATCGATTTGACGATAGGGGAAGATGATGGCGTCGGCCTTTGCCATATGCGCGTCGAGCCGCCCTTCGGTGAGGAAGCCAAGGTCGGCAATCAGCCGGTCGGCAAAGCCCTCAGCCCGGACTCTTTCCAGCAATGGCACTACATCCATGAAGGGCTTACCCGCCCCCACCAGCTCGAAAGCATGCCCCGCCCGCCACAGCGACATGCAAGCCTCGACCAATATATCGACGCCCTTATAGGGCCTGATCGTGCCGAAGAAGAGCAGGCGCGGAACCGAGGGATCGGGAATAGCGGCCAGATCGGCCGTTGTTGCGGTTGCCAGACGCATCGGGGGGTGGGACGTCACATGAATGCGCGCCGATGCGATCCCCTGCGCCTCCAAAGCCTGGCGCGTCGTATCGCCATGCACGATCAGCGCATCGAACATATCGAGCAAGGCGCGATATCCCCTGCCCTGCACGCCTGCATCGGCATGATAGGCATCGGCATTATGGACCGTATGGACCAGTGGAACCCGCCCCTTCAATCGGCCCAACAGCAGGCGGTCGGCCGGCGCGAGTGGCAGCCATTGGAAATGCGCAACGTCCGCCGCTGTCAACGCACCGACCCGGCCAAGCGCGCAGGCGGCGCCATATTCGGCAGCCTTGATCAGACGAAAGGCTTTTCCCTCCCCCAATTGCGCCCGCAGCGCTTCGCTCCCACGGAAGAAGCGTGGTTCGTATCGATAATATTCCGGCGCGATGGCGTCAGTGGATCGCATCGGGCGGCCGAACAAGGTCACATCCGCGCCCTGTGCGGCAAGACCGCTGCACAGGCTGTCATCATATCGCCCGGTAAAAAGGGACGGATCGACCATTGCGATCTTCATCGCGCGGCCGAACCTTGCAGCAGACGGCGCAACGACAGACCATGGAGCGCCGCAACCACGATCATCGTCAGCGCATAAATCGCGAGGAAGCCTTGGTCGAACCCGTCACCGAAAAGCATTGCCAGCGGCACGCTCAGCAGCGATCCGGCCAGGAATGGAAGCGAGCGCTTGAGCAGATGAGAAAAGCGCCCAAGCGCCGCCTGGACATAGACCGACACGCAAATCAGCGTCAGCGCCAGCAAAGCGCCATCAATCAGCAGCAGATCGGTCATGCCAATGGCGGCTCGTCCAGCGAACAGCTTTGCGAAGACCCACTGCCCAAGCACCAGCAACGCGGCCGACGCGGCAAGGGCGAAGATAAACCCGGCCGCCAGTGCCCGGATCAGCAATTGGCGCAGGCGGGTCCGGTCTCCCCCATGAAAAGCACGGGTGATGCGAGGAAGCGCGGCCTCCACCATGGCGCGGATGGCCATGGAAAGCGCCCGCGACATCTTAAACAGGAAATCGAAAAGCAGCATCGGCCGCGCGTCCTGCGTGGCGAACGCTATGGTGAAATAGGGCGCATTATAGGCCACGATCTCCGACACGGTGAACAGCGCCGACGCACTTATATCCCGCAGATAATGGGTGCGCACATATGCCCCGCCCCGGCGAAAGGCCAGCCAGTGCCCGGAGGTCATCCCCAACCGACCATGCACCAACTTGATGGCATATCCGATCACAGCCATGCTGATGACCAGTTGCAGCGCCACCGAAAGACGCGCGTCCAATCCTTTGAGGATGAGCAGCAGCAGCGCGATGGTCATCATCCGCCGCACGCAATCCAGCATTTCCCAGACGAAATTCCCATCGACTGCCGCCAGCGCCCGTTTCGCGAGCAGCGCCGGAAGGTTGATGCAGGCGGACAGGAAGAAAAGAATGAAGAGCAGCGGCATCGTCGTGTCGATCCCCCCCGCCACCAGCGCGACGAGCAGGATCACCACACCGCCAAGGATCAGCATGCCCAGGAACAGGAAAAGGACGCCCATTTCTTCCAGACGGAAGCCGTCCCCGCTGTCTCCGTCATGGCCAAGCCAATGACGCCGCAGCCGGGCATAGATAATGCTGGTCAGGCCGAACTCGGCCGAAATGGTGAAGTTGCCGAAGGCGACCAGCAGCAGGAACGCCTGAAACTCGCGCAGCGGCAGGACGCGCACGAAAACATAAGTAACAGCAAAACCCCAGATCAGCGTCAGCCCGACATTGGCGAGCTTGATGAGAGCGATGAAGCGGGCAGACCCTTCCATCCTGGCGATGGTCCTGCCGACCAGCGCGCTCACCGGGCGGCGCTTCCTATGGGCTTACGGGCGCGGAACAAACGATCATCCAGCGCAAAGAAGTGGCGCGTATCGGCATCAATGCCGTTCGCGTCGATCTCCTCCAACTGGAACCCCGCCGCGCGAATGCGATCGGCGAAATCCAGACCATATTGCCGCACATGATCCCACTGGCCAAATCGCCGTTCCCGCTCGCGGGGCGGAATGTCGAAGCTGCCATCCTCGGTAGGCTTGTCCCACAGCGGCACGATCAACCAGGCTTCGCCGCCGGGCTTCAAAGCGCGATAGATATTCCGCAGGACGGCATGGTCGTCCGGCACATGCTCCATGACATGGCTGGCGTAGAACAGGTCATATTGTCCAGCATCGGACAGCGCCATAAGGTCCACGCGGCGCATGCCAGGAACCGAATAGCGCGCCGGATCAAGATCGGCGGGTACATAACCGGCGGCGGCAGAAAAGCGGCGGACAAGGCTGCCTTCATTCGGCGCCATGTGCAGGATGGCTCCATCTTCCGGAACCGTAAGGGCCTTTTCCACGATCAGATGATTCATCAGCCGTTCGCGCGGCGAGGCTCCGCAATTGGGGCATCCCCATTCCGCATTCTCGCCATAGCGGAAGAAGCCAACGACCGACTGACCACATGCCGGGCACGCCCGGTTTGCGCGCGCGCCCATCGCCTTGCGCAGGACAAGCATGGTCCGGGTCAGGTGCTTGCCGACAGCTTTCGCCACCCGCTGGAAAGTAATCACGCCTTGGCTCCGATCAGCATTGGGGAGGGCCTATACATGATGCCCCGCCTTTGGCGAGAGGGATCAACGTGACTTTGCGGGATTCCAGACAGTGACCGTGCGGCCCGACATGGCTTTCATGACCCCCTGAAGCGTCGCGGCATAGGCGATGAGAATATCGGTCACCGCCGCCAAAGGCCCCGACTTCGCCCGCAAGCCCATCGTCAGCACAAATAACGCGAGCACCGTCCCGCCAAGAGCCAGCAAAGGCGAGATGCGGAGTGCCAGCAACAGGGCTGCAATCCCACCGGTCAGGATGAAAACTCCCCCAAACCACCTGATGATCTTGCGAGACGCATATTTGAAACGGTCGAGCGCCTTCATACGCCGAAGCTGAGGCCGAAGATGCAGATGCGTGTGCCATGCGCGAGCGGCGATTCGAACCTTCCGCCGATATTCATCGCCCCTGCCCGCAACCAGTCTTTCCCTGGCGATGACATCCTTCGCCTTAACCAGCCGCGATCCCGCAAACACCACAGCCA
The DNA here is from genome assembly GCF_977014255.1 of Sphingobium chungangianum. Lineage (NCBI taxonomy): Bacteria > Pseudomonadati > Pseudomonadota > Alphaproteobacteria > Sphingomonadales > Sphingobiaceae > Sphingobium > Sphingobium chungangianum. The sequence continues at coordinate 1,168,266 of NZ_CDRNIV010000006.1, read as the reverse complement.
TCGACACCGTCAGGTCGTCAAGTACACTGTCCGGAAACACAGGATAGAGCGCACGACGGATGGAAAAGATCGAACCGTCCGCCCCCAACACATTGCCAGTGCGAGACTCCTCGTCCTTCAGACGCTCCTCCATCCGCCAGTAGAGCGATCCCACCGACGCCGTTGCGCTTTCTCCCTCACCCATATAATGCAGCGAACCCAGAACGCCGCCCACCTGCGGATCAGCATAGCGAGCAAGCAGATTGCCGATCGCGTCCTCGTCCAGCATCACATTAGCATCGGTGAAGATCAGCACATCATCAGTAGCACGCGCGGCAAGCTGCTTCATGCCATGCGCCTTGCCGCTACGGCCCGGCCCCCGGATCAGCGTCACCAGATCGCTCCGCGCGGCTATCAGCGACGCCGTCTCATCGGACGAGCCATCATCAAAGGCCAGAATCTCAAGGGCAGGATGGCGGCGCTTCAGCATCGCCAGATTGGCCAGCTTCTCCGGCATCGCCGCCGCCTCGTTATAAGCGCAGAAGAGCAGCGAAGCCGAGGGCACCTCACCCGAGCGCGCCGCCTCCGGCTTCGTCGGCAATGCGCGCAGGATCAGCGGGTAAAAGAGGAACGGCCACAGCAACGCCACGACCGACGCAACAAGAACGAGCAAAAGGATCAGGTCCACGCCGCGCATCAATAGGCCTTATGATGCACCAGCACCCCGATGGTCGCCATGATTATACGCAGGTCGCGCCAGATCGACCATTTCGTCACATATTCGAGGTCCGACTGAAGCCGGTCGATCAAATCCTGATGATGGTCGGTCGATCCGCGATGACCGCGAACCTGCGCAAGGCCGGTCATGCCGGGCTTGATGCAATGTCGCTCCCAATAGCGCTCATCGACTTCCCAATAGAGGCTGTCGCCCGCCTTGGCCGCCGCGGCATGGGGGCGCGGGCCGACAATACTCATGTCGCCGCGCAGCACGTTGAAAAGCTGCGGCAGTTCATCGATGCTCGTCCGGCGCAGGAAGCGTCCGACAGGCGTCACCCGATCATCGTCACGCGCGGTGAGCTTGTCGGCTTTGTGATCGGTCGCGTCGATCCGCATCGACCGGAACTTGTAGATATTGAAGGGCCGCGCATCGCGTCCGATCCGGGGCTGCTTGAAGATGACGGGTCCGGGGCTGGTCAGCTTCACCGCCAGCGCGGCTGCTATCAGCACCGGCGAAATGGCGATGGTCGCGGCTGTCGCTACGATGATGTCGAAAATCCGCTTGATGATGCGGTCCCGGAACTGGAACGGGCCGCCCGCCACGATGATGGTCGGTTGCCCATCGAACTCATCGACGCGCGCTGGCGCGAAGCGCAGCAATTCGGGCACCACGATCTCACCGCGCGCGGACAGGGATTTGAGCGCCACCGACCAGTCGCTCATCCGCTCCATCGGGCAGGCGACGATCACTCGCTCGGCCATGCCGACCGCCGCCGCCAGCCGTGCCGCCATGTCGGCATCGTGACTGGCAGGCCGCAAGTTCGCGGCGGCAGCGTCGATCACTTCCATGTGTGGGCCGGTCTCTATCTCCACGCCATCCATGATGACGGCGGTAAGGTGCGGCACCTCGCCCAGCAGGCGAGCGCCAAGCCGAGCAATCGCCAGCCGTACCAGCGCGACGCTGATCGCCGAAAAGCCAAGGCCGACGACAAAGGTCAGACGCGAAAGCTGCTCGGCGATCTTTCCCAAATAGACCACCAGCAGCATCAGCAACGCCGCCTGCGCCAGCGCCAGCAGCCCCCGGAAGATGCCGCGCCGGATGTCGTCCAGCATGTGAATGCCGTAAGCCCCGCCCTGCACCGCCAGCAATATATAAAGCGGCGCGACCATGGCGAACATCACGAGGCCATGCGGCTTCCCGGGCTCGCCCAGCAGCGCGCCCAGCACGAACCAGTTCGCCAGCAAGAATGACAGGAACAATCCTGCCAGGTCTCCAAGGAGGCACAGCAGATAAAGTCGCGCTCGAACTATTTCCTTCGAAACTGTCACTTGCGTCCTGCTTGTCCTTAACCCGCCCGCTCCGTTGGCACCGGCGGGACTGCCATGCAAGGCTTTGCGTGAAAGCGCCTTCTTTGCCAGCCGGTCAAAGGCCGAACAAGCGGGTCAGCGACTTGTCCAGCATCAGCAATTGCCAAAGCAAGCGGCCATGATCGGCCATACCGGACTTGTGATCGGCCGCGATGCGCCCCAGCGCCTTGGCGTCGAACCAGCCGGTTCGGGCAAGCGCCGAGCCACCCGCAATGGCGCTCGCCTCCCCCGCCAGCGGCCCGCGAAACCAGTTGCTGATCGGCGTCACGAAGCCCATTTTCTGACGATAAAGAATATCGTGGGGCAGGTAAGGCTCCATCGCCTTCTTCATCAGATATTTGCCGCTATTCCCCCGGATACGCTGCGCAACGGGTAAACGGGCGGCGAACTCCACCAGCCGGTGGTCCAGCAAAGGCTCGCGCGCCTCCAAACCTACAGCCATGCTCATCCGGTCGGTCTTGGTCAGGATGTCGCCCGGCAACCAGATATGAATATCGGCATATTGCGCCCGGTCCAGCGGATCGCGCGCGGGCGCTTCCGCCATGGCACGGATATAGCGATCCTCCGCCCGATAGGCGCCCAGCCGACTGCGCATGTCCTGGCTGAACAGCCTCTGGCGCAGGGCATGAGGTGTCACGCTGACGGATGCCGCATAAGCCTCGCTCCCCTCTCCCGCCAATTCGAGGAAAGTCGACTTTGCCCGCAGCGCTTGGGGCGCCCAATCGGCTTTGGGATACCAGCGGCCCAATGTGCCGAACAGCGGCTCGCGCACCGATGCGGGGATGAGGCTGCGCACCCGCTCCCCCTGCATCTGGAAGCGATGGCGGCGATATCCGGCGAAGGCTTCGTCGGCACCATCACCCGACAAGGCGACAGTGACCTTCTCCCGCGCCAGTTCGCACACCCGATAGGTGGGCAACGCGGAGGCATCGGCGAAGGGCTCGTCAAAATGATAGGCGAGCGTATCGATCAACCCATAATCATCGGGCGATACGATCCGCATGCGGTGGTCGGTAGCAAAGCGGCGGGCGATCCGGTCGGCATAGGCGCTTTCGTCCAGCCTCGCGACATCGAAGCCGATAGTGCAGGTCTTCACCGCCTGATTAGACGCCTCCGCCATCAGGGCGACGACGCTGGAACTATCCACGCCACCGGACAGGAAAGCCCCCAGCGGCACGTCGGAAACCATGCGCGACCGGACCGCCTGCCGCATCAGGGCCACCAGCTCTTCCTCCAGTGCCTCGGGCTTTGCCTTGCTGCGTTCAGCGAAGCTCACATCCCAATAGCGTTGCGGTTGCGGCACGGGCCGCCCACGCACCAGCCGCAGCGTGTGCCCCGCCTTGAGCTTGCGCACGCCCGCCACGATGCAGGCGTCGTCGGGCACATAGCCATAGGCCATGAAATCCTCCACCGCCGCTAGATCAGGCGCGCGGCGCAGCAGCGGGTGAGCCAGCAAACTCTTCAATTCCGACCCAAAGATCAAACTGCCGTCCGAAAGCTGCGCATAATAAAGCGGCTTCACCCCCAGCCGGTCACGCACCAGCCACAGCGACTGCGCCCGCGCGTCGAACAGGGCAAAAGCGAACATACCGTGGAACCGCTCGACACAGGCCTCGCCCCACTGGCGGTAACCGTGAAGGATCACCTCCGTATCGCTGTCCGTGCGGAACACATGGCCCTTGGCCTCCAGCTCCGCGCGAACTTCGGAGAAATTATAAATCTCGCCATTGAAGGTGACGGCCAGAACTCTCATCCTCGGTCAGCATGGGCTGCGCCCCGCCGCCAAGGTCGATGATGGAAAGGCGCACATGGCCCAGCCCGACGCCCGGCGCCGTCCACACACCACTGCCATCGGGTCCGCGATGCGGCATCACGTCCAGCATAGCGCGAACCCGCGCCGGATCGACCGGCTTGGCCGTTTCAAGGTGGAAGATGCCCGCTGTCCCGCACATGCGAACGGGCTTTAGCGGATGCCGAGGCTGCGGTCAGCCAAATCCTTCACATCGCCAATATCTTGCAGGAACAGCGCGATGGCGGCGTCGGCGGGCTTCTCCTGCCCCTCTTCCGCCGAGACGATGATCGCGGCGGCGCGCTGGTCGCGGCCGAGCAGCCGGGCCAGCATCGTGTCGACCTTCACGCGCGGCGCGCTGCCGGTGACGGGGCCGTCGCCCACCTTGTAGAAGCTGACGGCATGGCGGACCACCGGGCCGGGGGCGGTCATCTGCTCGCCCAGCCCGTACGCAGGAGCGGGAGCAGGCGAGGACCATGACCAGCGCTGGTCGGGATTGGCAGCGCCCTGAGCAAAGCCCACAAGCTCACGCCCCTCATCCTGTCGGTCAAAGCTGGCGATGGCGAGATCGACGACATCTCCCCTCGCGTTTCGGTAGCGCCCGAGGACAAGATAATCCGCGCCATCGAATCGCGGCCTCCACGGGTATGGGGGCTGCGCGGAAGTCGGTGCCCAGCCCTTGACCGCCGGGAGAGTCGGCGCGCCGGGCAGCGGCTTGCTCGCCGCCGCGCTCACGATCAGCCAGACGGGCGCGGCAAGCACCAACACGCTCGCTGCACCAACTGCGACAAGAAGCGGGAGGCGACCACGAGCGAGACTCCCAAGCCGGGTGGGATCAAACCATGGATCACCAGGCCGTCGGTCGAAAAAAGGCCAGGCTGCGGCCATCACCACCGCCATGATGATAGCGAAAAAGACCCATCCATACATGACATGGTCAAAGCCGACAGCGGCCTCGATATTGGTCAGATGCGCGATCCATATCGTCCCGAACGCACGCAATCCATTGGCCAGAACCGCCAATATCAGCGCACCGGCCATGAATAGGATGCGACGCGGCCAGCTTGAAAAGCAGACATTGCAGACCAGCGCGCCATAGGCCGTCATCGCAATCACGAACTTCGCGCCCGAACACGCCTCGGCCACGCGGAAATAGCCGGTGGGTGTCGTTATGAAGATGCCGTCCAGATGCGCCGGAACGCTCGCAATATCGAGAAAAACCATGCACAGCCGCGCCGTGATCAATTGCAGCGGCGCGACCAGTTCCTCCCCCACCGGCACCATGAAGAAGGCGTAGAAGAGCGGGAACAGCAGCGCCCTCGCCACGGCAGGCCCGAGCAACGTGACGACGCTACCCTGCAACATCAGGATGATCGCGGCGTGGCGGAACACAGCGACACCCGCCGCCGCTCCCAACAGCCAGGCGAACGCGCCCAGCGCCATCCAGATCAATCCGGGTGCCCATGCGACAGGCTCAAGTTGGCGCAAACCGGGAAGTCTCTGCTGCACCAGCCACGCGATCAGGAACGGGATGAAGAGGCAGTGGCCAAAAGTGGACGCGTTCCACCATATCGACACCATGCCCGCCGCATCGCGATGGAACAACGTCAGGATCAGGAACGCCAAAACGCCAAGCGCGGCGAGATGCCCGCGCCAGCCTTCCACGCCAACGCTGCGCGCTCGAGACAAAGGCAACGTCCTCTCAGTCACGCAGCTCGGCTGCCTAAAGCGGGCACAGGACCGAACAGCATATCCGGCAAGCCCTTGAGCGTTTCCGACCAGCGATAGCGCTCCTCCACCCGCGAGCGGGCAGCCTCGCCCAGACGCCGTGCTCGCTCAGGATCGGCCAGCAGTGCGCATATCGCCTCGACCTCTTCGATAGGATCAGCCGCGATGAGGAAATGCGCGCCATCCTGCGCATCGATGCCTTCGGCCGCTTGCGGCGACGCGACTATGGGCCGCGCCAAGGCCATCGCCTCCAGCACCTTATTCTGTATGCCTCGAGCGATCCGAAGCGGCGCAACCACAATATCCGCCGCCGCCAGCCAGCCGCGAACATCAGGCACCGCGCCCCTCACGATAACGCCGGGCAACTGCGACAGCGCACTAACCTGCGGCGAAGGATTGCGCCCGACAATGGCAAAGCAAGCCTCGGGATGCCGAACCCGCAGCGCTGGCAAGCTATCGCGCGCAAAGCTTTCCACCGCCTCGACATTAGGCCGATAGTCCATCTGCCCGGTGAACACGACGAGCGGACCCGCCGGTCGCGCAACCTCATCAAATTCGGCCGCCGGATCGAAATAATCCAGCGCCACGCCATTATCCATGCCGATGACCCGCGCGGTGTTCAGCCCCGCAGTCTCCCGAAACAGCGCGGCCTCGGCCTCACTAACGAAAGCGCTGACGTCGGCGCGCTCGGCGGTGGCACGCTCAAAATCGAGCAGAACCCGCCCTTCGCGTCGGTTGATCCACCCCATAGGACCGCCGCCTGCCGCCCCATAGCTCGCATATTTGGCCGAATCGAAATCGACGAAATCCATGACGAAGCGAACGCCATCGGCAAGGTCGGGCACGAAATGCGCCATCTGCACCGAATAGCCCATCACCGCCGCGATCGGACGCTCCGCCAAAATCTTCCGCACCCATTGATGCATGCGCGGATCATCAAAGAGGGACACCAGCATCGGCTGCCGCTTCGCCAGCCCAGCGAGACCCGCTACCACACGCGACCTGTCGCGCTTCAGCACGCACTGGCTCGCCGTCAACTCCGCCATGGCCGGGGCGAAGCTCAGATCGCGATCATCATCCGCAAAGCAGCCGACATGCACGGGCGCTATCTCCGCCAGCCGCTTCAATATGTGATAGGAACGAATCTTGTCGCCCCGATCAGGTGGAAAGGGGATGCGGTGACAGAGGAAAACTATCTCGCCCGTCATCCCAGCCCCCGCGAAATCAGCGGCCCGATCAGGTTGGCGATCGGCAGCGGCAGCTTCTTCCACATCTCCACGCGGCGCTGATATTGCTCGCTGTTGGGATTGATGTCGCGCCGTTCGCCCGTCGCCGACCAGCTATGATAGGCCAGCGGCACTGGATCAAAGCCAAAGCTCTTCTTCCACGCGGCCTGCCCGCTTCCCGTCTTGGATCGGCCGAAGTCGAACAACCGCATGCCGCGCGTCCGCCCGTGGCCCATCAGCCGGTAATACATGAGTTCGTTGGAACGCAGCCGCCGCGCATCCGCGACACCCCCGCCCCAAAAAGGCATGACCCGCCCCTGATGGTAGAGCGTCAGCACCCCCGAAACCGGCCGGTCGCCCTCATAGACAATCAATATGTCGGCATCCTCGCCGAACGCCGCCAGCACTTCGCGAAACAGGCGCCTCGGAAAAACCGGCGTCCCCAGATTGCGGACGCTCTGCGCATAAACATCATAATGCGCGCGCAGGAACCGCTCGTCCCGCCCAACCTCCACCCTTAGCGCGGGATTGGCGAGCGCCTTCCGCAGTTCGGCCCGGTGCTTGCGCGGGACCGCGAGCAACTCCGCCTCATCATCCGCCGCAATCGGCCGGACAAAGCCGACATGGCTTCCCTCATGAACGCTCCAACCCGCGTCCGGCGAAGGCCCACCGCGCAGTTCGACCGAACCGATCCGACGATCGCGCGCAAACCCTTCGGCGGCGCTGGCAAGCGCAGACGAAATTGCGGGATCGCTCGCCAATATGCCGCCATCGACGGCAAAGCCCGAAGACACGAGCGCTTCACCGAACAGGCGGCTTTTCATGTGCGTCAGCGGGAGAATACCCCCGATCTGGCCCGACGAAGCCACTGCCGCCAACATATATGCGCGGTTGCCAGTGCCCCGCTCAATCGCCTTGATCCACGCGGGCCGGTGAAAAGGCGTGCCGTCTTCCATGCCCTGAATGTAGGCGTCTGCCGCAGCCACCTGCGCCGGATCATCCAGGTCGAGCGTTACCACGCCGACACCTGCTCCGCCATCCGGCCTCATGCCGCCAACTCCGCCTCACGAGCGACCAGCGCATCCACCCGTGTCCAGGAAAAATCCCGCGTCAGCCGCCGCAGCTTGTTCGCCATGACGGACAGATTGCTGTAATGGCGCAGGCGCGATCGAAGCGGTGCTCCCGCCACCCGTGGCTGATCCGGATCAATCTCCCAGGGATGGAAATAGATGATGGCGGGCTGCTTCTCCCGCCCATTCACTTGCCGTATAGCCCAGCGGGAAAAGCCATAGGGCAGCAAGCGGAAAAACCCTCCGCCCCCAGCCGCCAACCTCCGCCCGCCAAACTCGGCCGTCGTCACCGGCAACTCCAGCAAATCACTCCCCGTCACCGGCCGCCAGGCAAAGCGCGGCGATTCAGGCCAGCCATAATGATCATGCCGGATCGGCGCGACGCTGCTGGAATAGCGATAGCCCTCCTCCGCCAATATGGCATGGGCCCAAGGCGTCCGATGATCGATAGAAAAGCTCGGCGCGCGATAGCCAATGACGCGCTGCCCGCTGGCATCCTCCAGCAATGCCCGCGACCGGCGCAAATCCGCGCGAAACGCCTCCGGGCCGAGCGTAAACACGCGCGCATGGTCATAGCCATGGCTCGCCACCTCATGCCCCGCCTCGGCAATCCGCCGCATTAACGCAGGGTAGCGCTCCGCCACCCACCCGAGCGTGAAAAAAGTCGCACTGACCCCTGCTTCGGCAAAAAGGGCCAGCACAGCATCCGTGTTACGCTCGACACGATGCGTCAGCCCGTCCCAGGAAGATCGGCTGATCGTGCGCTCAAAGGCGCCGACATGGAACCAGTCCTCCACGTCGACCGATAAAGCATTCAGCACCATGATCGTTCGTCAGGCGGCAGCGCTGTGCGGCGCGTCGCCCATCCGCTGTTCGCGCTCGACCCAATCCACCAGCAGCGTCAGCACGCGGCGCAGCGCGGTATCCTGCTCGCCTACCCGGAACTCGAGCGAGGAGAGCCGTTCCTCGATCAGGGTGAAGCAGTCCTTCAGCGCCTCGGGGTCCACTGCCTGGATGGCGACCTGTTCGATCCGCAGCGAATCGACCTCCGCGCGCAGCGTGGCAATCTCGTCCATCAGCGCGGGCGATGGCTCGGGCTGACGCGACCGCAGCGCATTGAGTTCTGCGCGCAACGTCTCGCGCGCAGGTTCCGCCTGCGCCGCAACCGGAGCCGCAGCAGGCGCTTCCTCCGCGCGATCCAGCACGGATGAGGGCATCGGCTGCACGGCAACATCGCTGTCCGCGCCCATATCCTCGATCACCGCCTGCACCGCAGCCGCATCGATTTCCGACAACTGATCGAGCGCGCCCAGCAGCAGCACGCGGCTCGCCAACACATTGACCCGGCGCGGCACGCCCCCGGTCGCGGCATAGATGGCGGCGAAGGCATCCGGTGTGAATTGCGGATCGCCATTCCAACCGACGATCGACAGGCGATGCAGGATATAGGGTTCGATCTCTTCGGGCTGCATCGGATCGAGATGATGGGTCGCGATCACGCGCTGCCGCAACTGCTCCAGTTGCGCCGATTTCAGCAGGTCGCGAAACTCCGGCTGGCCCAGCAGGAATATCTGCAACAGCGACTGCCCGCCCAGCTGGAAGTTGGAAAGCATACGCAGCTCTTCGATCGCCGAAACAGACAGATTCTGCGCCTCATCGACGATCAGCAGCGACCGCCGCCCCGCCCGCGCCTGCCCATGCAGGAACGCCTCGATCTGTCGCAAAATCTGCGCCTTGGGCATGTCGTCGGTCGGCAGGCCAAAACTCTGCGCCGTCAGCCGCAGCATGTCGTCGCCGCCAACCTGCGTCGACACGATCTTGACGGCGGTTAGCCGTGCCGGATCGATCGTCGCCATCAGGTGCCCGACCAGCGTGGTCTTGCCCGCGCCAATGTCGCCGGTGATGACGATGAAGCCCTCGCCCTGCGCCAGGCCATAGCCCAGATAGGATAGCGCCTTCCTGTGGGTCGCACTTTCGAAGTAGAAATGCGGATCGGGGGTCAGCTGAAACGGGCGGCCCTCAAATCCGTAGAACTGGTCGTACATCTCTCGTCTCCGGACGCGATTAGAAGCTGTACCGCAGGCCGACTTGGCCCATGGCGTTGATGACGGCATCCAGATCGTCCGCCTTGGCGCTGTCGAGCCCAAGCGAAGCGGATGCCTGAAGATTGCGGTTGATAAGGCGGTTGTAGCTGGTGAATGCGCCGAGGTTCAGCACGTCGAGGCGCGCGCCGCTCGCATCGAAATAATTGGCGTAGACGGCGCTATCCAGGCTGGACCGGCTGTCGATCACATAGCTGAGCGATGCCGTGCCATACCAATTCTGGTCCCGCGCCCCGCGCACGAACACCGTCTGGCCCAAAGGCGTCACGAACTTGCGCTGCGAATAGCCAAGGCCGACGCCAAGGCCCCAAGGCCCCCGCTGCGCCGCATATTGAGCAGCAACGCCCCGGTAGCGGAAGTTCGCGTCGGTAACTCCCGTCAGCGCATCGTTGAAGCACTGCCCGCCGCCGCTTTGCGAAAAGGCACAGCCGGTGAAATCACCCGTGAATGGGTTGCGCACGACATTCAGGCTGCTGCCCGAAACCGCCGCGACATTGGACGTGATGATCCGCCCAAAGCTGTCGATGCCGTCGAACACCATGAGCGCGAAGGATTGCCCCCGCCCCTGCCATACGAAGCTGCCCGTATAGGTCATGCCGCCATAGCGTTCGCCGACCCGCGCCTCCAGCGAGGTGCGGCGGTTGGGACGCCAGAGCACGCCAACGTCCCAGATGATGTCGTCGAAATCATAGATCAGCGCACGCGGCGAACTGTCGTCAGTGACATAACGGCCGTTGCGAACGACCGGCACGCCGTTCCCGTCAAGTTCCGGCGAGCGCTGGCTGATCTTGATCCGTTCATAGCCTACGCCCCCGGCAACCGCGACGGTGGGCGACACTGGCAGCGTCGCATCCACCCGGCCCCATGCATCCTCGAACCGCTGATCAAGCTCGCTCGCATCTTCCCGGTCATATCCTGCGCTGGCTACGATGCCGAGCGGCAGCCAAACACCCGGCGCCACGCCGACCGACCCGGCCAGGCTGTGCGAAACGGAGTCCGCGAAGGAGCCGACATTAGGCGCTCCAGCAAAATCGGCATTCACATCCTCATCCACCCGCGCATAGCCGAGCCGATAAGAAGCAGTGACGTCGATGTCGCCGAAGGATGAGGCATAGGACGGCCCCACATAACCGGCATAAACCTGGCTCGTCTGGCTATCGTTCAGCGTCGCCGCACCCGACAGGCCATCGGTGCGTATGCGCGTCGCAAGCGCGCCCGCATTGAGCGTCAGCCCATGCGACACCAGATACTGGCCCGACACGATACCGCTGATCACATCCTGATCGCTGGCCTCACGCCCCCAGCCAAAGCTGTGATTATATTGAATGTCAGCGACCGCCTCGACACGGCGCGTCTGCAACTGCGCGGTCAGTCCCGCCGTCACATTGGTATAGGTCAGGACATCGCCACCGCCTTTCAGCGGCGCGAGCACAGTCTGATCGACGCCCAGATAGGGCGTGACTTCGACCTTTCGCTCCTGCGCCATGGCGGGCGAAGCGGCAAGCGCCAGCGCGCTCAACAACCCCAGGGGAGTACGCAGCATCATGCGTCGTCGCTCCCCTCGCCATAATAGCTGCCAAAGCGGCGGCCGCTGGCGGAAAAGGTAACGCCATTCAGCAGCAACTGCACCTGCCCCGCCGCTTTCAACATGCCCGCCGCATCACGCAGCGCGCTTTCGCTCGTCTGATCGGCGCGGACCACCAGCAAAGCGATAGCCGCATGGCTCGCCAGCACAGCACCGGCCGAGGCAGCGAGCAAAGGCGGCGAATCGAACAGGATGATCCGGTCCGGCCGTCCCTCGGTCAGGCGGCGAAGCAACGTTTCCGTCCGCGCCGAAGCCAGATATTCGGTATCGTTGTTGCTGCGCTGCCCCGCAGGCAGGACGGCAAAGGACGGAATGTCCGTACGGATCACACAATCCTCGATAGCTATCGACGGATCGGCGATGGCGTCCATCAGCCCCGGCCCGCTCGTCAGCCCCAGCGCTTCCGGAATGCCCGGCTTGCCGAAGTCAGCATCGACCAGCAATATCTCCCGATCCTTCTCCGCCGCCAAACTCAGCGCCAGATTGATCGCGCAGAAGCTCTTGCCCTCCCCGCTATGGGCCGAGCAGACAAGCACGCTATTGCCGCGCGGATCGTCACCAAGCTGCGCGAGCAAATCGCGCTTCAGCAGCCGAAACTCCTCGCTGATCGCCGTCGCAGGACTATCGGGCGACAACCAACCATTCTCGGCCAGAGCAATCCGGTCGATACTCTGCACCGGCCCACGCCAATCAGGCGCGCGATATCCCGCCTCCGCCACCACCGGCCGAGCAATCTCCACCACCGGAGGCAACGCCTCGCCAGCAGGCACCTCGACCGCAGGAGCGGCACGCCCCTGCAAAGCCGCGCTGAAATCGTAGATTTCCGTCGCCCGCTCAATCAGCGAACCTTTGGAAAGGGAGCTATGCTTGTTCATCTTGCCGCTCCTCAGGCCATGCCACGCTGGATGAATTCGACGAGGATCAGCAGCACACACAGCGCCGCCAGCCCCCCGCTCGCACCGGCGAACCATTTCAACCGCTGCTTCTCGACCGCCCTCTGCGCGGCGCTAACCGTCTGCGTAATGGAACCGATGACCGGCAATCCAACCGCCCGCTCCAGCCGTGCCGCCGTCGGGAAGCTGCCCTTGAGCTGCCCCATGGCAAAGGCGCTACCCACGCCCGCGCCGATCCCGACGATCAGCACGCCCAGCAGCAACAGCGGCCGGTTGGGCGCGGACGGCGCGGTGGGCGCGCTCGGCGGATTGATCACGCGGAACTGGACGGAACCCGTTTCGGTCTTCACATCGCCGCGCAGGCGCACATCCTCGCGATCAGCGAGCAGCTTGTCATATTGCGTCTTCAGCACCTCATAGTCGCGGTCAAGCTTCTCCTGCTCGGCGGCGAGGCCCGGCTCGTCAGTCTGGCGCGATGACATAGCGTTAAGGTCAGCCTGAAGCTGCGCCTTGCGCGTCTGGAGAGCCTGGACCGTCGCCGCCCGCTCCGCCTGCATCGACTTGATCGACAGATACGCAGGGTTGGGCGAACCAGCCGACCCGCCGCTACCGCCACCTTGACGGCGCAGCGCATCGACCTGCCGCTGGGCCGCAATCACGTCGGGATGGTCAGCAGTCCAACCACGCGCACGCATTCCGGCAAGGTCCGCCTGAGCCTGAGCCAGTGCGGAAGGACCACCCGATGCGCCAACGCCCGGCAACACCTGCGGTGTTCCAGCAAGCTGGCCGTTCATGGCGCTAAGCGCGCTCGACGCCTGCACCAGCTGCGATTCGATATTGTTGATCTCCATCCGCGCCGCGTCCATGCGCTGACCGATGGAGCCCGCGCCGGGCAGCATCCCGGCATAGCGCTGCTCGAACTCGACGCGGCGCTGTTCAGCGGCGGCGAGCTGACGTCCGCGCTGCGCGATCTGCTGATCAAGGAAAGCAAGGCTCTGCTTCGTCTCGACGCGATCAGAGGACAGGTTCGTTTCCTGGAAAATCTCGATCAGCTTCTGCACCGCCTGCTGCGCGATCCGCGCATTAGCTCCGTCCGAAAGGCTGGAGTCCGCCGACTTGGCACTGATGTCGATCATGCTTGGATCAGCCTGCGCCATCACGGTGATGCCTTCGCGCAGCGCCGTGATCTTGGCCGCCATGTCGCGCGGGCCGCTGATCGTCTGGCTAAGGTCGGTTTCCTTGACCACCCGCTCCAGATTGGCGGTGCTGGCCAGCGTCTGGCGCACGCGGTCCAAATCCTGCTGCGACTGGACCTGCGTAATGCCGACCTTGTCCTGCAACAGCGACTGCGTGTTCACATAAACCCGCGCCTTGCTCTCATAACTGTTGGGCACCAGCGCCACGCCCAGCCAGCCCAGCATGCACACGCCCCACGCCACGCCCAGCGCCAGCCAGCGCCGGGTCCATATGCCGTGAAGGGCGATCAGCAGTTCGTCGTAAAGACCGGCCATATCAGAACATGCTTTCCGGAATGATGATGACATCGCCCGGCGCCAGCATGACATTCGCCTTGCTGTCGCCGCGCTTCAGCAGGTCGCCGATACGGACGTTGAATTCCTGCTGCTTGCCCTCTTCCTTGTTGAAGCGAACGAGCCGCGCCCGGTTGCCCGCCGCATATTCGCTCAGCCCCCCGACGGAGATCATGGCGTCAAGCAGCGTCATGTTAGCGCGATAAGGAATGGAGGCAGGCTTTTCGGTCGCGCCGACAATCCGCACCTGCTGGCTGAAAGTGCCCGAGAAATTGTTGACGATCACCGACACCAGCGGATTTTCAATATATTTGGTGAGCGCCACCTTCATGTCGTCGGCCAGCTGCTTAGGCGTCTTGCCCACGGCCGGCATGTCGGCGATCAGCGGCGTGGTAATCCGCCCGTCCGGCCGCACCTGAACCTTCGCACCCAATTCCGGGTTGCGCCATACGAATACGGTCAGGTCATCGAGCGGCCCGATCACATATTCCTCGCCCGGCCCTTCCTGCTGCGCCACAAAGGACGCAGAGGGCAACTGGGGGCCACCGCCTCCCGAAGCGCAGCCCGACAGCGCCAAAGCAGGCAACGATGCGCCGATCAGAGCCCGGGAAACCGACAGGAAACGCATATCTTCACCTCATCATGCGGCCGCACGCCAGCACGGCCGCCAGACAGGTGAAGCGGCCGCAAAGCGATGGGCTTTGGGCCTCTTCTTGCCGCTAAAGGTTAAAGATACGGTTAGGCGTCAAACTATTGGTATATCAGCCAAGTAATAGTTCGAGCGCGGGCGGGTGCCCCAAAAAGGCGGCGGGACTAGCCGAAGCGCCATAGGCCCCCGCCGCGAAGATCGCGATCAGGTCCCCTTCCACCACCGGCGGCAAAGCAACCTTGTCGCCCAGCTTGTCGATCGGCGTGCAAAGACACCCTACGACCGTGACGGCCTCCTCCGCAGGCGGCGCGCCATAACGGTTCGCCACCGCCATCGGATAGTTGCGCCGCACCACCGTTCCGAAATTGCCGCTCGCCGCCAGTTGATGGTGCAATCCACCATCTACCACGACGAACGTCTCGCCCTGGCTCTGCTTCACATCGACCACACGGGTCAGATAGACGCCAGCCTCACCGACCAGCCAGCGGCCAAGCTCCATCGCGAACTCGCTCTCCGCCAATATGTCCGGGCGGGCGTTCAGCGTCTGGCCCAGCGCCTCACCGATCGGCGCAATGTCCAACCGCTGATCGCCCGGGAAATAGGGAATGCCGAATCCTCCACCCAGATTGACGAGCGGCGGCGCAGCACCCACCGCATCCGAAAGCCGCGCCGCCAAACCCACTGTTGCCGCCTGTGTGTCGATCAGCGCGTCTGCATCCAGCGCCTGCGATCCGGCAAAGATATGCCAGCCCCGCCAGTCAGCTCCCGCATCGATCAACGATCGGGCAAGCCCCGCCGCCCGATCCGCATCGACGCCAAAGGGTTTGGCCCCGCCGCCCATGCGCATGCCCGACCCTTTCAGGTCAAAATCCGGATTGACCCGCACCGCCAGCCGGGGCGTCCGCCCCCGCTTCTGGGCAATGGCAAGCGCACGCCGCGCTTCACCCTCCGACTCCAGGTTCAACGTAACCCCAGCGTCGATCGCGGCGGCGAGTTCGTCATCACGCTTGCCCGGCCCGGCAAAGCTCACATGCGCGGCGTCCATCCCGGCTTCCAGCGCTCGCGCCATTTCCCCGCCCGAAGCCACGTCAAAGCCGTCAACCAACCGCGCCATGCGTTCCAGCAGCGCCGGATAGGGATTCGCCTTCACCGCATAATGGATCGACAATTGCCGCGGCATAGCTTCACGCAAACTGCGTACCTGCCGCTCGACGATCCCCATGTCATAGACGAACAGCGGCGTATCCCCCGCTTCGTCCACCAGACTGGCCGCGCCGCATCCGCCGATCAGCAGCATGCCTTCCTCACCCTCGAAGAAGGGCGGAATAGGTCCCATCGGCTTCATCTGTCATATTCCTTGGCCAGTGCCACTCGGTCGATCTTGCCATTAGGCGTCCGAGGGAAATCCGCCAGCCTGATAATCGTCCGGGGCTGCATGAAGTTCGGCAATTCGGTCTTCAACCTCGCCTCGACCGTCGCCTCGGCATCAGCGTCGGCCGAGCGGATGAGCAGCAGCACCGCCTGCCCCAGCCGTTCATCCTTGATACCCAGCGCGACGGCCTCCGCCACCCCAGGCACCGCTACCGCCGCTTCTTCAATCTCGGTCGGACTGATGCGATTGCCCGAGGATTTGATCATCGCGTCATCGCGCCCAACGAAATAGAGCAGCCCCTGCCCATCCCGCCGCACGCTATCCCCCGACCAGACCGCCATGCCGCCATAGCGAGAGGATGACGGCGCAGGCTTGAACCGCTCTGCCGTACGTACCTCATCCCGCCAATAGCCTTGCGCTACAAGCGGCCCGCAATGAACCAGCTCACCCGCTTCATCATCGTCCGTCAGGCTGCCGTCGGGCCGCACAACCAATATCTCCGCATGCGGTATCGCCGACCCCATCGAGTTCTGGATAGCTGTCCACCAAGGCTGGCGGCAGATAGGTCGACCGAAAAGCCTCGGTCAGCCCATACATGGGATAAAGGTCAGCCTTGGAAAAAAGGCCGCGCAATTTCGCCACCAACGGCCGGGTGAGCGCGCCACCACTATTGGTCAGGCGCTTCAGCTTCCCCGCCACTTCCTGCTTCCACTCAAGCTCCGTCAACTGCACCCAAAGCGGCGGCACCCCGGCCAAGGTCGTGATGTCACGCTTGTCCACTGACTTCATGACGTCACGCGCCGTCAGATAGTCGAGCGGATAGACGCACCCGCCCGCATACCAAGTCGAAAACAACTGATTCTGCCCATAATCGAAACTGAAGGGCAGCACGCACAAGGTCCTGTCCTCGGCACTCAAGCCAAGATAACGAGCCACACTCGCCGCGCCGAGCCATAGATTGGCGTGGCTGAGCATCACCCCCTTGGGCCGCCCGGTCGAACCGCTGGTATAGAGGATCGCCGCCAGATCATGCGGCCCGGCCTCGGAGGGCGGCATTCCATCCCCACCACTCGCGGCCGCCGCCGCATCCTCCTCCCGCAACAAACGGCAGTCACCCGGAACATCACCCTGCTCCAAAGTATCAAGCCGCGCCGGAGTACCAATCAACAACCGCGCGCCGCTGTCGGCAAGGATATGCGCAACCTGCGCATGCTTCAGCAGCGGATTGACCGGCACATGCACCAGCCCCGCGCGCGGGGCCGCCAATGGCATCAACGCGGCGACCGGACCCTTGGCAATCCAGCTTGCAACCCGCGCGCCCTTTTCCAGCCCGAATCCCGCCAGCCACCCCGCCAGCCGACCCAGCGTCGTTTCAAGCTCTGCATAATCCTGCGATCCCGACCGGCCATCCAGCGCCGGACGCGCCGCCTCACCCCGCAACAACAGGTGGTCGATCGGGCGAACTTCCTCGCCATCGATCAGGGTGGCGCTGCTTAACTCCATTTCCAGACTTTTCACCTAAGGCATGGGGACAGTGCCGGGGAGATAATGATTTGCTGGTCACAAGGGAATACAGCACGATCGCAGATGCACGGCAGGCGCTGGGCGGACGGATGGATCGCGCCTCGACACCTTCCCCGTTCGATCGCATCGACTGGTTCGAATCGCTGCACGAACATTGCTTCAACAACCAAAAAATCCGCGTCCTTCAGGCTATAGAAGGACAGGTCGAAGCATGGCTGTTCCTGCTATCTCCATCTCCCGAACGGCAGAGCGCGCTCGCCAACTGGTACAGCTTCGCCTGGTCGCCGAAATATCTCGGCGATCCTGACGAACCGATGCGCCACCGTCTGGCAGAGATACTCGCCGCCGAACTTTTCAAGACCGGCCGCCACATCGACCTCTATCCGGTAGACGATACGGCAGAAATGCTCCTCGATGCTTTCCGTCGTAGCGGCTGGTTCGGCGTCCGGCGGCCCATGGGCGGACGCCATATCCTCGCCCTGAACGGCCGCGACTTCGCCACTTATTGGGCGGATCGGCCAAGCCGCCTGCGCAATCAGGTCCAACGAAAGGCCCGCTCCAGCCGCTTCACCATCGATATCCGCCATCAGATCGATGACGCCCTGTGGCACGACTATGTGACGGTACATGCGAGCAGTTGGAAGCAGCCCGAACCCGGGCTTTCCTTCCTGCGCGCGCTGGCCGAACGTGAGAGTGCTGCCGGGACCCTTCGGCTCGGCTTTGCGCGCCTCAACGGCCAACCAGTGGCGACCCAGCTATGGACTGTCGAAAATGACGTCGCCCTCATCCACAAGCTGGCGCATGATCGCGCCTTCGACGGCGCTTCTCCAGGCACGTTGCTCAGCCACGCGATGTTCGCCCACGCCATAGATACCGACAGGGTCAGCGTGATTGACTATGGCACCGGCGACAATCCCTACAAGGCGGAATGGATGGAACAGCGGCAAACGCTCTACCGTCTCGACTTCTTCAATCCGCGATTTGCCTCGACATGGATTCCCGCCGCGCGAACCGCGATTTCGGCCCTTGTGGGCTGAAGGCGGAACGATTAGGTAAGCCCCCCATCATGCGGGCGAAAACCTCTATGCCGGTCGACCGGACAAGCGACATGTCAAACGCGATGCGCGATCTGCTTCGCGATGTGCTGGCCCTGTCGCAGGAACGCGTCGATGCCTTCGACGCCGACACACCCCTGTTCGGCGCTCTGCCTGAACTGGACTCCATGGCCGTCGCCACGCTGCTGACGGAGATGGAAGATCGGCTCGACATCCTGATCGAGGATGATGACATCGACGGCGAAACCTTCGAGACCTTCGGCACGCTGGTTGCCTTCGCGCGGACGAAGATCGAGGTCTGACCCTCTCATCTCCCCCCACCACCCGTTCGGGCTGAGCCTGTCGAAGCCTTCTTCTTTCCTTGAAGGACAAGAAGAGCCCTTAGACAAGCTCAGGGCGAACGGAGAGTAGTAAGCTCCCGTTCACTAACCAGGCGAGGCACGCAGCGCGCCTCGCCTCTGCCCCGCTCACTCAGCCGCCATCGCCTCAAAATCCGCCTCGGCCAGGAACTTCTCCACATCCAGCGCCGCCATGCAGCCCATGCCCGCCGCCGTCACCGCCTGCCGATAAATCTTGTCGCTGACGTCACCCGCTGCAAACACCCCCGGAACAGAGGTCCGCGTCGTACCCGGCTCCACGACCAGATAGCCCTCATCCATCGGCAGCTTGCCCGCGAACAGCTCGGTCGCGGGCTGATGCCCGATTGCCACGAACGCCCCATCAGTCTCGATATGCGAAGCCTTGCCCGTCACCGTATCGACCAGATCGACGCCCACCAGCCCTTCCGGATTGCCGCCACCCACAAACCGCTCGATCTTCTGGTTCCACAGCACCTTGATGTTCGGATGCGCGAACAGCCGCTGCTGCAAGATCTTCTCCGCCCGCAGCGAATCACGGCGATGGATCAGCGTGACGTCATGGCTATGGTTGGTGAGGTACAGCGCTTCCTCGACCGCAGTATTGCCACCACCGATCACCACTACCTTCTTGCCACGATAGAAAAATCCATCGCAAGTCGCGCAAGCGGAAACGCCCTTGCCCTGCAACAGCTGCTCGCCCTCCGTACCCAGCCACTTCGCCTGCGCACCCGTCGCGATCACCAGAGAGTCGGCAAAATAGCGCGTACCGCTATCGCCCGTCAGGCGAAAAGGCCGCTCCGACAAATCGACATCGACGATCTGATCATACATCATCTGCGCGCCGACATGCTCGGCCTGCGCCTGCATCTGCTCCATCAACCACGGCCCCTGGATCACGTCGCGAAAGCCAGGATAATTCTCGACGTCGGTCGTGATGGTCAGCTGCCCGCCCGGCTGCATGCCCTGCACCACGATCGGAGCCAGCCCCGCGCGCGCCCCATAAATGGCTGCGGACAGGCCAGCCGGCCCCGAACCGAGGATCAGCATGCGAGTGGAATGGGTAGCGGTCATCAGATTCCCCAGCTCTTTGGATTCGTTTGTCGGGATGAAATAGGCAGCAGCGCCGAGCGCGCAAGCCTGACTATCGCATGGAATTGCTTGGGCGCGGGCAAGCTACGCCTCCCCTGCCACTCCAACCGTCAGTCAATGACGTTGGGCAGGTCCTCAAACCCCTTGCGCAGCGCCGCCGACCAGCTGAGCGAAAGCAGCTGAAATTCCTCGTTATCGGCCTCGATACGGGTGCGGACACGGAAATCGAACTGGCCGCGCTCGATCACGGTCAGGTCCAGCGGCATGCCGACCGACAGGTTCGATCGCAACGTCGAATCCATCGACACCAGCACCGCCTTTGTCGCGTCCTCCAGACTCGTCTCGCGCTTGATGATCCGGTCTAGGATCGGCTTGCCATATTTATGCTCGCCAATCTGGAAGAACGGCGTGTCCTCCGTCGCCTCGATGAAGTTGCCCGCCGAATAGATAAGGTAAAGGCGCGGCTTCCCCCCCGCCGTTCCCCCGCGAGCAGGATCGACGCGTCCGCACCCGATCCCTGCATTTCGATGGTGCTGCGATAATGCTGCTGCATCTCGCACATCGCATCCCCCACCAGTTGCGCCGCGCGGTGCATCGTCGCGCAATTCAGGATGCTTTCAACGTCCGGATCGACCTGCGAATCCTTGATCGCGCGGCCCAGCATCGTCTTGACGCCCTGCGTGATGGACAGGTTGCCCGAACACATGAGCACCAGCGACCGTTCGCCCGGCACGCTATAGGTAAAGCTTTTCCGAAAGCGGGCGATATTGTCCATCCCCGCATTGGTGCGAGTGTCCGACAGCATGACCAATCCCTGGTCCACGCGCACCGCCACACAATAGGTCATCGCCCATCGGGCTCCTATATCCGTTCAACCCTGCGGGATGGCAGGCTGAAGGCTTTGTTGTTGCTGCCGTTGCAGCTGCCTTTCTTCCACCCCGTCCTCCGCCTGCGCGATCCGGACGTCCGCGTCAATCCAGATATCGCCCGCCGCCGTCACGGACCCCCGGATGGGCGCCGCCGCATTGGCATCTAGGCCCGACGCCAGCCGCAGATAGCGTTCCGTCACACAAACCCGGTTCGACGGATCGAACCCGACCCAGCCCAGATCCGGCACACACGCCTCAACCCAGGCGTGGGTTTCATGCAGGGCAACGCCGCCCTCCGCCAGTAGATATCCCGTCACATATCGCGCCGGGATGCCGAGGGCGCGCGCGCCCGCAATGAATATCTGCGCATGGTCCTGACAAACTCCCGCCCCCAACGCGAAGGCCTCCGCCGCCGTGGTATCCGAAGACGTCACGCCACCCCGATAGGCTACAGCGTCGCTGACCGCCGCCGACAAGGCATGCAGCCGCGCCAGCGTCCCCCCATCATCCGGCAGGGAAAGCGCCATCTCCCGAATGGCGTCGGAAGTTCGGGTCAGCTGCGTTTCCCGCAGAAAATAGACGGAGGGCACCCGGCCCTCACCATTGCCCAGAACGCCGCTCGTCTCGCTCGTCTCCGCCAACCCTTCGGCAACGACCACCGCATTGTCCAGCCGGTCATGCCGTATCCAGACAGCCTCCATCTCGCCAAAGCTGTTGCGGCGGAACCCTTCGACCGGCTCGCCATTCACGCTGACCTGCCATTCGAGTATCTTCTGCGACGCGGTGTCGATCGGCATCAGCTTCAACCGCATCGCCACCCGGCCTGCCGTCGCGGCATAACGATAAGTCGTCTGATGGCGGACCAGCAGTTTCAAGGCGTGCGACGCTCCCTCATCCGAAATGATAAGTCTGGGCGATCTCCGCGCCCAATTGGTTGGTCATCTTCAATCCGCCCAACACGGTTTCATGCAGACCGACGCGGAAAATCTCTCCGCTGTCCAGCTGTTCCAGATCGTTCACCATCTGCCGCACCGTCTCATGGCACGTGCCCCGCCCATTGTGCCAACCCGCCAGCCGATTGAGCCGATAGGCAAGTTGTTCATAGCAATAGGCCACACTGCGCGGGAAAAGCCGGTTCAGCATCAGAAAATCAGTGATCTGCCAGGGCGTATAAGTGCCGCCATAGACATGGTGATAGGCCCGCGCGCCCGACAAAGCGTAGAGCACCGATGTCCACTGATAATGATCGCGGTTGCCCCCGATCACCTCGGTTTCTGGCAGCAATACATAATATTTGACGTCCAGCAGCCGCAACGTCATCTGCGCCCGCTCTAGCGCCGACCCGGCACGCAGGAAATCATGCCCTTCATTGCGCAACTGCCCGGAATGCGCCGCACCCCGGAACGTCATGACCCGCGTCTTGACCCAATCGATCAGCGCCGGAAGCTGCTGCCGCGCTTCCCCCACATCATAGCTGTCCAGCTTGCGCCACCCTTCGTTCAGCGCCTCCCACATGTCCTGGGTCAGCATGGTGCGCGCCGACTTGGCATTGGCGCGCGCCTTCAGCAGGCAGGACCGGATGGAACTGGAATTATCAAGGTCCAGCATCAGATAGGATATGGCGTCCCTCTCGGCCACCTGTATGCCTTCGGGAAATAGGCCATCGACCCCAGCTGCCCGCACGACCGACCGCCACTCATCGCGATGATGCGCCCCCGGCAGGATCGCCATGCGCTGTCCCATGGTAAGCAAACGAGCCGTAGCCTCCGCCCGCTCCATATAACGCGCCATCCAGTAAAGATTCTCGGCAGTCCGGCTCAGCATGGACTAAACTCCCTGTCAAACGAGAGCTTGGGTGCGCGGAGATTTGGTCCAGAGGGAGGCGAAAATGGTGCTGTTCGAGAACCGGCGCGCAGCGTGCTTAAGGCACGTGAGCACCGGAAGCGCAGAACAGTGCCATTTGCAGCCCGCTCTGGGCCAAATCTCCGCGCACCCACCATCAGTCCTGCAACACCCATGTATCCTTCACCCCACCCCCCTGACTGGAGTTCACCACCAACGACCCTTCCGTCAGCGCAACCCGCGTCAGCCCGCCCGGCACCAGCCTGATCTGCTTGCCCACCAGACAATAGGGCCGGAAATCCGCATGCCGCCCGACCACCGAAGCCGGGCCAAGGGTAGGCACCGTCGAAAGGTCTAGCGTCGGCTGCGCGATGAACTCGCCCGGATTGGCCCTGATCCGTTCCGCATAGGCGGCGATCTCGGCACTGGTCGACTTGGGGCCGATCAGCATCCCATAGCCGCCCGACCCATGAACCTCCTTGGCGACCAGCTCATGCAGATGCTCCAGCACATAGGCGCATTCGTCCGGCTTCCCGCACTGCCATGTCTGGATATTGCCCAGGATCGGCTGTTCACCCAGGTAAAATCGGATCATTTCCGGAACGTAGATATAGACCGCCTTGTCATCCGCGATCCCCGCGCCCGGCGCCGAAGCCAGCGTCACCCCGCCATTACGATACACGTTGAAGATGCCGGGAATGCCCAGCAGGCTATCGGGCCGGAACACCAGCGGATCAAGATATTCGTCATCGATCCGGCGATAGATGACATCGACCTGCCTGGGGCCAAGCGTCGTCTTCATCCACACCCGATCCTCATCGACGAACAGGTCCGCGGGCTCCACCAGCTCCACGCCCATAAGATCGGCCAGGAAGCTATGTTCATAATAGGCGCTGTTGAGCGATCCCGGCGTCAGCAGCACGACCACAGGATCACCCTTGCACGCGGGCGGCGCGACTTCCTTCAGGCTCTTGAGCAGTTCAGCGGGATAATCATCGACCGGCGCCACCAACCCCTGCGCGAACAGTTCGGGGAACATGCGCGTCATGATCTCGCGATTTTCCAGCATGTAGGACACGCCCGACGGCGTGCGGCAATTATCCTCCAGCACCTCGAACCGCGCAGGCCCGGTGCGGACGATGTCGATTCCGACGATATGGCTGTACACCTTCCCCGGCGGGGTGAAGTCCGCCATCTCGGCAAGATAGGCGCTGTTCTGGTAGATGATGTCGGCAGGCATGATCCCCGCCTTCACGATCTCGCCCCGATGATAGACGTCATGCAGAAACGCGTTGAGCGCCCGCGCCCGCTGCCTGATGCCCCGGTCCAGCACGCGCCATTCCTGCGCGGTGAAGATACGCGGCAACAGGTCGAACGGGATCAATCGCTCCGGATCTCCGCCCTCGCCATAGACCGCAAAGGTAATGCCGATACGTCTGAAGATCGCTTCCGCTTCATCCAACCTGCGGTTGAGCCCGGCGATGCCCGTCCGATCCACCCAATTCTGCACTTCGGCATAGCAAGGCCGTATCGAACCATCCGGCTCAAACATTTCGTGGAAGGGCAAAGCGTCGATCCTCCCTCGGGCAGAGCCCGGTTGTGCATTGCAACATTAGTGCAACGTGACAGAACGATTGCAAGCGCAAAAAGGCCGCCGCCCAAGATTTCCCCGCGCACGACGTCCGGTGACCTTCCCTGAAGAGAATTTGCACAGCCGTCGCCAAACCCCGTTGACCCCACAAGTCGCTCTGCCTATAGCGCGCGCACCGCAGGGCGACTGCCCGGCGCAGCCCATGGGGCGGAGTAGCTCAGCTGGTTAGAGCAGCGGAATCATAATCCGCGTGTCGGGGGTTCAAGTCCCTCCTCCGCTACCAACAAAAAGATACCTTATCAGAGCTTTGCGTTTCCAGGAGCCTCCTGTGCTCGAAAAACGCAGCGTTCAAGCCTTCATTCTGGAATTTGCAGCTGAGGCGCGGCCATGACGGCCCGTTCCTTCGGACAGATCGCCGGCAGCTTCGCCGATCATCGCAACCCCGACCGCGTGAAGACGCCGCGCCGGAACAGCTACGACATCGACGATCAACGCTCTCAGGTTTTCAGGCCCGTGCGCGATGGCTGGGATTGGGTCGGCTCTGTCATGCAAGCTTTCGACGAACTGCTGCATCACCAACGCACCAGCAAATACAAGGGACCGGACCGCTTGCAGGACGGCGATCGCCGCATCCTTTGGAGCTTCTTGAAGTGCATCGACTTCAAGACCGGACAACTCGATCCAAGCTATCAGGAAATCGCTGACCGCGCCGGATGCCATCGCGCCACCGCCGTCGAAGCGTGCAAGCGTTTCGGAAAATGGCTCGGCCTGAAATGGGTCCGTCGCACCGTGAAGGCTGAAACGGCCGGCCAAGCCGGACCGCAGCGCGAGCAGATCAGCAACGCCTTCTATTTCGACTTGGCGTCGGCGCCCTCCCGCGTCTGGGCGGCCTTCAAGGCGGCGATCAAGCGTCGGGCTGTCAAAAAGTATGGCAAGGTAGCACAAGGCCTACGAACAACCAGCAAGGCTCCCGACCACGCCCCCCTACTTGCCGGGCTTAGCGCTCTCGAAAAAGTGGTCGATCTTCAGGAGCGAGCGCTAGTCGGAAATCCCGACACTATCCCGGTGTAGAAGTTAAAAGGGGGAATGGACTGCCTTCGGCAGACATCCATTTGAGGGAACCGCCACCACCGCCGCTTAAAAAGGCCATCAAGCACTCCCCACGCAAGGCCGGGGGGCGGTGCCGCTTGCGCGTCACCGCGGGCTTCCCAAGGGGAACCCTAGGTTGGGATCGCCCTTCTTCTCTACCGCCGCGCCAGCGGCATCGTAGCTGCATCAGATCGCATCATTCGACAGCGCCTGAGGATCGACTGAGGGCGCCGAGATTGAGCCGCCGAACTCCCCTTCTTACCGCTGCATCAAAACCCACATAAAAAGCGCGCGGGCGAGGCGGGGGAAAAGCGCGCGCGTCGGGGTCGCAGCGGAGGATCGGCCAGATAGTGTGAGGGATCGGCCCGAGGCCATGTCGCGGGAGGAAACTGGCTCGTCGGGCCGTTGACATAGGAATTTCAGCTACCTAGCCGCTTGTCCCATCATCAGGGGGAATCATCGTGAACGCTTGTCGCCTTTGGGCCACTCTGCTGCTCATATCAGCAGCGCCATCTGCCTTTGCACAAGATCGGGCGAATGACGAGCAGTCGGACATCATTGTGTCGGGCCTCAAGCTGAGCCGTCCCTTGCAGCAGACCCTGCCCAGCGTATCGGTCACAACCAATCGGAAGATCACCGATCAGAACCTGGTCAATGTCTACGATGTCCTCGAGCAGACGCCGAACGTTGCGATCGACAGCAACCGTTCATCATTCTCCATCCGCGGCATCGATGCCTTCAACGTCTCAGGGGGAGGCGATGGTGCCCTTACCAGCGTCTATCTCGACGGCGCAGTCCTGCCGCAAAAAGCGTTGGGCGCCGGACCTCTCGACCTGTTCGATGTCGAGCAGGTGGAGGTCTACCGGGGGCCGCAATCTACCATTCAAGGCAGGAACGCACTGGCCGGTGCCGTGATCATCAGATCGACCGACCCGACTGATGAATGGAGCGGCCGTGCACGCACGCTCATATCCGACAAGGACGGGCAACGCCGGGCTGCAGCAGCGCTCGGCGGTCCCCTGATTGATGACCAACTTGCGTTCCGCCTCGCTGGCGAGATTGCGCGTGCCGACGGATTGATCCGTAACGTCACAACCCACAAGGATGCCGATCGCCGCCGGTCTGAGACCGTTCGCGGCAAGTTGCTGCTGACTCCTTCGGCCCTCCCAGGGCTGCGGATCCTTGCAAACTTCATGCACGATCGCCAGCGGCGCGGAACATTCTACACCGAATTCGACCCGCCCTTCAGTTCAACCGATCGCATTACGGCGGAAGATGTCATGGGAAGTCAGAGCGTCGAAAGCGATGTCGGCACGCTGGAAATAAGCTACCCGATCGCGAACGGTATGGATCTTCATTCGGTTACCAACCTGGGCAATTTCCGGTCCACGACCATCAGCGATCCGGATCGCGGACCTTCATCCGGACAGGCAAGCCGGGTCGATGACCCCAGCAGGATATTCCAGCAGGAAGTGCGGCTGAATATCGATGCGGGCTGGGTCCAGGGTGTGGTCGGCGCATATTATCTGCGCGACGACAATCGCGGCTATTTCTTCGATTCGACGCAGGAGCTCAACCTTGTCCGCCTCGGCGTCGATCAGCAGCTGCTGGGCCTCGGTCTTTCAGCCCCCACCGTCGGTGCAGTGCTGGACCTCTACGGCGGCGTCGTTCCTATCCGCAACACGCTGGTTCAGCCCCGGCTTACGCAGAACCACGCGTTGTTTACCGATCTCACTTTCCCTCTCACCAATAGATTGCGCCTTCATGCCGGTCTCCGCTTCGACCATGAACGGCAAGAACGAAGTGCCACGCAGCTGGTTGAAATCACGGGGGATCTGCCAGACCCGGCCACCGTACCTTTCGTGGCCTTGCGGCCGATCATCGCGCAACTGAACGGTTTGCTGCAGGCGACAGCAGCGGATGCCAACAGCGTGGAGCCGACGCGGGCGATCACATATCATGCATGGCTCCCCAAGGCGGGGATATCCTATGACGTCGCTCGTGAGGTTACGCTCGGCTTCACGGCCCAGCGGGGCTATCGCGCGGGCGGCGCCGGACTTAACCAGCAGCGCGCCACCCCCTATGAGTATGATCCTGAATATACCTGGAATTACGAGCTATCGATGCGGTCCCAATGGCTTGATCGTCGCATGACGCTCAACGCCAACGCCTATTGGATGGACTGGAAAGATCAGCAAATATCCCTGCAGCTTACGCCGGGCGCTGTGTTCGACCGCCAGGTCGTCAACGCTGGTAAATCGCGGCTCTATGGGTTCGAAGTCGAATTGAGCGGCCGTCCGGTGGACCATCTGCAAGTCTATTCCGGCCTCGGCTACAGCAACACAAAATTCCAGCATTTTAACGTTTCAGCGGGCACGCTCCTTCAGGGCGCAGCAGAAGGAAATGAATTCGCGCTTGCTCCTCGCTGGACCGCCTCTGCGGGAGCGACCTATCGCCACCCCACGGGCATGATACTGGATATCAACGCAAACTATCGCAGTTCCAACTTTCAGGACACCGTCAATCAAGCGGCGCGCGATATCCGCGGACGAACGCTGGTGAATGCAAAGCTTGGCTGGCAAGGGCAGCATTTGGGCGCGTTCGTAACGGCGCGGAACATCTTCAACATTCAGGAGAAGACTCAGTTCTTTACCGATTTCGACGGTCGGACGCGGGGCATGGTCAACGCCCCGCGCGTCATCAGTATCGGGTTTGAGGGGCGCTTCTAGCGTCCCGCTCTTGGACGGCATCTGCGCGGGCTGGAAGGTCCTGCCGGACCAAGGCAACTCGGCATCCCTGCCCCCTGTCCGCATCCGCGCACAGTGGGAACAGGGTCGCAATGGCGGAGAGAATGGCTAACGTCATGCCTCGTTTCCTTCTTCAGCCTGGCCAGCCAGATTGATAGCTCTAAAGCAGCGGTTCGCTGCTACTTGCTGCAAATGTTGACGAATACGCTCCGCATATTCTGGCTTCAGCCGGACGTACCATCTGCGTGCATCATTCCGATCCTTGATCCGCAGCACGGCGCCTCTTTCGCTCAGCCAATTTAAATGCCGAAGCGCTGTCGTGCTTGGCGCGCCTGAGATGATGCAGGCGCTGCTCACCGAAATGCTTTTGCCTTCCACTTCAGAGGCGAAGAGGTCGAGCACGATGTGCCAGGCTGGGTCGGCGAAGAGGTCGAACGACAAGATGCGCTCGCGCGCGAAGCTTTCCTGCAACAGCCGTCTGGCCAGAGCGGCAAGCTCGGGGTCGGTCAGGGGATGCTGGGCCGCCTCCGGACCGTTATCTGCGACGGGGGATATGTTAGGTGCGACCGATAATTTTCGGATGGCTTCAGCAAGTTTGGCTGCGTCGCGTTCCAAGGTTTTCAGATCAACTTTCGCGGATGACATCTCCCGCTGACTGATCATCATCGTCATCGAATATGCCCCTGTTCATATTTTTCATTTTTGTAGCGCGCTGATCGAGCGCGGTTCCGACCGCCATCACGATAAGGATCGGCACGCCCCATGCGGTCGTCATTCTGTAGTAGACCTGGCTGACCACCGTAGGTGCCAGCCAGGCTACCAGATGCGAACAGACGCCGTTCAACTGCAATGCCGACGCCCAGATCGGCCACCATCGTGAAGACACGATCGCAAGATAGATGAACCCGACCAGCAGCAGGACGTCACCAGCAAAGATGACGATGTTCAAGCTGCCGAAAGGCCGCTGGCCACCCATTCCGATATAGGTGATGGCGGAAGCAGACAGGACGAGCACCGCGCCTACCCTGCCGACCCATCCACCTTGCAGCCAAATATAGATGACGATGCAGATGAGTGCGGCGTTGAAGGCTGTGGGCAAGTCCATGACGCGCCCGAAATAAGATAATGGATCAGCAAGCAACAGGGTATTTTTCGACCTCACGCAGTATTGGCGCTTTTTCCGCACGGTCGGTCTTTGATCCACGAGGACAGCCGAACATATCTTCATCCGCCATTTCCGATAGCTTGCGGACGCGGTGCGCTTTCGCGTGCGCAGACACCAGGCTCTGGCGACCTTCGATGATGGCGTTAGTACAGCGGCCAAGATCGGCGTAAATTTTCTGGCCGCTTAACGGATCCAGTCCCATTTGACGGCCAACTTCGATCATGTTGGCGCTGGCCCTCAGCGTGTGGGCAAGCACGTCGTCCAGCTGAGCATAGGCTTTGTTCAAATCGAACACTACGGCTTGTGCCTCTTCCTTCGTGAGCGGCAGGCGATCATTTGCGTTAGGCATGAGTTCTCCTTGGCGAGCGAAGTCGCGCATCTCGTTAAGTTGGAGCTGAATGTCGCGGGCTAGTGAAAGAAGGACATGATCCACAGGCCAGCCGCGACGATGGCTGCGATGGTCCCCCCGATCATGAGCGCCAGGCTCAGGATCATCTTGATCCGCTGATGAAGATCTAGGTCATTCTCTCGGCCTCCCAAAGGAGGGATCGACGGCCCCGCTTTCCGTTCTTCGGCGACGGGGGTGCCCGGCAGTCCCTGCCCCCCGAAAAGCGCCGTTTCGGTGGATTCAACAACCCCTTCCGGTTGATATATCAAAGGCTGATATGTTTGCCGTCCCTCAAATTCAGCCAATATGCGCGCCGCTTCGAAGCGATCGCCAACCTCCAGCATCTTGATGGCCTGACGAAGACGCTGATCGACCGTGTGGGCCGATTTGTCGATGATCCGCGCGATCTGCTTGGTGTTGAGGTTTTGAGCGACAAGTCGGAGAACCTCCTTCTGCTTATCGGTAAGACACGATACGTCCCTCACCGCTTGGAGCTCCCCTCGATGAATAATTTTGGCTTTCCGCTTGTGACGCGCGGCACCCTTTGCTCCAGCATCACCCGGAAACAGACGCGCTGGCCCGAGGAGCATCCTGCTCAACGAGCAAATCGCGAGCCATCTGCAGATGACAAGCGACCAGCTGGAAGCCTGCCCGGTCGCAGCCAGCAATCGCGCGATCAATAAAGGATGCGATGAAGGCGGCCTCGGTTTTGGCCGGATCATCCACAACTAGCAGAAAATCATTTGGCTGGCCGAAGAAGCTGGCCAGCTTCTGCTGATCTGCGGCACTCAGCGCGACGGGAACACCGCGTTTGACATACTGTTGGATATAGGCAGGATTTTTCTTGAGCAGCTGGGAAATCGACAGGTAGGTCTCCCCGCTGAGCGTAATCAGGTCGTCGAGAAGTGCGCGCGCCTTTTCTGGCATGAAAATCCCCCCAAGTGATTCGCGATATATATCTAGGGAAATACCTATTTTGCCACTCACTTGCGTAAGTTTTTCCGAATATAGGGTTAACATTACGTAGCGTCGTGACGATCCAGAAACGAAATCGTTAAGGGTTTATAGGCGGTGGTCTTGCGCCACTTTCACAGGCCTTTCCCATTAAATTGACGTTGACCGAATCGAATATTGTTCTTCATATGTTCTTCATCGGGAGGCGAGGATATGGAACGCATTGACGATATTCGTGACGCGGTCGCTAAGGCGCTGGAGGCGCGCGGCTTCGACAATCGTAAGTTCTTGGGAGAAATTCGAAACGGTCAGCGGGATGATGGACCATATATGATCGGCGCGCTCGCCTGCGCACAGTTGTGCCGCATGGAAGTGGCGGCGGACTGATGTGGCGTGCTACCGCGACGGCTTGAAAGAGGCGACCTGCCTGCTGGAAGCGGCGCTATGGGCTTGTGCGGTCAAGGTCGGCTGCGGCTGCGGTCACTTCGCTGCGTTCAATCCGTACGGCCTGTGGTGGCACTTCCACCGGAATGGCTGGCCTGACGACTTCCGCAGCGCGCGTGCCAAAATGTGGTGCAAGCTCTGCCGTCACTCGACCGGCGCAAAGGTCCGTCCGCGCCGAATGGACTCGATCAAGCCATATTCGGGGCCGCTGATCACGTTGCCCATGCCTGACGAACGGGAATGGAAAAGGGCGGTCAACCGGTTTAGGGGCTGACCGCATGCGCTATAGATGGAAAGACCGCCGGGCCGATCTGGAAAACCCACCCAACCCATGGCCGGTGCGGGTTGAGGCGACGATCCTAGCCATCGCGATGATCGCCGCCGCCTGGACGATGGTGCGCTCGCTTTTGTGAACGCTGGGGTTAGGCCGCCTTCACCCGCTCCAAGAACCGCACCGCCTCAAACCCAAGCTGGTCGTTCAGTTCGAGGAAGATCGACTGCAGGGGCTGGATCTCCAGTTCGAAGAAGCTGTCGAGCGCCTTGGCCGGATCGCCGAAGCCGCCCGCGTTCGCGGGGATGATACCGAGCAGCTGGGGCGGAACGCGGTGCGCGGCCAACACATCGTCCCGCGTCGTATTTTTGATCCCCAGAAATTCGTCCTTCGCGCCGACCTCTGCGATGGGGATGATCTTGATCCCCCCGTCCTTACCGCTCGGCGAGTGCACGAACATGTTGCGGAAATTGCCCGGCCCCTTCGCCCGCTTCAGCGCCTCGCGCATGGCATCGACGTCGTTATTGGCGAACTCGCCCGTCGCATAGAGGATATAGCCCGCGTGGCTCCCATTCTCGAAATAGCGGCGGCGGAACAGCGTGGCATTCTCATTCAGCAGCGCCGACTGCAGCGCCGATAGATATTCAGGTAGGCCATAGATCTCCTGATTGATGTCGGGCGCGAGCAGCTGATGCACCGTCCCCGGAGCGAACTCGATTTCATTGCGGTAGCCCGACACCCACCAGAAGCGGCCCAGCTCGATGCCGCGCCGGGTATATTTGGCGAGCGGATGTTCGAGCCGCATCACGCCGCCCAGCTGGTTGCGGATCTCCTGCGCATAGGCGTTGCCCATCACCAGATAGTCCTGCACCATCCCGGCGAAGACCTTGCGGGACAGGAAGGGCGTCGGATCGAGGCTGGCGGCCAGCAGGTTGCGCTTGAGAATGATGGCGCTGCTATGGTGCGGCGAGGCGCGGAACGCGCGGGCGAGGCCATCCAGTGAGATCGGCGGTTCATACCAGCGGCCATTGTCCCAGCATTCGAGCATGTCGAGCATCGTGGCGCGGCTCAGCACCGGCTCAGGATCCCCGAAGGTGAAAGGCTGCACCGCCCCGCCTCGGTTATCATTGGCCGCGACGATCGCGCCCTCGGACGCTGCAGCCGATTCCCGGCGGTTCATACGGCGTGCGCGCTTGCTCATTCGATGATCTCCATTGTGCCCTTTGGCGCTTCCTTGCCGTCGAGCGGTTCGTTCATGAGGATGTGCATGGTCGCCCAGGCGAGATCTGCGTGGCCGTCATTGCCGCCGCGTCCCGCCTTGAACGTGATGTTCCGCCCGCTGGTGGTCAGCGTCTTCTTGATCGACACGAAGGCGGACACGATGTCGAGCAGCCCGACGTCGAACGCGAGGCGGCCCCGGCGGATGACGTTCTGCGCCTTCATGATCATCTGGGCCTTAAGTTCGAGCGAATATTCGATCTTGGCGACGGCGCAGCCCGGCATCGCCCCCGGCTTGGCGAGCAGCTGATAGACGCCCGCGCCCACGCCTTTTGCGTCGATGCCCAAATAGGTGCAGGTATAGCGGCTCAGCACCGCCTTGATGAATTCGGCCTGCTGCTCGAAGTCCAGCCCGCGCAACTGGTGGCGCTCAAGGATGCGGAACTTGCCGCCCTCGACCAGCGGCGGCGCGGCGATGACCAGCGCAGCATTGTCGCCGTTCTCGCTTTCCTGCGGATCATAGCCCGCCCAGACCGACCGATTGCCATAGGGCCGCGCCGCCTCGGGATTGAAGTCGGGCCATTCGAGCAGGCTGTCGCAGCCGCAGGCGATCATGTCGTTGAACTTGAAGGCCGACATGCTGTCGTCCACGAAGTCGCACATGAAGAGGTTGGCGAATTCGTCGGGCGCGTATTCGTCTTCCAGTTCTTCGATATCGAAAAGATCGCACCCGCCCGTTTCGGCGTCGCGAATGTTGACAATGTTGCGCCAGATCCGGTCAGGACCGACGCTGCCGATCGCCAGCGCCGCATGGCTGACGTCGATCTTGATCCGGTCTTCCTTCTTGCGCCGCCGGTTGCGCCGCTCCCCTGTCCAGTAGGGATGCGCCGGGTGTGCCACGCTGGACGGCGTGGAGAAGTAGGTTTTGCGCCACTTCTTGTGCGTCGCCATGCCAGAGGCGACCTTGTTCAATTCCTCGAACGAATGGACCCAGAAGAATTCGTCAAAGTAGAAATTGCCGTGGCGGCCCTGCGCAGTGCGGAAATTGGTGCCAAGGAAATGCAGTTCCGCCGCCGCTTCCTCCGCTGGCCGCATATCCGACGTGATCAGCATCGGGTCGCCGGTCAGGGCGACGCCGACCAGCTTGGCGAAGCTGACGATATAGGACCGGAACTGGTGTGCCTGGGCTTTTGACGCCGACAGGAAAATCTGGTTGCGGCCCGTCTCGATCGCGTCGATCAGCGCCTCGAACGCGAAATAGTAGGTCGCGCCTATCTGGCGGGATTTGAGGATCATGCGCGTGCGCTGATCCTTCGCCTGCCACCAGCGATGCTGATAATCATAGAGCCCGTCAAGAAAGACGCGCTTCAGTTCCTCTGCCTGCTCGGCGGTGAAATGGTTTTTCTTCGCCTTCTTGCGCTCGCCCGCGTTCCGGTTGGCGACCTTGTCGTTGAGGTCACCGCTATGGCCGCCGGGGGCCTCATAGCGGCGGACCTTGGCGAGCGTCTCGATCTGCCGCGCCAGCGCGTCCAACTCGACCAGATCAGCGCTGGTTTTCTTTTCCTTGGCGATCAACGTCAGCAGCCGGATCTCCAGCCCATCCTCAATCTTGCGGATCGATGGTGCGTCATCCCAATGATGACGCTGTTTCCAGCTTTCGATCGTCGCCCGCGCGATCGGGCCGCCCTTGTCGTTCACCACGCCGTGCAGCGCGAATTCCTCGGCGATCTGCGTCACGCCCCATCCACGCCAGTAGAGGCTGCGCGCGTGCCGCTGCGGATCGAACTGCCACATGGCAGATGGCGCGCCGGGCTGGGGAGGTTGCATGGTCATCGCGGCGGACCATGCCCCGCGCCCAAGCTGCTGATCATTGGCGTCTATTTGGATAGCCGCCTGTCCAAATGCAGGGCCTTGAGCCTTCCCCCGCGACGGCCCCTTTCTGCTGCCCATCAGGCCAGCGCCTGCGCGCCCAAGCAACCAAGGGAACCGGACCGATCATGGCAAAGAGCAAGTTTTTCCGCGTCGCAGTCGAAGGTGCGACCGTCGATGGCCGCGTCATTCAGCGCGAATGGCTGGAGCAGATGGCGGCCAGTTATGACCCGGCGACCTACACTGCGCGGATCAACTGCGAACATATTGCCGGTTACAGCCCGGACAAGCCCTTCAACGCCTACGGCTCGGTCCTCTCGCTCAAGACCGAAGAAATCGACCTCACCATCAACGGCGAAAAGAAGACGCTGCTGGCGCTCTATGCCGAGATCGATGCGAACGATCAGCTGGTCGAGATCAACAAGGCCGGGCAAAAGCTGTTCACCAGCTGCGAAATCCACCCGGACTTCGCGGGCGAGGGCAAGGCTTATCTGGTCGGGCTCGCCGTCACGGACATGCCCGCGTCGCTCGGCACCGAAGCCCTGAAATTCGCGGTAAAATCCCGCTCGAACGTCTTTTCGTCCGCGCACGAAACGGAGATCGAACTGGTCGCGGAGCCTGTCAGCGGCCAGAGCCTAGGCGAAAGTATCGCACGCGGCCTCGCCAGTTTCTTCACCAAGGAGAAGAAGGACGAACCGGAAACTCCGCAGCAGCCCAAGCCCGCCAACGACAACAGCATCGACGTCGCGGCGTTCGGCAAGGTCATCGGCGACCAGATCGCCGCCGCCGTGAAGCCGGTCAGCGATGCAGTTACCGGCCTTCAGTCGGAACTGGCCGCGCTCAAGACCAAGCTCGAAACGACCGAGCAGCCCCAGACTTTCAAGCGCGCACCCGCCACCGGCGGCAATGGTGGCGTCGTCACGGACTGCTGATCGCCCGACCCATCTGAACCACCGCCCCGCCCCAGTCCCGTCAGGAGCCAACGCACATGCGTAATGAGACCCGCCTTCTTTTCACGGCCTATGTCAGCCAGATCGCTCTGCTGAACAGCGTCGCCGACGCCACCGTCAAGTTCAGCGTCGCGCCCGTCGTGGAGCAGAAGCTGGAAGAAAAAATTCAGGAATCGAGCGAGTTCCTGAGCCAGATCAACGTCGTCGGCGTGCCCGAACAGTCCGGCCAGAAGGTCGGCGTCACCGTCACGCGCCCGCTGGCGAGCCGCACCAACACCGCAGGCGGCACGCGCCGCACGCCCACCGATCCGACCGATACCACGGACGACGGCGGCTATTTCTGCAAGCAGACCAACTTCGACCATGCGATCAAATATGCGAAGCTGGACGCTTGGCGGCACAAGCCGGAATTCCAGACGCTGCTGCGCGACGTGATCCTGAAACAGCAGGGCCGCGACCGCATCATGATCGGCTTCAACGGCACGTCCGCCGCCGCTGCCACCAACGTCGGCGTGAACCCGCTGCTGCAGGACGTCAATGAAGGCTGGCTGCACAAGATCCGCACCCATGCCGAAGAGCGCGTACTGGACGACGGCGCACTGTCCACCGCTCCGACCAAAGCCATCTATGTCGCCGCCGGGGTCGAAGTGGTCGATGCCGACGCCACCAACGTCGACACCGCCGACGCCGATTTCGCAAACCTCGACGCGCTTGCCTTCGACGCGCTGGATCTGCTTGATCCGTGGCACCGTAGCGACACGGACCTTGTCGTCATCGTCGGCTGGAAGCTGGTGAAGGACAAGTACGCCAATCTGCTCCAGGCAGCGGGCGACACCGCCACCGAGCATGAGGCGGCGCATCGCATCCTGACCCTGCCCAAGCAGCTGGCGGGCAAGCGCGCTGTCATCGTGCCCTTCTTCCCCGAAGACGCGATGCTCATCACCAGCCTCGATAACCTGTCGATCTATTGGCAGGAAGAAACTCGCCGCCGCCAGATCAAGGACGAACCGGCGCTCGACCAGATCGAGAACTACGAGAGCGTCAACGAAGCCTATGTCGTGGAAGACTATGGCCGCTGCGCCTTGGTCGAAAACGTCGTGATGGGCAAGAAACCGGCCTGATTGCCGGTCTCTCCCGCCCCGCTCCCGTAATCCCTCCATCTGACAGGACACGCACATGAGCCTCGCTCGCCGCCACAGGGACAGGATCCTTGCTGCCAAGACTGTTGCGTCCGCTCCCGATGGTGGAGCGGATGCCACCCCTGCTGCCGATACTCTCCCGGCAGCAGGGGCGGCCAACGCTTCTCCCGCTGACCGCGCTGCCGCCCAGATCGGCCTTCGCCTGACGCATGACCTGCGCCGCCTCAAGGGGATCAAGTCCATCGACCACAAGATTGCGGTGAAGCGGGAAGTCCTGCCCGACTATCGTGATTGGGTCGCCGGGATCCTTGCCGCCGATGCTGGCGTGGGCACCGGGCTTGCTGCTGAAGTCCTGCCGACCTGCATGGTTTGGCTCATCGACGTCGGCGACTATGATAACGCGCTGAGCCTCGCCGAATTTGTGCTGCGGCACAATGTGCCCATGCCTTCGCGCTATCAGCGTGATGCCGCCACCATCATCGTCGAAGAGATCGCCGATGCCGCGATCAAGGCGCAGAATAGCAATGAGAGCTTCTCGCTAGATGCGTTGCGCGCGGTCGCAGGCCTGAGCGAGCTTAGCGATATTCATGATCCGGTGCGCGCCAAGCTGTTCAAGGCGATCGGCATCGAACTGCTCGACCGAGGTGAAGACGCGCCCGCCGAAGACGCCAAGCCGCTGCTGGAACAGGCGCTGGCGAGCCTCACCGAAGCCCAGCGCCTGCATGACCGCATCGGCGTCAAGGACAAGGTCAAGCGGGCGAACAAGCTGCTGGCGGCCATCACCGCCGCCGCGCCCGCCACAGACAACGAACAGGGCGGCACCGCCGCCTGACAGGCTCGCCCCCGGCGCTCAGGGGCGGATCGCGCGATGCGGGAGGCTTTCGAGCCGTAGGGCCGCACTCTGCCCCGATCCTCACCCCTGTAAGCCGGTGGGCCGAAATCGGAGGAAGTCATGTCCTTTTTCAATCTGGCGCTGATTGCCGTTTTCGCCCTCTGCGCCGTGCTGTCGGCGCTCTTCTGTTTCGAGCGGATCTGGTGCGTCGTCCGCAATCCCCAGATGATCGCGCCCTATTTGCCCGATCGCATCCGCCTGTCACCAGCTTATCGGATCGTCCTGCCTATCTTCCTGATCCTCGACGTCGGCGCGGCAGCGGGCTGGGCCTTTGTCGTTTTCGCCAGCATGGCCTTCATCGCCCGATTGGGAATGGCATGAGCTTCGTCGCCCGCCCGTCCGCGTCCGAGATTGAGCAGCCCTCGGTGGAAGAAACGCCCGTCATCAACGACGGCTTTTTTCCGAACATCGACCCGGCGGCTGTCCGCGAGGCCGCAAGGATCCCGACCAGCATCACGCCCGCGCGCCTGCGCGCCGCCATCCTTGCCGCGATCATGACCGTGGAAATCGACCTGCGCGCATTCGCGGCGGATTCCAACGCCGCAGGCCATGCCACGCTCGCCGCCGTGCCCGCGCCCCAGCTGGGCGGCCAAAGCGTCCAGTCGGTCCGCTATCACCGCGCCATCGCCCTCTATGCCAAAGCCGAACTGATCGAGCGGCATCCCGATTTCGACACCACGGCGGCGGGCGGCGCGGAAGGCAACGACGCCGCCACGGCGATCGGCAGTTTGCGGCGCGATGCGATGCACGCGGTCCGCGACATGCTGGGCGTCACGCGGACCGTCGTGGATCTGATCTGATGGCGTCGGAGCAGCGCCTTGTTGCCCGGTCAGGGGACAAGCTAGACCTGCTGCTGTGGCGCGATGCCGGACTAGGCCCCAGCGAAATCTCCCGCGTCTGCGACGCCAATCCGGGCCTCGCCGACCTTGGCCCCATCCTACCCCTCGGCACGATCGTAATCGTGCCCGCGACCGCCGACGCAAGCGCGACCCGCGTGCGTCCCCTCATTCAGCTTTGGGATTGATCCATGGACCTGCGCACTATCCTCGAATCCACGGCTGATCTGGTCGGCTCCCTGACGCCCTCGCTGATCGGTTCCGCCGTCGCGCAGGCATGGAAGCCTGCCCTGCCTTTCCGCCAGCGTTTCCTCCAGTGGGTCGTTGGATCGACGGTCAGCTATTATGCGACCATCGCAATCATCGCCGTGACTGGCTGGAACCACTTCGCCGCGCAGTCGATCGCGTTCGCCGTCGCGCTGCTCGCCTTCGACGCCACCCCCCGCATCGCCAAGGCCGCGATCGACACGCTGACCAGCGTGCCGGGCCGCCTCGCTGACCGCTTCTTGCCCAACAAGGACTGATCCATGCAGCTGTCCCCCAACTTTAGCCTGGCCGAATTCACCGCGTCCGCGACCGCGACGGCTCAGGGCATCGCCAACGTCCCCGGCGCGCGTCAGATCGCGGCGATGCAGCTGCTTTGCGCCAAGGTGCTGGAGCCGCTGCGCGCCCATTTCGGCAAGCCGATCCACCTCACGTCGGGCTTCCGCTCGCCCAAGCTGTGCCTCGCCGTCGGTTCGGCCGTGAGCAGCCAGCACGCGCAGGGCGAAGCCGCCGATTTCGAGATCCCCGGCGTCGATAACGTCACGGTCGCCAGCTTCATCCGCGACCGCATGGCCTTCGACCAGCTGATCCTCGAAAATTACACGAGGGGCCAGCCCAACAGCGGGTGGATCCATGTCAGCTATCGTGATGGTCGGCTGCGCAAGGACGTGCTGACCTATTCGCGCCGGGCCTATTTCAAGGGGCTGCTGGCATGATCGGGAAATCGCACCTCGCCATGGCCGCCGCGCTGGCCGCCTGCACCGCAGGAATTGGTGGCTTCTTCTACGGCAACAGCGTGGGACACGCGCAGGAACAGGCGTCGCAGAAACGCGCCGACGACGCGCGGGAGGCCGAGCGCAGGAAGCTGCAGGGTCAGATCGACGCCATGAGCGAGGCCGCGCAGACCAAGGAATATGCCCGGCAGGGCAACGTCAGGGAAATCTACAATGAAACGCAGAAGGTCATTGAAAAGCCGGTCTATCGCAATCTGTGCATTGATGCTGACGGCGTCGGCCTGCTCGACCGCGCCGCAGCAACGGCCAACAGCGAAGATCTCTGGGGCATTGCTGGCGACACCCGCCCGATTGCCGACAGTCCAGCGCAATGAAGCGGGCGAGATGGCCGGGGCGCAATGCCTCGGCAGTCTCACCAACATCTATGATGTCGCGGGCCAGATCCGCGCCACCCTGATCGAGTTACAGGCGCAAGCGCGCATGGCGAACGGAAAGGCCGACTGACGATGCGCAAGGCCGACAGCCTGCGGCAATGGCTCACCGCCTTCCTGCCCGATCTGAAAACGCACCCTGACCGCCTCCAAATCTATGTGGAAGGCGGCCAGATCGGCACACGCCAGTCCCGCACGCTGTCGTTCGTCTATGCCTATACGCTCAAGGTCGGGATATGGGATTTCGCGGGCGATGCGGACACGATCATGGTGCCAATGCTGGCATGGATCGAGAAGGAACAACCCCAGCTGCTGCGCCGCACCGATGGACAGCCCTTCAGCTTTGAAGCCGAACTGCTCGACAGCGAGGCGTCCGACATCCTGATCTCGATCGACCTGACTGAAACCGTGCTGGTCCTGCCCCGCGAAGATGGCAGTGGCTATGACGTCCAGCACCCGGCGGAACCGAATTTCAACGATGCCTTCGACGGCGTCACGGCGTCGTTCCTGCAAGGCTTCGGCAACACCGAACTGCTGGTGGAAACCTCCGATCCCAACGCCGATCTGACCCCGGCGATCCCGCCCGACGCATGACCGAAGATCTGGCCGAAGTGGAGCGCATCGCCGGGGCGCTGATCCGCAGCCTGTCATCAGGCCAGCGCCGAGCCCTCATGCGCCGCATGGCCCGCACTTTGGCGCAGAGCCAGCGCGAGCGCATCGCCGCCCAGCGACAGCCTGACGGCTCGAAATTCGAGGCGCGCAAGGAAAAGGCCCCGCCGGTGTCGGGACGGGGCGCGACCTGCTTCCTCTATCCATCGGGCGGCGGCGGCGAGCCGCGCAAGGTCATCATGAAAAGCTTCGCCTGGACGACAGGCCGCATGATGACCGGCTTCGATATTGAGGCCGGGGGCATCCGCTCATTCGAGTTCGACAAGGTCGTGAAATGGCTCCCGGTCCCGGAGGAGCATCGCAACGCGGGCGGTAGCAGCTTGCGCCGCCGTGGCGGCCTGCGTCGCCGCGCCATGTTCCGGCGCTTGGCGAGCGGGCGATTCCTGCGCACCGGCACGGATGATCAGGGCTTCTGGGTCGGATTTTCCGGGAAGGTGTCCCAGATCGCGGGCGTC
This sequence comes from Sphingobium chungangianum, assembly GCF_977014255.1. Taxonomy (NCBI): domain Bacteria; kingdom Pseudomonadati; phylum Pseudomonadota; class Alphaproteobacteria; order Sphingomonadales; family Sphingobiaceae; genus Sphingobium; species Sphingobium chungangianum. The sequence continues at coordinate 1,127,415 of NZ_CDRNIV010000006.1, read as the reverse complement.
CACCAATATGGCCTGCGCGACAAGCCGTCGCTGCGGGCGCAGGCCGTGCCCTATCCCAAGCGCGAACTGCTCGGCGCAACGGCGGCGGATAGAGAGCAGCTACTCGATCTGCTCTATTTGCAGATTGCAAACTCAGTCTAGCTAACAGCGTGATCGTTGAGCGTGAGTTCAAGATATAATGCTCGCCATGCCGCAAAGCGAAGGGTGCTTATTTCTTCCCAATTTGCCTTCATCGCTGACTGCTGCGCCGCAATGTCCTCTGGATGATCGAGTTTGACTTTGGCAAGAAACGCGCTGTTCGGCTGCAAATCGTCCAGCTTGGCCGCAAGCCTTAGCATCGGCTCGGTCACCTGCCACGAAAATACAGATTCCGCATCGCCGACCAAGCTATACCAGTCTTCGATAAATGGAGGCTGGAAATCCTCGCCAAAGCTGGCTTGTGCCTCTGCAGCATCATAGAGGCCAAGGAATTGGTCAGAAATCGACTTCTTGATCCCATATGTGTCTATGCGCATCTGCCTTTCGGTTGACTGCTTTATATATGCGAATTGTTCGCGGCCAAGACGCCAAACCATATAGGCGAATGCGACCTGTCCCACCGCGCCGAAGGCGGTGAAGAAGTCTGTAAATGGATTTCCCTTTTTCGTGGCCGTGGCGACGGCCAACATCACCAACAGGATAATGATTGCCCAAAAAGCGAACGCGAACGCTGGCGGCATTGCCGACGCCACAAGCTTCTGTTGGCGGGCGTTTAAAGGGCACCTTCGATTATTGAGATCCATTGGACGGCTTTTACATGATGCTCGCCGTGTGGAAAGCTTGCGGACGCTGAACGGCGCTGCATTTGGATAGCCGCCTGTCCAAATGCAGGGAGTAGCGCGCGCCCTGATCGCCGCCCGACATGGCGGCCATGGCCGATGCAACCTTCACCGCCGTTGATCTGTCGCGCCTTCCCGCGCCGGACGTCATTGATCCGCTAGATTTCGAGACGATCTACGCGGAAGCCGTCGCACACATGCAGACGCTGATGCCGGAATTTGTGAGCCGGGACAGCGATCCGGCTTCCAAGCTGCTCCAGACCTTTGCCTATTTCGCCCAGCTGCTGCGCCAGCGCGTCAACGACGCAGCCCGCGCCGTCATGCCTGCCTACGCCGTGGGCGCGGATCTCGACAACATCGCCGCGCTGTTCGGCATCGCCCGCCTGACCATCACCCCGGCGGACACGGTGCTGGGGATCCCGGCTGTCATGGAAAGCGACGCCGATTTCCGCCGCCGCATGGTGCTGGCTCCTGAAGGCTATTCCGTCGCCGGGCCGGAAGGGGCCTATATCTTCCACGCCCTGTCGGCGGATCCCGATGTGCTGGACGCCAGCGCGACCAGCCCCGACCCCGGCGAAGTGCTGGTGTCGGTCCTGTCCCGCACCGGATCTGGCGTGGCATCCGCCGGGCTGATCGCCACCGTCGCGGCCTATGTTTCCGACGAAACGCGCCGCCCGTTGACCGACTTCGTGACGGTTCAGTCCGCAGCGATCGTCAATTACAACGTCAACGCCACCATCACGACATTCAGCGGCCCCGATGGCAGCGTGGTTCTCGACGCGGCCCGCGCCAAGCTGGATGATTATGTCGCCTCCAGCCACCGCCTTGGCCGCGACATCACCCGGTCGGGCATCTTCGCCGCCCTGCATGTCGAGGGCGTGCAGAATGTCGTCCTGACCGCCCCGGCTGCGGACATCGTGATCTCGCGCGAGCAGGCTCCCTACTGCACCGGCATCACGCTCAGCTACGCGGGCACGGGCGAATGACCTACCCGTCCATTCTGCCCCCCGCCTCGACCGATCTGGAAAAGGCGCTGGAGCAGGTCATTGCCCGCCTGCTCGATATCGCCGTGCTGGTCAGGGAAGTCTGGTCGCCATCCAACTGCCCCATCAACCTGCTGCCGTGGCTCGCTTGGGGCCTGTCCCTCGACAACTGGTCAAGTGATTGGCCGGAAGGGATCAAGCGCGAGCGCGTCCGCAAGGCCATCGTAATTGCCCGGCAGAAGGGCACCGCCGCGTCCGTTCGCTCCGTCGTCCAGAGTTTCGGCGGTTCGGTCGCAATCCGCGAATGGTGGCAGATGGAGCCGAAGGGCGATCCGCACACTTTCAACCTTGTCCTCAACCTTGATCAGAACGGCGCGCCCGCATCGGCGTCCTTTGTCGATCAGGTCATCGCGGAAGTCAGCCGCGCCAAGCCTGTGCGCAGCCACTTCACCTTCACCCAAGGCATCACCGCCAAGGCCCGCATCGGCCTGATCGCGGCTGTTCGCCCGACCATCTACGCCCGCCTGTCCTGCATGGCACCGGCGGCCTGACCGGAGGAATCATGGCCCTTACCGCTATCGTCACCAACGCGGGCCGCGCCGCGCTTGTGAATGCCGCCAACACCGGCACAGCGCCCGTCACCATCGCGCAGGTCGGTCTGACCGCCACCGCCGTCGTTCCCGGCGTGGGCATCACGGCCCTGCCCGGTGAATATAAGCGCGTGGCCACGATCTCCGGTGATGTCGTGGCCGACGACACGATCCACCTGATCGTGCGCGATGAAAGCGCCGATGTCTTCACGGTCCGCAGCTTTGCGCTCTATCTGGCCGATGGCACGCTTTTAGCCATTTACGGGCAGGCGGGCGTCATCCTGGAGAAGTCGGCGCAGGCCATGATGCTGCTGGCGATCGACGTCCAGTTTGCCGACGTGGCCGCCGCCATGCTGACCTTCGGCGACGCCAATTTTCTCAATCCTCCCGCCACTACTGAAATGCAGGGCGTGGTGGAGCTGGCAACTGTGGGGGAAGCGCAGACAGGCATTGACGCGCTACGCGCTCTCACTCCCGCCGCAGCCAAGGCCGCCATTCTTGGCTGGCTGCTAGCGCAGGACGGTTCTGGTAGCGGCCTCGACGCCGACCTGCTCGATGGGCAGGACGGCAGCTATTACAGCAACATCCCGCAGCGGTTGGGGTACACGCCCGCCAATAAGGCAGGCGACACTTTCACGGGATACACCAAAATTCGGTATAGCAATCGATATACTGGCCAAGCTATCCAGAATGACTATGGCAGCGGCAGCCAGACTGCCAGTGTCTTCCTTGATGCGTTGAACGAAAACGGCATCGTATCCGGAAACATGACATTTGACATGAATGCCGATGGTTCCTCGGCATGGAACGTTTCCCTTACCTCTGCGGGATCGAGAACGGTTGACCGTCGCATCAATGCGCTCACCGTGAATTCTTCGGCCATGTTTTTCATGGGCAGCACTATCTGGCATTCTGGAAATGATGGCGCGGGATCCGGCCTCGACGCCGATCTGCTCGATGGGCAGGACAGTAGCTATTACACCAACGTCCCGCAGCGTTTGGGATATACGCCCGCGAACAAGGCGGGCGACACCTTCTCCAGCACGATGGCGATTGCAAAAAATGGCAGTCAGGAACTGCATTTTTCGGGCACCGGCAACTATAAGTGGCGCGCAATCGGCCTTAACGCCGTTGGCAGCGGCGGCGGTTTCGCGCTGCAATATACCACGGACAATTTCGTCTCATCCTTTGTCAACGGCCTGACACTGACCAACGGCGGCAGTGCTTCGACAGCGGTGCAGGGTACGCTTTGGGGCGCAGCGAATGATGGCGCCGGTTCCGGCCTCGACGCCGATCTGCTCGACGGGCAGGACAGCACCGCTTTTGCCAAGGTCGCGGGAACCTTTTTTCAGGGTAACAATACCGGCATCGCCAACAATCAGGATTGGACGCTGTTCTTCCTGCGCAACAATCAAGGGTCATCGAGCGCAATCGGCAATTTCTCGGTTGAATGCGTCAACGAGAACAACATCACCACCAGCAGTTTACAGACGCTTGGCAATACTGACGGCAGCACGACATTCGCCTTTGCCTCCACGCCTGCGGGTAGTCGGACGGCTGATCGCCGTTCAGTAGGTGCCTATCTGCGCGGGCCGGGGCGCGTTCATGATTTCTACGCCACCGCCATGTATCTGAACGGCAATCAGCTTTGGCATGCCGGGAATGATGGTGCAGGTTCCGGCCTCGACGCCGATCTGCTCGATGGGCAGGACGGCAGCTATTACAGCAACATCCCGCAGCGTTTGGGGTATACGCCCGCCAATAAGGCAGGCGATAATTTCACGGGATTCGTGACTGTCGGCTACAATGCCGAATATGCTGGGTTCGCCATCAAGAGCACTTACGGCAATTCATCGCGCGCTGCGCACGCCTTCTTGGATTATAAGAACGAAAACGACATAACGCTGACGAATGTAACCACCGATATTCTTGCGGATGGCTCAAGCGCTCTTGTTATCCAGACCACGGCTTCGGGGTCTAGGACTGCGGATCGAAGGCAGATCGCCGCTGTTCTTCGTGGACCCGGCCGCGCCCATGACTTTTATGCTTCATCCATGTGGCTGAACGGCATTCGGGTTTGGGACGGCGCCAGCGATGGCGCTGGGTCCGGCCTCGACGCCGATCTGCTCGACGGCCTGGATGGTTCGGCTTACGCTCGGTCTGCTGATTTTTCCTTTGGCAGCAACGCTAACGGCTATTGGGAAAAGACGCCCAACGGCATCATCGAGCAATGGGGAACCGTTACGGGAACATTCGGCGAAGGGCCGGTTGCGCAAAGCTTTCCTATCCCGTTCACAGATTTGGCGTCGGTCAATGTCCAGGTCACAGCGATCAATCCGGCAGGCAGCACCAGCAACGACATATGGTGTCAACGCGGCGCGAAGACGTTGAGCAGCTTTCAGGCTGTTTTCCAATCGCAAACAAGCGGCAATACCGGCGGCGGTTATGAATGGAGAGCGAAAGGCCGCTGAAATCTTTCAACATCCAGCAAGGATAAAGCATGACCGAACTGACCTATAAAATCGGAACCTTCAACGCGGACACGCGCGCGGTTCCCGTAACCTTCACCAGCGGCGAAATCGAGCATAAGCGGGACGTCAACGCGGTGCTGAAAGACGACGGCACCTATGACAAGGTTGGGACGAAGGCCCGCGTCGAGGATGTGGCGCGTGGCGTCGCGCACAAGATCGGCCTCGGCGTCATTACCGTGCCGCAGCCGGAACGCGAACTGCCAGCAGCGGAAGAACCCGCCGAATAATGACCAGCGGCGGCTATGAACGCCGCCGATCCCCCTTTACGGAGGGGGCTTTGGATGTCCCCACATCCTCAAAGCCGCGAGCCTGCACTCGCACTCTCAGGGCAGCGCGCCTGCCCATTTCGAGTTCCCTCCGTGGCCGAGCCATGGAGGGACATCGTGCAGGATTTCCAACATGTCCACCCCTTTTGTTCTCATCCGTCCCGTTTCGCCCGTCGCCGGTTACATCGGCGGAAAGCGCAATCTTTCCAGGCGGATCTGTGCCATCATCGACAGCATCCCGCACAGCAGTTACGCCGAGCCATTTGTAGGCATGGGCGGCATCTTCTTGCGCCGGTCGCGCCGCCCGCGCGCCGAAGCGATCAACGATATTTCCGGCGACGTCGTGACGCTTTTTCGCTGCCTCGCCGAGCATTATCCCTATCTGGTCGACATGCTGCGATTCCGCGTGGCAAGCCGCGCCGAGTTCGAGAGGCTGCTGGGTCAGGATCCTGACCGCCTGACGGATCTGCAGCGCGCGGTCCGCTTCCTCTACGTCCAGCGCCTCGCCTTTGGCGGCAAGGTCAAGGGCCGTGGTTTCGGCGTGGATGCGGCCTCGCCTGCCCGGTTCGACATCAGCAAGATCGAGCCGTTGCTGGCCGACGTCCACGAACGGCTGCAATCCGTCGTCATCGAGCGCCTGCCCTATGCCGATTTCATCCGCCGCTATGACAGGGAAGGCGCGCTGTTCTACCTCGACCCGCCTTATTGGGCCTGCGAACGCGATTATGGACCCGACGTTTTCAGCCGTGCCGACTTCGCCGCGCTGGCCGAGCAGCTGGCCGGGATCAAAGGCCGGTTCCTGATGTCGCTCAACGACAATGACGGCGTGCGCGAAACCTTCGCCGCCTTCTCCATCGCCGCGATCGACACGACCTACAGCGTCGGCGGCAAGCCCACCAAGGCCGGGGAAGTTCTGATCAGCAATTTTCAGCTGCCCGCGAACGACCGCTGACCCTCTTTCGCATTTGAGTGTCGCGCCCCATATCTGGGCGCGCGCTCAATGCGCTGAAACATAAGAGGGAAGTTGATGACGCCGAATGTAGTTGGGAACGCCATTATTCGCCACAGTGAGACGGGCGAGGAATTTTCGATCAGCCGCGATGAACTGGATTGGGATTGCGAATCAGAGGATCGCAATATGGGCGCGGAGCATCATTACTCTGCGACGGTTTCGCACCCCGATCTGGGTGACCTGACATGGAGCATTTGGGAATACCCGGAAGGCGTCATGAACAATACCGAAACCGACGCGAATGGTCATGTGGTAGTTAAAGATTTCGGCCTTTCGTTGGATCATGAGGAAGACGAACCGTTCGCATGACGTCCTGACAGGCGCCAAGGGCGTTGCGGCTTCGCTAGGGAAGCGACCGTCGTCAGCCCGTAACCGGCAACGCCCTGCATTTGGATAGCAGCCTGTCCAAATGCAGGGACGCGAAAGCGGGAAGCGTGCGCGCCATGGTCCGCGCATGGCCAAGACCCAAGATCCCGAACAGCAGGTCGGCGAGGCGATCCAGTATGGCGTCATCGCCTCTGTCGATTATGCCAATGCCACCTGCACCGTCACGCTGGGCGATCTGACCACTGGCGAACTGCCATGGGTCGCCCAGCGCGCGGGCGGGACGCGCTATTGGTCGCCGCCCTCGGTGGACGAACAGTGCGTGGTGCTGGCCCCGGAGGGCGATCTGGAGAATGGGCTGGTCGTTCTCGGTCTCTTTTCTGACGCTAACCCGCCGCCTTCCAACGACCCCGACGTGGTTCAGATGGATTTCCCCGATGGCGCGTCGTTCAGCTATAACCATGCGAGCCATGCCCTTGCTGTGACGTTGCCCGCAGGCGGCACGGCCACGATCGACGCCCCCGGCGGCATGACGATCAATGGCGACGTGACAGTGAACGGCACTGTGACCGCGACCACTGATGTTGTCGGCGGCGGCAAAAGCCTCAAGGGCCACAAGCATGGCGGTGTGCAGGCTGGCACTGCCCAGACCGGAGCGCCGGTCTGATGGCGGGCATGGCGCGATCTTCCGGCAAGGTTCTGGAAGGGCTCGAACATATCAAACAGTCGGTGACCGATATCCTTTCGACGCCGATTGGCACGCGCGTGGGCCGCCGCGAATATGGCTCCCTGCTGCCTGACCTGATCGACCAGCCCATGACCCCCACGAACATTCTGCGTGTCTATGCGGCGTCGGCAGTGGCGATCTCGCGCAATGAAGACCGTCTGCGCCTGCGCCGGGTCAGCCTCGCCGCCGGGGATCGGCCCGGCAATGCCACCATCACCATCGACGCGGACCGGACCGACACCGCCGCCGCGAACGCTCGCGCTCGCCTCGTCCTGCCCCTCACTCTCTAGCCCAAGGAGCCTGTCATGTCGTTCAAGCATGGTATCACCGTTACCGAGATCGAAACCGGCGCTCGCACGCTGACCGCCGTTTCCACCGCCATCATCGGCTTGGTCGCCACGGCCTCCGATGCCGACGCCGCCGTCTTCCCGCTCGATCGCCCCGCACTTATTACGGACATTGAAACCGCCATCGGCAAAGCGGGCGTGCTGGGCACGCTGGCGAAGTCGCTGCGGGCCATTGCGGACCAGACCCGTCCGGTTGTCGTCGTGGTCCGTGTGGAGGAAGGTGCGGACGCAGCCGAGACTGCGAGCAATGTCATCGGCACCACCGACGCCGAGGGCCAGAAGACCGGCATGCAGGCGCTGCTGGCCGCACAGGCGCAGCTGGGCGTCAAGCCGAAGATCCTCGGCACTCCCGGCCTCGAAACGCAGGCAGTGACCGCTGCGCTGGCCGTGGTGGCGCAGAAGCTGCGCGGCTTTGCCTATGCCCGCGCGATCGGTGAAACAGTCGCCAGCGCCGTGCTCTATCGCGCCAATTTCAGCGCGCGCGAACTCATGCTGCTGATGCCTGACTTCGTCGCCTGGGACACGACGGCGGATGCCAATGTCACCAGCTATGCCGCCGCGCGCGCCATGGGCCTGCGCGCGCTGATCGACACCCAAACCGGCCCGCACAAAACCCTGTCGAACATCCCCGTGCAGGGCGTCGTGGGCCTGACCAAGGATATTCATTGGGATATCGAGGATCAGGACAGCGAAGCGGGGCTGCTCAATGCGGCGGAAGTGACCGCACTGGTCCGCACCGATACCGGCTATCGCTTCTGGGGCAACCGCACCACGGCAGAGGCGGAAAGCCTGTTCGCCTTCGAAAGCACCGTGCGCGTGGCGCAGCTGCTCGCCGATACGATCGTCAGCGGCATGATGTGGGCGATCGACAAGCCCCTGACCCCCGCGCTGGCCAAGGACATCATCGAGACGATCAACGGTTTTTTCCGCCAGTTGAAGGCGCAGGGGATCATCCTTGGCGCGAACGCATGGTTCGATGAGGCGAACAACAGCACGGCCAGCCTCAAGGCGGGCAAGCTGCGCATCGACTATAACTACACCGTACCGCCGCCGCTGGAAGATCTGGGCTTCAACCAGCGCATCACGGACGCCTACTTCGCCGACTTTGCGAGCCAGCTGGCCGAAACGGTCTGATCCCGCCCCGCCTTCATCCCCTCAATACATAGGAGTCAGCGATGGGACTGCCCCGCATCCTCAAGAACATGAATTTCTACAACGAGGGCTTCGCCTATGGCGGCGAAGTCAAGACCGTCACCCTTCCGAAGCTGACCCGCAAGATGGAGGGTTATCGCGGCGGCGGCATGAGCGGCGAAATCCAGATCGACATGGGCATGGAAGCCATGGAACTGTCCGCGTCGTTCGGTGGCCCGGTCCGTGATGTCCTGCGCCAATGGGGAACGCCCACGGTGGACGGTGTCTACCTACGCTTCGCCGGTTCCTATCAGCAGGACGACAGCAGCGCGATCGACACGATCGAAGTCATCGTGCGGGGGCGCTATTCCGAGATCGACCCAGGAGATCAGGAAGTGGGCGAGGCTGGTGAATTCGGCATCACGATGGCTGTCGCCTATTACAAGCTGGTCTGGAACGGACGCACTCTGATCGAGCAAGACCCCATCAACATGGTGGACATCGTGGACGGCGTGGATCGCAGCGCCGAACTGCGCGCCTCCGCTGGCATGTTCTGATTCCCAGCGGCCCGGCCCACGTCGTCGGGCCGCTTTCCCCTAATTTTCGGAGAGCATCATGAGCGAAACCACTGCCCCCCTGTTCCGCACCGTCACCCTCGACGCGCCGATCGTGCGCGGCGAAACAACGATCGAGGAATTGAAGCTGCGCAAGCCCCGTTCCGGCGAACTACGCGGCCTGTCGCTGGTCGATCTAGGCCAGCTGAAGGTAGACAGCCTCACCAAGATCCTGCCGCGCATCTCCATGCCTACCCTCACCGAAGCAGAGGTCGGCAATATGGACCCGGCGGATTTGCTCGCCTGCGGTGCGGAGATTGGCGGTTTTTTGCTGCAGAAGTCGCAGCGTGCGGCTGTCCTCGATCAGTAGATGACGCGATGGCGGACGTGGCGATCATCTTCCATTGGTCGCCCGCCGTCATGGACAGCATGGACCTGTCCGAACTGATGCGCTGGCGCGAACAGGCCGCCCGTCGATCGAAACCCCCTGAAAAGCCCGGAAAGCGATAATGGCGGACAAGAACCTTCGGCTGCAGATCATCCTTGAGGCGCTGGACAAGGTCACGTCGCCCCTGAAATCCATCACTGGCGCGTCGTCCGCCGCGCGCCGCGATCTGGCGAAAACGCAGGATGAACTGAAATCGCTGGGCGCGCTGCAGAAACAGATCGGCAACTACAAGTCTGCGGAATCGCGCTTTGCCAACGATACGCGCCAATATCAGGAGCAGCAGGGGAAGCTGACGCAGCTGCGCGCCCAGCTGGAGGCGACGGAAAAGCCGACGAAGAAGCTGCGAATGGAATTCGAGCGGGCGGAAAAGCAGTCCGCCCAGCTGGCGGCGCGGCTCAATCACGGCGGCGCGGAACTGCAGCAGCTGTCCGCCAAGCTGTCCGCCGCCGGTGTCGATGTCATGGATCTTGCAGGGCATGAGGATCGTCTCGCCAATCGCACCGCAGAGGCGAACCGCGCCCTTAAACAACAGACCGCGCAGCTGGAGAAGGTCGCCCAGGCCAACCGCAATTCGGAGAAGCTTACCGAAGTAAGCCAGAAGGCGACCGGCATGGGCCTCGGCATGGTCGCCGCTGGCACGGCTGCCGGTGCGCCGATCGTCATGGCGACCAAACAGGCGATGACGCTGGAAAGCGCCATGGCCGATGTCCGCAAGGTGGTCGATTTCCCGACGCCCCAAGCCTTCGCCCAAATGTCGAATGACATTTTGGAGATGAGCACGCGGATCCCGATGGCGGCGGAAGGCATTGCCCAGATCTTCGCCGCCGCTGGCCGCGCCAACGTCCCGCGCGAAGAACTGATGAAATTCGCGGAAGACGCAGCCAAAATGGGCGTCGCCTTCGACAGCACTGCCGAAGATGCGGGCAACACCATGGCGAAGTGGCGGTCCGCGTTCGGCTTGCCGCAGGATGGCGTGGTGGCGCTGGCCGATCAGATCAACGCCCTGACCAACAGTTTCGGCGGCAATGTCGGCGCTGTGACTGATATGGTGACGCGGATCGGCCCCTTGGGGAAGGTCGGCGGCCTCGCTGCGGCGCAGATCGCTTCCATGAGCCAAGTCCTGTCCAGCGTCGGTGTGGAATCAGAGATCGGCGCGACCGGCATCAAGAACATGATGCTGGCGCTCACCAAGGGCACGTCGGCCACGAAATCGCAGCAGGCCGCGTTCAAGGCGCTGGGGCTGGATGCCGTGCAGATGTCGAAGGACATGCAGAGGGACGCGGGCGGCGCGATCACCAACGTCCTTGAGCGGATCCAAAAGCTGCCGAAGGAGGCGCAGGCCGGGATGCTCACGGACCTGTTCGGATCGGAAAGCGTCGCGGCGATTGCGCCGATGCTGACCAGTCTCGACCAGTTGAAAACGAACTTCGCCATGGTCGGCGACAGGAGCAATTATGCTGGCTCCATGAACAAGGAATTCCTGTCGGCCATCGCCACCACCGAAGGGGCGACCGGGCTGGCGGGCAATGCCCTGTCCGCGCTCAACGTCACCATGGGCCAGTCCCTGCTGCCCACCGTCGTCAAGGTGTCCGGCTATATCCGCTCGGCGGCTGTGGCGGTCCGTGGGTGGGCACAGGAACATCCCGTGCTGGCGAAGGGCATCATGGTCTTCATGGGCGCGGGGGCCGCGCTGCTGATCCTGCTCGGCGGCCTCGCGCTGGCCTTCGCTGCCCTGACCGCCGCAGCCGCGCCGCTGGGCATCGCCTTGGGGCCATTGCTGCTGATCGTCGCGGCCATCGCTGCCGTCGCGGCGGCGGCCTATCTAATCTACGATAATTGGGGTGCGATCTCGGCATGGTTCGGCGGCTTGTGGGAAAGCATCAAGGCCATGGTCAGCGGCGCGATCGCCTTCCTGATCAATGCCTTCCTGACCTTCTCCCCACTCGGTCTGCTGATCCGCGCCTTCATGCCCGCGCTGGCCTATCTCCAGTCGCTCAATTTTACCGAGATCGGCCGCAACCTGATCCAAGGGCTGATTAACGGCGTGGTCGGGATGCTCGGCGCGCTAAAATCCACCATCCTCGGCGCGGCCAGTTCCGTCGCCAACTGGTTTAAGTCAAAGCTGGGCATCCATTCGCCATCCCGCGTTTTCGAAGGGCTGGGCGGCTTTGTCATGGCCGGGCTGGAGCAGGGGCTTGCCAGCAATACGGGCGGCCCGCTCGATCGCATCGCTGAACTGTCTGACCGGATGACGAAAGGCTTTGCGGCCAGCCCGGTCATTCCGCGGATTATGGATCTGTCCGGCCAGATGGCGAGTGCGATCGGCGTGGGCACTGCCGGGGCGGCCATGGCCGTCGCATCGCCCGCTGCGGCCCAACAGCCAGCCACCAGCCCCGCCGCCGCTGCCGTGCAGAACCATTACACCATCCAGGTCACCGTGACGGGCGGCGCCCAGGGGCAGGACATCGCTGAGCAGGTCCGCGAGGCGATCGAGCAGATCGAGCGCGATCGGCGCGGGCGCGGCTTCGCCGACGACTGACAAGGGGACGTAAGATGCACTTGATGGCTTTGGGCATGTTCCTGTTTGAGATCGGGACGCTGCCCTATGATGAAATGCAGCGGAAGTCGGGCTGGCAACATGCCCGGTCCCCGCGCGTTGGCGCGCGCGACGGGACGCAGTTCACCGGCCCCGGCGATGACGCGTTCAGCCTTTCGGGATCCGTCTATACCGAAATCGCCGATGGCCGCGCATCGCTTGAGGATCTGCGCAGCATGGCGGACGATGGCGAAGCGCTGCCGCTGGTCGACGGCACGGGGACCGTCTACGGCAACTTCGTCATCACGGCGATTGATGAGCGGCACGCCTTCCTGATGTCCGATGGCCGCGCCCGTCGCATCGACTTCGGCATAGATCTGCTGCGCGTGGACGATCCGGCAGCGGCCAATAACGCCCAGGCATCCAAATGAGCGAGCAGATCAGCAATATCGCGGACTGGCGCGTGACGCTGGACGGCAAGGATATGTCGGACCGGCTGCGCCCGCGCCTCGTCTCCCTTTCCCTGTCCGAAAAGCGTGGCGATGAAGCCGATCAGCTGGACATCGTGCTGAGTGACACGGATGGAATGTTGGGGATCCCGAAAGAAGGCGCGGTGCTGGCCGTGCAGCTGGGCTGGAAACAGGGCCGCGACGTCGCCACCGGACTGATCGACAAGGGCAGTTTCAAGGTGGACGACGTTTCGCACAGCGGCCCACCCGATCAGATCACGATCAAGGCCCGCGCAGCCGACTTCACCAGCCAGATCCGCAACCGCCGGGAACAGAGCTGGAAGAACACGACGCTGGGCGCGGTGTTGAAAGACGTCGCTGGCCGCAATGGCCTGACGCTCAAGGTGGCGAAGGATCTGGCGTCGATCGCGCTCAAGTCGATCAGCCAGAGCCGGGAAAGCGATATCGCATTCCTGCGCCGCCTTGGCCGGGAGAATGACGCCGTGGCGACGATCAAGGACAAGCATCTGATCTTCGCGCGGAAGGGCGCGGGCACCAGCACCAGCGGCAAGACGCTGCCGACACTGACGATTCGCCGCACCGATGGCGACCGCCATAATTGGCAGCGGCAGAAGCGGGACGGTCAGGAAGGCGTGACGGCCAGCTGGCACGACAAGAAGGGGGCGAAGCGGCAGACCTTCACCGTGGGCAAGGCCGATGGCGCGAAGAAGCTGCGCAAGGTCTATCCCGACGAGGCGTCGGCGAAGCGCGCGGCGATTGCGGAGCGGGACCGGCTCAAGCGGGCACCGGCGACCTTTGACATGAAGCTGGCGCTGGGTCGCGCCGACGCCATCCCCGAAGCCCGCGTGAAGGTCAGCGGTTATAAGGATGAGATTGACGCGGCCACATGGCTAATCTCGGAAGTGACGCACCGGCTCGACAAGGCGGGCGGCTTCACCACCGATGTGAAGATGGAGACAGCTCCTTAAAATTGAGTGTGGCGAATCTGCAACATTTCTAGAACAACAGGATGCGGCAGCGATTTATATCGTTGCGTATATAGTCCTTAAATGGATAAGCGCCGCGACGCGCATGAGATAAAAGATAGCGCGGTCGCAGAGTAATATTGCGATATTCAATGAGGGATTTAAACATGAAGAAGTTTTTTGTTGCAGCCTCGATGATTGCTGCAGCCGCTTCCACGCCAGCATTTGCTGAAGTTTTTTCGGGTCCGTTCGTCGGCGCTCAGATCAGCCGCGACGCTTATGAAGTCAAGGCGGAGGAAACCGACCTCGGCTTCGCCGACCTGTCGTTCGACGGGATCAGCGCGAACGGTGTCGGCGGCGGCCTGTACGTCGGCTATGATTATGCCCTGACCAACAGCATCTTCTTCGGCGTTGAAGCGAACGCCAACCTGTCGAGCGCCAGCGCCTCGATCAATCTCACCGATGGCGTTGACAGCATCGGTGGCAAGGTCCGCGCTCGTGAATCTTTCGGCCTGAGCGCGCGCCTCGGCACGATGCTTTCCGACAGCACCGGTATCTACGCGCGTGGTGGCTGGCAGTCGACGAAGTTCAAGCTGAGCTACAACGACGGCGTCGACAGCTTCACGTCGAAGGACACGCAGGATGCCCTGGTTTATGGCGCTGGCCTTGAAACCCGCCTGGGCGCGCAGACCTCGGTCCGCGTTGAGTATCTGATCGAAGACTTCGGCAGTGCCGGTCTGAACAGCGATCTGGGCACGAACGGCCTCCGCGTCGACAACAACAAGCTTTCGCTCGGCGTTTCCTACCGCTTCTGAGCTTCTGTTTTGCACTGAAGTTTCACAGTCTTCGCAGTGCAGGTGGCCGCCCTCTATTTGAGGGCGGCCATTTTTTTCATTCGGGCTTATCTACTGGCGAGGCCACACATGGAACTCTCGCTGAGCCGCGCCGACGCCATCCCCGAAGCCCGCGTAAAGGTCAGCGGCTAAAAGGATGAGATCGACGCGGCCACATGGCTGATTTCGGAATTGACGCACCGGCTCGACAAGGCGGGTGGCCTCACAACCGACGTGAAGATGGAGACCGCGTCGTAACTACGCATCAGCCGTCTTTGGCGACAAATAGCACAGAGAGCAAAGGGATGTAGCGCATCCATTGGTGGCGGCGATTGGGTTGAAAATGGCGATAGAAAGCGTTGTCGATGGCAGAAACTAGATCCTGCAGGCTGCCAGCTACATCGGCCATCCGCCCTTGATCGTCCGGCGTGCGTTTTCGTGCCTTCTTTTCGAAGTCACCGCCTGTAGCTGCTTGACGAACATCAGCCATGACATCGCTCGGGATATCCAAGCCGAGGGTCGTCAGGATCTGTATGTGGCGGGCGAGATTTCCGACCTCCGCTTTTAGCGTGACGGCGGCCGCACCCGCGGCCCTCTGGTTGCACAAAAGCCAATATTCATGTGCCGCTTTGCGAACAGCCTCGCATGTAGATTTAGCATCTTTGACGTACTCCCGCACCTCTTTGCGGAATTCCCGTCGATCCGTCATGCGGGCGACGACGAACCACCCAGCGATCGTGACGATCGCGGTGAAAAGAAATGAGAATTTGAGCAGCGCCTCTGCTTCTGGAATAGTTATTTCCAGTAGCTGCGAATTTCAGTTTCCAAGGAAGGATCTCTGCTTTTGAAGGCTAACTTCCTCATCAAGTCGCTAGCAGAAAAGCCCAGGCGTACGAGCCCGCCAAATGCTTCCTCAAGAAATGACGAGCCAATGCCGCGTGTACCATCGAGATCAATCAGTAATCGTTCATGCCGTTGAAGCCCCGGCACAAGAAAGTCGCGCCTGAAGCGCTCACCGGAGTTTGGACCGTCAGAAATGAACCTGCCCGCTGGGGAGCGGGAAAAATCCGTGGCAATGCTGATCATACCCTCATCCATCCGAGTCGCTGCCCGCCGCTCCTATCGGAACTCGCCAAGATATCAACGTTCCAAGCAATTCGCTCCTATAAAATCCGCTCGTCTGCTCGCCGGTATCCATGCTGCGACTAACATGGCCCTGGCCGCTAAAAATCACAACGCCACCAACGTCGTTTTCCTGCACAGCGTTCCATATCTGGGGCAATCCCTTCCCCCTATGCTCCTCGCCAGTTGATGACTCCCCAATGACCAGCGCGGTTTTTATCGCGCGAACATCGGGAGCATCACCGGTAAAGAACTCCTCGAATTTTTTCAGCAGAGCGCGATCCCATCGGCCGGGCATCGAAAGTGATCTCGCGATGCCGATCCCAAGGTCGCATATGAGAACATGCAGTTGGCCTTCATCATCTTCACAAGTGAACATCCACCAGCGGCGTTCCTTGAACATGCCGCACCCATCAGCGCGCTCGCGGGCATATGCGTGATGCAGGCTGTTGATCACGGCTTCGGACAGCCCGATATTCATTTTTTCGATCAGCGCAGGCGTCAACTGACCTTCATATTCATAGAGCACGTCTCCCGGCCTGTTATCGATCCGCGTACCGGTCGCGTAGCGCCAACGGCGCACGGTGTCATGAAACGACGATTTGTCAGAATGAATCTGCGGGTGTTCCAATCTTTCCAGCAGGCCAACTTGATCAAGGACCTGCTGTACGATCTGCCCCTCTTCATCTTCCCCCATGGGCAAGCGGCATCGCATCGCCTGATGGCTCTGCCCCATGCGCTGCGCCCTATCTATCTCGGCGACAGCAACCAGCATTCCAGGCGCACGGCATAGTCGCGTCCGGCTAAAATCTAGAAGCACGTTGTTTCGCTTTACGAGATACTCATCTCGCACTGACTTACAGAAACGAAGCGTAGGGGTCCGCGTCACAAAGTTGTTAAGGTCGAACACCTCTGGTGCGAAGATGCGAACGAACTCACCGTTGGGCCGCCGCTTAGCCATCGTCCAGCGCCGCTTTCCCCCTAGCCGCGCGTGCCGCTTCTCACGCTGACGAACTTTTCGCCTAGCGCGACGCCAACGGACTGCCGAGCGTGCTTCAAATCTGAGTTTCATGCGTCGGTCGACACCCGAATCTCAGTCATCTTCCACCCCAGTCCATCACGCTTGAAGATGAGCGACGAACCGGTCTTGTCCTCCTGATTGACCAGGCGGAACTCCGACAACCCTACCCGCTCCATCTCCAAATTCTTCACACGCACGCCGATCTTGCCCTCTTCCGGCTTTGGCTCAGGCGCATTGGCGAACACTTCCCGCATCGCTGTCGGCGTCACCAGCGCCTCGACAATGCCGTCGACCATGTTGACGGCGAACGCGGCGCCCAGGGCAGCGAACGGATTATCGTCCTTCACCTTCATCATCTCGGCGGCCATCTTGGCTTTCATCTGCTCCTTCAGCGAAGCGCGCAGAGCGGGGAAGTCGATGTAGCCGGCCAGCTTGTCGGCATCCTTCTCCTGCGCGGCCGTCTGCATCTGGTGCAGCGTCCAACGGGGCGAGCCGAAATACCAACCGGCGCCCAACAGCACCACCACGAGCGCCGCGATTGCGACGTAGAGCTTTGACTTCGACATGCTCCCCCCTGAGCCGATCGGCACGACAGACGTGCGAGATTACCGAACAGTCCGTAAAGCGACGATTAAGTCCCTGTCCATAATCATTTTTGCATCACGTCGAGCTTGCGTCGGGCACTGCCCTATCGGATATCCCGCTCTATGGGGGAAGTTCACAAGTTCAGAAGACGACCGACGAACCGCAAGCCTTCGCGGCATCAGCCGGTCTATCGTTCCCCTCAACGGACGAGACGCCGCGCCTGGGGCAGCAACAGAAGGATCGTCAAACTCGCTGTGCTCGGGTTGATCTTCGGCGGCGTCATCATCGCCAAGTCGGTCGGTTGGGAGTCGCCCGCCTCGGAAGCCGCGACTTTTCAATGCCCCTCCCCTCACGTTGTCGACGGCGACACGATTCGCTGCGGATCGACGCGAGTCCGCCTGTCCGGCATCGATGCGCCCGAAATGCCGGGCCATTGTCGGCCTGGCCGCGAATGCACGCCAGGCGATCCCATCGCCAGCAAGGAAAACCTCCGAGCGCTCCTTTCCAATGGTCCGGTGCAGTGTGAACGAACGGACACCGACGTTTACGGTCGCACAGTCGCCCGCTGCACCGCCGGCGGCGCGGACCTGTCCTGCGCACAGATCGCTGCCGATCATGCCGTTCGGCGCTATGCCTTACTGATCTGCCGGTGAGCATGATGCCTTAAGCCCGCCGAACTTTTCCACAGAGAAAATTCCTGCCGAGCATTTTACCTATTTCCTATTCCGCGTCGCGCCCTCATTGAGAACAGATGAGGAACGGAACAACGAACACTATTGCGATCCGGCTCACCCCAGGCTGCGAAGCTCGATGCTCCTCCTGTCGAATCAAATGCGCGACGGCGGTCCAGCTTCGGGACGATCTGTGGCGTGAGTTGGAATTGTGCCTCCGCCTCCAAGCGCAACGCCCAAGCTCTGAAAACACGCTGGCGGTGCGGTCGCTTCGAAATCAGCTTGCAGCAGCCGAGGACGAGTTTGAGCGGGTTCGGCCCAAGGGCTCCTCCTCGAGACGAGTTGGAATAGGGCCGCGCAGTTCTTACGGGGTGGCTCTGCACTAAGACGACGCACTCCCCAGTCAATCGATCTCCCGCACGAACTCCAGGATTTGGATTTTGGCCAGGATGCCGTTCTTGTAACCCTTTCGCGCCACCACCTCGATCCGAGAACGTTTCTGCGCTGCGGCCGTGTAGGCATTCTGGTCCGCTTCGAAGGCCGGGTCCATGACCTCCGCCATCATGAATCCATCCCGATCGGGGTTTTCGATGCTCAAGACGCTGGAATGATATTTGAAACCGTCGGTTTTCAGCACGGCATTGCCGATCGGCCGCCATTCCATCTTCTGCGATTCACGAATGGCGTCGGCACCCTCGATGTCGATCACTCGGGCTTCACCCCTGCCCGCTCGGAATGAGGCGGTGTCGACAGATCTCCCTCGCCCCACAGGGGCGACATAGTCGACAGCTGCCGACCCACTACCCGCGATCGACCTCTTGAGCAATTCTTGCATGCCCATCGCCTCTTCGTGCCGCCGCGCATCGACGGCATCGATGACCGCCAGGGCATCGCGCTGGCTCGCCGTTAAAGCGGCCAGTCCAGCCGCATGCATGTCGGCCATCTTCTGGATTGCTATTTCCACGGCTTGATCCTCGCCTTTGAAATAGTCGAGCACCGCCTGCACGT
This sequence comes from Sphingobium chungangianum, assembly GCF_977014255.1. Classification (NCBI taxonomy): domain Bacteria; kingdom Pseudomonadati; phylum Pseudomonadota; class Alphaproteobacteria; order Sphingomonadales; family Sphingobiaceae; genus Sphingobium; species Sphingobium chungangianum. The sequence goes on along the minus strand of NZ_CDRNIV010000006.1, from coordinate 1,108,473 downwards.
AATGCGCAATAATCTCCGGCCCAACCGCTTGCAGAATGGGAATGCCGATCGCCAATAGCTCGGAAACTTCCTGCGACAGCGCGGGAAGTTGATAGGAACCCGCTTTGGGCTCCTTAACCTTGAGCACCAGCGGCGCACGTTCGCCGCGCTTAGGAAGACGCTGGAGGGAAAATATGACGGTGCAGTCGGAAACAAGGCGATCAATACCTTGAAGTGATTGGCCGAGCAGCTTCGCGTCGATCTTATGGTGGAGAGCGTCGCCCCCGTCGTAGCTGATCAGTATCGGGGGAACTTCCATATCAACTCTCCGACAGGTTGAGCATTTCCTGCGGTAAGCTGTGGCATTACTGAGTCAAGTTGTTGATTTGTTTGATCCGCGATGCCACGAGTTCAAAACGCGAACATCAATGCTAAACGCCCGGAAGAGTCGTCACTGTTCTGCAGCACTCAAATCCGCGCCCATGCTCCGGCCAAGCGGTGCCACCACCCCCTGATCAACAGCCACAGGGCCGATCCCTGCGAAGCCGGACGGAAGGCGCTGAGCCAGAATACGCGCGGCTTCCGTTCGGGTTGCGTTTTCCGGGACCAAAGCCAGAAGCGTTTCGAACATGTCGGCCAAGGCGTCTTCACTTGGCAGCATCACCGGCAGGCTGACGAACTGGACGGACGGTTTCGCCGCTTCGATCTTCCTGGCTTCAGGCTCTGCTTCCACGTCCTTTAGCCCGGCCAATGCCATCACTTCAGCAGCATCTAAGCCATGGCGCGCCAGCACATCTGCAATTGCACGAGTTCATCTCGAGCGGCAAGGTCGCCTTCTTGTACCGCTTCTCATCTTCAAAGTAGGCGTATCGAGAATAACCGATACCCAACTCTTCAGCCATTTTTCGAATGGTGAGCGAGGGTTGAGCGCGCGATCTTAGCGCCTTTAACTTTGGTCCGACAGAAGTCATGCCGGACTGTGTGTGAAATTTTTGCACGCGTCTGTGCAAATTATGGCTTGCATGTTGTGCAAATATTTTGCACAAGAAAAATCATGAAACGGAACATCTCAGTTTTCGCGTTGTTCGGCGGGGTTCGACCCATGGCTCGGGCCATCGGTGAGCCTTCGTCAAACGTGGCCGCTTGGAAGCGGGTAGGTCGCATCCCCGCCGAAAAGCAGCCTCATGTGCTCCAGACTGGGAACGCGTTGGGACTCGCCATCACCGCTGAACATGTCGTGTTCCCTCTCGGAAGGCCGGACGCCGCCCTTCCCTCCGATCTAGATCAGATCTCGAATGCCGTCCCTTGCGATCGGCAGACCGTCCCGCAACGAAAGGACATCGCCTGATGGACCGGCAATTGAACGATGCCGCGCGCTACACGCTGCGCGGCCGCTTCGTGGCGAGGCACAGCTACGTCGTTCCGGAAGAACTGACACCCGCCTTCCGGGATGAGCAGGCCGAACCTGCCCCGGCTCTACCCCGCTGGTATTCCAGCGCGGCCTTTACCACGATCAGCACGATCCTGATCTTCTTCATGTGCTCTGTGGGCAGGGCTGGCGCATGACGAAAGTTCGCGCTCCCCTCTCCTTTGCGCTTGCGCTGACCACGGTCTGCGGTCTGATCGGTTGGGATCGAGCCGGCAAGATCGTGCGCCGTAAGGAACGGACGCTGCGCCATTGGAGCGAGAGCGACAAAAAGGGCACGCCTACGCTGGACCAGGCGATCGCTTTGGACCGGGCCTTCATCGAACAGGGCGGCGGCTTTGCACCGATCCTCGAAAGCTATGCACGGCAGCTGGATGTCGCCCTTGCCGACACGCTGGCCTGCCGTGTGGCGCTGGGCGACGACATCGCTATGGCCACGCGGGAGACCGGCGAGGCCCTCTCCTACTGCATTCAGGCTCTACAGCCCGGCGCATCGCCCGCGGTCATTCACCGCGCCATCATGGAAACGGAGCAAGCGGACGCGACATTCCCGCGCCTTCTCCGGCGGCTCAGATCTTTACTGCTCGGCAATGGGGCCGCGCGGGAAGCAACGGGGGGAATCTGATGTCGGGTCGACCGCTTCAACTGCCACATGTCACATGCCCGGCCTGCGGGGGCCGCGCCTTTGCCCGATCCATCGGGAAGAAAAGCGCCACCTATCGTGAGGTCTATTACCACTGCCGGAATCCCGATGCCTGTGGGCATCAATTCGTGGTGGCGATGGAGGCGATTCGGTCTGTGAAGCCCAGCCGGTTCCCCGTCCCCATGGCGGTCCTGCCCGTCAGCCAGTGGCACGCGGCGGCGAACGACCGCGCAGCCAATGACGATGACCGGCAGCCCAGCCAACCGCCTGCCGACGCCGTGACCGGTTAAACCAGGCGGGCAAAGCGGCCCGCATCCCGCACCGATTTCCTTCGTCCACCGGCACCCCCGTTTGCCGGAACGCCCTTCCTTTATCCAAAACAGGAGTTTCGAACATGCTTCACGCCGATCTGTCGCGCTCCGACGCCGGAACGCCGATCATTCAGCCCTGGGACTATGTCGCCATGCGCCGCCGCGCCGCCGGCCTGTCCATCGAGCAGGTTGCGAACGCGCTCGGCGGCAAGGCCTATGAACGGCATCTACGGAAGCTTGAACTGCCAGGCGTCCGCATCAAGATCGTCGCCAACCTCTCGGCGGCGATGTTCTTCAGCGAGAACGTATACCGGCAGCTGGCCGACCTGCCGCCGCATCAGCATCCGCGGCTCTGCGGCAGCTGCGGCTGGGACGCACATACCGATCAGCCCGATCGCCAAGACAATCTGACGACCTGGTCGCGCCAGAACGCGGCGATCTGCACCCGCTGCGAGCAGGCCCTCGACGCGCAGGAGCTTAGCCGGTGCGCCTGATCAAGATCCTACTGATCTCCGCAACCATCCTCGCCACGCCCTTCATCATCGCCTGGGCGCTGGCCAATACAAAAGGCAATTCACGATGAGCCAAGGAAATGTGGCAGCCGATCAGCTGCGCCTGCTTCTCGAGAAGATCGAGCGCCTGGAGGAAGAGAAGAAGGGCATCGGCGACGACATTCGCGATGTCTACCTCGAAGCCAAAGCGACCGGCTACGACACCAAGATAATGCGCCAGATCATCCGGCTGAGGAAGATGCCGGCGCATGATCGCCAGGAGATGGAGGCGATCCTCCAGACCTATCTCGCAGCGCTGGGGATGGAGTGATGCTCCACACGGCTCCATCCTGCCGGCTGCCTGGCCAAATGGCACCGATTGACCGCGCGGCCTCACGCGCTGTCGTTCGGAAGGATGGAGCCGCGCCCGTCGCTCGCCTCAATCCGGATGGAGAGAGCCGTTGAACATTCCGCTCGAAAGCATCGCCCTTGCCAGGGACGAATCTCTCCACGTCGCTTTTCACACCAAGACGGAAAAGTGGTGGGCGACAGTTGGACCTGAAAAGCAGGGCCAGCGTGCTGTCGGCACCGGCGACACGCCCATCGCCGCACTTGAAAGCATGCTGGCCCATCTCGACCGAACCGCTCGCCCCGCGAATGGGGGTGCCCGATGACCGCAAGGCCTTGCCTGTGCACCTGTCCTGAATGTGTGCGCCTCGATCGACAGCATCCCCGCGACGGCAGGCAGTTGTCCCTTCTCCCAACCAAAATCAGACGCCCACGCGCGTCACGACAGGTAACTGAAATATGACCACCGCCGCACTGAAGCTCTCCGCCCCCCGCCGCAAGGGCTGCCAAACCGGAAAAAGCGTGCGCCTCGATCCCGCACTCGCGCGGATCGTGGAGGCGCTGGCAGACCACATGGTCGACCAGGACATTCGCCGCCTGCGCGCCAATCAGCCTCTCGCCGCTTTCTTCGCCGACCATCAACCAGCGATGTCGGCCGTTAGCCTCGCCTGATCTATGCGGACGATCCTATACGCCCGTTATTCCAGCGAACTGCAAAATGCGCAGTCGACGATCGACCAGATCGCCTCGTTGCGTGAACGCGCCGACCGCGAAGGCTGGACGATCATCGACACGTTCGCCGACGAGGAAATCAGCGGACGCGCAGGCATCGGCGAAATGCAGCGCCCCGGCCTCAACGCAATGCTCAACCGCATAGAGCGCGGCGATGTCGATCAGGTACTCGCCGAAGCGACCGATCGCATCGCGCGGCATAGCGGTGATGCCCATGCCGTGCGCGAGCATCTGGAGCATTTTGGCGCGCGTCTCTTCACTCTGGCCGACGGCCATGTCGATGAAATCACCGGCACCATCAAAGGCTTGATGGATGCTCGCTTCCTCAAGGATCTGGCCGACCGCATTCGTCGCGGGCAGCGCGGCCAGCACGGCCGCGGCTTCAACGCAGGCGGCCGGGCCTATGGCTATCGCGTCGTGAAAGAAATCGGCGACGACGGCGAAATCGTCCGCGGCATCTTGGAAGTGCATGAAGAAGAAGCGGCCATAGTGCGCCGCATTTTCGATGAGACGATTGCCGGCGTATCCGCGCGAGCGATCGTCAAGGCTCTCAATCAGGAGGGAATTCCTTCGCCCAGCGGCAAGCTATGGGCCACCAACGTGATCCATGGCGATCGCATCCGTGCGAACGGGATCCTGCGCAACAATCTCTACCGCGGCGTGATGGTCTACGGCCGCACGCGCCGCACCTATCATCCCAAGACGCGCCGCTACGTCGCGCGCGTAAATCCGGTGAGCGAGTGGCGCTTCGTCGAGGTGCCGCATCTGCGCATCGTCAGCGACGAACAATGGTCTGCGATCGAGGCGCGCTACGCGGCCTTCGACGGCGATATTCGCAAGATGAAGCGCCACCCCAAGCGCCTGCTGTCCAACCTCGGCAAATGCGGCGAGTGCGGCGGCACCTGGACGGTCATAGGTCCCGACAAATGGGGCTGCGCCGCGCGGAAAGCGAAGGGCATCTGCACAAACACCCGCACCGTTTCGACGCGCCTCTATGAACAGCGCGTCCTGGGACAGCTGAAGCAAATGCTGCTCGATCCCGACGCCGTGGCTCTCTTTGTCGAGCGCTACAACGCCGGCATCCGTGCTCGCCAGGCCGAAGCCGGTGCGAACCGCGCTCCCCTGGAGCGGAAAGCATCAGACCTGCGGGCGAAAATATCGCGTCTGGTCGACGCGATCGCTGACGGGGCCGGCGAGTTTCAAGAGGTGAAGGATCGCCTCCGCACCGCGCGCGCCGATCTCGCCGAAACGGAAGCTCAGCTGACGGCCATGACGTCGGCCACGCCGCTCGAGCTCTCGATTGACCTACCCGACCGCTATCGCGCCTATGTAGCCGAACTGGACGCCGCCCTCGCCACCGAAGGCACGGCACGAGAGCGCGCGGCCTCTGCGATCCGAGAACTGATCAACTCAATCACCCTGACTGCCAAAGCCGAAGGCCGAGGCGTCGAAATCCATGTCGAAGGCCGCATGGCCAATATCATCAACCTAGCAAAGCAATCTGGATAGGTATCTTTCCATTGGGAGCGGTCCTCCGCTACCATCGGAAAGCCTGGATATCCTTGATTTTTGCCTTCGGGCCGGCCGTAAGCACGGCCTTTTTTGATGTTCACAACGTCCCGTGAAATCCGCAGAATTTCGTCAAATTCGTTAGGTTACAGCGCCTTCATGCAGCATGGATGCAACATGACGCGGACGCTATTTCACGCAGCGATCAGGCTCCGCACGGCCAGATCGGCTTCATGCTCGCGCGCCTTGCCCAACTCGTAGCGCGCCTGCATCCGCATCAGCGTCTCCGCCTTCACACCAAAGGCATGCTCGAAGCGGATCGCCATATCAGCCGAAAGGGCCGCCCGCCCGTTCAGAAGCGAACTGATCGACTGCCGACTGACGCCGAACGCCTCGGCCAGATCGTTGATCGAAACGCCATGCGCCTCGACAATCTCGGTCTTGAGCCATTCGCCCGCATGGACCGCGAACGACGGATGAAATCTTGATAGCCATCAGTGATAATCCTCCAGGTCCAGATCTACGACGGCGCCCTGCTCATCAAGCGAAAAGGTCAGGCGCCAGTTTCTAGTCACGGTCATCGCCCATGTCCCGGCACGGTCGCCGGTCAAGGGGTGAAGCCCGTAATTTGGAGGTGTTGAAAGTTCGTCCAGCGTGTCGGCATCAATGATGAAGTTGACCATCTTGAACAGCCGATCGACCAGATCGCCAGGTAGTCCTTTGGCTTTGCCTGTCTCAACAAACCGCCGCAGAGCTTTGTGGCTTATGCTCTCGATCTCCATAGATGGAAGGTAGCGCTTTACGCACTCGTGTCAAGTGTGGCTTTACATTTTGCGGTTAGCAAAAGAGGGACCTAACTCCGGCAATCCTTCAGATTCGTACCAATCGCGCCATCCTCACGCTCTTTTGCGTCCGGCGCCGGGACATCTGCGCGCTGTCATCTCGGCTGAAACTCTTTGTTACAGACGCTACACCTTTCGGCTCGCCCCTCCTGATAGAAGTCAAGGTCAAGAGAGGAGAGACCATGGCTTTTTCATCTATATTGGTCGCTATCGACATCCATGATCCTGATCACGCAAAGTCCGCGCTGGAAGCAGCAGCAGCGCTTTCCGCAGGCGGCGCGAAAGTGCATATCCTTTATGTGCGATACTTTCTGCCAGTGAATTATGAAGGCGCGATCACCGTCGACTTCGACACGCAGGAGATCACAGAGGCTCAGCGACAAGTCGACGAATGGAAAGCCGAGTTCGGCCTGACCAATGCCACTTTCGCATCCCATCGCGGCCGAGTGCGTGATGAAGTTCTGGATGAAGCGCAGCGGGTGGGCGCCGACCTCATCATCATCGGCTCTCATCAGCCGTCCCTCTCATCCCGCGTGCTGGGCTCCAACGCCGCCGCGATCGTCCGCAATTCGCCGATCAGCGTGCTCATCGCTCGTCAGAAAGAGATCGGCTAACTGATGCCCCGCCAGCCGATGGCTTGCCCGCCATCGGCAATCGGCGTGATCGCTAGATCAGATTTCCAGCTGCGACCCCAGTTCGACCACCCGATTGGTCGGCAGCTTGAAAAACGCCATCGGGCTTTCCGCATTGCGCACCATCCAGGCGAACAGCCGCTCGCGCCATATGGCCATGCCGGGGCGGGATGACGGCACCAACGTCTCGCGGCTGAGGAAATAGCTGGTGTCGGCCACGCCGATCGGCCCGCCACAGTCGCGCACCGCCTTCATCGCGGCGGGCACATCGACATTTTCCATGAAGCCGTGACGCAGCATCAGGCGATAGAAACCCGCGCCATGATCTTCGACGCTGGTACGGCCTTCATAGGGCAAATGCGGGACTTCCTCCGCGCGCACGGTCAGGATGATGTTGCGCTCATGCAGGATGCGGTTGTGCTTGACGTTGTGGAGCAGGGCCGGCGGAACACCCTCCGTCGTTGAGGATAGGAAGATCGCCGTACCCGGCACCCGCTTCAGTGACGCTCCGGCCGACTTGATGAACAAGTCGAGGTCCATCGCATCTTCGCGCAGACGGTTACGCATGATCCGTCGCCCAGAAGCCCAGGTCGTCAGCACCAGGAAAGCTATGGCCGCGACCAGCAGCGGGAACCATCCCCCATCCGGAATCTTCGTCGCGTTCGACAGGAAATATGCACCATCGATGATCAGGAACAGGCCCGTCACCATGCCCGCGACGAAGGGGTTCCAGCGCCAGACGCTGAACATCAACGCCCCCATCATGCAGGTGGTGATGACCATCGTGCCAGTGACCGCAATGCCATAGGCCGCCGCCAAATTGCTCGAACTGCCAAAGCCCAGCACCAGCATGATGACCAGCACTAGCAGCGTCCAGTTGATCAGCGGCATATATATCTGCCCCGCCGCCGATGCGCTGGTATGCAGGATGCGCAGGCGCGGCAGGAAACCCAGCTGCACCGCCTGCCGCGTCACGGAAAAGGCACCGGATATGACCGCCTGGCTCGCGATCACCGTCGCCAAGGTCGCTAGGATCACCAGCGGTAGCCTCGCCCATTCGGGGGCAAGCAGGAAGAACGGATTTTGCGCCGCCGCTGGCTCATCGAGCAGCAACGCCCCCTGCCCCAGATAATTGAGCATCAGGCACGGTAGCGCCGCGTAAAGCCACGCGATGCTGATCGCCTTGCGCCCGAAATGCCCCATATCGGCATAAAGCGCCTCCGCCCCCGTCACCGCCAGCACCACCGATCCCAAAGCCAGAAACGCCAGTTTAGGGTCGATCAGGAAGAAGCGCAGCGCCCACCAAGGATTGACGATGGCGAAGATCTCCGGGTGCCGCCATATATTGGTGACGCCCAGAATTGCGAGCGCCAGGAAATAGACCACCATGATCGGGCCGAACAGCGCACCGACTCGCGCCGTGCCGATGCTCTGGATCACGAACAGGGCGATCAGGATCGCGATCGCGATCGGCAGCACCAACGGCGTCAGCCCCGCCTGCACCACCGTCAGCCCCTCTACCGCCGAGAGGACAGAGACCGCCGGCGTGATGATCGCATCGCCATAAAAGAGCGCGGTGGCAAGCACGCCCAGCGCCGCGACCGTCGGCGTCCAGCGCGTCTCGCCCATCCGCCGCCCGATCAGCGCCAGCAGCGCCATGCTGCCACCCTCGCCATTATTGTCGGCTCGCAGGATGATGAACACATATTTGACCGTGACGACCATGGTCATGGTCCAGAAGATCAACGACAGCACGCCATAGATATGGGCCGGGTCAACCGTCAGCGGATGGTGGCCGACAAAGCTTTCCTTCAGCGCATAGAGTGGAGAGGTCCCGATGTCCCCAAACACCACCCCCAACGCGCCGAGCGCGAGGCCGTGTAGCGGACCATGCGCTGCATGGCTCCCCCCGCTAACCGGCAAATCCTTGTCAGCCATAAGGCAGAAAACCCCCAACTTTGGCGAGCGCCTATGCCACAATCAGGGATGGCAGCGCCATGGGGGACAGGCGGCCATTCGCTATTTTATATTTTGCCCCGCCAACTCCAAAAGTCCCGCCTACCCCTTGTCAGTCCGGGGAAAGCGCGCCAAGGACGGCAGCAACTTGGACTGAGGGGATGCTGGCCGATGAGCCATTATGACGTTCTGATCGTAGGCGCGGGCCATGCAGGCGCGCAGGCGGCCATTTCGCTTCGTCAACTCGGCTTTGAAGGGTCCGTCGCCATGATCGGTGACGAAAAATACCCGCCCTACGAACGCCCCCCGCTGTCGAAGGAATATTTCGCGGGCGACAAGGTCTTCGACCGCATCCTCATCCGCCCCGCCGCCTTTTGGGAAGAGCGCAAGATCGACATGCTCCTCGGCCGCCGGGTGAAGGCTGTCGATCCGGAAAACCAGACCGTCACTGCGGGCAATGAGCAGATTTCCTACGGCAAGCTCATCTGGTGCACGGGCGGCAGCCCGCGCATGCTGACCTGCGACGGCGCCGACGCGCCCAACGTCCATGCCGTCCGCCGCCGCGACGATGTCGACGCCATGATGGCGAAGATGGACCAGATCAATCATGTCGTCGTGATCGGCGGCGGTTATATCGGGCTGGAAGCAGCCGCCGTGCTGACGAAGTTCGGCAAGAAAGTCGTTCTGCTCGAAGCGCTCGACCGCGTCCTCGCCCGCGTCGCTGGGGAAGAACTCTCCCGCTTCTACGAAGCCGAACATCGCGCCCATGGCGTCGATCTGCGCACCGGCGCCGCGATGGACTGCATCGAGGTGCAGGACGGCAAGGCGACCGCCGTGCTGATGCAGGATGGCGAGCGGATTGAAACCGACATGGTGATCGTCGGCATCGGCATCGTGCCCGAAACCGGCCCGCTGATCGCAGCGGGCGCTGTTGGCGGCAATGGCGTCGATGTCGATGAATATTGCCGCACCAGCCTGCCCAACATCTATGCTGTCGGCGACTGCGCATCCCACGCCAACCGCTTCGCGCGCGGCGCCCAGCTGCGCCTTGAGTCGGTGCAGAATGCCAATGATCAGGCAAAGACCGCCGTCGCCCACATCATGGGCAAGGAAGAAGCCTATGACGCCGTGCCCTGGTTCTGGTCCAACCAATATGATCTGAAGCTCCAGACCGTGGGCCTTTCGATCGGCCATGACCACACCATCCTGCGCGGCGATCCGGCAACCCGCAGCTTCTCAGTCCTATATCTGAAGGCCGGAAAGATCATCGCGCTCGATTGCGTCAATGCAGTGAAGGACTATGTGCAGGGCCGCGCCCACGTCCTTTCCGGCGCACTGCTTGATCAGGCGCAGCTGGCCGATTCCTCGGTCCCGCTGAAGGAAGTCGGCCTCGCCTGACGAAGCCCCTCTTTGCGGCGTCTGATCAACTTGATCGCGTGGGAATTTGCCGCCTCAAGGCACGACGCTATCAACTTTGTCGAAAGCGTTTTGCGGTAGGGCGGCACCATGACAGGTCGATCGCGAAAGCCCCTCCACCTCATGATAGTAGCCGCTTCGCTGCTACCGTTACCGGCCATGGCTGCAACGCGCGGCTATACCATCACCAGCTTCGACGCGATCCGGGTCGACGCGCCTGTGGAGGTGATCATCACCACGGGCGCTGGCGCTTCCGCCAAAGTCGATGGCGATCAATCCCTGATCGAACGGCTGCACATAGATGTATCGGGGCGCCTGCTGACCATCAGGATGGACCGCGCCCAACCCGGTGAGAAAAGCGGCGGCCGTGCCACCGTCCGGCTCTCGACCGGCACGCTTGAAAGGCTGGTGCTGACCGGCGGCGGCTCCATCTCGGTCAGTCGGATGAAGGGTTTGCGCGGAGAGATCGTGCTTGGCGGCAATGGCGACGTCAGTGTCGCGGCGGTTGACCTCGATCAACTCAGCCTCGGCCTCGCAGGCGCAGGCCGCGCAACGCTGGCCGGGCGAGCCGCAATCGCGACAGTGCGCGTAAATGGTCCGGGCGCCGTAGCTGCCGATGGCCTGCACGTCCGTCAGGCGACAGTGAGCAATGACGGCCCCGGCAATGTCGCCCTGACCGCAGACGTGACCGCCAAGATATCGGCATCAGGCTCGGGTGACGTCACCGTAGTCGGCAAGGCCGCCTGCCAGGTCGAAAATCGCGGCACGGGCCGCATCTCCTGCGGTGGCGAAGCCTATTAGAGCTTGATCGTCTTACACGGAAGAATCGGCATCAAGGCTGATTTTCCGTCACCCCGGGCTCGACCCGGGGTCTCGCTCCTTTTCTGACGCAGCCGAGGCAGCGGGACCCCGGATCAAGTCCGGGGTGACGATCACTCACATATGAGCATGCTCTAGCGCGCCGGGGCTTTCGTCGCGATCACGCAACCCCGTTCGGGCTGAGCTTGTCGAAGCCCCTTCTCTTTCTTGAAAACCCCGCCCCACAACCCCGCCGACCACTAACCTTATCAAAGTGTTTACCGCCACCCCATAGACCATAGGACACCAGACATATCGGATCGTCCCATGTTCGCTCGTGCCCTCCTCCTCTTCCTCTTCATGGCCTCGCCCCAAACGGCAGAAGCGCAGGTAGCGGTGGCCGTCGCAGACAGCGGAGACACGGCCTGGATGATCCTCTGCGCCCTCCTCATACTGCTCGCCGGGCTTCCGGGCCTGCTCCTGCGCCACGCGGGCCTCGTCAATATACGAAGCGCGCTCTCGGCAAGCACCCAGCTTATAGTCGTCGCGGCGGGCGCATCGCTCGCCTGGGCCATCGCGGGCTATAGCCTCAGCTTCGCACCGGGCAGCGCATGGCTGGGCGGCGGAGCGAACCTCCTACTCGCCAACCTCGGCTCCCTGAAGGCTGGGCTGACCGTTCCCGAATCCGCCTTCGTTCTGTTCCAGATGGCCCTGGCACTCTTTGCCGTCTGCCTCCTCCCCGGCGCCACGGCGGGACGCGCGCGCTTCGGCTGGATGGCGGCCCTTGCCCCGCTCTGGCTGCTGATCGTCTATGCCCCGTTGGTTCATGGCATCTGGGGCGGCGGCTGGCTTGCAGCGCTCGGCGTCATCGACTTTTCCGGCGGCCTCGTCATGCACATGAGCGCAGGCTTTTCAGCGCTCGCACTCTCCCTGATCCTCGGCCGCCGACCCCGACAAGTCGGCGCAAGCCACGCACCCGTGCTCAGCCTCGCGGGTGGCGCATTGATCTGGATCGGCTGGGCGGGCATTTCCGGCGGTTGGGCTCTTGGCGCCACGGACAATGCCGCCACGGCCATCCTCAACACGCATTTCGCGGCCTGCGCGGGCGCCCTCGCATGGGCGCTGTCGGATCGCGCCGCGACCGGCCGCATAAGCGCCACCGGCATCATGTCGGGCGCCGTCGCTGGTCTCGCCGCCATATCTGCCTCCGCCGCCCTTTCGGGTCCCGGAGGCGCAATGCTGATCGGCCTTGCCGCCGCGCTTCTCTGCCGCATCGCAAAGGCGACGTTCGGGCGCGGCGTCGATGATCCGGCGTCGGTCTTCCTGCTGCATGGACTCGGTGGCTTGATCGGCGCCCTGCTGTTGCCGCTCTTCGTTCAGCCTTTCCTTGGCGGCGTCGGTTTCGAAGGCGACATCAGCCTCACGACGGCCATGCTGAGCCAGTTGGCCGGTGTCATCGCCGTCGCTCTCTGGTCCATGGCGGGAACCTCTATCGTCGCGCTGCTGCTATCGGTCGTACTGCCCATGCGTTTAACGGCAGAGGAAGCCGCTGAGGGTCTTGATCAGGTCGACCACGGTCAGCAGGGCTGGGACTTCCGCTGACATCATGAGCATCGCCGTCGGCATCTTCGCCCATCAGGAGGAGCGGCGGATCGCCACCTGCCTCGCCTCGCTCCCGCTGGACCGGGCGGACACCGTCTATCATGTCCTCGTCAATGGCTCGACCGACGCCTCCGCCTCCCGCGCCCGCGACATCACAGCCGGACGCGCCAATGTCCGCGTGCATGACATCGCCCAGGGCGGCAAATCGCGAACATGGAACCACCTGATCCATGATCTGCTGGACGGAACCGACGAAGCCGTCATCCTCCTCGATGGCGACGCTCAGATCGCACCCGGCTCCATCGACGCGCTGGTGGCAGCGGTAGAACGCAACGGAATCAATGCAGCGGCGGGCATGCCGCTCAACGGCCGCATGGCCGCGCATTACCGCCACCTTCTGTCAACAGACGGCGGTCTCTTCGGCGACCTCTACGCCCTCTCGGGCCATTTCGTGAACCGCATCCGCGCGCGGCGCCTGTATTTGCCCGATGATCTGATCGGCGACGATGGCCTCGTCGCCGCCTGGGCTCATACCGACCTGCAAACTGACGCCGCCTGGCAACGTGAGCGTGTCGCGCCATGCGAAGAGGCAGGCTTCCTCTGCGAACCCGTCCGCCTCACCAACCCTGCAAGCTGGCGCATGCAATATCGCCGGATGACCAACTATTCGCTGCGCTTCTTCCAGAACCGCATCGTGTCCGACATCATGGGTGGGCAAGGACCTGACGCCCTGCCGCGCGAACTTCGCAGCCTCTACGCCGCATGGCTCCCCCGCCTCGCCCCGCGCTCCGGCCCCACCGGCTTTTTCGACCGAAAAGCGCTCGCCCGGATGCGGCAGGCAGCCGCTTAGCGGTCCTTGCCCGCCAGTTCCTTGTTGATAAAGAGCGCCAGCCCCGTCACGACCGCGCCGGAAAACAGATAAGCGCCAGAAGCCGCCAACCCAAATGTGACCGACAGCGCCAGCGCCACCAGCGGCGCAAACCCCGCCCCCACCAGCCAGGCAAGGTCCGAAGTCAGCGCCGACCCCGTATAGCGCGTCCCCGTCGAGAAATTCGACGCCACCACACCCGAAGACTGCCCAAAGCTCAACCCCAGCAGCATGAACCCCAGGATCATGAACGCGATCTCGGCCAGCTCGCCACCATTGAGCAGCAGCGGTGCGGCAATGCTGAATATCCCGATCCCCAGCGCTGACCAGGCGAGCAGCTTACGCCGCCCCACCATGTCCGCGACAAATCCGGACACGACGATCGCCAGCACGCCCACGCTCGCGCCGATCGCCTCGATCACCAGGAAGCGCTCCAGTGGCTGTTTCGTATAAAGCGCGATCCACGACAGCGGGAACACCGACACCATGTGAAACAGCGCAAAGCTCGCCAGCGGAGCGAACGCGCCGATAACGATATTCCGCCCCTCCGTCCGCACCGTCTCGATAACCGGCGAAGGCTGCAACTCCCGCGCCTCGAACAGCCGCTCGAACTCATGCGTCACCACGATCCGCAACCGCGCGAACAGCGCCACCACATTGATCGCGAACGCCACGAAGAAGGGATAGCGCCAGCCCCAATCCAGGAAATCCGCCCGCGACAGATTGAACAGGAAAAAAGCGAACAACCCACTCGCCACCACCAGCGCCAGCGGCGCGCCCAGCTGCGGCATCATCGCATACCAGCCGCGCTTGTTCTGCGGCGCGTTCAGCGACAGCAACGACGCAAGCCCGTCCCACGTCCCGCCCAGCGCAATCCCCTGCCCCGCCCGCAACACCGCGAGCAGCACCGCCGACCAGATGCCCACCGTCTCATATCCCGGCAGGAAGGCGATAAACGCCGTCGATCCCCCCAGCAGGAACAACGCGATGGTCAGCTTCACCCCCCGCCCATAGGCCCGGTCCACAGCCATAAAGATGAACGACCCGATCGGCCGCGTCACAAACGCCAGCGCGAAGATGGCAAAGGACCACAGCGTCCCCGCCAGCGGACTCAAAAAGGGAAAGACATGCGCCGGAAAAACGATGCACGACGCGATCGCATAGACGAAGAAGTCGAAAAATTCCGAGGTCCGCCCGATGATCACGCCAATGGCAATCTCGCCCGGCGCGACCTTATGGTCCCGCGCCGTCACAAGGCGTGCGTCGCGCTCCATCTGCGTGGAGGATGGCGTGGTGGTCGCGGCGTTCATCGATCTGGACTGGCCTTCATGCTGCGGGAACGATCCATGCCAAACATCGTTGCAGCATAGCGAATCGCCCCGGTGGTCGAAAGGCCATTGCCCTATTTTGCGCCTGCGAGGGGATAGGACAAAAGGTCCAATGTCGATCGCCACGCCACCCCCTTATGCGGGCTTCATGACCGCACGCCCTCGCCCCTTTTCTCGAGCTTTTCTGAGCCAACTCGCGCCCTTGCTGCTTCTGCCGCTCGGCGCGTGCAACTGGGTGGTCATGTCCCCCGCTGGCGATGTCGCAGTGCAGCAGCGTGACCTGATCGTCATTTCGACCCTGCTCATGCTGCTCATCATCCTGCCCGTCATGGCCACGACCATCTGGTTCGCCTGGCGCTACCGGGAAAAGGCGCAGGCGAAGGATTATGATCCCGATTGGGACCATAGCACCAGCCTTGAACTGCTGATCTGGTCCGCCCCACTGCTGATCATCATCGCGCTGGGCGCCATCACCTGGACCAGCACCCACCTGCTCGACCCCTACCGCCCGATCGAACGCCTCGATCACACACGCAAGGTCGAGCCCGCCGCCAAGCGCCTTCAGGTCGAAGTCGTAGCGCTCGATTGGAAATGGCTGTTCATCTATCCCGAACTCGGCATCGCCACGGTGAATGAACTCGCCGCGCCCGTGGATCAGCCGATCGAGTTCAAGATCACCTCCGCGACGCTCATGAACAGCTTCTTCGTGCCCGCGCTGGCCGGACAGATCTACGCCATGCCCGGCATGCAGACGGTCCTCCACGCCGTCGCCAACAAGCCCGGCAATTTCGAAGGCTTCTCCGCCAACTATTCCGGCGCAGGCTTCTCCCACATGCGCTTCCGTTTCAAGGCGATGGATCAGGCCGGTTTCGACCGCTGGGTAGCGCAGGTGAAGGCCAGCAACGCAAAACTCGACCGCGCCACCTATGTGAAGCTGGAGCAGCCGAGCGAAAAAGTGCCGCCCATGTACTTCGCAGGCGTCGAGCCAAAGCTCTTCCACGCCGCACTCAACATGTGCGCCCAACCCGGCAAGCGCTGCATGGATGAGGTCATGATGACCGACATGATGGGCGGCGGCGGTAAGGAATCGGCGCGCGATACCGAAGGCCTGCGCCATGACGGCACTATCGACGTCGGTGGCTTTCACCCTGTCGAGCCGGGCAAGAAGGGCGAGATCGCGCAGCCTGTCGGCATGACGCCAGCGGCGGAGCGCGCGCCTGCTGCGCAAGGCCATGAAGCGCCGGGGCAGAAGGATGCCGATGGACATGCAGGCGGTCATCATGGGCATTGAACTGATCACTAATTCACCCCTCCCCTTCAGGTCGAACGGAGGCACGCGACTCCGTTCGAGGGCCGGGGGTGGGGGAGCGCCCCAAGCGCCGCACCATCCGGCCCGACCCCACCCCAACCCTTCAAACGAGTCACGTGCCTCGTTTGAACCTGAAGGGGAGGGGCTAAACCCAGCTTCCCCCTCCCCCTCCCTCCCAAGGCCCTGACCCCCATGTCCCCTCATCCCGCATCCGAAAACAGCGGCATCTGGAAACTGATCTTCGGCCGCCTCGACTGGAGCGCCGTCCCGATCCACGAGCCGATCGTCATGGGCACCTTCGTCGCCGTCGTCATCGGCGGCATCGCGGTCCTTGGCCTCGTCACCAAATATCGCCTCTGGGGCATGCTGTGGCGCGACTGGTTCACCACCGTGGACCACAAGCGCATCGGCATCATGTACATGATCCTCGGCCTCATCATGTTCCTGCGCGGTTTCGCTGATGCGCTCATGATGCGCCTGCAACAGGCATGGGCGTTCAACGGCTCGGAAGGCTATCTGAACGCGCATCACTACGACCAGATATTCACCGCGCACGGCGTCATCATGATCTTCTTCGTCGCCATGCCGATGATCACCGGAATCATGAACTATATGGTCCCGCTGCAAATCGGCGCGCGCGACGTCAGCTTCCCCTTCCTCAATAATTTCAGCTTCTGGATGACCACGGCAGGCGCCGTCATCACCATGATGTCGCTGTTCGTAGGTGAATTCGCCCGCACCGGCTGGCTCGCCTATCCACCCCTGTCAGGCATCGCCTACAGTCCCGGAGTAGGCGTCGATTATTATATCTGGGGCCTTCAGATAGCAGGCATCGGCACGCTGTTATCCGGCGTCAACCTGATCGCGACCATCGTAAAGATGCGCGCGCCCGGCATGTCGATGATGAAGCTCCCCATCTTCGTCTGGACCTCGCTCTGCTCGAACATCCTGATCGTCGCCGCGTTCCCGGTGCTGACCGCCGTTCTCGCTCTGCTCACCCTCGACCGCTACGTCGGCACGGCGTTCTTCACGAACGACATGGGCGGCAACCCCATGATGTATGTGAACCTCATCTGGATCTGGGGCCATCCGGAGGTCTATATTCTCATCCTGCCGCTGTTCGGCGTGTTCAGTGAAGTCACCTCGACCTTCTCGTCAAAGCGCCTCTTCGGCTATTCCTCGATGGTCTATGCGACGGTCGTCATCGCGATCCTCAGCTACCTCGTCTGGCTGCACCACTTCTTCACCATGGGGTCGGGCGCCAGCGTCAACAGCTTCTTCGGCATCACGACGATGGTCATCTCGATCCCGACCGGGGCCAAGCTCTTCAACTGGCTCTTCACCATGTATCGCGGCCGCATCCGGTTCGAACTGCCGATGATGTGGACGGTCGCCTTCATGCTGACCTTCGTGGTCGGCGGCATGACCGGCGTGCTGCTCGCGGTGCCGCCCGCGGACTTCGTGCTGCACAACTCGCTGTTCCTGATCGCGCATTTCCATAACGTGATCATCGGCGGCGTGTTGTTCGGCCTGTTCGCGGCGATCAACTACTGGTGGCCCAAGGCGTTCGGCTTCAAGCTGGACCGGACATGGGGCGTGCGCAGCTTCTGGCTGTGGGTCGTCGGCTTCTGGGTTGCCTTCATGCCGCTCTATATCCTCGGCCTGATGGGCGTCACCCGCCGCATGCGCGTGTTCGACGATCCCAGCCTGCAAATCTGGTTCCAGATCGCGGCCCTCGGCGCCCTCATGATCGCGGCGGGCATCGCCTGCATGCTCATCCAGTTCGCCGTCAGCATCATCAACCGTGACAAGCTGCGCGACACGACCGGCGACCCATGGGACGGCCGGACGCTCGAATGGGCGACCAGTTCGCCGCCGCCAGACTATAATTTCGCCTTCACCCCCGTCATCCATGACGGCGACGCATGGGCGGACATGAAGAAGCGCGGCTATCAGCGTCCGCTCTCGGGCTATGAAGCCATCCACATGCCCAGCAACACCGGCACCGGCGTCATCATCGCGGGCCTGTCCGTGGCCTTCGGGGTCGGCATGATCTGGTACATGTGGTGGCTCGCGGGCCTCAGCTTCATCGGCATCCTGGCCGTCGCGATCGGCCACACCTTCAACTACAAGCGCGACTTCTACATCCCCAAGGATGTCGTCGAGCGCACAGAGGGCGAGCGCACGCGCAGCCTCGCGATGCAGGGCTGAACCATCATGGCAAGCGCACCCACTGTAGACGCCGCTTTCCTCGACAAGGACGGCAACCCGCTCTTCCATCTGGAACATGAGCCTCACCATCCGGAAGGCTCCAGCACCATGCTGGGCTTCTGGATTTACCTGATGAGCGATTGCCTCATCTTCGCCTGTCTCTTCGCCACCTATGCGGTGCTGGGGGGAAGCTATGCGGCGGGGCCAAGCCCGAAGGACCTGTTCGACCTGCCGCTCGTCGCGCTCAACACCGCGATGCTGCTCTTCTCGTCCATCACCTATGGCTTCGCCATGCTGGCGATGGAAAAGAACCGGGTGGCAGCGACGCAAGGCTGGCTGGCTATCACCGGCCTGTTCGGCCTCGCCTTCCTGTCGATCGAGCTGTACGAATTCGCGCACCTCATCCATGAAGGCGCGACCCCGATGCGCTCGGGCTTCCTGTCCGCCTTCTTCACGCTGGTCGGCACGCACGGGCTGCACGTCACGTTCGGCACGATCTGGCTGGTGACGCTGATGGTGCAGGTCGCCAAAAAGGGCCTGATCCCGGCCAACCAGCGCCGCCTCATGTGCCTGTCGATGTTCTGGCACTTCCTCGACGTCGTCTGGATCGGCGTTTTCACCTTCGTCTATCTCATGGGGATGCTGCGATGAGCGCGCACGACCACAGCCATCACGACGATCATCATGGGCACGCCCCTGCCCATGGCACCTTCGGCAGCTACATGATCGGTTTCGGCCTGTCGGTGATCCTGACGGCCATCCCCTTCTGGCTGGTCATGACGGGAGTGTTGGGCGATCCGCAACTGACCGCCTTCACCATCATGGGCTTCGCGGTCGTGCAGATATTGGTCCACATGATCTACTTCCTGCACATGAACACCCGGTCGGAAGGCGGCTGGACGATGCTGGCGTTGATCTTCACGATCGTGCTGGTCGTCATCACCCTGTCCGGTTCCATCTGGGTCATGTATCATCTCAATCACAATATGATGCCGCAGATGCAGGATATGAGCGTGCATGACATGAGCCAGATGCCGTGACAGTCCCCCAACCCTGCCGCCGATCGGCGGGGTTCCTGATCATCTTCTCCATCGCCGCCGCCCTGGCGGTCACGGGGTTGGTCAGTCTGGGCGTCTGGCAGGTGAATCGCCTGGCATGGAAGCGCGACCTGATCGCAAAGGTCGAAAGCCGTGTTCACGCCTCGCCCGTCCCGGCTCCTCCTTCGGCCAGCGACAATGACGCCTATCGCCGGGTGATCGCGACCGGCCATTTCCTGCACGACCGCGCGACTTTGGTGCAGGCTTCGACGGTTCGTGGAGCAGGCTTCTGGGTGCTGACTCCGCTGGTTACCAATCGCGGCTTCACCCTGCTCGTCAACCGCGGCTTCGTACCGCCTGAGGCGCGCACCGACTTCTCCACACCAACCGGTCAAGTTCGAGTGACCGGGCTGATGCGCCTCAGCGAACCGGGCGGCGGCTTCCTGCGCTCAAACGATCCTCAAGCAAATCGCTGGTATTCACGCGACGTTGCCGCCATCGCCGTCGCGCGCCAGCTTCGCGCGCCGGTCGCCAATTATTTCATCGACGCCGAACGCAACGGCCCGCCAGCATCCCTTCCCATAGGCGGCCTCACCGTCCTTACCTTCCCCAACAGCCATCTTTCCTACGCCCTCACATGGTTCACGCTGGCGGCGATGGCGGCTGGCGCCTACATCTTCGTCATGCGCCATGAATGGAAGGAAAGACGGTCTTGAAGCGGTGGCTTTCCACCGGCGCCCGCCTGCTGCCCAGCCAATGGCCAGCGGACGCGGCCGGGCGCAAGAATATGGCGCTGCTCGCCCAGCTTCGCTGGATCGCGATCGCCGGACAGGTCGCGACGATCCTCTTCGTGCATTGGGGCATGGGGATCAGCTTACCTGTCGCCGCCATGCTGCTGGTCGCCTCGATCGGCGCAGCCGTGAATATCGCCACCTTCGCAACGCTGCGCCGCCGTACCGACGTTGCGCATATCGAGCTGTTCCTGGCGCTGGTCTTCGACGTGCTCTTGCTGACAACCCAACTGTATCTCAGCGGCGGCGCGACCAATCCCTTCATCGCCCTCTACCTGCTTCAGGTCGCGCTGGGCGCGGTGCTGCTCGATCGCTGGAGCATCTGGGGCATCGTCCTTCTATCGCTGCTCTGCGCCGCCCTGCTGTCCCTTGTCTATCGGCCGCTGGAGCTTACGGACGCGCTGGAGGGCCGCCTTTTCGACCTCCACATCCTCGGCACCTGGATTTGCCTTGCCATGATCGCAGTGCTGCTCGTCCTCTTCATGAGCCGGGTGACCCGCAACCTCCAGGCCCGCGAAGCCTATCTCGCCCAATTGCGCCAACAGGCGGCTGAGGAAGAACATATCGTCCGCATGGGCCTTCTCGCGTCAGGCGCCGCTCATGAACTCGGCACCCCCCTCTCCCAGCTCGCCGTCGTGCTGGGCGACTGGCGCCACATGCCCGAGATCACCGCGCACCCGTCCCTTCTCGAGGAAGTCGGCGAGATGCAGGCAGCCGTCCAACGCTGCAAACAGATATTGACAGGCATTCTCATTTCCTCCGGCGAAGCCCGAGGCGAAGCTCCAAAAGTCACGCCAATTCGCGATTTCATTCTTGAAATCGCCCAAAGCTGGCGCTCCGCCAACCCCACCATCCCCCTCCGCTGCGATTTCGGCCCCCACGATTATCCCCGCATCATCGCCGATCCCGTCATCCGCCAAGCCATCACAAACCTGCTCGACAACGCCCGCGAAGCAGGCGCCACCTACATCGACCTGCTCGTTGGTCGCGACAGCAACTCGCTCAACATCGCCGTCCGCGACAATGGCAAGGGCTTCAGCGAACAAATGCTCGCGGACTTCGGCAAACCCTACCGCTCCAGCAAGGGCAAGCAAGGCAGCGGTCTCGGCCTCTTCCTGGTCGTAAACGTGGTCCGAAAACTCGGCGGCAACGTCTCTGCCAGCAATGGCGCAGACGGCGGCGCACTCATCCTGCTCCGCCTCCCGCTCAGCACAGTCGCCTTCGAAGAGGAGTTGCCCAATGGAGGATGACCGGCTGCTGGTCCTTGTCGAGGATGACGAAGCCTTCGCCAGAACGCTCAAGCGCTCCTTTGAACGGCGCGGTTATCAGGTCCTGACCGCTGACAATCATGCCACCCTTCTCGCCCTGCTCGAGAAACACCGTCCCCACTATGCAGTAGTCGATCTCAAGCTCGCATCTGAGTCCGCCTGGTTTGCGTCCAGACGCTTCATGCCCATGATCCCGACATGCTGATCGTCGTCCTGACCGGCTTTGCAAGCATCGCGACCGCTGTCGAGGCGATCAAACTCGGCGCCTCGCATTATCTCGCCAAGCCCTCAAACACGGATGACATCGAAGCAGCATTCGCCCGATCGACGGGCGACCCATCAACGCCCCTCGCCCCTCGTCCGACATCGATCAAGACCCTAGAGTGGGAACATATTCATGAAGTGTTAAAGGACAGCGACTTCAACATATCCGAAGCAGCGCGCCGCCTCGGCATGCATCGCCGGACTTTGGCACGAAAGCTCGCCAAGCGGCAGGTCGGCTGATGCAGAAATGGAGCGGGTGAAGGGAATCGAACCCTCGTCACTTGCTTGGGAAGCAAAAGCTCTACCATTGAGCTACACCCGCGACGTCGCCGGGATTAGCGGCTGATCCGGCGAAGGTCAACGATCTCACTCAGCCCCGCTGAAAAGCTCCCCGCGTGGACTCTTTTCCTCAAACCCCTCAAAAATATGCTTTAGTTAATAGAGCGATATAGGCTGGGTGGTAGATTGACAGCTCACCAACGGAACGATGAACCATTCGGGGTGTTTGTCTGTTTTGATAAGATACAATAACTTAATGGGGAACTTATGAACACGGCGGCGCCGGAGGACTCTGGAAACCGCTTCGAATTGCTTGTCCAGAGCGTTACTGATTACGCGATCTACATGCTCTCAACCAATGGCACGATCGTTAGTTGGAACGCAGGAGCGCGCCGGTTCAAGGGATATGAGGCCGAAGAGATTGTCGGCCAACATTTCTCCCGCTTCTACACCCCGGAAGATCAGGCGGCGGGCATCCCTGCCCTTGCGCTCGAAACAGCGGAACACGAAGGGCGGTTCGAAGCCGAAGGATGGCGCGTGCGCAAGGATGGCGGGCGCTTCTGGGCAAGCGTCGTCATCGACCCCATCCGCGACCCCGCAGGCAAGTTGATTGGCTTTGCCAAGGTGACGCGCGACCTGACGGAACGGCGGGTGGCCGATGAAGCGCTACGGGCAAGCGAAGAGCGCTTCCGCCTGCTGGTGGAAAGCGTCACCGACTATGCGATTTATATGCTCGACCCCGTGGGCACCATCACAAGCTGGAACGCGGGCGCAGAGCGATTCAAGGGATACACCGCAGACGAGATACTGGGCCAGAATTTCTCCCGCTTCTATTCGGAAGAAGACCGCATGGCCGGGATACCATCCCGCGCTCTTGAAACAGCAACCCGAGAAGGGCGTTTTGAAGCGGAAGGATGGCGCATTCGCAAGGACGGGTCGCGCTTTTGGGCCAACGTCGTCATCGACGCCATTCGCAATCCCATGGGCCACCTCATAGGTTTTGCCAAGATCACGCGTGATCTAACCGAGCGACGGGAATCTCAACTGGCACTGGAAGAAGCGCGCGAAGCCATTTTTCAATCGCAGAAGATGGACGCCATCGGCAAGCTGACGGGCGGGGTCGCTCATGATTTCAACAATCTGCTCGCCGTCATCATGGGAAGCCTGGACCTTGCAAGGCAGCGGCTGCAAACCGGAGCCGACATTTCGCGCTATATCGACAATGCGATGACCGCGGCCGATCGCGGGGCCATCTTGACCCAGCGCATGCTAGCCTTTGCCCGGCGCCAGGAGTTGAAACTGGCCAGCATCGATTGCATCGCCCTGGTGCGAAACATGGCCGGGCTGCTGAAATCGACCTTGGGCTCCACTGTGACAATAGAGACTCGTTTTCCCTTGTCCCTCAGCGCCGCGCATGCGGACCCAGCGCAGCTGGAACTGGCGCTGCTCAACCTTGCCGTGAACGCTCGCGATGCGATGCCGGACGGAGGCCGGATCATTGTCGAAGGTGCCGAGGCTCATCTTACGGCCGAACAACGGCCTGATTTACCCTGTGGCCATTATGTCCGCCTTTCGGTCATCGACGAGGGGGAAGGCATGGATGAACATACCCTCGCTCGGGCTCGTGAGCCGTTCTTCACCACCAAAGGCGTAGGCAAGGGCACCGGCCTCGGCCTTTCCATGGTCCACGGCTTTGCCCAGCAGTGCGGCGGGTCGCTGATCATCTCAAGCGAGCCGGGACAGGGCTCGACTGTCTCGCTCTGGCTCCCAGTGGCTGCTGATGAGATCGACGCGGAGGAGGACGAGTGCCAAAGTCCGACCATCGTTGAGCCCACAGATCAGCCGCTCGTCATATTGGCAGTCGATGACGATGACTTGGTTCTCACAAACACGGCGGGCATGCTCGAGGAATTGGGACATACCGTATTTCAGGCAGGGTCAGCAGTTGATGCTCTACGAATGCTGACAGAGGGTGACGTGGATCTTGTCATCACCGACCACGCAATGCCCCATATGACGGGAGCGCAACTGGCAGACGCCCTGACTGAAAGCCATCCCGGCTTGCCCGTCATCATCATCACGGGATATGCTGAACTGCCCACCGGCGCCACAAAACGGCTGAGGCTCGACAAGCCATTCAAACAGGCCGATCTAGCGCGCATGGTGGCCTTGGCCCATCATGATCGGGCCGCTGACCGGGTGATTCCGTTTGGGCGATCAGAAGGCTTTTGATCGACCCAATCATTTCTTCAGCATCTCCCACTTTGGTACGCTAAGAGCGGGCACCCCGCTCACTATCACCATCAATTTTCTCAAAAATGCTGCTATAATGATTAAGTTATGATGCTGGCCGTCCAGAATCGCGGAGTGCTCCCGAGGACATGAATATCACCCCAAATTTTGCCAGCCCGCTTGGCGAATGTCCGGACAACGTCGCCACCCTAAGCCCGACATCACATTTCTTCACTTCGCTGCGCACTCGCCTGCATTATGTGGATTGGGGGAACCGCTCCGCTCCCACCTTGATCCTGTTGCATGGCGCCCTGGATCATGCGCGTAGTTGGGATTGGACGGCCCGGGCACTCGCGCGTGACTTCCATGTCGTGGTTCCTGATCTTCGGGGCCATGGCGACAGCGCATGGTCTACCGAAGGCACCTATCTGACGGCGGACTTCGTCTATGACCTCGCCCAGCTAGTGGAGCAGGTTGGGCGGGACAAGGTTGTTCTGGTGGGCCATTCGTTGGGAGGGTCTATCGCGTTGCGCTATGCGGGGCTCTTCCCGGAGCGCGTCGACCGCCTGGTCGCGATCGAGGGGCTGGGCCTTTCCCCCGACAGGCTTAAGGACAGGGCAGCCCATCCCGCACCCGATCGCTGGCGCGAATGGATCGAGCAGCGCCGCGCGAGCGCTCGCAGGCAGCCGCGTCACTATCCCACGCTCGAAGCGGCAGTCGCGCGCATGCGGGAACGGAACGATCACCTGTCAGGAGAACAAGCGCTGCACCTGACGGTTCATGGCGTAAACCGAAATGAAGATGGCAGCTATGATTGGAAGTTCGATCCATATCTTCGCCAAACGCCGCCGCAAGACATGGTCGGGGATGATCTACCGCAGTTCTGGTCGCGGGTTCACTGCCCCGTACTCCTTTGCTTGGGTCTGGACAGCTGGGCATCGAATCCGGTGAACGACGGCAGGGCAGCGCACTTCCGTGATGCGCGACTGGTGGAATTTGGTGAAGCCGGACACTGGTTGCACCACGACCGGTTTGACGCATTCCTTACTGAACTACGCGCCTTCCTGTGACTGAAAGGCTATAATGGCAGCACGGTACTGCGCCTTCAATTGCTCTATGAATGAAGCGGCGGGCTGAATTTTCTCGACCGCGCCAATGCCCTGGCCCGCCCCCCAAATGTCGCGCCAGGCCTTTTTCTCATCCTCCGCCATAGCGGCGATATCCATGCCGGCGGCATTCGCCAGCGTGTCGGGGTCAAGCCCGGCTGCCGTAATGCTCGGTCTCAGATAATTGCCATGAACGCCGGTGAAGTGATCCGAATAGACGATGTCCGCCGCGCTACTGTCTACGATCATTTGCTTATATTTGGGGTCGGCGTTCGCTTCTTCCGTCGCGATGAAAGCAGAACCCATATAGGCCAGATCGGCCCCCATCATGCGGGCAGCGGCAATCGCTCGGCCGGTTGAGATCGCACCTGACAGGATCAAAGGGCCGTCAAACCATGCGCGGATTTCTTCAACCAGCGCGAACGGCGACAATGTGCCAGCATGGCCTCCTGCCCCCGCGGCAACCGCAATCAGGCCGTCTGCCCCCTTTTCGATCGCCTTCCTCGCGAACATGTTGTTGATGACATCGTGAAACACAAGGCCACCGTAACTGTGGACCGCTTCGTTGACGTCGGCGCGAGCGCCCAGCGAGGTAATCACGATCGGGACGCGATATTGCACGCAGAGAGCCAGATCCTCCTCCAACCGGGCATTTGTCTTGTGAACGATAAGGTTGACCGCGAAAGGCGCGTCATCCTCAGTCAACTCCCGGCGGAGAAGTTGAAGCCACTCTTCGAACACGCCTGAAGGCCGTGCGTTGAGCGAAGGAAATGAGCCCACGATGCCAGCGCGACATTGCGCGATCACAAGCGCGGGCTGGGACACGATGAACATCGGAGACGCTATCAGCGGCAGGGATAAACGATCTTCAAGCAGCTTCGGCAAAGTCATCAATCGGCCTTATTCGTCATTGGCTCTGGCACCCCTTATCGGCGGCCACCTTTGGTCTTCGCGATATCGGACACTCGCAATCAGAAACAGCGCTAATCGCGCACAATCTTAAGCAATCTGCGTTCGACGGGCGCAAGAATGCCCTGAAGTTCAGCACCTCGTTTTAGGATGCTCCCGGCCTCCCCGATCAGCGCCCACATTCCTTGCCGGTGACGGAGCGAAGGCCGCTTCTCGATGCGATATTCCGGGCGTTCGGCGGCCCGCCGAAAGGCGGAAAAAACTGCTGCGTCATGGCCAAGATCAATCGCATAGTCACGCCAATGACCGGCGGACACCATCCGGCCATAAAGATCCATGATGCGTTGCAATTCCAGTCGGTCGAACCCCGTCTGCCCCATCGGATTGGCTTGAGATGGGAACGGGGTCACATTGCTCATCAGGCGCGCCCACGCTCCTGAAACAAGGGAATGTCGTCATCATGAGGCTCATGAGACCCTTCCTGTCGCTGCTCTAGCAGCTCTGCCAATCGCTTCTGCAATTGCTCGACTTCCTGCTGAAGCTGTTCCAGCTTATATTTTTCCGGATCATGGCAGTCGCTACAGGGCGTACCATAGGGCAGGAATTCGCGCTGATAAGCGGTGACATCGACAACCATTTGCCGAGCCGGAATACCGACCATGGTTGCGCCATCGGGCACATTTTTCGTGACCACCGCATTGGCACCCACGCGCGCCCGCGCGCCGACATATACAGGACCAAGCACCTGAGCGCCCGATCCGACGATGACCCCATCGGCCAGGGTCGGGTGCCGCTTGCCTGCAATGCCGTTCGCGGGATCGGTGCCGCCAAGTGTCACATTCTGATAAAGAGTGACATCGTCACCGATTTCAGCCGTTTCACCAATCACTGTGAAGCCATGGTCAATGAAGAACCGCTTGCCGATGCGCGCACCGGGATGGATGTCGTTGCCGGTGAGAAAGCGGGAAAAATGATTGACCGCGCGCGCCATGAAATAGAGCCGAAGGCCGTAGAGCCTGTGCGCAACGCGATGAAACCCAAGAGCCCAAACCCCCGGGTACAGGAGGATTTCAGCCCGCGAGCGCGGAGCCGGGTCACGCGATTTGACCGAGTCCAAATAACCAATAAGATTGCGCAGCATGCAGCGGCCCCTGAAAACCGAAGGCCATTACATAGGCCCGCGAGAATCCATTTTCCAGATGCGTGGCTATTTCGGCTTCTGACCATAAAACAGAATGTTTCTTGGAGAGCTATGATATACCAAGCAATGCGGTAGACAATCAACAGGGGCCTTTGAATGACCGATCCCGTCCTCGCTCATCTCAGCGAACTTCTACCCTTTATCCTGATCGGTTTCGGAGCCCAGATGATCGATGGGGCTTTGGGAATGGCGTACGGCGTGATTTCCAGCACCCTGCTTCTCGCATTGGGCGTGCCGCCAAGCAGAGCGTCCGCCAGCGTACACGCCGCCGAAACTTTCACGACCGCTGTCTCAGCCATAAGCCACATCGCCCACCGGAACGTGGATTGGCGGCTATTTTCACGCCTCATCATTCCCGGCGTCATTGGCGGCGTGACGGGAGCCTACATTCTTTCGAACATCGACGGATCAGTGATCAAACCTTTCGTTCAACTCTACCTGACCGCAATCGGCGTTTATCTGATCTGGCGCGGCTTTCATCTGCCACCTCATCCACGAGACCCGAAGTGGGTGGCGCCGCTTGGCCTCGTCGGCGGTTTCATGGACGCCTCGGGCGGCGGCGGCTGGGGGCCGATCGTTACTTCGAACCTCCTTATCCAAGGCTCCAGTCCTCGTCACACGATCGGCACGGTCAACACCGTCGAGTTCGTGCTGACGCTGGCGATCAGCCTCACCTTCATGCTCCATCTGGGCTGGGAGGCTTTCACGACCTACACCGTCGGTCTGTTGCTCGGAGGCATAATAGCGGCACCCTTTGGCGCAATGCTTGCCCGTCACGTCGCACCCCGGATGCTATTCACAGCGGTTGGTACAATCCTGACGCTTACATCCCTGTTCGGCGTAGCCAAATGGCTTGGATATATCGGGTGACGCTCTTATCTTCGGCTTTCTAATCGAGAAAGGCGATCGATGTCGAGTTACATGCCCACGCTGAAACAGCTGCAATATCTTGTTGCGCTGAAGCAGCATGGGCATTTCGGCAAGGCAGCCGACAGCTGCTATGTCACGCAATCCACGCTTTCGGCGGGTATCCGCGAACTGGAATCGCTGATCGGCGTGACGCTGGTTGAACGGACGCGAAGGGTGGTGCGCTTCACGGCTCTCGGCGACCGTATCGTGGAGAAAGCGCATCGCGTTCTGCGCGAAGCGGAGGAACTTGCGGCCATCGCCGAAGCCTCGGGCAAGCCGCTCACCGGCGAGTTGCGCATGAGCGTCATCCCGACGATCGCGCCCTTCCTGTTGCCCCGCCTGCTCCCCCGCCTGAGAGCGGACAGGCCCGAACTCAAGCTTTACCTGCGGGAGGAGACG
This sequence comes from Sphingobium chungangianum, assembly GCF_977014255.1. Classification (NCBI taxonomy): domain Bacteria; kingdom Pseudomonadati; phylum Pseudomonadota; class Alphaproteobacteria; order Sphingomonadales; family Sphingobiaceae; genus Sphingobium; species Sphingobium chungangianum. Next base: position 1,079,677 of record NZ_CDRNIV010000006.1, on the reverse strand, counting down.
ACGCAGACGGCGATCGAGTCACTTCGTCACGGCCACGTGGACTGTGTCCTCCTTGCCCTACCCTTTCCCACCGGGGAGCTGGACAGCGAACTGCTGTTCCAGGACCGGCTATATGTCGCATTTCCTCAAGATGATCCACGCGACCCGCCCGAGTGGGTGGCGCCTGACATGATCGATGAAACAAAGCTGCTATTACTGGAAGATGGTCATTGTCTGAAGGACCATGCTCTTGCCGCGTGCAACCGCCCCGAAATCCGTTCGAGCGCGATGATGATGGGCACCTCCCTCCATACGCTGGTTCAGATGGTCGATAATGGCCTTGGTATGACGATCATGCCGGAAATGGCCATTACGGGCGGTATATTGGATCATACGCAGATCGCCGTACGACCTCTGCGATCCGACCGGTCGCACCGTGACATTGCTTTGGTCTGGCGCAAGAATAGTCCGAGGGAAAAGGAATTTCGCCTGCTCGCCGAACTTCTGCGCGATGCCGCCGATTTGCCGCAATCCAGCGTAGCCGCCTGATTTTCAGCGGGTCCAATCGCGCGCCTTCGCCTCATCCTCAACGCGCGCCTCCACCCAGGCGGCCGCCCCATCGGCAAAATGCTCCTTCTTCCAAAAGGGCGCGTCAGACTTCAGCCAATCGATCAGAAAGGCGCAACTTTCCAGCGCGGCCGCCCTATGACGCGAGGCCGTGCCGACAAAAACGATGTGTTCGCCTGGCTTGAGCTTTCCAAAGCGATGGATCACGCGCACGGCCAAAAGTGGCCAACGCGCGGTCGCTTCGTCGACTATTCGCCCGACCTGAGCTGCCGTCATCGCCGGATAATGCTGAAGCTCGAGTGAAACTAGCGCGTTGTCGCCGCGCACGACCCCTGTGAAACTGGCAACGCCCCCACCTCCGGCGGCTTCCAGCATGGCCAGCTCGGCGCCCACGTCGAAATCCTCCGTCTGGATGGCAACGCGGTTCATCCGCCAGTGACCGGGGGAAAGATCGCCAGTTCCTTCGCTTGCCCGATCAACGTTTCGAGTGGCACAAAACGCTGATCCAACGCTGCGCGCAGCCGCCCAGTATCACCGAACGCCTCAGCATAGCGGCCTCCACGTTCCGCAAGCTGCGCAATCAAATTTGCGACACTCATATCGGCGTCAGGCCGATCGACCTGTTCACCATCGCAGCCGATGATTTCTCGCACCCAAGCGAAATAGAGGATTTCGAGTTTATCCACGCATCAGTCCATATGCTTGATACCGACCCGCAGATAGTCCCAACCGGTGATCAAAGTCAGTATTGCTGCGGCCCACAGGGTCACGATACCCAGCAACTGAACCAAGGGAAATTCGGGCACCGCGCCCGCCAGGATCAGTGCGCCCAAGGCTATCAGTTGAAAGGTGGTTTTCCATTTGGCCAAGCGGGACACCGGCACGGAAACCTGAAGTCCTGCCAAAAACTCCCGCAGCCCTGACACGGCGATTTCACGCAGTAGAATGATCATGGCGGCAGCAATGTGAATACCCGCGATGTCCCGAGTGGCGGCCAACATCAAGATGACTGCGCCAACCATGATCTTGTCGGCGATGGGATCCAGAAAGACGCCCAGCTTCGAAACGGTTCCTTGGGCTCGCGCCAGATAGCCATCGAAATAGTCCGTGATGCCCATCAAACAATAAAGCCCAAAGGCAAAGGCATAGCCGGTCGTCCAGCGAGCACCGACCTCTGCGGGCCAGAGCAACGCGACAAGCAACGGGACGGTCAGTATCCGCGAAAGCGTCAGCAGATTGGGCAGCGTCAGCATGGCGGCGGACTGCCACAGTCCGCCGCATAGCACAAGCAGCCGTGATGAGGGGCTCGACCGCTTCTCATCCGGATGCGTTGGACAGCCGACGCGGCAGCCGCTAGACCGCGCTCCGCTCGTCCACAGCGAAGAAGACCTTCTTGCCTATGCAAGCCTCACTCAGGCTCCTTAACAAGCGACGTTTCCTGCCGCTTTTCATCACTCAATTGCTCGGGGCCTTTAACGACAACCTGTTCAAAAATGCGATGGTGCTGTTCGTCGTGTACAGCGTCTATAATGACGAACGGTCGGAAACCTGGTTCAGCGCATTGGCGACGGGCATATTCATCCTGCCATTTTTCCTTCTGTCCGCGCTGTCCGGCCAACTCGCCGATCAGCGGGACAAGGCCGTCATCATACGATATGTAAAAGCAGCCGAGATCGCCATAATGCTGGTGGGCGCCATTGGCCTGGGGCTAATCTGGAGCGGCATAGCGATCCATGGCGTGGCCATTCCGCTGTTGCTTTGCGCACTCTTTGCGATGGGCGTCCATTCCACTTTCTTCGGCCCGATCAAATACGCCATCCTGCCTCAGCACCTGCATGATGACGAAGTGCTTGGCGGCACAGGCCTGGTAGAGGCTGGAACTTATATCGCCATACTTGCCGGAACGATCCTCGCGGGCCTGATTCCCGTGGAAGTCGCAGCCATCGGCATCGTCGTGACCGCTGCGATCGGTTATGTGGCAGGCCGGGAAGTTCCGCCCGCGCCTTCGTTGCTAGAAAGGCAGCCGATCGACTTCCACATCATCCGGTCATCGATCGCGCTGGTGCGGGGTACAATGCATATCCGGCGCCTCTATCTGGCCATCATGGCAATCAGCGTCTTCTGGGCCGTCGGCTCAATCCTGTTCATCCAGTTCCCGCCGCTCGTCAAAAATGTGCTGGCGGCGGACAAGTCAGTGGCCAGCTTGTTCCTAGCGATCTTTTCCGTGGGCATCGCAATTGGATCGATTGCGATCAACCGGCTGCTACAGGGGCATGTATCAGCGCGTTACGCACCCGCGTCCGTTATTGGCATGGGCCTGTGCATCGTCGCGTTTCACATTGTGTGTGATCTATGGACGCCTGACGGAAGCGGCGCGATGCTTTCGCTCAAGGGCTTCCTGGCCCATCCCCTGGCGCTAGCATTATCGGCCTGCCTGCTTGGTGTTGCGACATTCGGCGGCATGTTCGTGGTGCCGCTTTACGCGTTCCTCACGACGACGGTCGAAAAGTGCGAGGCTGCCCGCACCGTAGCCGCTAACAACATCGTCAATTCAGGGGCCATGGTTCTGGGATCATTTTTTGCCATTGGCCTCAGCATCGCAGGCATGTCTGTCATCGACCAGCTTTTGCTGGTGGCGGCGCTATGCCTCCCCTGCGCATGGATCGCATGGACGCTTCACAAAGCCTGCGACTGAGGACTCCAGATCAGAAGATGAAGCTGTAGAAGGCCGTAAAAAATGCGCAGAAGCTCAGGACAAACAGCTTCCAGTCACTCTCGTCTGAGTTAAAGGCCGAAGCGTCCTCCACCTTCAGGACGTGACGAGGCAGCCGCTGACGAAAGGGATGATGGGCAGCTTCGTTCGTAAGGATAAGCGGACGCGTTCGCATGACATCGAGTTAACGCCTGATTCACCATTTCGGCCACCCATTATCGTGGTTAACCCGAGAGTGTCCCGAGACAGGACGCTATTGACTGTATCAATCTGATAATACAGCATGCTGGAGCCAATGAAAGATCCCCTGCCCGCGCCTCAGCCCGATCAGCCACCCCGCGAGTTCGGAGCAGGGCCGCCCAGCGCCTTCGCTCCATCCACGCCATGGCGAAGGCGGTTGCATGTCACAGGATGGATCATCGCTGGACTGCTCGCACTGCTGATGCTCGTGATAGCCTGGCTGGCAGTCACCGCGCCGCTTTCTCGATCGTTGAAGCCGATCGCGCCACCAAGCGTCAGCCTCATGTCGGCCGACGGCCATCTCATCGCCCGGCGCGGCGCGATAATCGATCGCCCCGTTTCGATGGCGGATCTGCCCAAACATGTGCCTCAAGCTTTCATGGCGATCGAAGACAGGCGCTTTTACAGCCATTGGGGCGTCGATCCGCGAGGTATAGTACGAGCCGCCTGGCACAACCTATGGTCGGACGGTTCGTCGCAGGGAGGGAGCACCATCACCCAGCAGCTTGCCAAGGGTGTGTTCCTTTCCAGCGACAGAACGTTCGGGCGAAAAGCGCGGGAGGCGCTTATTGCCTTCTGGCTGGAAGCATGGCTGACCAAGGATCAGATTTTCGAACGCTATCTGTCGAACGTCTATTTCGGTGACAATGTCTATGGATTGCGCGCGGCTTCGCTGCATTATTTCAGCCGCCAGCCCGAACGGCTCACTATTCCGCAGGCCGCGATGCTTGCGGGATTGCTGAAGGCGCCCTCTCGCCTCGCGCCGACTACAAATCTGAAAGGAGCACGGGAGCGCGCCGCCCTGGTGACGCAGGCGATGGTGGACGCTGGCTATATCAGCAAGGCCGAACGCAATGGGCTGCGCCCAGCGCGGCTGGACGTGCGCGAAACACCCGATCCGACCACCGGCACCTATTTCGCCGACTGGGTGCTGCCCGAGGCGCGGGACCGTGCGGGCGCCGTTTATGGAGCGCAGACTGTTCCAACGACGCTCGACTGGCGGATCCAGCGCCTTGCCGAAGCCGCCATCCGCCGAGCGCCTCTAGGCCAAGCCGAAGCAGCTCTGGTGGCGATGAAGCCCGACGGCAGTGTGGTGGCCATGGTCGGCGGCAAAAATTATCGCGCGAGCAGCTTCAACCGGGCCGTGCAGGCAAAGCGGCAGCCCGGATCGACCTTCAAGCTCTTCGTATATCTGGCCGCATTCCGATCCGGAATGACGCCGGAGGATTTTATCGAGGACACGCCGATCACCAGCGGGACCTATCGGCCCGCCAACCACGGCGGCAAATATCGCGGCCGCATCACATTGCGTCAGGCATTCGCGGCGTCGAGCAATGTGGCGGCAGTCAGATTGACACAAAAGGTGGGCGTCGACACTGTCATAAAGGTCGCGCGCGACCTGGGCATCACGGCACCGCTGACAGAAGATCTCAGCCTTGCGCTGGGCACGTCCGAAATTCCGCTCATCCAGCTGGCGCAGGCTTATGCCACCGTGGCTGCGGGTGCCTATCCCGTCATCGCCCACGGCCTGCCTCCGGAAGAACAGGGGTGGTTCGGCCGACTGATGAGCCGTCAGCGTCACTTCAGCCAGGATCAGCTTGAAATGATCCGCGATCTGTTGTCGTCAGCCGCAAACCGGGGAACGGGCAGCGCAGCGGCACTTCGCACCAGCACATTCGGCAAGACGGGAACCACTCAGGATAGCCGTGACGCGATCTTCGTCGGTTATGCCGGTGGGCTGGTGACGGCCGTCTGGATCGGCAATGATGATAATGCCCCACTCCCCGGCGGCGCGGCAGGCGGCGGCGTTCCTGCGCGCATCTGGCGAAACTTCATGGCCGGAGCAATCAACGAACCTGTCGAAACACCGCCCGAACAACAGGATAGCGACCTCGTCAACGCAATCGCCAATGTGACGGTGGAAGGGGGCCTGGGCAATATGAGCCTGGGTGTCGATGAGGACGGGGTGTCGGTCAACATAGGCCCCAATCAGCTGCGCCTGCCCATCGGCCAGCCTGAAGCGCCACCCTCCCCCGCCGTCCCGGCTACGCCGCCGCCGCGGATCGTGCCGACACAGCCGACCGATGGAGACCAGGAACCTTGACGTGATTGACGGGTGAGCTGGGCTGGCGGCATGCCACGGCGCGACGACATGCCGCCAATGCCGCAGCCAAACTGCGAATAATCTACCGATGATATCTGCGGCCTTTCTCAGGCGGCCTAGCTGTCCTACAGGGGAAGTATGAGCGCCCCCCTCTACAACAAGGACATATTGCGCCTAGCCGCCAGCATCCCGCATCACCGGCGACTGGCACAGCCGCAGGCAACCGTAGAAAAACGATCGCCCACTTGCGGATCGCGAGTGACAGCAGACGTAAGAATGGAAGGCGGGAAGCTGGTCGAGCTAGGTCTGGACGTTAAAGCCTGCGCACTCGGCCAGGCTTCGGCTGCGCTTATGTCGGCTCAGGCAATTGGCCTGACAGCAGCCGAACTCGAGACCGCGCGAGACAAGTTGACTGCGTATCTCGCTGGCGAAGGCGATGATCTGAATTTCTGGCCGGGGTTGACCGTCCTCGCTCCAGCCCGTGGATATCCGGCGCGTCACGCCTCCATCCGGCTTAGTTTCGAGGCGGTGGCAGAAGCCGCACGCGCGGCGGAGGCCTGATGCCTACTCCCCCTGCGGCGGCGGCGCACGCGCCCCTCAACGCAACCGACCTCCTGCTGTCTGAAGGCGTAATCCTGCTGGGGGCGGCGGTGCTGTTCGTCATGCTGTTTCGCCGTTTCGGCCTTGGCGCAGTGCTGGGCTATCTGGTTGCCGGGGCGTTGGTCGGCCCACAAGGTCTTGGCCTTGTAGGCGGGGCGGAATCGAAGCTGGCGATCGCGGAAATCGGCATCGTCCTGCTGCTTTTCCTCGTCGGCCTTGAACTTCATCCGGCACGGCTCTGGCGCCTGAAGCGAGACATCTTCGCCCTCGGCCTTGCCCAAGTGGTGATGTGCGGTTTGGCTTTGACCGCGATCATCTATTTTTCGACCGGCTTCACCTGGGGCGCAGCTATCGCGCTCGGCCTCCCCCTGGCGCTGTCTTCCACGGCACAGGTTCTGCCCAGCCTTAAAAGCAGTGGACGCATCAACTCTCCTTTTGGGGAGAAAGTCTTTTCGATCCTGCTTTTTCAGGATCTGTCGATCGTCCCGCTAATCACCATTGTGGCGGCATTGTCACGCAACCCCGCGGATGTTGGAGGCCCTCCAGGCATCCAGCTTGCGGGCTACACGGTTGCTGCCATCGCAGGACTGGTACTGGCTGGTCGTTTCATCCTGCGCCCTCTGCTTCAGCTAGTGGGGCGGTTGGGCGAGCGTGAATTGTTCGTGGCAGTCGGATTGTTCACGGTTCTTGCCGCCGCTGCCCTCATGCATGCACTTCACCTGTCCACGGCGCTGGGCGCGTTCGTCGCAGGCGTGATGTTGGCCGACTCCCCCTATCGGCATGAAATCGAAGCGGATGTAGAACCATTCCGATCGATCCTGCTGGGTCTGTTCTTCCTCGCGGTCGGGATGGTGCTGGATTTGCATGCCGTCGCGGCGAACCCCTTGTTCGTCATCGGGATGGCGGCGATGCTCGTCATGACCAAGGCATTGCTGATCACCGGCCTTGCCCGACTGTTCGGCATGGAATGGACGCAGGCGATCGGCGCGGGCCTGTTACTCAGCCAGGGCGGCGAATTCGGCTTTGTTCTTTTCGCTCAGGCGCAAAACGCCCTTTTGATAGCCCCTCAGGGCGCCAGCCTGTTCAGCGCGATTGTGACCTTTTCCATGGCCACGACCCCATTTCTCATGCTCTTTGCCCGAAGGCTGGAGTTCGCGCAGCCGAAAGGTCAGCAGAACCCCGTCGGCCCGGACGAGGCAACGCGCGGAACCGCGATCATCGTGGGCTATGGGCGTTTCGGACAAACTGTCGCCCAGATGCTGATGGGGCACGGGTTCGAGGTCGTACTGATCGACAAGAAGCCCGCCCAGATCGAGGTGTCGAGCCGGTTCGACATGAAAGTCTATTATGGCGATGGCACGCGAATCGATTTGCTCCGCCGTTCCGGAGCCGAGGAAGCCCGCTTGATCGCTTTCTGCCATGATGATCCGTCGCTGGACAGCCGGATACTGGAACCTATCGCCGAGGCATTCCCTCAGGCCGCACTGCTCGTTCGCGCCTTCGATCGGCGGCAGTTGCTCGCATTGAAAGACATGGATCTTGCGGGAGTGGTTCGTGAGGTTTTCGAATCCGCCATTTGCATGGGGATCCAGGCGATGGACACGCTGGGCGTGCCACAGGCGGAAATAGAAGAGGTTGAACGCAAATATCGTGAAAATGACGATCAGCGGCTGACGGTCCAGGGCGAGCAAGGAACGTTGCTGGCCGCCAAGGAACTGATGTTCAGGCCCGGCAGGCGGATGCGCCTGATGGCTCGGGGAGAAGAAGAGGAAAACGCATGATCCCGGTCCTGGCCTCGCTTTCAGCAGCACTCGCCATCGCTGCTGGCGCTTTCGGTGCCCATGGCGCATCCAGCCACGAAGCGGCTGAATGGTTGCGGACTGGCGGCTTATATCAGTTGATCCACGCGGTTGCCGCGCTGACGCTGGCCAATGGCGCGCGCGGCCCGGCGTTGCTGCTTCTGGCGGGTGCCGCGATCTTCGCGTTCACCCTCTATGCCATGGCCATGGGAGGTCCGCGTTGGCTGGGCGCCGTGACGCCTATTGGTGGCACGTTGATGATTGCGGGTTGGTTGTGGGCGGCTTGGGCCTATTGGCGCGGCTGACAGGCCGCCCTTGCCCCCAAACCCGCCCACGCATAGATTGACCCATATGGCCGAACACCATCATCATCACGAACCCACTGGCGCAAGCCTGGCCGACGCAGCCCGCAACGCGCTGGAAGCGCAGAACGAGCAGTGGACGCCCATGCGCGCTGCGATATTCGATGCGCTCGCCGCCGAAGAAAAGCCGACGTCGGCCTATGACATTGCCGACAGCGTCTCCAAGGTTCGCGGAAAGCGAGTGGCGCCGAACAGCGTCTATCGTATCCTCGACCTGTTCGTGGCGAACAACATTGCCATGCGCGTGGAAAGCGCGAACGCCTATATCGCCAACGCACATCCGGGCTGCCATCATGATTGCATCTTCCTCGTCTGCCGCAACTGCAAGGAAGCGACCCATGTCGATAACGATGTGGTGACGAACAACGTTCGCGCCGTGGCGGAACATCAAGGATTCCGGGCAGAACGGCCCGTGATCGAGATACTCGGAACCTGCGCCAAGTGCGTGGCATGAAGCAGGCGTTGCGCTTTGGTCAGGAACGGCTTAGCGCGCTTGGGAGTCTATGCCTTTAATGAATGACAGTCCCACAACGCCGCTGCTCGACCAGGTCACCTGGCCCGCGGATCTGCGCACGCTCAAGCCCGAGCAGCTTCCTCAGCTTGCCGACGAACTCCGGCAGGAGGTGATTTCTGCCGTCGGGGTGACTGGCGGCCACCTGGGGTCAGGGCTGGGAGTGGTCGAACTCACCACCGCCATCCATTATGTTTTCGACACGCCCAATGACAAGCTGGTCTGGGATGTGGGCCACCAATGCTATCCGCATAAGGTCCTGACCGGTCGGCGCGACCGCATCCGTACCCTTCGCCAGGGCGGCGGCCTTTCGGGCTTCACCAAGCGGGCCGAAAGTGAATACGACCCCTTCGGCGCGGCCCATAGTTCGACATCCATCAGCGCGGCACTGGGTTTTGCCGTGGCCAGCAAGCTCGCAGGCAAGCCGGGCAAGGGCATAGCAGTGATCGGCGACGGCGCCATGTCCGCGGGCATGGCGTATGAAGCCATGAACAACGCGCGCGAGGCCGGAAACAGGCTGATCGTGATCCTGAACGACAATGACATGTCGATCGCCCCCCCGGTTGGCGGCCTTTCCGCCTACCTCGCGCGCCTGGTATCGAGCCGCGAATTTCTGGGCCTGCGCGACCTAGCCAAGCGGCTCGCGCGCAAATTGCCCCGCCCTCTCCACAATGCCGCCCGCAAAACCGATGAGTTTGCCCGCGGCATGGCGATGGGTGGGACCTTGTTCGAGGAACTGGGCTTCTACTATGTTGGCCCTGTCGACGGCCATAATCTCGATCAGCTGATACCCGTTCTGGAAAATGTTCGCGATGCCGCCGAAGGGCCGTGCCTCGTTCATGTCGTGACCCAGAAAGGCAAAGGCTACGCTCCAGCGGAAGCGGCAGCAGACAAATATCATGGCGTCCAAAAGTTCGACGTCATCACCGGGGCGCAAGCAAAGGCACCTCCGGGGCCGCCCAGCTATACTGCGGTGTTTGCCAACGCCCTGGTCGCCGAGGCCCGGCGCGATAGCACTATCTGCGCGATTACCGCTGCCATGCCGTCGGGCACGGGTCTCGACAAGTTCGCGGAGGCTTTCCCTGAACGTTCCTTCGACGTGGGGATTGCCGAACAGCATGCGGTGACCTTCGCTGCTGGGCTTGCGGCACAGGGCATGCGGCCTTTCTGCGCGATCTATTCGACCTTTCTCCAGCGCGCCTATGACCAGGTCGTGCATGATGTCGCGATCCAGAATCTCCCGGTGCGCTTTGCTATCGATCGGGCCGGGCTGGTGGGTGCAGACGGTTCGACCCATGCGGGCAGCTTCGACATCACCTACCTCGCCACGCTTCCAAATATGGTCGTTATGGCCGCTTCCGACGAAGCAGAGCTGGTCCACATGGTCCACACTTGCGCCACTCATGACAGCGGGCCGATCGCCGTCCGTTATCCACGTGGCAATGGCGTGGGCGTGCCGTTACCGGCGACGCCCGAGAAGCTGGAGATCGGCAAGGGACGAATCGTCCGGGACGGCCGACAGGTCGCCATATTGTCACTTGGCACCCGTCTGGAGGAAGCGCTGCGCGCCGCTGAAGCTCTGGAAGCGAAGGGCCTGTCCACCACGGTAGCGGATTTGCGGTTCGCCAAGCCATTGGACGAAACGATGATCCGTCGCCTGCTCACCACGCACGAAGTTGCCGTGACGGTAGAGGAAGGCGCCATCGGGGGCTTGGGCGCCCATGTGTTGACGCTGGCGAGTGATCTGGGGCTGATCGACAATGGCCTGAAGCTGCGTACGCTGCGCCTGCCGGATGTTTTCCAGGATCAGGACAAGCCGGAACTGCAATATGCAGACGCGCGGCTGGATGCGGCGGCGATCATCGACACCGTACTGACGGCGTTACGGCATAACAGCGCCGGGATAGCGACAGAAGCCCGGGCCTAGAAGCAACCAAATGGTTGCATATCATGAAGCAAAACGCATATAAGCAACCTGGAGGTTGCTTATATGGTGGATTCTATCAGTAAAAGCATAGAAATCGCCGCGTCGGTCGAACGAGTTTGGGACGCGCTGATTAATCATGAAAAGTTCGGAGCCTGGTTCCAGGTAGCCCTGGATCAGCCTTTTGTCGCGGGTCAGGCATCGACAGGGCATATGACCTATCCCGGTTTTGAAGAATATCGCTGGGAAGCACGGGTCGTTGCAATCGAGCCCATGAGACGCTTCGCTTTTGAATGGCCTGCGACTGGCGGTGACAAGCAGTTGATGGACAGTGGCGTACCGGTGCCGGAATGGACATTGGTCGAGTTTCTGCTTGAACCCGCTGGCAGCGGCACATTGCTGACGGTCACGGAAAGCGGGTTCGACAAGGTGCCTGAGCCGCGCAGGAGTAATGTCATGCGCTCCAACGACGGCGGTTGGGCAGAGCAGGTGAAGAATATCCAAAAATATGTTGAAGGTTGAGGAAGCACCGGCGCGGCTGTTTGCCGCATTGGGTGACGTCACACGCTTAGGGCTGATTGGGCGACTTTCCGAGGGGACGGGACGATCGATCGCGCAATTAGGCGATGGCCTGCCGATCAGCCGCCAAGCGGTCGCGAAGCATCTCGACGTCCTGCTGGGCGCGGGACTGGTGCGCCGCACACGATCCGGGCGTGAGGTGCTTTTCACCCTCGAGCCTGAAGCGATCACGGACGCGCGGGATTGGCTTGCTCAGGTCTCAAGCCAGTGGGACGAGACTTTGGGCAGGCTCAAGAACTTCGTCGAGAGCCAGCCCTAGCTTCTTACTGCCTTACTGCTGCGGGATCGCAGCGCGGGCGTCCTGCCCGTCACCTTCCGGCGCGGCGATGATTTCGCGGGTCGCGCCGCCCTTGTCGACGACTTCCGTGCCCGGATCGCCAACGGAGGAGCGGATGCCTGCCGCCGCATTGGCGCGGCCTGCCTCGCTCAACGCCGCGCTTTCAGCGGCGCTGCGCTGGGCAGGACCGCCGAACATCGTTTCCATGGCAGCACGGCTCGAATCGACCGACGCAGCAGCGGGCGTACCCGGAGCAGGCGGGACCAGCGCATAGTCGGGCGGGATCACCAGCGGCGCCTGACGCGAAACGGCGAACTCATCGGGGCGAGCCCGGTTAAACAGGCCGCCGCCGCCACCGCAGGCGGACAGCATGGAAATCAGGCCAGCGGCGAGGATCAGTTTACGCATCAGTTCAGTGACTCCGTCTTTGCGCTCTTCTCGCGCAGCAGCAACGCCCGTGCAAGCAGGATCAGCACGCCGATCGTGATCGCGGCGTCGGCCAGGTTGAATATGAGAAATGGCCGCCATTCGCCAAAGTGCAGATCGGCATAATCGACAACATAGCCCAAGCGAACACGATCAACGATATTTCCAATGGCACCCCCGAGGACCAACCCAAGGGCCGCGACATCCTGCCGCGCCTTTTCCCGCCACATCCACACGCCGACAAAGCCAGCGATCAGCATCGTCATGCCCACGAGAAGCCAGCGCATCATGTTCGTGTCGGCATGGAAGAAGCCCATCGAAACCCCACGATTTTCCAGCCAGCGCAGGCGGAAGATCGGCAAGATCTCGATTCCTTCGTCCATCCGGCTCTTAAGCGCGAGCGGATAGGTGACGGTATATTTGATGAGCTGGTCCAGCGCGAGCGTGACGATCGCGACGATCAGGCCGAGCGGGCGGTGATTGACAGTTGCCATCAGTGGCGCACCACATGCTTTTTTGGTGATGAAGGTGACACGAACATATCCCTGAAAAGCGCCATCATAATATTGTTCACCTGCCGCCGGACGGTAGGCCGTGGGCTATAGCCGAAGCCTGCGCTCGTAGGACAGCAGGTTTTTAACCCGCCAGCACTTCGTCGCAACGGTCGCAGAGTGCGCGGTCCTCCTCGACTTCCGGCAGCAGACGCCAGCAGCGACCACATTTGTGCCAGTCACTTGGCCTCACTGATATTCCGTCAATTCCCTTCTCGAACGCCACATTGGCGACTATGAAATATTCAGATAGGTTATGTTCCGAAACGTCACGGATGTCGTTCAAAATAGCTGCCAAGTCTGGAATGCTAACATTGGCCTCTAGGCTCGAGCGGATGACCTTTTCGCGGCGGAGGGGTTCGATGGCTTCGTTGACCTGATCGCGCTGGTTGCGGATTTCGGTCCATTTGTCGTTCAGGACTTGGTTGAGCCAAGCCGCGTCAACCTCTGGCCATTCCAGAAAATGCACGCTTTCTTCGTGGTTTGGATAGCGACTTTGCCAAACTTCCTCAGCGGTGAAGGGGATGATCGGCGCGGCGTAGCGGACGAGCGCGTGGAAGAGCGTGTCGAGCACGGTGCGGTAGGCACGGCGCTTGGGATCGGTCTTCGCGTCGCAGTAGAGGCAGTCCTTGCGGATGTCGAAGAAGAAGGCCGATAGGTCGCTGTTAGCGAAGTCGAATAGCGCGCGGGTGTAGCGACTGAACTCCAGCCAGTTTTCGCTTCCGGCAGCTTTTTCGACCACGCCCTTAAGCTCTGCGTCGAGGGCGCCGAGGCGGTGGAGCATATAGCGCTCCAGCTCCGGCATTTCGGTGACGGGCAACCTCTCTTCTTCCGAAAAGTCAGAAAGAGCGCCTAGCAAGTAACGGAAACTATTGCGAAGTTTGCGGTATGCGTCGGACGATCCGGCCAGCACTTCCTTGCCGATGCGGACATCATCGAAATAATCGGTGCTAGCGACCCAGACGCGCAGGATGTCGGAGCCGCTTTCGGCGATGACCTTCAGCGGATCGACGACATTGCCGAGGCTCTTCGACATTTTGCGGCCCTGCCCGTCCAGCGCGAACCCATGAGTAAGGACGGCGTCATAGGGCGCGCGGCCACGGGTGCCGCTGCTTTCGAGCAGCGAGGACTGGAACCAACCACGATGCTGGTCGGACCCTTCGAGGTAGAGATCGGCGCGGACGCCTTCGCCATAGCGGCTTTCGACCACGAAGCTGTGGGTCGAGCCGCTGTCGAACCAGACGTCGAGAATGTCGTTGACCACCTCATAGTCGTTGAGGTCGTAGTCGGGGCCGAGCAACGCCTGATGGTCAGCGCCGAACCAAGCATCCGCGCCGCCAGCCTTGAAGGCATCGACGATGCGCTGATTTACTTCTTTATCAACGAGATACTCGCCGGTCTTGCGGTGGACATAGAGGGCGATAGGCACGCCCCAGGCGCGCTGGCGGCTGATAACCCAGTCGGGGCGGCCTTCGACCATTGAGCGAATGCGGTTGATCGAGCGCTCGGGAACCCAGCGGGTGTTCTCGATCGCGTCGAGCGCCGTACCGCGCAGGGTTGCGCCATTGCCTTGGCGGGCGAGGATGGCTTCCTCCTCGGCGCAGCGCGGGATTACGCCATCGCTGATCGCGCGGTCCATTGGGATGAACCATTGCGGGGTGCAGCGGAAGATGATCTTGGCCTTGGAGCGCCAGCTGTGCGGGTAGCTGTGCTTGAAGTCATCGGACGCGGCGAGCAGGCCGCCCGCTTCGCGCAGATCGGAGCAGATTGGGCCGTCCTTGCTGACGAACTTCGGATTGATGACGCTTCCCTGACCGCCGAGCCAGAGCCAGTCCTCGCGATATTTGCCGTCATTCTCAACAGCAAAGACCGGGTTGATGCCGTTCGCCTTGCAGAGCGCGAAGTCGTCCTCGCCATGGTCGGGCGCCATGTGGACGAGGCCTGTGCCCGCGTCGGTGGTGACGAAATCGCCTGCGAGGAACGGGCGAGGCTTGGCGAAGAAGCCGCCGAGGGCGTGCATCGGGTGGCGAGCGACGGCTCCGGCGAGGTCGGCGCCTCTGCCTGTCCAGATTTCTTCCTCGGCAACTCGCCAACCATCGCTTAGTACCCGGTCGGTGAAGACTGAACGCAGCTCAGAAGCGACGACCACATCGATGGTATTGTCGGGAGTAACTTTGGCAGGCGCGTCGGCAGCGTAAACACCCGCGATGTAATTCCGACTGAGTTGTAGACAAACATACTCAACTTCCGGCCCATACGCCAAAGCCTGATTAACCGGGATCGTCCATGGAGTAGTCGTCCAGATCACCGCATATGCGCCCTCCAGTTCAGGCGCATTGGGAGACTTTTCAATCTCAAACGCCACGTCGATCTGGGTCGAGACGATGTCCTCATATTCGACTTCCGCCTCGGCCAGCGCGGTCTTTTCAACCGGGGACCACATGACGGGTTTGGCGCCGCGATAAAGCTGGCCGCTTTCCGCGAACTTCAGAAGCTCAGACACGATGGTAGCTTCGGCATCGAACTTCATGGTGAGATAGGGATCGTTCCAGTCGCCCATGACGCCAAGGCGCTTGAACTGCTCCCTCTGCACGCCGACCCATTTGTCCGCATAGGCGCGGCACTGGGCGCGGAATTCCTGGGGCGGAACCTCGTCCTTATTCTGCTTCTTCTTGCGATATTCCTCCTCGATCTTCCATTCGATCGGAAGGCCGTGGCAGTCCCAGCCGGGAACATAGGGCGCGTCCTTGCCAAGGAGCGACTGGCTGCGGACGATGATGTCCTTCAGCACCTTGTTCATCGCATGGCCCATATGAATGTCGCCATTGGCATAGGGCGGGCCGTCGTGAAGGATGAAGCGTTCGCGGCCCTTCCGCCGTTCGCGCAGCTTGCCGTACAGGTCCATCTCCTCCCAGCGCGCGAGGATCGCCGGTTCCTTTTGCGCCAGGCCCGCCTTCATGGGGAAGTCGGTTACGGGGAGGAACACGGTGCTTTTATAGTCGGGCTGGTCGGTCATGTGGGGCTATCTACAGACTTCCGTTCGTTTCGAGCGCAGTCGAGAAACGCGGCGCTGCACTATCTGCTTCTCGACTTCGCTCGAAGCGAACGGGGTTGGAAATGAATGGGCGGGCATTAGGCGAGGTGCGGCGTTCTCGCAAGGATTTGCCGCGCGGCGTCGCAGTCCCTGGCGATCTGGGCGGTGAGGGCTTCTAGGCCTTCATATTTCGCTTCGGGCCGGAGGAATTCGATCAACTGCACCTCGATACATTGATCGTAGAGGCTTTCGGAGAAATCGAAGAAGTGCGGCTCCAGCAATTCCTTCGGCGGATCGAAGCTGGGCCGGATGCCGAGATTGGCCGCGCCATCGAGGACACGGCCATCGGGCAGCAGGCCGCGTACCGCATAGATGCCATAGGCCGGGCGGATGTAATGGCCGAGATCGACATTGGCGGTGGGGAAGCCGATCGTGCGGCCGACCTTGTCGCCATGCTGGACCAGCCCTTGCACCGCGAAGGGGCGTGTCAACAGCCGCGTTGCCGTGGCGCAGTCTCCGGCTTTCAGCGCGGTACGGATGCGGCTGGAGGAGACCACCTCCCCGCCTTCGTCCGTGATCGGCGCGACGGCTTCGGCGCTCATGCCCCGCGCGGCGCCGAGGGTGGCAAGCGTGGCGACAGTGCCGGTGCGGCCTTGGCCGAAGGTGAAATCCTGGCCCGTGACGACGCCCGCGACGCCCATGCCGTCTACCAATAGATCAACGAAATCCTGC
The DNA here is from genome assembly GCF_977014255.1 of Sphingobium chungangianum. NCBI lineage: Bacteria > Pseudomonadati > Pseudomonadota > Alphaproteobacteria > Sphingomonadales > Sphingobiaceae > Sphingobium > Sphingobium chungangianum. The sequence continues at coordinate 1,063,279 of NZ_CDRNIV010000006.1, read as the reverse complement.
GGACTCAAGGCGGCGAGTTGACGGGTAAAGGCGAAAACCAGCATCGCGTCGGCTCCGGCGGCGGCGAACAGGCGCTGCCGCTGATCGAGGCTGGTGAGGCGGAACCAGGGGTTTTCCGGCCGGAACAGGCGCATGGGATGCGGGTCGAACGTCGCGACGATGACGGGACGGCCTTCCGCGCGGGCACGCTCCACCGCGCGGCCAACGACAGCCTGATGACCGAGGTGAAATCCGTCAAAATTGCCCAGCGCCATGATGCCCCCGCGCAAATGGGCAGGGATCGGGACGCCGCTTTCCAGCCGCTCCATGGCGCTGGCTATAGGGAGATGGTCGGGCGCTGGCAATGCGACATCATGGCGCAGCGCGGCGGCGGAAAGTGACGAAGCTGTAGGCGGGATAGGCGCCCTCCGCCGGATGATCGGCGCGGGCTGCTTCCTCCCACCGCGTCGTGTCGGGATAAGGGATCACGGCGTCGCCGGGGGCGTCGAAATGCACTTCGGTCAGTTCAATGCGGTCGGCGTGGGGCAGATAGAGCTGATAGACCTCTGCCCCGCCAATCACCATGGCGGCGGGACCGTCGGCGAGGCGAAGGGCGGACGTGACGTCATGCGCGATTTCTGCCCCCTCCCCGATCCAGCCAGTATCGCGGGTTAGGACGATGTGGCGGCGGCCGGGCAGCAGGCCGGGCAGGCTGTCGAAGGTCTTGCGCCCCATGATCATTGGGTGGCCGATGGTCAGCGCCTTGAAATGCTTGAGGTCGGCGGGCAACCGCCAAGGCAGCCCCCCGTCCTTGCCGATCACGCCATTGTCGGCGCGGGCGAGGACAAGGACGACTTCCTGTTTTTGGGTCACAGGGTCAGCCGGGTGACGTGGCCCATCTTGCGACCGGGGCGAGCCTCATGCTTGCCATAGAGGTGCAGATGCGCGGCAGGATCGGACAGGATCGCAGCCCAAGCGTCGGCTTCTTCACCGATGAGGTTGTGCATCTGCACTCGCCGTGCCGCCAGTCTAGTGTCGCCCAGCGGCAGGCCGCAGATGGCGCGGACATGGTTTTCGAACTGGCTGGTGACCGCGCCCTCGATCGTCCAGTGGCCGCTATTGTGGACGCGGGGCGCCATTTCGTTGAAGACGGGACCATCGGCGCTGGCGAAGAATTCGAGGGTCAGGACGCCGACATAACCGAGCGCTTGCGCCACCTGCGCAGCCAGGGCGCGCGCCGCTTCAACTTGTGCCTCTATGCGGGGGCCAGCGGGGGCGGTGGAGGTGGAGAGTATGCCATCGACATGGACGTTGGCGGGCGAGTCCCAGAAGCGGACTTCGCCATCTGCGCCGCGCACGAGGATGACGGAAAACTCCTCCTCGAAAGTCACGAAACCTTCCAGGATCGCGCTTTGCTGGCCGATGGCGTCCCAGGCGGCGGGAGCGTCCGCGGGATCATTGATGCGCGCCTGCCCCTTGCCATCATAGCCCATGCGGTTGGTCTTCAGGATCGCACGGCTGCCGATCGCGGCGATGGCCTGATGGAGATCATCAAGGCTTTCGACCGAAGCGAAGGGCGCGGTGAGGCCGCCGAGATCACGGACGAAATTCTTCTCGGCGAGGCGGTCCTGCGCCACGCGGAGCGCCTGCGCGCCGGGGCGAACGAGGCCGTGGGTGGAGAGGACTTCGACGGCAGAAGGGTCGATATTCTCGAATTCGTAGGTGACGACGTCGACGCTGTCGGCGAAGGCGGCGAGCGCGGCGGCATCCTCATAGGCACCGCGAGTCCAGCAGCGGGACACGTCAGCGGCGGGTCCGCTCTCTTCCGGCGCGTAGATATGCGTGCGGTAGCCAAGCTGCGCGGCGGCGATCGCGATCATCCGGCCGAGCTGGCCGCCGCCAAGGATGCCGATGGTGGAACCGGGCGCGATGGTCGTCATCTTATTCTGGCGTCTCCGCGACATCATCGGTCTGCTTCTCGCGCCACATGTCCAGCCGTTCGGCCAGCGCATCGTCAGTGGTGGCGAGAATCGAGGCGGCGAGCAGCGCCGCATTGATCGCGCCGGGCTTGCCGATGGCAAGGGTGCCGACAGGGATGCCACCGGGCATCTGGACGATGGAAAGCAGGGAATCCATGCCCTTGAGCGCCTTGGATTCCACTGGCACGCCAAGAACTGGAAGGCGGGTCATAGACGCGGTCATACCGGGAAGATGGGCCGCGCCCCCTGCCCCGGCGATGATGACCTTCAGACCACGGGAAACCGCGCCGGTGGCATAGTCATAGAGACGCTGCGGCGTGCGATGAGCGGACACAACCTTGCATTCGTGCGGGACGCCAAGCGCGCTCAGCGTCTCGGCCGCGTGGCGCATGGTTTCCCAATCGGAACGTGATCCCATGATAATGCCGACGGTGGCGGCGCTCTCTCCGGTCATTCGCCTGACTTCCCCTGATGGCGCGGAAAGCAAAGCCCCTTAGCCGGACGACCGGCAAGGGGCAATGCGGGATTTGCGGACTTAACGCTCCGACAGATAATAGCGGTCCTTGGCGGTCAGATCGTCGGCCAGGTCATAGACGATCGGCTGACCGGTCGGGATTTCCAGTTCGGTGATCTCATCGTCCGGAATGCCCGACAGATGCTTCACCAAAGCGCGCAGCGAATTGCCATGAGCCGAGATGAGTACGCGCTTGCCTGCCTTCAGCTCAGGCACGATGCGGCTTTCCCAATAGGGCAGCACGCGGGCGATGGTGTCCTTCAGGGACTCCGTCGAGGGGATGGCGATGCCGTCATAGCGGCGGTCCTTCGACAGGTCGAACTCGCCGCCCGGCTCCAGCACCGGCGGCGGAATGTCGAAGCTGCGGCGCCAGATCTTCACTTGCGCATCGCCATGCTTGGCGGCGGTCTCTGCCTTGTTGAGGCCGGTAAGCCCCCCATAATGACGTTCATTGAGGCGCCAGTCCTTTTCGACCGGCAGCCAGAGGCGGCCCATTTCCTCAAGCGCTAGGTTCAGCGTCTTGATCGCCCGGGTCTGAACCGAGGTGAAGCAGCGGTCGAAGTCTAGGCCCTTGGCCGACATCAGCTTGCCAGCGGCCCGCGCTTCCTCCACGCCCTTTTCCGTCAGGTCCACGTCCCACCAGCCAGTGAAGCGATTTTCCAGGTTCCAGGCCGATTGGCCATGACGGATCAGAACGAGTGTGGGCATGAAACGCTTCTCCTGCACATAAGCGCGAATGTTGGCGCCTCCCATAACGCCGGAAATGACGGGCGCAAGCTTGTGCGCCGGGCGGAGCGTCCCACATTGCAGTCGGCCGGACGATCGGATAGCTCGGGCAAACAAGCATAGGGAAGCGGCAATTTGGCATTTGTGAAGGGCGTCTGGCGCATATTGGTCGCGGTCAAGGACGGGCTGGTTCTGCTGTTCCTGCTCGGCTTCTTCGGCCTGCTTTATGCGGCGCTGTCATGGTCGCCCAAGCCCGCGCGCAGCGTGAGCAGTGGCGCACTGCTGCTGAAGCTGGACGGCACCATTGTCGAGCAACCGGCAGAGGTGGACCCCTTTTCGTTGCTGACATCGTCCGGGCCGCAGACGAAGGAATATCGCCTTTCCGAGATCGTGGACGCGCTGGATGCGGCCAAGACAGATGGCAAGGTCAAGGCGGTTGTGCTGAACCTCGACGGGTTTCTGGGCGGCGGTCAGGTGGCGCTTTCCCGCGTGGGCAAGGCGCTGGATGCCGTCCGTGCAGCGAAGAAGCCGGTCTTCGCCTTTGCCACCATCTACAGTGACGACAGCTATCAACTGGCCGCCCATGCCAGCGAAACATGGGTCGATCCGCTTGGCGGCGTAGCTATCCTAGGGCGCGGCGGCTCTGGCCTGTATTACAAGGGGCTAATCGACAAGCTGGGCGTCAACACGCATGTCTATCGCGTCGGCACCTACAAGAGCTTCGTCGAACCCTTCATTCGCACGGATCAATCGCCCGAAGCCCGGCAAGCCAATCAGGCCCTGGCCAATGCCTTATGGCAAGATTGGCAGGAGGAAGTTGGCAAGGCACGCCCTCGCGCGAAGCTGGCCGCCTATGTCGCGAACCCGGCGGGTGCGGCGGAAGCGGCGCGCGGCAATCTCGCCAAGGCGGCGCAGACTGCCGGACTGGTCGACAAATTGGGCGACGAAGCTGCGTTCGGCAAACGCGTCGCGGAGGTGGCGGGCGAACCTTCCGACGATCGCGTGGGTGATTTTGCCAGCATCGACCTCAGAAGCTATGCGAACGCCCACCGCGCGCCCAATGAGGGCCAGATCGGCGTGATTACCGTGGCGGGCGACATCGTCGATGGAGATGGTGGGCCGGGCAGCGCCGCCGGTGATACGATTTCGGCTCTTCTCTACAAGGCGCTGTCGGAAAAGGACCTGAAGGCGCTGGTCGTCCGGGTCGATTCCCCCGGCGGTTCGGTCATGGCGTCGGAAAAGATCCGGCAGGCCATCATGGAAGCCAAGCGCGAGGGGCTGCCGATCGTTGTGTCGATGGGCAATGTCGCGGCGAGTGGCGGCTATTGGATTTCCACGCCCGCCGACCTGATCTTTGCCGAACCGGACACGATTACCGGCTCCATCGGGGTGTTCGGGATATTGCCGAGCTTTGAAGGGACGTTGGCGAAGCTAGGCATCACGACCGATGGCGTGCGGACCACGCCGCTGTCAGGGCAGCCGGACATTGCGGGGGGCACCACGCCTGAATTCGACCGCATCATGCAGATGGGGATCGAGGATATCTATGGCCGCTTCGTGGGGCTGGTCGCGCAAGCGCGGCGTAAATCGCCCGAGCAGATTGATGCCATCGCCCAGGGCCGCGTGTGGGACGGCGGCACGGCGCGGCAGATCGGGCTGGTCGATCGCTTCGGTGGGCTAGAGGAAGCCGTCGCCGAAGCTGCAAAGCTCGCCAAACTCGATCCTGCCAAGGCGAAGGTTTACCGTATCGAGAAGGAGCCCGACAAGTTCGCCGAACTCATCAAATCGATGTCAGAACGTGACGATGAGGATGTGGATGCTCCCCGCGACATGTTGAGCAGGCAGGCGATGATCCAGCGGCGTTGGGCCATGCAGGCTGTCGCGGATATGCGTGGCCTGATCAGTGGCGCGGGTGTGCGGACGGACTGCCTGGAATGCCGTGGCTATGGCGCGCCCCGGCGGGTGAGTGCCGCCGATGAGCGGGGGCTGATGGGGATGCTTGCCAGCCTCTGGCGGTGATTGCAGTGGCCGACGAGCGGTTCGGCTAACCAATTCGCCTTAATCCTCCCTGCGCCGAAGGCGTGGGGAGGGGGACCATGCAAAGCATGGTGGAGGGGAATGTCCGAGGCTTGCGCATTTCCCCTCCACCGCCTCCGGCGGTCCCCCTCCCCATGCAAACATGGGGAGGATTACGGAGGTCCGCGCCCCACCCTTTCTCCTGTCGCTTTACCGCTCGCCTCGATATGTCGGCAGGCCAATGCTTCGCCAGATCGCGAAGGCGCGCAAGAGGAAGCCTAGCAGCGCCGCGACGACGCCCGCTACCGGCACGTCCAGCCCCCACCAGCGCAGCATGACGAACAAGCCGGAAGCGAGGGCCGCTGCCGTCACATACAGTTCGGGCCGCAACAATATGGACGGCTCATGGGCGAGGAGATCGCGCAAGATGCCGCCGACGCAGCCGGTGACCACGCCCATCAGAGCGGCAACGAAGGGCGGAATGCCGTAGCTCATCGCCTTGGCGGCTCCGAACACGGCAAAGGAGACGAGGCCGATGGCGTCGAGCCAATCGAGCGCGCGATCGCTCCACAAGCGGCGCGGCGTGAACCAGATCAGGAGTGCCGCGACCATGCATGTGATTGCCGGAACCGGATCATGCACCCAGAAAACCGGTGCGCCGATCAACAGGTCGCGAAGGGTGCCGCCCCCTACCCCGGTCACCAGCGCGAAAAACGCAAAGGTAACTAGCGTCTGCCCCAGCCGGGCCGCCGCCAGCGCCCCAGACGCCGCAAACACGAAAATCCCCACGATGCTGAGCGTTTCCAGCACCGGGCCGATCTGTTGAAAGGCGGTGGCGGGCGAAAGCATGAGGCGACCAGCACGGCGAGACATCGGAACCGGCGCCGTGAACGGCGCCGATCCCCATGTCCGTCCCTTATTTCGCCAGTTCAGCCTCAATCGCCGACACCAACGCCGGATCATCAGGCGTGGTGCCGGGTGCGAAGCGCGCCGCGACCGAACCGTCCTTGGCGATCAGGAATTTTTCGAAATTCCAGAGCACTTCGGGCTCTTCGGTCGGCGTCATGCCATAGCCGCGAAGCTTTTCGCGAAATTCATCGCCCTCACCCGCAGCTTTGGGCTGCTCGCTGGTCAGGGCGGCGTAGAGCGGATGCTTTTCCGGGCCGGTCACGACGATCTTTTCGAACATCGGGAAATCGACACCGAAAATGGTGGTGCAGAATTCCGCGATCTCGTCATTGCTTCCCGGTTCCTGGCCGGCAAAGTCATTGGCGGGGAAGCCGGCGACCACCAGCCCCTTGTCCTTGTAATCGCGGTAGAGCTTTTCCAACCCTTCATACTGCGGGGTCAGGCCGCATTTGGAGGCGACATTGACCGCCAGCACGACCTTCCCCGCATAATTGGCAAGGCTGGCATCGGCGCCGTTGATTGTCTTGAGCGGAATTTGCTGGATCGCAGTCATGATCTTCTCCTTGGGAATCCGGATGGCGCGGACCTTGCCATCATATCGCCGCGCCGAAAAGCCTGCCTGCACCTGCCGTGATCGCCATTGCGAGTACGCCCCAGAACAGCACTCGACCGACCGACCGGCCTAACTTGCCTCCACCCAGCCGCGCGCCTGCATAGCCCAGCAGGGCAAGACAGATTAGCGAGGTTACGACGACGCTCGCCAGCGCATGGGGCGCCGGGCTGACCGCCGCCGCGATGACCGGAGCGATCGCTCCGACGGAAAAGGTCGCTGCCGAAGTCAGTGCCGCCTGAACCGGCCGCGCCGTGCTGATATCCGAAATGCCGAGTTCATCGCGAGCGTGGGCGGCAAGCGCGTCGGCGTCCATCAATTGTCGCGCGACCTCTCCAGCCAGTTCGGGGGTGAGGCCGCGCTCTACGTAGATGCCGCGCAGCTCCTGCCATTCCACATCCGGCTGCTGAGCTATCGCATGTTTTTCCTTGGCGAGATCGGCCCGTTCCGTGTCCGATTGCGCGCTGACCGACACATATTCTCCCGCCGCCATCGACATGGCGCCAGCAAACAGGGCCGCTATGCCGGACAGCAGAATGGTTTCGCGCGACGCGCCCGACGCGGCGATACCCGCAAGCAGACTGGCGGTCGATACGATGCCGTCATTCGCGCCGAGAACAGCCGCGCGCAGCCAGCCGACGCGATTGACATAATGAACGGCATGATGCGAGCGCGCCTGGTCAAGAGCGCCTGAAGCTGATCCGTCCATCGCCGCCATTCCTATTCCCCTTCGTTCAGCCGCTCAGTCCCTCGGCCTTTTCCGCGAGTTCCAGCCAGCGTTCCTCGGCCGAATCCTTGTCGGCGCGCGCCTGTTCAATTGCCTTCGTCAGCGCCGCGAACCGCTTGGGGTCGCGAGTGTAGAGCGATGGGTCGGCCAATGCCTCCTCATCGCGAACAATGTCCTGTTCCAGCTTTTCGATGGTTTTGGGCAGCAAGTCGAGATCCCGCTGATCCTTGTAGCTAAGCTTGGTCGACGCGGATTTTGGCGGGGGCGGAGCGGCGGCGGCCTTCTTCTCCGTCCGGGGCGCATTCCTGGGCTGACGCTTGGCGACCCAGTCCGCATAGCCGCCGACGATCACATCGACTTGCCCCGAACCATCCAGACCAAGCGTCACCGTCACCGTGCGATCCAGAAAGTCGCGGTCATGGCTGACGATCAGCACTGTGCCGTCATAGTCGGCGATCACTTCCTGCAACAGGTCGAGCGTTTCGAGGTCGAGGTCGTTGGTCGGCTCATCGAGCACCAGCAGGTTCGATTCGCGGGCGAACTCACGGGCAAAGAGCAGGCGTGAACGCTCACCGCCAGACAGCGTTCCCACCCGCGCCTCGGCCAGCGAGGGGTCGAAGAGAAATTCCTTGAGATAACCGTGAACATGCTTTCGCACGCCCCGCACATCGATCCAGTCGCCGCCCTCCGCCAGCACGTCGCGGACACGCTTATCGGGCTGCATCAGGCTGCGCTGCTGGTCGATGAAGATCATGTCGAGCGACTTGGCCTGTTTGACGACGCCGCTATCAGGCGCGAGTTCGCCGGTCAGGAGCTTCAGCAATGTCGTCTTGCCCGCACCATTACCGCCGACGATGCCGATCCGGTCGCCGCGCTGGATGCGTAGGGAGAAGTCATTGATGATCGTGCGGTCGCCGAAGCTTTTCGTCGCATGTTCAGCGGTGATGACGCTCTTGGTCTTGCTGTCGTCGGCAGCGACGGCGATCTTCGCGACGCCTTGGGGGCCGACCATGGCCGCACGCTGCGCCCGCATTTCCCAAAGCTTGGCGAGACGCCCCTGATTACGCTTGCGGCGCGCGGTTACGCCGCGTTCCAGCCAGTGCGCCTCGATCTTTAGCTTGGCGTCGAGCTTCTCGGCGGCACGGGCCTCCTCAGCATAGACGGCCTCCATCCAATCCTCAAAACCGCCAAAGCCGATCTCGTTGCGGCGGATCGACCCGCGATCGAGCCACAGGGTCTGGCGTGTCAGACGGGTGAGGAAAGCGCGATCATGGCTGATGACGATGAATGCACCGGAATAACGGGCAAGCCAGCCCTCCAGCCAGTCGATGGCGTCGATGTCGAGATGGTTGGTCGGTTCGTCCAGCAGCAACAGGTCCGGCTCGCTCGCCAGCGCGCGGGCAATGGCTGCGCGGCGGCGCTCACCGCCGCTGGCGGTCGCGGCCTCGCGCGACAGGTCGATGCCAAGCTGGCTGGCGATCGCCTCCACCTCATGCGCGGGGGGTGCATATTCGCCCGCCAGCGCGAAATCATGCAGGGTGGCGAAGCTGCTGACGTCGGGGTCCTGCTCCAGCATGATGACGCGCGCGCCCGGACGAACCGATCGCGTGCCTTCGTCAGGCTCGATCTGCGCCGCGATCAGCTTCAGCAGCGTGGTCTTGCCCGCGCCATTGCGGCCGATCAGCGCCAGCCGGTCACGATCGCCGACAAAAATGTCGAGATGACGGAAAAGCCAATGGCTTCCTTGGCTGAGACCAAGATTTTCGAAGGAGAATATAGGGGCGGCCATGGCCGTGCAGCTAAGGCTTCCGGCGCGCCGGGGCAAGAGTGCGTGGAACCGGATGCTGTCTGACGGCTTTCAACGCCTGTCAGCGTCCATTCATCGCAGCCGTTACAAACGGGCTGCATCGCTTTTCAAGGAGATACGCTCATGAAGTCCGCCCTCGCCCTGCTGGCAGCCGCCGCTGTGTCGGTCCCCGCCATGGCCATCGCGCAAACCAGCGTGACGATCGCCGAGACCGCTCCTGTGGTAACGCTGAATGTTACCGAGACGGTCGAGGCGGCGCCGGATCAGGTCGTGGTCGGCACGGGTGTTCAGAACTCGCGCGCCCACAGCCGCGCAGGCTATGCGCGAGAACGCGGTGAAGATGGACCGGCTGATCGCCACCCTTGCCAAGGCCGGGATTCCGAAGAAGGACATCCAGACGAGCGGCATTAATCTCAGCGCCCAATATGACTATAGCAATCAGAACGGACAGCCTGCCGGACCTCGTTTCATTGGTTATGAAGCGTCGAACCAGCTGACGATCAAGCTGCGCGACATCAAGAAGACGGGGCAACTGCTCGACACTTTGGTCGAGGCGGGCGCGACCAACGTCAACGGCCCGTCTTTCTCCATCGAAGACCCGACCCCGATGCTGGTCCAGGCGCGCGGGGCTGCGTTGAAGAGCGCCAAGGCGCAGGCGGATTTCTATGCGCAGGCGGCGGGCTATCGTACCGCGCGGCTCGTCTCCATCGCGGAGAGCAACAGCGGCGGCCGTCCGCCGATGCCGATGATGACAGCACGCTTCAAGGCGGACGCGGCGGAAGCTACGCCGGTCGAACCGGGCCAGGTTGGATCGTCCGTGACGCTGACCGTCCAATATGCGCTGGAACGCTAACCTGCACCTGTCACCGCGCTGACGCCACCATTCACCACCTGTTCAATGCTTGTCGCCTATGGCATGCCACATGACGATGAAGCTTAGCAGCCTGATTGCGGGTATGGCCGCCATCGCCGCGATGGTGGCCGTGCCCTCCTCCGCTGAGGCCGGTCAGCGTGGCGAGCAGGACGCTGCGCGCCGGGCTATGCTGGACGGGCAGACCATGCCATTTTCCCTCATCAAGCGGCGCGTAGATGCCGCCATGGGCGGGGCGACCTACCTCGGCGCGGAATTCAATCCATCCTCCAACCGCTATCGCCTGAAATATGTGAAGGACGGCAAAGTGGTTTGGGTTGATGCGGACGGGCGCACAGGCGATATAACCGGCTGGGCGCACTGACGCGCCAATGGGCAAAATACACAGAAACGGAGCCATATGCGTCTGCTGATCGTCGAAGATGAACCAAGCCTTGGGCAACAGCTCCGCAACACGTTGGAGGGCGCAGGCTATGCCGTCGACCTTGCGACCGATGGCGAGGATGGACACTTCCTGGGCACGACGGAAAGCTATGATGCCGTGGTCCTCGACCTTGGCCTGCCCACGATTGACGGGCTGACTGTGCTGGACCGCTGGCGCAAGGAGGGGCGAAGCTTCCCGGTGCTGGTGCTGACCGCGCGGGACAGCTGGTCGGACAAGGTCGCAGGGCTGGACGCTGGCGCGGACGATTACCTGGCCAAGCCGTTCCAAAGTGAGGAGCTGATCGCGCGGTTGCGCGCGCTCATCCGCCGCGCTTCGGGCAATGCATCGAGCGAACTGATCGCGGGCGACGTCCGGCTGGACACGCGCTCGGGCAAGGTCACGCTGAAGGGCGAGCCGGTAAAACTGACTGCGCAGGAATATAAGCTGCTGTCCTACCTTCTCCACCATAAGGGCAAGGTGGTGAGCCGCACCGAGTTGATCGAGCATATCTACGATCAGGATTTCGACCGCGATTCCAACACGATCGAAGTGTTCGTTACCCGCATCCGCAAGAAGCTGGGCGCGGACGTCATCACGACGATACGAGGTCTTGGCTACAGCCTGGACGAGCCCGCCCGCTAAGGTCTCAAATTCTGCCTCGGGCTGGTTCCGCCAAAGCCCCCTTTTCTGCCGGGACGATCTTCGGCAAGCCCGGGCGAACGGAGTGGGCAACAGACAGCTGTAATGACCAGTCCAGCCACCCCTCCCACGGTCCATTCGACCGGGTCGCTCAGTCGGCGCATGATCGGCATCGCGGCGCTGTGGATCAGCATCCTGCTGCTGGGTGGCGGATTGGCGCTCGACCGTGTCCTGTCGCAGGCGATCACACGCAATTTCGACGACGGGCTCAACTATGTGCTGACGGCGATGATCGCTTCGGCCGAAATCGGGCCGGATGGCGAAGTTCTGTTCAACCGTCCGCTTGCCGATCAGCGCTTTCTGGAACCCAATAGCGGCCTCTATTACCAGATCAGCGCCAAGGGGCATGAGGATTGGCGATCGCGATCGCTATGGGATCGGGCGCTAAGGGTGCTGCCCGAGCATGATGACCGCAGCTTCCACGCTTATGACAGCAAGCAGTTTCCGGGCGAAGACTTGCGGATCATGGAGCGGACCATCGTTCTGCCGGGTTCGAATACGCGCTGGATGTTCATGGTCGCGGCCGCGCGTGCCGGGCTGGACGACCAGATCACGACATTGCGATCCACGCTGACCCAGAGTTTTGCCCTTCTCGCGCTCGGCCTGATCGTACTGACCACGCTTCAGACGCTTTACGGACTGAGGCCGCTGCGCCGGGTGCGCAAGGAAATCGTCAGGATGCGGGCGGGCGAAAAGAGCCGCGTCACCGAACCGATGCCGTCCGAGGTGCTACCCATGGTCGAGGAACTGAACGCCCTTCTCGCTCATAATGAGCGGCAGGCGGAAGAGGCCCGAACCCATGCGGGCAATCTTGCCCACGCGCTGAAGACGCCGCTGACCGTCATCATGAACGCCGCGACCGCGCAATCGGCGGACCTTGGGGAAACCGTCATTCGGGAAGCGACGACGATGCGCAGGCAGGTCGATCACCATCTGGCGCGCGCCCGCGCGGTCGGGCGGCGCGGCGCGGCGCAAAGCCGGGCGGAAGTATGGACAAGCCTGCAAGCGGTCGAGCGCGCCGTCCAGCGCCTCTATCCCGAAGCGCGGATCGACATGGATGGCGACAAGGAGGTTGCCGTCAGGGTGGAGCGTCAGGACCTGGACGAGATGCTGGGCAACCTTATCGAAAACGCGGCAAAATATGGTGGCGGCAGCGTGTTCGCCACGGTTGGCCGCGCCGGAACCATGGTCGAGATATTGGTCGAGGATGACGGCCTGGGTATCCCGCAGGAGGAACGGACCCGCATCTTCGACCGTGGCGTCCGGCTGGATTCCGGTAAGCCCGGCACCGGCCTTGGCCTGGCCATCGTGCGCGACGTCGCGGAAATCTATGGTGGGTCGGTGGCGATGGAGGAAAGTGAAGATCTGGGCGGGCTGATGGTACGGCTGCGACTGCCCGCCGCCTGATGAGGCGGGTGCTTTATCTTGCGGCGGGATTTATGTCGCTGGGCCTTGGCGCGCTGGGCATTGTTCTTCCCCTCCTGCCCACGGTGCCCTTCATGATATTGGCGGCATTCTGCTTCGCCCGGTCAAGCCCGGCGCTGGAGGCTAGGCTACTCGATCATCGGCATTTCGGGCCGCATATTCGCCGTTGGCGCGACAAGGGTGCGATCAGCCGCCGGGGAAAGCAGGCGGCGCTTGCGGCTTTCATGTTCAGCGCAGTGCTGGCGCTGTTCCTGGTGCCTTTCCCTTGGTTCATGATCCCTGTGGCGGCCGCACTAATTGGCGGAACATGGATATGGTCGCGACCGGAGGGCGGCGCTTAATCCTAGTTCAGTTCATCGCCAGGATCATGTTGCGGACCTGCGGGAAAACTTCCTTCTCCCACTTACTACCGGAAAACACGCCATAATGACCGGCGCCGATTTGCAGGTGATGGCGTTTCAGGTGAGGCCGCAATCCCGTGCAAAGCGCGTGCGCCGCCGCCGTTTGCCCGACCGCGCAGATATCGTCCTTCTCTCCCTCGACCGTCAGCAGCGCCGTCTTGCGAATGGCACCCGGATTGACGAGTCGACCGCGGTGCTTGAGTTCGCCCTTCGCGAGAAGAGTCCGCTGAAACACGCGCTCAACCGTCTCCAAGTAAAATTCGGCAGTCATGTCCAGAACCGCGAAATATTCCTGATAGAAATCCTTGATCTTCTCCGCCTCTTCTTCCTTCCCATCCGCCAGCAACTGATAAAGCTCGCGATGTTGGGCACCGTGGCGTTCCAGGTTCATCGACAGGAAAGCGGACAGTTGCAGGAAGCCTGGATAGACCCGCCGCCCGGCACCGCGATAACGCATCGGGACGGAAGTGATGAGTTGCCGTTCGAACCACTCGATCGGCCGCTCATTGGACAATTCATTGACGACGGTCGGCGCCGCACGCGGGTCGATGGGGCCGCCCATCAGCGTCATGGATCGTGGTGTCGCGGCATCGCCATCTTCGGCCATCAGCGCGACAGCGGCAAAGGCCGGTACGCAGGGCTGGCAAACGGACAGCATGTGCGCGCCGGGGCCAAGCTCCTGCATGAAGGTGATGACATAATCGACATAATCGTCAAAACCGAAGCACCCTGCCGACAAGGGAACATCGCGCGCATTCTTCCAATCGGTGATGTAGACGTCATGGTCGCGCAGCAGGGTCCGCACGGTGCTGCGCAGCAGGGTCGAGAAATGGCCGGACATCGGCGCCACAAGCAGCACGCGGGGCTGTTCCGTTTCGACATCGTCCTTCGCAAAGTGAAGCAGGTTGCCGAAGGGCAGGTCAAGGACCACTTCTTCCCGCACCGCAACAAGGGCGTTGCCGCTGCGGACTTCGTTGACCCCATAGGCGCGACGCTTGTGCGTGAGCCGGGCACCTTGGAATACGTCCATTAGCGCGAACATGCGGCGCGGCATGGGCCAATCAGCCACCGGACCCATCTTGTCGCGGAGATTCAGGGCCAGTTCGGCGCCGAAGCGCGCGGGAGCCAGCATGTCTTCCAGAGCCTGATAGCCACTATACAGCATCGTCATAATATGAACGGCGCCCCAAAATGTTCCCCCGGCCGATTCGGCCGCCGTCGTTCGTTATACTGATTTTTCCGTATTGCGCTGCATCATGTTTGATGGAAAACTATAAACATCGGGAGGATCGTCATGGCCGTTGCGGAATTGACCATATCGAGCAAGATCTATTCCTCTTGGTCGCTGCGGGGCTGGCTGCTGTGCCGCCTCGCCGGACTACGCGTCACCGAGAAGATGGTGGCGCTGGAAAATCTGGAAAACCGCGCTGAGCTTTTGCTGCTGACGCCTTCCGTGCTGGTGCCGCGCCTCACCCATGAAGGCGCGAGCGTTTGGGACACGCTGGCCATCGCAGAATATCTGCATGAACTATATCCGAACGCAGGCATGTACCCCAAGGATCGCATCGCGCGCGCCCATTGCCGTTCCATATCGGGTGAAATCCATTCCGGTTTCGCCAACCTGAGATCTGCCCTGCCGATGAACCTGAAAGTCCGGCACAAGAAGTTCCCGATCTTTTCAGGGGCCAAGCCGGATATTGAGCGGGTCGAGGCGATCTGGACCGAATGCCTGGGATCCTACGGCGGCCCTTGGCTGTTCGGCGACAGCCCCACCGTGGCGGACGCCATGTTTGCGCCCGTCGTACAGCGGTTTCTGACTTATGCCGTGGCGTTGCAAGGCCCCGCAGCCGCCTATTGTGACACGGTCAACAGTTGGGACCTTATGCGCGAGTGGATCGACGATGCCCGGAAAGAGCCGGATGAGGTCGAGGAACTGGACGTCGAATTCTAAATTCCGGCCAGCCCATCAAGCGCTTAACATCGCCAGCCAATCGCCGATCATCGCACGGCCTGCCGCCACCGCTCCCGGCCCATGTTCATCATGGTCACGCCGCAGGGCCACGCCGCACTGTTTGGCGATGTCCAGATCGGCCCAGAAATGGGTCAACCAATCCTCGAAGCGCGGGTCCTCGCCCATCTCGGCATGGAATTGCAGCGCCAGCAGATTACGGCCCCGGCGGAATGCCTGATGCGCGTACGCATCGGTTGAGGCCAGCAGTTCGACGCCGCGCGGCAGCTCAAACGTATCGCTATGCCAGTGCAGCACTGGCACGTCCTGAATATGCCGCAAAGGCGAATCCGCGCCCGCGCCGTTCAGCGTGACAGGTGCGAAGCCGAGTTCCATCGCCTCACCGGGATAGACGCGCGCGCCGAGCGCCGCCGCAATCATCTGGCTGCCCAAACATACGCCAAGCGTTGGCAGGTCCTGCTCCAGCCGTGCGGCGAGCTTGTCGATCTGCACCGGAATCCAGGGATGAATGTCATGCTCATAAACGCCCATTGGGCCGCCCATCATGATCAGCAGATCGGGCGTACACAAATCCACATGGGCGAATTCGGGGCTGGCGACATCGATCCGTTCGATCTCATAGCCAGCCGCCTCGATCGGCTGGAGAAACCCGGCCGCTCCCTCTCGCGGCACATGACGGACGATCAGTGCTTTTTTCATTGCTGAGCGCATGCCTAATCGATCGAACGCGCGCCCGCCACCCCAGCCTTTCTTGAGGAGGCGATAACCCTCCTATCGGCCATCCGCCGTCTTGCCGCGCCAAATCCGCCACAGGGCCGTGAAACCGATAGCGCTCCAGACGATGTTGAGCACCATGGAAGGGATGGCGCCATGCCACCAGGTGTTGAGCACGAAGAAGGCTGCGCCGAGCGCGTTCATCGACTGAAAAACCGCTGAACTACCCGACAATCGCCCGGCCGAAACGAGGATATAGGCGCCCAGAACCAGAAGCGCGCCGAGCCAGCCGACGAGTTCGATGAAAATTGTCATGCCGACCCATTATCAGCGACTTGGGCAAGGCGTGAATAGTTTTCGCGGTGGCGGAGAGGCCACAGAGATGCCCGTAAAAAAGGCTCCCTCCTTCGGAGAGAGCCTTCTTCTTTAGCAATTATCCTTGGCTGATCAGGCAGCCAGCTTGCGCAGGACGTACTGGAGGATGCCGCCGTTCATGAAATATTCCAGCTCATTGACGGTATCGATCCGGCAGAGCGCGGTGAAGGTGAAGGTCGAGCCGTCGGCGCGCTTCACGATCACGTCCACATCCTGACGCGGCTTCAGGCCAGCGACATTCTGGATCGTGAAGGTTTCATCGCCGGTGAAGCCGAACGTGTCCTTGCTCTCGCCATTCTTGAACTGGAGCGGCAGCACGCCCATGCCGACGAGGTTCGAACGGTGGATACGCTCGAAGCTTTCGACGATCACGGCGCGGACGCCGAGCAGGTTGGTGCCCTTCGCGGCCCAGTCGCGCGACGATCCGGTGCCATATTCCTTGCCACCGATGACGACCAACGAAGTGCCGTCAGCCTTGTGCTTCATCGCCGCGTCGTAGATCGGCATGACTTCGCCTTCATAACGGGTCATGCCGCCTTCAACGCCGTCCAGCATCAGGTTCTTGATCCGGATGTTGGCGAAGGTGCCGCGCATCATCACTTCATGATGGCCGCGACGCGCGCCGTAGCTGTTGTAATCCGCCTGCGCGACCTGATGCTCGCTCAGCCACTTGCCAGCGGGCGAGGTCGCCTTGATCGAACCGGCCGGCGAGATGTGGTCGGTGGTGATCGAGTCGCCGAAAATCGCCAGCGGCTTGGCCTCGACAATGTCGGTGACCGGCGCCGGGGTCATGCTCAGCCCTTCGAAATAGGGCGGGTTGGCGACATAAGTAGAACCGGCCTGCCAGCTATACGTGGCCGAACCCGTGACGTCGATCGCCTGCCAGTGCGCATCGCCCTTGTAGACGTCGGCATAGCGCGCCTGGAACATCGGGCGGTCCATGCAGCCCGCCATGGTGGTGGCGACTTCGTCATTGGTCGGCCAGATGTCCTTCAGATATACATCCTGACCGTCCTTGCCCTGACCGATCGGCGTGGTGATGAAGTCCTCGATCACCGTGCCCTTGAGCGCATAAGCGACGACCAGCGGCGGCGAGGCGAGGAAGTTGGCGCGAACGTCCGGCGACACGCGGCCTTCAAAGTTGCGGTTGCCGGAGATCACGGCTGCGGCGACGAGGCCGTTGTCGTTGATCGCCTTGCTGATCGGCTCAGCCAGCGGGCCGGAGTTGCCGATGCAGGTGGTGCAGCCATAGCCGACGAGGTTGAAGCCGACAGCGTCGAGGTGCTCCTGAAGGCCAGCCTTAGCGAAATAATCGGTAACCACTTGGCTACCGGGTGCAAGCGATGTCTTGACCCAAGGCTTGGGCTTCAGGCCCAGTTCGTTCGCCTTCTTGGCCACCAGACCAGCGGCGACCATCACGCCGGGGTTCGACGTGTTGGTGCAGCTCGTGATCGCGGCGATGGTAACGTCGCCGTCACCAATGTCGAAATCCTTGCCTTCAACCGGAACCCGCTGCTGCGCCTTCTTGTAGACGTTCGCCAGGTCGGCGTTGAACACATCATCAACTTCGGGCAGCGAAACGCGGTCCTGCGGACGCTTCGGACCGGCGAGGCTGGGGACCACGGTGGCGAGGTCCAGTTCCAGCGTGTCGGTGAAGACCGGCTCGACGGCGGGGTCGATCCAGAATCCCTGCTCCTTGGCATAGGCTTCGACCAGCGCGATATTCTCTTCGGTACGGCCGGTCAGGCGCATGTAATCCAGCGTCTTGTCGTCAATGCCGAAGAAGCCGCAGGTTGCGCCATATTCCGGTGCCATGTTGGCAAGCGTCGCGCGGTCGGCCAGCGACAGCGAGGCAAGGCCGGGACCGAAATATTCAACAAAGCGGCCGACGACGCCCTTCTGGCGCAGCATGGCCGTGCAGGTCAGCACGAGGTCGGTGGCGGTCACGCCTTCCTTGAGTTCGCCGGTCAGCTTGAAGCCGACGACTTCGGGGATGAGCATGGAGACGGGCTGACCCAGCATCGCGGCTTCCGCCTCGATGCCGCCAACGCCCCAGCCCAGAACGCCCAGGCCGTTGATCATCGTGGTGTGGCTGTCAGTGCCGACGCAGGTGTCGGGATAGGCGACGGTAACGCCATCGGGGCCTTCGCTCGACCACACGGCCTGCGCGATATTTTCCAGGTTCACCTGATGGCAGATGCCGGTGCCCGGGGGGACGGCGTAGAAGTTGGCAAGGCTCTTGCTGCCCCACTTCAGGAAGTCATAGCGCTCCAGATTGCGCTGATATTCGATTTCCACATTCTTCTCGAACGCCTTGGGCGTGCCGAATTCGTCGACCATGACGGAGTGGTCGATGACGAGGTGGACGGGAACCTGCGGGTTGATCTTGCTGGCGTCGGCGCCCAGCGCGGTCATCGCGTCGCGCATCGCCGCGAGGTCGACGACGCAGGGAACGCCGGTGAAGTCCTGCATCAGCACGCGCGCGGGGCGATACTGGATCTCGCGCTCCGCCTTGCCCTTGTCATTCTGCCAATCGACGATCGCCTTGATGTCGTCGGTGGTGACGGTCACGCCATCTTCGAAACGGAGCAGGTTTTCCAGCAGCACCTTCATCGAGAAAGGCAGGCGCGAAACGTCGCCCAGCTTCGCAGCAGCCTTCTTCAGCGAATAATAGGCAATGTCCTTGCCGCCGACCTTCAAAGTGTCGCGCGTGCCGAGAGTGTCCTGTCCGATGGCGGTCATGAGTCGTGCGTCTCCTCGCAATGCCCGGCCAAGGGGCTAGGAGGATAACGACATTCCGCCGGGAGCCTGACCCGCACATCGGATGACGGGGGGCAAGATGGCGGGATGCGCCCCAACCGATGGCCGAAGCGGGTATGTCCCTTGATGGCCGCCGCCATAGCGACTGCCGTCGCCAAGTCAATGCGAAGGCGCGAAATGGGACGTTCTGCAAATCTTTATTGTAGACGGCATCCGTGCACGCGGGATACATTGAGGTGTAATCGCGTTCTGGCAGATGGAGCGGGTTACCAGGAAATAAAGCGGGTCGCGCGCTCTGACTTAAGTCGTTGTATCGCAGTGTTTTGAAATATCGACGATATTCTTCGCTGGATGACCGATAAAATATGCCTGAGGAGGAAGAGACGATGCGCCCAGTTTCCAACCTCGTGACCGGCAAGTCATTTGACCCGGCCCTAAGGGGATACATCATCCATTATCATGTCGGGGAAGCCAATCACTGCCCCAGCTGTGGCCGAAGCCAATGGATGGTAGGCCGCCTGATGGCCGAATGCGCCTATTGCGAAACCGCACTCCCGCTGGAAAACAACCGCGGCGTGGGTGCTTGCGCACGTTTCGTGCAGACTCACACGACCGTTCCGCCGGGCGATCCCCTGACAGCCTGAACCGTGATCGCTGCCAACGGACTAATTCAAATGGCAGCGACGCCCTCCACCTCCACGGTTTCATCGCCTGCATAATAGCCCTGCACGCGAACGCGCTTTTCCACATGGTCTACAGGAACGCGCAGCAGAATCAGGCGGAAAGTCCCGCCCAGATCGCGCTGGAGCAGGAAACCAGCCTCGTCACGCCTCAGCCTACCGGTTTCGTCAACTCCAGCGCCAATCTCGATCATGCACTCAATCTATGGCGTTCTTGATCCCTTTTCCAGCCAGCAGACCGAGGACCAGGAAGATCACGAACAGCGCGATCGCCAGGAAGAAGAGAATCTTTGCAATGCCGACAAAGGTGCCAGCTGCGCCGCCAAAGCCAAGAATGGCCAGCACCGCAGCGATCACCAGCGAAATGATGGCAAGACGGATCATGATGTAATCCTTCGCTATAAAATAGATATTGTCTGAACCGATGACGGCGCTAGCCGGTTCCATAGCCCTTAGGACTGCGATCTATTCCCCTCGCTTCAGAAACGTGCGCTCAGAACCAGAAACGAACGCCCATCACGAAACTGGCGACAGATGCGTTATCCCCACTGGCCCTTGCCATGCGAGCCGTTCCGCCCAGCCTGCGCTCCCAATTCACGCCTGCATAAGGCGCAAACTCGCGGGCGATTTCATAGCGCAGCCGCAGCCCCAATTCGACGTCCGACAATCCCGATCCTATGCCAAGCTCTGGAACATTCTGGGCGGAGAAGTTCAGTTCCGCCGCCGGTTGCAGGATCAGCCGCTGCGTGATGCGCTGGTCATAGCTTGCCTCCAGCCGCAAATGCCCGTCGCCCTTGTTGGACAGGAACGCCTGAGCGCTCACTTCAAACCAGTAGGGAGCAAGCCCATCAATCCCGGCGACCACATAAGTGCGGTCGGGATCGGGGCCGAAGTCCTGCCTCACGCCCGCCTCCAGATTGAACCAAGGATCAATCGCCCGGCTGTAGAGCGCCTGCACCTCCGCATGCTCAAGCCTGCCGCTCGCCTTGCCCTCGCCTTCCGATTTGAAAGCCAGGCGGTTGATGTCGCCGCCGATCCAACCCTCGCCTTCCCAATGATAGGTGTCGCCACCCTTGCCAGCGCGATATTCCACCCGGTCCAGCATCAGTTTGGAAAAGCGCATGCCGCCGCTCTCCTCGAGCATGGCGGCGCGGGCGCGCGCCATTTCGTCCGTGCTGTAGAAGGCATCGGCGGCATGGTCGCTGGGCGGTGCTGGCGGCGTTCCTTGAGGAATATCCTGATCCGCAGCAGGCTCAGCTTTGCTCGCATCTGTAGGGGAATGACCCTCCACCTGCGGCACCTGCTCCATGGCGTCATGGTGCATGTGGCTGTGATCCATATGCTGCGCCTGAGCAGGGAGCGTGGGAGAAAGCAGCAGCAGCGCCGCGACGGTGAACCTCATGCCGCCGCCCCCTCATGACGCACAGTCACGACGCGCATCATACCCGAATGCATATGCATCAGCATATGACAGTGAAATGCCCAGTCCCCCAACGCATCGGCGGTAAGGTCGAAACTCACCTTGCCGCCGGGAAGAACGTTCACCGTATGCTTGAGCGGATTATGTTCGTCCGCCCCCGTCACGAGTTCGAAGAAATGTCCATGCAGATGGATGGGATGGGGCATCATCGTGTCGTTGATAAGGTTCACGCGCACCCGCTCCATGTGGCGGAACGGGATGGGCTCAGCGCCGTCGGATAGCTTCACCCCGTCGAACGACCACATATAGCGTTCCATGTTCGCGGTGAGATGGATGTCGAGCGTTCGCGATGGCGTCCGCCGGTCCTTGTGCGGATGCAGTGATTTGAGGTCGGCATAGGTCAACACCCGGTGCGGAACATTTTCCAGCCCCGTCGGCCGATCAGCCGTTCGGTCCACAGGCATGGGAGAAAGCGTGGCGACGCCCGGCCCCATGCTGACCTGCGGCGCGACGGACTTGTCCCGCATCTTCATGGAATGTCCAGACATGCCTTCATTGGCAGGCTGACTGAGGTCGATGACGCCGCCGTGCCCCATGTCCATCCCGGACATGTCCATGCCCATATCCTTCATGCCCAATAGAGGACGCTCACGTAGCGCGGGCACCTCCGCAACCATGCCGATGCGCGGCGCCAGTGTCGCGCGAACAAGGCCAGACCGGTTGATAGCCTCTGCAATCAGGCCATAGGGCTTGGCCTCGGCGGGCTGAACCACGACATCATAGGTTTCGGCGATCCCGATCTGGAACTCGTCCGTTTCGACCGGCTGTACATGCTGCCCGTCGCATTGCACCACAGTCATCGCCAGCCCCGGCAACCGGACATTGAAGTTGGTCATGGCCGAAGCATTGATGATCCGCAGGCGCACCCGCTCGCCCCGCGTGAAAAGGCCGGTCCAGTTTTCCGCTGTGCCGTGCCCATTGACGAGGAAGCTGTATGTCGACCCGGTCACGTCCGATATATCGGTCGGGTCCATCCGCATCGCGCCCCATTGCAGGCGCTCTTTTGCGGTCTGATCCTTACCCGCCAGCAACCCGGCCAGCGTCTGCTTCTGCATGTTGAAATAGCCGCCCATCTGCTTCAGCCGCTTCAGCAGCATATGGGGGTGGATCGGGCTCCAGTCAGACAGGACGATCACATGCTCGCGATCCGCCTCCACCGGGTCGGCGCCGACGGGATCGATGACGATCGGGCCGTAATGGCCAATCGCCTCCTGCATGCCCGAATGGCTATGATACCAATAGGTGCCTGATTGCCGCACGGGAAATTCGTAGGTGAAAGTCTCGCCCGGCCTGATACCGGGGAAGCTGACGCCCGGCACGCCGTCCATCTGGAAAGGCACGATCAATCCATGCCAGTGGATCGACGTATCTTCCTTCAGCTTATTAGTGACGGACAGCCGGACATTCTGCCCTTCCCTCAACCGGATGAGCGGCGCAGGCAACGTCCCATTCACCATGACTGCATGCGCCGAGCGTCCGCCCGTGGAAAAATGTCCTTCGCCGATGGTCAGCGCGATATCTTCGCCGCTCAATACCCCTGATTGAAGCCTCAGTCCCGGAGTGCCGGTTCGCGCCCAGGCAGGGAATAGCGGGCTCAGCGCCAGAACGCCGCCCAATCCCCGGATCACGCCGCGACGGTCATGGCCGCTCATGATCCCAGTCCCCTTTCCCGAAAGATATGTGCTGCACCTTCCAAAGCCTCATGCAAAAATTTATGCCCATCCTTGCGAGGTCAGGGAAGCCGCCCATATCCCGTGAGCAAAGAATTACCGGAGTTCAGCATCATGCGCCCCACCCTGTTCGCCGCCGCCCTTATGTTGGCCGCCATGCCCTCCCTAGCAAGCGCACAGCCGAAATTGCTGTCCTCCACCCCAGCGGCCAATGCTACCGTCAGCAAGCCCGCAAAGCTCAGCCTGACCTTCTCCGAAAAGCTGCTTCCGGGCTCGAGCGGCGTCGATCTGGTCATGACAGGGATGCCGGGGATGGCCAGCCATGCGCCGATGCCAATCAAGGGCTTCAAGACATCGGTCGAAGGCGATGGCAGGACCTTGACGGTCACCCTCCCCCGCGCCTTGCCGGTGGGCAGCTATGACCTCAACTGGCATGCGGCTGGCGCCGACCAACACAAGATTTCGGGGAAATACAGCTTTACGGTCAAATAGTCCGCTCTGCCGCCTGCAATCTAGACCCAGCCTTCCAACACCTGATTGGGCGGGCGGTGTCCATCGGCCCAGCTACGGATGTTGGCGATGACGCGGGCGCCGGTGGCGTCCCGTCCCTCGAAAGTCGCCGATCCCATGTGCGGCAGCAGCACCACGTTGGACAGCGCGAGCAGGCGCGGGTCGACGGCTGGCTCATGCGCATAGACGTCGAGGCCAGCTCCGGCGATCCGGCCTTCCGCCAGCGCCGCGATCAAGGCAGGCTCATCAGTGATTTCCGCGCGGGAGGTGTTGATGAAATAGGCGTCGGGCCGCATCAGCGCGATACGCCGCGCGTCGATCAATGCCCTGCTGTCGGCGTTGAGGGGACAGTTGATCGACACGATGTCACATTCGCTCAGCAGCGTATCGACATCCGCGTGCCATGTGGCATGCAACTCTTGCTCGACCTCAAAGGGCAGGCGATGACGATTATGATAGCTGATCGACAGGCCGAAGGCCGCCGCCCGCCTCGCGACCGCCCGGCCAATTCGGCCCATGCCGATGATGCCCAGCTTCTTGCCGCCGATGCGATGACCCAGCATGCCGGATGGGCTCCAGCCGGACCAAGTGCCCGATCGCACCAGCTTCTCACCCTCTGCCAGTCGGCGGGGTACGGAGAGGATCAACGCCATCGTCATGTCGGCGGTGTCTTCAGTCAGCACGCCGGGTGTATTGGTGACGATGATGCCCTTCCGCCGTGCCGCGCTGAGGTCAATATGATCGACCCCGCTGCCGAAGCTGGCGATCAGTTGGAGGCGTTCGGGCGCAAGGTCGATGAGCGCCGCGTCGATCTGGTCCGTCACAGAAGGCACGAGCACGTCGCATTGCGCAATCGCCCGGGTCAACGCCGTGCGGTCCATGGGCACATCGCCCACATTGAAAACCGTATCGAACAGTTCGGCCATCCGTGCCTCGACATTGGGAGGCAGGCGGCGCGTCACGACGACGCGCGGCTTGGCGGGACGCGGTTTCTTGGCCATGATCAGCCGCTATTCCTGGCGATGGCGGTGGTCAAGCGCTTATGGCACAGGCCCAAGACAATGGTTGTCGGGCGCATCGGCCCGACGCTATAACCGGCTGTCACTTCAAGGGGAAAAGATCGGGGATGAAGAGGTATCTGCCTCAAGCGGGGATCGTCGCCGCCGCACTGTGGTTCGCCAGCGGCACATCAGCGGCGCCATCCAAACCCGTCCCCTACTGGGCCTCGCTCAGCCAGGACGAAGCGCGCATGCGCGTCGGACCCAGCCTCGACTATCCTTCAAGCTGGGTCTATCGCCGCCGCGACTTGCCGGTGAAGGTGGTGCAGGTTCTAGGCTTGTGGCGCAAGATTGAGGATCCGGGCGGAACGCAGGGCTGGATGCACGTCCGGCTGCTCAGCGACACGCCGACCGCGATCGTCACAGCATCGGTCGCGCCCATGCGGGATTCCGCGCGCGATGGAGCACGCACCGTTTTCCGCGCGGAAAAGGGCGTGGTGGGTCGGCTGTCATCCTGCAACGACGGCTGGTGCGGTTTCGACGTCGGCGGTCAGCGCGGCTTCATTCGCGCCACCGACATTTGGGGCGCGACCTCCTGACGGTTCAGGCCGGTTTGTCGCGTGCACGATCGACTATGGCGAAGCTATCCCGCTGCGCCTCAGCCTCTGCGCCCTCTTCGCCGCCCAGCTTATCGGCATGCATCAACCGCTTCACCAGCGGCGCGATAACCATCACGAAGACGCCGATACCGATCGACCACCAGCCGATCTCGCCATAGACGCTCAGCACGCCGTCCCTCGATGCCGCGCCCTCCGCGCCGCCCGTGGCAGCCGCAATCATCCCGGCGACATATTCGCCAAGCGCCATCGCCAGGAACCATATCCCCATCATCAGGCCGATCATCCGCGACGGGGCCAGCTTCGACATGGCCGAAAGACCAACCGGAGACAGACACAATTCGCCCAGCGTGTGGCAAAGATAGAGAAGGAAGATGAACAGGATCGGCGTCAGCGTTCCGGGCATGCCAGCCCCTGCCACCAATATCAGAAACCCTGCGCCTACCAATATGAGCGCCAGACCGAACTTTGCAGGCGTCGATGGCTCCCGCCCTTTCTTCGCCAGCGCGATCCACAAGGCGGCCATGACAGGCCCGAAGATAAGGATATAGGCGGCATTGACAGACTGGAACATCGAAGCGGGCACTTCAAAGCCGAGGATGTTCCTGTCCGTATAGCGATGGGTGAAGAGACTGAGCGACGAACCCGTCTGCTCATACAGGCCCCAGAATAGCGGGTTGATCACCAGCAGGAACAGCGCCGCCAGCATGCGGTCTCGCCCAACCCGCTCCATCCGGCCGAACGCTTCCCACAATATGTAGATCACCATCAGCACGCTCGCGCCCGCCAGCATCCACCCAACGACCGCATGCTGCTGGATCAGCAGCCAGCACAGCAGAATGGACAGCAGGCTCGACAGATAGACCAGCCATTCGCGGCTGATGATGCCGCCAACTCGCTCCGCCAGCCGCGCCGGATCGGGCGGTTCCCCCCTGCCCTGCAACAGCGGCTTGCACAGGACAAAGCCGATGACGCCCGCGATCATCCCGACAGATGCCGCGCCAAAGCCCCAGTGCCAGCCCCAGCGCTGTCCCAGATAGCCGCAGATTACCGGCCCGATCGTGGCGCCGACATTGATGCCCATGTAGAAAATCGTGTAGGCCGGATCGCGCCGCATATCGTCGCGCGGGTAAAGCTGACCCACCATTGCCGACACGCTGGCCTTCAGAAATCCGGTGCCGACGATGACCGTCGCAAGGCCCAGCCAGAAGAGGCCAAGCCCCATGCTGTTCGCCGACCCATCCGCCTCCATGCCCAGGATGATGTGCCCGGCGGCGATGACGATGCCGCCGAACAGCACCGCCTTGCGCTGCCCCAGATAACGGTCGGCGAGATAGCCACCCATCAGGGGCGAGATATAGATCAGCGACATGTAAGCGCCGTAAGAATGGGCGGCGTCACGATCTGAAAACAGGAAATGCTGCGTCAGGTAGAAGATCAGCAGCGCGCGCATGCCGTAGAAGGAAAAGCGCTCCCACATTTCGACGAAGAACAGCAGGAACAGCCCGCGCGGATGGCCAAGCCATGTCCTGCCCGAAGCGGGCGTCATAGGTGATGTGGCTTCCATCCGTTTCCCGTCCGGGCTGAGGTGGAGTGAAGCCTAGATCGGAAATCCCGCCCCTGTCAAAGCAGGCCCCACTTGCGCCCTGCGTGGCGCCGCGCCATTTGAAGCCCCATGTTCAACGACGCAACCACTCCGCTCTCACTCCTGCGCACCCGCCGTTCCGGTAAGCCGCGCGACCTTATCGCGCCCGGCCCCGACGCGGGACAGTTGCGCGAGATATTGGAGATCGCGCTGCGCACGCCCGACCATGGCAAGCTGGCGCCCTGGCGGTTCGTCATCGTGCCGGATGATAAGCGCGAAAGCCTCGCGACCCTGTTGGAGGACGCCTATCGACGCGAGAAACCGGATGCAGGGCGGCTGGAACTGGAGGCGATGCGCCAGTTCGCTCTTCAGGCGCCCACCCTCGTCGTTGCTCTTTCCGATCCTGTCGCCGGGAGCAAAATTCCGGTCTGGGAACAGCAATTATCCTCTGGCGCGGCGATCATGAACCTGCTGCACGCCAGCCATGCGCTGGGCTTTGCGGCGGGGTGGCTGACGGGCTGGCCAGCCTATAATGAGGATGTGCGCAAGGCCTTCGCCCAGGGGGAGGAACGCCTTGCCGGGTTCATATTCATCGGCACGCCGGGACGGCCACAGGAAGAGCGACCTCGGCCAGAATATGACAAAATAGTTTCCATTTGGGACAGATAGATAGACGATTGCGGTGACGGACACCGCTCATCGCATTGCCTGCATCGCTGTATTATGGCACTGATGCACTTATGGCCGATGAGTCAAAACCCGTCTATCTGCGGCTTCGCGACATCATTACTGCATCGATACTCGACGGCAGCTACCGCGATGGCGACATCCTCCCTTCCGTCCGTGCGCTCGCCGCTCAAGAAGGCGCCAATCCGCTGACGGTCGCCAAGGCCTATCAATGTTTTCAGGATGACGGCCTGATAGTGGTCAGGCGCGGGGTCGGTATGTTCGTGGCCGAAGGCGCCGCGCGCCGCCTGCGCGAAGCGGAACGGCGGCGGTTTCTGGACGAATTATGGCCGCCGGTCGCCGATCAGATCAAGCGGCTGGGCATTTCGGCTGAGGACCTCGGACTCGAACTAGCCTGATGTCTCAACCCTGTATCTGATATTGTTTGAGCAAGTCGTACAGAGTTGGACGACTAATCCCCAGCATCTTCGCCGCGCCTGAGATATTGCCGTCCGTCCGCGCGATCGCTCGCCTGATGACGCGCCTGTCCGCCATTTCCCGCGCGGCCTTCAAATTCACGAAGTCACCGCCCTCCGTCCGGTCGCCATCCAGGTCCAGATCGGCGGCCGTGACATGCTTGCCATCGGCCATGATCACCGCGCGCTTCATGCGGTTTTCCAGCTCGCGCACATTGCCCGGCCACGTCCATGCATCGAGCGCGGCAAGAGCGTCGGGGGCCAGCCCCTTAACCTGCGGATTCATCTCCTTCGCGAAGCGGTTGAGGAAATGCCGCGCCAGCAAGGCGGGGTCTCCCGGCCGATCCTTCAAGGGTGGTATCCGCACGACAATCTCGGCGAGGCGATAATATAGGTCCTCGCGGAAGTCGCCCACGCGGATCATCTCCTCCAGATCCTGATGCGTTGCGCACAGGATGCGCGTGTCCACCATGACCGTCTCCGGCCCGCTGGCGACCACCCGATCCTGCAGGAAACGCAGCAGCTTCATCTGCAAAGCCAGCGGCAATTCGCCGACTTCGTCCAGAAACAATGTCCCACCCTGCGCGCGTTCGATCTTGCCCGGCGCACCGTCCTGCCCGAACAGTTCGGCTTCCAGCAACACCTCCGGGATCGCGGCGCAGTTCACGGCGACAAAAGCGTTATTCCGGCGCTGGCTCGCATCATGCAGCCCCTGCGCCAGCAATTCCTTCCCCGTTCCGCTCGCGCCGGTCAGCAGTACCGAAACCTGTGCCCCGGCAACCCGCTCGATGGTGCGGGCGACCTTCAGCATTTCCGGCGCAGCCGTGATCAGTCGCCCCAGCACACGTGCTTGCTCAGGGGCGACCTCAGCCAGCCGGGCATTTTCCCTCTCCAGCGCGTGAACGTGGAAGGCGCGGCGGACGATCAGCCCCAGCTCGTCAATATCGACCGGCTTCTGGTAAAAATCATAGGCACCACCGGAAATGGCGTTAAGGGCACTTTCGCGCGCCCCATGACCCGAGGCGACGATGATCTTGGTATCCGGCTTGATCTGGAGCATTTCGCCAAGCGTCGCGAAACCCTCACTGGTGCCGTCCGGATCAGGCGGCAGGCCAAGGTCCAGCGTCACGACGTCGGGCGCCTCTGCCCGCAACATCTCGATCGCTTCCTCCCGGTCGCCCGCGATGAACAGCTGATAATCCTCATAGGCCCAACGCAATTGCCGTTGCAGGCCGGGATCATCCTCCACGATCAACAATTTGGGTCGCGTGTCGCTCATCAGGCGGCCATCCCCTCTGTACCATGCAGCGGCGCGACCGGCAGCCGCAGCATAAAGCGGCTTCCCTGCCCCGGCTTGCTTTCCACCTCGATGCTTCCGTCCATTCCCTGCGCCAGCGCCCGTGCTTCAAAAGCCCCGATGCCAAAGCCCCCGGCCTTGCTGGAGGAAAAGGGTTTGAACAGATCACGGCGCATATATTCGGCGGTCATGCCGCAGCCCTGATCGATCACTTCAATCATCGAGTAACGGCCATCCCCGCCCAGCCGGATTTCGACCGGCTCGCCCGCCGAGCTTGCGTCGATCGCATTCTGCAGCAGGTGGACGATGATCTGCTCGACCCTTGCCGGATCAGCCATGGCAAGCGGAGCGCCGCCTGTCAGGCGAACCTCATGCTGGCGCGATCGGCTCCGGGCGACCTTCTCCGCAATTTCTTGCAGGGAGACCGGCTGGCGCTCGGCAGCGCGCCCCTTGTTATGCTGGGACAGGCGCGCCAGCAGGTCGTTCATCTTGCCCACCGATTCCTTGAGCGTCAGCACCATGTCCGCGCGGAAATCGGGATTATCGGCATGCCGCTCCGCATTTCGGGCGAGCAAGGACAGCTGGCTAACCAGATTCTTGACGTCATGGATGATGAAAGCGAAGCGGCGATTGAACTCATCGAACCGCTGGGCATCGTCCAACGCCTGCTGGCCCTGCGCTTCGCTCAGATAGCTCGCCGCCTGCCGCCCCGCGGTGCGCAGCATGTCGAGATCTTCCCAGTCCAGCCGCCGGTCCATCGCAGGCCGCGCCAGCAGGATGGCACCGATCAGCTTGCCGAAATGGATCAGCGGGACCAACGCCCAGGCGCGGGCGTCCGCACGCATCCATCCGGGCGCTTCACGACTCTCGCGCCGCGCAAGATCCTGGTCGATGTCGATGATCCAGCCGCTCCGTTCGACTAGCAAGGCGAAAGGCGCGGGCACCGTCGCATCATGAGCGAGATCACCATCCCAGTTCCAATGGGTGTCCAGCGCGAGGGAGCCGTCCTCGGCGCGCAGCATCAATATGGCGGCGGGGGAATCGGTGATGTCGGCCACTGCCTTCGCCACCCGTTCGCCCAGCGGCGGCGCGTCGTTGCCCGGTCTGCCGATCGTCTCGCCAAAACGCATCCATTCGGTGCGATAGTCATAGCGATGCTGGAAGAAATGCTTGGCGACCTGCACCTTCCAAAGCGCCCGTATCCGGGGCGAAGGGAGCAGTATCAGCGCGCTGACGGCCATGAAGAAGACACAGCCAATCTGGATGATCCGGGCATAGGGGCCAGCAAGCAACTCGATCGCCAGCGCAGCCGCCGCGATGAGGATCATGTAGAGCGTCATCGAAACAAGCGACAGCGCACGGAAGGTCAGCAATCGTGACAGTTGAACCTGCGCCGCCATATCTCGCCGCATGCCCACCGCAATCACGGGAGCGAGCAGCGCCATAAGCGGGCCGCGAAGCGCGTACAGCGCATGCGCCCGCTCGATCGCGAAATAGCCGATCACATAAAGATTGAAGTCATAGGTCCACATCGCCGCCAGCGCGCCGAGCAGCAACGCCACCCGGCCCCGCTGCTGCGGAGGCCAACTGATATAGAGATGGTGGACCAGCATCAGCCCGCCGACCGCCGTCATCATGTGCAGGCTGAGTGACACCTGTACCAATGTGTGATGCAGGTCGCTGGCGCTGGGCAGTTGCCGCCAGATGAGGTCGGTGAAGGTCTGGAGCAGGATCAGCCCCGCCACAGCGGCATAGACCGACCCGATCGCCACCATCGATCCCGCCCGTGCAGCCGCGTCCCGGCGCAGCATCATGAACAGCAACAGCAGCCATGCGGCGTTGCGGATATTCTCGCCAATACCCGTCAGCGGCTTGTCTACTCCGCCGAAGGAGACATAGAGCGACCAGCAGGATGTCAGCAGCAGGGCGACGGCCAGCATCCGCTGATCCGCCGCCTGCTCCCGGCGGCGCAGGCCGAATATCCCGACCGCCGCGAACAGCACGGCCGCCAGCGCGTGGCCCCAGTCTCCGACAAATTGCAGCGGCGCTCCCATCGCCGCGCCTCAGCGCGCCCCTTCCGGCCACAGGATGACGCGCAGGGTCTGGATCAGGATCAGCAGGTCGAGGAAGGGCGTATAATTTTTGGCGTAGTAGAGATCATATTCCAGCTTGTTCCTGCTGTCCTCGATCGACGCGCCATAAGGATAGTTGATCTGCGCCCAGCCGGTGATGCCCGGTTTCACCATGTGGCGCTCAGCATAATAACGCAGATGCTGTTCCAGATCCTCGACGAACTGGCGCCGCTCCGGGCGAGGGCCAACGAAGCTCATCTCGCCCTTCAGCACCGTCCATGTCTGCGGCAGTTCATCAATGCGCAGCTTACGGAGCCAGTAGCCGAGCCGGGTGATCCGGGGATCGTCCTTTTCCGCCCAGACCGCCTGCCCGCTGACTTCCGCATCCTGCCGCATGGTGCGCAGCTTCACGATCCAGAATTCCTCGCCGAACAGGCCGACGCGCTGCTGCCGGTAGAAAGCAGGGCCTTTACTATCGAGCTTCACCAGGATCGCCGCGATCAGGATGATAGGGCCGGTCAGCAGGAGAAGGATGGAACTGGCGATGACGTCGAAGAGCCGCTTTGCGATGCTGGAAAGGCGGCGGCCTGCGGAGAAACCATCCGAAAAAATCAGCCAGCTAGGATTCACGCTGTCGAGATCGACCCGGCCCGTCTCCCGTTCGAGGAAGGTCGATATCTCGTTCACATGGACGCCGGTCGTCTTGATACGCAGGAGATCGGACAGGGGGAGCGCGTTGCGCCGCTCCTCCAGCGCCAGCACCACCTCGCTGGCGGCCAGCCGCACCACGAAATCCGCCAGATTATAGATGGCGCTGCGGTTGATCGCTTCGGGGATCACCTGCGTCCCGTCATTCATCGCGATATAGCCGACGATCAGGAATCCCGCCCCCTTACGCTGTTCCAGTTCGCGGATGCGGTTGGCGCGATCGCCCGCGCCCAGCACGACCAGCCGACGCTTGAACGCCTCACCACCGAGCATCGACCCCAGCAGCAGCCGCACCGCCAGCAAGAGGGCGATAGCAAGCGCCATGGCATAAAGAGAATTGGACCGCCAAAGCGTCAGGTCTGGCAGCACGAAATGCATGACCGACAGGAATATGACGCCCAGCGAAATCGCCACCAGCAGCCGCGCGAAGGCGAAACGGATCGACTGAAGCGCTTCCGTACCGTAGACGCCCACCGCGATCATGGCAGTCTGGATCGACAGCGCGAAGCTGATCAACGGCGCGGCGCGCGTCGTGATCTGATCGACATCCATGCCGATCTGCCGAGCCCTCAATATCCATCCAGCCTCGGCCGCGCCCAGCAGCAGGACAAGATCAAGCAGCCCCAGTAGCAGCACGGCATGCGGCACATAATGTTTGAAAAGCCTGATCATCAGTCGCGCGCATTCCCGGCGCTGCCGTTGGCAAAGGCAGCCTTGTTGGCATCGGAATCGCTTACAATGACTGTAAGGAAATCCGACAATGCGCTGACTGTGGAGGAAATTCCCAAAGATTTTCTGAAGATGGCTTGCGCCGCCGCTTGTTCCGTTACCCGCGCGTATGGCCCGCAGGTCAGTTCCGGCTGTTCAGCCGCTCCGCCTCATTTTGAGCAGCATCCCCGACGACATGCGCTGCGCTGTCGGGGGAATCGGCCGCTTCGATCAGCGTGTCGCCCACTCGACTTTCGCGTTCCTTTGTCAGGTAGAAGAAGCCGATAGCCAGGATCAGGGCAATCGCAACGATCGCGAAAATCACGGTGCTACCGCGACACCGCTTGGTTTCGATCATCTGGTCCCGCTGTTCGCGGTCCAGAGGAGGGTCTCTCCTTCCACCCTCAACCATAGTCCTTCTCCCATGCCCCTTCCCATCCGGGAAGGTTGGCAGGAACCGGCCTTATACGTCATCGGCATCCAGGTCGGGACTCTGCCTCATCTCACGCCCCCGACTGAGGCGATCGACGTCGTCCATGATCTCGTCCAGCACGGCTGTGTCTCTGGTTTCCTGTGTCCGCCGCGAGGGCAGATCGCCGCTTTCGAGAATCTGTTCCAGCGCGGCGCGTCCACGCGCCACCCGGCTCTTGATCGTTCCAACCGCGACGCCGCAGATTTCGGCGGCCTCTTCATAGGCAAAACCGCCCGCGCCGACGAGGATGAGCGCCTCGCGCTGCGGCTGAGGCAATTGCAACAGGGCACGCTGCATGTCGGAAAGCTCGACATGCTTGTCCTGACCAGCGGGCGCCGCCAATATGCGATCAGCCGTCAGGTCATCCCAATCACCACGAAAGCGCGAGCGGCGCATCTGCGACAGATAATGGTTGCGCAAAATGATGAACGTCCAAGCGCGCATGTTGGTGCCCGCCTGGAAACGGACACGCGCCGCCCATGCCTTCAAAAGCGTTTCCTGAACGAGGTCATCGGCGACATCGCGATTACCCGAAAGGGACCGGCCAAACGCGCGCAAGTGCGGGATCACCGCAGCCAGTTCACGTTTGAAATCCGAATCCGAGAGCGACTGCCGCTCTTCTTCCTGGTGCTCCGCCTCCTGGCCAAGCCCTTCGCTCATGGGAACAACCCTCTTACTGGCTGTCGCCCTCGCCTCATGAACCGAAGCCGTCAAAGCCATATGTGCGTCCGCATCCTATACCCATTGTTCCACGGAACCAATGTTGTTTACCCGTAATAGCTCCACAGCACGATCAGCATGCCAATAATTACCAGAGGCAGCGAAATGCCGAGAATGTAACGGACTATGTGTGGCGTCGATCCTGACCTGGCGTCTTCGGCAGCAACGTGCTTTTCCTCTTCCGCCATAATTCACCTCCCGATCGTTACGCATGAATAACGCGGGGGAATGAGCCGGGTTCCGCCACTCATTCAGTCTTTTATGGCATGTCGGCTTGGCCCGATCATGCCGGGGCAGTGGCCTCGTCAAAGAAAAGGGCCTGCGAAATGGCCGCTTTGACGGTCGAACGCTGGAACGGCTTGGTAATCAGGAATGTCGGTTCGGGCCGTTCACCCGTCAGCAGACGCTCCGGGAAAGCGGTGATGAAAATAACCGGCACGGAGAATTCCGCCAGGATGTCTTTCACCGCATCGATGCCGCTGGAATCGTCCGCCAGCTGAATGTCCGCCAGCACCAGCCCCGGCCGCTCCGCCAGCGCTTCACGCACAGCGTCTTCACGGGTCACGGCGATTGCGGTCACTTCATGACCAAGGTCGCGGACGATCGTTTCGATGTCCATGGCGATGATCGGCTCGTCCTCGATGATCAGGACTTTGGCGCGAGTCTGCGCCTCGATCTCGCCAAGCGCTTCCTCCACCAGGGCTTCGACATCGGCCGGGTCCAGACCGATCAGATAGCCGACGTCATCGACCGTGAAACCTTCCAGCGCCGTCAGCAGCAGCGCCTGTCGGGGGAGCGGTGTCAACCGCGCGAGGCGTGCCTGCGCGACCGCTTCCTGCCCGTCATTGCCCGTCAGGACCGGACCATCCTCCAGATGGGATGACGACCAGATCGCGTGGAAAGTCCGGTAAAGCCCAAGCCGCGGATCGACATCGGCCGGAAACTCTTCGGGCGCCGCGACGATCGCTTCCAGCGTCGCACGCACATAAGCGTCACCATGACCCTGGCTGCCCGTTAGGGCGCGGGCATAGCGGCGCAAGAAAGGAAGATGGGGGTGCAGTTGCTGTCCAAGCGACATCTGTAAATCTTCTCCCAGCCCATAGGGCGCATTGCTACTAAACACTCGCTGCGCGAAAAGATGGATTGCTGATGCCGATGTGGCAAGCCCCCGCCCCTCTCGGTCGCCTTTCACAAGGCCACAAAAAATGCTTCGAAGTGCGGAACCAACGACGAAAAGATTTGTTTCACTGCCGTTCGGTTTTTTAACTGAAATCTGGATTTTGATGTAAAGGTCCGCTGGCGGTCAATTGACGTCGTGCGGGAAAGCCGCAAAAGAAATGTCGATTGACATGTTAGCGTTGCAGAGGGGCGTATTTTGGTTGCTTCAACGACGGAACGGGATGTGAAGGGAGGGGACAAGAAAGATGTCGGCGCCAACACCCCGGATTCGGGCGTGACTGGCAGCGCCCCCCGAAAACGGCGGTCCTCCCCGGCCAAGGGTGACGGACAAGTCGCCAACGCGCTGCGCTCCGTTTATCAGCGTGCGGTGGATGAAGACATTCCCTCCGAAATGCTCGACCTACTGCGGAAGCTGGACTAAGCGTCGGTTCAAGGATCGACGTCATTGAGGCGTCCCGGACGGAGGGCAGACTGGTGCTTTTCGAAAATGGAATATGCGCGGGCCGACCCGTTGCTTGGGCGGTGCGCGCTTGCGTGCGGCAGACCTTTCCTGTCGACACACTCCTGATTATCGCATGAACGGGACGGCCAGTCCCAGCCAGTTGATTGCTCATGCGTAACCTGAACAGCCTGATCCAGTCCACCGGCGTCAAGATGTTCCTCATCCTGACGCTCGCCCTGCTGCCGCTGGGCCTTATCGCCCTTGTCGCGTCGTTGCAGGCCATCCGGACGTCCGACCTGGAAAAGGAAGCGCTGCTTCGAGTGTCCGTGACTCAGAGTGCTCGCAAGTTGACCGAAGACCTTGCTTCGGATCGAACGGCGTTGATGCTTACCGCCAACGCGCTGTCCACCGGCAGCGAGGGGCCGGAAATGTGCCAGCGGCTGTCGGTCTTCCTGACGTCCCACGACCGGGAAGGCGGCCGATATTATATCTACGATCGAAAGGGTCGCCGCATCTGCGGATCGTCCGAGCCAGAACCGCGCGGCCTGACCGCGGCGGCACGTTTTCACACGGCTCCGGCGCTCCTGCTCCCAGCATCGGGCTATCTCGTCAGCCGCGTGGTCAGCGACAACAGGCAGGTGGCGGCAATCGCCTATTATTCGCGCTCCTACCTGGAAACGATCGCCAGCCCGACCACCGCGCTCCAGAACCGTCAGTTAAGCTTGCAGCAGGGCGATCAGCTTCTGGTGGTCAGTCATCCAACAGGCAATCTGCGGGGCAAAAGCACCAGCCTGTCCGCGCGGCTTGATCCGCCGGACATTCTGCTCACCATGACCTTGCGCGATCCGCCGGTCACGCTTGCGCGCATGCTTTCGCTGTTCCTGCCGCTGGTAATGTGGTTCGCGGCGGCGGCGATCGGCTGGTTCGTGGTCAACCGATTGCTGATCCAGCCGCTAGTCGCGCTGCGCCGCGCTGTAGCCGCCTATCATCCCGGCGAAGTGCTGGAGCCCATGCGCCGCATACGCACCCCAGCGCAGGAAATAGTGGCGCTGGGTGAAACATTCCGCGAAATCAGCGAGGATGTCGCAACGCATGAGGCCGAGATGGCCGAGGGGCTGGAAACCCAGCGTAAATTGACGCGAGAGGTGCATCATCGCGTCAAGAACAACCTCCAGATCATCGCCAGCCTGATCAGCCTGCATGCGCGCGCCGCGCACGAGCCCGAAGCCGTGGAGGCCTATGCCTCCATTCAGCGCCGCGTCGATGCATTATCGGTCGTGCATCGCAATCATTACGCCGAATTGGAGGAGCATCGCGGCGTTGGCGTGCGTTCACTGGTCAGCGAATTGTCCGCCAGCCTGCGCGGCACTGCTCCCGCAGAAGCGCGTCGGTTCGGCATCCAGATTGACAGCGACAATCTGCACATCAGTCAGGACGTTGCCGTTCCCATCGCCTTCCTGCTGACAGAACTGGTGGAACTGGCGATGCTGTCCGATCCCAAGACAGGCATGCGCATAACGGTGCAGCTCGAACCTGGACGGGAAGACCGCGCGATCCTTCACGTCAGTTCCCCGGCATTGCGCGCTTCCGATACGATGGGCGAAAGGATCGAGGAACGTTATGGCCGGGTACTGACGGGCCTTTCCCGCCAGTTGCGCGCTCCGCTGGATCATGATCCGGTCGCTGGCGACTATGCCATCGCCATCACCGTCATTCCCTGATCATCAGACCCGCTGATAATCGCGCCGGAAATCCGCCGCGAAGGCAGCGAACCGGCCTTGTGCGATATTGTCGCGGATCGCCTGCATCAATGACTGGTAAAAGTGGATGTTATGCTGGGTCATCAGCATCGCGCCCAGCATTTCTCCGGCCTTTACCAGATGATGCAGATAGGCGCGGCTCCATGTTGCGCAAACCGGGCAGGTGCAGCGCGGATTGAGCGGCGAAAGATCCTCGGCAAAGCGGGCGTTGCGAATATTGAGCGGGCCTGCCCAGGTAAAAGCCTGTCCGTTGCGCCCACTGCGCGTCGGCAGGACGCAATCGAACATGTCGATGCCGCGTTCGACGGCACCAACAATGTCGTCGGGTTTCCCCACCCCCATCAGGTAGCGGGGCTTGTCCTGCGGCAGCATATCGGGCGCATAGTCGAGGCAGCCGAACATCGCCTCCTGCCCCTCCCCGACCGCCAGGCCGCCGACGGCATAGCCGTCAAAGCCGATCTCGATTAGCTTCTGCGCCGAAATACGCCGGAGATTTTCGTCAAGCGACCCCTGCTGGATGCCGAACAGCGCGGCGCGCGCCGCATGTTCGCCGCCCGCGTCAAAGCCCTCGCGCGATCGCCTCGCCCACCGCATCGACCGCTCCATGCTGTTCGCGGCTTCGTCGTGAGTGCAGCCATTTTTCGTGCATTCGTCGAACGCCATGACGATGTCGCTGTCGAGCAGGCGCTGAATCTCCATCGAGCGTTCGGGCGTCAGCATATGACGGGACCCGTCGATATGGCTGGCGAAGGCCACCCCCTCCTCACTCATCTTCGTGAGCGCGGACAGGCTCATCACCTGATAACCGCCGCTGTCCGTCAGGATCGGCCGGTCCCAACCCATGAAGCCATGCAGCCCGCCCAGCCTTGCCACACGCTCGGCGCCGGGACGCAGCATCAGATGATAGGTATTGCCCAGGATGATGTCGGCGCCAGTCGCGCGGACCTCGGCGGGTCGCATGGCCTTTACGGTCGCGGCGGTGCCCACCGGCATGAAGGCGGGGGTTCTGATCTCCCCACGGCGCATCTGGATCGTGCCCGTGCGGGCCTTGCCGTCCGTTGCGGCGATAGTGAAGGAAAAGCGGGATTGAGTCACGCTGCGCGCTCTAGAACATCGCGCGAAGAAGTGGGAACCGCTTTTTGAAAATTATGCGGGATCAACCCGCCTTGCGCAGGCCGTCGAACGCCACGATCGCATCGATGTCGAAACCCTCCACACGGCGGTAATTGCCGATGAAGCACAGGCAATCAGCCGCCAGGTTAAGAGTCCAGCTCGTCCCCTCTTCATCATGAAGCAGGAGCGTCACAATCTGTGGATCGGTGCGATGTCTGTCCATGCACCATTTCATAATTAATAAAGGTTAACAAAGCCCTGAGACGATCTTCATCTGCAAATTGGTTAACGGCATTTGTTGCATTAATACAACGTTAACCATAATGATCGCGTCATTTCTGCTACTTAGAGGCAACAGTCGGCGATAAAAAGGGTTAATGAAGCACTCTTCGGGTTCGCGGTGGTTGCATAGGTCTGACAATATTGTTTTCCTCGGCGTGTATCTAAATGCGGGGGCACAGATGATTGATTCCGGACGCTTTAATCCGGCACGTGATGAGGTGGAGGACGCTTCGCCCGTGCATCTGCATGTCGAAAGCATTCAGCCATTTGCCGCTACGGAAGCTGCGCCTCAGGCACGCGAAAACGGCCATTCGATGCTGTTCGACCTGGGTCAGGTCGACGTCAGCTTTGAAGAATCAACCGACACATTATGGGCGTTCATGACCCCCGCGAATCGGCCAAACTACAATTTGCCGATGCTGCGCGACATTCGGCTTTGGCAGACAGAGGCCAAGCGGCTGTTTGATGAAGGCGCTCTGCCGCTCAAATATATGGTGCTGGGCTCCCGTTTTCCTGGCGTTTTCAACCTTGGCGGCGACCTTGAGTTGTTTGCTGGCTGCATCGAGCGGGGCGACCTGCCCGGCCTCGTCAAATATGGTCATGCCTGCATCGACGTGGTCCATCGCGCCTGGCGCAATGCGGACATGCCGCTAATCTCTATCGCGTTGGCGCAGGGCGATGCACTTGGCGGCGGCTTCGAGGCGCTTCTCTGCTTCGACGTCGTCGTGGCGGAGCGGAGCGCTCGCTTCGGCCTGCCCGAAATGCTCTTCGGCCTCTTCCCCGGCATGGGCGCCTATTCCATTCTGGCGCGTAAACTCGGCCGTCGCATGGCGGAGCGCATGATCCTGTCGGGCAAGGTCTATACCGCTGAAGAAATGTACGACATGGGCGTGGTCACCATCCTTGCCGAGGATGGAGAGGGCGAACAGGCCGTGCGTGACTATATCACCGGCAACCGTCCGCACCATGCGGGCCATGTCGGCGTGTTCGAAGCTGGCCGCCGCGTCGATCCGCTCGATTATGCCGAGCTTAAGGACATTGTGGAGAATTGGGCGGGAACCGCGCTCAAGCTCGATCCCAAGGACCTGCGCATGATGCGTCGGCTCGCTTCGGCCCAGACGCGCCTGACCAAATAGCCGTCAGGCGCGGCGACGGCTCTGCATGAGCGTGACGACGTTGCTCTTCTCACGCCGCATGTCACTCATCATCTTGAGCAGGTCCTCGACGGGCATGGGGCGGCTGAGGACGAAGCCCTGCACATTGGTGAAGCCCATCTCACGCGCATAACGTAGCTGCTCTTCGGTCTCGATACCTTCCGCCACTGTTTCCACGTCCAGCGAATGGGCCAGATAGGCAACCGACTGGGCGATCGCGCGATCCCGTCCCTTTTCACCCACGCTGCGCATGAAGCTCTGATCGACCTTCAGCGTGTCGAAGGAATAGTCGCGCAGATAGCCGAGCGAAGAATAGCCCGTGCCAAAATCATCAAGGGCCAGTCGCAACCCGATACGCTGAAGCTCCGACAGGATGAGGCTGGTCCGGCCACTATCTTCCAGGAAGATGGACTCCGTCACTTCCAGTTCCAGCCGCTTGGCCTTCAGGCCCGATCCCATCAGCGCCGATATGACAGCGCGCGGAAGCCCGTCGCTCTTGATCAGCGCGGGCGAGATGTTGACGGCGACGCGGACATGATCGTCCCATAGCATGGCGTCACGGCACGCCTGCTCCAGCGCCCATGCAGTGATCGGTTCGATCAGGGAGCTGCTTTCGGCGACCGGTATGAATTCGGCCGGCGAAATCCGGCCCATGGTCGGGTGATCCCACCGCATCAACGCTTCGCAGATCGCGATCTTGCCTGTGACCGTGTCAAAGATCGGCTGATAATGCAGTAGCAGCTCACCATTCGCCATGGCGGTACGCAGCGCCATTTCCAGCTCATAGGTCCGATTCTGCCGCTCCTTCATCGACCAGTCGAACTGCGCATGGCGGTTCCGCCCTGTGCGTTTCGCCTCATACAGTGCCATGTCGGCGTGCTGGAGCAGTTCCTCGCTATCGCGCCCGTCGTCAGGCGCAACCGCAATGCCCATCGATGCAGTGACCGTCAGATGATAGCCGCTAACGTCGAAGTCGTGGCTGAACTCTGTCATCACATCGTGCGCGATCTGCTCGGCAATGGAGCGATCCGCGCCGGGGCAAATCACGATAAATTCGTCTCCGCCAAAGCGCGCGACATGGCCACGGCTATCAAGCGCATGGGAAAGCCGGGCAGCTACCGTGCAAAGCAGCTGATCGCCTATGATATGGCCGAGCGAATCGTTGATCTCCTTGAACCGGTCCAGGTCCATCCAGAACACGGCCATCGGGTCCTGATCGGACTGACGCTTGTCGAACAATTCCCGCAAGCGCATCTGCATCGCCATCCGGTTTTCTACGCCGGTCAGGCTGTCGAACCGCGCCAGCCGCTCGAACTTCGTCGCCAGCTGCGACTTTTCATAATTGCCCTGCAATGCCTCCACGACGATTCTGTGGGTCGTGCGCGTGATTTCCGCCATGGCGAAGATCATCAGGAACAGCATGGTCGCCAGAACCCAATAGCCGAGCCCGCCCGCGATGCAGAGACCAAGGGAGGTTGGCAGCAGCGCGAAACATGTCTGGCCGATAGCGATATGGATGCGGCCAGCATTGCGCCCCGCGATGCCGCCTGAATAGGCCGCGACCAGCGTGACGCTCAATATGTGCAAGGACGCGTCGCCGGTGAGGACCAGCGTGGCAAAGGCGAGCAGACCGAGCAGCGCCGCATAGCCCCACGCACCCAGTTCATAGGCCAGGCCCCAGATTTGCTGCGTGGGTCCCTGATGATCCGCCAACTGCCGCAGAAAATAGACTGCCGAGATCGACCGGCTCACCGCAACCAGGAAAATCAACGCTGCGATCGTGGTGATTTCGGCACGGCCAGCATGGTAGGCGACGACGAAACTGAGCGCTCCGCCAGCCAGTGCGCCGATCATCAATGATTTGGGCGAGGCGTAGAGCGATTGGACAAGGCTGTCCTGCACCTCAGCGCTCTGCTGAGTATCGGGCGCGAGATGCGCGCGCAATTTTGCGCTCCAATGATGGAAGAGGCGTGACACGTCTCCGTCATCTTTGGCCAAACATGATTTCTATTTGGTAAATTCAGACCCGGTAAGATGCCCGAAATGGAGGTTTCGAGCGGCTGTCGGATGTGGGGCTGCTCCCTTCATTTTCCGCCCTTTTGTCGGGTCGCTTAACCTTCAGACTTCCCTACAGAATGCTCGGAAGGGCAATCCCGCCAGCCCTCCTGCGCAAGCTGGAGCAGCATAGCTTTTATCCGAATACCCTGCCCCGTTCGGGCTGAGCTTGTCGAAGCCCTCTTCTTCCTGAAAA
Source organism: Sphingobium chungangianum (assembly GCF_977014255.1). NCBI lineage: Bacteria > Pseudomonadati > Pseudomonadota > Alphaproteobacteria > Sphingomonadales > Sphingobiaceae > Sphingobium > Sphingobium chungangianum. Next base: position 1,021,534 of record NZ_CDRNIV010000006.1, on the reverse strand, counting down.
AAATAGAACCCTTCGATAGGCTCAGGGCGAACGGCAATAGGAGGCTATGCCGATTTGAAGCATGATGCCCTAACATGTCGCGAAATTGCGCCATGCCTCTTGCGGGAAATGCCAATTCTCGATGGCATCAGCCACGGCCCGACGCCTGAAATTTCCTCGCTCCGGCAGCCCCAAAGAAAAAGGCCGGTGGATCGCTCCACCGGCCCTTCTCGTTTTCGCGTGAGCGAAGGACTTAGAAGTCCATGCCGCCCATGCCACCCATGCCGCCGCCGGGCATGCCTATCGGCGCCTTGTCGTCGGCGGGCGTTTCGGCGATGCACGCTTCGGTGGTGATCAGCAGACCGGCGACCGAAGCCGCGTCCTGCAGGGCAGCGCGAACGACCTTGGTGGGATCGATGACGCCAGCGGCGACAAGGTTCTCATAGGTGTCGGTCGCGGCGTTGAAGCCCTGGGTCTCGTCATTTTCGCGCAGCAGGTTGCCAGCGACAACCGCACCATCGACGCCCGCATTCTGGGCGATCTGGCGCAGCGGCGCTTCGATAGCCTTACGGATGATGTCGATACCACGGGTCTGGTCGTCGTTCACACCCTTGAGGCCTTCAAGAGCCTTGGTTGCGTACAGCAGAGCCGTGCCGCCACCGGGGACGATGCCTTCTTCAACGGCTGCGCGGGTTGCGTGCAGCGCGTCGTCGACGCGGTCCTTGCGCTCCTTGACTTCGACTTCCGAAGCACCACCAACCTTGATGACGGCAACGCCGCCAGCCAGCTTGGCGAGACGCTCTTGAAGCTTCTCACGGTCATAGTCGGACGTGGTCGTCTCGATCTGCGCACGGATCTGCTCAGTACGGCCCTTGATCGCTTCGCCATCACCGGCGCCATCGACGATGGTCGTGTTGTCCTTGTCGATGGTGACGCGCTTGGCGGTGCCGAGCATGCCGAGCGTGACGTTCTCGAGCTTGATGCCGAGGTCTTCGGAAATCACTTCACCCTTGGTCAGGACTGCGATGTCTTCCAGCATGGCCTTGCGGCGGTCGCCGAAGCCAGGCGCCTTGACCGCAGCGACCTTCAGGCCACCGCGCAGCTTGTTGACGACCAAGGTCGCCAGCGCTTCGCCTTCAATGTCTTCGGCGATGATCAGCAGGGGACGGCCCGACTGAACAACAGCTTCGAGGATCGGCAGGATCGACTGAAGGTTCGACAGCTTCTTTTCGTGGATCAGGATGTAGGGATCAGCCAGTTCGACTGCCATCTTTTCCGGATTCGTGACGAAGTAAGGCGACAGGTAGCCGCGATCGAACTGCATGCCTTCGACGACGTCCAGCTCGAATTCGAGACCCTTGGCTTCCTCGACGGTGATCACGCCTTCCTTGCCGACGCGCTCCATCGCTTCGGCGATCTTTTCGCCAACGACGGTGTCGCCATTAGCCGAAATGATGCCGACCTGGGCGATTTCCTTCGTGCCGGCAACCGGCTTGGAACGGCCCTTGAGGTCCTCGACGACCTTGGTGACAGCGAGGTCGATGCCGCGCTTCAGGTCCATCGGGTTCATGCCAGCGGCAACCGACTTCATGCCTTCGCGAACGATGGCCTGGGCCAGAACGGTCGCGGTGGTGGTGCCGTCACCGGCGATGTCGTTGGTCTTCGAAGCAACTTCGCGGACCATCTGCGCGCCCATATTTTCGAACTTGTCCTTCAGTTCGATTTCCTTGGCGACGCTGACGCCGTCCTTGGTGATGCGGGGAGCGCCGAAGCTCTTGTCGATGACGACGTTGCGGCCCTTGGGACCCAGGGTCACCTTGACCGCGTCGGCCAGGATGTCGACGCCGCGCAGGATGCGCTCACGGGCGTCACGCGAAAACTTTACGTCTTTTGCAGCCATGATTTTGTTCCTCTGTCCGTCATCCCAGCGGAAGCTGGGATCTGGTGCGGCTAGGTGCCGCGTTTAAAGGCCTGAAATCCCAGCTTTCGCCGGGATGACATCAATGATCGGTTAGGCGACGACGCCCAGAATGTCCGATTCCTTCATGATCAGCAGGTCTTCACCGTCGACCTTGACTTCGGTGCCCGACCACTTGCCGAACAGGATGCGGTCGCCAGCCTTGACGTCCAGCGGGGTCACCTTGCCATCTTCGGCCTTGGAGCCGGTGCCGACGGAAACGACTTCGCCTTCCTGCGGCTTTTCCTTGGCGGTGTCGGGGATGATGATGCCACCGGCAGTCTTCTCTTCCGCTTCTACGCGGCGAACGAGAACGCGGTCATGCAACGGACGAAATGCCATGTTGAGTTGCCTTTCCCTCTATTGGGTTGGGTCGGACGTCCAATCGCGGGGATTTCCCTATCCGCAAATCTGCTGAACGCCGTTCCTTCTCCCGTATGAACCAGATGCTGTTAGCACTCTCTTTTGAAGAGTGCCAGCGCCGCGGAATATGGAGCGATGAAATTGCCGGTCAAGAGATGGATGCAGATTTTTTATGCTTCCCGTCACGGGCGGAAAGCGTGCACCTTGTGCTCGTCGATGGGCCTTTTGTCACCAACGTAGCGCCAATGCGCGGGATTGCTGCGACCGCTGGCGTGTCAAATGTGCAGGGCCAAGCCGTTTCCCTTGAACCCGACCGTTGCGGCACAGGACCACGCTTCCTACTTGCGGGGCGACATCGCCATGGGAGCATTTTGCCAAATGATTGAAAGCTATACTCCGCCTCGCGTCTGGACATGGGACAAGGACAATGGCGGTGCCTTTGCCAACATAAACCGGCCGATCGCGGGCGCGACCCATGACAAGGAACTGCCGGTCGGAAAGCACCCGCTGCAACTCTACTCGCTGGGCACGCCCAATGGGCAAAAGGTCACGATCATGCTGGAGGAGTTGCTGGCGGCGGGCCGTCCGGGCGCCGAATATGACGCCTGGCTCATCAACATCAGCGAGGGCGACCAGTTCGGCAGCGGCTTTGTCTCGGTCAATCCGAACAGCAAAATCCCTGCCCTGATGGACCACGGCATGTCGCCGCCCCAGCGGGTGTTCGAGTCCGGCGCCATCTTGGTCTATCTGGCCGAGAAGTTCGGCGCGTTCCTTCCCTCTGACCCGGCGAAGCGTACCGCGACCCTGTCCTGGCTGTTCTGGCAGATGGGCAGCGCACCCCTATTGGGCGGCGGCTTTGGCCATTTCTTCGCCTATGCGCCTGAAAAGATCGAATATGCCATCAATCGCTATGCGATGGAGGTCAAGCGGCAGTTCGACGTGCTGAATCAGCAGCTTGGCGAGAATGAATATGTTGCTGGCGATGAGTTTACGATCGCGGATATCGCGATCTGGCCCTGGTATGGCGGGGTGGCACTTGACCGAACCTATGTGGGGGCGGGCGAATTTCTGGACGTGCAGAGCTATGCCAATGTGCAGCGTTGGGCGAAGCAGATCGATGCGCGGCCTGCCGTGAAGCGCGGCAGGATCGTGAACCGTGCGAGTGGTCCGCTGGAGGAACAGCTTCGGGAACGGCACGACGCAAGCGATTTTGATACGAAGACGCAGGATAAGGTGGAAGGGGTGGGTAGCTAAGCCCCGGCAGCTTTTACCGCGTCACCCCAGCGAAAGCTGGGGTCTCGTTCGACCTTTGCCGCACCCTCCTGAGATCCCAGCGTCCGCTGGGATCTCAGGAGGGTGGCTAGTGCTGCCCCTACCCCGCTGCCTTCACAATCTCCGCCCAGGCCGCTTCATCGATCACCTCGATCCCGAGCGAAGCCGCCTGTTTCAGCTTCGATCCCGCGCCGGGGCCAGCGACTACCAGGTCCGTCTTTGCGCTAACCGACCCTGCGGCCTTGGCGCCGAGGCGCTCGGCCTGCGCTTTGGCCTCATCCCGGCTCATGGTTTCGAGCTTGCCGGTGAAGACCACGATCTTGCCCGTCACCGCGCTGGCGGTGGTTTCAACCACATAGTCGGGCGGCGAGACTTCGGACAGCAGATCGTCCCACGCCTCCCGATTATGCGGTTCGTGGAAGAAGTCGGCGAGCGCATGGCCAACCGCCGAACCCACATTTTCGACGCCGATCATCTCCGCGATCGCCTTGTCCAGCCGATTGCGGAAGCGTGCTTCCTCCTCACCCTCGGCGCAGATGGTGGCATCGCGTAAGGCGATAATCTCCTCGGCCAGCGCTCTGACGCCGGGCAGGCTCGTGTAGCGTTTCAACAAATCGCGCGCCGTGACCGCACCGATGTGCCGGATGCCAAGGCCGAAGAGCAGGCGCGCAGCGTCCGGAACGCGCTTCGCCTCGATCGCGGCGAACAGGTTATCGACGGACTTCTCCTTCCATCCCTCGCGCCCGAGCAGCGCGACGCGATGCTGTTTGAGGCGGAAGATGTCGGCCGGTTCGGTGATCCATCCAAGGTCGAGAAATTCCTGAATGGTCTTCTCGCCCAGCCCTTCAATGTCGAGCGCACCACGGCTGACGAAATGGCGGAGCCGCTCGAACCGTTGCGCGCCGCAGATCAGGCCGCCGGTGCAGCGGATATCGACCTCACCCTCTTCGCGCACGGCTTCCGACCCGCATACGGGGCAATGATCGGGGAAGAGGAAAGCGGGGCGCGCTTCGTCGCGTGTCAGATTATCCACCACCTGCGGGATGACATCGCCGGCACGCTGCACCACGATCCGGTCGCCCGGCCGCACACCCAGGCGCTCGATCTCATCGGCATTGTGCAGCGTAACGTTGGACACCACCACGCCGCCCACCGTAACAGGCGTGAGCCGCCCGACCGGGGTCAGCTTGCCCGTGCGACCAACCTGAATATCGATCGCTTCAAGCGTAGTTTGCGCCCGCTCCGCCGGGAATTTATGCGCGATCGCCCAGCGCGGCGCCTTGGCAACAAAGCCCAGCCGTTGCTGCCAATCGAGCCGGTCCACCTTGTAGACTACGCCATCAATGTCGAACGGAAGGTCGGCGCGCGCCGCCTCTATCCCGCGATAATGCGCGATCAATCCGTCAAGCGAGTCCACGCAGGTCAGCATGTCCGACACCGGCAGGCCCCAGCGGGCGATTGCCTGCATGACGCCAAGTTGCGTCTCAGCCGGAAGGCTGCTCGCCTCGCCCCAACCATGGGCGAGGAATCGCAGCGGGCGGCTAGCGGTGACGGTGGCGTCCTTCTGCCGCAGCGATCCCGCGGCAGCGTTGCGCGGGTTGGCGAATTGCCGCGCCTTTTCCGGGTCGTCCGCCTCAGCCAGCAGGCGCTGATTGAGCGCCACGAAGTCCGCCTTCGCCATATAAACCTCACCCCGGACCTCGAATAGGTCGGGTATGTCCTCGCCGGTCAGCCGGTCGGGAATGTTGCCGATGGTGCGCACATTGGCGGTCACATCCTCGCCGGTCGTGCCATCGCCACGGGTCGCGGCGAGGCGTAGCTCTCCCTTTTCATAACGGAGCGAGCAGGACAGACCGTCGATCTTCGGTTCAGCCGTCAGCGCGATAGGCTCACCGTCCGGCAGCGCCAGAAAACGCCGGACACGCGCGAGAAATTCGGCGATGTCCTCGTCCGAAAAGCCATTGTCGAGGCTCATCATGCGAACCGCATGCGGGACCTTCTTCAATCCCGAAGTGGGCGCGGCGCCGACCTGCGCATTGGGCGAATCCGCGCGAACGAGCTGCGGAAAAGCCGCCTCCAGCGCTCCATTCTCCCGGATCAGCGCATCATAAGCAGCGTCCGTGATCTCGGGCTGATCCTGATCATGGTAGAGCCGATTGTGCCGCGCAATTTCCCTGGCCAGCCGCATCAGGCGATTGGCAGCTTCAGCTTCAGTCATCTGGGTCGGGTCGATCGAGTCACTCATATCTGCTCCATCCCCGTTCAGGGCGAGCTTGTCGAGAAGCGATCATTTGCCCGCAGCAGTTCAGACTTCGAGCAGCCGCTCCGCCTGCGCTCTCGCCTCGGCGGTGATCTCCGCGCCAGAGAGCATGCGGGCAATCTCCTCGCGCCGCTCGCCGTCGCTCAGCGCATGGACGCCAGTACGGGTCACCGTGCCGTCACTGGCCTTGGCGATCAGCATATGGCCAGCGCCGCGCGCGGCCACCTGCGGACTGTGGGTGACGACGAGTATCTGGTTGCTCTGCGCCAGCCGCGCCAGACGGTCGCCAATGGCCGATGCCACCGCCCCACCGACGCCCCGATCAATCTCGTCGAAGATCAACGTATCCGCCCCGCCCCGCTCCGCCAGCGCGACCTTCAGCGCCAGAATGAAGCGCGACAATTCGCCGCCCGATGCGATCTTCACCAAAGGCGCAAAGGGCGCGCCGGGATTGGTGGAAATTTCAAACTCCACCCGGTCCATGCCCTGCGCGCTCCACTGCCCTTCATCGAGCGCGGCGACGGTGGTGCGGAAGCGCGCGGCGTCGAGCTTCAGCGGCGCGAGTTCCGCCGCCACGGCCGCATCGAGCCGCGCCGCTGCGTCCTTGCGCTGAGCGGACAGCGCCTGCGCCGCATCGCGATAGGCGGCGGCGCTGGCGGCGACGTCGGCCTCCAGTGCGGCGATATGCTCCTCTCCGCCCTCGATGGCGGCCAGTTTTGCCGACATCTCATCGCGCAACGCAGCGAGATCATCGGCGGCGACCTGATGCTTACGTGCCAATCCGCGCAGGTCGAACAGCCGCGTTTCTATCGCGTCCAACCGCGCCGGATCAAAGCTGAGCGCATCCGCTGCCTTGGCCAGCCGATCCTCCGCCTCGCCCGCCTCAATCACCGCCCGGTCCAGGGCGGCGAGCACTTCGGCAAGTGGCTCATATTCACCCACCATGCGGTCCAGCCGCCGCGCCGCCTGCCGCAACTGCGCCAACCCACCATGCGACCCGGTGAGGCAATCCGTCACCGTCGACAGGTCATCGGACAGCCGCGCGCCCTTTTGCATGGTCGCGCGCTCTTCGGCCAGCGCCGCTTCCTCGCCGGGCTCGGGGCCAAAACGCGCCAACTCTTCAACGGCATGGGTCAGATAGTCGCGATCCCGCGCCGCCACCTCGACCGCCGCGCGACTTTCCGCGAGCCGGTCGGCCGCCGCGCGCCAGGCAGAGTGGGCAAATGCCACCGAGGCGCTGTCGCAACGGCCATAGACGTCCAGCAACTGACGATGCCCACGCGGATTGAGCAGCCCGCGATCGTCATGCTGCCCATGTATCTCGACCAGCGTGCCGCCCAGGTCACGCAGCAAGGCGGCGGAACAGGCCTGATCATTGACGAATGCCCGGCTTCCCCCGTCAGCCTTCAGCGTGCGGCGAATGATGAGCGGTTCGCCCGCATCCAGTTCGATGCCGTTGCTGCCGAGCAGTTCGGCAGCCCTGTGATCAGCGCGGGGAATGTCGAAGGTCGCGGTGACGCTGGCCTGCGCCTCTCCGCTGCGGACGAGGCCGCTGTCAGCCCTCGCCCCCAGCGCCAGCCCAAGCGAATCGAGGAGGATAGACTTGCCCGCGCCGGTCTCCCCCGTCAGCACGCCAAGGCCCGTGCCGAACTCCAGGTCCAGCGCCTCGATCAGGACGACGTTGCGGATGGAAAGATTGGTCAGCAATGCGGCCGATCTCCAGACGTCATCCCAGCGGAAGCTGGGATCTCGTGCCGCCGGGTCGTGCCCAATGGCCTGAGACCCCAGGTTCCACTGGGGCGACGGTAAATCGGCAATTACGCCTTCGCGCCATGTTCCCGCATGAGCTTGTAGCTACGCTCATACCATTTGGAGCCGGGATAGTTCTTGCCCAGAACAGCCGCAGCCTTCTGCGCTTCCTCCGGAATGCCGAGCGAGAGATAGCTTTCGACCAGACGCTCCAGCGCCTCGGGCGTGTGGGTGGTCGTCTGATATTTGTCGATGACCACGCGAAAACGCAGCGTCGCCGCCAACCACTGCCCGCGACGCTGGTAGAAACGGCCGACTTCCATCTCCTTGCCCGCAAGGTGATCGTTGACCAGGTCCAGCTTCAACCGCGCATCGGCGGCATAACGGGTGTCGGGATAGCGGCGGATCAATTCGCCCAGCGAATCCAGCGACTGCTGCGTGATCTTCTGGTCGCGGGTAACGTCGGCGATCTGCTCATAATAGCAGAGCGCGATCAGATAATAGGCGTAGGGCGCGTCCTTGTTGCCGGTATGAATCGCCAGAAAGCGCTGCGACGCCGCGATCGATTCACTATAATCCTTGTTCATATAATAGCTGAACGCGGACATGAGCTGCGCCCGGCGCGCCCATGGGGAATAGGGATGCTGGCGTTCCACCTCGTCAAACAGGGCGGCGGCCATCTTATATTGCCCGCGATCGAGCCGATATTTGCCCGCATTGTAAAGCGTGGACACGTCACGGGCGACATATTGCGTGTCGGCCTTGTTCTTCGACGTGGCGCAGCCGGCGAGCAAGGCGGCAAGCAGAACCGGGGCGGTAGCAGCGCCAATGCGCGTCATGGTTTTCGTCAGCATGGCCGGGTCATAGCGGAGCGAATGGCACTCGCCAAGCGGCAGAATAGCGTGCGGACGCTTCGGGCTCTCAACGCGCCTGCACGGGCAGGTCCAACCGGACGATCGCGCCGCCTTCCGGCCGTGCGTGCAGGCCGAACTGTCCGCTGAGCTGGCTCGCCAACGCACTTGCAATGCGCAGGCCGATGGAATTGCCCTTCTCGATCTCGAAATCGGGAGAGAGGCCGTCGCCATCGTCAGCGATCTTCAGCGACAGCGTCCCGCTCGAATCCTCCAGAGACACCTCGATCGTCCCGCCACGATGGGGCAAGCCATGTTCAATGGCATTGCTCACCGCCTCCGCCACGATCAGCGCGAGCGGCACAGCGACATGGGATTCCAGCGTCAGGCCCGGTGGAGCGCTGACGGTAACGCGAATGTCATCCCGCCCGCTCGCCTCCAGCACATCCGCCGTCAGCCGTGTCAGAAAGGCATGCAGGTCCTGCCCATCCTCTGCCGGATCATACAATGCACGGCTGATCCGACCAATCAGCGCGAGGCGGCTGGCGGCATCGTCCAACGCCCTGCTCGCCAGCTCATCGTCTATATGGCGCCGCTGCAATGACAGCATCGCGGCCACGACCTGCAAATTGTTGGAAACGCGATGCTGCAATTCGTGGAACAGAAGTTCCCGGTTTTCCGCCAGCGTACGGCTGCGTTCCCGTTCCACGGCAAGGTTGAAATTGGCCCGCTGCATCAGGTGAATGAGCGCGATGTCGATGGCGATCACGGCCGCATAGAAAATAAGGGCGAGGATAACTCCGCCATCAAGGATGCCGCCAGCACCCGCCGGGATGAAGAAATACCAGGACAATATTCCGCAAACGATCCCCGCAAATATGCCGGGACGCAGCCCGAACAAAAAGGTCGAAAGGATGACAGCGGGAAAGAAGGATACGAAAGGATAGCCGATCGGCAGGAAGTCCTGCGCGGACAGCCTGAGGGCAAGGGCGATGCCACAAAACAGGGCCGATACGGCATAGGCATATACTGGCCGCCGAAGCACGAGAGGCAGGCGCTCGACGAACCTTTCATTGGAACGCTGCATCTTATCTCCCTGAAATCGCGCCGCACAGTAACAGAAGTTTGGCCATCTCCAATTGATCGAAGTCAAGGAGTTTGGGCTCTAACGAAAAAGGGCGCCCGGCGGGGGCGCCCTTCTCATTTTGCTTAACCTGATGGGTTGGAACCGATCAGTCCTGAGTCAGGAAGTCCGGCAGACCAGCGTTGGAGCCGTCGTCATCGCCGCCACGGCCTTCGCTGCGGGGGCCACGGTCACGGCGCGGACCGCGATCGCCACCGCGATCACCACCACGGCCACCACGGTCGCCGCCATCACGGCGCGGGCCACGGCCACGATCGCCACGGTCGCCGCGATCACCACGGGGTTCGCGCGGTTCGCGGGCAGGACGAGTGTCCTCCAGCTCTTCGCCGGTTTCCTGATCAACGACGCGCATCGACAGGCGAACCTTGCCGCGCGGATCGATCTCCAGGACCTTGACCTTCACTTCCTGACCTTCCGACACAACGTCGGTCGGCTTTTCGACGCGCTCATTCTTCATTTCGGACACGTGGACGAGACCGTCCTTGCCACCCATGAAGTTCACGAACGCACCGAAGTCGACGATGTTGACGACCTTGCCGTTGTAGATCTTGCCGACTTCCGCTTCCTCGACAATGCCGAGGATCCACTTCTTGGCGGCTTCGATCTGGTCGATGTCAGACGAGCTGATCTTGATGATGCCCTCGTCGTCGATGTCGACCTTGGCGCCGGTTTCCGCGACGATCTCGCGAATGACCTTGCCGCCGGTGCCGATGACGTCACGAATCTTCGACTTGTCGATCTGGATCGTCTCGATACGCGGGGCGTGAGCCGACAGCTCGGTGCGGGTCGAGGACAGGGCCTTGTTCATCTCACCCAGAATGTGGGCACGGCCTTCCTTCGCCTGACGCAGGGCGACTTCGAAGATTTCCTGCGTGATGCCGGCAACCTTGATGTCCATCTGCATGGTGGTGATGCCCGCTTCCGTGCCCGCCACCTTGAAGTCCATGTCGCCGAGATGATCTTCGTCGCCCAGAATGTCGGACAGAACCGCAAAGTCCTTGCCGTCGAGGATCAGGCCCATGGCGATACCCGAGACCGGACGCTTCAGCGGAACGCCCGCGTCCATCATCGACAGCGAACCGCCGCAGACCGTCGCCATCGACGACGAGCCGTTGGACTCGGTGATGTCCGATAGAACGCGGATGGTGTAGGGGAAATCTTCCTTGCTGGGCAGCACGGGGTGCAGCGCACGCCATGCCAGCTTGCCATGACCGACTTCACGACGGCCCGGCGCGCCGAAGCGGCCAACTTCACCGACCGAATAGGGCGGGAAGTTATAGTGCAGCATGAAGTTTTCATAATAGACGCCGTTCAGGCCGTCGATCATCTGCTCGGCGTCCTTGGTGCCGAGCGTGGTGGTGCAGATCGCCTGCGTTTCACCGCGGGTGAACAGCGCCGAACCATGGGTGCGCGGCAGGAAGCCGACCATCGCTTCGATCGGACGGATCTGCGTGGTGGTGCGGCCGTCGATGCGCTTGCCATCCTTGATGATGGCGCCACGGACGATTTCCGATTCCAGCTTCTTGGTCAGCTTGATGCCGGCCATGACGGTCTGGGCGTCGAGACCTTCTTCGGTGAAGAACGCCTTCGCCTTGGCGCGGGCATCGTTGATCGCGTTCGAGCGTGCCGACTTGTCGGTCAGCTTGTAGGCAGCCGTGATGTCCTTGCCGATCAGCTTCTTCAGCTTCTTCTTCAGGTCATCCAGGTCTTCGCCCTTGGCGACTTCCCACGGATCCTTCGCGGCCTTTTCAGCCAGCTGGATGATCGCATCGACAACCTTCTTGCTCGCTTCATGGGCGAACAGGACGGCGCCGAGCATGACATCTTCCGAAAGCTCCTTGGCTTCGGACTCGACCATCATCACCGCGTTGCCGGTGGCGGCGACGACCAGGTCGAGTTCGCCGGTCTTCACCTCGTCCATCGACGGGTTCAGCTGATATTCGCCATCCTTGTAACCGACGCGGGCAGCGCCGATCGGCCCCATGAAGGGCACGCCCGACAGGGTCAGCGCAGCCGAAGCGGCGATCATCGCGACGATATCAGGCTCGCTTTCGCCATCGAACGACAGCACCTGGGCGATGACGTTGATTTCGTTGTAGAAACCTTCGGGGAAGAGCGGGCGGATCGGACGGTCGATCAGGCGGCTGGTCAGCGTTTCCTTTTCGGTCGCGCCACGCTCACGCTTGAAGAAGCCACCCGGAATGCGGCCAGCGGCCGAATATTTTTCCTGATAATGGACGGTCAGCGGGAAGAAGTCCTGTCCTTCCTTCACCGACTTGGCGGCGGTCACGGCGCACAGCACCACGGTCTCGCCATAGGTCGCCAGCACGGCGGCGTCAGCCTGACGCGCAATACGGCCGGTTTCGAGCGTGAGGGTCTTTCCGCCCAGCTCGATTGAAACTTTCTTTACATCAAACATGCTTTTTTCCTTCGCCCGCCTGGCCCTATTGCCGGGCGGGGCCTTTGTTGGGCCAGTGACCCATGAGCGAGGAGCGTACTCCTCATTCCGTTCGCCCTGAGCTTGTCGAAGGGCTTTCTTTCTCTTTCTTCAAGAGAAGGAGTGGGCTTCGACTTCGCTCAGCCCGAACGGTGTGGGGAAAGTTCCCCGTTTCATGGCGCCGTGCCGAATTGCCCGGAGCCATGTTGTCAGAATCAGAAACGGCCCCGACATGGGGGCCGCTCCTTCTTTAGCAGGCTTACTTGCGCAGGCCCAGCTTGCCGATCAGGTCAGTATAACGCGACCCATCTTTTTTCTTCAGATAGTCCAGCAGCGAACGGCGCTTGTTGACCAGCATCAGCAGGCCGCGACGGCTGTGGTTATCCTTGTGGTGACCCTTGAAATGCTCGGTCAGGTTCGAAATGCGCTCCGAAAGGATCGCGACCTGTACTTCCGGCGAACCGGTGTCGCCTTCGGCGCGGGCATGTTCCTTGATCAGCGCTTCCTTGCGCTCAGCAGTAATCGACATCGGCTTCCTTTCGTAACATCTAGAGATTGAAGCCGCGCACCACCCGGATTTCCCTAAGGGTTTCTGGGCCACTGGCCTCCACCAGCGCGACGGGCGTGTCGCCCTCCATCGCCAGCATGAGGCCGGTATGCGGTTTCCCCACAAGCACCTTCCCCTGTCGGAGAGCCAATGCATCGTCGGGAGAGACTGCGAGAGCCGGGATGTCGTCCAGCCCTGCGGTCAACGGCAGCATAAGACCGCCGAAGCCGCCGCCCCTAGCAGCTTCGTCCAATTTGTCCAGCGAAATAGCGGATTCGAGGGTGAATGGCCCTGCCTTCACGCGGCGCAGCATGGTCACATGGCCGACCGTGCCGAGGGCCAGGGCGATGTCACGAGCGAGGGAGCGTATATAAGTACCCTTGGAGACATGGGCGCGAAGGGTGACTTCATCGATCCTCTCTCCCGAGAGGGGGAGAAGATACGCAGGCTTGGCAGCTCGCTGCCTAGCCGGAGTTGGAGAGGGGCTCGGCGCACCCTGCCCCTCTCCAACTCCGGCTAGGCCGCTTTGCGAGCAAACTTCGCTATCTCGATCAGAGTCACGTGCCTCTGATCGACCCCCTCGCGGGAGAGAGGATATGGTGAGCGCGTGGATAGTGACGGCGCGCGTCTTCATCTCAACATCCTGCCCAGCGCGCGCAAGATCATAGGCTCTTTGCCCGTCGATCAGGATCGCTGAATAGGCTGGCGGCGCCTGCTCGATCGGGCCTGTAAAGCGGGGCAGTACCGCTTCCACTTCGCCGAACGTAGGCAGCACGTCGCTCTCCGCAATCACCTTGCCTTCAAGGTCCAGCGTGTCCGTCTGTGCGCCAAATGCTATCGTGAAGTCGTAGATCTTATCGCTGTCGAGCATCCGCCCGGCGAGCTTCGTCGCTTCGCCCACTGCGATCGGCAGCACGCCGGTAGCGAGCGGATCGAGCGTGCCGCCATGGCCGACCTTCCACTTGCCAGCGCCACTTTGGCGAAGGGCGCGCTTGACCGCGCTGACCGCCTGCGTCGAGCCAAGCCCGTGCGGTTTATCGAGGATAATCCAGCCGTGCATCGGATCAACGCAGCGCGTCAGCCCTCATCATCGGGCTGTTCAAGATCCTGCGCGACTTTGGGATCACGCAGCAGCTTGTCGATATGGCTACCCTCGTCAAAACTCTCATCCGCCAGGAATTTGAGCTTGGCCGCATATTTCAGGCGGATGCGGTGAGCCACCTCGCGCTGGAGATAGGCCGTATTGGTGCGCAGCGCCTTAAGCACCGCTTCCTCATCCTGACCCAATAGCGACTTCACGAACACGGTGGCATGCCGCAGGTCAGGCGACATGCGAACCTCGGTCACGCTGACGACATGCTTGGCGAGAACATCGTCATGCACATCGTCGCGCTGGAGAATGTCGGACAAGACATGGCGCACCTGTTCACCCACGCGGAGGAGGCGGACGGAAGGGCCTTCATTAGGAGCGGGCATTATATCCTCCCCTCCCGCAGGCGGGAGGGGCCGGGGGTGGGCTCTCCCCATCGGCCATTACAGTTCAGGAGAGGGCGAGCCCACCCCCTGCCCCCCTCCCGCTTGCGGGAGGGGGAAGCTAGATCATCACAACGTCCGGGCGCGTTCCTCGACCTCGAACAGTTCCAGCGTATCGCCGGCCTTGATGTCGTTCGTGTCTTGCAGCACCGCACCACACTCCATGCCCGCACGCACTTCGGACACATCGTCCTTGAAGCGGCGCAGCGAAGCGATGTGAGTACGCGACACGATGACATCGTCGCGGGTAAGGCGCGCATTGAGCCCCTTGCGGATGATGCCGTCGAGGACGAGCAGACCAGCCGCCTTGTCCTTCTTGCCCGCCGGGAACACCTGAAGCACCTCGGCCCGGCCGACGATGGTTTCGATGCGCTCTGGAGCCAGCTGGCCCGCCATTTCGCCGCGAACTTCCTCAAGCAGGTCGTAGATCACGTCATAATAGCGCAGCGAGATCTTCTCGCGCTCCGCCAGCTGACGCGCCTTGGCATTGGGACGGACGTTGAAGCCGATCAGCGGCGCACGGCTGGCAGCGGCCAGCGTGACGTCGCTTTCGGTGATCGCGCCAACGCCTGAATGCAGGACGCGGACCTTGATCTCGTCGGTTGAAATGCGGTTGAGCGCCGTCACGATAGCTTCGACAGAACCCTGCACATCGCCCTTTACCACCACCGGATATTCGATGACGGTCGTGTTGAGCGCCGAGAACATATGTTCAAAGCTGGTCGGGGCGCTGGTGGTGCGCTTCTTCGTCGCCTGTTCCTGACGATAGGCGGCAACTTCGCGAGCGCGAGCCTCATTCTCGACGACCGTGAGTTGATCGCCCGCCAGAGGAACACCCGACAGGCCCAGAACTTCGACCGGGGTCGAAGGCCCTGCGACCTTCACATTCTGACCCTTGTCGTTGACCAGGGCACGGACCTTGCCGCTCTCCGCGCCGATGACGAAGGTGTCGCCAACCTTGAGCGTACCCTTGCGGACCAGCACGGTGGCAACCGCGCCACGGCCCTTGTCGAGCTGCGCCTCGATCACATTGCCTTCGGCAGGGCGATCGGGGTTGGCCCCCAGTTCCATCACTTCCGCCTGGAGCAGGATTTTCTCGATCAGTTCGTCAAGGCCGGTCTTTTTGAGCGCCGAAACCTCCACGTCCTGAACATCGCCGCCCATATCCTCGACCACAATCTCTTCGCTCAGCAGGCGCTCGCGCACCTTCTGCGGATTGGCTTCCGGCTTGTCGCACTTATTGATCGCGACAATCATCGGGACGCCCGACGCCTTGGTGTGGTTGATCGCCTCGATCGTCTGCGGCATCAGCCCGTCATCGGCCGCCACCACCAGGATGACGATGTCCGTGACGTTCGCACCACGAGCCCGCATCTCGGAGAAGGCTTCGTGGCCCGGCGTGTCGAGGAAGGTGATGACGTCGCCACCCTTGGTCGTCACCTGATAGGCGCCGATATGCTGGGTGATGCCGCCGCTTTCGCCCGCGACCACGTCGGTCCCGCGCAGCGCGTCAAGCAGCGATGTCTTGCCATGATCGACATGCCCCATGATCGTCACGACCGGCGCACGCGGCTTCAGCGTCTCTGCCGCATCGACTTCACCCTCGATGCCGATTTCAACGTCGGCATCGGATACGCGCTGGATGCGGTGGCCGAATTCCTCGACCAGCAGTTCCGCCGTATCCTGATCGATCGGCTGATTCAGAGTGACGGCGGTGCCCATCTTGAACAGAGACTTCACCAGGTCCGCACCCTTTTCGGCCATACGGTTGGCGAGTTCCTGCACCGTGATGCTTTCGGGCACGACGACGTCGCGAACCTGCTTTTCACGTTGCTGCGCGCCACCGGCATAGTGAGCGCGACGTTCCTTTTCGCGGGCACGCTTCAATGCGGCGAGCGAACGGGCACGAGCGCTGTCGTCGTCCGCAAGCGCGCGCGTTACGGTCAGCTTGCCCGACTGGCGGCGATTGTCCTCGCCCGCACGCTTGGTCCGATCCGGCTTGGCCGGTTCGGGACGCTTGATCGGGGTAACCGGCGTGAAGCGGCGCGGCGGCGGCGCAGCAGAAGCGGTAGCAGCCGGAGCGGCAGCGGGACGCGCTTCGGGGCTTTCCTCGGCGACAGGCGCCGCAGGAGCTTCGGGCTCGGACTTCTGCTCGGCGACCTTGGCTTCTTCTTCGACACGGCGCGCGGCTTCAGCCTCAGCAGCTTCCGCAGCCAGGCGATTTTCCTCGGCGCGGCGCTTTTCATCCTCGCTCGCGGCATTACGCTGCGCGTCTTCGCGGCGACGCGCATCTTCCAGCGCGGTCATGCGGGCTTCTTCAGCCTCGCGCAGCAGCTTTACCTGCAATTCCTGACGCGACATCAGGCTCTGCGGCGGAGCGGGACGCGCGGGCGCGGCAGGCTGAGGCGCGCGAGCCTGCGGCTGCTGCGGCGCGGGTGCCGCTGCGGCGGGTGCCGGAGCCGGATCAGCCTGAGGCGCAGCCGCAGGCGCACCGGCTTCGCCCGGCTTGCCCAGAATGCGGCGCCGCTTCACCTCAACCACGACCGTATTCTTGCGGCCATGGCTGAACTGCTGCTGCACCTGGCCGGATTCAACGGTCCGCTTGATGCCCAGCGGCTTGCGGCCCAGAACCGGCTTGTCTTCCTTGCTGTCACTCATACGACTGAACTGTACCCTTCACTTACATCCGACCGGCAAGGCCCGTCGGCGCCTTCATTCCATGCTCTTCAGGCGCCCAGCGCACCGGCGGAGTCATGCTCCCCATGCACTGGCGCCTCGGTAGCGCAACCCAGATAGCTTTCCAAGCGGCCGATGGCCGTACGCAGACGCGACGCGGCACGCGAGTCGGTCACTGCGATATGGACGACATTGTCCCGCCCCATTGCCATAGATAGGGCCTGTCGGTCCACAGGCAAGACGACGCCCGCCAATTCGGTGCCTTCCGCTTCCTGTCCGACCCGCAGCGCTTGATCGAGCTTGCGATTGCCGTCGGCTGCGGCATCACTGGCGTGGAGCAGCAGTTGAACCTTGGCCTGACGGCAGGCGACGTCGATCTTTTCCGATCCGGTGAGGACCATGGACGCCTTCGCCTCTAGGCCCAAGCGGTCCAGCAAAGCCTTGCGCAGGCCATCTTCGATCAGGTCCGGCAAATTGTCCGGGATCTGCAACTCACCCGTCTTGAATGCCCGCGCGAGTGCACCCGTCAGCTTACCCTTGGCGAGCGCCTGCTCAAGCTCAGCGCGCGGAACGCCGATCCACGCGCCACGGCCCGGCGCCTTCGCGCGGATGTCGGGCAGAACCTGACCTTCTGGTCCGACGGCGAGGCGGATCAGCGTCTCGGGATCGGCCCGATCGCCTGAGAGGATGCATTTACGTTCGGTCATTGGGAAAGCCCCTCCCTTTCAAGGGAGGGGATGGGGGTGGGTCGCGCGAAGCGCGCTACGCCCTCAGCCCTAAAACGGGTGCTAGCGATTGCTGCCGCGATCGTACCCGCCCCAACCTTTCTTTTGAAAGGGAAGAGCGAGGATAAGACAGCGCTATATGACGGCGTCAGCCTCTCATCGGGAAGTGACCGCGGCATTGGCGTCCTCCCCAGGGCTGGAGGCAGGCGCGCGGTCAGCGATCAGCTGTCCGCCCGACCCATAATTCTCCGTCGAGATTTCAGAAATCACCACCTGCACGGCAGCGGCCGACTTCCCCAGCCGCTCAACGAGCGACTGGGTGACGTCGGCAACGATCGCTGCCTTCTGTTCACGGGTGGCGTTTCCGGCCAGACGGATATCGACGAAAGGCATGGGGCGCTTAAGCTTCCTCGCCTTCGAACCAGTGTGCGCGGGCGGCCATGATGATCTCATTGCCCTGCTCTTCACTAAGGCCATATTCGGCGAGAATCCCGCCCTTATCCTCGGACGTCTCACTGCGGCGGCGGCGCTGATCGACGCGCTTCTTCGCGACCAGTTCGTCCGTCGCTAGATCGGCCAGATCATCCAACGTCTTGATGCCCGCCTTGCCCAGCGTCACCAGCATGGCTTCGGTGAGGTGTGGCATCTCTGCCAACGCATCCTCGACGCCCAGAGCCTGACGCTCCTCGCGGGCAGCGGCTTCGCGGCGGTCCAGTGCTTCCTGCGCACGGCTTTGCAGCTCGGCGGCCAGATCCTCGTCGAAGCCTTCGATCGCCGCCAGTTCCTCGACGCCGACATAGGCGACTTCTTCCAGCTCGCCAAAGCCTTCGGCCACCAGCAGCTGCGACAGCGTCTCGTCCACGTCCAGCTCGTTCTGGAACAGTTCGGAGCGGGAGACGAATTCCTTCTGGCGCTTTTCGGACGCGTCGGCCTCGGTCATGATGTCGATGGCCTTGCCCGTCAGCTGCGAGGCGAGACGGACATTCTGCCCGCGACGGCCGATGGCGAGCGACAACTGATCGTCGGGAACGACGACTTCGATACGCTCTTCTTCCTCGTCGATAACGACGCGAGCCACCTGCGCGGGCTGGAGCGCATTGACGACGAAGGTCGCCGTATCTTCCGACCAGGGGATGATGTCGATCTTCTCGCCCTGCATTTCCTGCACGACAGCCTGCACGCGGCTACCCTTCATGCCGACGCAGGCGCCGACGGGGTCGATGCTCGAATCGCGACTGATAACGCCGATCTTGGCGCGCGAGCCCGGATCGCGGGCGGCGGCCATGATGGTGATCACGCCGTCGTAGATTTCGGGCACTTCCTGCGCGAACAGCTTCTTCATGAACTCAGGATGCGCGCGGCTGAGGAAAATCTGCGGCCCGCGATTTTCGCGACGCACGTTCAAGATCACCGAGCGGATGCGGTCGCCGACGCGAACGACTTCGCGCGGGATCTGCTGATCGCGACGAATGACGCCCTCGGCGCGGCCGAGGTTCACCACGACATGGCCGAATTCGACCGACTTCACGACGCCGGTGATGATTTCACCGACGCGGTCCTTGAATTCCTCATGCTGACGCTCACGCTCAGCGTCGCGGACCTTCTGGAAGATCACCTGCTTGGCGGACTGAGCGTCGATGCGGCCGAGATCGATCGGGGGCAGCGGATCGACGATGAAGTCGCCGATCACGGCATCCTTCTTCAGCTTCTGCGCCTGCTTAAGGTCCACCTGCTTGAAATAGTCGTCCACGGCCTCGACCACCTCGACGACGCGCCACAGGCGCAGGTCGCCGCTGTCGGGGTCCAGCTTCGCGCGGATATCATTCTCCGCACCATAGCGCGCGCGAGCGGCGCGCTGGATCGCGTCTTCCATCGCCTCGATGACGATCGCCTTGTCGATCATCTTCTCGGTGGCGACGCTGTTCGCGATCGCGAGCAGCTCGGCCTTATTGGCGGAAATGGCGTTGGCCATGGTCGTGAACCCTTACTCTTCGGTTTCGAACTCGTCCGCCCCATCGGAGGAGAGCGGCATGCTAGCAGAAATGAGCGCGTCGGTCAGTATCAGCTTGGCATCGCCGACCAGCGCGAAGGGGATGGAGACATCCCCGGCCTTGTTATCCTGGAACTGGACGTCCTCGCCCTCGACACCCTTCAGGATGCCGCGAAAGCTCTTGCGCCCCGCCACCGTTTCGCTGGTGGCGATCTTCGCCTCATGCCCCGCCCATTCCATGAAGTCATGGAGACGGGTGAGCGGCCGATCGATACCCGGCGAGCTGACCTCCAGCCGATAGGCTTCCTCGATCGGATCAGCCTCATCCAGCACGTCGGACAGGCGGCGCGAGATGGCAGCGCAATCCTCGATGACAAGCTGCTTCGTCGCCGGCCGCTCGGCCATGATCTGCAACGTATATTCATCGCCAGACCCGAACAGCTTCACGCGCACAAGGTCGAACCCCAAGGCCTTCACCTCCGGTTCGATCAGCGCGGTCAGTTCGGCGATGTCCGCCATGCAGTCTCCAACAGAATATGTGCGCTCCCGCCGCCGCAAGCGTTCCGCCTGCGACCCCGACATGTTTGACGATGTAAGGAAGCAAGGGCGATATAGGGGGGAAGATATAATGCTGCAACATTATTCGTGCGGGAGAATTTTGATGAAGCGGTGACCGGTCCTGTATACCATCTACCGTAGAGAAAGCGACAATAAGGGGGGAGGACGGCCATGCCACATTCGGTGTTCTTACGGCGCGATCTGCTGAAGGGAGCAGCCTGCCTCGGTCTTATGAGTGCCGCGCCGGTACGCGCGCGCGCCGCTGCCGAACGCTTCCCCGCGGTTAGGGGCATGGTGAACGGCGTGATCGGGGAACCAGCCGCTCCCGGAGCAATCGTGGCGATCGGTCGCGGAACTGATCGCCCAGCCTATGTGAGCAGCGGAACGATCGCCCTGGACAACCCGCGCCGGGTGGATGAGCACACGCTGTTCCGCGTTTATTCGATGACGAAACCCATCACCGGCATGGCGGTGATGCTGCTGATCGCCGAGGGCCGGATGAAGCTCGACCAGCCTGTTGCCGATTTCATCCCCGGCTTTGCGAATATGCGCGTTCTGACCAACCCCGGCCAAAGCCTCGAAACGCGCCCCGCCGCTTCTGTCATGACGATCCGTCACCTGTTGACCCACACTGCCGGCCTTGGTGGTGGGCCTTCGATGAGCGGGCCACTCAAGGCGGTATATCAACAGCTGGGACTGAAGCAGAACCTGCTCAGCAACGCTGAACGGCTTGAGCAAGCGCCGCCCTCAAGCCTCAAGCAATTCGCCGAGCGGCTGGCGGCAGCTCCGCTTCTTTCAGACCCCGGCACAGCCTGGAGCTATTCGGTCGGGCTGGATTTGCTGGGCCGCATCATAGAGCTGGTGGCAGGCATGCCATTTGAACAGTTTCTGGAGCAGCGGTTCTTCGCACCTCTTGGCATGAACAGCACCTTCTTCGATGTGCCAGCAGACAAAAAGGCGCGTCTCGTCACAAGCTATACGGGCAGAGGCGCCAAATTGGCCGTGGTCGATGCAGGTCCGACCTCCATCTTCCTGAACAAGCCCGCATTTCCTTCGGGCGGGGGCGGCCTCATCTCCTCGGCCCATGATTACGACCGTTTCCTGGCCATGCTGACGAATGAAGGCCGTTTGGGCAGAGCAGAGGTCCTGCCGCCTACCGCTGTGACGGTTGGAACCTCCAACCTCCTGCCGCAGGGCGTGAACATGCGCGGCTATGTCGGCATTCCTGGGGTGGTTGGATTCGGCGCGGGCGGCTGCATCGCTGACCATGGCGGGTTCAAAGGCCTGTTCGGCTGGATGGGCGCGGCGGGAACCATCGGCGTCATCGCGCCCGCACAACGGCTGCGGATGACCGGTTTGATCAACAACCTGTCCGTCTTCGATTTCGCGATCAATCTGCCAAAGGCCGTCCATGCGGATTTGGTCTCGGCCAGGACATTATAAGAGCTGACGAGCAAATAGCTGCTCGCCTGTCTAACAGCGGAGCCAAGCGGGACCCCGGATCAAGGTCCGGGGTGACGAAGTCAGAAAATCAGTAGCCCATATCGGCCAGACCTCGACCTGGAGCAGATTCCGATCCGATTGCATCGGCCTGGATGCTCCAGGATTTTGTTCTGCCGCATTTTCCGAGCCAGCAGATGATTCCATCTGCTTAGAAAAGGCTCGAGCCGATCAAACCAACCGGCTCTGCTTCACCGCCGCCTCGATAAAGCTCGCAAACAGCGGATGCGGGTCGAACGGCTTGGACTTCAGCTCCGGATGGAACTGCACGCCGACGAACCACGGATGATCCGGCCGCTCGACAATCTCCGGCAAGGTGCCGTCCGGCGACATACCCGAGAAGATGAGGCCGCCCTTCTCCAGCGCCTCACGATAACCGGCATTCACCTCATAGCGATGGCGATGCCGCTCGCTGATCTCGCTCGCGCCATATATGCCCGCGACAACGCTATTGCCGGTGAGCTTGGCGGGATAGGCGCCCAGCCGCATCGTGCCGCCAAGGTCGGTTTCGGCCGTGCGCTTCTGTAAGCCTTCGCTGCTCATCCATTCGGTGATGAGGCCGACGACAGGCTCGCTCGTCTCGCCAAATTCGGTGGTGGACGCCTCGGCGATCCCGGCTGTGTTCCGCGCCCCTTCAATGCAGGCCATCTGCATGCCAAGGCAGATGCCGAAGAAGGGCACATTACGTTCGCGCGCGAACTTAACGCTCGCGATCTTGCCTTCCGACCCGCGCACGCCAAAGCCGCCGGGGACCAAAATGCCGTGCATCGGCTCCAGGCTGGCGGCGACATCATCGCCCTTCTCGAACAGTTCGGCGTCGATCCACTTGATCTTCACCTTCACCCGATTGGCGAAACCGCCATGGGTCAGCGCCTCGTAGAGCGACTTGTAGGCGTCCGGCAGGCCGACATATTTGCCGACGACGCCGATCGTCACTTCGCCTTCGGGGTTCTGCTGGCGGTCCATGATGTCCATCCAGCGATCGAGCGTCGGCTTGGGCGCGTCATCGATGCCGAAGGCGCGCAGCACTTCCTCATCCAGCCCTTCGGCATGATATTGCGCGGGCACCGCATAGATGCTGCTGGCGTCGAGCGCCGGGATCACCGCTTCCTTGCGCACATTGCAGAACAGCGCGATCTTCGCCCGTTCGCTGTCGGGCAACGGATGCTCGCAGCGGCACAGCAAAATGTCGGGCTGGATGCCCAGCGACGTCAGTTCGCGCACGCTATGCTGCGTTGGCTTGGTCTTCAGCTCGCCCGCCGCCGCGATATAGGGGACCAGCGTCACATGGACGAAGATCGACTGGCGGCGACCCAGGTCATTATGCAGCTGACGGATCGCTTCCATGAAAGGCAGCGATTCGATGTCACCCACCGTCCCGCCGATTTCGCACAGCACGAAATCCAGATCGTCTGACTCGGCTATCGCGAACGCCTTGATCTCGTCCGTGACGTGCGGAATCACCTGCACCGTCGCGCCCAGATAATCGCCGCGCCGCTCGCGCTGGATGATCGTCTGATAGACACGGCCCTGCGTCACATTGTCCGACTGACGCGCCGAAACCCCCGTAAACCGCTCATAATGGCCAAGGTCGAGGTCGGTTTCCGCCCCGTCATCGGTCACATAGACCTCGCCATGCTGATACGGGCTCATCGTGCCCGGATCGACGTTGAGATAGGGATCGAACTTCCGGATACGCACACGGAAACCTCGCGCCTGCAGCAGTGCTGCGAGCGATGCGGCCATAAGGCCCTTGCCAAGCGAGGAGACCACGCCGCCGGTGATGAAAATATACCGCGCCATGGGAGAGGAGGCTTAGCCTTTTACAAACAAGTTGGGCAAGCGCGCGAATCCACGCGCGAGCAAAAAAAGATCGAAAATGTGATCGAAAAGATCAGTTGGCGAGCGGAACCGCGCCATTTGCCGCCTGGCCATTGCTCGCAGCGCCTGCTGCCCCGGCCAACGGATCGGCACTACCGGCCGGCGCAGGGGCCGACGGAGCCGCCGGAGCCTGCTTCACCAGCGAGGTATCGATATCGCTCGGCGCGTGCTGCACCGATGCGATCACCGCCAGAACGACCGACAGCAGCACGAAGATGGTGGCCAGCACCGTCGTCGACCGCGTCAGAAAGTCCGCCGCGCCCCGCGCAGACATCAACCCCGCCGGGCTACCACCCACGCCCAGACCGCCGCCTTCCGACTTCTGCATCAGGATGACGGTGACAAGCAGAGCCGCGACAATGGCCTGCACGACGAGGATAAAGGTGAACATGCGAGAATATCTGTCCGAATGGGGTGCGTTGTGGAGCCCATAGCGTTGAAGCGCCGCCGGGGCAACCGGCGCTGGAGCATCGTGTGGCTATGGAGATCACCTCAGGAGACGCCTCCGCTGAAAGTTACTCCTGCTGACCACCCTCTCCCCGTTCGGGCTGAGCCTGTCGAAGCCCTCTTCTTTCAGGCCCACCAGCTCCACCCGGACTCCACTTCCAATCGCCTAGCGGCCCTACCTAACCCGCAGCCGCAATCACCGGCCCGAATTTCGCCGCGGTCAGGCTCGCTCCGCCCACCAGACCGCCATCGACATCCTCGATCGCCATCAACTCGGCCGCATTCTCGCCATTCATCGACCCGCCATAGAGGATGCGCATCGCACCCGCTTCGCCCTCGCCGATCCGGCCAGCCAACGTCGCCCGCAGCGCCTTGTGCATGGTTTCGACCGCTTCCATCGTCGGGATGCGGCCCGTGCCGATCGCCCAGATCGGCTCATAAGCGATCGCCAGCCAGTCGGCCGCCGCGCCTTCCGGCAGCGACGCCAGCAACTGCGCCGACACAATGCCTTCGGCCCCGCCAGCGTCGCGTACCTCAAGGCTTTCGCCGACGCACAGGATAACCTTCAGACCCGCAGCCTTAGCCGCGAACGCCTTTGCCGCGACATCGGCGTCGCTCTCGCCCTGATCCTGCCGCCGCTCGCTATGGCCAACGATCGTCCAGCTCGCGCCCGCTTCGGACAGCATCACCGCCGACAGGCAGCCAGTATGCGCGCCGCTATCGTTCATGTGACAGTCCTGCGCGCCGACAAAGGCGCCGCCCTTGACCTGATCGGCCGCCGCGATCAGCGTCGCGGGCAGGCACAGCCCCACCTCGACCACCGGACGCTCAGCCGCCAGCGCGCCGATCGCTTCGACTTCGGGCAGCTGTGAACGAAGGCCGTTCATCTTCCAGTTGCCGACCACCAGCTTGCGCCTGCCCATCAATCCATACCCCTTCAGTCATTCGTCCATCCGCCAGCCCGCGCCGGACCAGCCCCGACAGGCCGATGAACAAAGGCACGGCATTTGTCCAGCCAAGCCGCACTTGCCGCCGCGACGATCCGCCCCTAAAGCGGGCCGCCCGTAAAAGTCTTTCAATTCTGGACTTCCTTCATGCTTTCAAACTTCCGCCGCTTCATCCACTCGAAATTCGGCGCCCTCTTCGCGCTCCTTTTCCTAGGCGTCATCGCGGCGGCCTTCATCATGGGCGACGTCACGAGCGGCAAGTTTGGCACCTCTCTCGGCGGCGGCGGCGAGACTGTCGCGAAAGCAGGCGGCACCCGACTGACCCTGCCTCAGTTCCAGGAACGGGTTCAGCGCGTCTTCGAAAATGCCCGCCGCGCCACCCCGGGTCTTCAGATCGGCGATTTCCTCGCCCAAGGCGCCGCTGGCCAGATTTATGATCAGCTGGTCGCCGCAATGACGCTGAAAGAATATGCGAAGGATCAGGGCGTCCATATCTCCAAGCGTCTCGTCGATGCGCAGATCGCCCAGATCCCCGCCTTTCAGGACGCGGCAGGCAGATTCAGCCAGGAAAATTTCCGCCAGCTTCTGCTCCGCGAACGCATCACCGAACAGGCACTGCGCGAAGACATCACCCGCGAGATCCTCGAACGGCAGATGCTCGCTCCGCTCGGCCTTGGTGTGAAACTGCCGAACAGCGTCATCCTGCCCTATGCCTCGCTGCTGCTGGAGGCGCGCCAAGGAACGATCGCTGCTGTCCCCGCCGCAGCCTTTGCGGACATTAGGGACCCCACGGACGCACAGCTCGCCACCTATTATCAGCAGAATGCCGGGCGCTTCACCATCCCAGAGCAGCGCCGCATTCGCTACGCCGTGATCGATGGCGAACGCTTCGCGCAAGCCTCGCAGCCGACTGACGCCGAAATTGCCGCGTCCTATAATCAGAACAAAGCGAGCTACGCCGCGAAGGAAAGCCGCAATTTCGAGCAGCTCATACTGCCCAGCGAAGCCGCCGCGAAGACGATCACAGAGCAAGTGAAGGGCGGCAAGTCGCTCGCAGCCGCTGCGCAGGGCGCAGGGCTGGAAGCGTCGGCACTGGTGGATCAAAGCCGTGAAAGCCTGACCACCACAACGTCCGCCGCGATCGCAAATGCGGGCTTTGCGGCCAAGCAAGGCGAGCTTGTCGGCCCGATCCGGGGACCACTCGGATGGATTCTGCTGCGCGTATCGAACGTTAAGACCGTTCCCGCGCGGCCGCTGTCAGCCGTGCGCGACGAAATCGCAACGACGCTCCGCTCGCAAAAGCAAAAGCGCCTGCTGAGCGAATTCACCGGAAAGGTTGAAGATCAGATCGCCGATGGCGGCAGCTTTGAGGAAGTGGTGAAGGACAACGGCCTGAAGCTGGAAACAACGCCCTTCCTGATCGCCAACGGCAAACAGGTCGAGGATCAGGCCTATCAGGCTCCGGCCGATGTCCGTCCGCTGCTGGCTCCCGTGTTCCAGATGAGTCAGGACGATGACGCGCAACTTGTGCCCGTCACGCCCGACCAGCGCTACGCTCTCGCCGCGCCCGCCGAGATTCGCGCCGCCGCCCCGCCGCCGCTGGAAAAGGTGAAGCCCCTGGTACTGGCCCAGTATAAACTGGCGCAGGGCAACGCCAAGGCGAAGGCCGTGGCCGAGCAGATCCGCGCGAAGGTCGCCAAGGGCATGAAACTTGCCGATGCCGTGGCCCAGGCTGGCGTCCGCCTGCCCGCGCCGCAGACCGTGGGCGGGCGCCGCGCCGATATCATGCGGGAAGGTCAGCGTCCCCCCGCAGAGGTCGCGATCCTCTTCTCCATGGCAACGAACAGCGTCAAGACGATGCCGATCGGTCAGGATCGCGGCTATTTCGTCGTGCAGCTGAACGGTATTAAATATGGCGATGCGGGTGGCCAGACCGCCCTGCTTGATCAGGTCCGCAGCCAGCTTGGCGATGTCGTCGGTCAGGAATATGGGCAGCAGTTCGAACGGGCGGTCGAAAAGCAGCTTGGCGTGACCCGGAACCCGTCAGCTGTCGCCAGCGTCCAGCGCGCGCTTGCCAGCACCAATGGCGGCGCACAGTAACATGGTTGCGGGCAGCGCAGGCAATGACGGGATAGCGGCTGCTCATGCCGCACTGGCCGCTGGCAATTCGGCGCTGGTGTGGCGCCGCCAGATCGCGGACACGGACACGCCCATCTCCGCCGCGCTCAAGCTGTTCGTAGCCGATCGCGGCGATTTTCTGCTGGAATCGGTAGAAGGCGGCGCGGTTCGCGGGCGCTATAGCCTGATCGGCCTCGCGCCTGATCTTGTCTTCCGTGCGCAGGGACAGGCGGCGGAGATCAATCGTCATTGGGCGACTGACCCACAGGCATTTGTTCCGGAAGCGGCGGGCGCGCTTGATGCCTTGCGCGCGCTTGTGGCGGAATGCCGGGCTGATCTTGACCCCGCCCTTCCCCCTGCCCTCGCCTGCCTCGTGGGCTATTTCGGTTATGAGACGGTCGGCCTTGTCGAAAAGCTGCCCCGGCCAGCGCCCAATCCACTTGAGCTGCCCGATATGCTGTTCGTGCGGCCGACCATTATCCTCGTCTTCGACCGGCTGGCCGATGCGCTGTATTTCGTTGCGCCTGTCTGGAAGGGCAGCTTCAGCGATGCCGACGCGGCGATCGCGCAGGCTTTGGAGCGGATCGATGCAGCGGCGGCGCGACTGGCCGCACCCTTGCCGCACACGCCTCCGGCCCAAGACATTGCCGATGTCGATGTGACCCCCGCGCTGGAGCCGGGTCGCTACAAGGCCATGGTCGAGCGGGCCAAGGACTATATTGTCGCCGGGGACATATTCCAGGTGGTACTCGCCCAGCGTTTCACCAGCCCCTTCACCCTCCCGCCGATCTCGCTTTACCGGGCGCTGCGACGGATAAATCCTTCGCCTTTTCTTTATTATCTCGATCTGCCCGGCTTTGCCCTGATCGGTTCCAGTCCCGAGATTCTAGTGAGGGCACGGGATGGCGAAGTCACCATCCGCCCGATCGCCGGAACGCGGCCACGCGGCAAAAATGCTGTCGAAGATGCGGCCAATCGCGAAAGCCTGCTCGCCGATCCCAAGGAACGGGCAGAACATCTGATGCTGCTCGACCTTGGGCGCAATGACGTGGGGCGGGTCGCTACCGCCGGGTCGGTGACGGTCACCGACAGCTATAGCGTCGAATTTTACAGCCACGTCATGCACATCGTGTCGAATGTCGTCGGCCGTCTTTCGCCGGACAAGGATGCACTGGACGCCCTCTTCGCGGGCTTCCCGGCAGGCACGGTTTCGGGCGCGCCCAAGGTCCGCGCTTGCGAGATCATCGCGGAACTGGAGCCGGAAACGCGCGGCGCCTATGCAGGCGGCGTCGGCTATTTCGGACCCGACGGCAATATGGACAGCTGCATCGTGCTACGCACCGCCGTGCTCAAGGATGGCATCATGCACGTCCAGGCAGGCGCGGGCATCGTCGCCGATTCCACGCCGGAATATGAGCAGCGCGAATGCGAGGCGAAGAGCGGCGCACTCCTCGCGGCAGCGCGGGAGGCCGTCGATCTCGCGCGGCAAGCTGGCTTCGGGCAATAACTACTCGGCCGTCGTGGGGTCGATCGTCGACCGCACTCTGGCGATGCTGTTGGCGGGAAGCCCCGCAAGCTCGGCATGCTGCCGGATCAACTCTTCGCTGGGCGCGCGGTAGAGACAATAGATCTTGTCGTCCGTCACATAGCTGTGGACCCACTGAATTTCGGGTCCAAGTTCGCGCAGCACATTGCACGAACCTTGTGACGCGTTCCTGAGCTCATCACCCCGCAGCCTTCCCGCGCCGGGCATCTCTCTTTCTATCACGAACTGCGGCATGACCACCTCCATGCGTGAAGAGCGCCGAATCTATGCCTGTGTGCGGCGCGAGTCCATAACGGCGCTAACGGCATGGCCTCCCGCCAAACGCGCGGCGATTTAGTCGCGCTGGAACATCACTGAAATGAGCGGGAACGCGCCATCTGAGACAGCGCATGGCCTAACCACGCTGCACACGCTCCATCGGTTCCGACGTCACGGGATAACCGAGATGATCGGGGATGCAGAGATGGCGCACGCCGCCTCTCTCTTCCAGCCAGGGGCTGATCTTTTCGACGGGAAAGGACCCGGCGTGGGCCGCCATCGCGGCGAAGCTGTCGAACAGGGCCAATCGCTCAAGATTGCGGCGGGTCGGGAAAATGATGCGCCCGCCGCCCGCGTCGCATAGAGCGATCGTGTCACTCGCGCTCATCCAGAACAACCGGACATTTTCGGTCGTATCCGCACTTGCAACCTGCCCTTCTGGCGCGCGTACCAAATAGAAATGCGTGTCATAAATGCGCGCGGCCATTTCCGCGCCCGCAGGATGCCAGCGGCTGAATGGCACCAATTGATCGAGGGCCAGCCTAATCCCGTGCGCTTCGATGGTCGCCGAAAAATCTGCGCCTTCTGTCAGCGCGCACCGCATTTCGAACAATTGCGCCGGATCGGGCCGCACCCCAAAACCGATGCCAAGGCCGCTTTCCTCCAGCGTTTCACGGATCGCCGCCAGCCGAGCGGCGGTCTCCTCCACATTGCCGGACGCATCCACGGCGCGGGCCAATTCCCGATCCGCCTCATCAACCGCGCCTCCCGGAAACACCAGCGCTCCCGCTGCAAAAGCCATGCTCCCGGCGCGTTCCATCATCAGGATATGCGGCGGCCCATCGGGCATGTCGCGAACGATTACAGCTGTCGCCGCTGCCCGGCCTTCACTTTTGGTCGATGCCATGAGAGCCGCCATAGGCGCGTATAATGCTGGCGGTAAAGTCCTTCTGGATCACCCCGTCACTGGAGGGGTGGTGGAGCCGAGGGGGGAAGGCATAAACAACCTCATACCCACGTAAATCCGCCACTTTTTAGCTTTGCTACGCCTCTCTGTGTATCAGCCTTGTGTTACAGATCAAGGGTGCAGATCAGGGTTGGCATCAATCACCAAATGAAAAAGTGCCTCGAAAAAGACTGGAGCTTGGCACCCAGTCGCAAAGAACATCCTCACAGATGTGCCGTTATTCCTTACGATCTTCACGGTCTTCTGCCGCTAATCCGACAGCACAGAGGCCAGAAATTTGGCTCAGAAAAATACAGGCGGAGCCATTAGATGTGGGGCAACCTACGCCCCACACAATTTAACGAAAACAGTAAGTTACGGTAAAATCCCCTTCATTTATATCTAGCCATATCTACTATCTACACTCACTGAGTTTCGGACATCCCGAAATCCGTAAGGTTGGTGCCGTTGAAATCGCAGTGAACCTTGAATTTCAGCTCCAAGTTGAAAGCGTTCTTCGCGGTCGCCGACATCAACACCTGCGTCCGTCCCTCCCCTCCCGTGCGGAAGTCATATCCCAGAGGAAAATCGACCGTTGAGGGATGGGTGGCATTGCTCAGGACCGCGTTCCTACAGGCTACAACGGCTTCGGTTTCTTCCATGGGGTCAACCTTGGCGAAGCTGCGCCCGTTCGTCGCATCAGCGGCCACGAAATCGAAAGACAGCATCTCCCCGGCGGTAAAGCAGGGAACGGAGAAAACCTTCCCCTTGGTGGTCTTATTGAGGACAAGGGATTGGTGATCCAGCGCCTCACATTCGCGGCGCTGTTCCATGATCCGGTTCATGACTTTCACAGCCGCCGTTCGCAGCCCCGCGCTGCCTTCCGGCCACTCGAAATCCGCCTCCGTGTAAACGCGCCGTCCATCGGCGGCCGCTTTGACCTTACGCAGGGATGACGAGGGAACCCACCCAGCAAGGCGCGGAACATCGTTGCTCGTGGGAGTATGAATTTTCGACCAGTTTCCCACCCGGCAATGTTCACGCACGGTATGGCCCTCCTCCATCGGGAACGGGACAGTTTCGTCACCGATTTTCCACGGCACGGTCGCCGAGGTCGCGTTTGGAGCAGAACGTAAGTTGACATCACTTTTTGCGGCGAAGTCCACCTCAGTTTTCCGCGACCCAAAATCGCACTGCACTGCGGCAGCGGCTTCCTCGCTCCCGGCTCCGGTGCTCTCTGAAGCCGTATTTGCGTCCTTGGGTAGCATCACGACTGCCAAAACAGTCATTAGGCCGCCGATAACGAAGCGCGCCATGTTGCCCACAGTGGGTTTCCCCTGAGCTGCCTGCTCCTGAAAAGACCGAGACCAAGCCATCCCGCCAGCGATGAAGAAGCAAATCGCCGAAACGAAACCGCCGAGCACCACTAACGACAGGACCGAGGCAACAACCGCGACGAAACTGAGCCATTCCACTCCCCGTGGCGCTTTTCCTCGCCGTTTCTGCTGATGACCTTCCAAGGCGCTCATACCCGCGCCTCGCCGACAGTGTTCAGGTCACCGGCTGCGCACTTTCGCTTTCTCATTCTGACTTTTCCCCTGTGGAACCCGCGTGCCGGGTGTGGACAGCCAATGACTATCCAGTTGAGAAAGGCAGAGAAAGCATTTTGTCACTTATATCGGGTGGTGCCCAAAGGCTGCTCTTTGCTGATAGTGGCCGATGGCGCTCCCGCAGACATTTGGCCGCAATGTGAAGCTCGCGCGGAAAGCGTCAGGTCTATCGCAGGAAGCATTTGCCGATGTGTCCGGGATAGCCCGCTCCTACATGTCCGACGTTGAGAGAGGCGCTCGCAATCCTACGCTGGACGTGGTTGAGCGAATTGCACTGGCGCTGCAAACTCCCGCGCATCATTTGCTCGATCCAGATTTCGAGCCAAGCCCAGTAGAACCGGGAGCGTTAGCCAAGTGACCATTGTGGCTCGCCACCGCCATCTACACCGTCAGAGCCGCACCGAAACGCAATATGAGCGTTTTCGATCAGCCAATCCTGACTTCATTGCCCGGCTGGCAGTGTTGCGTCAGTATCGCGCGCGGCAGATGGAACTCTTGGGCGCAGCGACCGGTCGGCAGCGACATTCGGAGGTGCGACGTGTGTTGCGGGAACGCGACCTGCATCTTCTTTACGCCTACGAGGCTGTTCTGCGTTGCAAGCGGCTCAATCACGCCAGTCCAATTAGCATTGCTCAGCTTGCAACCAGCTTCAACGCCTTCGTTCCCGTGCTGAACGAAGCAGTCTGCACCCGGCGCGTCGACAAAGGCAGCGGCCGACGCTGGGTTCAGGAATTTGGACCCCGCCGTAGGATGCATCAGGCTCTAGTCGCTGACGTCCTGCGGCAAATACATCCTCCCCTGCGAAGACAAACGCTGTTCAATGGGGGGATGCCGACAGCACGAAATGCTGTCGCGGCGGCCTACCGTGAAGGCTTCACGCATGGCGTAGAACTCGACTTCGAGAATTTCTACGGCAGCGTGGCGCACGAGCGGCTGGCCGATCTCCTGCGGCCGTTGCCGACGAGTGTCGTTGACAACGTGGTATGGGACTTCGCCCTGCGTGACGGTTCCTCTCCTATCGCCGTAGTGTCGTCTGATGGAGACCCTACCCCCAGCGCTCTGACGGGGCTTTCCTTGGGTGCCTCGACATCTCCAATCGTTGGCGAGCGGATCATCGCCGAGGTGCTGGCGGCCGCCCAGTGCCCGGAGACGATCACCTACGCCGACAATTTGTTCGTCATGGGACGATCAAGGGAGGAGGTGGACGAGCGGATACACCGGATCAAGGAAAGCATAGCTTCGCTCAATGTCGGGCGTCTGGGGCTTAGGGTGGGCCACTCCATCAAATACGATCTCACAAGGTCGTTCGAGTTCATGAAGCAGGATGGCGAGGCGACGCCGGACGGCATCGAGTGGAAGCCATCGGCGTCGAAAGTTCGTCAATATATGGTGAGCGCTCTTGAAGGGCGGCTGGAACTGGCCGAAATTGAGGCAGCGGAACGACGAGTGCGCCATTGGCGCAGGGCGTATCCCGATTGGCCAGAGGGCGACGCTTACGAGGCGGAATATCTCGCCGCGCTAGCGGTCAGGCGCTTCTATCTGGATCGCAACGCATCCCATAGAACCTCGGCTGTTCACGCGATACTGATCGCAGGCCGTGCTTGGGACGGGTTGCAATCTTTATCGGAGTTCATACCGACCGAGGGAGACGCAAGCGGCGAAGGCCGGAAAGAGATCATCGCCGAACTCAAGCGCTGGCTTGACGCTGCGGAGGCGCGTAGGTCGGCAGCGGCCGCCTAGATCGGCCAGCTTTCGGGATTTTCTTCTTGAGCCAGTCGACGAAGGGTCGACCTGTCCAGCTCCTCCGCGCTGATGGATGCTGCCCATCCTCCATACCGGCAGACGAGAAGCTGCCATGGCTCCGGTTCCACGAACCGCCGATGCAGCCGATAATGGCAAGGGCGGCAAACCGGCCGGACGTAGATGGGGCGGAGGTAATTTTCGACGTGATAGTGAATATTGGTATCTCGGTCACAGATCGAACAGATTGACGGCCAAGCAAGCCATCCTGCCCGGCACGCTAAAATTATCTTCTGCCAACCAACGATCCGCTCAGTTCCCGATGCGCCATTGTATGAGCGGGGAACCTTCCATCCCCAGCGCGGCAGGCGAACGCCGTTGGCGATGGCATCACTGACCTTCCTTTCGACCGCGAGGTCAGGGAAGAGTTCATTCGAGATAGCGTGCTGGTCGCCCAGCCAATCTCCGCCATCTTGCAGATAACTCATGAGCTAGAGCCATCTGCCAGCAGGCGATATACTGATGCCCGCCCAATGCCGAGAGCGGCCGCAATTTCGGAGGCACCTGCCCCGGCGTCTTTCATGGAGCGCACCTGCTGTGCCTTGGCGCGAGCGGTCGGTGCTCTGCCACGGTATTTCCCGGCAGCCTTCGCCTTGGCGATACCGTCCTTCTGGCGAGAAAGCATCACTCCCCTCTCGAACTCCGCAACGGCACCAAAAATAGTGAGCATCAATTTCCCGCTGGGAGATTGCGTGTCCATGACACTGCCACCAAAGTCCAGCACTCGAAGGCCGACCCCTTTGGCTTCCAGCTTGCTGACAATGGTCAGCAGATCGGTGGTGGACCTTGCGAGCCGGTCAAGGCGCGTCACCACGAACACGTCACCTTCGCGGACAAAATCCAGTGCCGCATCCAACTGCGCCCGGACGGCGACCGAGGACACGACCTCCTTCATGATCTTTGTGCAACCCGTTGCAAGCAACTGACGCTCTTGGGCTTCCAACCCCGCAATTTGCTCCGATGTGCTGCTGCGACAATAGCCTACCAGCAATGCTTCCTCCTATATAAGCTGGAGGAAGCCTACCCGCTGGTGCAGTGCACGCCAGCATGAAGTGTATTACATAAACAACACGGTAACGGGAGCACTTGGCCCATCTGAGAGCGTCTCATTGCTCATGCAAGCGGGAGGGGCAGCTCGCACACCGTGCTTCCTGCCTCGCAAGGAAACAGCTAAAACCTTGACGTGAAACAGCCGCATAGCATTACCGTCGACATAAGTTGCGCCGCCGCCCAGAGGAGAACCAGCTTGCCTGCAATGCCGGTTAGACGTGACTTCACGTGGGAGCGTGCACCATGGTCGCGCTGCACGAACTGTGGGGAGAACACATTTGGCTTTCTGAGCGGGGGCGACCATAGCATTGTCTGGCGCTGCTCGCGCTGCCGCTATCGCGTGGACGAACCGCTGCCAAAGGTTAACAAGCAAGTTATTTACATCGACCAATTTGTATTTAGCGAGCTTTTCAAGCTCAAGGCCGGAACGCGCCGCGAGGATAAACTAACACCGTTCTGGCAAGAGGTTGATGCGATCTTGCACCGAGTTGTCCACCTCCAACAAGCGGTGCTGCCCCACTCAAATATCCACCACGCCGAGACCATTGTCTCTGCATGGCCGCGTGAACTGCGAGAGGCCTATGAAGCCATGGGCGGAGACATGCGCTTTGAAGACACAAGCGATGTCCAAATGCGCGAAATTACTGAATTTGCAACGGCATACGTAGAAAATCGCGATCCATCGGTAAACTTTGATGTGGACGAAATTCTCCGAGGTAGTCGGAACAAATGGCTTCCGAACATGCGGATCGTCGTAAACGCAGATTACAGCCACTTCGCCGCAGGGACACGCCAGCGCCGCGAACGCGCGGGTGCGAGTGTCAACGAATTAATTGATGGCTGGCGAGCGAAGGAGCTCGGCTTCGACGAGGTGCTCGAAATCGAATTGAACGCCTATCACGAAAGTCGGATGGCGGCATTGAGAGGCTTTCGCGAGCGGTATGAAAAAGCCGAGGCAGAAGACGATGTGATGGCAATCATGAACGAGAGCATGAGCCACATTTGCCAAGAGCTTTCCATGCTCGATCATCTGTTCACAAAGGCGGGCATCCCAGACCAGAGCCATCATATCGCGCGAGGCAGCTTCTGGTCGTGGGAACGCAATAGCGAGATGCCCTTCGGGCGTATCCTCGCCTATATGTTCGCGGCGCTTGCTGGTCAGGTGAAAGCTGGACGGAAGAAGGGCGTTTCAGCCGGTTTTATGAATGATGTCGAGGCGGTGGCAGCGTATGCGCCATTCGTGGACGCCATGTTCATAGACAAAGAGTGCGCGTCGCTGCTGACGCAAGGCCGACCGGGGAAAGAACTCGATTTTCGCGCTCGCATCTTCTCTCTAACCAACCGGGACGAATTTTTGGACTATCTTCGGGGATTGGAGGCTCAAGCTACGACAGAAGTAAGGCGGTATGCCCAGATAATTTATGGGATTGAACTTGAGCCGAAGCCAGCTTGATCGCCTATTAGGTCTCCCGAAATTTTCGAAGCTAATCAGCCGAAGAACTGTCTCAATGGTTCCTGAACCCAGTGAGACATTGTCTCACTGGGTCCATATGGAGCCTTATGGGACACCAGATTTAGATCAGGGCTTTGTCCCACTGAGGCAAGCTCTATTGCGACCTAATAATTTCCAGCAAGTGCTCCAGCCCCGACGCGTCGCCTTTAATTTTGACGGCCGTCGCCATCGGGGATGGCGAGTGATCCTGTATCTGATTAACCAAGTCGACGAAAATCCTGTCTGCGGACACAACGATGTCAGCGTCGAACAAATACGCGCCAAGTTGTGCGTCTCCGGGCGTTCCCCGCGACACGGAACGCGCTTGCTGTAAATGCTCGAACGCCCACCGTATCCAATGCCGGGGCATTGATCCCGCAGTAACATCCCTGATCCAAAATATATCCCAATCCGTTGGACGGGTAACCCACACCGGCACGAGAAACGGCTCCAGCCAATCTCGATATGGGTCGCCCATAGATAGTAGGTGGCGTGTCGTCGCTTGCACCCCAGCTACCCGCCAAGGCTCCGCCCGCTGGTCGCGAACTTCGCCTGTTCGCGTGTCGATAGTTACCGCGATGGCTTTATCCAGCGCGGGTAGCCTGTGATCCCCTATGTCGCGCAGCCGGTCTCGCGCGGTTCTTGCATATTCTCGTGCTTCGTCGAGGTTCGCAGCCCGGAACCACTCCGCCATTTTGTCCGGTTGATCACGAACGCGCTGCCAGAAGCCCATTTTTCTTAGATTTGAACCTCTGGACTGGTTAGTTCGTGTCCAGTCATATTTGTTTCGCCGGAACCGCGCCAAATCCGGGGTTCCGCTCAGCCAGTCCGGCCTTGCTCGCTGAACTTCTGACTTGATCTCTTCACACTGCAAATAGGCCTCTGGCATCAGCCTCGTCCAACGCGACCGTGTTTGCAGTTCAGTTACAGCGTTCCGCAACGGCACATCGGGTATCGCAAGAGCTTCTTGGACAACGCTCGGCGCGACGACGATCTTTGCGTTGCTCTTGACAGTTGCCGCTTGGAACGCATCTCCGAGTGCGTGTTGCGCCAGATAGCTCCACACATTTGTGTCCAGAAGGATTTTCGCTGTCTTCATCCAAGAAAGGCGTCATCAAGTTTGGACTGGTTATGCTCCAGCCAGTGATGGCAGAATTGCCAGTCGGGCAGCACCTGGTCCATAAATGACCGAAACTCCCGTCCGTGCGAGCGATGGCGCAGGTGAGCCATTTCGTGGGCCACCACGTATTCGAGCACCTTCTTCGGCGCGAAAATCAGATGCCAGTTGATGAGGATGTTGCCTCCCTTCCCGCATGACCCCCAGCCGTGGCCAAAGTCCGCAGCGCGGACCGACCGAGGGACGAGACCGAACTGCTTACCGAAAGCGGCGGCGATCTCTTGCACGTCGCTCCGGACGCGCTGCTTCAGCCACAGTTTTAACTCGCCGGCGACAAGATGATCGGCGTTGTCACCCGCCCAATGAGGCAAATCGACGATGAACCCATTTCGATAGGTGACTGTCCCGCGCCCAGCATCGGTTCGACGAACGGTAAGCGACATGTTGCGGCCCCGATAAGGTATCTTCGAGCCTGTCATGAACCGGGGCACGACGTGACGGCTGGCCGCGATGCGCTCCATCTCGCGCACGGTGTTGAACACCCACTGCCGCTTGCGCTCCAAGAACCCCGCTATGTCGCTGTCATTGTCTCTGTTCAGTGCCAGCACCTCGACATGGCCGGGCGTGATGGTGATCCGGCGTTCTGATGCCGTGGCCGAGCGACGAAGCTCGTAGGGGATTTCCTTCTGGCCTATTTGGAGCGTAGGCATCAGGCGGCGCTGCCATAGGCATGGACGGCGAACTCCTCCACCTTCTCGCGGATAGCCTTCGTTTCGCCGATGCCGTGTTCGGTCAGGATGCGCCGAACCTGTTGGCGTAGGGACCGCAAGTAGGCTTCCATATGCGCAAAGGCGGGCTGGGTCGCGGCGGCGTCGGCATAAACTGCCCCGATGGCGATGGCCGCGTCCTGCAAGGTTTCGTGGTCAAGGTCGGTCACGATGGCCTCAATGATGCGCAGGATCGAGAAGGCGTTCTCATCCATGCCGAGTTCGGCGTGCGCGCCCTGTTCGCTATGGATGTCGCCGGTCAGCCCCTCGAACTCGCGAAGACCATCGGCGGCGGCAAGCTGGCCCTCCTCGAAGCGGCGGATAATCTCCAGCACCCGCTCGGAGAAACGGCCATATTGCGCCGGGTTCTTGTCCACCAACTCACGGGTAACGCGACGAAGCTCGGCGGATTTGCGGATAAACGCTTCCTGCAACTCCCCCTCGGTCTTTGTCTCCGTATCGAAATCGTCGGCAAAGTTTGGATCAGTGATGTTGCGCAGGCGGATCGTGGTCGAGAGGCCGGTGACATGGACATGCTGCTCCAGCATTTCCCTTATCTTGGCCGAATAGCTCTTGTGGTCGAGGCTCTCGTCCTTGCTGATGGCCTGCGTCGCCAACCGCAGGAAGGCAGCGGCCCATTTCACCTCGGCGGTGAAGTCGAGGATCGCGGGATCGGGCGACAGGTCGGCATAAACCTTGATGAACATGCGGGTGAGCCGCTGGAGGTCGAACCAGTCATCCTCCTGCTCCCCGGCAGCCATTTTGGCAGCGGCATAGGCGGCGGCTTTTTCATCCATGCCCTCCAGCCCCATGGCGCGCTTCTGCGCCCGGTAGCGGGCGTGGGCTTCCTTGAGGTCGTTCCGCAGAATGGCGATGTCGCGCATGGCATTCTCGACATCTTCGGAGCGATAGGACTGCAATGCCTCGTCCAGATGGCTGGTGACGCCGATGTAATCAACGATCCGCCCGTTGGGCTTCTCTATCTCGCCCCCATCCGGCAATTTGATTGTGCAGGTGCGGTTGGTCCGGGCGATGGCTTGGAGGAGGTTGTGTTCCTTCAACGGCTTGTCGAGATACATTACGTGCTCAAGCGGTGCGTCGAAGCCGGTCAGGAGCTTGTCGCAGACAATCAGGAAGCTCGGCTCCTGCCCGAACGCCTTAAACCGCTTTTTCGCGTCCTTTTCAGCAGCATCATCGAGATAGTGCGCTTCCAGCCCGGCACGCAGTGCGGCAACCTCTGGGTTCTCGCTCGGCTTGTTGTCCTCTTGGCTCTTGGAATAGACGCAGGCGATCATGGCGTCGGCCTTGGCCCGCGCCTCATCGGCCGCCATGCCGCCGCGTTGCAGGTCGGCGGAGATCACGGTGGACAGCGCGGCGCGGTAGAGGATCACCGCCTCACGATCCACAACGACAATCTGCGCCTTGAAGCCATCCGGTTGGCAAACGGTCTTGAAATGCTCCCAAATGTCCATCGCGATCAAGCGGACGCGTTCCGGGTGCTTGGCGATGGTGGCGAGCGTCAGCCCCTTGCGCTTCAGTTCCTCGCGCTTGTTATCGGGCAGATCGACAAACCAGCGGTCGAATAGGATGTCGATTTCGGCCTCATTGATCGCCCAATCGGTTTTGCGCCCTTCGTAGAGGATCGGCACGGTCGCGCCGTCGCGCACAGCGTCGTCAATGCCATATTTGTCGAGGTAGCCCTCTCCCGCGATGCTGAACCGGGCGTAGGTGTCCTTGTCGGTCGATTTGATGGGGGTTCCGGTGAAACCATAGAAATGGGCTTCCGGCAGGGTGGCTTGCAGGAAGGCTCCCAAATCCTTTTCCTGCGTGCGGTGGCACTCGTCCACCAACACGATCCAGTTGGCCGAGTTGGGGATAGCCTCTTTCGATCCGGCAAACTTGAAGATCGTGGACAGCAGGATTTGTCCATTGCCGCCCCGGTTCACCGCCCCGCGCAGTGCCGCCACCGATCCGCACTGCGTCGGGTTCGGCAGGCCGCAGGCGACGAAGGTCTTACTGATCTGATCGTCGAGGTCGATCCGGTCGGTCAGCACGAGGATGTTGGGATTAGCAAGGCTGGGCGCGTCAAGCGTAAGGTGGGTCTTCAGCTTGAGAGCAAGGAACACCATAGTCAGGCTCTTACCTGAACCCTGCGTGTGCCAGATCAGGCCCTTGCGGTGCTCGCCCTGTGCAACCCGTTGCACCGCCTTGTTCACCGCGCGAAACTGCTGATAGCGGCAGACCTTCTTGATCTTGCGGCTCGTCTCCGGGTCCACCTCGAACACGATGAAGTGGGCTAGCAGGTCCAACAGGCGGGATGGTTCGCACAGACACCACAAGTCCTTGGCGAGATCATCGGCGAAATCATCGCGGTGATGGGGCCATGCGTCGGGCCATGGGGCATAGAACTGCGAGGGCGCGCCCGTCGCCCCATAGAGCGTGGCCATGCCATCGGTGACGATGTTGAAGGCGTTGGGGTAGAACAGCCGGGGAATGTCCCGCTCATACTGCTTGATCTGCTCGAAGGCTTCTTCGGCCTTGGCCGTGGTCTTGAGAGGGGACTTGGCCTCGATCACCACCAGCGGGATACCGTTCACGAACAGCACCACATCGGGGATGCGCGGCCGCTGCGCGGCGACGCGGAACTGGTTAGTGACGTGGAAAGCGTTGCGGCTGGGGTTCTTGAAGTCGATCAGCGCAATTGGGCTATCACGGCTCTCTCCGGTCAGGCGGCGCGAATAGCCGCCGCGCAGTTTGCGTTGCCACTCCTCGTTATCGGACAGTGTAGAAAGGTCGTTGTAGATCGCCTCGGCATCCACCGCACCGATGCCATTGAGGTCTCTCAGCGCGTCGATCAGCACGGACTTGAGAAGGGCACGGTTTTCCTCCTCTCGCATCGCCATTGCCTGCGTCGGGGGCAGCATATGCCAGCCCATCGCCGCCAAAGCATCAAGCGCAGGTTTCTCGGCGAGGCGGTGTTCACTCATAAAGCGCCTGACTTTTGCATCAGGTGGACAAGGAATGCTGCTCCCTTGGCCTCAGCCTGTTCTGCAACCTCCTGAGAAAGTGCCGCCACCTCGTCGATGGCCCAGAGCATTTTTCCGATTTCCTTTTGTCGCTCGATTGGCGGTAGGTTCCATTCCAAACGACGAACGTCTTTGACTGACAAGTGCTTTACGGTGGTCCCGGATATTGCCGCTTGTAGTCGCGCGAGGTCGGGCTTCAGTCGATAGTATAGATACATGTCATCGAGCTTGGCAGGCTCAGCAGTTCGTATCCGCAGCACTCGTTGGTTGAGGAGCGCAGGCTGGCCGTGCCAACGCTGGGCGACGAAAGAGCCATCCATTCCCACGATTATGTCGCCGGGTTCGACAACGTAGATTGGATCATACTCTCCAGTGTAGCGGCACGCTGTAAAATCTTTGCCGATGTCCCTAATGCGGATCAGAGGCATTCC
The DNA here is from genome assembly GCF_977014255.1 of Sphingobium chungangianum. Taxonomy (NCBI): domain Bacteria; kingdom Pseudomonadati; phylum Pseudomonadota; class Alphaproteobacteria; order Sphingomonadales; family Sphingobiaceae; genus Sphingobium; species Sphingobium chungangianum. The sequence continues at coordinate 980,557 of NZ_CDRNIV010000006.1, read as the reverse complement.
AATCTCACCTTCAGCGATGAATAGCTCAGATTTAAAGGCAAAACCGGACGTAATCTCTACGATGTTGCCGACTTGAACAGGTTGGCTTTCTTCAAGCGCCTCTTGCTCTGTTTTAGACACGAACTGCGTCAGGTGACGCATCTCTGCTTCCCGCGCATCCCGCTGGCGAATGATTTCCTCAAGTTTCGAGATTTCTTCGCCGATGTCAAAATGGCTCTGTTCGGGACTAGTATTCACGTACCAAGCCGGGTTGAACGTGAACCTCTCTCGCCTGATCTCGTCCACAGAAACGACGCGAGCCAACTTCTCAACGTCTGCAAATCCGTGGACGGCATCGGCCAGCGTGCGGACATGATCGTCGGTCAGGAAGTTCTGCGCCTTGCCCGGCTGGTAGGTGGCATCGCCATTGACGATCAGCACCTTGCCGCGCCGCTCGGCAGGCTTGCGCTTGCGGCACACCAGCACGGCGGCGGGGATGCCCGCTCCATAGAACAGGTTAGTCGCAAGGCCCACGACCGCCTCGATCACATCTGCGGCCAGCATGGCCTCCCTAATCCGCCCCTCGGCACCGCCCCGGAACAGCACGCCGTGCGGCACCACCACGGCCAGTATCCCGTCATCCTTCAGGCTGGCGAGCATGTGCTGGACGAAGGCAAGGTCGCCATAGCCTTTAGGCGGGCAGCCATAGACATCGCGCCCAAACGGATCACCGTTCTGCCAGACATCGTAACCCCAGACCTTTTCCGAGAAGGGCGGGTTGGCCAGCACCCGGTCATAGGCCCCGATGCCTTCCACGAACTCGCGCGCCTTGGGGTCATACCGCTTGGGGGAGAGGATCGTGTCTCCCTTGGCGATGAAGGCGTCGTCCACGTTGTGCAGGAACAGGTTGATCTCGGCGATGCCCCACGTCGCGAAGTTCTTTTCCTGCCCATAGAGCGACAGGGTGCGAGCATCCTCGCCCCGATCCTTCACATACTGCACCGCCTCCAGCAACATGCCGCCAGAGCCGCAGGTGGGATCATAGATGGACATGCCGGGGCGCGGCTCAACGATCTCTACCATGAGCCGGACGATCTGCCGGGGCGTGTAGAACTCCCCGCCCTTCTTGCCCGCACCTTCGGCGAACATCTTGATGAGGTAGAGGTAGGCGTCGCCCAGCATGTCGGCAGGCACATCGGCATTGCGCAGACGGTGCTTCTCGAAATGGGCGAGCAGCTTTTCCAGCAGGGCATCGGAAAAGCGATCCTGATTGGCAAAATCCACGTCGCCAAACACCCCACGCAGCCGCAGATTGGCATCTTCGATGGCCGCCAGCGCATTGTTCAGCCGTTGACCGATCTGCGTGGCGTGCTGGCGCACGGCTTCCCAACGGTGTTCTTCGGGGACGTGAAAGCGATGCTCATCTGGGTCCGCAGCTTCCTCGCGGTCGCCGGTCTCGGCCAACAGCGCCTCATATTCTTCCTGCCACACGTCACACAGGCGCTTATAAAACAGCAGGCCGAAGATATATTGCTTGTAGTCACCAGCATCGACCGTCCCGCGAAGGATGTCAGCCGCCCCCCAAAGATGCCGTTCCAATGCCTGCTGCGTCAGCTTGCTCATTCACCCCCCGAAATGCCTGCTCGCACAGCCTCGCCCCAAAGGCGCGCCGTTTAGCTCATTGGCTGTCTAGGCAGTGTGAACGGGGGGATCAACGGCAAAGGCTTGTGCAACAATCGTCAGCTCGACTAACGCATTTTCTTGGCCAAGCGCCGTGCACCCCCTCCCTCCCAAACGGGCAAGAAAATGATGATCCTACTCACGGCTGACGACCTCGCTGCGTTCAGCGATAGCACGCGCAACGAAATTCTGCGGCGGCTTAATGACGTTGTCGGGGCTATGCCTAGGCGTGTCCCTTTTCCTGCACCCAATGTTGTCGATGCTTATGACGACATTCACGCCTCCGACCTTGAGGACATTACGTTCAAGCGCATGAAGAAATGGATGGATGGTTTGTCTGATCCGGTCCGGGCGGGTGTCCGCATCATCGCGCAACATGGGCCTGTCATCGAAGCCCGCCTTTTGCGCGAAGCCGGAATTAACGTGCGACACTTCCAGTCCGCGACCACACGACGGACGAGAGCCTTGACGGGCGACAGTGACGCTTATTTTCTCGGATGGAATAACTGGCTTGATGCTAACGATCCCAATGGCAAATTTGCCGTCAGTCCCATCACGCACCAATCTCTCCAGAGATATTTCGGCTTCATCTAAACAGGCCCACCTCTTGCAACCAGTTGCAACAGACTGGGGACGTTTCGGAGGCGCTCAGTCCACAAGGGAACTGTGCGCCCGCAGATGATCGAGATCGAGGCCATATGACACGTTCCTGACGGCCTCTGCCAGCACATCAGCCTCTAGACCGCTGCCATAGCGTCGTCCGATCTTCTTACCGCGCGTCCAGCCGCACAACTCATCCTTTTTCTCTTCCGGCACATCGGCCCGGTCCAAGGCACGCTTGAAGGTATGGCGGAACGAGTGAAATGACAGCAGGGGTCGGCGGTCGCCCAAACCGAAATGCTTGAGATCGCTCCGATACCATTTGGCGAAGCATGAACTGGCGTCGCCGTATTTGTTGATTGGCACTTCGGGGAATAGGGTCTCCTCAGCCCGACTGCGCCGCCGCTCTACCCAATCCAGCAGACCGATTTCCACCAGCGTAGGGTGAACAGGGATTTCTCGCTCGGCGTTCTTGTTCTTCAGCTTCATATCTTTCGTCAACACGATGAAGGGCGTGCCCGCGTCAGAGACGCGGAAATGCGATGGGGTTAACTGCAAAATCTCGCCGCACCGAAGACCCGAAAAGAGGCCGATCACGGGTGCCCAATAGCGGGCGCGACGGATGATAGCGTCTCCCGGTTCGCTGAAACCGTGGCGGTCATCACGGCAGCCGATATAGATTGGCCGCCGGAAAATGCGTTGCAGCTCATGATCCTCGAAAGGCATCTTCGCAACGGAGCCATCCGGCTTTTTGCCATTGGGCATCAACCCGTCTGCATAGTTCTTGGTGATATAGTCATGCCCGCTCGCCCAACCGCAGAAGCGCGATAGCTGGCTGAGATATTTCTCCTGTGTCGCATATGACAGGACGGGAGCGTTCGGCAGCCGATTGCCAGCGATTGAGCGAATATCGGACCCTCCCCGGATCAAATCCTCGAAATTGGGAGGCAGTTTATCAATCACTTCGGCAAAGCCTTCGCAAGCGGCCTTAGTCAGCGTCGCCAAGGGCGTTTTGGAGCCGAAGAACGCCAAGATATGCTTCATTTCCGCACGGTAACGGTCTTTGGTCTTTTCGGTCTGCCCCTTACGAAAGATCGTGTCCAAATAGGCCTGCTGCACGTCGCCGAAGGTCGGCCCCTGCCACTCAGGTAAGGACGGCGAATAGACCGGAGAAGCCACGACAGGCTCCAGAAAGGCAACGTCATCAAACCCCTTAGAATAATCCCCATTCAAGTGGCGACGCTCCATCTGGGCGATCTGCAAAGCAGCGCGACGAACCAGCTCACGGAGCAATCGCGCCTCCGGTGAAAGGAAATCAGCACGCCTCCCGGCTTTGGTGAGCAGATCGGCTTCGATTGACTGCACGAGGCGCATCGTTTCGGTGTCTTCTGAGGAGCGGAACATCGCGATGCGGTCTTCGATCTCCATCACATATTCATCGCGCCGCTGAGCATCCAGCGCGTCGTTGGGAGATAGCGCATCCAATTCGGACCTTGCCGCCATCAGATAATCCCGCGCCAGCCGCCGCGCATCCAGCTCGGTCAGGAAAGGCAGTGAGGGATCGCTCGGCCGAACCGGAGCAGGAATACGCGACCGGACGATAATTCCCTGCTCGTTCGCCGCTGAATGGCTGATCCGATCCTGCGTCTCACGGATTTCGCGTTGCACTGCTTGAACCGCGAGATGATATTTGCGCTCATGTTGGCGCGCGGGTTCTCCGGCATCTTTCCATGCGGACACCCCTAGTGACTTGTTGTAATCCGCCCGGCCCAGATGCGCGACTACGTCATCGGGGAAGCGCCTGCGATAATAGAGATTTCGGCTGCCCGCACGTTCAACGACGTATGGCGGTTTTGGCATTTCTTCCATGACCCTGTGTTACACATCGGTGCAGCAAAGAGGCAAGAAAAGCCGCAGATTTCCGCCGATTGGCAGAAATCCGCAGGTTTTGGGAAAATTGGTGGAGCCGAGGGGGATCGAACCCCTGACCTCGTCATTGCGAACGACGCGCTCTCCCAGCTGAGCTACGGCCCCGAAGGAGCGCTGCCTATAAGCGAGCGGAGATTCCCTTGCAACGGGCTTTTTCGGAAAAGCAGGGACTTGCCGCAACATCGGCAGCACGGTGCGGAAGAGCGATGTTACCCGCACGTAACATCCGGAACGATGCGCCCTGCTGCTCATTGGTGATGCAACGGCTTTTATGCCGTAGCAACAGCAGCCAAGGAGAAGGACGATGGGCTATCAAGGCGGACGTCGCTATGGCGACGATGACAGGGCTCGCAGCGACTGGGATCGCGGATCCGACCGCCATCGCGGGCAGCGCGACTGGCGAGATGATCGTAGCTATCGCTACGGCACGCGCGGCCAGTTCAGCGGTCCGGATTCTCGGCGGTCACCAGAACAGTATGATCCGGAAGAGCGCGGCTTTTTCGATCGCGCCGGAGATGAAATCCGCAGTTGGTTCGGCGATGAGGAAGCAGAACGCCGCCGCGAATATGACGAATATTATAATCGCCCCTATGGCGACCCGCGCGATGAAAGCAGCCGCATCGGGTTCGCCTCGGCATCGCGCAGCAACCAATATCTGCCGAACCGCGGCTATGCGCCCTATACGGGGGAACGCAGTGGCTATGGCAGCGAGGATCATGGCAATCGCGTACGCGCCTACGGCCCCACGCATGATTATGGCGAGCATCATGACGCCAACTATTATGCGTGGCGACAACAGCGGATGAATGAGCTGGACCGCGACTATGCTGAATATCAGCGGGAGCATCGCGATCGTTTCAACAGTGAGTTCGGAACCTGGCGCACGCGGCGCACCGAACAGCGCCAGGCGGCGCAACAGGTCCGCGAACATATGGAAGTCGTCGGAAGCGACGGCGCTCATGTGGGTACGGTCGATCGGTTAAGTGGCGATCGCATCATCCTGACCAAGAATGATCAGGATGCCAGCGGCGTGCACCACTCCGTACCTTCGTCCTGGATCAGGTCGGTGGACGAACAAAGGGTGACGCTGGAAAAGACGGCCGATGAAGCGCACCATGCTTGGCGAACCGAACGCGAGCAGAATGCTCTCTTTGGCGAAGGGCGCGAACAGAGCGGATGGAACGCTGGCGGCGTCAGTTCGCGCGATACGGAACGCAATCGCTAATCGAAGACAAAAATAGGCAAGGGGTCCGGCGGATGTCCGGACCCTTTGCTTGTCCGAACGCGCTCCCCCGCAACGGTGAGCCGGCCCCACCTTCAATGCGTCCGGCATGGAGGGAGGATGATATAAGGTCGATCAAGCCCTTGCTCTTGGGCCTCAAGCAATGCCAGAGCGCAAACTGCAAGCGTTACGAGGCCCTTTCATGCCAACCATATTGCTGCTGGTCATTTCCAACCTTTTCATGACCATAGCTTGGTACTGGCATCTGAAGGGCGGGATGGGAAAGCCGATCCTGTTGGTCATCCTGATCAGTTGGGGCATCGCGCTCGTCGAATATTGTTTCGCCGTACCCGCAAATCGCATTGGGTTCGCCAGCGGCTGGAGCCCAGGTCAATTGAAGATCGCACAGGAAGCAATCGCCCTGATCGTTTTCGGAGGCTTCATGGTCACGGTTTTGGGTGAACCACTCCATTGGCGCCACGCGGCCGCCTTCCTGTGCATAATGGCGGCGGTCGGCTTTCTGTTCGTAGGACGATCCTAAAGCATCTCCAAGCTAAGGCAGAAGAAGCGACGAGTCCCCGTAGGAATAGAAACGGTATCCGCTTTCTATGGCATGCGCATAAGCCGCCTGCATGCGTTCCCGCCCCATCAAGGCACTTACCAGCATAAACAGGGTCGATCGCGGCAGATGGAAGTTGGTCATTAGCCCATCCACTGCGCGGAACTGGTAGCCCGGTGTTATGAATATGCGGGTCTCGTCCGCGAACGGGCGGATAACTCCATCTTCCCCGCAGGCGCTCTCAAGCAGGCGCAGGCTGGTCGTGCCCACCGCTATAAGGCGACCGCCAGCCTGGCGCGCAGCGTTCAGCCGGTCGGCAGCAGCTTGCTCGATCCGGCCCCACTCCGCATGCATGCGATGATCATCGGTATCATCCGCCTTCACGGGCAGAAACGTACCCGCCCCCACATGAAGCGTCAGCGTTTCCGACGAGATACCCGCCTCACTGAGGGCCGACATCAGCGCGGGCGTAAAGTGCAGAGCCGCCGTTGGAGCCGCCACCGCCCCGTCCTCGCGAGCGAACATGGTCTGATAGTCACTGCGGTCTCGGGCGTCTGTAGGCCGCTTGCTGGCGATATAGGGCGGCAACGGCATGCGCCCCGCCCGCTCCAATAGCACCTCGACAGGCTCATCCCCCTCGAAGGTCAGCGTCACCCCGCCATCGTCATCGCGCGCGCCCGCCAGCGCAGTGACGCCTGCACCAAAATCTATCTGGTCCCCCTCGCGCACCCGCTTGGCATTGCGAAGGAACGCCTGCCATTGCCGCAGGCCAAGGCGCTTGTGGAGGGTTGCTCCGATCTTCGCCTGGCCGCGAACGCCCTCCAACTGAGCGGGGATGACCTTGGTATCATTGAACACCAGCACATCACCGGCGCGCAGCAAGGCGGGCAAATCCCGGACTGTGCGATCTTCGAAAGGCTTTTCGCCATCGACCAACAACAGGCGCGCCGCATCACGTGGCGACGCGGGCCTTAACGCGATGCTTTCAGGCGGCAGTTCGAAATCGAAAAGATCTACGCGCATGCGGGCGCTGTCCTCAAGGCACGGCCATCATGCCGATGCGAGACCGGCATGATCCACTTCAGGTGCGACTTATCGCTTCTTCTGTGATGACGCTTTCTTCACCGGTGCGGGTGCGGGCGCGATAATGGAAGGCGCGGGCGGCGTGGGAAGCGCCATGACCGGCGGCTTGCCGTCGCTTTCAATCGATGCCTGCAGGATCGTGGTCGGGTTTACGGGCGGCTCGCCCGGCGTGATGGCATCGACATATTGCATGCCTTCGATCACGCGACCGAACACCGTATATTTCTTGTCGAGCTGCATGCGGGGCAGGAACAGGATGAAGAACTGGCTGTTGGCGCTGTTTTCATTCTGCGCGCGGGCCATCGACACGGTACCGCGAAGGTGCGGCATCGGGTTGAATTCCGCCTGCAAGTCGGGAAGCGATGATCCGCCGGTTCCGTCATTCTTCGGGTCACCGCCTTGCGCCATGAAGCCGGGGATCACACGGTGAAATTTCAGACCGTTGTAAAAGCCCTGGCGCGTCAGTTGCTTGATACGTTCCACATGCTGGGGAGCGATATCGGGACGAAGCTGGATGCGAACACGGCCGCCGCTCGACAGGTCAAGATCCCAGACATCCTGGGGATCTACGGGCACCGAAGCGGGCGGTAGTTTCGCGCTGGGATCCTGTCCCATCGACTTGGCATTCTGCTCGGCCCGCGCAGCAGCCTCGGCCCTTTTTGCCTCTTCGGCATTAGCGCCTCCGCCACCCTGGGCCAGCGCCACGCCGCCCGACGCATAGAGAGCGATAGTGATCGCCACGGTCTTGAACGCCGAACTGAACCGCATGGATGAGCTTTCCCTAATATCTAAAGCCTGGTGGCGAAGCTGCTCTGATAACGCGCTCTTCGCGATTGGCAACTGAACGAAGGCTGAGCGGCCCTTATTGGTCGCCCTTCTTTCCAATCTCGCCGACCCGCGCCACCACCTGCTGGCATGTCGCGGGGCTTACGAACTTGTGGATCGGACCGCCGTAAAGCGCGATTTCCTTGACCAGCCGCGATGCGATCGGCTGAAGCGAGACATCGGCCATAAGGAATACCGTTTCGACGCGCGGGTTGATCTGCTGGTTCATTCCCGCCATCTGATATTCATATTCGAAGTCGGCAACGGCGCGCAGGCCGCGGATGATGACGCTGGCACCCTGCGATTCGGCGAAGTCCATCAGCAATGAATTAAAGCCAGTGACCACGATCTCCGTATCGATGTCAGCGCATTCACGGCGCACCATTTCCAGCCGTTCCTCGTCGGAAAACATGGGCGATTTGGAAATGTTGGTGGTCACGCCGATCACCAGCTTGTCGACCAGCTTGGCCCCTCGCCGAATAATGTCCATGTGACCCAAAGTGATCGGGTCGAACGTGCCGGGATAGACCCCCACCCGCTGCCTGCTCATGCCTTACCGGTCCCTTTCCACGATATAGTCTGCGATCGATCGCAGCAGATCGGCCTCCCCGCCGAACCCATGAAGATGCGCCTTGGCCTGATCAACCAGCAAACGCGCCTGCTCACGCGCGCGCTCAACGCCCAGCAGGGACACGAAGGTTTCCTTACCCGCCGCCGCATCCTTGCCCAGCGCCTTGCCCGCCAGATCGGCGTCGCCTTCGACGTCCAGCAGATCGTCGGCAATCTGGAAAGCCAGGCCAATGTCGCGCGCATAGCCGTGCAGGCTGGTGCGAGCATCGGCCGGAATGCGCGCCATGATCGCCGCCGCATCCACACAAAAGGCGATGAGCGCCCCGGTCTTAAGCTGTTGCAGGCGCGTTACGGTGACAAGGTCGAAGCTGGTGCCTTCCGCCTCCAGATCCATCATCTGCCCACCCGCCATGCCCGCAGGACCACTGGACAGCGCGAGCGCCTTTACCAGCTCCACCCGCACGAAGGGGTCCGGATGCGTTTCTTCATCCGCCAATATCTCGAAGGCAAGATCATGAAGGCAGTCCCCGGCCAGGATCGCCGTCGCCTCATCAAAGGCCTTGTGGATCGTCGGCTTTCCCCGGCGCATGTCATCATCATCCATCGCCGGCAGATCGTCATGCACCAGCGAGTAGACATGGATGCATTCGACAGCCAGGCCAACGCGAAGCAGCGAATCCTGGGAGATGTTGAACAACTCACCCGCCGCCTGCACCAACAGAGGACGCAATCTCTTGCCGCCGCCTATGGCCGCATGGCGCATGGCCTCATAAAGGCGCGCACGCGGATCATCGGGAACGGTCAGCAACAGCTCGAACGCGCGATCAATGTCTGCGGCGACGGCAGCCGCTCTAACAGTCACTACCGCTGAACCGGAGGTCAGCCCCTCCATGGCCACGGCGCTCAATCCGCGCCGAAAGGCTGGGCGCCCGTGACGGCGCCGCTGGGATCGATGGTCAATTTCTGGATGCGGGCCTCTGCCGCCTGCAAGCGTTCAAGGCAGCGCTTGCGCAGCTCTTCACCCTGCGCATAGAGCGAGATCGAACTCGTCGAGCGGCACGTCACCGCTTTCCAGCCGGCGAACGATCGACTCCAGCGCCCGCAGCGCATCCTCAAACGACAATTGGGACAAATCGCCCGGCTCTGTCTTGCTGTCTTCGGCCATGCCCCATGCATTGGCGAGCGCAGGTGGCCGGGTCAAGCCTGCACCACGCCGCAAGGCAGATTCCGGGCCTGCTTGTAATAAAAGCGTCATCCAAACTCGCACAAGACTGGAGGGATTTTGGCAGTTTTGCGTTGACGCTCGCGCCAGCAAGTGCACATAGAAGGACCGCTATGAAATATTATCTCCCCCTGATTTCCGCCGTTGCTCTCAGCATGCTCTCCGCTTGCAACAAAAATGATGAACCAGAAGTCGTCGGCGGCCCTGCCGATCCGATGGCTCAACAGCTCGCGAATGCCGCACCTGTCGAACTGCCGCCTTCGGTGAAGGTAAGCCGTCAGTATCGCTGCAAGGATAACAGTCTCATTTTCGTCGACTTCCTGAGCGACGACAAGACCGCGAACCTGCGCACTGAAAAGAACGGCGCGCCGACGAAGCTCGTCGCCCCCGAAGCTGGCAAGCCCTTCACGGCCGAAGGCGGCTATTCGGTCGAAGGCAGCGGCAAGCAGATCACCGCCACCCTTCCGGGCAAAAGCGGCCTTAGCTGCAAAGCCTGATCAACATTTCCATGTCTTTCACAGGCCGGGCTCAACAGCCCGGCCTTTTTCATTTCCCTATCCGGCCGACCAGTTCGGGTTCACCAACCTCGACGGGGTCAGGACCAAAGCGGTTGGGACCGCGCGTCCCGCTCATGATGAAAAAGACCAGCAGAACCAGGCTTCCGATCACCGGGAAGAAAATGATCAGCAGCCAGAAACCGCTCCGATCCGTGTCATGCAACCGCCGCACCGCCACGGCGAGCCAGGGGATCAGGATGGCCAGACCGAACAGGCCGGTGAGCGGCCCTCCCCGCGTGTGATAGCCGGTATCGAACCACCAGGGACCGTGGCGTACCCAATGTTCGGTGGTGCTGAGGCCAAGTAGCCCTTCGACAATGCCGATCGCGATGAAGCAAAGCAGAAGGAACAGGATGAACATCCAATATTCCTTTGGCCGCGCACGGCCGGAAAAACGGGCGTAGCGGCGCAGCGGCAATAACATCCATTCCATATGCCCCGTCCTCCGATCGGTGTTCCAACGCATATAAATAGCATGTTTTCCCAACTTGGGCTGGCCAAGGATTGTCTATCCGCCCCTCCCCGGCTAAAGGCGCGCTCATGTCGACCGCAGCCACTCAGATCACCCCGGAAATCGTCGCCGAACATGGCCTTTCGCCGGAAGAATATGACCGCGTTCTGAACGCCCTCGGCCGCGAGCCGAATCTGACGGAACTGGGCATCTTCTCGGTCATGTGGTCGGAGCATTGCTCCTACAAGTCGAGCCGCATCCACCTGAAGAAGCTGCCGACGGAAGGCCCGCAAGTCATTTGTGGCCCCGGTGAGAATGCGGGCGTCGTCGACATTGGCGACGGACAGGCGGCGATCTTCAAGATGGAGAGCCACAACCACCCGTCCTACATCGAACCCTATCAAGGCGCGGCGACGGGCGTGGGCGGTATCCTACGCGATGTCTTCACCATGGGCGCGCGTCCAGTGGCGAACATGAACGCGCTGCGCTTTGGCCGCCCCGATCATCCGAAGATGAAGCATCTCATCAGCGGCGTGGTGCATGGCATCGGCGGCTACGGCAATTGCGTGGGCGTGCCCACCGTGGGCGGCGAGGTGAATTTCCACCCGGCCTATGACGGCAACATCCTGGTCAATGCGATGACCGTGGGCGTCGCGGATACCGACAAGATCTTCTATTCGGCCGCCAGCGGCATCGGCAATCCGATCGTCTATGTAGGATCGAAGACCGGCCGCGACGGCATTCATGGCGCGACCATGGCCTCGGCCGATTTCGGCGACGACGCCGATGCCAAGCGCCCGACCGTGCAGGTCGGCGACCCCTTCACTGAAAAGCTGCTGATCGAAGCCTGCCTTGAACTCATGGCGTCCGACGCGATCGTCGCGATTCAGGACATGGGCGCGGCGGGCCTTACTTCCTCCTCGGTCGAAATGGCGTCCAAGGGCGGCGTCGGCATTCAACTCAACATGGACGACGTGCCGCAGCGGGAAACCGGCATGACGGCCTATGAAATGATGCTCTCGGAAAGCCAGGAGCGCATGCTCATGGTACTCCAGCCGGGCAAGGAAGCTTTCGCCGAAGCCATTTTCCGCAAGTGGGAACTCGATTTCGCCGTCATCGGCCATGTAACCGACACGGGCCGCATGGTGCTGGTCCACAAGGGCGAAACGGTGTGCGACATTCCGCTCGCGCCGCTGGCCGACGACGCGCCGCTCTACGATCGCCCGTCGATGCCGAAGGACGAATATAAGCTGTGGTCCAACGTCCAGCCGCTGGGCGAGATCGCCGAAAGCGCGGACATTGGCGCCGATCTCGTCAAGCTGATGGGTTCCCCCGACATCGCCAGCCGCCGCTGGATCTGGGAGCAATATGACCACATGGTCGGCGCCGACACGGTGCAGCGCCCCGGCGGCGACGCGGCAGTGGTGCGCGTCCACGGCTCGCAAAAGGGCATCGCGATCAGCACCGATTGCACCCCGCGCTATTGCTATGCCGATCCCTATGAGGGCGGAAAGCAGGCGATCGCCGAATGCTATCGCAACATCTCGGCCGTCGGGGCGACGCCGCTTGCCGTCACCAACTGCCTGAACTTCGCCAATCCGCAACGGCCGGAAATCATGGCGCAGCTCACCGGCTGTCTGGAAGGCATGGGCGACGCCTGCCGCGCGCTCGACTTCCCCATCGTGTCGGGCAACGTCTCCCTCTACAATGAATCCAAGGCGACGGGCGGCGGCTCGGCAATCCTGCCCACCCCCGCGATCGGCGGCATCGGCCTGTTGAAGGACGTCGATGTGATGGCGACCGTCGCTTTCAAGCAGGAGGGCGATGCAATCTGGCTCATCGGCGGCAAAGGCTCGCATCTCGGCCAGTCCATTTGGCTGCGGGAAATTCAGGGTCGCGAAGCTGGTGACGCGCCAAAGGTAGACTTGGCCGCCGAACGAGCCAATGCAGAGACTGTCCGCACGTTGATCGCCCAAGGGAAGGCCAATGCCGTGCACGATATTTCGGACGGCGGCCTGCTGGTTACCATCGCCGAAATGGCGCTGGCAGGCGGAATGGGCGCGCAGCTCGACATCGAATTGAACACCGCAGCGGCCTTTGGCGAAGATCAGGGCCGCTATGTCGTAACAGCGGCGGCGGGTACGGAGATTGCCGGTGCAGTCAAGATCGGTACGGTCGGAGGCGACAATGTCGCGGGCGTGAATCTCGCCGACCTGCGCTCTGCGCACGAGGGTTTCTTCCCCAACCTGATGGACGCTGAATTGTAAGTGCCAACACACATGGCTCCTGCCCAGCGGGAGCCATGTCGAGCAGGCCGGGTCACCCGTCCGAACAATATCTGATAGGCGTCAGTGCCGCCTCCGGCATCGAAGGCAGCCATCACCTTCTTCAGTTCTTTCGGCGAAAGCGGTTTCCGGCCCTCGCTCGATACGACCGCGCCAATGCCCTTCAAATGAGCAATCAGGCCACGCGCCCCGGTGCAGCTGAGCGGACAAGTTTCATCAAAGGCGAAGGCATCCTCATATCGGCGCAGCATTGACGACAGTTTATCGAGCGAAGGGTAGTCGGGCACGCCGGGAACGAGGTCGCAAGCCTGATGAGCTGCTCGCCATTGACCAAAACTCTCCTTTCCCATGGTAGAAAAGATCAGGCTGCCCCCCGGTCTCAACAACGCCACCAGGCGAGCGAGGGCCTCTTCCAGATCATCGAACCATTGAAAGGCGAGGCTCGACAGGATGAGGTCGAACCATTCCCCCTCGAACGGCGGCGCTTCGCCATCCATGGCAAGAAACGTCCCCGCGACGAACGCCCCTGTAGCCGTTCGAGCAAGCATTTCCGGCGAAATGTCGGTGACCAGCAGCTCCGCCCTCGGCCAGCGCTGCTGAATATCGCGAGTCAGCAGGCCCGTGCCGCAACCGATCTCCAGGATGCGCCCCACCCCGCTGGGCTTCTGCCGCTGAGCAAGGTCGGCGACCAGCGCCGCCGCCGCGCGTTGGGGACCGGCATGATCTTCGTAATGGCCGACCGCCGCGCCGAACGCTTCGCTTATCCGTTGCTTGCGGCCGCTGTTCATGGCTAGTCGCATGACAGAGCCCCGCCGACTTTGCCAGCGTCTTTAAGGAACCTCGCCGCATGCCTCCTCCTTCATCCCGGATTGCCGCCATGGACGTGCTGCGCGGGTGCGCCGTCATGGGCATATTGTGGATGAACATCAGCGCCTTTGCCCGGCCGCAGACGGCCTATTTCAATCCGACCGCTGTTGGCCCGCTGTCCATCGGCGATAAACTGTTCTGGCTCATCAGCTTCCTGTTTTTCGACGGAAAGATGCGGGCTCTTTTTTCGATATTGTTCGGCGCTTCCATGCTGTTGTTGATTGATCGGGAAGAGATGGAGGGGCGTGATGGGCAGCGAGCGCAGATCATTCGGGCGGCTTGGTTGTTCATCTTCGGCCTTGCCCACTATCTGCTGCTATGGGCAGGCGACATATTGATGAACTATGCCCTGATCGGGCTGGTCGCGATGCTGTTCGTCCGCAAGGAACCGTTGGCGCTCATCAAATGGGCCTTCTTCTTCTTCCTCGCGCATTTTCTGATCTGCGCGCTGTTCATATTCAGCATCCACGGATGGGCAGACGCGGCCGTCGCACCAAGCGCGACCGCCAGCATCCGGGATAGCTTCGCGCAATATATCGGACCATTCACCAACCCCGATGACCCTGCCATCCGGCAGGAGATCGTCACCTATCGCGGCAGCTTCGCAGCCATTCTGACGCATCATTTACACCTTTTCGTCCACGATTGGTGGTGGACCTTCTTCATGAGCGCATTCGACACTCTTGGGTTCATGCTCATGGGCATGGCGATGCTTAAGGGCGGCTTCCTGACCGGACGATGGGAAGCGGAGCAATATTGGCGCACTGCCCGCCACTGCTTCCTGGTTGGATTGCCACCCATGGCGGCGCTCGCGGGCTGGCTGCTCTGGCAAAACTTCCCTGTTGTTCCGTCCATAGGCGTGTCGCTTGCCTGGTCATTTCCTTTCCGCATCCCGCTTGCAGCCGGCTGGGCAGCACTGATCCTGTGGATCTTCACAAGACATCGCCAGAGCCGCATGACGATGGCAGTCGCGCGCACGGGGCGCCTCGCTCTCAGCAACTATCTCGGCACCAGTCTCATCATGTGCGCTGTCTTCTATGGTTGGGGACTAGGGCTATTTTCGCATCTCCGGCCGTCGGAACTGCCGCTGGTGGTGCTGTGTGGATGGCTGTTCATGCTTGCTTGGTCCACAGCGTGGCTATCCCGATTCGCCGTAGGACCCCTGGAATGGCTATGGCGAAGCTTGGCTCGCGGCAAAGCGCAAAAGATTCGCAACAGCATCTAATATTCTATTGCGACCCATTATCATTTGAGATATTTCCCGAGTCAGGGAGAGCCTCATGGTCGTCTGTGTCTGCAATGCCATTCGCGAAAAGGATCTGAAGGAAGCCGTGCGGGGCGGCGCCGATACCCCTTGCAGCGCCTATGCTCGCCTCGGCCGTCGGCCCAAATGCGGCCAATGCGTACCTTTCGCCCGCACGCTGATAGCTGCCGAACGCGCTACCGCCTGATCCGATTGCGTGACATCCGCAGCGGGCGTCTCTCTTTTGCCGCGAACTCGACGCAATAGCTGCTTGCAAAATCCCCCTTTTCTGCGGCTTTCCGGTTAACAAAGCTCCGCGATGGCCCTATAGTTACGGCTTCATTCCAATAGCCTGAGGACAACGCCATGAAGGGTGACTCAAAAGTCATCGACTATCTCAACGAGGTCCTCAAAAATGAGCTGACCGCGATCAATCAATATTTCCTGCATTACCGTATGCTCGATCATTGGGGCATCGAGAAGCTCGCCAAATTCGAATATGAAGAGTCGATCGATGAGATGAAGCATGCCGACAAGGTGGCGGAACGCATCCTCTTCCTCGACGGCTTGCCCAATTTCCAGCTGCTTGGCCGCCTGAAAATCGGCGAAACGGTCGAAGAAGTGCTGAAGGCCGATCTTGAGCTGGAATATGAAGCACTTCCCGTTCTGAAGGACGCCATCGCCCATTGCGAGACAGTGCGCGATTATGTCAGCCGCGACCTGTTCCAGTCGATCCTCGAAAGCGAGGAAGAGCATGTCGATACGCTGGAAACCCAGTTCGAAATGATCGAACGCATGGGCATTCAGAACTACATTCAGCTGCAGAGCAAAGCCAGGGAAGAGTGATTCGGCGGGCGAGGTCGCCCCGGCAGCCCGCCCAGTTTCAAATCAGCGAATCGAGCAGCCCAATCAACGGCAGGTCCGCCGGCGGCATATCCAGCGCATACATCTGGTTGGGCCTGACCCATTTAAGTTCCGTGGCATGCCGCGCCTCGGGCAGGCCCTCCCATTTTCGGCAAACATAGAGCAGAAGCAACAAGTGCCGGTCTCCTAGCGCCTCACTGGCGAAAGCTGCGGGCGCGAGGCAACTTGTGTGCGTGCGGATGCCGAGTTCTTCTTCTAACTCTCGGACAAGTGCAGCCTCCGGGGTTTCACTTTCCTCCAACTTGCCCCCAGGAAATTCCCACAGCCCCGCCATCGCCTTACCAGGCGGGCGTTGCTGAAGCAGCACCCGGCCATCGGCATCGACAAGTGCTGCAGCCACTACCAACAGGGGATGAATTGTCGTCATATTCGTCCAGCAAAGGGGTTTGTTAACTCTGGCTCTTTTACAAGGCTAAACGGGACTGTCTGCAATAAACGGGTGATGCAATGCGCGGGTTGATCAAACGCCTATCCCGATCGAGGTTGTTGCAGTGTCAACGGGGAGCAACCGCAGTCGAATATGGGCTGATCCTGGCCTTGGTCTGCCTGGCCGCACTCGCGGCGATATCGAATGTCGCAAACAAGACCGTAGGCATGTGGAACAACGTCGCCACAGAGGTTCTCGCGCATTAACCATCAATATCTGACACTTCCTTCGCGCCATTAAATCTTTGTCAACCTAACTCCCATAAACCGTCCATAGCTGACCTATTTCAAGCGGGGCGGCCGGGTAGTTAAACGGGATTTTTTCTAGTCAAGGAGACTTCACATGAAGTTCGTTCGCAAGATGCTGAAGAATGAAAAGGGTGCAACCGCCATCGAGTATGGCCTGATCGCAGCTCTGATCGCTGTCGCCGCCATCGGCGCAATGACCAGCCTCGGCGGCAAGCTGGGTAACACCTTCAATAAAGTTTCGGCCAACATGAACTGATTTCGAAACCTTTTAAAAAGGGCGGCGGGAGCGATCCCGCCGCCCTTTTTTATGTCTTCTCATCGGCTCTTCTGAAGGGTTAGGTAATAATCTTGACCCGTGGGCAGACCGTAGCACGCCTTGCACGGTCAAGGCGTTGAGAGTCGGGAAGCGTTCCAACAGATAATCTGTATAAGCCATGCGTCGGCTAATCGATTGCACGTCACCTGCCTCGGTGATCACCACGCGGACGCACACTGCTTTATGGCAATGGCGCCCCGTGCAGTGATTCGCGTGACGTACAGGTCGATGGACGTCACCGTCTGACATGCTCAACCCGTTATCGAGACGAAACGACGTCCCGGACGCATGTTCCCAAGGAAGCAGCCTTTAGATCAAGCGCCGATGGCGAGGAACTTATCAGCCCGGTCAGTACGAAGATCCTGCGGGCTCAATCCGGCAAGGGAATCCAACTCTTCGCCAATGGCGGCGCCCAGGCTGGCGATCGCCTGCACCGGCTCCCGATGCGCGCCTCCAATAGGTTCTGCAATGATCCGGTCGATGACACCCAAATCCTTAAGATGCTGGGCGGTAACCTGCATGGCAGTGGCGGCATCGCTCGCCTTGTTGGCGGTGCGCCACAGGATCGATGCGCAGCCTTCGGGCGATATGACCGAATAGACCGCATGTTCGAACATCAACACCCGGTTCGCAGCGGCCAACGCCACCGCGCCGCCGGAGCCACCCTCACCCACTACCGCAGCAATCATGGGCACACCTAGAGCCAAACACTGTTCGGTCGAGCGGGCAATCGCCTCAGCCTGACCGCGCTCTTCCGCCTGTACGCCCGGGAACGCCCCCGATGTGTCCACCAATGTGACGACCGGCAGCCCAAAACGGTCAGCCAATTGCATCAGGCGGATCGCCTTGCGATAGCCTTCAGGCTTCGCCATCCCGAAATTGTGCCGAACGCGGCTGGCAGTGTCGTCACCCTTTTCATGACCGATCACCATGACGCGGCGGTCACCCAGCATCGCCAGACCACCAATGATCGCCTGATCATCTGAAAACGCGCGGTCACCGGCAAGGGGCATGAAATTGTCGAACATGCCCGCGACATAATCCTTGAAATGCGGGCGATCGGGATGACGGGCGACCTGGGTCTTCTGCCAAGGCGTCAGCTTGGCATATGTGTCCACAAGCACCTTGGTCGCGCGCTGTTCAAGCTTATCGATCTCATCGCCGATATCGATGTCGCCGGCGCTGGCCGTAGCGCGCAATTCGATGACACGCGCCTCTAGCTCGGCGATAGGTTTTTCAAATTCCAGAAAGCTAACCATGGCCGATGGCGTTAGGGGGCAGATGCTTCTTCGTCAACGAAACGATGGCGCATTGTCGCCAGTGGATGACGGCTGTTGACCAGTTCGACCAGTCGGCGGCTATCGACATGCGTGTAGATTTGCGTCGTTCCGATATCGGCATGGCCAAGCATCGACTGCAACGCGCGCAGGTCCGCTCCCCCTTCCAACAGGTGCGTGGCGAAGGCATGGCGCAGCACATGGGGACTGACCCGCTGTGGAGCGATACCGGCGGCGGCGGCCAGCTGCTTAACCAGCTGATAAAGCCGAATGCGGCTGAGATAAGTTTTCCCTGACGGGAACAGCCAGGGACTTTCAGCAGGGACATGCGGCAACCATATGGAAACGGCGGCCCGCGCCCGATCCGATATCGGCACCAGTCGCTCGCGCGCGCCCTTGCCCTTCAAAATCAGGAACGGCCGATCCGTTGCCAGCGCGCGACGGGGCAAGGATACCAGTTCGGTAGCCCGTAAACCGGAACCATATAACAGCTCGATCAGGGCGGACAGACGAAGATCCAACGCGGATGGATGCTCGACCGTCAGTTTTTGTTCGATCAAGGCAAAGAGTGATTCGACTTCCTGCGCGGACAATATCTTCGGCAGGGACCTGCGCGTTGCGGGGCGTGGTAGCGCCGTGGAAGGATTGTCAGCCCGCAGCCCCTCTTCCTCCAGAAAGCCGTAAAATGCGCGCAGTGCTGAGACTTTCCGCGCAACGGACGAGGCCGCCAGCTCCGCCCAGGCTGTGGCCAACCCGCCTAGGGTTTCCTTCGTCGCGATCGAGAGGCCACCCAAAATCGCCGCTACGCCTTCCAGATCGGCGCGATAGGCCAGCAAGGTGTTGCGCGATGCACCCCGTTCAGCCGCCATCATTTCCAGAAAACGACCGATCAGCGCGCCATCTTCTCCCATGGGCTCAAATCCGCGTAATCGCCTCCGCCGCGATCATCCGCGCTTCGGGATCAAGCCCGACCTGATGCAGAGCAGCGACGATATGATAGAGATGGGCGGGCGGCAGACGATTCCATTCTGCCGTTTGCATGCCCACTGCCGCGAGCAGGGCGACGGTGGCTTTCTCCCCCCTCGCCGCCGCCTGATGGATCGCCCTCGCCCACCGGCTGTTCACCGCCAGGTTGAGCCCCTTATCCTTTGCCAATGAAGCGCTTGCTTGCGAATTGATGCGAGCAAGGCCCGCCAGCGCAGCAATCAGCATCTGGCCTTTTTGCGCGCCAGCTTCATCCGCGAAAGAAGAAATTCGGCCTTCGCTGATATCGACAACTGAACTGGGCGCGCCCACCGCCAGCAACGCCCAAAGGTCGCCAGCGCCATCCCCCTCCGCCTGACGAGCCACCCCGCTCCAGCGCGCCGCGCTGCGATCATAGCCTGCGGTCAGCATGGCGGCGATCAGGTTGGCGGCCTCTCGCGCATCGATGTTGGCCACCGGCAAAGCGGCAGCGGCTTTGGCCGTGGCGATCAGGCCGACATAATCGGGCCTGCCATTGTCCCGCCACAGCGTCTGCATCGCCTGGACCCGCTCTTCGGGCGAACCACCACGATAGGCGGTGCGTAGCGCATCGATCCGGTCGGCAATTTCGGGCGAAGCATCGCCGTCAGCGCCAAGCTGGCTGTAAAATCCTACCAAAGCCTGGCTCGAAAACACGCCAAGCCGCGCTGCCGCCTCACTGCCTGGCAGACGACGAACCGCGCTAAGCGCGGGCGCGCGCGCTTCCCACGCGCGGACGTGGCGCCCGGCGGTGGCATATAGCAGTTCGGGAATTTCCACATTGAGCGCGGTTGCCAGGCCAAAGCGCCATGCCGTCAGCCCGTCGACCCCATCCCATTCGATCTTCACCGATCGTCGCGCGTCAAAGCCGGTGCCCACGACCTTTTCCGCAAGCCGGTAATCTATGCCGCGCACCACCCCGCGCCGCTGGGCCTGATTGAGCGCAGCGCTCGCCGACCCTTGATCGCCCGACAATGCCGGGCAGATCGCCCGCGTCATGTCCCACCCCGGTTCCTTGCTGTAACGCAGCGCGCCAGCCGACAGAGGACACAGGCCAGCCGGATCCGCCGTGGCCAGATAAGTCTGCATCGCCACCGCATAGAGGCGTGGCGTGAACTTGTCCGAATCGACGCTCTGCACCAGTAGCCGCGCACTGTCCGCCTCGCCCATGCGCAGCAGCAACCATGCCCGCTCCGCAACCCAGTCGGCACCGTCGATATCACGAGGCGTGTCGGTCGCGGAGAGCAACGCGCGCCGCAACAGGATAGAAGCCCAGCGCGACGTGATCGGCGCTCGCGTTTCCTTCATCAGCGTGGCGAGAAATTGCCCGGACTGTGCGCCGAAGGCATCAGGCGCCATGCCACGCCGTTCCGGCGTCAGCGGCCCAATTCGATCCAGCGACCGATGCGCGCCTTCAGGAAGGTCATATTTCTGCTTTTGCGCCGCCAGCTCTTCTTCTGACAGCGCTTCCTCTGGACCATTTCCCACTGCATTGTCGGCAGGAGCCATAACGCTGCCGGACGGCAAGGGCTGAATCATCGGGACGGGAGCAGCCGGACTTGCCGGACGCGGCGTTTGCGATCCGGTGGCTGGCGGCGTCTCGGGCGCCTCTCCAAAGCCGGGGGGCAGAAGCGATTCAGGCGACTCCTGCGCAATCACCGGCAGCGTGAGCGCGAGCGCAAGCGTTCCAAGCGCCCATTTCGCATTCAACCGGCCTTGACGCATGCCCTTATTTGCCCAGCTTTTCGGCGGGAATGGCCTTTTCCACTCGCTGCTGCGGCCGTTCTCCGCCCCGCGACCAGAGCAACGCGACCAGGCCGATCACCAGGACGATCAGGACGATGGGAATGATGGGCAAGCGCGTGCCGCGACGACGCGAACCGCTCTCGAAGGTGCTGAAGGAACGATTGCTTCTCATGAATCCTTGTGCGGCCAAGCCGTGAAGTTGAGGAAAGTTGCGATTTGCCTCTGCGACGGGGGGATGTATAGCCCCCTCCGCAATGCAGCGAAACAGCAAATCCGTGCCTCCGCAGTCAAAGCGCGGTTCCATCGTCCTCATCGGGATGATGGGAGTCGGCAAATCGACGGTGGGGCGCCGGTTGGCGGCGCGGCTTGGCCTTGCCTTCGTGGACGCGGACGAAGAGATCGAAAAGGCCGCTGGCATGACGATTTCGGAAATGTTCGAACGTTATGGCGAAGGATATTTTCGCGATGGCGAACGCCGGGTGATCGCCCGGCTGCTGGACGACGAGCCAAAGGTGATCGCAACCGGCGGCGGCGCGTTCATGCAGGAAGAGACACGCGCGCTTATCCTGGGTCAGGGGACTGCGATATGGCTCGACGCCGACATCGACACTTTGGTCGATCGGGTGTCGCGGCGGGAAGGACGTCCTCTCTTGAAGGGCAAGGATCCTCGCGTCGTGCTGACCGAACTGGCGGCGGTGCGCAATCCTGTCTACGCACTCGCGCCCATTCATGTGAAGAGCATCGCCGCCCCGCACGAAGTGGCGGTCGAGCGCATCCTGGAGAAACTGGCCGCATGGCAATAGTTCGCGTCGCGCTGGATGCGCGCAGTTACGATATCGTGATCGAACAAGGCGCGCTGGACCGGGCGGCCGATCATCTTGCGCCCTACGCCCGCGGTGGCCGACTGATCGTCGTGACGGACGCCAATGTCGCAAAGGCGCAACTGCCCCGGCTCGAAACCAGCCTGCGCGGCGCCGGTATCGCCGTCGAACCCATCATCCTGCCCGCAGGCGAGCAGACGAAAAGCTGGCGACACCTCGAGCAATTGCTCGACCAATTGCTGGCCCTGGAAGTGGAGCGCGGCGATCATGTCGTGGCGCTTGGCGGCGGGGTGATCGGTGATCTCGTCGGGTTCGCCGCGTCCATCCTGAAGCGCGGCTGCCACTTCATCCAGGTGCCAACGACGCTGCTCGCCCAGGTGGATAGCTCCGTGGGCGGCAAAACCGCGATCAACGCGAGCGCGGGGAAGAACCTGATTGGCAGCTTCTATCAACCCAGTCTTGTCCTCATCGACCCATCGACGCTCGACAGCTTGCCCGCGCGCGAGACCCGCGCGGGCTATGCCGAGGTTGTGAAATATGGGCTGATCGACGACCCGGATTTCTTCGCATGGTGTGAAGCCGAAGGGCAGAAACTGCTGGCGAGCGATCGCGACGCACGCGAATTCGCAATCGAACGAAGCGTTCGAGCGAAGGCCGCTATCGTGGCGGATGACGAACGAGAGACATCCGGTCGCCGCGCACTGCTGAACCTTGGCCATACTTTTGGGCATGCGCTGGAGGCGGATACGGGCTTTTCCGATCTGCTGCTACATGGCGAAGGCGTTGCGGCGGGCATGGCGCTCGCTTTCCGCTATTCTGTGCGGCTGGGTATATGCACGATGGAGGATGCGGATCGGGTGACGGCACATCTGAAGTCCGTTGGCCTGCCGCATGATCTTGCTAGCGCCCATGTTAAGGCCGATGGCGCCGCTTTGGTCGCCCACATGCTGCATGACAAGAAAATGGCGGCAGGCACCCTCCCCTTCCTGCTGGCGCGGGGGATTGGAAAGACGTTCCTGTCAAAGGATGTGGCGCTGGATGATGTAGCCGCGTTCCTCGACGAGGCCCAAGCAGCAAGCTAAAACTGACTGCTCCCCTCCCGCAAGCGGGAGGGGCCGGGGGTGGGCTAGCGCAAGGTAGCTTCTTTTAGGGCGAACTCAAAAGCTCACTCCTCTCGCGCCCTCCCCTAA
This sequence comes from Sphingobium chungangianum, assembly GCF_977014255.1. Taxonomy (NCBI): domain Bacteria; kingdom Pseudomonadati; phylum Pseudomonadota; class Alphaproteobacteria; order Sphingomonadales; family Sphingobiaceae; genus Sphingobium; species Sphingobium chungangianum. The sequence goes on along the minus strand of NZ_CDRNIV010000006.1, from coordinate 957,534 downwards.
CCCCTCGCGCCTCAGGGAGGGGGACGTCTTGGAACACCGCCGCACCCAACAAAAAAGGGCGCCCATAAGGCGCCCTTCCCATTCGTTCCACGAAGGAACCGATTACTTCTTCAGCGTCAGGCCGCCAAAGCGCTTGTTGAAGCGCGCCACCTGGCCGCCGGTGTCCAGCTGGCGGTTGCCGCCCGTCCAGGCCGGGTGAGACTTGGGGTCGATGTCGAGCGCCAGCGTGTCGCCTTCCTTGCCCCAGGTCGAACGGGTCTGGAAGGTGGTGCCGTCGGTCATCTGGACGGTGATCAGGTGGTAATCGGGGTGGGTATTGGCCTTCATGAGTCTGCTCCGTCAATGGGCCGGTTTCCGACCGGCCATGGATGCGAATTCTTGCGAAGGCGCGCGGTTACATGGGATCACGCGCGAACGCAACCCCTCCCGGCCTAGTCCTCCGGCGGATCGGCGATCATCGCGACGAAGTTCGCCTCGGCGCACAGCTTGCCATCCACCGTTGCCTTGCCCACAAACTTGCAGACGCGGCCACGAATCTGAAGCAATTCGACGTGAAGGTCCAGCAAGCAACCCGGCTCCACCGGATTGCGGAACTTCGCCCCGTCGATGCTCATGAAATAAACGAGCTTGCCCGATCCTCGCAGATCGAGCGTTTCAACCGTCAGCACGCCCGCAGCCTGCGCCATCGCCTCGATGATCAACACGCCCGGCATGATTGGGCGGCCAGGAAAATGCCCTTGGAAGAACGATTCATTGATCGACACGGCTTTGACCGCATGGATCCTCTCTCGCACCACGAGAGAGGCCACGCGGTCGACGAGCAGCATCGGATAGCGGTGCGGCAGCGCCGCCATGATGCCACGAATATCGATGGCGCCCACGGCGGCGGTGGCCGCTTCAACTTCCCCCGTCATCGCTGCGATCAGCGCGAGGTCGGCTGCTGCGACGGGTTGGCGGGAGCCGCGGCGGCAGGCGTCGGCGCCTGACCACGAGCGCCGCCGGGTTGCCAACCAGCGGGCGGCACGATGCCGACGCTCGGCACCAGCGCGTTGAGTTCAGTCACGACCTGCTGCGTGATGTCGACGGTCGGCTGGTATGACACGGTGGCGTCGGGTGCCAGGATCAGGTCAACCTTCGCCTTCGTCATCGCCGACTTGAGCGCATCCGACAGCTTTGCCGAAATCTGCTCTTCGACATAGGCGTTGGCGAGCGCGATCGGCTGGCCCAGGCGCTGCAGTTCGGCCTGACCGCTCTGCCCGGCCTTCTGATAGGCTTCATACTGGGTCTGGATCGCGGGCGTAGGCTTGTTGCCCGCCGCCTTCATCGCTGCCTCAAGCGCCGTGCCCTTGGTCTTCAGGTCAGCGTCGATCGCATTCTTGCGCGCGGTGAAGCTGTCGATCTGCGCCTTGTAGGTCGTCTGAATCTGTGAGCGAGCCGTGGTGTAGGCCGAGCTGGTCGCTACCGCACGCTGAAGGTCTGCAACAGCGATCCCAATCTTCGACTGGGCTGAGGCAGGCACGCTGGTCAGTGCGATGGCAGTCATGGGCGCAAGAGCAAGCGCCGCGGCCTTGAGCATCTTATTCATTAGAATTGAGTCCCTACGTTAAAGCTGATGAGCTGAGTGTCGTCCCCTGGTTCCTTGAGCAGGGCCTTGGCGATGTCGATGCGGAACGGCCCGAACGGCGAGTTCCAATTGACGCCAAAGCCCACGGAAACACGCGGCTTGAGCGTGTCGCCGAGATAAACTTCTTCAAATCCGGTGCCATCGACATAGGCAGCGGCAAATCCTGTCGGCGCTGGGTCGCATTTCCCGAGCGATGGAGCGCGAACGGTACTCGCTGTCCCAGTTGTGCCTGTGTTGGGGGTTACCTGACAATAGCCAGAAAACGGAGCTGTGACCGGGTCACGCAGCCCCCCGACGGCACCCGCGTCCACGAACACAGAGGGGCGCAATCCCATTTCACGAGCACCAGATCCCAGCGGAATTTCCACCTCCGCCCTAGCGAGATAGTAAATCCTTCCACCCAGCGCGTCGTCTCTAACGTTATTGTTGCTGGGATCGCGATCGAAGATCTGATTGCCATTCGCATCTCGGACTGGATTTCCATTCGCGTCGGTCTGCCCCCGCAGATAGAATCGCTTCACGCGAGGACCAATGCCACGGATATCAAAACCACGAATTTGCGGATTTCCGAGGAAGAACCGATCCGTCAAACGAACCGGGTCAACCAAAGCTCCGCTAGCATCCCGACGATCACCTTCGAGCGAGTGGATATAGCCGCCTTCCGCCGAGAGCGAGAAAATGAAGCCACCACCCAACGGCCAGAATTTAGAACCGTTAAGTCTGGTGCGGATATACCTAACGCTGCCACCAAGCCCCGCAAAATCCTGATTCAGCACAAGGTTATTTCCTCGCGTGGGGCGGATGCGGTTGTCTCGATTATCAAAGATCAGCGAGTAGCCGAGCGAGGATGTTGTCCGCTTGCCGATCGCGTCGCACAGGTAACGACCAGCCAAAATCGGATCACACACGCCATTGGTGTAATAGGTGGCCTTGTCCAGGCTGACATCATCCAGATTAAGGCTGTAGCGCAGCGCCAGCGACATATATTCGGTGATCGGCACGCCCGCGCGAATTTGGAAGCCCGTCGTCGTCTGCTTATATGTCGTATCGCGATCATTTCCGTTACCCGTGTATCGGAAGCTGTTCAGATCACGCCGATAGATGTCCCCACCCAGCGCGATATTCTTGTCCATGAAATAGGGTTCGGTGAAGCCCACTTCGACCGACTTCGAATAGCTGGAATAATTGACGCTGGTGCGCAATTCCTGGCCCTTGCCACGGAAATTGCGCTGCGTGATCGATGCCGAGACGATGAAGCGCTCAAGCGAGGAGAAGCCCGCCGATAGCGACAGTTCACCGGTCGATTTTTCCTGGACGTTGGTTTCCAGCACGATGCGATCGGGCGCGGAGCCCGGCTTCTGCTCGATGTCGAGCTTCTCCTGGAAGAAACCCAGCGAGTTGATGCGGTCCTTCGAACGCTTGACGAGGAAGCTGTTGAACGCGTCACCTTCCGCCAGACGGAACTCGCGGCGGACCACCTTGTCCTGGGTCAGCGTGTTGCCGTTGATGTCCACCCGCTCGACATAGACGCGCGGCGCATTGGCGATGCGGAAATTAATCCCCATCGTCAGGCTGTCCTTGTCGCGGTTGAAATCCGGCTGAACGTCGGCGAAGGCATAGCCGAACAGGCCCGCCGTCTCGCTCAGCGTGTCGACAGTATCCTCGACCTGCTTGGCGTTGTACCAATCGCCCTTTTTCATCGGCAGCGTCTTGGTAAGCGACGCACTCGACAGGTCGCGAATGTCGGATTCTACCTTCACGTCGCCGAACTTATAGCGCTTCCCTTCCTCAACCACATAAGTGATGATGAAGTCCTGCTTGTCCGGCGTCAGTTCCGCCACGGCTGAGATCACGCGGAAATCGGCATAGCCTTCGGTCAGATAATATTGACGCAGCTTCTGCTGGTCATAGGCGAGGCGATCGGGATCGTAGCTGGTGCCCGAGGAGAAGACGCGGAACCAGCGCGACTGTTTCGTCACCATCTGGCTACGCAGGTCGCCGTCGCTGAACTTCTCGTTCCCGATGATGTTGATCTGGCGGACCTTGGACTTAGGCCCTTCGGAAATCTCGAAGACAATGTCGACGCGGTTCTGGTCGAGCTGCACCATCTTGGGCTCGACCGTCGCGGCAAAGCGGCCCTGACGACGATAGAGTTCGATGATGCGGGCGACGTCGGCGCGAACCTTCGACCGGGTGTAGATCTGGCGAGGTGCGAGCTTGATCTCGGGACGGATCTTGTCTTCCTTCAGCCGCTTGTTGCCTTCCAGCACGATGCGGTTGATGACCGGATTTTCCTTCACCTCCAGCGTCAGCGCACCATTGTCGTTGCGGATTTGGACGTCGGCGAACAGCTCGGTTTCATACAGGTCGCGCAGCGCCTGATCGAGCGACTCCTGCGTAAAGGGCTGGCCAATGCGCAGCTTGGTATAGGACAGCACTGTATCGGGTTCGAGACGCTGCTGGCCCACCACGCTGATGCTACGGACGGTTCCCGCAGCCGGTGCGACGGCGGGGACAGGCGCGGGCGCGGCGGGTTGCGGCGCGTCCTGCGCCAACACGGGAACCGCGGACAAGCCGCCGATCATCGTCGTTGCCAGAAGGGCCGCGACAACCGGGCGCTGTCTCTTGCTGCTCATCATCGCTGTCACCCGCTCTACCCTTTTACAAAAAAGCATATGTTCGTTCACGCCGGGAAACACGGCGCTAAATCGCGCCTCCCTGCCCGATACGGCTTAGCCGATCAAGCCGGACAGGCGTTCCCAGAGCCCGAAAGAAGATAAATCGTTGAAAGTCACCAGCATCATCATGGCCAGGAGTACCGCCAGACCCGAACGATACGCCCAATCCTGCACGCGCGGACTGACGGGCCTGCGCTGTATAGCCTCCACCCCGTAAAACAGCAGATGTCCGCCATCCAGCATGGGAATTGGCAACAGGTTGATGAACCCCAAATTAATCGAAATAAGGGCCATGAAGAATACAAAGCTTTCGACCCCCAAAGTCGCGGCCTGACCCGAAACCTCCGCGATCTTGAGTGGTCCGCCCAGTTCCTTATACGACCGGCCACCGCCCAATATCTGCCCCAGCGTCTCGACCATCGTACGGATGATCTGGCCCGTCTGCTTGAGAGCGACGACAGGCGCGCGCCAAAGCTCCACCGGCTCTATCACCGGCTGTCCAGGAGCGATGCCCAACCGCCCGACCTTGAAACTGTTGCCGAAGCCGTCACGCTCCTGAACGGCGCCGACGCTACCCTGCTTCTTGACGGTCTTACCCGCCCGCTCGAGCAGGATCGTCACCGGTTCACCGGGACGGATTTGCGCATAGAGGCGAAGGTCGTCGAAGGTCGCCATCTCCCGCCCATTGAGCGACAGGATACGATCTCCGGGCTGGATACCCGCCGCCGCCGCTGCGCTGGCTGGCTGCACCTTCCCCACGACCGCCGGGGTTCGGCTCTCGCCATAAGCGAAGGCGAATGTGGACAGGATCAGGATGGCAAACAGGAAATTGATGAATGGGCCTGCCGCGACGATTGCCGCCCTTTGCCACAGCGGCTTGGCTGGAAAGCTTTCGGCGCGCTCGCTCGCGGGAAGCTGCAACCATGCGGGGTCTATCTGGCTGGCGGCGTTCACATCGCCCTTAAAGCGGACATAGCCACCCAGCGGCAAAGCGCCGATGCGCCAGCGCGTTCCGCGCCGGTCTACCCATGCGGCAATCTCCGGGCCAAAGCCGATCGAAAAGGCTTCCGCCTTCACGCCACACCAGCGACCGACCAGATAATGGCCGAGTTCATGCACGAAAACGAGCGGCCCGATGACCGCTACAAAGGCGAGGACCGTCAACAGGAACCCGGGATTTTGGATCAAGCCGTCAATCTTTCCATCACTTGGCCCGCCATGCGTCGAGCCTGTGCATCTGCTTCCAGCACATCGTCGATCCCGCTTGGCACTGGCGCGCTATAGCGGTTCAGAACGTCCTCCACAATCATGGCGATATCAAGGAAGCCGATGGCCTTATTCAGGAAGGCCGCCACCGCCACTTCATTGGCGGCATTCAGGATCGCAGGCGCCAGCCCACCCTGCTCCGCCGCCTGCCGCGCCAGACGAAGCGCAGGGAAACGGCTGTCGTCCGGAGCCTCAAAATCAAGCCGTCCTGCCTGTGCAAGGTTCAGTGGCTGGCAGGGCGTTTCCATCCGATTGGGCCATGCGAGAGCGCTGGCGATAGGAATACGCATATCCGGCGATCCAAGCTGCGCGAGGGTCGAGCGATCCCGATATTCGACCATCGAATGGATGATCGATTGGGGATGAACCAAAATCTCGATGCGCTCCAGCCCCACGGGGAACAGATGCGCCGCCTCGATCAGTTCCAGGCCCTTGTTCATCATCGTGGCGCTATCAACGCTGATCTTCGCGCCCATGGACCAATTGGGATGCGCCACGGCCTGCGCTGGCGTTATGTGACGCATCTCTTCACGGCTGCGCGTGCGGAACGGGCCGCCACTCGCCGTCAGGATGATCCTTGCTACATCATCCAAACGACTTCCGGCAAGGCACTGAAAAATAGCATTATGCTCGCTATCGACCGGCAGCAGTGTAGCACCCGAATGCTCCGCCGCGTCCATCATCAGCGCGCCCGCTGATACAAGCGATTCCTTGTTGGCAAGGGCAACCGTGCCGCCCGCCTTCAGCGCCGCCATTGTCGGGCGCAGGCCCGCACAACCGACGATAGCGGCCATGGTCCAGTCCGCCCCCGCCTCTGCCGCCTCGATCAGAGCAGCTTCGCCCGCTGCGACCCTGATCCCTGACCCCTGCAACGCCGCCTTTAGCGCTTCGTAGCGCGCCGCGTCGCCTATCACAGCCATTTGCGCATTGCACCGGCGCGCCACAGTGGCCAGCCCGTCAACGTCGCTATGCGCGGTCAGTGCCACCACTTCAAACGCATCGCGATCGCGCTCAATCAGATCGAGTGTCGACATGCCGACAGACCCTGTCGCACCAAAGATGGAAACCTTGCGCGTCATGGAAACACCAACAAAAAATAGAGGGCAGCAGCGAGCGGCGCGGCCGCGACGACCCCGTCCAAACGGTCCATCACGCCACCATGACCCGGCAGCAGGTTCCCGCTGTCCTTGACACCCGCACGGCGCTTCATCGCGCTTTCCAGCAGGTCGCCCAGCTGCGCCGCCACCGCCAGCAGCCCGCTCGCAGCGGCAAGCTGGATCGGCAACCCTGCGAAACGATGCAGGACGAAACCCAGGATCAACGCCGCCAACACGCCCCCGCCCAGCCCCGCCCAGGTCTTGGACGGGCTTATCCTTGGCGCCAGCTTCGGGCCGCCGATCGAACGCCCCGCGAAATAAGCGCCAATGTCGGTCGCCCACACCAGCGACAATGTCCAGAAGGCGAGCAGAAGCCCGCCCGGCTGCTGCTGACGCAGAAAGATAAGCGCCATCACCGGCACGAAAACGTAGAATATCCCCAGCGGAAGACGGGCCGATCGCGTGACAAGCATGACAAAGAAGAAAGCCGCAACCGCAAGCGTAAAGGCTGTCCACGATAGGCCCGCCGCCAGCGGACAAAGCAGCGCCAGTGGCACGGACACCGCAAACATCGAAAGCCGCCGATGCTCAGACGAAGCGCCCGTAAGGTCCGCCCACTCCCCCTGCATCAGCACGCCAGCGACGACGAGCAGCAACCAGAAGAAGAAGCCCCCGAAATAAAGGGCGGCGGAGGCCAGGGCTATAAGCAGCAGTCCAACGACCGCGCGCGTGCGAAGCTCACTGGACATCGGTCAAAGCCCGCCGAAGCGGCGGTCCCGCAAACGGAAGGCGTCAAGCGCCTCGGCAAGCGCCCGCCCATCGAAATCGGGCCAAAGCATATCGGTAAAATATAGCTCGGAATACGCCGCCTGCCACAGCATGAAATTGCTCAGCCGCTGCTCTCCCGACGTCCGGATCAGCAGGTCGAGCGGCGGCAGATCGGCCGTGTCCAGCCCGGCTTCGACATCTTCCAATCTCACGGCTTCGGGATCGATTTCGCCAGCCCGCACCCGTCGCGCGATAGTCTGGACCGCTCGCACCATTTCATCCTGCGCGCCATAATTAAGCGCGATCGCGATGATCGGTCCGTTGTTGGACGCGGTTCGCGCCACTGCTCGCTCGATCAGGTCGACGAGACACGGATCAAGCGCCTGATAGTTGCCGATCACCCGCAACCGCACGCCATTGGCGTGAAATTCGTCTAGGTCCGACTCGATGAAGCGCCGCAGCAGCCCCATAAGGTCGGCCACTTCATTTGCCGGCCGCTTCCAATTCTCCGATGAGAAAGCGTAGAGCGTCAAACATTCCAGCCCAAGGTCTCGCGCGGCCCGAGCAACCCTGCGGACAGCTTCGACGCCAGCCCGATGCCCTGCGATACGCGGCAGGAACCGCTTCTTCGCCCAGCGGCCATTACCATCCATGATAATGGCGACATGGCGCGCACCATGACCGGACGCGCCGTCATGAGCGAAGTCGGATTTGGCTTGGCTGGCCATCAAAGTTGCGCGCGAGCGATGAACACGGAGGGAGCGTCCCGGCTTACTGGCCGAGAATTTCCTTCTCCTTGGCCGCCGTGACAGCATCGATATCCGAGATGGTGCTATCCGTCAGCTTCTGCACCTCTGTCTCCAACCGCTTGCGTTCGTCCTCGCTGATTTCGCCCTTCTTTTCGTCGGCCTTGAGATGGTCCATGCCATCGCGGCGAACGTTGCGGACAGCGACGCGGGCGCCCTCGGCATATTTGCTGGCGAGCTTGGCCAATTCCTTGCGCCGTTCCTCGGTCAGGTCGGGGATCGGCAGGCGCAGCGTCTGGCCGTCCATGATCGGATTAAGGCCAAGGCCCGCCGAGCGGATCGCCTTGTCACAGGGGCCGACATTGCTCTTGTCCCACACCTGCACCGACAACATGCGCGGTTCGGGAGCGGAAACGGTTGCCACCTGGTTGAGCGGCATATGTGCGCCATATACCTCGACCGTAACGGGATCGAGCAACTGGATATTGGCCCGGCCGGTGCGCAGACCCGCCAGATCACCTTTCAGCGATTCGACGGCGCCGTGCATGCGGCGTTCGAGGTCGGCCTTGTCATATTGAGCCATGGTCTTTCAGCGCTCCTGATTTTGCACGATCGTTGCAACTCCGTCCCCGGCCAGCACCTTTGTCAGATTGCCGGTTTCGCGGATGTTGAAGACGACGATGGGGATATTGTTTTCGCGACAGAGAGCAATGGCACTTGCGTCCATGACCTTCAGATTGTCGTTCAGCACCTTGTCGAAGCTGATTTCATCATAACGCGCCGCGTCGGCTACCTTCTTGGGGTCGGCATTATAAATGCCGTCCACGCTGGTGCCCTTGAACAGCGCGTCGCAGTTCATCTCCGCCGCGCGCAGTGCCGCGGTCGTATCGGTGGTGAAGAAAGGACTGCCGGTGCCCGCCGCGAAGATGACGATCCGGCCCTTTTCCATGTGCCGCACCGCTTTGCGCCGAATATAGGGTTCGCACACGGTCGCCATCGGGATCGCCGATTGAACGCGCGTGTCATAACCGATCTTTTCGAGCGCATTCTGCACCGCCAATGCGTTCATGACGGTGGCGAGCATGCCCATATAGTCCGCGCTTGTGCGGTCGAAGCCCTTGGCGGCTCCCGCCAGGCCACGAAAGATGTTGCCGCCGCCGACAACGACGCAGATTTCAAAGCCCGCATCCTTCGCCGCAGCGATTTCGGATGCGACACGGTTCACGGTTTCCGGCTCGATGCCGAATTGCCCCTGCCCCATCAGCACTTCGCCCGAGAGTTTCAGCAAGATGCGCTTGAACGGCGGACGAGTCATGCGGGGTAAAATTCCATCAATTGGAGCAGACAAAGGAATGGCGCGCACCTTAGGCAGCGCGCGCCATTCTGTGAAGTCCTTAGCGTCTTCGCCCGGCTTGTCGAGAAGCGTTGCTCCCGAGCGCCGCCCGAACCGAACGCCTTATCAGGTCAGGCCGGGATCAAACGCCCGCGGCCGCAGCGACTTCAGCAGCGAAGTCGCTCGTTTCCTTCTCGATGCCTTCGCCGAGCTGGAAACGGACATAGTTCTTCAGCGTGATCGAAGCGCCTGCATCCTTCGCCGCCTTGGCGACAACGTCAGCGATCGGCGTCTTGTTGTCCATCACAAACAGCTGGCTGAGCAGCGCATTTTCCTTGGCGTACTTGGCGACCGAACCATCAACCATCTTCGCGACGATCTCGGCGGGCTTGCCCGATTCGGCAGCCTTTTCAGCGGCGATGGCGCGTTCACGCTCCAGCAGAGCCGGATCGATGTCAGCAGCCGACAGCGCCAGCGGGAAAGCGGCAGCAATGTGCATCGCGATCTGCTTGCCCAGCGGCTCCAGCACGTCAGCAGGCGCATCACCCTCCAGCGCGACCAGCACACCGATCTTGCCGAGGCCCGGCGCAGCAGCGTTATGAACGTAAGGAACAACAACGCCCTGGCCTACTTCCAGCTGACCGATGCGGCGCAGGGTCTGGTTCTCACCGATGGTGGCGATGTTCGACACCAGCTTTTCGGAAATCGTGCCACCAGCCGGGTGAGCCTGCGACGACAGCGCTTCTGCATCGGTCGCGCCGCTGGTCAGGGCGACCTGTGCCACGGTGCGAACGAAGTCCTGGAACTGATCGTTCTTCGCTACGAAGTCGGTTTCGCTGTTCACTTCAACGGCAACGCCCTTGGTGCCAGCGACGGCAACGCCGACCAGGCCTTCAGCAGCGGTGCGGCTCGACTTCTTCTGCGCGGCGGCGAGGCCCTTGGCGCGCAGCCAATCGACGGCGGCTTCCATGTCGCCATTGGCTTCAGCGAGCGCCTTTTTGCAGTCCATCATGCCCGCGCCCGAACGGTCGCGCAGTTCCTTGACGGCAGCAGCGGTAATCTCGGCCATGTTTCGGCTCCTAAATTTCGATGGGGTTCAAATAAACGGGGTTCGAATAAGCACTAGGGCGCGTTCCGGTGGAGCGCGCCCTAGCCTCTTAATCTTGCAGTTCGAAGACCGCGGGATCAGGCCTGAGCGGCGACCTCTTCAACTTCGGGCTCGTCCAGAGCACCGAGGTCAACGCCCGAAGCCTGCTGCGCACCGCGGTTGCCCTTGGTGGCTGCGGCGGCGATGGCGTCGCAATAGAGGCGGATCGCGCGGCTGGCGTCGTCATTCGCCGGAACCGGGAAAGCGATGCCGTCGGGCGAAACGTTCGAATCGAGGATCGCGACGACCGGGATACCCAGCGTGTTAGCTTCCTTGATCGCCAGCTCTTCCTTGTTGGCGTCGATCACGAACATGACATCGGGGATGCCGTTCATGTCGCGGATGCCGCCCAGCGACAGCTCGAGCTTCTCGCGCTCGCGGGTCATCTGAAGGACTTCCTTCTTGGTGAAGCCATGGGTGTCACCCGACAGCTTCTCTTCAAGGGTCTTCAGACGCTTGATCGAGCCCGAAATGGTCTTCCAGTTGGTGAGCATGCCGCCCAGCCAGCGATGATTGACGAAGTGCTGACCCGACTTGCGAGCAGCTTCAGCGATCGGGTCCTGCGCCTGGCGCTTGGTGCCGACGAACAGAACCTTGCCACCGGCGGCGACAGTCGCCGACACGAAGTCGAGCGCGCGGCCGAAGAGCGGCACGGTCTGCGACAGGTCAAGGATGTGGATGCCGTTGCGCTCGCCGAAGATGTACGGCTTCATGCGCGGGTTCCAGCGGTGGGTCTGGTGGCCGAAGTGGGCGCCAGCCTCGATCAATTGGTGCATGGTGACGACAGGAGCCGCCATAATATTTCTCCTTCCGGTTTAACCTCTGGGAATCAGGAACTGGGGCGTCACGCCGTCAGCACCGGATATGTGCGATTCCCATGTGGAATGGCGCGGCCCTTAGCGCGGCGCCACGCGCGATGCAAGGGCTTGACGACGCCTGAAAATTGGAACATATAGAGAACATGGGAACAAATCGGACATTCGACCGGTTTGGACTTCAATCAGGACCTACGGTTCTCAGCACAGGAAGAGTGAGCGGTCTTATGTTCACCATTGTTGCAGCTACGGTTTTCTTCGCGGCCTTTCTGCTCGCCGCCAGCGTGATAATCGGGATGTTCGCGCTCTATCATGAAAAGATGGTGGCCGCCCTGCTGTTTGAGCCCATCCCTCAAGAGCCGCCAGTGTATCGCCTGCGGATCAGCCGCCGCCGTGCCGCGCCAAGCCGTCCGCTTGCTCCCGCTGCAACACGGCCGCACGCTTTCGCCGCCTGATCCGGTTCGTCATGTCCCGGTGGCGGTCGCTTGTTGCCGTCGGACTTTAGCGTAGGACATCATCCCGAACGGTATCGTCACGAGATATATGGCGCACAGGAATAGCAGCGTCAGCCAAGGGTCGGTGATCAGCAACGCGGCGAGCAAGCCAGCGACGGCGATCGCCTCAAGTCTGATCCTTTTGCGGAGCCGCAGCGCCGACCAGGTGTAGGTCGCAATGCTGGAAATCATCAGGAAGGCAATGAAGGCCGTCCAGGGCGCAACCACATACCAGGCCCGAAAAATTTCCTGCCCTGTGACCAGCCACAGATAAAGTGGCACGAACGCCAGTCCAGCCCCCGCAGGCGCTGGCACTCCCGTCAGGAACCCGGCTGATTTATGCGGCTGTATGTCCGCGTCGATATTGGCGTTGAAACGCGCAAGCCGCAGCGCGCACGACAGCGCATGCGCCAGTGCGAATATCCAGCCGAACTTCGGCATGGCGTGCAGCGACCAAAGGTACAGGATTAGCGCTGGCGCAACACCAAAGGCGATGGAGTCGGAAAGCGAATCCAACTCAGCGCCGAATCGGCTTTCGCCACGCAGCAGCCGAGCGATGCGACCGTCGAGCCCGTCCAGCACGCCCGCGATCAGGATGGACAGGACCGCCCTCTCCCACTCTCCGGAAATGCCATAGCGCACGCCCGTCAGGCCAAAGCATAGGGCCATTGCAGTGACGGCATTGGGCGCGACCATCCGTAGCGTGATGCCCCGGCGAAGCCCACGCGGGATAGCGCGCCGCTGTCTCATTGCTGGATACCCGAAATGACCCGCATGTCGCCAATCTGGCCGAGGATGGTCTCGCCCGCAACGGTCCTTTGCCCCAGCACCACGCGCGGCGCCGTTCCAGCGGGAAGATATACGTCCACACGGCTGCCAAAGCGGATGAGCCCGATCCGCTGCCCCGCCGCGATCATGTCGCCCGGTTTCACGAACGGCACGATCCGCCGCGCCACCAGCCCTGCAATCTGGGTGAAGCCGACGCGCACGCCGTCATGGCGCTCCACCAATATGTGCTGCCGCTCATTATCCTCGCTCGCCTTGTCGAGGTCGGCGTTCAGGAACTTGCCCGAAATATAGACGACCGACTTCACCGTCCCGCCGATCGGCGTGCGGTTGATGTGGACGTCGAAGACACTCATGAAGATCGACACGCGGATCATCGGCTGATCGCCAAGGCCGTCCGCCCCAGCCATCTCACGCGGCGGCGGCACGCGCTGGATGAGAGTCACCAAGCCGTCGGCGGGCGCAACGATCGCCCGCTCATCCTGCGGCACGGCGCGCACCGGATCGCGGAAGAAAGCGAACACCCAGATCGTCACCATCACCATCAGCCAGCCGGGTATCGTCCAGCCCACCAGGAACAGCACTATCGTAATCGCCGCAGCAATCAGGCCGAATTTCATCCCCTCCGGATGCACCGAAGGGAAGCGCCACTTCACATTGCCGCCCAAGGCGACGGAGATTTCGTCATTTTCCATGGCACCTGTCTTTAGGGACAGTCACTTGCAGTGACAACGGCCGATCCTGCACTGAACGCACGGCAAGCCTGACGTCCTGCGACCGCCAATGCGCAGTTGAACATTGCCGCCGCTTTCCCTAGGGCGTGTCGCAATTGCATCCAAACAAAGAAGGCGAAGAGGCGCATGGCGAAGATCAAGGTCAAAAACCCTGTCGTGGAGATCGACGGCGACGAAATGACGCGGATCATCTGGCAGTGGATCCGTGAGCGCCTCATTCTCCCCTATCTCGACATCGACCTCAAATATTATGATCTGAGCGTCGAAAAGCGCGACGAGACCAACGACCAGATCACCGTCGATTGCGCCAATGCGGTCAAGCAATATGGCGTCGGCGTGAAGTGCGCCACCATCACCCCGGACGAAGCGCGCGTTGAAGAATTCGGCCTCAAGGAAATGTGGAAGTCGCCCAATGGCACGATCCGCAACATCCTGGGCGGCGTCGTGTTCCGCGAACCGATCGTCATCAAGAACGTGCCCCGTCTCGTTCCCGGCTGGACCGACCCCATCGTCATCGGCCGTCACGCATTCGGCGACCAGTATCGCGCCACCGACTTCCTGGTCCCCGGCCCCGGCAAGCTGCGCATGGTGTGGGACGGCGCGAATGGCGAGAAGATCGAGAAGGACGTCTTCAACTTCCCCAGCCCGGGCGTGGCCATGGGCATGTACAATCTGGACGATTCGATCCGCGACTTCGCTCGCGCCAGCATGAATTATGCGCTCGATCGCGGATGGCCGCTGTATCTGTCGACCAAGAACACCATCCTCAAGGCTTATGACGGCCGCTTCAAGGACCTGTTCCAGGAAGTGTTCGACAATGAATTTGCCGATCAGTTCAAGGCGCAGGGCATCGTTTACGAACACCGCCTGATCGACGACATGGTCGCCTCCGCCCTGAAGTGGAGCGGCAAGTTCGTGTGGGCGTGCAAGAATTATGACGGCGACGTGCAGTCCGACACCGTCGCGCAGGGCTTCGGCTCGCTGGGCCTCATGACTTCCGTCCTGCTCTCGCCCGATGGCAAGACCGTCGAAGCGGAAGCCGCGCACGGCACCGTCACCCGCCACTATCGCCAGCACCAGCAGGGCAAGCAGACGTCGACCAACCCGATCGCGTCGATCTTCGCCTGGACGCAGGGCCTGGCCTATCGCGGCAAGTTCGACGACACGCCGGAAGTCACGAAGTTCGCCGAAACGCTGGAACGGGTCTGCATCGAAACCGTGGAAAGCGGCGCGATGACCAAGGATCTTGCCTTGCTGATCGGTCCGGATCAGGCATGGATGACCACCGAGCAGTTCTTCGAGGCGATCCGCGCGAACCTCGAAACCGCCATGGGCAATTGGAACTGATCCAGCCTTTTAGGCATTCAGTACGGAAACGGAATAAGGCGGTGCCGTCCAACGGCGCCGCCTTTTCCATGGCGGGAGATCGGCGATGACGACAGCAACACGCAAACGGCTGGAGGTCCGCACCGCGGTGCCCGCCGACGTTCGCGGCATCCAAAGGCTGATCGCCCGCGTCTATCCCGGCATGGCCAACTATTCGCTCGCAACCCTGCGCGGCCAGATCAACAATTTCCCTAACGGCTGCTTCGTCGCCCTCTACGACAACAAGATCGTCGGCTATTGCGCGACCATGCGCGTCAGCCGGTCGATGGCCTTTTCCTTCCATGATTGGGAAGAAATCACCGCCAACGGCTTTGGCACCCGGCACAGTGCCGCCGGTGAATGGCTCTACGGCTATGAAATGGCGGTCGATCCCAAGCTGCGCGGGCTTCGCATCGGCCAGCGCCTCTATGACGAACGCAAGGAACTGGCCGAAGAGCTGGACCTGCACGGCATCGTTATCGCGGGCCGCATGCCCGGCTATGCTCGCGCGAAACGCCGGGTCGATGGCCCCGCCGATTACCTAGACAAGGTGGTCCAGGGCAGGCTGCGTGATCAGGTCATCAGCTTCCAGCTCAAGAACCAGTTCGAACCGCTCGGCGTCCTCGAAAACTACCTCCCCGAAGACAAGCAATCCGACGGCCACGCCGCGCATCTTGTCTGGCGCAACCCCTATGTCGATCCCGACGAAGCGCCCGAAATGCGGGTGCCGCGCGGCGTTGAGAGCGTTCGCCTAGCCACCTGCCAGCTTCAGGCCCGCGCCGTTTCCGACTTCGATGAATTTATTCGCAACATCGAATATTTCGTTGATGTTGCAGCAGATTATCGTTCCGACTTCATCGTCTTTCCGGAACTGTTCACCCTCCCCCTGCTCTCATTCGAAACCAAGAAACTGTCCCCACTGGAGGCGATCGACAAACTCACCGGCTACACACCGCGTCTGACGAAAGAACTGACGCGCATGGCGCTGGAATATAATATCAACATCATAGGCGGCTCCCACCCGACGCGCGCCGACGATGGCGACATCCAGAACATCGCCTATGTCGCCCTGCGCGACGGATCGGTCCACACGCAGGAAAAGATCCACCCGACCCCCAACGAAGCTTTCTGGTGGAACATCAAGGGCGGCGATTCGCTGGACGTGATCCAGACCGACTGCGGCCCGATCGGCGTCCTCATCTGCTATGACAGCGAATTTCCCGAACTCGCCCGCCGCCTCGTGGATCAGGGCGCGCGCATCATCTTCGTTCCCTTCTGCACCGACTCGCGCCTTGGCTATATGCGGGTGCGCTACTGCGCGCAGGCGCGGGCGATCGAAAACCAATGCTATGTCGTCATGTCCGGCAATGTCGGCAATCTGCCCAACGTCGACAACATGGACATCCAATATGCGCAAAGCGCCATCCTGACACCCTGCGACCTACCCTTCGCCCGGGACGGCATAGCGGCGGAGTCCACCGAGAATGTCGAAACGCTGACTATGGCCGACGTCAACCTCGCCGACCTCAGCTGGGCGCGGGCGGAAGGCACGGTGCGCAACCTCCGCGACCGCCGCTTCGACCTTTATCATATCGACTGGGACAGCAGCCCGGATCACGCCCATGCCCCCAGCGGCGGCCCGGTTCCCGCTGGCGGCCACAATGCGCCTGGTGGTGGGTGAGAGGATCGAAGCTTGGCTACCTTTTCGCTCCCTACCTCATGCAAAGGAATGTCTCGAAGGGATGGTTTTGGGCTTTCCTGCCCTTAAGAACAAGAAAGGGGCTTCGACAAGCTCAGCCCGAACGGGGAGAATATGAGCTGTTTCAAGGCATGATCGTCTCATGCCTATCAGCGCCTCACTTCGACATCGATATCGTGACCGACGCCATCCCCGAAGGCAGCGCGCGGGGCTTGTCGATCACCACCTCGGCCTGCCGCACATGGTCGAAGGCGAGGCAGGATCGCGCCAATTCGGCGCCGAACGTCTCGATCAGCCCGATGCGCTTTTCCGCCAGCATCCGCGCCAGTTCGTGGACGCGGCGATAGTCGATCGTCGCCCCCAACATGTCCTCCGTCACCGGATCGACCAGCAGCGTGATGCTGACCACCAGCGGCTGGAACGTGCCAATCTCGTCGGGGTTGATGCCAATGTCCGCCATCAGCGGCAGTTCGCGCACGGCGACCCGCGTGGTGGAGCAGGACTCAGCCAAGAGCCGCCGCCCGCTTCGCCGCCTGCACCGTATTGGCAAGCAGGCAGGCGATGGTCATCGGCCCCACCCCGCCCGGCACTGGCGTCACCGCTCCAGCATGGCCGAGTTCGTCAAAGGCACAATCGCCCACCAGCTTTTCCTTCCCATCCTCGTCCATCACGCGGGTGATGCCGACATCGATCACGATCGCGCCAGGCTTCACCCAATCTCCTCGCACGAGGCGCGGACTGCCGGCGGCGGCAACGACGATATCGGCAGTGCGCACGATGTCGGCCAGGCCCTTGGTTGCGATATGTGTGACGGTCACCGTGCATTCGCGTTCCAGCAGCAGCATGGCGACGGGCTTGCCAACGATGTTGGACTTGCCGATCACGACGGCGTTGAGGCCCCGATACTCCTTCACGACCGTGTCGAGCAGGCGCATGCAGCCGAGCGGCGTACACGGCACCAGCCCACCAATCCCAGTCGACAGCCGCCCGACATTGACGGGATGGAACCCATCCACATCCTTGGCTGGATCGATCGCGTCCAGCACCCGCGTCGCATCGATCTGCGGGGGGAGCGGCAACTGCACCAATATGCCGTGGACGCCCGGATCGACATTCAGCGATGCGATCAGCGAGAGCAGCTCGGCTTGCGCGATGGAAGTATCCAGCCGATGTTCGATCGACCGCATGCCCGCTGCCTTCGTCTCCTTGACCTTGCGGCGGACATAGATCTGGCTTGCCGGGTCCTCGCCCACCAGCACGACGGCGAGCGTCGGCAGCACGCCGGTGCGCGCGCGCAGTTCCACCGCCTGGCGCGCCGTCTCCGCGCCGATCGTGTGGGCGAGCGCCTTGCCGTCGATGGTCCGGGCCACGCGCGGATCAGTTGCGGAAAACGACTGTGCGGCTGTCATTGACCAGAACCCTGTCTTCCAGATGATATTCAACCGCCGTCGCCAGCACGCGCCGTTCGATGTCGCGGCCCTTGCGAACGAGGTCGTCGGGGCTGTCGGCATGGCTGATCCGCTCGACATCCTGATGGATGATCGGCCCTTCATCGAGGTCGGCGGTGACATAATGTGCGGTTGCGCCGATCATCTTGACGCCGCGTGCATGGGCCTGGTGATAGGGCTTGGCGCCCTTGAAGCCGGGCAGGAAGCTATGATGGATGTTGATGCAGCGGCCAGACAGATAGGCGGCGAGATCGTCCGACAATATCTGCATGTAGCGGGCTAGCACGATCAGTTCCGCGCCGGTTTCCTCGACCACCGCCTTGATCTGCGCTTCCTGCTGCGCCTTCGTGTCTTTGGTGACGGGCAGGTGGTGATAAGGAATGTCGCCGATCATCGTGGTGTTCAGCGCGGCCATCGGATGGTTGGACACGATGCCGACCACATCCATCGGCAATTCGCCGATGCGGTGGCGGTAGAGCAGGTCGCCGAGGCAATGGTCGAACTTCGACACGAGCAGCAGCACCCGCCGCCGCTCTGCCGCGTCGCGCAGACTCCATTCCATGCCATGGTCGTCGGCCACCGGTCGAAAGGCAGCGCTCAGCTTATCGATGTCGTTCCACGGCGCGGTCAGTTCGACCACCACCCGCATGAAGAACAGGCCACTTTCACGATCGTCGAACTGCTGCGCCTCAAGGATATTGCCGCCATGCGAAGCGAGGAACGCCGCGACGGTGGCGACCAGGCCCGGCCGGTCGGGGCACGACAGTGTCAGGATGCAGGTCTGGGTCAATCGATCCCCCTATGGATGATGTGCGTTAATTCTGGTTCGACCGGTGCTGCCCGATCCACTCCGCCGTCCGCGCCAAGCCGCCGAACGGATAGAAGTGCAGCCGCACCGGACCATGGCCGGAATGCAGGCCAGCGGCGATGTCGCCCACCAGCCGGTCTGGCCCAGCGGCGCCCAGCAGGCGCGACAGGGAAATCCCGTATTTGGCAAGCACCGAAGCGGACGCGCCCACGCCGCAATGGGCAGCAAAACGCAGCAGCGTCTTGATCCCCGCCGGCCCCGGCACACCGATCCGCACAGGCGCATCGATGCCCCGCCGCCGCAGTTCGATCAGCCAGTCGAGCACCGGCGCCGCATCGAACCCGAACTGGGTGACGATCAGCGGGGCCATGCCGCGATCCGACACCTCCGCGCACTTCGCCAGAAGCGCGCTCCACCGGGCCTCTTCGTCCATCACCGGATGTCCTTCCGGATGCCCCGCAATACCGATCGCCTTCACGCCATGCGTTTCGAATAGGCCGGTGCGAAGCAACGAAAGCGCATCCTCGAACGGCCCCGCAGGAACGGGAGGATCGCCCGCCACCAGGAACATGCGGCGCACGCCTGCTTCCTCGGCCGACCGGCGCACCGTCTGTTCCAGCTCCTCAAAGGACCCGATCCGCCGCGCCGACAGATGCGACATGGGTTCAAAGCCAAGGTCACGGACCAGCTTCGCCGCGTCGATCCGCGCATCGATCGTCTCACCCGGCAGGAAGGTGATGGCGATCGGCGTTTCCGGCGCCAGCATCGACGCGGCAGAACGCAGGGCGTCGCAATCCTTGGCCGTCATCTCGATCGAATAGCCATCCGTGATCCGCTTGGGGATATGCTGTTCCCAGTTCGGGTGGATCGTCGCCGCGCCCGCCATGACCGCTCTCCTGAAGTGTTTGGGCTTTGCCGAGCAGCGTCGGCCACTCGATCTTTTTGCCATTTCTTCTCTAGCGCCTTTCCTTCAATTCGTATATAGGAAATTTCACGAATACGAATTAAGGTGATTTCATCGTGTCCGCTTCCACCGCAAATCTTGTCCTTCTGCCCGGCCTTCTCTGCGATTCCCGCATGTTTGGCGCGCAGCTGAAGCGTTTCCCCGACGCCTTCGCAATCGATGGCTTTGGCGCGTGTGACAGCATCGCGGAGATGGCGCAGCGCGTGATCGCCTCTGGCCCCGAGAAGATGGCGCTGCTCGGCCATTCTATGGGCGCACGGGTCGCACTAGAGGTTGTGCGGCTTGCCCCTGAGCGCGTGGAAAAGCTCGCTCTGATTAGCACCGGCACACACACCGTCCGTGAAGGAGAGGCAGAGAAGCGCCACACCCTGCTGGCGCTCGCCCGGGCGGAGGGCATGGCCGCACTGGTGGACCGCTGGCTTCCCCCCATGGTCGCCCCTGCCCGCCGCGCCGATCAAGAGTTGATCGCGCCGCTGCACCTGATGGCGACGCAGGCGGGCATCGACACCTACGCTGCGCAGATCGCCGCCCTTCTCGGCCGCCCGGAGGTCGAATCGCTGCTGCCCAACATCGACTGTCCAACGCTGGTCGCGGTGGGCGACGCTGATGAATGGAGCCCGCCCGAACAGCACCGCTCCATCGCCGCGCGCATCCCCGGTGCGCATCTCAAGATCATCGCCAAGTCGGGCCACATGCTGCCCGCCGAAGCGCCTGATGCCCTTAACGAAGCCATAGCCGACTGGCTGGACATGCCCGTCGGCTCCAATACCATGATGGGAGACGATGAATGACTGAAAGCCTGCAAAATCTGGTCGAAGGCAAGGGTGACCTCGTTCACTTCCTGCGCAACCAGCAGACCGGCCCCAACGCCTATCCGGGCGTTCCTGCGGAATATTCCAACTGGCGCAACGAACAGACCGCATGGGCGCAGAAGGCCGTGCTGTTCAATCAGTCCTATCACATGGTCGATCTGGAAGTCAGTGGGCCCGACGCCTTCGCGATGCTGAACCATCTCGGCATCAACAGCTTCAAGGGCTTCATTCCCGATCGCGCCAAACAGTGGGTGCCGGTCACGCCCGACGGCTATGTCATCGGCGACGTGATCCTCTTCTACCTTGAGGAAAACCGCTTCAACCTGGTCGGCCGCGCACCCGCGATCGAATGGGTAGAATATCATGCCCAGACCGGCAAGTGGAACGTAACCGTCGAACGCGACGAGCGCACCGCCGTCCGTCCCGACCCGGAAAACCGCAAGTCCTACCGCTATCAGCTGCAAGGGCCGAATGCGATGCAGACCCTTGAGGCGGCAATGGGCCAGACCCCGCCCGACCTCAAATTCTTCCACATGACCACGCTCGACATCGCCGGTTGCAAGGTGCGCGCGCTCCGCCACGGCATGGCGGGCCAGCCGGGTTATGAGCTGTTCGGTCCCTGGGCCGAGCGCGAAACCGTGCGCCAGGCGCTGATCAAGGCGGGCGAACCCTTCGGCCTGACGCTGGTCGGTGGCCGGACCTATTCGTCCAACACGCTGGAATCGGGCTGGATCCCCTCCCCGCTGCCTGCCGTCTACAGCGGCGAAGCGCTCAAGCCCTATCGCGAATGGCTGACCGCCAACTCCTACGAAGCCAAGGCGTCGATCGGCGGCAGCTATGTCCCCGACAGCATCGATGGCTATTATCTGACCCCCTGGGATCTCGGTTATGGTCTGTTCGTGAAGTTCGATCATGATTTTATCGGCCGCGAAGCGCTGGAGAAGATCGCGGCCGGACCGCATCGCAAGAAGGTGACGCTGGCGCTCGACAGCCAAGACGTCGCTCGCGTCATCAGCTCCGCTTTCCAGAAGGGCGACCGCGCGAAATATTTCGAATTCCCATCGGCGGTCTATTCGATGCACCCCTATGACTCGGTGCTGGTCGATGGCAAGCAGGTCGGCCTGTCCACCTGGGTCGGCTACAGCGCCAATGAAGGCCGCATGCTGACGCTGGCGATGTTGGACGCCGAATATGCCGAGCCCGGCACGAAGGTGACGCTGCTGTGGGGCGAACCCGATGGCGGCACCAGCAAGCCGACCGTCGAGCCGCATATCCAGGTCGAAATCCACGCCACTGTCAGCCCCGCGCCCTATTCCGAAGTCGCGCGTGACAGCTATGCGGATGGATGGCGGACCCGCAAGACCGCCTGATCATCCAACCGGCGGGGTGTTTTTCTCCCGGCATCCCGCCGGATTTTTTGGGGGCAGTGCTGCTGTGCTCCTGCAAAGGCAAGAGCCTAATTCGGCGCTTGGACCTGGGCTCCTGCCTTCGCAGGAGCACGGCGTATATCCTTCACCCGTTTGCCCTGAGCGCGAACGGCGCCGGGATCAGCGGCATGCTTCAAGCAATATCGAACAAAGCCGCCGTCCGTGTCAGCGCGGACACCACGCGCCGGTCGAGTTCCTCATCGAACCGCACTACCGGCACGGCGACGCTGAACGCCCCGGCCACTTCCCCATCCGCGCGCGCCACATAGGCCAAGCCGTAAATGCCGGGCGTGCTTTCTTCCCGCGTGCGCGCCACGCCCGTCTGCCGCACCAGCCTGATCTCCTGCCGCAGGGCATCCGCGTCCGTGATCGTCGTGGGAGTCAGCGCCTCGCGACGGCTTTCCTCCAGATAGCGTTCGAACTCTTCGTCCGGCATCGCCGCCAGCAAGGCCTTGCCCGCCGAAAAACAGTGGAGCGGCGTGCGACGGCCGGTCTGCACGGCATAGCGCAGCGCATGGTCGCTGGTTTCGGTGATCAGCGCTTCCATCTCCCACCCCTTGCGCACGAAGAAGGAGCTGGTCTCGTTCAGCTGGACGCGGAGCGACCGCACCAGCGGCGCGGCCCGTTCGGCGAGCGAGAAGGCAGGCGTCGGCCCCTGTAACCGGGCCAACCCCGGCCCGGCGCTGTAGCGGCGACCTTCGCGTTGCAGATAGCCGCGCTCCGTCAGCGTCGCGAGCAGGTAGGACAGGCTGCTGACAGGGATCGACAGAGCCTGCGCGATCTCCTGCGCCACTAGTGGGCGGCGGCACGACACGACATATTCGATGATGTCGATCGTGCGCATGGCGGATTTGACGGTGGGCGATAGCGTCTGTTCGTTCATGGCCCGACTGTAGCATCAGGAATGAAATGGAATAGCCTCATGCCGAAAAGATGAGCGATCCGCTGCGTTCCAGGAAACGCCATCCTCCAGTGGTGCGGATGAACCTGTCCTTGAATGATCCCACCAACGGCGTGCCTGGGCCGACGAATAACAGCATAGCGCTTTCGCCTGTGGCCTCATCTGTGCTGAGAACGTCGATGACGACATTGGCGCAGACATGGCGGGTGGTACGCGGCGGGCGGGCGAGGAAGGCGGCCAATATAGCTTCGCGGCCAACAATCGGCTGATCGGGCGCGGTTGGCCGGGATAACCGGCCATCATCCGTGAACAAATGGGCTGCGGCTTCCCATTTCGCCGCATCGTTGAGATTGGCATAATGGTGGACGAGACGGGTACAATCCCACTCAATTGCGCGGCGCTGGTCAGGGGTTGGGAAGCTCATGAGGCCTTCGGCGCTGCGGCGTTGCGTGGCAGGGGCCTGCTCCTGGTCATTTTGCAATCCATCCGCCGGGAGGCGGGCTGCTCCTCCCGGCGGACGCCCCCGCTCAGAGGTAGAGTTGCGGGTTGATAGGCAAGTTGTTTTCCCGACAGTAGCTCTCATAATGGTTGATGAACCACCATACGTCGGCCGTCTCCACGAACTTGCCATCCTCGTCGTAGAATTCGATCGGCCCCTGCATCCATCCCCACAGCTTGCCACCCTGGGGATGCTCGCTGACCAGTGTGTGCCGTTCGCCGGGCACTTCCAAGAAGAAGTCGCCTGGGCCTGCGACCCAATCATGCTCCAGATAGCGCAGGCTGCCTTCCAGGCACATCATGACCAGCCGCCCGCGATGCTTGTGCGTGCCGACGACGCCCGGTCCTTTCAACCAGAGCACATTGCAATAGATGTTCTGGCGGACGTCGAACGCGAGGTGACGAATGGCGGCGTTGGGGCCGAACGGCACCCAAGGACTTTCCGCCTCCGACGGCCCGATGAAGCTGCCCTTGACGCCATGCGCCTCAATCACATGAGACAGGTTTTCGGGCACATCGACGATCTTGAAGGCGGTCGATGGGGGGGCGGTCATTACAGTGGACATGATGATGCGATCCTGTTTCCGTTATGTGGGGTTGATCAGAACTTCACGCCCAGCCTGGCATACCATTCGGCCGGACGATTATAGGTGCCGTAGAATTGCCCCCCGGCGATCTGCGCCTGACCCGTGGTCAGGAAACGTTCGTTGAAGACGTTAGTGCCGCCGACCGTGACGCTGTAGCGGTCGTCGGGGAGGCGCAGCGTGACGTTGGCGTTGACGACGTTCGACGACTTGCGATCGAGCAGGAACGTGCCTTCCGTGTCGTTGCGCATCCGCGACGTGTAGGTCCAGTCGGCCAACATTATGAGCTTCGCGCCGCTGCTGCCCACATCCAGCTCGACGCGCGGGCTGACATTGACCTTCCAATGCGGCGTCTTGGGCAGTTCGGCACCCACGAACACACCGCCCTGGATCACGCTGGGCGCGACAACCGCGCCCGGCAGTACCGAGGTATATTTGGCGTCGATATAGCCGAGCGATGTCGTCAGGGCGAAGGCGCGGATGGGCGCGAAGACCGCTTCGGCCTCGAAGCCCTTGATGCGGGCGTCACCGGCGTTCTGGATGGTGGGGGACACGCCCTGCTGGAAGTTCAGCTGGATGCCCTTATAGTTGGTGGTGAAGGCCGCGAAGTTTAGCTGCAGACGCCGGTCGAACAGCTTCGACTTGAGCCCGATTTCCCAAGTCGTCGCCTTTTCCTCGTCAAAGCTTGGCGCATCGGGCAACGGGTTCGACAAGCGCGTCGTCCAACCGCCGGTCTTGTACCCTTTCGACCAGGAAGCATAGGCCATGAGGTCGTCGCTGGGATAAAGCTGGACGCCGATCTTGGGCGAGAAATTGTCGAAGGTCTTGCGGTTCACGCCACCGGGATAAAGCTGCAGCGGGGCGTTGGCGTTGGGGAAGCCTGCCGCGATCCGGCAATCGTCGCTGATCGGGGTCAGCGATGCGCAGGGCGGGACGCCAAAGCCGTTCAGGATCTTGTAGGTCAGGCCGTTGAGATCGGTCTGAAACCCTTCGAACGACTTCTTTTCCTTGGTATAGCGCGCGCCGACCGTGATGCCGATCAGGTCGATCGGCTTAAAGTCCAACTGCCCGAACACAGCGCCATTCTTGGTGCTCAGAAGGTTATTGCCGTCGATAGACAGCAACCCTTCGGCGAAGGTCACATATTCATGAAGGTTACCCGACTCTTCGAAATAATAAGCGCCAAGAACATACTTCAGCCGTTCGTCCAGCGCGTTGCCCAGCATCTGGAACTCCTGGCTGAACTGCTTCTGGTTCATCTCGAAACTGATCTGAAGCATGTTGAGCGGCGACCCGTCATTATCCAGCCCCGCCTTCCAGTGCAGTTCGCGATAAGCCGTAATGGATTTCAGCGTCAGGCTGTCGGACAGATCATATTCGATCGTTCCTGCGGCGCCGTAGGATTGCATGCGCGAGAAGTTGGATCCCGTTGCGTAGCTGCTGTCCTTGTCCCCCGTCACAAAGCGATTGTCGTAAGGTAGGCGGTTGTTGTCGGGATTGGCGTCGGCGTTGACGCCGAAGATCGCGGGCAGGTCAAACAAGCCGGTGCGCCCGGCACGCCGAAAGGCATAGACGAAAGACGGCGGGCCGTTGCCGCACCCGGTGGATTGGCCCGCAATGGCGCAGTTATAGCTGCCCGCGAACACATCGAACGCGCCGCCCGCGACATTGGGCGTGGTCGCCAGCAGTGTGTTGGGGAGCTGTTCCTGCTTGCTGTTGCTATAGTCCCCGGTCAACGACACGCGCACGGCATCGCTCGGTTCCCAGCGCAGCTTGGTGCGCAGGCTCCAGGCATCTTCGCCGCCCTCACGGCCGATCCCGGCATTTTCATAACCGGACGCGGAATAGGCGGTCGCCGGTTCGACCTGATAGGTGCCCGGCTGCGCGCCCGGGAAAGGCTTGCGCTTAAAATAGCCGTTGCGCGTCTTGACGGAAAAGGACACCGAGCTCGCCAGCGTGTCGCTGATCGGAATGTCCGCCGTGCCGCGCGCCTGGAACAGCCTGTAGCTGCCCACCGTCGCATCGCCAATGAAGCGGAACTTGTCGCCCGGATCATGGGTGACAATGGAAATCGCGCCGCCGATGGTGTTGCGGCCGAACAGCGTGCCCTGCGGACCTTTAAGCACTTCGATCCGCTCGACGTCCCCCAGTTCCTGGTTCGCGCCGACCGAACGTGCCAAATAGACGCCGTCCAGATAGACGCCGACGCCCGGATCGATGTTGAACGCGAAGTCGTTCGATCCGATGCCGCGGACATAGGCTGCCAGCACCGATGACGACCCGGAAAAGGGCGTACCCGCATCGAATGTCACATTGGGGGCCAGGCCCGAAAGCGACGCCACGCTCTGCACCGCGCGCTCCTGCAATGCATCGTTGGTGAAGGCGGTAATCGCGATCGGCACCTTCTGCACATTTTCCGAACGACGCTGGGCCGTGACGACGATGTCCTGGACGCCACCGGTCTGGGGCACTTCCTCAGCGGCAGGCACCGGATCGGGCGTGGCGGCGGTGCCAGTGGGTGCGGGCGTCGCTTCCTGGGCATACCCCGGTGTCAAAGTCCCGGCCGCTATGGCCAGCACCGACGCAACGGGCAATGCGGCTATCATCTTGATCATGGTTCCTCCCCTCGGCAATGGACGCTTTTCGCGCTCCCCATCGAAATGACAGAAACCCGCCTCTCCCGCTTGCACTGGAGCGCTACCGATCAGGACTCCAGCGCAATTTGATTCATTTCCGCGAATTTTTCACGGATGCGAATTATTGCCTTGGTCAGTTTGCCAGATAGCCGCCATCGATCGGGATGCACGCGCCGGTGATGAAGGCCGCCCTGTCCGACAGCAGGAAGGCCGCAAGGTGCCCGCACTCCTCCGGCTCGCCCAGCCGCTTGATCGCCTGGGGCGCAAGCAGCGCTTCCAGGAACTCGGGCGAAGTGCCGTCGAGCAGCTTGGAGCGGATCGCGTTGGGCAGGATGGCATTAACGCGCACATTGACGTCGCCATTCTCCCCCGCCGCCGTTCGCGTCAGACCAAGGATCGCATGCTTAGTCGCCGCATAGACGCCTGCTTCGCGGAGGCCCACCGCTCCCGCGATGGATGAGACGTTGACGATGCTGCCGCCACCCTGCTCCCGCATAACGGTCAGAGCGCCGCGCATGATGCGGAAGCAGCTTTTGAGGTTCACATCGTTCACCTTGTCCCACAGATCATCGCTGCTGTCCGCCAGCATGGATTTAAGGCCGATGCCCGCATTGTTGACGGCGAAGTCGATACGCCCGTCGATCGCGCGCGTCTGCGCAATCAGCGCGTCGATATCGGCCGCGCTGGTAACATCGGCCGCCATAAAGCGCGCGGTGCCGCCCGCCGCTTCGATCTCCGCAACCGCTTGCGCGGCTTCTGCCGCAGAGGAGGTGAGGTCGCTCAACACGACATGCGCCCCTTCCGCCGCCAGCACCTTGGCGATGCCGCGCCCGATGCCGCTGGCAGCGCCAGTGACAAAGCCCGTTTTCCCGGCAAGCAATCCGTTGGTCATCTGCGTCACTCCTGCATGCTGATGATAGGCGCGCTCCTGCGATCGGAGCGGCCGATGGGCGATCTTTGGAAATTACCGCTGGTCAGGCGCGCGCGATCTGGCGCCCTTCGCGAGGTGAATAGCCGTGCCGCTTGCGGAAGCAGCGCGCGAAATAAGCAGGGTCGTTGAAGCCGAGTTCAAGGGCGATCGCGGTGATGTTCGCCGCCCGGTCGGCCGCGAGCATTTCCAGCGCCCTTTCCAGCCGCCTGTCCAATATATAGGCGCGCAGCGTCGTGCTTTCGGCCGCGAACCAGGTCTGGATCGTTCGCGGCGATATGCCAACTTCGCGCGCGATGGATTCCGTGTCGAGATTCGGGTCGCCCAGCCGTGCCTCCACGATCGCCTTGACCCGCGCCAGTCCCCGGCCATCGACATTGGGGCCGCCGCGCACAGCGCTGCGCAAGGCAAGGCCCAGCAGGTCCAGCATCAGCGTTTCGGCGCCCTCGGCCCAACTTGGATCAGGCGGCGCGGCGCGGCTCTCCGCCTCTCGCCACAGGGCAAGAGCGAGTTGGTGAAAACTGTGGACGGTCGGCGAATTGCCGGGCGTCGGACTGCCGATATGGAGGTCCAGCTGCGGCACCCGCTGTTCCAGTTCATGGCGGGCGACATCGACCACCATCATTTCATGGGATGCAACCTCGATCCGCATCGGCGCTGCGGTGGTGCAGATGGAAAGGTCGCCGGGCCGCAGTACGCATTCGCGGCCGGATTGGCGCTGCTCACTGAGGCCAAGGGTCTGGAGGTGCACCAGCAGCCGCTCTTCGCCGTGGTGGCGGGCGCTGCGCGACACGACCGACGATTCCGCCCGCGCCTTGAAAATGGTGAGGTCGCCCAGCGTCCAACAGCCAAGCTGACCTAGAAATTCGCGATTGGAACTGTCGATCATCAGCCCGGCGGACCGGCCAGAGGCGATCCTGTTCCAGTAAGCCAAGCGATCACGCCTGGCGACGTCCTGCGTCGAGAATTGCTCGATCATCCACCGCTCTCCTGACTGGAACAGTTTCACATAAATTATGAAAAGGAAATAGTGGCGGTCGTCATCCTATTGACCTTCATCCGGCTCGTTGCAGGTGATGGGGTCATAATCATCGTCAAGAGACTGATAAATCTTATTTTATCTCCGTTTCATTCCCTCCCGTGGAATATATCTTCAGACCAAGACTTAGAAAAAATGAATATCTGCGGATCAGTTCGAATGATCGCCACGGCCCGATGTGGGGCCACAGCAGACCTAAAGCTCGTTCGGAGGCCGAAGATTTCTCGGCGCGTGCGAGGTGGAGCGTGCAATGAACCATCTTCTTACTGTGCCGCCGCAATCGGCCCGACCAGAATGTGGTGTGAAGGCCATGGGTTTCCTGTCGGCCTTCGATCAACCCTATGTGCTTTTAGACGACGCATCCTCGCCCAACGGCGACGTCACGCTCTTCACCCATCCGATGCAAGTGATCGAGGCTGCGACGCTCTCGGAAGTCGTACCTGCACTGGAAGCGGTGCGCGCAGCTACGAGACAAGGCGCACACGCCGCCGGGTTTGTCAGCTATGATGCCGCCGCCGCCTTCGATCCCGCCATGCCGGTTACCCCCTCCTGCGGGCCGCTCCTCTGGTTCGGGATATTCGGGACCCCATTGGTGCTTCCGTCACAAATATTCGCGAACCTGCTCCCCACCGATGCGACGTTCCGCATGGGGCCACTGACGCCCGCCAGCACGAAAGAGCAGCATATGGGGCGGATCGCAGACCTGCTCGAACTCATTCGTGCAGGCGATCTGTATCAGGCCAACCTCACTTTCCGCGCCGGGATGGACTTCGACGGTGATCCGCTGGCGCTCTACACCCGGCTGCGGCAGCGCCAGCGTGCTCCTTATGGCGCGATCATATCCACTGGCGCAGACCTCATCTTCTCCTTCTCGCCGGAGTTGTTCTTCACGGTGACTGGGCGCGACATCGCCTGTCGTCCGATGAAGGGTACAGCGGAGCGACATGCCGATCCCGCAGCGGACGCCGCTGCCGCGCAGTCGCTCGCCGCTGATCCCAAACAGCGCGCCGAAAATCTGATGATCGTCGACCTGATGCGCAATGACCTGTCGCGGGTGGCGGAGCCTGGATCGGTGAAGGTGCCGCAGCTTTTCTCGGTCGAAACCTATCCGACGGTCCACCAGATGGTCTCTGCCGTGACGGCGCGCCGCCGCGAGGATGTGGACGCTTTCGACATCCTCGCCGCCCTGTTCCCCTGCGGCTCAATCACTGGAGCGCCCAAGATCCGTGCCGCGCAGGTGATTGCACAGCTGGAAGACAGACCACGCGGCATCTACACAGGATCAATCGGCCATTTCAGCCCGGACGGTGACGCGCGTTTCAACGTCGCGATCCGTACCCTGACCGTCTCACCGGCAGAACGGCGGCTGACGATCGACCTCGGGTCCGGCATCGTCGCTGACTCCGATCCTCTCGCGGAATGGGAGGAGTGCCTGACCAAGGCACGATTTCTCGACTAGAGCATTTTCGAAGCAGACGGCATCATCTGCTGGCTCGGAAAATGCGGAAACAAAAGACAAATGGAGCATGATCCGATCCAGTCTGATCGGATCATGCTCTAGGATTGCTTGCAGCGATGCCGAGCTTGTTCGGTCTGGCCTGATCGAACAAGCCCCAAAGCACCAATCCTGAAACCCGCCACCCGATGGCGGCGGGTTTCCCTCAACTTCAGAAGGTGAAGCCTGCGCGAATGCCATATTCGCGCGGCGCACCGTAAAATTCATTGAGGCCGAACTGGCCGCTGACATAGCGCTTGCCGGTCAGGTTGGTGCCATAGGCCTCGATATGGAACTGGCCGGTGCGCAGGGTGACAAGGCCGGACAGCAGGCCATAGCCTTTGATCCGGTCGGTCACCGGTGAATAAGCGAGATTGGTGAAGCGCGGGCCGACATAGGAATAGCTGACGCGCGGGGTCAAAGTCACCTCGTCTCCCAGCTGGAATTCATAGGCCGCGGTGCCGCCGTAGGTCCATTTGGGCGAATAGAGGTTGGGGCCGCCATCGGTGGTGACGATGTCGGGAGTATAGTTGTAGCAAGCCGGAGGCGCCGAGCCGACGCCCGGCGGGCATTGCGGACCCAAGCTCCCGGGCGGAAGGGCGCGGATATTGATGAAGGTCAGCCCGGCCAACTTCGAATGGACATAAGCGACATTGGCGTCGAGACTGAAGCCGCCGAACTTGCTCTGCAACTGGGCTTCAATGCCCTTAATCTTGCCTTGCGAGATATTCTGGACGCCGTTGAAGCCGGTCGTCGGTTCGATCACTTCGAACTGGAAATCGGAATAGTCATTGTAGAAAGCCGAAATCTGCGTGCGGACATGCTTGTCGAACAGGCTCGCCTTCCAGCCGATTTCATAGTTCCACACCATTTCCGGCCGGAACTCGGAATCCACCGCGTTGAAGCCGCCGGGCTTATAGCCGCGAGCGACGAAGGCGTAGAGCAGATGGTCGTCATTGACCGTCCAGTTGATCGCCGCCTTACCCGTCACGCGACCATCCTTGTGCGATCCCGCAAGACTCGCTACCGGCAAACCGCCGGGCGGGAAGCCGGGGATGCCAGCGCCAATGCGCACATCGCCCACGCCGCTTGCCTTATAGTGCGAATAGCGCGCGCCCAGCTGCAACTGGACATCAGGCGTCACGCGGTAGCTGCCCTGCGCGAAGATGCCCGTCGTGGTGCGCTTGTTGTCCGGGTCGATGTCGGTCGGAAAGCCAAAGGTCGTTTCGCGGATACGCACCTTGATTTCGTTCCGTTGGAAATAGCCGCCCAATATCCATTCAAGCGTTTCGCCGGTGGGAGAGATCAGGTTGATTTCCTGACTATATTGCCGTTCGCGAGCATAATAGTCCTGCGCGATGCCATCTGGAGCAGGCGAGGCATCGACATCGTTGACACCTTCGATCTTCTTGCTCTGATAACCGCTGATCGACCGCAGCACGATGCCGCTGGCGAATTCCTGCCGCAGTTCCAGGCTGGAGATAAACGCCTTTTCACGGATCGCCACCGGTGTGTCGTAGTTCAGCGTGTAAATGTCGCCGGTCCGGTAGGAACCAAATTCCGTGCCCTCAATCGGGCGATAGGCATAACCGCCAATGTCGCGGTCGTTATACTGGACCTTGAGCAGCGCGCGGAAGTCTCCGGGCTGCCACAGCACCCCGAGGCGTCCGCCCTTCTCATCCAGCTTGCCCGCCTTGTTGTTGAAGGGGCCGACATCCTTGAAATAGCTATCATGGCCCCGGTAGAATCCCGCACCGCGCACCGCGAGAGTAGAGGATAGCGGCACGTTGACCGCGCCTTCCAGCCCGAAATTCCCCCGGTTGCCAGCGCTCCCTTCGGCATAGCCATTGACGCCATTCAGATCAGGATTGCGCGAATTGATGAAGATCGCGCCACCGGTCGAGTTGCTGCCGACCAAAGTTCCCTGCGGACCGCGCAACACTTCAACGCTCGCCAGATCATAGAAGCTGTTCGCCTGGACGATCGGCGGCTGGAACAGCCCGTCGACATAGGTGGCGACACCTGCGGTCACATTGGGCGAGTTGCTCGCAAGGCCGATGCCGCGAATGTTGACCGCCGACGTGATACCCGCGTCGGAAATCGACAGCGCAGGCGTCGCATTTTGAAGATCGTTGAGGCGAACGACGGCATTCGCCTTCAGGTCGTTAGCGTCCAGCGCGCTGGCGGCAACCGGCACCTTCTGCAGATTTTCCGTCCGGCGCTGGGCCGTCACGACGATCTCGCCCAGCGTGTTGGACGATCCCGCCTGCGGGGCCGCTTCCTGCGCCCAGGCGGATGACGTCCACAAGGTCATGATGGCGGTGGAGCCCGTCAGCAATATGCGTTTCATTCTTCCCTCCCTATTTTTTGGATGTTCTTCCGGTCATTTCGGAGACCAGGCGGACACGGCCTTCAGGAAAGCGCCGGTTTCCGCCGTCGGCTTTTCATCGCCGGGCGGAAAATAGCTGATCTTGACGACGACGGTGCGGGATCGCGGATCGACGTAGATATATTGGCCTTGCAATCCCACCGCGCTGTAAGCGCCACTATTGTCCAGCAACCACCATTGCATCGCATAGCCGGTCGGAATGCCCGGCATCTTGTCATCAGCTGGCGCGGACGGCGCCGTCGATGTCCGGACCCAGTCGGCGGGCATCACCTGCCGCCCGTTGGCGCGGCCGCCGTCCAGCATCATCTGGCCGATCCGCCCATAGTCACGCAGCGTGGCGTTGAAGCCAGCGCCGCTGAATTCGCGGCCGGTGCCCGGCTGCCCATCCATGATGTAGAAGCCGTCCTGCTCCGCGCCCAGCGGCTCCCACAATTTCTGCGCGGTATAGCCCGCGACGGTCGTGCCGCTGACCCGTTCGATCAACCAGCCAAGCACAGCGGTGTCGAGCGTCTTGTACTGAAACACGCTGCCCGGTGCATGCAGCCGCTTCACCGTCCGCGCGGCATCGGCAAAGCGCGCGACATTCTTGACCAGCGCGTCGACATGATTGCGCGCCGCGATGCCGGGATTGGCGAAGTCGTAGCGTTCCTCATAATCAACGCCAGACCGCATCTGCAGGATCTGCCGAATGGTTACGCCGTCATATCCGCCGCCCTTCAATTCGGGCAGGTAAGCGGTGATGTCATCGTCCAGCGACTTGATCCGCCCTTCCGACAGCGCACAGCCAACCAGCAGCGACGTGACCGACTTCGTCATGGACCAGCCGATGAAGCGGCTGTTTTCGTCGCTGTTGTTGCGGTAGATTTCGCTGACGATCTTGCCGTCCTTCATCACCAGCAGCGCGTTGGTGTAGGTGCGCTCGAGGAAATCCTGCGCCGTGTAGCGCTTACCCTCGAAAGTGTAGCTGACATCCAGCGGCGCGTCGGCGCGCGGCAGCCGCCAGGGCGTTCCCGCATGGGCGACGGTGCGCGTGGTGAACAGCCGGTCCATGCTGCGGAAGGTCAAGGAATTGATGTCGCCATCCAGCATGTGCCAGCGGGCGATCTGGACGGCAACCGGCACCGTGGATGGTTGTCCGTCGGCCAGCACGGGCGGCAACGTCTGCTGCGCCGACACAGGCTGAGCCGCCGCGCATATGGCGCCAGCAACGAAACTCACAAGATACCCTGATGCTTTGTGCACACGCACATCCTCTGTTTTGGACGAATGATGATTGTCGGTCGCTTCGTGCTTTTTCTGGACCGATGATTTGAAGATCGCGGCTCCCAAATGGGATACGCCGCGCAACCGCCGCTCAGTGCAAATTGCCATGCACCTGAGCGATGACGGAACCGTACAGCTTGGCGACAAGGTCCGCCTGACGGCGACTGTCGGTCTTTTCCAGGATGCGCTTCATCTGAATGCGCACCGTGCCGACCGACACGCCACGGCGATCAGCATAGGCGTTGATCGATGTACCCTGTGACAAGGCGACGGCCAATCGCGCCTCCGCAGGCGTCAGGCCAAATAGCGAGGTGACGTGCCCGGCCGACAACATCGGCGCCTGTGACGGATCGATCAGGATCAGCGCCACGCCGTCCCGGTCATCATCCCATCCCTGCGCCACCGTCGCCTTGAACGCACCGTTGGGCAGTGCAATGACCTGCACCATGCTGTCGTCCAGTTCGCCGAACGCCGCCGTGACCATCTCGTCCTCACGGGCAGGCGACAGGAGCCGCGCCAGCCTCTGACGGCTTTCGGCCGACACCCCGCGCAGTTGGCCATGGTCCAGCATCAGCGGCGCCCCGTTCACCAGCATCGTGGCCGCCGCGCGATTGTGCCAGCGGACCTCGCCGCTGGCGGTGCAGAGAATGACACCGGGGCGCAGACGATCCATGATCGAGGCTAATGTGGCTTGCGCGGCACGCGCCGCCCGCACGGTGGCCGAGACGCGCGACAGGGTCAGAAGATGCGGCGCGATATCCGACAGGAAAGCCGCATCCTTGCCGTCCCGCTCCACCGTGTCGCCAATCTGCCGGTGCAGGATCAGGCTGAACCAGCGCGAGGGTTCGAAATTGAACAGCAGGCCCGACCCGCCCCTGAGGCCAATCTGTGCCAGGCGATGCCGCGTCTCCTGCAATTGCGGCGATGTGGAATCGAAACGCTGCGCGTCGGTGCGGACGGAGAGCTGTGCTTCCAGGCGATCGCGCGGGACGATGGCGAGCCGGGGATTGTCTGGATTGTTGATCCACCGGTCATGCAGGGCGGCGTTCGCGTGGGAATAGCTATCCCGCTCCTGCCACCGCTGTATCAGATGGCCGCCCTCCTGCCGGTAAATCTGCACCGCCGCACTGCGAACGCCAAGGCCAGCACAAATCTGGTCCAACAGCGGCCGCCAGTTTTCTGGACGGTCGCAGCATCCGTAAAGGGCGGGCAGTATCTGCGCGCTGAGATTAGCCTCCATTGCATCCCTCCCTGCTTGCCGCGCATTATTTTTGCTGCGGCGTTAGGCTCCCAAATGACGTGCGCACTGCGGAGATGGCGCGGCCTAGATGACTGCCGCTTCCCCCTCCTCATGCGTGGCATTTTCTTCCTGCTCCAGGACGTCCAGCACGATGCGCAGCGCATCCTGATATTCGGGCGTCAGCAAGCGTGTGTAGCGACGTTCATGCGCGGTCATGATCGCGTCCGCCTCGCTGCGCACATCCTCTCCCTCGGCGGTCAGGCTCAGGGCGAAGGAACGTCCATCGACCGGCGACTTCTGCACCAGGTCCTTCTGGATGAGGCCAGTGATCAGCGGCACCATATTGGCACGCTTGATCCCCAGCATGCGGCCGATGTCGCTTTGGATGCAGCCCGGATTGGCGCCGATCGTCAGGAGGATCGTCGCTTCCACCGGCCGCAACCCGACCAATTCCAACCCCGCGCCCAGCGTCGCCATCATCGCGGAGGAGGAACGCCGCAGCCGATATCCCAGCCGCGAAGCGACGGGATTGATCAGCCTGTTGCCTGAAGGACTCATGCTCATGACTCCCTCATAATGTTATTGCTCAGAACAATCAACATTGATATGCAACATAACATTAGGAGAGGACCTGACACATGTCCGCATCGGAAATTTCCCTGATCATCGGCGGCGAATCGCGCAGTGCCGCATCGGCTTTCGAACGGTTGAACCCGGTCACTGGCGCCGTCGCCACCCGGGCCGCCGCCGCCAGCGCCGAAGACGCCATTGCCGCGGTCGACGCCGCCAAGGCAGCATTCCCCGCCTGGTCGCAAACCGGCCCCAATGCCCGCCGCGCCTTGCTGATGAAGGCCGCCGACGCGCTCGATGCCCGCGTGGGCGATTTCATCAACGCGATGATGGAGGAAATCGGCGCGACCGAGGGCTGGGCGCGCTTCAACCTGATGCTATCCAGCTCTATGGTGCGCGAAGCGGCTGCCCTCACCACCCAGATCGGCGGAGAGGTGATCCCGTCCGACAAGCCCGGCTGCATCGCCATGGCGATCCGGGAACCGGCGGGCGTGGTGCTGTCGATGGCGCCGTGGAATGCGCCGATCATCCTCGCCACCCGCGCCATCGCCGTGCCGCTCGCCTGCGGCAACAGCGTGGTGCTCAAGGCATCGGAACAATGCCCGCGCACCCACGGCCTGATCGTCCAGGCCTTTGTGGAGGCAGGCTTCACAGGCGGCATCGTCAATCTGATCACCAACGCGCCACAGGATGCGGCCGATGTGGTCGGCGCGATGATTGACCATCCAGCCGTGCGCCGGGTGAACTTCACCGGATCGACGCCGGTCGGCCGGATCATCGCGAAACGCTGCGCTGAACATCTGAAGCCTGTGGTGCTGGAACTGGGCGGCAAGGCGCCGCTGATCGTGCTGGAGGATGCCGATCTTGACGAAGCGGTGAAGGCCGCCGCGTTCGGCGCCTTCATGAACCAGGGCCAGATTTGCATGTCGACCGAGCGGATCATCGTGGTCGATGCCATCGCCGAAGCCTTTGTAGAGAAGTTCCAGGCCAAGGTCGGCACCATGGCGGTGGGCGACCCGCGTGAGGGCAAGACGCCGCTCGGCGCGGTGGTCGACAACAAGACAGTTGCTCATGTCCGTACGCTTATCGATGATGCGTTGGCGGCAGGCGCGACACAACTGAACGGCGGCGAGGCGAATGGCGTCTTGATGCCCGCCCATGTCATCGACCGCGTCACGCCGCAGATGAAGCTGTTCCGCGATGAGAGCTTCGGCCCGGTCGTCGGCATCATCCGCGCCCGCGATGAAGTGCATGCGATCGAACTCGCCAACGATACCGAATATGGCCTGTCCGCATCGGTCTTTACCCGCGACACGGCGCGCGGCCTACGGTTCGCTCGGCAAATCCAGTCTGGCATCTGCCATGTGAACGGCCCGACCGTCCATGACGAAGCGCAAATGCCCTTCGGAGGCGTCAAGGCGTCGGGATACGGCAAGTTCGGCGGCCGCGCCGGGATCGACAGCTTCACCGAATTGCGCTGGATTACGATGGAGACCCAGCCCGGCCATTATCCGATTTAACGCTCACTCCCTTCGTCATCCCAGCGGAAGCTGGGATCTCAAGCGGAGAGGCACGATCCAGCCGCACGAGATGCCAGATTTCGCCGACATGACGACCAGAACAAGGACTTTACCATGACCAATTTCCTGCAAGCCGATGGCGTCGAGCAGGCCGAAATCGAAACCGTCGCCTTCACCGTGGAGGACGGCGTCGCCTGGGTCAGTCTCAACCGCCCGGACAAGCGCAATTGCATGTCCCCGCGCCTCAACCGCCAGATGATGCGCGTGCTCGATGAACTGGAGTTTCGCGACGATGTCGGCGTCCTCGTCCTGACTGGCGAGGGTACGGCGTGGAGCGCGGGCATGGACCTCAAGGAATATTTCCGCGAAACCGAAGCGCAGGGCCTGAAGGGCACGCGCGACGCGCAGCGGGAAAGCTATGGCTGGTGGCGCCGCCTGCGCTGGTATCAGAAGCCCACCATCGCGATGGTCAACGGATGGTGCTTTGGCGGCGGCTACGGCCCACTCTTCGCCTGCGACCTCGCCTTCGCGGCGGAGGAAGCGCAGTTCGGCCTCAGCGAAATCAACTGGGGTATCCTGCCCGGCGGCGGCGCGGCCAAGGTAGCTACGGAACTTACCAGCTTCCGCAACGCCATGTACCACGCCCTGATGGGGGAGAATGTGGACGGCAAGACGGCGGCGGAATGGGGCTTCGTCAATGAAGCGCTGCCGCTTGGCGCACTGAAGGGCCGTGTGTCGCAGGTTGCGCAGACGCTGCTGACCAAGAACCCCGTGGCGCTCAAGGCGACCAAGGACGCCATCCGCCGGGTGCGCGAAATGACCTATGACAATGCCGAGGATTATCTGATCCGCGCGCAGGAAGCAGCCAACAGCTTCGACAATGAAGGCCGCAAGGAAGGTATCAGGCAGTTCATCGACGACAAGAGCTATAAGCCGGGTTTAGGCGCGTACGACAAGTCGAAACAGCAGGCCTGAACAGCGGCAAACTGGCGGGACCGATCGAAAAGTCGGCCCGCCCAAACAGTTTTTTGGAGAGACGGACCCATGACGGCCGACATCCTCAATCCGCCCGTCGCCGCCGCCCGCACCGGCAATGCGCTCGACCGGCTGCTCCGCCCGCGATCGGTGGCGATCGTCGGCGCATCGGACAAACTGGGTGCGCTGGGCGCATCCGTCCTGTCCAACCTGACGCGCAACGGCTTTTCAGGCGACATCCACCTCATCAATCCCAAGCGCGCGGAGATCAGCGGACGGCCATGCCTGCCGTCGGTCGATGCCTTGCCCGATGGCGTGGACGCCGCCGTTCTCGCCATACCGCGCGTAGCGGTGCTCGATACGGTGAAGGCGCTGGCCGCGCGCAATGTCGGTGCCGCCGTCATCTTTTCCGCCGGATTTGCCGAAGGTGGTGAAGAGGGTTTAGCGGAGCAACGGGAGATTGCAAGGATCGCGGCTGAAAGCGGCATGGTCGTCGAAGGGCCAAACTGCCTTGGCATGACGAACTTCATTGATCGCGTACCACTGACCTTCGTTGAAACCGACGCGAAGCCGCTGGGCGATCGTCCCGGCATCGGCGTCGTCTCGCAAAGTGGCGCGATGGCCTGCGTCCTGTGCACCACGCTCGCGTCGCGCGATTTGGGCCTTTCCTTCTCCATCTCAACCGGCAACGAAGCT
This sequence comes from Sphingobium chungangianum, assembly GCF_977014255.1. Taxonomy (NCBI): domain Bacteria; kingdom Pseudomonadati; phylum Pseudomonadota; class Alphaproteobacteria; order Sphingomonadales; family Sphingobiaceae; genus Sphingobium; species Sphingobium chungangianum. The sequence continues at coordinate 918,789 of NZ_CDRNIV010000006.1, read as the reverse complement.
GCATCAGGCGTCGAGGATTATGTCGATTACCTGCTGGAAGACAGCTCGACCCGCGTCATCGCCATGATCGTGGAACAGTTCCGCAAGCCGCAGCGCTTCCTGGCCGCCGCCCGCCGCGCGCGGGCCCTAGGCAAGACCATCGTCCTCCTGCACCCGGGCCGGTCGGCCGCCGCACGTGAATCCGCCGCCACCCATACCGGGGCGATGGCAGGCGACTATCAGGTCATGCGCGTCAAGGTGGAGCGCGCGGGCGTCATCCTCGCCGAAACGCTGGAAGAGCTTGGCGACATCGCCGAAATCGCATTGCGCTGTCCAACCATCCCGGCTGGCGGCGTCGCGGTGCTAGGCGAAAGCGGCGCGTTCAAGGCGCTGACCCTCGACCTTTGCGAAGCGATCGGCCTCGACCTGCCGCAGGTGAATGACGGCAACGCCCCTGCCCTGCGCGCGGCGCTGCCCGACTTCGTGCCCGTCTCCAACCCGCTGGACCTGACCGCACAAGGGCTGGTCGATCCCGACCTCTATCGCCGGACGCTGGCGGCGCTGTTTACCGACGACCGGTTCGGCAGCATCGTCGCGGGCATCATCCAGACCGATCCCGTGACCGTCGGCATCAAGCTGCCGCCCATCCTGCGCGCCGTTGACGAATTGCGGCCGGACAAGCCGATCATCTTCGCCGGGCTGGACGAAGGCGCTCCGGTTCCGTCCAAATATATTGATCAGCTGCGCGCGCTTGGCATCCCCTATTTCCCTTCGACCGAACGCGCCTTCCGCGCTCTGAAGCGCCTCAACGACCATGCGCGTCGGGACTTCAGCGAAGCGCCGACCGCCCCCCTGCCCGCCTCTGGCCTCACCGGGCAGAGCGGCGTCATCCCGGAATATCGCGCCAAGGCGATCCTTGCCCCGCTCGGCATCCCGTTCCCAAAGGGCGCCTTCTGCACCAGCATCGACGACGCGCTCCGCGCTGCGCAAGCGGTCGGCTATCCGGTCGCGCTCAAGGCACAGTCCGCCCGTCTAAGCCACAAGAGCGATGCGGGCGGCGTGGTGTTGAATCTCTCCAACGGCGACGAACTGCGCGCAGGCTGGGACCGGTTATATGCCGATGTCGCCGCCTATGATGCAACCATCGCGCTTGACGGCGTCCTGCTCGAAGCCATGGGCGAGCGCGGCGTCGAACTTATCATCGGCGCAAAGAACGATCCAGACTGGGGGCCAGTCATCCTGTGCGGGTTCGGCGGGGTCACGGCGGAAATCCTGCAGGACGTGCGCCTGATCACGCCCGGCCTCTCGATCGATGCCATCGCCGCTGAACTGGACCAGCTCAAGCAAGCGCCCCTGCTGCGCGGCTTTCGCGGATCACCCCTGCTGGATGTGAAGGCGGCAGCGGGGATTATCCATAGGCTTGGCCGCATCCTTCTCGCCGAACCTTCAATTCGGGAGATCGATCTTAATCCGGTGATCGTCTATCCGCAGGGTAAAGGCGCAATCGCCCTCGACGCCCTCATGCTGACCGCACCGGAAGACGCCTGACCAACAAGGCAATAACCAGATCGACAATCATTTCAGGGGAGGTGAGGATGGCGCAGAACGGAACGGACATCAGGCGATCGCTTGATGAAGCGCCCATGGGCCGCCTGCAAATCGCGGCTGTAGCGCTGTGCATCATGCTGAACGCGCTTGATGGCTTTGATGTTCTGGCAATCAGCTTCGCATCGCCCGGCATTGCCGCGGAGTGGGGCATCGACCGCGCCGCATTGGGCGTCGTGCTTTCGATGGAACTGATCGGCATGGCTGTGGGGTCCGTGCTGCTCGGCGGCCTTGCTGATCGCATCGGCCGTCGGCCCACCATCCTGCTCTGCCTCGTGATCATGGCGACGGGTATGTTGGCCGCGACCTTTTCATTCAGCGTTGTCTCCCTGTCGATGATACGGCTTGTCACTGGCCTCGGCATTGGCGGCATGCTGGCTTGCACCAACGCCATCGTCGCGGAGCTTGCCAACGCGCGCACCCGCAGCCTGGCCGTTGCCCTCATGGCGGCGGGCTATCCGATCGGCGCGATCCTTGGCGGCTCGGCCGCTTCGATGCTGCTGATGTCGGGTGAATGGCGCGACATATTCCTGCTGGGAGGAGTCGTCACTGCAATCTTCTTGCCGCTGACGTTCCTGCTGCTCCCTGAATCGATCGGCTTCCTCCTTCAACAACGCCCGGCCAATGCGCTGGACCGGATCAATCAGCTGATGGGCCGGATGGGACATAATGCACTGGATGCATTGCCTGCTTCAAATGCAGCGGCACCCAAGGCGTCCTTTGCTGCGCTGTTCAGTCCCGGCCTCGCACGCACGACGGTGCTGCTGACGGCCGCCTATTTCTTTCACATCATGACCTTTTACTTCATCCTCAAATGGGTGCCCAAGATCGTCGTGGACATGGGTTATGCACCCTCGTCCGCTGGTGGCGTGCTGGTATGGGCCAATGTAGGCGGCTTGCTGGGCGCGCTTTCGCTCAGTGCCCTCAGTTGGCGGCTGGACGTCCGCATATTGGTGATCGCCGCCCTCCTACTGTCGATGGCAATGGTGACTGTCTTCGGACAGGGACAAGCCAGCCTTTTCGGCTTGGCCCTGGTAGCTGCGGCGGCGGGATATTTCACCAACGCGGCCGTCGTCGGTCTCTATGCTATCATTGCGCAATCTTTCCCAACGGCCGTCCGGGCGGGCGGCACGGGAATAGTGATCGGCTTCGGCCGTGGAGGAGCTGCTTTGGGTCCCATCCTTGCTGGTTTCCTTTTCACTCTCGATTTCAAGCTTCCCGCCGTAGCGCTGACCATGGCATCAGGGTCGCTGATCGCGGCATGCGCATTAGCCCTTCTCGTGACTGGAGGACGGCACGGCAATTCGTCCAAGGTTTACGAATGAACAGCTGTTCCCCTCATTTCCCGACCGCCGCTCGCGCTCTTCTCTGACATCGCCATAAGGAAAAAACTGCCCATGTCGCCACAGCGCTATTCCATGACGGCGATCGCGTTGCATTGGTCGATCGCGGCAGCCCTGAGCTTTCAGCTCATCCTGGGCTGGCAATTGTCCGGCATCGCGCCGGGGTTGGGCCAATTTGCCGCCTATCAGCTGCACAAGTCGATCGGGATCGTCATCCTGCTACTCCCCCTTCTGCGGGTTGGCATCCGCCTGGCCCACCCCCGCCCCCCGGCACTGGCGGATGATCGGATATCTGCGTTCGCGGCAAAGGTGACGCATCAATTGCTCTATGCCGTCATGCTGCTCGCCCCGATCAGCGGCTGGGCGCTGGTCTCAACCAGCAAGCTGCGGGTGCCGACGCTGCTGTTCGGCACGATTGCCTGGCCGCACCTGCCGATCCCTTTTGGCCTCAATGGAATAGCCTATGACACGCATCGCTTGGCGGCTTATGTCCTGGCCGGATTGGTCGTGCTGCATGTCGCTGGGGCTATTCGCCATCAGTTCTACAAGCGCGAGGATCTGCTTGCTCGCATGATCCCGGGTTTGGCGCCGGGGCTTGCGCTGCTGGTTGCGCTAGGAACAGTGGCATTGGCAGGTGCGGCATCATTCTTTCTTACCGGAACGCCCACCAGAGCCGTGGCGCAGCGGCAAGCAACGCCCGCGCCAATCAAGATAGCGCCACCTTCACCCGTTTCCACCCCAGCGCAACGGCCTGCCACGACCCCGACGGCCCCAAAAGCTACGCCGGTGCCAACGGCCAATTCGCAACACCTTCCATTGTCGCGGTGGCGCGTCATGGGGCAGGGAAAGCTCGGCTTTATCGCCATGTGGAGCGGCGCGGCGGTGGACGGATCCTTCCTTCACTGGAAATCGGACATCCGCTACAGTCCAGACGATTTGCCCGGCAGCGCAATCCTGGTGACGATCGACCTGGCCTCCGCCGTCACGGGCGACGCACAACGCGACGAAACGCTGCGAGGCCCCGATTACTTCGACATATCCGCGCATCCGCATGCTGTGTTCCGCGCCAAGGGTTTCCGGCCACAGGGCGGCGACCTGTACGAAGCCAGAGGCATGCTGGACCTGAACGGACGCCGCCGCCCGGTCACGTTACGCTTCACGCTGCATCAGGATGGCGACACGGCCAGAGCCGAAGGCCGAGCAGATCTTGACCGGAACATGTTTGATGTCGGTTCACCCACTGATGAAACGATCGCTGCGAAGGTCACAGTAAACTTCACCTTAACCGCGCACCGGCAGGACCTGTGATCAGGCGGGTTTCGACGCAATTCCCAGGGAGCGCCTTGTCATTCAGTTTTCTCAAGACGAAAATTGCCGTTCTTTTCCTCGCGTCACGCCGCCTTTAGGCGCAAGCCGACATAATTTTCCGCAAATGACGTCTGCGCCGCTTGGGAACGACGAATATAGTCGATCTCGGCCGCCTGAATGACTAACCGGCTGACGCCAGTAGGATCAGGCGGAGAGGCTGAAGCCGTTTTGCGGCTATTCTTTATTGAGTCCAACCCCTCCCGTACGGGTCACCCCTCTCTCATAAATACACCTCGAACGCTCGTAATTTCAGCGCCGTTCGGCACGTTTGTGACATATGGATCGAACCAACTTGCGTCTCTGTCGTTTGATGTTGGGCAATTGTGGAGACGAACCATGCGTAACACATTCTTATTGATGGCAGGATTGGCAGCCGCTGCCAGCGTCGGCGGCTGTTCTCGTGAAACGACGCGCGATGGACTGCGGGGTGCAGGTATCGGCGCAGTCGGTGGTGCGGTAGCAGGTGCGATCGTGCCTGGGCTTGGTGTTGCTGAAGGCGCGGCGATCGGCGCTGCGGGTGGTGCTGTCGTAGGTGCGGCCACGTCCGATGGACAACGCCGGTGGGAACGTGACCGTCGCGGCCGCGAATATTATATCGATCGCAACGGCAACCGCGTTTACCGCTAACGCAATATCGCCGCGCGTTGCGCGCGGCATTCAATGACATGACAGCATCTTGGGCGCAGCGATGGCAGGGCCGGGGCAGAATCGTCCCCGCTATTGCGGCGCTCTTGGTCAACGCCGTCATCGGCTATGCATTGATAATTGGCCTTCGAGCGCCTTCGCTATTACGCTCGGCGATAGATAGCACCCCTTTGGCGTTGTTCAATCTGAAGCCCCCCACGCCGGACCAACCCAAACCTCCCCAGCCTAAGGAAGCTCGCGAATCCAAACGCGAAGGCGGCGCTGCGTCCGGATCTCCTCCACGCGCCGAGAAGGTGCGAGATCAACCGCCGCGCCCTCCCATCGTTGTCGCCCCGTCGCCCATGATACATACCCCTGCTCCGACCCTGCCCACCGCGCCGACAACCGCCATGGCGAGCGGTGCGCGCGGCGCGGGTATTGGAGCTACCCCCGGCTTTGGCAGCGAATCCGGCGGCACTGGAACCGGCACTGGCCGGGGGGATGGCGACGGGGGCGGTTTCTCGCGAGCGCGCCAAACCGGCGGCCGCTTTCGCAATTCGGATTTCCCTGGCTCCTTACGCGACGTAGGCCGCGTGACGATCGGCGTGCGATACGCCATCGGTCCTTCAGGACAGGTCGATAGATGCGAAGTTATCGAAGGAAGCGGCTATCCGGAGATTGACGCGATGACCTGTCGCGTCATCATGGAACGATACCGTTTTCGCCCTGCCCGTGATCCCGATGGATATGCCGTTACTGAGGTGAGGGAAGAGGATTATCGCTGGCGTGTGCGCTAAAAGCGACAGCAACTAGACAACCAGCATCGACACCCACCACCCGGGGAAGGCCGCGACCGCCAGACATGTGCCGAGCGGCACCCGCGTCGCTGCCGTTATCTTGCGACCCAACGCGACACTTGCCAGCACCGCCACCAGACCAATCCCCGCAGCCATCAGCAGGACGAACGGCAGCGCCTGCCATCCAAACCACGCCCCAAGACCGCCCATCAGCTTTGCATCGCCCAGGCCCAATCCTTCGCGCCCGCGCGCCATCCGATAGCTGACCGCCACCGCCAGCAGAACGCCATATCCTCCTGCTGCCCCGATCACTCGATCGGGCAGCACCGCATCCGTCACCCACAGGCCCAGTGTCAGTCCAAGGAACGCCAACGGCAACGTCAGCGCGTCCGGCAACCAGAAATGCCGCCAATCCAGGATCGCCAATGTCAGCAGCAGCCATCCAAGCAAAGCCCATCCAGCCCCCACCAGCCCCGGCGCCAGACCGCAGGCGAGCGCCCCGATCACCGCGCACCCCGCCTCCATGCGCCCGTGCAGCGTTGCGATCTTCCCGCCGCAAGTCCTACACCTGCCTCGCAACAGCAGCGCACTTATCATCGGGACAAGGTCGACCGCGCTCAACACCCGCCCGCAGCTATCGCAGGTCGACCGTCCGCGCATGACGCCGCGACCCTCGGGCCAACGCAATATCAGCGTTCCCAAAAAGCTGCCCGCGATCGCCCCTGCAACCGCGCCCAGCCCCGCCCACAGCGGATCGATCACAGCGTTCCTTCGACCTTCAGCACCCGCGCGCCGCTTGTCCCCGCAAAGCCAACCTTCGCCAGCGCATCGCCGAGCGCCGCGTCCGCCGTCTCCACCCGCATCTCGGCAACATAGCGCCCTGACCGCCATATCCGCAGGTTGATCTTCTCCAGCCCAGACTGGCTCACCAGCGGCAGCAGCAACGCCTCGCCATCACAACTCGCCACGCCGGACAGCCCTTGCGTCAGGTTGAGACCCGGGAACTGCCCCGCCATCTGCGCCCGCACCCGACCCTCGGCATGGCCGCAGCGATCGCCGGAAAAATAAGCGGTCACATCCTCCATCGCCAAACTCGCGATCGGCAGCGGCGCAAAGCTGCGCCCGAGCGGCACCGTGCCCGTCACATCATCAATGCCCACGCGCCCAAAACCCACGGTCAGCGCGCCGCTCAGATCATCCGCCGCGCCCTGCCGCCGCCATATGTCGAACCGCGCCCGCCCCATCAGCAAAGACACCGGCGATAAAGCGGCATTCACCGACCCGACCGGCATCGTGCCCAGCATCAGCTGATCGATCCGCCCGCTCCAAAGCGTCCCTCGCACCTCCCGCGCGGCGACGCCCAGTCGTTCCAGCCCAGAAAGCCCCAGCGCAATCCGCATCGGCATGAACAGGATAAGCCCGAACGCCAATAACAGCACGATCGCAACCCGCGTCCGCCGCGACCAGCCCAGCCGTGTCATTGCCCAGCCCCCCGCACAAGCACCGCCTGCACCGAAACGCTACCCGCCGTCGGGGATGGCCGCGCGCTCATCGTCTCCACCTGCACGCCCTCCGCCTCCAGCGCCGCAAGCCAGGAAAACAGCGCAACCGGCCGCACAGACGCCATCGCAATCTCGATCCGCGCGCTGCCCTGCGCCTCCGCCCGCTCCAGCGTCAGCCCAGCCTCGCCCGCGCTCTGGCTCACAAGCTGGTCGATCGCCGTCCCGGAACTCGCCGCAACCCGTCGCGGCAATGTCTTGAGCAACTTCACCTTCGCCCGCATCGCCGCATTGCGATCGGTCGCGGCGAGCAGCCCTTCACGTGCCGACCGCTGCGCCGAAGCCAGCGGCCCCACCACGCCCAGCCACAGCACCACCACCGCCAGCAGGGCGAACATCACGCCCAGCATCCATTGCTCGCGCGGCGATCTCTCGCCCCACATGGTTCTTACCGATTCCATCATGATCGCACCGTAATATCAGCCAGCGCTCGCCCGCCCGGATCCTGCGAAGGCGTCGCCGTGATGGTGAAGCCCGCGCTCTGCAACGCCAGCAGCACCGTATTGATCTCATCCACCTTCGCTGCTGCCAGCGTCGCCCGGATCATCCCGTCCGGATCGCGCGACAGCGCCGTCATCGACACGCCCGGCGCCTCCTGCAAGGCGCTCAGCAAGCCCGCAACCGGCGCGGTAAAGGCATAAGCCCCCGCCCCGCGCTCCGCCAGTTGCCGCTCAATCTCCGCCTCGGCCTGCGTCAAGTCACCCGCACCCGGCACCACCTGCCGCGCCAGCGCCAGACTCTCCGCATCCAGATTGCTCGCCGCCACATGCTGCCGCACCAGAACCGTCAACGAAATCATCAGGCTGATGAGCAGGATCAGCCCGCTCCACAGCAGGATGCGACGCAGCACCGCCTTGTCCGCCACCCGCCGCACCCGCTTGGCAAAATCCCCCTGCCGCAGGTCCAGCGGAGGCCGCTCCAAAGCCTCAACCGCCCGCGCCTGCAACAGATCGGCAGGCACATCCTCAATCACCGCATCGACCGCCAGCACCGAAGCCAGATCGCCACCAAAAGCAACGTCACTCCCCCGCAACACCGCCTCGCCATCCAGCGCGCCACGCACAAAACCCTCGACAGGCTCCGGCAACAATAACGGCGCAGGCACGATGATGTCCGGGTCCAACCCATGATGCTGCGCCCAGAGCAGCCAATGCTGCATGTCACTCCTCGCCGCGACCGCAACGACATGCGGCCGCGCCGGATCGTCATTCTCATCCCCCGCCGCAAACAGCTGGTCGGAAGGCACGATCCCCCCGCCAGCGCCGCTAGCCGCGCCGCCGCCCGACCCTGCCGTGGCGCAAGCTCAGGATACTCCGCCCAATGCAACGTCACCATCGCAGCAGGCGGCACCAGCATCACCACCGCATCGGCAGGCAACGCCGTCAAGCCGCAAGCGGCCAGCCAGTTTGCCCCCCTGCCGCTCCGCGCCACAGCGCCATCGACAACGCGCATCCACAGCGGCTCGCCCGCTTCGGGCAGCGCCACGATCAGTCCATCCCGCACGCTCACGCGCCGCTTCCCCAGCTACGGCGGATCAACCTCGCCGGGCTCTGCCGGGCATCAATCATCGCCCGCTCCACCACCTGCGTTCCCCCAACGTCCACCGTCACGTCCACCCCGAAAAATCCTGTCGTCAACTTGACCTGATTGGCCGCTTCCTCAAGCGGATTGATGCCTTGGCTGGCAAGCGGAGCCCAGAATTGCACCGTGCTGCCGTAACCCTCGGCGGGCCGCTGCGCCAGATATTGGCGTGCCTGCGCCACGCTGACCTGCCCCTGCAACAGCATCGCGAACAGCACTGCCTGATCGGGCAACAGCGTGTTGACGTTGATCGGCGACAAATCCGCCGTCGGCAACGCGCAAACCCACGGCCGCGCCAGATCATAAATGACAGGCGTCACCCCATGAACGGCTCGCAGTTCACTCGCATCCACCATGAAGCGATTGGCCGTGCGATAGGGCCGCGCCGCCTGCGCATAAACCTCGTCCTCCGCGCCGCCCGGCTGCGGCACGCTGTCGCTGTCGATCCAGTCGGCCAGCGACGCTGCCGCCACCTGCGCCTGCCGCGCATCGACGCCCAGCGCCTGCAACAGCGCCTGAAATTGCGACACGCCGACCGGGCGCACCTTCAAATTGGACTCATTCTCGCCAGCCACCACGCTGTTGAGGTTGAAGCAATTGCCCGCATCACTCACCCGTGCACTCGCCACTCCACCGGGAACAGCGACCGGCTGCGGCGTCCCCATCCAGTTTCCCGCCAACGTCGTCTTGCCCGGATTGGCCGCGACCAGATCACCGATCCGCAACCGCGCCATCTCCGCCCCGGCATCGGCAAAGGCGCGCGCCTGATCCACCGCGCCACTATTCCCAGTCATCCGCGTAGCCAGCGCCAACCGCTCCAACGCCGTAGAGGCAACCACAGCCATCACCGCGACCAGCAGCAATACGGTCAGCAACGCGGCCCCCCGCTCGCCCTTTTTCCCGGGATCAGGCACCAGCCATCTCCCCTTCCAGCTTCTCTGCAGGCCCCGGCCCGACCAGAAAGCGCAAGGTGACAGGCGCTTCACCCGTGCGCGTCACCGTCATTTCAACAGCGCGCGGCATCAGGTCAGGCTGCGTCGGTATCCACTCGCCACGCCACTCCCCCTGCTCATCCCGAAAGCGCAGCGCGACATCATCGACATGGTCCAGCAGGGTCGCCGGATCGTCGCCCGCCGCACCATCTACCTGTGCATAGGTCCGCCGCTCCAGCCGCCCCTGCCGCACCCAATATTCCACCTTCTGCAAGGAAGGCCGAGGCAAATCGCCCAGATTGTCCCAGCCCCCCCGCACGAACTGCATCACCGGCACGGCCTCGCCCTCACGATGCGACCAGAATGCAGGCGCCAGCGTCCCCGCTTCCGTGCGGCTGATACGCGGCACCGCCTGCCCAAGATCGGCAGCCAGCGCGCCACCTGCCCGCTGCACGGCCGCCATGTCATCCAGCCGCGCCTTGACCTGCGCCTGCGCCGACACGCTGTTCCCCAGCAACAGCACACCCGCCGCCGCCAGCATCGCGAATATCATCAGCGCTACCAGCAGCTCTATCAACGTAAAGCCCGCCTGCCCGGCCGGCCCTCCGTTCGCTTCGAGTGAAGCCTGTCCTGAGCCCTGTCGAAGGGTCGAGCAGCCTGATGCGCGACTGAAATCCCTGCTGGCTATGGCGCGCATCACTGCACCACCCGCACAAAGCTAAGCACAACCGGCGAAGCCCCCACCTGCCCATTCACGGTCAGATCAACCTGCAACAGCCGCTTGTCGTTAGTAGCCTTGACCGTCCGCACCCAATGCCAGCGCCGTCCGCCATTATCGACATCACCCTCTTCGCTGCCCAGCGAGGGCCGCGCAGGATCGGTCTGCACCTCCACCATCAGGTTACGCGCGACAATCTGCCCCAGCGCCTTGCTGTCGAGATCGGCCGCCGTCCGCAACGTCACCCCCTGCAACCGCACCAGCGCCAACGCAGCCAGACTGAACACCGCCAACGCCACCAGCATCTCCAACAGCGTAAAGCCTCGCTCACCCGTTGGAGCCGACCTTTCACCCGTTCGGGCTGAGCTTGTCGAAGCCCCTTCTTTTCTTCCAGCAGAGCTACCGAAGATACCAAGCCTACCCACCGACCATGACCTTCCCCGCCATATCAACGGTCACGGAAACCCGCTCCGCCTCTCGCGCCAAAGTCACCGTCATGGCATCAGTCGGCAGCCCGGTCCCATCAAAACCAATCTGTTGCCGCCCATCCTTGCCAACCAGCGCCCGCGTCCCCGCCTTCCAGTTGGCCGTCACGAACGGCTTCTCCTCCAACGGCACCCATTGCGCCCCATCCCGCCGCTGAAAGCCATAGCCCGACGCGGACACCCACACCCCCATCGGTCGCGCGGTAACGACCGCTTCGTCGCGCGCGGCAGCAACGCGCGCGGCAAAGCGATCGGCATCCTCGACAACCCGCCCGCGCGGGTCGGGCATGGCAAGTACCACCGCAGCCGAGATGAAGCCGATGATCGTCAACACGACCATCAACTCGATCAGGGTAAAGCCATTGGCGATCGGGCACTTATCCCCGTTCAGGCTGGGCCTTTTGACAGGCTCAGCACAGGCTTTGCCGAAGCCCCCCACGAACGGAATAAACCGCGCCTCAAAGCTCGCTGGAATAAATATCCGCATTCTCGCTCTCGCCGCCCGGCTGGCCGTCCGCACCCAGCGAACTGATATCGAACGCGCCCTTCCGCCCCGGCACCGCATAATGATAGGCCCGGCCCCACGGATCATCGGGCAGCTTCTTGATATAGCCACCCCGGCGATACCGCTGCGGTTGCGCCAGCGAGGCGGGCGGGTTGATCAGCGCCTGCAACCCGTCAGTCTGCGAAGGATAGCTCAGATTATCGAGCCGATACTGCTCCAGCGCCTGCTCGATCGTCGCAATATCCGCCTTCGCCTTCTCCACCCGCGCCGTATCGGTCGCAGGAATGACGTTGATCGCCACAATCGTCGCTAGTAGCCCGATGATGACGATCACCACCATCAACTCGACCAGCGTGAAGCCATTTTCGATCGGCCGACGAACCAACCCCTCCCCGTTCGGGCTGAGCTTGTCGAAGCCCTTCTCTTCTTCTGAAGTAAAGGAATGCCCTTCAACAGGCTCAGGGCGAACGGAGTCTGGCTTCAATCTAGACATAATCACTCCTCAAGCCCCGGTAAGGCTCTGCAATTGCAAGATAGGCAGCAGGATCGACAAGATAATCACCGCCACGATCCCACCCATCAATATGATGATCACCGGCTCCAGCATCGCCAGCGCGGCGGAGGTAAAGCTGTCAAACTCCCGCTCCAGATAATCGGCCGCCCGCTCCAGCATCGTATCCAGCCGCCCCGCACTCTCCCCACTCGCCGCCAGATAGACCAGCAACGGCGGAAACACCCCAGCCCGCCGCAGCGCCGCCGACAGGCTCCCGCCCCCACGAATGGCCTCTACAATCTGCTCGGAAGCCTGCCGCAACACTCGGTTGTGCACGGTCTGGGTGGTCAACGTCAGGCCCTCCATCAACGGAAGTCGGCTCGCCACCATAGTCGACAAAGTCCGCGCCATCCGCGCCGCATGCAAGTCGCGGATCAACCGCCCCAGCAGCGGCAGTCGCAGCATCGTCCCGTCGAAGCGATAGCGGAAAGCTTCAACCTTCAACGCGCGCCAGAAGGCAAAACCGCCCAGCAGCATAAGGATCGCCAGCAGCCACCAATAGCCTGCCAAAAAGGCCGAAATCCCCATCACCATCCGCGTTAGCAGCGGCAGATCCTGCCCCACCGTGTCGAACTGCTCCACCACCTTGGGCACCACAAAGATCATCAGCGCCGCGACGACGCAGACGGCAAAGACTGCCAGTACGCTCGGATAGGCGATGGCGATCAGCACCTTCGACCGGATCACCGCCTGCCGCTCCATCAGGTCGGACAGCCGCTCCATGATCGTAGGCAAGCTGCCGGAACTTTCACCGGCGGAAATCATCGCCCGATACAGCGCCGGAAAGCTCTTCGGCTCCGCGCCCAGAGCATCCGCCAGCCGCCGCCCTTCCAACACACCCGAATGCACCTTGCTGACGATCGCGCGCACATGCTCCTGCTCGCTCTGCCTCCCGATGGTGCGCAGCGATTCCTCCAGCGGGCTGCACCTGGATCAGCGTCGATAGCTGGCGCGTAAAAAGCGTAAGCTCCTTGGCGGACAGCCGAGGAGCGCGCAGCGACAATCCCGCACGCTTCGCCGCCTTCTCCGCAACGCCCGGCTCGATCCGCACGATGAACAGCTTGCGCGCGTCCAGCTTGGCGCGCGCATCCTCGATCGTCTCGGCCTTCACCTTACCGCTGCGTTCCTTGCCCGCCGGATCGATGACCAAATAGTCGAACTCAGCCATCGACGATGGTTTCCACCTCCGCCGCATCGCGCCGCGACACGCGGATGGCTTCCTCCGCCGTAGTCTGCCCATCGCGCACCAGCGCCCGCGCCGCCGACCCCAGATTGGGCGCATTGAGGAAAGCGTGCCGCGCGATCAGGGACTCGTCGCCGCCATCATTGATCAGGCGGCGAATCGTGTCATCCACGCGGATCGCCTCGAACACCCCGATCCGGCCCTTATAGCCGCTACCGTTGCACTCCTCGCACCCTCGCGCCCGGTAAATGATCGTTCCGGGATCGAAACCAAGCAGCGCACTCGCCGACTTGTCCGCCTGCACCGGCTCCCGGCAATGCTGGCAAAGCCGCCGCACCAGCCGCTGCGCAATAACAGCGCGCAAGGTCGAGGCGAGCAGGAACGGCTCCACCCGCATGTCCCGCATCCGCGTGATCGCGCCCACCGCATCATTGGTATGCACGGTCGACAGCACCAGATGACCCGTCAGCGACGCCTGCACCGCGATCTCCGCCGTCTCCCGATCACGGATTTCGCCAACCATCACCACATCGGGGTCCTGCCGAAGAATCGCCCGCAACCCCGCAGCAAAGGTCAGGCCCACCTTGGCATTCACCTGCGTCTGTCCAACCCCCTCGACAGCATATTCGACCGGGTCCTCCACGGTAAGAATATTGCGCGTCCCATCATTCAACTGCCGCAGCCCCGCATAGAGCGTAGTCGTCTTCCCCGACCCGGTCGGCCCCGTGACCAAGATAATCCCGTTCGGTTCGTGCAATCCTTCACGAAAAATCCGATCCGCCGCCCCCGCCATGCCCAGCAGGTCAAGGTTCATGCCCGCATTCTCCTTGTCGAGAATACGCAGCACCACCCGCTCCCCCGCCCGGCTCGGCAGTGTCGAAACGCGCACGTCCAGCAGCTTGCCGCCCAGCGTCAGCCCAATGCGCCCATCCTGCGGCACCCGCCGCTCGGCAATGTCCAGTCGCGCCATCACCTTGATCCGGCTCACCACCACCGGCGCGACATGCGGCGGCATCCGCAACGTCTCGCGCAGCACTCCGTCGATCCGCATCCGCACGATCAGGCCGGTTTCATAAGGCTCGATATGAATATCCGAAACGCCCTGCCGCGCTGCTTCAGCGATGATGCCGTTGATCAGCCGGATTGCAGGCGCATCATCGGCGCTGTCGAGCAAGTCGTCGGCAGTCGGAATGTCGGCGGCAAGAATATCCAGCTCATCCGCGCCGACTTCCAGCGACCCTGCCATGGCGGCAGCGCTGCCCTCCATCGCATAATGGTCGGACAGGTGCCGGTCAAACTGCGCGCCATCAACGAACCGCACATCGAAACTACGCGCCAAATGCCGCCGCACTTCCAGCAATATGCGCGGATCGCTCGCCTCCCGAACTGCGATCGTAAGCCGGTCTCCGTCCAACGGCAGCATGACCACGCCATGCTTGCGCGCAAAGACATAGGGAATGTCGACAGCGCGGGGGGCACTGTGCGGAAGGTTTAACGGTTCGGCAGGCCCGCTCACTTCATCCCCCGTTCGCCCCGAGCTTGTCGACGGGCTTTTCTTACTTGAAAAGAAGGGAAGGGCTTCGACAAGTTCAGCCAGAACGGTCGTGGAAGTAGGTCGTTCACCGCCGATCTCCATTCGCCGCACCGTCCACCGGCCGAACTACGCCGCTCGATTGCCGCACCGTCGGTTCAATCACTTGCGCCGGGCCAGCGCTGGGCTGCGCCACCGCATCACTCGCCTGCGTCACAGCGGCGGGCGGTTCCGCGCCCATATAGTCGCGCACCAACTCGTCGATGCTCGGTTCCTGATCGGGGTTCCGCGCCAACTGCATGTCCCGCACATAGCCATAGCGTTGCTGCGTCAGGCGCTGCGCATCCTCCTTCGACCGCAGGATGGTGGGCCGGATGAAGACCATGAGGTTGGTCTTGCTCCGGCTCTTGCTGCGCGACTTGAAAAGCTCGCCGATGCCCGGAATATCCGATAGCAGCGGAATACGCTCGATCGTCTTGCGCTCATTATCGTCCAGCAAGCCGCCAAGCGCCAAAATCTCGCCATCATCCACCGTGACCGTCGTCTCGATCTCACGCTTGTTGATGATGAGGTCGCTATTATTGTTGGACACCGGCCCGGCGACGCTCGACACTTCCTGCCTCAGGAACAGCTTGATCGCGCCGCCCGTGTTGATCTGCGGCTTCACTTCCAGCTTGATGCCGACATCTTGCCGCTGGACAGTGCGGAACTGATTGTCGAAATTCTGGCTGAGCGCCTCGCCGGTCGTTATCGGCACCTGCTGCCCAACCAAGATCGACGCCTTCTGATTGTCCAGCGTCATCACCGAAGGCGTGGACAGAATATTGCTGTCAGTGTCGGACCTGACCGCGTTGATGATCGCCCCGAAAATCCCGTTCCGCCCGATCTGCGTCGCAACCCCGCCAAAGCCGCCCGTCGCGTTCATCAGGCTATCGACCGCCGCCTGCTGCAAGGTGTTCGACAAGTTGCTATTCTCGGTCGAGGTGGTCGTCGTGGTCACGCCGCCGTTGACGACCGTCGTGGTCGTCTTGCCCAACTCGTTCGCGCCAATCGCCCCGGCCAGCGTCAGCAAATTGGGAGAAGCATTGGAATAATTGGTCGCAGCAAAGCCCGTCTTGGTGCTGCCGATCAGGAATTGCACGCCCAGCTTCTTGGCAGCGGCATCGCTGATCTCGACGATGATCGCCTCGACCAGAACCTGCTCCCGCCTCGTATCGAGTTGCCGGACGGTCTCGCCCAGCATGCGCTGCACGTCGCTATTGGCCGCAACGATGATCGCATTGGCCCCTTCATAGCGGGTGACGATCGCAGGACCCCGCGTCGAAATGCCACCACCTGAAGAACCGGCCGAACCCGCAACCGCAGGCGCCGCCGCAACCGGAGCAGCGCCATTGGCCGCCGGAACCGAAGCCGTCACGGCAGAGCCGGTCGATTGCCCAACCAATTGCTGCAACACAGGCAGCAGCTTTTCGGCATCCGCATGTTCCAGCCAGTAGACGCGGATTTCCGTCCCGCTCGCAGCCTGCCGATCAAGATCGCGCGTCATCTGCGCCAATCGCGTCACCGTCCCGGCATCGCCCCGGATCGCGACCGAATTGCTGCTGTCGATCGGCACGATAGTCGCCGCCCGCTGCGCCCCTTCGCCGTTACTCTGCACCAGCGCCTGAAGCGACGTCGCGATTTCCCGCGCGCCAGCATTCCGCAGCATCACCGTTTGCGTCGCCGCCGTATCACGATCGATCCGCGCCAGGACCTGTCGGATGCGCCCGATATTGTCGGCATAGTCGGCAACGACCACGCTGTTCCCAGCGCGATTGGCGGTCACCGAACCGTCCTTGCTCACCAGCGGCCGCAATGTCTCCAGCGCACTGCCCGCATCGATCGAGCGAAGGCGGAAAACCTCGGTCACGAACTGGTTGCGATTGGCGCCACGTCCAACGACGCTAGGTTGCCCGGCGGCCCCATCGGCAGGCTGAATGCGATAAGCGCCGCCCGGCGCTGGCACCGCTACCAGCCCGTTCGCCCGCAAGGTCGACAGGAAAATCTCGAAATATTCCGATCGCGACAGCGGCCGGTCTGTCACGACCGAAACCTTCCCCTGGACCCGATTGTCGATGATGAAGGTTCGCCCCGTCACCCGCGCGGCGTCCTGAATGAAGGCGCGAATATCGGCGTCGCGCACGTTGAGCGTCTGCTGTGCCATGACGGGCGACCCGACAGGCACGGCCAGAGCGAGGGCGGTCGCGGCGGAAAGAAGGAGTTTTCTGGTCATTGGCCTTGCAGAGTAAGGTTGATCGTCGAAAGGCTGGCGCCCCGCTCGACGGTCAGGGAAATGCGCGCGCCGGGCATGATTTTGCCTTGCAGCGCCTGGAGATCGCTAGGCGAGCCGACCGGCTGCCCATCGACCTGGGTGACGATATCGCCGGGCTGAAACCCGGCATTTTGGAAGGTTGGCCCCTTGGCGGTCAGGATCAGCCCCGTGATCCGGCCATTCTGCATACGCGGCGCAAAGCCGATATCGCGCTTCAGCCCGTCCGCCGTCGGACTGTCGATTCCGGCGACAGGGGCCGGAGCCGCTCCGTCTCCCAGCGCGCCCGCAGGTGAGGCAGGCTGCGACTGGTCGAGGAATATCTGCTCTTCCGATCCACCCCGGTCGATAGTGACATGATCGAACGCCACGCCCTTCAGCAGCACGCCCGGCAATATCTCATCACCCACGGCAAAGCTGTTCTGCACCCCATCGGGTCCAGCGATGATGGCCGATCCCAGCCCCGACCCTTCGTTCAACCGAATGCCGTAGACAGTCAGCGCCAGCGAGGTCACGACCCCACCGCTCGCCGCCTGCTGCGGTCCAGCCCGGTAAAAGGGATCAAAACTGGAAAATAATGTTTGGCGCGCCGCGAAATTCGGAAATTGCGCTTGCCGCCCTTCCCACGGTCCAAAGCTCCCGACCGGCGTCAGCACGGCCCAAACCAGCCTTGCACATTGCAGCGCCAGCAGGCCCAGCAACAGCTTCTCAGCAACCCGCGCCCAGTCGATCGGCGCGAGGCGGCTGCTAAGGTCCTGAAAGTTACTGCGAAACGCCACGCGCATGAACCTGGTAATCCCCCTTGATACCCGCGCTGCTAGGCAATTGTTTTTACTGCCGGATGACAGAAATGTGACCTATCCATGACAACGGCAATCCGCAAGCGATGACACTTGCATTTCGAGCGCCGAACGATAGCAGAAAGGCTGCTTTCTCGCCCTAAAAGGCCGTCCATGCCTAACCAACCCATTGTGAAATCAGCCGATGCCGATCCGGCCTGGATCGCATCCCATCCACGCGTCCAGCGCGTGCCCAGCCGCGATCTGACGCTCTTCATCCAGCGCGATTTCCTGACAGCGGAAGAATGCGATGGCCTGATCACACGGATCGAGGCGCGCCGTCGCCCTTCCACCATCGCCGACGCCAATGGCGACACAGGCTTCCGCACCAGCGATACCTGCGATCTCGACAACACCGATCCCTTCATCGGGGCCATAGATGAAAAACTCGCCGCTTTCGCCGGGATCGACCCATGTTTCGGCGAACCGATACAGGGGCAACGTTACGCCGTGGGTCAGGAATTCAAGGCGCATACCGACTATTTCGATCCTGCTGGCCTCGACTTCGCCCGCTACTGCTCCGTCTCGGGCAACCGGACATGGACGCTGATGGTCTATCTCAACCAGCCCCCCGCAGGTGGCGCGACCCGCTTCGTGAAGATCGGTAAGACGGTCCAGCCCGAGCGCGGGAAGCTGCTCGCCTGGAACAATCGCCTTGAACCCGGACGCTATAATGGGGCCACCCTGCACCACGGCATGAAGGTGCGCAGCGGCGTCAAGCACATCATCACCAAATGGTATCGCGAAAAACCCTGGGCCTGAGCTTCAGCGCCAGAAATGCTTGGCATCCGCCAATTCATCATAGGCTTTGCCGGCCGCCGCCAGCAGCTTCTTCTTGCTCCGACCGCTCTTCACCAGATCGGCATCGACCGGCAGGCCATGCTGCGCCAACAAGGCGCGCACGTTGACCAGATCATTGAGCGCGCCCAGTTCGTCCTGCAACCCCTCCAGCGCATCGATGTAGCGCGCGTGTCGTCGCCGCTGTTTCTTGGCGTCGAATAGACCCCCGAAAAATTCGGCGGCGTAGCGCAGCTTCTTCGCCTTCTTGCGCACTTCGTGACGGTGCGCGTCATCCAGCTTCGCCAGATGCCGTGCATGCTTCATCTGCCAGCGATGAAAATGCTGCAAACGGCGTGCGGCAAACGCCTCCGCAGCCTCATCGCGCAACCTGCGGCCCTCAGCATCCGACTCGCCCATGCCAAGCGTCAGCCATTCCACGATGTCGATCATCAAGCCCCGCGCCCGATCGGATTCCAGCGCATCGATCACCTTTGCATGGATCACCGAGCGAACAGCAGCTAGTTGCTCGTGCAGTTCGCCCGGCTTCATCCGTTCGATCAGCACATCCAGATCACGCGCCTCTCCCAGCAGCTGCGCCAGCCAGCGAAGCTCATCCTGAAATCGGGTCACGTCTTGCGCCGCCAGCATTGATCTGAACAGCGTCAGCGCCGAACGCAGCCGCCGCACGGCTACGCGCGCCTGATGCACAGCCTGTGGATCATAATGGTCGAGTAGCAGATTTTCGTTCAGCCGGTATTGCCGCACACAGTTGCGCATAATGGCCTGAAACGCCGCCTGCGCACTGACATCGGGCTTCAGCGCCAGTCTCTCCGCCTTGAAACAGGCGGGCGCGGGAGCCAGCAGCCGATAGCCTCGTTCCGACTTTGCCGCGACGCCCAGCCGCACCGGCACTGCCGCCTCAATTCGCCTTGCGAGCGCAAACAGGGCGGCGGGTTCTCCTGCCTTCAGCTCCAGTTCGACTTCGCAAATGGGCGACTGCCGCTCACCCGCGCGGACCCATCCCCTGTCGAGCACCAATTCGATCTCCGCGGCACCCTCGGCAATCAGCCATGTGCGCCGCTCGACCTCGACCTTGAACGCGGGCTCGATCATCTCCGTCGCATCACCCAGAACGCCTGCAATGGGCGTGCGACTATCGATCACCGGCTCATCCTGCCTGACCGGCATTTCCCATTCCGCCCGCGAGAAAAGGGCTCCGCCCCGATCTTCACTACCGGCCTTGACGGTCTGGACGCGCTCCTCCCCTGATCGGCGGATGCGCAGCGTATATCCTCGCGCATCCAACTGCCTGTCGGGCGTATCGAAATAGACGGCCTGAAGTTGCGCCCGGCCTCCCTCAGCGGGCAGCAGCGCCAATTGCTCGAAGGCCTCCGCCGCCTGCTGCGACAGCTCCAGTTTCAGCTCGACTTCCTGCTTCACCGCCTGCCTCCGCTTCAGGCCAACCCCTAACACGGCGCAGGAAAACGCGCGAATCACAGATGGCAAAACGGCCGATCCGCGCGAAGCGGATCGGCCGCCAAGCCTCATCAAAGAAAGTTAAATCAGAGTGCCACGGTCAGCGAAGCCGCGAAGGTCGTGCCGATCTTGTAGCGATTGTAGAATACCTTGTTGCCGCCCAGTTCCTGGAACTCCTGGAACTTGCGCCCCGTGATGTTACGCGCCTCGAACTTGAACTCGCTCTTCACCCCGCCCGGCAACGTCACGCCCTGCCGCGCCACGAAGTCCAACGTCAGGCCCGGCTTTTCCTTGATGTCGGGCTGAAGGTTGGGACCACGGCTCGTAACGCGCGGGCTGGCATAGGTCAGCAGCAGCGTCTGCTGCGACAGCCTGTCCGTGTCTTCAAGGCCAAACTGCAGATTGACCAGATGGTCCGATTGGCCGGTCAGCGGCACGCCATCCTGGAAATAGTCGGACGCGGCGGGCAGCGGGCCAGCGGTATAGCTGTAGGGGATGGTCGTATCCCCTTCGCTCACTTTCAGCTTCGACTGGGTGTAGGTATAGTTGCCGATCAACACGATCCGCCGGGTCTGGAAGAACGGGCTGCTCACATTGTCGAGCGGCAGATATTTCTGCGCCTCGAACTCGACACCATATAGCGTCGCTTCAGGCGCATTGGCGAAGCTGGTGGTCACATCATATTTGTCGTTGATGGTCGTGTAAGTCTCGATCGGATTGTCGATCTTCTTCCAGAACGCCGCCGCCGTCAGCCGCTCGTCCCGGCCCATATACCATTCCGCGCGCAGGTCTGCGTTCCACAACTCGCTATCCTGCAGGAAGGGGTTGCCGCGATAGAAGCGGTTGGAATCGGTATCGATATAGGGCTGGGCGATCAGCTCGCGGAACTGCGGGCGTGCAATCGTCTTGGAACCGCTCATGCGGAACTGCAAACCCTTCGCCGCTTCGAAGGTGATGGTCGCGGCAGGCAGCCAATATTCCTTGTTGATGCCGTTCACCGGCTCAACGCCCGTATTGTAGACGTCCACGCCGGTCACCGACTGGCGGCCCTTTTCATACCGCACGCCAGCGTCCACGGTCACGCCCGCTAGAGGCTGCACCTTCAGCTGCGCATATCCGGCATGCGTGCGCAGCGCCGCATCATAGACCGGATAATTGCCCGAAAAGTCCAGCAGCGACATGTCGAACAACTGGATCGACGCATCCGATAGCAGATAATCGGGCCGCAGCTGCTGCACGGCGATCGGCAGGTTGGTCGCGTCGAAATGCAGCTCATAGCGCGAAGACGTGCGCTTCGTATCGCTGAACGCATAGCCCACCGTCGCCGTCAGATCGGGCGAGAATTTGTAGCTGAGATCCCAGCCCGCCGACCACAAATCTTCGTTGAGATCGCTGAAGGTTATTGAAGCATCGCCCCGCTGACGGTTCAGCGCGTTGACGAAGCGATCGCCCACGGGATCGACCGCCAGATCGCGATTTGTCCGCACATATTCGAACTCACGCTCATAGGGCGCTTCCCGCTGCGAATTGGCATAGCCGCCGCGCAGGTCGAGGCTGAGCCCCTCCATCAGCTTGAACTCACCCACCATCTGGGTGTCGATCAGCTGCCGCTCATACCAGGCGGTATTCTGCTTCATATAATCCGCGCCCGCGATCGCGCCGTCATTCTGCCCCAGCGTCAGGGCACCGCGCTTCAGCGTGTCGCGAATATAGACGTTGGTCCAGCGGATCTTCTGATCGCCCAGTTCCAGGCCCAGCCCGAACAGGCTGTTGAACGTCACCTCATTATCCGTCGACACCTGAACGCCGTTCTTGCCCGGCGCCTGCTCCAGATTGATCGACGCCTGCTGCAGCGAGGAGCGTGTCCGCCACTTGTTGCTGTAGGATGCGGTGAACAGCACGCCCAACCGCCCATCACTACCCACATCCATCGCCGTTCCGGCGTTCAGCGAACCCGAAAAGTTGAACGGCAGGCTGTTGGTCCGCTGGAGCACGGAAGTCTTCGCATTCAGGAACTGCATCGAAATCGCCTGCAGGTCACCGCGCGTCATGTTGGAGAAGGGCACCCCGCTACCAAACGCCTGCGCCAGCAGTGGCGGAACGTCGCGCGACCCATCGTCAAAGCCGGTCCAGTCCGACTTCGACCCATAATAGGTGTAGCCCATGTTGCCCGACGTTTCGGTATTGGCCGAACTTCCAATTCCCAGCTCAAGATAGCTTTCAACCGGGATAGCCTTGGTCGTCAGGTTGATGACGCCGCCGCCAAACTCGCCAGGGAAGTTGGCCGAATAGCTTTTCTGCACCATCGTGGACGCAATGACGCTGGTCGGGAAGATGTCGAGCGGCACGACGCGCTTCAGCGGCTCCGGGCTCGGCAAAGGCGATCCGTTGAGCAGCGCCAGAGAATAGCGGTCGCCCAGCCCACGCACATAGACATATCCGCCCGATACGACAGACAGGCCGGTCACCCGCTGCAAGGACCCGGCGATATCGCCTTCGCCCGTGCGCTTGATGTCGGCGGCCGACAGGACAGTCACCACCTGCGGCGCTGCCTGCGACACATTGCTCGTGCGGCGGCCGGTCACGATGATGTCCGATCCGGGAACGGAAACGTCGACATTGCCGGTCTGCGCATCGGCCTCTTCGGATGCACTCGGCACGCCTGACGTCGGCGCGCTATCGGTCGTGGTCTGCGCCATCACCGCCGGAGCGGAAAGGGCGGTCGAAATCAGGAGCATGCGCGCCAGGCTGAGCGGCTTCGACATGGCTAGGAGTTCCCCCTTGGGAAAATTCTTTGTAAAGAGGGCGGGGAAGCGGCTGATGCACGCTCCCCCGCCCCTGTTCAGGTGAGGTAGATCAGGTCGTCGGGATGGCGGTGCAGCTCGCGCTGCTGCTGCCGAAGCTCGCCGTAACCGAGTTACAGGTCCAGCCCGCATACCAGGTGTCGTTGCTGTCCTTCACCGCGCCGATATAGTTGGTGGTGGTGAAGTTGCTGTCGATCGTCTTGGGGTCGATCGCGGTGCGGGCCGTTTCCGTCGCGCCGTTGATGAATAGGCTGGTCAACGACGGCGTATAGGCAAAGCTGCTGTTCGGATCGGTCGAGAAGATCGACTGGACCGTCGCCGCATCGACGCCGCCGGTGCCCTTGAACGGGGTAGCGTTGCACTGCATCACTACCGACAGGTAACGCGGCTTCCCCGCATCCTGCAGCCCCGCGTCAGCGTCACGTACCGTGGCGGCGCTGTTGATGCGCAGGCAGCTCTGATCAGGACTGACGATGATGCCGTTCACCATGGCAAGGTCAGCACCGCCCCGCAGCAACATAGTCGCGCCATCATCGCCGGTGTTCGACCGCTGGATGTGCGTGAAGTTCGCTACCTTCAGATATTGGCGAGGCAGCGCGTCTTCCGAGAAGCTGGTGCCGGTCGTCGAACCGTTCGAGTCCGTCTCGGTGAAGGTATCACCGATATTGTTGTTCGCACGCTGCACGGAGATAACGAACTGCGCCGTGCCGCGGAAGCCCACGTCCGTGTCCAGATTGTCGTCTTCATTGCCGGTCAGCACCAGATATTTCATGTGGGTCGAACCACCGAAAGCCTCGATGCCGTCGTCCGAGCTGTTGTGGACCTGGATATGGTCAAGCTGCGTGCCGGTGCCGACGCCCGAAGGAGTCAGACCCTGCAATTCCTTGCCATTCGCCAGCACGAAGCCGGAATAACGAATCTGGACATAGCTCATGCGGCCCGAATTGTCGGCGTCATTGTCGCCGCCATAGAGCGCGCCGGTCGTGCCTTCGGTGTCGCGCTGACACGCGGTGGTGCCCGGAGCCGCATTGGGCGCCTGATCGCAGTCGGTGATCTTGGCGCGGCCGAGCAACACGATGCCACCCCACTGGCCCGACGACTGATCGGTCGCCGACCCGGTGACATTCTCGCGGCTGGTAAAGACGATCGGCTGTGCGGCCGTACCAACAGCGTTGATCTTGTTGCCACGATTGACGGCCAGGAAGGCGCTACCGGTGCCGGCAAAGACCACCACACCCGGATCAATCGTTAGCGTCACATTGGAGCCAGTGCTCGCAGCACCCTGATCGGTGCCGACATCAACGCGGCCGGGCAGCGAATAGATCACGCCCGCCGTCTTGGCGATCGCGGTCGAGCTGTTGAAACGCGCGGGGAAGCCGCAATTGCGCCATGTATTGGTGCCGTCGCTGATGGTGCCAAGGTTGGTCAGCTGGTCCGCACCCGAGATAGTCGGACAGTCGGCCGCAGCGGTCACATTGCCCGGCGTAGGAGTGGGCGTCGGCGTCGGACTCGGCGAAGGCGTCGGCGCGGGCAGGACGATCGTCCCCTCGCCCGGCGAAGCGATATCGTCCGCGCCGCAAGCGCTCAGAGCAGCGCAGGCGCAACCCGCCATCAGGATGGTAGTGATACGATTAGTCTTGACCATGTCGTCTCCGCTCCGGCGATGCCGGTTTGTGTTAAGATGCGGAGCGAAGGGGATTCACGAATCGGACAACGCCCCCTGCCGCCCTCAGTCGCCGCAGCTAGGCGCGCCAGATGACAGAGACATTTTGCTTCCGTGACGGCAGAGTGACTTTAAAATGACAGTTCAGAGACTCTTGTTTCACTTTGATGATTGCGAAAGCCGTCCACGCAAAAAGAAAGGCGCCGTCCCACCGGACGACGCCCCACTGTTCAATGACTTAACGGGCCGATGTCAGCGCATGGCGTAGCTCGCTTCAAGGCGGCCGAGTGCGCGGCGGGCAACATCCCGCGACGATGCTTCTTCGCCATTCGCGAGCAGCAACGTCGATTCCGGCGCAAAGCGGGCGGCCCCATAAGCCTCTCGCGCATCCTTCATTCGCCCCAAGCCTGCATAAGCGTTGCCAAGGTTGATCAACCGAGCCGGATCGTTCGCCCCGTCCGGCCACATCGGCGCAAGGCGGCGGGCGGCTCTTTCATAATCCTTCGCCACCAAGGCCGGAGCGGCCAATTGCCCATCGGGAACACCGACCACAACCACTTCATCGGATGCAGCCACGGCCGCGCCTGACATGCCCCCCGCCAGCATCAGCCCGACGATCGCCGCTACCTTCATCATCCAATTTCTCCCGAAAAAACTTTCTATAATAGCCGGGATTATTTCATCTTGATGACATCTAAACAAGCAGCGAACTGCACCCAAAAAAGGATTTTTACTTCCTATAATTCAATATGTTATAAATTTTTCTTCTAACTGTCATAAAACTGTAATTGAACCGTCTTGGTTCATGACATCCGATTCGCAGCTACAGATTCAGCCTGCCAGCCCATAGCCAGCGCCACCCGCCACGCAGGACGGCCGCCAAAATCACTTAAATGAAGGAAGGTCCGGAGGATTCTGTTGCCCGGCTCCTCCGGAAGCCGCTGAATTCCCTTCTGTTGCCCGGTGGGTTCAACCGCGTTCTTTTTGGGTAATGTCAGGCCGTGAGGCCATCAATTACGCAGCAAGAGCAAGAGCCTCGTTATCGTTGGCACTTACGTGTTTTGAACATTTTTACGGCTTACTCAGGCCGGGTGAAGACATCGCCTTTCAACACACGTCGATCCTAGTTCGGCCCCGTCAGACACCCCGTACAAGCCGGGATATGTGGTGGAGCCGCCGGGTACTGCCCCCGGGTCCGCTGCGCCTATTACACGACACGATTTATCACCATAGCCGGGCGAACCCGGCAAAACCCATATGGGGCAGCGCTCCCCATTTATCAACCTTTTCGGTCAGGCCGGGAGCAGATGGACGGCCTTGGGCTTGGCGACCGGCAGTCCGCTGGCCTTCGCCTGCGCCATCAGCTCCTGCTTGCGCGCCATCATCCTGTCACGCAGCACGACCAGATCCACATCCGTCTTGCGGCACTGGGCGAACATGCCGTCAGACTGCCTTTCCTCTTCCTTCACATGATGCTTGATCTCTTCGGACAGCACCTTGACCTTGGCATCGTAGAAATCATCTTCCGGCGATCCGGCCTCGATATCATTCACCAGCACCTTCGCGCCGTCATGCTCGACATAGGCTTCATCGAGCGTGTCGTCCTCGATCTTGCCGCGAAAGGTGGGGTAGAAAATCTCCTCCTCGATCGTCGTGTGAATCTTCAGCTCGGTGCAGATCTGATGCGCGATTTCCTGCTTCCGGTTTGCGGCCCTCGCCTTTTCAAACTGCTCGAACAGGTCCTCGACCTTGCGGTGATCAGCTTTCAACAGGGCGATCGCATCGGTAAACTCAGCTTTGGCCATTTCCGTCCTCCTCACGAACACATATCGTCAAGAAGCGGCTGACAGGCCTCCGGGTTCCCTGCTATCATTCATAGCCCAGATCCTGACCGTGCGGCTTCGCATGACCACCGGCGCGCAGATAACGGCTGTCTATTTCGTTGATCAACCGCTCGGCATCCTTGCCCCCCGCCATTTTCAGCAGTTCGTCGACCTTCACTTCCAACCGGTCGTCATTCTCCTTGGAGGCTGGCGAACCGACATAGAGGAAATAGGCCAGGCCTACGACTTGCCAGATCAGCTGGAGAAATTCCGACTGCCAATTCTCGAACGTATCCCGGCCCATCTCGATGGCATAGGCCGCCAGTTCAGGCACCTGCCCGTGCGTCTTTGCGTCATCCACATAGGCCCACCAGCCAAACACCCAATGACCCACGATCGACACCAGAAAGAACAGGGCCGTGATCCAACCATAGGCGTAGCGCTTCATACCATCCTCCCTCATGTCGCTCCGGAGGGACAACGCAAAAGCATGTCGCCGGTTCAGCCAGCTGCCAGTGCCGATTCCGATTGGCCCGGCGCGCTTCGCTGTTTATAGCCATGGTCCCATGATCCTCGTCATCGACAATTATGACAGCTTCACCTGGAACCTGGTCCACTACCTCATGGAGTTGGGCGCAGAGGTGGAGGTCGTCCGCAACGATGCCATTTCGGCAGGCCAGGCCCTCTCCAGCGGCGCCAGCGCCTTCCTGCTTTCGCCCGGTCCCTGCACGCCCAATGAGGCGGGCGTCAGCCTTGAACTCGTAGCGGCCGCCGCCGACGCGGGCGCACCACTGCTGGGCGTATGCCTCGGCCACCAGGCGATCGGCCAGCATTTCGGCGGGCAAGTCGTTCGGGGCGGTCTGATGCATGGCAAGACCTCCCCCGTCACCCATGACGGAACGGGGCTTTTCGAGGGCATTCCATCCCCCTTCACAGCGACCCGTTATCATTCGCTCATCGTGGATAACATTCCGCAGAGCCTCATCGTGAATGCGACCAGCGAGGATGGCTCAGTCATGGGCTTCCGCCATCAAAGCCTTCCGATCCACTCGGTCCAGTTCCATCCGGAAAGCATCGCGACCGAATACGGGCATGAGATGCTGGCGAACTTCATGCGGATCGCCGGGATTCCGGTAAAGGAGCGCGCAGCCGCCTGATTTCGGTTTCGCGGCGGAGCGAACGAAGCACAGGGCTTCGCTATGTCATGTGCGAAAGACTTTCCCGCACCCTCCCCTCGACTCCGGCGCGGCGTCGTGATTAAGGCAAAGGCGATGACCCGCCTGCCCGATCCCGCAGCGCCATTGAGCGCAACCGAGGCCGCCGCCGCCTTCGACCTGTTGTTCGACGGCAACCTGCCAGAGGCGGAGATCGCCGCCTTTCTCGTCACCATGGCTCAGCGCGGCGAGTCTGCAACAGAGATCGCCGCCGCCGCCCGCGCCATGCGCGCGCGCATGATCCCCATCGCCGCCCCCGCAGGCGCAATCGACGTCTGCGGCACAGGCGGAGATGGCCACCACACGCTCAACGTCTCGACAGCAGTGAGTCTTGTGGTAGCCGCCGCCGGAGTGCCCGTCGCCAAGCATGGCAACCGCGCCGCTTCATCCAAGGCCGGGGCCGCCGACACGCTCGAAGCGCTCGGCCTCGATCTTGATCGCGTCGCCGATACGGCGGAGGCAACGCTGGCCGATCTCGGCATCTGCTTCCTCTTCGCGCAGAAGCATCACCCCGCGCTCAAACGCTTCGGCCCGATCCGCAAGGCCATCGGCCAGCGCACCATCTTCAACCTG
The DNA here is from genome assembly GCF_977014255.1 of Sphingobium chungangianum. Lineage (NCBI taxonomy): Bacteria > Pseudomonadati > Pseudomonadota > Alphaproteobacteria > Sphingomonadales > Sphingobiaceae > Sphingobium > Sphingobium chungangianum. The sequence goes on along the minus strand of NZ_CDRNIV010000006.1, from coordinate 890,546 downwards.
ATGGGTCCGCTCGCCAATCCTGCCGGTGTGCGCCGTCAGCTAGTCGGCATCGCCCGCCCCGCCTATGTTCCCATCTATGCCGAGGCGCTGGCGGAACTTGGCGTCGATCGCGCCATGATCGTTTCGGGTGATGAGGGCCTCGACGAACTGTCCCTCGCGGGCGGCAACGACGTCGCCGAAGTCACCGCGCAGGGCATCGTCGCAATGCGCCGCCTCACCCCGGCCGACGCCGGACTGCCTACGCACCCGGTTGAGGCGATACGCGGCGGTGACCCCGCTCATAACGCCGCCGCCCTGCGTGCCCTGCTTCAGGGTGAGCCGGGCGCCTATCGCGACGCCGTGCTGCTTAACGCAGCCGCTGCCCTTCTCGTAGCGGACGCCGTTACCGATCTGCGCGAAGGTGTCGAGGAAGCTGCCGAAACCATCGACCGTGGACTCGCCAACGCGCTGCTCAATTGCTGGATTGCCTATAAATGACGAACAAGCTGATCGAAATCTGCGACACGAAACGCGAGGAAGTGGCCCGCCGCAAGGCAGCGATCACCGTCTCGACGCTCCACGCCCGCGCCGCCGAGCAGACACCCCCGCGCGGCTTCCGCCAGGCACTGGACAGCGCCGCTCGCTCGGGCTTTGGGCTCATCGCGGAGATCAAGAAGGCCAGCCCATCGAAAGGTCTTATCCGCGAGAATTTTGACCCGCCCGCCCATGCTCAGGCCTACGCCGCCGCTGGTGCCGCCTGCCTGTCGGTCTTGACGGACGAACCTTATTTCCAAGGCCATGACGATTATCTCATGGCCGCCCGTTCCGCCTGCGCTTTGCCGGTCCTGCGCAAGGATTTCATGGTCGATCCCTGGCAGGTGCTGGAAAGCCGCTCGCTCGGAGCCGATGCCATCCTCATCATCGCTGCCGCGCTGGACGACAGCCAGATGGCCGAGATAGAAGACGCCGCCCTCGGCCTTGGCATGGATGCACTGATCGAAGTCCATGATGCTCATGAACTGGAACGCGCGCTCAAGCTCCGCTCGCGCCTCATCGGCGTCAACAACCGCGACCTGCGAGACTTCAGCGTTGACTTCGCCCGCACCTATGAACTGGTCGGCCACGCGCCGGAAGGCTGCACCTTCGTCGCCGAAAGCGGCCTTGGCAGCCATGCCGACCTGATCGCCATGTCCGAACATGGCGTCCGCTGCTTCCTGGTGGGCGAAAGCCTGATGCGCCAGCCCGATGTCGAAGCCGCCACCCGCGCGCTGCTGACCGGCGCATGAGCAAGCTCACCCATCTTGATGGGGATGGGTCGGCCCATATGGTCGATGTTTCCGCCAAGGCCGTGACCGCCCGTGAAGCCATCGCAACCGGCCACATCGGCATGAGCGCTGAAGCGGCGGCCGCCATCGCGCAAGGACTGGTGAAGAAAGGCGATGTCCTCGCGGTAGCGCGAGTGGCAGGCATCATGGCGGCAAAGCGGACCTCCGACCTCATCCCCCTCTGTCATCCCATCGCCCTGACCTCGGTGGCTATCGACTTCGATCTGGAAACAGAAGGCGTCACCGTCACGGCTACCGCCAGAAGCGCGGGTCAAACTGGCGTTGAGATGGAGGCACTTACCGCCACCTCTGCGGCGCTGTTGACCATCTATGACATGGCAAAGGCGCTCGATAAGGGCATGATCATCGGCAACGTCCGGTTGCTCGCAAAGTCGGGCGGCAAGTCGGGCGACTGGCGCGTCGCATGAGCCTGCTCCCGGTCGCGGAGGCTCAAGCGCGCCTGCTTGCGCTGGGTAGCCGCTTGCCGGAAGAGGACGCCCCGGTTTTCAACTGTGTAGGCCGATGGCTCGCACGCGACGTCGTCGCCTTGCGCGATCAGCCTTGGGCAGATCTATCGGCGATGGACGGATATGCCATTCGTGCGGCAGAATGGCCTGGCCCCTGGCGCCTAACCGCTGAAAGCACGGCGGGCGGCTCCCTTCCCTCTACTTTGGCTCGGGGGGAATGCTGCCGCATCTTCACTGGCGCACCACTTCCGCCAGGCGCCGATACCGTCCTGATCCAGGAAGATGCCCAGCTGGACGGCCAGCTCGTGCATCCCCTCGGCTCTCCATTACCCACAGGACGAAATGTGCGCCCGGCGGCAAGCGACTTTGGCACAAATCATCTATTGCTGCCTGCCGGTGCTCCACTGGGTCCCGCGCAGATTGCTCTCGCCGTTCTTGGGGGCCACGGAACCCTCCCGGTCGGCGGCCGCCCGCGCATCGCCCTGATCTCTACCGGCAATGAACTCGTTCCCCCGGGAGCGCCCACGCCCTCTGGCCGCTTGCCGTCCTCCAACGCGCCCATGCTTGCGGCCATGCTAGGTCAGGCAGGCGCGGAGGTTATCGACGTCGGCATCGTTTCCGACGATCTGGACGCAATGGTCCGATCGCTCCAAGAAGCCGCCGGGGCCGATATCATCGTCTCGACCGGAGGTGCCTCGGTCGGCGATCACGACTTGGTGAGGCCCGCATTCCAGGCGGCAGGCGGCACTCTGGATTTCTGGAAGATTCGCATGCGACCCGGCAAGCCGCTTATGGCGGGAACGCTGGGCGACGCCCTATTCCTCGGCCTCCCAGGCAATCCCGTATCCGCCTTCGTGACCGCAACGCTGTTCCTGCTGCCGCTCGTCCGGCACATGGCCGGAGCCGCTAGCCCACTCCCGCGTACAATGATCGCGGAACTCGCCGCCCCACTCCCAGCGACAGGAGAGCGCGACGACTATCTTCGCGCCTACCTCACTGGTGCTGGGTTGGTCTCGGTTACCTCGCAGGACAGCGCCGCTACCGCAGCCCTGGCTCAAGCGGACTGCCTGATCCTTCGACCGGCCGATTCACCTCCGGCTGCCGTAGGCGACAAAGTAACCATCGTTCCGCTCTGGCAATGAGAAAGGGGCCGCAAAGCGGCCCCTCCCCATGATTCAACCGAACGTAGATCAGCGCTGCTGCTTGCTGTGATCGCTCTTGTCCTTGCGGCTCTCGCCCATTTGACCCTGGCGATTTTCCTGCTGCTGCTGACGGCCGCCCTGGCTTGAGCGGTCACCACCTTGCTGGCGGCGCTGTTTGTCCTGATCGTTCTGGTTCGCCATCTTACTCTCCTATTCACCCTCTTTGGGAAGGCCGCTACTGAACGGCTGTGACGCAGGTCCGTTCCTTTCGTTACGCTTGGCGCAACCCTGCTTGACTTGCCTCCTTACGTTTCCTATGCGTTCTCCATCCGTTCTATGGAGGATAAGTCGGCATGCTGACGCCCAAGCAACAGGAATTGCTCAGCTTCATTCAAACGCGGCTCGAGGAAGGCGGGGTTTCGCCTTCGTTCGAGGAGATGAAGGAAGCGCTCGATCTTCGATCGAAATCCGGGATTCACCGGTTGATTAATGCGCTGGAAGAACGCGGATTCATCCGCCGCCTGCCAAATCGGGCGCGAGCGCTGGAGGTTTTGAAACTTCCTGAAGCGATGCATCGCGCGCCTAAGGTCGCATCAACACCCAAGCCGCAACTATCGACCAAGCCCCCGATTGCAGCCAACGACGTGATCGACATCCCCCTTCACGGTCGGATTGCCGCAGGCGTCCCGATCGAAGCCATGGAAGGACAGAATATGCTGTCCGTTCCTGCGGCGCTATTGGGTGCCGGAGACCATTATGCTCTTGAGGTTTCGGGCGATTCGATGATCGATGCGGGCATCCTCGACGGTGACTTTGCACTGATCCAGCGCACTGAAGTCGCGCGCGAGGGACAAATCGTGGTCGCACTGATCGAGGATAGCGAGGCGACGCTGAAATATTATCATCGCCAGGGACCTAAGGTCAGGCTCGATCCGGCCAACAATGCTTATGAGCCGCAAATCTACGATTCGCAGCAGGTGCGCATTCAAGGAAAGCTGGCTGGTCTGCTCCGGCGGTACAACTGATCGGATCGGCGGCGCGACGGTAAATAGAAAGGGCGGGCGACCCACGGATGTGCGTCGCCCACTGTTTTCCCGGTTCGCACGGTTCCTCCATCAAGATCGATCGCCAGCCCGCCGGTATGTGCCAACAACCGCCGGTCGGCTTTCAGCCAGCGGGGCCGACACCATGGCGGCAGGCGGCGGTCAGCGATAACGATGTCGGCGCGCGCGCAATCGCGTGCCAGGATGTCCTTGGGTACGACAACCCCGCTTCTCGTCACCAATAGCTGCCATATGCGCCCTCCTCCGGTTAGGGCCACCATGCACAAGTCCATGGAACAACGCGCCTCAGGCAGGTCTGCAAGAGCGCCCAGTGGACCTCCATAGCCTGCACTCTCTGCGATCATATCGCGGACAAAATCTCCGGCCCGTTCGCGCAGAAGAGCCATGTCGCCGTCCTGCCCCCGGACGGCCACATGGCGCCCATCCGCGGTCACCAGAATGTCGGGAGGCGAACTCATCACGATGATGGCCATCCCCAGCGTCACGGGGACCATTCCCGCCCATCGCCAAGCGCTTCGCCACAGCAGGCACCAAAGGCCGCCCAGCACGATAATCCCGAAAATCACGTTGGGCACGGACGGCGCAGTGACGATCGCCCATGGACTTGCCGCCACCCAATGCGCGATCAGCAGCAGCAGATCGAGCGCACGGCTTGTCAACCACCAGGCAGGAGCCCCGAGACCGGCAACATCCAACAGCAGGGCCAACGCCTCCAGCGGCATGACGACAAAGGTCGTCAGGGGAATAGCCACAAGGTTTGCGAAAGCGCCGATCATCCCAGCCTTGTGAAAGTGGAACAACGCGATCGGCGCCAGAACCATTTCCACCGCAAAGCCTGAGAGAAGCAGGACGGCAAGGTGACGCCCCAGTCGCCGAAGTGCTGGTTCCTCACGGGATGCCGCGAACGCCCGAAAGCGGTGATGCTCGCCCAAGGCAACAATGGCGATAACAGCGGCGAAACTCATCTGGAAGCTTGGCCCCGCCAGCGCCTCTGGCCATGCCAACAGAACCACCAGTGCACCGGCGGCTATCAGCCGCAAGGTGATAGCCTCGCGCCCTAGCGCAAGCCCGCCCAGCACCAGCAGTGCCGCGACGCAAGATCGAACTGTCGGCACCTCCGCGCCCGTCGTAGTGTAATAGGAGTAGCAACCCGTTAAGCCCTTTGGGCGTAGGCAGAAAAGATGACCCAACCCGCCACAATTTACGCCCGCTTCTCAAACGCTGAACAAGGCAAGGGCAGCAGCATGGATCGCCAGCTTCGCTTGTGCGAGGAAATGGCGAAGCAGCATGGTTGGGAAACAGACGCCACCCGCATTTTGCGAGATGAAGGCCGCTCCGCTTTCTCAGGTTCTAACCGCAAACAAGGTGGCGCATTTTACGAGTTTGAGCAGCAGGCGGAAGCTGGCTACTTCCAAAATGGCCATGTGCTTATCGTGGAGCATTTGGACCGCATAAGCCGTCAGGGATATGACGAGGTTCTACCGCTGCTCACGATGCTGACGCGCAATGGCGTTACCGTAGCAACGGTGGATGGCAATCGCATTTATCCAGCCTTTGAGCGCGTCCCTATGGGGCCAGTTATGGAGGTCATCCTTAAAACTGAGCTTGCCCGCGAAGAGTCTAAAAAGAAGGCTGATCGACTCGCAGAGGCGTGGAAGCGGAAGGTTGAAAAGGCGCAGGCAACCAACGGTAGCCACATCGCCATAACGTCCACCTGCCCTGCTTGGATCAATGTTGACCCCGCCACAAAGCACATGACGCTCAATGAGGACCGCGTTCGTGTCCTGCGTGAGATATTTCAGCTTACCATTGATGGATATGGCACCCCTGCGATTGCCCAGCGATTGAATGCCCGTAATGAGCCTGTCTGGAAGCACAGGGAGATAAAAAGCAACAATGGCTGGACGGTTGGCTACCTGACCAAGATCGTCCTCAACCGCGCTGTCATGGGCGAGTATCAGCCCACGAAGAAGCCCAGAGGCGTTGCAATGGGGACGCCAGTTGGTAGCCCTATCCTCAATTACTATCCGCAGGCCATTGATCCTATCACGTTTGGCAAGGCTACTGCTGCCCGTGCAAGCCGTGCTGGCACCAGTGGATCGTGGCAGCTTACATATAGCAATATCCTGTCTGGCTTGGCCAAATGCTCACATTGCGGCGGGCGAATGTCGCAAAAGGCTACCGTGCGTCGTGGTCAGATGCGCGCTGGTGGCCGTGGGACAGGTAAGAAATATGCTGCCCGCGAGGACATAACCTACCTGTATTGCTTCAACGCCTGGAACAAGGTCAGCGTGGAGGAAACAGGGGAACCTAAATGCACCAACACCGCCAAAATCCGCTACGAGCCACTTGAGCGCGCGATAGTCGATTTGATTACGGGCTATGCTGCTTCCAACCCCACGGCAGCAGACGACAAGCGCCTGCGCGAACTCCAAGTGGAAATGGCTGAGTTGCGTAGGCAGCAGGAAGGCAAGCAGACGCAGGCTGACAATCTCGCTCGCTCATTTGCGGAAAGCGGATCGCCTATGATGGAGCGATTAGCCCTTGAGGCAGACGCAGAGGCGCGTGAACTGCTGAAAGCGATGGACGCAAAAGCCAAGCAGTTGGATTCCGCCTATGCTGATGTTGAGGCTGATCCATCCCAAGCGTGGTTCCAGCGCATCAGCGAGATTAAGGAACAACTCTACAGCGACGATGAGCAGGTCCGCAAAGATGCTCGCGTTCGCATGAAGCAGTTTATGCCCAAGGTGCTGACGCATGTGTCCTGCGACCGCGACAAGGAAACGCATGTCATATTGGGGAACAATGCCGTGGGCATGTTCATAGGTCCGCAAGGCGAAGTGCTGGCCGCCGCCATCCTACAGGAAGAGATTATTGGCCCTGATGGTGAGCGCGACTGGATACCAGACGCAGCCTGACCTCGACGGAAACGCCCTTAGAAGGCGAATCACCCCTCCCCTGCGTCCAGACAGCGGAGGGGTTTTTTGTGCCTTGTCGCCGCGTCTCTGGCCCATTTCCCTTAACAAAAGAGGGTTAACACGAAAAAATGATGGTTACTTGTTAACGTTAATGTCGCGTGTGCGCGCGGTTATAAAAAGTCAAACTACACGACTTCACTATAGTTAACATGCACTGAGCCAATTTGATAAGCTGGGCCAGTTTAGCTATAAGAACACCTGTAAGCAGCACCAAGCACTTACATTCATACATGACTAAACAACTTATTAACTGGCGCATATGCGCTTTTGAAATCGGCAATCTGTGCGTCGAGCGATGCGCCAGTGCGCTTTCTTCATAGTCGCTGGAGTAACTAAGTTGGATACTATCGAAAATACCACTGACGACAACAACGATGACGTTAATGTCCGCATTGGCTTGGACTTGAAGCGCGTCTTTGCACTCAAGCCGCTCAGGACCAAATTCACCAAGTATGATCGTCTGATGTTTGAGATTGAGCAGCGCCGTGAACGCGGCCCTGTGAATTACCTCAAGGCTATGTCTGCAATGCGCTGGCTGGCAGTCGCTAACGCAGCCAATAAGGACGTTGGCGCGCTCAGCCCTCAGCAAATCCAGCTTCTCGCTGATGACTGCTTCACCACTGACAATGAGGACGAACTGGTCCGTGACATGAACGCCTATTTCAAGGCTGTCACCAAGGTTGACGAAGATGCTCCTGTCATCAGCAGCAGCCGCTTCGCTCACGTCTTCAACGCCTAACCAACCCAACAATCTGCACATTGCCATGCGTGGGATCAGCTTCACGCAATGGCTTCGTGCGCCCAAATGAAAAGGAATTATGATGCACAGCAAAGACGTTATCGAGCGCGACAGAAGGCAGGACGCAATCTGGGCATGGCGACACGCTAATGGGTTGGCAAATGCTGACGGCGTTTACCTCAGAGCGGAATATAACGGACGTGAGATTATCAAGCACGTTCCTTATCCGCTGGAACATGAATTTCCATACGGCTGGCATGTCAGCGATGCGTTCTACACTCTGGAAGATGCTTTCAACACCAAGCACAAAGACAAGATCATGTGGGCTTCACAAACCAACATCGAAGGCGAGTTCGGCGATAAGGTCCAATATCATGTGATGGTGCTTTGCTGCGGCAACGGTGGAGCGTTCAATCCCCGCACACAGCTTTTCGTCCACGGATTCTAAGAACGTAAGCTGACACGTCACGTCAGCAAATCCAACAAACCAGCACTCACCCCAATCGCTTCGCCCGTGTGCTTAGCGAGCGGGTGACGTGCGCCCAATTTAGAAGGAAACGCACATGGAAAACCACGCACTGAACGCTGCCTTTGAGGCTGAATACGCGAAGTTTAAAGCCACGATGGCAAGCAGCCCTCTCTATCGCTCGCTGCAAACCATCAGCGAGCAAACCACGGCGGTATTCAATGCCGTCAATGATGGGATTGAGGAACTTTGCGGCCTCTATCTCAACAACGACCAGCGCAACGCTGTCACCTGTGAACTGACAGACATGATCCTCGATACCGCACTCAGGCATGGCCGTGAGGACTCAGACCTGACTTTCGACGTGGAGGGCGCAGCCAATGACTAAGCGGCTCGCTGTGAAACGTCGCCGTCCGCGCAAGATAGTCAAGTGCCCTGAACTCTATAAGCTGCACGACAAGCTGAACCTCGCCTATCTCAATGGCGCAAACAGCTACGTCAATCTGCGGGTGCTAAATCAGCAATTCAATTCCGATGGTTCGCCTGTGACTGTAATTTTACCAAAAGAGCCTATCTTCGTTGATATCGCGATTAATGCCGTCGAGTCAGCCACATTGCTGCCAGATGGTATTTTAACCAAGATAGGCATAAAAAGGTATATTCACAAAAGAGGTGTAGAACGGATTGAACTTGCCGTAGCTGAGTTTCTAAAAGACCTACCTAAGACAACCCACCTCCATCGCAGTGAGAAAATCTCAGACTTAACGGCGCTACCTCTTGAGTTCGCAGTGTGGATACAACTCTGCGTCTCGATTCGCGCTATGGGGGAAGGCCGTTATGTGCTTCCTTATGCGGAAGGTTATAAACTGAGAGGTAACGGAGTGCGCCGCACCACCTACTTGGAAGAACACATCGAGCATATGTATTGCATTGGCTGTGGGCCTGACTTTGATAGCGAGACGATCAATACCGTGTTGGCTATCGTCCAATAGCAGCCCATGAAAAAGCCCCGCTGGTAACTCCAACGGGGCTTTTTAGCGTTTGGGGTAAGCTGGGCTTACTTGGCAGCTTTCTTCGCAGCAGCCATCTTCTGGCCACGCGCCTTGCTGTTGGCTTCCAGCGGGGCAAGCTGGCTATCAAATTCACCAGCCAGGACAGCGCCCTTGATCGCGGCGTAGATTTCCTCGAACTTATCAGCAGGAACGACGAATTCGCTTTCCTTGCCGTCCAGCTTGAGGGCCGTGTTGGCATAGCGAACGCTGAACTTCACCTCATCGCCCTTCTTGACGATGGTGGGGCGCTTAATGTCAGCGTTGCCGCCCTTGAACGCTGCGAGAGCCTTATCCATGCTTGCAGCAGCGCGGGCGCTTGCGGACATTTTGCCAACAGCAGCAGGCTTGAATTCCTTGCTCTGCGAGACGGGCTTGAGAGCGGCTTTCCAATTAATTGCCATCTAACTTTCCTTTCAGTGCTACGTTCTTGGTATCAATCCGATATACAGGAGATTAAAGCGGTCAACCTATTTTTATGCTGCAACAGCCATCCACTTGGATACCATGCTATCCGTTACGCCAATATAATGCATCGTTGAAGTAAGGTTCTTATGTCCCAATATGCGCTGGACAACAGGCAACGGAGCGCCTTGATCCACTAAGCGCGTAGCAAGCCCACGACGCCCGCTATATGTGCTGCCCTTAATCCCAACGCTGCCATAGAGCTTCTTAAAACGCTCGCTCAAGCTATGGGCAGAATATGGCTTGTCCTGCCTTCCCAATATGAGGAAGCCTGAGCAGCGATTATCAGCCAAAATCCTAACAGCCTCTAAAGCTGCTTGAGTGAGAGGAATTTCCCGCGCCTCACTGGTCTTTGAAGTATCAGCCCTCACAATGAGTTTGGGATTATCTGAGTAGATAACGTCCCTAATCTCAAGCCCAGCCAATTCCGCACAACGCAAGCCAGTGCCCCAAGATAACTGTAGGAGCGCCTTAGCTTTCTCTGGATTATGCCCACGGACATTCTCAAGGATATGTGCCCGTTCAGTATCGGAATGGATGACGGCTTTCATGATATAAACTCCATTAGCTATATCAACGTCCTGCTATCGAATTATCCTTATGTCGATACCTTCATGGCTTTTCTATGAGCCTTTATAGCAGCACTAATTTTCTGTCTGTGTTCATCAGACATTGGCTTCTTCTTTCCTTTGTTAGATGCTGATATTTTAGCCTTCGTCTCAGCAGACTTGGGCGACATCTTTTTGCCTTTTTGCCCTTGGCTCATTGCGGCGCATGTTTCAGGAGACATTTTTATGCCCTTGTTCCAGGCGGAATGGCCTTTGTTAGCAGCACTAATTTTCGCGCGGGTGGATTGGCTGACAATCTTGCCCTTGTGGGCTTTGCTGATCCTCTTCCGCGCTTCATCATCAAATATAATAAGACCACCTATTGCTCTGTTGAGCCAGCGAGGATCAGGCAGGAAGTTGTGAAACTCCCTCATTATGCGGATTTCGTTAGCTTGGGCTTCCTTGGCGGTCTTACATGGGAACGTCCAAACTACATCAGGCAAGCCGTGCTGCTCTATGAATGGATGAACATAGTTTTTAGATGAAGTGAAATACGTCACCATTAAATCTGATGGATGACACTTCTTTGCGGTTCGTCGCCCTACATACCAGCGATCAAGCTGGCTCCATCCAATGATATAGAAATAAGGCTGATAAATACTCATGCTGATATGATACTCCATGTTAGAACCCCTGAGCGTTGACGCGCTGCGAGGGGTATTTTCATGGATATTTATCCCGCTACATGACGGAATAAGCAGACATACCAGTCAGAAAGAAAGCGGCCTATTAAAGACCGCTTCCCTCTTTGATTAAGCCAAATTGGACAAATCTACTCCAGCTTTGTGTAGCAATTCAGGCGTTGCTCCTTCCAGCATGAGATATGCGTTACGGAGGCAATCTATCATTCCTTCCCGCTCATATCGGTTGAGGTCGTCAAATACCTCAACATCATCCTCCATAGCGTTGACACAATCTTGCATATCCTTGCTTGTATTTTCCCAGCGGCAGTATTGCATATTTGCCATTTCAAATCCCCTTCTGTTGGCTTCAATTACCTACACAGACGAAGAATGAATGCGATCCATTTCTTATGCTTAAAACATATTTTCTAGCACGAATTAATAAATACCCATGAAACAATACACATGGGGATTACAACATGGAACCCAACAAATTAGACACAGCCATCAATCATCTACAGCATTCAATTGCAATGCTGGAAAACAGAGTAGATTCGTTAGCCTCAGCGGTCGTAGAACTTCGCGCTCAGCAGCAGGCGAAAGGTAATTGGAACGGCCCTGACCTCAACACCAAGGGGGCTGAATAAGATGGATTATTATATTGATATAAAAGGCCCATCATCATTTTATGGGCAAAATATGGATGACCTCATTAAAGATGTTATCAATTCAATAAACGACAGATTAGGAACATCGTGCGACTGGAATGGAGTTGTCCTCACTTCATTAGATAGTTCAACTGCATATATTACGGATTGGAAGATAAGCATACGCTTCCCTACCCGCGTTGATATGTTCCAGGCTCGCACCATCCTTTATGTAGATCTAATTGAGGAGGCCGAATAAGATGGCCTACCTCATCACGATCCCCAAGGAGCATAAGCAGGAAATCACACAGATATTGCGAACAACCGCCAGCCTCAAAGACGCCAAATTGGACCTACTTAGCTGCGGAACATTAGGCGATGACGTGGACCTTCTCATCGACACAGACCTTGATGGCTGGGACGTTGACGGCATCTTAGAAGCCCATCTTGACGGTGCAGGATACAGCTTCGCCACAAAAAGCCATTATTATATTGGTGAGGTTGGCCGTGAGCTTGCCATAGAAGCCACAGCTAGGGCGAACGCGACCAATTCCCTCAACGCGAAGATGGCCGCCTTGGCACGATCAGCACTCAACCAAGGCTCCCCAATTCAGGTTCCCTCATCGTTCTTCAAGGGAGGCAAAGCGAAATGAGCGCCCTCCCCACTGGCCGTAAGGCAACAGCAGAAGAGAAAGCCCGCATTGAGGAATTGGCCGCCCAAGGCATGACCCTCAAGCAGATCGTGGAGCAAGTGGGCTTCTCCACAACCTACATTGGCCGCGTCGTCCGTGAGAGCAAACAACGCCTCTGGATCGAACATCGCCGCGCCATAGACAGCCACGAACGATCCGTAGCGAACTTAGCTGAGAAGATAGAGCGCAACACCCGCGCCATCGAGCGCCAGACCCAATATCTGAAACTGGTAATGGGCCGCGTCTCAATGGCCATCAACGGCGTGGCAAAGACACGTGACGTTCTCAAGAACATTCAAAAGCGTATCACAGGGCTGATCGCTGAGAAGGAAAAGCAGCAGCAGCTACGCCACGGCATTTGGGGGAAGGGAAAATGATATGGAAGCTGGAGTATGATGGCCGCGATCATATCGAATTTTATGAGCAGCTAAGATACCACGGCATCTGCGCCACTGTCATCCCAACGGCAGGATTTGGGATCACTTTCTATTTCGATGCTGAAAGCGACCTCACGGCTGCGCTTCTCCTGCTTTAGCCGATTATCCAGCCATGCTACTCAATGCAGGCACAAACGGCCCTAAGATGGTGGCATACTCAGCCACATAGCCCACCCAACGCTGGAACAGCGGCTTATAGTCTGGTGTCCCCTGAGCGGCTTGCATCGCCCTTACGAGATCAAGAATAGCCTCACGGTCGTTCTCGTTGCCAATGCTGCTATCAACCGCCTGAATAAGCTGGTCGAAGGTATCGTTGATTTCCAAGGAATTGACGGAATTGTCCGTGCTACCAACGACTGTGCGGTTCTGATGACCTGTCACGTCCCCGTTATGGAGACTACCCACGTTGCCATTTATCGTGATCGACTGAGCGACCTGAGCAGCTTTCTGCTTTTCTTCCACTGAGAATGTAATCCCTTCTCCCAAGATACCCTGTCTTTCCAGATTTAAGGACCACTCAAGAACCAAATCTCTAACAACCGCAACTGCAGAAACAACGAGATTTTTCCCAAAGTCTATATTAAAAGAGCAGTTATCAATGCCCATACTTTTCTTGATGGAATGTTCCAGATCAGCTTCCAAACCAATGCTGCATTTTGTGCCATCAGACGCAGCGAGATTCTCTAAGCTGGAAATAGGTTCTTTGAGAAAGACCTGAGAGAGAGCGCCAACCATCTTGGTATCGCCATGCATCGCTCGCCGTGAAAAAGGAGTTTGCTGTATCAGTGTGCCATGCCCACGGCGATATGGCGGTAGATCAGTAATATCTACGTCCATGTAGCCGCCTAGCTCTTTGTCCACCCAATCCACGGCATCATCCAGTTTCAGCTTAACGGCCGCTACCTTCACTTTTCTTAGGAGGTCACTAACCTTGACGGCAGGATCGAGCGCCTGAGCCTGAATTTCCTCAACTAACCCAGCCATATCACCCCCTAACTAAGCCTCCCAAAATGGGGATGAACGCGGCGGCAATCAATGCCATTGCGATATGCGATCCTGCTTGGCGAGGCGGATAAGGTGAGGCGTATCGATCAGTAGAACGCCAAGCTGATTAGCCGTCTCCACGGCGGCGCTGGTGTAGCCATTGACGGCGATGACCACGGGCGATCCACCACCACGACTACAGACCCCTGCAATCTCACGTACAACAGCGACCCCAACGGGGGAAGCGTGGCCTTTACACTGGCACCAGTGGGTTGTCCCTCCAAGCCTGACAATGAGGTCAATGCCCCCATCACCGCTTCCCTTTGTTGTATCAACAGAACAACCGCGACGAACGAGGAAATCCCTCATAGCACTCTCAAAAGAAACCCCACGTTTTTCCCGCCAATAAGTCTGTCCAGCCTCTGTTTGACGATCTTTCCAATTCCTCAAGGCAGCATCGTGGGCCACGACAGCATCCAAATATGACCTCACAGACGGATCCATGCGGCTGCGAAGAAATCGCTGAGCATTCTCATCCATCCAGTCGCGAAACACCAATGCGAATGGTGCCGCCCAAAACGCTGGAATGATATAAATCCAGGGATTTCTAAAAAATCTATCAGGATCGTCATCACCCATAAGGCGATACAATCCATACAGAATAATGGAAAAACAGAGAATATAGGCGATGACTATAGCAGCCTGCCTCCTCTGCCCTTTCCTCTTATTTGATGCCTCCATGTAGTCTGTGCCGTCAAACTCGGCAGGCAATCCAAACTGCTGAGGCAATGGCGCAGTCAGATGCTGCGGAACCGCCACTATGGGTGCCTTGGCATATGTGCTACGCATAATTTGGTCGAAATCCCCCTTGGTGCGCCCCAACTCTAACGCCTGAATCTTAGCGATTGGCAAACTGATGGATAGCAGGTTGTAACCAACTAAATCATGCTACCACTTAGACAGGCGAACCATCACAATACGGATATGCTGGGGCATGAAGGTGTAGGCCAACCGATAGACTGGTCTGAATCTGGGCCTTTTTTCTGACCACCCTGTCAACCAAAAAAGGCACCTTTCAGCCACTTTTTTGAAGGTCATTTCGACCAGCTTTCCAGCCATCAAACCATGACTGCATATCTTGGCCACCACGGTATGGATTCTTTGATTCTGGAATACCCTCAGAACCAGCCCGCTTACCTTCAAGCCATGCTTTGGAATTCACCATAGAACTATCTCAACCAATCAAATGTCAATGCTATCATTCGATATAGTCAAATAAGACAATTAATTCAACCATCATGTCTGATTTAGTATCGACTCTAACAGACCATATGTTAGGTTCATTATATCTGGATCATTCCAATATTGAGCAGATCAATATGGTCAGACCTCCATATCTCCTGATAAACTATCAGTCTGTCTAATCGACCAAAATCAGAAGAATATATTTTTATTTTGTCTGATTGTTTGATTGACATGATTCAGAGGCTTGGCCCCATCCACCATCGGCTTAATCGCTCAATGGCAGACCTCCATATCTTCTACCTATATCCATCAGTGTCAAAGTCGAGCCATATGTCTAAAATATATGGTATTGACTTCTTTATTATGGCTGTATGGTTCATGATGATGGATGAATGATAAGCCTGATTGCTATGGTAAAGTCAGGCTTTGTCTGGTTCTGGTTGACATTCATTTGCCGTTGAATGGCAAAGACATAGGTTCGTCCAGTAGCTGAACGCCAAGGCACTACCTGCCTGACACACGCCGCGGTTATGTCGTTTGGGCTTGATTGCTCCTCAACGCTGTGGAATGTCGATTTAATTCATAGGGGGAACTATGCGCGTGAGATTTGGCACCAGCATCATTGTTGCGCTCTGCGGGCTGTCGGCGTGCAATCAGGCGAAAAGTGGCAGCGATCTGGATCAGTTTCTCAAAGTGAACAGGATCGAGAGTGACGTAGGCTCATTGGAACGTCGCGTCGCCCAACTCGAACATGAAAAAAATAAGCAACCTCCGTCTAACTCTACGTTGATGGTCGGTGATAGTGGCTTTTCAGTGATTGATACGGCCTATGGGAAGGTCACAGTGCGGCTTATGTCCGTGAAGGCTGAGGGAGCGGGGTCAAGGGTAAGGATCAAATTAGGCAATCCACTCAATGCCACACTGACCGACATTGGCATCTTTACCAAATGGGGTGCCGTCAATGAGAAAGGTGAAGTAATTGAGCCGCCACTTGGGGAAAAATATATCAAGTTAGAAGGCGATCTGCCGCCTGGGCGCTGGACTGAGCTATCGTTCGTCATTGATGGAGCGAAACCAGACAAGTTGGGGTATGTCCGCATGGATTACTTGAATGCCGAAGGGGTCAGCCTTTTAGTCCCGTAAGGCTAATCCCCTCCATTCTATCCACCTTGCAACAACGCGGTCACGACTGCATCAGTCGGGCGCTGAGCTTCCAGTTCTGCTTCTTTGCTCTTTTTGAGCAATTCTATTTCCTCGTGAATGCACCTCTGACAATACCACAACAGAGTGCCATATAAGCCCCGTTCACGGGCTGTCATTCTGCTCTTCCCCCTGTGAACAATGTGGCTTCTTATATCATATATCTCTTTGAAATCTCGCAATATCTCTGACCGTTGCTCAGATGTATGCCCGATCAGATAGGCACATCGGTTCCTGAGCAACTCACCCAAACCAATCTCACCAATTAGCGATGCGTCTCCCAATATAATTTCCAAGCATACCATTGCTTGGACGTAAGCAAGCAATTCATTATCCGTTGCATAGGAATCAAACAGCCAACGACAGGCGAGCTTCAAGCGGCCAGACTCATTCGATGGGCCAAACAAGAAGTCCAATGATTTAAGAAACCTAAGATACACCTGCATCTTGATCGTGATGAGGTCATCGGCAGGAAGCCAATCATCGAAACGTATGTCATCTACAAGCTGACTTGTCGGTGTATCCAGTTCTATCCGCTGAATTAGTTTTGTCCCGCCTTCGTGGACAATAAGTTTCCGCTTTGTGGGATAGGCGCTCCAGGTGCGATGTCTTTTAGCGATATTAAGTGCCAACATGGCACCCCAAATAGCCTTAAAGTCTCCAACCAACTCATGTTCGGTATTTGTCTCGACAAAGCGACCGACATACCCCTCAACAATCAACTGGAGATAAGCGCCCTTCCATTCGTAATTCGGACCATTTGTTCCAAGCAACGACATGAGGCCGCCACTATTCCATATGCTCTTATCCCTTTCATCATCACCTGTGGTCACAGGATGTTGTTTGATGAATTCTTCATCAGCAAGAGCGATCCTCACCCGATTTGACAATCTGAACTGACCATCATTTTTCTCAAGGTATGTGACCATGCCATCTGGCGCAGGAGTGGTGATAATATAAGCGCGAGGGAGGGTTTCGAACTCATCAATCAGCTGCGCGGCCCTGGCTGTCACGTCACTCCAACCATCAAGCGCGGTTAGCGGAACCTGGCCCTCGGTCGAATACGCATAACTCATCAAATCAGCGTTGATCGAACCAATCACAAAATCGGTTAGCGGAGAGTTCTGAAATCCATTTTGTCAGCTTGTCATGAATTTCGCCGTGGTCTGGCAGAGCCGCATCCAATGGCGCCAACATTGCTCGCGCTGTAGCAGAAAGCGCAAAGCTGTGGGTGGTGCCAAGTAGAGGCAGGGTTTCTGTCAACTTGGCGACCAATATCTCACGCAATTTTGGATGTAGGCCAAGCGGCATCTCGTTGCTTCTCCGATATGATTTGCTTCTCAATCACCCATATGAGTTGAATTTTCCAGTCTCGATGACTCATCCCGCTAAATACGGGATGACAGACAAAGACGATCCCCGCGCCGTTGAGCGCCGTGCTGCCCGCAATAGCCCCAAATCCCCGTTTGCCGCGCCCTACGAGCGCGATCCTCTCCATACCTACATAGAGGACGAGGAAAGCGGGAAAGAGCTTATCAGGGCTATCATTGACGACCCCATTGCGCCGGCGGTTCCGCATGTGCGCGTCCATACGCCAGCCGCATGGAAGAATGAGGCTGAGGATATTGTCGTCTCAGTCCGCAAGAAGATCAAAGCAGCTTTGGTCACGGGCCTCTCAAAAGAGGACTTCGCAGAAAAGCATGTTGATTCTGCTTTAGACATTGCCCTCATGGAACTGCTCTATGGGGATATGAAATCCAAGGACAAAGCAGCCAATGCGATCAAGGTGCAGGAAGCCATCTTGAAGAAGTATGAGGCTGAGGAAAAACGCATTCAGCATCTTGAGAAAATGGAGATAGCAAGGTCCAAGACACTTACTAAGGCACTCACTGTTATTGACGCTCAGATAGCGGAATATGACAAGGAGAATCCTATTGAGTGAGAGAATTAGAACAACGAAAACGAGTTAAAAAGTGGATCAAGGCACATATCCGTCAAGGATATAACGGCCAGCAGATATTAGAAACAGCTTATCGCCTATCCCCTGAATTACACCAATCAGTCTTATATGAGTTGGAAGACCCAGCCTTTACCCTGCGACCAAAGCAGGAAATGCCAGACGGTGACTGGTATATATGGTTCCTCCGCACTGGACGCGGCTTTGGCAAGAACCATGCGGCATCTGCGGGCATCAACCAGTTAGCCCGCTACCATTTCCCAGGCCAGCAGGGCTTAATCGTCGCTGCTACACACAAGGACTTTTACGCCACCATATTCAACGGCCCATCAGGGCTGAAAGCCCTTGCTCCCCCTGATTTCCAGCCAGTTTACAGTGAGCGCAAGCTGGAAGTCCAATGGCCTAACGGGTCCACAGCCGTTGTCAGAACGGGTGACAATCCAGAGGACATTCGTGGTCTGTCTGTGCCTTGGGCATATGCGGACGAGCTTATCAAATGGCCAAAGGGTCAGGTCAGTTGGGAGAACATTCAGAACTGTGTTCGTGAGGGCAGCAAGCCACGCATCATCCTCACTTCTACCCCGCTCCGTTCCGCTCAGTGGTTGGCCAAGGTGGAAACCCTGCCAGATACCATCGTCACCACTGGCAGCAGCAACGAGAACAAGAACCTTCCAGCTACCTTCTTCCGTGGTCAGCAGGCCAACTTATCAGCCAAGAAATATCAGGAAGAAGCTGACGGCGAATGGATTGGCGCTGATGACTACCTATGGACCAAGGAGCAGATTGAGGCTGTTACCCGCGAACCACAGGTATCGTTGCGCGCCTTTGCTGCGACAATGGACGAGCGCATGATTACCATCGACCCGTCAGGCGGTGGACGAGACGAAAACGGCATTATCCTGCTTGGCATCAAGGGCAATGACATATGGGTATTGGCGGACCTTACCTGTAAAGGCAAAGCCTCCATATGGCGCGATGTCGTCATTGATGCTTGGCGCACCTACTGCCAGCCAGGCGACCGCGTTCTTGTAGAAACGAACGCCAATCAGGGCATTGACGAATATCTGATGGAAGGCGAACCCGCCATGTGGGTTGAAGGCATCCAGCAGACGGCAAAGGCTGGTAAGAAGGATCGCGCAGAGCAGGCACAGGCATTGTATGAGCAAGGCCGCGTCCAGCATTTTACGCGCTTCCCGCAGCTTATGCAGCAGATGGTGGATTTCTATGATGTGCTGGACGACCGCAATGCGTCTCCTGACCGTGTTGACGCCCTCGCCACTGGATTGCGTGAGATAGCCAAGCCAAGAGCCTATTTTGGAGTTGGCTTCACAATGCCAAGCTACACACTCCGCTTCTAATGAGCGCATAAACCCGTCACTTAGCTAAATACTGGAAATTACATTCCAGGGCTAAATGATGGGTTTCATTCAAAAAATAAAGAAAGGCGGCTTGCACGACAACCAGATTGAAGAGGTAAAGAGCCTTGATTACTCTCAATATGAGCAGCAGAACGAATTTTCCTACGATATAACTCCCCTCTTCATGTCGCCACTATCGCCAAAGAAGTGGACAGACGCATCAAACTTCACACAGCGCGTCAACAAGCTGTATTTCCAATGTTCCGTTAGCCGCGCCTGCATTGAAAAGCGCGCTCAGGGCATTAGCGACGTTGAAGTTATTGTAACGGGCAAAGCCTCAACGAAAAAGCTGCTTCAGTCACCAAATCCAACTGATAAAACACTCTCAAACTCGCTTCGTGTGTGGGAAACCAGCCTTACATTGGGCGGCGACTTATATCTCTTTTATGACCTGCGAAATGCGATTGAACCATACATATGGACGCTCAGACAGGACTTAATCAAGAATAACACTCAGAAACGCCAGTTTGAGTATATTCCAACTCGCCTAAGCAGCAAGAACGAGCCGCCACAGTATATTTTCGAGTATGATAAGCTTGGCAACACCACACGATGCCTTGAGCGCGATGGCAAAAACTACAAGGTCATTAATGGCTACCTACAGCGCATAGCCTATCACAATCCGCTGACAGCCTCAGAAGGCGCAGGAGCGGGCGATAGCGCGCTTCGTGCCGTGGATATTTTGCTCGCCATTGACGAGTTGGCTCATAACAAATTCGGCAGCGGCGGCGCGAAAAGCGGCATGATTGAAGCCCCCGCCATCAGGTCCGCAAAAGACCTCGCAGATGCCAAAGCGGCCCTTGAGAATTTGAACCAGCAGAACGGTATCAATGTCTTGGTCAACGGCATGAAGTTCAACGCCACCCAGCTTACATTCGCTGAAATGGACCTCATCAACATGCGCGCTGTCCAAGCTGCCAGCGTTCAGGATGCTTTCAAGGTTCCAGGCGTGCTTTTGAACAGCACCACACAGACCACCTACGCAAACATGCGTTCAGGCGACAAGATATTTTACAGGACGTTCATTGGTCCAGAAGCCAAATGGCTAATTGGTCAGGTTGAATGGGGAATCCGTAAATACATAGATGAAACTGCTACATTGGCCGTTGATGAAACGCAGATAGATCACATTCAAGACGATCAGTTGCAGATGGCAAAAGATATGGCTTCCACAGGATGCTTCACAGCTAATGAAGTTAGAGAAGTCCTTGGCAAGAAGCCCGTTGAAGGTGGCGATGAGCTTATGAAGCCTGCTGCTGTTCAAAACGGCCAACCAGAAGAGAAGCCAAGAGGCGAAACAGCTTTCAACGCGGATGCAGGAGACAGAGGAGACGCAAATACGAATGACTAACGGACTTAATTTCAAGGAGTTCAAAATCAGCGCCTATGACGCTGAGAAGGGGACGGTAGAAGGTTACGCCAGCCGCTTTGGCAACGTAGATCAAGTTGGCGATGTTGTTGAAAAAGGCGCTTTCACAAAGAGCATCCAGCACGGCGCACAGCGCGTTCGCTTCCTTTGGCAGCACAATAAGCAGGAGCCAATTGGTATCATCCAAGAGATACGCGAGGATGACCACGGCCTGTTTATAAAGGCTCAGTTTGCCAATACCCAGCGCGCCCAAGAGACGCGCGAACTTATGAAGATGGGCGCGTTAGACTCCTTCTCCATTGGGTATCGCGTCCCCAAGGATAAGATCATCGTTGAGCAGACCAAGGACGGTCAAATCCAGCGATTGAAGGAAATCCACCTGTTTGAGGTGAGCGTTGTCACGTTCCCCTGCAATGTGGAAGCCCGCCTAACGGGCATCAAGAGCAGCCTTGAGGGCCGCTTTGCTGACCTCACCTTAGACCAGCAGAAATCCGTCTCAGACTTCATGGACTTTCTTGTCGCCAAGCAGGCTGACGATGCCGCGAATGACGACGATCTGGGCGAAGTGCTGGACGAACCAGCCGTAGAAGCAGCGGTGACGCCCGCTGACAGCGTTGAGGACGAGGAAGCTGCCAAGGCTGCTGCTGAGGCGATCCAGAGCGAATTGAACCGCCTCTTCGCTGTCTTGGGCAAATAACAGCCCTTCCAAACAACAGAACTAAATAATCCTATAGCCCACTCATCAAAGATGAGCAGGGCGTAGGACTCCTATGTGAACAGCTAAGCGCATTCCCTGAGTCAATAAAAACAATAATAATAAAAGGACTCAGGAAAAACATGAGCGATTTAACACCAGAACAAATCAAATCTCTCACTGACAGCGTAGAGGCATTACGCACAGAGACAGAGAACAACATTAATCAGAAAGATGCCGTAACTCAGGACAAGATCACCAAGATCGAAACCACAGTTTCAGAATTGCTTGCGGCTAAAAATGCCCCAAATGTCGCTGCTATTGAAGAAACAGCAGAAGCAGCAAAAGAAGCAATCGGCATTTGGTTCAAGCATGGCGATGCAGCTTTGGAACGTGGCGAAGGCCGCGATATGCTTATCAAAGCAACTGGCGACCAAATCTCACTTACCACTGCTGTTGAAGGCGGCAACGTCCTTCCAAAGATCTTTGGTGGATTGATTGATACCCAACTCCGTCAAGTCAGCCCATTGCGTCAATTGGCTCGCGTCATCAACTCAGGCTTGAACTACACTCAGCCATTGAAGACCGCCAAGGGCACTGCCGCTGTTAGAACTGAAATGGGCGCAATCCACAGTTCACCAGCACCACAGTTCAACACTATCACCTT
Source organism: Sphingobium chungangianum (assembly GCF_977014255.1). Taxonomy (NCBI): domain Bacteria; kingdom Pseudomonadati; phylum Pseudomonadota; class Alphaproteobacteria; order Sphingomonadales; family Sphingobiaceae; genus Sphingobium; species Sphingobium chungangianum. The sequence goes on along the minus strand of NZ_CDRNIV010000006.1, from coordinate 868,331 downwards.
CACTAACTTTGAAATCAACGCAGAAGAACAAGTTACCCACTGGGCACATGAAGGCGATGCAATCATCAACTTGGTTGACGTTGTTACTGCTGACATTATCGACTCTCTTGCAGAAGAGGAATCGGAGCAGTTCCTTCACGGCACTATCCAAAACCCACTTGCAACTGCTGTTGGCAGCGTAAGCACCGTTAAGAACGGCTTGCTCTCACAGACCAAATTGGTTGCTGATGTTAACGAACGCACTTCCGTTCTCGCATCATTGGCAGGCGCTGAAACTGCATTGGAAGCAGACTCAACCACTGGCACTTTTGGATTTGACGACTTTGCAAAGGTCCGTTCATTGCTTTCAGGCCGTTACACCAACGCACGTTGGATGTTCGGTAAGGACACTGAATTGGCTCTCATGACCGTCAAGGACTTGGAAGGCCGTTATATCTGGTCAATGGGTGACGTTACCCAAGGCCAACGCGGTTCCATCTTTGGTGACAGCTATGTCATCTCAGATTTCTTCCCAGCTTTCGCTACTGCTGGCGACGTTCCAGTTGCAGTATATGGCGACTTTAGCCGTGGTTTCGTTATCGCAGACGCAAGCCCAATCCGTTGGACCGTCGATAACCTCACCAACAAGGTATATGTGAAGTATCTCGCACGTCGCAGAACATCATCCTCAGTGGTTGATTTCGGTGCATTGCGTGGCCTTTACGTCAAAGCAGCCTCCTAATCTCAGGTAGCATCCAGATATGGGGCCGTTGGACTAACCAGCGGCCCTTTTCTGTTTCCTCATAAATACCAGAAAACAAGGGGAACCAGAGTGAATGAGCGTCGAAACCAGCGGTCCAAATCAGAATTCATACATCACCATCGCGGAAGCAAACGCCATTCTGCTCACGGTCCACGCCAGCTTTATGGAGGTGGGCACCCAGCTTGATCCGTTGAAGGACGAGGCATATTTGATTGAGGCTTGCCGCGATCTGGCCCAGCTTTTCGCTTGGGTAGGCCAGCCTACCAGCACAGAGCAGAACTTGGCATGGCCGCGCAGAGGCGTTCCAAAGCCAGGATATGTTACCCAGGGCGAACCGCAATGGAGCGTCCCAGGAACAGACTTAGATTTCCTCGCCTATAAGGTGAACTGGCTCAGCGGCAGCTCGTCCGTTCCATTGTTGGATGAGAATATCGTCCCACTGGAAATTAGGGAGGCGCAGGCTCTTATCGCTGTCCTCCGTAAACAGGGCTTGGACCTCATCACAGACACGCAGGGCGATAGCCAAGGGCTGAATCTGCCAGGCGGTTTGAAGGTCGCATATGTCAACGCAGTCCGCGAAAGCGCAGACATTCACAAGCGCACGGCGCAGTTTGGCGTGTTCGTTGGACAGTCAATCGTGGGGGCTTAATCATGTCCCTTCAAACGACGATCTACAAAACCATCAAGCGCCAAGGCCAACCAGCCACCGTGACATGGCAAGCCAGCACTGATTTATCCCTCAAAGCGCCTAAGCCGCATACGGTCAGCACCGTTGCCTATATCGCTACCAAAGACAGCGTGACAGCAGCAGGCGAACGCACTTCCCAGCAATATGCCTATTTGCCCATGTTGGAACGCTCAATCGTGGGCGCAATCATCACCATAAACGGGCGCAAACTGACCGTAACTGCCACTCAGGAATATGTTGCAGGCAAGCGGGGCCAGCTCATGCAGCGGGCGACTGTCGTATGAGCTTGAAAGGGATCGACGTTATCCTTCGTAAAGCGAGGGACATAAAGGCGGCTATGGAGCAAGACGCCTTCATGGGTGCTGCTCAGGATTGGGTGGACAATGACGTTGTGCCAGCAGCCAAAGCGATTGCCCCTGTAGATAGTGGCGAGTTTCGCGACGGCATCGGCGGCGAAGTTAACCCAAATCAAATTCGCATCTATGCCAGTGCACCACATTCCAGCTTTGTTGAGGACGGCACTAGCAAGATGCCTGCCCGTCCCACTTTGCGGCCAACAATCCAGAAGATGCGCCCCAAGCTGCTTGCTCGTGTCCGCGCCAAATTGAGGGAGATGCTATGACGCTAGAGGAATTAATCGACACTATCACTGACGCGATTGGCGGCGACACGCTGCTTAGATCGCTGGATATGCCCATTCATTTGGGTATCCCGCCTGCGGATCAGGCTGGCAATGCGCTTGTCCCATGCGTCACGTTGGACGGCCTTGTGTGCGTCGATGACAAGATTGGCACATGGACCGCCAACATTAATCTGTGGGCGGACGACCTCACATTGTCCTTCATCATGCTCAGTCAGCACTTCCTATCAGTGCTTGATGCAACTGGCGTGGTTCAAACCAGTGGTTTTCTCAACAGGCCAGAGCCAGAGAATGCCATCAATCGCTCACTCTATCCAGTAAGGTTCTACGTCAAAGGGTAATATAAGAGCCAATCAGAAACCTCCATAAATACCCTAAACAAGTATAATGGAGGATTCCAGAAATGGCCTTATTCAAAGGTAAATACCTAAAGTTATTCATTTTAACTGACGCCGCAGTAGCACCATATTCAGATGAAGATTACATCATGGTCGGCACAGAAAATGAAATTACTATCTCATTGAAATCAGACAATGAGACTTATAACACAAAAACCTATGGCAACATCGTTGATGCTGGCCCACGTCAAATGACGATCAAAGGCACAGCTGAAACTGTCGTTGAGAACGACGCAGGCCATGAAGCCCTTGTTAAAGCAGACGGCAAAACTGTCCGTTTCCAAGTGCGTGACGTGAGCGGACGCTTAGAAGCAAACATCACCGCTGCAAGCGATCCATTGGACAAAATCTACATTGATAGCGAATTCCTTGTTTCAGAAACTGAGGAAAAGGCATCTGCAACTGGCTTGGTTGAATACACATTCACCCTTGAAAGCTCAGGCATTATCCAACGCAATCGCCCAGCTAGAGCGTTCGTTCCAGCAACATAAGCTAAATAAGTGAGCATGAGGGCGGCACTGGTTTCCTCCTAGCCGCCCTCATTATCAACAAAGGAACGCTCACTTATGAATTTCAAAGACAGAATAGGGACTGGCATTTTTTCCCTAACAGACAAACACTCAGGCACTAGCTACACGATGAAGCTACAGGCCAATTTCATGAACTTGAAGAAATTTGAATCCATTACTGGCGTGGACAATCCCGTCACGTACCTTGCTCTCAATATGAACAGCGCAACCGCTCCTGTTGAGATTCTATATAATTTTATGGTGGATTTCTACGAAACTGAAAAGCCAAACGTGTCACTCGTTGAGCAGATGGACAGAGACAATATCATTGGATGGATGTCTAGCTGTGCAGATAACAAGGACGACATGGATGCACTTCAAAAGGCCGTCTACACAATCTCAGGCATGGATTATGAGAAGCTGTTAGCCGAAAAAGAGAAGCAAGCTAAAAAAAAGGGATCAACAAAAGCAGCATAACTTCACCAATTGACGCTGCTTATACCCACCTCATTGAGTGGGGTATCCAGCCAAGCGAAATATGGCAAATGACGTTGCCTGAATATCTCCTAATCGTGCTTTCAAAGATCGAGATAATGGACGCTGCTGAGAAAGAGCAAAGTGGAATTGTCGAATATGACAGCCTCGATGAATTAGACGCAGCCCTTAGCAGATACGATGACGATTTAGCGAAAGGGCGAACCTCCTAAGCCGTTCCATAAATACAATAAACACAGGAGCGTGGCTTATAGGTGGCTGATAAATTAGAATTCGAGATGGATGGCAATGCGTCAGGTGCCATCCAACAAATTACCCAATACATTTCCGCTCTTGAACGAGCGAACACCACTACCAGCGGCGCAACCAGCACGATCAGGAATGCGCTCAATTCCATCAACAGCGTATCCCTGCGTAACAAATTCCTTGGCGATCTGCCCACGGAATCACGCACTGCCACCACTGCATTACAAGGCACTCGTCAGGCGTTGCAGGGCGTTGCTGGCACTAGGGTTAGTGGCGATCCATTAGGCTCCCTTCCAGAAGATGCACGTCAGGCACAGACGGAAGTTGCCCGCTTGCGTCGGGAAATGCAGCAGCTTCAATCCTCGCGCATTGGCAACCTGTTTGGAGGCGTAAATCCAGCCCCATTGAACGGCGCTAGTGGTGCGCTTGCCCAGCTACGCGGCAACATTGCATCTACATCAGCCAGCATGATCCCGTTTAGCGGGCAGGTATCAGCGTTAGGCGCTGGCCTTGCTCCTGCTGCGATATTGGGCGTTGGCGCAGCTATCGTGGGCGTGGGCGCTGCTGCGATTGGTGCCGCTGCACAGGTTCAAACATACAAAGCGTCTTTGACCACTATCGTTGGCGATGCTGACAGGGCTGGAGTTGCGTTTCAGGCACTTGCTAGATTTGCACAAGAAACCCCTTTCTCATTGGACCAAGCAGTAGACGGCTTCGTTAAGCTGAAAGCACTTGGCCTAACTCCATCTGAGGCTGCTCTTACCAGCTACGGCAATACCGCTGCTGCTATGGGCAAAGACCTTAGCCAGATGATCGAAGCTGTAGCCGATGCTTCAACAGGCGAGTTTGAACGTCTCAAGGAGTTTGGTATCAAATCCAAACAGGAAGGTGACAAGGTAAAATTCACTTTCCAAGGTGTCACTACCACTGTTGGCAAAAACTCTGCTGAGATTGAAAAATACCTACAGGACATTGGTAACAACCAATTCGCGGGCGCTATGGCTCGCCAGACAGACACGATTGCAGGTGCATTCGCTGGGCTAAAAGATCAGATATTCCTCGCGTTCGCTGCCATTGGCGAAGGCAGCTTTGCAGATAGCATCACCACTATCATTGATGGGATGACCAGCGGCCTAGCTGCTGCAACGCCTCTCCTACAGGGCATTGGCGCTATCTTTGGCGGTTTGATTGATATTGCAGTGGAACTTGGATCAGGCATCGTGAGCATGTTTCAGGCGTTCTCAGGTGGTGAAGAATCCCTGTCGATCCTTGATGCCTTAGCGATCCAATGGAACCTCCTTGGCGAAACTGCATCAGTCGTCGCTTCCCTGATTGGTTCTGCATTCTCTGCCATAAACGGCGTCATCAAGAGCGTGGTGGATTTCGTAAGGGGGCTGTTTGGCGACCTGTTCGATTGGCTAGGCGTTTCCAGCAAACAATCCACCCAGACAATGCAACAGTCGTTCTTTGGCGTCCTTCGTGCCGTTAAATCTGTCGCACTGGACATTCCCAAGTTGTTCAAAGCCGCATTTGCCTCTGTCTCAGGCATCTTCCGCGAGATTGGCTCGCGCATTGCATCATTCCTGAGCGGCAATTTCAGTGCCTTTGACGGCGTTGGTGCTGCCCTCCAGGCACAGATGAACATTGCCAGCAACGCAATCAAAGAGACTGCGACGGAAGCAGCTAAAATCTACAAAGATGCACGGGCCAATCAGGCGGCAATGGACCGTATGACAGGACGCAATAAGGGCAAAGGAGCCAGCCTAGATTCAGTGGCTGGTGGCGCTGTTAAGCCAACTGGCAATAGCGGTTCAGGCGCAAGTGATGCGGCTTCCAAGAAACAGAAGGCAGCAGACGACGCTGCGAAAAAGGCCAAAAAAGAGGCAGCAGATGCAGCCAAGAAATATGATGATACGATCCGCGCCCTCAATGACAGCATCCTCCAACTAGGCGAAGCTGAGGAAGAGAAAGCCATTAGGGACGCATTAGTCCGTGCTGGCTTGCCCCGCGATATAGACCTCCACGACCAGAAGGCGGCAGCGATCGTCAAGCTGGTGAAGGCGCTCCAAGCTGGTCAGCAGGCCAAGGGAATGCGCGACGAGCTTACCGCGCTTGAACAAAAATACAGCGATATGCGGCTCACAGAGGAAGACCTGTTTGTCGTTGAGGCTCGCCGCCGTGCTGGTATCAAAGACGGGCAGGATGCAAACACTGCTGAGATTAAGGCGTTTGATGACAAGACCCGCGCCATTTACCGTCAGATTGAAGCCCTAAAGTCCGTTGATAAACTCAAGCAGTTAGACAAGAACATTGGCCAAGAGGAACAAGATACCAAGCTCCAGCTTCTTGAAAAGGTAAATCCTAATCAGGCACAGCAGCAACGCGACGTTGCTCAAGTTCAACAACGCGCTCAGGCATTGCGTGACGAAGCGAAAGCATCTGGTGCCTCTAATGAGGAAATCCAAAAGCGCATAGAGCGTATCAATGCGCTTGAGCAAGCCCAGCTTGATAATGTTAGCATCACAGCCCAACTTGACCAAGCGGATCAGCTACAGAGCATCCTAACTGACGTCTGGAATGATCCAGAAGCGGCTATGAAGTCGTTTTTCAGCAACTTCCTACAGAACATAGCCAAGGCAATCATCCAGTCGATCATATTGGGCGACAAGATGAAGGGCATGGGCGGTGGCGGAATTGGTGACATCCTCACAAATGCCTTCACTGGTGCCCTTGGCCTTGGCGGTGGAATTAGTGGCCGTGCTGGCGGTGGTTCAGTGAACAGAGGCACAGCCTACATGGTGGGTGAACGCGGGCGTGAGTTATTCGTCCCAAACAGCGCAGGCAGGATCATCAATAACCGCGATCTTGGCGGCATGGGCGGCGGCGGCGTTAGCGTGGGTGGCACGTCCATAAATATCTACGGCTCAGCAAACGACAACACAGCCCAGCAAATGAAAAGCCAGTTGGATGCTTACAAGCGTGATTTGCGTTCGGAGATTAGAAGGGAATTAGATAGGAGCAAGCGTATTGGATGACAGCACTACCACAACAAGGATATTTGATAACACCTATTGACTGGCAAGGTTCAGTTAAAAAGATCACTATGGAAACTGGATCGCTCAAAATGAGCGGGACAGTAGGAATACGACCTTGGACTGAAACAGCTACCTTAGTTTGGGTTCTCCCAAAGGCAGATGCCTTAGCCTTATTGAACACACTCAAAGCAGGATACTTCAACGAGGTTTACGAATACACTTGTAATTTCAGAGGCGATATTAAACTCCGTCCAACTGACACATTCGCCTTCCAAGAGCGTGAAGATGGAAGGAACTTGATGACATTCAGTATGGGGTTCGACGTAGTATGAACTTCCATAAATCCACCTTCAACCAGCTTGTAGAATTTTGGGAATTGGACCTGACTGCGTTTGGCGACACAGCATATCGCTTCGTCAACAGCAGCACATTTGATGGCCCTACTCCTGCTGAGGGATATGTCACATGGGATGGCGAGCAATGGACTCCCCTGCCCTTCGTCACCTCTGGTTGGGAACGAGGCGGCGAGAACCTTGTTCGTCCGTCCATCAGCTTACCAGACGTAAACGGCCTGCTCTATGTGACCCTGCGCCAATATGAGTTAGCCTCTGGCGCGCCAGTGACCCGCTATCAGGCGCTTTATGCGGACGTTGTTTCCAACAATCCATATGCTGCTTTTAGCGAGGAACGCTATCTGCTGAATTCTGTCTCAGGCAACGGGAGGCAGATTGATATGGAATTTGCCACGCACATAGATTTCCAAGTGGCGAAGATACCCAGCTTCAAAATGACGAGAGAACATTACCCAGGACTTGGCTCGCAGCTTCAACGCTAAGTCCGCTAAATATGTGATGAAGCACCTCATCACGGACACACAATGGGCAGAGATTAAGCCCGTTTTCCTCAAAGCCTATCCGCGTGAAGCGGTCGTTGCCATTTGGGATGACCGTTCATGGGAAGAGATTGAGAACATCGCCCAAGGCGTTGACGCCGCCTTTGAGTTCAAGCTGTCGCAGAAGGACGAAGCGAGGCTCCTAACACGCAAGCCGCGGCTGTTCCTCCATAGCCATCCAAACGGAAATCCTGAGCCAAGCGACAGGGATACAGAGACGCAGATTGCTACAGGGTGGAATTGCGGGATCGTCGCTGTCAGCGGCAACCCTGATACGCGCCCTGTCAGCGTCTATGACGCAGCTTACCCAGAGATATGGGGTCCAGATGCGTCTCAGGGCGAATTGCTTGGCAGATCGTTTCTTTGGGGCGTTCGTGACTGCTGGACGCTTTGCGCGGATTGGTATGCTGCCCACGGCATTAAGATAGATCCCATTCCCCGCGTGAGACAGCCAGGCGCACACCATCATCATGCGCGTGGGTTAGATCCTTTTTCATTCTGGCCGCCGCGCTTGGGGTTCAAACGCATCGAGCGTCATCAACGCAGACGGGGCGATTTGGCGCTGATGAATTGGCGCAGCCCAACCGTGAACCACTGCGCGATCTACCTTGGCCAAGGCACCTATCTCCACCAGCCAAATATGAAGCTGAGCGAAGAATGGGTGATGAAGGATGAGGAATTACTGCTGGAACGATGGGCAGTCAGCTTTTTCAGACACAAGGAGAAACTTATTGAATGCTAATTACTGTTCATCTTCACGGCGCATATAAGGATAAGATGCCTAAAGGGCACAAGCGACCAAAGACATTCTATGTTTCTCGCATCAAGGACATATTTGATTTCCTTGAGCAGTATTATCCAATCAAGCAGTTCATGGACACGATGCCCGCAATGGTGCGCGTTGGTCCAACTCTGGCTAACTCAGTCAGCTTAGACCGCCATCAGATAGCAGGATGGAAAGTCCCTGATGGAGCGACAATCCATATCGCACCATTTGTCAGTGGTCACGAGATAACCAGTGCAATGCTCTTAACGGCCATCGCCACCACGGCAGCCAGCATTGGCATCAGCTTGCTAATGTCCATCTTGTTTCCGCCGCCACAGACCAAGAACGATAAGCGAAAATCCGCCCTCTATGAGAACGGATTAAACACTAATGAGGAAGGCGTTGTTCTCCCATATGTGGCTGGCGACAATGTGCTTTGCGGCTTCAACGTCATTGAGACGAATGTTGATATTACCAACTCAGGCGGCGCGAACACCACTGGCAGCGGTTGGGCCGCTATCATCGAGCAGAAGACAGGTAATCAGGTTTTAGACCCGCTGGGCAAAGCTGATGCTGGCGGAACAGCCGTCTATGACCCAGGCGAAGGCGGTTACATCGCTGAGATTGTCCAAGGTGAAAAAGGTGGTGGCAAGACCATAGCCAACACCACCTTTTCAGATGCCACATTGCGCTTACTGGCAGCTTATGGCGCTGGCGAAACAGGCGGCATCGTTGGCAGCACTTGGGAGGAAAAAGAGAAAAATATCCTCATCAACGAAGTGCCGTTGCGCGACCGTGGATCAGGCCAGCGAAATTACAGAGGCATTAGCTGGACAGAGCGCCGTGGTATCCCAGGGCAAACCGCCTCCCCTATCACTCCAGGCATTACCACTGTCTTTGACTCCGCCGTTGAACTCAAGAAGCAGAACACAAGCGGCAGTCAGGTTTATATAACTAATGCGGTTACTAATAACAAAGTGAACCGCATTAAGATGCGTGTCAGATACAACGCTCTTGTAAAAACAAGCAAGAAGGGAAACCAAAGCACTACCTCAGTGGCCATTGGTGCCGAAACCAAACTGGCTAATGACAGCGTTTGGCATCCAGCAGGCACATGGAGCATCAACGAGAAAACCAGCGATCCTATTGACCGCGAATATGAGGTGATTGCTCCTGTTGGTGCTGCTGACGACGCAGCCCCTTGGATGTTCCGCATCTTCCGTATCACGGACGACAGCACAGACGACAAGCTACAGAATGATACTGCTTTCCGTGGCTGGGTTGAGGTTCAAGACCGCGAGTTGGCTTATGACGGCAGTGGTGGCGAAGTCCCTACGGCTCTCTTTGGCGCAGCGATCGACCTCGCGCAGTTTGATGCAAATTCCAGCCCTGAGATTGCCCTTATCGTCGCTGGCCAGAAAGTCCGCGTCCCTGACAACTATGACCCTGTAACCCGCACATATGCAGGCACATGGAACGGCGCTTTCAAATACGCCGTGACGAGCAATCCAGTCTGGCACTGGTATGAGCTGGCTACGAACGCGGCCATTGCCTGCGGCGTCCCTGAGAGTTTCTTCAACACCTTCTCGCTCTACCAATGCGCCCAATACTGCGACCAGAACGTCAATGGGCGTCCTCGCTTCACGCTCAACAAGCAATTCGTGGACGAACAGGAAGGATGGCAGGCGCTTAGAGAATTGGCACAGTCATTCCGCGCTTTCCCATATTTCGCTGGCCAGCAAATCATATTGGCGCAGGACCGTCCACAGACTGCCGTGGATCATTTCGTCAACAACGCCGTCATTCAAGGCGGTTTGTTCCGCTACAAAGGCACTCAGGTTCAAGAACGAGTCAATGAGACGTTCGTTGAATATGACAATATGGATGACTACGGCAGGAAAGGACTTGTCGTTTATCGTGATGACGAGTCTATAACCCGCAATCGTGCCCAAAACCTATCTAACAATGGTATCGTTTCCAGTAGAGTATATAAGGTTGGATGCAACAACCAACAGGAAGCATATGACTATGCTCGCATACTGACATTTATCAGTCAGAAAGAGCATGAGACAATCGAGTTTGATACCCAATTGGCTGCTGCTGCATATATCCCAGGGCAGCTTATTGAGGTTCACGATTGGAACCTGTCAGGCTTAGCGCCAACGGGCCGCGTTGAAGTCGTCACCCCTACCTTTGCGCGCATGGACAACGCCATCACTTTGAAGGCGAATACCAGCTATCAGGCCCGCATTTATGTAGGCGACAACGGCATGACCGTTCGCCCTGTCGTGGTCCAGAGCGTTGATACCCTCACCACAGACATTCCTTTCGATACGACCGATTTGGAACCAGATACCCCAATCAGCATCGTGGAAGTTGGCGCAACGGCCATCAAGCCGCGCGTTTTCCGCATAATCGACATCAAGGAAAACAGCCCAGCCAATTACACTGTAACGGCCCAGCTTCACATCGAAGGCAAATATGCGTGGCTGGATAACAACGTCCCTGTTCCAGATATTCCTTGGTCGCAGATTCCAACATTCATTCCAAAGCCAACAGGATTGAAGGCTCAAAACAACTCCTATGTGGACGAAATCACCGGCGCTCACCACGAAATCAGCCTCTCTTGGGATGCCGTTAATATCCTTCCAGTGGGCGAGAATCTTGGGCAGCAGCTACCTTTTAATGGCTATGTCGTGGAAGTTCTGCGTCCATATACCAGCGTTTGGGAACGCATCTACAACGGCAATGCCACAAGCTGCCTGCTTACCAATGCTGAGCAAGGAACACACACGTTCAGCGTCCGCGCAATAAATATCCTAAATAGGTCAGGTGAAGCAGCACTCTTAAAGCATGAGTTTTCATATGGAAGCAGTGGCTTGGAGGTGTTGCCACCTATATTCATAGGATTTGATTGATATAGTGGCGACAGTTGAATTTACAGGAAAAGACCTAACAGTCAGATTTGAAGAGGAACCAAGGAACGGACGCGAGTTTCAATATCGTATCAGATATGAATGCGCGAATGAAAGCGTGACCCATCATGTGCGAGCAGAAGGCAAAGAGCAATATACCAAGCCTGACGGTATGCGCGGCTACAAAGACGTTCTTACCTTTGAAGAGAACCTAAAGGCTGGGCTGACACGCTCCCCCAAAGTCTATCTTTCCACGATGGACGCGGGCGGTAAGTGGTCCACAGAAAAGCAAATTGACGCCTTAAACCCAGCGCCAGATGTTCCCCCAATGTCATATTATAACGGATATGACATGGTGGCGTTTCGCTTCACGAAGCCAGATGACACGGATTGGGCTGGCTTTTGCGTTTGGGCTGATACGCAAAATCCTGTTCGCAAGGATCAGATAACTTCCAAATATATAGGCCCAAACAATGAAGCTTCTCTAAGCCTACTGCCTGATACAGATTATTGGATCACCTACGCGGCTTATGATGCCTTTGGCACTGACCTTCTCAATGAAGCCACCATTCAAATCCACACACTAAGCGAAGAGAGCATTTTGCTTCCTACTCTCAATGAGCGTTTGGAAGCTATTGCCGCGTTACAGGTCAAAAGCAGCACAGCTTTCCTCAAGGTAGCCAGTGCATATTCCAACAACAATCATCGCGCCATTGAGGAACTAAAGACCTTTGTGGAGGAGGATGGCACTTTAGTATCATCCAAGCTGCTCGTTCTGGAAACCCGTGTTGGTGACGCTGAGAGCGTCTTACAGCTTGAACAGCAGACACGCGCTAACGCGGACGAGGCGCTTAGCCAGAGCATCTTGCTACAGGGCGCACGGCTTGGCGCGGCAGAGGCCGCTATCGTCAGCGAGTCCACAGCCAGGGCAACACAGGACACCGCGCTTGCTCAGCAGCTCACCCAGCTTGCGGCCCGCGTGGGCACCAATGAGGCTCAATACAGCATAGATATAACCAACCTTGTGAACAAAGATGCCGCGCTCAGCCAACGCATAGATTTGCAGGCTGCTCAGTGGAACGCGGACATAACTGCCGCATCGCAGAGCATTAGAACTGCATTTGCAAACGCGGACGGCGCGCTATCTCAGCGCATAGACACACTGACAGCGCAGGTAGGTGCAACCGGTTGGACTGCTGCTCTACAGACAGAACAGACAGCCAGAGCGAACGCAGACAGCGCACTTGGGCAGCGCATCGACACCATAACGGCTGGTTACAACGGCCAGTTCGTCACGATCCAGCAGACGATGACCGCGCAGGGAAACACGATCAGCGGATTGAGCGCGCAATATACCCTTCGCATTGACAACGCTGGGCGCGTCTCAGGCTTTGGCCTTGCAAGCGATCCATATGGCAACAGCGAGTTTGCCGTGAACGTGGACCGCTTTCTTATTGCTCATCCAGGCAGCGCAGAACGCATTTTTGAGGTTGTTTCAGGCCAAGTTAGAATGAGGCAGGCCATCGTTGATCGCATGAGAGTCAAAATGGCGCAAATCGACAACTTGTTCATAGGCACAAACCAGATTGCAGTTAATGCGGTCACAGTCACCCACTTCGCTCAACGCACATCACCTATGTATGGCAATGGGACATATTACGACGCATTAAGTTTCACAGTGAACGCCCCTTATGAGTGCGACCTTAATGTATGGGTTAGCGCATCACAGGGATTTCCTAATGGTGATAGAACTTGGAATGGTCGCCTCTTGATTGATGGTAGCCAGAAAGGCGCTGCTGGTGGCGCAAAAACCGCAGATACATTCTCACTGGCTGGCTATGCCCACGTTGGCGCAGGCAATCATACGATTTTGGTAAGATGGCAAGGATCAAGCAGCGTTACATTATCAGAATTGAAGGTGATGATATTGGAGACAAGGAGATGAGCATATACGCGATTGGCATACCAGGGCAGAAAATCAGATTTGCGATGGCCGCTCTTGATAAGCAACATGCGATCAGCCAGCTTCAAGCCAATGAGGTATATCTGGAAATTGACGAGTTTGTTGATGGAACCATATCTGAGGACGGAGCCACTTTCACTCCGCTCTTAGTCGATATGGAATTGGAGCAAGTTCTTATCCGCTCAGCCAGAACGGCTTTGCTGTCTGCATGTGATTGGACACAAACCATAGACGCGCAGCTTACCACTGAGCAGCAGCAGGCTTGGGCAACTTATCGTCAGGCACTTAGGGACATACCTGATGACCAGCCCAATGTCCTCTTTGACGATGTAGTCTGGCCAGAACCGCCTCAATAACGTCAAAACAGACGGCAAAAATAAATACTCCGTATAAAACGGAGAACACTACCGAATGGCTTGGTATAAGACTGGAACGATAAACCTCACCAACAACTCAGACATTGTTACTGGCAACGGAACTCAGTTCACAAATGCCATTAAACGAGGTGATGCCCTCAAGATCGGCAATTCCTTGTATGAGTTGGATGGCATGGTCAATTCCACGCAATTGAAACTCACCCAACCATATTCAGGCACGACCTCAACAAACACAGCTTATGCGATTGTTCCTACCCAATCCAACGTTCAGGAGTTGAACAACCAAGTCAGCGAATTGGTCGACATTGTAGGCGACCTTATTGAAAACGGCGGCGGGACAGGCGGTGGCTCTGGCGAGGACGGCGCTGATGGCAAATCAGCATATGAGATTGCCCTTGATAATGGCTTTGTAGGGACAGAAGCCCAATGGCTTGAAAGCCTCAAAGGCGAAGATGGCCAAGATGGCGTTGGCGGCGGCGGTCAGGGCGCAATCATCAATTTGAACGAGTATAGCGGCCAGCCAGCAGGCGGCAGCGGCATTAGCGTCATTGTTCCTGTCGCTGAGGGCGATCCGCCAATGAACCTGACGCAAACCGCTCAGGTCATCATTCCACACAATACGCCAGACGCAGGCATTGCGATTTGGGCGAAGTCCACAACGTCAGGAATTGCCGTCGTTATGGGCTTGGTGAATGCGCCAGAGCCTCAGCCAGGTGGAAGTGACGAAGAACTGGATTTGTCAGGCTCAAGCACCATTTATGGTCAGCCAGGGTCCATCTTCTCATTGGGCATTTACCTCGCTGGCAGCACATCGAATTTCACACTCGACGCGCCATCAGGTTTTCCACTCCGAATTGAGCGCCGCAACGAAATTACCGTGCCTGTCGCAAGTTCGTGGACAATCACCAGTGGAGGCTCACCGTGGGCCGTTTCTGGTGACGCAGTTAGCTCATCAAACGTCCTATACAAACGCGTCTACACAGGCACAGGCGGAGCATCATCTGACAACAGTGATATGATCGGCGGCCGTCTCAAGCTGATGAGACACATTTACCTTGCCTCTGATCCACTGGCTCTGTCCTTCAAAGTCTCAAACGACGATGGAACGTCTCAGACGCCAGCCAATATCAGGTTATCGTTCCGTGGCATCGTGAACGAAGAATATCCAATCATGGCGACATTGTATGACTACATGATTGGTGAATTCACACTGCGCCCACATTGGAGCGGCGATACGCTCTCCGTGACTATTGGGCGTGGTAGCTCACAAACAGAGATTATTAGTGATGACAATCCAGCCTTTGCAATCGGCCCAGGTATTCTAAAAACCTATGAAGCCGAATTCATTGACAATGTTGGTGGCGCTGGTGGCTCAATTCGCTTTTATGTCGATGGGGTTCAAATAGGTGCTGAAAAGCCGTGTGAGGTTAAGCTACGCATCACCCCAGCAATGACATTGGAATGCAACTCGTCGGGGAACAACACCTCCAACAGCGTAGATAATCTGGAAGTGGCCTCGCTTGGTGTGTCGTTTGGCAAGCCTGAGATTGAAAGCACTTACGATGTTGCTGTCAGCGGTGCGATCACGCCAGCCGATTTGGAAATGCTATGCGTCGATGCCAGCGGTTATTCAACTGCACAAGCGCCTGTCACTGTCAGCTACACAGCAGCAGGACAGCAGCCATATGACTTAGAAGTCATTGTAGGCGAAATGGTCATTCCTGCTGGCCGTGCCTACAAGGTCGTCCTTGAGGATTGGACTTCTGGATCAGGCGTTCCACACGCAAGCGAACTGATTATGACCCGCCCAGCGGCCCAAAACTGCCGCTTTCAAGATACAGCATTGTTCAGTTCACAGGCGTCATGGACAGAGGTTCTACCGCAAGGACCAGTGCCGAACATCAACGGCATAAACTACTATTGCGAAGGAATACGCATGGGCAACTATGTCCAGCTTCAGTTTGGATATGATTGGGACACAACCCAAATGCCAGCTAACCCGTTTGGCGATCCAACAGGCAAAGACAGCTACATGGTCCCGCACAAGTGGATGATCTACGATAGCACTGGCGCTTTGCTGGGTCGCGTTGAGCAGCCAAACGGTCAGCCATTGAACACATCGACCACGCCAGCAGCTTGGGGCGGTAGCCTTGATGGCCGTGGCGTTCCAATGCCAACGGCTAATAACAAGTGGTATCCAAAAGGGACCGTTCGCAGCGGCATTATCTGGCGTTCACATGAACCAGCAGAATACAGCCAGCAGGATATTTGGAACCGCGTTCCTACCTATGACGTCGCCGTTCCATTCGCTTCTCAGACTGGATATTCCGTCAACGGCGGCGACTTACGCACAGGCACAGGTGAGCAGCTAAACGGCTTCGCAAATTACCGTTGGATGCCGTGGGAAAGCAGCACCTACAATGACATGATTACTGCTGGGCAGAATACGCTCAACCCCTACAAAGTTGGTAGCGATCAGGCAGGAATAACGCCGAACGCAAGCGTCTGGCTCAAATACACGCCATTCAATCAAATGGGCCGATCACCAATCACAGGTCCAGGTGGTGTGCGTGATGATCGCCAAATTATGCCTGAGCCGGTTGCCCGCTATGCGCGTGACGTTACGGCAAAGCGCCCACACGATAATAGAGACATGAAGCAAATCGCGTTGGACTATCTAACTGGCTATGTCAGCGATCCTTTCCACTGCTTTGAAAATGGCCGTTTGACGCCGCTGTATAAGGGCAATGCTCGTCGCAACATTACCCTGCGAAACCACTACTACGGCGGTGGTGAAGCAGGCACACCACCAGAGAACGCATATTACATTCAAGGCGGTCGCCCATATGAATGGGTTACAGCCAACAATCCGCTCAGGGTCAGTGTTCCGTTCGCAGGAGTAACCTCTGACCGTCCTATTTTCGGCACCAATATGATTGATGCTGACCACGCTCACCAATACCCACATTGGGGTTCAATGCTCTGGCAGACGCCAGAATTTGCTTTCCTTGGACACAAGTTCATGGATCAAACAAGGCTCTATATTCCTTGGATTTTGAACAGCGGCTTTGGCGAAGCAGGCGAGTTTGCATCGCGTGGCGCAGCTTGGAAATATGCCCATGCAGCATTGGCGTGGAAAACGGCATCCAGCAATTCCAGCAGGCTCTATAGCCGTGCTGAGGTGCTTGATTGGGTCGTGTTCGACTTTGAGGGCTTCTATGACAATTTCTACGATTCAACACCGGGCTTTTTAAATCCACCAACCACAACAGCGGGTGGTGACGCGAACAATCGCATTTATGCCGCTGCTCAGTATTTTGGACCATGTTTGTCCAATGGGGATTACGGCGTCTATCAGCACGATTTCATGATTGGATACTGGCTATCCGCCCTCCACATGGGCGAAAAACTAGGCTTCAATGACGCACTTCGCGCAGCTTCACCAAAGGCTGCTGCGGTGGTGAATTGGATGATTACTTGTCACCAGAAGCGTCTCACAGGCAAGCTAAACGGCGGCATGTTGGTCAATGCAATTGAGATTGATTACAACACTCCGCTTTGGACAGAAGCCCAAATGTCCGCCGTTTCAGGGAACGTGTCGCAGTTACCGCACACATATGCTGCCATCGCGGCGGCACAGACCGTCAAAGCTACAAGCTGGGATACATGGTCAGGTGGTGGCCGTGATGGACAGGCAATGGATCAGATTTTAGCTGGGCCATCATTGCTGCTGGATATGGGCAGAACGGACCCTGCATTGGTTGAAGCGGAAACTAACGCACTCGCATATCGCCAGAGCAAAATTACCAGTGAGACAGCCAAGGGCGCTGAAACTGCTGGCAGTGGATGGTTTCAATTCCATCAAGCGACCAACAATCCGCCATATAAGATAACTTAAGGAGACTGCTTATAGTGTTACATTTGAGATATTATCCAGAGGAAGATGAAAACGGCATTGTCTTCCGCCAATTGCATGTAATCAAAGGAAACGACATTGACGGCAATCCCATCGACAGGACCGTCACAGACGCACATTTCAAGATTGCTGTTGATGGTAATGAGATTGTGGACCTTAGCTTAGGCAATGGCGTCTCTTGGAACGATACAACCAAGACGCTCACGTTGTCGCTTACCAATGGCGATCTAAGCGAAATCATCGTCTCGGCTGATGGCGAATATCAATATTACATAACAATAGAGACTGGCAGGATTATAACCCTGTTCTCAGGACGAACATTCATGGAGCGTAGCTTATAGATGCAAAACAAAGAAGTCACGATTATTGAGCAGTTAGACGACACTACCACGATCATTGAGATAAACGACCTTGGCGGCATTACCGTTGAAGGTACACAGGGGCCAGCAGGACAGGACGGCGCAGACGGGCAGAACGGCTCTGATGGACAGTCAGCCTATGACATTGCTGTTGAGAATGGATTTGTGGGCACTGAGGCAGTTTGGCTTGCTTCCTTGAAGGGCGAAACTGGCGAGCAAGGACCGCAAGGCACACAGGGCCAGACAGGACAGCCAGGCGCACAAGGCCCAACAGGCATTGGCATCCCATTTGGGGGCGAAGAAGGACAGGTTCTTCGCAAGGTCGATAACGTCAATTTCAACACTGAATGGATGACGCTTCCAGAGCCACAGCCCCATTACTCATTGATTGATGGATTTGATGCTGCTGGCGATCCTGCTGGCATGGGCGTTGATCGCGTTGCCTTCTCAGATGACTTCATTGTCGCCTACAATGCTCCCATTGACGATGACTCCGTTGCGACAGTGACCCTTCGCAATCCAAATGGCGGTGGTGGTGGCGGATCAGGCGAGAACGGAAAATCCGCATATGAGATTGCCGTTGATAATGGCTTTGCGGGTGATGAGGCTGCTTGGCTGGCCAGTTTACATGGCGAGGACGGCCAAGATGGTGCTGATGGCGCACAAGGCGCGAAGGGCGACAAGGGAGACACTGGCGACGCTGGTGCAGCAGGCTCCAACGGCCAAGGCGTTCCAACAGGCGGGACGACTGGACAGGTTCTAATCAAAGTTGATGGGACTGATTTCAATACCGCTTGGCAAACACCATCAGGTGGCGGTGGCTCCAGCCAACCTTGGTATTTCAATCCGCCATTGGCGAGCCAGTTCACGCTACTGAGCGGTGACGCAACCAACCTCACAATTGCTGATGATACTGACGTTGGTTTGATGGTAAACTCAGGCCCAAACACGACCGCCGGTGATATTAGTCGTATCGCCTACAGGACATTGAGCAACAAGGCACTTGATTGGGACTTAGTTGTTCACGCGCCTATATTGATGAATGACGCAAACTATACAAAAGCAGGTTTTATCCTGATGGATAGCGTCAGCGGAAAGCTAATTATATGCGGGCAAAACAATGAATATGCTCCGTTTGGAGTAATTTTCTTTAATAGCTTGACCAGTTATGGCGGTGGCCTCGATATGCAGGCTTTCAGAAGTCAGCCAACTTTCTATCGAGCATCATCCGTTGGCTCAACGCTAACGTTCTATGTCAGCCATGATGGCAAAAACTGGCTCCAAGTAGGCTCAACAGGCGTAACGGACTTTTTGGACAACAGAGCCGACAGAATTGGCTTTGGGTATAACATCAATAATAGCGGCACACTTCAATCCATCATGACGATTGATTGCTTCAACCTCACTGGTCCAGCGGTATAAATGTCATAGGTTTCAGTGGTTTCTCTTAAATAATGGAAATAGGAGGACCATTGAAGCATGACCACAGAACTAACGACAACGACAGGAACACACGTTCCGCCAACTGTGGTTATGCCCACCCCTTACGATACCGCCCTCAGCTTTATGCCCGTCCTTCTTTTCATTGGCGCTCTGTTCGCCATCATCAAAGGCTATAGCTGGTGGCGCGACCGCACCAAAAAGGAAGCTGCTGACACTGAAAAGCTGGTTGGCCGTGTTGAGGATTTGGAAGGAAAGGCGAAAGCCATGCAGGCGGCAAAATCCACATTGGACGATCACGAACGCAGGCTAACGGTGCTGGAAACCAATCACAGTCATATCAGCGAGTCATTGGGTGAACTGAAAAACAGCAATAAAACGATCATGGATAATTTGATGGACATACGGGACCGTTTGCCACGTAAAGAAGGTTAAACTTCCCTGATTTGATAGCGAACACGGCCTAAGAATGTCTGCTTGGGGTAGCCTTCCAGAGCGGGATTTATAGCCGCTTCGCTATCTCCAATCCCCTCAAGATCGAGGAAACCCATTTTACACAGCCAGCATAACTCCTGTCCAATCTGCTTCCACTCTGGACGGTCAATCATATCGTCAAGGTCCACGTCTTTATCTCTGAAACGGCGGTATATGGCGCGCAGACGGCGCAGTCCCATGCCATTCAGGAACCCGCTGCCGTCCAGGTCCAATATGGCCTGTTCCACTATCTCAGGCGTGGATTTGAGTTGGCGGGCAAAATAAGCAAGCTGGCGATCGTTCTTGATGCCTTGGTTGAAGCCTGAGCGCAGATACAAATCTATCAGGTCATGCGGTGGGAATGAGGGGACTGTTTTCATTCCGTATTTATTGGGATGCGCGCTCTGGCAGCGTTCTACCTCACTATCTGGTAGGCAGTCGTCCAATGGCTGCGCGAGAAAGCTAAAATCGAGATATGGCCGCTCTTTTGATAACCTGCTGTGTCGCTACGAGTATCATACCAACTGAAATCGTATGACGCTATGTGGCCCTCATTGACCCCAACAAACATCTCGTTGGATGCAGTGCGTCTAATCGCCGATAGTTCATAATGCTCAAAGGAATCGAGTATAGCTTCCCAATTTTCATTTTCGTGGTCTGCCATCAGCTTGCATTCGTGGCAGACTGTAGAAATCGCCTTTATAAGCGCGGTAGCACGTTTGCCTTGAACTACGCCATTGAACTCGTCCTTTAGTTCATCCATTAACCCAAGCAGCGACATTATGCCACCAGCCCTTCAACGAAGCCCTTGATGTCTGGGTGAGCGCTTTTCCTCTTTGTCCAGTTATCCGTGCCAGCAAGAGCTGTTATTGGGCGAGCGGACTGAACGAATGTCACTGATTTTTTGGCTGGGTTGCTGCGTGGGGTAGCCTTGACCACGATACAGTCATTGTTGCTGGGCGTTTTCTTGCCCTTTGGGTCTTTCTCGCCGTGGACAATGCCAAGCTGAATGTCACAGTCGTCCATGCCGTCCAGCGCAATCTGGAGGGACCGCCATAGGCTGTCTGGTGCGCCTGCCTTTTCCAGCTTCTTCTTAGCCTCAAGAGGCGCATGGAAAACGACATGCTCCTTGCTGCCATCCTTGTAATCGAGGTTGCCAGAGCCAAAGCCTGAACCTTCCCAAATGCTGACAGTCACTTGCTGATTACGATCTAAGGGCTTCTGAGCAGCATCCTTCGGCGCTGGGCCTGTTGGTGTGCTTGCTGGCTGAGCATTGCCTTCCAAGCGATCTACGGCGGCATGTGCTACAGCTTCCAAGCTGCCATAGTGCCCCAAAAGCGCCTGCCAGTGATCCTCAGCGGTCAGCGGTTGGACAGGTTTAGGGGCAGCGGCAACGCCCTGCTTCTTCCATTTCCAAGCGGTCGTGCGGCCTATTTTGACAATCTGTGCTGGGATTGAGACGCCAAGGTGAATGTCGATATTGCGGATCAACCCAGCAGATTGCTTCTCTGTGAGACTGCCTTTGTCCAGCAATGTATCAATGTAGGATTGGATATAGCGGATAGTCTTAGCATCGCTGCTCAGCTTTGAATCTTGTTTGTCTATAATTTTACGGGCGAGACTGACCCAATTAATTTGCTTAGTCACTTATACAGTTTTCCCTTCGTTGATTTTATGAGATACGTTTCCAGTCGTATCTTTGCCCGTTTCCATCCTTTCGCGCTATGGGCAGCAATTCAACGAAAGGAATCTGGAAATTCGGGACAATTGCTGCCCACATTCTATTTATATTTTACTGCTAAAATGTAGCATATTTCGCAGTCCAAGTCGATATTTACGCGCCGCCATTCATTTAGATACTCGCCTGGGCGAAGCCTAATGTCTTAATGTGCTTCCAGACTGCGAAGCCGAAAATGGAGCGAGTTTTAAGCGAGCGTAATGAAGGCGAGTTTTCAACGAGCATGATAATGTTAATTGACTCCCATGATTTTCTCGACGTATTTTATGAGCGCCGCTGGCGCTTAAATGGAGAGCGAAGCGACGAAGAATAATGCGCTTCATGATATTTTATTTTATATTATTTTACATTATAGAGGCTGAGAAACCGCTGATTTCTGCGAGTTTGAAGGGCATTTTTGTTTAACTGATGTTTGACCGACGTTTGACTTATGTTTAACTCGTGTTTGACTTATGTTTGACCGATGTTTGCGTTCACGAAATTCCTACTTCTCGCAAAAATCTGGAAAAATCGTAAAATCGCAGAAATCGCCCGCGAAAAACCCCCGTATTCTGGGGGTTTCAAAGCCCTGTAAATCGCTGATTTCAGCAGTCAGCTATAGGTATAGCTGAATGGTCGCATTTAGCAGAAAACGCGGATTTTTCACCGAAATACTAAATAGTATTGAAGGCTGTGACCATAGTTTTCAAAGAGTAGTCATAATTGATACAGTTTGTTTATGTTCAGGAACCCCTTTAGCGAAAGCTGGAGGGGTTTTTGTTTGCCAATAAATATCTGCATGTTCCAGGCAATCAAAGATAGGATTAAGAAGGTTATCAGCGCATTCAGGCCGCTGACTGACAATGACGGCATGGCTACGGGCATCATGCGTTGGCCAAGGCCCACAGCGTTTTTCCTGCTGGTGATCCTCTTTGTCGTGGGCTGGTTCAATCCAACCACACTGCTGGCCTACGCAAGCGCCCTCGCCGCTTTCCCACAGGATTTTTGGAACGTGGTGTTCATCATCCTTGGCAGCATCGCAGGCAGCAAAGGACTGGCTGACATAGGGAAGCTAATCAAGCGATGAAAAAGAGACGGCTCATATTCCGCATCGTTGAGGATCATCAGCACTTCGACAAGATAATGAAGCTGCTGGATGATCCATATCCAACGCCATTCATATGCGAGTTGGAGCAGCAGATAATGGACGATCTATACACGAAAGGGGCTAAGAAGCCCTGAAAGGGTAGAAGTCAATAAATATCCTTGAAGCGTGACGCTTTGTTACGTTTGTTTATGAGGATTTTTATATGACACTCCATCTAACTGGCTTCAAAGCCTCCACCGAAATCAAACCGTCCAGAGATTTAGAGATTGAAATAGGTGATATTAAAGACACCTTCCAAGCCATCTGTGACCTTATACCGCAGGATAAGACCGTTCCAACATACTGGTCATTGAACAGCTACGACCCAGCAGGAAAACACAATAAGCAAGGCGTGAGGAAACTCACGGGCATCATTTTAGAATATGAGTTGCGCTATGCCAAAGACCTTGTGGCGGCGCTCAACGACATGCCTTGGCATTATCTGCTTGTGGAAACAGAGCGCAGAAGCGGGCCAGGCATCAGCCTATTTTTCCCACTTGCGTTCGAGCCAGACGTAGGCCGCTATATGCGTATCGCTGGCGTCCTTGCCTATCAGCTTGGCGTCTATGGTCTGAGCCACGGCAGCGGCACACCAACATTCCTCGTCAAGCTGGCTGGCGGACAGCAGATAGCAGAGCATCCAGGCCCAGCCATCAGCATGAGTTTCATCAAAGAGACTGAGGACATTGGCGAAGCGTCAAAGACGGCGCTTGATGACTTCCAAGGGCCAAAGCCGCTCGTCATTAACCCAAGCGCGGTGAAAATCGCGCCCCCGCCGCTACAGGGTAAGGAGCAGCAGATTGCAGCCCATTACCGCGCATTGGCAGACCTCTTCGACCCTGACTAAGCAGCCAAAGAAATACCCGCCCCAGATACGACTGAGGCGGGCTTTTTTGTGAGTGTTAGGCTTTGAGGCTTCCAGCCGCCCTTGCTTCTGCCGCATAGGCTGAGAGCGTCTTATCAGGCTGGAAATACAAGTCCTGTTCCAGACGGAAAACTCCACCAATGCGGGCGGCTGCTAACTCGTCCATCGAGACATATCCCATCTCAGGGCATCCAAACCCCAAGTCAGTAATGCCAAAGGCTAAGCCGTCCTCGTCGCACTCAGTTAGGAGGATCGTGATAGCCCCACCAAACAGCTTCACGACAGGCTCAAAATCCCGCTCTCCTGCCGTTCCTTTCAACGGCTGCTGCTCTTTCCAGTTATCATGCAGCTTGAGAACGTCAGCAGCGCGTATCATATTTTTCCAGTCCATCTGTTGGCTCCTTTGTTTGTGCCAACAGACTCACTTAAAGCTATCTTTCTTGATTGCGATAGAAAAAGGCATTGAAGGTATCGACTTCAAGACTCGTTAGTTCAGAATGACATTCTAACTTAAAGGAGAATGTTATGTTTAAGCCGTGGGAGAAGTTAATTTTAATTGCAGGTGCTTTGTGCGTTGTAGGGCAGTTTGCGTTTACGTCTGAAAGTGAGATTTATCCGAAAGAGGCAACATATTTTACCTCTAAATAAGCCTGTTTCTATATCGACGCCTTGAACGACCTGTTTAGATGGATTGGCAGTTACAAAGGAACTGCACCATGCAACAGCTTATTCAAGACGTGACGGAATATCTCGACCTTGACCCCCGCTTTTGGAACGCCACTGATGGCGAGTTTGAATATGACGGGGAAACGGTGTTCTTCCGCAAGCTGCCAGATAGCGTTTTGCTGTTTGTTGACGGCGTTGTGCTGGAAGCGCCGCGCCACTGAGGCGATCTTACTGGCCTCGTGTTTTGCCGCCAGTCAAACGAGGAAGCACCTCAAACACAGTGCCTATGAGCGCGCCAATGATGACGGATTTCCAGATGGTATCCCACATTGGCCAGCCGCTAAAAAAGGCAACCACTGCGCCAATGACGATTGCGACCGTTGCCGTTCCCCATACGGCGTTAGGTCCGTTACGAAAAAAGACGATGAGGCCAGCAGCCGCCATCAGACCTAAAATCCACCACATATTCTATCCCCCCGTCGCAACTGCCTTGCCAATATGTTCCTAATTTGTTCTCATGCGAGCATGGAACGCGAATCGCTCACTGACATAATATTGAACGCTCCTGCTTGGGCCAGAGTTGGCCTTACCATGCGCGATGAGCGTATGCGTGAACGGGCAGCAGATACCCTTGCTGCCACGATCATTGAGCGTCTTAGTCCCAAGCCAGAGGCAGACCCTAACCAACTGCCTCTGCCGCTTTAATGCTCATTTGCAGCTAAGCGTAAGCAGCAAACGCCTCTTCAATGTCTTCAATCGAAAGCTGAGCAGCTTCCACCGCCTGCATTCGCACGTATGCTTCTGGTGAGTTGCCTACAGCCACATCGTTAGCGACAGCGAAATCCCACAGATTGCGAATCCCATCTGGCGATTGGATCGTCTTATCCTTTTCCGTGATGAGCGTCGTGATGAGTGGCAATTTCATGGCCACACAGGCTGTTACCAGATCGTCAAACGGCTTGATGAACTGCTTAATCCAGTGATTGCCTTGAGGCAGAGGGCCGTCGTTATAGCAGTGCCAAACATCGCTGTATGCGGCTCGCCCATTCTTTGATTGCTTCGCAATGCGGACGATATTGAGCGCCAACCCACGCGGTCCAAGCCCAAGCGCCTGACGCTGTTCACGAACCCGTAGAAAATCCACGAGTGGATAGGCCGCACCAGTGGTTGCTCCACGCTGACGATATTTCTCAATAACGTCCTTGAGGTGCTCGTCAGAATAATCCGCTGGGTGCTTAGCCATTTCTATCCCTGATAATCAGATTGCGAAAAAGAACGACGATGCTTGACCGTCCTCCCCAACTATGGAGGATGAAACGTGAAAAATGAGTTTTCAGAGGTGCTTGTAGAAGCGGCGCTGTGTCTTTGGGAAGAGATGGTTTGCCACAGGGAAGACCCTCTATGGAAAGCCTATTGGGACGAGCGAGGCACAAGTCAGGTCCGCCACGACATTATCGCCTTGGCTGAGCCGTGCGATAAGGAATGGAACGCGATGAGCGAGGACGAGAAGGAAAAATGGGTGCCCTATGATTGGGAATGGTGCCCACATTTCCTACGGAACAGGGTTGAGTGGGACGCACAGCGAGGACCGCTTTACAAAGGGAAGTGATGAGGCGGATTTTTTTCTATTTTGAGGTTGCTGTCGTCGCAGGGCTGACGCTGTTGGGCACTGTCCAAATGGCGCTGACCCTGTGGCGCAATTTGCGGGCGATGCTGTAAATCGCGGTTTTCTGCGGCTTTTAGTGCGTTGACTCCTGTAACACACTGGTCAGCAAAGTATATCCTAGGCCCGCCAGCGCGCCACCGGCCGCAGCGATCAGCATCAATGGCCGATCCAACGCCGCACGCCGACTAAGCGCCATGATCCGCATCAGTAGAAAAATGACCGCGCCGATAAGGGCGGTGACGTGCAGCCCGCTGATCGAAAGCAGATGGGCAAGGCCGCTGCGGCGCATCGCGTCGGCGTCCGCCTCGCTGATGGCGCCCTGATCCCCCGTCGCCAGCGCTGCGGCGATCCCCGCTCCGTCGCCATTTGCATTCTTCAATATATGCGCGAAAAGACGATTGCGCAGAGGCGGCGCCTCCATTGATGGTCGTAGCACGACGATGGGCTTGAGCGCGCGTCCTGTTGCCCCAATCCCCTGAAAATAAGCGCGCCGCGAAAAATCATAGCTGCCGGGCAGGCTCGCTTCGGCAGGAGGCATCAACCGGGCGCGAAAGCGAATGATCGCACCTTTACCGACCCCTTGGGGTAGGTCCGCCGCCGCTATGTTCACCCGGATCAGGGAAGGCAGCGCAGACATGTCGATCGGACGGATCGATACGCGACTCATCTGCTGCGCGGGCACCGTATCGGCTGACCTGACTTCGCCAGTCACTTCTACAAATGCCGCACGCGACAATGCGGTCGTGCCGACAATCAGGGCTTTCCCCCATATCAACAGGCAACCTGACGCAGCAAGCAGACCGCCCAATATGATCGCATGGCGTATCCGGCCGCCCTCCGGCAACATCAGCCCGCCACTCGCAATCGCAATCGCGCAACAGCAAAAAGACAACCAAGTCAGCTGGTTAGGTAGAAAGAACCAAGCCGCAATGCCCAATCCAAGGCCCACCGGCACCCAAAGCGCAAGTTGCTCCCGCTCAGCCTCCAATGCCTGTTCCAAGCGCGCGAAAAGCTGATGGCCGCTGCGCCTTATTATCGGCGCAACGGACGTTTGTCGTGGCTCAAAAGCCATGCTAGGGGGCGTCGCGTTCATGAATGAGCAAGGCGGATGTCGAGGATTAAAGCGGTGAGTGCAACGGGTTTGAACAAGCAGGTGGTAACCCGTTTCGCGCCATCGCCCACGGGATTTCTTCACATCGGCGGCGCGCGCACCGCGTTGTTCAACTGGTTATTCGCCCGGCACCATGGCGGCAAGTTCCTGTTGCGCATTGAAGATACCGATCGCGCCCGTTCGACAGAGGAAGCTGTCGCCGCGATCTTCGACGGCCTTGAATGGCTCGGCCTTGCAGGCGACGAGCCCGCCGTCTTTCAGTTTGAGCGATCGCAGCGGCACGCAGAGGTCGCCAACCAGTTGCTAGCGGCAGGCCATGCCTATCGCTGCTATGCGAACCCCGAAGAACTGGCTGAACTGCGCGAACAGCAGCGCGCCGCAAAGCAGCCGATGCGTTATGATGGCCGCTGGCGGGACCGTGATCCTTCGGAAGCTCCGGCCGATGCTCCGTTCGTCATTCGGCTCAAGGCGCCGCGCGAAGGCGAGACGGTCATCGAGGATGCGGTCCAGGGCCGGGTCGTCGTGCAGAATGCGGAACTGGATGACATGATCCTGCTCCGCTCCGATGGCACGCCAACCTATATGCTCGCCGTCGTTGTCGATGATAACGACATGGGTATCACACATGTAATCCGTGGCGACGATCATCTGAACAATGCGTTTCGTCAGCTCGGCATTATTAAGGCGATGGGCTGGGAAGAGCCGGTCTATGCCCATATTCCTTTGATCCACGGATCGGACGGCGCAAAGCTATCGAAGCGACACGGAGCGCTGGGTGTCGATGCCTATCGCGACGAGATGGGCATGCTGCCCGAAGCCGTGCTCAATTATCTTCTGCGTCTCGGCTGGGGCTATGGCGACGAAGAAACCATCTCACGAGATCGCGCAATCGAGCTGTTCGACATAAGCGGCGTCGGCCGATCGCCCTCCCGCTTCGACATCAAGAAGCTTGAAAATCTCAATGCATTCTACCTGCGCGAGGCGGATGACCAGCGCCTGGCGAAACTGGTGCTGCCACGCGTGGCGCAACGGCTCGGCACGACCCCGTCGGCCGAGGCGATGGCGCTTCTTGCGCAAGCCATGCCTTCGCTCAAGCCACGCGCGAAGACACTTAACGAGATTGCCGAGGGCGCCGAGTTCCTGTTCAAGGCAAGCCCGCTGGATTTTGACGACAAGGCTATTGCTCTGCTAGACAACTCGGCGCGCGAGCTGCTGGGGAAGACCGCCGACGCTCTTGATTCCGTCCCGTCCTGGACGATCGAAGCGATCGAGGAAGCGATCCGCCGCGTGGCAGAGGAAGTCGGATTGGGGCTGGGCAAAGTCGCTCAACCGCTACGCGCGGCGCTGACCGGTCGCACGGTTTCGCCGGGGATATTTGATGTCCTTTTCCTTCTTGGAAAAGACAGGAGCTTGGAGCGGCTCGCGGATGCCAGGCAGGCATCGCGCGCTGTTGGCAATTAAGGAGAACGAGATGTCGGACAATAATGCCACTTTGACAGTCGGCGGCGATACCAAGGACTATGGTATCCTGAGCGGTTCCGTCGGCCCCAAGGTTATCGATGTTCGCAAGCTCTACGCCAACACCGGCATGTTCACCTATGATCCGGGCTTCACCTCTACGGCCAGCTGCGATTCCGGCCTGACCTATATCGATGGCGACGCCGGCATCCTGCTGCATCGCGGCTATCCCATCGATCAGCTGGCAGAACAATCCAGCTTTATGGAAGTCAGCTACCTCCTGCTGAATGGCGAACTGCCTTCGAAGGCGGATCTGGAAGATTTCACCCGCACGATCACGCGCCACACCATGGTGCACGAGCAGCTCACCACCTTCTATCGCGGTTTCCGCCGCGACGCGCACCCCATGGCCATCATGTGCGGCGTGGTCGGCGCTCTGTCCGCATTCTACCATGACTCGACGGACATCAATGATCCGGAACAGCGCAAGATCGCCAGCCACCGCCTGATCGCCAAGATGCCGACAATCGCGGCCATGGCGTACAAATATTCGGTGGGACAGCCTTTCGTCTATCCCCGCAACGACCTCAGCTACACCGCCAATTTCCTGCGGATGACCTTCTCGGTCCCCGCCGAGGAATATGAGCCCGATCCGGTCATCGTGGACGCGATGGACAAGATCTTCATCCTGCATGCTGACCATGAGCAGAACGCGTCGACGTCGACCGTCCGTCTCGCTGGCTCGTCGGGCGCCAACCCCTTCGCTTGCATCGCCGCTGGCATCGCCTGCCTCTGGGGTCCGGCCCATGGCGGCGCGAACGAAGCCGCGCTCAACATGCTTCGCGAGATCGGCACGGTGGACCGCATTCCGGAATATATCGCCCGCGCCAAGAACAAGGATGATCCGTTCCGCCTGATGGGCTTTGGCCATCGCGTGTACAAGAACTACGATCCGCGCGCGACCGTCATGCAGAAGACGGCAAAGGACGTCCTGGCAAAGCTGGGCGTCAACGATCCCGTCTTTGACGTCGCCAAGGAACTGGAGCAGATCGCACTCAACGATCCTTACTTCATCGAAAAGAAGCTCTACCCGAATGTGGACTTCTATTCGGGCGTGATCCTGTCGGCGATCGGCTTCCCGACCGAGATGTTCACGGTGCTCTTCGCTCTCGCCCGCACCGTTGGCTGGGTCGCGCAGTGGAATGAGATGATTTCTGACCCAGCGCAGAAGATTGGTCGTCCGCGCCAGCTCTACACCGGCCCGGCAGAGCGCGACTATGTCCCGGTTAGCCAACGCTAATCGCGGTCAGCCGATAAAAAAGGAACGGCGCCAAATCGGCGCCGTTTTTTATTCTAGCTGCTTGCCGGTAGCGTCAGCGTAAATCGCGCACCCCCACCATGGGCATCACCGATCTGAATGTCTCCACCCATGGCAAGCGCAAGTCGGCGAGAGATATAGAGGCCAAGACCGCTACCGCCAGGATCACTCCGGCCGAGCCGTTCGAACTTTTGGAAGATGCGCTCTCGACTATCTTCCGGGACACCTGCTCCTTGATCCATGACAGCGATCCAGGCTCGTCCGTCATCGACGCCAGTCTCTATCCGCACTTCGCTATCCTCGGGCGCGTAGCGCACGGCGTTGCCGACGAGGTTCATCAGGATTTGCAGCGCGCGCCGGAATTCACCCGTCGCAACGGTTTTGTGCTCCGCCTCTGGTGGGAAAAGCTTGATCTTGCGGCTCATCGCCTTGACCACAAACAGCCCTGCGGCCCGTCGTCCAATATCGGCCAGGTCCACATCCTCGGTCGCAACGGTGAAGTCCAGCCTGTCGATCGCCTGCAAGTCCGCCAGATCATCGATCAACGCCATCAGATGACGTCCGGCTGCCGCGATGTCGGAAGCATAACCCGCATAGTCCGGGCGCAACGGCCCATCGAACTGCGCGTTGATCGAATCCGCATTGGCGATGATCCGGCCCAATGGCTGGCGCAGGGAACGATCCAGGCGCCGCCCGAACTCTGCCGGATATATGACAACGGCGGGCGCAGGCGGCACATGAGGGGCCAGAATGGCTCGGTCCAATGGAAATGCCTTGCCCCGGTAACCCAATAGCTGCCCCGCCAGATCGAACATCGGGAAGCCCGAAAGCCGAAAACATTGCTCAGGTTCGGCAATCAAGGTCGCGATCTGGTCACGGAAGGCGCGACGCTGCGCAAATCCGCGCAGAATGGCGAGGTCACCCTCCTCATCCGGCCGCAATTCGAAATAGCTGGTCAGACGACTACCGGGTATCGGAGGCTGCTGGGGCAAGGCACTTTCCGGCCCTGCTCCTTCCAACACCATCTGGAACCGCAGTTGCGTGTCGATCTGCCAGGTCCAGCCTTCCGAGACGGCCGCAATATCAGCTTCCCGACGCATCATGTCGACAGGAGCGGCAGTCGCTGGCCGCTCATTCCATTCGATCACGGATATCTGCACGCCGTCAGCTTCTGGTTTTGCCCGCACCCACATGTCGATGTCACCGCGCTCCGCGGCCGCCGTGACCGATCGTGAAACGGTAACAGAGAGGCGCGACGCAAGCCGCGCTAGCGCCGCCAATTGAGGAATGGCCAGCACGGCGCCAAGATCGGAGCCCGCCTCACGCTGCAAGGCCAGCAAAGGCGCATCCGCGCTCAACAGCAATCCATTCGCCGCTACAGTCGCGCGGATAATGGCAGGATGCACCGGCATATTCATCAGACAGTGATCCGCCGCAAATGATCGATTTTCGCACGCAGTGCCCGAGGCGCGCGTAATGCGTTCACCAAACCGTCCGCCTGCGCCTCTGTCAACGCCTGATACCGTTCCGCCTCTACGATGATTGCAGCGTCCGTGAGAGAGGGCCGGACAGGGCGCAATGCCATCAGCAGATGACGATAGTCGGCATCCGATCCCCCCAGTGACCGGCAAAGCGCAGCTAGTTCAGGCACCGGCCCCATCACCAATATGTCAGCCACATGCGCGCTATCCATGCGCAATCGCCGAGCCGCGAGGGATGCAAATAGCAGGAATCGCCGCTGGCCCAGAGCAGCGCCCAGCAACTCAGGCATGTCGGCACGTTCACCCAGGCGGCGCACCAACCTGTCTGCCGCTGCGATCGGGCTCTGACTCTCATCATGTTCGGCCAATAAGGCCCACCCAGCTTTTTCGACTGCAGGAAGGATTTCTCCAGCATCCAATAACGACGTCCGCTGAACGACAGCCATCAGGCATGCGGCAGCGGTCCATAGGAGTTCGGCATAATGTTCGGCGGGAATATCCGGCTGCATCGGCTCGTCTTCCCCGCCCAGCGTCAACCAACGCCCCTCCGCCATGGCAAGGGCGGCAAGCGCTTCAGTCACGGCTGGATCATCGGTGGGAAAGATGATCTCTGCTTCTGTCTCGTCCAATCGATCGTCTGGCTGCCCAAATTGCCGCAGCAATAGCGTAACACCTGCACGCATCTGCATGTGAGAGAGCAACGCCGGGCCTAGCAATGTTGGCTGAGCGCAAATGGTCGGCCAACAAATCGCTTCGGGTTGCTGCGCCAGCAGGCTCATCACATCTGGCCGGTCAAGCGCGAATCGCAGGGCCTGTTCGATGCCAGCGACGCAGCCGCCCAGATGGCGCCGCGTTTCGGCCATCAGCGCATCGTGACGTTCCCGCCCTTCATTGGGAAAGAAAAATGCCAGATCAATGGCATGACCTACGGGCACGGCGGACATGCCGGCCAGGACGGGTGCCGCAGGCCAACTGTCCGCCGCCGTTGGTCCGGTAAGGAACGAAAAGGCGCTCATGGCGGCCAACATAGCCGCACGTCCTTAAAATGCACTAAACCCTATGCGCGAAATATATCAGGCGGGTTTGCGCAGGATGATCGCACCTGCGGATGCTATGGCGGCCAGCATTGCGACTTGAAAACCCATCATCGCCGCGCCCAGCGAAGTCGTCAGTAACAGAAGGATCACCGCGCTTGCGGGCGTGAAGATCATCCAGGCCCTCGCTCCCCCCGTCCTGTTCCAGCGGTCAGCAAATTGAATGATGGCAAGCAGCAGCGCGAGGCATGTCGCAAGCACGCTCCCTCCTGCGAGGGATATCCCGCCAACCGCGAAGAAGGGGACAACGAATGCGGTCCATCCAGCCGGTGGCGATCGAAGGGCCAGTTCATCCAGCCGATCCGCGATTTCCGCGAGCCCTAATGCCAGCAATAACAAAAGGAACCCCGTCGCGGGCCAAAGCAACTCTATCGGCACTAGGGCAATCGCCCCCAAAGCCATGGCTGCAATGCGCACTTGTGCCGCCGGGACTTGGGTGCGCATCAGGGCGGGACTGAACAATCGAGCGGCCGGGCAAAGAATATAATGTTCAGCCAAGCCGCGCATTCTCTTCGCCGACGAACCGGCGGACATCACCGCTTGAGCGACCAGATCCGCCTGCGCCTGCCCATCGACCAGCGCTACGCGCCCCGTCAGCAGATCATCCTGTGGAACAGTGATTCGGCGAGCGCCATTCTGCACCGCCGCGCGAACCAATGTCAGCGACAGGTCCCAATCGCCGATCATGTCGAGCGTGCCGAAAAGCAGGTCTGGACTGATCCGGGCCAGGCCAGCCCATCGCTGACCTGCATCAATCCGTTCCAGCGGAGCACTGGCATGACTGTCATCCGTGACCAGAAGGGCGTTGCCCTCACGCTCGGCTATGGCATCGAAATGACTCTGCGCAATGACGACCCCGTCAGCAACCAGGACCACATCGGCATCGCGCGGCGCGTCCCGGACCATGGACACCATATCGCGAACCAGGGCGACAGAAATCCCGTCGGCACTCAACCTGTCCACAGCCTGTGAAAGGGCGGGCGTTATGACACTCACGAGTATCATGATGCGATCCGCCCCAGCCCGGGCGGCCTGCCGCGCCTGATATTCAACCAGCGTCTGCCCCGCAAAATGCAGGCTGGCGCGAAGGACCGCCGAAGAATCGCTGGACGCCCGGCTGGCGCTGAGAATGGCCGCAAAAGTCATGCTGAGATGGAACTGACCCGTTCTTGTGTGAACCTGCCTTTTCGCAAGGCTGCCGCCATCACGCAAGCATGCTGCGATTCAGGTCTGCTGAAGACGGTCAATCGCCATCCGCAATTGACGAAGAATGCGGGGATCGCCCCTTGCACAATCCGCTGCCTCATCAGCCAATGCCATGAGGTGCGTAAGGCCAAAACTCGCCGCCAACCCCTTCAGCCGCCATGATGCGACTTCCCAGTTCGCGTCGGACTGCGCATTGCGGAGGAGGTCCAGCTGGCGTTCGGCGCTTTCCATGAAGGCCACACGAAGGTCCGCGATCAGCGTGAAATCTTCGCCGACAGCGGCAGCAAGAGCAGCATTCAGGGCACCAGGATCGTATGACATGGGCCGAACGCTATCGGGCTTGCGTTAAGTTTTGGTAACAGGGCATTTTGTTGCGCTGAAAAGATGGTAGGATGGGGTCATGACCGGGGGCAGCACCATCGTCGAATTTTGGCGAGACAAAAGCATCGCGACTTCTGACGAGTCGCGGAAGGACGATACACTGCTGTTGGAGCAGGTCGTCGATGACAGCGACGTCGAGGCGGAGGAGCACGGCGATCCTTTCAGTCGGCGGACGCAGGCCATATTCGGCTTCGCAGCTCTGCTGTGGCTTGGCTTTGCTGGATGGGCGACAGTCTCGACGAACCAATGGCAGGCAGGCCCTGCTGCGTGGCCTGGCCTGATCACGACCATATTGCTGCCGGTCGTGGGGCTTGGCGTCTGCTATCTGCTGCTCGCTCGCACCAGCCGAGCCGAGTTGCGCCGCTATCTCGACACGGCGCGCGCGCTACACGCGGAGGCGGAACAGCTGGAAGCCCGGCTCAGCCGCATTAACAATCAGCTGGCTACCGCCCGCGAAGCCATGCAGGACCAGGCCGAACTGCTCGACAGCTATGGCGCGGCCGCCAGCAGCAATATGGAGGCCTCTGCCGAACTTATCGCCAGTCGCGCCCACAGCACGACCGAAAAGGCGGAAGCTGCCGAGCGCGCAGGAGCCGCCCTCGTTACGCGCATGGATGCCCTGATCTCTGCCATGCCGGAACTGGAGGATCGGGCCAGTCGCATGGCAGCGCAGATCATCGATAACGGCCATGCGCTGGCGGAACGGATCGACACGCTGGAGGCTCGGCTTCACGCTCTTGGCGAACTGTCCGACGATGCCCGCGCCCGCACACTGACCGCTACGAAGAGCCTGTCGAGCCAGCTCACCCAGTTGCAGGAGGCTACCCGCTCCGCGACCGAGGAAGTGAACGGCATGGCCGACATTGCGGCTGGGCGGATCGACGCCACAGCGCAAAGCGCCCGCCTGACGATGCAGGAAGGAGCAGCTGAACTGGATCGGCAGGCAAGCACCCTCGCCAGCCTGCTGGAACGCGCACGCGCTGGCATAACCAATAGTGCCGAAGCGACGATCGAATTGCTCACGCAAAACCTTGACCGGGTTGAAGGTGACGTTCGGCAGCGCCTTGAAACGACGGTGGCGCATGCACAGCAGAGCATGGCGGCGGCCGATCGTGATCTAGCAGCGCAAGCTGAGGCGCTCCGCGCCCTCGTTGAAACAGCACAGGCGGGCATTGCCGCAACGAGCCAGAACGCTCTCGCTGCTCTGTCACATGACTCCGAACAGATCGAAACTCAACTTCGTGAACGCACTGAAGCCGCCTTCGCCCGCGCGAAGGAAGGCGTGACCTTCACTGAAGAGGGTCTGGCGCGACAGGCGGAGGCTCTCGACGCGCTGGTGACGCGCTCACGCGGCGATATCCAGAGCATCGGCGACGAAACCGTCTCGGCCATTTCCGATCACATGAGCGAGGTCGAAAGCCGCCTCCACCAGATCAATGATCTGGTCGAAGGGCAACGCGCACTCGTGTCCGGTCTGCATGACACGCTTGGCGAGGCCATCGAAAGCGCGCAGTCGCGATTTGCGGCGCTGGAAGAAAGCGCCTTGTCGCGCAACGATCGGCTTACCGAAGCACTTTCCCGCCTCACCGTTGAAACACAGCGGATCGATGACGCCCTCGCTGCCGGTGGGGTGACGGCGGAAAAGCTGATCAGTTGTGCCGAAACCCTTCTTGTCGCCCTTGATTCGAGCGTCCGGGAACTGGACGAAACCTTCCCCGCCGCATTGCAGCGCTTCGACACGCGCATTTCCACGAGCCGCGAACTGCTTGATAGCGCAGCACCGGAAATGGAACGGCTGGAGGCCATTTCCGAAGCGCTGGTCGGCCGCACCCAAGAGGCTGAGGAACTGCTGCGCGGTCAGGGCCGCCGCCTTACCGAATGGCTGGAAAGCACGCAAAGCGGGGTCGAGGCCAACCGCGAACTGGTTGAGAAGCTGCGCACCGCACTCGATCACGCTCATCAGGACGCGACGCGGATCACCGAAGGCGCTGGCCCATTGCTGGTGACCGCATTGCTGCGCGTCAAGGATACCGCCGATCAAGCTGCCGAGCGAGCGCGCCAAGCACTAGGCCGTGCCATCCCGGACGCCGCGCAGTCTCTTGCTGAAGCCAGCGAGGCCGCCCTTCAGCAGGCAGTCGATGACAAGGTAACGGCGCAGATCGAAAAGCTCGCTCAGGTCGCGGAGGAGGCTGTTCGCGCTGCGCACCAGGCATCCGATCGCCTTACGCGGCAGTTGCTGACGATTGCCGACACAAGTGCGAGCGTTCAATCCCGTATCGAGGAAGCGGAACGGGCCGCCGAAGACCGCGACCGCGATCATTTTGCGCGCCGATCGGCCCTGCTTATCGAATCGCTCAACAGCACCTCGATCGACGTCGCCAAAATTCTGTCAAACGACGTGACGGACTCCGCCTGGGCCTCCTATCTCAAGGGCGATCGCGGCGTTTTCACTCGCCGGGCGGTCAAGTTGCTGGATGCAGGGGAATCGCGTGAGATCGCCCTGCACTATGACAATGATGCCGAGTTCCAGGAGCATGTGAACCGCTACATCCACGACTTCGAATCGATGCTGCGGATCATCCTTTCCGCGCGGGACGGCAATGCGCTTGGGGTAGCGGTGCTATCTTCCGACATGGGCAAGCTTTATGTCGCACTTGCCCAGGCGATTGAACGGCTGCGTCAGTAAAATTCGCGGACAAAGACCGAGGAAGCCATCGCGAGGATGGAACCGGACCATGCCGGGCGTCAAGAGGGTGACGCCCTAGCTGACATCGCAAGTCCGGCCCCTCACTCGATGAGGAGCGACGGAGACAGTCAGCCCCTACCCGTTCCTATGATACTCATATTCAAACGCGCGGCCCTGTTGCTTGGTCAGTACCGCGCCAATGATGGCGCCGCCCGCCCGGCGCAAGCGGTCTACAGCCACTCTCAGGCCGCCATGATGGTTACGCCCCCACTCCACGATCAATACTGTCGCCTCCGCCTTCGACGCAAGTAGCGATGTATCCGGGACACCCAAGATCGGAGGTGCATCGATCAGCACCGTGTCATAGCGTCCCTGAACGGCCGCGAGCAGCACGTCCAAAGCGGACGTGGATAGAAGTTCAGCGGGATTAGGCGGGATCGCGCCGCTAGGCAGAAGCGATACCCCAGGGACATCGCTACCGACGATCACATCCTCCGCCTTGGCCTGTCCCGTCATGACTTCGCTGAGGCCGCGTTCGGGCGTGACATGGAACAGGCCATGCTGTCGCGGCCGACGCATGTCAGCGTCGATCACCAGCACTCGGCGATCGAGCTTGGCAAGGGCGAGAGCCAGTGCGTGGACGGTCGAAGATTTGCCTTCACCTTCCTGCGCGCTGGTGATCAGGATGGAAGCAGGCAACCCCGCCGAGGATGCAAGCAACAGCGAGGATGCAATCGGCACATAGGTTTCCGCCGCCGGCTTGTCGGTAACCGGAACCGTCCCCAGCAGCGGCATGTTGGCACGCTCCGCCAGCGTATCGGCAGAGGTCACGGCATCGTCGAACACATGGCGTCCCGCGACCATCAGCAAACCCAGCAACAGGCCGCCAAGCGAAGCCATCAGCATCGTGATGCCGATATTCGGCGATGAGGGCCGTGAAGGGACGGCGGCACGGTCCAGTGGTTGGATGCGTCCAGCTTGAAAACCAGCCTGCGATGCCATGTCACGGTAACGCTGAAGCAGGCTGTCATGCAGCAGCCGATATGTATCGACTGAGCGCTCCAGGATACTCATCTGCACACCCCGTCCACGCTCTGCCTGCGCCTGGCGCTCCACGCCTGCGATCTCAGCCTCGATCTGCTTCTCACCATGTACGGCAACTTCAAACTGCTCGTGCAAGGAGGCGCGGATGCTGTTCGCCATCATAGTCGCCTGATCGTCCAGAGCAGCCAGCCGCGCCCGGGCCTCCCGCATTTCCGGATGGGCGTCCTTGCGAAACTGCCGCTCTTCCACCACCGCTGCCCGCGCTTGCGCCCGTTGCGTCATCAGCTGCTGCATCGCGCCGTTGTTCAGCACTTCGGGCAGCGTCTCGACACTGGACAGGCGGGCGCTTTCCCAACGCTTCTGCGCTGCGATCCGATCTGCGGTCGCCTGAGCGCGAAAGGCATTCAACTGGGCAAGCCGCATCGCGGTCGTGCCGTTCGAGTCTGTAGACCTGTCGCCTCCATCCACATCCGTCGCTGAAGGCGCCCCAGTCTGAGCCGCATAGGCGGCAAGGTCCCGTTCGGCGCGCTCCAGATCCCGTCTCGCATTGTCCAGCTCTCCTAACAGGAAGCGTCGGGCCTGAACGCCAGATTCAAATCCGCGCTTCAGGTCCGCTCTGATCAGACTGTCGGCATAACTGTTCGCGACCCGCGCCGATAATATGGGATCGGCACTTGTGAAGCTGATGCGGATGACGCGGCTCTTGCCGGGCAACTCCACTTCCAGGTTGTCGCGCAGAAGGCCGATAACGGCTTCGGTTTCGACCTGCCGCTGGCTGAGCGATCCGGACCCTCGCTCGGGGCGCCGTTCATTCATACCATCAAAAAAGGTTCGGCTACCAACCAACGCCAACTCGCTAGCCACATCTTCGGCCAAGGCGCGGCTGCGGAGCACCTCCAACTCGGTCTGCATCAGCGCTTCATTGTCTGCTGGGGCGGCCGGGCGCTGGATTGCTCCTGCTCCCGCCGCTCCTGCGGGTACGTCCTCGACCTCGACCGAAGCTGTAGCGCGGTAATCAGGCGTCGAAAGAAGTATGAAGATGGTGCCCGCCAAGACGCAAAGCGCCATGGTGACCAAAAGAATGATACGATGCCGCCATATCGCCGTCCAGGCAGCACGGGCCGCCGTCACGATGCGAGCGCTGCGTCCCTCCGGTCCGAAGGGCGCATGGTCGTTATCGATGCGGATCGTACGGCCTGCCATCAATGCTCTCCGTCGAGAGACACAAAGGCCGCCCCCAATAGAGGTAGCGCCAGCAACGTCCCGCCCAGGATGGCCTTCGCTCGTGATAGCCCAACTATGATCGTATCGCCCGGCAGAATTTCAGGGTCCAGCGCCTCGCCCCGGCGGATCGCGTTCAAATCGAACATCGCCGCTTTCCGTTCGCCTTCCACCTGACGAACGACGATGATCTGCTTCAGGTTGGCAAGGCGGCTCGGCCCCCTCGACAACGCGACAGCTTGCAGCAACCCGATGCGTCCTTCGACGGGATAAAGCCCTGGCTGCCCCACCTCGCCATCCACAGTGATGCGACGACCGACGGCCTTTTTTACGAAGACGGTAACTTGAGGGGAAACCAGATAACGCTCGCCGAGCTTGCCAGCGATCACGTCTGAGGCCTCGCTAGCGGACAAGCCTGCGACCGGCACATCGCCAATCAACGGCAGACGCACCATACCCGCCGCCGTGACCGCCGCATCCTCCAGCGAAAGGCCGGGTTCATGATATATCTGCACCCGCAGCACATCATCAGGAACGATGTGATAGTCCAGGCCAACAGCCTGCGGGGCGGGTATCACCGCATAGGCAGCCGCTTCTCGGGGGGCGTCTTCAACCGTTGCACAGCCGCCAAGCGAGGCAGAGGCCAGAATGATGGCCAGAGCCCGATGCTTCCTGTTGGTCGGCCAGCCCATTGGTGAAAATTCCCCACGCCTTTCAAACAGTCCGCCGAGGGGCGAAACGCTTGGGCGGGGTTAGCGAGGCTAAATGGCCATGGCAACTGCGGCCAAGGCACTCTGGGCCAAGCGGCTCTCGATCAACCCGCCATACGCCCCGGCTGATCGTGCGGCAAGCGGCGCGGCTGGTCCGGCCATACGCCGCGCGTATCGTAAACCGCCTTGCCGAAGCGCTCGTCCACCGGGACTGATTTGAACATATCATGATCAACCAGAATGACGAAAACGCCGCATTGTTCCAGAGCCGTATCGAGATCGATGAGTTCCGCCCCCGTGCCGGCGAACTCCATAGGCAAAGCCTG
Organism: Sphingobium chungangianum; assembly: GCF_977014255.1. Lineage (NCBI taxonomy): Bacteria > Pseudomonadati > Pseudomonadota > Alphaproteobacteria > Sphingomonadales > Sphingobiaceae > Sphingobium > Sphingobium chungangianum. The sequence goes on along the minus strand of NZ_CDRNIV010000006.1, from coordinate 828,379 downwards.
CGCGTAAGGCTCAACCAACTTGACGCGACGGCCGTAACGACGGGCCAGACGGCTCGCCACTTTCACGGCGGGACTTTCGCGGAAATCGTCGATATTTGCCTTGAAGGCCAGGCCGAGACAGGCGACATCCTCGCCCGGAAACTCGTCGATCAGGTCCGATACCTTGGCAACAACATGGTCGGTCTTAGCATCATTCACCTCGCGCGCGGCGCGGATCAGGCGGCTGTTCTCGGGATCGCCGTGAACGATGAACCAGGGGTCCACGGCGATGCAGTGCCCGCCTACACCTGGCCCTGGCTGAAGGATATTCACGCGCGGGTGACGATTGGCGAGGCGGATCACTTCCCACACGTCAATGTCCATGCCTTCCGCAATGACGGACAATTCGTTGGCGAAGGCGATGTTGACGTCGCGGAAGCTGTTTTCGACGAGCTTCACCATCTCGGCGGCACGCGCGCTTGTCGTGATGCAGGCTCCCCGCACGAACTGACGATAAAAGGCCAACGCCTTGCGCGCGCATCGCGGCGTTATGCCGCCGATGCAACGGTCATTGTCGATCAATTCGACCAAAATACGGCCAGGCAGCACGCGCTCGGGGCAATAGGCGATTGCGACGTCCCCCGCCGTGCCCGGTCCCGGCATTCTGAGGTCCGGGCGAATCTTCGCAAACAGGTCCCGCATCGCCTCGGTAGTGCCGACGGGTGATGTGGACTCCAATATTACCGTGTCGCCCGCTTTCAATACCTCAGCAACGGTTCGCGCCGCGTTCAGCACATAGGAGATGTCCGGCGCGCGATCCTCCGCCACCGGCGTGGGAACAGCGATGATGAATACGTCGCTCGGTTCGACAATCAGGCTGGCCCGCAAATTCCCGCGCGCGACCACGCCCTGCACCAGACCGTCAAGATCGACTTCCTCAATGTGCACGCGGCCCGAATTGACGGTTTCAACGACATGAGCGCTGACATCGACGCCCACGACATGCGCTCCGCCGCGGGCGATAAGGGCCGCAGTCGGCAGCCCGATATAACCCAGCCCGATGACGGAAACCTTCTGCTGCTTGTCGATAGGCATGCAATAATCCCGGAAAATCTATCAGTTGCCCCTGTTTTTGAAGGCAAATGCTGAAGATTCCGGTAACGAACGATCCCCGGACGATGAGGTCGAAAACTGTTGGCGAACGCAGGATCAGCAGACGGGCGCGGCCAAGCTATGCCGCCTCCTCCAGACCTTCCGCCTCGACGCTTCCCGACGCGATGACAGCCGCGATCCGCTGCGCCGCGCGGCCATCGCCGAAGGGATTATGCGCCCGTGCCATCGCCCGATAAGCCTCGTCATCGTCGAGCAACGCCAACACCTCACCAACAATGCGGGCACGGTCGGTGCCCACCAGCTTGGCCGTCCCGGCCTCCACGCCCTCAGGTCGCTCGGTTGTTTCGCGCATCACCAGCACCGGCTTGCCAAGCGAGGGCGCCTCCTCCTGCACGCCGCCGCTGTCGGTCAGGACCAGATGGCACATGTCGAGCAGACGCACGAAATGCGGATAGTCGAGCGGTTCGATCATCGCGACGTTCGGCAGCTTCCCAAGGACCGCCTCCATAATCGGGCGCACATTGGGATTGGGATGAACGGGGAAGATCACCGCCACATCCGGACGAGCCGCAATGTCGGCGATGGATCGGGCAATCGCTTCCATGCCCCCGCCGAAATTTTCCCGTCGATGGCTGGTGACGGCGATGATGCGCTTTCCTGAGAAGCGCGAAGCCAGTTCATCAAGGCCCGCCGCGAGGGCTGGCGTGCCCGCAATCCGCTCGCGCGTCGCAAGCAGCGCGTCGATCACCGTGTTGCCGGTGATGTGGATGCTGGCCGCATCGCGATTTTCCCGCATCAGGGCATCGGCCGCCGCGCCGGTGGGCGCAAAGTTCATGTCGGCCACGCAAGCGACGACGCGCCGGTTCACCTCTTCAGGCCAGGGATGATAAATATCCCCACTGCGCAATCCCGCTTCCACATGCGCGACCGGAATTTGCCGATAATATGCGGCAAGGCTCGCGACCATGGTCGTCAGCGTATCACCATGCACGACGATCCGATCCGGCTTCTCCGCATCGAACGCCTTGCCCAGATCGACGATCAGCTTCGCCGTAAGGCCATCCAGAGTCTGGTTCGGCGTCATCACGTCAAGGTCGATGTCCGGCTTGATACCCGCAATGTCGAGTACCTGATCCAGCAACCCTCTATGCTGCGCCGTGACGATCACGCGCACGTCGACATGATCCCGCGCGCGCAGCGCGTGAATGACGGGAAACAGCTTGATCGCTTCGGGGCGGGTCCCGAATACCACCGCAACTTTCATCTTTGCCCCCTGATGCGAGCCTTTAAGGCTACCCCCTGCCAGCAAATCGTAACCATCCCCTGAACAAGGGGTAATTCCGACGCGCGCTTTCGCAGATGCGATGACCTATGCTAGGGCGCAGTCAATCCTTCATTTTTTCGGACGAGGCAGCGGGTAGTTTATGAAGATCACGATGATCGGCACGGGATATGTCGGCCTGGTTTCGGGCGCGTGTTTCGCCGATTTCGGCCATGACGTCGTGTGCGTCGACAAGGACGCTGGCAAGATCGATGCGATCTTGTCCGGCCGTATGCCGATCTATGAACCCGGCCTTGATCAGCTCGTTGCCAACAACGCGACAGCCGGTCGGCTCACCTTCACCACCGACCTTGCTGCGGGCGTGAAAGGCGCGGACGCAATCTTCATCGCCGTGGGCACGCCCTCACGCCGCGGGGACGGCCATGCGGACCTCAGCTACGTCTATGCCGCCGCGCGCGAAATTGCCGAAGCCGTGGACGGCCCGACGGTCATCGTCACCAAATCGACCGTGCCGGTTGGCACGGGTGACGAGGTTGAGCGCATCGTCCAGGAAGTACGCCCGGACCTCGATATCCAGGTGATCTCCAACCCGGAATTCCTGCGTGAAGGCGCCGCGATCAGCGATTTCAAGCGGCCGGATCGCGTCGTCGTGGGCACCACCGGCAACGAACGGGCCATGACCGTCATGGCGCAGATTTACCGGCCGCTGAACCTCAATCAGGCACCCGTCATGTTCACTGGACGGCGCACGGCGGAATTGATCAAATATGCCGCCAACGCCTTCCTCGCGACCAAGATCACCTTCATCAACGAGATGGCGGACCTGTGCGAAGCTGTCGGCGCCGAGGTGCAGGACGTGTCTCGCGGCATTGGCCTCGACAACCGGATCGGCAGCAAATTCCTTCATGCCGGTCCCGGTTATGGCGGCTCCTGCTTCCCGAAGGACACGCTCGCGCTGGTGAAGACGGGGCAGGATTACGACACGCCGATCCGCATCGTGGAAACGGTGGTGCAGGTCAACGACCTGCGCAAGCGCGCGATGGGCCGCAAGATCGTGAAAGCGTTGGACGGCGAGGCGCGCGGCAAGACCGTTGCCCTGCTCGGCCTCACCTTCAAACCTAACACTGACGACATGCGCGATGCGCCCAGCCTCGCCATCGTACAGGCCCTGGAAGATGTGGGCGCCCGGATCGTCGCCTATGATCCGGAAGGCATGGAAGTCGCCCGGCCGATGATGTCAGGCGTCACCATGGCGAAAGACGCCTACGAGGCCGCGACTGGCGCTGACGCACTCGTGCTGGTCACGGAATGGGACATTTTCCGCGCGCTCGATCTCAAGCGCCTTGCCGCTTCGATGAACAAGCCTCTGCTCATCGACCTGCGCAACATCTATCCGCGCAGCGAAGCCGAAGCAGCAGGCTTTGCCCTCACCCGCGTGGGCGGCAAGGGCGTCATCTGATGAATGTTCAGCCGGAGGGGGGCCGGGATGGCCTCGGCTTTCCCCGTCTCCATCATTGGCTGATCGCGGCAGGGGGCCTGTTCGTCATGACCCTGACCATTCCCGTGATAGCCGGGTTCATCTGATCCATTAACGCCGAGGCTAAATCAGGCTTTGAGCTTCCATCCACGCTTCAACAGCACATAGCACAGCAGTGCCAGAGCCACGTTGAGCACCAACAGCACGATGCTCCCCATGACAACATTCCCATCCGCCGCCGCGACGAAGCCATAACGAAAGCCCGATATCGCGTAGAAAAACGGATTTGCATGGCTGATTGCGCGGAACACGGGCGCCAGCCGGTCAATGGAATAGAAGGTGCCCGACAGCAGCGTCATCGGCCCAATCACGAAATTGGTGATCGCGGCGGCATGATCGAACTTTTCCGCCCAGATCGATGTCAGCACTCCGATGAACGCTGTCAGCGCCGCCCCCATCAGGCCAAACCAGACGATCGCCCAGGGATGCGCCGGTGTAACATGGACGCCCGGCCACAGCGCCATCGCCCCCCACAGCGCCAGCCCAACACAAACCGCCCGCGTCACCGCCGCACCGACCAAAGCCAGCAGCAGTTCGCTATTGGACAACGGCGGCATCAGATAGTCGATCAGCGTACCCTGCATCTTGCCAGCGAGCAGCGAGAAGCTGCTGTTGGCAAAGGCATTATTCATCATGCCCATGATCATCAGCCCCGGCGCGATGAAGTCCGCGAAGGGGACGCCCAGCACCCGCCGGTTCGCCCCACCCAATGCGATCGAGAAAATGATGAGGAACATCAGGGTGGTAACAGCAGGCGCCCAGATGGTCTGGAGCTGCACCTTCATGAAGCGGCGCACCTCTTTCTGGTAGAGCGCTCGGGTGCCCGCCCAGTTGACGTTGCGAATGACAAGCTCACCCGGCTCATGAAAAGGAGGAGGCGAAGAGGCGGATACGGAAAATTGGGGCTGTTCGTTCATGCTTCGATCGACTATCGGCTGGTCTGTTGTGCCGCAAGGGCGTTGTGCATGGGCTTTAACCTGTGCAGGCGCGTCCCATATAGGGCGCTAGCCAGAGAATTTGAGGAGTCATTCATTGTCCTGGACCGACGAGCGTATCGACCAGCTCAAGGGAATGTGGGAAAAAGGCCTGACCGCCAGCCAGATCGCAGACGAACTGGGCGGTGTCAGCCGCAATGCCGTGATCGGCAAGGCGCATCGCCTTGGCCTGCAATCACGCCCTTCGCCCGTAAAGCCGAACGAGGCGCCCAAAAAGGCTGCCCCCGTCCGCAAGCCTGCACCTGAGGCCGAAGCGCCCAAACCTGCCGCGCCCGTGCAACATAGCGCGCCGGCGCCCGCACGCCCCGCGCCGTCGGTTGCGCCCGCGCCCGCACAGTCTGCCGCAGCTCCTGCCGCAGACGCTCCTGCACCCGCGCCGCAGCCACGCATCATATCGGTTGGTCCGGGCGGCTTCCTTCGCCAGGGTCCCGGCGACCAGCAGGCACCGATCCCACCTGCCCCTCCCCGCCGCCTGGTCCCTGCCAAGCCTAGCCCGGAAATCGCAGGCAAGACGTCGCTGCTCGATCTGACCGAACGTATCTGCAAGTGGCCGATGGGCCATCCGGGCGAACCGGACTTCCACTTCTGTGGTGAGACCGTGAACCCCGGCTTCCCTTATTGCGTGGAACATTGCGGCCGCGCCTATCAGGCTCAGCTGCCGCGCGGTACGCGCCGTCCGCCTCCGCCCCTGCCTTTCGGCGGTCCGCGCGTTCGCTGACCTGCATTCAGCTCTGAAATTTGAAGGGGCCGGTCGATGAGACCGGCCCCTTCTTCATAGCTCCTGCTTGCGCCCGCCGCCGACCCGCTTATAGCTTGTGCGCATGTCCGATCTGTTTGCGAGCCAGCCGCTTTCCTCCTCCGATTACGATGCATCCTCCATCGAAGTGCTCGAAGGCCTGGAGCCGGTTCGCCGCCGTCCGGGCATGTATATCGGCGGTACGGACGAGCGCGCGCTTCATCATCTCGCCAGCGAAGTGCTCGATAACAGCATGGACGAGGCGGTCGCGGGGCATGCCACCCGCATCGAGGTCACGCTGGAACCCGGCAATAAGCTGACCATCACCGACAATGGCCGCGGCATTCCCGTCGGCATGCACCCTAAATTTCCCGGCAAATCGGCGCTGGAGGTGATCCTCACCACGCTTCACTCCGGCGGCAAGTTCACCGACAAGGCTTATGCGACCTCCGGCGGCCTTCATGGCGTAGGCATCAGCGTGGTGAACGCGCTTTCGATCGTTACCGTGGTGGAAGTCGCGCTCAACAAGGAATTATTCCGCCAGAGCTTCGCGCAGGGCCTGCCCACCAGCGGCCTTCAGAAAGTCGGCGGCGCACCCAACCGGCGAGGCACATCGGTCAGCTTCATTCCCGATCAAGAGATTTTCGGCGAGCAGAAATTCAAGCCCGCCCGCCTTTACCGCCTCGCCCGTTCCAAGGCCTATCTGTTCGCAGGCGTCGAAATCCGCTGGAAATGCGCGCCCGAACTCATAAGCGACGATACGCCAGCCGAAGCCGTGTTCCAGTTCCCCGGTGGTCTTGCCGATCATCTGAAAGAACAGATCGGCTCGCGTGAATGCGCCACCAGCGCCTTCTTTTCAGGGAGCCAGGATTTTCCCGACACCGCAGGCCGCGTCGAATGGGCGATCGCCTGGCCGCTTTGGTCGGACGGCAGCTATAGCTGGTACTGCAACACCATCCCTACGCCCGACGGCGGCACGCACGAAACCGGGGTGCGCGCCGCGCTGGTCAAGGGTATCCGCGCCTTCGCCGAACTGATCGGCAACAAAAAGGCGAAGGACATTACCGCAGACGACATCGTGACCTCTTCGGAAATCATGCTGTCGGTCTTCATCCGCGATCCGCAATTCCAGAGCCAGACCAAGGATCGCCTCACCAGCCCGGAAGCCGCTCGCCTAGTCGAGAACGCGGTGCGCGATCATTTCGACCATTATCTGTCCGACCATATGGAGCGCGGCAAGGCGCTACTCGCCTATGTCATCGACCGCATGGACGAGCGCCTGAAGCGCAAGGCGGAAAAGGAGGTCAAGCGCAAGACCGCGACCTCCGCCCGCAAGCTGCGCCTGCCTGGCAAGCTCACCGATTGCTCGACCGACGATGCCGAAGGCACGGAAATCTTCCTGGTCGAAGGCGATTCGGCAGGCGGGTCGGCCAAACAAGCGCGCGACCGCAAGACGCAGGCGATCCTGCCCCTACGCGGCAAAATCCTGAACGTCGCATCGGCGAACAATGCGAAGATTCTGGCGAACCAGGAAATCGCGGACATGATCCTGGCGTTCGGTTGCGGCACGCGGAAGGACTGCAACCCCGACAATCTTCGTTATGAGCGCGTCGTCATCATGACCGACGCTGACGTCGACGGCGCGCATATCGCGACGCTGCTCATGACCTTCTTTTTCCAGGAAATGCCGGAACTGGTGCGACGCGGGCACCTCTATCTCGCCCAGCCGCCGCTTTATCGCCTCGTCGCCGGGGGCAAGAGCCTCTACGCCCGCGACGATGCCCATCGCGAAGAATTGTTGCGCACCGAGTTCAAGGGCAAGAAGGTCGAAGTCAGCCGCTTCAAGGGATTGGGCGAGATGAATCCGGGCCAGCTGCGCGAAACCACCATGGACCCCAAGACCCGCAGCCTCATCCGCATCACCCTGCCCGACGACATCGAGGATCGCCAGCAAGTGCGCGAACTGGTCGAGCGCCTGATGGGAACCAACCCCGCCCACCGCTTCGCCTTTATCCAGGAAAATGCGGCGACGGTGGACGAAGAAGCAATCGACGCCTAACCCTCTCGCGGCAAGCATCGCCGCGCGACAGTGCCCCCTCCAGATTTCGTGGCTACCGCAGCATTAACCACTGCGGGCGACGGGATGTTCAATCTTCCGCGCGATACGGGCAAGCATGTCAGGCTTCGCCCAGATCCTTCGCATCACACCGCTTGCCGCACCGGCTCTGCTGCTATCGGTTCAGAGCGGCACCGCGCTCGCGCAAACCCTTACGCCGACCGGCAGCATCACCAGCGCCGCGTTGAAGGGCGCACGCTATGGACAGGCCGATCGCCTGGCGTCCACCCTGCTCGCAGGTGGCATGAGCCGCCTCGCCGCCATCAGCGCGCAACAGGGCAGCACGTCATCCTTCAACTGGGCGGCGCCAGTCTCGGAACCGCAGGCTATCGTCAACGACAGCCGCGTTGACCGGACGTTGTCGCGGATGCCCGGATGGGAACTGCAAGGCATCCGTCTGACGCTCAGCCAGCCCGCACTGAGCTATAAGCAGCCCGACCTCGTGCCCACCTTCATGCGCGACCTCATCACAGCGCCTGCGGCCCCCTTCGCCATGCCCAAGCCCACCCCGCTGCCATCTGCTCCAGCGCCGCGCGCGGGACAGCCGGACATCTTCGGATCGGTGGCGATGGCAGTCAGCCGGACGCCGCTCGACGACAAATGGGCCGCCGCTGCCCGCTCCGCTCCGGCAACGGTCCTGTCGGCCAGCCTCTTGCGGTCGGCGCGCACCGCCGCCGGACTACGGCAGGTGGAGATGGTGAATAGCTGGGTCAACAACCGCCTACGCTTCGTTGACGATCGGCAGGACCGCGACAGCTGGGCTTCAGCCAGCCAGTCGCTCCAACGCGGGGCTGGCGATTGCGAAGATTACGCCATCGCTAAGATGCAGCTTCTGCAAGCGGCTGGCTTCGATCGCCACGCCATGTTCCTCGTCATCGCACGCGATCTAGTGAGGCAGGCCGATCACGCGGTGCTGGCAGTGCGTGTAGGCAGCGACCTGATGGTCCTAGACAATATGACGGATCGGGTGCTGCCTTCTTCAGAGGTCAGCGACTATCGGCCGATCATGAGCTTCAACGCCTATGGCCGCTGGACCCACGGCTATCGCGTAACGAAGCCGCAGCCGGTCCAGTTCGCCGCCCGCTGAACACGCTTACTACCTCTCCCGCAACGCCTCTGACCGCGCCTTCATGATGGGCTTGAGCAAATAGGCCAGGACCGACTTGCGGCCCGTCAATATCTCCACGTCGCACACCATGCCGGGCGTGATAGGCAGCTTGTGCGCGCCCGTGCCCAACCACGCGCGGTCGGTTTCCACGACCACCGTGAAATAGGCCTCCCGCGTCGCTTCATCATAGACGCTGTCGGCCGACACCTGCTGCACGGTGCCGCTCAGGCCCCCATAGATGGAAAAGTCATAGGCGGTGACCTTCACGACCGCGCGGTCGCCGGTCTTGATGAAGGCGATGTCGTTTGGCTTCACCCGCGCCTCCACCAGCAGCTTGTCGCCGATGGGGACGATCTGCATGATCTTCTGGCCCGCCGTCACGAAGCCGCCGATGGTCGTCACCTGCACATCGTTGACCACGCCATCGACGGGCGAACGAATTTCCGCGCGCTGTGCTCGGCCCTTCGCACCGCGCAGGGACTCGCTATTGACCGCAATCTTGGCCTCCAGCTGACTACGTTCGTTCAGCGCATCCTGCTTGAACTGAAAATTCGCCTCGGACAGTTGCGCCTGTGCCTCGCGAATCGCGGCCGATGCACGCGACGCCTGCTGCTGCGCCGCGTTGAGCCGCCCTTGCGCATCCACCAGCTCACGCCGGGCGTCGAGCAATTCGGTCTGCGGGACAATGGACTTGGCCGCAAGCGGCTCCAGCATCGCCACCCGCTGCCGCGCCAGCTGGACGCTGCCACCCAGGCTGTCGATCGTGGCCTGCGCCTCGCCCAGTTCGCGGCGGCGCTGCTCCACTTGGGCCGAAAGCCCATCCTGCTTGCTGCGAAGCGCCGATTGGCGGACTGCGGCTAGCGCCTGCTCCTGCTGACATTCGGGACCGCCCGTGGCGCAGTTGGCGCCCGTACCGGTGCCTTCCTTCTCCAGCCGTCCCGCCCGCGCCGTCAGCGATCGCGTCTCGGCCTGCAACTGCCCCAGTTCGGACGCCAGCATCGCGTCGTCCAGACGCACCAGCAACTGGCCCTTGCTGACCTTCTGCCCCGACCGGACCAATATCTCCTCGATCGTGGTCGGCTCGGCGGACTGGATGACCTGCGCCTTGCTCGACGGGATCACCCGCCCCTGCCCGTGCGTCACCTCATCCACCGGAGCAAGACTGGCCCACAACAGGAACGCCAGCATGCCTCCGCCGCTATACAGGATGACCTGCTTGTTGCCCGGCTGCCCCCGCAGCCAGCTGATCCAGCGCCCCATCATGGTTTTGCCTCTCGCATTGCATGTTCATCGGCAGCGAGCGCCACCGCCTTCGCCTTTTCCTGCGCGGCCAACATGTTGGTGAGAGCGCCGCCCCCTTGCGAAGGATCAGGAATGGACAGCTTCCATCCCTTGGACGGGTCCATCCGCCCGCCCACATCATTGGCCGCCCGGCGTTCGGGCAGTGCCGCAACCGAAGGATAATCGATCTCCGGCTCTTTCATCCCCACCATCTGCGATGGATCGAAGGCAGGGGTATATTCACCCCCGGCATAGCGCCCCGTAAAAGCACGCGGCAGCCCCCACGCGCCCGGCCAGCGATAGAAGATGTGTGCGCCAATCTTCACCAGCTTCGCCAGATGCGGCGCCCATCCAGGAAACACATAATCGGCATGATAATGGGTCGCCGTGCCAACGCTCTGTTCAACCTGTCCCGCCAGCGCCGCCGCCGCGATCCGCTGCGCCCGGTTCCAGAGTACAGCCATCGGCCGCCGCGCAAGTGACCCATCACATACGAAACTGAATTGGCACACTGACGCGTTAAAGCGCTGATACACCACGCCGCACACCGTCTTGGCGAAGGCGGGATGACGTACACGGTTGAGAACGACCTGCGCCACCGCGCGCTGTCCGCTTTCCGGTTCGGCCGCTGCTTCATAATAGATCGCCTGTGTCAGGCATTGCAGCGCGCGGCTCCTGTCCTCGCCGGCGGATTGAAGCGCCCGGAAAGGCGATGCTGCGGCAATGGCTCCGGACGCAAACCGGAGCCTGCCATTCTGCACCGCCGCCTCCTGCCCAGTCGTCGAGGGCGTGGCTTCGCTCTCTGTGATCTCCACCAGCGCGCGATACTCACGGGGTATGGCGGGCGCACCGTCCATGATCTTCGTTTCGACCGCAGCCTTGGGAACGTCGTGCCCGCGCCAGCCAACCGTTCCCGCCGCCAAGGCTATAACAAGCGCGCCCCCGAGGCCGAGCATGCAAGCTTCAGACGCTGGCAACCTCCATGCCCGCCCGATCATTGGACCGCTCCTTTTTGCAGCTGTCCGATAACCTCATCGCGCGGCCCGTCCGCCAGAACCACACCCTGGTCGATCACGATCAACCGATCCACGATCCGCAGCAGGGCATGGCGGTGCGTCGATACGATCAGCGTCTGTTCGGGCTCCAGCGCCTTTGCCAGATGGTCGACAAACAGATTTTCCGTCTGATTATCCATCGCGCCGGTCGGTTCATCGAGGAAGAGCAGCCTGGTCGGCTCCACCAACGCCCGCGCTAACACCAGGAAGCTCCGCTGCCCGCCCGACAGGCGACTGCCGCGCTCACCGATATGAAGGTCGAACCCGGCGGCATCCCGCCCGAAGAAGCGCGACGCGCCCGACCGCTCCAGCGCGTCCAGCAACTTCTCATCGTCGGCGTCCCGCGCGCCCAGCAGCAGATTTTCCCGCACCGACCCGCTGAACAGCTCCGCATCCTGCCCGACATAGCGGAAGGCAGCGCGCAGTTCGTGCGGATGATATTGGCGGCTATCCACATCATCGATGGTCAACATGCCACCGCCCGGAGGATAAAGGCCGCACAGCACCCGCCCCAGCGTCGACTTGCCCGATGCCACGCGCCCGATGATGCCGATCCGTTCGCCCGGTTCGACGCGCAGATCAATGCCTTTGAGGCTGGGCTGAGTGACGCCCGGATAGCTGAACTCCAGCCCCTTGGCGACGATCGCGCCCTTGCGCACCTTCGGGATGATACCACGCGCTCCGTCCAGCCGCTCGTCCGGCTGATCTATCAGCGTCTGCAGGCTGCCCAATGTCGTTATCGCTTGCCGCGCGCGCACGATGACGAAGGCCAGCTGTCCAACCGGCGCCAATGACCGGCCAGCCAGCATGACGATAGCGATGATCGCTCCCATGGTGATCTCGCCCGCAGCGAACATGTAAAATCCGCCGATCACCAATGCGATGCTCGTGACCTGCTGGCATAGCGACGCAAGTGTTACGCTGGTCGAGCTTAGCCGCCGCAGCTTTTCCTGCGTCGATGCACTCATCCGGGCGTAACGGCGCCACCGTTCCAGCATCCGCCCTTCGGCGCGGCATGCTTTCAGCGTTTCGATGCCCCCGATCGCTTCCACCAGCGCGGCGCTTTGCAGGCTCGAGTCCGCTTGCGCATCACGCGACAGACTGGCCATGGAGCGCTGAAGGAAGAACCCGGCCGTGGCCATGATGCCGATCATGACGACAGGCACGACCGCGAGCCATCCGCCCAGCAGCGCGATGATGCCGACAAACACGAACAGGAAACTGATATCCACCACCAGCACCACGGTGGTCGATGTGAAAAATTCCCGGACGCTTTCAAATTCCGACACGCGCCGTGCCAGCGCCCCTGTGCTGCCCGCACGGCTGGCGAGCGGCACGTTCATCACCTTCTCGAACAACCGCTGCGACAGCCGTTCGTCAATTTCCCGGCCAGCCTCGTCAACCAGCCGCGCCCGGGCGAGCCGCAAAGCAAAATCCAGCCCAAAGGCCAGCATGACGCCCGCACCCAATACCCACAGGCTGGAAGCGGCCTTGTTCGGAATGATCCGGTCATAGACGTTCATCGTGAACAGCGGCAACGCGAAGGCGAGAAGGTTGATGATCCCCGCCGCCAGCATGACATAGCCAAAGGACCCACGCGCCCGCCAGACTTCGCGCCAGAACCAATGCTGCCGCGCCCGCTCGTCCCATGGCCTTTCCTCGGCCCGTTCGCGGCCGTGATCGGCCATGACCGCCAGCGCTTCACCGGTAAAATAGGATTCCAGGTCGGAAAGCCGCGCCCATACCGGCTCGCTCGCATGCGGCAATTGAACCAGCGCATCGCCCTGCTTGATGTCCAGCAGGAGGAGAAAACGCTCGCCCCTTAGCGGCAGGATGGCTGGCAGGTTGGCGGGCCGCCATTTGTCCAGCCTCCCGCGGACATGGTCGCTCAGCAGGCCGATCTGATCCAGCGCGGATTCCGCCTGATGAAAGGGCAAACGCCCGGATTCATCAACGGCAAGACCCGCCCGTAGAGCCACGATCCCCGGCGATCGATCGAAATGCCGCGCCACATGGGCGATGCATTCGGTCAGCTCGTCACCGGGCGAACTCTGATGGTCCAGCCATTCGGCCAGACTTAATGTGCTTCGTCCCAACATTGTTTACCCCGCGCCACCCCGGCCGAAGCCGGGGTGACCCCAAAGATGGAAACTCAGCCCGGATAGCGCCGCCGCTGCAATTCGGCGGGCGGCAGATCCGGGACATCATATTTCTTGCGCGCATAGGGATTGGCGCCCGAAGGCTGGGCTATCCCCAGAGTATCGAGCAACTGATTGGTCGCCGCCAGAATCTGATATTGCGCGAAGATTTCAGAGAAGCGGGCGGTTTCCGTCCGCACCTGCGTATTGAAGCGGGTATTCTGCGTATCCAGCACGTCGAGCAGCGAACGGCGTCCGACGTTGAACTGCTCGCGATAGGACACCAGCAGGGAATCAGACACCGTGCCCTGACGCGACAAGTCGTTCAGCCGCTTCTTTTCGGTATCCCAACGGTTCCAGGCAGTACGGACATCATCTTCCGCCTCGCGCTGACGCTGGCTGAGCCGGAAACGCGCCTCGCTGGCGCGGCGGGTCATTTCCTGGACCTTCGCCCGGTTGATACCGCCATCGAACAGCTGCCAGCGCAGGACGACACGCCCCTGCACGTCATTGGTGCTGCCACGGAAGCCGTCCACATCCTCGCCGATGCGGCCGCGCCCTTCCAGCACAACCTTGGGTCCAAGCTCGGACTCAGCCTCGTCGACGACTGCATGGGCAGCCTGGATGTCAGCCTCAGCTTCCCGGATCAGCGGGTTGTTGGCGCGCGCGCCCGCAATCGCTTCGTCCAGCGTCGGCGGTACAGCGCTCGTCACCGCATCGGGCATCGACACCTGATCGATCGAAAGACCGGTCAGCGTGCGAAAGCTGATCGCCGCGTTGGTCAGGTCCTGCTCAGCTTCGCTCTTGCGGACCAACGCGGATTGCAGCCGCTCTTCGGCCTGCTGCTGGTCGGCGATGCTGATCGATCCCTTCGACACGCCCTCGCCCAGATCGCCGAGCAGCTTGCGATGGAAAGCGATATTGTCCTCAGCCGCCGCGACGACCCGCTGTTGCAGCATATAATCCAGATACTGCCGCGTGACGTTCAGCGCGACGAACTGTGACCGTTCACCGACACGCAGCGCAGCTCCGTCGATCCGCGCGGCCTGACGCCGCTTTTCAGCACCGCGATACCCCGAATTGAACAGCGTTTCTTCGGCCAGCACACTTGCTTCCAGCGGGTAGAGCGTCTGGTCGCCAAGGCCAAGCGTCCGGCGCGTGTTATTCTCCAACCGACGAATGCCAGCCGATCCTTCCACGCTGACCCGGGGCAGATACAACCCCTTCGCCTGTTCGCGTTCGAACTCGATCGCTTCCTTGTTCTGGATCGCCTGGTTGATTTCCGGATGACTGTCGATCGCGGCCGCAATGGCGCTCTTCAGATCCGTGGTCTGTGCCCAACCGGTCGTTGCCATGGTCGCGGCGCACAGCGCCATCAGGCTGCCGCATGTCTTGCGCAGGATTGTCATGATTGCGCTCCCCTCAATTGGTGCTGGCAGTGACTTCGACCCGACGGTTCATCGGTTCGCGCACATTGTCGGCAGTTTCGATTTTCAGCTGGGTCTCGCCCAGCCCGCTGACGGTCATCGCGTCCATCGCGATGCCACCCTGGCTCATCAGCCCGGCGACATTCTGCGCCCGGCGCAGCGACAGGCCGTCATTATAACCCTTGCCGCCCGACGTATCGGTGTAGCCGGTGACGCCGAACCGCGTCCAACCGCACTGGGCGGCCGATTGCGTGATCTGGTTGATCGTCGCCGCGCCCTCGGGCAGCGGCCTGTCCATGTTCCAGTCGAAGAAGATGGACACCGCCGGTGCCGTGCAGTCCAGCGCGGGTGGGGCTGAAGCTGCGGTCGGCACCGGCGGCGGTGGCGGCGCCGAAAGGCGTGCCACAAAGTCGTCGCACTTATTGATGCTGTCCGCATCCTTAGTGCCGGATTTCATGAAGCCCAGCGCAATGCCGCACTGGTTCTTGGCCTCTACGGCCCAGGTCCAGCGGCTGTCCTGCGCTGCCCGTAAGCTTGCGTCGCCCGCCGCCGCAACGGCCGTGTCATAACGGCTCTTGAGCGCGCCTTTGAGCTCCGAATTGCCCATCTGCATCAGGGGCGAAGCGGGTGCCGCCAAGGCCCCCGTCGACATCATCCCCGCCGCTAGGCCGAAGGAAGCGATGCTTCTCAACCTGTTTCGCATAATCATTCTCCCCCAATATTCCCGCGAGAAATCCAAACTATGGCGATCACCCGTGAGCGACCGCCATCGCTTCATGCGCGACCATCGCCGCATCGAAGACACTGGCCGCCATCGCCATCAGATGGCCTGCATCGGCGGCGTCGCCCGCAACGGGGTTGAGCAGCACCGGCGCATGCTCGCCCCCCGGCAACGCGGCCAGCAGCGCATCGATGTTTGGCGTCCCCGCATGGCCCAAAGCTTCGGCTACCACCTGTGCCGCTTGAGCATTCGGAGCCGCGTCATGCGCCGCAACGAGCGCCGCCGCATTGCCGTCGAAGACCGGGAGATTAACCGCCTGGGCGAGCAAACCCTGATGATCGTCCAGCGCGGCCTGCGCTTGGCCATCATCATTGGCGGCATGAACCGGTGCATCATCGCCGCCCGAAAGCGTTGAATGATCTGGAGCCGAATCGTCGCTGCCGCTGTGGCTCGTCTGCTCGACCGGCTGATCCGCAACATGGCTATCCTGGCTTTCGCTCGACACCGATGTGCTTGCGTCGCCTTCGTTGGCAGGCTCGGACGCCGTGCTGGTTGTAGCCGTCGGTGCGGTATCCACCGTCGTCTCGGCCTGAGCGACGACCGGGGCAGGCGCCTGCTCCAACGTCTCGACAGCACCGGCCACCGCCACCAGGCTCGCCGCTATCAGCGCCTGGTTGAAGCCGCTGGTGGTGCTTTCCGTCTTGGCGAGGTCGACATCCTTGGAGGTGGCGAACACTACGTCACCGACAGTGCCCGTCGTGCCGTCAGTACGGGTGAAGGTCGCTTCCCCCAGCACTGTCACGTCGCCGCCCGCCGCCTGATAGCTCTGGCCATCAGAGGTCAGCTTGATCGATGCGATGCCCATGTCGGCCAGCGACTTGAACTCGCCGCCATCGACCACACCGTTGCTGTTCAAATCCTGCCAGACGCCGAATTCGGAATAGGCGGCATCATGGGCGTCGAACACACCATCGCCATTACCGTCATATGCAAGGCGCAGACCCTCCAGATCGCTCTTCGCCCCCGGTGCATCGTCCGCAAAGACGATGTCGTAAGAACCGCCGATCGCATGAGCGAGCAGGCCGTCGTCGGACGAGACCCATGCCGTGCTGACCATGCCGCTGCCATAATCGTGGGTGACACCCAGCGAACGATCGACAAATTCCAGACCGTCGCCGTCCAGATCTATCGCGACCGGCGGAACCGGCGCTCCGCCTTGGAACGTAACATCAATCGTGGTGGTGGGTGTCGTGCTGGTGACAATGTCGCCATCTGCGTCCTTCACCGTGACTGCGAACTGCAGCACCTGATCGTCAGGAATGACCTGCTGCGTTACGCTGAAATTTTCAACGCGCGCCGCTGGATTGCCGCTGCCGGTATAGTCGAAGCGGACCACCATATGATCGAAATCGAGTGTCGGATCGATATCGACATGGGTGATCCCGTCAGCATCCTTCGTGACGAGGAAAGTCCCGGTTTGAAGTGGCAACGCACCAGCTGTCGGCGTGCCGCCCGCATAGGTCGCCCAGCTCACCGTCACCGTCGATGTGTTCGGCTGGAAATTAACGTCGAAGCTCAGGGACGAAGAGTCGTGATTACTGAACAGGAAGCCTTCATTGTCATTGATGAGGTTGTTCGCCACGCCAAAACCGTTGCCCGACGGATTGATCGTCGACCCATCGTTGGTGAAGGCTTGGGCGGTGGTCGTCCCGTTGGCGTAAGAAACGCCGTCGAACACCTGCCCGCCGGGCAGGGTAACCGTCGTGTAATTGCCAGGCGCAATATTGCTGAAGCTGAGCGGCGTATCGACCACTGGTCGCGTAGTCAGCACGTCCACCGTATAATCGCCTGTCGCCTGATCAACGGATACCGTGAAATAGGGATTGCCGTTCACGCTGGCCGTCACCACGCCGGTGCCATCGCCCGTGTAAACGATGCCCGTTATGTCAGTCAGATGGGTGAGCGTGATGCTGCCCGCCTGATCTGCACCATAGGTGAAGTTGATATCATTCCCGCTATAGGTGTGAATGGAATTCGCCACCGACAAATCCGTGACGGAAGACAATGTCGGAACATCATCCACGATAGAGACGACGATGGATCCAGGCGTCGCATCGCTGTCGCCAGTGGCGTCGGTCACCGTCATGCTGA
Organism: Sphingobium chungangianum; assembly: GCF_977014255.1. NCBI lineage: Bacteria > Pseudomonadati > Pseudomonadota > Alphaproteobacteria > Sphingomonadales > Sphingobiaceae > Sphingobium > Sphingobium chungangianum. The sequence goes on along the minus strand of NZ_CDRNIV010000006.1, from coordinate 810,740 downwards.
TCGTGTCGGTCAGCGGGTTGATCTCGCCCTGACCGCTGTGCGTCAACGCATGATCCAGCGTATAGCTGTAGCCATAGGTCACGACGCCGTTCACATCTGGCGCCGAGATCGAGGTGATCGTCAGCACGCCCTTGCTCGTGAACACCTGCTGCCCCACCGCCGTGATCGCCTGCGCTGGGTTGAGATCGCCATCGAGCGTCAGCGTGTAGCTCTCGCCATTGGCATTGACCGTGAACTGGCCAGTCGTATCGGTCTCGCTGGCCGCGCCATGCTGCAAACCGTCGGCCAGGCCATCCTCATAGACCGTGCTCGTGTCGCCCGTCACATCGGGCACGCGGCCATCCTGGTTCAAGCTGATCACCAGCTGGGCCAGGTCTGTGTCGCCATCCCCATCCTTGATCTGGTAGGTGAAGGTCTCGCTCGTCACGCCCGCCGGGATCGACGCGGTATTGAGCGTATAGGTATAGCTGCCATCCGACTTGATCAGCAGATCGCCATAGGTGCCACTTATCGTCGTACCCGCAGCGCTCACCCCCGTCAGCGCACCGCCTCCGGCTTCCGTGCCGACCCGAGCCCCCGTGACCGCGCCGCCAGGCGCCGCGCCATCCGCGCCGATCGTGTCCGCCGTGCCATCGGTCGAGTTAGCATCCGTGCCGCCAACCCCGGTGAACACATTGCCGTCCGCTTTGTTGCCAAGACCCTCCGTCACGCTGTCCGCATCATTGACCGCATGCGGCGCGTCATCGACGATCCGCACGACCAGCGTATCGCTGCCGCTGGTGCCGCTGATGCCGGTCACGCTCACCGTGACGCTGTCGTCAAACTCGGTGAGGGTCGCGCCCGTCTTGCTGTCATTGTCGATCGTCGCGAGCAGCGTATAGCTGTAGCTCACCGCTCCCGTCGCGGCATTGTAGCCGGTCAGCAGCAGCGTCCCCTCGCCCGTGTTCACAACCCCATTGGTCGTGCCGAACGCCTGCATCTGCGCCAGGGTGAAGCTCGTGCCCCCCACCGTGATGCTCGCGATCCCGTCGGTCGCAGACACCGTGAAGCTGCCGCTGGTCACATGGCTGCCGTCATGTGCCGTGCCGCTCGGCAGGCCCGCCTCATAGACGGTCGCGTCAGGGCCGTTCAGCGAGGCCGTCACCACGGTCGCGCTGTCGTCCGCGCCCTTCACCGTGATCGTCAGGGTCGCGGGCGACTGGTCGCCGTCCGCGTCCTGCATCGTATAATGGAGCGTGAAGTCCTGGCTGAACCCGCTGCCCAGCGCCTGTGTCGCCGCCCGGCTGTTGTCCAGCACATAGCTCCAGCTGCCATCGCTGTTCTGTACCAGCGTGCCGTAGCTGTTGAGCTCCGCCACCACCGCCGCGTCCGCGCCCCAGGCAACAAAGCTCTTGGGCGTGTCCGCGCCAGACACATCATTGGTCAGCACATTGCCAGACAGGCTCCCCGCCACATCCTCGGTCAGCGTGCCGCCCGCATCATTGACCGCCTGCGGAACATCATCGACGATCCGCACGATCAGCGTGTCGCTGCCACTGGTGCCGCTGATGCCGGTCACGCTTACCGTGACGCTGTCGTCATATTCGGTGAGGGTCGCGCCCGTCTTGCTGTCATTGTCGATCGTCGCCAGCAGCGTGTAGCTGTAGCTCACCGCTCCCGTCGCGGCATTGTAGCCGGTCAGCAGCAGCGTCCCCTCGCCCGTGTTCACAACCCCATTGGTCGTGCCGAACGCCTGCATCTGCGCCAGGGTGAAGCTCGTGCCCCCCACCGTGATGCTCGCGATCCCGTCGGTCGCAGACACCGTGAAGCTGCCGCTGGTCACATGGCTGCCGTCATGTGCCGTGCCGCTCGGCAGGCCCGCCTCATAGACGGTCGCGTCAGGGCCGTTCAGCGAGGCCGTCACCACGGTCGCGCTGTCGTCCGCGCCCTTCACCGTGATCGTCAGGGTCGCGGGCGACTGGTCGCCGTCCGCGTCCTGCATCGTATAATGGAGCGTGAAGTCCTGGCTGAACCCGCTGCCCAGCGCCTGTGTCGCCGCCCGGCTGTTGTCCAGCACATAGCTCCAGCTGCCATCGCTGTTCTGTACCAGCGTGCCGTAGCTGTTGAGCTCCGCCACCACCGCCGCGTCCGCGCCCCAGGCAACAAAGCTCTTGGGCGTGTCCGCGCCAGACACATCATTGGTCAGCACATTGCCAGACAGGCTCCCCGCCACATCCTCGGTCAGCGTGCCGCCCGCATCATTGACCGCCTGCGGAACATCATCGACGATCCGCACGATCAGCGTGTCGCTGCCACTGGTGCCGCTGATGCCGGTCACGCTTACCGTGACGCTGTCGTCATATTCGGTGAGGGTCGCGCCCGTCTTGCTGTCATTGTCGATCGTCGCCAGCAGCGTGTAGCTGTAGCTCACCGCTCCCGTCGCGGCATTGTAGCCGGTCAGCAGCAGCGTCCCCTCGCCCGTGTTCACAACCCCATTGGTCGTGCCGAACGCCTGCATCTGCGCCAGGGTGAAGCTCGTGCCCCCCACCGTGATGCTCGCGATCCCGTCGGTCGCAGACACCGTGAAGCTGCCGCTGGTCACATGGCTGCCGTCATGTGCCGTGCCGCTCGGCAGGCCCGCCTCATAGACGGTCGCGTCAGGGCCGTTCAGCGAGGCCGTCACCACGGTCGCGCTGTCGTCCGCGCCCTTCACCGTGATCGTCAGGGTCGCGGGCGACTGGTCGCCGTCCGCGTCCTGCATCGTATAATGGAGCGTGAAGTCCTGGCTGAACCCGCTGCCCAGCGCCTGTGTCGCCGCCCGGCTGTTGTCCAGCACATAGCTCCAGCTGCCATCGCTGTTCTGTACCAGCGTGCCGTAGCTGTTGAGCTCCGCCACCACCGCCGCGTCCGCGCCCCAGGCAACAAAGCTCTTGGGCGTGTCCGCGCCAGACACATCATTGGTCAGCACATTGCCAGACAGGCTCCCCGCCACATCCTCGGTCAGCGTGCCGCCCGCATCATTGACCGCCTGCGGAACATCATCGACGATCCGCACGATCAGCGTGTCGCTGCCACTGGTGCCGCTGATGCCGGTCACGCTTACCGTGACGCTGTCGTCATATTCGGTGAGGGTCGCGCCCGTCTTGCTGTCATTGTCGATCGTCGCCAGCAGCGTGTAGCTGTAGCTCACCGCTCCCGTCGCGGCATTGTAGCCGGTCAGCAGCAGCGTCCCCTCGCCCGTGTTCACAACCCCATTGGTCGTGCCGAACGCCTGCATCTGCGCCAGGGTGAAGCTCGTGCCCCCCACCGTGATGCTCGCGATCCCGTCGGTCGCAGACACCGTGAAGCTGCCGCTGGTCACATGGCTGCCGTCATGTGCCGTGCCGCTCGGCAGGCCCGCCTCATAGACGGTCGCGTCAGGGCCGTTCAGCGAGGCCGTCACCACGGTCGCGCTGTCGTCCGCGCCCTTCACCGTGATCGTCAGGGTCGCGGGCGACTGGTCGCCGTCCGCGTCCTGCATCGTATAATGGAGCGTGAAGTCCTGGCTGAACCCGCTGCCCAGCGCCTGTGTCGCCGCCCGGCTGTTGTCCAGCACATAGCTCCAGCTGCCATCGCTGTTCTGTACCAGCGTGCCGTAGCTGTTGAGCTCCGCCACCACCGCCGCGTCCGCGCCCCAGGCAACAAAGCTCTTGGGCGTGTCCGCGCCAGACACGTCATTGGTCAGCACATTGCCAGACAGGCTGTTGGTGGCGCCGTCTTCGACGACAACATTGCCGACATCATCAATGGCGTGCGGCTGGTCATCCACGATGCCGATAGTCAGCGTCGTGCCTGCGGTATCTCCATCACTATCGGTAACGGTGACGGCGAAGCTATCCTTCGTGTTGTCGCCCGATGTGGCCGCGCCCAACGTATAGCTATAGCTGTATCCCGACGCCGGAGATCCAGTGACGATCAGGGTGCCGAAGCTGCCCTGGACGGTCCCGCCATTGGTCACATCCACATTATTGATGACCAGCGAGCCGACCGTGTCGTTTCCGGTCGTGACGATCAACGTTCCAGCGGCGGTCTCCGCCGTGGATTCAGCATTGGAACCATTGGGATTGAGCGCAGACTCATCGACCAGCGTGTCCGATCCGGCCTGAACCTCCACAGTCGGCGTAGAATCGGGCTCCAGGGTGACAGTGACTGTCGCCTGGGAGGTATCGCCATCGCCATCCTGGATCTGGTAGACAAAGGTTGCCGTGCCTTCCTGTCCAGCCGCCGGAGTGAAGGTGAACAGCCCGGTCGCGGGGTCGTATGCCACCGCTCCTTCTGCTGGACCGCTGACAATCGTCACGCGTACGGCGGGATTATTGTCGATATCGACCCCATCTGCGCCGAACACATCATTGGCAAAGGCGTTGATGACGACCGGCGTACCCTCTGTACCCTGGTGAGCCAGGTCATCGTGCGCGGTAGGTACGTCGTCGATGATGTTGACCACCAGCGTCTTGGTGACGCTGTCCCCGTCAGCATCGGTAACCGTCACCGTGAAATTATCGGTCACGGTATCGCCCGAGCTATTGTCGGCTAATGTATAGCTGTATTCGATCGCACCTGGAGCAACACTGGTGATCGTCAGCGTGCCATGGGCGCCGGTGATCGTTTGCCCCGGTCCAGTGACGACCTGGCCGTTGATGCTGATCGTCGCGGGTGTATCGACCGCAACATAGGTGATGGTGCCGGCTGTCGTCTCGACGGGAGCCGGTTCGTTCGAACCAGGAGATCCGCCGGGACGGTTCACCGTGCCCAGGCCGGACTCGTCCACGACAGTGCCAGGGCCGGAGGTGGGGACCTCCAGTTCAGGCACATGATCTTCCTCCGGCGCGATGGGGAGGATTTCTCGCTCTTCGGGCTGCGTAAAGGCCAATTCGGTCGGTGGGAGTAGATCGCCCAGGCCGTGAGGATTTCCGACATCCCCCTCGGCTGCCAGGAAATTGCCGCCAGAGCTGCGAGCCGGACCCGCAGCGGGCTGCGGTTCCTCGCCGATCAACAGCGCCGCAAGGTTGACCGAAGGGATTTCCACGTCGCCGACAACGATGTGCGGCATTACGACCGCGCCATCCAGGATCACCATCTGAGTGCCGTCCGGCAACGTGACGATCAGGTTGCGGCCATCGACCTCTATTTGATTGATGTCGGTTCCGGCAGGAAGAACGACAACGCCGTCGGGGCCAGCGGCCACCGTGCGCATTGTGCCTGGCTGGATATGGTGCCCCTTCACCCGAGCAGCGAGTGCATCCAGGACCGGGTCATGCGCCTGCTGACGGTCAGCGGCGGCATCGGCATTCCATTCGCGCTCGAAATCCATCTTTCCATCCCACCTGTCGTCATGGGACGGTTCAAAGAAGTGCGCAGAAGACCGCTTCCTCAACGCGCATGCATTGAGAAATGCCACCTTCATCGACTCATGGCATTAGCGGATCAGCTATTGCCCATTGTCTGCGATCTTCCGTTGGCAAGGCCTTATTGGCCCTCCCCGCCCCGGATTAATACTATCGTCTTATACTTCTGACCCGATGAGCGATCATATTAGGCGGGGATAAATAGAGTCACCAAAAATCAACTTTTGTTAACCATTTAAATACGATAGCGGCCCAAAAATAACCCATGATCTATTACTGACGATATAGGTATTTCACATACAGTATATCATTAGCCTTATACCGTGCATTTAATGCAGGCCAATGATCGGAGCGGTGTCCGGCAACGACTTCGGAACGCATCGCTGATGCTATAGAGCTACTTTCGGCTGTCCTGGTGGCCAGGAATGTCTCGGAAACGATAAGAGGACGGCCAGCCCTTCGGCCAGCCGCCCGCTCATTTTTGCGACCCAACGGAATTATGTCCGGTGCCAACGCCCACTCCCCCATCTCGCGCCAATGCACGCACTGGCCCGACATCGGGGGAAAATGAACGCCGCCGTCCGATGGTGGAGTGGGGATAGCAGCGGCGGATGGTTTAGCAATTCACCCTAAGGGCTATAATTAACGATATAGTTGGCGAATGGAGGCGGAAACGCGATCGTCAGTTCACCGGAATAACTGGATCGGGCTTGGGCATTTGCGCCGCTATTTTTTCCATGCGCTGCGTGCGCTCGCTGGCAGTGCCTGTTGTCCGGCGAAAGAGATCCAATGCATAGCCCACCAACGGCCCAGCTGCGTCCGTCCGTTTGCGCGCCAGATAGAAATCGATCAGGTTTTCCAGCGCCATCTGGCAATTGGGGTCATCTTCGCCCCGCGTGCGCAAATAGCTGTCGAATACTCGGCGGAGCAATTGCTCGGCCTCGCGATGACTGCCCATCCCCTCCAGCAACAGAGCCAGATCATTTGCGGAAATCAGCGTGCGCGGATCATCAGGTCCGAACAATTCATCGGCCAGCGCCAACGCCTTGCGCGCAGCTTCTGTGCCTTCAGACAGTCGTCCGCCTGTGTAAGCGGTCTGCGCTTCCGCCACCAATGATCGCCATTGCTTCTCTCGCGCCTCGGTAACATCGGCAACATAGGGTGCTTGCCCCCATGCGGGAGGCGCCAGGCAAAGCAGCAGCAGCGCACATGCTCGCCCGCTATGGTTGAAGCCGCGAAAGGTCATCCTCCTACTCCTCGATGCGCACGACGGCCTCGCCCCAGCAAAAGGCCGGAAGCGAAAGCCTCGGTTCAGGAGAGAAGCGCCTCGATCAGCGCCTTCACCTTCTTCTGCCGCCATTGAGGCAGCGGCGCGATCAACCAATAGGCCAGCGTAGACGCCTCCGGCTCGCCCACTTGCCGCACCCTACCCGCCTCGATATCGGCCTGTGCGAGCAGCAGCGGCACGGTTGCTCGTCCAAAGCCGTTGATCGCGGCTTCGATGGCGAGCCCAGCGTCAGCAACCCGGATCGCCGCTGGTTCGCTTGCCGTGGGACAGCCCGGCCAATCGACGCGATGCGCCGGACTTCCCCCAGCCGCTTCGACCGTAACGAAACTCGCCTCGCCCAGCTTCACCCCTTCATGTTCGCCTGGCCCGTCGGCCAGCCGCAATGCGAGGTCCAGATTAGCCTCCGTGAAATCCAGCGTCTCGTCCGCCGCTACCAACGCGAATCTGAGGTCGGGCTGGTTCGCCGCATAGCTGGCCAGCCTCGGTTGTAGCCACTTCGCCGTGACATCGCGTGGGGCGGCAATGGTCAGCGAAGAACTGGATTGTCCCGCCTGCATCGCTCGCACGGCTTCTTCAAACTCCAGAAAGCCCGCGCGCAAGGCTTCAAGGCCCGCTTCGGTTTCCGGGGTCAGTTCCAGACCTTTCGGCGTCCGGCGGAACAGGACAACGCCCAGCAAGTCCTCCAGCGCCCGTATCTGCTGGCCAACGGCTGCCGGGGTCACCGCCAGTTCATCGGCCGCCCGGGTGAATGACAAATGCCGCGCAGCCGCATCCAGCACGCGTAGACCGTTCAACGGCAAATGCGTACGCTTCATTCGGCAATCGCCGGAGCTACGAGTGCGAAATGAGGGATAGCGATGTCGAACGTCTCCCCGCTGGCGCCGATCATATGATAATGCCCGCGCATCGATCCTGTCGGCGTGTTGAGGGGGCAACCCGAAACATAGTCATAGCTTTTCCCCGGTTGCACCACCGGCTGCTCGCCCACGACGCCATCGCCATCCACCCGATGCTGTACGCCACGCCCATCAGTGATCACCCAGTGGCGCGTCAGCAACTGCACGGGCTGATCCCCGCTATTTTCGATACGGATATGGTAGGCCCAGAACCAGCGCCCCCGGTCAGGCTCTGACTGTTCCGGCAGGAACGTAACGGCAACATGCACGTTGATATCACGTGTGGTCGCATGAAAGGGAAAGAGCGCGTTCACGTTAAAAGAAATGCGCCTTTCCCCCTGCTTTCGTCAACGGCCTATCGACTTCAGAGCGCGATCAAGATCCTCGATCACATCATCCGCATCTTCAAGGCCGACATTCAGCCGCAGCATGTCCTCGGCGATGCCCACTTCCAGCCGCGCCTCTTCGGCCATGCCGAAATGCGTCGTCGAAGCGGGATGGGTCATCAGCGACCGGGAGTCCCCGATATTATTGCTGATATCGACCAGCTCCAGCCCGTTAAGCAGGCCATGGGCCTCTTTCCGTCCGCCACCGACATAGAGCGAGAAGATAGGTCCTGCCATCTCCATCTGCTTTGCCGCCAGAGCATATTGCGGATGGCTTTCCAGCCCCGGATAAAGGACCTTCGCCACCCGGCCCTCCAGAAACTTCGCTACCTTAAGGGCGTTCTCGCTCTGGCGGCGGATGCGCAGGTCCAGCGTCTCCAACCCCTTCAGCACCACCCAAGCGTTGAACGCGCTCAGCGTCGGCCCCGTATTGCGGTGGAACGGCAGCAGTGTGTTGATGATGAAATCCTCGGTGCCACAGATCGCACCGGCCAGGACACGGCCCTGCCCGTCCATCATCTTGGTCGCGCTATAGGCGACCACATCCGCCCCGAATTCCATCGGCCGCTGAAGCGCTGGCGTCGCAAAGGCATTGTCGACGACGCTCGTGATCCCATGCTTCTTGGCGATGCCGCACACCGCCTCCAGGTCCACGACATCCATCGTGGGGTTGGCGGGCGTCTCGAAGAAGAACACCTTCGTGTTGGGCCGCACAGCCGCTTCCCAGGCAGCATTGTCCGTTGCATCGACGGTGGTCGTCTCGATCCCGAACTTGGGCAGCAGCGTGTCCGTCAGCCAGCGGCATGACCCGAACAGCGCCTTGCCAGCAACCACATGGTCGCCCGCCGACAACTGACACAGCAGTGCCGCCGTCATCGCCGCCATTCCAGTGGCGGTCGCACGGCACGCTTCGGCGCCTTCCAGCAGCGCGATGCGCTTTTCCAGCATCTCGACCGTCGGGTTTTGCAGGCGGCTGTAGGTCATGCCCTGCTGCTCGCCCGCGAAGCGCGCCGCCGCGTCTTCGGCACGGTCGTAGCAATAGCCGCTGGTCAGAAACAGCGCTTCGGACGTTTCGCCCCACTCGCTGCGCGCGCTGCCACCCCGCACCGCAAGCGTAGCGGGTCGCCAATTCTTGGTGATCGCCGGGTCCTGCCCGCTCCTGCGCTTCATCGCTTCTTCCTTACTTCAGAGCCGCCAGCACCGCGTCGCCCATCTCGACCGTAGTCATGCTTCCGCCAAGGTCAGGGCTGCGCGCGCCATTGGCAAGCGCCTTGGCAACCGCAGCCTCGATCCGGTCGGCCTGTTCCGGCATGCCCAGGGAGTAGCGCAGCATCATCCCCGCCGACAGGACCGTTGCCAGCGGATTGGCCTTGCCCTGCCCGGCGATGTCGGGAGCGGACCCATGGATCGGCTCGTACAGGCCCTGCTTGCTGTCGTTGAGGGTCGCTGATGCCAGCATGCCGATCGATCCGACGCACATGCTCGCCTGATCCGACAGGATATCGCCGAACATATTGCCCGTAACGATCACATCGAATTGGCCCGGATCGCGCACCAGCTGCATCGCGGCATTGTCCACATACATGTGAGACAGGGCAACGTCGGGATATTCGGCCGAAACCTCGATCATCACGTCACGCCACAGCTGGCTTGTTTCCAGAACATTGGCCTTGTCCACGGAGCAGAGCTTGCCTCCGCGCGCGCGCGCCGCCTGGAAGCCCTGATGCGCGATCTTGCGCACCTGCTCTTCATTATAGGACATGACGTCATAGCCTTCGCGCAGGCCGTCCGCCGTCTTGCGCATGCCCTTCTCGCCGAAATAGACGTCGCCATTGGTCTCACGCACGATCAGCAGGTCGATGGCGCTCGCCACCTCCTTCTTCAGGGCAGACGCATCCGCCAGCTCCGGAAAAACCTTCGCGGGACGCAGGTTCGAAAACAGCCCCAGCGCTTTGCGCAGGCCAAGGATCGCCTGCTCGGGCCGCAAATGCCGCTCCAGCGAGTTGCAATCGGGATCACCGACAGCGCCAAACAGGATGGCGTCAGCGCGCCGGGCTATATCCAGCGTCTCGGGCGGCAACGGGTGGCCCACGGCCTTGTAAGCAGCGCCGCCAACCAGTCCTTCCTCATAGGTCAGGCCGTCAATCGCCAGGGCGTCGAGCACGCGCCGTGCCTGCGCAATGATCTCTGGGCCGATACCATCTCCGGGGAACAGGGCGATCAACATGGCGCGAAAACTCCTTCAATGTCGTGGCCGCCCCTTATGAAGCCGCCGCGCCTCACGCAACCGCTCTTTTCAACCTGTCGACCAGCCTTTCGCGCGCGGCCAGCGTGTCGGCCCGCCAATCGGTCAGCACCGACCGTTCCAGAAAGAAGCCGGTCAGCCGTAATCCGTCCAATATGCCAGGCCAGTCGCCGCTGCCTCCCTCCAGCAGAAAAGGCGGCAGCGGCAGCAACCGGCTCTCATATCCCGCAGCGCCCGTCCTGCTGACCGCCGCCGCGCTGCGCGGGCTTACGAAGGCCAGATCTTCGGCACCACCTGTCGCTGCGCACCGGCCAAAATCGAGGCCAAAGCCCAGTTCTGCCAACAACAACAGTTCGTAGCGCACCAGCGCCGCCGCCCATCCCCGCGCGGCGGGCGCCGCGTCGATCGCGCCCAGCACGCCATCCAAAGCCTGATAGAGCGTCGGATATGGCGTCCCTTCCGGCAGAGCCGCCGCCGTCAGCGCGCAGACCCAGTCGATCGCCGCGGCAGGCAAGGGCTCGGATAGCAAAGGTGCGCGGCTATGTTCCATTTCGACGGTCAGCCCGGCAAGCTGCTCTTCGGTCCGAGCCCGGAACTCCGCCTTCACGCTATTTCCCGGCAGCAGCACCGGCCGCAAGGCGCGGGATCGGCCTCCACGCACATAGCCCGCCAACAGTCCGTGATCCGGCGTCAGAAGGCGCGCAATGGCTCCATGTTCACCATGGGAACGGACCCCGCAAACCAGGGCAGGAGTGATCAGCACCGCCATGCGTCATCCTTAAACGTGCCGAGCCCTTGGCGCCACTGCTGGGCGCGCGCCAGATGCCGGGGTCGATATAGGTTGTTTCTATTGCCTGCCTGTGGTGAAACATCCATGTGGGAGTTGGGGACAAGCCACCATGTTGAATATGCCCAAGGCGTCATCTTCCGCGATGGACCGCCTGGTGCTCTGGTTGGGTCGATCACCGACGCTGGGTTTTGCCGTATCCCGCGTCGCCTTTGCCGTTGCCGCCACGTGGCAGATCGGCGCAATGTTCCACAACGAACCTGACTTCGCCCGCACCATCACAGTTTTGCAGGGCGGCGTCTGGCTCTGGACCCTGTTTGGCATTGTGCAGCATATGCTGGCGCCGCCGCTTGGCTTGCTGCTCCGGCCCCTGTCACTGATCCTCGACGCCATCATCTTCCTGACGGTGATCGCCCTATGCCAGCCTTTGCAGATCGCAGCCCTCGCCTGCCTGTTTTTCGTTGCCTGGTCGGCGTCGGAGCGCTTTGGCCGCGGCTCGATAATCGTCCTTGCCCTTTGCCTGGTTCTCGCTTTCCTGGCGCGGGGTTCCTACGAAACGTGGGCCGCCGAACGCCATGTGGCGGAGGTGGACCGGGCGATCGATGGGATCACGGTGATCATCGGCTGCACCATCGCCGCGGCGATGCTCAGCATGTCGATCCTGGAAAGGCGGCTTATCGATTGGTCGGAACGATTGCAGGCCGTCGGGCTGTCTTTCCAAAAATCTCTTCCGCGCTTCGTGGTGGAGCAGATATCGGAACTGATGGCGGCCCGCTATTGCGCTCTCGTCTGGCAGATGGACGATGGCCCCATCAACTGCGAGCTTATCAATGGCGACGGCGTCCATGCCATCAGCCTGCCGCAGCCGCAGGTAGAAGCATTGCTGGGCATCGCACCGCCGGAAGCGCCCTTTCTCTATTCCGGTCAATCAAGCCGCCTGTTGCTGCGCAACCGCCTCGGCATCACGCGCAATGAAAAGGCTTCTCACCTGACCGAAGCGATATCCGACCTGCTGGGCGCAGGGCAGGGTTTGAGCTTTCAGGTGCAGGCCGGTGAGCTGCGCGGCCGCATTTTCGTCGGCACGCGCCATGGCTGGTCGCCTGCCGCCCTGCTCCGCGCGCTCCGCATCCAAGAGGGGCTAGAGCTCTTCCTCGAAAGGCATTTTTTCCTGCTCGCCTGGCGCGATCGAACCTTTGCCGAAGCGCGGCTCGCGCTGAGCCGCGATCTGCACGACAGCGTTCTTCAGACCCTTGCCGCCCTTCGCGTCCGCCTTGTGACCGCACAACATGGGCTTGCCGCTATCGAAGCCCCGCATCACCTGGCCGAACTCCATGCGATGGAAGAACTCGTCACCGCCGAACAGGCTCATCTGCGCCGCCTGCTCAATGTGACCGGGAACAGCCCGGACGATGTCGATCTGGTCCGCGATGTCGAAAGCTGCTGCCGCTTCATTGCCCTGCAATGGGGAATTGAGTGTCGGCTGAACCCGGTAGACCATCCCATGATGGTCACGTCCGAAACGGCAGCGGAAGTGGAGTTCCTACTCCGGGAGGCTACCGCCAACGCCGTAAAGCACGCCGCCGCCCAGCATATTACCGTCTCACTTGCTCAGGCCGATGATGAGATAATGATCGCGCTCAAGGACAATCCGGGCGACCGGGGGATCGAGCAGCAAAGCTATACTGGCGACTTCGAACTGCAATCGCAGTCCATCATGAAACGGTTGGGCAAGATCGGCGGCACCGCCTATTTCCACAACTTAAGCATGAATTCATTAATTTCGATTAGATTACCTTCATCCTTGCCGAGGTCCCCAATATGATGGCTCAGATTGCGATAGTCGACGACCACCCCATCTTCCTGGATGGCATGGCGCAGTTTCTGAGTTCGCACGGGCATGACGTCGTCTTCTGCGCGCGTTCTGTCAGTGAAGCCATCTCCCGCCTTCAGGATGATCAGCCGGACCTGCTGGTCCTGGATGTGAGCATGAAGGACGGTGGCGGCCTCGCGATCCTGTCTGCCATCCGCGACAGCGGCAGCAATGTTCCCGTGATCTTCATGACCGTCCACATCCGCCCTGATCAGACGCTGGAGGCGATTAAGCTCGGCGTGGATGGCGTGGTCCTGAAGGACAGCGATCCCAATGAACTGCTCTCCTGCATCACGCAGGTTCTGGGCGGCAACAAAAGCATTGCGCCCGCCGTGATGGAACAGGCGCTTGTGCACAGCATCTCGGCCCCGCCGAACGACAACAACGCGCTTTCCAGCCTAACCGACAGGGAAATGGAGATTGCCGGACTTATCCGGGCCGGTCTCCGCAATCGCGAAATCGCCGCTCGGTGCGGCCTGACCGAAGGAACGGTCAAGGTGCACCTGCACAGCATCTTTCAGAAGCTTGGCATCAAGTCCCGGTCGGAACTGATCATCATGATGTTGTCGATGGACAGCGCTATACCGGCGGTCGGCCTGCACTGAACCGGTCAGCTACCGCCACCAGAGCATCAAGTGAGCTGTCCGGACAACTCATCCCTTCGGACTGCGCTTGCCAAAGCTCGCGACGGTCTCTGCACCAACGCGATCTCACGGCCATCACGAAGGATGCGTCAGCCGCTCCAACGTGACCCAGCCCTCGACATAATTGGCATAATATAGCCCGAACAACAGCGCCGACAGGACCGTCGCACGTAACGCAACGACACCTGGCCGGAAGTTGCTGGGCGCACTGTCAGCCTGCCCTTGCAGCATCACCTCACCCGTTTCGTCGGGCGTCCGGATGCCGAAAGGCAGAACGATGAACGCGCTGATCACCCAGAACAGCACATAAATAGCCAGGATTGCGTACCAGTTCATGATGCGGAGCCTTAGGCGCGAATGAGCAGGACGTCCACCACCGGCTTCTTACCTGTCCAGCGCGTGGCCGTCCGCCGCACCGCCAGCCGTACCCGCTCGCGCAACGCCTCTTCCTCTAGCGGCCCCTTCGACACAGCCTGCGCGGCCTCGTCAGCCGCCTCCGCCAAGAACGCTGCCTTATCCTCTTCCACCGGCACGCCTTGGGTACGCAACGCGGGCTCACCCATCAGCTTGCCCTTACGGTCCAGCGCCACCGCCACGCTGATCTGCCCATGCAGCGCGACCTTGCGGCGCTCGTTCATCGTGGAACCGTCCGCGGGCAGGATCACATCGCCATCCAGAACGAGCCGCCCCGTGGCCTCATGCCCGATGATCTCGGGACCATTGGGCGCCAGCCTCAACATATCACCATTGGACTGCACGATGGCGCTGGGGACGCCACTTGTCAGACCAAGCCGCGCCTGCTCCGCCATGTGCCGCCGCTCGCCATGAACCGGCAGCAAAATTTGCGGCCGCACCCAGCGATACATGGCTTCAAGTTCGGGTCGCCCCGGGTGGCCCGAAACATGGACCTCGGCTTGGCGATCCGTCACCATCAGCACGCCCTTTGTCGCCAAAGCATTCTGAATACGCCCGATCGCGATCTCATTACCCGGGATCTGCTTGGACGAGAAAACCACCAGATCCCCGGTGTCCAGCTTGATCGGATGACTGTCGAAAGCAACGCGAGACAAGGCCGCGCGCGCTTCACCCTGCCCGCCCGTGGCGATGATCATCACCTCGTTGCGGGGCAGCGCCATCGCATCATCCCAATCGACCGTCGGCGGGAAATCCTTGAGATATCCCGCCGTCTTCGCGGTCGAGATGATCCGGTCCAGCGATCGCCCGGCCACGCACAGCTTGCGTCCGACTGCATTCGCCACTTCGCCGAGCGTCTGCAAACGCGCCGCATTGGAAGCGAAAGTAGTAACCAGCACCCGCCCCTTCGCGCCGGTGATCGTCTGCATCAGCCCTTCGCGCACATCAGCTTCGGAGCCGCTCGCCTCGGAATTGAATACATTCGTACTGTCGCAAACAAGCGCCAGCACCCCCTCATCACCGATCGCGGTCAGCTCCTCGGGGGTCGAAGGCTGGCCCAGCAATGGCTTCTCATCGATCTTCCAGTCGCCCGTGTGGAAAACACGTCCATAAGGCGTGTCGATCAGCACGGCATTGCCCTCGGGGATCGAATGAGCCAGCGGCACATAGCGGAACCCGAACGGCCCCAGAGCGAAGCTGCCTTCATTGTCGATGACATTCAGCTTGACCTCTTTGGTCAGGCCCTCTTCCTCCAGCTTAAGCCTGATAAGGCCCGCCGTGAACGGCGTCGCATAAAGCGGCACGCCAAGGTCAGCGGCCAGATAGGGGATGGCACCGATATGATCTTCATGCCCATGGGTGAGCACGATGCCGAGCAGGTCCTCACGCCGTTCCTCGATGAAGGACAGGTCCGGCAGCACCAGATCAACGCCGGGATAAGCCGGGTCGGCGAAGGTCAGGCCAAGATCAACCATCACCCACTTGCCCTGGCAACCATATAGATTGACGTTCATGCCAATCTCTCCCGACCCGCCCAGGGCCAGGAAGAGCAGCTCGTCTTTAGGTATCATCAGTTCTTCAAACTCCGTTCGTGCAACAGCGCGAGACCCAAAATGGTCAGGTCCGGCGCGATCGCATCGAAAATTTCACTATTCTCATCAAACAGGACGGCCAGGCCCCCTGTTGAAATCACTTTGGCCGGGCGGCCAATCTCCGCCCGCGTTCGGGCAACCAGCCCTTCCATCATGGCGACATAGCCCCAGAAGACGCCGATAAGCATCTGCGCTTCCGTCGTACGACCGATAACCGATCGGTTCTCCGGTGGCGCGATGGCAATCTTTGGAAGCTTGGCAGCGGCCGAGACCAATGCATCGAGCGACAGGTTGATCCCCGGCGCAATGATGCCGCCCTTGTAAGTCCCCTGATAATCGATGACGTCGAAGGTAGTCGCGGTTCCAAAATCGATGACGATCAAATCGCCTTCGTACAAATGGTGTGCTGCAATAGCGTTTACAACGCGGTCGGCACCCACGGAAGCGGGCTCCGCCACGTCCAGTTCAATGCCCCATTCGACCGGCGCCTGCCCCGCGACCAGCGCGGCCGTCTTGAAATATTTCTCCGCCAGCACCTGAAGATTATGCAGCGCGCGTGGAACAACGGTGGCGATGATGACCGCATCGACATCCGCAAGGGCATAGCCTTCCAGCATCAGCAACTGGTTCAGCCACACGGCATATTCATCCGCCGTCCGTCGCGGGTCGGTCGCGATCCGCCAACGCGCGCGAATTTCCCGCCCGTCAAGCAGTGCGAAAACCACATTGGTATTGCCCGCGTCGATCGCGAGAAGCATGGCCCGTCCCCGGATATCAGATGAGAAGGATGTCGCCCGCATGAATGGCACGGGTATCGCCATTCGCCAAGCGGAGGATCAGCATCCCTTGCTGATCAAGCGTATCGAAACTGCCCTCGACGGTCTCGCCGTCAGGCTGAACGACCCGCATCGCCGTGCCGCTGGGATGCGCGTTCAGCAACCAATGCGCCCGCACCGGCTCCAGCCCTTGCGCGCGCCAGATGGCCAGCCAATGTTCGAATAATTCCGCCAATCTCTCCAGAAGCGGGCCAGCTTCTGCATCCTCGGCCCCCTGCGCCGCCAGACTGGTAACAGGCCGGTCCAGCCCAACCGGGTGGCCCACCACATTGATGCCGATCCCCACGACGATGGCATCTCCCGCACGTTCGAGCAGGATACCCGCGATCTTCGCGCCATCGACCAGAACGTCATTGGGCCATTTGATCCGCGCTTGCCCCTCGCACAATGGTGCAACCAGCGCATGCACCGCGTTCGCTGCGACCAGAGCCAGCAGATGGGCAGGCGGATCCCCCGCCCTCAGCCGGACCAGCGTGGAACAATAGAGATTGCCCGCAGGACTTTCCCAAGTCCGGCCCATGCGGCCTCGACCACCCACTTGCCGTCCCGCACGCAGCCACGTGCCTTCCGCCACGCCCTGCTCCGCCGACGCCAGCATGTCGGCGTTGGTGGAGCCGGTCTCGTCGACGAAGCGAATATCGCTCAGAATAGCGACGCCGCAGCCGCCGCGCTTGCCTTGTCCAGCACGGGGTTCAACAGATATCCGACGACGATCACAGCCGCACAGGCGGTCAGGATGATATTCTCGACCGCCCCGCCCCGCGCTTCATAAGCTGCGGCAGGCTCGTCGAAATACATCGTCTTGATGATCTTGAGATAATAGAAGGCGCCAATCACGGAAGCCGTGATACCGAACGCCGCCAGCGCAGTCAGCCCAGCAGCCACCGCCGCATCGAACACCAGGAACTTCGCCCAGAAGCCGAACAGCGGCGGGATACCCGCCATGGAGAACATGAAGATCGCCAGCGCCGCCGCCAACCCCTTGCGCGACTGCGACAGACCCGCAAGGCTCGCGATGCTTTCCACCGGACGTCCTTCGGCGTCCCGCATCTGCAAGATACAGGCAAAGCCGCCGATCGTCATCACGACATAGATCGCCATATAGCTCATCGTCGCCGCCACGCCCGCAGGCGTCGCCGCGGCAAGGCCGATCAGCGCGAAGCCGACATTGTTGATCGACGAATAGGCCATCAGACGCTTGATGTTGGTCTGGCCGATGGCCGCCACCGCGCCGAAGATAATCGAAGCCAGCGCCACGAAGATCACGATCTGCTGCCAGTCGAGGCCGGCAGGACCAAGCGCCTCGATCGCAACACGTACCGTCAGCGCCATAGCAGCCACCTTGGGCGCGCTGCCGAAGAAGGTCGTAACCGGCGTCGGCGCACCTTCATAAACGTCGGGCGTCCACATATGGAACGGCACCGCGCTCATCTTGAAGGCAAGACCAGCCAGCAGGAACACCATGCCGAACAGCTCGCCCTTACCGACGCCATCGCCCAACGCGACGGCGATGCCATCAAAGCTCGTGCTGCCGGTAAAGCCATAAAGCAGCGCCGTGCCATAGAGCAGGATGCCACTCGCCAGCGACCCGAGCACGAAATATTTGAGACCCGCCTCAGAGGACCGCTCATCCTGACGCATGAAGCTCGCCAGCACATAGGCGGCCAGGCTCTGCATCTCCAACCCGACATAGAGGGTCAGCAAATCACCGGCCGACACCATCATGCCCATGCCGATGCTGCTGAACAGGATCAGGACGGGATATTCCGGCCGCAACGCGCCATCGACGAGGAAGTAGCGCGGCGCCAGCAAGATTGCGGCACCCGCCGAACCATAAATAAGTGCCTTGGCGAAAACCGAAAATGCATCGGCACGTACCAGCCCGTCAAAGGCGAATGGCCCATGCGCCAGCGAAACCGGCAGCATCAAACCGGCGACGAGCAGCGTAAGCACCGACAGCCAGTTGACGACGCGCGCCGTCCCGTCACCGCCAAAAGCGGCGATCAGCAGGAGGACCAGCCCACCCGCCGTAAGGACAAGCTCTGGCAGAACGGCAAGAAGGGAAGCGGAATCAATCATCAGTGCGCCTCCCCCGACGCTTTTTCATGGGACATTGCACTATGGTCTTCGCCCTGATGAGCCGCCGCCGGTGGGACAGCCGGACCCATCTTGATCCTGGAATCGCCCACCGGAGCCGCAGAGGCAATACGGGCTTCCAGCGCCCGAATGTCAGACCGCATCGGCGCCAGGAAACTCTCCGGATAGATACCCATCCACAGGACGGCAGCAGCGATCGGCGCCAGCAGCCACATTTCCCGCATCGACAGATCCGGCATCGCCGCAGCGTCGGCATTCTTCTGCTCGCCATAGGCAATGCGGCGGTAGAGATAGAGCATATAGGCCGCGCCCAGGATGATGCCCGTCGTGCAAACCAACGCGACCCAGCTCGAAGCCTGATAGATGCCCATCAGCGCCAGGAACTCACCCACGAAGTTGCTCGTACCCGGCAGGCCGACCGACGCCATGGTGAACAGCAGGAACAGCACCGCATATTTCGGCATGTTGATGCTAAGGCCGCCATAGCGCGAAATCTCGCGGGTATGCAGACGGTCATAGATGACGCCGACGCACAAGAACAGCGCGCCAGACACCAGGCCATGGCCCAGCATCACCATCATCGCGCCTTCGATGCCCGCTTGGTTGAAGGCGAACAGGCCGACCGTCACGATCGCCATATGCGCAACCGAGGAATAGGCGATCAGCTTCTTCATGTCGGTCTGCACCAGCGCGACGAGGCTGGTGTAAACCACCGCCACCATCGACAGGCCCCACACCAGCCACGCCAGCTGCGCCGAAGCTTCCGGGAACATGGGCAGCGAGAAGCGGATGAAGCCGTAGCCGCCCATCTTCAGCAGCACGCCCGCCAGAATGACCGAACCGGCCGTCGGCGCCTGAACGTGCGCATCCGGCAGCCAGGTGTGGACCGGCCACATCGGCATCTTGACAGCAAAGCTCGCAAAGAAGGCCAGGAACAGCCAGACCTGCACATGCGGATCGAAATTATAGGCCATCAACGTCGGGATGTCGGTGGTGCCCGCGTCGTGGACCATCCACATCATCGCGATCAGCATCAGCACCGATCCGAGCAGCGTGTAGAGGAAGAATTTGTAGCTGGCGTAGATGCGATCCGCGCCGCCCCAGATGCCGATGATCAGATACATCGGGATCAGGCCAGCTTCGAACATTACGTAGAAGAGGTACAGATCCTGCGCCGTGAAGACGCCGATCATCAGCACCTCCATGAACAGGAAGGCCGCCATATATTCGCCGACGCGCTTCTCGATCGCCTGCCAGCTCGCCCCGATGCAGATCGGCATCAGGAACACGGTCAGCATGATAAGCACCAACGCGATGCCGTCGATCCCCAGCGCCCAGGCAAAGCGGCCGAAAATCGGCGCATATTCCTGGAACTGCCACTGCGCCGCGCCGCCCGACTGGTCGAAATTCGCCCAGAGCAGGACGCCGAGCGCCAGATCGACCAGCGTCGCCAACAACGCGATCCAACGCGCCTGGTTCGCACCCGCATAGAGACAGGCGATGGCCCCCGCCATCGGCACTGCCATCATCAGGGAAAGGATGGGGAAGCCGTCCATTATCGTGTCATCGCCCAGGTTGCGGCCGCGGCGAGGCCGATCAGCATCACCAGCGCGTATGTGTAGAGGTAGCCGGACTGAAGCCGACGGGTGACTTTATTGCCCTGTACGACCAGCGCGGCGAGCCCGTTCGGCCCGAAGCGGTCGATGAAGCCGACGTCACCGAACTTCCAGAAGAAGCGGCCGATGGCAAAGGCAGGCTTGACGAACAGGAAGTGATACAGCTCGTCAAAATACCATTTGTTGAGCAGGAACTGGTACAGAACCCCGAACTCCGCCACGAAACGGCGCGGCCAATCGGTATTCTTGATGTAGCTGAGCCACGCGATGACGAAGCCGGTCAGCATCACCGTGAACGGCGCGAACTTGACCCAGTTGGGCACCTCATGGCTCGCATGCATCAGGTGACTGTCGAACGCCAGCGCCCCCTTCCAGAACTCGACGCCGCCTTCAGCCCCGATGAACTGGTCATGGAAGATGAAGCCCGCGAACACCGCGCCCAGGCTCAACAGCACCAGCGGCAGCAGCATGACCCAAGGGCTTTCATGCGGATGATAGCCCGCCGTGCCGGTCAACTCCGGCCCATGATGGCCATGGTCATCATGGGTTGTCTCTTCGTCCGGCGATTCATGGTGGCCATGCACCGCATGCTGGATATGCTCCGAAGCGGCCCAGCGCGGCTTGCCGAAGAAGGTCAGGAACACCAGACGCCAGCTGTAGAAGCTGGTCAGCAGCGCCGCGAAGGTGCCGACAAGGAACGCGCCCACGCCATTGCCGCCCGCCGCGAAGGCCGATTCCAGAATCGCGTCCTTCGAATAGAAGCCCGCAAAACCATAGCCTAGCAACGGAATGCCCACGCCCGTGATCGCCAGCGTTCCCAGCGTCATCGTCCAGAAGGTGATCGGGATCTCCTTCCGCAACGCGCCATAGTAACGCATGTCCTGCTCATGGTGCATCGCGTGGATGACTGAGCCCGCCCCCAGGAACAGCAGCGCCTTGAAGAAGGCGTGTGTGAACAGGTGGAACATCGCCGCGCCATAAGCGCCAACACCCGCCGCAAAGAACATGTAGCCCAGCTGCGAGCAGGTCGAATAGGCGATCACGCGCTTGATGTCGTTCTGCACCGTGCCGACCGTCGCCGCGAACAAACAGGTCGCCGCGCCGATGAAGGTGACGAAGCCCAGCGCCGTCGGCGAGGTTTCGAACATCGGCGACAGGCGACACACCATGAACACGCCCGCCGTCACCATGGTCGCCGCGTGGATCAGCGCCGACACCGGCGTCGGGCCTTCCATCGCGTCCGGCAACCAGGTGTGGAGGCCAAGCTGCGCCGACTTGCCCATCGCGCCGATGAATAGCAGCAGGCAGAGCACGGTCATCGTGTCGAAGCGGTATCCGAGGAACCCGATGGTCGAACCGGCCATGGACGGCGCGGCGGCGAGGATTTCCGGGATCGATATGGTGTTGAACACCAGATAGGTGCCGAAAATGCCCAGC
The DNA here is from genome assembly GCF_977014255.1 of Sphingobium chungangianum. NCBI lineage: Bacteria > Pseudomonadati > Pseudomonadota > Alphaproteobacteria > Sphingomonadales > Sphingobiaceae > Sphingobium > Sphingobium chungangianum. The sequence goes on along the minus strand of NZ_CDRNIV010000006.1, from coordinate 789,266 downwards.
ATGAAGCCAAGGTCGCCGACGCGGTTGACGACGAATGCCTTGATCGCGGCAGCGTTCGCGCTCGGTTTACGGAACCAGAAGCCGATCAGCAGATAGGAGGCAAGGCCGACGCCTTCCCAGCCAAAAAACATCTGGAGCAGGTTGTTGGCCGTCACGAGCATCAGCATCGCGAAGGTGAAGAGCGACAGATAGGCGAAGAAGCGCGGCTGATCCGGCTCTTCCTCCATATAGCCCCAGCTATAGAGGTGGACGAGGCTCGACACGCTGGTGATCACCACCAGCATGACCGCCGTCATCGCGTCAACGCGCAGCGCCCATTGAGCATCAAAACTACCCGACTGAATCCAGGTAAAGGCAGGCGCCACATAAGGTTCCGCATGCCCGGTCAGGAAGGCGATGAAGATCGGCCAGCTAAGCGCGCAGGAAACGAATAGCGCGCCCGTAGTGATGATCTTCGCAGGCAGCTTGCCCAGCGCCTTGTTGCCAAGGCCCGCGATGACAGCCGCGATGAGCGGAAGAAGGACGATAAGCTGGATCATCGAGCTTTAGCCCTTCATCCGGTTGACATCATCGACGGCAATGGTGCCGCGACCACGGAAATAGATGACGAGGATGGCAAGGCCGATGGCCGCCTCACCCGCCGCGACAGTCAGCACGAACATGCTGAACACCTGCCCCACCAGATCGCCCAGGAAGGCGCTAAAGGCGACGAGGTTGATGTTCACGCTCAAGAGGATCAGCTCGATCGCCATCAGGATGATGATGACATTCTTACGGTTGATGAAGATGCCCAGCACCCCCATCACGAACAGGATCGCGCTGACCACCATATAATGCTGAAGGCCGATCACAGCTCCACCCCCTGCCCCACGGGCTGATTGACGTTGCGCACGGCATCCTGCGGACGGCGGCGGTTCTGACGGGCGATATTCTGACCCTTCACGCCGCCGCGTGCACGATGGGTCAGCACGATCGCGCCGATCATCGCCACCAGCAGAACGATGCCCGCTGCTTCGAACAGGAAGATATAGCGCGTGTAGAGCAGCGTCCCGATCGCCTGTATATTGGACAGCTCCGGGTTCACCGGTGCCGCGCGCTGCGCCAGCTCAATCGGCCCCGCGCTCCAGATGCCAATACCCAACACAATCTCAGCCAGCAGCACCAGCGCGACCAGCATGCCAAAGGGCAGATAATCGACGAACCCCGCCCGCAATTCCGCAAAGTCGATGTCGAGCATCATGACGACGAACAGGAACAGCACGGCAACCGCTCCCACATAGACGATGATGAGCAGCATCGCGATGAACTCGGCACCCAGCAGCACCATCAGGCCCGCCGCGTTGAAGAACGCGAGGATCAGCCACAGCACCGAATGAACCGGATTGCGCGACAGGATCGTCAGCGCGCCGCTGCACACCACCAAAGTGGCGAACAGGTAAAAGGCAAGCACGTGAATCACAGGATCATATATCCTCTTCGATCGGGTCGCGGCTTAACGATAGGGTGCATCGGCGGCAAGGTTCGCGGCGAGTGCGCGTTCCCATTTGTCGCCATTTTCAAGAAGCTTCGCCTTGTCGTAGATGAGCTCCTCGCGAGTTTCCGTTGAAAACTCGAAGTTCGGACCTTCTACGATGGCATCCACCGGGCAGGCTTCCTGACAGAAGCCGCAATAGATGCACTTCGTCATGTCAATGTCGTAGCGCGTCGTACGGCGGCTGCCATCGTCACGTGGCTGCGCCTCGATCGTGATCGCCTGCGCCGGGCACACCGCCTCGCACAGCTTGCACGCGATGCAGCGTTCTTCACCATTGGGATAGCGGCGAAGCGCGTGCTCCCCCCGGAACCGCGGCGAAATCGGGTTCTTCTCATAGGGGTAGTTGATCGTCGCTTTGGGCTTGAAAAAATATTTCAAGGTCAGCCAATGCGCCTTCACAAACTCCCAGAGGGTGAAGGATTTGACGTAGTAGCCAATCATTGTTGCACACCATTTGTGAAAGCGGACAGCGTTACGTCGAGCTTCACCTCGCAGAGGCCGCGATAAGTTCTAATGGGAGTGATCTTTCCCTCCTGCGAGCTTTCGGCCTTGGGATCGAAATGGCTGATATCAGCGAGAACGAGCTTACCATCGTTGGAACGGCTAAAGATGCTCAAGAGCGCAGACGGAGGGCCACCCTTCCCGCTCGGTTCGAAGTAATTAACAGTGAACCTGTCGGGCCATTCATCTGACACCCAAAATGTCATCCGGTTGCCTTCGGCCATGCCGCCACGAACAAACAGCTTACCCGCATCGACGAACTGAGGCGTTTTGACATTGGTTCGGCCCATTTGGCCATACCATAAGGTAAGTTTCTCAGAACTCGCTAAACCAGTTTGAAAGCTGCAGTTGAAGCCTTGGCCTGACTTTTCAGAAACCGCCGCAGCAAGCGGCTGGCTCATCAAGGCAAGCATCAAGACTGAAATAGCACTATAGTTCATTTTATCCCCCATAGCGCGTCAGCATGAGGAAGCCCGATACCAGGAACACAAAGAAGAGCGACGTTGGCAGGAATACCTTCCAGCCCAACCGCATCAGCTGATCATAGCGATAACGGGGCACCGTCGCCTTCACCCAGGAGAAGACGAAGAAGAAGAACAGGATCTTGGCGAACAGCCAGATGATCCCGGGCACATAATAAAGCGGCGCCCAATCGAGCGGGGGCAGATACCCGCCCCAGAACAGGATTGCGTTCAGCGCGCACATCAGCAGCACGTTCGCATATTCACCAAGCCAATAGAGCGCGAACGACATGGACGAATATTCGGTCTGATAGCCCGCGACCAGCTCGCTTTCCGCTTCCGTCAGGTCGAACGGGGCACGGCCCGTTTCCGCCATCGCCGATATCAGGAACATGATCGCCATCGGGAACAGCAGCGGATTGAACGCATGGCCGTTGATGAAGCCATAATAGCCGCGCTGGCTTTCCACGATGGTCGTGAGGTTAAAGCTGCCCGCCCACAGCACGACGCAAACCAGGATGAAGCCGATCGATACTTCATAGCTGATCATCTGCGCGCTTGCGCGGATCGCGGAGTAGAATGGATATTTGGAGTTTGACGCCCAACCCGCGAGCACGATGCCATAGACGCCCAGCGAACTGATCGCGAGAATATAGAGCAGGCCGACATTGATGTTGGCCAGCACCACGCCCGCCTGGAACGGGATCACCGCCCAAGCAATCAAGGCCACTGTGAACGTAATGATCGGCGCGATCAGGAACAGCGCACGGTTGGCGGCCGACGGAATGATGGTTTCCTGCAGGAACACCTTCGCCCCGTCCGCAAAGGACTGGAGCAGGCCAAACGGACCTACGACGTTCGGACCACGGCGCAGCGCCATCGCCGCCCAGATCTTGCGGTCGGCATAGATGATCATCGCCACCGCCAGCATCAGCGGCAGGGCAATCACCAAAATGCCGATGACCGTGGACAGCAGCCACGCGCCGTTAAAGGGAAGCCCCCAATTTTGGAAGAAAGCGGTCACTCTGCGGCCTCCGCGAAGCTCTCACCGTGGATCAGCTCGGCCGAGCATTGCTGCATCGTCGGACTAGCGCGGCAGATGGCGTTGGTCAGATAGAAATCCTTGATCGGCGAACCGAACTCACCGCTGGCCCCGGTCGGCAGCGACGGTACAGACCAACCATAATCGGCGAGGCCTTCGACGCTCAGCGCCGGAACCGCCTTGGCCATCTCCGCCCGCAGCGCATCGAAGCTGTCGAATGGCAGCGTAGCACCCAGCACCTCGGACAGCGCGCGCAGGATCGACCAGTCCTCGCGGGCATCGCCCGGTGCGAACACGGCCTTTTCGCCGCGCTGCACCCGACCTTCCAGATTGACGTAGGTGCCCGCCTTCTCGGCATAGCTCGCGCCCGGCAGGATCACGTCCGCCGCATGCGCACCCTTGTCGCCATGGTGGCCGACATAGACCTTGAAGCTGTCGTCAAAGGCCGAATAATCGACCTCGTCCGCACCCAGCGAGAAGAGCAGCTTCGGCTTGGCCGCAGCCACAGCCTTGATCCCGCCCTGCGTCGCATAGCCGAGCATCAGCCCGCCCATGCGCGCCGCCGCGAAGTGCAGGACATTATAGCCGTTCCAACCGTCCTTGATCAGGCCAAGCGTCTCGACCAGCGCCAGCGTATCGCCATGCGCGCCGTCCTTCCCCAGCACGCCGCCGCCGACGATCATCGCCGGACGCGCCGCCTTGCCGAACGCTTGCGTTACCGCTTCAGGCAGCTTTGCCAGCAACGACGCGTCATTGCCCAGCCACTCGACCTTATAGGTAAGATCCACCTGCGGGCCGAGCGCAAACACCTTCGCCCCCCTCTTGATCGCCTTGCGAATGCGGGTGTTCACCAGCGGCGCTTCCCAGCGCAAATTGGTGCCGACCAGCAGGATCACGTCCGCTGTTTCGATACCGTTTAGCGTCGTGTTGAAGTTCACCGCCGACAGGCTCGACACATCATAAGCGAGCCCCGACTGACGCCCTTCCAGCATCGAACCGCCCAGCTTCTCGACCAGTACCTTGCTCGCGAACATGGTTTCGCAATCGAGCAGGTCTCCGGCCAGCGCCGCAACCGATCCGCCATGCTGAACCGCCGCGATCGCAGCGAAAGCCTCATTCCAGGTCGCCGGAACCAGCTTGCCATCCTTGCGGACGAAGGGCTTGTCGAGCCGCTTGCGCACCAGACCATCGACATTGTGCCGGGTCTTGTCGCTCGCCCACTCCTCGTTCACATCATCATTGATGCGCGGCACGGCGCGCAGCACCTGACGGCCACGGCTGTCGAGCCGGATGTTCGTGCCCACCGCATCCATCACGTCGATCGCCGGAGTCTTGCGCAACTCCCACGGACGCGCCTCGAACGCATAGGGCTTGGACGTCAGCGCGCCGACCGGGCACAGATCGACCACATTGCCCGACAGCTCGCTCTTGGCGGCATGTTCGAGATAGGTGGTGATCTGCATATTCTCGCCGCGATAGATGGCGCCGATTTCCGGCACGCCCGCAACTTCCTCGGCAAAGCGCACGCAGCGGGTGCACTGGATGCAGCGGGTCATGACCGTCTTGACGATCGGACCCATATATTTCTCGGTGACCGCGCGCTTGTTTTCATCAAAGCGGCTGCCGCCACGGCCATAGGCGACCGACTGATCCTGAAGGTCGCACTCGCCTCCCTGGTCACAGATCGGGCAGTCGAGCGGATGGTTGATGAGCAGGAACTCCATCACCCCTTCGCGCGCCTTCTTGACCATCTCGGTCTGGGTGAAGATTTCCTGATTATCGGCAGCGGGTAGCGCGCAGCTGGCCTGCGGCTTGGGCGGCCCGGGCTTCACCTCGACCAGGCACATGCGGCAATTGCCCGCAATGGACAGACGCTCATGATAGCAGAAGCGCGGAATTTCCTTCCCCGCCATCTCGCATGCCTGGAGCACCGTCGCGCCCGCCGGGACTTCGAGTTCTACGCCGTCTACTTTGACCTTGGGCATGATTACTCCGCTGCCTCCATGACGGGGGCGCTACCCTTATTCTCATTGATCCGCCGCTCGATTTCGGGGCGGAAGTGGCGGATCAGGCCCTGGATCGGCCAAGCCGCCGCATCGCCGAGCGCGCAGATGGTGTGGCCTTCGACCTGCTTGGTCACCTGCTGGAGCATGTCGATCTCGCCGATGTCCGCTTCGCCTGAACGCAGCCGTTCCATCACGCGCCACATCCAGCCGGTGCCTTCGCGGCAGGGCGTGCACTGACCGCAGCTCTCATGCTTGTAGAAGTAGGAGAGACGGCTGATCGCGCGGACGATATCGGTTGATTTGTCCATCACGATGACGGCGGCGGTGCCGAGGCCGGAGCCCACCGCCTTGAGGCCATCAAAGTCCATCGGCGCGTCCATGATCTGCGCGGCGGGCACCAGCGGCACCGACGATCCGCCAGGAATCACAGCAAGCAGATTGTCCCAACCACCGCGAATGCCGCCGCAATGCCGGTCGATCAGCTCCTTGAAGCTGATGCCCATCGAACTCTTCGACGACGCAGGGCTTGTTCACATGGCCGCTGATCTGGAACAGCTTGGTGCCCTTGTTCCCTTCGCGGCCGAAGCTGGAAAACCATTCGGACCCACGGCGCAGGATCGTCGGCGAAACCGCGATCGATTCCACATTGTTCACCGTCGTCGGGCAGCCATAAAGGCCTGCCCCCGCCGGGAAAGGCGGCTTCAGGCGCGGCTGCCCCTTCTTGCCTTCCAGGCTTTCGATCTGCGCGGTTTCCTCGCCACAGATATAGGCGCCCGCGCCCCGATGGACGAAGACGTCAAAATCATAACCAGAACCGCATGCGTTCTTACCGAGGAAGCCCTTTTCATAAGCCTGCTCAACGGCGGCGAAGAGAACCTTCGCCTCATAAATGAACTCGCCGCGAATATAGATGTAGGCGGCACGCGCCCGCATCGCGAAACCGGCGATCAGCGCGCCTTCGATCAGCTTGTGCGGATCGTGACGGATGATTTCGCGGTCCTTGCACGAACCCGGCTCGGACTCGTCCGCATTGATGACGAGGAAACTCGGACGGCCATCCTTGCTTTCCTTGGGCATGAAGCTCCACTTCATGCCGGTCGGGAAGCCCGCGCCGCCACGGCCGCGCAGGCCGGACGCCTTGATGCGCTCGATGATCTCGTCCTGGCCGATCTCCAGTAGCTTCTTGGTATTATCCCAGTCGCCACGCTTCATCGCCGCGTCGATGCTCCAATCTTGGAAGCCATAGACGTTGGTGAAGATGCGATCCTTGTCGGCAAGGGGTGCGATGACGTCGCTCATGCGCGGCCTCCAGCATTCGTCATGCCAGCGAAAGCTGGCATCTCAGGCGTGCGCGCGCTGAGGATGGAGACCCCAGCTTCCGCTGGGGTGACGGAACAGGGATAAGCCATTACGCCCACTTCCCCCGATAATCGTGATTTTCCGAAACCATTTCCTTGAGCGTCGTCGGCCCGCCTTCGGGGCAGCTCGTCTGACGCTCAATCTGCGGCCCGATCTTGGGCTGCTTGCCAGCGGCGAGATCGTCAAGGATCGCGCTCATGCTGTCATAGGTCAGGTCTTCGAAATTATCGTCGTTGATCTGCACCATCGGCGCGTTGGCGCAGGCCCCCAGACATTCGACTTCGGTCAGCGTGAACAGGCCATCCGGCGTCGTCCCACCCTTCACCAGACCCTTGTTCTTGCAGGCCGAAAACACATCGTCGGAGCCGCGCAACATACAGGGCGTCGTGCCGCAAACCTGTACATGATAACGGCCGACCGGAGCCAGATTGTACATGGTGTAGAAGGTCGCGACCTCGTAAACCCGCATATAGGGCATTTCGAGCTGGTCGGCGATATATTCCATCACCGGCACCGGCAGCCAGCCATTGGTCTGCGTCTCCGCACCGACCTGACGCTGGGCGAGATCGAGCAGCGGCATCACCGCCGACTGCTGACGGCCTGCGGGATAGCGCGCGATGACCTTTTTCGCCTGCTCGGCATTCTCAGCGGTCCAGGCAAACGCGCCCCAGCGCGCGCGCGTTTCCGCTTCGTCAGGGATATGAACTGCGTCAGCCATTAGCGGTCACATTCTCCGAACACGATGTCCATCGCGCCAAGAACGGCGGTGGTGTCGGCCAGCATGTGGCCCTTCATCATGAAATCCATCGCCTGCAGGTGTGAGAAAGCCGTCGGGCGGATCTTGCAGCGATAGGGCGAGTTCGTCCCGTCGCTCACCAGATAGACGCCAAACTCACCCTTGGGGCTCTCGGTCGCCACATAGACCTCGCCCGCCGGAACGTGGAAGCCCTCAGTGTACAGCTTGAAGTGGTGGATCAGCGCTTCCATCGAGCGCTTCATCTCGCCCCGGCGCGGCGGCGCCACCTTGCGATCAAACGATATCACAGGGCCTTCCGGCATCTCATTCAGGCACTGCTTCATGATGCGTGCCGACTGGCGCACTTCCTCGACACGGACCATGAAACGGTCATAGCAGTCGAAATTGGTGCCGACCGGAATATCGAAGTCCATCCGGTCATAAACGTCATAAGGCTGCGACTTGCGCAAATCCCAGGGGATGCCCGAACCGCGCAGCATCGGGCCGGAAAAGCCCCATTTCAGCGCGTCTTCCTTGCTCACCACGGCAATATCGACGTTGCGCTGCTTGAAGATGCGGTTGTCCGCGACCAGCGAAATCGCGTCCTCGAACAGGCGCGGCAGGCGCGTGTCCAGCCAATCGGCAATGTCGGTGAGCAGCTTCAGCGGCACATCCTGATGGACGCCGCCCGGCCGGAAATAGGCCGCATGCATACGCGCGCCCGAAGCCCGCTCATAGAAATTCATGCAATCTTCGCGCAGTTCGAACAGCCACAGGTTCGGCGTCATCGCGCCGACGTCCATGACGTGCGAACCCAGGTTCAGCATGTGGTTCTTGATCCGCGTCAGTTCCGCGAAGAACACACGCAGATATTGCGCGCGCAGCGGTACTTCCAGGTTCAGCAGCTTCTCGATCGCCAGCACATAGCTGTGCTCCATCCCCATCGGCGAGCAATAGTCCAGCCGGTCGAAATAGGGCAGAGCCTGAAGATAGGTCTTATATTCGATCAGCTTCTCGGTGCCGCGATGGAGCAGCCCGACATGCGGATCGCAGCGCTCCACGATTTCGCCGTCCAGTTCCATGACCAGGCGAAGCACGCCGTGCGCTGCCGGATGCTGGGGACCGAAGTTGATCGTGTAATTCTGGATCTCGGTATCGCCCAGCGTCGGATCGTCCGCACTGGTCTTATGGTCGAGTTCTTCGAGATAGGTGGACATCAGGCGTCACCCCCCTCATCCTTGGCGGGAGTTTCCGGCTTGCGCGGGCGCTTCGGCTTGGCGGTGTCCGCTTCCCCGGTTTCGGACTTCGCAGCACGGGACCGGCGCACCGGCGTCGTCTGCGCGTCGTTGGCAAGCGGCTTCTCATCGGTCGCCTTGGCGGCTTCCTTGTTCGCAGCTTCGCCCGCGCCGGTATGTTCTTTCTTTTCCGTCACCTTGGGCGTCTCGCCAGCAGGCGCGCCCTTGGGCGCTACGGCGGGCGGCGGCGGAGCGGTGGCAGGCGTGGGCGCACCTGGAGCCTGCGGCGCCTTTTCATCACCCGGCAGCACATATTGCGCGCCTTCCCATGGGCTCATGAAGTCGAACTGACGGAAATCCTGGGCCAGCTGCACCGGCTTGTAGACGACGCGCTTGTCTTCCTCGGAATACCACATCTCGACATAGCCGGTCAGCGGGAAGTCCTTGCGCAGCGGATGACCCTTGAACCCATAATCCGTCAGGATGCGGCGCAGGTCAGCATTGCCCTCGAAGATCACGCCGTACATGTCGAACACCTCACGCTCCAGCCAGCCTGCAACAGGCCAGATGTGCGTGACGGTAGGAACCGGCTTATCCTCGTCGGTCGATACCTTGACGCGGATGCGATGGTTCTGCGTGACGGACAGCAGATGATAGCAGACTTCGAAGCGCTCGCCCCGCTCCGGATAATCGACGCCCGCAATCTCCATCAGCTGCTGATATTCGCCCTGTACGCGCAGCGCATCCAGCGCCTCGGCCAGCCGATCGCGCACGACGGTGAAGCTCAGCTCATCCGCGTGATCGACCGCTTCGATCAGCATCGGACCCAACAGCCCGGCAATCTTCTCCGCGAGCCCTTCCGGGTTCACGATCTTCGGTGCAGAATGACCCATATCAGCGCTCAATCGTCCCGATGCGGCGGATCTTCCGCTGCAACTGCATCACGCCATAAAGCAGCGCTTCGGCAGTCGGCGGACAGCCCGGCACATAGATGTCGACCGGCACGATCCGGTCACAGCCGCGCACGACCGAATAACTGTAATGATAATAGCCGCCGCCGTTCGCGCAGCTGCCCATCGAAATCACATATTTCGGATTGGACATCTGGTCGTAAACCTTGCGCAACGCCGGAGCCATCTTGTTACACAGCGTTCCCGCGACGATCATCACGTCCGACTGGCGCGGCGATGCGCGCGGCGCAGCGCCGAACCGCTCCATATCGTAACGCGGCATGTTGACGTGGATCATCTCCACCGCGCAACAGGCAAGGCCGAACGTCATCCACCACAGCGAACCCGTGCGAGCCCATTGGAACAGCTCTTCGGTCGACGTGACGAGGAACCCCTTGTCACTGACCTCACTGTTCAGTGCGTTGAAGAAATTCTGGTCGGGCTGCGTCCCCGCGGGCAACATCGTGCCGGGCGCGGGACTGGTCAGTTCTACTCCCAATCTAGGGCTCCCTTCTTCCACGCATAAACGAGGCCCAGCACCAGCTCCGCTATGAAGATCATCATCGTCGCCCAGCCGGCCCAGCCGATCTGATCCAGGCTGACTGCCCAGGGATAGAGGAAGGCGGCTTCCAGATCGAAGATGATGAAGAGGATTGCGACCAGGTAGAAGCGCACGTCGAACTGACTGCGCGGTTCTTCGAACGCTGGAAAACCGCACTCATATTCCGACAGCTTCGCCGGGTCGGGCTGATGCGCGCCGGTCAGGCGGCCGACAAGCATCGGCAGGAACACGAATGCCCCGGAAAGCAGCAATGCGATCCCGAGAAAGATAAGGATCGGCAGATATTGGGCTAGATCGACCAACGGAATCCCCTGGGCGAAAATGACTATGGGCGCGCTTTAGGCCTGCCGCATAAGCGAAGCAAGGCCCCGAGGCATGAGAATGATTCGCAACAGTCTGCTTCTCTTACGCAGAAACAAATGCCTGCCTCAGCGCAGCGCACCCGCTACAAGCTTGTGCAATTTGCTGTGGATGGCATCATTGCCCGCGATCACTTCGCGGCGCTCGATCGGCTGATCGCCGCCTCTGAAATCGGTGGCGAACCCGCCCGCCTCACGTACCAGCAGCAATCCAGCCGCCACGTCCCAGGGCTGAAGCCCGCTTTCCCAGAAGCCGTCATAACGACCGGACGCCACATGCGCCAAATCGAGCGAAGCCGCACCGAAGCGACGAATCCCCGCGACGGAGGGCGCGACCGCGCCGAAGATGCGAGACCACTGCGCCATGTCGCCATGGCCCATGAAGGGAATGCCGGTCGCGATCAGACAGTCGCCCAGGTCGCGGCGGGCCGACACCCGCAAACGCTGGTCATGGCGCCACGCGCCCCGGCTCTTTTCCGCCCAATAGCTTTCGTCAGTCGCCGGCTGGTAGATAAGGCCGGTCGTCACTTCCCGCTTGTTGCCGCCATAAAGCGGCTCTTCGACCGCGATGGAGATTGCGAAATGCGGGATGCCGTGGAGGAAGTTGCTGGTGCCGTCGAGCGGATCGATGATCCAGCGCGGCTTGTTGGGATCACCCTCGATCACCCCGCCTTCTTCCAGCAGAAAGCCCCAGTCCGGCCGTGCTTTTTGCAGCTCTTCGACCAAAGTGCGCTCGGCTTGCTGATCGGCCTTGGACACGAAGTCGGCCGGTCCCTTGCGTGACACCTGCAGATGTTCGACTTCGCCAAAGTCGCGGCGCAGCTTCGCGCCGGCCTTGCGCGCGGCGCGTTCCATGACGGTGAGAAGGCCGGAATGGGATACCATTTACTCAATCTCCCCCCTCCCGCTTGCGGGAGGGGCCGGGGGTGGGCACGATTGCGCAGCAATCGCATGCAACGCTTTGAATGAGGCGAGGGCTCGCTGACGCTCGCGCCCACCCCTAATCCCTCCCGCCTGCGGGAGGGAACAATTAGCAGTTCATTCCGCCCGCTTCACATATTCCCGCTCATACACATCAACGATGATGCGCGTGCCGGTAACGATATGCGGCGGCACCATGACACGCACGCCATTGTCCAGGATCGCGGGCTTGTAGCTCGCCGAAGCCGTCTGCCCCTTCACCACCGCGTCAGCCTCGACCACGGTCGCTTCGACCGTTTCGGGCAGCTGCACGGAAATCGGACGTTCTTCATACATTTCCAGCATGACCATCATGCCATCCTGCAGGAAGGCAGACGCCTCGCCCACCAGATCCTGCGGCAAGTTGATCTGCTCATAGGTCTCGGTATCCATGAAGACGAGCATGTCGCCCTCGGCATAGAGATACTGGAAATCCTTGGTGTCGAGCCGGATGCGCTCAACCGTCTCGGCCGAACGGAAACGCACGTTATTCTTGCGTCCATCGATCAGGTTTTTGAGTTCCACCTGCATATAGGCGCCGCCCTTGCCGGGCTGCGTGTGCTGGATCTTGACGGCACGCCACAGGCTTCCGTCATATTCGATATTGTTGCCGGGACGAATCTCGACGCCACTGATCTTCATGGGAAGAGCCTGCCTATATGTCTGAAGGTGAAAAGAGCCGGCCTGTTTAAAAGGCTGGGCGCGCCTCTACATCGTGCCGCCGCGAAGGGCAAGTAGGCTCATCGGATGGGCCGCACCAGCAAGGGGTAGGGATTGATCGCTCGCCCCCTGTACCATGGCTCGCCCGGCGCGATCTCGTTCACGGCAAAATGCAGGTGCGGCGCTGACGGATCGGCATTGCCGGTGCTCCCAACCGTGGCGATCTTCTGGCCCCGCTTCACCATCTGCCCCTCCGCCACTCCGGGGGCATAGGCATCCAGATGCGCATAATAAAAGATCCGCCGACCGTCAGGCGATCGCTCATAGATGGTCAGCCCGCCATCCGCGCTCGTGAACAGCTTCTCGATACGACCATCCGAAGCCGCCAGCACAGCCCGCCCCCGCGCCGCCATGATGTCGATCGCATCATGCGGCCGCGCGCCGCCTGCCCTCGCCTGCGTAAAAGTGTCGGTCAGCGCAGTCGGCGGCACACCCTCAACCGGGATCAGCAGCGGCCCAGCCTCTGCCGCAGCCGGACGCTCAGGCGGCAAAGCCGTCCTTTCCGGGCCACCCGGAACGATCCGCACGCACATTTTCAGGAACAGGAGCAGCAGCAGGACGGCGACTATGATTCCCACCCATCCTCGCCGCCCTGGCCTCCTCATGCCTGGAATACCGCCTTGACCCCGCTCTTCACCATCTGCGCCAGCCTTGCTGCATCCCAGTTGGTCAGGCGAATGCAGCCGTGGCTTTCAGTACGCCCGATGGTTTGCGGTTCGGGCGTGCCGTGGATGCCATAATGCTGCTTGGACAGATCAATCCAAACGACGCCCACCGGACCATTCGGCCCCGACTTCAACACCGCCTTCTCATCCTTGGCATCCGCGTCCCAGAACAGGTCGGGATTATAATGGAAATCGGGATTCCGGCTGATGCCCTTGATCTCCCAAGTGCCAAGCGGCAGCGGATCATGTTCCGATCCCATGGTCGCCGGGAATTGCGCGATCAGCTTGTTGGCCTTGTCAAAAACGCGCAGCACGCCTTCGGACTTGTCGACCACGATATGATCGGCCTGCGGCTGGTCCTTGGCCACAGCCAGGCTGGCGAGCGTATTGCCCCAACCGCGCTCATCGCCCTCGATCTTCGCCACCGGCTGATTGCCCACGGCTGGCACCCGCACCGTAGCCCCCGGTCCAAGCTTTGTATTGGGCGCGTTCAACGCCACCAAAACTTCAGGCTTGGTGTGAAAGCGCTCGGCCAGCTTCTCGATCAAATTGCGATAGCCAAGCGCAGGCAGCTTCGCCTGATCAGCATATTCCTTGGGGATTGTAGTGAACGGACCACGGGCAAAGCCCTCAGGGATCGTCACCAGCCATGTCGCTGGCGGTGGCTTGTCCCCCAGCAACGCCTTCGCAGTCGCCTCATCATATTTGCCGGTTTCCGGTAAGCCCTTCGCCTCCTGAAATCCCTTCAGCGCGGCGGTGAAGGACATGCCCTCCTTCCCGTCCAGCACGCCGGGAGAAAAGCCCGCCCGGTCAAGCGCCACCTGCGCCTGCAAGATGGAGTCCGCGCGAGCAGGCGCACCGCCCGGCTCGGGCACTATGGAGAAGGCATAAGGATCGCTGCCGGGCTTAACCGCCGCACCCTGCGCTACCTCCTTCTGATCTCCGGGAGCCGTTGTCCCGCTTTCATTGGCGTCGGTGACGGCAACCTTACAAGCCGTGCAGAGCAGCGTGAGCGCAAGCAGATATGTCTTCAAGGCGATACTCTCCCGATGTTTGGGGAGAGAAACGCGCAAAGCTCAGGAAAGCTGCCTCCCGCCATGAACTAGCATCCGGCGAGACCTATTTAGAGCACAATATGTTCGATCTAGATCACTAAATCCGTTCGGGCGAACAGCATTAGGGTGGCGCTGATCTATAAAGCCACGCTCCTCTAAGCCCCTCCCAGCACAGCCGAAAATGCCGCAACGCCCGCGCGCGGCCCGTCCGGATGCGCCCACACCGCGCTGCTCACCGCCAGAAAGTCCGCGCCCGCCTCGACCAGCGGCGCGGCATTATCCGCCGTAATCCCCCCGATCGCCACGCAAGGCAGCTCGAACAGGGTCGTCCACCAGCCAAGGATCGACGGCTCCGGCCGGTGATGCGTTTCCTTGGTCGTCGTGGGATAGAAGGCCCCGAACGCGACATAGTCCGCCCCCGCCTCACCCGCTTCCATCGCCAGGTGGCGGCTGTCATGGCAGGTCACGCCAATCTGCACCTTCGGCCCCAATATCTTGCGCGCCTCTCGCGGGTCGCCATCCCCCTGCCCCAAATGCACGCCATCCGCGCCCAGCCGCTTGGCCAGCGCTATACTGTCGTTGATGATAAAGGCGACCTCCCGCTCCGCGCACAGCTTTTGCAACGGCTCTGCCGCGAGGGCGATCGCGTCCTCATCCACGCCCTTCAGCCGCAACTGGAAAGCCGCAACCTTGCCGCCATCCAGAGCCTCGGCCAACTGCGCCCCGAAACCCTCGTCGATCGCGGGCGGCGATATGAGGTAAAGCTGGCAGGCCGGGCGGAAGCCCTTGTCGAACTGGTCGGCAAAATGCGGATCGAGCGCCAGCTCTTCGTCAGTAAAATCGGTCATGCGCAGCCCTTAGCGCGTTTCGCCGCCCAAGGAAAAGAATGGAACCTCGTTCGGCCGCGGCGGCTTGTCCTGTCATGATCAGAATCGGCTGCTCAGGATGGAACTACCGCCACTGGCGCGGCGCCTTCTACCCGGAAAAACTGGCGATGAAGCGCTGGTTCGCCTTCTACGCCGACCATTTCGAACTCGGTGGAGATCAACAACAGCTTCTACCGCGTCCCCAAGCCGGAGACCGTCGACGGTTGGCGCGGCCAGGCCCCGCCCGGATTCTGCTATGCGGTCAAGGCAAACCGCTATCTCACCCAGGCACTGAAGCTCACCCACTGCGAGGAGCCGATGGAACGGATGATGGCGTCCTTCCGCCATTTCGGCCCAACGCTGGGTCCCATCCTCTACCAGCTCCCGCCTAGGCTCACCCTCAATCTCACTCGGCTCGAAAGCTTCCTCAAGCTGCAACCCGCCGACGTCGTCCCCGTCTTCGAGTTCCGCCACCGCAGCTGGTATGAAGACGCCACTTACGACCTGCTCGACCGGCATGGCGCCAGCTTCTGCGTCCATGACATGCCCGGATCATCCAGCCCCCGGATGGCGACGGGCCGCGCCGCCTATGTCCGCTTCCATGGCGGGCAAGGCAAATATTGGGGCCGCTATGCCGAAGATGATCTGCGCGAATGGGCGGGTTGGATGAGGGATCAGGCTCACCAGGGCCGCGCCGTCTGGGCCTATTTCAACAATGACATCAATGCCGACGCCATCCACGACGCCTTGGCGCTCAAGGACATGATCGGATGAAGAAGCCTTAGCCCGTCAGGCGAATGAGGGCTGCCCGGCGCATATCGCCAGCAGCCCTCATCTCACATCACGCCGCCTTATTGGTCGAAGCGGTGTAGATTTCGTCGATCGCCTGACCCAGCGAAGCGTTGAACTCATCCTCGCTCATCTGGTGGCGCAGGTCGTTCAGCAGCGCGCGGCTGAAGCTGGCGATGATACCGCGATTCTTCGCCAGTTCGACGCAAGCCTCGGCGCGCGAGAAGCCGCCCGACAGCGCGACGACGCGCAGCACCTTGGGATGGTCGACCAGCGCGTCGAACAGGCCAGCCTTTGCCGGGAGCGACAGCTTCAGCATCACCTTCTGGCCTTCCGGCAGCGCGTCCAGGCCCTTGAGCAGTTCCTCAAGCAGGATCTGGTCGGCGTCCGCGCGCTCGGGGCTCTTGATGTTGATCTCCGGCTCCAGCATCGGCATCAGGCCGGCGGCGAGAACCTGCGCGCCTACCTCGAACTGCTGTTTGACGATCGCGGCAATGCCCTCGCGGTTGGCGAGATTGATAACCGAACGCTCCTTGGTCCCGAACACGCCGAGCGACTTTGCCCGCTTCAGCAGCGCATCGAGTTCCGGCATCGGCTTCATCATCTGAACGCCGTTCGCCTCGTCTTCCAGGCCCTTGTCGATCTTGATGAAAGGCACGACGCCCCGCTCGATCAGCGCCTGCGGCACGGACTTGCCGCCCGCCTGACCATCCATCGTACGCTCGAACAGGATAGCACCGATCACCTTTTCGCCGCTAAAGCAGGGCGAGGTGATGATGCGGCTGCGCATGTCGTGGATGAGGCCGAACATCTCCTCGTCATTCGACCAGGCACCCTCTTCGATGCCATAGCCTTTGAGCGCCTTGGGCGTCGATCCACCGCTCTGGTCGAGCGCGGCAATAAAGCCGTTGCCGCCCGCAATCTTGTTCATCATGTCCTGATCCAGCATCTGCACATACTTTCTCTGTAGGGTTGCACCGCCCCATCGGCGGCATCGGAAAGAGGAAAAGGCCGCCATCCTTTTTGGACAGCGGCCTTCGAAGTTCACACCATCAATGCGCTGACGCCCGGCAGGTCCTTGCCTTCCATCCATTCGAGGAAAGCGCCGCCTGCCGTGGACACGAACGTAAAGTCGCCCGCCACGCCCGCATGGTTGAGCGCCGCGACGGTATCGCCGCCGCCCGCCACCGATATCAGGCCACCTTCCTTGGTCAGCGCCGCCGCCGTCTTGGCCAGCGCCACCGTCGCCTTGTCGAACGGAGCGATCTCGAACGCGCCAAGCGGCCCGTTCCACACCAAAGTCCGGCAGTTCTTGAGCGCGTCGCCCAACGCCTCGACAGCAGCAGGCCCAACGTCCAGGATCATCTCATCGGCGGCGACCTCATGCACATTGCATGTCCGCAGCGATGGCGGATTAGCCGCAAATTCCTTCGCCACCACCACATCATAGGGAAGGTGAATGGTGCAACCCGCAGCCTCGGCCTTGTCAAAGATCGCCTCGGCCGTCTCCGCCAGATCCTTCTCGCACAGCGACTTGCCGACATCGACGCCGCGCGCGTGGAGGAAGGTGTTGGCCATGCCGCCGCCGATGATCAGATGATCGACCTTGGCGACCAGGTTGTTCAGCACATCGAGCTTGGTCGAAACCTTTGCCCCGCCGACGACCGCCGCGACCGGCTTCACCGGCTCGCCGAGCGCCGCCTGCAACGCGTCCAGTTCCTTCTCCATCGAGCGGCCCGCAAAAGCAGGCAGCTTGTGCGCAAGACCCTCAGTCGAGGCATGCGCCCGGTGCGCGGCGGAGAAAGCGTCGTTCACATAAAGATCACCGATCGCCGCCATTGCTTCGACGAGAGCGGGATCATTCTTCTCTTCACCGGGATGGAAACGCGTATTTTCCAGGATCGAAATATCGCCCGGCCGCATCACAGCGATGCCATCGACAGCCGCTTCGCCGCAGCAATCGGGAATGAACTGCACGTCGCGGCCCAACACCTGGGTCAGCGGACGCGTGATCTTCGACAAGGAATATTCCGGGTTCTTCTGTCCCTTGGGTCGGCCGAAATGCGCCAGGATCAGCACCTTGGCACCGCGATCCGCCAGCTCCAGGATCGTCGGCATCGCCGCGCGGAGGCGCGTGTCGTCGCTCACCGATCCATCCTGCATCGGCACGTTCAAATCTTCGCGCACCAGCACGGTCTTGCCGCGGATGTCGCCCATATCGTCCAGCGTCTTGAAGGGCTTGGCCACCAATATGCTCCCAGCCACCCTACCCGTCATCCCAGCGAAAGCTGGGATCTCATGCCTCCAGGCAGGGACTTGATAAACAAGATCCCAGCGTTCGCCGGAATCACGAAAAAGGGCGGGTTTTTAAGGCCCGCCCCGCTTCTCTTACAGCAGCCCGGCGACCACGCCGGTCGTATCGATCATGCGGTTCGAAAAACCCCATTCATTGTCGTACCAGCTGAGCACGCGAACCAGATTACCGTCGATAACGGCGGTTTCCAGACTGTCGACAGTCGAGCTACGCGCGTCGCCATTATAATCGATCGACACCAGCGGCTCGTCGGAATAGCCGAGCACGCCCTTCAGCGGACCAGCTTCCGAAGCAGCCTTCAACAGCTGGTTCACTTCATCCTTGGTGGTGCCGCGCTTGGCGATGAACTTGAGGTCCACGACCGAGACGTTCGGGGTCGGCACGCGCACCGACGAACCGTCCAGCTTGCCCTTCAGCTCAGGCAGAACCTCACCCACGGCGCGCGCGGCGCCCGTGGTGGTCGGGATCATCGACAGTGCAGCGGCGCGGGCGCGGCGCATGTCGCTGTGCAGCTGGTCCAGCGTATTCTGGTCGTTGGTGTAGCTGTGGATCGTCGTCATGAAGCCCTTTTCGATGCCGATGGCGTCGTGCAGGACCTTGGCGAGCGGCGCCAGGCAGTTGGTGGTGCAGCTGGCGTTCGAAATGACGATATCGTCAGCGCCCAGGGCATCGTGGTTCACGCCGAACACGATGGTCTTGTCTACGCCGGTCGCGGGGGCGGAAATGATGACGCGCTTGGCCCCAGCAGTCAGATGGGCGCTCGCCTTTTCCTTGCTGGCGAAGATGCCGGTGCATTCCAGGGCGATTTCCACGCCCTGCGCCGCGTGCGGCAGCTTGGCGGGGTCGCGTTCGGCAGTCACCGCGATGCGCTTGCCATTGATGATCAGCGCATCGCCATCGACGCTGACGTCGCCAGCCCAGTTGCCATGAACGCTGTCCCGCTTGAACAGCAGGGCGTTCGCCTTGGCATCGCCCAGATCGTTGATGCTGACCAGTTCCAGATCATGGTCGGTGCGCGACAATATGGCGCGCGCCACCAGCCGACCGATACGTCCGAAACCGTTAATTGCGACCTTCGTTGCCACTGCACTAGCCTCCTGATTGGTAGTTGTTCTTAATGATCGAGCGCGGCCGCAACCTGCGGCGCGATCTTGGCGGCCGTCAGGCCGAAATGGTCGTAAAGCGCGTCTGCCGGAGCCGAAGCACCGAATGTGTCGATGCCGAAACGCAAGCCAGCGATGCCGACATAGCGTTCCCAGCCGAAGGTCGTCCCTGCCTCAATCGAGCAGCGCAGCACATGGTGCGGAAGGAGATCATCCTTATACGCCTGCGGCTGCGCATCGAAATGCGCCCAACTCGGCATCGAAACCACGTCCGCGCCAATGCCCTGTGCTTCGAGCAGGTCTGCGGTCGCCACGGCGATTTCAACTTCGGAGCCGGTCGCGATCAGCACCACCTTGCGGCTGCCCGTCGCGGCGCGCAGGCGATAGGCGCCCTTCGCCGACAGATTTTCGCTCTTTTCCGTCCGCAGTTGCGGCAGATTCTGGCGGGTCAGCGCCAACACCGAAGGACCTTGTTGGTCCTTCAGCGCCAATTCCCAGCATTCCGCCGTCTCGACAATATCCGCCGGGCGATAGACATCCAGATTGGGGATCATGCGCAGCGACATGACATGTTCGATCGGCTGATGGGTCGGACCATCCTCGCCCAGACCGATCGAGTCATGGGTCAGCACATGGATGACGCGCTGCTCCTGAAGCGCGGCCAGACGGATGCCGCCACGCATATAGTCGGAAAAGACAAGGAAAGTGCCGCCATAGGGAATGACGCCGCCATGCAGCGCCATGCCGTTCATCGCACAGGCCATGCCGAACTCGCGAATGCCATAATAAACATAGCGGCCCGAATAATCATCCTTGGTGAGCGGCCCCGTCGACTTGGTCTTGGTGTTGTTCGACCCGGTCAAATCCGCCGAACCGCCCAACGTCTCGGGCAGCAGATCATTGATCGCGCCCAGCGCCAGCTCGCTTGCCCGGCGCGTCGCGACCTTCTGCGGATTGGCGATCAACGTGTCGATATAGCTATTGAGCGAGAAGTCGGCGGGCAACTCGCCAGCCATCCGGCGCTCAAATTCCGCCTTCTGCCCATTGCCGGACAGACGACCTTCCCAGGCTGCGCGCACGTCCGAGCCCTGCGAACCAATGCGGCGCCACTCGGCGGCAATATCCTCAGGGATCACGAAGGGCTCGGCCGTCCAGCCCAGAAACTCGCGGGCGGCCGCGACTTCCGCTTCACCGAGTGCCGAACCGTGAACGCCCGACGTGCCTGCCTTGTTAGGCGCGCCATAGCCGATCTTGGTGGCGCAGGCGACCAGCGACGGGCGCGGATCAGCCAGCGCCTCATCAATGGCGCGGCGTACATCGGCGACATCATGACCGTCGCAGGACACGACATGCCAGCCGGTCGCGACATAGCGCGCCCGCACATCCTCGCTGCTCGACAGATCGACAGCGCCGTCAATGGTGATCTTGTTATCGTCCCACAACACGATCAGACGGCTCAGGTTCAGATGCCCTGCAAGGCCGATCGCCTCATGGTTGATGCCTTCCATCAGGCACCCGTCGCCCGCGATCACCCAAGTGCGGTGATCGACCAGATCGTCACCGAACTGCGCATTGAGGTGCCGCTCAGCAATCGCCATGCCGACTGCGGTGGCGAGGCCCGAACCCAGCGGCCCGGTGGTCGCCTCAACGCCCGCCAGCTCGAAATTCTCGGGATGCCCGGCGCAGGGGCTGCCCAACTGACGGAAATTGCGGATGTCCTCAATCGTCGGGCGCGCATAGCCGGTGAGGTGCAGAAGCGAGTAGATCAGCATCGATCCATGGCCCGCCGACAATACGAAACGGTCGCGGTCGGCCCATTTGGGCTGGGTCGGATCGAACTTGATATAGTCCTTGAACAATACCGTCGCGACGTCCGCCATGCCCATCGGCATGCCCGGATGGCCGCTGTTCGCCGCCTGCACTGCGTCCATGGAAAGCGCCCGGATGGCGCTGGCGAGCGACTTTTCGGATACGGTCATCTAGGCTGGCTTCTTTCCTGCTTGACTAAGCGGCCCCCTGCTGAGCCGACGAATCGAAATCCGGTCCCCTTTGTCGCGTTGCACCCAAAGCGTCAACCGTGGCAGGACCTCGGGACACGCCAAGCCGTCCAATCACGGCTTTTGCAAGGCGAAAACTTTGTTTATGCGTGGGTCATGGCAAGCGATCGCATGATGCAGGCTATCGGCGCACTGGAGCGCGCGGTAAGTCGGCTGGAACAGGATGTGCAGGATCTCGCGGTTGCGGGTCCGGCCTCTTCCGCCTCCCCGGGCATGGACCCGGCCGCCGCGCGCGCGGCGCTCCGCTCGCTCGATGAACTGATCGCCGATCTTAAAGGGGACTCGCGTGGCTGAAACGAACCTTCAGATCGCCGGGCGTCATTATGCGATCCGATGCCGCGATGGGGAGGAAGCCCATCTTGCCCATCTCGCCAGCCTGATCGAACGCAAGGCACGCCTTGCGCAGCAGAACACGCCGGGCCTTACTGAGGTACGCACCCTGCTGTTCGCGGCGCTCTTCCTCGCCGATGAACTCAACGACCTGAAGCGGGAAGCGATCGGCCGCCAGCAGAGCCTGGCCCTCGATGACGACGATGACGCGGCTGCCCGCGCGATCGAGGCGCTCGCTGCCCGCATAGAAAAGCTGAGCGACAGGCTTGCCGCACCGCCGCCGGACGCCTAGATAAGGGACGACGGGTACTGCCTCGTACGAGCTTTAGCGAACATCCCTGAGGCGATAATCACATCCAAGGGGGCTGTCCCTGGGCGGGTCCAGGCCCGATCTACATGGTCCCCACCTGACGTTGAGGCGTCAGAGGATATTCCAGCAAACGGCCAAGGCGGTCCCGTCACCCTCCTCGTTCCCTAAGCTCCGTTCGTTTCGAGCGCAGTCGAGAAACCGGTTTCCAGCCCCCTCCTCCAGGTCTAAACGCGGCCCCATGAGCGAAGACCTCGACAAGACCGCCCTGCGCACCCTCGCCCGGACACACCGCCGCGCCTTCGTGCAATCGCTCGATCCGCTGGCGCACAGGCTAGCCTTCAAGGCGCTCCCCTCGCCGCTCGCCCGCAGGCTGGATAATGCGCAGACGGTCGCGCTCTACATGGGCCTGGACGACGAAGCGCCCGCCCAGCGCCTCGCCCCGCAACTCGCAGGGCTGGGCAAGACCCTCGCCCTCCCCCGCGTCATCGACCGGCTCGGCAGCATGGAATTCCTCGCTTGGACGCCCGAGGATCAGCTTCACCCCGGCCTCTACGGCACGCACCATCCCGAACCCAGCGGCCCGCCCGTCGCACCGGATGTCATCATCGCCCCGCTGCTCGGCTTCGACCGTGCGATGAACCGGCTGGGCCAGGGCGGCGGCTATTATGACCGCGCCTTCGCTCGCCACCCCGATGCGCTGCGGATCGGCCTCGCCTGGTCGGTGCAGGAACAGGACGCCCTGCCTGCCGACCCGTGGGACCTGCCGCTCCACATCATCCTCACCGAAGTCGAATTGATCGAAGGACCCGACGCGTGAACCGCCAACCCGCTCCCTACGAACCCAGCTGGCGCAAGCCTGTCGGCATGCTCGCCATCGTCGGGCTCATCACGCTTTGGGCAGTCCTCGTCGGCAGCCTGTCGGGGCTCATCGGCAGCCTGCCGATGATCGTGCAGGTGCCGGTTTATGTCTTCCTCGGCATCGTCTGGATCTGGGTTCTGCCGCTGAAGCGCCTGCTCGCCTGGATGGAAACGGGCCGCTGGCGGCGCGGCTGACGCGCCATATTTTCGGCGCCGCCAAGGCATCCAACTCCATCGTTAGTAGCGCCCACTTCGTCATCCCAGCGCAGGCTGGGATCTCGTGAGGCCAGGCCGCACGTAAAGGCTTGAGATGTCAGCTTCCGCTGGCATGACAACCGTCATAATTTTCAGGAATTTTCGGCCCTTAAGGACCATCCACTCTTCAAAAAGAGTGGCGCGAGTGACGGGGCTCGAACCCGCGACCTCCGGCGTGACAGGCCGGCGCTCTAACCAACTGAGCTACACCCGCGTTCGGTGTGGGCGGGCATCTATGCGGGACCGCCGGACCTGTCAACCGGCTCTTTCGCCACTTTCTTCTTTCTCGTCATTTTCTTCGCGCAGCGCCACCGTCAGCGTCCCCCGCTCAAACAGGAAACCTGCGATATCCGGGGTCCCAGCAGCCGCCACCACGGTCTGGATGATGATCAGCAACGGCACGCCCAGCAGCGCGCCCGGCGTCCCCCACACCCATCCCCAAAAGGTCAGTGACACCAGAATCAGCAGCGGGTTCATCGTCAACCGCCGCCCCAGCACCATCGGCGTGATCACATTCGCCTCCACCAGATGAA
Source organism: Sphingobium chungangianum (assembly GCF_977014255.1). Taxonomy (NCBI): domain Bacteria; kingdom Pseudomonadati; phylum Pseudomonadota; class Alphaproteobacteria; order Sphingomonadales; family Sphingobiaceae; genus Sphingobium; species Sphingobium chungangianum. The sequence continues at coordinate 765,706 of NZ_CDRNIV010000006.1, read as the reverse complement.
AGCCGATCTGCGTCACCGCAGGCGCCAGCGCCCGCCACACGTCGTCAAACACCATGAGGCCACCTAGCGCCAGCAATGCCGCAGCCAGCATCGGCCCGAAATAGGGCACGAAATTCAGCAGCGCGACGATCCCGCCCCACATCAGCGGCGAAGGCATGCCGATCAGCCACAGCGCAAACGCAACCGCCAGCCCCAGGCACAGGTTGATCGTCGCGATCGTCAGCACATAGGCGGACGTCGCATCGACCACATTCTGGATTACCCGCGCCACCGCCATCGCGCCGTCGAAACTGCCGCGGCTGTTGATCGTCCGCCGTCGCAACCGCGTCCAACCGGCGAGGAAAAAATAGATGATGAGCAGCGCGAACACCATCTGGATGATCGCCGACGGCGCAGAGGTCGCCGCGAACTGCAACAGCGATCGCGGCGCATCCACCGCCGCCGTCTGGGCCGCAGCAACAGGCCCCGTCGCCAGCATCTGCACCGTCTCGTCCACGAAATGCTGCAACTGGGAATAAAAGTCGATCAGCGGCGCCAGATTATCCTGAATCTTGGGCAACCGCTGCGGCAGCAGCCTGAACCAGTCGGTCGCCGGCACCACGATCAGCACCAGCGCGGTATTCGCCACCACCAAAAACGCGATCACCGCCGCCAGCGCCGCCACGGCCGAAGGCACACCCCGCCGCTCCATCCATTCCAGGAACGGCACCAGCGCAATGGCGATCACGATCGCTGCCGTCAGTGGCAGGAAAAACTCCGCCCCCTCGCGCAGGGCGAACGGCAAGGCAAGGAGCAGCCCGACACCCGTCGTCAACGCGATGGACGCCAGCAGCCGATCCCGCCGCCGGTTGATTTCCAGCTGTTCATGAGGTGTCACTGAACGATCGATCCTGCCCGCATGTCGACAATGTGTACCGGCCCGCCACAGCCCGTCAATTTCATTCATCTGCCCTGACATGACTAAGGCCCATTAACCAAATTTTCGCTCCCCTGTCCTAAGCAATAGCGAAACGGGGATCGAGGCTTTGAACGGATGATGCGTAAACTGGCGCTGCTGGGCATGGCTGGATGGGCGATGCTGCCCGCCACATCACTGGCCCGTACGGACCTGCGCATGGAAACCCAGATGTTTGTGGAGCGCGTCCATACCGACATCAACGGCCGCGCCCGCCGCACCCTCGCCAGCGCCACGCGCGCGGCGCCGGGCGACCAGCTGCTCTTCGTCGTCAACTGTCGAAACGAAGGGCGCGGACCAGTTCAGGGCATAGCCCTCACCAACGCCGTTCCCCGTGGCACCCTCCTCACGGCGCCCGATCCATCGATGCAAGTATCGGTGGACGGCGGCCAACGCTGGGGCCGCCTGGACGAGCTTTGGCTGCCCACCCCGCTAGGCGGCGTCCGCAGGGCTGTTCCCGCCGACATCACCCATATACGCTGGACCAGCCCGACGCGTCTGTCGCCGGGCGAGACCGCGCGTCTGAGCTACCGGGCGACAATGCGGTAACCAAAAAATAGCCCCTCCCTTTCAAGGGAGGGGACGGGGGTGGGTCGCCGCGCCAGCGGCGTTCTGCCTTTTCGATCGGTTGCTGGCTCGCTTCGCTCGCACCCACCCCAACCCCTCCCTTGAAAGGGAGGGGCGTATATTCACTCACTCCGCAAACAATAACACCGGCGTCTCCAACAACTGCTTCACCGCCTGCACAAAGCTCGCCGCATCCCATCCATCCACCACCCGATGATCGCAACTGATCGACAGGTTCATCAGCTTCGCCGCCACAACCTCCCGCCCACGAAACACCGGCCGCTCGATCACCCGATTTGGGCCAATAATCGCCACCTCCGGCCGATTGATCACCGGCGTCGTCGCCACCCCGCCCAGCGCACCCAACGACGTCAGCGTCAGAGTCGATCCGGAAAGCTCCTCTGCCTTCGCCTTGCCGGACCGCGCGGCCTCTGCCAGCCGCCCGATCTCGCTCGCCAATTGCCAGATATTCCGATCCTGCGCGTCCCGGATCACCGGCACCATCAACCCCGAGTCCGTCTGCGTCGCGATCCCCATATGCACCGCGCCAAAACGCGTCACCACGCCCGCTTCGTCATCATAGCGGGCGTTCAGCATCGGAAAGTCCGGCAGCACCCGGCAAATCGCCACGATCAACAGCGGCAACATCGTCAGCTTCGGCCGATCCCCACGCTCGCCATTCAACTGCGTGCGCATGCGCTCCAGCTCGGTGACGTCGATTTCCTCTACATAGGAAAAGTGCGGAATATGCCGCTTCGACGCCGCCATATTCTCCGCGATCCGGCGGCGCAGGCCGATGACCTTCACCACCTCATCCTCCCGCCGCGCGCGCTGCCCGGCAGGCCGATAGCCCTGCCCCGCACCGTAAAGCAGGAAAGCGTCGAGGTCCGAGTGGCGGATATGATCGCCGGTAGGCTTCACTTGGGACAGGTCTATCCCGAGTTCCTTGGCGCGAGCACGGACGGCGGGCGAGGCGAGCACCTTCTCCCTCTCCCCTTCCGGGACCGTTGGGAGGCATGGACCGCCCTGCTCCCTCTCCCCTTCAGGGGAGAGGGTTGGGGAGAGGGGGCTGCCCTGCGAACTGGGCAAATCCCTCTGATCCCCCACCCCAACCCCTCCCCTGAAGGGGAGGGGCTTTTCAGCTTTATCCTGCGAAGAGGATCCTTCCCCCGCAGCTTCAACCCGCTCAACCGACGAAACAATCCCGTTCACCGACGAACCCGCTACCTCACGTCCTCCCGGTGTCTCGGCTTCAATCACCTCTTCCGAAGGCATGGGAGCCTCCGCCCCGGAAGCGACCTCCCCCTCCCCCTCAACCTCAATCTCCACCAGCATGGCCCCGATCGCGACCTGCTCACCCGCCTCCCCGGCCAACCGCGTCACCACCCCCGCGACGGGGCTCTCCATCTCGACCGTAGCCTTGTCAGTCATCATGTCGGCGATAGGCTGGTCTTCCTCCACCCGGTCGCCGACCTTCACATGCCAGCCAACAATCTCCGCCTCGGAAATGCCTTCGCCAATGTCGGGTAGCCTGAACGTGAACAGGGGCATCGCTCAATCCCTCATGATCTTGTTGATCGCTTCCCTGATCCGCACCGGCCCAGGAAAATAGGCCCATTCCAAACTATGCGGATAGGGCGTGTCGAAACCCGTCACTCGTTCGATCGGCGCCTCCAGATGATAGAAGCACCGCTCCTGCACCAGTGCGCTCAACTCCGCGCCAAAGCCGCTGGTCCGCGTCGCCTCATGCACGATGAGGCAGCGGCCGGTCTTCTTCACCGACTGTTCGATCGCCTCGATATCCAGCGGCACCAGCGTACGCAGATCGATGATCTCCGCGTCCACGCCCATCTCCGTGACGGTGCTTTCGATCACATGCTCCATCGTACCATAGCAGAGGATGGTCAGCGCCTCGCCTGCCCGCACCGTGCGCGCCTGCCCCAGCGGCACCCGATAATAGCCCTCCGGCACCATCGCGCCGGGGTGCCCGGCCCAGCTTTTCGCAGGCCGGTCATAATGGCCATCGAACGGCCCATTATAGATGCGCTTAGGCTCAAAGAAGATCACCGGATCATTATCCTCGATCGCGGCGATCAGCAGCCCCTTGGCGTCATAGGGGGTCGACGGGATGACAGTCTTGATCCCCGACACATGGGTAAAGATGCCTTCGGGCGACTGACTATGCGTCTGCCCCCCGAAAATCCCCCCGCCAAAGGGCGACCGCACCGTCATCGGGGCGATAAACTCCCCCGCCGACCGATAACGCAGCCGCGCCGCCTCGCTCACCAACTGGTCGAGCGCGGGGTAGATATAGTCGGCGAACTGGATTTCCGGCACCGGCCGCAACCCATAGGCCCCCATCCCCACTGCGACGCCGATGATCCCGGTCTCAGTGATCGGCGTGTCGAACACCCGATTCTTGCCAAATTTCTTCTGCAACCCCGCCGTCGCCCGGAAAACGCCGCCAAAATAGCCGACATCCTCCCCCATGACGACGACATCGGGATCACGCTCCATCATCACGTCCAAGGCGCTGTTGATCGCCTGGATCATGCTCATCTGGCGGGTGTCTTGGCTCATCTCCTCGCCCCTTCAGGGGTCGGCCAGAGGCACGTGACTCTGGCCGAGATAGCGAAGCTTGCCAGCCAGCTGGCTAGCGAAGCTTGGAGAGGGGCAGGCGCCCCGCCCATCTCTCTCTTCGTCATGTCAGCGAAAGCTGGCATCTCTTCGCCATCAGGCTGAACGTAACCAAACGAGATCCCAGCTTCCGCTGGGATGACGAGATCAAAAAGCGCTTCCCCCCTCACAACCCAGCCGCCTTCGCTTCATCCAGCATCTGCCGCTGCTGCTCCCGCAGATGCCAGGGCATCTCCTCGAACACATCTTCGAACATGCTCTCCATCGGCTGATGAAGCCCATGCCCCAAAATCCCGTTCTTCTCCGCTTCTTTCGCAGCCTCACGCACCTGCTCGGCCAGTTCCTTGTCCATCGCCGCCTGCCGTTCCTCGTCCCAGATGCCGATCGCGATGCAATGCTGCTTCAACCGCGCAATCGGATCGCCCAGCGGCCAGTGGCTCCCTTCGTCGGCCGACCGATATGCGCTCGGATCATCGGACGTGCTGTGCCCCTCGGTGCGATAGGTGAAATGCTCGATCAGCGTCGGCCCATGATTGGCCCGCGCCCGGTCCGCTGCCCAACGCGTCGCGGCATAGACCGCCAACGCGTCATTGCCATCGATCCGCAGCCCCGCAATGCCATAGCCGATCGCCCGCGCCGCAAAGGTCGTCGCCTCCGCGCCCGCGAAGCCGGAGAAGCTGCTGATCGCCCACTGGTTATTGACGACGTTCAGGATCACCGGCGCACGATACACGCTGGCGAAGGTGCAAGCGGAATGGAAATCCCCTTCCGCCGTCGATCCTTCCCCGCACCATGTCGCCGCGATCCGCGTGTCGCCCCGTGCCGCGCTCGCCATGGCCCAGCCCACCGCCTGCGGATATTGGGTGGCCAGGTTGCCGGATATCGAGAAGAACCCCGCTTCCCGCGCCGAATACATGATCGGCAGCTGCCGCCCTTTCAGCCGGTCGCCCTTGTTCGAATAAATCTGGTTCATCATGTCCACGAGCGGCCAGCCGCGCGCGATCAATATGCCTTGCTGGCGGTAGCTGGGGAAGCACATGTCATCGCTCGCCAGCGCCGCCGCCGCGCCGATCGACACCGCCTCCTCCCCGGTCGATTTCATGTAGAAGCTGGTCTTGCCCTGCCGCTGCGCGCGGAACATACGCCCGTCGAACGCCCGCGTCAGCGCCATGCCGCGCAGCATGCGGAGCAGAATCTCGGGTGGCAACTTGGGGTCCCACGGCCCCACCGCGCGCCCTTCCTCATCCAGCACGCGAACAAGGTCATAGGCCATTTCCCGCATCGTGCCCGCGTCCGCGGCCTCATCGGGCCTGCGCGAGGTTCCGGCGGGGGGAATGTCGAAATGACTGAAATCGGCTTCATCGCCTGGCCGAAATTGAGGTTCCGGCACATGCAACCGCAATGGCGGCAGGTTCCGGCCGCCCGCCGAAAGCTGCTCTCCGGCATTCTTGCCGCCCTGAGTCCCGGCCTTTCCAGCGCCCGAACCGTTCCGGTCGCCCATCCTGCCTCCTACTCGCATTTGCAATATTATTGCTTGTAGCAATTATTATATTACAACGCTTGCGGAAAGCAAGAGTTCCGTTTTCCCGCTATTTCCTTCTTGAATTCAAACCGCCACCGGCGCCGCAATGTGACTCTGCGGCGCATAATCCACCACTTCGAAATCCTCGATCCGATAATCGAAAATGCTTTCCGGCCGCCTCTTTATCTTCAGCTTCGGGGCACCTTCCGGCGTCCGGCCGATCTGCTCCTCAACCAGTGCGGCATGATTCAGGTAAAGATGCACGTCACCACCGTGCCAAACGACTTCCCCCGGCTCCAGATCACATTGCTGCGCCAACATCCGCGTGATCATCGACAGCCCGAAAATGTTGAAGGCAAATCCAAGGCCAAGGTCACAACTACGCTGGAACAGCAGCCCGTTGAGCCGCCCATTCGACACTTGGAACTGATAGGTCATATGACAAGGCGGCAGAGCCATCTGCGCCACCTCCGCAACATTCCACCCCGTAAAAAGCAAGCGCCGCGATCCCGGGTTGTTCCTGATCCCCTCGACCAGTTCGGCAATCTGGTTATGCCCCTTCTCCGCCCGCCGGAAGAGCCCGTCACCAACCGCTTCATAGCGCGGCCAGTTCACCCACTGCGCCCCATAGACCGGCCCCAGATCGCCCCACCGTCCCGCAAAGGCCGCATCCTCGATAATCCGCGCTTCAAAATCGTCCCGGCTAATGTCCTCGCCTGTAGCCTTGCGATAGGCATCCAGCGGCCAGTCCGTCCAGATATGCACCCCTTGGCGCACAAGCTCACGGATATTGGTGTCGCCCGTCAGGAACCACAGCATCTCCCGCGCCGCCACTTTCCAGTAAACGCGCTTGGTCGTCAGCAACGGCACCGCATCATCAGCCAGCGAAAAACGCATGCTCGCGCCCAGCAGAGATCGCGTGCCCACTCCCGTCCGGTCGATCCGCTCGTCCCCCTCCGTCCAGATACGGCGCATCAGGTCCAGATATTGCTGTTCATAATGCGCTTCGGCCGGGGTAAGGGTACTGATCAACGGGGGTTCTTTCCTGCTGCGACGATTCCAAACTCGCCGCCCCCGCTTTAGCCGAGCGAACAGCCGCTAGCCAATCTTGCTTTCGCTTCGGATCATTCTACCCGCCTTCCCCTCCACAGTGGAGACAGTTGGCAGTGATCACTGATCAGCCCGGCCGCATCCTGATGCGATGACTATAACCTCAAGCATGCAATTCCTGCTCCTCGACAATGATTGGCGCCCCGTGCACCGCGTGGATGGCAATGAAGATTGGCGTTGTATCGTGCAGGAACTGCTGCTGCGCGGTAGCCACTGGCTGGCAATCGAACAGCATCGCCCCGACCAATGCTCCCCCTATCCATGTTGGAGCGACATTCGCCTGTCACGAACCATTGCTCGCCGCTTCCGGCCCATGGAGGTCAAGCTTGCCGATCATATAATCCGGGGCACCGCGAACCAGTTCAGCTTTCGCGCGGCAGGCCTATTATGACCATGTCAAAAAAAGCACCCCCAGCCGCTTGCCAGCCCGAAAAGCCCCCTCTATAGACCCCGCCTGCCCAGCGGCGTTGCAAGCAATGCCGCTATCGGTCGGGGAGTAGCTCAGCCTGGTAGAGCACTGTCTTCGGGAGGCAGGGGCCGGAGGTTCGAATCCTCTCTCCCCGACCACATTCTTTTTTCTGTTTATTTTTAAACAGATGCAGCGACAGCCACGCACTTCCTTCTATTAAGCATCTGTTGGCGATGGCAGCGGCATATCCCTGACATATGCCCAACCCCCAGTTCCGGTCTCGCTCGCCCGACAATCCACTTCGATCAGCAAGCGAGCCGTCCACGGTTGTCAGGCTCGATCGGCAGCAAGTCCTTCAGTACGCGCCACTCCGCCTCGTTGAGATCGCCACGGCTCAAGTCGGCCTCCAAAAAGCAGCCTGAATTAGGGGAAGTTTACCACGTCAACCGCTAACCCGTGCAGCAATCATTGTCGGAACGGGGTTCAGTGCGAGCATGAATATATGGAAGTGCTGGCAATCCTCGTTATGATCGTCGCGGTGGTCTCGATAGCCATGACGAGCGCAATCGTGCAGCGGCGCCTGCTCGCTTCCGGGCGTGGACGTTCCGCAGCACGGTCGTTTCTGGCTTTACAGGCTTGCTTGCGGCGATCGGCATCATCGCGACCTACTTCCTCACAGGCCACCTAATTTGGAAGTTGGCGAAGTAGCCAGTTTGGCTACGCCGCCTAACACGGAATGGGGTAAAGCGACTTTATTGCGGTTTACTGCTTTATCGTCGAATCATGTTGTTAACGGCGGGTATGGCCCACAATATTATGGCCGGAGAGTGAAGTGAGAGAAACAGTACTTGTTACCGGAGTAAGCGGGTTTGTTGCCAAGTATGTGGCATTAGCTTTGCTGCGTAAGGGCTATAAAGTAAGAGGAACCTTACGCTCATCGACAAAGGAAGATCGCGTTCGCAATGATTTGCTTGAAGCTGGAGCGAATGTCGACAATCTCAGCTTTGCTATTGCCAATTTGACATCAGATGATGGATGGGAGGCTGCGGTAGAAGGTTGCGATTATGTACAGCATGTTGCGTCGCCTTTCCCGCTTGATCAGCCCCGTCACAAAGAAGCATTGGTGCCAGAGGCGCTTGGCGGAACAATGCGTGTGTTGAATGCGGCGCTTAAGGCAAATGTCAAACGCGTTGTATTGACGTCATCAATCGCCGCGATGATGTATCGTGCCGGACGCCCGAAAACGGAGTTTCACTTTTCTGAGAACGACTGGACCGATCCAGAGTGGTCTGGAACTCACCCTTATAGTGTTTCCAAGACCAGGGCCGAACTTGCGGCATGGGACTGGGTAGAGAAGGCAGGGCGAGAAAAGTTAGTGGTCATTAATCCCGGAGTCGTGGTTGGGCCTATTATGGGTAAGGATGGCAGCACATCGACCGAGATCATCAAGATGATGCTGGAAGGCACCATGCCGAAGACGCTCCCGATAGCCAACCCTCTGGTGGATGTCCGCGACCTTGCAGAATTGCATGTCGTTGCCATGGAATTGAAAGAGGCGGGTGGGCGACGCCTGATTGGAACCAGCGGAACCCTGTCGTTCGGGGAGATAGCCCAGCTTCTTAGTAAGGAGTATCCAGAGCTTAAGGATAAAATACCGCAGTCAGACTTTTCTCCCTTTTTGGTCAGGTTAACGAAGTTGTTCGTGCCGGGCGTGCGAACTATTCGCGCGGAAGTTGGTATTCGCTCCATTGCTAATGCCGACTATGTGTCCGAACTGACGGGGGTGTCATTTAGACCCGTAGACGAAGCGGTTCTAGCGACAGCGCGATCGATTCTAGGTCACGTTGACAACAGACTTCAACCATAGAGGCGTCAGCCGCGCAATATACGCTGCTGCCGACCGCCCGTAGTTTTTTGCTGCATCCCGACAGCACATAAAAAAGGGCGCGTTTCCGCGCCCTTTTATCATATGAGCTTTTAAAGGCCCGTCAGGCCTCTCCAAACACTCGGCGGTAGATGGTGTCCACCTGTTTGAAGTGATAGCCGAGGTCGAATTTCTCTTCGATCTGCTCAGCGGTGAGAGCAGCGGATACTTCGGGATCGGCCTTCAGCAGTTCGAGAAGCGAAAGCTGGCCATCCGATTCCCAGACCTTCATCGCGTTGCGCTGGACATAGCGATAGCTGTCCTCGCGCGAAACGCCCGCCTGCGTCAGCGCCAGCAACACCCGCTGCGAATGAACAAGACCGCCCATCTTGTCGAGGTTCTTCATCATGCGTTCGGGATAGACGAGCAGCTTGTCGATGACGCCGGTCATACGGCCCAGGGCAAAGTCGAGCGTGATGGTAGCATCAGGACCGATGTAGCGTTCAACCGACGAATGGCTGATGTCGCGCTCATGCCACAGGGCGACATTTTCCATCGCGGGCAGCGCATAGCTGCGCACCATGCGCGCAAGGCCCGTCAGATTCTCAGTCAGAACCGGATTGCGCTTGTGCGGCATTGCCGAACTGCCCTTCTGGCCGGGGGAGAAATACTCCTCCGCCTCCAGCACTTCGGTGCGTTGCAGATGCCGGACCTCGACGGCCAGCCGTTCTATCGAGCTTGCGATAACGCCCAGGGTGGCAAAGAACATGGCGTGGCGATCACGGGGAATGACCTGGGTCGAAACAGGTTCGACCGCCAGGCCCAGCTTGGCCGCGACATGTTCTTCGACACGCGGATCAATATTCGCAAACGTGCCTACCGCGCCGGAAACAGCGCAGGTCGCAATTTCCTCACGCGCCGCGACAAGGCGGGTCCGGCACCGGCTGAACTCGGCATAGGCCTCGGCCATCTTGAGACCGAAGGTGACTGGCTCGGCATGGATGCCGTGACTGCGTCCGATCGTCGGCGTCAATTTATGTTCAAACGCCCGACGCTTGATGACGTCGAGCAGCTGATCCAGATCCTCGAGCAGGATGTCGGCCGCGCGGGAAAGCTGCACGGCAAGGCAGGTGTCCAGCACGTCGGAAGAGGTCATGCCCTGATGCATGAAGCGCGCTTCGTCGCCGACCTGTTCAGCAACCCAGGTCAGGAAGGCGATGACGTCATGCTTGGTGACGGCCTCGATGGCGTCGATCGCTGGCACATCTATGGTCGGATTGGTCGCCCACCAGTCCCACAGCGCCTTAGCAGCTGATTTGGGCACCACGCCCAATTCACCGAGCGCTTCGGTGGCGTGCGCCTCGATCTCGAACCAAATGCGAAATCGAGCCTCAGGCTCCCAGAGAGCTGTCATTTTCGGGCGGGCGTAGCGCGGGACCATCGAACGAATCCTGATTGCTGATAAAAGTTCGCGCGCCGCCTAGCAGTCCAGCCATTCAAGGGCAAATCGCGCCCTCATTTGGTTCGCGCGTCTGTACCAGCAACTTTTTACCCCGAATATCGCAGCGTTCAAGGACGGGATGAGCCGGTTTCGCAGGCGAATTGCCGACTCTGAATGGATATTCAGGAAACACAGTCGTCACTCATGTATTCATGGGTCAAGCTATCGAGCAACTGACCTGCTCGACCGCTGCCGAGGGAGAAAGTGATGTTACGCGGCCTTATATTGTCTGTTGCGCTGACTGCCGCCGTTCCGGCCATCGGACAGGTTGGCTCTGTGCCCGGTAGCCCACAGGCAGGTGCGAGCATATCTCCTCAAAGCCCGGCGGCAACACAGACAGATACCGTCGCATCCATCGTCGATAGCGAGTTCCCGGCCTATGATGCCAATGGTGACGGTCAACTCGACAAAGCCGAGTTTTCGCGTTGGATGGTTGCGCTCAAGGATCAGGAGATGAAAAGCAGCGGTGAAAAACTATCCGCCGCTGACGTCACACTTTGGGCCGATGGGGCATTCAAGACAGCCGATGCGGACAAAAGCACATCAGTGAGCAAGCCCGAACTCATCACTTATCTGAGCCGCGGCGCCGCTTAATCACCGCGCCACTATTATCGAAGCGGACAAGAACCCGGTCTATGGGTCACAGCATGAGGCGGCGTGGAGCGAAGGCCATGCCGCCTCCCTTTTAGCCAAGCAATCAGCCGCGTTTTTTATTCGTATACAGAAGCGCTGCAACGATGGCAGCCGATCCTATGCCGACTGCGGTGCCCATCCACACGCCTCGGCCCGCTGTCTTTCGTGCAGCCGTTGCGAGATCGGGCTTTGCTTCTGTTGCCTGTTCGGGGGCGCCCGCATCGGGCGCGTCTTTGTCGGACTTGGTCATGGTGAATCGGCTTATGCAACAAGGTCGCGCCGGAGAAAAGATAGCTGTCAGATATCAGTTCAATAATCGGGCAGCGTCTGCCGCGCTTCTCCCCATCCCCGCATCTCTCGTGACGCCGCGCGGACGACCAATTCATCCACGTCCGCGATAGTGAAAGCCCCCGGCCGATCAATATCCTCCAGTTCGTTCCAGTTGACGGGCACCGCCACCGGAGCATTCTCGCGCGCCCTGACGACATAGGGAAGCACCGCCGTAGCCCCCCGCTGATTGCGCAGCCAATCGATGAAGATCCGGCCCTTCCTCTTGGCCTTGCTCATCGTTGCCGTGAAACGATCGGGTTCGGCGGCGGCAAGTGCCCTTGCGAAGCGGTCTGCGAAATCCTTGACCTGCGGCCATTCGGCTTCGGGCGTGAGCGGGACAACCACATGCACGCCCTTCCCACCGGATAACATGGGAAAGCTGGTGAGCCCTATGTCCTCAAGCGTGCGGCGAATGTCGCGGGCGGCCTTCTTCACATCCTCAAAGTCGAGACCTTCGTCCGGATCGAGGTCAAAGATCAGTCGGTCAGGCTTTTCGACATCCTCCACCCGGGAACCCCAGCCATGGAATTCAATCGTACCCATTTGAACGCAAGCTATTAGCCCATCGATGTCGTCCACATAAAGATAGTCCTGCTCATCACCGTCCTTCTCGCGAACGGGGACGTGCTTCACATGGTCACCAAAACTGCCGCTGTCATGCTTTTGGAAAAAGCATTTCTTCGCCCTTCCCTGTGGGCAGCGCACCAGGCTGATCGGGCGATGCGCAATCCAGGGCAGCATGATCGCCCCGGCTGCTTCATAATAGTCAGCCAACTGCCCCTTGGTCACCTTCGCCTCCGGAAAGATCAGCCGGTCACGGTTTGAGACATGAACGTCGCTTCCCTGTTCAGGTACAGCCATCACCTTCTCCCGAGCTACTTCGCCCGCCTTCTTGTCCTCGCGAAGCCCAAGGAAGCTGCCGTGGCGCACGACATTGTCGCTGGTGAATTCCGCGAAAGCGATTTCGGCGATCAGGTCAGGGCGCACCCATTTGGCACCCCGCGTCTCGCTGCGTGGTACGTTCAAGGCAGGGGATTGGCGGGCTCGTGCCTTCAGTTGGCCAAGCAGTTGATCACTGTTCCGCGCATTGAAACCCGTCCCGACCTTGCCCGCGTAAACGAGTCCCTGATCATCATTCTGCGCCAGGAGGATATTGCGGATCGCGCGCCCGCTTGCAGAACTGGGAGTCCATCCGACAATCACAAATTCCTGCCGACGGGTGCATTTGACCTTGAGCCAGTTCTTCGTTCGGGCACCCCGATAAGGAGCATCCGCTCGTTTGCAGATTATGCCTTCCTGTCCAGCCTCGCACATCGTCCGGAACAGCTTTTCGCCAGCGCCGATAATATGATCGGAAAAATGTACATGTGCGCTCCCCTGACCTAGCAGTGCCGCTAGCTCTTCCTTACGGGCGATGTTGGGCTGCCATGTCAGATCCTCTCCTTCCAGTGAAAGAAGATCGAAGGCGAAGAGATGGAGGGCGCCTTTACCCTCGCCCTTCAACACCTGCTGCAATGTGGAAAAGTCCGGATTTCCGTCCGCCCCCAGTGCAACGACTTCTCCATCGATCAGCATGGGCGGAAGGTTCATGCCGCCAATTTCCTTCGCTAGTGGGGCGAAGCGGTCAGTCCAGTCGAGACCGGTGCGCGTGAACAGCTGAACGCGGCTGCCGGAAACACTGACCAAGGTGCGATAACCGTCATATTTGATTTCATGCAGCCAACCATTGCCCGTGGGGACAGCATCGACCAGCGTAGCGAGCTGTGGCGCCTGAAATGGCGGTACTTTTTCCTGTCGGCGGCGCTTGGCGGAAGGCTGAACCGGCGTCGCCCTCTTCGCTTGGTCCATGGCGGCATCGAAAGCCTTTCCGCGCTTGCCCTTTAACGAGATGGCTGGCGCGTTGGCGGCAATCTCGCCCATGGTCCTGCCGCTCGTGATGCTGGTCAGTTCACGCCCGACCAGATCCTCGGCGGGGCCAGCATAGGCATCGTCGATCTTGCGGAGGAGCCAATTCTCCCTCTTCCCGTCGCCGGGCCGGGGTTTCAGGCGGATCAGAAGCCACTCTCCCTTCATCCGCTTGCCGTGAAGAATGAAGTGAAGATGTCCTTTCTCCAGATCCTTCGCGCTTTTCCCGGGGACCGGTTCCCAACTACCTTCATCCCACAGCATCACGGTGCCGCCGCCATATTCCCCCTTTGGGATCGTGCCCTCAAAGCTCGCATAGGATAGCGGATGATCTTCCGTGCGAACGGCGAGGCGCTTGTCGGCGGGATCGAGGCTAGGGCCGCGTGTCACCGCCCAGCTTTTCAGGACACCATCCACTTCCAGCCGGAAATCATAATGTAGACGCGTGGCATCATGCTTCTGCACGATGAAGCTGTTGCCGCTCGTGCGCGTCCGTTTGCCCGCCGGTTCCTTCGTTCGGGTGAAATCGCGCTTGCGATTATATTCCTTGAGGGGGTCGGCTTCGGCCATATGTCATGCCCGCTTGCGCGTGACAGCCTTGTTGCTGGCGGCGCGGCGCGCGGCCGGTTTCTTGGCGGATGTGCTTTTCGTCCCGGTATCGACGGATTTCTTCAGCGCCGCCATCAAATCGATAACGTTGCCGCTGCGCTTGACCGGGGTCTCATCCTCATCCTCGATGATGCGGCGGCCCTTGGCCTTCTTCTTCTTTTCGATCAGCCGCTCAAGCGCATCGACATAGCGGTCGTGGAAGCTGTCGGGTTTAAAAGGCGCCGTCTTCTTTTCGATGAGCGCTTCGGCAAGGTCGAGCAGTTCCGGATCGGGCTTCACATCCTCAATTTCGCGGAAGTAGGACTGGGCGCGATTGACTTCATCGGCATAGCGAAGCGTCTCCAGCACCATGCCCCGCCCGCAAGGCTTTAGCGAAACGATATATTCCCGGCCGCGCATGGCGAGTTGGCCCAATCCAACCTTCTTCGCGCGCCGCAATGCCTCGCGCAGGACGATAAACGCTTCTTCGGCAAGATCATCCGCGGGCACGACATAATAGGGCCGCTCATAATAGAGGACGTCGATCTCGTCAGCGTCCACAAATTGCGTGAGTTCGAGCGTTTTTTTGCTCTCCAGCTTGACCGCATCAATCTCCTCGGGCTGAAGCAGGACATAGTCGCCCTTGCTGACTTCATAGCCCTTCACAATGTCCTCGGGCTTCACCGGACCAAGGCCGGGAACGGTCTTTTCGTAGCGCACGCGCTTGCCGCTTGGCTCGTGAATCTGGTGGAAGGCTATCTGGGCGCCGGACTTCGTCGCCGCGTAGATTTCGACGGGAATGGACACGAGCGCCAGCCTGATTTGCCCCTGCCAATATGCGCGAGCCGCCATGTCCTGAACCTCCTTGCCGCAAGGAAAATGCGCAGGCGGGCACAAGGGTTCCGGCATGCAATCCGGCGACTTTCTGTCCTCCCGACACCAGCAAATCCGACGAGGCGCTTCCGAACTACGCCGAAATGGCCTAAGCTGGTTCGATTATCAGCTAGAGGACATGCCGAATGCAATTCCTGCGGACTGCCTTCTGGGTTGTCTTGGCCGTCGCGATTGCCCTGTTCTGCAAGGCGAACAACCGGCCTACCGAAATCAAGATATGGGGCGATATCGTGTGGGAGACGCGTATCTGGTTTCCCATACTCATCGCCTTTCTGGTGGGTGCCGTTCCCTTCTGGATCATGGCCCGCACCACGCGTTGGCGGATGAAGAGGAAGCTGGAAAGCACGGAGCGGGCGCTGATCGCGGCAACCGCCACGGCTGCTCCCACCTTACCGCCTGCCAGCATCGCCGACGACCTTTCCATTTCTTCTCCTTCCCTACCCGCTACAGGAACAGCATGAGCAGCCCCATTTACGTCGCCATTGATACGCCCGACCTCACCAAAGCCCAGGATCTGGCCCGGCGTGTGCGCGGACATGTAGGCGGGTTGAAATTGGGGCTCGAATTCTTCTGTGCACATGGCCACCACGGCGTGCGGGAAATGATGAAATTCGATCTGCCGATCTTTCTCGACCTGAAGCTGCACGATATCCCTAATACGGTCGCGAAGGCCGTTCAGGCGCTCCATGGTCTCGAACCAGCGATCCTCACCGTGCATGCGGCAGGCGGGCGCGCCATGTTGGAGGATGCAAAAGCAGCTGCCGGCGTCAATACAAAGGTCGTGGCGGTAACTGTACTTACCAGCCTGGATAATAGCGACCTTGTGGATATAGGGGTGGGCGGCAAGGCTGAAGATCAGGTGACACGGCTTGCCGACCTGGCGCGGAGTGCCGGACTGGACGGCATCGTCTGTTCCGGGGAAGAAGTCGCACTAGCCAAACGTGCCTGGCCCGATGGCTTTTTCGTTGTGCCTGGCGTCCGGCCACAAGGCGGCGCCCTGGGTGATCAGAAGCGCGCGGTCACACCTCGGGAAGCATTGGACCGGGGCGCATCCATCCTTGTCGTGGGCCGGCCGATTAGCCTCGCGGAAAACCCTGATATGGCCGCACGGCAAATCGAAGCGACTTTATAGAGGGAAAGGCGTGACGGGAGGATCAGCAAAACCGATCCCCCCCGTCCCGTCAGAAGCGCCAGCCTACGCTGGCCACGACCTGATGACGATCGGTATCGATGTCGAATTCGCTGCTCGTCGCGCCATTCATGAAGTCGATGTGCGCGCTGTCATATTTTGAGTAGCGATACTCCAGCTTTCCGAACATATTTTGGTTGAAGGCGCGTTCAACGCCGCCACCAATCCTCCAGCCGTCGAGCTTGAAGGCGGTATCGGTCGTTTCGTCGGTGTCGCCTGCAAGCACGTTCAGTTTGGTGTTGGTGTAGCCACCCTTCACATAGACAAGGGTGTTGGGGCTGGCGAGGATGCCAGCCCGGGCGCCGACATAGAGGTCACGGCCCTGGCTGACACGGCCGAAACCAAACTGGCTGGTGAAGGGGTTTCTGCTGCTCTTGGCGGTCGAATCCGTGAATTCGCCTTCGACACCTACGACAGCGCTGCCGAGATTGACATCGTAGCCTGCGCCTACGCCATACAGCAGCCCGTCGATCGACTGATCATCTCTGCTATTGTCATTGTCCACGCTGCTACCTGCGCCGGTATGATCATAGCCCAAAATGGCTTCGACCCTTGGACCGGTGAAAGTGGCGCCGGCATCCTGTGCCAGTGCGGGAGAGGCGACGGCCGATCCAGCCAGCAGGGTTGCGACCATTATTTTCCGCATAGGATACTCCATTGTCACTTACCTCCTTGAGGAGGAAGTGGTGGAAGTCACACGGCAGGCAATGGTTTCATGAACCTGAGATAAACAGCTGAAATTGTGGTATTTCGGCAACGAACAGGAACGCAGGCAAGGTCAGTAATCTTTGGATATGCGGACGTTTGCACTTTCCCGACCGAGAGTGGAAATCGACGCCAGCAGAGAAAGCCAACGGGTGATCTGATATTCCATCCGCGTCGCGGAATAGCCTTGGCCATCGGTTATGAGTTCAACATAGGTCTTGCGCGTCAGATATTTTCCGGCCGCAACTGAGGTTCCCTGCCCCTGCGTAGGATCGGCAGCGATAATGCGCAGCCGGTCAAGTCCGGCAGCCTTGCGCACGGCGTTGATCGGATCAAGCCCTCCGCCACCCTGGAGCGATCCGACGGCCGAGGCGAGTTGCAACGCCTCGGGCGCGGAAAGATTGGTTATCGATGTGCCGAACAATATGCGGGAAAGCAGTTCGTCCTGCGGCAGGGCGGGCACGCTGGTGAAGCTGATGTCGGGCCTGAGACCTGTACCACCCACATGGATCATCGCGGTGAGGTCGTTGACGTTGGCTTCCGCATCGATGTCGAGCGTGGGATTTACAGGAGTTCGGCCATCAAACTGAATCTTGCCCTCACGCAGTTCGAAACGGCGCCCGGCGAAGGTGTAGCCTCCACGAACGAGCTCTGCCGTTCCGGAGATTGCAGGACTGGTCACGGTGCCAGCGATATCCAGATTGGCACGCCACTCACTATCAAGGCCCAAACCTGTGACCGTCAGGCGATTACGCGCCCGCGTCTTGATAGCGAGAGCCCACGGCCTATTTGTGCGGGGCCGTTCGATCTCTTCGCCGTTACGGTTGATCTCTGTGACGCGAAGCTCCGGAATCTGGGCGATTGCGGCTGCACGACCCAAGGTGAAACGGCTGCGATTGAGCAGCAGGTCGCCACCAATGGTTCCGTTGACGCCGTCCGAAAGCAAGGTGATCGGGCCGGTGACCGTAGCGGCTATGTCGTCGCGGTCCAGCAGGGCAGCGTCATCTGCCTGCAAACGCAAGTCCATGCCGACCCCGGCAATTCCGGCGAAGGTGAAGCTGCCCGTCCCGCTGACCGTTCCGCCATTCTTGGCATTGGCGGTGAAGCTCGACATAACCAATTGTGCGCCGGAAAACCGTCCACGCGCCTTCACATTGTGCAACCGCATACCGGTCACGGCGCTGTTGATTGACGCCGTGTCAGTCGCGAGCGCGCCGGAAATCACCGGATTACCAAGCGTACCGCGCGCGTCGGCGGACACACTCACGGGGCCGGAGATGTCGATTATCTCCACCCCGGTCAGGCGCCAGAGCGTATCCGCAGTCCCTCGGAATCGCAGCTGACCGAATAGAGGCGCCCGGTTCAGCCGCTCGATCAGGCTCCCTTGCGTGCCAAGCGGCGTCAACAAGACCTGCGCCCGCCCGATCGTCTGGCCATCGGCGGCGAATAGCATACGCGAAGCAAGCCGGTCATTGGTCAGAACCGCGTTCACCCCGGCATCGACGGGCCGGGAACTGAGCGATAATCCCGAACGCGACAGGCCGCGCACGCGTAGTTCCGCCTTCCCGGTGGGCATGCCGCCCCGGCTATGCACATAGCTGAGCGATCCTGTGGCGGTGCCGCCCAAGCCCAGATTATCATAAGCGATATCCAGAAGGGAAAGCGGCAGCTTCTGCACGCGACCTTCGATGCGCGTCGTCTGGCCGCTTAGCTCTCCACCCAATTGCAGGGAGCCGCCAGCATAGCTGATGGTCGCCGGGGACAGTCGCCAACCGTCAGCACTGCGGGTCAAAAGGGCTGGCCGCGTCAGCCGGATCGCTCGCTTGTCCACCGTACCTCGCGCTGCGACGCGGATGCGATCGGGTTCGACTTGCGCCTCACCTTGCAAGTCGAAAAGACGACCGCGCTGGCCCGAAAGACTGGCCTTCACCGTCCCGCGACCGCCTGTCAGATCAGCATTGGCCGCCAGTCTGCCGATCAGGATGCCCCCTACCCGCAAGCCTCTGCCCTGCGCCACGGCATTGATCGACGTCCCGGCGGGATCGAGCAGAACCGTCGCATCCAGCTTGCCGCGACGCACCGCAATTGCCGTGGGGCCATCGAAGCTGGCGTCCGTGGCGTCGAGTTTCAGGACCAGTTGCTGAATGTCATTTACGCGGACAAATGCGATGCTTCCATTGACGGGGCCAGCAACATTCAGCTGCCCTTCAAGGCCGCCCGTCACAGGACGCAGATCACCGCTGGCGGTTATTCCTGACACGGCGAGCTTCGCCACCCTCACCACCGCCTGAGCGCCGCGCGGCAACAGGATTTGGCCCTCGCCATTGAAGGCGCCCAGCGTCGATCCGCCTAGAGCTGTGAATTGATACCCGGCGTCGTCCGGGACCAGATGCACACGCATGTCGGCGACGCCCAATGCGTCAAGGGGTCGCTGAAGCAACAGGTCAATCGTCGGCTGTTCAATCTTACCGTCAAGCGTCAGGCGTACCGGTCCATATCGCTTATGCGTGCCGCTGCCTTCAAAATGGAAACTTCGGTCGGGCCGACGATACCCATCAGCGGAAAGACTGAGCAGCGGCGCTTCCAGGCGCAGCCCCGTGAACATCAGGCGTTTGTCGGCGCCAAGCGAAAGATTGCTCTTCACCACCGGCAGGCCACCGCCCAGGCCCCGCAGGAAACTATTGTCCAACCGGCGCATGCGCGCCATTGCCGTGCCGCTGAGGCTGAACGCGCCGCTTTTTCCCGGCACTGCCCGCAACTTGGACGTCAGATCCACGATGCCGAGACCAGGAATGGCAAGGCCGCGTATCTGTCCATCCAGACCGAAATCATAACGACCGGTCCTGAGATCAGCGAGCATGACCAGTTTGCCGCTCAGCTTGTCCGACCGGATCGGCATGGGATTGGTAAGGAGCTGCTGTCCCTTGATCTGCAACACGCCATCCAGCACGAAATTGCGGATGATGCCCTCGACAAGGTCGCCCTGCCCATCCAACCGCCGCGCACGCAGGTGCAAGGGGATCAGCAACGGCCCATTGCCGACCTTGCGTCCTTTACCCTCTGCGCGCACATCGCTGATCACGGTACGGTCGAACGCAAGCTGTCTGGCTCTCAGCAAATATTCGTAGCCGACGCTGGAAAAGGCGCCATCCAGCCGCACCCGCGCGGTGACGTCGCGTCCCCGCATCGACTTGAGCAAGGCTTGGGGCCGCGCAACCTTCACATCGATCAGCAGATTATCAAATGCGGAGTTACGCAGATCGAGGGCGCCATCAGCACTCAGCGCGACGGCTTCCGAACGCAGGGACAGTTTGCCGTCCAGCACGCGGTCCTTCAGCTCTCCGTGCGCTTCCAGCGAAAGGCGCGGCGAAGCTAGACGCTGTACCAGCCCTTTTCCTGCTATGGCCGATGCTTCGACCGATCCGGTCGCGGAATAGGTGCCACTGCGGGCTGCAAGCACCATGTCGACCGCAGGGTCACTGTCCAGCGTACCAGCCAGCCTGCCATCCCAGCGAGTCCAGCTGCCCTCCCCCCGAATCCGCAGGTTGCCGTCCTGCCGCAATCCGGCCATGGTCGCCAGGACGCCGCCAGCGGGCGCATTGACGGTTACATCCAGGTCGAACTGATCGTCATCCGGACGACTGTCGAGCGCGAGGTTGATCGCATCCTCCTGCCCCAGAACCCGCGCGGAAAGGTCGATGACTGCTCTTCGGTCACGTATGTCGGCGTCACCGGAAATCGTCGCCTGCTGCACACGTCCGCTGATATTTTTGGCTATGACCAGTCGGCCTACCGAAAACTGCATCAAGCGGATGTCAAAGCCGGGAAGAATCGGCCCCTTCTGCTTGCCGGGGTTAAGGCGTGGCAGCTTGTGCAGCGTCGCCACGGGAATGTTCAGCCGGTCGATGTCCAGACGGTTTGAAAGCCAGGCCAGCGGCCACCAATCCAGTTCTATGCGCGGAGCCGTTAGAAAGGCGCCCTTAGGATCGGACAGCGTCACGCCATGAAGGATGGCGCGGCGGTAAATGCTGCCTTCAATCCTATCGACATGGATACGCAGGCCGGACGGCGGGTTGATCTTTTCAACACGCGCTACCAGGAAACGGTGCCCGGCCGACGTATCGAGCCACACCAGCGCCGTCGCCGCGACGACCAGGAGCAGGGCAAGCATGCCCACTATCCACCGCTGCCATCGCCCATCCCAGGCCCGATGACGCCGCTGCGGCCGCTGTACCTCATCCTCGGCCATCAGAAGGCCTGCCCGAGAGAAACATATACGGCAACCCGCGGATCACCCTTCTGCGGGTTCAATGGCGTGCCGACGTCGATCCGGATCGGGCCGAAGCTGCTATAGTAGCGCAGCCCCATGCCCGCGCCGATGCGCATGTCTTTAAAACGTGGCAGGAAGCTGGTGGAGATATTGCCTGCATCCACAAATGGCACGACACCGAAGTTCCCGAAACGAACGCGGCTTTCCAGTGAGAATTCAGCAAGGCTTTTGCCGCCGATCGGATCATTGTTCGCGTCGCGCGGGCCGATGTCCTGATAGCCATAGCCCCTGACCGAAGCGCCGCCACCGGCATAGAAGCGCCGCGACGGCGCGATCTGATCCACCGTCGAGCCCAGGATCGTACCGAAGCGGGCGCGCGCCGCCAGCACGATCCGGTCGGTCACGGGCTGATAAACGCGGCCGTCCAACTGCACGCGGGAATAGCCGAAGGTCCCATTCTGGAAGGACAGTTCGGGACTGAAACGACCGCCCAGCCGGAAGCCCCGGCTCGGGTTCAAAAGGTCGTCGCTGCCATCATAAGTGAGGCTGAGCGGCACCGCGCCGATCAGGAAGGTTCGTCTGTTGCCGCCGCTGAAAGCATCCTTTTCATCCGACGCGATGAACTCCGTCCCAACCCGCCAGACCCATTTTTTCTGAAACAATATGTTCGTTTGTCGTTCCAGCGCCCCCGAAAGGGTAATCGTACGCGCGTCATAGGCATCGCGCTTGATATTGCTGATCGACACGAGCCCGGTCAGCACATGATCACGCTCCCGGAAATTGTTGCGCCGGTAGGTGAAGGACGCGGTTTGTTCCTGCGTTCCAAGCACCCCGCGCAATGTGACGGCGCCTTCTGGCGGAAACAGGTTGCGGTGCTGCCAGCTTACGGCGGCGCGATAGCCTTCGCCGGTGCCATAGCCCAACTCGCCAGCAATGGTCCGCAGTGGCGCGGGCCGGACATCGACGGCCAGATCGACATGCTTCCCGTCACCAGCGTCTTTGGGCGTCAGCGTGACCGACGATACCAGACCGGTGGCAACGATCGCGCTTCGTAGATCCTCGACATCCGACGCCTTGTAAGGATCGTCACGCTCGAAGCGGGCGATGCTCTCAACATGGCGCGCATTGAACAGCTTGTTGTCCTTAAGGATGACCGATCCAAAGGTGCGGTAGGCACCCGGCGTCACGATGATATCCAGATCGCCCTTGCGTTCTTCATGGTCGATCCGCACCTCCGGCTCGCCAACCTGTGCGAACGGGAAGCCATTTTCACTCATGGCAAGCGAAAGAGAAGCTTGCCCCGCCAGAATCGCGTCGGCATCGATGGGATCGCCCGCATGGAGAGGGAAAGTTTCACGCAGCGTCGTCTGCTGTTCGCCCGCTTCGGCCAAGCCCTGGAGATCGACCGAGGAAAGCAGATAGCGCGTCCCCGGCACTATCTCGAACCGCACGGCCAGCCTGCCTTCCTTTTCAGGCGAGACGGAAATGGCGCTACGAACGCGGGCCGCATAATAGCCCTTCGCACGCAGCAACCGGTCGAGCAGCTCGCTATCTTCCTTGATCCGTCGGTTTATCTGCGCGAGATTTGCGGGCTTCCCTTCTCCTTCACGCAACACGGATAATTGTTTGAAGCGACTATCGAACTGTGTGTCCGCTATCCCGTCCAAACCATTGAGCTGAACGGAATAACGCTTTTCCTCACCCGAATCCGCGAAGGCCGCAGCTTCATCAGGCAAATCGACATCGGAATCCTGAAGCGCGGGGCTTGTGGCATCCTCAGCAAGGTCGGGCGTATCGGCCGGATCGGGAGGCAGTGAGGCAACCGCGTCGGGCTGCCCCAGGTCAGGCCATGCCACGCCCAGGTCAGGCATGGGGTCCAGGGGAAGCTCCTGGTCAGCCACATCCGCCGGCGGTTCCACGATTTGCGCATGCACGGCGGGAGCCGCCAAAAGCAGAGGCAGGATCAAAAGCCGGGAGGCTTGCGACATGGCTGATACGCGGCGAAAAGTCCGCAAGCCCGTGTTCATATCAACGGTCTAGCCCATTTGGGAAAGGAAGCGCCAGCCCGTACGATGATCCTCCGCAGGAAGAAGCGACGAAACGCCTTTCACAAGCCGACGTCAGAAGGCGGTGTTCAGGCGATCCATCAAGGCCCGAGCGGGGCTGCTGTCCACACGGCCGTGCGGACGAGCCATATGATCCATCCTGTCCTGCAGGCGCGCGACGCGCCCGTACAGTTCCTGACTGGCCTCGATCAAGGCGCGGGCTGCGAAGGGAAAAGCTGCCGCAATATCCGGGTCAGTTTCCGTCGCGCGACCCAGCCGGTATTTCTCGTCCATCAAGTCGGCATCTGATAACTCGCCCCGCTGCCACGCCCGCTGGCTCAATAGCCAGGCGATGATGTGCATGAGCCGGGTCGTCACCTTGAGGGATTCGCAGGCGAACGAGACGCGGCGGAGGGGGTCTTCGATCTCGGCTTCCGTCATATCGCGGCGGTCGAAATAGGCGCGCGCCTCATCGGCCATAACCATGGCTTCAAGATAGAGGCCATCGACAAGACGTCGATGCAAGCCACGGTCCAAAGTGACAGCAGGAGACATAGGCCGAATCACTGACATAAAAGCGGCTGCTTGTCAGTCCCGATGCAGACATCGGAGGGCAGATTGTATCATTCAGGGCCGTTGTTAACCAACAATCGCCACGCAGGGGTGGTCAGGCGATGATGTCCGGCACCAACGCATCCTCCAAAAGCGCGATCTCGTCGCGGAGTCGGAGCTTGCGTTTCTTGAGGCGGGCGATCTGCATCTGGTCGCGCCCTCCCGCGTCCACGAGCGCCTCGATGGCGCCGTCAAGATCACGATGTTCGATTCGCAGCAGTTCCAGCCGTCGCATGATGTCTTCCCGGCTCACCCACTACCCACTTTCTCGGCCATGTTGCGGACAGGCTCCTGATAACTCCCCGGACACTATCGGACCATCGCAAATTTGCATGCGCCCCATCGCAAAGCACCGATTCCGGAAAGACAGGCGGGGCGAATCATGATCTACTCGTTCGTCCATCACCCTCATCAGGAGAATGTCATGGAAAACAGCCACGTTTCAGCTCTTTCAGCCAAACATGCCGGGCTTGAGGCACGGATCAAGGCAGAGACGAGTCGGCCCATGCCCGACGCGATCCTGGTTGCCTCGCTCAAGAAGCAGAAGTTGCGGGTGAAAGAGGAAATGTCGCGAAATTGACCCGGCATTAAGATTGAGGGCACGGGGCCGCGGGAAAACGCGGCTCCGCCCTTATTTCCCGGACAATCGGGATTGACGCGGCGCTGGGAGGCGGCGCGTTTTTTCGTGAAGGAAATGGCGAGAAGAACGCGTTTTGGTCAGCGGCCTATCTGGTGGAGGCGCAGATAGGAGGGGGCGCGGTGAGCGGCTCCGGAGGCTATGGGTTTGCGGGCGAGCTGGGGATCGATCTCATGATCGAATGCAATACCGATCTTGCCATCCTTGGCCCAGACGACCCGGCCGCTGACCCGCCCGACTCCGCGCAGTTCAAGGACGATCGCGGCATCGGCAGGCACCGGCCGTTCGCAGTCGGCCATGAGGCCGGTAGCCGACAGGTTGCGCACGCGGGCACGGCCGAGGGGCGTGCCTTCAATGCAAGTCAGGTTGGTAAGCAGGAACAGGCTGTCCCGCGGGCCTGACCGAGCAGGTCCCCGTTCCGCCATTTCCTGATCGCTATCCATGCCCAATCCCTTGCAATGACCCGTTTATTTGGCGGGACATTGCCAGCGACCAGTGGATAAAGCGTTAATCAATCGTCTCGCGATACCTTTTCCTGCCGCTCATGACGCTCCTGCGCCTCGACAGTCATGGTCGCGATCGGGCGGGCTTCGAGGCGGCCGAGCGAAATAGGTTCGCCCGTCACTTCGCAATAGCCATATTCGCCATCGTCGATGCGGCGGAGCGCGGCGTCGATCTTGGAAATGAGCTTGCGCTGGCGGTCGCGGGTGCGCAGTTCGATCGACCAGTCCGTCTCGCTCGACGCGCGGTCGTTGAGATCGGGTTCGCGCAAGGGTTCATTTTGCAGCACGGCCAGCGTGCCTTCCGCCTCCGTCAGGATCTGCTTTTTCCAGTCCCAGAGCCGCTGGCGGAAATATTCAAGCTGGAGGGGATTCATAAACTCTTCGTCGGGCGAAGGACGATAGTCGGGGGGAAGTGTAACAGCCGATTTCGGCGGATTATGGCCGTCTTTATCGGAATTCAGGACCGATGCCATCTGGCTCTCCGACTCGAGGGCTCCGGTTCAAAAGGTCCGGTAGCCCGTGACTTATGATTGACGGCGCCTAATAACGAGCAGCGCGGGGCGACACAAGCGCGCATTCAAGAGAGCGAGCCGGGCGGCGAGAATTTGCAACAGCTGACAGCGCCACGTCCCGACGATTTGCGCGCGCGATCGACGGCATCGACCACAAAGAATAACTCGAGCCCCGCCGTTAACTCCCTTTGTATCAAAACGAGACGTTAACCATGAAGATTGGCGCTGTTCTATATTCGCCACCAACTTATAGCCTATATTCAAGGTTAATGGCGTTGAAGTTTAGCGGTTATCTTGTCTTGTTACAGGGCAGGAAACAGCTTCCGGGTCTCAGAAGGCAACTGACGCGGCCAGAAGCTTGAAGACGAACAAGAGTGGATAGCTATGTCGGTACGGATGGCACTGGCCAAATTATGCGCCTGCACATGCGGTGGCGCGATCATCGGCGGCGGCGCCGTCCATGTCGCCGAGACCGCCCGGCCGGCAGGGGTCCACAGCAACAAGAGCGTGAAGGCCGCGCCCAAGCGCTATGCCGTTCGCCCGGTCAAGCGCAAGGTGGTGAAGACGGTATCCTGCGCGCCGCAGACCGTGTCGGTGACGACGCATGCGGCGCCCATCCCCCTGCCCGCGCCGCTGGCTGCCGCTGAAATGCCGATCATGTCGGGCGGTGGCGGCGTTCCTGTGGTGATGGCGGGCGGCGGCGGCTTTGGCGGCGGCGGGTTCATCGGCGGCTTCTTCGGCGGCAGCGGTGGTGGCAGCAGCGGCGGCTCGGTGGTCATCTCATCGACCAGCAGCTCAACCGGGGGCATCAGCAGCTCGACCAGCTCCACGACGGGCGGCGTTTCGACTTCGACCGGCGGGGTATCGACCTCCACGGGCGGCGTGTCCACGTCCAGCGGGAATGTCTCTACCTCCAGCGGCAACGTGTCCACTTCGAGCGGGAATGTATCGACGTCGAGCGGCAACGTGACGAGCAGCTCGTCATCATCGACGTCCAGCTCAACCTCCTCTTCCACATCGTCCAGCACGTCCTCGTCCAGTTCGACGTCATCGAGCACTTCCTCGTCCACGTCGTCGAGCAGCTCGGGCGGTTCCACCAGCAGTGGCGGCCATGATGTGCCCGCCCCGCCGATGGTCCTGCTGTTCGGCGCGGGAGCGGTGGCGCTGATGGCGCGGCGGCGTTTTGCGGAGCGCAAGGCCAAGGTGGCTTGAAGGCTTTAGGGCTGGGATTTGGCCCGGCCTGAATGATGGCGCATCAGGTGGCCCGATAGACCGACGGGCCGATGCAGCCTTTCACGCGGGGGCGTGAGAAGGGGCGGCTCGTGGGGGAGCCGCCCCTTTTTTGCGGTCGATCGCGTCAGGCCTGCGCGATGATCTTCTCGATCTCGGGCACGGGGTGATTGGCGAGATCCTTGGCAATCTCGCCCACCAGGCGGCTTTGCACTTCCTTGTGATAATGTTTGCGCATGTGGCCGAGCGCGGTCGGCGGGGCGACGACGATGAGTTTTTCAAAGTCGTTGGCGAGCGCGCGCCGCCTGAGCAGGTCGGCCGCCTCCATGGCGAAGCGCGCCTCTTCCTGTTCATGATAATCGGTGTTGCCCATGGTGGCCTGCGCGCCCATTATATAGGGCGCACGGCCCGATAGGTCGGTGGATTGATCCCGATCGGCGGGATTTTCCTGCACCTTCACCGTTTCTGCTTCCAGATTGGGCGCCATGCGGTCGCCCTTGTTTCGGAAGAACAGCATCTTGCGACCGTCGGCAACCAGCACCATCGCGTCATGATCGATCCACATTCCCGGCTCCTTTCCTGTGACTTGCAGTCCCTAACGGACAGGGGCGCATAGGGTTGCGCGGCTGGTCGCAGAACGGCATAGGGCGGACCCATGCATGATATCCGTTTTATCCGCGAAAATCCCGCAGCTTTCGACGCTGGCCTTGCCCGCAGGGGCTTTGCGTCCTCGAGTGCGGACATATTGGCGCTGGATGAGCGAAGCCGGGCGATCAAGACGGAGTTGCAGCAGGGTCAGGCCCGCCGCAATGAAGCGAGCAAGGCGATCGGCGCGGCCATGGCGGCCAAGGACATGGAAAAGGCCGAGACGCTGAAGGCCGAAGTCGCGGCGCTCAAGGAAAGCATGCCCGCGCGGGAGGAGGAAGACCGGGAGGTGAGCGAGAAGCTGCACGCCCTGCTGTCCGCCATTCCCAACCTGCCCGCCGCCGATGTGCCCGAGGGTGCCGACGAAGCGGACAATGTCGAGGTGAGCCGGTGGGGCGAGCCCCGCGAATTTGGCTTCACGCCGCAGGATCATGCCGATTTCGGCCCGGCGCTGGGGCTGGATTTTGAGGGCGGCGCGGCTTTGTCGGGCGCGCGCTTTACGGCACTGCGTGGGCAGATGGCGCGGCTGCACCGGGCGCTGGCGCAGTTCATGCTGAATCGCCAGTCGGGCGAAAATGGCTATGAGGAAGTGAACCCGCCGCTGCTGGTGCGGGATGAGGCGCTGTTCGGCACCGGGCAGCTGCCGAAATTCGCCGAGGATTTGTTCCGCACGACCGATGGCCGCTGGCTGATTCCCACGGCCGAAGTCTCCCTCACCAATCTGGTGCGCGAGCAGATTGTCGATGTGGCGAGCCTACCAATGCGGTTGACGGCGCTGACCCCCTGTTTCCGGTCTGAGGCGGGATCGGCGGGGCGCGACACGCGCGGCTTCATTCGCCAGCATCAGTTCGAGAAAGTGGAGCTGATCGCGATCTGCAAGCCGGAAGAATCGGAGGCCGAGCATGAGCGCATGTGCGCGGCGGCCGAGGGCGTGTTGCAGGCGCTGGGGCTGCCCTATCGCAAGGTGCTGCTGTGTACCGGCGACATGGGCTTTGCGGCGGCGAAGACATTCGACCTGGAAGTGTGGTTGCCGAGCCAGCAGACCTATCGCGAGATCAGCTCCATTTCCAACTGCGGCGATTTTCAGGCGCGGCGGATGAATGCGCGGTTCAAGCCGGAGGGCGAGAAGCAGACGCGGTTCCTGCATACGCTGAACGGGTCCGGGCTGGCCGTGGGGCGGACGCTGGTGGCGGTGCTGGAAAATTACCAGCAGGAGGATGGCAGCGTGATCGTGCCTGAGGCGTTGGCGCCTTATATGGGTGGGGTGACGCGGTTGGAGCCTCGGTGATTGTCGAACGCTAGCCTTGTATCTCGTCACCCCAGCGAACGCTGGGGTCTCGGGCGAGGTTGTGCGACATCTCCTGAGATTCCAGCGTTGGCGGACGCCGCCCTACGGGTCGCTGGGATGACGGTGATGGGTTGGGATTTGGAGGGCTAAACGCGCACCCCATGAGGATCAATCCTGCCCGCCTTCCCCTGGCGCAAACCGGATTTCTGCGGCGGCGATCGTCCATGCCGATTTGGGCCGATCTGGTCTGGCGGGTGGGGCTGGTTTTTGGGCTGATCGCGCTGGTGCTGCTGATCCACTGGGTCGGGCGCGATGGGCTGAAGGACAATCTGGACGACCAGATCAGTTTCGTCGACGTGCTGTATTTCACGACCGTCACGGTAACGACGGTAGGCTATGGCGATATTGTGCCGGTCAGCCCGGAAGCGCGGCTGTTCGAGGCGCTGCTGGTGACGCCGATCCGGCTGTTCGTATGGCTGATCTTTCTGGGGACGGCCTATAATCTGTTTTTCCGCAACATCTTCTACAGGTGGCGCATGGCACGCATTCAGGCCGATCTGCATAATCATATCATCGTCACCGGATTTGGCACCAGCGGCGGCGAGGCGGTGCGCGAGCTGCTGGCGCGCGGTGTCGATCCGCGCGAGATCGTGGTGGTCGATCCGCAGGACAAGCCGCTGGTGGAGGCGGAGGATCTGGGCTGCAACGTGATGTGCGGCGATTCGACACGGGACAAGACGCTGAAGGATGTCGCGATCAGCCGCGCGCGGGCGATGATCGTGTCGGCTGGGCGGGACGATACGTCGATCCTGATCACGCTGACTGCGCGGCATCTGGCCCCTCGCCTGCCGATCAGCATCGTCGTGCGCAACGAGGATAACGAGCTGCCTGCGCGGCAGGCGGGGGCGACGACGGTGATCAATCCGGTGAGCTTTGCCGGGCTGCTGCTGGCGGGGAGCACGAGCGGGCGGCATATCGCCGATTATATGGCGGACCTTGCCGCGTCAGGTGGCGCGGTGAAGCTGCATGAGCGGGCGGTGCTGGCGGAGGAGATTGGCGGGCCTTTGTCGGCGATCGGGACCGGGCTTGGCGTGCGAATCTATCGGGGTGAGCGGGTCATCGGCTTTTGGGAAGAAGGCGCGCAGAAGCTAGAGCCGGGCGATCTTATCATCGAGATTGTTCAGGGGGATGGCGCGGGCGAGACGCGCTAATCCGAGCGTTCTTTCGGGCGGGCGTGACATTTGGCGCGAAAATCCCTATGTGCGCGCCGATCATGGCAACCAAAATTCCTGAAGCGCCGAAGGTCGGCATGGTGTCGCTCGGCTGTCCCAAGAACCTGGTCGACAGCGAACGCATCCTGACCAAGCTGCGCTCCGACGGCTATCTGATGTCCGCAGACTATGCGGGCGCGGACGTGGTGCTGGTGAATACCTGCGGTTTCCTCGATTCGGCGAAGGAGGAATCGCTGGAGGCGATAGGCGAGGCGATCGCGGAAAATGGCCGGGTCATCGTTACGGGCTGCATGGGGGACGAGGCGGACGTGATCCGCGCCAAGTTTCCGCAGGTGCTGGCCGTTACGGGTGCGCATCAATATGAGCAGGTGGTGAATGCGGTGCATGACGCTTCGCCGCCGGTGCCCAATGCGTTCGTTGACCTAGTGCCTGAGGGTGGCCTGAAGCTGACGCCGCGGCATTATAGTTATTTGAAGATTTCGGAGGGCTGCAACCATCGCTGCTCCTTCTGCATCATTCCGTCGATCCGGGGCGATCTGGTGTCACGCAGGATCGATGCGGTGCTGCGCGAGGCGGAAAAGCTCGTCCATGCCGGGACGAAGGAGCTGCTGGTGATCAGCCAGGACACGTCGGCCTATGGCGTCGATACCCGGCATGAGCCGCGCAGCTGGAAGGGCCGCGAGGTACGGGCGCATATGACCGACCTTGCGCGTGAGCTGGGGCAGTTGCGGACCAGTGAAGGCGTGGCGCCGTGGGTGCGGCTGCACTATGTCTATCCCTATCCGCATGTGGATCATGTCATTCCGCTGATGGCGGAGGGGCTGTTGACTCCCTATCTCGACATTCCGTTCCAGCATGCCTCGCCCAATGTGTTGAAGGCGATGAAGCGGCCCGCCAATGAGGCGAAGGTGCTGGATCGTATCCGCAAGTGGCGGAGCATCTGCCCGGACATCGCGATCCGTTCGAGCTTCGTCGTCGGTTTCCCCGGCGAGACGGAGGCGGACTTTCAGTATCTGCTCGAGTGGCTGGACGAGGCGCAGCTGGATCGCGTGGGCGCGTTCCGGTTCGAGCCCGTGGAGGGCGCGGCGGCGAATGAACTGCCGGGCGCGGTGCCGGAAGAGGTGAAGGAAGAACGCTACCAGCGGATCATGGAGAAAACGGCTGCGATCAGCGCCGCCAAGTTGCAGGCGAAGGTCGGGCGCGTGCTGCCGGTGATCATCGATGAGGTTGGCGAACCCGACGAGGACGGATCGGTCGGCGCGACGGCGCGGAGTCAGGCTGATGCGCCGGAGATCGACGGCAATGTGTTCCTGCGTGATGTCGGTGAGGGGCGGAAGGCTGGCGACATCCTCGACGTGGTGATCGAGGATGCCGACGAGCATGATCTTTACGGAGCGCCCACGAACGCGTCCTGATATTCGGTTTTGATCGTTTTCAGCATAGCGGCATCGACGGGCAGCGGGACTTCATAGGTCCCTTCCGAATAAGGCCCGGCGCTGTAAGGGCCGACAACGACGACGATCCGGTTGATCAGCTTGCCGCCACGCGAGGTGGGGACGAGGACTTCCTTCATCGGGTCGATGCATTGGGTGAAAGGATCGTCGCCGCGCATGATCGGCCCGCCCCGCTTTTTCGCGCGGGCCTTGTCCAGACCATCGCAGAAGGAATCGTGGATCGCGGCGGCGAAGGCTGCGGGTGAGGTCATGAGCGCCTGCACGCTCGTTTCTCGCTTGCGCGCCTTGTCCCAGAGCAGCACGTCATAGCCGGTCATGCCATGCGCGCCGCCGGTATAGGTGTAGCGGCTGGAACGTAGCGACAGGAAGCGCGGCGTGTCGGCGGCTACGGTCCAACGAGTCTCAAGACTGTGAGCGTGGAAGGGAAAGCCGGACTGCTGCGCCGATTTGCGGTCGTCAGCCGCCATCTTGAGCGCGTCGGCCTTTCCGCTTTCCATGTCCTTGCGCAACTTCTCAGCGATCTGTGGCACGGCGGAGGCTTGCGCAGGCCAAGCGTAGAGGAATTCCAGCAGGTCGGTCTTTTCAGCCTGTTGGAAAGGCTGGGACGGCGGCTTTGGCTGTTCCGCGCCCGCCATCCGGTTGACGAAATTCGCCGTGGCGACATCATTGCCGGTGTCAGCGACATTATCCGTCGCCTGATCGCCAGCCGAGGGAGAACAGGCACAGAGAAAGAGGGCCAGTCCTGCGACCGGCCCTGCCTTCATTCGCATTGGTAAGCGCTGCATCAGTGCGGCTTGGCCGCCAGACAACGCTCGCTGATCGCCTTGCGGGCATAGCTGCTCTGAAGAACGGCGGCGGCGTTGGGCCAGCCTTCCGCGATCAGGGCTTGTTCAACCTGATGCGCGCCGTCAAATCGCCCGCTTTCGGCGAGTTGATAGGCACGCGCACGAAGCGCCTGCTGCCGCGCATTATCGCCATGCATTACCATGTCTCTCTCCTTGCCAGTTTGCGTTGGCGTCAATCTAAACCCTTTGCCGGTCAGGGGCAAATGCGGGATGGCCGGGCCGAGGCGCCGACATCGCAAAAATGGGGCTTTCCAACCCCATCATCCTTGTCCAGAATCCCGCCCATGACCGATTATTCCGACCTGCTGAAAGCAGACAACAATCAGCCCGCTCATATGATCCAGATCGTCGATGCGGAAAGCTTCGAAAACTGGCTTTCCGCGCAGCCGCAGCGCGTCCGGACGATCGTCGCGGCGCAGAAGTTCGCGGGCAAGGGATATGAGCATGCGATCATTCCGGGAGATGATCCTTCGGACTGGTCGGTGGTCGCGGGGGTCGCGAACAAAGCGAAGCTCAGCAGCTGGTGCCTCGCCAAGCTGGGCGAAACATTGCCCGAGGGTCAATATCGGCTGGCGGAGGGGACGGCCGGGCCAGCCATGCTCGGCTGGCTGACGGCGCAATATCGGTTCGACCGCTATCGCCGCGATGAAAATAGCGCAGGGCCGCGCGTGCTGCTGACCAGCGAGGTTGCGCAAATCGACCCGGCGGTCAGGCTGGCGGAGGCGGTGGCGCTAGTGCGCGACCTCGTCAACATTCCCGCTGGCGACATGGGGCCGCAACAGTTGGAGGAGGAAGCGGCGAAGGTCGCCGAAGCCTTTGGCGCGCGCTTCACGGTGACGAAGGGCGACCCGCTGGAGCAGGGTTTCCCGATGATCCATGCCGTGGGCCGGGCAGCGGGCAAGGACTTTGCCCCGCGCCTGATCGAATTGCGGTGGGGCGATGCCAAGCATCCGCGCGTCGCCATCATCGGCAAGGGCATTTGTTTCGACAGCGGCGGGCTGGACATCAAGCCATCGTCGGCCATGCGCCTGATGAAGAAGGATATGGGCGGCGCGGCCCATGCGATCGCGCTCGCCCGGTTGATCATGGGCGCGCGCCTGCCGGTGCAGTTGCATGTGCTGATCCCGGCGGCGGAAAATGCGGTGGGAGGCAATGCCTTCCGCCCCGGCGACATATTGCGCAGCCGCAAGGGGCTGACGGTGGAGATTGGCAATACCGATGCGGAAGGGCGGCTGGTGCTGGCCGACGCCTTGGCGCTGGCGGGCGAGGATGAGCCCGAACTCGTCATCGACTATGCGACGTTGACCGGCGCGGCGCGAGTGGCGGTCGGCCCCGACCTCCCTGCCCTCTTCACCAATGATGACGCATTGGCAGCTCAGATGGACGCGGCGGGTAGCGAAGTGGACGACCCGAGTTGGCGCCTGCCATTATGGGATGGCTATGCCGACATGCTGAAGTCGGACATCGCCGATATCAATAACGCGGGCGAAGGCGGCTTTGCCGGCGCGATCACCGCCGCGCTGTTTCTGAAACGGTTCGTGCCGGACAAGGCGAAGTGGCTGCATCTCGACACCTTCGCCTGGCGGCCGTCGCCAAAGCCGGGGCGGCCGAAGGGTGGTGAGGCATTGGGCCTCCGCGCTGTTTTCCGCATGCTGGAACAACGTTATGAAAAATCAGGGCAGAAATGACCTTTGGTACGGGGCCGTTACGCAACCGGATCGTGCATCGTGCGTTACGGGGGCATGGATGCCGCTTCTGCACAGGAACAGACGACTGAGCTGAACCGCCCAGGTCTGAAACAACTTGCCCAATGGATGCGCACGCTGGTCGATTATGTGCGATCCGGCAGGCCCGACCTTACCAACCGGCAAATGGCGTTGATGATGACCGTTTACATCAGCGCGGGGCCGCATACCGTGCGGGGACTCGCCGAGGCGCTGCATGTATCGAAGCCGGTTATTACCCGCGCGCTGAACAAGCTTTCGGCGCTCGGATATCTTCGCCGGGAGCGGGATGCGGCCGATCGGCGTAATATTTTCATCACTCGCACCCCCAAAGGGGCGGAATTCCTTGACGCGTTTCACCATTTCATCGCAGGAACCGGCCGCGATGAACGCCACGACTTCAACTCCGCGGAACGCACCGCCTGAACGTATCCGGTTCAAACTTGACGGCCGCTCCGTCAAGCTGGACAGCCGCATCCACGCCGCGCGCGGCGACCTGGCTGACCTGTCGCTGGCAGGCGTGCTGTTTTCCGCGCATTATGCCCGCTCGATTGAACTGACCTGCGTTGCGGCGGGCACGCCGCTGCTGTCCTCGCCCGCCGTCACATCTACGGCCGTCAGCGAATTGCTGCGCGGCGAAAGCTTCCATGCGCTGGACATGACCACGGATTGGGCCTGGGGCTTTTGCGGGCATGACGGCTATGTCGGCTATGTGCGGCGCGAGGCGCTGGACACGCATGAAGAAACTAACCACCGGATTTTTGCTGGCACCGCGCCACTATTCAGCGCGGCCGACATCAAGTCGCCCATTCGCGATTACTGGCCGGGCGGCGCGCTGTTCACCGGGCAGGCGGCGGACGGATTCGTGGCTTGTGCCGAAGGATATGTCCATGAGCGACATGCCGTCAGCGCCGACGCGACGGAAAGCGATTGGGTCGCCGTGGCGCTGCGCTACCTTGGCCAGCCCTATGTGTGGGGCGGACGGGGCCATCGCGGTATCGACTGTTCGGGACTTGTGCAGGTCGCGCTGGGTCAGTGCGGGATCAAGGCACCGCGCGATACGGACTTGCAGCGGGAAGGCATCGGCAACCCCCTGCCCTCCGACGAGCCGTTGAAGCGCGGCGACTTCGTTTTTTTCCCCGGCCATGTCGGCATCATGACGGACGGCGAAAATCTGCTGCATGCCAATGCGCATTGGATGGCCGTGGTTGTCGAACCTTTGGCAGACGTGGTCGCCCGGCTGACGGCGGACCATGCGGAACCGATAATTTCGCGGCGGAGGATCGGCGCGTGACCCAAAAGATTTTCATCGACGGCGGCGTCGGCACCACGGGGCTTGAGATTGTCGAGCGGTTGGCGGAGCGGCCCGAGCTGTCCTTCATCACGCTGGACGAGGACAAGCGGAAGGATGCGGCGGCGCGGCGGGAGGCTTTGAACGCCGCCGATATCGTCATCCTGTGCCTGCCCGACGATGCCGCGCGGGAAGCTGTGGCGCTGATCGACAATGACCGGACGCGCGTGATCGATGCATCGACCGCGCATCGGGTTGCGGACGGTTGGACCTATGGCTTTGCCGAGCTGGAACCGGGGCACCGGGAAAAGCTGGCGAACGCGCGGTTCGTGTCCAATCCGGGGTGCTGGCCCACCGGCTTCCTGGCGCTGGTGCGGCCATTGGTGCTGGGCGGACTGCTGCCTGCCGACTGGCCGGTGACGGTGTCGGGCGCGTCGGGATATTCCGGCGGCGGCAAGGCGATGATCGCGGAGTTTGAAGGGACAAGCGGCGCGCCGAGTGCGTTCCGGCCCTATGGGCTCAGCATGACGCACAAGCATATTCCGGAGATGCTGCGCTATTCGGGGCTGTCGCATCCGCCGATCTTCGCGCCTGCGGTGGCCAATGCCTATCGCGGCATGATCGTTGAAGTGCCGTTGCAGCTGCGCGCGATGACGGGGGCGCCGAAGGTTGCGGACATTCATGCGGCGCTGGCTGATGCTTATGCGGGATCGCCGATCGTGAGCGTTGCTTCGCTTGAGGACAGCGCGGCGATGGGTCAGGTCGCGATCGAGCATGTCGGCGCGACGGATCGGCTGGCGCTGTTCGTGTTCGGCAATGAGGATGCTGGTCAGGTGCGGCTGGTGGCGGCGCTCGACAATCTGGGCAAGGGCGCGGCCGGGGCCGCAGTGCAGAACCTCAATATATTGGCCGGGTTGCCCGAGACGGCTGGGTTGCGGCTTTAGGGCGCGCTCGCTGATGGTTTAAGCGCATCGTCTTGCACCCAAGCATCCGCATCCAGGCTCCTTTCCGTCACCCCGGGCTTGACCCGGGGTCCCGCTGCCTGGGCGGTTTCAGATAAGAAGCGGGACCCCGGATCAAGTCCGGGGTGACGATCAGTCTCTAATGAACCGTGCCGAGTGGCGCGTCGTAGGTGAGCAGCACGATCAGCCGCTCAATCTGACGCCAGTGGCAGAAATGGATATAGTTGCCGAGGTCGCGGCTGCGATCGGCGCGCGCGGCGGCTTCATAGCCCGCATTGTCACCGAAGGCCGCCATCAGCTCCGCCGCGTCGTCATAGCTTTTGCGGTCGGAAAGATATGGCAACTGCATGTGAACCCCCGAAAATTTCTCGCCGCGATGGAAACCAAGGGTTCAATTGCCATGCCAGTTTCCCGCTTCCACGGGTAGCGGCGGCTTTCGAGGGTGAATGGGACGTTAGCCAAGTCCCGTTGCGGTACAGTCGTCCTGCAACGGGACTGGGCTGTCTCCCGACGGGACTGGGCTGTCCCGCGACGGGGCGATCCGCAAAGACTCTGGCCTTGGCGGGCGGGCCGTGGCAAGGGCGGTGCCGATGACCAATGGCAAGAAGAATCCGACCGGCGCGGGCGCCATCATCGCGCTGCTGATCCTGGGCGGCGCGATCATCGGCGGCATGATGGGGCAACCGAGCGCGGGCCTGCTGACCGGCGCGGCGCTGGGGGGCATAATCGCGCTGCTGCTGTGGTTGCGCGAACGGGGCTGACGGGGCGCCTTGCCGCGCGAGAATTCGCAGCATAGACAGGCGACATGAAGAAGCATCTGATCGCCATCACCCTTATCCTCCTGCTGATCGCGGGGGGCGTCATTTTCTATCTGGCGCAAGGGAATACGGCGCAGTTGGCGGCGGGTGCGGACACGGGCAAGGAGCCGGTTTTCAGCGCCCCGCGCAGCGAGCTGATCCCTACCATCAACGTCGCCGAAGTGAAGGCCTGGACGGCGGGCGAGAAGCCCGTCGCGGCGAAGGGCCTTGCCGTCGCGCGCTTTGCCGAGGGGCTGGCACATCCGCGATCGATGCTGGTGCTGCCCAATGGCGACATATTGGTGGCCGAGACGAACAGCCCGCCCCGCCCAGCCGGTGGGATCGTCGATCGGGTGATGAGCTATTTGATGGACAAGGCTGGCGCGGGCGTTCCTTCGGCCAACCGTATTACCTTGTTGCGCGACGCGGATGGCGACGGGCGCGCGGAGGTGAAGACGGCGTTCCTGACCGGGCTCAACTCGCCCTATGGCATGGCGCTGGTGGACGGGACGCTTTACGTCGCCAATACGGACGCGCTGATGGCCTTTCCCTATAAGGAGGGCGAGACGCGGATCACCGCCAAGGGGCGCAAGATCCTGAACCTGCCCGCGAACGCGCCCAACATGCACTGGACCAAGAGCCTGGTGGCTGGCCCCACGGGGCTGCTCTATGTGGGTGTCGGGTCGAACAGCAATATCGCGGAAGACGGCCTGGATGGGGAGGCGAACCGCGCGGCGGTGCTGGAGGTCAATCCCAGGACGGGTGACTATCGCATCTACGCTTCAGGGCTGCGCAATCCGGTGGGGCTGGCTTTCGAGCCCAATAGCGGGGCGCTGTGGGGCGTCGTGAATGAGCGCGACATGCTCGGCAGCGATCTGGTGCCCGACTATCTGACGCGGGTGGAGTTTGGTGGCTTCTATGGCTGGCCGTGGAATTATTGGGGCGGTTATGAGGACCGCCGCGTGCAGCCGCAACGGCCCGAAGTGCGCGAATATACCAAGCGGCCCGATTATGCGCTGGGCAATCATGTCGCGCCGCTGGGGCTGGCCTTTGCCGACAAGGTGAAGATCGGCGGGGCGTTCGCGAACGGCGCCTTTGTCGGACTGCATGGCAGCTGGAACCGCAAGCCTGCCGCCGGTTACAAGGTGGTGTTCGTGCCCTTCGAGGCGAATGGCGAGGTGGGCAAGGCCAAGCCGGTCGATGTGCTGACCGGCTTTCTGGATGCGAAGGGCGACGCGCGGGGGCGGCCTGTGGATGTCGCGGGCGACGCGAAGGGCGCGCTGCTGGTCAGCGACGATGTCGGCGGCGTGATCTGGCGGGTGACTGGCGCGAAGTGATTGAGAGCGTGATCGCATTACGCGGGCGCATCCGCATCAAGGCTCCTTTTCCGTCACCCCGGGCTTGACCCGGGGTCCCGCTGGCTGGGCGGCGTAAGATAAAAAGCGGGACCCCGGATCAAGTCCGGGGTGACGACAACACTAACATGATCATGCTCATGAGCGATTTCCAAGCGCTCGGAACCGAGTGCTGGTCGAAATCGCGGCAAACAAAGGATCAGAGCGAACGGCCGTTGCGGCCCGCCAGTTCAACCACATATTGCCAGGCGACGCGGCCTGAACGGCTGCCGCGCTGGGTTGCCCACTGGATGGCCTCTAGCGGGTCGAAGCTGAGGCCGAGGCTGTCCGCATAGCTGGTGACGATGTCGACATAGGCCTGCTGGTCAATGGCATGGAAGCCGAGGCTGAGGCCGAAGCGATCGGACAGCGCCATCTTGTCATCGATCACGTCACGCGGATTGACGGGATCATCCTGCTCCGACAGGTGGCGCGGGACGATGTGGCGGCGGTTCGAGGTGACATAGAGGCGGACATTGGCGGGCCGGGCCGCCGTGCCGCCCTGAAGCAGCGACCGCAGCGCGCGCGCGTCGCCCACGCCATTTTCGTCGAAACCAAGATCATCGAGAAAAAGGATGAAGGGGCGCTGCGTCGTGCGCAAAATGGAGAAGAGGCGCGGCAGGCTATTCAGTTCATCGATCGCGCATTGCAGCAACGCGATGTCAGCGCCCTCCCGCTGGAGCCGGTCGATGACGGCGGCAACCACTGCGGACTTGCCCGTTCCACGCGCCCCCCAGAGCAGCGCGTCATGCGCAGCGTGGCCCACGGCATGGCGGCGGGTATTTTCGAGCAACGTCGCCTTTTGCGCGTCGATGCCGGTCAAAAGGTCGTAATTTACCGGAATGAAAGCATCCACCGCCTGAATCGCGGCGCCGTCCCAGACATAGGCGGGCGCGGCGGCGAGGTCGGCGGAAATGGCCGGTGGCGGCGCGATCCGTTCCAGCGCTTGCGCGATGCGGCTGAGAGTTTCCTTGTTCATGCGCCGGGCTTAATCCCCCTCCCCCGCCCCGGCAAGCCGCGTGGCCCTGTCATTCTTCTGTCGTAATGGACTTTTACTCTGCGGCGCTGGAGCTTATATCGCGGGGCCGTGACCATCCCAAATCCTGCCTATTCCACCCGGATCAGCCGCTATGGCGCCGAAGCCCTGCGCGAGGCCGCGCTGCTGATCCGCGCGGGCGAGCCGGTCGCGGTGCCGACAGAAACGGTCTATGGGCTGGCCGCCGACGCGACGGACGAAAGCGCGGTCGCGGCGATCTACAGCGCCAAGGGGCGGCCGAGCTTCAACCCGCTGATCGTGCATGTTTCGGACAAGGAGATGGCGGAGCGGCTGGCGGTCTTTTCGCCCGTGGCGGACAAGCTGGCGGCGCGATTTTGGCCGGGCGCGCTGACCATGGTGCTGCCGGTACGGGAAGACAGCGGCCTTTCGTCGCTGGTGACGGCGGGCTTGCCGACGGTCGCCCTGCGCCTGCCCGCCCACCCAGCGATGCGCGCGCTGATCCGGGAAAGCGGGCGACCACTCGCCGCGCCATCGGCCAATCGCAGCGGGGCCATCAGCCCTACACGGGCCGAGCATGTGCTCGCCAGCCTGAATGGCAAGGTGCGGCTGATCCTGGATGAGGGGCCGACAAGCGAGGGGCTGGAGTCGACGATCGTCGCGCCTGAGAATGGCCGTATCCGACTGTTGCGACCGGGTCCGGTAACGGCGGCGATGCTGGAGCAGGCGACGGGCCTTCCGGTCGTGACGGGCGCGGCCGATGCGAAGATCGAGGCGCCGGGTCAGTTGGAAAGCCATTATGCGCCATCCAAGCCGGTGCGACTGAACGCGCT
Source organism: Sphingobium chungangianum (assembly GCF_977014255.1). NCBI lineage: Bacteria > Pseudomonadati > Pseudomonadota > Alphaproteobacteria > Sphingomonadales > Sphingobiaceae > Sphingobium > Sphingobium chungangianum. Next base: position 725,629 of record NZ_CDRNIV010000006.1, on the reverse strand, counting down.
GCGGGCGGAGAAGGACGAATATCTGATCGGCTTTGGCTTGATGCCGTGCAATATCAATTTGAGCCCGGATGCCGATGTGCAGGAGGCCGCAGCCAATCTGTTCGCGGCTCTGCATGTCGCGGATGCGAGCGCGGCGACGCATATTGCGGTGGCGCCAATCCCGGATGTGGGGATTGGGGCGGCGATCAACGACCGGTTGCGGCGGGCGGCGGCTTGAGGGTTCAAGGACTCTGGCGCCGTTCGGGTGGAGCCTTTTGACAGGCTAAGTGCGGACGGAACCCAGGGTGTGTGGGGATTCAGTTCAGGGCGAGGCGAAAATGGTGAATTTCGAGAACCTCGAAGCGAGTCACGTGCCTCGCTTCGACGCAGCGTACTTCAGTATGTGAGCACCGGAAGCGCAGAAAGTCGCCATTTGCAGCCCGTCATGGGCTGAATCCCCACACACCCTAGGGCATGATCATGTTTGAGTGATCGTGACCCCGGACTTGATCCGGGGTCCCACTTCTTATCTGGCGCCGCTGAGGCAGCGGGACCCCGGGTCAAGCCCGGGGTGACGGAAAAAGGGCATTAGTGTGGATACTTCCGTATAGACGGTCACACTCTAGATTTGATCATACAACGTCAGCGGAACGTCGAACCGTCCTCAATCGCAATCCCGATAGCCAGCCCGTTTGCATTCGCGGCGGCGCTGTTCTTCGGCTTTCTTGCGGTCGCGCGCTTCCCTGGCCTCCTGCTTGCGCATGCGGCGGCCATAGTTGTGGTCGGATTCTTCCTGGCTGGTGGTGGCCCAATCTGCGGCCTGCGATCCGGCGCGCACCGGCAGGGTGGCTACGTCCAGCGCCGTCTTTGCGATGCAGCCCGGGAGGGTCAGCATTATTCCGGCGGCGGCGATCGTCGTAAATGGGCGCATGGATATTCCCCTGTGAACTGCTGGCGTGCTTGGCATGGTCAGGATTAACCTTAGCCTAAGCGGTATTGGTGGGGTTGACTTTGGTCGAGTGGGCGAGGCCGGAGAGGCTGAGGCTCGCTGGCGCTCGCTACCCACCCCTTCCCCTTCAAACGAGTCACGTGCCTCGTTTGAACTTGAAAGGGAGGGGCTTATATCTTCGGCTTTCAGCCCTCGATCCGTTCCGCAAATCCCTTGCGCAGCTTGGCGAGTTTGGGCGGAATGACCGCCATGCAATAGGGGTTGCGGTCGCCGACGCGGTCCCAATATTTCTGGTGGTAATCCTCTGCGGGATACCAGGGGGCGTCCGGTTCGATCGTGGTGACGATCGGGTTGCCATGATCCAGTTGCGCGCGGGCGATGGCGGCTTTGGCTTCCGCTTCCTGCTCCGGCGAATGGGGGAAGACGGCGGAGCGATATTGGGTGCCGATGTCGTTGCCCTGCCGGTTGAGCGTCGTCGGATCATGCGTCGCGAAGAAGATGTCGAGCAGGTCGCCATAGGAAATGAGTTCCGGGTCAAAGGCGATGCGGATCGCTTCGGCATGGCCGGTCGCGCCGGAGCAGACCTGCTCATAGCTGGGATTGGGCAACTGACCGCCGAGATAGCCGCTTTCGACCGACCGGACGCCTTTCAAATTTTGATACACCGCCTCGGTGCACCAGAAGCAGCCACCTGCCAGCGTCGCGATTTGTTCGGCCATTCGCCTGTTCCTTATCCTGTGTGGGGCACAAGATAGTTATGTTCAGGCGGCCGTTCCAGCCTGCCCCGCGGCTGCCTCTGCCTTGGCGCGTTCTTCGGCGACCAGTTCCTTGCGCGACAGCTTGCCGACCAGCGTCTTGGGAAGGTTCAAACGGACCTCGACCTCGCAGACTTTTTCATGCTTTCCGAGTTGGGGATTAAGCCATGCCTTCAGTGCCTCGCCATCTGTCTTCGCGCCTTCCTGAAGCGTGACGAACGCTTTGGGGGACTCGCCGCGATAGGGGTCGGGGATGCCGATAACCAGCGCCTCCTTCACGTCGGGGTGGTGGTAGAGCACCTCTTCCACCTGGCTGGGGAAAACCTTGAAGCCGCCGACCGCGATCATGTCCTTCAGGCGGTCGACGATCTTCACATAGCCGTCGGCGTCGATCAGGCCGACGTCGCCGGTGCGCAGCCAGCCGTCGATGAAGACTTCCTTGTCAGCGTCGGGACGCTGCCAATAGCCCTTCATGATCTGAGGACCGGCAAAGACAAGTTCGCCCGGTTCGCCGGGCGGTGGCGGTCGGGTCGGGTCCTCGCGATCCACGAGCTTTACTTGGGTTCCGGGGACGGGTTGCCCCACGGTGCCGGGCTTGTTCAGTCCTTCATAGGGGTTGGAGCAGACGACCGGGCTGCTTTCGGTAAGGCCATAGCCTTCGCACAGCTTGGCGCCGGTGACGGCTTCGAACCGTTTCTTGAGTTCCAGCGGCAGCGGCGCGCCGCCCGAAATGCACAGGCGTAGTGAGGAGAAATCGATGTTCGGCGTCGCCGGATGATCGAGCAGCGCCTGAAACATGGTGGGGACGCCGGGCATCGAGGTGGGGCTGGTTCGCTGAATGGCGGCGAGTACCTGTACGGCTTCGAACCGGGGCAGCATCACCATTTCGCCGCCGTTGAGGACCGTACGGTTAAGGACGCAGGTGTTGGCGAAGACATGGAAGAAGGGCAGGACCGCGAGGATGCGGTCGATGGCTTCGGGATGCGGATCGATGAGCCTGATTTGACGGGCATTGGCGGTCAGGTTCTGATGAGTGAGCATCGCGCCCTTGGGTCGGCCGGTGGTGCCGCCGGTATATTGCAGCAGGGCGACGTCGTTGACCGGATCGATCGCGACCGGCGCGGAGTCCTCGCCGTCGCGCAGCAGATCGGCATAGCTGGTGATGCGCGGGTCATGGGGGACCGGCGCGGTCTCCTTGCGCTTGAAGAGGCGGAACAGCAGCGATTTGGCGGGCGGCAGCACCTCTGCGATGCAGCCGACGATCAGCCGTTCGAGGCTGCTATTGTCCAGCACTTCCTGCGCGGTGGGCAGCAACGCTTTGGCCGACAGGGTGAAGAGGATTTTGGTGCCGCTGTCCTCGACCTGATGTTCCAGTTCGGCGGCGGTGTAGAGGGGGGAGAAATTGACGACGGTCGCGCCCGCCATCATCGCTCCATAATAAGCCGCGACATAATGGGGGACGTTGGGAAGGTAGAGACCTACCCGATCACCCTTCCGCACGCCCAGATCCTGAAGCCCCTTTGCGACCCGGCGGATGACATGGAGCATGTCGCCATAGGTCGTTTTGCGGCCGAGGAAGTCGATCATCACGGCATCGGGATTGGCCGTCGCGCTGTCCACGACCATGTCCACCATCGACATGGGAGGGAAGGACTGATCCCAGGGGAAAGGATGATTATAATGGTCTTTCCAGACCGTCTCGATGCTCTCCATTAACGGAGATGTATGTCAGGCCCCTGCTTTACGCAAGCGTAAAGCAGGGCGCGTCAGGGCAGAATCAGACCTGGCCCTGATTGTTGCTGAACGGGTCGAGGATCGTGGCAACGCCCGAGATCAGCTCCGCCTCGCTCTTCAACGCTTGCTCGGCCCGGCGGGCAGCGTCGTCGCGCTCGCGGCGCAATTCCTCGATCAGTGCTTCGCGATCGCCGTCCAGGCGGAGTCCGTCGGGGCTTCGATGCCGAGCTTCTTCGCAGCCTTCGTCACCAGCGCGTCCAGTTCCCGCTGCGAGCAGAGGCCCAGCGTCACCGGATCCTTGGGCACGATGTTGGAGATGTTCCAGTGCGTGCGGTCACGGATGGCGGCGATGGTGGTGCGGGTGGTGCCGATCAGCTTGCCGATCGCGCCGTCCGAAATTTCGGGGTGATTGCGCAGGATCCACGCGATGCCATCGGGCTTGTCCTGACGCTTGGACACCGGCGTGTAGCGCGGGCCTTTGGTACGGCGGACGGGTTCAGGGCCTTTCAGCATCTTCAGGCGATAGTCGGGGTTGGATTCACCCTTGTGGATTTCCTCCATCGTGATTTCATGCGCGCGGACGGGGTCGCGGCCGGTATATTTGGTGCCAGCCGTGTCATCGGCGATCGCCTGCACTTCCAGGATATGCAGCCCGCAAAATTCCGCGATCTGATCAAAGCTGAGCGCGGTATTGTCGACCAGCCAGCTGGCGGTTGCATGGGGCATGAGAGGCTGGGACACGAGGATTCTCCGGCACTAAAAACAACAAGGGCCGCCCAAGCAGGGCGGCCACGCCCGTCCTGAGATAGTGCAAGAAACCCGGTGGAGCAAGGAAAAGCGTCAGGCCGCGCTGTCTCTGACGACGGGATCGATGCAGTGAAGGCCGGTCAGGAATTCGTCGGCGCTGCGTTCCCAGCTGAAGCTGCGGCCATGGGCGGCGCAGGCGACCCTGTCGCAGCGCAACGCAGCGGCGATGGCGTCCTCCAGCCGTTCGGATAGCGCGCCGGTTTCGGGCGTCACGATGTCCACCGGCCCGCTGACCGGATAAGCGGCGACGGGGGCGCCGCATGCCAGCGCTTCGATCATGACGAGGCCGAATGTGTCGGTGCGGCTGGGGAAGACAAAGACGTCGGCGCCCGCATAGGCACCCGCCAGTTCCTCGCCGAACAATGCGCCAAGGAATCGCGCGTCGGGATAAGCGCGTTCCAGTTGCGCCCGCGCCGGGCCATCGCCGACGACCACCTTGCTGCCGGGGTGATCATTGGCAAGGAATGCCTCGAGATTCTTCTCGATAGCGACCCGGCCGACATAGAGCTGGATCGGGCGCGGGAGATTGGCGAATATCGCTGGCGGCGTTGCCTCGGCTGTGAAGGCGGACAGGTCCACTCCCCTGCCCCATGGCCGCACCTGCGCCAACCCATGGGCGCGCAACTGCTGCCGCACCGATCCGGTGGAGACCAGCACCGCCCGCGCCGGGCCATGAAACCAGCGAATGTAGGACCAGAACCAGCGCGCGGGCAGTCCTGTCCGGCGCGAGACATAGTCGGGAAAATGCGTGTGATAAGCGGTGGTGAAAGGCACCCCGCCCCGCAGGCACCAGCGCCGCGCGGCAAGGCAGAGCGGCCCTTCGGTTGCGAGATGGACGGCATCCGGTTCAAAGGCCGCGATCGCGTCGCCCACCACGCCCGATCGCACGAAGGCCAGGCGGATTTCGGGATAGGTCGGACAGGGGAAGGAGCCGTAGAGATCGGGTGAGATGACCTTGACGGCGTGCCCCCGCGCCTCCAGCTCCGCCTGGATGGTCTGGAGCGTTCGGACGACGCCATTCACTTGAGGCGACCAGGCGTCGGTCACGATGACGATGCGCATCAGGCGGCGATCCTCACCTGATCGCCCACGGTGCGTGCCGCAACCTCATCGGCCCAGTGCAGTACCTCCATACGGCCGTCGAAATGTTCGACCAGGGCGGTGCATCCCTCCACCCAGTCACCGTCATTATAATATTGGATGCCGCCGATCTCACGCATTTCGGCATTGTGGATGTGACCGCAGACCACGCCATCGACGCCGCGTGATCCGGCCTCATGCGAAACCACTTCTTCAAATCGGGAGATGAACTCGACGGCGTTCTTGACCTTGTGCTTGGCCATTTTGCTGAGCGACCAATAGGGCAGACCCATGCGCTGGCGCACCGCGTTCACCACGACATTGAGCCGCATCAGCAAGCCGTAAGCGGCGTCCCCCACAAAGGCGAGCCAGCGATGGGCCAGCATGATCGTGTCGAACTCATCGCCGTGCAGGACAAGGAGCTTGCGGCCGTCCGCAGTCTCATGGATCGCCTTGCGCCTGATCTCGACCCCACCGAAGCTGAGGCCCGTGAACTGGCGGAACATCTCATCATGATTGCCGGGGATATAGACGACGCGAGTGCCGCGCTTGGCACGCTTCATGATGCGCCAGACCACGTCATTATGCGCGGCGGGCCAGTAGAAGCGCCTTTTGAGCCGCCAGCCGTCAATGATGTCGCCGACCAGATACATGGTCTCGCTGTCGACGCTGTCGAGAAAGTCGATCAGCAGCTTCGCATTGCAGCCGCGCGTGCCGAGATGGATGTCCGAAATCCAGACCGTGCGGTAACGGCGACGCTTGCCGCCCTGTTCCGGCGTGTCGAAATGTTGAGCGCCTTCGTTCATGTCCGCCAGGAAAGGCAGGCGTGTGATGGCATTCATGATGCAACCCCTGGAGCTATTGTCCTCGGGACCGAATCCTTAGCGGCGCAATGTTACAATCCCGCAGCGAATGTGACGGAAATGCTACGGTTTGCGGGGTTTTAGGCATCGCGGGATGAGGGTGAGCGACTGTATTATAGCCATTAGCGGACATTCCAAATCCTCCCTGCGCGAAGCGTGGGGAGGGGGACCAGCCGCAGGCTGGTGGAGGGGAAAATGGCACGACCTGCGAAATTTCCCCTCCACCATTCGCTTCGCGAACGGTCCCCCTCCCCATCTCACGATGGGGAGGATTTAGCTATGACCGCAATCCACCCAACAGGCCCTCAGACAGTCAGAACGATCTTCCCGAAATGTTCCCCCGCATCCATGCGCGCATGTGCCCGCGCAGCCGCAGCCAAGGGGAAGCGCTGGTCCATCGCCGGACGGAGCCTGCCTTCCTCAACGAAGCTCCAGACCTCACGGATAATTTCGTCAGCCACCAGGCTCTTGAAAGCGGAGGAGCGGGGCCGCAGCGTCGATCCTGTCAGCGTCAGCCGCCGTGTCATTACCGTGGGCAAGAAGATTTCCGCCTTCGCCCCGCCCAGCACCGCGATCGACACATGGCGGCCATCTTCGGCAAGGCACTGCAAGTTTCGGGGCACATAGTCGCCGCCAACCATATCCAGAACCGCCTGCACGCCTTGGCCAGTGGTAATGCGCTTCACCTCTTCGACATAATCCTGGCTGCGATAATTGATGGCATGATGAGCGCCCCAAGCCTTCGCCTGCTCGCATTTCGCATCGCTGCCGCAGGTGACGATGATGGTGATATCAAAGAGGCGGCAGAGTGAAATCGCCATCGTGCCGATGCCGCTGGTCCCGCCATGCACCAGCACCGTGTCACCGCCAACGACATAGGCACGCTCGAACAGGTTGGTCCAGACGGTGAAGAGCGTTTCGGGCAATGCCGCCGCCTCGACAATGTCATAGCTGTCCGGCACGGGAAGGCATTGCCCCGCTGGCGCAACCGCATATTCGGCATAGCCGCCGCCGGTGAGCAAGGCACATACGCGCTGCCCGATCAGCTGCTCCGCGCTGCCGCCGGCCGCAACGATCGTGCCGGAAACCTCCAAACCCGGAATGTCGGACGCTCCAGGGGGCGGCGGATATTTGCCCTGCCGCTGCAACACATCGGGCCGGTTCACGCCTGCGGCGGCGACCCGGATCAACACTTCATCCGCTGCGGGGGCAGGAACCGGACGACGCTCAGCCACCAGAGCTTCGGGACCGCCGGGCGATGGAATGGCAATCGCCATCATTTCATCAGGCAGTGCCGCTTCAAACCCCATGATGGCCAATCCCCCGCAATAATCTGGCACCGCAGCTGAAAATCACAAGCGGCTTAAGGGCCTTATTGACAGAGGCGCCCCGGCGGTCAACATTGGCATTCATGGACATGGACGACGATCTGCCTCGCAAGATTGATGATCCGCTGGCCCAACTGCTTCGACAGGATTTGGGTCCCTTATCCCTTGCCGATCTGGAAGAGCGCATCAGCGCGCTGGAGGGTGAAATCGCCCGAACCAGATCAAAGATTGAAAGCGCCGTTAACCACAAATCAAGTGCTGAGGCGTTATTCAAGCGATGAACCCGCGCCCCGCCCCTTGCGGCCCTGAAATGGGCTTCACCGGGTACGGGCAGTCTGGCAATTCCGGCGATCAGGGACCCCTCCTTGATCCGCCGTCGAGCAATGCCGACATATGGTTCAAGTCAGCCCCTCTTTGGGGCCAGGAGTAGAATAGAAATGCCATCTTTCGCACCCGCCCTTGAAACCACGTTGCACAACGCACTGACCCATGCGTCGGAGCGCCGCCACGAATATGCGACGCTGGAGCATCTGCTCCTCGCGCTGATCGATGACGAACATGCGTCAAAGGTGATGCAGGCGTGCGGCGTGGAACTCGGCGAGCTGGGCGACGCCGTCACCCAATATCTCGACAGTGAACTCGACAGCCTGAAGGTGGAAGGGTCCAGCGACCCCTCGCCAACCAGCGGCTTCCAGCGCGTCGTCCAACGCGCCATCCTGCACGTGCAATCTTCCGGCAAGGATGAAGTGACGGGAGCCAATGTGCTCGTCGCGCTTTTTTCCGAGCGGGAGAGCTACGCCGTCTATTTCCTCCAACAACAGGATATGAGCCGACTGGATGCCGTAAGCTACATCAGCCACGGCGTCGGCAAGGGTACTGCCGTTCCGGAGCAAGGCGCCGCAAAGGGCGCTCCGGAAGAGGAAAAAAAGGCGCAGGACAGCAAGGGCAAGAAGGACAGTGCCTTGGAGCAGTTCACGGTCAACCTCAATGAGAAGGCGATGCGGGGCAAGGTTGACCCGCTGATCGGCCGCAGCGCCGAAGTCGACCGGACGATCCAGATCCTGTGCCGCAGGTCGAAGAACAACCCGCTCTATGTGGGCGATCCGGGCGTGGGCAAGACCGCGATTGCGGAAGGCCTCGCGCGCAAGATCGTCGAGGGCGATGTTCCAGACGTGCTCAAGGAAGCGGTGATCTACTCGCTCGACATGGGCGCGCTGCTGGCTGGCACCCGTTATCGCGGCGATTTCGAGGAGCGCTTGAAGGCGGTCGTCACCGAGCTGGAGAAAATGCCGCACGCGGTTCTCTTCATTGACGAAATCCACACCGTCATAGGCGCTGGCGCGACCAGCGGCGGCGCGATGGATGCGTCCAACCTGCTGAAGCCTGCTCTGTCGGGCGGCACGATCCGCTGCATCGGCTCCACCACCTACAAGGAGTTCCGCAACCATTTCGAGAAGGACCGCGCCCTGCTGCGCCGGTTCCAGAAGATCGACGTCAACGAACCTACGATCGAAGACACGATCAAGATTCTCGCTGGGCTGCGCAGCGCGTTTGAGGAGCATCACAACGTCAAATACACCCCGGACGCGATCAAGGCGGCGGTGGAGCTGTCGGCGCGGTACATCAACGACCGCAAGCTGCCGGACAAGGCAATCGACGTGATCGACGAAGTCGGCGCAATGCAGATGCTGGTGGTGCCCAGCAAGCGCAAGAAGACGATCACGCCCAAGGAGATCGAGCAGGTCATCGCGACCATGGCGCGCATTCCTCCCAAGACCGTCTCGGCCGACGACAAGTCGGTGCTGGGTTCGCTCGACACCGATCTCAAGCGCGTCGTCTTCGGCCAGAACCGGGCGATCGAGATATTGTCCTCCGCGATCAAGCTGTCGCGGGCGGGCCTGCGCGATCCGGAAAAGCCGATCGGCAGCTATCTCTTCTCCGGCCCCACGGGTGTCGGCAAGACGGAGGTTGCGCGCCAGTTGGCGAACCTGCTCGGCATCCCGCTCCAGCGGTTCGACATGTCGGAATATATGGAGCGGCACTCGGTCAGCCGCCTGATCGGTGCGCCTCCGGGCTATGTCGGCTATGACCAGGGCGGTCTGTTGACCGATGCGGTCGATCAGAATCCGCACAGCGTGCTGCTGCTGGACGAGATTGAGAAGGCGCATCCGGACCTGTTCAACATCCTGTTGCAGGTGATGGATAACGGCCGCCTGACCGATCACCACGGCAAGACGGTGGACTTCCGCAACACCATCCTCATCATGACCACCAACGCCGGTGCGTCGGACATGGCGAAGGAAAGCATCGGCTTTGGCGAACTGACGCGCGACGATGTGCAGGAGGATGCGGTGAAGAAGCTCTTCACCCCCGAATTCCGCAATCGTCTCGATGCCATCGTTCCCTTCGGCTATCTGCCGCCGGAGATCGTGGCGCGGGTCATCGACAAGTTCGTGCTCCAGCTCGAACTGCAACTGGCCGACCGCGACGTCCACATCACGCTGGACGACGATGCCAAGGGCTGGCTCACCAAGAAGGGCTATGACAAGCTCTACGGTGCCCGCCCGATGGGCCGCTTGATGCAGGAAAAGATCAAGCAGCCGCTGGCCGAGGAACTGCTGTTCGGAAAGCTCGTCCATGGCGGCGAGGTGCATGTCCGGCTGAAGGACGATGCGCTGGCCTTTGAAATCACCCCGGCCGCTCCGAAAAAGGGCAAGAAGGGTGGCAAGGCGAAGCCTGCGGAATCGGCCAAGTAAGCAGGCCGAGGCACGAGATATGAAAGGGCGGCTCCCACGGCCGCCCTTTGTTTTTGGGCAAAGCCTGCGAGCGTTAGGAGGATCGCATCCCCCCTCCCGCAAGCGGGAGGGGTTAGGGGTCGGCAAGCGCAACATCAAAGGCGATCTGAAACGGCCACCCCACAATCAAAATTCCATTGGTCGGCACCACCAGCATTTGCCAATCTGGCGCCCGCGAATTCCAACCACGTCTTCACGAGGGAAGAGTCACATGGCCACAGACATCACCTTCTACACCAACCCCATGTCGCGCGGGCAGATCGCACGCTGGATGCTGGAAGAAGTTGGCCAGCCCTATGACATGATCATCCTGGACTATGGCACCACCATGAAGGCGGCCGATTATCTCGCCATCAATCCGATGGGCAAGGTTCCCGCCATCGTCCATCAGGGGAAGGTCGTGACCGAAGCCGCCGCGATCTGCGCGTATCTGGCCGACGCTTTCCCCGCCGCAGCCCTCGCGCCTCCGTCAGAGCAGCGGGCAGATTATTATCGCTGGCTGTTCTTCGCGGCAGGCCCGGTGGAGGCCGCCGTTTCCAACAAGGCGATGGGCCTCTCCGTTCCTGAAGACCGCGAACGCTCCATGGGTTACGGCAACTATGATCAGACACTCGCAACGCTGGAACAGGCCGTGTCGGGCGATCAATGGATCTGCGGCGACCAGTTCACCGCGGCCGATGTCTATGTCGGCTCCCAGATCGACTGGGGATTGAGCTTCGGCACGATGGACAGCCGCCCAGCCTTCGAAACCTACGCCGCCCGCCTCCGTGAGCGCCCCGCCTACAGGCGGCAGAAGGAACTCGACGGCGCCCTCATCGCGCAGATGCAGAAGCCGGCATAAGAAAAAAGGCCCGGTGGCGCATGCCATCGGGCCTTTTTCATGTTCGGCACCGCCGCCGGAAGATCAGCGGCGATCACCCATGAAGCGCAGCAGGAACAGGAACATGTTGATGAAGTCGAGATAGAGGTTCAGCGCCCCCATCACCACCGACTTGCCCATCATGTCCGTGCCAGCAACGTGGGCGTAGATGCTCTTGATCTTCTGCGTGTCATAAGCGGTCAGGCCCGCGAACAGCAGCACGCCGATAAAGCTGACCACCATGTCCATCGCGCTCGACCGCAGGAACAGGTTGATGAGCGACGCGACCAGTAGGCCGACCACGCCCATGATCAGGAAGGTGCCAAAGCCCGAAAGATCCTTCTTCGTCGTATAGCCCCACAGGCTAAGGCCCGCGAAAGCCGCTGCCGTCGCGAAGAAGGTCTGCGCCACCGACGTACCGGTATAAACCAGCAGGACCGAGGAAAGCGACAGCCCCATCATCGCGGCATAGGCCCAGAACATGGCCTGCATCGCAACCGTCGACAGGCGGTTCATGCCAAAGCTCATGATCATCACGAACGCCAGCGGCGCAAGCATGATGACATATTTGAGAATGCCGGGGCCAGCCAGGATCTGATAAGCCAGCCCGCTCGAGGCAAACAGCATGGCAACGACGCCCGTCAGCAGCACGCCGCTCGCCATATAATTGTAAACCGACAGCATATAGCCGCGCAGGCCAGCGTCGAAAGCCTCGCCGCGCGCAACCGTCGTCCCGCCGAAACCGGCAATGTTCGAGCGGGGGTCAGACCAATTGGCCATGAGATAATCTCCTTCACCGGCGCACTTCGCCGATATTGCTATTATCGCGATATCTGGCCGCTAATTCAAGGGAAGAGCGACCGGAACCCTCTAACGACATAGGATGGTTTCCTGGCTTCTCTTCCAGCGCGCCCACTCCACCCTTCCTCCGCTTCCGCTGACACAATTCCCCAGGCTCGCTATAATGGCCTCATGCACCGCCTGTTCGTCGCCATTCGCCCGCCGGAGCCAATCCGGGCGCGCTTATTGTCATTGATGAGCGGCATCGCTGGCGCGCGATGGCAGAGCGAGGATCAACTGCACCTGACCTTACGTTTTGTAGGAAACGCCGACCGGCACCAGGCCAACGACCTGGCCGAGGCGCTGGCAGCCGTGCGCTTCGCTCCTTTCGCGATCTCCTTGTCCGGCCTCGGACAGTTCGAGCGCAAAGGGCGTACCGACACCTTGTGGGCAGCCATTCAACCTCGCGATGCGCTCGACCAGCTTCATCGGAAGATCGACCGCGCCTGTGTTGCGGCGGGCTTTCCGGCTGAGCAACGCGCCTATCTGCCCCACATCACTCTCGCCCGCTTCGGCCGTAACGGGGGCAGCACGAACGGGTTCCTAACCTATCACGCCGGACTTTCCAGTCCTCCATTCCTGGTGGACGAATTTGCCCTTTTCGAAAGCCACCTCACGCAGAATGGAGCGCATTATGAGATGGCGGCGGTATATCCTGCCGACCCGTCCGCTCTCTAAAATACGTGCCCGCGGGCGTCTTCAACCGGCGGACAATATACCACAGGCAATGCGCCCGCCTGCGTTACCCGCAGGATCGGTCTTGTTGTCATCCGCCTGAGCATGGATCACGATGGCGGCGCCATCTGCGTCCAGGACCGCATTGGTCCCACTGCGCAAGGTCGCGCCGGGGACCACGAACTCCATTCGCCCAGTCCCATCCGGTCCAGCGGTCAGGTTTGGCATGTCTCCCATATGCATGCCCGCCGGGTTATCCCGGCCATGTTGGCGCGCGGTTGGATTCCAATGGCCGCCCGCGCTGGTGAAGTCGGGCGGCGTGCATGTTCCGGTCATATGGATATGGACCGCATGAACACCAAGCGTGAGCCCGCTTGCCCGCACATCGACATGCAGGCCGTCCGTCGCTTCCGTCACCTTGGCTTCGCCCCGAGCCGACCCGTCCGCAGCCAACAAGACAGCGCGTGCATTTAGCATCCCGGCCGACCCGGAATTCAAAGCCCCGCCATCCCCGCTCGCGCAGGCAGTCAGGCAAAGTGCGAGGGGCGCAAAGACGATTAGGGCGTTTTTCATGATCAAATGCACTCCCGGTGAAGCAATAGCTGGCGAACGCAACAAGTCGCCATTTGTTGCGCATATAGTCCAGAATGCCAAGCGATCTCCCCCAACGCTGACGGCCAGACGGTGAAATGAAACCGCTCGCTGGTCGATGCGCCTGATCACTGCAAAGGAAAAGGGGCCGGTCTTTCGACCAGCCCCTCAACCTAGTTCCATCCGCGAAGATGGAAATCTTGCTTACTGACCCGAACCCGGACCGTAAGTGATTTCCACGCGACGGTTCTGCAGTTCGCGAACACCGTCGGCGGTTTCGACGCGGGGGTTCGATTCACCGAACGCCTGGGTCGTGATCACGCCGTCAGGGATACCCTTCGACGAGATGTAGGCCTTGACCGCGTCAGCACGGCGCTGCGACAGGCCGACGTTGTACGATGCCGAACCCGAACGGTCCGCATAACCTGCCAGCATGACCTGGGCGCTGCCGCAGTTGCTGTAGGCCGAAACCGCGTTGTCCAGAATGGTCGCGGCATCAGGCGTGACGTCCGACTTGTCCCATTCGAAGAATACGATGTACGGCCCAGGGCTGCACTCAGCGACCGGCGGAGGCGGCGGCGGGGGCGGCGGGGGCGGCGGAGGCGGGGGCGGCGGAGGCGGCGGAGGTGCAGCCGGCTCACCGAAGTTATACGCCAGACCCAGCAGAAGGCTGTGCGTGCGCAGCTTCGTGCTGACATCGCCACCGGCAACGCCCACCGAAGTGGTGTAGGCCGGAACCAGATCAATGTTGTCCTGGTTGAAGAAGCGATACTTCAGCGACACGTCAACATTGTTGGTCAGCGGATAACGAACGCCCGCAATCGCCTGCCAGGCGAAGCCGGTGTCGCTGTCGTTGACCAGGTCATTGGCCAGCTTGGCGCGCGAAACGCCAACGCCACCACCGACGAAGCCCTGCAGGCCGTCGTCCGAACCAAAGTCAAGCAGACCGTTCAGCATGAACGAAAGGGCCGACGCGGAACCGCCGAAACCGCTGTTGTCCAGGTCAACCTTGGCACGCTTGTAACCAGCTTCGGCTTCAAGACGGAAACCGCCGAAGTCGTAACCGATGACCGCATCACCGTCCCAACCCTTGTGGTAGTCGACATTTTCCAGCGTGGTGCTGGCAGTGCCAAGACCAGTCGTGGGATCGATACCGGGCGTGAAGGTGATGTCCTGATCTTCAACAATGGTAACACCGGAATCGATTCCGATATACCAGCTGTTATCACGCGCCAGGGCCGGGGTGGCCAAGGCGGAGGAGGCAAGCACAGCCGCGAGGGCAAGCTTCCGCATTTGAATTCCCCTTTCAAAAGTGTCACGAAGGACTGCTGAAACCATGTATCGGCAAGAAAGTTTCATGGCAAGTCCACAATTGGTGAAACTGTTGCTCAAATACATCACACGGCTCGAGAAGCCCGGTAGCACAAGCATTTCCGCGAGCCTCTATTGTAAAAGATGGACACCCCTCAAGTCATGGTTCGATCAGTCCGTGACTGCGCATCGCATTTAAAATCGCGACCAGGGAACTTCTCGCCTCACTGTCGACGGAGCTTCCCCCACGGGGTTGGCTATGGCCGGTTGCCGGGCGCCCGCAACCCGCTCGCCGCCGACATAGAAGCCGTCGCCCCGCACCGCTGCATCCTGCCAATCGCTGCCATCGAAATACATCGAATGCCCCCGGTCCACGACCCGCAGCCTCAAGCCCGCACGCGGCGCGACAAACCGCCATCCGCCTCCAGTCCAACAGGCGACCGACCCATCCTGCCCCGACCAGCTTCCTGAAGCGCCTTCCGCCACGATCCAACACTGGCCCTCATCGGGCGAAGTTGGCGGCACATCCTCGTCCGCGCTTTCCACCGCGCCATGCAGCAGCATGTCGATCCGTGCCAACGCCTCGTTGTGAAAGACTTCCTTCTGCGCCTGCCCGGCGAAAAGCTGGGGCAATGCCCAGCGAGGCGTCGCATCGCTCGTCATGATCGAACTTCCTTTTTCCAATTGTCGGTTATCAAAGCGGCAAGACGATCCGCGCTGCCCGTCCCAGCGCAAACGAGCCGATCTGCCGCACCTCGATCGTCAATGCGCCGCCGCCGTCCGCGTCGAATGCGTCCGCGTCATATGCCCATGACGGCGATGTGGTTTCGATCCGGCGCATCAAGGTGCCGTCCGCCAGCACGCGCAGTTCGTAACGCTCACTTTCCTCGCCCAGCGGCACATCCGCCCCACTGATCCAGCGCCAGCCATTCCTGCTCCGCCGGACCCAGCTCAGATTCCATCCGCCCGCCCCGTCGGCAACGGCGCGAAGGTGAACGGGCGCTACCGGCGTCACCGCTTCCCCGCTGACGGTCAGTTCTGCCTCCACCGGCTCCGCATCGCCAATCCCCACCGCCGAAAGCCGCAACGTGCTGCCGATCTCGCCATTGCCCAGGGCTGCAAAAGGTTCGGCAAGCCGCTCCTCCTCGATCAGCAGAAACGGCTCGCCAGCGACATGCGCATCCATAGCCCATTCGGTCCCGAACAATCCCCGCCGCAAACCTTCCAGCCGGAAGCTCGCCGCGCCCGTCTGCACCACGCGGGAAAATTGGAGCAACTCCCGTCCAACCATGCAAAGATTGCGTCCCTGCGCCAATGCCGCCTCATCCGCATCGCCTAGCTCCATGTCCGCCGCCAACAACGTCACATGCAGGCTGTTGACCAGATCGATCAGAGCGCTGCTCCCCGGCCCCAACGCCTCATCGGCCTCCCCCATCACCGCGCGCGGCGCAGTGCGACCGACCGGATTGGCCTCTCCCGTATCGCTCATCACGAAGAGGGCCGCGTTCCTCCACCCCTCCCCGCCACTGGCCGCCGCAGCGATCAAGGGCGCGGTGGCCGCCGCCTCCCGCAGCGGCGGAAGGTCGGTCAGCATCAATATAGTAGGTCCATGCGGCGCATCCGCCTGCCGCACGATCGCGCCGGAGGATGCTCCCGCAGGCAAGACGCCTCCCGCCCCCGGCACCCGCCGCAGCGCCAACCGCACCGCCATGGCTTCCCACTCCCGTTCCTCCACCCGCCAGCGGCCCGGCATGGCCTCGACCGTCACCAGGTCACCGGGCTCATGGCGCAGCGCTTCCCACCCGCAACGCAGCGTCATGGCGGATCGGCCCGTCCAGTCATGGCCAAGATGACGGGCCGCCAGACGGCGCGCGGCATCGCCCGACATGGTGACCGGCAGATCGATCCCGCGCTCGACCCGCCCCGCCCCCGGCCGACTGACGCGCTGCACCCCCGCCTGATAGTCCCGCGCCGCATCATAATGGCGCAGCGACAGGGCCAGCGGCACCGCATCGGCGCTTTCCCCCGACTGTTCGACGGCATCGATGGCACGGCCATTGATACGCTTGCACAAAGTGCCAGCGCCGATCTCACCACCCGTCTCATCGCCCCCTGTGCCGGTCAGCCGCAGTCCGTCCTCACCAGCAACAAAGGCAAGATCCCATGCCTCCACCAGTGGGCCGATCGCATCGATCACATCAGCTCCGCCCGCCGCAAAGCCATCGACGGCCCCGTCTGCGGCAGCAGCAAGCGCGCCACCACTCAGATCGACGGCCACCGTCCCGATCGTCACCACCCCCTCATCCGCCTCCACTTCGAAGGTCAGCGACGGAATGCGGTTGCCATAATCGGCAAGCTGAAGATCCTCGAACACCGCATAGGCAATGCCCCGATGCCCCGGTGTCCGATCAACGCCCTCCGCCGAAGCGATGAGCGGATCGGCAGCCTGATCTTCGCCCCCCAAATGCAGGCGAAACGCGCTCAGCCCCGCTTTGAAATCCCCGCCCACGCCGCGCAGCAGATTGCCGTCCGCCCATATGCGCCGTATCGCTCGCACCCGCCGTGCCGACAACGCAACCGCAAAACTCGCGGAATAGCTGTAGCTGGTGACGCTCGGCCGCCCCTTGCCACCGCCACTCTTGTTGCGCTTTTCCTTAAGGTCGGTCGCCCAGATCACCGATCCGGCAGCCCGCATCGTGCCGAACAGCTTCGGGATCTGCGCGCCATAGCTCGACGTCTGCAACTGCAATTCGGTCAGCCGCCTGCCCTCGCGCCCCTTGGGCTTGAACAGCACCGCCTGATCCAGGCTGCCGCCGATCAATCCGCCGATCGCACCGCCCAACGGCCCGCCGATCGCCGTGCCCAGCGCCGTCAGCACTAAAGTCGCCATGTCTGCTCCTATATCGCCCGCCAATGGCCGATGACGGGCCAGGGCGAAGGCCCCGGCGTCTCGACCACGCGCCCCAGTCCCGCATGGGCATGCACATGCCCGCCGGGGACCAAAATCATTAGATGCAACTGCAACGGCCCCGGCCGCACCAGCGCCAGATCACCTGCCTGCCCCTGCTCCACCGCCCGCAAGCCCGCCTGCTCCAGCCAGTCGCGCGCCAGAGCCGCATCACCCGACCGCAGCCCATAGCCCCGCGGCGCGGCACCCCGATGCCCCGCCTCCGCCAGCGCCAAAGCCGCCAGCCCCACGCAATCAATACCGCTCGTCCTGCTGCGCCCTTGCAGCCGGAAAGCCACCCCCACCAGATCGCGCGCCGCCGCCACGATCCGGTCCGCCATTGCGCCGCTCACGCGCCCGGATAGCGCGTCAGAAGGTCCGTCCCCGGCAAATAAGGCTCCCCCCTGAAGTTCACGACATTGGCGAAGCGCGTTCGGCACGTATCCAACTGCCGGTCACAACCTTCTGTCAGCAGCGCCAGCGTCCCTGCCGCCACCGCAAAACATGGCGGATCGGCCAGCGTCACCCCACTAGCCCCATTATCCACGACAGCCTGCACCGCTCCGGCATTGGCGCCCGTCAGCCACCGCAATGTGCCAAAGGCATAGACACCCGCAGCCAACCCTGCCGCACTCACCTCCACATCATCGACAGCCGACACCGCCACGACCTTACGCCGCCCCGCCAGATCGACACGACACTGCCGGTCCCCCAGCCGCGCCCGGCAATCGGGCGATGTAGAGGGCGCGACCGGAGCCTTCAGCGCTGCCATCGCGCCCACCAGCTCCGCCGTGAAAGCCCCGCCCTTTCGCGCCACGCTCCCAATCTCACCCTTCGCGAGCATCAGCCACATCTCGCCCGGCGCTTCCCATTCCGTCAGCCGCAACTCCAGCGCAGCCCCGTCCCAGCGACCCGCCATCAAATCCGCCTCATTGATCGCATCCGCAATCAGCGCGCCCTGCAAGTCGGTATCCCCCGCCTCCACACTAATCCCGCTGCGAACGGCCGAAGGCGTCATCCCCGGCGCGGCGCGATAGCGCACATGCCCGATCTCCAGATCACGGTCATGGCTCGTCAGCCCAATCGTCACCCCATCCCGCCGCTCCAGCCGCCAGCAAAAGGCCAGTGTCGCCAGCGGCTTCTCCAAAGCCTCCAGCCCGCTCATTCCCGTATCTCCACCAGCGGCACCGAAGGTGCCTCCCCCGCCGCAAAGGTCGCGCGGTTGACGTCCAGCCTGTCCTCGGCAAAGCGCACCGGCACATCAAAGCGAAAGCCCGCCGTCAGCAACGCGCCCGCCGCCGGAGCTTCGTCAAACGCGACGACGCCCAGTCCCGCATGGCTCCACCCGCTGCTCAGCTCGACGCCATCCACCGCCACGCGAATGCTGCCCGCCACCGGCCGGGTGATCCGCCGCACCTGCGCCTCCTCACCGTCGCCATAATAGCGCTGCAACGGAAACTCCGTCCGCACGCCGTCCCCCGTCCCCAGACGCTGATCCAGCGCGCCCGGCGCCATCCCCGGCGCACAGCTGCGATCATCATAAGGATCGGTAAAACGGAACCCCCGCGCCGCCCCACGCCGCGCCCTGAAAAAGGCGATCAGCTCGACAATGTCCGCCTCGGATCGCAACCCCGGCCCCGCATCGAAGGATAGCCGCGCATCCGCCCAGTCGCTGCTTCGCCGCTCATGCCCGGACGGGCTCTCCACCACCTGTGTCGAAAAAGCAGGCGACAGGCTCGCGTCCCGCCCAATGGCGATCGGAAACGCCACATCGTCAAAGGCTTGCATCTCATCATCCCCCTGAAGTCTGAAGCAGGTGAAGCCATCCCGCGCCACCTGCGGCAGCGCCCACACGAATGTCGCCGCCGTCCCCCGCCGCACCGCCGCCTCCGCCGCGTCAGCTATCTGCCGCCACTGCGCCGCCTGTTCGCCAAGCAACACGAAGCCCGAAAAATAATGCTGCTCATCCACCGGATAGCCGAGCCTAGCCGTCGCCACCTCGATCCCCCGAGACGTGCGCGTAGGACGCCCCTCCGTCACCCAGTCATAATCCTCCAGCTGCAACACATCGAAGGCAGGCGATGCCCATCCCACCGGCATGTTCGCCCGCTTGGCCTCCGGCGCGAGCGGGTCGAGCACCGTCGGCAGATAGGCGAGCAAATGCGTCACCGCCCCCGGCGCCACCCCCTTAACCCAGGCACACAGCGCCGCCGTAGACGCCGCCAGCACCGCCCCCGCCTGATCCAGCAGAGCCTTTTGCGGCCCACTCAACGTCCCCCGCACATCGCTGATAGAAACCGGGCTCCCACCAAAGGCCGCCCGCGCCGCCGCGTCATAAATGCAGATCCGCCCATCGGCGGGCATCACCCACCACCATGGCTCACCGACCTGAAACTTGATCGGAATACCGGCACTCAACCCAATGGAAACAAAGGCCCCAGCCACGAGCCGCAAATAGCTCATCGCCCCATCATGCGCAGGCGACAGCAAAGTCGAGGGCGGCGACCAACCCGTCAGCGCCGCATCACCATTCTCCGCGCGTTGCTTCCAATCATTCCAGCAATGCGCGTCCAGCAACTCGTAGGAAAGCGACCAGATCACCCCCAGCCCCAACGCCTTCGCCCGCCGCGCAAAGTCCGCATGCCAAGCCGCACAAGGCGCGTTCAACACGCCTCCCGCCAGGCTCACATAAAAGCCACCACCCAGCGGTTCGAGCCGGAAATAATGGCTCATCCCCACATAATGATTGATGTCGCCGCGATAGCCCAGCGCATGGATCGCCTCGACAATCCGCTCAGGCGTCTGGTTGAAACAATCATCATAGCCGGTCGCCATCGACAACCCATGTTCCGGCACCATCACATCGCCAACGCTCAGCACCGACCCCGCGCCATCGCAGCGCATGCCCGACAATTCGGCCCACCCCTCAGCCCCCGTCGCAAAGGCCGTGGTCCCCGCATCATAATCGGGCGCGCCAAGCGAAATGAACATCCGGTCCACATCCCCAGCCCACACCGGATCGGCCTCGCCCGGCAGCAGGAAGCCCCCATCCAGATCAGCAAAATTCAGAACGACCTCAGCATCTTCCGCCGATCCGCTCGCATAGTTCCACAACCGCACATACCAGGAGCGCGGACTGCCTCCCGCGTCCCGCCCCTCGATCGTCAGCGTCGGCCCATGCACCTCATCCAGCCGCTTGAGGCCGCCGCTCCGCCAGCGGAACCGCAGCACGCAATCCCGAAAATCCCGCGCCGTCTCATAGGCCAGCAGCGGATGGCTCCATTTGTCCTCCGCCTCCCAGATCAGCCCCGCCAGATCGCCCGAGCCATAAAAGACCGCATCCACCCGCAAAGCATCAGGCGCCGTCGTGACGACGCTCGCCATCATCGGCCGCGGAAAGTTCACCGTCCAATGCGTTGGCGCAAAACGCTTCATGAAGCGCTCTTCCTGCCCCCGCCGCGCGTCCGCCAACCAATAGCTAAGCCCACTCATCCGTTCAGCGCCCCCCTGACAGCCCGCGCGACCTGCCGCGCGCTCCGCGCCAACATCCGCGCATTGTCGAACCCTTCGCCACGCCCCTGCACGGCAATGTTGACGCGCACGTCTCGCGCACCCGCGCCACCATTCGCCATCACCTGCCCGCTAGCCGTCGGCACGAACAACTCAGGCCCCCGCTCACCAACGACATAGGCCCGCCCCGGCGACACCGGCCCGCCCGTAGCCCGCCCCGGCAAGCCCAGCGCCGCCCCCGCCAACGTCAGCAAGGAACCACCCACGCCGCCGACACTCCCGGCACCAGACCGCACCGCCCCCGCCGCAATCTCCTCCAGCACCGACAGCGCAACCTGCTTTAGCTCCTCAAACCCAAAGCGCCCGCTGCGCACCGCCCGCAACAACCCCTGCTCGATCCGCCGCCCCGCCCGCTCCGCGCCCGAAGCCAACGGCCCTTCCAACGCCCCCCGCATCGCTTCCACATCGCGCGAAAGCCCCTGCGTATCCGCCCGAACCCGCACCACCAGCGTCTCGATTTCCTCGTCCATCCCCTGCCTCCAAGAGCCACCAAAATAAGCCCCTCCCCTTCAGGGGAGGGGTTGGGGTGGGGGCGGCCCCCACGCGACCACTCTAATTCTGTCCGGAGATCACTGCCTCAATCCGGCATCACCCCCAGCAACCGCTCCAACTCCCCCTTATCCACCCCAACCACCGGCTCCTCCTCACCCCTCGCAGCCCGCAACACCGCCTCCAACTCCACCGGCGTCGCGCGCCAAAACTCATCCGGCCGCCACCCCAGCAGCCATCCCGCAACGCCAGCCAGCCGCGCCGCCGCTTTGAAGAAGCTCATCGTCCCCCCAATATCTGCCTGATGATCCCACTCAGCACCGGCGAGAGCTTAGCCAGCCCCGCCTCGACGATCGCCTCGCCCAGCCTCTCGCGCGTCAGCCCCTCGGGCGCATCAGCAAGGCAATGCCAAAACAGCCCCGCCATATCGGACAAGGACAGCTTGCCCGCAGCCGCCCGATCGACCAGCTCAAACAGCGGTCCCAACTCCTGCTCCGCCGCCACCAATGCGGCAAAGCTCGGCCGCAACCGCAAAGCCTCGCCAGCCACTTCCAGCGCAGCCTCGCCCCTTGCGCTATTGGGCGCCTCATTCACCGCGCTCATTCCGACACCACCGGGCCGGAGCTTTCCAGGCTAAGCGCATAATTACGCTCACCATTATAATCGCCCGCATAGTCGAGCCGCGTGACGAGAAAGCGCCCCCGCATCCGCTCGCCACTTTCGAAACTCAGCTCAAACTGCTCGATCGTCCCGGCCAGCGCATGATTGCGAATGCGCACTTCGGCCGCAGACCCGGTAAAGATCCCCGCCGCCGACACGCTGACCGACCGCACGCCCGCGCCCGACAGCAGCTCGCGCCACCCACCGGAATCCTTGGACGTGACGTTGACGCCCTCGCCGTTCACCGACAGCTGCGTAGTCCGCATCCCGGCCACCGTCGCATAGGCGACAGGCGACCCGCCATCGCCCACTTTCAATAGAAACGCGCTTCCTTTTTCCACTGCCATGGAGCATTCTCCTGTAAGATAAACCGTGCCTGAATTGCGATTGGAGAGGTTCGAATGCTGTTCGCTGCTCCCCTCATGATGATGCTGGCCGCCTCGGCGCAAAACGGCGATGCCGTCGGCGCTGGCCGCAAGGCCTATTCCGAGTGCCTCTCAAAAGAAGTCAGCCCCGCGCTCGACAAAAAGCTGTCGCTCGGCGACTTCCAGTCCACGCTGAAATCAAAATGCAGCGCCAAGGAAGCCGCCTTCCGCGCCGCCATCGTCGCCGACGACAAATCCACCGGCATGTCCGACAAGGACGCCCAAGCCGACGCCGACGACCAGATCGCCGAATATGTCGACAAGATCACCGGCGAGTTCGAGGATTATTCCAAACCGGGCGGTTGAAGCGTGGCACCACGACTAGCGCTATGATGCCGAACGCATATGGGTGAGTTGACACCACCCAAAAAACACCGTTCGCCCTGAGCTTGTCGAAGGGCTTCCCTTCTTCTTCGCCCTACCCAGCCCGAACCACCCGCACCCGATAATCCACCACCGCCTGCCAAGCGTCCTTCTCGCGCCCCTTCACGACGCGCGACCGGATCAACCGCATCCCGACGATCCGCCACCCGTCCGCAGCCTCCAAAACCTGCATCACCGCATCGACGCGCTCCAGCAGCACCGCCAGCCGCCCCGGCGTCTCCCCCGCGTCGTGCAGCCCAATCGTCAGCCGTAGCTCGCGCCCATCCACATCCTTCGCGCCCCAATCGCTCGCGATACACTCACTAACCACCGCATAAGGCACGCTCGCGCGCACTGGCTGACCGTCGAACAGGCCGTTCAGCCCACCCATCAACGCCGCATCTCCGCCCAAAGCCGCGATCACCGCCGCCCGCACCGTAACTTCCGCACTCATCCCCCACCCCTCACCCTCTCCCGCAAATCAAGGTCGCCCAGCCACCGCCGCAGCAATCCCCGCCCCGACAACAGCACCGCCTCCCCCTCGACCCGCGCATCCTCCACCCCCGCCGCCAGCATCGCCTCAGCCACTTGCCCACGCCGCCGCGCCGCCCGCGCCTCGACCAACCGCGCCAGCGCCGCCACCTTCATGCCAGCCGCATCCGCCGCCAAGGCCGCCAAAGCGCGCTCACCACCGCAGGCGGCGTCGCCACCTCACCGCCACGCGCGGAAAAATGCCCCGCTGCCAGCCGCACGATCCCCTGCCGGATCGGCTCGGGCAGCCCATCCGCATCGTCGGCCATCCCCGCCCGATAATGCACCGCCAGCACCCGCTGGCCAGCCAAAGGCCGCGCCCGCACCCAACCATCACCCGCCGCATCGATATCAATCGAATAGGCATCGACAGCCAACGCTTGCCCCACGCCGTCAGGCCCCACCGCATCGACGCCCAGGATCGCCACCACCGGTGTAGCGGACAGCCGCTGCCATCCCCCATCAGCCCGCACCGTCTCCCGCGCCTCACCAATGATCAGCCACTGCCCGACAAACTGCTCGCACAACGCCGTCGCACTTCTAAGCAGCCCCTCCAGCAACCCATCCTCGCCACTGCCGCTAATCCGCAGATAATCCTTCAATTCCGCCAGCGACGCCCCCGCCAACCCAGCCTCTTCCCGCACCAACACCAACCGCCCCTCCCACAAAAAGAGGGCGCCCCGCACGGACGCCCCCAAACCTTCTCCCGCAAGCGGGAGAAGGATACGAAGCCTTGGCCCGGAACGGGCCTAGGCGCAGTTGGATGAGGGTTTAAGAAGCCGCGAACTTCATCAGCTTGATCGCCTCCGAATTGGAAACCGCGCCGCCAATCCGCTTCACCGCATAGAAATGCACGAACGGCTTGTTGCTGAACGGATCGCGCAGGATGCTCGTCTCGCTACGCTCCGAAATCACATAGCCCGCCTGGAAATTACCAAAGGCGATCGACAGCGAACCCGCAGCAAGATCCGGCATATCCTCGGCCTCCACCACCGGATAACCCAGCAGCGTCGCAGGCTGCCCAGCGCTCAGCGAAGGCTGCCAGATAAACGCCCCATCACTCGTCTTCATCTTGCGGATCACCGCCAGCGTCGCCGAATTCATCACGAAGCACGCCCCCTGACGATAAGGCGCCCGCAGGCTCTGCACCAGATCGATCAGCTTGTTCTCGGGGTTGGTCGCAGCAAAAGCACCCGCGCCGCCGGAAGCCACATATTGCAGCGAACCAAAAGCACGCACGCTGTCTGCCTCATTGGTCGTCGTATAGGTCAGGAACCCCTTGGGCTTGTTCGTGCCATTGCCATTGACGAACGCCGCACCCTCCGCCGCCGCAAACTCGCGCGCAATCTCGCCCGCCAGCCATCCTTCGACATCGAACTGCGCATCGTCCAGCATCGCCTGGCTCGCCGCCGGATTGGCATAAAGCTCGCCATAAGGCGGCACGATCTCGTTGAAGCTCGGCGTCGCCGTCTCCGCCCGAGCACCCGTCTCACTCGCCCAGCCCGACACGATGCCGCCCGACGTCACCAGCTTGCGATAGCCAGCGCTGCCGGTACGCACCACATTCGCAATCGAACGAATGGGCGAGATGCTCTTCAACGTCGCATCGATAATCTGGTCGATCTCACGCGGCACCGCATAGCCACCCGCCGCACCACTCGCGCCGGAAAAGCTCTTCAGCTCCACACCCGCTTCAAGCCCCTGCCGCACATAGCGCTCGACAAAAGCCGCCCGCTTGGGATCGAACGTCCCACCCTTCACCCCATCCAGCGCAGGCCGCTGCTGCTGCACCAGCGCGCCTTTAAGCGCCGCAACCTCACCCTCCAGCGCCTCGATACGCTCACCCTGCACCACCGCATCAAAGCTCGCTTCCAACTGATCCGTCATCAACCACTCCCACAAAAAAAGCGGCCCCAAAGGACCGCTCATCAAAACCTTCTCCCCCGGGGGAGAAGGATACGAAGCCTTAGCGGCAGAGCCGCTTAGGCGAAGTTGGATGAGGGGGGAGAAGCGCTACCCCTCCACCGCAATCACCCGCGCCAAAGGCTGCATCGGGTGCGTCACCACGCTCACCTCCACCAGCTCCAGCGCCAGCAGCTCACGCGGCCCAGCCCCCCGCGCCTCCCGCACCCGATAGCCAAAGGACAACCCATCCACCGCGCGCTCCTTCAAAGCGCGCGCCGCCGCCCTCCCGGCAGAAGTCCTACCCGACACCCGCCCAATTACCCGCAGCCCGCGCGCATCCTCCTCCACCCGCTCGACCGTCCCGATCGCCTCGCCCGGCAGATGCTGCCACAGCAGCGGCACCCCCGCCGCCACGCCCGCAAAGGCCCCCGGCCGCACCACGTCGTCGCCGTGATCCACCCGATCGAACACCGCCGCGTATCCAGCGAACCGCACGTCGCACTCCCCGCTCGGGCCACTCATCCCCGCACCATACCGATCAACCCAGCCTTCACCGCCACGCCCAGCAGCACCAACGGCATCACGATCCGCACCGCCCAGCCGACCACCGCCCCGCGCGCCGCCTTCTTCGCATCGCGCCAGGCGGACAGCAGTTCACGCAACTCCCGCACATCATCCTCCGCGCGCCGATCGCTCAAGCCGAGCCGCTCCAGCGCCCGCCCGGCGCCCAGCTCACTCGCCTCCTCGATCAGCGCGCGGATCATCACCATGTCCATCTGCCCCGGCACCGCGTCGGCCTGCGCCACCAGCCGCGCCAGCATCTCGCCATCATATTTCATGAAAATGCCCTCCTTCCCCTCTCCCCTTCAGGGGAGTTCGGGGTCGGTCATGCCCCCGGCATGACCTAAACAACATGGGGTGTTGTTTACCCGAACTGGCGCGAGACTTGGCGGCGATGCCGCCTAGTCGCAGCGGGAGAGGGGAACCGCCCTCTCCTCAACATCCCAACCAACCCTCTTCATCAGCCCCCGCTCCCGATTATCGCGCAGAGCACGCAAAGGCCGCAGAGCAACAAAAAAGCCGCCCAAAGGCAGCCCTGCAAAATCCTCCGCGCCCTCTGCGCCTCTGCGCGACCTCAAACCCCCAACATCACCCTCTTCTCATCCGCCGTCAGAAAATCCGCCGCAGCCACCCGCTCCCACAAAGCCGCCCGCTCGTCCGACAAGGCAGGCACCGCATCCAGATCCGCCGCCAACGACAAACCCGGCCACCACCCCTGCAACCCTTGCGCCAGCCCGCCGCAAATCTTCGCCACCAGAGGCAATATCGTCTGCCGCCACAACGCCTTGTTCGCCTCGCGATAATTGGCGTAACTATTATCCCCCGGCAGCCCCATCAGCATCGGCGGCACCCCGAAAGCCAGCGCAATCTCCCGCGCCGCCGCAGCCTTCAGGCCCACAAAGTCCATCTCCGCAGGCGTCAGGCTCATCGCCTTCCAATCCAGCCCGCCCTCCAGCAGCATCGGTCGCCCAGCATTGGCCGCCCCCGAAAAAGCGACCTCCATCTCCCGCTTTACCCGCTCGAACTGCTCCGGGCTCATCACCGACCCGTCGCCCGGATCATAAACCATAGCCCCCGAAGGCCGCGCCGCATTGTCCAGCAGAGCCTTGTTCCAAACCGTCGCCGCATTGTGGATCGCCACCGCCCCCGCAGCCGCCCCAACACAACCCAGCCCATAATGATCGTCCAAAGGATGCAGCGCCTTCAAATGCAGGATCGACGCCCGCCCCGCCGCATCCTCAGGCAGCAGCCTCGTCACGCTGTCACCCACGCGATAAAGATAAGCCGCAGGCCACCCCCGCGCATCCGCCTCCACGCTGACCCGCTCCGGCCGCAGCGCATATAGCTCGACCGGCTTGCCATCCGCGCCCATCATCACCTGCACATAGCCATTACCATGCAGCAGCAGATGGCTCGCCAATGTCTCCACCAACCCCTGCCCTGCAGAGCAGCGCGTCAGCAGCGAAAGCACCGTCCCGCGCTCCTCCTCCTCAACCCCATTCGCCAGCAAAGCCGTCGCCCCCGCGCCTTCCGACACCAGCCGCAAAGCCCGCTGCGCAATCGGATTGCCAATCACGCCGCTGCGCACCTGCGCCTCATAGGACGCCGGCCATTCCCCCAAAGCCACCGCGCCCGAACCCCAGGCACGCGCCAACACCGGCCGCGCGCCCCCGCACGCCGCCCTAGCCCCAAAGAATTTCATGGAAAAACCCCGCAAAAAAACAAATCCTCTCCCCTTCAGGGGAGAGGACAGTGAAGCTTGGCGGCGCCAGCCGCCTAGCGAAACTTGGAGAGGGGACCGCCCCCGCCTACCGTAACCTGGAGAGGGGAAACCCCCTCGCCCGCTAGCTCAAGGATTACGCCGCAAAACCCGATCGCATTCCGCGTTAGTCCCCTCACTCTTCCCAATAACACGCCCAGCCACAGCCCCAGCCGCGCCCGCCAGCAAGGACTCACCCAAGCTCCCGCCAGCCAAAGCACCCACGCCAGCACCACCAGCCGCGCCAATCACAGTCCCACGATCGCGCCCCTTCTTCGCCTGCAACAGGCAATAGCGCACATCATCCCGATCACGCGGAGCCGCCCGCGCCACCCGAGCCCGCTCCTTGCCGTTGAGCGAAGCCGCCATCACCGGCGTCGCAACCAAAGTCGCGCCAGCCGCTACGATCATCATCCTGGCCAATTTCATCAGCCTCACTCCCATTAAAAATTGACTTAGGATAATACGCCGCGCTTGGGCGGCCGGTTCCTCAAACCGCCCGCACCCGCGCATCCCCCCGCCGTCCCAGCATCAACTCGGTCAAAGCCCAGACCAGCGCATCCGCCCGATCCGGCGACCGCCCCGGCCCCACATAACCACCCCCGGCGATCAGCCCGCACATCTCATCCTCCAGCGCCCAAAAGGCCCCGCGATGCCGCACCCGCCCCGCTTCATACAGCGCCGCCACAGGCTCGGCCCGCGCAGCCTTCCCCCGGCTCGCGTGCACCAGCCGCACCGGCAGAGCCGCCTCCGCCGCGCGCAGCACGCTTTCCACCATCGCCCCGCCATTATTCGCCTCGGCGATCACCCGATCCGCGCCATGCACCGCCGCCGCGTCAGCAACCGCCCGCGCCCAGCTTTCCGGACTAGCCTTCTCGACACTCGCATCGGCAATGACATAGGCCCGGCCATCACTACCGATCCCCGCCACCACGATCCCGCAGGCATCGCCATGCGCCGACGCCGGAGGATCGACCCCGATCACCACGCGCGACAGCAGCGCCCCGCCGCCATCACCGCCCGGCACATGCGCCACCCGGCACCGCTCCAGCAGCGCCCGGTTCCACAGCGCGCCCTCAACCTCCTCGATCAGCTCGCCATCCAATTCCTGCCGCCCCAGCCGCGTCGCGCCATAGCTCTGCTCCATCGCCGCCACGAAGCCATCGGCCAGGTTCACTACATTGTCCGCCGTCCGCCCCCGCGTCACCGCGACATCAGCGCCATCCCGCGCCACCAGCCCGCGCACCAGCGCAACCGGGCGCGGCGTCGTCGTCGCCATCACTTGAGGCGCGCGCCCCAGCCGCATCCCCATCATCATATTGTCCCAGGCCGCTTGCGCCTGCGGCCATTTCGCAATCTCGTCGGCCCATCCATGGCTGAACTGCGGCCCACGCAGCGATTCCGGGTCAGCCGCCCCAAATATCAGCGCCATCGCCCCATTGGGCCACACCAACCGCCGCAGCGCAGGAGAAAAGATCGGCCGGTTCCACCATGGCGCAATCGACAGCAGGCCCGAAGGCCCCTCGACCATCACGCTGCGAGCCTCCCCCAAAGTCGCGCCCACCAGCGCGATCCGCGCCGCGCCATCGCTCTCCGCAACCCGCCGCACCCATTCCGCCCCGGCCCGCGTCTTGCCGAACCCGCGCCCCGCCATCATCAACCAGATGCGCCAGTCTCCCTCAGGCGCCAGCTGTTCCGGCCGGGCGAGCCATTCCCAATCATGTTCCAGCGCCTGCGCCGCTGCGCCATTCAGCCCAGCCAGCACCCGCTCACGCGCCGCATCGGGCAGGGCCGCCAACCTCTCGAAATCCGACATGCCACCCATCGGCCCGCGCTCTCCTCGCCCCGCTTCAACTCTTTCCAACTCCGCGCCTCTTCGCCTGGGCCACCTCATCTCTATATGTGAGGCCATGACATCGATCCGCCCCGCCCGCGCCGCCGACGGCGCCCGCCTGCTCGACATCTGGCGCTCCGCCATCGACGCCACCCATGATTTCCTCGATCCAGCCGATCGCCGAGCGCTCGATAAAGAAGTGTCCCGCTTCCTGCCCCACGCCCCCGCATGGCTGGCGACCGACGCCGATGACCGGGCGGTCGGCTTCATGCTGATAGAAGGCACGCATATGGAGGCCCTCTTCATCGACCCCGCCTGGCACGGCAAAGGCGTCGGCCGCGCGCTCGTAAGCCACGGCCTCGCCCTCCACCCGGCTATGACCACCGACGTCAACGAACAGAATGAAGGTGCTCTCACCTTCTACGAACGCATGGGCTTCGCCCGCACCGGCCGTTCGGAAAAGGACGGCCAAGGCCGCCCCTACCCCCTGCTCCACCTGAGACATGCGCCCGAAGCAGTGCGGTGAACCTTCCACCTCCACGTCATCCCAGCAAAAGCTGGGATCTCATGAGGCCAGACCGAACGCTATCGCCAGAGATGCCAGCCTCCGCTGGCATGACGGAATGAAAGAGTCAGCGACAATTCCCCTCCCCTAAAGGAGAGAGGGAGAAGCTTTGCTCACCCCCCAAATCACCCCTCCCCACGCCTCTCCCGCACCCTCTCCAACGCCTCCCGCAACCGCTCGACCGCATCCGCCCCGTCCGGCCTCTCAACCGCATCCGCCGCCAGCCTCTCCCCCGCCTCGCGCCGATGCTGCACCAGCAGCCGCACCCCTACCGCATTGGGATGCCCGCGCTTCACCTTCCGGCTCTTCACTATCCCTTCGCCGTCCAGCACGACCTCTTCCTCTTCCGTACCGAACAGCGCCTGGCGCAGCAGCAGCGCCTCCAGTTCGGCATAGCCGACGCCCAGCGCCTGCGCCCATTCCCGCGCAAAGCCGGGATCGCGCCGCTTCTGATAATAGGCGCTCGACAGGTTCTTCCCCGCCACCCGCGCCGCCTCGCTGACGTTGCAAGTCGCCGCCAGCGTCTCCATGAAGACCTTGCGCCGCTCGACAGTCCAGCCGTCCCGGCGCACCGCACGCATCTGCGCCCCGCTACCGGCCGCGCCGCGCTGGCTCCGCTGCACGATCAATTCCCTGTCGGGCGCATCGCTGGCCTTGCCGGAAAAACGCCGCACCACCTTCGCGCCGTCCTCTTGCCCCATCCCCTCGCCCCCCACTATCCCAACGAAAAAGGGCCAGTCCTTCCGGACCAGCCCTTGCCGCGTCACCATCCCGGCGACTCACAATTCCCAATATCGACATAACTGCCAGAACAGCGTGACGATGTCAAGCATAATGTTCCATATAGGTTCGTTCAGGATGCCCGCATGGCTTCAATGCCCTTCATTTCCGCCGCCAGCGCATCGGCAAAACTCGGCCGCGCGCAGATTTTCTCCAACCATTGCTCCAGCCGCGGCCAGCGCCCGCCTTTCAAGCTCGAACTGCAATAGCCGACATTGATCAGCGGACAGGCAACCGCAATATCGGCCAGGGTAAAGCGATCCTCCACCAGAAAGCCGCTTTCCGGAAGGATTTTCTCAATATAATCGCCAATCTTCGGAAGCTGCTCCGCCTCCGCCCGGTCTGCCGCCACTAAATCCTGCGGCATCCCCAGCAACGGAGCAACCATTCGATTGAAAAAGATCGCGGCCCCGGCGGATTGCACGATGGTATCGCCAAACTCCTCATACCAGATCGTCCGCGCACGCGCTTTCGGCTCTGTCGGGATCAACGCAGGATCGGGCTTGACGGCATCCATATAGGTTATGATCGCACTGCTGTCGCTGATCAGGAAATCACCATCCTGAAACGCGGGCATCTTTCCGAAAGGCGACGCCCGCTCGAAAATCTCACCGCCCTGGCCAAAGCCGCCGGGCTTCACTTCCACCGCCAGCCCCTTCTCGGCGGCAAAGACGATAACTTTACGGACGAAGGGCGATGGACGCGCGCCATAGATGATCATGAGAGTCTCCCTACTAATCGACGGGACACCTCATCTCATATAGGTATCGAAATGCAACCTAAATTCACATGCCCGCCCCACCGCTGTTGGCAGGCGCGCGGCTATAGTCGATCCTGATCCGCACCCAGCTCCCGACCATCGCCTTCCCATTGACGCGCGGCGGGCGCACCAGGAACTGCCATGCCGCCAGCCGAACGGCCCGCGCAAAGCCCGACCCCTGCGGCGATTCCCCCAGCGCCTGACAATTTTCGACCCGGAAATTCTCCACCGTCTTGCACGCCACCAGCCCCCATCCACCGGCGGGCGCATTGGCGGGCATATAGCCGCCCAGTTCCGCAGGCGTTGGCCGCCGATACCATTCCGCCTCGAACAGCTGGACGCCGCCTGGCCCTTCGCCCGGCCCCGCCGCCATGCGGCTATTCCCTTGCCCGGCTGTGCCCGCGCTCTGGCTGTCATCCGTCTTGGGCATCTTGCCGATGTCCGCCACCGCCATCTGCGCGCTGTCCAGTTGCAGGAACGGCTGCTTGGTCGGCGGCAAAGTCACGATCGGCTTTTCGACCGGCGTCACGACGGGTTTCTCGACCGGCTTGCGCGGCTTGTCGGGTTCCTTTTCCTTCTTCTCCGGCGCCGCCGCCTTTTCCTTCTTTTCGGCCCGCTCGGGGCTTTTCTCGGCTTGAGGTTCAGGCGCAGCGGCCATTTCGAACGTCACCGGATTGCGCGGATCAACCTTCTGGGGATCAAGACCCGGCGCCAATGTCAGCAAGGCCAGCACCAGCAGCGCGTTCAGCCCCAGCGCAAAGATCAATCCCCCACCACGCTCGCGCACTTTCGACCATGATGGGTTGGAAATCGTCACAAAAAACCGGCCGGGCTGCTGATGCGGAGAAGAGGGGTGATGCCGAGCCGTTCTCACCGCGTCAACGCCTTCACGATGTTGCAACTCCGTAATGGGATGAAAGCGCTGGCCGTCCCCGGCAATCTCCGCTAGGCCCGCCTCCGATGCTCACCAAGCTTTATCAATGGACGCTGGCCAAAGCCGCCCACGCCCATGCCGAACGCTGGCTCTTCGTCATCTCCTTCATGGAGAGCAGCTTCTTCCCCATCCCCCCGCACCCGCTGCTTGGCCTCATGTGCCTTGCCCGGCCGGAACGGGCGATCCGCTTCGGCCTCATCTGCACCATCGCCTCGGTATTGGGCGGCATGCTCGGCTATGCGATCGGCCATTTCCTCTATGAGGCCGTCGGACAACAAATCCTCCACGCCCTCGGCCTTGCCGCCAAATTCCCCGTCGCCGCCTGCTATCTGCGCGACTATGGCGCGGAAATCATATTGGTGAAGGGCGCAACGCCCATCCCCTTCAAGCTCATCACCATCACGGCAGGCTTCATCGGCCTGTCGCTCTTCACCTTCCTCTGGGCCAGCATCCTGTCGCGAGCCTTCCAGTTCATGCTGGTCGGCTTCCTCTTCTGGAAATTCGGCCGCCCGATAAAGGCGTTCATCGAGAAATATCTGGGCCTCCTCTCTGCGGGCTTCTTGGTCCTTGTGGTCGGCGGCTTCATCGCGGCATCGATGCTGTCGGGCGGCGGGCACAAGAACGACAAGTGCAGCCACGCCACCATGGCCTCGATCCGCTGATCTGCCCCAATGATGCAACTGCTCGCCCGCTTCCCAAAGCTCACCGCCCTGCTCGCCGGTTTCATCGCCGCCACCGGATTTGAACCGCTCAAGCTCTGGCCAGTCACCCTCGCCTGCTTCGCGCTGCTCCTCTGGCTCATCGAAACCGCCCCCACCCGCCGCGCCGCCTTCACGCGCGGCTGGCTGTTCGGCCTCGGCCACTTCACCCTCGGCCTCAACTGGATCGCCCACGCCTTCACCTTCCAGGACGCCATGCCCCACTGGTTCGGCTATGGCGCGGTGGTCCTACTCTCGCTCTATCTAGCGGTTTATCCCGGCCTTGCGACGCTGAGCGCATGGTGGTTGTCTAACAAACTCCCCTCCCGCAAGCGTTCAAACGAGGCACGTGACTCGTTTGAAGGGCAGCGAGACTTGGCGGCTCTGCCGCCTAGTCGCAGCGGGGTGGGCGGTAGCACCCCCTTCACCCTCATCTTCGCCGCCTGCTGGATAGCCAGCGAATATCTCCGCGCGACCGCCTTCACCGGCTTCGCCTGGAACCCCCTCGGCGTCACCCTGCTCCCCACCGGCATCACTATCGCGGCAACGGTGATCGGCACCTATGGCGTAGGCGGCCTCACCATCCTCGCCGCCGGAGCCATCCTCCTCGCGATCAAGCGTCACTTCCGCCCCGCCGCCGCCATCGCCGCACCCCTCGCCGCCCTAGCCCTCTGGAGCCTCCTCACACCTGCCCCGCAAACCCCCGCAGGCGCCCCCCGCATCCGCGTAGTCCAACCCAACATAGGCCAGGACGAAAAATACTCGCCAGCACTGGAAGAAGCCCACTTCCGCACCCTAGCCACCCTTTCCGGCACGCCCCGCCCAGCCCCGCGCCTCATCTTCTGGCCCGAAGCCGCCATCCCCGCCTATCTCGACATGGAGCCGCAATGGCGCGCGCGCCTCGCCGCGCTGCTCGGCCCCGGCGACCTGCTGATGACCGGCGCAACCAAAGTCTATTTCAAGCAGGTCGAGGAAAACGGTGTCACCACCGACGCCCTCGCCGGAGCGAACAACAGCCTCTTCATCGTCTCCCCTCAGGCGCAACTACTCGGCCGCTATGACAAAGCGCATCTCGTCCCCTATGGCGAATATCTCCCCATGCGCGCCCTCCTCCAGCCAATCGGCCTGTCCCGCCTGGTCCCCGGAGACGCTGACTTCTGGCCCGGCCCCGGCCCGCAAAGCCTCACCCTCCCCGCCACCCTCGGTCGCCCCGAACTCAAGATGGGCGTCCAGATCTGCTACGAAATCATCTTCTCCGGCCATGTGATCGACGCGAAGAACCGCCCCGCTTTCCTCTTCAACCCGTCCAACGACGCCTGGTTCGGCAACTGGGGGCCAGTCCAGCATCTCGCCCAGGCCCGCCTGCGCGCGATCGAGGAAGGCATACCCATCATCCGCTCCACCCCCACCGGCGTGTCAGCGGTGATCGACGCGCGCGGCCACGTCCTGCGCGCCCTCGGCCTCCACCGCGCCGGCTATCTCGACGGCGCGCTGCCCCCCGCGCTGCCGCCCACGCTCTTTGCCCATTTAGGTAATTGGGCATCCCTCCTGTTCATGGCTCTGCTGGCCGGACTGGCCATTGCCATCCGTAGGGTGAAGGGCTAATAGGGGCACATAAACTTTTCTTTATGTCGCTTTCACGCCAGCTTGGCTTACGGGAGTCCCATGCGCAGCAACTATCTCTTCACCTCGGAATCCGTGTCCGAAGGCCATCCCGACAAGGTCGCGGACCAGATTTCCGACGCCATCGTCGATCTGTTCCTGTCGAAGGACCCCGAAGCCCGCATCGCCTGCGAAACGCTCACCACGACCCAGCTCGTGGTGCTGGCTGGCGAAATCCGCTGCAAGGGCGTCTATGAAAATGACCAGTGGGCTCCCGGCGCACAGGAAGAGATCGAACGCGCCGTCCGCGAAACCGTAAAGCGCATCGGCTATGAGCAGGAAGGCTTCCACTGGGAAAGCTTCCGCTTCGAAAATAACCTCCACGCCCAATCCGCGCACATCGCGCAGGGCGTCGACGCCGCCGGTAACAAGGACGAAGGCGCTGGCGACCAGGGCATCATGTTCGGCTTCGCCTGCGACGAAACGCCCGACCTCATGCCCGCCACGCTGGACTACAGCCACAAGATCCTCGCCAAGATGGCCGCCGACCGCCACTCCGGCCGCGCACCCTTCCTTGAGCCAGATGCCAAGAGCCAGGTCACGCTGCGCTTCGAAAATGGCAAGCCCGCCGCCGCCACCGCGATCGTCGTCTCGACCCAGCATGCCAAGGGCTATGACGAAGGCGCCAACGAAGCGGAACTGAAGGAATATGTGAAGGGCGTCATCGCCGAAGTCCTGCCCGGCGATCTGCTCTCCGACGAAACCGTCTATCACATCAACCCCACCGGCAGCTTCGAAATCGGCGGCCCTGACGGCGACGCGGGCCTCACCGGCCGCAAGATCATCGTCGACACCTATGGCGGCGCATCGCCCCATGGCGGCGGCGCCTTCTCGGGCAAGGACCCGACCAAGGTTGACCGTTCGGCCGCCTACATCACCCGCTATCTCGCCAAGAACATCGTCGCCGCCGGGCTCGCCCGCCGCTGCACGATCCAGCTCGCCTACGCCATCGGCGTGTCGGAGCCGCTGTCGCTCTATGTCGACACCCACGGCACCGGCAGCGTCGATGATGCGAAGATCGAGGAAGCGATCAAGTCGATCAAGGAACTGGGCGGCCTCACCCCGCGCGGCATCCGCACCCATCTCGGCCTCAACAAGCCCATCTATCGCCCGACCGCTGCTTACGGCCATTTCGGCCGCAAGGCGGAAGGCGACTTCTTCCCGTGGGAACGTACCGATCTGGTCGAAAAGCTGAAGGCCGCGCTCTAAGCGCTTTACCCCGCCACAGATGAAAAGCGGCGCGCGGGCAATGGCCTTGCGCGCCGCTTTTTCATGGGCGCAACATGACGAAAAGTTCACTAGGTTTCCGCCCAATCCCGGCACATACATGCCTTGCCGGACTTGGCCCCCTGTCGGGTCCGGCAACCCCTCCTCCCAAGGAGAACAGGCGATGACCCGGTTTTTGACCTCCGCTCTTGCCTGCCTCGCGCTCCTGGGCGCCAGCGCCACCCCCGCGCTCGCCGCCCCCTGCAAGGACGCGAAAGGCAAATTCATCAAATGCCCGCCCAAGCCGGTCGCCAAAAAAGGCCCGTGCAAGGACGCCAAGGGCCGCTTCATGAAATGCCACTGAGCTGAAGGACCGGCTTCCGGTCTTTTCTTCTCTTTCTCCCGGCAAGCCAAAGCCCGGCCGCAGGACCCGGCCGTGGCCTAGGGTGTGTGGGGATTCAGTTCAGGACGCGGCGAAAATGGTGAATTTCGAGAACTGGCGCGCAGCGTACTTCAGTACGTGAGCACCGGAAGCGCAGAAAGTCGCCATTTGCAGCCCGTCATGGGCTGAACCCCCACACACCCTACTGTGCCTCCCGCCCCGTACCGCTCCTCAACGCGGGTGCGGGAGGCACAACAGCTACCCGCTTGCTCCCGCTGCGCCACGCGGCTAAGCGCGCGCCCATGACCGCGCACAAATCCGGCGACCCCACCACGCTCAACCGCCTCTATGGCCGTCAGTCGGGCCACAAGCTCCGCGCCGGTCAGCAGGAGCTGGTCGATACGCTGCTCCCCGCTCTCTCCATCCCGGAAGAAGGGGAGATCACCGCCGCCAACCTCTTCGGTTACGACCGCCCCCTGCATTTCGAAATCGGCTTTGGCGGCGGCGAACATCTCGCCTATCGCGCCGATCTGCTGCCCGACCATGGCTTCATCGGCTGCGAGCCTTTCCTGAACGGCGTCGTCACCGCGCTCGGCCATGTCCGCGATCAGGCGCTCGGCAACATCCGCCTCCATATGGGCGACGCGCTCCAGGTCCTCGCCCGCATCCCCGATGGCGCATTGAGCTTCGTCTACCTCCTCCATCCCGACCCCTGGCCCAAGGCCCGCCACGCCAAGCGCCGCATGATGAACCCCGGCCCGGTCGAAATGATCGCCCGCAAGCTGAAGCCCGGCGGCGAGTTCCGCTTCGGCACCGATCACCCCGTCTATCTCCGCTGGGCGATGATGGTGATGAACGGCCACCCCGACTTCGACTGGCTGGCGAGCGAACCCAAGGACTTCCTCACCCGCCCCGGCGGCTGGCCCGAAACCCGCTATGAGGCAAAGGCCCGCCGCCTCGGCCATGAGGTCTGGTATTTCCGTTACAGGCGCAAGTGAATGAACGATCATCCGACATCCGCAATCCCCTGGGATCAGCCCGCTACCCTGATCGACCTTGAAGGCCGCGCCCCGGTCATCGGCACGATCCGTGACTGCGCCCAACATTTCGCGGTCTTCAAGCCGCACGCCCGCGAACAGGCCCGCGTCCTCCTGACGCAACCCATTCACCGAGCGGGGCGCAAGACCCGCACCTGGATTCTCGAACCCTTCGAAATCGAGCAACTCGCCGACCGGCTCCGCATGGAAACGCACTGATCCACCGACCGGAAGCAGTGGCCCTGCGCCGAATTGGCCGTTAGAACAGCGGGATGAGCGTTTCTCCCCTGATCACCCGCCCCGTCTCGATGATGCGCGCCTTCCTCGCGGCGGAAGCGGCAGGCGGCATCATCCTGATCGCGGCTGCGGCTCTGGGGATGCTCGTCGCCAACTCCGCCCTGTCGGCCGACTATTTCCACACGCTCCACATCGACCTGGCGGGGCTCAGCCTGCTCCACTGGATCAACGACGGGCTCATGGCGCTGTTCTTCCTGATCGTGGGCCTCGAAATCAAGCGGGAGGTGCTGGACGGGCAACTCGCCCGATGGCCCGACCGCCTGCTGCCCGGCCTTGCAGCAGCGGCGGGCGTGGTCATGCCCGCCCTCATCTATGTCGCCATCAACCGGGGGGACGCCACCGGCCTTCGCGGCTGGGCGATCCCCGCCGCCACCGACATCGCCTTTGCCCTCGGCGTGCTCGCCCTCCTCGGCCCGCGCGTACCGGGATCGCTCAAGATATTCCTCGCGGCCGTGGCGATCATCGACGATCTGATCGCCGTTCTCATCATCGCCCTCTTCTATAGTGGACAGCTCAACCTACTGCCGCTCGCCCTGGCCGTCGCAGGTCTGGCCTGCCTCGCGCTCTGCAATCGCGCGGGTGTCAACAGCCTCTGGCCCTATGTACTGATCGGCATCTTCGTCTGGTTCTGCGTGCTGCAATCCGGCATCCACGCCACGCTGGCCGGGGTCGCCGTGGCGATGACCATCCCCTTGCGAAAGACCCCAGCCGCGCCCGACGACCAGCATTCGCCCCTGTCCCGCCTCGAACATGGCCTCCACCCCTGGGTAGCCTATGCCATCGTCCCGCTGTTCGGTTTCGCCAATGCAGGAGTGTCCCTAAGCGGGGTCGCACCAGACGACCTCGCTCAGCCCGTCCCGCTCGGCATCGCGCTCGGCCTTTTCGCAGGCAAGCAACTAGGCATATTCGGCACCGTCTGGCTCCTGTCCCGCCTCGGCTGGGCCAGCCGCCCGGCCCACTCCACATGGACACAGGTCTATGGCGTCGCCCTCCTTTGCGGCATCGGCTTCACCATGAGCCTCTTCATCGGCGGCCTCGCCTTCGCCCCCCATCCGGATACAGGCGATGCGGCAAAGCTCGGCATCCTGCTCGGCTCACTCGCCTCCGCCACCGCCGGTTTCCTTGTCCTGCGGCTCGCGCCCGGCCTGATCAGAACGGAAAAAACATACTGATCGCCGCGACCGCGACCACGCAGGTGATCAGGTTCAAAGGCAATCCCACCCGCACGAAATCCATGTAGCGATAGCCGCCCATCTGATAGACGATGACATTGGTCTGATAGCCAAAGGGCGTCGCAAAGGCCGCGCTCGCCGCCATCATCACCGCTACCAGAAACGGCCGGGGACTGACCGCCAGACTATCCGCCAGCGCCACCGCGACCGGCGTCACCAGCACCGCCACCGTCGCATTCGACAGCAACTCCGTCAGCACCATCGTCACCAGATACAACACCACCAGCGCGATCAGCGGGCTCAACCCATGCACGCTGCCGATCAGCATCCGCGAGGCGTCCGCCGCCAGCCCGCTCTGCTCCATCGCGATGCCGATCACCACCATGCCCGCGATCAGAATCAATATCTGCGGCCGCAGCCCACTATAGGCCTCATCCGCGCTGATCACCCGCAACAGGATCAGCACCACCGCCCCTGCAAAGGCGCTCGCCGCGATCGGCGCGACATCGATCGCCGCCAGCCCCACCGCCGCCGCAAAAACACCCAGCGCGATCGCCGCCTTCGCGGGCTTCAGCGGCCGGGGCTCGGCAAACACCGCCGGATCACCCACCTGCGCGCTGTACACATGCATGGTATCGATCGGCTGCGCTTCCCCCTCCCGCTCGTCCGCCTCATGACGGCCGCCCAGCAGCTTCTTGCTGAACAGGAAAAGGTACAGCCCACCCGCAAACGCCATCGGCAACCCCACCGGCGTAATCTCGAAAATGCCAAAGCGCGGCTGCCCCGCCACGCTCGCCATGTCGTCCACCAGCAGATTGGTCGATGTGCCGATCAACGTGCAGCAGCCGGTCAGGATGGTGATATAGGACAACGGCATCAGGAACCGCTTGGGCGAAAGGCCCAACGTATTGGCAACGTCGCGAACGACCGGCGCGCCCAGCACCACGATCGGCGTCGAATTGAGGAAGCAGGACGCCGCGCCGATCATCGACAGCAGCAGCCACATGCCGGTCGCGCCCATCCGCCTGCACATCGCCACCGCCATCGCAATCGCCCGGTCGAGCAGCCCCGACAGCTCCAGCGCATAGGCAATGACGAACAACGACGCGAGCGCGATGATCGCAGGACTTGCAAAGGCGCCCTGCACATCGACCGGCCGCACCACGCCCGTCATCAACAGCACCGCCGCCCCGGACAGCGCAACGACATCGGCGCGCACCTTGTCCCAGATCAGCGCCGCGACGACGGCGGCCAGCACCAGCAGCGTCAGAACTTGGTCAATCGTCATGCGCCCCCTGCCTCGTGCCTGCTGCCGCCCCTGTCAACGCAGCAAGGCGGAAAAAAGATGATTATCTTCTGGAGGATGATGCTCGATTTGCTATCAATGGCTTATGCGTGAACCCAGTGCCAGGACCAGTCGGCTCGCCATAGC
The DNA here is from genome assembly GCF_977014255.1 of Sphingobium chungangianum. Classification (NCBI taxonomy): domain Bacteria; kingdom Pseudomonadati; phylum Pseudomonadota; class Alphaproteobacteria; order Sphingomonadales; family Sphingobiaceae; genus Sphingobium; species Sphingobium chungangianum. Next base: position 685,094 of record NZ_CDRNIV010000006.1, on the reverse strand, counting down.
CGCAGGGCTTGCAGCTTTTATCGCGGTCGGGGCGGGCGGCTTCCTTCTTGGACGCGGCACAGCGCCCAAGGCTCCGCCGCCCGCGCCTGCCCCCGTCACCGTCATCCCCCCGCCCATCCCGGTACAGCCGCAATTGCCGCGCCTCTGGGGCCGCGCGGAGATAGCCGACCTCGCCCGCCGCGCCGCCGACGCCCTGTCATCGGGCAAGCCGCTGCCGGACGACATCGCCGGGGCCGTGGGCCAGCGGTTCGATCTCTCCCTCCCCTTCGGCTGCTCGGGCGCTGCGGAAAAGGACAGCACTGCCCCCATGCGCTGGCGCTATGATGAAGCGGCCGGCGTGCTCCGCGTCCATGTCAGGCCGATTTCGTGGAAAGCCGCCGATCTCGGACTCCCCACGCAAGGGGACGGCCATGATGCCGAGGGCTTCTGGATGCTGCGCCCCTGGTCCACCAACGACGAATGCCCCGCCCCTGCAAAAGCCACCGCGCCCGAACCGGACGGAACCGCGCCCACGCCCGACCAAAGCCTGGCCCTCGCCCAATTCGGCCAGAATGACGGCAACGACCTGTGGCGCCACGGCCGCCCCTTCGAAAAAGTACTGCGCCTCGCCCCTGAAGATTTCACCCCCTCGCGCGGGCTGAGGCTCAGGCTTATCGGCCGCATTGAACGGGTGCCCGGAAACGGCCCGGTCCACTGCGCCCAGCCGCTAGGGATCGAACAGCGGCCCGTATGCGTCCTCGCTGTCACCCTGCGCGAAGTCCGCATGGAAATACCGGGTGCGGACGCCCCGATCGCCATCTGGGAAAATCGCAGCACGGGCGGCTAGGCGACCCGCCCTGCCGCAAGCGCATGAACCATCCCCCAACCCAAGTGTTGGCCGAGGAAAGGAGATGCGCCATGTCCGACACCCAATCCGACAATCATGAAGAGATGATCCACGAAGACGGCTTGCCCGGCCACGAAAGCAAGCTGGAACCCAAGCCCGAATGGGAACCCCGCTATCCCGGCTCCGGCCGCCTCGCCGGAAAAGTCGCTCTCATCACCGGCGCGGACAGCGGCATCGGCCGAGCCGTCGCCGCCCTCTACGCCCGCGAAGGCGCCGACGTCGCCATCCTCTACCTCTGCGAACATGACGACGCGAAGAAGACTGCCCAGATCGTCGAGGCCGAAGGCCAACAGGTCCTCACCATCGCCGGGGACATTGGCAAAAAATCCTTCTGCGACGACGCCGTCAAACAGGTAATCGACCGCTTCGGCCGCCTCGACATCCTGGTCAATAACGCGGGCGAACAACATCCCGATCAGGACATCACCGACATCACCGAAGAACAGCTGCGCCGCACTTTCCAGACCAACATCTTCGGCATGTTCTTCCTGACGCAAGCAGCACGCCCGTACCTCCAAAAAGGCGCCGCCATCGTCAACTGCACCAGCGTCACCATGTATCAGGGCTCGTCGGAACTGCTCGACTATTCCAGCACGAAAGGCGCCATCACCGCCTTCACCCGTAGCCTGTCGGAAAATCTCGTAAAAGACGGCATCCGCGTCAACGCCGTAGCCCCCGGCCCGATCTGGACCCCGCTCAACCCCTCGGGCGGCGCGAGCCCGGAAAAGCTCGAACATTTCGGCGAGTCAGTCCCCATGGGCCGCCCCGGCCAACCCAACGAAGTAGCCCCCGCATTCCTCTTCCTGGCGTGCGAGGACGGCAGCTACATGTCCGGCCAGGTCCTCCACCCCAACGGCGGTACGATCGTGAATGGATAACTGGTCCAGAAACCGTCGACAGTCGGCTGAACCGCCAGAGGAACCGCTTCTGCTACGCGGGCAAAGCTTTATGGCGCTCCATATGCGGCAGAAAATCCATCTTGCCGATGTCCAATCCCGCGTTGCGCAGCAACGCATATGCCATTGTTACGTGAAAGTAGAAGTTCGGCATGATCCAGTCGCGAATATCCTCCTCCGACGACATAAGGAAGCGGATGCCATTGGGCAATGTGAGATCGACGACTGTGTCGGCGTCTGCCCAACCAGCGGGGACTGCTCGATCGTTTAGCGATCGAACCACCGCAATGCGTTCGGCAACCTCCGCGAGTGATTTATACGATACAACTTCGAGTGCGACGCTCTGCCCGGCGACTTGATTCAGTGCCAGCAATACTTGGTTCAGAGCCACGCGAAACTGCATCTCCAGCGGAAACATGTCGTCGGTCAGTCTCTCCGCGAGCACATCATCCGTCATCCCAGAATCGATAGCTTTCCCGACAAGGTGATCGAGGCTGCCGAGCATGTTGTCGAAGGTCATCCGGGCGGACAGAGCGTAGGACATCGCAGACCCTCAAAAAAAGCCGGTGCAAAGCTATGGCATTCGCCTCTGCGGTCAAGCGGCGATCGAAGCATAACATTTCGAAGGCGCGGCAATCCTCACGGCCGCCACCGCCTCGCTTCAATCATATCGCCCCTCCCCCGGAGGAACGCCAGCAAAAGCTCAATTCGCCTTGCTCATATCCACCTTCTCCACCCACTCCGGATAGAAGGTCGGCTCCCGGTTAGACCACCCCACCGCCGTCGCCGCCGCCTCGCTGATCGACTGCAACAGCGCCCGCCGCTTCTCAGGATGCAGATGCGGCAAGCTCGCCGCCGCGCAGAACGCGCCCGGCAACCACGGCCTGGCCCCCGCCCCCAACAGCCGTTCATACAAAAACCGGTAGGCCGAAAAGCTGCTCAGCCTGTCCTGCCCCAAATCGAAAGCCGAAATCGTCACCAGCGGCGCCATGAACGGCTCCATCTGGTCCAGCCCGCTGTCATCGGGCACCCGCGCCTTGATCTCATCCAGCCGCCCGTAGATGCGGGCCTGCGCGCGGATGCTCGCTTCCTCCACCATGTCGCGCGACCATAGCTTCATGGCGTCGCGGCGGTGGAGGCCGATGTCCAGCGACCGGCGGATATAGCGCTGCGTGGCAGACGGGAAACTGGCGAATTCGCGCAATTCAGCCAGGGTGATTGCCCCGTCAGCCGGTCTTGCATTGGTGCCCATGCTCTTGCCCTCCGACTTCAAGTCGATCAGCAGAACATGCGCCCAACATGGTTACTGTAAGCTTAAGCGCCGGTTCTGCCGACAACTACAGGGAATCACTTTTCCTTGTGCGTCGCAACATGTAATTTTTGTGAAAGCGATAAAAGGAGGCAGCAAAGCCCCCTTACCAAATAGCATCGGGTCCTTAAGCAACGGCAAGCCGCAAACCCTCCCTCTGCGCCTTCTGCGTTCTCCGCGCGAAAATATATCACGCGCAACGGCAGCGATACGGAAGCACAATCAGAAGGCGAAGCGAGCGCCCCAGACTTAACCTCTATCCAGCTCCCAAGCCTCGCCTCAAGGACAAAGCTGACGCCTGACCTCCGCGCCTCCGCGCCTCCGCGCCTCCGCGTGAACCAAAATAGGGCGCGGCCACCAGCCACGCCCCAAAACGCAAAACCTTAAGCAACATCCCGTTGAGAACCCGCGAAACCACGCCACCCCCGGCATCCTACGCAATGCCCAAGTGCCGACGCATCCTCCTCACTCGTCCGCCTGAACCGGCAACGGCTCGCCCCGCAACTCGCGTGCAAGGTCGGGCCAATGCGACCGCCCCGCCGCACTCGCCGCCGCCTTCTGCAACCCCCGATATTGGGCAAGCACGCTAAGCCCCAAATCCGTCAGCACCGCGCCCTCGCTGGACGTCGCCACCAGCGGCGCGGACCAGCATCGGTTCATCACGTCCACCAGCATCCAGCAGCGCCGATAGCTCATCTTCAGCTTCCGCCCAGCCGCCGAAATCGACCCCTCGCTGGCGATCGCATCCAGCAGGTCGGCCTTGCCCGGCCCCATGGCGATCTCGTCACCACAATAAAGCTGTATCTTGATCTTCAGTGCAGGGCCGCTCATCCGCCCATTATGGCATGGGCAGCCCGCCCCGCCAATCGCTGCGTCAGGCTCGCCGTTCCAACACCGCGCCAATCATGCTGCGCCACACAGTAACGTCGCCCGCCTGCGCCATCTGCTCATCGGGCTCCCGCAGCGTGTGGAGGATCGCATAGGCATCATCCAGATAGTTTTGCCAGCTCGCATCCACCGCGCCCGCCGCATGGGGATCATCGCCCTCGCCATTCAGGCTCAGCTGGCGTCCGGCCAGCACCCGGGCAATGCGTTCGATCGCGGGAGTAGCGGAAGTCGGCATCAATAAGGCTCCTCTCACCTTGCAGCGTCATGCGCTTGGCGAACCGCCCGGCCACCGCCGATCCGGTTCGCCTCGCCCATGGATCATATCACCAATATCGCCGCCGTCTATCGCCCCGCCTTCTCATCCTCATCTTCTTCTTCGTGGAATCCCGACGAAGGAACCGGGTCGCCATGGTCGCCCGGCTTGGTGGCCGACGGCGGATCGGACGCATCCATACTGTCCATCAACCCTTCCTCCAGCTGCTCCTCGGGGGTGACGGCATGGTCCTGCGCATCCGTGGGACGCTCATCATGCGCTTCTTCACGGCTGTTGGGACGAATATCGGTCTTGTCGCTCATCTTGTTCTCCTCAGCGCACGAACGTCGCGCGCCACGCAGGATCAACGGCCAGTCCCGATGGCCGGTTCCCAGAGCATCCTCCAGCGCTCAATGTCCCCCCTCCCGCAAGCGTTCAAACGAGGCACGTGACTCGTTTGAAGGGTTAGGGGGTGGGCCAGCGCAACGCCAGCGATGAAGAGCCGATCACTCCTCCCCCTCAAACGCAAAGCCTCAATTCCCCGCGCCAGGCACCTTATCCTTGCCCACCTCGGCAAAGCGGCTCGCATCCTTGCCCTGCGCCTTGGCGATCGCGATGGCGACCGGTTCACGGACATGATCCACCGCCGCGATCTGACAGGACCGCAAATCCTGCATGGTCCGGCCGGGGCAAACCTTCACCGCAGCGCGCCGGATACGGGCATTCAATTCCTGCTGACCCGACTTCTTCGACAGGTCCAGATCGTCATAGCGCACATCGATCGTACGGCCGTTGGATTCAAACGGAATGACGCTCGCCTGCGCCGCCGCACTCATCAACACGGTGGCAGACAGTGCCGCCAGCATGGCACCGCCGGTGCGATTGATAAAAAATGTCATGATGGTCCCCCTTCGATTGAACTGCTTGGGACTCGTCGCTCTTCAGGCGACCTGGTCCGCGATAAAGCCGCGAAGGCTGGGACCCGTCAGTCCTTCCGGCAGGGCGCAGATTTAAACAGGCCAGCGGCCTCTGTCGATCCCAAAAAGCCTTGTTGTCGTAGCGTAAAACACCACTCGTCGAAAATGGCCGAACAAGAAAACGCCCCCGGCGCAAGGGACGGCCGGGGGCGTATCCGGGATGCTGTCGGGCTATCCGGGATCTCTCATATCTACAGAAGTCGAGACGCCACCGCCGCAGCTTTCCCGTCGCGGCCCTTATACACCTGATCGGTTAATATCGCTCTACCTTTCGGTGACCCGCCGCCTGCTCGCGCTGGAAAGCATGGGCCGCTTGCGAGCCGCCGCCTGCTATCCCATATCCGCGCCCATAGCCCGGCAACGGCCTTGCTCCCAAAGAACAAATCTGGAACAACACGCCCCATGAGTCTGACCACAATTTCCGTACGCGGCGCGCGTGAGCACAACCTCAAGGGCGTGGACGTCGATCTACCCCGCGACAGCCTGATCGTCATCACCGGCCTGTCGGGGTCGGGCAAATCTTCCCTAGCCTTCGACACCATCTATGCTGAGGGTCAGCGCCGCTATGTGGAGAGCCTCTCCGCCTACGCCCGCCAGTTCCTTGAGATGATGCAGAAACCGGACGTCGAACATATTGACGGCCTTTCTCCCGCCATCTCGATCGAACAGAAGACGACCAGCCGCAACCCCCGCTCCACGGTCGCGACCGTCACCGAAATCTACGACTATATGCGCCTCCTCTGGGCGCGCGTCGGCATCCCCTATTCCCCCGCGACCGGCGAGCCGATCAGCGCCCAGACCGTCAGCCAGATGGTCGACCGCGTGATGCAATTGCCGGAGGGCACCCGCTTCTACCTCCTCGCCCCCGTCGTCCGCGGCCGCAAGGGCGAGTATAAGAAAGAACTGCTGGAATGGCAGAAGGCAGGCTACACCCGCGTCCGCATCGACGGCGAAATGTACCTGATCGAAGACGCCCCCGCCCTCGACAAGAAATACAAGCATGACATCGAAGTCGTCGTGGACCGCCTCGCCGTGGGCGCCGACATGTCCACCCGCCTCGCCGACAGCTTCGAACAAGCCCTGAAACTCGCCGACGGCCTTGCCTATGTGGATTTGGCGGACGGCACCCTAGACTCCCTCTCCCCTTCAGGGGTTGGTCAGAGTCACGTGCCTCTGACCAAGGCCGGGGAGAGGGGAGCAACCCCCGGAAAAATGAAAAACGCCGGCATCCCCGACAACCGCATAGTCTTCAGCGAAAATTTCGCCTGCCCCGTCAGCGGCTTCACCATCCCCGAGATCGAACCCCGCCTCTTCTCCTTCAACGCCCCGCAAGGCGCCTGCCCCGCCTGCGACGGCCTCGGAGAACGCCAGGAATTCGACCCCGAACTAGTCGTCCCCAACGAACATCTCACCCTCAAAAAGGGCGCCATAGTCCCCTGGGCCAAATCCAACCCGCCCAGCCCCTATTACATGCAAGTCCTCGGCTCTCTCGCGAAGGAGTTCGGCTTCAACCTGGAAACCCCGTGGCAAGACCTCCCCCCAGAGGTCAAAATCATCATCCTCCACGGCACCGCAGGCAAGCCGGTCACGCTAAAGTTCGTAGACGGCAAAAAATCTTACGAGGTCAAAAAACCCTTCGAAGGCGTCATCGGCAACCTCAACCGCCGCCTCCTCCAGACCGACTCCGCCTGGATGCGCGAGGAACTGAGCAAATACCAAACCGCCATGCCGTGCGAGACCTGCCACGGCGCCCGCCTCAAACCCGAAGCGCGCGCCGTCAAGATCGCGGGCGAGGACATCTCCATGTCCACCCGCCGCTCGGTGGTGGACGCGCTCGGCTTCTTCTCCACCCTCCCCGCGCACCTCACCGACCAGCAGAACCAGATCGCCAAAGCCATCCTCAAGGAAATTGTCGAGCGCCTCGGCTTCCTCAACAATGTCGGCCTCGACTATCTGAACCTCGACCGCACCAGCGGCACCCTGTCGGGCGGCGAGTCCCAGCGCATCCGCCTCGCCAGCCAGATCGGCAGCGGCCTCTCAGGCGTCCTCTACGTCCTCGACGAACCCAGCATCGGCCTGCACCAGCGCGACAATGACCGCCTGCTCGTCACCTTGAAGCGCCTGCGCGACCTCGGCAACACCGTCATCGTCGTGGAGCATGACGAGGACGCGATCCGCATGGCCGACTATATCGTCGACATGGGGCCGGGCGCGGGCGTCCACGGCGGCACCATCGTCGCGCAGGGCACCCTCAACGAACTGCTAGCCCACCGCGACAGCCTGACCGCGGATTACCTCAACGGCACCCGCCGCATCGAAGTCCCCACAAAGCGCCGCAAGGGCAATGGCAAGAAGCTCACCGTCCACAACGCCCGCGCCAACAATCTGCAAAACGTCACCGCGTCGATCCCGCTCGGCACCTTCACCTGCATCACCGGCGTCTCCGGATCGGGCAAGTCCAGCTTCACCATCGACACCCTCTACGCCGCGTCCGCCCGCACCCTGAACGGCGCGCGCATCGTCGCTGGCCCCCACGACAAGGTCACCGGCCTTGAACATTGCGACAAGGTGATCGACATCGACCAGTCGCCCATCGGCCGCACCCCCCGATCCAACCCGGCCACCTATACCGGGGCCTTCACCAACATCCGCGACTGGTTCGCCGGGCTCCCCGAAGCACAGGCGCGCGGCTACAAGCCCGGCCGCTTCAGCTTCAACGTCAAGGGCGGCCGCTGCGAAGCCTGCACCGGCGACGGCCTGCTCAAGATCGAGATGCACTTCCTCCCCGACGTCTATGTCACCTGCGACGTCTGCCACGGCGCCCGCTACAATCGCGAGACGCTGGAGGTGAAGTTCAAGGGGCACAGCATCGCCGACGTGCTCGACATGACCGTCGAGGACGCGGTGGAATTCTTCAAGGCCGTCCCCCCATCCGCGACAAGATGGCCATGCTCGCCGAAGTCGGCCTCGGCTACATAAAGGTCGGCCAGCAAGCCACAACCCTCTCCGGCGGCGAAGCCCAGCGCGTCAAGCTCGCCAAGGAACTCTCCCGCAGAGCCACCGGCCAGACCCTCTACATATTGGACGAGCCCACCACCGGCCTCCACTTCGAAGACGTCCGCAAACTCCTCGAAGTCCTCCACGCCCTGGTCGAACAGGGCAACAGCGTGGTCGTGATCGAGCATAACCTCGACGTCATCAAGACCGCCGACTGGATCATCGACATGGGACCAGAGGGCGGCGTCAAGGGCGGCGAAGTCGTCGCCGAAGGCACGCCGGAAAAGGTAGCGAAGAACGCCCGGAGCTTCACCGGGCGCTATCTTGCGCCGTTGTTGGGGATGGAGGCTGTGGCGGCGGAGTGATTGCCCAACGGGCAAAAAAAGGAGGGCTGAAAACAGCCCTCCTTTATTGTACCTTATGACGCTATTTAACCACCAGTGTTCATGAGGTCTCTCCTCAATGGATCTCAATCCAAACCTCTTTACTCTTTAAAGCGGATTTGGTTGCTAAAATCCTACATGTCAACCCTTATCCTAGGTGCTCGTATATGACCACCTCCCCCGCAGCCACCATAGCTAGGTGAACCCATGGAATAAGCCGCTCAAAATTTTCTCGTGTAGGAAGAATAATTTTCCCCGCTTGAGCCTCCCCTCCATGAGCTAGCCCATGGCGAATTTGCCGAAGCGCCCGAGCAATCGATTGCATGCCCTTGGCACCCAACGAATCGATGGATTTAGTATTCGCTACAATCGGTTTAATTTCAAGGCCTCCATCGAATTTCACGTCTGATGTAAATGCTTCTGAGTTGAACTCTATTTCTGCCCAAATCTTCTCAGGACTCACAAGATCCTCGAACATCTTTATATATCGATCGATTTCGCTAGTGTTATCCTCTCTCACGATAGAAGCCACATCGTCCAAGGTTTTATCGATCAACGCGAGAGCAGACGGCGAATGCAATATTTTTAAAAGCGCATGCCTCTGCTTACTCTGAAGATATAGACTGCTAACGTATTCCAGAATTCTATAATATAATAAAAATTTAGTTGTTATATCGTGATCGTATGCGGCTAACCAAAGAGATAATAGGTTGGCATTTAACTCACGAGAAACAATTTTATTTGGAAATTCGCCATTTATATATCTCACTTTAGTAGGCAGTTTAGCACCACGCGCCTCATGCAGAACAATATGAGGGGATTTATTATCAAAATACCGTAGATAGAAATTTACATGCTTAATGATGTCCACCCAGCCATCCTGATCCTCCTCCAGATTCTCTATGTAAAAGGAGGTCGGCAGTCCAAACCGTGATGATGCGCCATTGCCTCCTGCTTTTGAATATTGAGAAAATGATTGCAGGTTTCTAAATGCTGTCTCGGACACTTGAAGATAGGCAGCGTGGGACGCGATCTTCTTCAAAGAATCAGAAGATTCTGAGAAATGACATTTATATATATTTTCTTTGAAACAAAATTCAAAGTATCTTCCTATTATTTCATCAGAATATGAAGGAAGTTTATAAGCGGTCCAAACAACCTCAAGTTTATTTTCATTTTTATGATACAGAGCAGATAGAGCAGGTGGTAAATATATATTTTTTAATATCGAAAATATATCTCTGTTCAACTTTCCATCTTTGTAAATTATGAAAGCGACTGATTTGTCATTCCATGGGTTTGACAGAAAGATGGTATTTTGATCTTTTACTACCTTGATCTCCATCTGTTCATTTAGATGCGGCAACTTTCCTAATAATTCAGCCGCCTTTTTTTCGGCAGCATCTATAGAAATGGATCGAGTACTCACCCCTTTGTCCCCCAACTTTTATGCCTCGAAAAGTGCTATATAACCTTGCTTTAGAACAGTAAATTGAAGCTGCCTACGTACTCAGAGGAACTTGTCGAGGACTCAAAAGACAAAACTCTGCGAAGCCTTAGCGATAATTAACTGCACACCCACCACCGTTCCCATTTTGTTCTGTCCTACAACCACCAACCTGTTATACCGTCCCGGCAAACCCTCCCATAAAAAGGAGCTTTGCCCATGTCCTACCACTTCTCCGCTCTCCCCACCCCCGCGCAGCAAAGCCGCGCCGACGGCTGGAGCCCCGCGCGGCAGCGGCACTTCCTTGAAACCCTCGCCGCCACCGGCGTCATCACCACGGCCTGCGACGCCGTCCACATCTCGCCCCGCGCCGCCTATGCCTTGCGCATCCGCCGCGACGGCGCGGCCTTTCGCCTTGGCTGGGACGCCGCCATCCTCATCGCCCGCGCGCGCCTCGCCGACGATCTGCTCGCCCGTGCGCTGAACGGTCATGAGGAAGTGATCCGCAGGCAAGCCGACGCAGGCGAAATCACCCGCCACCGCCACGACAACCGCCTCGCCATGTCGATGCTCTCCCGCCTCGACCGCATGGCCGACAACCCGCCGGAGGGCTCCGACGCCGCCCTCGCCCGCGTCGTTGCGCAGGATTTCGCCGCCTATCTCGACATGCTCTGCCCGCAGGAACAAGCGCCAGAGGAAGCCGCGCCCGCCCAAGCACCAACAGCGGAAAACCACCCCGCCCTCACCCCGGACAGCAACGAAGCCGCCCTGCCCGCCGCAGACCCCTCCGACCCCACCCTCCCCGCCAGCATCGAAGCCACCGCCACCGCCCTCTCTCCCGGAGCCTCCGCCGCGCTTTTCATCGCCGCGCGCATGGCGCTGCATGAGGGCAAAAAGGCGCAAGGCCACCCCCTCAATGAACACTGTGAACTTCGCCCTCCGATCGTCGATCGCGCCACCCTTCCGCCCGACGAAGCCGCCGCCCGCCTGCGCGGCGCATGGTGGGATGAGGAGCGGGAAGCCTGGCGCACTGACTATCCCGCCCCGCCCGGCTTTAACGGCGAAGAGAGCGGCGAAATCTATGACATTGACGCCTATGAGCGCGACCTGACCCCACAGGAAAGCGAAGCCTTGGCCGCACTGGAGGAAGCCCAGCGCCGCCCCTATGAAGCCGCCGCTGCATTGGCGCGGGACGCATTTTTCGGCTTCGCGGCTCTCGAAAATGCCCAATGACGGCCTCATTTGGGCCGCTGATTTGCTATTTCGGCCCCCGTCCCCTATATAGGACAGGCTACAGTCGCAAATCGACGGTCTTTCGGCGCTTTGCGGCACCAAACTTCCTTCTTTCCCTGCCCCTCTAGCGACCGGTCCGTCCACGCTGGACAGACCGTACGAACGAAGGAACTACCATGAGCATCACCGGAACCGTCAAATTCTTCAACGCCGACAAGGGCTATGGCTTCATCGCCCCTGACGACGGCACCCCCGACGCGTTCGTCCACATCACCGCTGTCGAGCGCGCTGGCCTGGCCACGCTGCGCGAAAAGGACCGCGTGACCTATGATCTGGAACAGGATCGTCGCGGCAAGATGGCGGCCGTAAATCTTCAGCACGCTGAATAAGCCATGCTGACCGTCCGGGCGCCGTTTCCATGGCGCCCGGGCACTATCTGACAAAGGAGCGCATATGACGCACCCCGACTATCGCGCCCTCGCCGCCCAGGCTCGCAACGAAGCCCAGGCCGCCACCCTCACCAACGTCCGCGACCGCTGCCTCCGTTCGGAAGCGACCTTCCTCGCCATGGCCGAACGCCAGGACCTGGCCGACCGCAACCGCGCCCGCCGCGAAGCTGCCTCAGCCGCCGCGCTCGCACAAAGCAGCGCCGTCAACGCCTGAAGCATTGCTGGCCGGGAATGCCCGGTCATGCCCCCCGCCGAGGCGATCGATCGACCAGGCCGGGAAATGCGCACCGAGAAAAGGCGCGCCGCTTCCTGCGGCTCTCCCCTGTGACGTCACCGCGCCAACGGCCCGCCCCTCCGGCACATCGCCACAGCCGCTCATCTTGTCGAATACTCCAAAGCGTCCGGAACCCGACGCCGCCTGACCGGTTATCTCCGCGACCCTGACAGGAACATCCGGTAAGGAGCTAGACGCAATGATCCGCACTCTGATTTTCGGCGCCATCGCAGGTTATGTCGGCAAAAAACTGTACGACGAAGGCAAGCTGACCGAGTTCAAGGAAGACCTCGTCACCCGCTACAACAAGGCCCGCGACGACATCTCGAACCGCACGGGCAGCTCTACCAGCAGCACCCTCGGCGGCAGCAGCATGTCCCCGGCGATCACGCCCACCCAACCGCGCCATACAGCGCCGGGTTCAACCCTCGCCAGCTGACTCGCGGCTGACACTTTAAAAATACCCATTCCGGCGGCTTATCCCTCTGGCCGCTGGCCACCGCCCGCCCGGCCCGCGTTTCCCCCCTTTCGCGGCGCCGTGGCGGGTGGACTAATGTCCGCCTGTCCCTCTCCCTATAAAGCCGTTCCGCCCACGCAACTTACCCGGATTTGAAGGGTTGTTACGCAGCCGGGGGCCAAAGAAAGATAGGAGAGTGACTGATGCGCACCCCGATAATCGCCGCCGCCTTGCTGGCCCTGCCGCTGGCGGCCTGCACCACGGATCGCTACAGCGACCGCTATGGCTACAATCACCCCGCAGGAAGCTATTCCGGCCGGGTGATCACCGACGACGACTATATCTACCGCGACAATGACGGCCGCTATTATTGCAAGCGCAACGACGGCACCACTGGCACGATAGTCGGCGCGATCGCGGGCGGCGTCCTGGGCAATATCATCGCCCCCGGCGGCTCAAAAACGCTCGGCACCATCCTCGGCGCAGGCGGCGGCGCAATCGCGGGCAACGCGATCGACCGCAGCAGCGTCCGCTGCGAATAAAAAAAGGGCGCGACCCCCGGCCGCGCCCTCTTCACTACCCTTACGGGATAAGGAAGTTACTTACAGCTTGCCAGTAAGCTCCGGCACAACCTTGAACAAATCACCCACCAGGCCGATGTCCGCGACCTGGAAGATCGGCGCGTCCTCGTCCTTGTTGATGGCGATGATGGTCTTGCTGTCCTTCATCCCCGCCAGATGCTGGATCGCCCCGGAGATACCCACAGCGATATAGACTTCCGGCGCCACGATCTTGCCGGTCTGCCCAACCTGATAGTCGTTCGGCACATAGCCCGCATCGACAGCCGCACGCGAAGCGCCAACCGCCGCGCCCAGCTTGTCGGCCAGCGGGAAGATGACCTGCTCAAACGTTTCGCCATCCTTCAGCGCACGGCCACCCGACACGATGATCTTGGCGGACGTCAGTTCCGGACGCTCCTGCTTGGCGATCTCAGCACCAACGAAGCTCGACAGCCCCTTGTCGCCGGTCGAAGCAACGGCTTCCACCGCGCCGGAACCGCCCTCACGATCCGCCTTCTCAAAAGCGGTACCACGAACGGTGATGACCTTCTTCGCATCCTTCGACTTGACCGTCGCGATCGCGTTGCCCGCATAGATCGGACGCGTGAACGTATCCTCGCTCTCAACCGACAGGATGTCGCTGATCTGCATCACGTCCAGCAGAGCCGCGACGCGCGGCGCGATATTCTTGCCGTTGCTGGTGGCAGGCACGATGAATGCGTCATGGCTGCCCATCAGTTCCACGACCAGCGGCGCGACATTCTCTGCCAGCGCATGGCCGAACGCCGCGTCATCGGCGACATGGACCTTGCCCACGCCCGCGATCTTCGCAGCAGCTTCACCAACTGCGGCGACGCCAGCGCCAGCGACCAGCAGATGCACTTCACCCAGCTTCGCAGCGGCGGTGACGGCGGAAAGGGTCGCGTCCTTGACGGCGCCGCCCTCATGTTCAACCCATACCAGAGTCTTCATAATCTCGATCCTCTATCCCCGTTCGCCCTGAGCTTGTCGAAGGGCCTTTCTTCTCTTCAAGAAGGAAACAGGCTTTGACAGGCTCAGCCCGAACGGGCTTGGAATGATGGTCAGGCAGCGACGCCCAAAGCTTTCAGCTTCGCGACCAGTTCATCGACATCGGCCACCTTGACGCCAGCCGAACGCTTGGCAGGCTCGGTGACCTTCAGCGTTTCCAGACGCGGCGAAATATCGACGCCATAGTCAGCAGGCGCCTTGGTCGCGAGCGGCTTGCTCTTTGCCTTCATGATGTTGGGCAGCGAAGCATAACGCGGCTCATTAAGACGCAGGTCGGTCGTGACGATCGCAGGGACGTTGAGCTTTACCGTCTCCAGGCCGCCATCGACTTCGCGGGTCACGCTGACCTTGTCGCCCTCAACCTCGACCTTCGACGCGAAGGTGCCCTGCGGCAGGTTCAGCAGCGCGGCGAGCATCTGGCCGGTCTGGTTGCTGTCATCGTCGATCGCCTGCTTGCCCAGGATGATCAGGCCAGCGCCTTCTTCTTCCTGCACCTTGGCGAGCAGCTTGGCGACGCCCAGCGGTTCGACTTCATCGTCAGTCTGGATCAGGATCGCGCGATCCGCGCCCATCGCCAGCGCCGTGCGCAGCGTTTCCTGCGCCTTCGCAACGCCGATCGACACCGCGACGACCTCGGTCGCCACGCCCTTTTCCTTCAGGCGGATGGCTTCCTCAACCGCGATCTCGTCGAACGGGTTCATGCTCATCTTGACGTTCGCCAGATCAACGCCCGTCCCATCCGCCTTCACGCGCGGCTTCACATTATAGTCAATGACCCGCTTCACGGGCACAAGGATCTTCATCGCAACATCCTTTCGTTTCACGCCACAGCCCGCATATGCGGACAAGGACGCAGGCGGCCCCTAAAAGACCGCCTGCGCCCCATGGTGTTTGTTCAAATGGCTGGAAAGTGCCTCAGGCTGCCTTCCTCACTTCCGCCACGATCTTCTTGGCCGCGTCGCCCAGGTCGTCCGCAGGGACGATGGCCAGGCCGGACGAGGCCAGAATATCCTTGCCCTGCTGGACGTTCGTGCCTTCCAGGCGAACGACCAGAGGAACCGACAGGTCAACTTCCTTGGCGGCGGCGACGATGCCCTCGGCAATGATGTCGCACTTCATGATGCCACCGAAGATGTTGACGAGAATGCCCTTCACCGCCGGGTCCTTCAGAATGATCTTAAAGGCCGCAGTCACCTTTTCCTTGTTGGCGCCGCCACCGACGTCCAGGAAGTTGGCAGGGAATTCGCCGTTCAGCTTGATGATGTCCATGGTCGCCATGGCCAGGCCCGCGCCATTCACCATGCAGCCGATGTTACCGTCCAGCTTGATGTAGGCGAGGTCATATTCGCTCGCTTCGACTTCGGCCGGATCTTCCTCGGTCAGGTCGCGCAGTTCGGCGATGTCCTTGTGACGGAACATGGCGTTGCCGTCGAAACCGACCTTGGCGTCCAGCACCAGCAGGTTGCCCTGCTCGGTCAGAGCCAGCGGATTGACTTCGATCTGCTCGGCGTCGGTGTCCAGGAACGCGGCGTAGAGCGACGAGGCGACCTTGGCGGCCTGCTTCGCCTGATCGCCGGTCAGACCCAGAGCGGCAGCGATGGAACGGCCGTGGTGCGGCTGGAAACCGGCGGCGGGATCGACGGTGAAGGTGTGGATCTTTTCGGGGGTCGAATGGGCGACCTCTTCAATGTCCATGCCGCCTTCAGTCGATACAACGAACGCGATGCGGCTGCTGCCACGATCGACCAGCAGCGCGAGGTAGAATTCCTTCGCGATGTCGGCGCCGTCGGTGATGTAAAGGCGGTTGACCTGCTTGCCCGCTTCGCCGGTCTGGATGGTGACCAGCGTGTTGCCCAGCATGTCGGTGGCGTGGGCCTTAACCTCATCCAGGTTGAACGCCAACCGGACGCCACCCTTCGCTTCGGGGGCCAGCTCCTTGAACTTACCCTTGCCACGGCCACCAGCGTGGATCTGCGACTTCACGACATAGAGCGGCCCGGGCAGCTTCTTGGCGGCTTCGACGGCTTCTTCAACGGAAAAAGCGGCGTAACCGGCGGCGATCGGCGCGCCATATTTCGCCAGCAGTTCCTTCGCCTGATATTCGTGAATGTTCATGGGCCCTGCCCGTCCTTTCGCCTGAAAAGCTGTTGGCGGGGCTAAAGCACAGGGACGCGGGGGACGCCAGTCTCGTTTCGCAAATCAACTTTGCAAAATTGCAAAATCATTTCCCGGAATCGCGTTCAATTCACCACTTCCTTCATTCAATAGCGCAGACGATCGCCGCCTTGCTCGTCACCATGAATATCTCCGGATCCTCCAGCGCCCGCACCTTGTAGAGGAATCGATCCACCGTCATCTCCCCCATGTGCGACTTGCGGAGCGACGCCAGCGACTGGAGGCGCCGCAGCTGCACCAAGCTTAGCCGATCCACCATCCGCTCCGCCATGCATCCCGCCATCCGCGGCGAAAGCCCCGCCTCGATCAGCCCCGCCCGTACTTTCGATTCGGGCGACACCGTCGCGCAGGAAGACAGCAGCAAAGCAGCGGCAGGCAAAGCGAGCGCAAAGGCGCGAATGGATATGGTCGTCATGCGCGCTTCATGGCAATCAGAGCCTGAACACAGGGTAAATGGGCCGCCACGGGGACAGACATGGACAAAATTTTCGGAGCCTTCGCGCATCGCGTCGCCAGCTGGTCGGGGCAGCCCCTGGCGTTCATATTGGCGTCGGCCACGATCATCGGCTGGATATTGACCGGGCCGATCTTCCATTATTCCGACACCTGGCAGCTCATCATCAACACGGGCACGACGATCGTGACCTTTCTCATGGTCTTCCTGATCCAGAACGCTCAGAATCGCGACGGGTCAGCGATCCAGGCAAAGCTTGACGAACTCATCCGCGCCGTCACCGATGCCCGAAACGAATTCATCGGCATCGAACATCTGACCGAAACCGATCTTGAACGTCTGAAAGCTATGCTGGAAAGGGAATATGACAGCGAGGAAAGTCACCACCGGTCAATAGAGCGGTTGATCCAGCGGCGGTAACGGACGCCCACCATCAATGTGCGGAATTCACTAACCGCACATTTTCCTCACGATATGCATCGATCTGATCACCATATCCACGAGCCAACCCCTCATAAGCAGCACGCCCTTTTTTGGAATGGCTCATCTGCGCTCGTATCAACGACACCTGCTGCCTGTGCAGTAGGTAATTGACATCCATCTCTCCGGTCATTCACGCCCTCCTACCTATCGCTGATGAGACTGGTTGGGGTGCCGCGACTCTTTAGACGAGTCGTCTTTCCGGCAGTGGAGACGTTAGCACTGCCGCATCAATGAGGCCATTCCATCCAACGCGCTACTGGAGCAACTTGACGGAAATCGCGCCCGGTCGGAGCCTTCAGTGAAATAATCAAAGCTTTTCGCCCTGTGCAAAAAATATGCGCGAGGGCTATGAAATCCCAAAGTAATTTGCCAATGCGCCTCGGCTTGCAGGGGGCATTTCAACATGGCGCAATCGCTGACGGCGGTTCTGGCGATCATTTATCATGAGATTTTATTGTTCGCCGTGGTGGGACTGGCCATCGGCGGGATCGACGATTTTCTCGTGGATGTCATGTTCTTGGGCCGCCGCTGGTGGCGAAACATCGCGGTCTATTCTCGCCATAGGCGCATGACGACGGCCACGCTGCCTGCCTCTTCAAAGCCCGGCAAGATAGGCATCTTCGTTCCCGCCTGGGGTGAAGCAGATGTGATCGGCCCGATGTTGCGCAATGCGCTCAACCAATGGTCCGTTGGCGACTATCGCATTTTCGTCGGCGTCTATCCCAATGACCTTGCCACCTTGGCGGCCGTCAACCCGATCGCGGACCAGGACGATCGTCTCGTGGTCTGTATCAATGAACGGCCGGGTCCCACGACCAAGGCGGACTGTCTCAACCTCCTCTGGCGCGCCATGCAGGAAGAGGAGGCGCGCACCGGCAGAATGTTCAAGGCCGTAGTCTTGCACGACGCCGAAGATGTCGTCCACGCCGACGAAGTCCGGCTATTCGATGTGATGATCGATCGCTTCCAACTGGTTCAGTTGCCGGTTCTTCCACTCACCGGAGAAGGCGGCTGGTGGGCACGCTCCATCGCCAATCATTATTGCGACGAGTTTGCCGAGAGTCATGGGAAATATTTGACGATCCGCGAAGCTGTGGGTGCGTCGGTTCCGTCCGCCGGAGTTGCCTGCGCATTCGAACGGCTGACACTCGAACGGCTCGTCAATCCGGCCAACGGGGGTCCGTTCGACCCGGCTTCCCTCACGGAAGATTATGAAGTTGGCCTCCGAATCAAGAATATGGGCGGGCGCGGCGTTTTCGTGCGGATGCGCGACGCTGCGGGCGAGCTTGTCGCCACGCGTGAATATTTTCCGGACAGCCTGGATGGCGCCGTCCGCCAGAAAGCACGCTGGATGATCGGAATCTCGCTTGCCGGTTGGGACCGCATGGGCTGGCAGGGTGGTCCCACCGAATGGTGGATGCGCATCCGTGACCGGCGCGCGGCGATCGCCGCCTTTGTCCTCTTCGCTGCCTACGTCGCCTTTCTGCTTTGGGGCCTGCTGCTTATGGCAAGCTGGTTCGGCCTCGAAGCCGCTTTCCAGCCTTCCCCGTTCGTCGAACTGCTGCTCTGGCTGAACTTTGCCTTCATGACCTGGCGCGCCGCGATGCGGGCCATTTTTGTCGGCCGCAGCTACGGATGGATTTATGGGATCGGCGCGATCCCCCGTTCCATTCTCGCCAATCTGATCGCGATGCTTGCGGCCCGCCGCGCGGTCTTCCTCTACCTTCACTCCTTGTTCGGAAAGCCGCTGCTCTGGGACAAGACACAGCATCGCTTCCCCCAGCTTTAAAGATCAACATGACCAACAGCGCCAGCGGACGGCCTGTCCGCTTTTTCCTTGTGCTTATGACCGGCTGGGTGATCATTCGGGTCGCGAGCGCCATGTTTGGAGGTACCGTCGCGCCCTTGCTGCCACGACCGATCCCGGTTGCGGCAGCACGCCTGACGGGGTCTTCTACGCTAAAAGTTGTGCCGATTGCGGCCACGCCAACCCAATTGCCCGTTGCTGATTGGTCGGTGAACAAGATACGCACCGCGGCGCCGAGAGGGGGCATTACCCCAGCCGTTATCACTTCGTTGCAAAGTGCCATGAGCAAGTCTGGGGACGGCCAAGCGCCTTTCGATCCGGAAATCGAAAAAGCCGCTCAGGCCAGCAGGCCATCCACCTTTGTTCAGCCCACCCCACCCGCGTGGCCACTAACGCCCTCGGACGGCACCAAAGTGCACCGCTGGCGCGGCAGCGCGTGGCTCCTCTGGCGCGACGGCAGCGCAAATCCGCAGGATCTTGTCACAGGCGGCAGGCTCGGCGGGTCGCAAGCGGGACTCCGGCTCGATTATGATCTGACGCCAGCCAGCACCGGCCGCGCCGCCCTCTATGGCCGCGTGAGCCGCGCCTTCAATCGTCCCGCCTCGCCTGAGGCTGCAGCAGGCATAGCTTGGCAACCTTCCAGATTAATTCCGATCTCCATCGCGGCGGAGCGGCGGATATCCCTGGGAAATGGCGCACGCAATGCCAATGCGGTGTTTGCGGTGGGCGGCTTCGGCCCCGCTCCAGTTCTGGGCAAATTGGAAGCGGAGGGTTATGGACAGGCGGGCCTGGTCGGGTTCAACCGGCGCGATCTGTTCGCTGACGGCAAACTTTCCCTGCTTACGCCTATAGCGGGGACGCCCGTACGCACCGGCCTCAGCGTATCGGGAGGCGCGCAACCGCGGGTGGAGCGCGTTGATATCGGTCCGGAGGTTCAGTTTCGCCTGCCCCTCCCCCGCGTCGCATCGCGGCTCAGCATTGAATGGCGGCAGCGCGTAGCTGGAGAGGCATCGCCCTCATCCGGGCTCACCCTTACCCTCGGCGCGGATTTTTAACGCGGGGCGGACGCGCAGCGCCTTTATCTTGCCATCCATTCGGCCTAACCCTGTAGGCACATGGATCTCTACCTGCCCATCGCCAATCTGTCGGTGAACGCGCTGGTGATCATTGCCCTGGGCGGTGTGGTCGGCCTTCTCTCCGGCATGTTCGGCGTCGGCGGCGGTTTCCTGACCACGCCCCTGCTGATCTTCTACGGCATTCCACCAACCGTGGCGGCCGCGTCCGCCGCGTCCCAGGTCACCGGTGCCAGCGTATCGGGCGTCGTTACCCACATGGCGAGGGGCACCGTCGATTTCCGGATGGGCGGCGTCCTGATCGGTGGCGGCATCATTGGAGCGGGCATCGGCGTGCTGTTGTTCCGGCTGCTCCAGTCCATAGGGCAGATCGATACGGCTATCGGCATCCTTTATGTCCTGATGCTCGGCGGCATCGGCATGTTGATGGCGAAGGAGTCCGTCCAGGCGCTGATCCTGTTGAAAACGGGCAAACGCATGCAGGCCCGCAAGCGCCGCCATCACCCCTTGGTCGCCGCGCTGCCGATGCGGTGGCGCTTCTATCGCTCGGGCCTTTATATCTCTCCCCTCGCGCCGTTGCTGCTCGGTGTTGCGACGGGTATACTAACAACCCTGCTGGGCGTCGGCGGCGGCTTCATTCTTGTGCCCGCCATGCTGTACCTGCTTGGCATGACCACCCAGTCGGTGGTGGGCACTTCGCTGTTTCAGATATTGTTCGTCACCATGGCAACGACGATGATGCACGCCATGACCACGAAGGCAGTCGATCTCGTCCTCGCAATGCTGCTTCTGATCGGCAGCGTGACGGGGGCACAGATCGGCACCCGCATCTCGATGACCGTTCGCCCTGAATATCTGCGCATATTATTGTCGGTGATCGTGCTGCTGGTCGCCGCGCGCATGGCGTTGGGTCTCGGTTTCCGCCCGGATGAGATTTACACGGTGGAAGTGCGTTGAACCTGCGCGCCCGTCTCGCACTGCTCCTCCCCCTCTCGACACTGCTCGGCGCGGCAGGAGAGCCGATGCTCGTCCCCGACGTCTCGCAACGGGAAGTGGAAATCCAGTACAGCTTCACCGGCGCCGACCTCCTGCTGTTTGGAGCGATCGTCTATCCCGACGGCCGACGGCCCAGCAAACCCGCGGACATATTGGTCGTGCTGAAAGGCCCCGACCAATCCATCACCATGCGCGAGAAACAAAAGGTCGCTGGCATCTGGGTCAATGCGGACAGCGCCCGCTTCCGCTCCGCACCCAGCTTTTATGCGGTCGCCTCTTCCCGTCCGATCGCCAATGTTGTCGATGAACGAACGGCAGCCATTTACGAACTGGGCGTGGACAAGCTGCAACTGTCCCCGTCCTCTCTCAATGAGAGCGCAGAGCTTGATCGCTTCCAGGCCGGGTTGATTGATCTGCGCGAACGATCGGGATTGTTCGCCGAACGGCCCGGCTCGGTGGAAATCACCGATGGGGTGCTATACCGGGCGCGCATTCCGCTGCCCGCGCGCGTCATCGTCGGCGATTATACAGCAGAAACCTTCCTCGTGCAGGACGGGAGGGTCGTTGCCGCCGCCGTCCGCGACATCACCATCCGCAAGTCAGGGTTCGAACGCTTCATGGCGGTGGCCGCCGAACGATGGTCCTTCTTGTACGGCCTTACCGCCATTTTGCTGGCGGTGGGCATGGGCTGGACCGCCGGAGCCGTCGCGCGGCGCTTCTAACGGTTCAGGGCTTCAGGTCCACACGCTCGTCGTCTGGGAAAAGATATTCCAGCAATAAGGAGCGATGGCATCCGTCCGCCTCCCGCTCAAAGCACAGCAAAGCCGTGGGCCGCTCTCGCGCCAAGTCGCGCAACTGTTCCGCCTGGACGATAGCTTCCGGCAGGTCGAGTTGCCCCGAATAAATCTCCCGAAGTTTCGCATGATTGCCCTTGCGAGCCGCCTCCCGACCCTCGGCGGGCGTGCCCAGCGCCTTCAGCCCGACATATTCGATCCCGGCCTCCTTCAGCCCCGCCGCCAGAATGTTCTTGGAAAATCCCGGCCGCCGCGAAAGCGGAACCGCCCTGATGTCCGCCAGCAAGGTGACGCCTGCCTGCCGCAGCGCCGCTATCAGCTCGCCCTGCGTAGCCCCTTCATACCCGATCGTGAAAATCCGCATCCCAAGCAGATAGGAAAGCGGACGGAACTTCCAAGCATCCCGTCTTGCCCTCTTTCCTGCCCTCGCCTAAAGGGTCCGTTCATGCCCGACATAACCGTTCCCCCCACCTCGTCCGACCTGACCGGCCGAGCGTTGTTTCCGCATCGGCATCTTCTCTCCATCGCCGACCTGAAGCCTTGGGAAATCCGTTTCCTGCTGGATGAGGCAGAACATTGGGCGCGGACCAACCGGGACAATGCGCGCAAGCATGACGACCGCCTAGCCGGAATGACGCAAATCAATGCCTTCTTCGAAAACAGCACCCGCACCCTGCTGTCGTTCGAAATCGCGGGCAAACGTCTGGGCGCCGACGTCGTGAACATGCATGCCGGGCAGTCGAGCGTGAAGAAGGGGGAGACCCTGATCGACACCGCCATGACTCTCAACGCGATGGCCGCCGACGTGATCGTCATTCGTCATGCGAGTTCGGGCGCCGTTGCCCTGATCTCGGACATGGTGGACTGCCCGGTCCTCAATGCTGGGGACGGCTGGCACCAACATCCGACCCAGGCCCTGCTTGACGCCCTCACCATCCGCCGCCGCAAGGGAGGATTTGAGGGCCTTATCGTCGCGATTTGCGGGGATGTGCTGCATAGCCGCGTCGCGCGATCGAACATGCTCTGCCTCGCAGCTTTGGGCGCGCAGGTACGGGCCGTCGCGCCCCCGACCTTGATGCCGCCCGAGGTGGAGATGCTGGGCGCCACGCCCTATAATCGAATGGACGAAGGGTTGGATGGCGCCGATGTCGTGATGATGCTGCGCCTTCAAAATGAACGGATGGACGGCGCCTTCATCCCCTCGCCTCGCGAATATCACATGCTTTACGGCCTGACGCCCGAACGGCTTGCCATTGCCAAGCCCGACGCATTGGTCATGCACCCTGGCCCCATGAACCGCGGCGTCGAGATATCGAGCGTGGTGGCGGATGATCCGGATCGCTCCGCCATCACTGAACAGGTGGAAATGGGCGTCGCAATCCGCATGGCCTGTCTGGATGTGCTGACCCGTGGCGCGCGCGGCGTGGAGGGTTGGGCATGAGCAAGCTTGCCATCATCAACGCGAAGCTGGCCGACCCCGCTGCCCGCGACGTCCGCACTGGCGCGATCCTGATCGAAGGCGATCAGATCATCGCCTCGGGCAATGTCGATGTGCCGGACGACGCCGAAACGATCGACGCCGCCGGGCTGGTGGTGGCTCCGGGCCTCATCGATCTGGGCGTGTTCGCTACCGACAAGCCTGCCTTCCACTTCGGCGGGATCACGCGGGCCGCCCTGATGCCCGACCAGTCCTCCCCGCTGGATGAGGCTGGCCTCATCCGTCAGGCCGCGCGCGCGGGAAAGCCCGATTTCTGGGTGCATCCAATCGCTGCCGCCACACGGGGCCTCAAAGGGGGCGAGCTGGCGGAAATCGGCATGATGCAGGCAGCGGGCGCCAAGGCTGTGGCTACCGGACGCCAATGGATCGCGGATTCAGGCGTGATGATGCGGGTACTCGCCTATGCGTCGGGCCTTGGCCTGACCGTCATCACGCATGCCGAAGACAGCGGCCTCGCGGGCAAGGCAGTCGCAACCAGCGGCGAAACGGCGACCCGGTTGGGCCTGCCCCACGCACCTGCGTGCGCCGAAGCGATCGCGATCGCGCGCGACCTCATGCTGGCGAAGGAAACGGGCGCCGCCATCCACTTCCGGCTCGTGACGACCAAGGCGGGCTTTGATCTGATACGCGCGGCGAAGGCCGAAGGCGTAAGGGTCACCTGCGGAATCAGCCCAGCCTATCTTTACCTCGCCGACAATGCCGTCACCAACTTCCGCACCTTCGCGCGCCTGTCGCCTCCGCTAAGGTCGGAGGATGACCGCAGGGCCTCGATCGTCGCGGTCGCCGACGGGACGGTGGATGTGATCACCTCCAGTCATGATCCCCGTGGCCCCGAGGATAAGAGGTTACCCTTCGCCGACGCTTCTCCCGGCATGGCTGGAGCCGAGACGTTGCTAGCCCTGTCGCTGAATCTCGTGCGCGAAGGACATCTGTCGATGACGCGCCTTATGATGCTGCTCAGCGCCAATCCGGCCCGCATCCTGGGCGTCGATGCGGGAAGCTTCGCCGCCGGTAGCGCCGCCGACCTCATCTTCATAGACCCCGATGCGCCATGGATCATAGATTCCACGAAAATGGCGGCGCAGGCGGGCAACACGCCCTTCGATCGGATGCCGGTACAGGGCCGCACCCGCCGCGTGATGAAGGGCGGCATTTTCCTCTAAAGTTTCCTGCTTGCTCTCCCCCGCAGGCCACGCTAAAGCGCCCTCCTTCGCCGGTACAGGAGTGTAGCTCAGCTGGTAGAGCGTCGGTCTCCAAAACCGAATGCCGGGGGTTCGAGTCCCTCCACTCCTGCCAGGTCGCTGAGCGCTGATCCTTGATTTTTCAAAGGTTCGCGGTTAGTTGCCCCAGCGAAGATGGGTCGCGGAGCCAGCGGCCGCACCCCGGGACGCCGACATGGCGGGGTCCGGAGGGCGGACTGTTGCTTCGCGCTTTGGTGTTTGTTCGAAAGTTGTTGAGGCAGTGATGGCGAAGGTTTCTCCGGGCGAATTCGTCAATCAGGTGAAGACCGAAGCGTCGAAGATCGTGTGGCCCACGGGCCGTGAAACGGTCATGACTGCGGTGATGGTCGGTATCATGACCACACTGCTCGGCCTCTTCTTCTTCGGCATCGACACCTTTTTCGGGGCGATCGTTCGCTGGCTGCTGGCGTTCGCCGCCGGACAGGCTTGAAGTTTTGGATTACCGCGATTTCCCAGTAAATCGCCTGGTAGGAGTTTGAGACGGTAACATGGCGCGCTGGTACATCATCCACGCCTATTCGGGCTTCGAAAACAAGGTCAAGGAATCGATCCTGTCCGAAGCCGAGCGCATGGGCCTCTCCCAGCTGGTCGAACAGGTGGAAGTCCCCACCGAGACCGTGACCGAAGTGAAACGCGGCAAGAAGGTGCAGGTCGAACGCAAGTTCATGCCGGGCTACGTGCTTGCGAAGCTCGCGATGAACGACGACATCTACCACCTCGTCAAGAACACGCCGAAGGTCACCGGCTTCCTCGGTTCGTCGGGTAAGCCACAGGCGATCAGCGAAGGCGAAGCCGCCCGCTATTTCGGCGCGCAGAAGGCCGCCGAAGCCGCGCCCAAGCACAAGGTCAGTGTCGATTACGAAATCGGCGACAGCGTCAAGGTGCTGGACGGTCCCTTCGCGAGCTTCAACGGCACCGTCGAGGAACTGGATTTCGAAAAGAACCGCGTCAAGGTGTCCGTGTCGATCTTCGGCCGCGCCACGCCGGTCGAACTGGACTTCGAACAGGTCGAACTGTCGAAGTAACCCATTTCCCTCTCCCGCAAGCGGGAGAGGGCAGCGAGACTTACCGAGCCGCAAGGCGAGGTTAGTCGCAGCGGGAGAGGGCTAACCCCCTCTCCAACCTACGCTAGCCAGCAAACTGGCAAGCTACGGTATCCTCTCCCCTTAAGGGGCTAGGATAATGCAGTGCGGGAGGTTCTCTTTGGGAACTGCTTGACCGCTAAACTTGAACCGGGCGGATCGCTTGCGATCCTCCCAGCAACAGAGTGAGTGAAAATGGCCAAGAAGATTACGGGCTATATCAAGCTCCAGGTGCCCGCTGGAGCCGCCAACCCCTCGCCGCCGATCGGTCCGGCGCTGGGTCAGCGCGGTGTGAACATCATGGAATTCTGCAAGGCGTTCAACGCCTCGACGGAAAAGATGGACAAGGGCACGCCGCTGCCGACCATCATCACCGTTTATGCGGACCGCTCGTTCAGCTTCGTCACGAAGCAGCCGCCCGCCACCTATCTGATCAAGAAGGCCGTCAACCTGAAGTCGGGTTCCAAGGAACCGGGCAAGGTTGTCGCTGGCAAGATCACCCGCGCTCAGCTCGCTGAAATCGCCCAGGCCAAGATGGTTGACCTGAACGCGAACGACATCGACGCAGCGACGAAGATCATCGAAGGCTCCGCTCGCGCGATGGGCCTCGAAGTGGTGGAGGGCTAAGACCATGGCAAAGCTGACGAAGAAGGCGAAGGCTCTCGCCACTGCGGTTGACCGCGAAAAGCTGCACGGCGTTGACGAGGCGCTGGGCCTGATCAAGACCCACGCGACCGCCAAGTTCGACGAAAGCGTCGAAATCGCGATCAACCTGGGCGTCGATCCCCGTCACGCCGACCAGATGGTCCGTGGCGTCGTCACCCTGCCCGCAGGCACCGGCAAGGACGTTCGCGTCGCCGTGTTCGCCCGTGGCGACAAGGCTGAAGCCGCGACCGCCGCTGGCGCCGACATCGTGGGCGCCGAGGATCTGCTGGACAGCATCCAGGCTGGCAACATCGACTTCCAGCGCGTCATCGCCACGCCCGACATGATGGGTCTGGTCGGCCGTCTGGGTAAGGTTCTGGGTCCCAAGGGCCTGATGCCGAACCCGAAGCTCGGCACCGTCACCCCGAACGTCGCCGAAGCCGTGAAGGCCGCCAAGGGTGGTCAGATCGAATTCCGCGTCGAAAAGGCTGGCATCATCCACGCCGGTCTCGGCAAGGCGAGCTTCTCGGCCGAAGACCTGCGCAAGAATTTCGACGCCTTCGTTGACGCAATCGTCAAGGCGAAGCCGTCGGGTTCGAAGGGCAAGTATGTCCGCAAGATCGCCCTATCGTCGTCGATGGGTCCGGGCGTGAAGGTCGATGTGGCGGAAGTCGCTTCGGTCTGATCCCTCGCAATAGTTAATATAGGGGCCGCCTTCCCGCTTTGCGGGGGAAGGCGGCCTTCTTATTTGGGTGCCTTCCGGCACCCATTTCTGCCTTGAGCAGAAGTCCCTCAGGGACGGTGTGAACTTCGGGGTGTGTGACCTTGCATCCCGGGCTCCGGCAGCGGCCGAAGCACATCAGGTCATCATGTATCCGTCGGGAATGGCGGGTCGCTTTACCGACGGAAAATATAATGTCTTTTGAACATCTCCCGCCCCTCCTCTCGGACGCCCTGACGCGGAAAGGCTATGAAAGCCTGACCCCCGTCCAAGCCGAAGTCACCCAGCCCGAAGCGGAAGGCCGCGACCTCATCGTCTCGGCGCAGACCGGCTCAGGCAAGACGGTCGCTTTTGGCCTTGCCATGGCGGGCGAATTGCTTGGTGAAGAGATGCGCCTGCCCGTGGCAGGAAAACCGCTCGCGCTCGCCATCGCCCCCACCCGCGAACTGGCGCTGCAAGTCAGCCGTGAACTGGAATGGCTCTATGGCGAAGCCCGCGCCCGCATCGCTACCTGCGTCGGCGGCATGGACGCCGCCAAGGAACGCCGCGCCCTTTCCCACGGCGCGCACATCGTCGTCGGCACCCCCGGCCGCCTGCGCGACCATCTCGAACGCGGCGCACTGGACCTGTCGGGGCTCAAGACCGTCGTCCTTGATGAAGCTGACGAAATGCTCGACATGGGCTTCCGCGAAGATCTGGAAGAGATCCTCGACGGCACGCCCGAAGGTCGCCGCACCCTCCTCTTCTCCGCCACCATGCCTAAGCCGATTGTTGCGCTCGCCAAGCGCTACCAGAAAGACGCGCTGCGCATCTCCACTGTCAGCGACGAACGCGGCCATGGCGATATCACCTATCAGGCCGTGACGGTCGCCCCCGCCGACATCGAGAACGCGGTGGTCAATCTGCTGCGCTATCATGAGGCAGAAACCGCGATCCTCTTCTGCGCCACCCGCGACAATGTCCGCCACCTCCATGCCAGCCTCACTGAACGCGGTTTCGCCGCCGTGGCGCTGTCGGGTGAGCATAGCCAGAATGAGCGCAATCATGCGCTGCAAGCCCTCCGCGACCGCCGCGCTCGTGTGTGCGTGGCCACCGACGTCGCAGCGCGCGGTATCGACCTTCCCAACCTCAGCCTCGTCGTGCACGTCGAAATCCCGCGCGATGCAGAAACGATGCAGCACCGTTCCGGCCGCACCGGGCGCGCAGGCAAGAAGGGCACGGCTGTCCTCATCGTCCCCTACCCTCGCCGCCGCCGTGTCGAATCCATGCTGCGTGGCGCCAAAATCCCGGTCGAATGGGGCACTCCGCCGAGCAAGGAAGCGATCCAGGAGCAGGACAATTCTCGCCTGCGCGAAAAGCTGATGGAGCGCGCCGAGCTGGACGAGCTGGATTGGACACTGGGCGCCGAGTTGCTGGAAACCAAGTCCGCCAAGGAGATCGCGGCGATGCTGGTGAAAAGCGCCCGCGCCGCCCTCCCCGCGCCCGAAGAACTGCTCGACGCCAGCGAAGCCCCGCCGCGCCGCGATGGGCCTCGTCCGGGCTTTGAGGATACCGTCTGGTTCCGCATGGACATCGGCCGCCGTCACAATGCCGACCCGCGTTGGATCCTGCCGCTGATCTGCCGCCGAGGCCATGTGTCACGCCAGGACATCGGCGCGATCCGGATCGCCGCCAACGAGACGCTGTTCGAAATCCCCAGCGCCATCGTATCCCGCTTCGTCGGCTCGGTGAAGCGGACGGGCGAGGCGAGCGACGAGGGCGCTGAAGTCCAGTTCGAACAGATTGAGGGAACACCTCGGGACACAGCGCGCGAGAACCGCCGCGAAGGGCCGCCACGTGGCAAGGGCCGCCCGAATGAAGGTCGTGGTCCGAAGCCAGCTTATGGCGCCCGGCCTTTCAAGGGCGGCCCCCGCAAAGGCCCGCCTCGCAAGCCACGCGGATAAGACACCGCTCCCAAAACAATGTGCTCCTGGCTTTACAGGAGCACATTGTTGACTGAGACAGCCTCAACCGACGTTCAGCCCGCGCCGGATAACTGAAGCATCCGCGCTGCCAGCTCGCGCTCTCCCATGACTACATGGGGCACGCCAATCCCTTCCAGATGCGCGACCTCTGCATCACTATGCGCTCGCGCAATCACCTGCAGGTTGGGATTGAGGTGACGCGCATGCTCATGGATCGCACCACCTTCAAACCCTTCCGGCACCGCGATCAGCAACCGTCGAGCCTCGCAAATGCCAGCAGCCATCAAATAACGGTCCTCCAGTGCACTTCCCCGCACTACCGGATGGCCCGCCTCCGCGGCCTCCTCTGCTCGTTCCGGGTCCGTCTCCAGCACAACGAAATGGGCATTGCGTTCGGACAGGCGCTCCGCAATCATCTTGCCGACCCGGCCATATCCGACCAGGATCACATGTCCGATGTGCGGACGCTGGCGCGCCTTTTCCGCTTCTGCTTCTTCCTCAATCTCCTCCTTCTTATGCGCCCGCACGATCATCGAGAAGATGAACGGATTCAAAAAGATCGACACAATCGCGCCCGCAAGGATCAAGTCGCGTCCTTCCGCAGGCAGCACGCCCAAGCCAGTGCCCAATGTGGCGAGGATGAAGGAAAACTCGCCGATCTGCGCCAGGCTCGCCGCGATCGTCAGCGCAGTATCTCCCGGATGGCCGAAGGCGCGCACGATCGCGAACGCGGCGATAGACTTACCGACGATGATGATCGCCACGGTCGCAAGCAGGGGCAACGGCTGTTCGACAAGCACCGATGGATTGAACAGCATGCCCACCGACACGAAGAACAACACTGCGAATGCGTCGCGCAGCGGCAGCGTTTCCTCCGTCGCGCGGCGGCTGAGCGGCGTCTCGCCCAGGATCATGCCCGCGAAGAAGGCGCCCAAGGCAAATGACACATCGAACGCCACGGCCGCGCCGAAAGCCACGCCAAGGGCGATGGCAAGCACAGCCAGGCGAAACAACTCCCGCGATCCGGTGTGAACTACCCAGTGCAACGCCCAAGGAATGACCCGTCGGCCCACCACAAGCATCAGGGCGACAAAACCGGCGACCTTCAGCAGGGTACTTAGCAGCGGTGCCAGCAGGTCACCCATCCCGGCCGATGCGTCTGCATGGTTTATAACCTTCGCCAGCGCGGGTAGCAGTACCAACGCCAGCACCATCACCAGATCCTCGACGATCAGCCAGCCAACAGCTATGCGCCCCCGCCGTGTCTCCACAAGATCCGCCCCCTGCAAGGCGCGCAGCAAGACGACCGTACTCGCGACCGAAAGAGCGAGGCCGAACACAATGCCGCCCATCACTGGCCAGCCCATATAGTGCGACAGTCCCATGCCGAGCAGCGTTGCAACCGCGATCTGCCCGATGGCGCCGGGTACGGCGATATTCTTCACCGACAGCAAGTCACGCAGCGAAAAATGAAGTCCCACCCCGAACATCAGCAGAATGACACCAATCTCGGCCAATTCGTTGGCCAGACTGGTGTTGGCGACAAAGCCTGGGGTGAAAGGACCAACCATGATCCCCGCGATAAGATAACCGACCAGCGGCGAAAGTTTGAGACGATGGGCAATGGCACCCATTATGAAAGCAACAACGAGGCCCGCGACGATTGTTCCGATCAGGGGCGTGTGATGAGGCATGGACGTCCTTCCCTGTCTGCCGGTGCGGCCCTCTGAACCTTCACCGGCAGCCTATCATATTTTCATTCTGCGACCGCTAGCATAGCGGCTGACAACAAGGCTCCGGCAGCACCCAGCCCAGTGAACACGGTGGGTATGAACCACCATGGCGGCCGTCGGTTGCTGCGGCGTGACCGTCTGCAGGTCATGGATCTCTCCTGCCTGACGATTAACGGAGTGGGCGTTAAGTCAGGGCAGGCGGAGCGCGAGCGTGAAAGGCGTGTGAAATACCCCCGCGCAAGAGCGAGGGGCGGGTGCGGACATATAAGGGATTAGATCGCGACCACCCCACGACGGCCAACAGGCCCGCTACAGATACCAACCATGGCATCAATGGCGATAACAAGGGGTTGTCGCCCGAACCATCGGGCTGGGTCAGGCGGTAGTCGGCCGGTGCCGATTGGGTCCGGGCCTTCAGCACCACGCCTGTGGTGGCAGGATTGAACGCCGAGCCCGTTGCTATGCTGGACGGCGGCCCCAATGGCGTCAGGGCACTTAATAACGCAACACCGATCGCCATCCACAGGGTCAGCATGAAGAGAAGCCTGCCTCTCATGCTGCCAGTACTATACGATGTCGGCATCATGCGCGTCGGGTTCCCTTCGAGACGGGAAGATAGGCACTGACCTGCGCAAAAACCACCCTTAAGAAGGGGGCTTCCCGGTTGACATAAGCGAGTCAGTCCACTACCGGGCCACATTCCCGCGCGGGTCAACAGGATGTCATGTCCTCGGCGATTTGCGTAAAGCAGATTTGAACAAGAAGAGAAGAGCCATGTTCGCAGTCGTGCGCACGGGCGGCAAGCAGTATCGCGTCGCCGCCGGAGACAAGATCGTCGTCGAGAAGCTGGCCGGTGAGGCTGGTGATAAGGTGACGCTGGATGACGTCCTGTTCGCCGGCGAAGGCAGCGACGTGAAGGACGCCAGCAAGCTGACCGTCGCCGCCGAAATCATCGCGCAGGCGAAGGGCGAAAAGGTTATCGTTTTCAAGAAGCGCCGTCGTCACAATTACCGCCGCAAGAACGGCCATCGCCAGAACCACACGATCCTGAAGATCGTGTCGATCGCTTGAGCCGCAGTCCAGTTTCGAGGAGTTTGAGTCATGGCACATAAGAAAGCTGGCGGTTCATCGCGCAACGGTCGCGATTCGGAATCGAAGCGCCTTGGCGTTAAGAAGTTCGGCGGTCAGGAAGTGATCGGCGGCAACATCATCATTCGCCAGCGCGGCACGCGCGTATATCCCGGCCGCAATGTTGGCATGGGCAAGGATCACACCCTCTTCGCACTGGGCGAAGGTCGTGTGGTATTCCATACTGGCAAGCTCGGCCGTAAATATGTGTCGGTCGATGCCATGGCTGAAGCAGCCGAATAACGGACGTTAAATGACGGATCGTCCCTCATCATTGGGGCGATCCTTCCGGAAGATGGTCTTGGACCATCTCTGATAATCCGAACGGAAAAGGGGCGCCCCATCCGGGAGCGCCCCTTTTTCCGTTCGGCGGCACCTCCCCTCATTTTCCCTCAAACCTCTGGAACCCTGAGCCTTCTCACGCGTCATGCGGGCGGGGCACAGCCAGAGGAAAGAAGTCGTCAAGCCGTAACTTTTTACGGCCATTGGCGTGTCGATCAGAGGAGAGATTTTCAAATGTTCGCCCGTACCCCCCGCCTGCTTCTGAGACCCGGCTGGATGGAAGACGCATCCGCGCTGGCCGAAGCGATTGGCGATCCGGCGGTCCTGCGCAACCTTGTCCGCGTGCCTGCGCCCTATGGCATTGATGACGCGCGCAGCTTCCTTGCCCTTCCGCAGGACACACGCCTGCCGCGTCTTCTGGCTTTTTCCCGCACTCGCGGTGCCCCACGTCTGGTCGGCGGGTGCGGCATCCATTTGACCGAGGATGGCACGCCTGAACTCGGCTATTGGATAGCGCGTCCCTATTGGGGGCTGGGCTTTGCGACGGAGGCCGCCAGCGCGGTCTACGGCATGGCCCGAGCAGCAGGCGTCAGCGGGATTCGCGCGGTGCATTTCGCTGACAATCCGGCATCAGGCAATGTGCTTCGGAAAATCGGCTTTCGTTACACCGGCCGGGCGGAGCAACGTTACAGTCCGGCGCGTGGAAATGCGGCTGAATGCCTGATTTTTGAAGAAGGCGTGCCCGGGCGCATGATGATTGATCCTGCAATGGACCTTTATCACGACGCCATGCCCGCGCTCGCGGCCTGAACGAAGAAGGACGGCGTCGGCAGACGCCGTCCCGCATGGAAAAGATGAGTTTCGAGCGATAGCAGACGGCGAGGTTTAATTCCGCGTCATAAGCGGCTATGGGCCAGCCCATGCATTTTCTGGATCAGGCGAAAATATACATAAAATCCGGCTGGGGTGGCCCCGGCGCGGTCAGTTTCCGGCGTGAAAAATATGTCGAATATGGCGGCCCTGATGGCGGCAATGGCGGGAAGGGCGGAGATATCATCTTCGAAGCCGTAGCTGGCCTCAATACCCTCATCGACTTCCGCTACACCCAGCATTTCAAGGCGCAGCGCGGGATGCCGGGTGCGGGAAAGAATCGTTACGGCGCAGGCGGAAACGACCTCGTCGTCAAGGTGCCCGTGGGAACGCAGATCCTGTCCGATCCCCAGCCTATCGAGGGCACCGAGGACGAGGATGGTTATCCCGACTATGAAGATCAGGAGCTTCTCGCCGACTTCACAGAGGTAGGGCAACGCTTGGTCCTGTTGCGCGGCGGCGATGGCGGCCGGGGCAACCTGTCTTACAAGACAAGCACCAACCGTGCGCCGCGACAGCATGGAACGGGCTGGCCGGGACAGGAAATGTGGGTCTGGCTGCGGCTGAAATTGCTCGCCGACGTCGGTTTGGTCGGTATGCCGAACGCTGGCAAGTCGACCTTCATCAATCAGGTGACCAATACCAAGGCCAAGGTGGGGGCCTATGCCTTTACTACCACCAAACCGCAGCTCGGCGTCGTCACGCACCGTGACAAGGAATTCGTCCTGGCAGACATCCCTGGCTTGATCGAGGGTGCAGCCGAAGGTGCGGGCATCGGCGACCGATTCCTTGGCCATATCGAGCGCTGCCGCGTGCTGCTGCACCTCGTTGATGCCACTGGGGACGATCCGGTCGAACAGTTCCGGATCGTGCAGGATGAATTGGAAGCCTATGGCGAGGGGCTCGCCGACAAGCCGCAGATCGTCGCCCTTAACAAGGGCGACCTGCTCGGGCCGGAATTGATGGAGGACATCGCCGCCCAGCTCCGGCGCGAGGCTGACGTGGAGAAGATATTCATCATTTCAGGCGCGACTGGCGAAGGTGTGCAACCGCTGCTGGATGCTGTCCTGCCATTGCTTGCAGACGGCAGACCGATGGAGGAAGAGGCCAGTGACGAAGGCGACGCTTCATGGTCGCCGATCTGAACACTCATCAATCGCCACTTATTCTTCACGTTCCAGGCGAACGGAACTGATCCCGTGACTTCCTCTCTTTCAGGCTTCCCCCCTCTCAAGTTCGGCGACTGGTCATCAAGATCGGCTCAGCCCTGCTGGTCGATGGGAATGGCGAGGTTCGCGAAGCGTGGCTCCGAACCTTGGTCGAAGATGTCGCTGACCGCGAAGCAGCCGGGCAGCAGATCATTATCGTTTCGTCAGGCGCAATCGCTCTGGGCGCACGGCGATTGAAGCTGCCGAAGGGTGGACGCGGCAGTCTGGAAGACGCTCAGGCCGCAGCGGCAACGGGACAGATCGCACTGTCGCAATGTTGGGCTCGGTTGTTGCAGGACAAGGGGATCACCGCCGCGCAGATGCTGGTGACGCTGGACGATCTTGAGCATCGGCGGCGCTATCTCAACGCATCGGCGACCTTGGAACGCCTGATCACACTCAATGTGGTGCCGGTGGTCAATGAGAATGACAGCGTCGCCACAGCGGAGATCCGCTTTGGCGACAACGACCGGCTGGCGGCGCGTATCGGACAGGCAGCACGGGCCGACGCGGTGGTACTGCTTTCCGACGTCGATGGGCTTTACACCGCCAACCCGCATGTCGATGCGAGCGCCATGTTGATAGACACAATCGAGCGCATTGACGCGCGGATCGCAAATATGGCGGACAGTGGATCCGCGTCCGGAATGGGGTCGGGAGGCATGACCTCCAAGATCGAGGCGGCGCGGATCGCGACAGGGGCCGGAGCGCATCTCGCCATCATTTCCGGCAAGGTCGATGCTCCGCTGTCACATTGGATCAATGGCGGAAAAGGATCGATCTTCCTCGCGGCCCCTGCCAAGCGGGCGCGGAAGGGATGGCTTGCCGGGCGTTTGACCGTTCGCGGGCGCATCATCGTCGATGCCGGTGCGGAAAAAGCGTTAGGACGCGGGAACAGCTTGCTGCCTGCGGGTGTGGCGAAGATAGAAGGCGCATTCGTGCGAGGTGATGTCGTTGATATCGTCGCGCCGGATGGCCGAGTGATCGCGCGTGGGCTAAGCGAGTATGACAGCGAGGAAGCGGCGAGGGTCGCAGGCAAACGCAGTGAGGATATTGCGGCTTTGCTGGGCCACCTGCCCCGATCCGTACTCGTTCATCGCGACCAGATGGCCATGGTCTGATCCCCATGAAATTACGCATTGCCATGACCGGCGCGACAGGTTTTGTCGGCGCCGAAACGCTCAATCAGGCTTTGGACGCTGGGCATCATGTGACAGCCATCACCCGAAAGGCGCAGCCGCCTCGCGCCCGGCTAAAGTGGGTGCCCGGATCGCTTGAGGACCGTGCGGCGCTGAACACACTGATACGCGACGCCGACGTGGTGGTCCATATTGCAGGCGTCGTAAACGCGGCCGATCGCGACGGGTTCGAGGCCGGGAACGCGCGTGGGACGATGGCGGTCATCGATGCCATGCGGCAGCGTGGCGTCCGGCGATTGGTCCATGTGTCATCGCTGGCTGCGCGGGAACCTAAACTGTCCGACTATGGCTGGTCCAAAGCGCTCGCCGAACGTCACGTCAAGGCGAGCGGACTGGATTGGACGATCGTGCGCCCGCCGGCGATCTATGGGCCGGGTGATCGGGAAATGCTGGAGCTGTTCCGGATGGCCAAGCGGGGCATCATGCTCCTTCCTCCCGGCGGGCGGCTGTCCCTGATCGAGGTAAGCGACCTTGGCCGGTTGCTGCTGCGGCTTGCTGGCGAGACGGAAATGAGCCTTGCTCACAGTTATGAGGCGGATGACGGCACGCCGGGCGGGTGGGATCATCTGGACTTTGGACAGGCGATCGGACGAGCGGTCGGAAGGCCCGTGCGGACTTTTGCCACGCCCAACTGGGCACTGGGCCTCGGCGCGCGGCTGGATCGCATGCTGCGGGGCAAAGGCGCGAAACTCACGCAGGATCGAGTCAGCTATTTCTGCCATCCCGATTGGGTGGTCACAAAGCGCAAGCAGCCTCCCAAAAAATTGTGGGTGCCTGAAGTTGCTACCGAAGAGGGATTGAAAGCAACAGCGGACGCTTACCGCGCAAAGGGCTGGCTATAGCGATCAATCGCTTTCGCCGTCCGGCTTTCTGGCGCGGCGTTCGGCCACGAATTCGCTGATGGCTTGGCCGCTGGCGTTGAGCAGCGGATAGGTGCGGGCGTCGGAAAGCCAATCGGGGCGGCGCTCTCCGCTGCCATAGAAGGTGTCGTAGGTCAGGCTGAATGCGAGGAAGACCAGCGTTGCGCCGATCAATCCCTTGATGGCGCCGAAGCCGCCGCCGAGGACGCGGTCGATTGGGCCAAGAATCGACTGACGGGTGCGGCGGCCGATGGCGTGGGCGAGGAGCTTTCCTGCGCCGAAGGTGATGCCGAAAACAAGAAGGAATGCGAGAATTGACGCGCCTCCGGTGGTTCCGACCAGGGGGGTGAGGAGTTCGGTGGCGGAGGGGTGGAAGAGGCGGATGGCGAAGATGCCGAGGACCCAGGCGATGAGCGAAAGGGTTTCAAGAACGAAACCACGAAGCAAGCCCAAGACTGTGCACCCGCCGATGGCGAGAAGGACGAGGATATCGACGGCGTTCATGAGCGCCGGGCTATCCGCGGCCGAGCATCTGGTCAACCAGTTGGCTTAGCGCGCGGTAGCCGCTGACCGCTATTCCCTTCACCCCGTCAGCGACTGCTGAAGGAACATAGGCGCGTTCAAAGCCAAGCTTGGCCGATTCGCGCAGGCGCAGCGGGGCATGAGCGACGGGGCGGATTTCCCCCGAAAGCGCGATTTCGCCGAAGAGGACCAGATCGGCGGGCACCGGCCGTTCCGCCAGCGCCGATATGAGCGCGGCGGCAACCGCCAAGTCGGCGGCGGGATCGGACAGGCGGTAGCCGCCAGCGACGTTCAGATAGACTTCGCAGGTGGAGAAGCTGAGGCCGCAGCGCGCTTCCAGTACGGCGAGGACCATGGCGAGGCGGCCGCTGTCCCAGCCCACCACCGCGCGCCGGGGCGTGGCGCCGCTGGAAAGACGGACGACAAGCGCCTGTATCTCCACCAACACGGGGCGTGTGCCCTCGAGCGCGGGAAAGACTGTCGCGCCGGTCACTGTTTCGTCGCGATGGGTGAGGAACAGCGCCGATGGGTTGGAGACTTCCTCCAGCCCCTCCGCTACCATCGCGAATACGCCGATCTCGTCGGTGCCGCCGAAGCGGTTCTTGATAGCGCGCAGGATGCGATATTGATGGCTGCGCTCGCCTTCGAAGCTCAGCACCGTGTCGACCATATGCTCAAGAACGCGCGGCCCGGCGATGCTGCCATCCTTGGTCACATGGCCGACGAGGATGACGGCTGTGCCGCGCTGCTTGGCGAAGCGGATGAGTTCCTGGCTGGATGCGCGCACCTGACTGACGGTGCCCGGCGCGCCTTCGATAAGGTCGCTGTGCATCGTCTGGATGGAGTCGATGACGAGCAGCGCGGGCGGCTCCCCCTCCCCCAGCGTGGTCAGGATGTCGCGGACGGAGGTTGCGCTGGCGAGTTGCACGGGCGCGTTGCCAAGGCCGAGGCGCTGCGCCCGCAGGCGCACCTGATCCGCCGCTTCTTCACCGCTGATGTAAGCAACGGAAAGGCCGCGCGCGGCGATGCGGGCGGCCGCCTGAAGCAACAGGGTGGACTTGCCGATCCCCGGATCGCCGCCGATCAACGTGGCGGAACCCGGAACGATGCCGCCTCCCAAGGCGCGGTCGAACTCCGCGATGCCGGTGCTGGTGCGCTGGGGCAGTTCAACCTGACTGTTCAGGCCTACGAGGGTCAGGGCGCGCCCGCCGCTTTGCAGATCATGGCGCGCGGAAAAGATGGTCTCGGACGCTTCCTCGACAATGCTGTTCCATTCGCCGCAGTCATCGCATTGCCCCTGCCAGCGGGAGGAGAGCGTGCCGCACTGCTGACAGACGAATTTGCGCTTTGCCTTGGCCATGGGGGAGCTATGACTTGCCATGGTGAACGTTTCAAGAACAAAGAACGGATGGACCACCCCCCTCGCCCCGCCCGCCTTATGACGAAGAAGTTCGGAGACCGTCCAAGAGCGCTGGAAACTCATGCGGATGTGGCGCATTGTCTCGCCATGAAGTCGTTACGCGTTGCCAGCTATAATATCCGCAAAGCCATTGGCACTGACCGCCGCCGCAGCCCCGAACGAGTGCTGGAGGTGCTGGGAGAGTTGGACGCGGACGTGATCGCGTTGCAGGAAGCGGATCGCCGATTTGGCGTTCGATCGGCCGCCATCCCGCCGTGGCTGTTGGAATCGATGAGCCAGTATAAGCCGGTGCCGTTGAACGTGCATGTCGATTCGATGGGCTGGCATGGCAACGCGATATTGGTGCGGAAGGAGGCGGATATCCGCACCCATGACGTGCTGCACCTGCCCTGCCTGGAACCGCGTGGCGCGACGATGGCGGAGGTTGAACTGGGCAAGGCGAAGCTGCGCGTATTTGGCATGCATCTCGACCTGTCGGGCCTGTGGCGACGCAAGCAGGCGGCGGCGGTCATCCATGCGGCGGCGCAACGAGACGCAATGCCGACCGTGCTGATGGGCGATCTGAACGAATGGAGCGCCAATCGGGGGTGTCTGGCGGACTTTGCGCGCCATTATAGTTTCGCGCCTTGCGGACGGAGCTTTCATGCGCGGCGGCCCGTGGCGCATCTCGACCGGATCATGCATTGCGGGCAATTGAAGCTGGTGAACAGCGGCGTGCATGACAGTGCGGCGTCGCGCAAGGCTTCGGATCATTTGCCGATCTGGGCGGAGTTTCGGTTGTGAGTTCGGTGTTTTCGTCCGGACTGGACCTGACGAAGCCTTTGCCTGGGGTATCAAGGACAAGTGAAGCCCCCTTCGACTGCCTGCTTGCAGCAGGCGCTCGGGACAGGCTTCGACAGGCTCAAGGCGAACGGGGAAGAGGTTTGGGGCTGATCGGGGCAGATTATAGTCCAGCGACTGGGAGTCGCGCCGCATGAAAGAGCGGGAACTTCGACTGGCGCTGGTCTGCTATGGGGGGATCAGTCTGGCCGTCTATATGCACGGCATCACCAAGGAAGTCTGGCGGCTGGCGCGGGCAAGCCGGGGTTTCCATGACGGCACCCCGAGCAGTAAGGGCAGCGAAGCGGTTTACAGGAAGCTGCTGGAAGACCTGGAAGCGGCAAGCGGCATCCGGTTGCGCGTAATGCCCGACATCATCGCCGGGGCGAGCGCGGGCGGCATCAACGGCATATTTCTGGCGCAGGCGATCGAAACCGGGCAGTCGCTCGAGCCATTGACCGATCTGTGGCTGGAAAATGCCGATGTGGAGCAGTTGCTGGACCCGGATGCGCGTCCAGCGCGGCGGATCAGCAAATTCTGGGCAACGCCGCTGGTGTGGATGGCCGCGCGGCGGCCCGGCGACACAGTGGAGAGAACCGTCGCACCCGATACGCGCGAGGAAGTGCGGCACAAGCTGTCGAATTTCATCCGGTCCAGATGGTTTGAACCGCCCTTTGGTGGCGAAATCTTCACGGCGATGATGCTTGACGCCTTCGATGCGATGGAAGCGGCCGAGCGCGGGCCGCCGCTACTGCCCGAGGGGCACCCGTTGGACCTGTTCGTCACCGTCACGGATTTCGAAGGCCATCCGCAAAGCCTGAACCTCCACAGCCCGCCCCAGGTGGTGGAAACCGAACATCGTCTTTCCATCGGTTTCCACGCGCGGGGGCGTGGCGACCGCCTGTTCGCCGATCCGGCCGAGTTGGTATTCGCCGCGCGGGCGACGGCGAGCTTCCCCGGCGCATTCCCCCCCTTCACGGTGCGCGAACTGGATCGGGTGCTGAAACAGCGGCACCGCGCATGGCCGACCCGGGACGCGTTTCTGGCCCATGCCCTGCCCCGTCATTGGGCGCGCGGCAACGCAGAGGACGCGATACTGATCGACGGATCGGTGCTGGCCAACGCACCCTTCGCACAGGCGATCGGCGCTCTCCGCAACCGTCCGTCGCGGCGCGAGGTCGATCGGCGCTTCGTCTATATTGATCCGAAGCCGGGCCGTCGATCGATCCGGTTGAACCGGGAGGGCGAGCAGGAAGACGCAACGCCAGAGGACAAGGCTCAGCTGCCCGGTTTTTTCCGCACGATTTTCGGCGCGCTCAGCGACATTCCGCGCGAGCAGCCGATCCGCGACAATCTGGAAGCGATCGATCGCCATTCTTCGCGCATTCGCCGGATGGTACGCATTCTGAATGCCCTGAGGCCGGGGATTGAGGCGGAGGTCGAAAACACGATTGGCGGCATGCTGTTCCTGGACCGTCCGACGCCCGCGCGGCTGTCCGCCTGGCGTGCGAAGGCGCAGCTGCGGGCCGCGAACTCGGCAGGCTTCGCCTTTCCGGCCTATGGTCATCTGAAGCTGTCGGGCATCGTCGAGGATCTGGCCGGTTTGCTGTTCCGTCTGAGCGATGAGGACAGCCCGCTGATGCGGGAAAATTTCCGGCAGGCGCTGTGGTCGCATGTCCGGACGATCGGTGCGGACAAGCTGATAGAGGATGTCGGGCCAGGATCGCCGCCGGTCGCCTTCTTCCGCACCCATGACCTGAGTTTTCGCATCCGCCGCCTGCGCTTTCTGGCCCGGCGGCTGGCCGACACGCTGGAAATCGATTCTGAGGCTGGCAACGCCGCGATCCAGAAGATGCACGACGCCATCTATGAATCGATGGCGCATTATACCGAATGCGAAGGCACGGATTTCTACAATGGCGCGATCCGGGCCGCTGCTAAGGAAGTGCCGTCCGACCCGGCGGCGGCGCTGGACGCGATCGCACAGGTACGCGACCTGAAGGCCCGGGATGATGTGGCGGAGATGATGCTGGCCGACGCGCTCGCGGGACTTCCCAAGGCGGAGCGGCGGATCATGCTGCTCTCCTATCTCGGCTTCCCCTTTTACGACATCGCCACCCTACCGTTGCTCCAGGGCCACGCCATGGAAGAATATGATCCGGTGAAGGTGGACCGGATTTCCCCGGAGGATTGCAGCGCTATTCGGTCAGGCGGGGCCGAAGCCACGTTAAAAGGTATTGAATTCAATAATTTCGGTGCATTTTTCAGCAGAGCCTATCGGGAGAATGACTATTTGTGGGGACGCCTTCATGGTGTCGAACGGCTGCTGGATATCGTAATTTCCGCATTACCCGCGGCAAGCCGCCTTTCGGAAGAACGCGTGCGCGATTATAGGCAAGCCGCATTCATGGCGATTCTCGATGAGGAGGAACAGCGACTGCCGCATGTCGCTGATCTCATTGCCATTTTGCGGGAGGAAATCGGTGGGCGCACGGGTGGGGCTGGTTCCATTGGTGATGATTCTGGCGCTGACCGCGGCTTGCCGTGACGCGTCTGGCGATGCCGCGTCTGCAGACAATGCGACTACCCCAGAGCCCGTGCTTTCCGCCAACGCTATCGAGGGTGAGCCGATCGAGGTGGTCGCGGCGCCGCAGCGCCCTTCGGCCGAGGTAACCGTGCAGGCGCAGCCCGCACCGCGTGGATCGCTGGACCTGCCTCCCTCTCCCGACGCTGCGCTGGCGACGCCCTTCCCGCAAGAAGTCACCAGCTTCATGGTCGATCGGGACAGTTGCGACCATTTCCGGGGCGAGAAACCCTATGATGGGGAAAGGCGCGTGTTCCTGATGGAAAGCATCGCCGAACTATGCACCGGGACCGATGCGAAACTCGCCATGCTGCGCCGCCTCTATGCCGGTGACCCGGCAGTGACCGCTGCGCTGCATGGTTATGAGGATCGCATCGAAGGGCAACCCTGATCGAGCCGTCCGCTCAGGCGGTGAGCAGCGCGTCGATCGCCTTTGCAAGATCTATGTCACGGCGCGACAGGCCGTCGGCGTCATGCGTCGTCAGGGTGATGTCCACGCGGTTATAGACGTTGAACCATTCGGGATGGTGGTTCGCCTGCTCAGCCAGAAGCGCGACGCGGGTCATGAAGCCGAACGCGGCATTGAAGTCCGCGAAGGTGAAGCGCCGCTTGATGCCTTCGGGGTTGTTCACCAGCGTCCAATCGGCAAGAGAAGCAAGCCCCTGCGCCCGTTCGTCGCCGGACAGTTTACCAATCATGGCTCTATCCTCATAATATTGTTTCGCCTATGTCGCAGCCATGTCAGACGCCGGTCAACCCCCTCTTTTCGCGCCAACCGTCGCGCAGATCGAACGACTGGCGCTTGAGGCGCTGGGGCGGTTGCCCGATCCTTTCCGGTCCCATCTGTCCAACGTGGTCCTGTTTGTCGAGGATTTTGCCGACGAAAGGATATTGAAGGAGATGGAGATTGACGATCCGTTCGGGCTGACCGGGCTTTATACCGGGCGGGCGGTGGGGGAGCCCGAGCAGACGGGCGACGGTCCACCCATGGTGCATCTTTTCCGGCGGCCGTTGCTGGATGAATGGGTGGAAACGGGTGTGCCGCTCGACGCGCTGATCACCCATGTGGTGGTGCATGAGATCGGCCATCATTTCGGCCTTTCCGACATCGATATGCACGTGTTGGAGGACATGGTCGCGCCATGAGCGACGCGGCGCTGCGCCTGTCGGGCATCGCCTGCGCGCGTGGCGGGCGGCTGCTGTTCCGGGGCGTTGACCTGGCGTTGGAGCCGGGGGGCAGCGCCCTGCTGCGTGGGCCGAACGGGATCGGCAAGTCGAGCCTGATGCGCATTTGCGCGGGGCTGCTGCGGCCGATGGCAGGGACGATCGAGCGGCGGGGCAGGATCGCGCTGGCCGATGAGCGGCTGGCGCTGGATCTGGAAGAGCCTTTGCGCGAGGCGCTTGGTTTTTGGGCGCGGCTGGATGGGGCGAGTGGGCGCGCGCTGGACCGGGCGCTGGAGGCTATGGCGCTGGGGCCGCTTGGCGGGATTCCGGTGCGGATGCTCTCGACCGGGCAGCGCAAACGGGCGGCGCTGGCGCGGGTGATTGCTAGTGGTGCTAGGCTGTGGCTGCTGGACGAGCCGGGCAATGGGCTGGACGATGCGTCGCTCGGGCTGCTTGGCGCGGCAGTGGCGGCGCATCTGGCGGGAGGCGGGATCGTGGTTGCGGCGTCGCATCAGCCGCTGCCGATGGCTTCGCCCGTGGTGATCGACCTTAGCGCTTATGTCGCGGAGGAGGCGGCGTGAGGGTGGTGGCGCTGCTGGTCGCGCGGGACTTGAGGCAGGCGTGGCAGTCGGCGGGACTGTGGCTGCCGGTGGCTTTCCTGCTGCTGGTGGCGAGCCTTTATCCTTTTGCAGTTGGGCCGGACGCCGCGCTGCTGCGGCGGTCGGGTGGCGGGATGTTGTGGATCGCGGCGCTGCTGGCGAGCCTGTTGCCGGTGGATCGGCTGGTCGCGCCTGACCGGGATGCGGGGGTGCTTGACCAGATAGCCTTGCGCGGCGTGGGTGATGAAATGGTGATGCTGGCGCGGCTGATCGCGCATTGGCTTGGCTTTGGCCCTGCGCTGATGATCGCGACGTTGCCCGCTGGCGCGCTGCTGAAGCTGGATGGCGCGACGGTCGGGATGCTGGAACTGGGGCTGCTGATCGGCACGCCAGCGCTGGCGGGGCTGGGGCTGCTGGTGGCGAGTTTGACGGCGGGGCTGCGGTCGAGCGGGGCGCTGGCCGGATTGCTGGCGCTGCCGTTGGCGGTGCCGTTGCTGATATTTGGCGCGGGGACGCTGGGCGATGGGAGCGGAGCGGCGCTGAAGTTCCTGGGCGCTGCGTCGCTGCTGCTCGTCGCGATCACGCCCTTTGCAGCGGGGGCGGCGATACGGGCCGGGCGCGAGTGATCGGTTTCGGCGCTTCGCTGCTGTTCGTCCTGATCTGGTCGACAGGGTTCATCGTCGCGCGTGGGACGGTGCCCCATGGCGCGCCGGAACTGATCCTGAGCGTGCGCATGACGCTGACGGCGCTGTTGTTGGGCTTCGTTGCCTGGCGGGCGGGTCAGAGGTTGCCACGGGGCAAGCGGCTGATGCTGCACCTGGCGGCGGGCGCGATGCTGCATGGCGTTTACCTGACCGTCAGTTGGTGGGCGGTGTATAACGGCATGCCTGCAGGCATCATGTCGCTGCTCGGCGCGCTGCAACCATTGATGGTGGCGGTGGCGGGCGCGTTCCTGCTGGGCGATCGGCTGCTGGCGCGCGGATGGGCGGGGCTGGCGATCGCAATCGCGGGCGTGGTTTGCGTATT
Organism: Sphingobium chungangianum; assembly: GCF_977014255.1. Taxonomy (NCBI): domain Bacteria; kingdom Pseudomonadati; phylum Pseudomonadota; class Alphaproteobacteria; order Sphingomonadales; family Sphingobiaceae; genus Sphingobium; species Sphingobium chungangianum. The sequence goes on along the minus strand of NZ_CDRNIV010000006.1, from coordinate 640,709 downwards.
GCTGCCTGCCATCGAGAAGTCGGGCGCGGGGGCGGTGCCGATTCTGCCTGCGATCGCTGGATTGCTTGCGGTGGTCGCCATGGCTGCGGGCACGCTGGTGCAACGGGGCTCCATAGCGGGTGACGGCATCTGGATTTCCGGCGCGGTGCAGAATGCAGGCGGCGCGATTATCGCGATCGCGGCGGCGCTGGTTGCGGGAGAGTCACGTTGGGATGGCGCGCCCCTGTTATGGCTGGGCCTGGCCTGGTCAGTGCTGGGCCTGTCGGCGGGCGGCCTTTCGCTGCTGGTTTGGCTGGTGCGGACGCAGGGACCGACGCGGATGTCGATGCTGTTGCTGCTGGTCCCGCCGCTTGCCGCGGTGGAAGCCTGGCTGCTGTTCGGCGAAAGGCTGGCGCCGGTTCAGTTGGCAGGCTTTGCGCTGGCGCTGACGGGCGTGCTGCTGGGGCGATCGCAAGGGAAGCGGGAAACGGTCAGCGAACCGGCTTGAGGCACGGCGCCTTTCGGGCGTCGGATCAACAGTGAGGTTCCAACAGAGCCCTTGCATTCGGCATGAGGGCCTTACTTGCTCCCGAAGAGAAGTAAGACCGTTGGCTTCGCCGGCCTCCGGCTCGACAAGCTCAGGGCGAACGGGGAGAAAAAAATTCCCTTAGGCGTCCCGCAACCGTTCGTGATGGCGGATCACCTCATCGATGATGAAGCGCAGAAATTTCTCGGTAAAGTCGGGATCGAGATTGGCGTCCGTCGCGAGCTGGCGCAGGCGGCTGATCTGTCGTTCCTCCCGGCCCGGATCGGCGGGTGGCAGTGCGTGCGTCGCCTTATATTCGCCGACAGCCTGCGTGATCTTGAAGCGCTCGGCGAGCATGAACACGAGGGCAGCGTCGATGTTGTCGATGCTCTCGCGATACCGCTTCAAAGTGTCGTCCACGCTCATCCTCCAAATATCCGCGCGCTTTTTGCTCCATCCGTCGCTCCGTGCAAGCTATTCCCGCTTGCCAACTGCATTTTGCACCGCCACATGGGCCGGGTCATGACCGCACCTGCCTCCGGCCCCATCTCCGGGAACGTCCACCCCATCGGCCGCGCCAACGGCGCGCCGTCGCTCACCCCCATGATGACGCTGGTTGCCGACGGCATGAACCAGGTCAATGCGGTGATTCTGGACCGGATGCAGTCGCGCATTCCGCTGATCCCGGAATTGGCAGGCCATCTGATCGCGGGCGGCGGCAAGCGGATGCGGCCGATGCTGACCCTCGCCTGCGCGCAGCTGGTCGGCTATGCGGGCAGCCGCCATTACAAGCTGGCGGCGGCGGTTGAGTTCATTCACACCGCGACCCTGCTGCATGATGATGTGGTCGATGGGTCTGGTCTGCGCCGGGGCCGCAAGACAGCGAACATCATCTGGGGCAACAGCGCCAGCGTATTGGTGGGCGACTTCCTGTTTTCCCGCGCTTTTGAGCTGATGGTCGAGGCCGAGTCGCTCAAGATCCTGAAGATCCTGTCCAATGCATCCGCTGTGATCGCGGAGGGCGAGGTCAATCAGTTGACCGCTCAGCGTCGTATCGACACGAGCGAAGAGCAATATCTGGACATTATCGGCGCGAAGACTGCCGCCCTGTTCGCCGCCGCCTGCCGCATATCCGCCGTGGTCGCGGATCGGGACGAGGCCGAGGAAAAGGCGCTGGACGTCTATGGCCGGAACCTGGGCATCGCATTCCAGCTGATCGATGATGCCATCGATTATGAATCGGACGGCGCGACCATGGGGAAGGATGCGGGCGACGATTTCCGCGACGGCAAAGTGACACTGCCTGTGATCCTGGCCTATGCGCGCGGATCGGAAGAGGATCGCGCTTTCTGGAAGCAGGCGATTGCAGGCAACCGGGTGAGCGACGAGGATCTGGCGCATGCGACGCAGCTGCTTCGCAAAACCGGCGCGATTGACGATACGCTCGCACGGGCGCGCCTCTATGGCCAGCGCGCCATCGATGCTTTGGGCCGGTTCGATACGGGCAAGGCGAAGGCAGCGCTGACCGAAGCCGTCGAGTTCGCTATCGCCCGCGCTTATTGAGCCACGCCGCCTCCTGTTCCAGAGGCCGCAGGCTCGACGCGCATCGACGCCAAGTGGCGCGGCGGATAGCTGAGGTGAGGCGCCGTTGGACTTAATCCTTTCTCCCGAGACGCTAGCCTTCCTGATGGCTGCGGCTTTGATATCCGGGTGCATCGACGCCATGGCGGGCGGCGGCGGGCTGATCTCCCTGCCCGCATTGCTGGCGGCGGGCGTGCCTCCGGTTGCGGCGGTGGGCACCAACAAGTTGCAATCATCGCTAGGCACCTTTGGCGCCTGCGTCGCTTATGCACGCGCCGGGCACATGGACCTGAGAGCCTATCGCTGGCCCATTATTGCGGCATTTATAGGGTCAGTGGGTGGCGCCTGGCTGATCCAGCGGGTGGACCCGACTATTTTGGCGGGATTGATGCCCGCGCTGTTGATCGCGCTGGCGGGCTATTTCACCTTCTCCCCCCGAATCAGCGAAATGGACCGGCACAGCCGGGTGGGACTGGCGGGACTGAGCCTGTTGATCGGCGCTATCGGCTTTTATGATGGCTTCTTCGGACCCGGTGCCGGAGCATTTTACGCGACCATTTTCCTCGCGCTGGGGGGCCTCGGCCTCGTCCGCGCGACGGCTCAGACAAAGGCCGCGAATTTGGCTAGCAATGTGGCGGGCCTGTTGACGATGATGCTGGGCGGCCATGTTATGTGGATTGCGGGACTGACCATGGCCGTCGGCAGCATCACTGGCAGCCAGATCGGATCGCGGCTGGCCATGCGGTTCGGCAGTAAGTTGATACGGCCCCTGCTGATCATCATGTCGCTGGGGCTGACGGCGAAGATGCTGCTCGATCCGGGAAACCCGATGCATAAGCTGCTATTCGGATAAGCTCATTCTTTTGAGGGCGACCTTTCGCCTCGCATAGTGGGATTGCACCGGATGCCGATTGGCGCGAGAGGGACGGACATGAGTGCCGCGCTGCCGATCCACGATGTTCTTCCCCGGCTGCTGGACGCCTTGCGGCGGGGGAATAGTGCCGTTCTGGTCGCGCCGCCGGGAGCAGGCAAGACGACGGCGGTGGCGCCCGCGCTGCTGGATGAGCCATGGTGCACGGGGCAGGTGCTGCTGCTGTCCCCCGCAGGCTGGCGGCTCGCGCGGCGGCAGAGCGCATTGCCGAACTGATGGGCAGCGTTCCGGGCGGGATCGTCGGTTATGCGACGCGGATGGACAGCAGGCAGTCGGCCGCCACGCGCCTGCTGGTCCTGACGGAGGGCATTTTCGTCCGCCGCATTCAGGATGATCCGGAGCTTACGGGCGTATCGGCGGTCCTGTTCGATGAAGTGCATGAGCGGAGTTTGGACAGCGACTTTGGGCTGGCGCTGGCGCTGGATGCACAGGCGGCATTGCGGCCGGACCTGCGCATCGTGCCGATGTCGGCGACGCTGGATGGGGCGCGCTTTGCGGCGTTGCTGGACGATGCGCCGGTGCTGGAAAGCGAAGGGCGGATACAGCCGCTGGAGTTGCGGCATATCGGCCGGGCGGCGGAAAAGCGGATCGAGGATGAGATGGCCGGGGCCGTGCGAAGAGCGCTGGCGGAAGAGGCGGAGGGCGACCTGCTCGCCTTCCTGCCCGGCGTGGCGGAGATTGAGCGGACGGCGGAGCGGCTGGAGGGCCTTGGCGTCGAGGTGCATCGGCTGCACGGCAGTCTGGACCCGGCGGCGCAGCGGGCCGCTATCCGTCCTTCGCGGGAGGGACGGCGGAAGGTGATCCTTGCGACCTCGATCGCGGAAACCAGCCTTACGATTGATGGGGTGCGGATCGTGATCGACTCCGGGCTTGCGCGGCGGCCGCGTTATGACCGGGCGGCGGGGGTGACGCGGCTCGTCACGGAGCGGGCGAGCCAGGCGGCGGCGACCCAGCGCGCGGGGCGTGCCGCAAGGCAGCGGCCGGGCGTCGCCTATCGGTTGTGGGAAGCGGCGGCGACTGCGGGCATGCCGCCCTTCGATCCGCCCGAGATATTGGAGAGCGACCTTTCCAGCCTGCTGCTCGATTGCGCGCTTTGGGGGGTGAACGATCCGGCGAGCTTGCGATGGCTCGACCCGCCGCCGTCCGCTGCGCTGGATGAGGCGCGCAAGCGGCTGACGGTGCTGGAAGCGCTGGACGATGACGGGCGGATCACGGCGCATGGCAAAGCACTAGCGCGATTGCCGGTGGAGCCGCGGATCGGACATATGCTGGCGCGCGCGGGCGAGCTGGGGCTGGCGGAAGTCGCGGCAGAGGTGGCCGTGCTGCTGGGAGAGCGCGGGGTTGGCGGGCAGGATGTCGATCTGTCGCAACGGCGGACGCGCTGGCGGCGGGAAAGCGGGAAGCGGGCCGATGCCGCGCGCGCGATGGCGAAGCGCTGGGCGAAGCTGGTCGGCTCCGGGCAGAAGGCAGCGGCGGGCGAGCATGATGCGGGGCTATGTCTTGCGCTGGCCTTTCCTGACCGGGTGGCCAAGCGGCGCTCCGCCGATGGTGCGGAATGGGCCAGCGTTGGCGGGCGTGGGTTTCGGATCGATCCGCTGAGCCCGCTGGCGCGTGAGGAATGGCTCGCGGTGGGGGAAGTACAGGGAAGCGCGGCTGGGGCGCGTATCCTCTCCGCCGCGCCGATCGGCGAGCTCGAAGTGCTGCGCCTGTTCGGCGGGCGGGTGAAGGAACATCGGACGGTGCGGTTCCGGGCGGAGACGGGCGGCATCGAGGCGCTGCGGGAAAGGCGGCTGGGCGCGGTGCGGTTGTCGTCGGGATCAGACGATAGGCCGGACCCAGATGCTGTCGTCTCGGCTCTGCTGGACGGCGTCAGACAGGGCGGGCTCGACCTGCTGCCTTGGTCCGATGCCGCGCGGTCTCTGCGGATTCGGGGGGCTTTTGCAGGGATAGAGGCGCTGTCGGATGCTTCGCTGCTGGCAACGCTCGACGATTGGCTTGCGCCCCTGCTCGCGGGCAAGCGGCGACTGTCCGACATTGACCGATCACAATTGTCCGGCGTTCTGGAGGGTATTATCGGCTGGGATGGCAAACAGCAGCTCGACAGGCTGGCTCCTCCGGCATTTCAGTCGCCCGCCGGGAGCAGTCATGAGATCGACTATGCGGCCGAGGGCGGGCCGCGCGTGGAGCTTCGCGTGCAAGCGCTGTTTGGGCTTGCCGAGCATCCGGTGGTTGGCAGCGAGCGCATACCGCTGGTCCTGTCTCTGACCTCTCCCGCCGGGCGACCGATCCAGACTACGCGGGACTTGCCGGGTTTCTGGTCGGGAAGCTGGGGCGCGGTCGCAAAGGAGATGCGCGGGCGCTATCCCCGGCATCCCTGGCCCGACGACCCGGCTGCCGCCGCCGCCACGCTGCGCACGAAACGCGCCGACGCCCGTGGCAAGCCTTGACTTCCGCCCGTCCGCTGGTGCAACGGACGCATCGCCCTTCCCAGGAGTTTGACGCCACGATGGCTGCGCGCATCTATCAGATTCAGAAGAACGCCCTTCAGTCCGGCAAGGCGCGGACTGACAAATGGGTTCTGGAATTTGCGCCGAGCGAGGCGAAGAAGCCGGACCCGCTGACCGGCTGGGCCGGATCGGGTGATACGCAGAGCCAGGTCAAGCTGACCTTCCCCTCGCCGGACGCGGCGCGCGCCTATGCCGACAAGTATGAGATCGGCTACGCTTTCATCCCGACGCCGCCCAAGACGCTGAAGATCCAGGCCTACGCCGACAATTTCCGCTAAAGGCGCGCGCGGGGCGGCTCATAATCGGGCGCGATGCTGCCCGATTGCCGCCTTATTCCCTTGCCAAAAGGCGGGACTTGGGGGCAAAAGTCGCCCTTTCATGGGAAAGCTTTGAACAGATAATGACGGATCGCCAGCAGATTTTCGACAGCATCGCCGCGCAGATCGCTCCTTTCAACAAGAAGGGCGTCGAACTGAGCGAGGCAACCAGCTTTGCGGGCGACCTGGAGTGGGACAGCCTGACCGTCATGGACTTCGTCGCGGCGATCGAGGATGAGTTCGATATCATCATCACGATGAACATGCAGGCTGAGATCGAGAATATCGGCCAGCTTGTGGACGCTGTAGCAAAGTTGAAGGGCTAATCTAGCCTTCCCCGTTCGCATCGAGCCGGTTCGTCTTTGCCGAGGACCGGCGGTCGAGATGACGGGAAAACTTCTCGCCTGACGCATCTCGACATGCTCGATGCTGCTCGAACCGAACGGATATATGCGATGACCGACGCTGCTGAAACCGCCACCGACGCCCACACGCCTGCCGAAGTGGCTGGCGCGCGCGACCTCTTCTCCAAATTCGATCCGCTGATCGCCGAGCGCGAGGCGCTGCTGGCGACTGGCGTGCGCGATCCCTTCGCGATCGTCATGGACGAGGTGAAGTCCCCCACCAAGGCGGTGATCAAGGGCAAGGACACCATCCTACTCGGCACCTATAACTATATGGGCATGACTTTCGACCCCGATGTCGTCGCGGCGGGCAAGAAGGCGTTGGACGAGTTTGGGGCAGGCACAACCGGCAGCCGCGTACTCAACGGCACCTATCAGGGCCATAAAGAAGTCGAAGACGCGCTGATGGAGTTCTATGGCACGTCGGGCGCCATGGTGTTTTCGACCGGCTATCAGGCCAACCTCGGCATGATCTCCACGTTGGCGGGCCGGGGCGACTATGTGGTGCTGGATGCCGACAGCCATGCGTCCATCTATGACGGCTGTTTTCTGGGTGACGCCGAAATCGTCCGTTTCCGCCACAACAGCGTCGAGGATCTGGACAAGCGCCTTGGCCGCCTGCCCGCCGATGCGCAGAAGCTGGTGGTGCTGGAAGGCGTCTACTCCATGTTGGGCGACGTCGCCCCCCTGCCCGAGATGGTAGCGGCGGTGCGCAAGCATCCCAATTGCATGATCCTGGTCGACGAAGCGCACGGCATGGGCTTTTTCGGCGCCAATGGACGCGGCGTCTATGAGGAGCAAGGCGTCGAGAAGGATGTGGACTTCGTTGTCGGCACCTTCTCCAAGTCGGTCGGCACGGTTGGCGGCTTCTGCGTATCGAACCACCCCAAGTTCGAGGTGCTGCGCCTCGTCTGCCGCCCCTATGTCTTCACCGCTTCGCTACCGCCTAGCGTCGTCGCGACAGCCGCAACGTCCATCCGCAAGCTGATGCACGCGGGCGAAAAGCGCGCGCATCTGTGGAAGAACAGCCAGCGCCTGCACAAGGGCCTCACCGATCTTGGCTTCAAACTGGGCACGGAAACGCCGCAATCGGCGATCATTGCCGTGATCCTGACGGATCAGACGCAGGCGGTCGCCATGTGGCAAGCGCTGCTGGAGCTGGGGCTCTATGTAAATATGGCGCGCCCGCCAGCCACACCGGCAGGGACCTTCCTGCTCCGTTGCTCGCTTTGCGCGGAGCATAGCGACGAACAGGTTGGCCAGATTATCGGCATGTTCGAGGCGGCGGGGAAGGCAACCGGCGCAATCGGTTGATCGCGCGGATAACCATCGCCGCGATACAGGGAGATAAGGGGCAGATGAGGCGTTATTGCCCCTTGGAACCTTTTATTCCTTGATATTTCGCCTTTAATGCTGTTCGACTAAGATCTGGGGTTGATGGCAGACAGCTATTACATAGACGACCAGGATTCTGGCTGGCGGGCTGCGGTACGGCGCTTTCTTCCGCTGGTCCTCGTGATACTGCTGGTGGGGGCGCTGGGCACCCTGCTTTACAGCGCCAGCAATGCATCCCGCGACCATGAACGGGCGTTGCAGGAACAACGGCGCAGCTTCGAAATCATCGCCCTCGCCAGAGCTTTCGAAGCAAAAACCGCGCGCGCGGAAGTCACGCTGGCGCGATATGTGATCAGCCTTGATCCCGATGTCGGCCGTCTTTTCCAGGATCAGTGGCGCACCGCGTCCAGCCAGCTCAAGCTGCTGAACTACGCCACCCGTCGATCAGGATGGCAACGCGCCAATGTCCGCGAGTTACAGCAGGCGTTCATCCAGCGCGGCAAGACGCTGAACGAAATAGGGCTGCGCACGACCTATGACCAGAAGATGGCGGCGCTCGCGCAGTTCCACAAGGCGGGGAGGTCGGAAGACCTGAAACACATCACCATGTTGCTCGACCGCGTCATTCAGGCGGAAAATGCCCGCCTGCGAGAGCGTAGCCTTGCGGTAAGTCTGGCAGGCAACCGCACGCAATTTGTGGACCGCACGTCGCGGCTGTTCGGGTTGGTGCTGTTCGTATGCGTCCTGTTCGCGCTATGGGTCGCCAATGCCGCCTATACCGAGCGTCGTAACGCGCGGCGCATGGCGGAGATGGAGGCTGAACGCGCCGATCGGCTGGAGGAAGCGGTAACGGCGCGTACGGCCGAGCTATCCGATGCCTATGAACAGCTGAAGAAGGAAACGTCCGAGCGCGCGGCGGCCGAAGAAACGCTGCGCCAGATGCAGAAGATGGATGCCGTCGGCCAGCTGACCGGCGGCATAGCTCATGACTTCAACAATATGCTGGCGGTGGTCGTCGGCGGGCTGGAACTGGCCAAGCGCCGACTGCGGCTGAAACCGCAGGAGGCTGCGCGGCACCTGGACAATGCGATGGAAGGCGCCAATCGGGCCGCCGCCCTGACCCGCCGCCTGCTTGCTTTTGCGCGGTCAGAACCGCTGCTGCCCAGTGCCGTGGACCCCGACGCTCTGGTCAGCGGCATGGTGGAGTTGATTGACCGGTCGATCGGCGATCAGATCACCGTTTCGATAGAGAACCAATCCAAGGGCTGGCGCATCTTCGTCGATCAGCATCAGATGGAGAATGCCATTCTGAACCTGTGCGTCAATGCGCGTGACGCAATGGATGGACGCGGGCGGCTGGTGATCGGCACCGGCCAAGTGCATCTGGCGGACCACGAGATCGGCGAATGTGCCGAGGGAGATTATGTCACGCTGAGCGTCAGGGACGATGGCTGTGGCATGACGCCCGATGTGCTGGCCCGCGTGTTCGAGCCCTTCTTCACCACCAAGCCGGTGGGCAAGGGCACAGGCCTGGGGCTCAGCCAGATTTTCGGTTTCGTCCGACAGAGCCAGGGTGAAATCCGTATCGAATCCCAGGTCGGTGAAGGCACCTGCGTTTCCATATATCTGCCGCGCAAGGCAGTCACGGACAGCGCGCTACAAACGGACCCGTCGCTGCCCGAACGCGAGCCGGTACTGCATCCGCCGACACGCATATTGGTGGTGGAGGATGATCCCCGCGTGCTGAACCAGACGATGGCGGCGCTCGCGGAACTGGGCCATTTGCCCGTCGCCTGCGACCATCCGTCGAAAGCGGCGAAGCTGCTGACCAGTCATCGCGACATCGGGTTGATCATAAGCGACGTGCTGATGCCGGAAATGACCGGCCCGGAAATGGTCCGCACCCTTCCCGCCGCCTATGCCAGCCTGCCAGTGTTGTTCGTGACCGGTTATGCGGGGGACATTGCGGAGGGCGCTGACTTTGGCGGACATGAGGTGTTGCGCAAGCCTTACACACTGAAGGGCCTGTCACACGCGCTGTCCAATGCGCTTAGCGGATCGCACCACCCCGGAACAGCCGCGGCAGCAGAGTAAGCGCACCGATCAGGGGCCAACGACGCTGCCAGGACTTTATCTGGATCGCGGTTCCGGCATGGCGATTTATCTTCCACGCCAGATAGTCGATGCCGCCCGCATAGGTGAAGCTGGCCTTGGCAAGGCGGATGACGGACAGATATTTGCCGCGTCGTTGCAGCGCGCGCCAACGCTTTGCGGGTTCCGGCGGCGATGGCGGCAGGCCCTGTGCCAAGGCGGCTTCTCCGAAGCGGCGATAGCGATCGGGGTCGGCATCGACGATCGAAACCGAACGCCCCTTCTTCTCCGCCCGCAATTCGGCGTTGTAGGTGAGCGTGAAGCCAGCTTTCCAGAGCGATAGCGCGTCCTGCGCATCCGTCATGGGAAGGGCGAGCGACAACAAAGTGGGCGCGGCGCCCGCCACTGCGCTGACCGCTCGCTGACGGGCGAGGTCGTCCGCTGCCCACAGCAGCCGGGAAGGTTGGGCAAAGCGCGCCCACACAGAGACATTGTCAGCGGCTGGGCTGTTGAGGCGCGCGAAGTCCACTTCCGACAGCACGGCATATTTCGCCATCAGGCCATTATGCTCGAACGGAAAGACATTGGGCGGGATCAGGCGGTTAGCCGTAGCGAGCCAGCGCTTTCCATAGGCCGTGCGATAATCCGACACGATGAGGTAAAAATCGAGCATCAGCCCGTCGAGATTCTGCTCCCGCAGGCAGGAGCCGTAAAAGAGCACAGCGCGGGCGGCATGCGGATATTGCGCCGCCAGAGCCCCGCCCATCGCCGCCGCGCGCGGATCGGCGGGCGCGGTGAGTTCGGCGGTCACAAGGGGCAGGAATTGATTGGGCATTGCGCTTCCCATACGCATTCACCCTGAACTTGTCGAAGGGTCAGCGCGGGTCGGCTTTCAGGAAGAAGCCATTCGGAACAGCAGCGACAGATTGTTGGCGGGCATCTCTACAAGCCGGTCCAACGCCAGCCCGCTCGCCGCTGCGGCGGCGACAACATCCTCGACGCGGCGCAATCCCCATTGCGGATCGCGCGCCTTTAGCGAAGCGTCGAAGGCAAGGTTGCTGGGCGCGGTTTCGACATCATCGCGGATGAATGGTCCATAGAGGTAGAGCAATCCACCCGGCGGCAGCGCCCTCCCCGCCCCCGCCATCAGGCCAAGGGTCGCCGCCCATGGGCTAATATGGGTCATGTTGATGCAAAGGATCGCGTCGGCCTTTGTGACCGGCCATGTGGCGGCGGCATCAAGTCTGATGGGGGCGCGAAGATTCGGTAGCAGTGCCTCGGCGCGCCATGCCTCAATTGATGCCAGCGCAACGGGATCGGGGTCGCTTGGCTGCCATTCGAGGCTGGGCAGCGCCGCCGCGAAATAGCGGACATGTTCGCCGCTGCCGCTCGCCACCTCCAGAACCAGGCCGACAGGTGGAAGCGCCTCACGCAATATCGCCAGGATGGCGTCGCGGTTGCGCTGCGTCGCGGGCGCATGGCGCTTGCCCGACGCCACGGGACCGGAGCCGGGTTCCCACGGCTCCGGCCCGTCCGTCATTCGGCCGCTTCCGCGAGCGCCGGATCGCTCCAGCTAAGGACTGGCTTGCGCGCGGCAAGCGTTTCGTCGAGGCGGCGGCGGGGTGCGAAATAGGGCGCCCCCTTCAGCGCTTCGTCACCCGCCTTCGCGCGTTCGGCGAGGCTGCGCAGCGCTAGGATGAACTGGTCGAGCGCAGCCTTGCTTTCGGTCTCCGTCGGTTCAACCAGCATCGCGCCGTGGACTACCAACGGGAAATACATGGTCATCGGGTGGAAGCCTTCGTCGATCAGGCCCTTGGCGATGTCGAGCGTGGTGAAGCCTTCGGCCAGACCCTTGTCGCTGAACAGCGCCTCATGCATGCAGGGGCCACTCTGCCCGAAGGGTGCGTCCAGTACATCGTCCAGGCTGCGCAGGATGTAGTTGGCGTTCAGCACCGCATCGCTCGCCACCTGACGCAGGCCATCGGCGCCGTGGCTGAGGATATAGGTCAGCGCGCGGGTGAACATGCCCATCTGGCCATGGAAGGCGACCATGCGGCCGAAGCTGCTGGCGTGATGTTCGTCCGCCGTCTCTTCCTCGATCAGTATGAACTTGTCGCCCTGCTTTTCGACGAAGGGCAGCGGCGCGAAGGGGGTGAGCGCCTGGCTGAGCACCACCGGGCCGGAGCCGGGACCGCCGCCGCCATGGGGGGTGGAGAAGGTCTTGTGCAGGTTGATGTGCATCGCATCGACGCCCAGGTCGCCGGGGCGAACCCGGCCGACGATGGCGTTGAAGTTCGCGCCATCGCAATAGACGAAGGCCCCGGCGGCGTGAACCGCGTCGGAGATGGTTTTCATCTCGCGCTCGAACAGGCCGCAGGTGTTGGGATTGGTAATCATCACCGCCGCCACGTCAGGCCCGAGGCGGGCCTTGAGCGCCGCCAGATCGACGCGGCCATCCGGGGTCGCGGGAATATCTTCGACCTTATAGCCGCAGAAGGCCGCGGTCGCCGGGTTGGTGCCGTGAGCGCTTTCCGGGACGAGGATAACACTGCGCGCATCGCCACGGGCTTCGAGCGCCGCGCGGATTGCCAGCAGGCCGCACAGTTCGCCGTGCGCGCCCGCCTTGGGGCTCATCGCGACCGAGTGCATGCCGGTCAGCTTGATCAACCATTCGGCAAGTTCATGGATCACCGCCAGCGCGCCCTGAACCGTCGATTGGGGGCTAAGCGGGTGGAGGTCCGCGAAACCGGGCATCCGCGCGACTTTCTCGTTAAGGCGCGGGTTGTGCTTCATCGTGCAGCTGCCGAGCGGGAACAGGCCAAGGTCGATGGCGTAATTCTGGCGGCTGAGGCGGGTATAGTGGCGCACCGTCTCCTGCTCGGACAGGCCGGGCAGACCGATGCTTTCGGTGCGAGCGAGATTCCCGAGGCGGCTGGCGACCTTGGGCGCCTCGGCGAAGTCAACGCCGGTGGTTTGGGTCGAGCCGATCTCGAAGATCAGCGCTTCTTCCAGCATCAGCGCGCGGTTGCCCGTCGCGGTGACCGGGGCGCTGTCGGCCCCGGTGATGGCTTGCGGCGCGGTGGGGCGGCCTTCCTTGAGCATGGTCATGCCAGTTCCTCCTCAAGCGCCTTGGCAAAGGCTTCGATATCCTCCGAGGTCACGGTCTCCGTGACGGCGACAACCAGGCCGTTGCCGATCTCCGCCGCATCCGGGAACAGGCGGCCAAGCGACACGCCGCCAAGAACGCCCTTGTCGGCGAGGTTGCGGACGACATCACGGGCATCCTTCGACAGGACCAGCGTGAACTCATTGAAGAAGCTGTCGTTGAGCAGCTTGACGCCCGGCACCTGGGCCAGACGCTCGGCTGCCTGAACGGCGAGGCCATGGTTCAGCGTCGCGAGGTCCCGCAGGCCCTTTTCGCCCAGCAACGTCATATGGATGCTGAACGCCAGCGCGCAGAGGCCCGAATTGGTGCAGATGTTCGACGTCGCCTTCTCACGGCGGATATGCTGCTCGCGGGTGGAGAGGGTCAGCACGAAGCCGCGCTTGCCCGCCGCATCCACCGTCTCGCCACAAAGGCGGCCGGGCATCTGGCGGACATATTTCTGCTTGGCTGCGAAGAGGCCGAGATAAGGACCGCCGAACTGGAGGCCGACGCCGATCGACTGGCCTTCGCCCACGACGATGTCCGCGCCCATATGACCCGGCGCCTTGATCGCGCCCAGCGCGACCGGTTCGGTCACGACCGCGACCAGCAGCGCGCCTGCTTCATGAGCGGCATCGGCGAGCGGGGCCAGGTCAGTGATGCGGCCGAGAATGTCGGGATACTGGACGACGACGCAGCTCGTATCCTTGTCAATCCCGGCGATCAGCGCATCGATATCGGTGGCAGCGTTTAGGGTCGGCGCTTCATGCACCAGCGCGTCGCCGGTGAACTTCGCCATGGTGTTGGCGACGGAAACATAATGCGGGTGCAGACCGGAGGACAGGATCGCCTTGCCACGCTTGGTGATACGGCGGGCCATGCCGATCGCCTCCCAGCAGGCGGTCGAGCCGTCATACATGGACGCGTTGGCAACATCACAACCCAGCAGACGCGCGACCTGCGTCTGGAATTCGAACAGCACCTGCAATGTGCCCTGCGCGATTTCGGGCTGGTAAGGCGTGTAGGCGGTAAGGAACTCGCCGCGCTGGATCAAATGATCCACGCTGGCGGGAACATGATGCCGATATGCGCCCGCGCCGAGGAAGAAAGGCGCTTCCCCCGCCGACAGATTCTTCCGCGCGAGAGCCGCCATGTGGCGCTCCACCGCCAGTTCGCTGGCATGATCGGGCAATCCCGCGATCTTGCCGGAAAGGCGGGCCTCTGCGGGCACATCGACGAACAGGTCATCGACCGACGACGCGCCGATGACGGACAGCATGTCCTGCCTGTCTGTGTCGGTAAGGGGTAGGTAGCGCATTTCACTTATCTCCCCCCTCCCGCAGGCGGGAGGGGTCGGGGGTGGGTCGCGAGCGCAGCGAGCGCTGCTCCGTGACGTGAGGGCGGACGCTCCCTTCGGTCGCGACCCACCCCTTCCCCCTCCCTTGAAAGGGAGGGGCTTAATTTTAGAGCGAGGCCACGAACTTTTTGTAAGCGGCTTCGTTCATCAGGCCTTCCAGCTCGCTCGCATCGGCGATGCGCAGCTTGAAGAACCAGCCATCCTCTTCGGCATCGCTATTCACAAGGGCGGGCTCTTCCTCCAGCGCGCCATTTGCTTCGACGACCTCGCCGGAAATCGGCGCATAGACGTCCGAAGCCGCCTTGACGGATTCCACGACGGCGGCATCGTCCCCCTTTTCGAAGCTAACGCCCTCGGCAGGCAGTTCGACGAACACGATGTCGCCCAACTGCTCCTGCGCATAATCGGTGATGCCGACAGTGGCGATCTCGCCCTCTACGTCGATCCATTCATGTTCGTCGGTGAAATAACGGCTCATTTTACTGCTCCCCTCGGAGTGATTACTTGAAAATCACGACCAACAAAAAACCAGGAAATTCAGGCCTTGCGGCGGTAACGATGCGGCACGAATGGCATGGGCGCGACGGTGGCGGCGATGCGCTTGCCGCGCACTTCGATTTCCAGCGCGGTGTCGATGGCGCTGTGCGGCAAGCTGACCCAGCCCATGGCGATGGGAGCGCCCACGGTTGGCGCAAAGCCGCCCGATGTCACCTCTCCCACCTTGATACCATCGGCGAAGATGGGCGCCCCTTCGCGGGCGGGCAGGCGGCCTTCGATCTTCAGGCCCACGCGCTTGGCCCCCGGTCCATCGGCCAGTTCCTTCATGACTCGCGCATGACCGATGAAGCCGCCCTCTTCCCGACGGCGCTTCTGGATGGCAAAGCCAAGATCCGCGCCGATGGTGCTGACAGCGGGCGTCAGGTCGTGGCCGTAAAGAGGAAGCCCCGCCTCAAGCCGAAGCGAATCGCGCGCGCCCAGCCCGATCGGCTTTACCTGGGGCAAGGCGCATAGCGCATCGGCCAGCAGCGCAACGTCGGCGGCGGATATGCTGATCTCGAACCCGTCTTCGCCGGTATAACCGGAACGGCTGACCCACAGCGGAACGCCCCGCCAGGTGAAAAGGCCCGACTGCATGAAAATGAGGTCGGCGGTGTCAGGGATCAGGCTGGCCAGCGCCTCGCCCGCTTCAGGACCTTGAAGGGCGAGCAGCGCCTGCTCGTCCATATGGTTCATGACGACCTCATCAGGCAGATGTTCGATCATCCAGCCCATATCGTCATATTTGGTCGCGCCATTGACGACCATATAGATGTCCGCGCCGTCAAACGCCCCCGCACCAAGGCGCGAGACCATGAGATCGTCGAGGATGCCGCCCTCTTGATCAAGCAGCATTGAGTAACGCTGGCGAAAAGCCTTCAGACCCTTGATGTCGCTCGGCAGCAAATGCTCCAGCGCATCGTCAACGCCTTCACCAGAAAAGGTGAGCTGACCCATATGGCTGACGTCGAACAGCCCGGCATGCTCGCGGGTCCAGGCATGTTCGGCCATGATGCCTTCATATTGGATGGGCATATGATAGCCCGCAAAGCCGACCATGCGCGCGCCCTTGGCACGATGCCAGGCGTCGAGCGGCAGGTCCTGCAGCGGCAATTCTTCTTCGATATGGGCGATGTCGTCATTGCCGGACATGAGAGCGGCCTTTCGTGGCAAGGGTCATGGCGACAGACTAATGATCCGGAGTCGGAATCCCGGCGTCTGCCACCCCCTCTGTCACGGAACCTGAGAGCTTTGACCACCGGTCCAGCGACCGGATGGCTTACCCCTTCGGTGGGACGGAATGACCCGTCCGCTTTCCAGAGTGCCTGCCCATGATGCGGTCCTTTGGCCTGAGAGATTCCGGGGCGGTTGCTCCTTCGGCGACGGGGTGGCCTGAAAGGCTTCCCATGCTCTCCCGCATCATGTCCGGACCCGAATCTATCGGGCGCCGGTGACCCTCTCGCATTGCGGGAAATGGGAGGCGGCGTCAATTGCTCAATCGGTTGCCCGTTCTTCCCTCACCAACCGATCGGCGAGGGTGCGCGTCATCTTGCGCAGTTCATCCAGCCGGGCATCGGCCGCAGGATCCCCCAGAATGAGCTGGCCAAGACTGTCCTCGCCCTCGAACAGGCGCAGGAAATGCTCGACCCCGGTGAAGTTGGAATCAGCCACGAGATGGGCGCACAACTCCACCCGGCCCGACCATTTGCGATCACCCCGGCCGCGCAGGAATCCGGCGAGGTCTTCCAACCCGGCTGCGAGCGCGGCGATTTGTGGGTGAAGGGCCATGCCAGACGAAGGCTAGGGCGCGTTCAGGGCGAGCGCAACCGTCGCTTCAGGCGAGAGCCATCTCTCCGAAGATTTCCGCATGGCGCTTTTCCGCATAGCGATCGGTCATGCCCGCGATGAAATCGCCGATATGCCTGCTGCGACCCGGCTCATTCAACAGGCGATCGTCCTGCCATTCGGACGGCATGAGTTCCGGCTGCTGCTGATAGGCCCGGAACAGGTCGCGCACGATGATCCGCGCACGGTTCGCCGCGGCGAGTTGCGATGGATGGTGATAGAGCGATGCATACATGAAGCGCTTCAGGTCGCGTTCCTGCGCCGCGAGTTCAGGCGAGAAGCAGACCAGAGAGCGTCCGGCGGATCGCACATCCTCGACCGTTTCTACGCGGGCCTCGGCGATGTTCCGCCGGGTGGAAGCGATGAGATCGTTCGCCATGAGGCCGATCTGTTCCCGCACCAGTTCGCGAAGCAGGCGATCCTGCGGGATGTCCGGATAGCGGGCGCGCACCCGGTCCCAGCAATGTTTGACGACGGGCACGGCGAGCAGCTGATCCAGTGTCAGCAACCCAGCGCGCAGGCCATCGTCAATGTCGTGATTGTCATAGGCGATATCGTCGGCGATCGCCGCCAGTTGCGCCTCCAGCGAGGCATGAGAGGATAGCTCCAGCGGAAAGAG
Organism: Sphingobium chungangianum; assembly: GCF_977014255.1. Classification (NCBI taxonomy): domain Bacteria; kingdom Pseudomonadati; phylum Pseudomonadota; class Alphaproteobacteria; order Sphingomonadales; family Sphingobiaceae; genus Sphingobium; species Sphingobium chungangianum. Next base: position 623,535 of record NZ_CDRNIV010000006.1, on the reverse strand, counting down.
CGCATCGACTTCCCGCATTGCCCAGCCTGGATGGTCGACGGGACCATTATGCTTGGCAAGGCCCTCCAGCATCTCCCAGCTGAGATTAAGCCCCTGGAAACAGGGATAGGGCGATTCGAGCAGCATGAGCGTGCGCAGGGTGTGCGCGTTGTGATCGAATCCACCATGATCATCCAGCGCCGCTTCCAGCGCGTCTTCGCCAGCATGGCCGAAGGGTGGGTGGCCGATGTCGTGAGCGAGACAGAGTGCCTCGGTCAGATCTTCATTAAGGCCCAGGGTGCGTGCCGTGGTGCGGCCGATCTGCGCCACCTCCAGACTGTGGGTCAGGCGAACGCGGAAATGATCGCCATCGGGGGACACAAATACCTGCGTTTTGTGCCGCAACCTGCGGAAGGCGATGGAATGGATGATGCGATCTCGGTCGCGCTGGAAAATGTCACGGGGACCACGCGTCTCGCCTCCCGCTTCGGGATGCAGGCGGCCACGGCTTCGGGCGGGGTGCGAGGCGTAGGGGGCGAGCGTCGTCATCCGAACGCTCTTACTTGCCTCCCAGCCGTTCGACCACCTCGCCCGCGTCGCTTTGCCAGGCGAAGGCATCGGCACCGGCGGACTTCAGCTTCGCTTCCACCGTCTTGGCGCGCGTGAAGCTGGCGAAGGGACCGATCAGCAGACGGTTGGTACGGCCCCAGCTGGCGACCCAGCCGTCCTGCGGCGCAACAGCATCATATTTCCGGCGAAGAGCTTTGAGCGTGAAGCCCAGTGCATTGCGGTTGGCACCCGTGCCGATCTGCACCCAGTTGCGCGACGGATTGGCGGCGAGTCGCGCCTTTTCCTCGGCGGCTTTCTTCGCCTTGGCGTCAGCCTCCGCCTTTGCTTTGGCCTTGGCTGCTGCGTCGGCCTTTTCCTTGGCCGTCGTGGCTGCCTTCTTCGCCTTGTCGGCGGCTGCCTGCCGTTCGGCGCGGCGGGCGGCCTGAAGCGCTTCGATCTCGGACAGGTCGACAGCGGCTACGCTCGCCTGGCGTTCGGAGTCCGGGACGTCGATGGCGTGTATGATGTCGGCCAATGTCCGGGTCGCTTGCGGATCGGGCTGCTGGCGCTGGATGGGAGCGGCAGCGGGCTGCTGCGACGCTGGAACAGCTGCTGGTGCTGGGGCGCTGGGCTGGCCGTGAGACGCGGGTAGCGGAGCGGCCGGACGCGGGGCGGGATCCTGAATTGAAGCGGGCGGCCCCTGTACCTGTGCAGGGCGCGTTTCAGTCGACGTCTGCGCGAACGTAGAGGGCGCGGGGCTGGCAAGAACTGGACGAGCGGGCGGCGTTGGCGTGGGCGCTGGCGAAGGTCGGCTTGGCTGTGGCAGTTGCGCGCGCGCCGCCGGAATGGCGGGCTGCGCGGGGGCCGGAGATGCCGCCTGAACTGGAGCCGAGGCCACCGTCGGCGCTGAAGGCCTGGGCGTCGCAGCCGCCAGCGACGTCCCCACATTGGTCGGGAAGTGACCGAAATGCACCGCCGCCGCTTTCTGCGCCGGGGTGAGATAGGGCATTTTCTCCATATAGGGCGCCAAGGCTGCGGCAAGTTGCGCGGGCAAGGTTTGGCTGGCGATCTTTCGCGCCTCGGCCTGCTTGTTGTTCATCGCCAGAATGAACGCGCGGTATCGCCAAGCGGCGCGATCACTCTTGTACAGGAGGGGCTGGAGCGCCTTTTCGGCCGCATCGACCTGACCCGAAATCCCCAGCGACGCGGCATAGCGATAGGTTAGTTCGGCATCATCCGGCGCGCGCTTGAGGGCCGCTTGATAATCCCGCTGCGCACCGGCCTGATCTCCGGTCATGTCCCGCGCAAGGCCACGGTCCGCCAACAGCGTTGCCTCGCCGTAGCCGAGACGGGTAGCCTGATCGAACAAGCGCAAGGCCTCGGCAGGATTTTGCGCCTTGAGCGCGACCCGGCCAAGCCCGGCCTTCACTCGCCCATTGTTGGGCTGGATCGCATCGGCACGCGAGAAGAAGCCAGCCGCCGCCCGCATGTCATCCATCTCGATCGCAGCCTCACCCGCTCCGACCAGCGCATCGACGTCGCGCGGATTGGATGCAAGGCGAGACAGGTTCCGGCTGAGATTTTCAGCGCCTGACGGCCTGATCGACTGGATCTGAGCGGGCTGTGCCTGGGCGGTTCCTGTCAGGAGCAGGCCACCAAGGATCCATAAAGCTGAGCGTTTCACACTAGCCCTTTACCGGATCAATGCGTGAATGGGAAATTTACCGCAAGATAAAGCGCGCCCGGCCGCCCGATGCAGTCGATGGCGCGCTTTAAAACATAAGACAGCCTGTGGATCGCCGTCTTATTGATTGCTTTGACGGTTGAGGAACCGCGGTATGTCGGGCGTCGATCCGGCATCGTCGCTCACTCCGGCATTCTTGTCGGAACCTCGCGTGAGACCGGCCATACGTTCGAACAGGGTTCCGCCAGAAGCAGCGCGCGGCGCAGCCTGAGGCGCGGGAGCCGGAGCCGGTGCAGGCTGTGCTTCGACTTCCTCTGCGCCGAGCAGCAGTTCATCCTGCGACGGGTCCTCATCCGAAAACACGGCAGCAGGACGCGCCGAGGCAGCCGCCGGGGTGGGCCGGGGCGCTGCGGCGGCCCGTTCCTCGACCGGGGGCGCAATCGGCGCGGGCTCGGGCGCGGCAGGCACATCGAGTTCGAGCGTTTCGGGCTCGGATTCGGGGGCTGAAGCCGGAGCAGGCTGCGGGGCCGGACGCGATGCTGCGGCGGGAACCGCAACGGCGGGGCGGCTGGCAAAGCTGAACGGCTGGGTCAGCGGCGCCGCGCCACCAGTAGCCTCGCTATCGATGCCGGTGGCGACAACCGAAACGCGGATCTTGCCATTGAGGCCGTCATTGAAGGCCGAACCCCAGATGATGTTCGCGTCCGGATCTACCAGTTCGCGAATATGGTTCGCGGCTTCGTCCACTTCCATCAGACGCATGTCGTCGCCGCCTACGATGGAAACGATGACCCCCTTCGCGCCGCGCATCGACACGCCATCGAGCAGCGGGTTAGCGATCGCCTTTTCCGCAGCCTGAAGCGCACGGCCGTCGCCTTCGGCTTCGCCAGTACCCATCATCGCCTTGCCCATTTCCCCCATCACCGAACGCACGTCGGCAAAGTCGAGGTTGATGAGGCCCGGCATGACCATGAGGTCGGTGATGCCACGAACGCCCTGCTGCAACACCTCGTCAGCCATCTGGAAGGCTTCCTTGAAGGTGGTGTTCGGGTTCGCGATCAAGAACAGGTTCTGGTTCGGGATGACGATGAGGGTATCGACATGCTTTTGCAGTTCCTCGATGCCACTCTCAGCCGACTTCATGCGGCGATTGCCCTCGAAGGTGAAGGGCTTGGTCACCACGCCGACGGTCAGGATGCCCTTGTCGCGCGCCGCCTTGGCGATGACGGGCGCAGCGCCGGTTCCGGTGCCGCCGCCCATGCCAGCGGCGATAAAGCACATATGCGCGCCGTTCAGCGCCTCTTCGACCGAGACAATGGTTTCCTCAGCCGCCGCTTTGCCGATTTCCGGACGCGAACCTGCGCCCAGACCCTCGGTGATCTGCGGGCCAAGCTGAATGCGGCGCTCGGCGGGCGAGGCGTTCAGCGCCTGCGCGTCGGTGTTGGCGACGATGAAATCCACGCCCTCAACCGACGCGGCGATCATGTTCGCGATGGCGTTGCCGCCCGCGCCGCCTACGCCGATCACCGCGATGCGAGGCTTCAACTCGTCCACATGCGGTGGGCTGATCTCAATGCTCATAAATTCTAGCTCCCTCCAGCTTCGGCGACATGAGCGAAACTGTCATCGAAAGTTAATGCAACAGAAAATAGCGTATTTCACTAGCAAAGTTCGTCTGGCTTTAGATTTATTCAATAGTTTGTCTTCATCGCCCGCACCATCCGCTGCCACCATTGCGGCGCATTGATACGATGAACGGTTTGGGGCGCAGGCGCTATCGTTCTAAGATCAACCGGGTTTGATGCGCCGTAAAGCGCCAGACCGGCGAGCGTTGCGAAGGCAGGGCCGCTATGCGCCTCCGGCAACGCAGCCAATCCACGAGGCCTGCCGATCCGGACGGCCCGGCCCAGCGCACCTTGAGCATAGTCGGCAATGCCCTTCATTTCCGCGCCGCCGCCGGTCAGCACGACCTGGCGTCCCGTCGGCGTATTGAAGCCCATGCCCGCGAGCGCCCCGTTGACCTCCGTCATCAACTGATTCAGCCGTTCGCAGATGACGGCGACCAGCGCGGCCCGCGTGATCTTGCCCCCGTCCGCATTGGGACCAGCGCTCTGCCCCGGCACGGCGACATCACCGTGGGGCGCCGCGATCTCAATCATCTCGCGGAAGTCGCGGCGGTTCTGCATGGCCGAACCGTAGAAGCATTTGATCCGCTCAGCCTGGCTGCGGCGAATGCCGAAGGCAGAGGCTATGTCGTCGGTAATGTCGGATGCGCCGATCGGAATGCTGTGCAGGCCCACCAGCATGCCGCCTGCATAGAGCGAGACATTGGTCACGCCCGCGCCCAGTTCCACCAGCGCGACGCCCAAGTCCCTTTCCTCCTCGGAAAGGCAGGCAAGGCCGGTCGCGATCGGCGAAGCGACAATCGAATTGACGTTGAGATAGGCCCCACGCACGCACAGGTCGAGATTGGCGAGCGGCGCGCCGTCCGCCAGCACGACATGAATATCGACGCCCAGCAGGTCCGCATGCATGCCGAGCGGTTTCTTGACCGGCACCTTGCCATTGATTGTGAAGCAGGTCGGCTGCGCATGAAGCACGACCCGCCCATCGGGATCGATGCCCTGCTGGCCTGTCGCAAGCAGATCGTCGATGTCGGGCTGCTCGACGCGATAACCGCCCATGTCGCGCTCGACCGTCACAACGTCGCTAACGAGGCTCCCGCCAGAGAAGCTGACCCACACATCCTCGATATTGGTGCCAGCGACGCGCTCCGCCTGCTCGACCGTTTCACGCACTGCCAGTTCGGTGCGCTCCATGTCGGCGATGAAGCCCCGGCGGACGCCACGGCTTTCCCGTTGGCCCGTGCCCAATATCGCGAGTTCACCCGTTTCGGTCCGGCCAGCAATAAGCGCGGAAACCTTCCACGATCCGATGTCGATCGCGGTGACGAGTTTATCGACCTTGGGCTGGGCCATGCGCGTCAGCCTTCCTCGCCCTGAGGCGCGGCGGGAGCATTGACTTCGGCTTTATCGCTCACCTGGTTCTGCGGCAGACGCAGGATGAAGCGATCCGGGTCGCGCATGTCGAACTTCACGATGCCTCGACCCAGCAGGCGGTTAACGCCGTCCATGCGCGCGAAATTGACGAGCGCGGTCGCAGAGGCCCTGTCTCCTTCCGGCAGCGAAAGGGTTTCGCCGGACTGAAAACGCAAATCCCAGCGGCGGTTCCCGACCCAGGTCGCACCGGCCAGCATGGGCTTCAGCGCGGGCGCATTTTCCATAAGCTTGTTGAGGCCCGCAGTCTGGCGATTGGCATCGGGGCCGACGACCAGCGGCAAGTCGGGCATCGCATCCGTAGACACCGATTGAAGCACGACGCCCTGGACGTCGATCAGGTGCAACTGCCCATCATGCTGCCACACAGCGACCGGATCGCGCTCCACGATATCGACCACCAGCGTGTCCGGCAGGCGCCGCGAAATGCGCGCGTCCTTGACCCAGCCGAGCTTCAGCATTTCGTCGCGGACCTTGGGCAGGTCGAGCGACAGCATGGAGCGGTCCACCTGGCCGAGCGCGATATTATAGACTGGCAGTTCGTCCATTCGTTCGACGCCGCGCACTTCGACCTTCTGAACCTCGAAACCGGCATTGGCTGCGACCTCCGCCGCCTTCTGCCCGGCCATTGCCGGCACGCCCAGCAGCATGGCGATGCCACCGGCTGCGGCGACGACGATGCCAACTATGGCCCAGCTCGCCATGCGTTGCAGCGTGTCTTCGCTGACTGGAAGTGCATGAAGCATGCGACCAAACCAGGAACGACGCTTGCCCGGCTTGCCCCGCCCCGATCCATTACGGCCGCGAGGTCCACCCGCACCCGTCAGACGCGCCGTGCCTCCCCGCCGGATGCGTGCTTCAGCCATGCCCTGCCCCCTTAGCGCCCTGTTTCTGCATCAGCGCATCCTCGACAATACGCTCGACCAGCTCGGCATAGTCAATGCCCAGTTTCGCCGCCTGCTCCGGCACGAGGCTGAGCGGCGTCATGCCGGGCTGGGTGTTCACCTCCAGAAGGTAGAGCCCCTCTACCCCTTGCGTATCGTCCCAGCGGAAATCGGATCGCGAAGCGCCCTTGCAGCCCAGCAGTTGATGCGCGCGCAGGGCGATGGCCTTGCACGCTTCGCCGATGTCATTCGGAATTTCGGCCGGGCAGACATGCTCGGTCATGCCGTCGGTATATTTGGCGTCGAAATCATAAAAGCCGCTCTTTGGACGGAGTTCCGTCACGAGCAGCGCTTCATCGCCCAGAACGGCGGTGGTTAGTTCCCGGCCCCGGATATAGGGTTCCGCAAGGAGCTGGTCGAAATGCTGCCAGGGGCCTTCCACATCGCGGCCGATGGGCGAACCGTAATTGCCGTCCTGCGTTACAATGGCGACACCGACGGAGCTGCCTTCATTGACGGGCTTCACCACATAGGGACGCGGCAGGGGATCGGCTTCGAACAGGCTGGCGCTGTCGATGATGTGGCCGCCGGGCATCGGGATGCCGTGGGGCACCAGCGCCTGCTTGGTCAGTTGCTTGTCGATCGCGATCACAGAGGTGGCGAGGCCCGAATGAGTATAGGTGAGACCCATCAGGTCCATCATGCCCTGTACCGTGCCATCCTCGCCCGGAACGCCATGAAGCGCGTTGAAAACGACATCCGCTTTGGTTTCAGCGAGACGGGCGGCGACATTGTGGTCCATGTCGATCCGCGTGACCTGATGCCCGCGCGATTCCAGCGCCTTTGCGACGCCCTCGCCGCTCATCAGCGACACTGGGCGCTCGGCGGACCAGCCTCCCATCAGGACGGCGACATGCCAGGGGCCACGGGTCATTGGTAGAACTCCAGAACAGAAATATTCGTCATCCCAGCGAAAGCTGGGAAGGAGGAAGGAGATCCCAGCTTTCGCTGGGATGACGGGCGGGTGGGGCGGATCACTTCTTCACCCCCACCCGCTGGATTTCCCATTCAAGCTCGACGCCGCTCTTTGCCTTCACCCGGCGGCGCACTTCCTCGCCCAGTGCTTCAATGTCCGCGCTGGTGGCATCGCCAAGGTTGAGGAGGAAGTTGGTATGCTTTTCCGAAACCTGAGCGCTACCCAATTGCAGTCCCCGGCAACCCGCCTCATCGACCAGAGCCCAGGCCTTGTGACCGTCCGGATTCTTGAAGGTCGATCCGCCGGTCTTGCTGCGGAGCGGTTGGCTTTCCTCTCGCGCTGCGGCGATGCGGTCCATTTCGGCCTGAATAGCGGCAGGATCACCGGGACCACCCCGGAACAGGGCGCTGACCACCACCGCCCCTTCGGGCAGGCTACTGTGCCGATAGGTATAGCCCAAGGCGTCGAGCGGCAGCGTCACCCGCTCGCCGGAGCGCAGCACTACGTCGCACTCGACCAGAATGTCGCAAGTCTCGCGCCCATAGGCGCCGCCATTCATTCGCACGAAACCGCCCACCGTGCCGGGGATCGAGCGCAGGAACTCAAGCCCTGCAATGCCCGCATCCCGCGCGGTCGAGGATACGAGGATGCCGGACGCCCCTCCCCCACAGCGGAGCGAGGTGGCGTCGATCTGCTCAACCTTCGCGAAGGGTTTGCCCAGACGCACGACGACGCCCGGAACGCCTCCGTCACGCACGATCAGGTTGGAGCCAAGGCCAAGCGCCATCACCGGGACGGCTGGATCAAGATGGGCGAGAAAGTCCGCCAAATCCTCAGCATCCTTGGGCTCGAACAGCCACTGTGCGACGCCGCCCGCCTTGAACCATACGAGCGGAGCCAGCGGGGCGTCAGCCTTCAGCGACCCGCGAACCGGAGGAAGGGGCGCCACTGTCGTGGTCAACCCAATGCTCCCGGCGCCAAGGTTTGATACCGACTCATCAAGCGGCTTTCGCCGCGACGGCTGTGGCCAGACCTGCGGCCCATTTGGTGATGTCACCCGCGCCAAGGCAGATGACCATGTCGTCAGCCTGAAGATCGTCAGCGATTACGCGGGCCAGATCGTCCGCGCCCTCGACCGTCGCAGCGTGGCGATGCCCCCGACGCTTCAGACCCGCGACCAACTCAGCGCTATCCACGCCTTCGATCGGCTGCTCGCCCGCCGGATAGACCGGGGCCGCATAGACGATGTCGGCGTCGTTGAACGCCTGCTGAAATTCATCCATCAGGTCGCGAAGGCGGGTATAGCGGTGCGGCTGTACCACCGCGATAACGCGGCCCTTGGCACCCTCGCGCGCGGCCGCCAGCACGGCCTTTATCTCGACCGGGTGGTGGCCATAATCGTCGATGACGGTCGCGACCCCCTGTCCCGTCGGAATCTCTCCGACTTTAGTGAAACGACGCTTCACCCCGCCAAACTTCGCAAAGCCCGTCTGGATCGTCGCATCATCAATGCCCATTTGCAGCGCCACACCGATCGCCGCCATGGCGTTCAGCACGTTGTGGCGGCCGGGCATCGGCATTTCGATCCCTTCGATCCGGCGGAGCGAACCGTCGCGCTCGCGGATTTGCACATCGAAGCGGTTGCCGCCGGGGATCGGCTGCACATTCTCGCCGCGAATATCGGCCTGCGCCGAGAAACCATAGGTGACGATGCGACGGTCCTGCACGCGCGGCAGGATCGCTTGCACCTCTGGATGATCGAGGCAGAGCATCGCGGCACCATAGAAGGGCACATTTTCGACGAACTCGACGAAGGCGTCCTTCACCTTGTCGAAGCTGCCATAATGGTCGAGATGCTCGGGATCGATGTTGGTGACGACCGCCAGCGTGCCGTCGAGGCGGAGGAAGCTGCCGTCGCTCTCATCGGCCTCGACCACCATCCAGTCGCTCTTGCCGAGGCGGGCGTTGGAGCCGTAGCTGTTGATGATGCCGCCGTTGATGACGGTCGGGTCCACCCCGCCAGCGTCGAGCAGTGCCGCGACCATTGAGGTGGTCGTGGTCTTGCCATGCGTGCCCGCGACCGCGACGGTGGATTTGAGCCGCATCAGCTCCGCCAGCATTTCTGCACGGCGAATGACGGGGACGCGCTTTTCCAGCGCCAGATCAACTTCGGGATTGCCCTTCTTGATCGCGGTCGAAGTCACGACCACGGCGGCATCGCCCAGATTTTCGGCCTTGTGGCCGATCATCACGTCGATGCCCTTCTTGCGCAAACCTTCGACGACATAGCCCTCGGCCACGTCGGACCCTTGAACCTTGTAACCCAGATTGTGCATCACCTCGGCGATACCGGACATGCCGATGCCGCCAATGCCGATGAAATGGATCGTGCCGATGTCGGTGCCGACACCCTTCATGCCTTAATCTCCGGGAAAACTCCGTCATTCCCGCGCGAGCCGGGATGACAAAGGGGGTTCATATTCATGCAGGGACGCCCTGCAAATTCAGGCTGGTCGGGATCGGCCCGACCTTCAAAGGATCGTTCATGATCGGCGCGGGGCCGATGCTTTCCAGCAGGTCGGCCATGTCACGCGCCGCATGGGGACGGCCGCAGGCACGAGCGCGCTTGGCTGCGTTCTGAAGCGCGCCGGGCTCCATCGCCATCTTTTGCATCTGCTTGGCGAGTTCCACGGCGGTGAAGCGCGACTGCGGGATAGTCCGCGCGCCACCCGCTTCCGTCATCTCCCGCGCGTTGACCGTCTGATGGTCATCCATCGCGCTCGGCAGCGGGACAAGGATCGCCGGGCGCCCCGCGCAGGTAAGTTCCGCCAGCGTCGATGCTCCCGCGCGAGCGATCACCAGATGCGACCAGCTGAGCTTTTCCGGCACATCGTTGAAATAGGTCGCCAGGTCAGCGGGAATTTCCAGGTCGGCGTAGAAGCGCCGAACCCGCTCGATATCCTCGGCCCGGCATTGCTGCGTCACCTGCAAACGACGGCGCAGGCTGAGCGGCAACATGCCAAGGCCGTCCGGCACAACCGACGAAAGAATGCTGGCACCCTGACTGCCGCCGATCACGAGCACGCGGAATACGCTCTCGTCCGTCAGCGCCGGAAACTCCTCGTCCCGCAGCGCCTTCACTTCCTCGCGGACCGGATTTCCGACCAAATGGACCTTGCCCGCATATTTGTCGCGCAGGCGCTCGACCTTCGGGTAAGCCGTAGCAATCGCATCGACGCGGCGGGCGAGGAAACGGTTTACGCGGCCTAGCACGGCATTCTGTTCGTGGATGGCGGTCGGGATGCCATCCGCCAGCGCGCCCAACAGCGCAGGCATGGCGGGATAGCCGCCAAAGCCGACGACAGCGGTGGGGCGGAAGGTCTCGTTGAGCCGGCGGGCCATGGCGCGGCCTGCAAGGATGGCCTTAAGCGCGCCCAGCCAGCTTTTCGGGTTCTTGGTCATGCGGCCAGCAGGCAGGACATGGACCTGCGCGCGATCGAAGATGCCCGGGATCTTGGCGCCGCGCTCATCCGTGACCAAAGCGACATGGTGGCCGCGCGCCATCAACTCCTCGGCCACAGCATGCGCCGGAATCATGTGACCGCCCGTCCCACCCGCGGCGAGGACGAAGTGACGGGAAATGCTCATCGACCACTCCATTTGACGACGGTATGCCGCCCCATGAAGGGATTGCGCCGTGTGAACGCAAGCAGCAGGCCGACCCCGATACAAAGGGCCAGCATAGAGGAGCCGCCATAGCTGATAAAGGGCAGCGTCATGCCCTTCGAAGGAAATATCTGGGCATTGACGCCCATGTTGATGATCGCCTGCAACCCGAACTGCGTGGTAAGGCCCGCTGCCGCCAGGATCGTGAAATTATCATCCTCGTCCAGCATGCGCAGCAGCACGCGGACGACGATCGCCAGATAGACGCAGGCGATGCCGATGCAGGCGAGGAGGCCGAACTCTTCACCGATCACGGAAAAGATATAGTCGGTATGCGCTTCGGGCAGGCGGAATTTCTCCTGGCCGCCGCCCGGCCCCACCCCCGTGAATCCGCCATGGGTGATCGTGCGGAATGCAAGTTCGGTCTGGTCCGGACCCGTGTCCTGCGCGACGCCGATGCCCAGGAAGTCATTGATGCGCTGACGGCCATTTTCGTAGAACATGTACATGGCGATCAGGCCAGCCAGCGCCACGCCACCCATCATGCCGATGAACCGCATCGACACACCGGACAGCAGCAACAGGCATCCCCAGCATGCAAGAAAAATGACCGTCTGGCCGAAGTCGGGCTGCTTCATCAGGATCGCCGCGATCAACAGCGTCAACACGCCGGTCAGCGGAATGACCGGCAGGGACATGTCCTTGCCCCGCAGCGAAAGCAGCCAAGCCATGGAGACGACATAGACAGGCTTCAGGAATTCCGAGGGCTGAAAGCGAAATCCGGGCAGATCGATCCAGCGCCGCGCGCCGTTAACGGTTGATCCGAGGACCGGCACGCACAGCAACATCACGATGAAGAAGGCCGTCATGAACATGGCCAACCGCCGGGCCTGCTGACGGGGCAACATCGATATGACCAGCATGATCGGCAGGCCGATGAAGACCCACATAAGCTGGCGATAAAAATAGATGAGAGGCGTGACGGACACGCTGCTGGTCGAACGGTCGATCGCCGCCACGGGCGAAGCTGCCGCGACCGCAACCAGACCGATCGCCATCAGGGCGACGATCAGCGACAATAGGACGCGGTCAATTTCCCAGAACCAGATGGCCAGGGCCGTGCGCTCGCGCGGAACGGTGCGGTTCTTGAACCCCTTCACCAGTTCGCCTGCCCTGAACATTGTAATCGCCCCTTCTGCGCCCCTGCGCCGCCCTTAGCCGTCCAGGGCCCCTTCTTCCAGCGCCGCGACGGCCGCGACGAAGGCATCGCCTCGCGCCTCGAAATCCCGGAATTGGTCGAAACTGGCACAGGCTGGCGAAAGGAGCACGACGTCACCCGGCTGTGCTAGACGCGCCGCGCGGCGAACGGCGGCCGATAGCATCTCACTATCATCCACCGCCATATGATCTTTGAGCAGATCGGCGAACATATGACCCGCTTCACCGATGGTATAAGCGGCCGCGACATTGCCGAACCATGGCGCGCATTCGTCCAGATTGTCTGTCTTTGCCAGCCCCCCCACGATCCAGTGCAGGCGCGGGCGGCCATCGACGGGCGGATAGGCTGCGAGCGCGGGCGCCGTCGAGGCCGGGTTGGTCGCCTTGCTGTCGTTGACGTAAAGAACGCCGTTCAGTTCCTTCACGCGCTGCATCCGGTGCGGCAGGCTGGCATAGCTTTGCAGCGCGGCCTCGATCGTCGCTTCATCGATGCCCAGCGCGCGCCCGACGGCGAGGGCTATCGCTGCGTTCTGCGCGTTGTGCGGTCCCTGAAGCGACGGCCAGTTCGCCTGCGCGGCGGGATCGATGTCCCCAGCCTTCACCTCTACCCGCCGAGCGCCCGGCTGAGCCGCGATGGATCGGCTCGGTTCATCCTCCGTCGCGATCACCGCGACATGGTCGGGCGACTGCATGCCGAACAACCGCGCCTTGGACGCGACATAGCCTTCAAAGCCATTATAGCGATCGAGATGATCCGGCGTGATATTGAGCAGCACGGCAACATCGCAGTCCAGGCTCTGCGTCAGGTCAATCTGATAGCTCGACAGTTCCAACACATAGATGCCGCCCTCCGGCAACGGCTCCTGCCCTAAAATCGGCAGGCCTATATTGCCGCCCATGCGGGTCGGGATGCCTGCTGTCTCTATGATGTGGTGAACCAGCGCCGTCGTAGTCGACTTGCCGTTGGTGCCAGTAATACCGACCACCCGATGTGCGGGAAGTGTTGGACGGGCGAGCGCAAACAGCTCGATGTCGCCGATGACGGGGACGCCGGCGAGCTTGGCATGCATGGCAATCGGATGCTTGTTGAGAGGCACGCCGGGGGAAACGACAACGCCGTCAAAGCCCGCGAGATCGATCTCCAGCGGGTCCGCAAGTTCGGCCTTGTCCGCGACAGCCGCGCGCGCTTCGTCCCGATTGTCCCAGGCGACAACGCGTGCACCGCTGGCCACAAGCGCCTCTACGGTCGCCAGTCCGGACCGCGCCAGGCCAAGGACCGCATATGTTTTGCCAGCGAAGGCGGAGGAGGTAGAGTCATCCAGCTCACCGCAGCTTCAGCGTAGCGAGACCGGCAAGGGCCAGCACGAAGGAGATGATCCAGAAGCGGATCACGACCGTCGGTTCGGCCCAGCCCAACTGCTCGAAATGATGGTGGATCGGCGCCATCTTGAACACACGCTTGCCCGTGCGCTTGTAGAAGAAGACCTGGATGATCACGCTCATCGCCTCGACCACAAACAGTCCGCCGATAACGCCCAGCACGATTTCATGATGCGCGGTCACCGCGATCACGCCGATGGTGCCGCCCAGCGCGAGGCTGCCGGTATCGCCCATAAAGACGGCGGCGGGAGGGGCGTTGAACCAGAGGAAGGCTAGGCCCGCGCCAATGATCGCACCGCATAATATGGTGAGATTGCCCGCGCCCGGCACATGCGGGATGCCAAGATAGGCCGCAAAGTCCGCGCGGCCGACCAGATAGACGATCGCCATGAACGCCATGCAGGCGATGATCACCGGCATGGTCGCAAGGCCATCGAGACCATCGGTCAGGTTCACAGCGTTGCCGAACGCCACGATCACGAATGCGGCGAAGAGGAAGTAGAAGGGGCCAAGCTCGATCGCCGGGCCATTGTAGAAGGGCAGGTAGAGCGCCGTATTCCCGTGCTGGTTGACGATCAACCAGGCGGCTATGCCCGCAATCAGGAACTCGAACGCCAGGCGCATCTTGCCCGACAGCCCCTTGTGGCTGGCCTTCGTCACCTTGTCATAATCATCAAGGAAGCCGATCGCGCCGAAACCCAGCGTCACGAACAGGCAAGCCCAAACATAGATGGATGACAAATCCATCCAGAGCAGCACCGATGTGATCATGGAGGTGAGGATCATCAGCCCGCCCATGGTCGGCGTGCCGCGCTTTGCCAGATGGGTCTGCGGACCATCATCACGGATCGGCTGCCCCTTGCCCTGCCGCACCCGCAGCCAGCCGATAAAGCGCGGACCCAGCACAAGGCCGATGATGAAGGCCGTCGCGATCGTCGCACCCGCACGGAAGCTAAGATAGCGGATGAGGTTGAAAACCCCCGCGAAATCCATGGTCTGGGCGAGCCAGTAGAGCATTAGTTCCTATGTTCCCCAAGCGCGGCGACCAGGCGCGACAGGCCGATGCCGTTCGAGCCCTTGACCAATATGGCGTCGCCAGCGCGCATTTCCGTCCGAATAAGATCGGTGGCCGCCGCCGTATCCGGCACATGATCAAAGGCCAACGGCTGACCGTGCAGCGCCTCAGCCAGCGGTTTCATTTCATCGCCCACTAGAATGGCGTAGTCGACCTGACCGGCGGCAAGCGGCTCGGCAAGTCCGGCATGGAGTTCGTGGCTGCGATCGCCCAATTCCCGCATGCCGCCCAGCACGGCGATGCGGCGGCTCGCATTTTCCCTGCCTAACTGCTTGAGCGTAGCGGCCATGCTCAACGGATTGGCATTGTAGCTTTCATCGATCAGCAGCGCTTCGCCGCCCGTGACCGCGACAGACCGCCGCTCGCCACGGCCCGGCAGGCCCGGCATTTCAGCGAGCGCCAGACCCGCAGCAGCCAGATCGCCGCCCAAGGCTTCGACCGCCGCCAGCACGGCCAGCGCGTTGGAAACCCAATGTTCGCCGGGCGCACCCACGGTGAAGCAGAGTTCGGCGCTGGGCAGCGTGGCCGTTACCAATGTGCCGCCGTTCGCCGCCGGAACCATGTCACGCGCGCGCACATCGGCCTCTTCGTCAAAACCGAAGGTCAGGATGCGGGAGGCATGCTGCTCTGCCTTTGCGTAGAGCGTCGCGACATGCGGGCTGTCATAGGGGATGATCGCCGTACCGTCGGGCTCAAGCCCTTCGAATATCTCCGCCTTGGCCTGCGCGATCTTCTCTTCGGTGCCGAAAAATTCGATGTGCGCCGGGGCGATTGCGGTCACGATGGCGACATGCGGCCGCACCTGCCGCGTCAGCTGCGCCAGTTCACCGGCATGGTTCATGCCCATTTCGAACACGCCAAAGGCCGACGCACGGGGCATGCGCGATAGGCTGAGCGGCACGCCGACATGATTATTGTAGCTCTTGACCGAACGATGCACCTGACCCGGGCAGATGCGGTCCAGCGCCTGGAACAAGGCTTCCTTGGTGCCCGTCTTGCCGACTGACCCCGTGACCCCGACCACCTTGCCCTGCATGCGCGTACGCGAAGCGCGACCCAGCGCTTCCAACGCAGCGGCACTGTCGGCGACCAGTATATGAGGTTGAGAAACAGGCTCGCTGACGATCGCGCCAGCGGCGCCCTGACCGAAAGCCTTGTCGATGAAATGATGGCCGTCCGTCGTCTCGCCCTTCATCGCGACAAACAGGTCACCGTGGGTTACCTCGCGGCTATCGAAGGCGACGCCCGAAACGGCGAAGGGTGCCGAAGCGGCACCCCCTGTAGCCTGCGCTATTTCCTCGGAAGTCCAAAGCTCGCTCACCCAGCGCACTCCCGGGCAACAGTGACATCGTCGAACGGCAACACCCGATCGCCGATGATCTGCCCCTGTTCATGCCCCTTGCCCGCGAGCAGCACGATATCATCCCCACCGGCCCGCGCAATGGCGGCGGCGATCGCGGCGCGGCGACCACCGATCTCCTCCGCGCCCGACGCCCCCGCCATGACGGCGGCGCGAATGGCGGAAGGATCTTCCGAACGGGGATTATCATCGGTGACGATGACATGATCAGCCAACTCTGCGGCAACCTTGCCCATCTGCGGGCGCTTGCCAGCATCGCGATCGCCGCCAGCGCCGAACAGCGCGATCAGCTTGCCGCGCGTATGGGGGCGCAGCGCTTCAATCGCGGCGCGCAGTCCATCGGGCGTATGCGCATAATCGACATAGACGGGGGCGCCCGCCTTGGTGATCACCGCCCGCTCCAGGCGACCGCGCACCGGCTGAACCCGGCTCAACAGTTCCAGAACCTTCGCCACATCCTCGCCGCCTGCGATGACGAGCCCAGCGGCAGTCAAGGCGTTCGCGGCCTGATAGGCGCCGATCAGCGGCAGATTGACCTTGTAGAGCTTACCCTCGGCCTCGACTTCCAGCGTCTGGCCCAACTGGGTCGGGGTGCGGTTGGCAAGGCGCAAAGCCTGCCCCTGCACCCCGACGCTCAGCACACGAAGCCCCCGCTTCGTAGCTCGCTGGATGACCTTGTCGGACCATGCGTCATCGGCCCAGACGACGGCCGCGCCGTCGGGCGCGACCACCTCATCGAACAGCCGCATCTTGGCGTCGAAATAGCTGTCCATGTCGCCATGATAATCGAGATGGTCGCGCGACAGGTTGGTGAAGGCGGCCGCGGACACCGGCAGTCCTTCCGTCCGATATTGCGCAAGGCCATGGCTCGACGCTTCGAAGGCTGCGTGGGTGACGCCCTCGCGCCTCAGCCCCGACATGTTGGACAGGAAGGTAACGATGTCCGGCGTCGTCAGGCCCGTCGATACCTGATCGACTGATGTGGTGACGCCGAGCGTCCCGATCGAAGCGGAATGATGGCCGAGCATCCGCCATAGCTGGCGGGCCAGTTCCACGGTCGACGTCTTGCCGTTGGTGCCGGTGACGGCAACGGTTACTTCCGGGAAGGGCGCGAAATAGCGAGCGGCGAGCAAGGCGAAAAGGCGGCGGGGATTGTCATGGGCGATATGGACCGCCCCCTCCACCTTCGCCTCCGGCCGCGCGACGACCGCAACAGCGCCCGCGCGCACGGCGTCGGCAATAAAATCCTCGCCATTCACCCGCAGTCCCTGGAAGGCGCCAAAGACCGTGCCCGGCGCAACCTTCCGGTTATCGATCGCGAAGCCCGACACCGAAGCGTCTAGCGGCGCCCCCGTGTCGAGCTTCACATCCAGCCCCTCGATAAGCGACCCGAGGCGCATCTCAATCCTTGTCCTTGTCTTGCCCAAGCAGGGGCATGAGGTCGGAAATATCGACGTCCCGCCGTTCGTCGGGCAGCACACCCAGCATCGGCGCAGTGCGTTCGATCACGCGCTTGACCACCGGTGCGGCCGTCCAGGCAGCCGTGCGCAGGCCGAAAGTCTGCGCGTTGCCCTTGGGCTCGTCCATCATCGTCAGCACGACGTAGCGGGGATTATCCATCGGAAATGCGGACGCGAAAGTCGTCACCAGTGAACTCTTATTGTACCGGCCTTCTTCAGGCTTCTCGGCGGAACCCGTCTTGCCGCCCACCCGGAATCCCTTGGCGTCGGCGCTGCGACCTGTACCTGCGGCGACGATCATCCGCAACAGTTGCCGCATCCGCGCGCTGGTGGCGGCCGAAAAGACGCGGTGGCCTTCGGGCACTTCATTGGCGTGCAGCTTGCGCAAGGTGGCAGGCCGCCAGATGCCGCCATTGACCAATGCCGCATAGGCGGCGGCAAGGTGCAGCGGCGTCACCGCGATGCCATGACCATAGGACACAGTCATCGTCGTTATGCGGCCCCAATTATAGGGCCAAATGCTCTTGGCGCGTTCTTTCAGCTCGATCGGCGCCCGCTGGTCGAATTGCAGGTTGCGGAACAGTTGCTGCATCGGCGCGGCGCCCATTTCATCGGCGATCCGTGCCGTTCCGATGTTGGAGCTGTGCACCAATATTTCCGGCACATTGATCCAACGGCCGAGCGCGTGGTCGTCCTTGATCTTGAACCCGGCCACCGCAAGCGGGGCGGTCGCGTCGTAGCGCTTCGCCATCGAAGTGACGACACCGCGATCCATCGCCTCGCCGATCGACAATGGCTTGAACGTCGAACCGAGTTCGTAGCGCGCCTGAACCATATGGTTGCAGAGTGGCGATTCGCTGCATTTCTTGCCAGCGTAATTCTGAAGCTTGTTGGGATCGAACACGGGGATCGACGCCATCGCAATCACTTCGCCGGTATTCACGTCCATGATGATGCCGCCCGCGCCCTTGGCATTTTGCGCGACCATCTGCGCGTAAAGCTCGCTCTCCAGCGCGCCCTGCACCCGGCTGTCGATCGAAATGGCAAAAGGCTGACCACGCAGCGCCGGATCGGTCAGCCGGTCATTGAACGCCGCCTCGACCCCCATGCCACCCTGCCCGTCGGCATTGGGCGCAAAGCCGAGGACATGCGCCGCCAGGCTGCGCTGGGGATACAGGCGTTCCTTCTCACGGGGAAATTCGATGCCGATCTCGCCCAGCGCATTCACCGCCGCCACTTCCTCGGGCAGCGCACGGCGGCGCAGATAGGCCCAACCCTTGCCGGTCAGCTTCTTGTAGAACGCCGCCTCAGGCTCATCGGGAAAAATCTCGTGCAGCTTGCGCGCAAGTTCGGCGGGCTCGCCGATCAGCTTCGACGGGCGCACCGCAATGGAATAGGCGTCCATCGTGCGGGCGAGTGGCACGCCATTGCGATCGACAATGTCAGCGCGGGCGGGAAGCAGGCCCGAAACGGCGCCATCGCCGCTTGCGCCATGCGCGAAGATGCCCACCCAGGTGAGCCGTAGAATCACCACCGCCGTGATCGCCATGAACAGGATCAGCAGCAACATCAGCCGGTTGTGCGCAACCGCAGTCAGATCAACCCGCTGCTTGCCCGCCCTGGCGCCGCCCGGCTGAACGATGATCGTCGCCATCAGCGCGCGCCTTTCTTGCGTTCGCGCGCCGCCTTGGCGCTGATGTCGCCGATGGTGCTGTCGTCAAGCAGCTTGGCATCCAGCATCGCCATCCGCTCCGCATGGCGAGCCACCGGATTGGGCTTCGACACGTCCGCATCGTCCTTCGCCTTTTCCGCAGGAGTCTTGGCGGCGGGCTTAGCAATCTTTTCGACATTGTCGGCCGCATGCGCTTCACGGATCACGGCGATATCGCTGCGAATTTGGGTAGCTGCGGGACTCGCCGGAGCGGCCTGCGGCGCAGATGGCAGGTCGGCAGGGCTTTCGACCATCGCCACCATCACAGGCGGCGCGACATAGTCGGGGCCGTTGGGCTGGATGCCATCCAGGTTAGCCAGCGCCCGCTCACCGCCAAGATATTGCTGCGCGGTCGGCGTCGCGTACATGAAATCATCCTGATTCCAGCGCTCCAGCTGCC
Organism: Sphingobium chungangianum; assembly: GCF_977014255.1. Classification (NCBI taxonomy): domain Bacteria; kingdom Pseudomonadati; phylum Pseudomonadota; class Alphaproteobacteria; order Sphingomonadales; family Sphingobiaceae; genus Sphingobium; species Sphingobium chungangianum. The sequence continues at coordinate 604,137 of NZ_CDRNIV010000006.1, read as the reverse complement.
GCATGCTCGCCCGCGCGCTGAATTCCGTTTCCAGATAACGGATGTCCGCCCGCGCCCGCGCGATCTGCGTCTGCACCTTCATCAGTTCATTACGCTCGGTCGCGACTTTCAGCGATACCAGATAGGCACCAAGCGCACCCAGCGCTACGAGCAGGATCCAGATCAGGCTCTGCAACCTCTTCACCGCAATCATGGGCGGGCGCTCCTGGAAGAACTTGGCTGAGAAATGGACGCTGATGTACGAACGGCGCTGCGCAGGGTCGCGGAGCGTGCGCGCGGGTTGCGGGCCAGCTCTGCCTCGCCGGGGCGAATAGCTTTGGCCGGTTTGTGAAAGGTGGGCTCGGCGGCGGCCTTGCGTTCCGGCAGGTGGCGCGATCCCGCGCCTTCCCCGCCGCTGCGCTGGCGCAAGAACTGCTTGACGATACGGTCTTCCAGGCTGTGGAAAGTCACCACGGCCAATCGACCACCCTCTTCCAGCATCGCTTCCGCCGCTTCCAGCCCACGCTCCAATTCTTCCAGCTCGCGATTCACATGGATGCGGATCGCCTGGAAGGTGCGGGTTGCCGGGTCCTTCTTGTCGTGCGGCTTGTGGCCCAGCGCCCGGCGAACGACGCTGGCGAGTTGACCGGTGCGCTCCAACGGGCGAGCCTCCACGATCGCGCGGGCTACCCGGCGCGAGCGCGGCTCCTCGCCATAGCGATAGAGGACGTCGGCAATCTCCTGCTCAGGGGCGTTGTTCAGGAAATCGGCGGCGCTCATCCCGTTCTGGCTCATCGTCATGGTGAGGGGGCCGTCCGCCTGAAAGGAAAAGCCGCGCTCCGGGCGATCGAGCTGCATCGAAGACACGCCGATGTCGAGCGTCACACCCGATACCGAGGCAATGCCGCGATCGCCCAGCAACTGCTCCATGCGGGAAAATTCCCCGGCGATCAGGGTGATGCCCTTCTCCTTCGCCAGCGCCTCGCCTTCCCGGATGGCGTCGGGATCGCGGTCGAAGGCAAAAACCTTCGCGCCCCGTTCCGCCATCGCACTGGAATAACCGCCCGCGCCGAACGTGCCATCAACATGAATCTCGCCGGGGTTGATGGCGAGGGCATGCAGCACTTCATTGAGCAGAACCGGGATGTGACGATCCAGATCGGCAGGAGCGGTCACTTGCCGTCCCCCGCCGTCCGCTGGTCCAGCCAGCGGCGCACCTTATTGCGGATCAATTCCGGACGATCCTTGCTGTCGACCAGCGTTTCCGGCTTCCAGATCTGGATGTAACGGCCAACGCCATAGAAGAAGACAGCATCGGTGATGCCATATTCATCCTTGATGTCGGGATGCATGGCGAAACGGCCGCCGTCGTCGAAATTCACTTCCTCGATCGTGCCGAGTCGGCGTTCAAGTTCCAGATCGGCATTATAGTCGCGGCCGTGCGCCCTTGCCTCGCGAGCCAGTTCCTCGACTTCGGTGAACAGGAAACGGCGATGCGATTCTCCAAAGCCCGTGGCGCAGGGGTTGTCGCCATGGACGGAGAGATACAGCCGCGTTTCGCCGCCGCTGGACAGCTTGACCTGCCGACGCATCTCCAGAGGCAGCACGAAACGGCCCTTGCCGTCCGCTACGCTGAACGCGTTGCCTGTAAAGAGAATGATTTCCGGCACGTGCGGACTGCTGCCCCTCTGTTCGCAAGGGCGCAGGCAGCCGCTCACCAACCCGCGTCATTGCGGCCCGGTGCGCAGGACTAGCAAAGCCTGACAAACCCCTATGCGAATTAGATACCAAGGGCCGGGGCACAAGAAAAGGGAAAAGTCGGGAGATTTTGGGAAATCCCGTTTTGTTCTGGTTCTATATCAATTTTCGCGCTCCTTGAGACGAGTTTGGCAAGGCAACACCTCCCCGCGTCAACAGCTTAACCGCGCCAAAATCGCTAATCCCAACATTGCCCAGAAAATCCCGCCGATCAGTGTCCTCGGCCCATACCGCGCGAAGCCACCCAGCCTCCAGCCCAGCATGACAGCGATTGGAACCGGGATCAGCGCGGGCCACTGAGCAGGACCGGCGCCGATCCCAGCCAAAGCATCAGGAATGTGCGTGGCGCCGCCTTCAAGCAATGCACGGCCCGGTTCGGACCTTCAGCGGCCGGATGGCTGTGGGTCGCGATCCATCGGCTTGCTCAGATTGGGGTCCGGCTGGAGATCCGGGACGATCGGCTGCTGTTCCGGCGCGGGCTGCACGCCCAGCTCCGCCAAAGGTTCCTTGGGCGCGACTGCATTGACGTCCAGGGTCGGCACGGTCGGCGGTGGCACCGCCGGATCATCGATCCGCGCCTTGTCGATCACGATATTCGCCAAACCTACGAGGAGCACCACGCCCGCCAGCCCCGTCAGGCCGATCTGGACACGCTGCAACCCTTCCTGTCGGCGGGGATGTTCAGCCATTAAGCGCTCTTTATCTTGTCGCCGCGACCCTTGTCGGCGATCAGCGATTGTGCGCGAGCCAGGGGAAGACCGTCAAGCCCTTCGCTTCCAGCCACTCACGATTGTAGAGGGTGGACAGATAACGGAAGCCTGTGTCGCACAGGATGGTGACGATCCGCTTGCCCGGCCCCAGCTCTCTCGCCAGCGCCACCGCGCCTGCGACGTTGATCCCTGAGGACAGGCCAAGACAAAGCCCTTCCTCCGCCAGCAATCGCTCGACCCAGTGCAGCCCTTCCTCATCGGAAATGCGGAACTGCGTGTCGATCGGCGCGCCTTCCAGATTGGCGGTAATACGGCCCTGCCCGATGCCCTCGGCCACCGACGACCCTTCCGCCTTCAACTCGCCATGGGCATAATAATTATAGAGCGCCGCGCCATAGGGATCGGTCAGCGCGATGGTGATATTCTCGTCATGCGCCTTGAGGCCGAGCCCGACCCCAGCGATCGTGCCACCAGTGCCCGCTGCACAAGTGAAGCCGTCGATCTGCCCCTCCAGCTGTAGCCAGATTTCCTCGGCCGTACCGACGATATGCGCCTTGCGATTCGCGATATTGTCGAACTGATTGGCCCAGACCGCATTCTCCGTCTCTTCGGCGATCCGGCGCGACGTGTGGACGAAATGACCGGGGTTGGAATAGGCCGCCGCAGGCACGGTCACCAGTTCCGCGCCCAGTGCGCGCAGCGTGTCCATCTTCTCCCGGCTCTGGGTCTCGGGCATGACGATGATCGTCTTATAGCCCTTCGCATTGGCTACCAGCGCAAGCCCGATGCCGGTATTGCCCGCTGTCCCTTCGACAATGGTGCCGCCCGGCTGCAACAGCCCCTTTCCTCCGCATCATTGACGATGAAGAGCGCTGCGCGGTCCTTTACCGACGCGCCGGGGTTGGCGAATTCGCACTTGGCGAAGATGTCGCAGCCCGTCTCTTCCGATGGGCCGGTAAGGCGTACCAGCGGCGTGTTGCCAATCAGGGCGAGGCTATCATTCTGAACCAGCATGTTCCCCGCATAGCGGAGCGGATGCACGCTTGCCAAGCAAGGGAATGCTCATCCACCCAAAGAGCCGTTTTCATTGCCGCACAAAGATCGCATCGGGCGGGAAGAAAGTGGCAAGGCTTTTGCGCTAAGGACGGGTCGTGCGGCACACCGCCGCGATGAATTTGTGAAAGCAGACGGCTTCAGACATGGCGCGCGCGCGATTATGGCATATGGCATTAGCCGCGCTGGCGGTGATCGCGCTTGCCTTGCCGCGCCTGATCACTGCCGCTCCGCTAGATATGCTGGCTGACGCAGCGTCACGCGATGCTGTCGCGGAAAAGCCGGGCGAAAATTTCCCCGGTTCTGCCTACTTCTTCGTTGACGGCATCTTTCAGGATTTGCCCGCTTCACCCGGCAACAGCCCACATGTCCTGAAGCTCGGCAACGTCGATGCCGCTCCAGCCGCAGCCTTTCGTGGGCAAACGCCGCTGGACAGCTACCGGGCAATCCACTGCCTGACCTCCGCCATCTATTATGAGGCGGGCAACGAACCCGAAGAAGGCCAGCGCGCCGTCGCTCAGGTTGTTCTCAACCGCGTTCGCAATCCGCTCTGGCCCCATAGCGTATGCGGCGTCGTCTATCAGGGGTCGGAGCGCACCGATTCCCTGTGTCAATTCACCTTCAGCTGCGACGGGTCCATGGGCCGGGCCAACCATGTGCAAAGCTGGACGCGCGCCCGCCGCATAGCGGAACAGGCGCTTGCGGGCCGTGTCTATGCCCCAGTGGGGCTCGCGACCTTCTACCACACGCTGGCAGTGCGGCCAGGATGGGCTGCATCGAAGCGCGCCGTCGCCGTGATCGGCGCGCACATCTTCTATCAGATGCCCGGATATAACGGCACGGAGGCGGCGTTTCGCACCCCCTATCCCGGCCGGGAATGGCAGTCCGGCCCTTCTGTTCGCGCTTGGCCGACGAGTCCACGCATCGCTGAGCGTTACGCCGAGCCCGTCGGTGCCGATGTGACAGCACCTATTATCGTTCCGCCCCCAGCGCCTCAGGACACACTCCCGCCGTCTACCATCCGGCCCGAATATAGAAATAGCGGACGGCCGCTCATCTGAAGAAGCCAGCGTGAGATATTTTCCCATGCATTCTCCAAATAGCTGATTTTGCTAGAAAATAAAAAATATAGCCGAATTGCAAAACAGCGGAACCAAATCTTGTGATGGAGGGTTCTGCATACCGGATAGCAAATCTTTTGCCCCCCGCTCTTGCTATCCAAAAAAACATGAGCCCGGAACGCATCTCCCCCCCCCCGACGCGTTCCGGGCTCAGATTTTTTGGGCCTTTTCCATTCAAAATCAGATATTTCCGGATGCGGAACGTATTTCGCGGCCGTGGGTTCTCCTCCTCAGCCGCTGGATAGCGAGGCTGTCCGGCTCGAGTTTTTTCCTAGGAGACGACCATGACCAAGAAGATCCTTGCCGCTCTGCTGCTTACCGGTTCGCTGATGGTGGCTGCATGCAACACCGTCGAAGGCGCTGGCAAAGACGTGCAGAGCGCTGGCGCGGCCGTGGAAGACGCGGCGAAGTAAGCAGCGTAAACAGGCTCCCACCCTTGCGGCCCGCCCTAATGGCGGGCCTTTTTTTTAGCTGGTGGAAGCGTCGGCTCCGTCCGCGGCTGCGACGGCAGCTTCCCGCGCCTGCTTGCGATCGGTGAACCAGATCGCGACGATCGTGATTTCGTAAAGCAGCAATAGGGGAATGGCGAGCATCAGCTGCGACACGACGTCGGGCGGCGTCAGTACGGCGGCGAGAATGAAGGCGCCGACGATCATATAGCGGCGCAGGCCAATCAACTGGGCGCGGGTGACGAAACCGGCGCGATTGAGCAGCATCAGCAGGACGGGCATCAGGAAGCTGATGCCGAATGCAAGGATGAACTGCATAACTAACGTAAGGTAGGCATCGGCGCTGGGGAGCGCCTCTACCTGAAGACCGCTGCTTTTTCCTTGGAATCCAAGGAAAAAATGGAACGCGGTCGGCATCACGATATAATAAGCCAGGCTGGCGCCCATCAGGAACAGCACCGGGGTCATCACCAGAAATGGCAGTAACGCCTTCTTTTCCTTGGCATAAAGGCCCGGCGCGATGAAGGCCCAAAGCTGGTTCGCGATGATCGGGAAGGAGATGCAGAAAGCGCCGAAGATCGCCACCTTCACCTGCACGAAAAAGGCCTCGTACAGCTTGGTATAGACCAGCCGCCCGCCCGCGTCGCCAAAGGCTTCCTTCAAAGGATGCACCAGAAAGGCGAAGAGCTTGTCGGAAAAATAGAAGCAGACCGCGCCGGTGATGAACAACGCCCATACGCATTTCAGAAGGCGCCCGCGTAGTTCGATCAGATGGTCGAGCAGCGGCGCCTTGGAATCGTCGATATCCTTCATGCCTGCGCGTCGCCCTTACCGGCCGGAGCGGACTGCGCCGCGATATAGGGTGGGCCGTCGGCAGCAGGAGCCGGAGCAACGGGCGCCGATTGCGCCACGAAGGGCGGCGGAGATGTGGTGGCGGCGGGCGCGGGATCGTTCGAAGAGGCCGGCAATGGCTCCATCGCGGGAGTGGCGGAAGCGTCGGCCGGATGTTCCTGCATGATGCGCCGGTTCTGATCGGCCCACTTCTTTTCCAGTTCTTCCACCTCGACTTCCCGCACCATGGCATCGATGCCGGTACGGAAATGGCGCGCCATTCCGCGCGCCTTGCCGACGATCTGCCCCACCTTGTACAAGGCGCGCGGCAAATCCTTTGGACCGATCACGACCACCGCGACGATCACGATCAGCAGAAGTTCGGTCGAACCGATATCGAACATGCGCGCCTACCGCTTGGGCGTGAAATGAAAATCAGGCCTTGGTCTTTTCTTCGGACGTGGCGGTCGGTGCGTCCTGTTCAGGAACACGATGTCCTTCGATCCGCGTAGCAGGCTTGGCGGGCGCGATGTCGTCGTCATCGTCGGCCATACCCTTCTTGAAGCTCTTGATGCCCTTGGCAACGTCGCCCATCAGCCCAGAAATACGGCCGCCGCCAAACAACAGCATGACCACCAGGAGAACGATGACCCAGTGCATCAACGAAAAGGAACCCATTTTAACTTTCTCCTGACAGTAAGCCCTTTCTAGGCTTCTTCCTCATCATTTTCCAGAACGGATTGAGCCCCCAGGCCCTCCAGCGCGAGATCGACGGGATCGAGCAATCCGGCAGCGCGCAGATCGTCCATGCCCGGCAGATCCCGGCGGCTGCTAAGACCGAAATGTGACAGAAATTCGTGCGTGGTGGCGTAAATCAGTGGACGGCCCGGCACTTCCCGCCTGCCCGCTGGCCGGACCCAGCCCGCTTCCATCAGCACGTCCAGCGTTCCCTTGGCCACCTGCACGCCGCGAATGGCCTCGACCTCCGCGCGGCTGACAGGTTCATGATAGGCGATGATGGCCAGCGTCTCCATCGCGGCGCGGGACAGTTTGCGAGTCTCATCCTTTTCCCGCCGCAGGATGTGGGCAAGGTCCGCCGCCGTCTGAAAATGCCAGCGCCCGCCGCGTTCGACGAGATTGATGCCGCGCCCGGCATAATGATCCGACAGCGCGGCAAGCACGGCGGCGATGTCCCCGGCATCCCCCACATGCTGCCGCAATTCGACGGTGGTCAACGGATGTTCAGCAACGAACAGGGCGGCCTCCACCGCGCGCATGAAATCGTCCGGTTCCTGCATTACAACAAACGTCCCCCACTTTGTTCGGGTAGCGCGGCGCGCAGGTAAATGGGCTCGAAAATACCGTCCTGCTGGATTTCCAGCCGCCCCTGCCGCGCCAGTTCCAGCGCCGCGACAAAGCTGCTGGCGAGCGCCGAACGCGCCATTGGCCCGTCCTGACCATCGGGCAGGAAGGATTCCAGCACCGTCCAGTCGATCGCCGACCCGACCAGCGCGCTGACACGCTGGATCGCTTCGTCGAGGGTCATGACCGGCCGAGCGACGACCATGTGGACGACGGGCTGCGTCCGCGCGCGCACCTGCCCATAGCATTGCAATAGATCGTAGAGGCTGGCGGCCCATTTCGCCTTGCGCACGAGGCGAAGCCCCTCCGGACGGGGGCGGACGAACACGTCCCGGCCGACGCGATCGCGCGCCATCAGGCGGGCACCGGCCTCTCGCATGGCCTGCAACCGCTGAAGCCGCAATTGCAGGCGCAGCGCGAGTTCGTCGGGGTTGGGATCAGGCTGGGCCTGCTTGGGCAGCAGCAGCGAGGATTTGAGGTAAGCGAGCCACGCCGCCATCACCAGATAATCGGCCGCCAGCTCCAGCTTCAGCTTCCGCGCGCCCTCAATATGGGCCAGATATTGTTCGACCAGCGCGAGGATAGAGATTTCCCGCAGGTCGACCTTCTGTGACCGAGCCAGCGCGAGGAGAAGGTCAAGCGGCCCTTCCCAGCTTTCGAAGCTGACGTTCAGCATGTCTTCGCGTGGCTGCGGCGGAGGGATGAAGAGGTCGTCCATGGTTCAGGCGGCTCTCTGGCGCGTGGGCTGCGCGAAGAGTGATTTTTCACGCGGAGGCGCGGAGACGCGGAGGGTTTGAGGCGCGCGCAGCGCTCTGAAAGTTGCCTGAAAATTGAGGATGAGGGCAGCGGGATTAGCGGCTTCGTCGGTGGCAAGACCTCTCCGTGGCTTCGCCGGAAGGAACCCGATGGCGTTCGCCTTCACGCAACCACCACGGAGAGTAGGCTGTCGCGGGTGGCAAGCAGCTGTTCGAGGGGCGGGCTGTCCTGATCGAGTTGCGCCGACGCCATGGCGCGGTCTAGCCGGGCCTTCGACTGCGTGCTGATATCGGGAAGACTATTGGCGATGCCGATCATGTCTTCCATCCGCGCCCAGCAGTTGAGCGCCAGGTCACACCCGGCCGCGACGACGCCCGCCGCCAATTCGGGAATGCTGCCGTTCAGCGCCTTCATGTCGAGGTCGTCCGACATGAGAAGGCCGTTAAAGCCGATCCGCTGACGAATGATCGTTTCGATCACCGAGGCGGAGAGGCTGGCGGGCAAGTCCGGGTCCCAACTGGTATAGATGACGTGGGCGGTCATGCCGATGGCTGCGTCCTTCAATGTCTGAAAGGGCGCGAGGTCGATGGCGAGTTCTTCCTCGCTCGCGGTCACGATCGGCAATTCATGATGGCTGTCCACCATGGCGCGGCCATGGCCTGGCATATGCTTGATGATGCCGACGACCCCGCCCCTGGCCAATCCTTCGAGAGTAGCGCGGCCAAGCGCGGCGACCCGCATCGGCTCGGCGCCCAAGGTGCGGTCGCCCATGATGTCGCTGGCCCCGTCCTGCCGCACGTCGAGCAGGGGGAGTGCATCGACATTGATGCCCACTTCGGCCAGCGTCACCGCGATGGCATGGGCATTGGCGCGGGCGGCTGCGATCGCGCTGGACGGGGCGATGTCATAGAGGCGATCGAATACGGCGCCGGGCGGGAAGCTGGGCCAGACAGGCGCCTGCATGCGGGCGACGCGGCCGCCTTCCTGATCGATCATGATTAGCAGATCGTCGCGGCCGTGGAGGGCGCGCAGGTCGTCCGTCAGCGCGCGTAATTGGGCGCGGTCGGCTATGTTGCGACGAAAGAGGATATAGCCCGCAGGCTGCGCATCGGCGAAGAAGGCGCGTTCGTCAGCAGTGAGCATCTCGCCGGAGAGGCCGAAGATTACCGGTTTCATGAGGGCGGATGGTAGCGGCGAAGGAGCGTCGTGTCGAAGGGGTTGTTGAGGCGAGAGTTAAGGAGCGACATGTTCCCTCTCCCCTTCAGAGGAGAGGGTTAGGGAGAGGGGAATGCGCTGAGCTATCGTTGAAAGGACGGCTTCCGGGTTGTGCATAACATCGGTGTTGGTGAAGCGGATGACGCTCCAGCCTTGCTCGCTTAGATAGACAGTGCGATCTGCGTCATATTCGTCGGTTGAGCCATGGGTGTCGCCGTCAATCTCTATTACGAGCATCGCAGCTCGACACGTGAAGTCGGCTATGTACGGGCCAATTACGGTCTGGCGGCGGAACTTGGCACCAACGAAGCGCTTAGCGCGCAGGTGATACCAGAGGCAGGTTTCGGCGGGGGTTAGGGTAGATCGCAGTTGCTTTGCAAAACCTAGCGACTTTCGATCCCGCACCGTTGTTCCCCTCTCCCTAGCCCTCTCCCCTGAAGGGGAGAGGGAACAAGGTGCTTAGTTCACCACGATGCAGCTTTCGCCAGCCACCTTGAGCTTGCCGCAGAGCGTATTCGCCTGAGCCCCCGCCGTCGCACGGAGGCGGTAGAGGGTGCTGCCGCCGACTTCCGTAGGCTCGACCGACATGGTGAGCGGGGCGAGATAGGCGAAGCGTTTGGAGAGGCGGGTCCAGGCATCGCGCGCGCCGGACTGGCTGCCATAGGCGCCGAGCTGGATCACGGCCCCGCCCTTGTGCACGGGCTGCGCGGCGGCGGGGCGGACGTTGGTTTCGTCGGCAACGCGCGCGGTTACGCTCTGCGATGGTTTGCCGGGCACGGCCTGGCGCGTCTTTGCAGGAGCCGTGGCGGTCACGGGCGCTTCAGGCACACGGCTGGGATCGATGCGGCCATCGCGCAAGACGCCTTCGCTGGCGGCGAAGCTGGCATCGCCCTCGCCCTCGAACTTCTTCGCATCGGCCTCGCGCGCGGGAACCTTGTAGTCGCCCGCAGGCGCGGCGATCAGCTTGCCTTCGCCGCCGCCTGCCGAACGATTCTTGAGAAGCCACACGCCAGCGACCACGCCGCCCAGCAGGACGAGCGCAACCAGGATGAAGCCGAGAAGGCGGACGGGGGACAGGCCCTCATCCTCCTCATCCTCGATACCAGGCTCCAGCCAGGGCAGACGCTCGTCGTCGTCCAGATCGAGCCGCCCCCTCGCAAAGTCGCCCATTTATCCGTGCCTCCGCTTGGCTATTGCATTTCCGTCACCGCAGCCACGCCCATCAGGGCTAGGCCATTACGGATGATTTGCCCGATTCCACGGCTTAAGAAAAGGCGCGCAGAAGTTACGTCCGGATCGTCCGTCAGGATGACGCGGGCGCGCGGATTGTCGTTCCCCAAATTCCACCAGCTATGGAATTCAGAAGCCAAGTCGTTGAGATAAAAAGCGATTCTATGCGGCTCACGGGCCGATGCAGCCCCTTCCACCACCCGCGGGAACTGCGCCGCTAACTTAACAAGATTAAGTTCTTCAGTCCCAAGGCGGGACAGGTCGGGCGCGGGAAGTGCAATTTGTGCCTCTTCGGCGCGGCGGCCAAGCGAAGAAATGCGGGCGTGGGCATATTGGACGTAGAAGACAGGATTGTCCTTCGACGCCTCCACCACCTTGGCAAAGTCGAAGTCCATCTGGGCGTCGGCCTTGCGCGTCAGCATGGTGAAACGGACGACGTCCTTGCCCACTTCGCGGACGACATCGGCGAGCGTCACGAAATTGCCCGCGCGCTTGGACATTTTCACCGGCTCGCCTTCGCGCAGCAGGCGGACCATCTGTATGAGCTTGACGTCGAAGCGCGCCTTGCCCTCGGTCAGCGCGGCGACGGCGGCCTGGATGCGCTTCACCGTGCCCGCATGGTCGGCGCCCCAAATGTCGATCAGCTGGTCGGCGGTCTGCGCCTTCTGGAAATGGTACGCCATGTCGGCACCGAAATAGGTCCAGGCGCCGTTCGACTTCTTGATCGGGCGGTCCTGATCGTCGCCGAATTTGGTGGAGCGGAACAGGGGAAGTTCGACCGGTTCCCAATCTTCGGGCGTTTCGCCCTTGGGCGCTTCGAGGACGCCGTCATAGACGAGGTCATGATCGCGCAGCCATTTCTCGGCGGCTTCGGGCTTTCCGGCGGCTTGCAGTTCGGCTTCGGACGCGAAGATGTCGTGGTGGATGCCAAGCAATGCGAGATCGCTGCGGATCATCTCCATCATCGCGGCCACCGCTTTGGTCCGGAACGGGACGAGCCATTCGCTTTCGGGTGCGCCTACGAACTTGTCGCCATATTCGGCGGCGAGCGCCTGGCCGACTGGGACCAGATAGTCGCCGGGATAGAGGCCTTCCGGGATCGCGCCCACATCTTCGCCCAGCGCTTCGCGATAGCGGACATGGGCCGAGCGGGCGAGCACATCGACCTGGCCGCCTGCGTCGTTGATATAATATTCGCGAATGACCTTGTGCCCGGCATATTCGAGCAGGGTCGCGAGCGCATCGCCGACGACGGCGCCTCGGCAGTGACCCATATGCATGGGGCCGGTGGGGTTGGCGGAGACATATTCGACGTTGACGGTGACGCCCTTGCCCGTGTCGGATCGGCCGTAATCCGCAGCCTCGGCGTGAATCGCCGCCAGTTCCGCGCGCCAGGTGGCGTCGTTCAGCGCCAGGTTGATGAAGCCGGGGCCAGCGATTGTGGCGCTTTCCACCTCGTCCAGCTTTTGCAGGCCCGCGACGATCTTTTCCGCCAGCGCGCGCGGGTTGGTGCCTGCGGGCTTGGCGAGGACCATGGCCGCGTTGGTGGCGAGGTCGCCATGGCTGGCATCTCGGGGCGGCTCGACCGTGACCGGCTTGCGATTGAGACCAGCGGGCAAGGTGCCATCCGCCTCCAGCGCGTCCAGCACGGCATTCAGATGGGCAGTGAAACGAATGTAGAGAGACAAGGGTGTTTCCTCGAAAAGCACAAGACCCGTCCGGGCTGGGCTAAAATCGAAGCGTCATCCTTCCCTGCAAGAAGTAGAGCCCTTCGACAAGCTCAGGGCGAACGGAAGATTGGGTTCGCTCTTAACGTGTCGCGTTATATCGGAGCTGGTCCTGGGTCAGGTTGAAGCCCACGAGCAGCTCGAAACTGGTTCGTTGCAGCGCCGCCTTGACGTCGGGCTGGGCGAAGGGATCGATGGCCGCGTCGGCATCGCCCGCCTTGCGCTTCTGCGTGATCTTCGCCTGAATGTCGGCGGGCAGCGTCGCTGCGGCCTTATCGACATAGGAGCCTGCCTTCGCGGTCGCGGTGGCGCGATACTGACCAGCGGGGAAGTCCAGCACGACCTGACCGACGCGCTTGGCGACGACGGCGTTGCCGCCACGCACCACGGCGGAGAAGAAGGGCAGTGTCACCTGCCGCGCGGCGGTGGCGTCGGAACGGCGGGCGTTCACCGTGAAGGTCGCCTCGCTGTAGAATTGCGCCCCTTCCGAGCAGGTGGCGCGCAGGTCGGTGATGTTCGCCACCACGTCGATCGCGCGGGCGTCGGTGCTGCCAGCAGGATTGAACAGCGTCACGTCACCCGTATAGGCGGGGATCGCGGCGGTCGGGCAGGCCGAGCGGACGGCGACGACGCCACCCGTGGCATCGATTTCTCCCCGGCGCGAGCAGCCCGCAAGGGCAAGGGCGAGCATTCCGGTCAGCGCAAGTCGAGAAAAGGTCACGAGGCAATCCCTTGGGAACAGGCTGGGGCTTCTTATCCGCACCCCGCCGCTCACGCAACCGAAAGGAACGCGCCTCCCCTCACCCCTTCCTTCCGGCGCGACATTGGCCTAAGCGGCAGCCATGACCGCCCGTCTTCCCTTAAAGCTATTGATCGCCGCCCCTCGCGGCTTTTGCGCTGGCGTGGACCGCGCCATCATCATCGTCGAAAAGGCGATCGAGAAATATGGCGCGCCCGTCTATGTCCGACACGAGATCGTCCATAATAAATATGTCGTGGACAATCTGCGGGCGCAGGGCGCGATTTTCGTCGAGGAACTGGATCAGGTGCCCGACGGCGTACCCGTGGTCTTTTCCGCCCACGGCGTGCCCAAGGCGGTGCCTGCAAAGGCGGAAGAACGCGGCCTTGACTATCTGGACGCCACCTGCCCATTGGTCAGCAAGGTGCACCGGCAGGCAGAGCGGCAGGTCGAGGCAGGGCGCCATATTCTGTTCATTGGTCACAAGGGACATCCCGAGGTCGTCGGCACCTTCGGGCAGGTCGATGCAGGCAACATGACATTGATCGAAACGGTCGAGGATGCGGAGAGCTTCATCCCCGAAAATCCCGACAATCTTGCCTTTCTGACTCAAACCACCCTGTCGGTGGGCGATACGGCGGCGATCGTCGAAGCGCTTCAGCGCCGATTCCCGTCGATCCACGCGCCCAAGGGCGAGGACATCTGCTACGCGACGTCGAACCGACAGGCGGCGGTGAAGGCGATCGCCGCCGCCTGCGACGCGGTCTATGTGATCGGCGCGCCCAACAGCTCCAACTCGCTGCGTCTGGTCGAGGTGGCCGAACGCGAGGGCACGCCGGCCCGGCTGATCCAGCGCGCGGACGACATCGATTTTGCGTGGCTGGAGAATGTAGCGACCCTCGGCCTGACCGCAGGCGCCTCCGCCCCCGAAATATTGGTGCGCGAAGTCGTGGACCGGCTCGCCGCCCGATTCGACGTGACGGAGGAGCAGGTGGAGACGGCGCGCGAAACCATCTCGTTCAAGCTTCCCCGCGAATTGGGAGCGGCGTAAGACTATGGCGGTCTATACCCATGTCCCGGCCGAGGAAATCGACGCCTTCCTGACTCGCTATGACGCGGGACGGCTGGTCTCCGCCAAGGGGATCGCCGAGGGGGTGGAAAACAGCAACTATCTGCTGGAAACCACCGGCGCGGACGGCAATGGCCACCGCTATATCCTAACTCTCTACGAGAAGCGGGTGGATGAAGCGGATCTGCCCTTCTTCATGGACCTGCTCGATCATCTCGGCGCGCGCGGCTGTCTGGTGCCGCGCTTTATCGCGGACCGAGAGGGCAAGCGCCTGCAACAGCTCGGCGGACGACCCGCCTGCCTGATCGAGTTCCTGACCGGCATATCCGTCACCGAGCCGACCGCCGGACAGGCGAAAGCCGCAGGCGCGGCGCTGGGCCAGCTGCATCGCGCGGCGGAAGGCTTTGCGGGCGAACGCCGCAACGCGCTCGACATCGCTGGCTGGCACGATCTGGCGGCAAAGTGCGGCGACCATTTCGATGATATCGCGCCCGGCCTTGGCCAGCGGGTCACGGATGAACTTGTCTATCTCGACGCGCACTGGCCCGCCGAGCTGCCGCGCGCCGTCATTCACGCGGACCTTTTCCCCGACAATGTGCTGATGCTGGGCGATGAGGTGACGGGCCTGATCGACTTTTATTTCAGCTGCACCGATATCCGCGCCTATGACCTGGCCGTCACGCACAGCGCATGGGTGTTCAGCAATGATGGCGCGCACTTCTTTGCCGATCGGTCGGCCGCAATGCTCGCTGGCTATCAGGCGGCGCATGGGCTTTCGGATGCCGAGCAGGCCGCCTTCCCGATCCTGTGCCGGGGTGCGGCGCTCCGCTTCCTGCTGACGAGAGCCTATGACTGGATCAACACGCCCGCCGACGCGCTGGTCACGCGCAAGGACCCGCTGGCCTATCTGCGGCGGCTGGATTTCTATGCGCAGACCGCTCCGGCGGAGTTGCTGCGAGCGTGAACGCGCTGTCACAGGTCGAAATCTTCACCGATGGCGCGTGCAAGGGCAATCCCGGCCCCGGCGGCTGGGGCGCGGTGATGCGCTCTGGGACCACGGAAAAAGAAATCTCCGGCGGAGAGGCACAGACCACCAATAACCGCATGGAAATGACGGCCGCCATAGAAGCGCTGAATGCGCTCAAGCGGCCCTGCCAAGTGACGCTCTACACCGACAGCAAATATGTGATGGACGGCATCACCAAATGGGTGTTCGGCTGGCAGAAGAACGGTTGGAAGACCGCCGATCGCAAGCCGGTCAAGAATGCCGAGCTATGGCAAGCTCTGCTGGCAGCAGCCGCGCCGCATAAGGTCAGCTGGCAATGGGTGAAGGGCCATGCCGGTCACCCTGAAAATGAGCGCGCCGATCAACTCGCCTGCGCGGCCGCCGAACTCTTCCGCATATGAACGGGGGAGCGAAACGCCGCTCCCCCGACAGGGCTCAGGGATATTTTGCTGTCCAGTCCGCAGGATAAGGCGGTTGCCAGCGCGTACCGGCGACCCATGTCGTCCCACGCGGCGCAAAGCCCTCTTCGACCGTGCCGACCCGTCCCATCGCGTCCTTCACCGCGGCATCCCGACAACTGGGCACGACGGCTGACGAGGAACCCGATTCGCCCAGCTTGTCGCACAGATAGCGGGCGGTCAGCGCGACACGGTGGCGCAGTTCGTCCTTCCCGGCCTTTGTGCTGAGGTCGAGATCGGCATAACTGACATTCTGTGAAAGGGATTGGGCGTCGCTATAGCGACCCGTCACGATAATTTCCTCTGTTGGCTGAGCAAAGCTGGTGCTGCTACTTGCCATAAACAGTCCTGACAGGATCAGGACCGACCCTGATAATATCGACTTTCTCATCACGGCATTCTCCTACTCCTAGAGCATGAGCCGATCAGACTGAATTGGATCATGCTCTAATTGTCTTTTGTTTTCCGCATTTTCTTACCCAGCAGATGATACCATCCGCTTCGAAAATGCTTTAGGATCGGCCGCATCTTTATTGTATCCCATCTATATGGGCGCGGCCATTGACCCAACGTGATGGCCGCCTCTTCGTTCCGAATAGCCGTACCCCGGCCTTAGTTTACTTGAAACGGGCGGGAGAATAAGCGGCGGGATCGATCCCGCTCACCGCTTCGGACATCGATCCGCCGGTCACCAGCGCCGATCCCAGCAACGCTGCTGCGGGTGCGGTCTGGATGCCGAAACCGCCCTGCCCCGCGAACCAGAAGAAAGCCGGTGCATCGATGTCAAAGCCATAGACAGGCGCGCGATCCGGCGCGAAGCTGCGCAGCCCCGCCCATTTGCGTTCCACCGCCTCGACCGGCCAGGCCACGACATCTTCGAAACGGGCGATCGCCTGCGCCACCGCGAGTTCTTCGGGCGCGGCGTCACAGGGCGGCGAAGGTTCTTCATCATGCGGGGTCAGCCAGATGCGCCCCTCGCCTTCCGGCTTGAAATAGAAGCTGGAGCCAAGGTCCATGACCAGTGGCAGGTCGGGTGACGGCATGGCGGGCACGCGCAATTGCACGACGGTGCGGCGAAGCGGGGCTATGCCGATGGGCGCGACGCCGCTGCGCCGTGCGACATCATCGGCCCATGCGCCAGCGGCGTTCACGATGATGCCGCAATCGATGACGCCGCCGTTCGTCTGAATGCGCCAGCCGCCCGGCGTTGGGGTCGCCTGTTCGAAAGCAGTGCCCAGCCGCAATTTGCCGCCCTTCGCGTGGAAGCGCCGCAGATACGCCTGGTGCAGCGCGGCGACGTCGATGTCGCACACGCCCGGTTCCAGCAGGCCGATCGTCCAATGGGGTCGCAGCCCCGTTACCAGCGCGGCGGGATCAACAGGGCGCAGGTCGACGCAGCCCGAAAATTCCCGCATCAACTGGTCGCGCTCTGCCCTATCGGCCTCCCGCCCGACGAACAGCGTCTGCCGGGGCGTGAGAAAGGATCGGCTTGCAAAAGCCGGATCGGGGGAGCGCAACAACGGCCCGGAAGCCGTGGTGAGCGGCTGCACCTGCCGCCCGCCATAGGTTTCCTCCCAGAAAGCGACGGAGCGGCCGGTGGCGTGATAGCCCGCGCTTTCCTCCTGTTCCAGGATCAGCACGGATGGCTGACCCGCCAGTTCCGCGCCCAGGCTGGCGCCTGCTATGCCGCCGCCGACGATCACGATGTCGAAACGGCTCATGCTGGCGCGTTCTCATCCAGAAAGGCATCGATCCGCCGCAGGGCATCCAGCCGTACCGGGTCGATTTCGCGCAAGATCTCATGCGCCGCCTCTGGCCCATAGACATGCAGGCGCGCGCCCCGAATGCGCGCGGCGATGCGGCGGATGGCGGGCGTGGACACCAGCCGGTCGGCACTGGTGGCAAGGATCAGCAACGGCACGGCGATGCGCTCAAGCTTGCCGCCCTTCTCCAGCGCGAAGGTCGATTGCAGCGCCTCCAACACCCAGCGCCAGCTGGGCGATCCAAGCGCCACGTCCCGACTATGATCGCGCCACCAGAGTTCGTCGGCATAACGTTCCGGATCATGCGTCAGCCGCTTCTGCCGCATGGCCCGTTGCCGCTGCGAATTTTCCTTCTGGGTCCAGGCCTGCCGATGGGACAAGCCGAGCGCGCACATGGTCCGGGCGATGAGCACCGCCAGCCAGCGTGGCAGCGGCGTGGTGTGGACGCCCATCATTGGCGCGACGGCGACCGCAGCGTCGGGCGGGGCCATGCCCTCGGCCAGCGCGCGCAGCAGCAGATGCCCGCCCATGCTGTGCGCTACGATCACGCATGGCCCTGTCCCCTGCGCCCGCCAATCGGCGACGAAAGCCTCCAGGTCCGCAACCCATAGCGCGAAATCGTCGATATGGCCGCAGAGCGGATCGCTGCTCAGCCTGCCCGAGCCGCCCTGCCCGCGCCAATCAAAGGCGGTGACCACCCAGCCCCGGTCCGCCCAGTGATGGATGACTTCCAGATATTTCTCGATCATGTCGCCGCGCCCGCCGAGCATCAGCAATCGACCGCGCTGTCCCTCGCCCAGCCGATAGCGGCGCAACGGCCAGCCATCGGGCGCGGTCCAGTAATCGAGCCGCCCGTCCATCGGCCATGCGCGACGGTCAAAGGCCGGGGGAACAGACACGGGCGAATCCATGGGGCGCATGGTTACGGTTTGGTAAGCCATTCGGTCTAGGGTTTAGATTCATGACGGGGGAATATTTCACGACGGCGCTGCTGTGCGCCCTTGGCGTGCTGCTGGTCATCGCATCGGTGACGGATTTGCGGTCCCGGATCATATCCAACCGGCTGAACCTGGTCATCGCTGGACTGGCTCCACTGTGGTGGATCGCCAATGGCATGCCGGTCTGGCCCGGCATGCTTTTGCAGGTCGCACTGGCCCTCGCCGTGTTCGCGCTTTTCGCCGCGCTCTTCGCCATGGGTTGCATGGGCGGGGGCGATGTCAAACTGCTGGGCGCGCTGGCGCTTTGGTTCCCATGGGAGGCCGTGCTGTCGATGTTGATGGTCATGGCCATGGTCGGGGGCGTGGTGACGATCGTCACCGTGGTCCACCACCGGACGACCCGACGGCTGGGCCAGCCCCAGATTCCTTACGGTATCGCAATATCGGTCGCAGCCCTTTGGTTGATTGGCGAACGATATCTTAACCATTTTGCGTAAAATTCGGGGCTCGGGCGACACTTGCCTGACTGAGGGAGGCGAATTTCATCATGGACGGCAAGAAAATCGTGCTGCTGGCGGGGGCGCTTATCATAGCGGTCACAACAGCTCTTCTCGCGCGCAACATGCTGAGTTCGTCTAGCGCGCCCCAGGCTAGTGCTTCATCCATGCCGGTGGAAGCGGATCAGCCTCATGTGCTGGTCGCGACCAAGGCGCTCCCAGTGGGCACCATCCTCGACGCGGAAAGCTTCCGCTTCCAGCCATGGCCGAAAGATCTGGTGGAGCAGGCCTATTACATTCAGGGCCAGACCGATCCCGCCAAGCTGGCGGGCAGCGTCGTGCGCACCGCCATCTCGGCCGGTCAGCCGATGACCGTGGGTTCGGTGATCAAGCCGGGTGAGCGCGGTTTCCTTGCCGCAGCGCTCGGGCCGGGCATGCGTGCCGTCACCGTTCCTGTTTCAGCGCAGAATTCGGTCGCGGGCTTCGTCTTTCCGGGCGACCGCGTCGACCTGATGCTGACGCAGAGCGTGGCGGGCGGCGGCGACGGTGACCCGCTGAAGGTTTCCGAGACTATCCTGCGTAACCTCCGCGTACTCGCCACCGATCAGCGCATGGATGCGCTGGGCGCGGACGGCAAGCCGGTCGTACAAACCTATTCCAACGTCACCATCGAAGTGACGCCCAAGATCGCGGAAAAGATCGCGGTGGCGCAAACCATCGGTTCGCTGTCGCTGACACTCCGTTCGATCGCCGACAATGCATCGGACCTCGACGCCGCCATCGCTGGCGCCGACGTCGATCTGCCCGATGGTGCCAATCCGAACGCGGAAAAGAAGATCATAGCCAAGCTTGCGGCCCGTCCGGTCGACAAGGGCGGCACCTATTCCACCGGCGCCGACGTGTCTCGCTACCAGCGCAGTTCCGTCCCCGCCAAGCCAGTGCAGACCGCCGGTGTCGAAGTGCCCGCAGGGGGCGGCGCACCGGCCAGCGCGGGCGGCATCAGCGGACCTGTGATCCGCATCGCTCGCGGCACCAATGTGACCGTCGTTCCGGTCGGGGGGAAATAAGATGAAGCGTATCAACATTGATGCGGGCAAAAAGGCGGTCAAACCGCTCATCGGCCCCGCCATCGCTCTCGGCCTCGCCGCCGCCATGGCCGCCACGCCAACCACCGCACTCAACGCCGCACCTTCATCGATGCAGGACAATGCGATCCTGATGTCGGTGGGCGGCAGCAAAGTCATCAACCTCGGCGCAAAGATGTCCGACGTGGTGATCGGCGACCCCAATGTGGTCGACGTCCATGTCCGTGCCCAGAACCAGCTCTATTTGATCGCGAAGGCAGCCGGTGAAACCACCGTCTTCGCCACCGCGACCAACGGCAAGGTGCTGTTTTCCGGCACCGTCCGGGTCGGCAACAACCTGTCGAATATCGACGAAATGCTGAAGCTCGCGATGCCCGAGGCCGCCATCGCCGTCAATAAGATGAACGGCATGGTCCTGCTGACCGGCACCGTCGCCGCGCCAGAAGATGCAGCGGAGGCCGAACGGCTGACGCAGGCCTTTGTGGGCAAGGAAGTGACCGTGGTCAGCCGCCTGCGCACCGCGACGCCGCTTCAGGTCAATCTTCAGGTCAAGATCGCGGAAGTCAGCCGCGACATAGGGCATCAGATCGGCGTAAATCTGAGGGGTCTGGGGACGGGATCAGGCAACTTCAGCGGCTACATGAACCGATCCGATCGTGGCTTCGCGACTTCAGGTAGTTTCGTGCCGGGCCTTCCCAATGGCGATATCACTCGTCAATGGACGTTCAACAGCCCGATCGACGGCACCACGTCGCTCGGCTTCGTAGCCAAATTGCTCGGCATGGATGTCGCGGGTGCGCTGGACCTTGCCGAATCGAGCGGCCTTGCCACCGCGCTGGCCCAGCCGAACCTGACCGCGCTGTCGGGTGAAACGGCGAGCTTCCTGGCGGGCGGCGAATATCCCTACACGGTCAGCAACGGCACGCAGGGCAACAGCATCGAGTTCAAACAATATGGCGTGCAGCTTGCCTTCACGCCGACCGTGCTGGCCGATGGCCGCATCTCGCTGCGCGTACGCCCCACCGTGTCGAGCCTCGACTTCTCGGTGAACACCACCGTCCCGGCGCTCAAGAGCCGCACGGCTGAAACTACCGTCGAACTGGGTTCGGGCCAGGCCTTCATGATCGCTGGCCTGCTCAACAACGACACCGCCAACTCGATCAGCAAGACGCCGGGCTTCGGCGAAATCCCGATCCTTGGCAGCCTGTTCAAGTCACGCCGGTTCCAGCGTCATGAGACCGAACTGGTCATCGTCGTCACCCCTTATCTGGTGAAGCCGATGAACGCGTCGGACGTGCACTTGCCGACCGATGGCTTCCGCAATGCCAATATTGCCCAGGGCCTTCTGCTCCAGCAGGGGAATGACGGGGTGAGCGGCGCGCGCGCGCCCTTGCCACGCCGCGAACCCGGCCCGGCGCCGGCGTCCGACCCGCAGGCGGCAGCTCCCCGCGACTCAGGCAAGCGTTCGGCGAAAGCCGCCGCCGCGCCTGGCTTCAGCTTCTGATCGGAAGGACGACAGTCATGACTTCCCTGTCCGCCAAAAATATCCTCCGCTTCGGCACGCTCGCCATGTTGGCGCTGCCGCTTGCCGCCTGCAATTCCAGCGTCAATCGCGGGGTCGAATCGGTGCATCAGCCGGTCGTCAGCCACGATACCTACACTTTCGACGTTCAGGCTGGCCCTGACGGCGCCATTGCCCCTTCGGAAGCGCGGCGTCTGGACGACTGGTTCGCTTCCATCGGCCTTGGCTATGGCGATCAGGTCGCGATTGTTACCGATGCCTATTACAGTCCTGAATTGCGCGAAAGCATCGCCGATGTCGTCGCCCGCCACGGCATGCTGGTGGGTGAGGACAGCTCCGCTGCGGCAGGCTCCGCGCCTGCTGGCAGCGTCCGGCTGGTGGTGCGCCGTGCAACGGCACGCGTGCCCGGCTGCCCCGATTGGTCGAGCAAGAAGGAAACCGAATCCCAGCTCGGCGCCACCTCCAACTACGGTTGCGCCGTGAACAGCAATCTTGCCGCGATGGTCGCCAATCCTGAAGATCTGGTGCGCGGCCAGAGCAGCGAAAGCGACCTGCGCACAGCGACATCCAACCGGGCCATTTCGACCTACCGTGAAAAGACGCCGACCGGTTCGGGCGATCTCAAGAACTTAGGACGCTGATCATGAACGCACCCTGGAAACCTGCCATGTCTGGACAGCGCGATCCCTTCCACGCCTTTGTTTGCGACGATCATAGCCACGACCTGCTGGCGATGGTCGCGGCCGAGATGGGCTGGGCACCGGAAAAGGTGAACAAGGGCGGCATGCGCAATGCCGTGCAGAGCCTGTCGGTCAGCGCCAGCCCGCAAATCCTGTTCGTCGATATGTCCGAAAGCGGCGACCCGCTGAACGACATCAACAGCCTTGCCGAAGTGTGCGAACCCGGCACGGTGGTGATCGCCGCCGGTCAGGTCAATGACGTACGCCTGTACCGCGACCTCGTCGCCAGCGGCATTCAGGATTATCTGCTGAAACCCTTTGGCGCGGATCAGCTGCGCGACGCACTGGCACAAGCGCAGGCCGTGTTCTTCGCCCCGCGCGACGCAGGCCCCGAACGGCCTCATCTCACCACAGCGGTCATCGGCACGCGCGGCGGCGTCGGCGCTTCCAGCATCGCGACTTCGCTCGCATGGCTGCTCAGCGACAAGCAGAAGCGGCCAACCGCGCTGCTCGACCTCGACGTTCATTTCGGCACCAACGCGCTGGCGATGGACCTGGAGCCGGGCCGTGGCCTGACCGACGCGATTGATAACCCCAGCCGCATCGATGGTCTTTTCATCGAACGCGCGATGGTGCGCGCCAGCGACACGCTGGCCATCCTGTCGGCCGAAGCGCCGATCAGCCAGCCGATGCTGACCGATGGCGGCGCCTTCTACCAGCTGCTGGAGGAATTCCGCGCCGCGTTTGAATGCAGCGTCGTCGATCTGCCGCGCCATATGCTGATCCAGCATCCGCACCTGATGAGCGACGTCAACGTCGCCGTGGTGGTTACGGAACTGACCCTGGCGGCGGCGCGCGATTCGATTCGCATCCTGTCCTGGCTGAAAAGCAACGCGCCCCAAACGCGCGTGATCGTGGTCGCGAACCGCGTCCATGCAGGCGCGCAGGAAATCAGCCGCAAGGATTTCGAAACCTCGATCGAACGCAAGGTCGACATTTTGATCCCCTTCGACCTGCGGGTCGCGGCGCAGGCCGCCAAGCTGGGCAAGACATTGGCCGAGGCGGCCAAGGGCAGCAAGGTCGGCGCCGCGTGCGTCAGCCTGCTCGACGCCACCATGGGGGCCGCCGAGGATAGCGAAGCCGTCGATGGCAAGCCCGCAAAGAAAAAGGGCGACTCCCTGCTCGGCAAGATCGGCGACCTCCGGGGGCTGATCCCGGCGCGCAAGGACAAGGCCAAGGCCTAGATTTGGTTCTGGCATGCCGTCATCTGGCGGCATGCCCCTTTACGGAACGGGCGATACCATGAGCAATTCGATATTGCTGATCATGCTGCTGGCGGCCTTCCTGGGTCTGGTAGCGATGGCCTTTGCTGGCCCCTCGGCTGAAAAGGCCAGCAAGCGCCGTGTCGCCCTGATCCGCGAACGTCACAGCGGATCGACCGACGCGCTGATGGAAGCGCGCATGCGCAAGGCCATTTCCAACCGGCAGCCCGGCAACGAGATGAAGATGCTCGTTTCGCTGGTTCCCAATCCGGAAAATCTGGCCAAGCGCATCCGCATGACCGGCAAGAAATGGACGGTCAGCCAATATATGACCTCCTGCGCCTTCATTGCTCTGGGCATCTGCGCCTTTCTGTTCGTGCGCGGCTTCGCTCCGCTGCTCGCCATCATGGTCAGCCTGGCCGCAGGGCTCGCCCTGCCCCACATGTGGGTCGGCCGCCTGATCAAGAAGCGGGTGATGCAGTTCACGATGAAATTCCCCGACGCGCTCGAACTGCTGACACGCGGTCTGCGATCGGGCCTGCCCATCACCGAAACGCTGGGCGTCGTGGCAAACGAAGTGCCTGGGCCAGTGGGTGAGGAATTCAAGCTGATCACCGAACGCATCAAGATCGGCAAGACGATGGATCAGGCGTTGCAGGAAACGGCCGATCGCCTCGGCACGCCGGAATTCCAGTTCTTCGTCATCAGCCTCGCGATCCAGCGGGAAACGGGCGGCAACCTTGCCGAAACCCTGTCCAACCTCGCGACCGTGCTGCGTCAGCGCGCGCAGATGAAGCTGAAAATTCGCGCCATGTCGTCGGAATCCAAGGCGTCGGCCTACATTATCGGCGCGTTGCCGTTCCTGGTGTTCGGCATGATCTGTTACATTAACTTCAGTTACATGCACCCCTTCTTCACGCCCGATCCGGCCGGCCTGTTTGGGATGTCGACGATGCAGGTCATCGGTCTGGGCGGCATGTGCTGGATGAGCATAGGCGTCTTCATCATGGCGCAGATGATCAACTTCGAAATCTGACGGGGGATAGAAAGACATGGAAACCGCTTCCCCCGCCGGCACTCTTTTCGGCATGAACGCCACGGATTTCGGCACCTTGCTTGCCGCCATGGCGACGCTGGCCATGCTGTTCGTGCTCTATACGGTGATGACCGTGCGCGACCCGATGGCAAAGCGGGTCAAGGCGCTCAATGAACGGCGCGAACAGTTGAAGGCGGGGATCACCGCGTCCACCGCGCGCCGCCGCGCCAAGCTGGTCAAGAAGAGCCAGACGACCGACCAGATGCGGTCCTTCCTGTCCAGCCTGAAGGTGTTGCAGGACGACCAGCTGAAGGAAGCCCAGCTGAAGCTGGCGCAGGCGGGCATCCGGTCGAAGGATTTGGCGGTCGCCGTCATCTTCGGTCGCATGGTGCTGCCGATCGTCATCGGCGGTCTGGCCGCGCTGCTGCTCTACGGTGTCGGCATTTATCCCGACTGGGGCGGCGCGAAGCGTTTCATGGCCTTCGCCGTGGCTCTGCTACTGGCCTACAAGGCGCCCGACATCTTCATCGACAACAAGATCCAGAAGCGCTCCGCCGCGATCCGCAAGGGGTTGCCCGACGCACTCGACCTGCTCGTCATCTGCGCCGAAGCGGGCCTGACCGTCGATGCCGCCTTCAGCCGCGTCGCCAAGGAATTGGGCAAGGCCTATCCCGAGCTGGGTGACGAGTTCCAGCTGACGGCGATAGAACTCAGCTTCCTGACCGAACGGCGCATGGCCTTCGAAAATCTAGCCAACCGCGTGAAGCTGGATGCGATCAAGGGCGTGGTCACGACCATGATCCAGACGGAAAAATACGGCACGCCGCTCGCTTCGGCCTTGCGCGTGCTGTCCGCTGAATTCCGCCATGAACGCATGATGCGCGCCGAGGAAAAGGCCGCGCGTCTGCCCGCCATCATGACGGTGCCGCTCATCCTTTTCATTCTGCCGACGCTGTTCGTCGTGATCCTTGGCCCTGCGGCCTGCTCGATCAGCACGGCATTCTGAGACAAGCTAAAAAGGGGAGGAAGGGGACGTCCGAGAGGGCGTCCCCTTTTCTTGTCTGCTCGGCCAAGCCGTTCCCTTTGATCGGCTGGAACATCGCACCCCGTTACCGTTCGCCCTGAGCCTGTCGAAGGGCTCTGTTTCCTCTCGAAAGAAGAGGGCTTCGACAAGCTCAGCCCGAACGGGTTAGGTAATTCAGACAGGCGCACGATGCTCTGAAGGGATCAGTCGCCCAGGATAACATCCACCCCGGCCCGCGCGTGGATCGCCGTGCCGTCATAGATAGGCAGCACGTTCGCCTTCACATCCACGATCATTTCCAGTTCGGTGCAGGCAAGGATCGCCGCCTGCACATTCTCCTTGGCGATGTCGGTCAATTCCGACCGCATATAGCGTTCGGATTCGCGGCTGACCTTGCCGATCGTCAGTTCCTCATAAACGATGCGGTCGATCCGCTCGGCGAGTTCCAGGTCCGCAGGCAGCAGCGAAATGCCATGGCCAACCAGCCGCTGGCGGTAGAATTTCTCGGTCATGACGTTGCGGGTGCCGATCAGCGCGGCCCTTTGCACGCCGTCGGCCTTCATCTTGCGGCCGACCGCATCGGCGATGTTGATGATCGGCGTGTCCACCCCGCCCTGCACTTCGTCATAGACGCGATGCATGCTGTTGGCGCAGATCAACAGCGCCTTGGCCCCCGCCTGCTCCAGCCGTCGGGCGGACGCGGTCAGCACCTGCGCGGCATGCGCCCACTCCTCCTCCGTGGTGGAGCGGCCGATGTCGGCGAAGTCGAGACTTTCGATCAGCAGGGGCGCGCTGTGCTGCCCGCCCTTCGCGCGGTACACCGCCTGATTGATGATCTGATAATAACGTGCCGTCGATGTCCAGCTGAGACCGCCGATCAGGCCGAGCTTCTGCATGGTGCGCCTTACCCCAATTGCCGTCCGGGAGTGCCCCGGCGTCTGTCCGCTTCAGCGTTACGGACGGGCCTGCGCATCGGCAAGCCCCTTCCCGCGCGCGCCACCGCATAAGCGCAGCGCGATTCCCGTTCCCGCCGCTCCGCCAAGCCCTCCGGCAACGGCCAGGCCCATATTTTCCAGCAGAAAAGCGAAGGCTGCGGCGGCCCAGCCGACCATGCCGATGCTGATCGCGAGCAATGCCATATTTCCGCCCCCTCGCCTCAGCAGCGCGAAGACAGCAGCGGCACAGGCGCCACTTCCCGTCAGCGCCACCGCGCCGAGAGCCAGCAAATGGCGCGTCGCGACATCGGCGCTTCCCTCATCAACCAGTCCGAAGGCGAAGGGATTGAGCCAAGCGGCGGCGGCGGCGGAAATCATCGCCGCTCCCGCAAACCCGGCGAAAATCGTCAGCAGCGCCGTCAACCGGCTTTCCGGCCATTCCCGTCCGAGTAACAGGCCAAACGCCCCGCCGATCAGTAGCGCGCCGATAATCTCCGGCGCGTTGAGCACGTCCATGTCGTAGACGGCGGCTGCGGACAGGATCACCGTCCCTGCCAGAGCCGTCTGGCGCCGCCGCCTGCCAGCCACGGTGCCCAGCGGCCACAGCGCGAAAACGAACAGCGCCGCCGCCACGGTTTGAGCAAGGATGATCGCGTCAAAGCTCGGGCTCACGGGCGTTTTTCCGCCTGTTGCGATTTTTCAGCCCGGCGCGTCGCGACATAGCCGCCGCAAAAGGAAGCGCTGGCAAGAATGAGGGCGATCAGGCTCAGATAGCGCGCCCAACTGCTGCTCACTTCCGCCGCAACCACCAGAGTTCCGGCAATGCCAGCAGGGGTGAGCAGGAATAGCGGGACGACTCGGCCGCTCAGCTCGTCCATCGACAGGCGCCACGCGGCTATCGCACCAACCGCGCAGGCAAGAAGGAAATAGAAGAGGAGAAGCCCGCTCATTCCTGCCTTTTGAAGGTCATGTTGAGGCCGATCGAAACGGAGATTCGCACGGCAGGGCCGCCGCTACTGCTCGTCCCTAAAACGAAGACCTCCTCCCCCGCGCAAGGCACGGGAGAGGAGCAGCCCTTTACTGCAATCGGTCGCTGACGACCTTGCCGCCCTGCGTCAGACGGATGGCATTGCCGATTTCCTCGTCCAGCACCGGCGCGTTCTGGTCCTTGTTCCAGAAGGCGGAGAGGAAATTATAGAGGTTGCGCGCGAACAGGGCCGACGCATCGGCGGCAAGCCGCGAAGGCACATTCTTGTGCCCGACGATCTTGACGCCATGACGCTCGACCACCTGGCCCAGCACCGCGCCCTCGACATTGCCGCCCTGCTCGACGGCGAGATCGACGATCACGCTGCCCGGCTTCATCGTCGCGATCTGCGCGTCGGTGATGAGGCGCGGCGCGGCCCGGCCCGGTATCAGCGCGGTGGTGATGACGATGTCCTGCTTGGCGATGTGGCTGGACACCAGTTCGGCCTGCGCTTTCTGGTAATCCTCGGACATTTCGGTGGCATAGCCGCCCTTGCCCTCGCCCTCGATACCCGCGACGCTTTCGACGAAAACCGCCTTCGCGCCAAGGCTTTCGATCTGCTCCTTGGTGGCGGAGCGCACGTCGGTCGCCGACACCTGCGCGCCCAGCCGCTTGGCCGTGGCAATCGCCTGAAGCCCGGCGACGCCCACGCCCATGACGAACGCCTTGGCCGGGGATATCGTGCCCGCCGCCGTCATCATCATCGGGAAAGCGCGGCCATATTCGGCCGCCGCGTCCAGCACCGCCTTGTAGCCAGCAAGGTTCGATTGCGAGGAAAGTATGTCCATCGATTGAGCGCGGGTGATGCGCGGCATGAATTCCATCGCCAGCGCCTCATAACCCGCCGATGCATAAGCATCGACGCGCGCGCGCTCCACGAAGGGGTTGAGGCCCGCGACGATCCACGCGCCGGGCTTCGCGCCGGTAATGGTCGCGACGTCCGGCCCCTGAACGCCCAGGATAATGTCCGCGCCCGCCACCGTCGCGGCGCGATCGGCAATCGTTGCGCCCATCGCGGCATAGTCGGCGTCAGCGATGGCGGCGGTCAGGCCCGCGCCTGCTTCCACCGCGACATCGGCGCCCAGCGCCTTGAACTTCTTGACGGTTTCCGGCGTACCGGCCACGCGGCGCTCACCTTCGGCAAGCTCCTTGATGATTGCGATCTTCATCGACATCCCCCTCGCCGCTCCAGTCTTAGCTGGAGATCAGCAGGACGACGATCGCAGCCAGCACCACGCATGCGGTGGTGCCCCACTTCACGAGGGACACGAACCCCGAATAGGTCTGGGTCGCGCTCTCCATATTTCCTTCTGACGCCATTTCCATTCCCTTAGTCGCCTGTGTTTTTAAGCGCGCCCCTCTTATCGACAAGGTTCTCCCCCCTCAACCTCGAAACAACGCAAGAAAAACTTTCCGGTTAAGGGCGCCTTTACCCCCTTGGGCTAGGCTGCTGCCACGAAACAAGAAGAGGGGTAAGATGGCGCGCGACGGCGTTCCCATGCTGATGCTGATCGATGAAGAGCCTGCCCAGCGCAGGCTTGTGTCGGCGCTCGCCGCACGCGCCGGGTGGCGCACGATCTTCGCCAGCGACGGTGACATGGCGATCGCCATGCTCGGCACGCAGGACGGCATGCGGCTCGATGCGGTGCTGCTCGACCAGTGGATCCCGGGTCCGGAAGCCACCGGCCTCGTCCGCGAATTGCGCAGCCGCCGCCCTGCCCTGCCCATATTGATCCTGACCGCGCATAACAGTGTAGCGGTTGCCGTCGATGCAATGCGCGCTGGTGCGACAGACTATCTGGCCAAGCCGGTCGCGCCCGAAAGGTTGCTCGCCGCGCTCAACGCCACCCTGTCGCAGGAGCATGGCAAGGGCGAACTGCGCCCGCTCACCGAAAAAATCTCCGCCGCCCTGTCGTTCGAGGATGTGGTCGGCGCCGCGCCGCAATTCCGCGCTGCCCTCGCCATTGCGGCAAAGGCCGCGCGCGCCCGCGTGCCCGTCCTGATCGAAGGCGAAAGCGGCGTCGGCAAGGACGTCATCGCCCGCGCCATTCACGCGGCCTCGCCCCGCCACAAGCAGGCGATGATCACGGTCAATTGCGGGGCCATCCCGGCCAACCTGGTCGAATCCGACCTGTTCGGCCACGAACGCGGCGCCTTCACCGGCGCCTTCGAGCGTCAGGTCGGCAAGTTCGTCGCCGCCGACATGGGCACGATTTTCCTCGATGAAGTCAGCGAAATGCCGCTCGACGCGCAAGTGAAGCTGCTGCGCGTCCTTCAGGATGGTGAAGTGCAGCCCCTCGGCGCGCGGCGGCCGGTCCATGTCGATGTGCGAATCATCGCCGCCACCAACAAGCGGCTGGTCGATGAAATCGAAGCGGGCCGCTTCCGCGAGGACCTCTATTATCGTCTGAACGTCGTGCAGCTGACCATCCCGCCGCTGCGGGAGCGGATCGGCGACGTGCCCGCGCTCTGCCGTCATCTTCTGGCCCGCATCGCCACCCAGCCGGGGCTGCGTGGCCTGGGCCTGACCGACGATGCGCTCGCGCTGCTGATGCAGCATGAATGGCCGGGCAATGTGCGCCAGCTTCAGAACGCGCTCTTCCGCGCCGCCGTCCTGTGCGAAGGCGACGCCCTGACGCCGCAGGATTTTCCACAGATCGCCGCCCACATCCGGACGCGCGCCAGTGGCGAGCCGCTCCATCCCCGCCTGCGCACCGTGCCGCAGACGCACCGGGAAGCGGCCGGCATCACCCTGTTCGAAGGCGACGGCCATGTCCGCCAGCTTGCGGAGATCGAAGCGGATGTCATCCGCCTCGCCATCGGCCATTATCGCGGCCGCATGACGGAGGTCGCCCGCCGCCTCGGCATCGGCCGTTCGACCCTTTACCGCAAGCTCGCCGAACTCGGGATCGACAGCGCCGCCTGAACCGCGCCCGTCGCGGCGCAGCGCTCATCCGCCGCTCGGCATCGTTGCGACGTTGAAATGTCGGGCCGCCTATGCTTTGGACAGGGCATGAAAAAGCTCAGCCAAGCCGCCCTCCTCTCCGTCCTCCTGCTGGCCGCCTGCGGACGCGCCGAGCCGGTGTCGGATATGCCCAGCCAGGAGGAACTGGCCGCCGCAGCCAATGCCGCCACGGCAAAGGCGCTGGCGGAGAGCAAGGCGGAGGCTGCCGAGAACCGCAATTATGTGAATGACGATCGCGGCTTTTCGGTCAGCTTCCCCGAAGGCTGGGAACAGGATGCCGCCGCAAGCACGCCCGATGGCACGGTCTTTCAGGACCCCGGCGCAGGCGCCGACGTCCGCGTCTTCTGGCAGCGCAACGGAGAACAGCAGACGCTCCAGCAGGTTGTCCAATCGATGAGCAGCGGTTCAGAAGGCGTCGATGGCGACTTTATCGGCGACAATGAATATCGCGGCACGGCAAACGATGGCGAAGGCAATAATGTCGCCGTCCGCCTGCTCCGCCAGCCGAACGGGGGGATCGTCACCGCCACCTTCGTTTACCCGGAGATGCTGAGCGAGCAATATCAGCCGATCGCGAAGAAGGTGCTGGATAGCTTGCGTGTTTTTGCGGCGAAGGGAGTGGCGGAGCCTTCAGAGGCGGGGAATGCGGCCAACGCTACGGAGCGATAGAGGCCATATCCCCCCTCCCGCAGGCGGGAGGGGTCGGGGGTGGGCCTGCGCAACGCCAGATTTGCATTTGACGCGAGTTCAGAAGCTCGCTTCGCTCGCGCCCACCCCTAACCCCTCCCGCTTGCGGGAGGGGAACAAGATGGCTCAACCCACCGCCGCCTCAGCCCGAGCAACAAGCGCCCGGGCCTCCTCAACATGCATCCCCTCGATCATGCGCCCCTCAAACCGCTCAGCCCCGCCCGTCGCCGCCTCGATCAGCCGCCGGGCATCAGCCACCGCCTGCGCGTCCGGCCCGAACACCTGATTGGCGACCGGCACCTGGCTCGGGTGGATCAGCGTCTTCCCGTCAAAACCAAGGGCATGCCCGGCGGCGCATTCCGCTTCGAACCCCGCTTCATCGTCCAGCCGGTTGAACACGCCATCGAATACCGCAATCCGCGCCGCCCGCGCGCTCAGGATCACGGACTGCAAGGCGAAGCTCAGCCCTTCCCGACCCGCCGAAGGAGGAATGCCAAGGTCCTGCCGCAGGTCATTGGTGCCCATGAACAGTCCAGCCGTGCCCTCCTCCGCCGCGATCGACGTGGCGGCAAGAACGCCAGCCGCGCTCTCGATCATGGCGATGACCGGCTTCTGGCAGACGCTGAACACGTCGCGCACCTGCTTGCCGCTTTCGACCTTGGGCAGGATGACATAGTTGGCCGAGGAACGCTTGACCGCGATCATTTCCGGGCCGTGCCACGGCGTCCCTTCAGCATTGATCCGCACGGCGCACAGCCGTTTGCCAAAGCCTTCAGCGGCAGCTTCGACCGCGTTGGCGCGCGCCTCTTCCTTACGGTCATCAGCCACCGCGTCTTCCAGGTCCAGCATGACCATGTCGCAGGAAAGCGTACGCACCTTGGCAATGGCGCGCCTGTTCGACGCCGGCAGGAACAGCAACGATCGGGCGTGGCGCAGCAACATGGCAGTCTCCTGTATGGCCCAACCGCCTTCGTGACGGTTTGACTTTCCCCGTTAACGAATCCGCGTCATAGTCAAGCGCTTCTTAAGGGGGAAAAAGATGCTGACGACCTTCGCGCTAACGGTGACTTTCCTGGTGCTCTTCTATCTGGCCGTGAGCGTCAAGGTGGTGCGTCAGGGCTATCAATATACCATAGAACGCTTCGGCCGTTTCACCGAAGTCGCGCGCCCTGGCCTCAATTTCTACCCGGCCTTCTTCTACGCCGTCGGGCGCAAGATCAACATGATGGAGCAGGTGGTCGATATTCCGGGGCAGGAGATCATCACCAAGGATAACGCCATGGTGTCGGTCGATGGCGTCGTCTTCTTCCAGGTGCTGGACGCCGCAAAGGCCGCCTATGAAGTCTCCGAACTGTATGTCGCGATCATGCAGCTGGCGACCACCAACCTGCGCACGGTGATGGGCTCGATGGACCTCGACGAAACCCTCTCCAAACGTGACGAGATCAACGCCCGGCTCCTCTCGGTGGTGGATCATGCCACCAACGCCTGGGGCATCAAGATCACGCGCGTGGAGCTGAAGGACATCCGCCCGCCAGCCGACATCGTCAACGCCATGGGCCGCCAGATGAAGGCCGAACGCGAAAAGCGCGCGCTGATCCTGGAATCCGAAGGTCTGCGCGCTTCTGAAATCCTGAAGGCCGAAGGGCAGAAGCAAAGTCAGATCCTGGAAGCCGAAGGCCGCCGCGAAGCTGCCTTCCGCGACGCCGAAGCGCGCGAACGCGAGGCCGAGGCGGAGGCCAAGGCGACCCAGATGGTGTCGGAAGCGATCGCGAACGGCAACGCACAGGCGATCAACTATTTCGTCGCCCAGAAATATGTCGATGCGGTGAGCCAATTCGCCACCTCGCCCAATGCCAAGACCATCCTGTTCCCGGTAGAGGCGACGCAGCTGATCGGCACGCTGGGCGGCATTGGCGCGCTCGCCAAGGAAGCGCTGGGCGGTGACGGCGCACCGACCTCGCCCCCCGCTCCGCCCCGCCGCAGCCCCTTCGCGCAGGGTCAGAGCTGATGGACTGGCTCGGCATGCTGGACGATCATTGGGGCTGGCTGGTCTTCGCCGCCCTGCTCGGCGTGGCCGAAGTGATGATCCCCGGCGTGTTCCTGATCTGGGTCGCGCTGGCGGCGGCGGTGACGGGGCTGATCGCGCTGCTGCTGCCGGTGTCCGTGCCGGTGCAATTGCTGATCTTCGCCCTGCTTTGCCTGGTGTCGGTCTGGGGCGGTCGCCGCTGGTATGTAGCCAATCCTGTGAACTCGCAGGACCCATTGCTCAATGACCGCACCGCCCGCCTGATCGGCGAGATCGTGCTGGTGGTCGAACCCATCGAAGCAGGCCACGGCCGCGTGAAGGTGGGCGACAGCGTCTGGTCCTGCCGAGGCCCCGACGCGCCAG
Organism: Sphingobium chungangianum; assembly: GCF_977014255.1. NCBI lineage: Bacteria > Pseudomonadati > Pseudomonadota > Alphaproteobacteria > Sphingomonadales > Sphingobiaceae > Sphingobium > Sphingobium chungangianum. Next base: position 570,861 of record NZ_CDRNIV010000006.1, on the reverse strand, counting down.
CGGGGAGCCGGGTGCGCGTGGTTGGAGCGGAGGCGTCGGTGCTAAAGGTGGAATTAGCCTGAGGTGTCATCCCCCCTCCCGCTAGCGTTCAAACGAGGCACGGGACTCGTTTGAAGGGGTCAGGGGGTGGGCTGGCGCAACATCTGCCTTGTTATGTGAGGCATAACCCAGAAGCTCGCTCCGCTCGCACCCTCACCTAGCCCTCCCATAATCGGGAGAGTGATGACTTGAACGGGTGGATTGCGGACTGGCCGGTTTAGGTCATAAAGGTCACGTTACCGACCGCCGGAGAGAGCGTGGAATGATCGAATGGATTAAGCCAACGTTCGGCGCGCTCTGCTTCGGTATTCTAATGTATATTTCGATGCTGCCTTCGATGGGGAAGCAATCACCTTGGCTCGTTGGCGGATTTTTCGTGGCCTTAGCGTTAGCTACGGCTGTTGTGACTTTTCGAGCAATCAAGCCCTACGGCATGGCCGCATTCGCGGCTTACATATTCTGCGTAGCTTCTTTCGTTTACGGCGTGGCCTTCGCCATGAGGTGAAAATGTCGGCTTTTTTGCTGTCGGCGGCAATGTCACTGTCTGGATATGGTCGTTAGCCGACACTCCCATCCCGTCATGCTAGCGCAAGCTGGCATCTCAGTCGATGGCGCTCGGCCTAGCCTCACGATATCCCAGCTTTCTCTGGGATGACGGAAGTGCAGTGATTACAAATGGTCCTGCGCAGAGGTTCGCCCATACCCCAACAAAAAGGGCCAGCGTCGCCGCCAGCCCCTCCCGTACCACTGACCTCCGCCCGTTTACCCGACGAAAGCACGCTCGATCACGAAAGCGCCCGGCGCCGCGTTGGAGCCCTCAACAAAACCTTCGCCCTCGAAGAACGCGGCGAACTGCTTGATCATCTCCATGCTGCCGCACATCATCACGCGGTCAGTCTCCGGGTTGAACTTCTTGTCGCCCGAGATGCCTTCGAACAGCGCCCCGCTTTCGACCAGCTTGTCGATGCGCACATTGTTACGGAACGGTTCGCGCGTGACGGTCGGCACATAATGGAACTGGTTCGCGGCCTGTTCGGAGACAAGCGGGTCTTCCGCCAGCTTGCCGGTCATCTCGTCATGGAAGGCAAGGTCGCTGACCCGGCGGACGGAGTGGACCACGACGACCTCTTCATAAAAGTCGTACACGTCCGGATCGCGCGCCAGGCTGAGGAAGGGCGCCAGGCCGGTGCCGGTCGACAGCATGAACAGCCGCTTGCCCGGCAGCAGCGCGTCGGTCACCAGCGTGCCGGTCGGCTTGCGGCCAAGATAGATCTGGTCGCCCGGCTGGATCAGCTGGAGCTTGGACGTCAGCGGCCCGTCCTGCACCTTGATCGACAGGAACTCCAATTCCTCGTCCCAAGCGGGGCTCGCCACGGAATAGGCGCGCAGCAGCGGCTTGCCATTGTCGCCCTGCAACCCGATCATCACGAACTCGCCCGAACGGAAGCGGAAGCTTGCCGGGCGGCTGATGCGGAAGCTGAACAGATGCTCGTTCCAATGCCGCACCGACAGCACGGTTTCGACAGTCAGGGCGCCGGTCGGCTCCAGTACCGGCTTTTCGATCGTCACGTCGCTCAAAACCTTGTCTCCTGCCAAATCCACTTCGCCAACGCCCGGTCAGGACGCCAGTTGCGTGGCTTTCGCAATAAGTGATGGCGGCGCGAATGCCTTTTCAGCCCCGCCAAGGCAAGGTGAAAAAACTTTCATGGCCGATAGCTGACGATCATGCCCCGCCAGCTTCAGCCAGATTTTCAGCCGAACAGCCCCTTGGCCAGCCTGCTGAGTTCGCCGATCGGGCTGCCGTCGCCATCGCTGTCGAACAGGCCACCAAGCTTGCCCAGAATCGCCTCGGGGCCGCCGAACTGCGCGAACAGTTCCTGCAACTTGTCCGCCGACACGCCATGTTCGGCCGCCGTGGTGGCGAGCGCCGCGACATCGGTTTCACCAGACGCGATCTTGCCGCCAATCTCGGTCATCAGCGCCTGCATCTGCTCGGCCGAAAGCCCCAGCTTCGCCGCCACTGCTTCCAATCCGCCCACGCTGTTTATCAGTTGGTCAAACATCGCCATAATCCCGTTGAATTGGGCACCAGAATAGCACCGCAAGCCGCCGCCCGAAAGCAAAAGAGCCGGAAGCACTGCTCCCGGCTCTTTTTCAACCTTCGGAAGCGGGCAGCCCGCTTGTCAGGCCGCCGTCAGCGCAGCCTGCCGCACCGAAGCATCGACATGCTCTTCGAACTGGGCGAAATTGTCCACGAACTGCTTAACCAGCTTGCCCGCCGTCTCGTCATAGGCCGCCTGATCGGCCCAGGTCGCACGCGGATCAAGGATGGTCGCATCAACGCCCGGCACCGCGACCGGCACCTCAAACCCGAAATTGGGATCGATCCGGAACTCGACATCATTGAGGCTGCCGTCCAGTGCCGCGTTCAGCAGGGCGCGCGTCACCTTGATCGGCATGCGCTTGCCAACGCCATATTTGCCGCCGGTCCAGCCGGTGTTGACCAGCCAGCAGGTCACGCCGCCCTTGTTGATCCGGTCCTTGAGCAGGTTGCCGTAGACCGAAGGGTGACGCGGCATGAACGGCGCGCCAAAGCAGGTGGAGAAGGTCGCCGAAGGCTCGGTAACGCCGATTTCCGTACCCGCCACGCGAGCGGTGTAGCCCGACAGGAAGTGATACATCGCCTGATCCGGGGTCAACCGCGCGATCGGCGGCAGAACGCCATAGGCGTCGGCGGTCAGGAAGATGATGTTCTTGGGCACCGGCCCCAGATTCTTTTCCGAGGCATTCGGGATGAAGTCGATCGGATAGGAACCACGGCTGTTTTCAGCCAGGCTGTTGTCGTCGAGGTCGATCTCGCGCGTATGCTCGTGGATGACGACATTTTCCAACACCGTGCCGAAACGCTTGGTGGTGGCGAAAATCTCCGGTTCAGCCTCGGCCGACAGGTTGATCATCTTGGCATAGCAGCCGCCTTCGAAATTGAAGACCGCCGTGTCCGACCAGCCATGCTCGTCATCACCGATGAGGGTGCGGCTGGCGTCGGCCGACAGCGTCGTCTTGCCGGTGCCCGACAGGCCGAAGAAGACCGCCGTGTCGCCGTTCGACCCGATATTGGCCGAACAGTGCATCGGCATCACGCCCTTGGTCGGCAGCAGATAGTTGAGGATGCCGAACACCGACTTCTTCATTTCGCCAGCATATTTGGTGCCGCCGATCAGGATCAGCTTTTCGGTGAAATTGACCGCGATCACCGTTTCGCTGCGCGATCCGTGACGCGCCGGGTCCGCCCGGAAGGAGGGCAGGTCGATGATCGTATATTCAGGCGCGAAGGCGCTCAGCTCTTCGTGGCCAGGGCGCACGAGCAGCGTGCGGATGAACAGATTGTGCCAGGCGAGTTCGTTGATGACGCGGACGTTGACACGATGCTCGGGCTGCGAACCGCCGAACAGGTCGGCGACGTAGAGCTTGCTCTTCTCGCCCAGCGCCTTGAAAAAATCTTCCTTCAGCGCGGCGAAATGCTCCGGCGTCATGGGAACGTTGGTCTTGCCCCACCATACGGTCGATTCGGTCTCGGCGTCCTTGACGATGAACTTGTCGTTGGCCGAACGGCCGGTGTGCTTGCCGGTCTTCACGACCAGCGGGCCATCCTTCGACAGGATGCCCTCGCCATTTGCGATGGCAGCTTCGACGAGCGGCGCAGTGCCGAGATTCCAATGTTGTTCAGCGGTCGTGGAAATGCCCTGCTGATCCAGGGTAATTGAGGATTTGGCCTGCACGCCTTAGCTCCTGATGTGATTACTCCGGCTCGCCAACAACGAACGCTTGCGACCGATCCGCTCCCAGCGCCGCTCTCCCTTGTGGGCGGCGACATTCCTGCAGATGGGAGGCCCAATAAGCCTTTGCACCCCCAGCGTCAAATCCCGCCAGCAAGCCGTTTGTCCCAGATTAAGTGGCGCAAACCGCATAATTGCCGTCCTACCCCTTTCTTGCGAGCAGGGCAGCCATCGTCTAACGCTGGACAGGAAGGCCTGAGCAGGGCGGCCAAGATCATTGGGAAGAAGCATGACTCCAACCATCGCCCTTGTGGATGATGACAAGAATATCCTGACTTCCGTGTCCATCGCGCTACAGGCCGAGGGCTTCATGACGCGCCTCTATTCGGACCCGGAGGCAGCACTGAAGGCGTTGCTCGACAACCCGGCCGATCTTGCCGTGTTCGACATCAAGATGCCGGGCATGGACGGCCTGGAACTGCTCCGGCGCCTGCGCGAAAAAAGCCAGATGCCTGTGATCTTCCTGACGTCCAAGACCGATGAGCTGGACGAAGCGCTGGGCCTTGCCATGGGCGCCGACGATTATATCGCCAAGCCCTTTTCCCAACGCCTGCTGATCGCCCGCATCCGCGCCATCCTGCGCCGGGCGGAGGTGGGCCGGATGGCCGATGCCAGTGACGAGCCCGCAGCCGACCCGATCATACGCGGACGGCTTGAAATGGACCCCGCCCGCCATCGCGTCAAATGGATGGGCCAGGACGTGACGCTGACCGTTACCGAATTCCTGATCCTCGAAACACTTGCGGCGCGCCCCGGCGTCGTCAAGAATCGCAACCAGTTGATGGATGCGGCGTATCAGGATGACGTCTATGTCGACGACCGCACCATCGACAGCCACATCAAGCGGCTCCGCCGCAAATTCCGTGAGGCCGATCCTGAATTCAACGCAATCGATACGCTCTATGGCGCCGGATACCGATTCTCCGAAGAGTGATCCGCAGGACGGCGGGTTGCGCTGGTCGGGCCGGATCAGCCTGACGCCGCGCATCCTGGCGGTCAACGTGTTCGCGCTGGCCCTGCTGGCGGGCGGCTTCTTCTATCTGGACAGCTATCGCACCCGGATCGTGGACGCGCGCCTCGACCAGTCCGCGCGCGAGTTGAAGCTGCTGGCGATCGGCCTGGAGACGGCACCGGCCGAACGGCACAATGCCCTGATCGCCGCCTATGCCAGGCAGACGCGTGATCGCGTTCGCCGCTATGGACCGGACGGACGGCTGATCGCCGACAGCTTTGCTATGGATGCTCCTCGTTACCGGCTGACCCTGCCGTCGGAAGAAGGGTGGCGCCGCCATGTCGCGCGTTTTCTGGACAAGGCGGTGGACCGCGTCGTCTTTGCCGACCGACCGCCCAATTTCGAAGAACCTGCCATCGATCGCGCCAATGCCTGGCCAGAGCTGCTGCTCGCCCGCAAGACCGGCCAGCCGCAGGCGATGAACCGCTATGCGCCCGACCGCACCTTCATGATCTCCGCCGCTACAGGCATGAAGGACGGCGGCAGCCTCCTCGCGACCGAAAATGCCCGCGACATCACCCGGACGGTGCGCGCCGAGCGGCTGAGGCTGGGCATCGTGATCGCCACGGCCGTGCTGGCGTCGGTGCTGCTGTCGCTTTTCCTCGCCCGGACCATTGTGCAGCCGCTGCAGCGCCTCGCCCGCGCAGCGGTACGCGTCCGCCTTGGCCGCGCGCGGGAGGTCACAGTGCCCCGCTTGCCGGAGCGGCGCGACGAAATCGGCATGCTCGCCCGCGCGCTGTCGGACATGAGCCACGCGCTGCGACAGCGGATCGACGCCACCGACGCCTTTGCCGCCGATGTCAGCCATGAGCTTAAAAACCCCATCGCCTCGCTCCGCTCCGCCCTCGACGCGCTGGAACGGATCGACAAGCCGGAACTGCGCGATCAGTTGATGGCGATTGCCCAGGATGACGTGCGGCGGCTGGACCGGCTCGTCACCGACATTGCCGAAGCCTCCCGCATCGACGCGCAGCTTTCCCGCACCCGGTTCGAGCCGATCGACCTCGGCCTCCTCATCGAGCGCATGGTGGTCGCGCGCGAGGCAAGGGGCGTTCCGCGCGGCATCCGCCTCGCCTTCGCCCGCCCGCGCAAGGATGTCGCCGTCGTGCTGGGTGAAGAGCAGCGCCTGCTCCGCGTGCTCGACAATCTGATCGACAACGCCATCTCCTTCTCACCCGATGGCGGGCTGGTGCAGATCGTCGCGACCGTGGCCGATCATGAAGTCCTCGTCAGCGTCGAGGATGAAGGCCCCGGCGTACCCGAGTCCCAACGCGAGCATGTCTTCCGCCGCTTTCATAGTGTCCGCCCGGAAATGGAGAGCTTCGGCAAGCATTCAGGTCTCGGCCTCGCCATCGCCCGGTCCATCGTCGAAGGGCATCAGGGCAAGATCAGCATTGCCGACCGCGAGGATAATCAGCAGGGCGCCTGTTTCATGCTGCGCCTTCCCATGGGGGTTGAACGCGACCCCGGTATTGTCTCGGAATAGGACGGCTGCTCGAAGTTTTTGACCTTTGCGTGAATTCTTTGCGTCAATTCGATTCACACGCACCGTCTCAAGGTCTAGGATGCGTTCAGGGACATGGCGGCGCAAGACTCAACCGAAACAATGCATGCGACAAGCGTCGCGATAGACGGGCGGGCCGTGCTGATCTGCGGCGCGAGCGGCGCGGGCAAATCGGATCTCGCCCTGCGTCTGATCGACCGCGGCGCCACGCTCATCAGCGACGATTACACCATCGTGCGATCCAGCGGGGGGCAGCTGGAGGCGTCCGCGCCAGCCACGATCGCCGGAAAGATGGAGGTGCGCGGCGTCGGAGTCGTAGACTTGCCGTCGATCGACGGGGCGCGGCTGGCGTTGATCATCGACCTTTCGCAGGACATTGATCGCATGCCGGGCGACCCAGAAGAATGGCTCGTCGCCGGTGCCCCCCTGCCGGTGGTCAAGGTTTCACCCTTTGAAGCATCGGCGCCGATCAAGGTCGAACTCGCGCTAAAAACGATGGGGCTGGCGTGACCGCACGGACGCCCAAGACCATCCTGCTGGTGTCCGGCCTTTCCGGCGCGGGCAAGACGACGGCGCTCAAGACGCTGGAGGATATGGGCTGGGAAGTCGTGGACAACCTTCCCCTCCTCCTGCTGGAGCGGCTACTGGACACGCCCGTGCCCGCCGGTCACGAGGAACTGGATGACCGTCCCCTCGCACTGGGCATCGACGCGCGGACCCGTGGGTTCGATGCGCACACGATCGTTCAGCGCATAAAGGCCCTGCGAACGCGCAAAGGCCATGACGTCGAGACGCTCTTTCTCGACTGTTCCGACATGGAACTGGAGCGCCGCTTCGCCGAGACGCGCCGCCGTCACCCGCTGGCTTCGGATCGCCCCGCGACCCACGGGCTCGCCCGCGAACGGGAGCTGACCGATCCGCTGCGCCGCTGGGCGACGCATATCATCGACACGACCAGCCTGACAAGCAACGCGCTGCAACAGGAAATCCGCAACCGCTTTTCGCGCGAGGGGCTGTCTGCCCCGGTGCTGACGATCATATCTTTCGGCTTTTCGCGGGGCGTGCCCCTGAACGCGGATCTGGTCTTCGACATGCGCTTCCTGCGCAATCCGCATTGGGAAGCGGAACTGCGGCCCCGGACCGGATTGGACCCCGATGTCGCCGCCTATATCATCGAAGACCCCGCCTATGAGGAAGCAGTGCACCGGATGGAGGAACTGCTGGCCCTGCTCATTCCCCGCTATGAGGACAGCGGCAAATCCTATGTGACCGTCGCGTTCGGCTGCACCGGAGGACGGCACCGTTCGGTCCATGTCGCCGAACGGGTCGCCAAATACTTGCAAGAGGCGGGCTTTTCGCCCACGGTCTCGCACCGCAATATGGAATCAGCGCCCCAGGATAGTCTGGAGAAGCGCGAGCCGGGAGGCCCGAAAGCTTAAATCATGAAACAATGTGGGCCGGTAAGTAGATGATAGGACTTGTTCTCGTCACTCATGGGTCGCTGGCGACGGAATTCGTCGTCGCGATGGAGCATGTGGTCGGCCCGCAACAGCAGATCGCGACCATCTGCATCGGCCCGGAAGACGATATGGAGGTGCGCCGCGCCGACATCGCTTCGGCGGTGGAGCGGGTGAATGACGGTTCTGGCGTCATCCTCCTCACCGATCTGTTCGGCGGCACCCCGTCCAACCTTGCGATATCGCTGCTGAAGGCGGGCGAGATCGAGGTTATCGCGGGCATCAACCTGCCCATGCTCATCCGCCTGGAAAGCGCGCGCAAGGTCATGGACGTGCGCCAGGCCGTCGCCGCCGCGCGTGAAGCCGGCCAAAAATATATCAGCGTCGCATCCGAATTGTTGGGCAGCACTACATGAGCGAAATCAGTCAGGAAGTCCTGATCAGCAACAAGCGCGGCCTCCACGCGCGCGCCAGCGCCAAGTTCGTGACGCTGGCCAGCGGCCTTCCCGCCCAGATCACCGTGCGCAAGGATGGCAGCGAAGTGACCGGCACATCGATCATGGGCCTCATGATGCTGGGCGCGGCGCTGGGCGATTCGATCGTCATCAGCGCCACCGGCCCCAGCGCGGAAGAATCGCTGGGAAAGCTGGTCACGCTGGTCGAAGACAAGTTCGGCGAAGAATAGCTCTTCCGCGCTCCGCCCCGGCCCGATAGAGAGGCCGCCTCATTCCAAGGAGGAAAGCAGGCGCAGTGGCACGCGAGATCACCGGATTTTCCAACCCGCTGGTGAAGCGTGTCCGCAGCTTGCGTGAAAAGAAGTTCCGCAAGGCCGAAGGGCTTTTCCTGGCCGAGGGCTTACGCATCCTCACCGAAGCGCGCGAGGAAGGCGTGCTGCCGGAAATGCTCTTCCACGCCGGGTCGACCCATCCCCTCGCCGCCGACTTGATCGCGGCGATGGAGGCGTCGGGCGGCGATGTCATCGAAACCACGCCGGACATTCTTTCCAAGATTTCCGGCAAGGATAATGCGCAAGCCGTCGTCGGCGTCTATAGTGACCGGCTGACCCCGCTGGCCAAGCTCGACCGAAGCAAGGCCGACATCTGGATCGTCGCCCAGTCGCTCCGCGATCCCGGCAACCTCGGCACCATATTGCGCACCGGCGACGCGGTGGGCGCTGGCGGCCTCATCCTGATCGACGATTGCGTCGACCCCTTCTCGGTAGAGTCCGTCCGTGCCAGCATGGGCGCGCTCTTCACCCAGTCGATCACCCAGGCGCGCTGGGGCGAATTCTTGGCGTGGCTGCGGCAGGGTCCGGGCGAACTCATCGGCACCAGCCTCAAGGCCACGCAGGATTATCAGGAGCCGCGCTATGCCAGCCCCTCCTTCCTGCTCGTCGGCAACGAAGCGCAGGGCCTGCCCGAATCCTATGAGGCCGAGTGCGACCAGCTGGTAAAAATGCCGATGCTGGGCAAAGCGGACAGCCTGAACGCGGCCGTGGCCTGTGCTGTAATGGCCTATGAACTGCTGAACCAGAAACGAGCGAAGAAGACTTAAGACATGGCAAGGGGCGGGGAAGACATGGCTGCGGACGGAATAGGCGCGATGCTGCGCCACAAGCGGGTGCTGGCAGCCAGCCTGATCGGCACGGCGGTCGAGTTTTACGACTTCTACATCTACGCCACCGCCGCCAGCCTCGTGTTCGGCCCCCTCTTCTTCCCCGCCTCCTCCCCTTCGGCGCAGCTGCTCGCCGCTTATGGCTCCCTCGCCCTCGCCTTCTTCGCCCGGCCCCTGGGCGCGGCGGTGTTCGGCCATTATGGCGACCGCATCGGCCGCAAGGCGACGCTCGTCACCTCGCTCATGCTGATGGGCGGATCGACGCTCGCCATTGGTTTTCTGCCTACCTACCAGATGATCGGCTGGTGGGCGCCGCTCATCCTGTGCATCCTGCGCTTCGGTCAGGGCTTCGGCCTTGGCGGCGAATGGGGCGGCGCGGCGCTGCTGGCGGTGGAAAACGCCCCGCCCGGATGGCGCGCCCGCTTCGGCATGTTCCCCCAGCTCGGCGCGCCAGTCGGCTTCCTCGCCGCCAACGGCCTATTCCTGATCCTGGGCATGTTCCTGACGGACAAGGATTTCTTCGCCTGGGGCTGGCGCCTGCCCTTCCTTGGCAGCGCGGTGCTGGTGTTCCTTGGCCTCTGGGTCCGCCTGAAACTCACCGAAACCCCCGAGTTCGCCGCCGCCCAAGCCGAAGCGCCGCCGCCCGCACTCCCCCTCGCGACGCTCCTCTCGAACCACTTGGGCGCAGCGATCGCGGGCACCTTCGCCGTCGTCGCCTGCTTCGCCGTCTATTATATCGCGACCGCCTTTGCCCTTGGCTATGGCACCACCACCCTCAAGATCGATCGTGAGACCTTCCTGGCGATCCAGCTCGGCGCGATCCTTTTCATGGCTCTCAGCATCATCATCGCCGGATGGTGGGCGGACAAGACCAGCCCCACCCGCGTGCTGGTCGCAGGCTGCATCGGCACCGTCCTGATGGGCGTCATCTTCGGCCCCGCCATGGGCACGGGCCAGCTGCTACCGATCTTCCTGATCCTCAGCCTCGCCCTGTTCCTGATGGGCTTCGTCTACGGGCCATTGGGCGCTTATCTGCCCCACCTCTTTCCGGTCCAGCTGCGCTACACCGGCGCCTCCTTCTCCTTCAACCTCGGCGGCATCATCGGCGGCGCACTCGCCCCGATCGTCGCCACCTGGCTGATCCAGGTGCAGGGCGTGGCGCTCGTCGGCCTCTATATGTCAGCGGCAGCCGCGATCAGCTTGGGCGGGCTGTGGTTCACGAGCCGACAACCAGCCTAGCACTAGGGCCGATCGACATTCAGGAGATGGCGAGCCGAAAATGGTGATTTTCCGCGACCCGGAGCGCAGCGTACTCAAAGTACGTGAGCACCGGAAGCGCGGAGAACCGCCATTTGCAGGCCGCCAGAACTGAATGTCGATCAGCCCTAGGTCGCCCGCCGGACTTGCGCCCCGCCCGCGAACCGGTTATTCCAATCTCTGCGGACCGGGCCCCTCTGGCGCTGCTTCTCCCTAGAAGCGACGTGATGTCGGACCGCATCGGGTGACACCGGTGCAGGCTCCTTATCCCTCCCTGTCATCCGATCGAGCGAAACGCACGAAAGAGGATGGCACATATGAAGCCTTTTACCTTTATTCTCATGCTTCTGGCGCAGCGCGTCGATGACCGGCTGCGGATGGAGCGACTGCGCTCAGCGCCTGATCCCCGCCGCATCGAAAGGCTGTTGCAGCGCAGGGATCAACTGAACGCGCGCCTGCGCCGGTCGATGGCGCGCCCCGCCTGGAACGGGAGCTGACGCCATGGATTTCCTATCTCTGGTCTGGCTCGGTACGCCGCTCTGGATGTGGCTATCCTTTTTTAGCATCGTGATCGCGCTGCTGGCGCTGGACCTCGGCGTCCTGCACCGACGCGAACGCGAGATTGGCGTGCGCGAGAGCCTTACCCTTTCCGCCTTCTACATCCTTCTCGGCCTTGGGTTCGGTGCCTGGATATGGTGGCAGATGGGCGCGACGGCGGGCCTCAATTACGTCACCGGCTTTGTGGTCGAAAAAAGCCTGGCGATGGACAATGTCTTCGTCATCGCGATGATATTCACCTATTTCGGCATACCGCGTCTCTATCAGCATCGGGTGCTCTTCTGGGGCATATTGGGCGTCATCCTGTTGCGCGCGGTGATGATCGGCTTCGGCGCGGCGGCGGTGCAGCAATGGGGTTGGCTGCTCTATTTCTTCGCCGCCTTCCTGATCGCGACCGGCATCAAGATGTGGTTGACCGCGGAAAAGGACTATGACGTCGGCGCGTCGCCGGTGCTGCGCTGGGTCAAGCGCCGCATGAGGGTGACCGACACTCTGCACGGTCGGCATTTCTGGGTGAGGCAGGTCGATCCCCGGACCGGAAAGATGGCTTTGTTCTTCACGCCGCTGTTCCTGGCGCTGGTCATGATCGAATTTGTCGATGTGGTGTTCGCGGTCGATTCGGTGCCGGCGATCTTCGCGATCACCACGGACCCGTTCATCGTCTATACGTCCAACATCTTTGCGATCCTTGGCCTGCGCGCGCTGTATTTCGCCCTGGCCGCGATGGTGGAGCGTTTCCACTATCTCAAATATGCGCTCAGCCTGCTGCTGATCTTCATTGGATCGAAGATATTTGTCGCCGACGCGTTGGGCCTGGCCAAAATCCCGCCGCCGGTCTCGCTGGCCGTCACCTTCGCTATCCTTGCTGGCGGCGTAGGCTGGTCATTGTGGAAGACGCGACCAGAAAAGGCGACGCTTCCTGCCGAAGTCCAATAGTATCTGATCAGGTCAATCGGCCCCAAAAGCAGACAGGCGGCGCTCTTGCGAGCGCCGCCTGTTCAACTTAGCGACCGTAAAGCCGTGAGGAGGATCAATCCTCGGTGCGGACGTCGCGGCGCTCGGCGATGCGAGCGCGCTTGCCGGTACGGCCACGCAGATAATAGAGCTTCGCACGACGCACGACGCCACGGCGGACGACGGTGATCGAATCGAGGTTCGGCGAGTAGAGCGGGAACACGCGCTCCACGCCTTCACCGAACGAAATCTTGCGCACGGTGAAGTTGCTGCCCATGCCCTTGTTCGAGCGGGCGATGCACACGCCTTCATAATTCTGGACGCGGCTGCGGTCACCTTCGATGACCTTCACGCCGACGCGCAGCGTGTCGCCGGGGCGGAATTCCGGGATATCCTTGGCGAGAGCCGCGATGTTTTCGGCCTCGATCTGCTGGATCAAGTTCATGACTTAAAGTCCTACCTTTTGCGTTGCGCACCAGAGGGCGGCTGGTCCCGAACGCCGATATGACGTTCCCAAAGGTCCGGCCGCCTTAGCCGTGTGTCATCCTCCGCCCTTTGTTTCCGCCAGGCGGCGATCTTCGCATGATCCCCCGATCGCAACACTTCAGGGATCGCGCGCCCTTCCCACAAAGCGGGCCGGGTATAGTGCGGATATTCGAGAAGGCCGCTTTCGAAGCTCTCCTCATCCCCACTGGAAGCCGCGCCCATTACTCCGGGAAGCAGCCGAATGCAAGCATCGAGCAGCATCAGCGCGCCCATCTCGCCGCCGGACAAAATGATGTCGCCCATGCTGATCTGCTCCACGGCACGCGCCTCGAAAATACGCTCGTCAAAGCCCTCGAACCGCCCGCACAATATCGTCGCGCCCGGACCCGCCGCTAGTTCGCGCACGCGGGCCTGGGTGATCGGCTTGCCGCGCGGCGTCATGGCGATCACCGGCAGGTCAGGCCCCTGCGCCAGCGCATGATCGATAGCCAGCCCAAGGATGTCGGCGCGCAACACCATCCCCGCGCCGCCGCCAGCAGGCGTATCATCCACGGTGCGGTGCTTGTCGGTCGCAAAATCGCGGATGTGGATCGGATCGCACGACCATTTCCCTTCCGCCAGAGCGCGCCCCGCCAGCGACACGCCCAGCGGTCCCGGAAACATTTCCGGGTAAAGCGTCAGTATCTGCGTCCGAAAACTCACGCCTTGCGCTTGCGCAGCCACGCCGCGGACATGCCCCCCAGCAATGACACGGTGCCGCCTGCCATCAGGGCAATACCGATAGCACGCAGCAGATCGGCAAAGGGCCGCTCCGGGTTCATCAAAGCAGGCAAGAGAAACAGCAAGGGAATGGGGATGACCATCGCGACCGCCGCGCCAATCTTCAACGCGCGCTTCCATGGCATGGTGAACAGGCGCCACCCTGCGGCGATCATCATTAGCAGATAGAGGGCGGTAAGAATTTGGGGCATCAGCGACCGCCGATCAAACCGCAAAGGCCGCTTCGATCACGGCCCGTCCGTCCGCGATCGTGACCGCATGCATGGGCGCCATGAAGCGTTTGCCGCTGGGCCGTTCGACCTCGATGATATCGCCAGCGCCGAAATTCTCGACCGCGACGATATTGCCCAGCCCCTCACTCTCGCTGGAGAAACAGGGCAAGCCGATGAGGTCGGCGTGATAATATTCGCCCTCCTCCAGCGGAGGCAGGGCAGAGCGGGGAACGGTGAGTTCCGTCCCGCGCAGGGCTTCGGCCGCGCTTCGGTCATTGACCTCGGCGAAGCGCGCAACCGCGCCATTGGAACCGGCGCGCACCGACTTCAACGTCAGCGCACCGCCCGCAGCGTCGAAGCTCTTGTAGGATTTGAGCGTTTCCACGCCTTCCCCAAAGAGCTTCAGACGAACCTCGCCCGCCACCCCATGCGCGCCGATGATGACGGCGAGAGTGAGGGCGCGCGAAGAGGCTAGCCCCTCCCCTTCAGGGGAGGGGTTGGGGTGGGGGGTTCCGGGCGCGGAGCCATGGCCAGCCCCCACCCCCGGCCCCTCCCCTGAAGGGGAGGGGTGATTACCCATTTAGCCTTCAGCCTGTTCTTCAGAAGCGGCTTCGGGAGCAGCTTCCTCAGCGGCAGGCGCTTCTTCGACGGCCGGCGCTTCTTCAACCGCAGGAGCGGCAGCGGCTTCAGCGGCGGCAGCCTTGGCGGCTTCGGCAGCTTCAGCGGCTTCCGCAGCCTTGGTCGCGCGATCTTCGGCGCGATCCTTGGCCTTCTGGCCCGGCTCAGCCTTCTTCGGGTTGCTGCGAGCAGCGCGTTCCTTCACGCCAGCGGCGTCCAGGAAGCGGGCAACGCGGTCGGTCGGCTGCGCGCCAGCGGCAACCCAGTGCTTCGCACGCTCAACGTCGATAACAACGCGCTTCTCGTCGCCCTTGGGCAGGACGGGGTTGTAGCTGCCGATGCGCTCGATGAACTTGCCGTCACGCGGGGCGCGGCTGTCCGCCACGACGATGCGGTAATAAGGACGCTTCTTGGAACCACCGCGCGAAAGACGAATGGACGTTGCCATGCTGTTTTTGACCTTTCTACTCTAATCTACTTAGCTTCAATTCGTCATCCCAGCGAAGGCTGGGATCTTGTGCCTGAGATCCCAGCTTTCGCTGGGATGACGGGCTATTTCTTCATGAAATTCTGAAAGCCCGGCGGCAGGTTGGGCATGTTGCCACCGCCGCCAAGGCCGCCCAATCCACCAAGACCGCCAAGGTCCGGCGCGCCGCCCGCGCCGCCCATCAGCTTGTCCATGCCGCCGCCGGTGAACATCTTGGCGAGGCCCTTCAATCCGCCCATCTTGCGGATTTTCTTCATCGCCGTTTCCATCTCCTGATGCATTTTCAGGAGCTTGTTGACTTCCTGCACGGTGCGGCCGGAACCCTTGGCGATACGAATCTTGCGCTTGGCGTTGATCAGGGCGGGCTTTTCCCGCTCCTTGAGCGTCATCGACCCGATCATCGCGTCCAGATGGATCAGCGTCTTGTCGCTCGCGCCGCTCGCCGCCATCGCCGCCTGCGCCTTCTTGAGGCCCGGCAACATGCCCGCGAGCGCGCCAAGGCCGCCCATGCGCCGCATCTGATTAAGCTGGCTGCGCAGGTCGTTCATGTCGAACTGACCCTTCGCCATCTTCTTGGCGAGCTTGTCGGCTTCCTCGGCGTCGATGCTCTCAGCCGCACGCTCGACCAACGACACGACATCGCCCATGCCAAGGATGCGCTGCGCCACGCGCGCAGGGTGGAAAGGCTCGATCGCGTCGAGCTTCTCGCCCGTGCCCGCAAACTTGATCGGGCGGCCCGTGACCGCGCGCATCGACAGCGCCGCACCACCACGCGCATCGCCGTCCATGCGGGTCAGCACCACGCCGGTCAGCGGCACCTGTTGGGTAAAGCTGGTCGCGACATTCACCGCGTCCTGCCCGGTCAGCGAGTCGACCACCAGAAGGATTTCCGCCGGGTTCGAGACTTCGGCCACCGCCTTCATCTCGTCCATCAGCGCCTGATCGACGTGCAAACGGCCCGCCGTGTCGAGCATCACCACGTCGAAGCCCTGAAGCTTCGCCGCCTGCAACGCGCGCTTGGCGATATCGACCGGCTGCTGACCCGCCACGATCGGCAGGGTCGCAACATCGGTCTGCGTGCCCAGCACCGCCAGCTGTTCCTGCGCCGCCGGACGCTGGACGTCGAGCGACGCCATCAGCACCTTCTTGCGCTCTTTTTCCTTCAGGCGCTTGGCGATCTTGGCGGTGGAGGTGGTCTTGCCCGACCCCTGCAGGCCGACCATCATGATGACGGCGGGCGGGCTGACATCGATCAGCAGATCGGACGTTTCGGAACCGAGCGTCTCGGTCAGCGTGTCGGAGACGATCTTGACGACCATCTGGCCCGGCGTGACCGACCGCAGCACATCGCTGCCAACAGCCCGCTCGGTCGCCTGATCGACGAACTGGCGCACCACTGGAAGCGCAACGTCGGCTTCCAACAGCGCGATTCGCACCTCGCGCATCGCGGCGCGGACATCGTCCTCCGTAAGCGCACCGCGCCCACGCAGCTTGTCGAATACCCCGCTCAGACGATCGCTTAGCGAATCGAACATCATCACCTCATTTGGGCCGAAAAGCCCGGAAAACAGCACCACCCCGCCAAACGACAAAACCGCCGGCGGGCGAAAACTCGCCGGCCAGCGTCCATCCGGTGCTCCCTTGTGAGCGCCATGGATCTGTCAGGGTATCAGACGGCGAACCGCCCGATTGCGATGTGGCCCTTAGCGGAATGGGGTGGGGGATGCAATGACGCGAACCACATTCTCTACCCGTCACCCCGGACTTGATCCGGGGTCCCGCTTGGTCCCGCGCAAGTAAGCGGGATCCCGGGTCAAGCCCGGGATGACGGATGAAGGGCAACTCTGGCCTTTTCCCCCCACACCCCCTACATGCGCGACCATTATGGGCCGATTTTCCAAAATGCACGGGCTGGGCAATGACTTCGTGGTGATCGACGCGCGCGAGGGCGCGGTCGAAATGTCCCCCACCCGCGCCCAAGCCATAGCCGACCGTCACGCAGGCATAGGCTGCGACCAGCTGATCCTCATCGGCCAGTCCGATCGCGCGGACGTATCCATGCGCATCTTCAACAGTGACGGCAGCGAAGTCGAAGCCTGCGGCAACGCCACACGCTGCGTGCCCCTGTTCGTCGGCCGCGACGTGCTGATCGAAACCAAGGCGGGACTGCTGGAAGCCAAGGCGATCAATGGCGGCGCTACCGTCGATATGGGCGCGCCCCGGCTCGACTGGGACGC
This sequence comes from Sphingobium chungangianum, assembly GCF_977014255.1. Taxonomy (NCBI): domain Bacteria; kingdom Pseudomonadati; phylum Pseudomonadota; class Alphaproteobacteria; order Sphingomonadales; family Sphingobiaceae; genus Sphingobium; species Sphingobium chungangianum. Next base: position 553,810 of record NZ_CDRNIV010000006.1, on the reverse strand, counting down.
GATCCCGCTCGCCTACGCGATGGACACGCTGACCATGCCGGTCAGCTGGGAAGACCTTCCCGCCCCCGCCGCTGTCAATGTCGGCAACCCGCATGTCGTCTTCTTCGTGGACGATCTGGACGGTGTGAACTTTGAGCGTCTTGGCCCGCTGATAGAGAGTGATCCGCTCTTCCCCGCCCGCGTCAACGTCAACTTTGCGCAGGTCATCGGCGACAATCATATCCGCCTCATCGTCTGGGAACGCGGCGCTGGCCTCACCCGTGCCTGCGGCACCGGCGCCTGCGCCACGGCCGTTGCAGCCATACGGCGCAAGCTCGTCAGCGGCCCGACACGCGTAACCCTGCCCGGGGGCGACCTCATCATCGATTGGCAGCCCGGCGGCCACATCATGATGACCGGCCCCGCCACCCACGTCTTCGATGGCGAGGCTGACTGGACCCGCTTTTAGAGCATGAGCGGCCCGCAGATCATCACCCTCGGCTGCCGCCTCAACATCGCGGAAAGCGAAGCCATCCGCGAGATGGCAGGCGGGCAAGATGACCTCATCGTCGTCAACAGCTGCGCGGTAACCGCCGAAGCCGTGCGCCAAACCCGCCAAGCCATCCGCCGCGCCCGCCGCGAACGGCCAGAAGCGAGGATCATGGTCACCGGCTGCGCCGCACAGACCGAGCCGGAAACCTTTGCGCGGATGGCGGAAGTCGATGCGGTGATTGGCAACCGCGAGAAACTCGATCCCACCCACTACCCGTCATCCCAGCAAAAGCTGGGATCTCAGGGGACAGGGCATAACGTTGGGCATCAGACCCCAGCTTCCGCTGGGGTGACGCGGGAGGTGGAGGTGGAGGTGGAGGCGGACGCTCACTCCACTTCCGTTCGCTTCGAGCGCAGTCGAGACACAGATGCGCGACCGCTTCTCGACTTCGCTCGAAGCGAACGGGCGGTCGTGAACGTCTCCGACATCATGGCCGTCCGCGACACCGCGCCGCACATGGCCAGCGCCTTCGCCGAACATGCCCGCGCCTTCCTTGAAGTCCAGAATGGCTGCGACCATCGCTGCACCTTCTGCATCATCCCCTATGGCCGGGGGAACAGCCGCTCCGTCCCGGCAGGCGCGGTCATCGACAAGGCGCGCGAGCTGGTGGACGCAGGCTATCAGGAAATCGTGCTGACGGGCGTGGACGTCACCAGCTATGGCCCCGACCTCCCCGGATCGCCCTCGCTCGGCCTGCTGGTCGAACGCATCCTGAAGGCCGTGCCTACCCTGCCGCGCCTCCGCCTATCGTCCATCGACAGCGTGGAGATCGACGACCGGCTCTTCGACCTCATCGCTCATGAGCCGCGCATGATGCCGCACCTGCACCTCTCGCTCCAAGCTGGCGACGACATGATCCTCAAGCGCATGAAGCGCCGCCACAGTCGCGCCGACGCCGTCCGCATCGTGGAGCGCCTCAAGACCGCCCGCCCTACCCTCAGCATCGGCGCGGACATCATCGCCGGTTTCCCGACCGAAGATGAGGCGATGTTTGAAAACAGCCTGAAGCTGGTCGAGCAATGCGCCATCGTCCACGGCCACATCTTCCCCTACTCCCCGCGCGCAGGCACCCCCGCCGCCCGCATGCCGCAGGTCGATCGCGCTACCATAAAGGCCCGTGCCGCCCGCCTCCGCGCGGCCTGCGAAGCGCAGCGCCAGCAATGGCTTGAAAGCCTCATCGGCAGCACCCAGTCTGTGCTGGTCGAGCGCAACGGTCTCACCGGCCATGCGGAAAATTTCGCCCCGGTGCGTTTCGAAACGCCCCAGCCCCCCTCCTCCATCACGCCCGCGACCATCACGGCCCTTGAGAATGGCGTGCTGATCGCGCAAGAGGCTCGGCAATGACTGAACCCGGCACCAGCTGGCGCGACCGCCTCTTCGGCGGCCTGAAGCGCACCTCCGACAAGCTCGGCGAAAACCTCACCGGCCTCTTCACCAAGGCCGCGCTGGACGACCAGACGCTCGACGAGATCGAGGAAGCGCTGATCGTCAGCGACCTTGGCCCCGCCATGGCCGCCCGCGTGCGCGACCGTCTGTCCGAAGGCCGCTACAACCGCGAACTGACGGAAGATTATCTGCGCGAAATCATCGCGGAGGAGATCGAGAAGGTCCTCGCCCCGGTCGCGCGTCCGCTGGAGATCGAAGCCTTCCCCCGACCGCAGGTGATCCTGGTCATCGGCGTCAATGGCTCCGGCAAGACCACCACCATCGCCAAGCTCGCCAATAATTTCCTGGAGCAGGATTATGGCGTGATGCTGGCGGCGGGCGACACCTTCCGCGCCGCCGCCATCGGGCAGCTCAGGGTCTGGGCCGATCGCCTTGGCATCCCCATCGTCGCGGGCAAGGAAGGCGGCGACGCGGCAGGCATCGTCTTTGACGCAGTCAAGCAGGCGACCGCCACCGGCATCGACGTGCTGATCGTCGACACCGCAGGCCGCCTCCAGAACAAGACCGAGCTGATGGACGAGCTGGCCAAGATTCGCCGCGTCCTCGGCCGGTTGAACCCGGCCGCACCCCATGACGTTGTGCTGGTGCTGGATGCGACCACGGGACAAAATGCATTGAACCAGATCGAGGTCTTCAAGGAAGTCGCGCAGGTGACCGGCCTCGTCATGACGAAGCTGGACGGCACCGCGCGCGGCGGCGTGCTGGTCGCGGCGGCGGAGAAATATCGCCTGCCCATCCACGCGATCGGCGTCGGTGAAAAGATCGAGGATCTGCGCCCCTTCGATGCAGGCGACATGGCGCGCGCGATCGCGGGAACAGCCTATGCGCGATAAGCTCCCAACCTCCGTCATCCCAGCGAACGCTGGGATCTCGGGCCGCTACGGCCCAACCCAGCCTCATAAGATCCCAGTTGAAATGAGTCACGCGCCTCATTTCAACGCTGGGAGGACGGAAATGCACAATGACTGAAACAAAACCCACCCACGGCGGCAATCTGAGCCTTGCGCTCGACTTCGGCCCCCTGCTCGTCTTCTTCCTGAGCTACAAGGGCGCGGGCTGGATCTGGGGTCACGGCAATCCGATTACCGCGATGACCCTCAGCACGGCCGCCTTCATGGCCGCGATCGTCATCGCCGTGATCATTTCGAAGATAAAGCTCGGCCGCGTGTCGCCGATGCTGTGGTTGTCAGCGATGCTCGTCCTCTTTTTCGGCGGCCTCACCATCTATTTCCAGGATCAGAGCTTCATTCAGATCAAGCCGACGATCATCTACAGCTTCTTCGCCCTGATGCTGTTCGGCGGGCTGCTCCGCGGCAAGGCACTGCTCAAATATCTGCTACAAGCCGCCTATGACGGCCTTACCGACGAAGGCTGGCGCAAGCTGTCGCGCAACTGGGGCTTCTTTTTCGCCGCCATGGCGGTCGCCAATGAACTGATGCGCCACTCAATGACCTTCGACGCCTGGCTGGCGGTGAAGGTCTGGGGCGTCACCGTCGTCTCGCTGCTCTTCGCCCTCGCCAACATCCCGATGCTTACACGCCACGGACTGACGTTGGGTAATAATATCGACAGCGAGGAAATCGGCGAGACCACCCCGCCGCAGGGGTGATGGAGAACCCTTATACTACCGTTCTCCTGCGAAGGCAGGAGCACATCATATAAAACGCAGGGCGGAGCCAGCCTCAACCAGCCCCGCCCGCGCATTCATCATCAACCGCCGTTGAAGTTCACCATGCAGTAAAGCATCGGCAGCGAAAGCAAGGTGTTCATGCGCGAAAACATCATCGCCGTGGTCGCAGCCTTGGCCTTCACCGTATCCTCGGCAGGGACGATGCCCAGCGCCTTTTTCTGGTTCGGCCAGATGATGAACCACACATTGAACGCCATCACCAGCGCCAGCCACATGCCCACGCCGATCAGCACGAAGCCCTGCTGAAGCGTCAGCGCTTCCACCAGATAGGCGCTGCGCCAGGCGATGGTTGCCCCGGTCAGCACGGTCAGCGCCGCGCCCCAGCGGAAGAAGAACAGGGCCGAAGGCGCGATGAACTTCGACACGCCCGGCTTCAGTTCGGCCGGAACCTTGGGCATGGTCGGGATCTGGACGAAGTTGAAATAATAAAGAAGGCCGATCCACACGATGCCGAAGAACAGGTGGAGCCAGCGCAGGATCGCTTGCTCGGGAATCGTGTTCGCCGGAACCGAGAAAATCACCACCAGCGCAAACACCAGCCCCACGGCGAGCACCAGATGCAAATTACCAAAGAATTTTGCCATTGATCCGTCCCCTATTATCCGGCCGCTATTTGTGAACGGCCTGACCGATGATTCTATGTCATCGTTACGCTGCTGTCACATGGATATTTCCATGCAGCTAAACGAAAATATCCTGTTTTCCGCAGTGCAATAAGGCTGCTACGGGGCCGGGACCCTTTCGGTGGCATACCCGTTATGCCGCCATCCATCCCAAGAACCCGAGGAGTTCCGACATGGCCTTTGTGCTGCCCAATCTGCCTTACCCCAAGGATGCCTTTGGCGACATTCTTTCGGTTGAAACCTTCGACTATCACCATGGCAAGCATCACAATGCCTATGTCGTGAAGGCGAATGAACTGGTCGCCGCAGACCCCGCCCTGCAGGGCAAGTCGCTGGTCGAGCTGATCAAGAGCAGCAAGGGCGCGCTGTTCAACCAGGTCGGACAGATCTGGAATCACACATTCTACTGGCTGTCGCTGTCGCCGGAAAAGAAGCAGCCGACCGGCACGCTGCTCGCCCTCATCAACGAAGGCTTCGGCTCGGTCGATGCCTTGATCGAAAAGCTGAAAGCGGAGGCCGTCGGCCATTTCGCCAGCGGTTGGGCCGCGCTGATCCTGAAGGACGGCAAGCTGGAAGTCACCAGCTATCATGACGCCGACACCCCTGTCGCGCATGGCCACACGCCGCTGCTGATCCTCGATGTGTGGGAGCATGCCTATTATATCGACTATCGCAACCTGCGTCCCAACTATGCCGAGCGCCTGCTGAAGGACGCGATCGACTGGGATTTCGTCGCGCTGAACCTGGATGGCGAAGGCGCGAGCCGCGCCGATCAGCCGGGCTGATGCTTGTCACGCCGTCCGCCGCCCGAAAGGCGCGGCGGACGGCGCCTCCCTCGGTCAATATCCGCCGAAAAGAACGGATTATTAACGGCGCCGTGCGAAAAGCATCTTATCCTATGTTTGGAAACGGCCGATGGACCTGCAGCAATTACAAAGCCAGCATGACGCGCTTGACGTAGCCGCCGATGGATTTTTGCAGCTGATTTCCGACAACGCCACGCCCCGCCAGCTTGGCACCTTCCGCTGGCAGTTTGCCCGGCAACTAATGTCCCATCTCGCCCTGGAAGACCATATCTTCTATCCCGCGATGCAGAGGCAGGCGCATGCACCCCTGCGGGAAACAGCGGCGAAGCTGCAAGCGGAAATGGCGCCGCTGGCGCTGGACTTCACCCACTATATGTCCCGATGGAGCGATGATCGCATTGCGCGCGAATGGCCCGAATTTTGCCGCGAAAGCCGCCAGATCATCGATGCCTTGCTCAACCGGATGCGCAAGGAAGAGAAACTGCTGATGCCCCTGCTCGCCCAAGCAGGGCTGGAGCCGCCGCTCAAACAGGCTAGCTGACCCCGCCATCGGTCGGGGCAAGACCCAAGCTTCGCGCGACTTCGTCCAGATCAGCGCCCGGCCGGACCAGCAGCCAGTCCCGCGCCTGCGCGCCATTGACCACGGTCACCGCCCCCTTGGGGCAAACACCGAGGCAATTCACCTCGATAATCCCCGCCGCCGCCTTGCGCCCTTTCTTCAACGACAACCGCTTCCGTAGCGCCTTGGCGAGCCGCTCATCCCCATCGGGACCAAAGCCCCCATACAGCTTCTTCGAACATTTGCGGCAGACCAGGACCGCATTCTGCCAATTGGACCGGACATGATCCGTCAATCCGCGGTCTCCCGCGGCTTCCACGTCCGCCGTTCCTCCGCCGACCGCAGCACTTCATAGGCGGCCTGGATCGTCTGGAAACGGACGGCGGCGTCCGCGTCGCCCGGCTTCACGTCGGGGTGATATTCCTTGGCCAAACGCCGCCAGCTCTTTTTCACCGCCTCGAAATCGGCATCGTCCTCCAGCTCCAGCGCCTTCAAAGCGTGAAGCTCGTCCCGCGACCGGCTGCCGTCACCCGGCCCGCCCCAACCATGATAGGCGCTGCCCTGATAGCCGCCAGCATCGCGACGCTCGGCGCGCTCGCGCTGCTCCCGCTCTTCCTTGTCCAGCCCCTGAAAATAGTCCCAGTTGCGGTTATATTCGCCCGCATGATCGGAACAGAAATACCAGCGTTCCGGGCTGTTGGGTGACTTGGGCGCGGGGCAGTTGCCCGGCTGGTCACAGCCATACCGATCGCACATGCGCACCTGTTGCGCCTCACGCGATGCGCCGTAGCTGCGCCAGCGGGGAAATCCCCAGTCATTTGATCGGCTGCTTCGTGCCATCGGTCTCAATTAGGTAAGCCGCAGGCAGAACGCCACCCCGGCGGTTCATGAAATTACTGCCATCTCATCCTCCCCGCGCGAAGCGGGGGGAGGGGGACCGTTCGCAAAGCGAATGGTGGAGGGGAGCGGCGGTGCAACCGTCGCTAACGCGACGGCCCCTCCACCAGCCTCCGGCTGGTCCCCCTCCCCATCTATCGATGGGGAGGATCTTAAATGCCAGAGGGCCTATAAGCCGGGTCCTGTCCACCATGTTGCCATGGATGGGCGGCCATTCCTCTAGGAGACGGATTGCTCCGTCCCTCAAGCAACCAACCCGGGCGGTCTCAGCCGAAACAGGCCTAGCAGTCAAAGCTGCGTGCCGCCCCTATTCGGTCTTGCTCCCGGTGGGGTTTACCGTGCCGCCTTCCGTTGCCGGAGACGCGGTGCGCTCTTACCGCACCCTTTCAATTTCGCTGCGCCGAAGCGTTAGCGACCTGCTTTCTGTTGCACTGTCCCTTGGATCACTCCAGCCGGCCGTTAGCCGGCACCGTCATTTCGTGGAGCCCGGACTTTCCTCGCCGTGGAAGTTACCCGCCACGCCGCGGCCGCCCGGCCCTCTGGCAGAGCGCGCTATACACGCACTGCGCGCGCCCGTCATCCCCGCTTATTCATCGCCCCTCGGCTTTGGCAGCAACAAGGCGAGCAGGATCGCACGGCATTCGCCATCGATCACCCCGTCGATCAGTTCCGGCCGGAAGCGCCGCTGGAATGCGATCACCGCCGCATCAGGCTCGGCAATGTCATAGCCAAAGCGCTCCAGCGCCAGCAGGAAAGCACTGTCCGACCAAAGCGGATCCATCAGATTACGGGTGGGACGCGGCAGCGCCAGACGCAGCCGGGCCAGTCGCCACCAGGGGAAAAGCTCGCCCGGGTCCTGCTTGCGCGCCGGGGCGACGTCGCTATGCCCGACGATATTGCCACGCGTGATGGCGTGACGTTGCACGATGTCATGCATCAGCGGGATGAGTGCCTCAATCTGCGCGTCGGCAAAGGGCCGATAACCCCATTCATGGCCAGGATTGACGATTTCGATCCCGATACTCGCCGAATTGACGTCATCCGTGCCGCGCCAGTGGGACCGGCCCGCATGCCAGGCTCGTCTGGCTTCATCGACCATGCGGACGATCTCACCTTCTTCGGTCACCACATAATGGGCGGACACCTTGGATTCGGGGCTGGCCATCCAGTTGATCGCGCTCTGGGCGTCCGGCATGCCGGTATAATGCAGCACCAGCATGGATATGGGCAGCTTGCGGTCGTCGAAATTGGGCGACGGCGTTTCGATCATTGGAATGTCGCTCATCGGAAACCCGTAACCATCATCTGTCCTCGCCCCGCCGCATCAGGACGGGCAACTGCCGCAGACAATGACCGAGAGCGATAGGCCGATCAAGCGCAAGCACTTCCCTTTGACCCCGCGTCAGGGACAGGATGTGCGCAAAAACCTGGTCAGATGGCGCGGCGAAGCGCCTCGTCGCTGTTCCGCGCCGTTTCCAGCCGCCGCGCATATCCGCCGCGAAATTCCGGATGGGGAATGAAATCCTCGCTATGTCCGATCACGGTCTCGCCCGCCCCCAGCAACAGCACCGACTTTTCCTGGCTATGGCGCTTCAGAAGGCGGAATACCTCCTGCCGCCGTTCCGGCGTGAAATAAAGCAGCACATTGCGGCAAAGAAGCAGGTCATATTCACCCGATGGGGCCTTCGGATCGAACAGATTGTCCGTCCGGAAATCGATCATCCGGCGCAGTTCCGGACTGGCGCGCCAATTGTCTCCAGTGGGTTCGAACCATTTGATCAGGTCGCCAACGGCAAGACCGCGCTGAACGTCCATCTGCGAAAAGACGCCGCTGCGCGCCTGATCTATGGCGGCGGTCGAAATGTCCGTCGCCAATATTTCGATGCGCCAGCCACGCCAGCGCGCGATGTCGTTGCGCAATTGAATCGCCAAGGAATAGACTTCCTGACCCGTGGAACAGCCCGCGCTCCAGATCCGCAGCACCCGGTCCCGCCGATCCGCATAAAAGGAGGGCAGAATATGCCGGTGGATCATGTCGAAGATCTGGAGATCGCGGAAAAAGCTGCTTTCGTTGTTGAGCAGCGCGTTGATCACCTCATCTTCCAGCCGCGGATCCCGATTGCCCAGCAAGCGGGCGGCCAGTTCGTCCATGTCGGCAAGGCCATGGGTGCGCATGACGGGCTTCAGCGCCGTTTCCATCCGCCATGCGCGGCTTTCCGACAATATCTGCCCGGTGCGCGCCTCCAGCAGAGCCGAAAAGATGCGGGCGGCGCCGCTCGAGGATGAATTGGTCGAAAGGGTCAATGTGTCAAACCTCTGCTCTTTCCGCGCCGCGCGACGAAATCCATGATGGCATAGGGGTCCAGCAACGCACAGCTGAGCCCAGCCGCTGTCACCGATCCCGGCATGCCCCAAACGACGCTGCTCGTTTCATTCTGCGCCACGATCCAGCCGCCTGCGGCAACGATGTCATATCCGCCGACCGTGCCGTCACGGCCCATCCCGGTCAGGACGACGCCTGCCGCGCCCGCCCCATAGGCTTCGGCCATGGTGGTGAACATCGGATCGACGCCGGGCAGGTTTCCCGCAGGCGTGCGATGGGGATTCAACGTGACCATCACTCGCCCATATAGCCCCCGGCGGACCTGCAAATTGGCGTCGCCGGGCGCGACATAGATGGTATCTGGCACCAGCATTTCGCCCTGCTCGCCAACCTTCACGCGCAGGCTGGTCATCCGGGCGAGTTGCTGTACGAAATAGGATGTAAAGCTGACCGGCAGATGCTGGGTGAGCAGGATCGGCACGCCCAGCGGCTCGGTCATGCCGGCAAACAACTGACTCAGCGCGTGGATACCGCCTGTCGAAGCGCCGATGCCCAGGCAGGCAAGCGGGGCGATCGCCTTGCTCGCGGCCATCACCACCGGCCGCGTTTCCTCCGCCTGTTGCGCATTTGCGCCGAACAGGCGCGACAACCGATCGATCAGCGACTGGGGAAACTGCTCACCAAAGCTGCCGCTGCCGGGCTTTGCGAAAATGTCGCTCGCCCCCAGTGCCAGCGCCTCAACCGCGGCTCCGCTGCCTTCCTCGCAATTTCCGGAAAGGATAACCACCTTGCCGCCAGGATTCGCGCGGAGGAGGGCGGGAAGCGCCGACAATCCGCTCTGCCCCGGCAACTCGATGTCCAACAGGACCAGGTCGACCTCATGCGCGGCCAGATAACCCAATGCATGTTCGGCGCTGTTGGTCTTGTGAACCACCGAAAACGCCGGATCGCTATCCAGGATGCGCGCGATCATCGTCCGCACCACGACAGAATCATCGACAACCATCGTGCGGACCTGCGGTCTGCTCTGGCTGGCCAGGATAGGCGTGACGGCGGACATTGATGGGCTTTCTGGCGTCAGGAATGGACTGGGGCGAATGAACGGTTCAGATGACGCCCACGATCGACAGCTTGCTTTCAAGCGTTTCGCGATCGAACGGCTTCATCACATATTCGTCGGCGCCTGCCTCCACGGCTGCCTTGATATGACTGATGCCGTTTTCAGTGGTGCAGAATATGATCTTCGGCCGAGCGGTCACCTTCGCGGTGGAAAGCGCCTGAAGAAATTCCATTCCGCTCATGACCGGCATGTTCCAGTCCAGCAGGACCACGTCCGGCGCTGCGGCTTCGCATTGGGTCAGCGCATCCTGCCCATCCACCGCTTCACTTACCGACAAATCAAGTGATTCCAGGATATGCCGTGCAACTTTGCGGATGACTTTCGAATCATCGACTACCAGACAGTTTTTCATGAAGCGTCCCTTGGATTTTTCCCCGTGCAGGAAAGATTAGCCACCAAAGCCGAGTAATTCGTAAACGAGCCAGGAATTTATGCGGCCTGCGCCAGCGGGCCGGTTTCGATGAAGCTCGCCAGCGAAACCAACAGGTGCGGATGCCCGTCCTGTTCGACGATCGCCCGCGCATAAGGCGCCCAGGCCTTGTCCAACTGCCCACGCAGCGGCAGGTCGCCTTCGGGCACCTGGCAAATATCATGCACCGCATCCACCATCAGGCCATAGCTGTGCCCGCTGATGTCGGCGATGATTGCCAGGCCCTGCCGATCCGGCGGCGTGGGCGCGCCATGGATCAGGGCGGGCACGTCGATGATCGTCAGCACACGACTGCGCAGGGCGGACAGTCCGGCGACATGCCCCAGCATGCCGGGCACCGGCGAGATGTCGGCCAGCTTGACGACCGCCTCGACCTCATTCGCCTCCACGGCGACGCGGGTGTCGGCCAATGTCGCCAGAAGGTAAAGCTGCTCCATAAAAACCTCCTTAGCGCCGGGTGCCGGTGATGGCCGCCATCAGGGCGTCCTGATCATAGCGGTAGACGCTGCCATCCTCTGGCCCCGCCGGTTTTGGTGACGCGCGCAGTTGAACGATGCGGCATCCCAATATCTCGGCCGCCTGCGTCAGGTCACGGTCAGAACAAAGAACCACGTCCGCCGGATCGACGGCCTCTTCCTGGGGCAGGCCCAGAAGGACTTCATGGCCCGCCTGACGCAGCAAGGGCGCCAATATCTCACGCGTCCAGCCATCCTCGCTGTCAGCAAGGACGCACCGTCCCCGAACGCGTCTCGCGAAGCCACTATCTGGCAGAGAGGCAAACAGCGCGAAGGGATTAAGGACCTCAAGATGTTCGCCATCGACCATGGCGACGCCGCTCAGCACGCCTTGCAGGGCGACCATGTCGGGCACGGCAGGCATTTCCACGATGTCGAGAACAGCGGCGACCGGATAGCAGGCTTCCTGATTGCCATCCCGAAGCCGCAGCGCCGAAACATGATCGGCAGTAAATTTATGCGCGCCGTTGGCCACCGGCACCAGCCGTCCATCCAGCCGCACAAAGGCATGAGCGCCCGAACGACCAAAGAGCGACGCGTCAACGTCCTCCACCCGCTCAACCAGCGACAGCTTGATCAGCCGTCGTTCGCCCGACAGCTCCTCAAAACGCAGGGCCGACACCATCTCGACCCGGACAGCGCCATCGTCATTGTCATCCGCCTGATCATTGGCCCGTTCATCCGCAACATTCGGTAGGCGCGCGGCATTGGCGAGGCCCGCCGCGTCGAGCAGCAGCATCGGCTTGCCATTGTCGGGCAGCGTCATGCCCGCATAGACGCCGGTCGCCATGACCAGCGGAGAGGCAGGACGAATAACCAGTTCCTCATGGTTATCGACAGCGGCGACACCCAGAGCGAAGGGAACGCCGGTCGCGGATCGCACCACCATGATCGCGCGCGGACCCGGCTGGGCGGACTTCTCCATTCCCAGAACATCTTCCAGATCGATCATCGAATGACGCACCGAACGGATCGTCGCGATCTTCGCGCCACCGACTTCGGCGACGTGCAGCGTCTCGTTATTATCGTGCAGTATCTCGACCACCGCCGCGCGCGGAATGGCGAAGTGCAGCCCCCCAGACCGAATGATGAGGCCTGGAATGATCGTCAGCGTCAACGGAACGCGCAGCACGATCCGCAATCCCCGCCCCAGCTCATTGTGCAGCGCGATGACGCCCCCGATCCGCTCCACATTGGCGCGCACCACGTCCATCCCGACCCCCCGGCCCGATATCGCGGTTACGTGGCTGGCAGTCGACAGCCCGGCCTGGAAGATCAGCTCCAGCTTTTCCGCCTCGCTCATTCTGGCGGCGGCATCGCGGGTCAGCTTGCCTGCTGAAACTGCCTTTTCCACCAGCCGCCCGGTGTCGATACCCTGCCCGTCGTCGCTGACCTCGATCACGATCTGATTGCCCGACTGGCGTGCCTGCAACTTCAGCGTCCCGGCTTCGGGCTTGCCCAGCGCCTTGCGCTGCTCGGGCATTTCGATGCCATGATCGATGCTGTTGCGCACGATGTGGGTCAGCGGATCGACCACCATCTCCACCATCTCGCGGTCCATTTCGACGTCGCCGCCCTCAAGGACCAGGTCGATCCTCTTGCCCAGTTCGCGGCCCAGATCACGCACCATGCGCGGAATGGCGGTAAACAGCCGCTCCACGCGCTGCATCCGTGTCTTGGAAATGGCGTCCCGCATGTCGGCAACGCAGGTAGAAAGCCGTTCGAAGCTGCTTTCCAGCTCAGGGTCGCTCGACCGTTCGCGCAGCTTGCGAGACAGCTCGTTGCGCGCCAGCACCATGTCCGACACGCCGTTCATCAACTGGTCGATCAACGACAGCGGCAAGCGGATGGTCCGGGGCACCGCCTGCGCGCCGCCCTGACGCACAGCCTCGATCGCGGGCGCAACGTCCGTCGCCGCCGCCGGTCCTTCCTCGCGTGCGGCGAGGGCGCCAATCAGATAGTCGTCATTTTCATCCGGCAGCGCAGCGCCGATCGCCACCGCCTCGGCAAGTTCGGCGATCCGGTCCATAATGCCCAGCACGGCGCTCACCGTCGCCGGATCGGCGGTACGGTTTCCAGCGCGGATTTCCGACAGCACGTCCTCGGCCGCATGGCTCAGCCGTTCAAAACGCGGCAGGTTGAGGAAGCCGCAGCTGCCCTTTACCGTATGGAAGAAGCGGAAAATGGCGTCCAGCCGGTCGCGATCGCTGGGATCGGCCTCCCAGGCAACGACCTCGCCCGCCAGGGCTTCCAGCGTTTCCTGTGTCTCGGCAATGAATTCCTGAAGTAGTTCGTCCATTCCCTTGGCCTTCACGGATGCGCGCGACGGCACCATGGGGAAGGCGTGGTTAAAGGCTCGTTAAAGACGTTGAACAGCCAGCAAAAAGGGCGCCGCGATCATCATCGCGACGCCCTTTCCGGCTTGGGAAAGCGAAAGCTTAGCGCTCCGTCTTCTCTTCGACGGCATCGGCAGCGCGTTCACCCGCTTCGCGAGTGGCCTCGGCCTTGTTCTCCAAAGCGTCGGCGGCGTTCTCAGCGGCTCTCTCGGCATTGCCGGACAGGTTATCGGCCATCGCTTCCATGTTGCTGGCCTGGTTGTCGATGGCGTCCGCCTGATTCTCGTATGCGTTCTCGACCTTGTTTTCCTGCTTGGAATCGCACGCAGCAAGCGCGATCAAGCTGGCAAGGCCGAGGACTGAGACGATGGTTTTCACGGCGTGTTCTCCTGTTGCGCCCCCCTGGGGCTGACGTCATTCGGCAAGAATTCCGGCCGCGCAAAGCACCCAGAACTCTGACCGCGATCAACTGGTCGCACGGCAGATGGTTCCCGCCGCAGGCTCCTTTCGTCGCAGAAACGAATTATTTTTTGAGGTTATCGCGAATTTCACGGAGCAGCAGCACCTCCTCCGGGGTTGCAGCAGGCGCCTCATCGGGCTTGGGCATCAGCCTGTTCACTGCCCTCACCAGCAGGAAGATGATGAAGGCGAGGATGAGGAAATTGACCAGCACGGTCAGGAATTCGCCCCACCCCAACATGGCGACCCCTGCGCCCTTGAGGTCGGCATAGCTTTCCGGATTGCCCTTGAACCCGGCCGGTATGTCGCCGAGCCGGATGAAATAGCGGGAAAAGTCCGCCCCACCGAACAGATAGCCCACCACCGGCATGATCAGGTCATCGGTCAACGACTTGGTGATGGTGGCGAAGGCGCCGCCAATGATGACGCCCACAGCCAGGTCGATCACGCTGCCCCGGTTGATGAATGTCTTGAATTCGGAAATCAGTCCCATGTGAGAACCCCTTGCACTGATTGCGTGTTTAACAGGATGAGCCGTTGCACCCGCTTCGACAACCACCTATTTCCGACATCGTAACAATGCCGAGGATGTTCCATGACGATCCTGCGCCGATTTTCCCCTGCTTTCCTCCTGCCTTTGCTGACAGCTTTTGCGCTGTCCGCCTGTGGCATCAACAGCGTCCCCACTGCGGAGGAAGCGGCCAAAGCCAAATGGGCCGACGTTCAGGCGCAATATCAGCGCCGCTCCAACCTGATCGGCAATCTGGTCGCCACCGTGAAGGCGGCCGGCAAGCAGGAACAGGACACGCTGGTGAAGGTCACGGAGGCGCGCGCCAAGGCGACATCGGTACAGGTCAACGCCGAGGATCTCTCCGACCCCGCCAAGGTCCAACAATTCCAGCAAGCGCAGGCGCAACTGAGCCAGGGCCTCGGGCGGCTTCTTGCATCGGTGGAGGCTTACCCCGACCTCAAGACCAACCAGAATTTCCTCGACCTCCAGTCACAGCTGGAAGGCACCGAGAACCGCATCGCCGTCGCCATTCGGGACTATAATGAAGCAGTGCGCGCCTATAATACGCGCATCCGCACCTTCCCTGACGCGATCGGTGCCAAGATCATCTATGGCGCCAAGCCGATGACCCCCTTCCAGGCAACCACGCCGGGAGCCGAAGAAGCGCCCAAGGTCGACTTCAGCAAGTAAGCGCCAGCGATGCTCCGCCGCCTGCTCCTGATCTTCGCGCTCCTGTCAGCGATGCTTGGCATGGCTCCGTCCGCCGGAGCCCAGAGCTTTCCGAAGTTCGACGACAAGGGCGTGGTGGATGCCGCGAACATCCTCGACCCCGCGCAGGAACAGGCGCTCAGCCAGAAGCTGATCGCGCAGAAGCAGGCGAGCGGGCGGTCGCTGGTGGTGGCCACCATTCCAGACCTGCAAGGCTATGACATATCGGACTATGGCTACCGCCTCGGCCGCGCCTGGGGGATTGGCGACAAGAATAACCAGGGCGTTTTGCTGATCATCGCACCCAATGAACGCAAGGTGCGGATCGAGGTCGGCTATGGCGTCGAAGGCATACTGACGGACGCGCTGTCGTCGCAGATTATCCGCAACGCGATCACGCCCCGCTTCAAGGCTGGCGACATGGCGGGCGGGATCGACGCGGGCGTCGATCAGATCACGTCGCTGCTCGCCCTGCCCCCGGACCAGGCGCGAGCACGTGCCGTGCAGGCGGAGGCCGAAGCCCGCCAGCAGGATAGCGGAGGCGGCGGCATCCTCGGCTTCTGGATCATCATGTTCTTTATCTTCTTCGTCCTGCTGCCACTGCTGTCACGAGCGCGCGGCGGCAAGCGCTATCGCCGTGGTGGCGGCGCGCCTGTCATTATCTGGGGGCCGGGCATGGGCTCTGGATGGGGCTCTGGCGGCGGGGGGGGATCAAGCTGGGGTGGCGGTGGCGGTTTTTCCGGCGGCGGGAGCTTCGGGGGCGGTGGCGCCTCGGGGGGCTGGTGATGCAGGTTCTTCTTAGTCAAACCGATCACGACCTTGTCACCACCGCCGTCAAGGAAGCAGAGGCACAAACATCCGGCGAGATCGTGACGATCGTCACGCGCCGTTCCGACAGCTATCATGACGTCGGCCTCAGCTGGGCGGTGGTGGCCATATTCCTCGCTTTGTCTTCCATGGCCGCGTTCCCGGCGCAGCTGCGCGCCTTTCTGTCCACTCTGCTGCTGGATTGGGAACATGAGCTTGCCGACTGGAAGCTCATCCTAAGCCTGACCGGCCTTCTCATCCTGACGTTTCTCGTGGTCCGCTATCTGCTCGCCATCATGCCGCTGCGGATGCTGATGACGCCGCGCGCTACCAAGGCCCGTCGGGTGCGCCGCCGCGCGATCCTTCTCTTCCGCACCGCCGCCGAAGCACGCACGCGCGGGCGCACGGGCGTCCTCATCTATCTCTCGCTTGACGAGCATCGAGCCGAGATCGTCGCTGACCGCGCGATCAACGAAAAAGTCGCGCCCGAAGCGTGGGGCGATGCGATGGCGGCGCTGATCGATGCGATCCGGGCAGGCCAGCCAGGTGAAGGGCTAGCACAGGCCGTGCGTCAGGTCGGCGCCGTCCTCGCGACGCATTTCCCGCGCGAGCATGATGACATCAATGAACTGCCCGACAGGCTGATCGAATTATGAGTGAACAGGATATGGCCGCCCCGGAAGAAATCATGTGGGCTGGCCGTTTCATCACCGCCAAGCGTCGCGGCAGATGGGAATATGTGGGGCGAGCGCGCGGCATCCATGCTGCCGTCATCCTCGCCATAGACGAGGATGCGGACGGGCGGCGGCATGTGCTGCTCGTCGACCAATTCCGGGTGCCGCTCGGCCGCCGCTGCATCGAACTGCCCGCCGGCCTCGTCGGCGATGATGAGGAAGGCGAGGCATCCGAACGCGCGGCCATCCGCGAACTGGAAGAGGAAACCGGATACCGCGCAGGTCACATGGAGGCCGCTGGCGACTTCTACAGTTCGCCCGGCATGGTATCGGAAAGCTTCTGCCTTTTCCGCGCCCATGATCTGCAAAAGACGGGCGATGGTGGAGGCGTGGACGGGGAAGATATCCGCGTCCACCGCGTTCCACTGGATCAATTGGCGGCGCAGATCGCCGTCTGGCGGGCCGAAGGTTTTGCCATCGACGTCAAACTGCTGCTGCTCCTCGGTGCCGAGCTGAGCCGTTAAACGTCACGACACCCGATACCAGGCCGCCACCCTCTCCAGCGCCAGCGTCAGGACCAGCTTGCCCGCCCTGCTCGGCCATCCGAGCGCCCGCTCCGCCGCGACCAGTCCCTCGCCAGCGCAGGCAACCCGCCATAATATGTCGCTAAGCCCCGGCCCGGCGGCGGCGATGGCGGCATGGAAACGCTCCCGCGCAGACAGTTGAGCCATGCTGGGATCGGGTGCTTCCGAGCCACGCCTTGGGCCACCGATCGAAGGCGCCGCGTCCCATCGCATGGTGACACGCGGACCAAGCCCCGCCTTCTCCCAGTCAGCGCGCAACAACTCCCCCGCCCTGAAATAGCGCTCGCTCAGGTGACCACGTGCATGCAGCCATGCCAGCGGCGATTCGCCCATATTCACCGCCACCGTCTGGACATGTCCTGCGGGGTCCTCGATCTTCTGCTCCACATATTGGCTTCGCATCGGCTTCCTCCTTATGCATGAATGATGCGAAGGGGCTTGCCACGACGAACCATTTGTAGGAAAGACGAAAAACCAAATAGGTGAAAAATCGGGAATAGGCATGATCACCCGGATTAGAGAAGTTCGAAAAGCCAAGGGTTTGACGCTGGAGCAAGTCGCGGCGCTCTGCCGCCCTGCAACCACGGCGCAGACGATAGGCAGGCTGGAAACCGGCACGCGAACCGTATCGGTCAACTGGCTGAACCGCATCGCCGACGCTCTGGGCGTTGGTTCGTCCGAGCTGGTAGCGCTGCCGGGCCAAAGCGTGGTGCCGGTCGCGGCGCTGCTGGGTCCCGAAGGCGCCCGCGCGCCCACGCGGAGCCTGTCCTTCCCCCCACCCGTACCCGCCGACGCGATGATCGGCGTTCAGGTATCCGCCAGCATCGGTGATTATCGCAGCGGGGATGAAATCTGGTGCCGCCGCATCGGCCCGGACGAATTTGCAAGCGCGCTGAACCGCGACATATTGCTGCCACGCCATGCCGGACGCTTCGTCTTCGGCAGACTGATCGGGCGAGAGGGTGACAAGTTGCAAATATTGCCGCTCGGCAGTGGCAGCCGTCAGCAGGTGATCAGCGACCCACCCTGGGGCGCCGTGGCGGTTCAATTGGTGAGACAATTGTAGCCAAAGCCGCGCTTCAGCCCTAACTCTCGATTAACCGCGATGCCTTAAGGGGGACAGCATGACGCTGAATGTCCTTACGCTCTCGACCCTGTTCCCGGACATGAGCCGTCCGAATTTCGGGGTGTTCGTCGAACGGCAGGCGCGGGAACTCGCCAGCCGCCCCGATGTCAATGTCACGGTGATCGCGCCGCTCGGGGTTCCGATCTGGCCGATTGGCCTTGGCAATCAATATGCGCCGCTCCGCGCCCTGCCGCGCAAGGAACGGTGGCAGAACCTCACCGTCTACCGCCCGATTTTTTCGACGATCCCGAAGATCGGCGCGCGCTACAATGTCGGCAGCATGACGCGCGCGATCCTGCCGCTGGTACGCCACCTGCATGAACAGCAGCCCTTCGACGTCATCGACGCCAGCTTCTTCTTCCCCGACGGCCCGGTGGCGCAGCGCCTGTCACGCGCCCTCGGCATCCCCTATTCCGTCAAGGCACGCGGCGCTGACATCCATTATTGGGGCAAACGGCGCGACACGCGCGGTCTGGTGAAACGCGCCGGGGCGGAAGCGGCGGGCCTGCTCGCCGTGTCTAGCGCAATGCGCCGGTCGATGGTCAAGCTGGGCATGGACGCGGAAAAGATCCGCGTTCACTATACCGGCGTCGATCTTGATCGCTTTGAATTGGCCGATCGCGCCGCCGCCAAGGAAGCATTGGGCTTTGAAGGGCCGGTAGTCCTGTGCGTCGGCGCGCTCATTCCGCGCAAGGGACAGGAACTGCTGGTGCAGGCGCTTCCGCGTCTGCCCGGTATTACCCTGCTCTTCGCTGGCCAAGGTCAGTATCGCCGGGCGCTGGAAAAGCAGGCGGAGGAACTGGCCGTTGACCGTCGCATCGGTTTCCTCGGCTCCGTCCCGCATGACCGCCTGCCGCGCATTTATGCCGCGGCCGATGTGATGGCGCTGCCCTCCTCGTCCGAGGGGCTCGCGAACGCCTGGGTCGAATCGCTCGCCTGCGGTACGCCGATCGTCATCACCGATGTTGGTGGCGCGCGCGAACTGCTCGACCGACCGGAAGCAGGCCGGATCGTTGACCGGGACCCGGAAGCTATCGCGGCCGCGATCGGAGAGATTCTCTACAACCCGCCCGAGCGCGAAGCGGTGCGCGATGCAGCACTGCGCTTCACCTGGGAAGCCAATGCCGATCTTCTGCTCCATCATCTGAAGGGCATCGCCCGCAACGGCTAGGCCGGGTGGAGGGGTTTGCCTGTGAAGCACACCCCCGCCCCTCTCAGATCATGGGCCGCACGCCGCAACCGACGGCGCTCGCCATCAGTGTAAATCGGTCACTTCTGGCAGGAAACAATGGCAGCGATCACGGACAGCGTCTCTTCCGGGTCACGCACGCGCACCGTGTCCAGCCCCAGTTCCTTGGCCGGATAGTCATTGCCGCCCGGAAAGATCGCGTCGCCAATAAACATCATCGCATCCAGAGCGATGCCGCTCGCGTCGCGCAACTTCTTGAGGCCATAGGCCTTGTCCACACCCTCGCGCGTGATGTCGATCGATGTCGCGCCGCCCATGTTGATCGACAGGCCGGGCAGACGCTCCCGCAGGTCGGCCTGAATGATACGGCGCTTGGCAAAGTCGGGGTCCCATCCCTCCTTCGCATGGATAGGAGCCTGCTGGCCCAGCGCGGAAAAGGTGATCTGGCTGCCCCGATCCTCGATCCGTTCGCCCCATGTTTCTTCCGGCACGAAACCGGTCGCTTCCAGCGCCTGATCGAAGGCGGCGAAGATGTTCTGCTTCTGCGCTTCGTCGAACAGTTCGGCATAGACTGGCGTCCATGCGCCTGCCTGATGCGTGAAAAGCTTGGTGCCAGTCGTCGGCATCAGCCACAGGCGCGACAGGTCCGCGCGGCCGGGGAGGCGGCTCGCTACCTGCTTGTCGAATTGCGGCCAGTCACCCCCGGAAATCACTGCAACATGCGCGACCGTCATCAGGTCAGCCAGCGCCTCCCCCATCTCCTCGCCCAAAGGTTGCTTGCTTTCCGCCAGCGTTCCGTCGAGATCAAAGGCGATCAACTCTTTCATTTGGGCAAGCTCCTGGACTCCATGTCGGCGCAGCTATCATCAATTGAGCGATCGGCAAATGCACGGAAGTGAGGAAATGATGCAGCACATGTCGTTGGAAATGGGAAGCGATTGGCTGCTGCTCGACCGTGGCCAGAGCTCGGAGGTTTTTCATATTGGCGACGGAAAAGTCATCAAGATCTTCCATCCCGCCGTGTCCGAAGAAATGATCGAGCGCGAAAGGGCGGCTGCCACACTGGCCGATTCCCTCGGCCTCCCCACCGCCGCACCCCGCGCGCGCGTCGAGGTCGATGACAAACGCGCCCTCATCTATCCAAAGATAGACGGCCCATCCGTCGCCAGAGCCATTCGCAAGAAGCCCTTCTCGGCGGCCTCCCTCCTCCGGGACATGGCTCGCCTCTTCCATAAGATGCACGGTCGCTCGGCATCCGGACTGCGCACGGTGAAGTCCGTGCTTAAAACCGATATCGAATATGGTCCGGCGCCCGATCGGCTCAAGCGCGCCGCCACCGATTACCTCGCTCGCCTCCCGGAGGGCAATCAGCTCCTCCACGGCGACTTCCACATCGACAATATTCTGGTCAATGATAACGGGCTGGTCGTCCTCGACTGGGCGAAGGCCGCGATCGGCGTGCCCGCCGCCGATGCCGTCAGGAGCGAGATGCTGATGCGGTTCGGCGAAGGCCCTGCCGACCCCATCACCAACATCTGGCGCGACTGGGCCGCCCGTCAGTTTGGCCTCGCCTATCAAAGGCAAAGCGGCGTCACGTCCGATCAGCTTTCCCGATGGCGTCCCATCGTCGCGCTAGCATGGCTCCGCGCGCGGCCTCCCGTCCGCAATGCAGCCTTCACCCGCTATCTGAACAACGCCCTACGCGGCGCGCGAATCCGGTCCTCAGCTGACCCGCGCAAGATTGATCCGCCGCACTGGTCCATCCGAACGGCGCTCCCCCTGCTGCCTCTCGTCGCAAAGCCGCTCCACGGCATTGTTCACCAGCATATCGAGGCCCTGATCGCTTAACAGGCCGCCCCGGATCAGGCATCGATCGATCAGCACCCGGCGGAACGCCGCATAGAGAGTCTGGTCCGGCGCGCCCGGATCGAGCCAGAATTCGTCCAGCGTCCCCCTATAAACAACGCCGGGCACCTTGTAGACAGCATGTCCCAGCACCAGCACCGGCTTGCCCTTGTTCAGCGCCAGCGTGCCGACCGTGCTGTTGACCGTCACCACGCCCAGCGACCGGCCCACCACCTGCGCGATGTCGAGGTCCGCAAGATAATAGACGCGATCCGCCACCCCATATCGGACCGCAAGCCGCCGCGTCAGCCGTTCCCAGGCAACCAATCCCGAATCCAGCGGATGCCGCTTCACCAACAGGTTAGTGCCCTCGGGTGCATATCGCGCGAAGCTTTTGATCACGAACCTCAAAGCCGCGCGCATATTGCCGAAGGGCGAATGGACGCGAATCTGATAGTCCGAATCCAGCTGCAACGGCAGAGCGAAATAGGGCTTGTCCCATATCGTCTCCCATTGCGCCCGCGACAAACGCACGTCACGCTTTCGCAGCATCAGCTTCTTGAACCATCCCGCCGCCTCCAGCAGGAAGCTTTGCGGCCGATGCGTGCGGTAAAATGGAAAGATCGGCCACATCATTGCCGACGCCAGCCCATTGCGCGTCGTATTCACCGCGCGCCTGCGGAAGGTCGAAGGAATTTGCGGCTCCCGCCCGCCCTCCGGCGGCAGGCCCAGCGCCTGATCCAGATACCATTGCGGGTCGAGCGGCAGCGTTGAATTGCCGTTCACCCCGTCCTCTTGCAACGTCATGAAATCCGGCCGGATATAGCCTTCCTCCAGCACATGGACGCGCAAGCCGCGCAGCCGCGCCATCTTGTGCGCGGACGCATGATAGGGGCGGCAATCGCCATACAGGATCAGGTCGGTGACGCCATGCTGGACGATATAATCGTCAAAGAAGAGCGGCCAGTTGCGGAAGGACCCGCGATAATCGGTCGCTTCGCTCGGCCAATCGACCTTGTCGCCGCCGTTGATGTTGATCCGCAGCGCGCCATGCCCCCGCGCCCGCAAGGCGTCCGCCAGCATCGCGAAAAAGGGTCCATGCGGTCCCTGAAGAAAAAGGAAGGTCTTGGCTTGGCCGTCAGCCATGGAGATGCTCGGCAGACAAAGTCATAAATCTTCTAATTTTCCCCTGTAGCGTCCGCATTCGGATCAGCCATGAAATTGATGACGTCGGTCCGCCACCCAAACGCTCCACCATGATTTCGGGGCCGCAGGGCAGACCTGTTACCGGGTCGAGGTAACGTGGATAGAGAATGAGGGCGGCCGCCACAAGCTGGTCGATCGTCAGCTTGCGCCCTCGACGCGGATTGGGCTCGGCCAGGTCTCGCGTCAGGCCCCATCCGGCGTAGAATGGCATGCCATGCACCGTGACAGGCCGGTCTCGCAGCAGTGCCTCGAACCCGGTGAGCGATGACAGCACATGCACTTCGTCCACCGCCTGCACCAATGTCATCAGCGGTGCGCCACAATCGAGCGCGTCGGCATGTTCATGCACGACGGCGTCGCTCAAATGCCCGCGCCGCAGCCCGGCTTGCACATCGGGATGGGGCCGGTAGATGATATGGGCATCCGGCTCAGCCCGACGCGCCCGCTTCAGCAGGCCCAGATTGCCCTCGACACCAGCGCCGCCGAGCTGGACCGACAGGTCATCCTCCACCTGCCCGACGACCAATACCGTGCGCTTGGCGCTAGGAAGGCTGGGCATCTGGCCACCATCCTGCCCATATTTGGTGACGCCCGTCGCCCGGATCGTCGCGCGAAGTCGACCGGCGCGCTCCACTAGCGCCGGTGAAAAAGCATGTGTTGCAAGCAACGTCTCAAGATCGCTGGGCCTGCCCGCATCATAATAAATGCCAGACCGGTCGATGACGACCGACCCCGGCGGCGTCAGCGCGGCCCCCAGCCCCTTCGACCGCAAGAAGCCGTCCTCCACCCGCGCAACCGCAATGTCCGGCGCGTCCGCCTGCAAGGACGATGGCACCCGCGATGGCCAGACCGCCAGCGCTCCGCCCTCGCGCCTTGCCCGCCGCACCCCGGCGCGTGGGGAAAGGAAGGGCGGCGAACGCACCCCATCCCATAGGAACCGCCGCATCGCTTCGCGCTTCCAGAAGGCCATGCCGCTGGCGGCGGCGATATGCCGGTTGCCTTGCAGATGGCGGCCCCACTCCGCCAGTTGCGCGACGGCTTGCTCGACGCCCACCACCTGGCCGCTGAAACAATCCCGGTAGCTGGCCGCCGCGACCGCTCGCTTTGCCGCCAGCCGAAGCCGTTCAGGCGCGATCACTTCCCCATCAGGTCCATGCACAGCAACGCCCAGCATCCCCGCAATGATCGCCAGCTCATCGTCGGCCGCCGCGTGGACGGAGCGCGCCTGCGCCACCAGCGCCCAGGGATCATACGCCTTGGCTGACTGCCGCAGCGGAAGAATCACAATCTCATCCAGCCTCAAGCCCTCGCGGGGAAAACGACACCCCGCTCGCGCGACGAGCCTCACGCCCTCGCGCTGGCGACCCCAAAAGGCCCCGCCAACCCGCGCCGCCGCGATCTGGTCGATAACGCTGTCCGGAACCTCGTCCAGCTCACCCGCCTGCTCCCGCAGAACACTCACCGCCGCCACGCGCGGGGCAATTCCGGGAAAGGGCGGCGATCGCAGAAAGGGCAGCGGCGTCACTTCGTCAAATCCCGTCCGCACCCGGCAGAAAAGCAATTGTCCACAAAACTTTCATGCGCACCCCCGGCAGGGACGTCAAGCGGGCGCGCTAGCCGTCACATCGTCCAGCAATTGCATGACGATGTCGAAATAGTCCCGCCATTGTGGCGCGCGCCACGCCTTGATACGCGCCATCTGCGCCGCGCGTTCGGGCGAATCCGGCAGAGCATAGGCTTCGATCAAACGCATCCAGCCCAGCCCGTCCAGCGGGTCGAGATAATCCGGCGCCTCTCCCCCGACCTCCCGATGTGCGACGATATCGCTGCAAATCACCGGCACGCCCACCGACAGCGCCTCAATCACCGGAATGCCGAACCCCTCCTCAAACGAAGGCATCAGCATCGCCCGCGCCCCCGCGACAAGCGCGTGCATTTCCGTGTCCGGCACGCTGCCCGCTTCGATGACATGGCCGCGCAGGATTTCCGCCCGCTCCAGCATGTCGACGACATTCTCATTTTCCCAGCCACGACGGCCGATCAGCACCAGCACCGGAGCCTGATCGCCCAGCCGCTCCACCAGACGCCGCCACAGATTGAGCAGCAGCAGGTGGTTCTTTCGCGGCTCGATGGTCGAGATGTAAACGAAATAAGGCCGCGACGGCACATTATGGCCTTCGCCCCCGAATATGTCGGGCGGGTCAGAGCCGAAATGGGCGACGCAGAGGCTGCGCCCTTCCAGGCTCCGCGTCATAAACGGCCCCAGCGCATCGATTGTCGCCTGGCTGTTGCCGATGATGCCATCGGCATAGCGATCGATCGTGCGTATCCGCCGCCGATGTTCCTCCGCCCCCTGCGGCCGCGCGAACTCCGGATGGGTGAGCGGGATCACATCATGCACCAGCGTCACGAAACGCGCGCCTTCCGCCCGCAGGATCGCGCCCACCTGAGCCGGGTCGTCCAGATGATGGGGCGACACTTGCAGATAGACGCGCGGGCTACGGGCGCGAGGCACGGGGCGGGGCCGCAGCGCGATCAGGTGCCGGATCACCGCGGCGCGGCTCGCCGCTTCATCCTTGGCGCTGCTGTTGCGCCAACGCGCCGCCGTGAACGCCAGAAACTGCCGGACCGCCGCACTGTTCAGCCGCCCATAATAGCCGCCCGCCGGATGCACGGCGGCAAAGGCCAGCCGATCCGGTATCCGCTCCAGCAATTCGCGCGCATAGACATATTCGACCCGGTCGATGCCGGTCGGCGCCGCATGGAAGCTGCGCGACAATAGCCGCGAGATGTCGAGGATGATCTCCGCCTTGCCATCCGCAGCCGCGACATAGCTTCTTGCTGGTTTCGATCGCAACGCCAGCCGGGCGCCCGGCGCCTTGAACGGTTTCAGCGCCATGTCAGCGCGTCTCCATCGGCTTGGTCATGAAATTCGCGCGCGGCTCAGAATGCGCCACGTATCTCTTCCGCCAGCGCTTCAAGAGCAGCGGGATCAGCGAAATTGCCTTGGGCATGGGCGGAAAAGCCCATCGGCCCGCCCTGCCAGCGCGGCACGATATGGAAATGCAGGTGAAAAACGGTTTGTCCGGCAGGCGCACCGTTGAACTGGGCGACATGGATGCCATCGGGATCGAGCGCCTTGGCCGTCGCCTTGGCGACTTTCCTCACCGTGGCCATCACCTGCGCCAGCGCATCCTCCTCGATCTCCAGGATGTTGCGCGCCTTCGACCATTTGGAAATGACCAGGCTGTGCCCCTTCGACTGCGGCTGGATGTCGAGGAAGGCATATGTATGCGCATCTTCATACAGCTTGGTCGAAGGGATCTTGCCCTGAAGGATCAGTGCAAAGACATTGCCTTCGTCATAGGTGCCCTCAAGGCTCATGCCAGTATCCTCAGCTCAGATAATGAGCCGTGGTCTTAGCGGCGACTTCCTCCGCCGTCACGCCCGGCGCGAGTTCAACGAGCTTGAACGCACTGTCATGGTCGGGGCGCTGGAATACGCACAGGTCGGTGACAATCATGTCGACCACATTCTTGCCGGTCAGCGGCAGGGTACAGGCCGGGATGAACTTCGGGCTGCCGTCCTTGGACGTATGTTCCATGACGACAATGATCTTCTTGACGCCCGCGACCAAATCCATCGCGCCGCCCATGCCCTTGATCATCTTGCCGGGGATCATCCAGTTGGCGATGTCGCCATTTTCCGCGACTTCCATCGCGCCCAGCACGGTCAGGTCGATATGCCCGCCCCGGATCATGGCGAAGCTGTCGGCGCTGGAAAAATAGGCGCTGTTCGGCAATTCGCTGATCGTCTGCTTGCCCGCATTGATGAGGTCGGCGTCTTCGTCACCCTCATAGGGAAAGGGACCGATACCCAGCATGCCATTTTCCGACTGGAGCGTCACTTCCACGCCCGCCGGAATATGGTTCGCCACCAGCGTCGGAATGCCGATGCCAAGATTGACGTAAAATCCGTCCTTCAGCTCCTTGGCCGCCCGCGCGGCCATCTCGTCACGGCTCCAGGCCATTATGCGGTCTCCCTCTGGCGAACGGTGCGGAATTCGATCTTCTTCTCGTAAGGCGCGCCGACGATCATGCGCTTCACATAGATGCCGGGCAGATGGATCGCGTCAGGATCGAGGCTGCCGACCGGCACCACTTCCTCGACTTCGGCGACACATATCTTGGCGGCGGTCGCCATTGGCTGGTTGAAGTTGCGCGCAGTCTTGCGGAAGATCAGGTTGCCGCTTTCGTCAGCCTTCCATCCCTTGATGATCGCCACGTCAGCGAAGATGCCACGTTCCAGGATATAGTCCTGCCCGTCGAAGCTCTTCACTTCCTTACCCTCGGCAACCGCCGTGCCGACGCCCGTCTTGGTGTAGAAGCCCGGAATGCCCGCGCCGCCCGCGCGGCAGCGCTCAGCCAGCGTCCCTTGCGGACAAAACTCCACCTCCAACTCACCAGCCAGATATTGCCGCTCGAACTCCTTGTTCTCGCCGACATAGGAGGAGATCATCTTCTTGACCTGCCGGGTGCGCAGCAGCTTGCCGAGCCCCTCGCCGTCAATCCCGGCGTTGTTGGAGGCGATGGTGAGGTCCTTGACCCCCGAATCACGGATCGCGTCGATCAGACGCTCGGGAATTCCGCAAAGTCCAAAGCCGCCTGCACAAAGATGCATGCCATCGAAGAGAAGGCCCTCCAACGCAGACGCAGCATCGGGGTATAGCTTCTTGACCATCGCTTTTCCTCCTCCTGAATGCGTTTCGCCCATAGGAGGAAGCGGGCAGCCGGTCAATTTGCTGCAATGGCGAAAGTAGCGCTCCGGTGTTCCTGCGAAGGCAGGAACCCAGTCTCCCCCTCACCTGGTCACTCCTGCCTGCGCAGGAGCACAAAGCGCTTAAATCAAGCCGGCAAGCGGGCTGGACGGATCGGCATACATACGCTTCCCCATCCGCCCGGCGCGATAGGCCATGCGCCCGGCTTCCACCCCAGCCTTCATAGCCGCCGCCATCAGCACCGGGTCCTTCGCCTCCGCAATCGCCGTGTTCATCAGAACGCCGGTGCAGCCCAACTCCATCGCCTCTGCCGCTTCCGACGCCGTACCCACACCTGCATCCACTAGCACCGGCAGCTTCGTGCCCTCGACGATCAGACGGATCGTCACCCGGTTCTGAATACCCAGCCCAGACCCGATCGGCGCGCCCAGCGGCATGATCGCCACCGCGCCCGCATCCTCCAGCCGCTTGGCCGCGATCGGATCGTCAACGCAATAGACCATCGGCTTGAAGCCTTCCTTCGCCAGAACCTCGGTTGCGCGCAAAGTCTCCACCATGTCGGGGTACAGCGTCCGCGCCTCGCCCAGCACCTCCAGCTTGACGAGGTCCCAGCCGCCCGCTTCCCGCGCCAGCCGCAGCGTGCGAATTGCCTCCTCGCCAGTGAAGCAGCCTGCCGTATTGGGCAGATACGTAATCTTCTTAGGATCGATGAAGTCGGTCAGCATCGGCGCCTTGGGGTCCGACACATTGACGCGCCGCACCGCCACGGTGACGATCTCCGCCCCCGAAGCCGCAAGTGCCGCCGCATTCTGCTCAAAATTCTTGTACTTGCCCGTGCCCACGATCAGCCGAGACCGGAAAGTCTTGCCCGCGACCGTCCAGCTGTCATCATCCACCGCCGACACATCGCCGCCGCCAACAAAATGCACGATCTCCAGATCATCGCCATCCTCGACGCACACCTGCGCGAGGGTCGATCGCGGCACGACCTCCAGGTTGCGCTCCACCGCGACCTTCTCCGGCACGAAGCCGAGTTCGCTCGCCAGTTCCGCCAGCGTCATGCCCGCGCGCACGCGGCGATGCTCGCCATTGATGGAGATCGATACTGTTCCGTCAACGTGCAATGCTCTGTCCTGTCTCTTACGAAAGAAGGTGTCTCGACTTGGCGGGACACGAAAGGCTAAGGATTACGGCGCATATAGGGGCCACGACGCCCCTGCCGCAACATGCTAAGGGGGATTGCCATGGCCGACGCGCGGAAAATCTTTGTGTTGAACGGCCCCAACCTCAACATGCTGGGCACGCGGGAGCCGGAAATCTACGGCTATGACACGCTGGACGACATTGCCGAACGGATGGAGGATGCCGCCACCCGCGCCCATGTCGAAATCGATTTCCGCCAGTCCAATCATGAAGGCCATCTGATCGACTGGCTTCAGGAAGCGCATGAGGAAGGCGCGCATGCCGTCATTCTCAATCCCGGCGGCCTCACCCACACCTCCGTCGCGCTGCACGATGCGATCAAGGGGATCAGCGTGCCCGTCATAGAGGTACACCTGTCCAACCCGCACAAGCGCGAGCCATTCCGCCACCAAAGCTATGTGGGCATGGCGGCGAAGGGCACGATCGCGGGCTTTGGCGCCATGTCGTACATGCTGGCGCTGGAAGCCGCGCTGGAACTTTAACTCGTCGCTCAAAAGTTGCGCTTTGACCCAAATGCGCATAGGCGCGGGCATCGCATAAGAGATTTTACGGTCCAGGGACTTCAAATGAACGATAAGGCTGAAAAGGGCGCAATGCAGGTCGATGTGCAGCTGGTGCGGGATCTCGCCGCCCTGCTCGACGACACCAACCTGACGGAAATCGAGGTGGAGGACGGCGATCGCAAAATCCGCGTCGCGCGCAAGGCCGCAAACGCCGCCGCCGTCGCCTATGCGCCCGCTCCTGTGGCAGCCCCGGCCGCTGCCGCGCCGGTGGCCGCGCCCGCAGCAGCCCCTGCCGAAGCCGCAGCTGCTGTTGCCGCTAACGCCGTTCGCTCGCCGATCGTGGGCACCGCCTATCTGTCGGCAGAGCCCGGCGCCGCACCCTTCGCCGCCGTCGGCTCGACCGTGAAGGCGGGCGACACCGTCCTGATCGTCGAAGCGATGAAAGTCATGAACGCCATCACCGCGCCCAACGCCGGTACGGTCAAGGCCGTGCTGGTCGATAACGGCCAGCCGGTCGAATATGACCAGCCGCTGATCGTCATCGAATAAGGCCGCGCGACACATGGCCATCGAAAAGCTGCTGATCGCGAACCGGGGCGAAATCGCCCTCCGCATCCACCGCGCCTGCCATGAAATGGGCATCAAGACGGTGGCGGTCCACTCCACCGCCGACGCTGACGCCATGCATGTGCGCCTTGCCGACGAAGCGATCTGCATCGGGCCGCCCGCCGCCAAGGACAGCTATCTGAACGTCGCAGCGATCATCTCGGCCGCTGAAATCTCCGGCGCGGATGCCATCCATCCGGGCTATGGCTTCCTGTCGGAAAACGCCCAGTTCGCGGAAATCGTGGAAGCGCATGGATTGGCCTTCGTCGGCCCCAAGCCCGAACATATCCGCATCATGGGCGACAAGGTCGAAGCGAAGCGCACCGCTGGCGCGCTCGGCCTGCCGCTGGTCCCCGGCTCCGACGGCGCGCTCTCCAGCGTCGAGGAAGCCAAGGAAGTGGCCGCGAAGATCGGTTATCCGGTCCTCATCAAGGCAGCATCAGGCGGCGGCGGTCGCGGCATGAAGGTCGTGCCGTCCGAAGACCTGCTCGAAACCTCGATGAAGCAGGCCGGCTCCGAAGCCAAGGCCGCCTTCGGCGACGACACCGTCTACATGGAAAAATATCTGGGCAACCCCCGGCATATCGAATTCCAGGTGTTCGGCGACGGCAACGGCAACGCCATCCACTTGGGCGAGCGCGACTGCTCGCTCCAGCGCCGCCACCAGAAGGTGCTGGAGGAAGCCCCCTCCCCCGTCCTCTCCGCCGCAGAGCGCGACCGGATGGGCGAAGTCGTGCGCAAGGCGATGGCCGACATGGGCTATCGCGGCGCGGGCACGATCGAATTCCTGTGGGAAGACGGCGAATTCTACTTCATCGAGATGAACACCCGGCTGCAGGTGGAACATCCGGTGACGGAGATGATCACCGGCCTAGACCTCGTCCGCGAACAGATCCGCGTCGCCGAAGGCAAGCCGCTCTCCGTCGAGCAAGCGGACATTGAATTCAACGGCCACGCCATCGAATGCCGCATCAACGCGGAGGACCCCAAGACCTTCGCGCCATCGCCAGGAACCGTCACCAGCTATCACGTTCCGGGCGGCATG
Source organism: Sphingobium chungangianum (assembly GCF_977014255.1). NCBI lineage: Bacteria > Pseudomonadati > Pseudomonadota > Alphaproteobacteria > Sphingomonadales > Sphingobiaceae > Sphingobium > Sphingobium chungangianum. Next base: position 523,290 of record NZ_CDRNIV010000006.1, on the reverse strand, counting down.
CACGTCCGCGTCGATAGCGGACTCTATCAGGGCTACCGCGTACCGCCTTACTACGACAGCATGATAGGCAAGCTGATCGTCTACGGCCGCACCCGCGAAGGCTGCATCATGCGGTTGAAGCGCGCGCTGGAGGAATATGTGATCGAGGGCATGAAGACCACGATTCCGCTCCACCAGAAGCTGCTCAAGGACCCCGAATTCCTGAACGGCGACTACACGATCAAGTGGCTGGAAGAGTGGTTGGCCAAGGACGAACAGGCGTGAAGGTCATCGTGGTATGAGGGCCACCATCTGGCACAACCCCCGCTGCTCCAAATCGCGCGCCGCGCTCGCGATCATGGAGGGTACGCCGGGCGTTGAGGTCGAGATAGTGGAATATCTAAAAACCCCGCCCAGCCGCGCCGAAATCGAAGCGGTGCTGGCAAAGGCGGGCGTCCGTCCTTCCGAGGCGCTCCGCAAGGGCGAAGCCGTGGTGAAGGAAATCGGCCTCGACGTGACGGACGACAAGGCCGTCCTCGACGCCATGGCGCAACACCCGATCCTGATCGAACGCGCCATCGTCATCACCGACAAGGGCGCAGTAATCGCCCGCCCACCCGAACGGGCAAGCGAAGTCCTCTAAACAGCCTCCTCCTCCCCTCCCGCAAGCGGGAGGGGCCGGGGGTGGGCCTGCGCAACGCCTGTGAAATCTTAGAACTCGCGCAAACTTCCACGCCTGTCGTTCCTTATGACTAACGGCTTGGATGGGTGGAAAGCGGATGGTCAGCTTTCAGGCCCGCATGCCGTGAAAGCTGACAGTTGGGCGAACCCTATTCAGTGCTAAACATCACCGGTACATGTCCACGCTTCGCTGAGCGCCCACTTCTTTCTAGATAACTTTGGAATTGCGAGTAGCGACCATTTGACCTGTACCACTCCGCCACAGCAAAAAATCCCATTTGTCGCCGATACTTGGCCAAGATGTCGGCGCGTACTTGCTGCGGCAGGCCTGGCTTGAGCGCAGTTAGGTGACGATCTGCTAGGACGGTGGAGCTACCTTTTTGTTCGCCGCATCGGGCCTGAGCACGGCTCGCTGCTTCCGACACATCTGTATCATTCACCAACATCGAACCGCCCCCATTTCCTAATGCTTCGGCAAAACAGTCAAAGTAGGGCTTGTAAGTGGCAGCCAACTTCGGATCGGACCAGAGTTGCATAACCGGCATATTCTCGACCAGAGTTTCCGCATCGGATTTTTGAGCAAGCCCCGGCGCGGCCATCGCTAATCCAAGAACGCTGAATATCCCAAAGTATCTACGGAGCATAGGTTTCCTCAACCATAGGGACCGAGTGACCGATTTTAGCTATGGCATTTGCAAACACCAACGGCAATTTCTGGTCGATAGCTACTCGTCATCTAGGGCTCGCGTCCAGTGACCGGATTCGCGCATGATCATAAGTCGTTTGCCAGTCCGGCGATGCGAACCGCGAAAACCGGTAACCACATAATTGCAAAAGGCGCGTCCAGCCCCTTTGGCACTGCATCTGAGATTGAAGATCGCCTGAGGACTACCCGAGAAATCCGGATCAGTGGCCCCATCATTTCCAACGATACCCAACATCGCCGCTTGCCAATCTGCGCGCTCGGCCCTCAGGACATCCGCTGCCCTAGGCAACGGCGTCTTTGCTGGGCTCGAGGCCCCCTGGATGGCAAACAATACCACCGCGACTACAGCATATCTCCCCATGCGACGATCCTGAGGTTATGGCCGCTTTTAGGCAAGGAGCTTTAGTCATTCAGCGGCAGCAACTGGTCGCTGCCGGTCATAGCCCCTCCCTTTCAAGGGAGGGGTTGGGGTGGGTGCGAGCGCAGCGAGCTCTGTCATATCGGCCATGGAAGAACGCCGCTTGCGCGGCGACCCACCCCCGTCCCCTCCCTTGAAAGGGAGGGGTGATTGAAGGCTGGACTTGATCGTTAGCAGACAGCCCCCTCCTCCGCCTCAGTTTCACGCGTGCCCCGATTGCCACACCATCTCCAAAAACCATCCTATTTCTCCAACACCGCGCGATTTCACCCTGTCCTATTCCGCATCGGCGCGCTTATCCTCGATCCCTCTTTGAAACGTCCGGCACATGCGCCCTCGCGCACACGCGCGCTCAGGCTCGCGCGCGCATATGGTGTGAACTTCGGCGGAAAACCGCCATTTTTCGTCGCTCCGTTGGCCAGTCCGCAAAAGCAGCTCCTATTTTCATCTGCCCCTCGGGACAGCGTGCTCAATCATGGGGACGACCATCTCAACCAACCCCACTGGAGCCACCCAGCATTACCCGCTATCCCCTGCGCCCATGGCCCAGAATCATCTCTACCTCGTCGACGGCAGCGGCTACATCTTCCGCGCCTATCACCAGCTTCCGCCGCTCACCAACAAGCATGGTCAGCCCGTCGGCGCGGTCTATGGCTACACCACGATGCTCTGGAAGCTGGCCGAGGAACTGGGCAAGGCGGAAGGCCCGACCCATCTCGCGGTGGTACTGGACAAGGGCAGCCACACCTTCCGCAACGACATGTACGACCAGTATAAGGCGAACCGCCCGCCCGCGCCGGAGGATCTGGTCCCGCAATTCCCGATGATCCGCGACGCGACCCGCGCCTTCTCCCTCCCCTGCATCGAGGAAGCGGGCTTCGAAGCTGACGACATCATCGCCAGCTACACCAAAGCCGCTGTCGCAGCGGGCTGGCACGTCACCATCGTCAGTTCCGACAAGGACCTGATGCAGCTTATCCAACCCGGCGTCGACATGTACGACACGATGAAGAATGAGCGGCGCGGCGCCGACTATGTGATGACGAAGTTCGGCGTCCAGCCGGAGCAGTTGGGCGATGTCCTGGCGCTCATGGGCGACAGCGTCGACAATGTCCCCGGCATCCCCGGCATCGGCCCCAAGACCGCCGCCAAGCTGATCAGCGAATATGGCGGGTTGGAAGCCGCGCTTGAGGCCGCGCCTTCGATGAAGAAGTCGAAGATGCAGGAAAACCTCATCGCCCATGCCGACATGGCGCGCCTGTCGCGCAGGCTGGTCGCGTTGCATGATGCGATGGACCTGCCTGAACCGCTGGAAGAGCTGACTCTTAAGGGCATTCCGCCCGAACCGCTCCAGAATTTCCTCGAGCATCACGGCTTCAAGTCGCTGCTGACCCGCCTTGGCGCGCCCGCCGCTGCCGTGGCCGTCGCGACCGCCGCGCTCGCCGTCACGGAAAGCACGCCCCCGTCCGCCCCGGTCCTCGAAGAAGAGCCGCCGATCGACCGCAGCCTCTACGAAACGGTGGTGACGGAGGAAGCACTCGATCGCTGGATCGCCGCCGCCCATGCCGAGGGTTTCGTCGCCGTCGATACCGAAACGGACATGCTCGACTGCGTATCCTGCGCGCTCGTCGGCGTGAGCCTGGCCGTGGGGCCAAACGCGGCCTGCTACATTCCGGTGGGTCATGGCGGGAAGGACATGTTCGCGGAGAAGCCAGATCAGCTTGCCAAGGACCTCGTCCTTGCAAAGCTCAAGCCGCTGCTGGAGGACGACAGCGTCCTCAAGATCGGCCAGAACCTCAAATATGACCTGACCGTCATGCGTCGGCACGGCATCGAAATCGCGCCCTATGACGACACCATCGTCATGAGCTTCGACCTCGACGCCGGGCAAAGCCTCGCCGGTCACGGCATGGACGAAGCGGCGAAGGTCCACCTCAATCACATCTGCATCAGCTTCAAAGACGTGTGCGGCACCGGCAAGAGCCAGATCAGCTTCGCCGAAGTCCCGCTCGACAAGGCGACCGAATATGCCGCCGAGGACGCCGACGTCACGCTGCGCCTGTGGAAAATCTACAAGAACCGCATCGCCAATGAAGGCGCGACCCGCGTCTATGAACTGGTGGACCGCCCGCTTGTCTCCGTCATCGCGAAGATGGAGCATGAAGGCATCAAGGTCGATCGCGAAGCCCTCTCCCGCCTCTCCGCCGAATTCACCGCCGAAATCGCCAAGCTGGAAGGCGAAATCCACGCCATTGCGGGTCAGCCTTTCGCCATCGGATCGACCCAGCAACTGGGCGCAATCCTGTTCGACAAGATGGGCTACAAGGGCGGCAAGAAGGGCAAGTCCGGCGCCTATTCCACCGACGTCACCATCCTTGAGCAATTGAAGGCCCAAGGCGCGGAAATCGCCGGAAAGATTTTGGACTGGCGCCAACTGTCCAAGCTCAAATCGACCTACACCGACGCGCTCCAAGCCCAGATCAACAGGGACAGCGCCCGCGTCCACACCAGCTATTCACTATCCGGCGCGCAGACCGGCCGCCTGTCCTCGACCGATCCCAACCTGCAAAACATCCCGATCCGCACCGAAGTCGGCCGCCAGATCCGCCACGCCTTCGTCGCCGAGCCGGGCAATGTCATCCTGGCGGCAGACTACAGCCAGATCGAACTGCGCCTCGCCGCGCATATCGCCGATGTCCCGGCGCTCCGAGAAGCCTTCCTTGCAGGCGAAGACATTCACGCCGCCACGGCCCAGCAGCTGTTCGGTGAAGTGAACCGCGACACGCGCGGTCGAGCCAAGACGATCAACTTCGCCATCCTCTACGGCATTTCCCGCTGGGGCCTCGCCGGACGGCTGGAGATCAGCGCCGACGAAGCGCAGGACATGATCAGCCGCTATTATGAGCGCTTCCCCGGGATCAGCCTCTACATTACCGAAACCCTCGAAAAGGCGCGCGCGCGCGGCTACACTGAAACGCTCTTTGGCCGAAAAACATGGTTCCCGCGCATCAAAGCGCCCATCCAGCACGAGCGCCAAGGCGCCGAGCGCGCCGCCATCAACGCGCCCATCCAAGGCACCAGCGCCGACATCATCAAACGCGCCATGGCCCGCATGGGACCGGCGCTAGCGGCCGAAGGGCTGAACAATGTGAAGATGCTGCTCCAGGTCCATGACGAACTGGTCTTCGAACTGCCCGAAGCGGATGTGGAGCCAGCCAGCGCCGTCATCCGCCAAGTCATGGAAACTGCCGCCGAACCGATCGTGAAGCTCAGCGTGCCGCTAGGCGTGGAAATCGGTCACGGCCCAAGCTGGGGAGCGGCGCACTGAAGTTTCACCTCAACCCAAAACCGTCATCCCAGCGGAGGCTGGGATCTCAAGCGATGGGGCAGGGCATAGCCTCAAGCGATCCCAGCCTCCGCTGGGATGACGGTCTGGGTCCGCATCAATTCCGCGCGTACCGATCCTCGTATCGCACGATGTCATCTTCACCCACATAAGAGCCAGTCTGCACCTCGATAAACACCATCGCGATGCGGCCCGGATTTTCGATCCGATGAACCGCGCCCACGGGCACATAAACGGACTGATTTTCCGACAGCAATTGCACGTCGTCACCGACCGTCACCTTGGCCGTCCCCTCGACGACGATCCAATGTTCCGATCGATGGAAATGGCTTTGCAAACTGAGCGAGGCACCAGGCAGAACTGTGATGCGCTTCACTTGGAAGCGCGAGCCGACGACAAGGCTCTCATACCAGCCCCACGGCCTATGATCCTTCGGAAAAGCCTCCGCCTGCGGCGCGCCCTTGCCCTGCAGCGCCTCCACGACCAGCTTCACATCCTGCGTGCGCGATTTGTCGGCGATCAGCACCGCATCGTTCATCGCCACCGCCACGATATTATTGAGACCGAGCCCGACCAGTTCCAACCCCTCGCTCTCCGACCGCAGCAATGTGTCGCGGCAATCCAGCGCTGTCGCCGCGCCCGACAACGCCACGCCATTTTCATCCGGCTGCGAATGGCTCCACACCGCATCCCAGCCGCCCAGATCAGACCATTCCGCGTCAAACGGCACCACGGACAGATTGTCCGCCCGCTCCATGATCGCATAGTCGATGGCAACGCTTTCCGCCTGCCCCCAAGGCTCCGCCGCCAATCGAAGAAAGCCAAGATCGCTCTCCGCCTGCTCAACGGCGTCGCGCACGGCCGACAGGATCGTAGGCGCATGCCGCTCGAAAGCGGCGATCAGGTCCTTTGCGGCAAAAAGGAAAATACCCGCATTCCACAGATAATCACCCGTCGCCAGCATCTCCTCCGCCCGCGCCGCATTGGGCTTTTCAACGAAACTGGCGAGCTTGATCGGCGCACCCGAACCATCCGGCTTGTTCTGTGCCTGAAGATAGCCATAGCCCGTCTCGGGCCGCGTCGGGCTGATCCCGAAGGTGACAAGGTCGCCACCCTGCGCTGCGCCCAGCCCCTTGCCCACGGCTGCATGAAACGCCTCAACATCGGGCACGACATGGTCGGAAGGCGCGACAAGCATGATCGCGTCGGGCTTGCGCGCCACCAGATGCAGCGCGGCAGCCAGGATAGCGGGCGCGGTGTTGCGCCCTTCCGGCTCGATCAGGATCGCCTGCGGGTCAATATTTTCCTTCGCCAGCTGCTCGGCAATGATGAAGCGGAACAGCGAATTGGTGAGGACCAGCGGCCGGTCAAAGGAAAATCCCTGAGCCTGCCCTGAAAGACGTCGCGCGACCGATTGGAACAATGTCGTATCGCTCAATAGCGGCACGAACTGCTTGGGATAGGATTTGCGCGACAGTGGCCAGAGCCGAGTACCCGATCCTCCCGCAAGAATGACGGGCGTAACCTCGACATGAGGTGCATTGCTTGTCGACATGAAATCCTGGCCGTTAAGGTGAAGTTGGGCCAAGCTCTAATGGATCAGCCGCGAGAGGCAAGCGCTTCAAAAAAAGGACGGCTCGATGGCCGTCCTAATCGAATAGTTCTTCCAGGAAGCTCTTCTTGCGCTTCTTCTGATAATAGCGGCCGTCGTTGCGATAATCGCGATCCGGCCGATAGTTCACCTGCTGGGGTGGCGGCGCGGCAGCTGCGGTTCCGGAACGCTCGATGATCTTGTCGAGTTCGCCCCGGTCGAGCCACACGCCGCGGCATTGCGGGCAATAATCAATCTCCACCCCCTGCCGGTCCGTCATCGAAAGTCCGACATGACAAACCGGGCAGAGCATGGCCGACACGGCTTCAGGCGTGCGCATCATTATTCCCGTTCACCGGTCAGGCTGAGCAGCATCTGAAACAGGTTCACGAAGTTCAGGTACAGCGACAGCGCGCCCATGACCTGCATCTTTTCCGCGACCTCATGGCCGGCATAGGCGAAATATTCCGACTTGATCCGCTGCACGTCCCAGGCGGTCAGGCCGGTGAACACCACCACGCCGATGATCGAGATCACCATCTGCATGGCCGATGAGCCAATGAAGATGTTGATGAGGCTCGCGACCAATATGCCGATCAGGCCCATGATCAGGAATGAGCCCATTTTCGACAAGTCACGCCCGGTGGTATAACCCCACAACGCCATGGCAAGGAACATCACCGCCGCCGAGAAGAAGGCCTGCGCGATGCTCGCCCCGGTGAAGACCAGGAAGATGCTGGCCAGCGACACGCCCATGACGGCGGAAAAGGCCCAGAAGGCCATACGCGCGCCCGCAGTCGTCATCTTTTCGATGCGGAAGCTGAAGAAGAACACGAACGCCAGCGGCGCGAAGATCGCCACCCATTTGAGCGGCGTGTTGAAAATCGCGGCGGCCAGCGCGGGCGTATTGCCGATGAAGGCAGCGACCAGGCCAGTGATGACCAGGCCGATCCCCATGTTACGGAAAAGGCCCAGCATGTGACTGCGCAGCCCGGCGTCATGTTGCGCCGCCTGCGTCGTCCCATAATTCGGTGTACGAACGGGATTGTTCACGGCGTTAAAACTCCATCCTTCAACAACAAACATCATGTGGATCGAGTGGCCCGGCGCGGTCTTCGCGAGGCTAGAAGGGGGGACAGCCCTACGAACCTGCACCGAGCGCACTCGATGCGGTCCGACATCACAGCTGGATCAACTCCAGCCGCCAGAGGGGCCCGGCCCGCATCAGCAATATCGGTAAGGAAACGCCTTAGTGCAAGGCATCGGCCCGTTAGCAACAATTTGTTACAATGAACGCGATGGTTGATTCCTGCGGTGAAGCGCCGCATGGCACTCACCATGAGCGACCAGTTCACCCCTGCCGAGCAGCATGCCGACGCGCCCTTGCGCCTCTTCAACAGCCTGACCCGTACGGTCGAACCTTTCGCTCCGATCGACGCGAACCACGCGCGCGTCTACAGCTGCGGCCCTACCGTCTATAATTATGCCCATCTCGGCAACCTCCGCGCCTATGTCTTCACGGACACGCTGCGCCGCACGCTGCTGTGGAAGGGCCTGGACGTCACTCACATCATCAACATCACCGACGTCGGCCACCTGACCAGCGACGCCGACGCGGGTGATGACAAGATGGAGGCCGCCGCCCGCGCCCAGGCGAAAAGCATCTGGGACATAGCGACCCATTATACCGACGCCTTCAAGCAGAACATCGCAGACCTCAACATCATGGCCCCTAGCGAATGGACCGTCGCGACCGACTATGTCCCGCAGATGATCGAGTTCGCGAAGAAGATCGCGCCTGCCCACTGCTATGAGTTGGAAAGCGGCCTTTATTTCGACAGCAGCACCGTTCCCGACTATGGCGCACTGGCGGGCGGGCGGGACGATGCTGCCCACGCTCGCATCGATCCGGTAGCGGGCAAACGCAACCCGTCGGACTTCGCCATCTGGCGAAAGTCACCGCCGGGCGAGCAGCGCCAGATGGAATGGGATTCCCCCTGGGGCAAGGGGGCGCCGGGATGGCATCTCGAATGCTCGGTCATGAGCGAGGCGCGCCTTGGTCATCCGTTCGACATTCACACCGGCGGCATCGACCATCGGGAAATCCACCATCCCAACGAGATCGCGCAGAATCAGGCTTATTGCGGCTGCAGCGATGCGCAACCTGGCTTCACCGGTGCGCGCTGGTGGATGCACAACAACTTTCTCGTCGATCGCCAAGGCAAGATGAGCAAGTCGAAGGGCGGCTTCACCACCCTCTTCTCGCTGATCGACGCGGGCGTGCATCCGCTCGCCTACCGCCTGCTGTGCCTGGGCGCCCATTATCGCAGCGAGCTGGAGTTCAGCGCGGACAGCGTCGGCGCAGCCCTCACTCGCCTCAAGCGTCTGATCATGGCGGTTGAGGGGCTGAAAAGCCGCGCCGAAGGCGTAACCTGGCAGTCACCGCGCCTCGATTACCTTCGCGCCAACCTTCACCCCAAGCTCGCGCCGCTGCTCGAACAGTTCGACGCCGCGATCAGCGACGACCTGATGATCCCGCGTGCTCTGCCGCTGCTGGAAGAGGCGATTACCATCAAGAAGGTGCCAGTCGATGAGAAGCTGTGCCTGATCGCCGCGTTCGATCAGGCGTTGGGGCTCAACCTCCTTCAGCTGAGCCGCGCAGACCTTCGGATCATGCCCAAGGACGCGCAAACGACGCCCGCCGAGGTGGAGGCGGAACTCGACCGTCGCCAGAATGCTCGTGCGGAAAAGGATTTCGCCCTGTCGGACCAAATCAGGGATGCTCTCATCGAACGTGGCATCGACGTCATGGACGGTGACCCGCAGCGCTGGGAATGGCGGCCAAGGCTAGGGTAAATCCTTTATTTACCATATGTTACGGTTTCGTAATAATGCGCCAGTCCGTGTCGCGCGCGCGCCTGCCCGGCTGGACAGACCAGTGCAGGAAGCGCACCATCCGCTCATGAAATGGCACATTCTGACAGCTCTGCTCCTGTTCGGGAGCCCGGTGGCCACTCGGCCTGCCGTCGCCCAGCATTTCATGTTCGAAACCGGCACCACGCTGCGCGCAAAGTGCCGCAACAAGGCGCCGGAATATGCGCTGGCCTGCACCGCGTACATCGTCGGCGCGGTGGACGGCATCAAGAAGGACGTGTTCATTGGTCGCGCCCAGCCTAATTGCTGGCCTGACCGGATGCTGGCGGAAGAAGTGCGGCGCATCGTCATCGCCTATCTTGAACGCTATCCCGACCAGCGCAACGCCCCTGCCTCGGTCATCGTCAGTATCGCGCTGAACGAGCATTATCCTTGCAAGAAATGAAGCGGCGGAACTTGGTTCGCGCAGCACGTGGACAATCCGCTGCACCTGAAACCCGCCTTCTCCGCGCCGCATCCTGGATGGGGATGGTATAAACTTGCTTTGATTCCCACATGGGCGTAGGGGCGGCCACTATTTTTAGCATGAGGAGACATGACGTGACGGCGAAGTGGACGCCGGGAAGCTGGCGGGAGCATAAGGGCATTCAGATGCCCTTCTATCGTGACGCACAGGCGCTGGCCGCCGTAGAAGGTCAGCTCAGCCAGTTTCCCCCGCTCGTCTTTGCCGGCGAAGCGCGCAACCTGAAGGCCGAACTCGCCAAGGTCACGACCGGCGAAGCGTTCCTGCTGCAAGGCGGCGATTGCGCCGAAAGCTTTGCTGAGTTCCACCCGAACAACATCCGCGACACGTTCCGCGTGCTGTTGCAGATGGCGGTGGTGCTGACCTTCGCGTCCAAGCTGCCGATCGTGAAGGTCGGCCGCATGGCGGGCCAGTTCGCCAAGCCGCGCTCGGCCGACACGGAAACGATCGGTGGCGTGGAATTGCCCAGCTATCGCGGCGACAATGTCAACGACATCGCGTTCACGCCGGAATCGCGCGAGCCCGATGCCCAGCGCATGATCCGCGCCTACAACCAGTCGGCCGCGACGCTCAATCTGCTGCGCGCCTTCTCGACCGGCGGCTATGCCAGCCTGGATCGCGTGCATGGCTGGATGCTGGATTTCATGGGCCGCAGCCCGCTCGCGGCGAAGTTCGACGCTGTGGCCGACCAGATCGGCGCGGCGCTCGACTTCATGCGCGCCTGCGGCCTGTCGCCGGAGACTGTGCCGCAGCTTGGCGGAACCAGCTTCTACACCAGCCATGAAGCGCTGCTCCTCCCCTATGAAGAGGCGCTGACCCGTCAGGATTCGCTGACCGGCGATTGGTACGACACGTCGGCGCACATGCTCTGGATCGGCGACCGCACGCGGTTCGAAGGTTCAGCGCATGTCGAATATCTGCGCGGCATCGGCAATCCGATCGGCATGAAATGCGGCCCGAGCCTTGAGCCCGACGCGCTGATCCGCCTTCTCGACGTGCTGAACCCGACGCGGGAAGCCGGGCGCATCACGCTCATCACGCGCTATGGTCATGACAAGATCGAGGCGGGCCTGCCCAAGCTGGTCCGCGCGGTGATGCGCGAAGGCCATCCGGTCGTCTGGTCCTGCGACCCGATGCACGGCAACGTGATCAAGGCGGCCAATGGTTACAAGACGCGGCCGTTCGACCGCATTCTGGCCGAGGTGCGCGGCTTCTTCGCCGTGCATCGCGCCGAGGGCAGCTTTGGCGGCGGCATCCATGCCGAAATGACCGGGCAGAATGTGACGGAATGCACCGGCGGCGCCATCGCCATCACGGACGAGGGCCTTGCCGATCGCTACCACACCCATTGCGACCCGCGCCTCAACGCAGCGCAGAGCCTGGAACTGGCCTTCCTGCTCGCGGAGATGCTGAACGAGGAACTGAAGGAACGCCGCGCGGCGGCTTGATCCTTCAGAACGATGGAAGAGAATCCCGCCGGATATTTCCGGCGGGATTTTTCATGGGCCTTCCCCGCCGAGGACACGGGAAAACCAATCCTGTCACGACAGCGTCATTAACTTATGATTGTCCGCTTGCTTTGGCGGGTCAAAGCCGTAGCTTTCACCCCATGGCAAAGGAACCGGCATTGGCGACCATCGCCGTCTACAGCCTCAAAGGTGGCGTTGGCAAAACCACCTTCGCGATCAATCTGGCTTGGGCATCTGCATCCATCTCTCGGCGGCGGACGTTGCTGTGGGACCTTGATCCACAGGCTGCCGCCAGTTGGCTCATCTCCACTGACAAGCAGAGCCGTGACGCGGCGCAAGCGATCTTCAGCAAGGATGTGGAGGTGCGCAAGCTCATCCAGCCTTCGACCGTACCCGGCCTCGACCTGATCGCCGCCGACACCTCTCTGCGCAGCCTCGACCACCTCTTTCGCGAGATGGACAAGAAGAAACGGCTCGCAAAGCTGATTGAAAATTTGGGCAAGGATTATGACCGCATCATCCTGGATTGCCCGCCCGGCCTCACTGAAACCAGCGAACAGGTACTGCGTGCCGCCGATATGATCGTGATCCCGGTCATCCCCTCGCCCCTGTCGCAACGCGCAATGGGCGAAGTAGCGCGCTACCTCGTCCAGCGCGGCGGATCGCATCCACCGATCTTGCCCGTCTATTCCATGGTCGACCGCCGCCGCGCGCTTCACCGCAAGGCGCTGGAGGAACAGCGCGGCTGGCCCGCTGTCCCGATGGCCAGCATGGTCGAACAGATGACGGTGAAGAGGAAGCCGCTGGGTGCCTTCGCGGCGTCTTCACCCCCGGCGCAGGCTTTCGCAGGCCTGTGGACGACGATCGAGCGGCAGGTGCTGAAGGCGAGCTAAAAACGCTACTGAACCGCCGTTCGCCCTGAGCTTGTCGAAGGGCTTTACTTCGCTGAAGCAAGTGAAGGGCTTCGACAAGCTCAGCCCGAACGGAGGTTAGTTATCCTATTATGCCTCAGTGCGTTCCGGAGCGGACGCACCAATCAAGCAGCAATGTCATAAGGCCTGATCTCACCCGTCAGATACAGGTTCCGCGCCTTCGACCGGCTCAATTTGCCCGAGCTTGTCCTCGGCAAGGTACGCGGCGGCACCAGCTCCACGACACAGTTCATACCGGTGATCGCCCGCACCCGCTCGCGGATCTGGTCACGAAGCCGCGTACGCTCGTCATTGTCTGACGTGCGGCAATGCACCAGCACCGCAGGCGCTTCCTCGCCACCCGGCGTGGTGATCGCGAAGGCCGCGATGTCGCCCTGCTTGAAACCAGGCAACTGCTCAACGGCCCACTCAATATCCTGCGGCCAGTGATTCTTGCCGTTGATGATGATCATGTCCTTGGCGCGGCCGACAATGTAGAGATAGCCGTCGCTCAGATAGCCCATGTCGCCGGTGTCGAGCCAACCATCCGCCATGCAGGCGTCGGTAGCCTCCTGATCGCGGAAATAGCCCACCATCAGCGATGGGCCGGTAGTCCAGACCTTGCCGATCTGCCGCTCATTCAGCAGCCCGCCGTCCTCGTCACGGATTTCCACAATCATGTCGCGCGCGGGCCTGCCGCAATTGACGATCGAACGAAAGCGTTGCGGGCGTCCCTCGGTCGCGTCGCCGCCCGACAGGTCGGTTTCCTCGACCAGCTCGACGATGATACCCTCACCGGGCGGCATGATGGTGACCGCCAACGTGGCTTCGGCCAGACCATAGCTCGGCAGGAAAGCCTTGGGCGAGAAACCCGCATCAGCGAAGGCGTCGACGAAGCTCTGCATCACGTCGGGCCGGATCATGTCCGCGCCATTGCCCGCGAGCCGCCAGCGCGACAGGTCGAACCGATCCTGAGCCTTCGTCTGGCTCGACATGCGCCGTGCGCAAATGTCGTAGCCGAATGTCGGCGAATAGCTGATCGAGGTGCCTTCATTGCGGCTGATGAGGTCCAGCCACGCGAGCGGACGACGGGCAAAATCCTCGGTCTTCATATAATCGGTCGACACCTGGTTAGCGACGACGGACAGGAAGCAGCCGACTAGACCCATGTCATGATACCAAGGCAGCCAGCTGATGCAGCGATCGCTATCCTGCACCTGCATGCCATGGCTGTGCGCGGCGAGGTTGCTGAGCAGCGCATGGTGCGTCACGGCGACGCCATGGGGGAAGCGGGTCGAACCGCTCGAATATTGCAGATAGGCGATTTCCTCGCCCTTCGCCTGCGGCAGATCGCAGGCCACGGCCTCCCGCGCGATGAAGTCCTCGAAAGCGATGCTCTCGACATCCTTCTGACGGCCTGACTCACCCGCCATCTCTTCCAGCTCCTTGGGGAAGAGGAACAGCATCGGATCACAGCTATCCAATTGGACATTCAGCTGGTCGATATAGCTTTCCTTGCCGCCAAAGCTGGTGGGCAGCGGCAGCGGCACCGGCCACGCACCGGCATAGATAATGCCGAAGAAAAGTTGCGCAAAGTCCGTACCCGTTTCGGCCACCAGAGCCACGCGATGCTCCGGCTTCACACCATGGGCGATCAGGCGGTGGGCGCATGCGATGGCATCGGCGCGCAGTTCGGCAAAGGGATAGGGTCGCGCCAGATTGCCCCGCGCATCATGAAAATTCAGCCCGCGCTGACCCTGCGCCGCATAGTCGAGCGCCTCGCCCAGCGTCTCGAAATCCGAGAAGCGCCGGGGAAGGGCGTCATTGGTCGGCGTCGGTGCCATCATGCTTTGCGAACCCGTCATATTGGTTTCACCCAATTTCAATCTTGTCATCCGGGCGCGCCGCTATCATCTTTGACGCGGCAATGCACCGGATAGTTGCATTCCAGCTTGGCCTTCTACAGCATGAGGCGCGGTAAAATTCCGGCCCCACTGTGGCATAATCAAGGCGCCCGTCGCATAAACCATTGCCATGAAGGCGCTCATATGACCGGCAAACGCCCCCGACCGCCGCTGGATGGCGATAGCCTGCGCGATCTGGCCCTGCGCTATGTCGGCCGTTTCGCGACGAGCCGGGCGAAGCTGCTCGCTTATCTCAACCGCAAGTTGCAGGAACGCGGATGGGCTGGCGAAGGTCCGCCCGCGCCGGAACGGCTGGTCGAGCGGCTGGCCGAACTGCGCTATGTCGATGATCGCAGCTTTGCCGTCATGAAAAGCGCGGCGCTTACCCGTCGCGGCTATGGCGCACGCCGCGTTGCGCAGACCCTACGCGCCGATGGCATAGCGGACGCCGATCGGGCAGAAGCAGACGCTCAGGTCGATAACGATAGCTGGGCTGCGGCCGATCGTTTCGCCCGCCGCAAACGCCTCGGCCCCTATGCCACGTCAGCAACCGATCCTAAGCAGCGTGAAAAGGCCATCGCCGCTTTCCTACGCGCAGGCCACAGTTTCGACACCGCCCGTCGCTGGACGAACGCTGCTCCAGGCGAACCGCCAGAACCCGACCAGTGACGGCGCGCCATGGGGCCTTGGAAAATCTGTGGCGCCACTACTCCCGGATAGGCTAGCACAGCAGGATGCGGATCGCCTTTCCCTTCCTGGTCGCGGTTTTAGCCGCCTGTTCTCCCACTCAGCCCAAGGCGGAAAAGACCGCCAGCCCTACAAACCAGCAGACCAATCTGCTCCCCCTTGAAATCCGTACGGACTCGGGCAAGCACCGTTTTGCGGTGGAAACCGCCATCACCGAAAAGGAGCAGGAAAAGGGCCTGATGTTCCGCAAGTCGCTGGATGCAAATGGCGGCATGCTCTTTCCCATGTCGCCGCCCCGCACCGCCAGCTTCTGGATGAAGGACACCCTGATCCCGCTCGACATGCTCTTCATCCGCACCGACGGGGTGATCGCCTTCATCGCCGCCAATGCCGCACCCTATTCACGCGTGCCGGTTTCTGCAGGCGTTCCCGTGGCGGCCGTCCTTGAACTGCGAGGCGGGCGGGCGGCTGAACTCGGCATCGCCGAGGGCGACAGTGTATCTTGGGGCAGCTGCGTCGATCCCGCGGTCAAAAGCCCCGCCAACCTCGATTTCTGCCCACCGCGCACCCGCTGACGCCATATCCGCCTTGCCAATCCCCCACAGCAGGCGCTAAGCGCTTGCCCCATGGGAATCCTGGCCAAGATCTTCACCTGGTGGAATGGCGCGACCATCGGCACCGCACTTTATACCTCCCGCAAGGGCAAGAAAGTGGGCGAGGACCATCAGGGCAATATCTATTATGAAGGCGGCACGGACGTGCACGGCCACACCCGCCGCTGGGTAATCTACAACGGCAATAACGACGCTAGCCGCGTGCCTGCGGAATGGCATGGGTGGCTGCATCACACGATCGAAGGAACGCCGGAAAGCTTCCTCCCCCGCCCCGTATCTGGGAACGGGATTTCACGCCCAACGCGACTGGCACTCCCAATGCTTACCGGCCCACGGGTGCGCTGGAAAAAGGTGCGCAGCGCCAGCGCGCGACCGGCGATTATGAAGCGTGGAGCCCCGACGCATCATGACCCTGCGCCCGGCGGGGACGGTCCTGCCGATCCTGCCCCTCGCCCTGCTGTTGTCGCTTGCGGCCTGCGGCGGCGATGAACTCCCCACTGCGAACCAGACCGGCCCCGTGAAGATCGAGGGGCAGAAGATTCGCAATGGCGATTCTTCTGCCCTGCCTGGCACGCCCATGGCGGATCGCGTCGCGGTGATCGGCCTGCTCAACAAGCGCAACGGCATCACCACCGACCTCACGATGAAGCCCGGCGACGCCTTACGCGTAGGCGATGCGATCGTCCGCCTGCAAGCGTGTGAGACGACCGCTCCTTGGGAAAATGTTCAGGAAACCGGCGCTTTCGTTCAACTCGACGTGCGCAGCACCGCCGACAATAAATGGCGCCGCAACTTTTCGGGCTGGCTGTTCAAGGAACGGCCCGACCGCAACGTGGTGCAGCATCCGATCTACGATGTATGGGTAAGAAGCTGCACGATGTCCTGGCCGGAAAGCGGCCCCGACACGGTCAAGCTTGGCGGCAAAGGCGAACCCCCAGCGGACGCCTCTCCGCCAAGCGGTGCAAATGCCAGCTCGGCCCAGCCCCCCGAACCCCCGGCCAATGCCGAGGAACGGCCCGCGCCTAGCGGTACATCGCCCAACGCGCCTGCCAACAGCCCTAGATAATCATTCTGGCTGATTTCTATCGCGCCCAATGATCGAAGATGGTCGGTCATGAATTGGCAGTCGAGCAAGGTGAAGCCTGAAAAGAGCATCCGGGCGGTGAGCCAGGCCAGAGCGACCTTTGAAGCATCGGTTTTTCGAGACACCATGCTTTCGCCGAAAAAGGCTTGGCCCAAAGCGACGCCATAGAGGCCGCCCGCCAGCTCATCGCCATCCCAGACCTCGATCGAATGCGCAAAGCCGATCTCGTGCAGATGCCGGTATGTCTGCTCGATCTCCTTGTTGATCCAGGTCGACGGCCGATCCTCCGCCGCCTGCGCGCATAGCGAGACAATACCGCCAAAATCGCGGTTGGCAGTCACGCGGAAACGCTCCTGCCGGATCGTCTTGGCCAGCGAATGGGACATGCGAAAGCCATGGAGCGGCATGATCGCTCGCCGCTTGGGCTCAATCCAATAAACCTCCTCCGCATCCCGGTCATCCGACATGGGAAACACGCCGATGGAATAGGCCTGCAGCAGGACCAGAGGATCTATCGTCATTGAATAAAGGCTTAGCGAGACGACGGCACAGGCGCTAGAGGGGGTTTTGCCGCAATTCTAAACGTAAGCTCCGCAATGACATCGAGGGGTGGATTGCAGTCATAGCCCCTCCCTTGAAAGGGAGGGGAGATAAAAAGAGTCGGATTTTGGTCGTCAGCCGACAAGTCCGCCTGTCCCAACCCGTTCGGCGACCTACCTCTCACCCCTCACTTTCAGCGCGAATAAACCGCAGCACTCCTGCCATCCGCGCAAGCCCGCCATTGTCACTCGGATGGTTTTTGCCATCCAGCACGGGCACCTTATCGAAATCAAAGGGGCTCATTCCCTCAAGGCATGCCACATTCACCCCATATTCGTTTGCATTGGAGCGGCGCTGATGGTGCGTGTAGATGCCGCACCGCGAGCAGAAGAAATGCTGCGCCGCTCCCGTATTGAAGCGATAGCTCGTCAGCATATCGGCGCCCCGAACGACATGAAGCCCGTCCAACTTCGCCGTAACAGCTACGGCGCCCCGCATCCGGCAAAATGAGCAGGTGCATCGGCGGGCGCTGTCGAGGCCATTGCTCAGCTCAACCTCGAACCGGACGGCGCCGCAATGACACTGGCCGCCATGTCTGCTTGCATCCGCCATCGCCTGACCTCCCTCGACTTGAACTGAACCCATAAACAAAAAGGGCGAGCTTTGCAGCCCGCCCTCTTACCTATCCCACTGGACGGCGCGCCTTAGTAAACGCGCGCCTTGGGCTTGATATATTCGGCCTCATCGGTGAGCGTGTAGTCATGCACCGGGCGGTAATCGAGCGACACCTTGCCGCCCTTGCCGCCCCAGCCTTCGAACCAGCTAACGGTGTGCTTCATCCATTCGGCGTCGTCGCGGTTCGGGAAATCCTCATGCGCATGAGCGCCACGGCTTTCCTTGCGATTTTCCGCGCTGACCATGGTGCAGACCGCCTGAGACATGAGGTTGTCCAGTTCCAGCGTCTCGATGAGGTCCGTGTTCCAGATCAGCGAGCGGTCGGACACGCCCACATCCTGCAGGCTCGCATTGACCTGCGCCATCTTAGAGACGCCTTCGCTCAGCAGCGCACTGTCGCGGAATACGGCGGCATGCTTTTGCATGGTATGCTGCATCTCGAGGCGAATCCTTGCCGTCGGCGAGCCGCCCTTGGCGTTGCGATAATGATCGAGACGCGAGAGCGCCAGATCGGCCGCATCAGTCGGCAGCGGACGGTGCGAGCCATTGGGCTTGATCGTTTCCTTGAGGTGCAGACCCGTAGCGCGGCCGAAAACGACAAGGTCGATCAGCGAGTTGGAGCCCAGACGGTTCGCGCCATGGACCGACACGCAGGCCGCTTCGCCGACCGCGTAGAGGCCCGGCACAACGACTTCCGGATCGTCGCCGACCTTGGTCACCACCTGGCCATGATAGTTACAGGGGATGCCGCCCATATTGTAATGGACGGTCGGCGTGACGGGCAACGGCTGACGGGTCAGATCGACGCCCGCGAAAATCTTGCCGCTTTCGGTGATGCCCGGCAGACGCTCCGCCAGCACCTTGGGATCGATATGGTCGAGGTGCAGGAAGATGTGATCCTTGTTCGGACCCACGCCCCGCCCTTCGCGCATTTCCATCGCCATCGAGCGCGATACGACGTCGCGCGATGCCAAGTCCTTCGCGGAAGGCGCATAGCGCTCCATGAAGCGCTCGCCCTCGGAGTTGGTCAGATAACCGCCCTCGCCACGCGCGCCTTCGGTGATCAGCACGCCCGCGCCATAGATGCCGGTCGGGTGGAACTGCACGAATTCCAGGTCTTGCAAAGGCAGACCAGCGCGCAGCACCATGCCGCCGCCGTCGCCGGTGCAGCTGTGTGCCGAAGTGGCGGAGAAATAGGCACGGCCATAACCGCCGGTCGCCAGCACCACCGCCTTGCTGCGGAAGCGATGGATCGATCCATCCTCCATGCAGATGGCGATCACGCCACGGCATTCCTTGCCGTTCGGGCCGTCTTCCATGATCAGGTCAATAGCGAAATATTCGATGTAGAAGTCCGCGTCATACTTCAGGCTCTGCTGATAGAGCGCATGAAGCATGGCATGGCCGGTACGGTCGGCGGCGGCGCAGGTGCGCTGCACCGGCGGGCCGGCGCCCATATTCTGCATGTGACCGCCGAAGGGACGCTGATAGATCGTGCCATTCTCGTTGCGGCTGAACGGCACGCCGGCATGTTCCAGCTCGATCACGGCCGCAGGCGCTTCGCGCACCATATATTCGATCGCGTCCTGGTCGCCCAGCCAGTCCGACCCCTTGACGGTGTCGTACATGTGCCAGGTCCAGTGGTCGGGCGAGTTGTTGCCGAGCGAAGCGGCGATTCCACCCTGCGCCGCGACGGTATGCGAGCGAGTCGGGAACAGCTTGGTGATGCAGGCGGTCTTCAGGCCCGCTTCGGCGCTGCCCATGGTCGCGCGAAGGCCCGAACCGCCAGCGCCCACCACGACCGTGTCGTAAGTGTGATCGATGATCTTGTAGGCTTCGCTCATTACTTGACGATCCCCGTGAAGGCGATCTTGGCGATCGCGAAGATGCCAGCGGCGGCGCCAGCGATGGTGTAGAAGTTCAGCAGCAGGATGCAGAAAAAGTTCAGCCCCTTGTCGTGAACATAATCCTCCAGCATCACCTGCATGCCCAGGCGCAGGTGATAGAAAATGCTGACCAGCATCAGCATCAGCGGCACTGCTACCAGCGGATTGGCGATCCAGTTGCGGACGCTCTCATAATCGAGCCCCGGCAGGCTCACGAGGCTGAAGATCAGCCACAGAACGAGCAGCAGGTTGCCGACAGCGGTGTAACGCTGCGCCAGCCAGTGATGCGCGCCATGCCGCGCCGAGCCCAGGCCACGGACGCGGCCAATTCCGGTTCCCGTACCCATCAGATTTTCCCCGAAAAGACGGTGGCCCACAGCGCCACGGTGGCCAGCGTAGACAGCACCGGGATCACCAGCGACCATGTCTTGTTGGTGTTGAGCTCATAGCCCGCACCCATATCCAGCACGAAGTGGCGCAGGCCCGACATCAGATGCTGGAAGAAGAACCAGCTGATGCCGATCATCACCAGATAACCAAGCGGCGAAGTGGCGCATTTGATGAAGGTGGTATAGGCTTCGGGACCGATCGCAGCGGCCATCAACCACCAAACCACGCCCAGAATCCCGACCGTGGCCAGACCGTTGCCGGTCACGCGGTGCAGGATGGAGATGGCCATAGCAGGCCCCCATTTCCAGATCGTCAAATGCGGCGAGAGCGGCCGGCTCGTGGTTCGCGCCATATCTACCTACGTCCCTGATGCTTGTCCCTGATTCCCGTCCCCTTAAGAGCGAACGGTCAAGAGGGCAAGCCGCGCTGGCAGAGGGACCGGGCGATCACGGCTAAGAACTGATTAACCAGATCGCGCTATGACCCGACGGACAAACAAGAGAATTGAGGTTTGCCGCATATGACGTCCGTCGCACCAGCGAAGAGCGCAATGATCGCCAGCATGGCGGAAATAGATCCCACCGGCGAATTGGCCGCGGGGCTTCGCGAGATTCGGGACATGATAGGCGACGGCGCGTCGATCGCGGCCCGTACCTTCTTCGACAGCTACATGGATCAATCTCATCTGCGCAGCGTCCTGGCCGCCTCCACGATCGCCAAGATCGAAACCGAAGCACATGAATATGTGCGGCAGAAGCTCAGCTTCTATGAGGCAGGCAGTTGGGCGGGCAGCTCCATCGCCTGTGTCCGATTGGCCCGCAAACGCGGCTTGCCCCTGGGTCTCGTCCTGACGGCGGTATCGGAAGCCAACAAGCAGTTGACCAACCTCGTCTGGCAAAAGGCGGCGGATGATGCCACCCGCCAGCGCCTTGTAAACATCATCACCATGGTCAGCATGGTCGATGCCAGCATGATGACCAACGCCTTCGCGGGCGACGAGGCAGAAGCGCAGCGCAACGAACGGCAACGCATCGGCACCCTGTTCGAGCAGCGGATCATGGGTGAGATCGACGGCGCTTCCCAGCTCGGCGAATCGCTGCGTGAACAGGCGAAGGATGCCTCTGCCGCCACACGCGGCATGTTGGGCAAGGCTTCGGAAGTCGCCGCCGCCGCCGAACAATCGGCAATCGCGATGCGTGAAGCAGCCCGCACCTCGGCAGGGCTGATCCGCGCAATCGAGGATGCTCGCACGGAAGTCGAAAGCGCCGCAGACGTTGCGCAGCGTGCCGCCCGGCAGTCGGGCGATGCGGTGACGATGTCGGCAACTCTGACTGAGCATGCGAAATCGATCGAGTCGATCCTGGGCCTAATCCGCGACATCGCGGGCCAGACGAACCTGCTCGCTCTCAACGCCACCATCGAAGCGGCGCGCGCGGGCGACGCGGGGCGCGGCTTTGCCGTCGTGGCGCAGGAAGTGAAGAGCCTTGCCAACCAGACGGCGCGTGCGACCGATGAAATCGCGGGCAAGATCGCGGATATTCAGGCTTCGACGCGGCAGTCGGTCGAAACCAATGAACGAATCCGCGATACGGTCGGGGAAGTGCAGTCGAGCGCCGATCGCATCCGTCATGCCATGGACGCTCAAGCCCAGACGGTTACCATGATCACCGCCGCTGTCGATGAGACGGCGCTGGCGGCCGACTCCATGTCGAGCACCATTTCCGCCATCCGTCAGGATACGGAAGTCGTTGCTTCCGAGATCGACCAGCTGGAACGCGGCTTCATGAGCGTCGAGGGCAAGCTTGCCAGCCTGCGTGCCGCATCATCCGATTTTGGACGGCAGGTGGCCTGAGTTTCAGGGAAAAGACAGCCGGAGAGCGACTGAAGCCCTCTCGACTTCCCCTTCCCGCTTGAAGCTTCTAAAGGGCGCGGCATGACTGATGCCGCGCCCTCTTCCGTCCAAAGCTGGAAAGTCACCTTGCCCTGCACCCGTGCCGAGGCGGAGGCGTTGGACGGTGACATCGCGGGCTTCGCGCTCATGGACAAGCCGCCGGTGCTGATGACCAGCGAGGCCGCGCCGGATGATGAAAATGCCTGGCAGCTTGATGCCTATTTTGAAGGCAAACCCAGCCCCGCCGCGATCAAGCTGCTCCGTACCCTGATCCCCAGCGCGGGCGGCACCAAGCCCCTGATCGAACAGTTGCCCGATGAGGATTGGGTAACTCTGAGCCAGCAAGGACTGGAGCCAGTCACGGCCGGACGCTTCCATATCCGCAATCTTGCCAGCGATGCGGAGCAGCCGGGCCATGTCAATTTCCTGATCGAAGCGAGCCGCGCCTTTGGCACCGGGCAGCATGAAACCACCGCAGGCTGCCTTCTGATGCTGGACCGCATGCGGCAGGTTGGCATGCGCTTTGGCAATGTGGCGGACATTGGCACGGGCACCGGATTGCTCACCTTCGCAGCGCTCCATTTGTGGCCCCATGCCTATGCCACCGCTTCCGACATCGACCCGATCGCCGTCGACATCAGCGCGGAAAATGCCGCAGCCAACAACATCGCGGTCGGCAAGGGTCAAGGCCAACTGGCGCTGTATGTCGCGGCGGGCGTTGATCACCCCGCAATTGCAACGCGCGCGCCTTATGATCTGCTGATCGCGAACATACTCGCTGGCCCGTTGATCGAACTCGCCCCCTCGCTTTGCGCGCTCGTGGAGGAAGGTGGCACCGTCCTGCTCGCCGGATTGCTGAAGGAACAGGCGGAGGCCGTTCTGTCAGCCTATCGGACTCAGGGCATGCGCCTTGCCGAGCGTGTGGACAATGGCGACTGGCCGACGCTGCGGCTACGCAAGCGTCCCCGTATCGGCTGGAAACGTCCAACCCGGCTGGATAGGCAGGCGCGCGGTGAGGCGCCGGGGTTCGGCAGCCTCTGAACCAGCCCTTGCTCAGTCATGCCGCTGACTAGGGCCGATCGACATTCAGCGTAGCCAGATCATGGCAGCGGCGAGATGTACGAAGCCGGCAAAGTGGGCGGTGCGCCGATCGTAGCGGGTAGCGAAGCGTCTGAAATGCTTGAGTTGCGGTGCTTGTAGATAGCGGTGTCATGCGGGATGAAGACCTTGCGATTTCGCTTCGACGGGATCACCGCCTGCGCCTTCATGTCGGCGATATGTTCGCGTAAATCATTGCTGTCATAGGCTTTATCAGCGAGTACGGCCCCCGCCTTCTGGCCTTCCAGAAGATCGGGAGCGGCGGTGACGTCGCTGGCCTGCCCGGGCGTGATGCGAAAGCGCAATGGCCGACCGAACGTGTCCGCCAGCATGTGGATCTTGGTCGTCAGTCCACCTCGGGAACGCCCCAGCCCCTGGTCCTTGCCCCCCCTTTCCCGGTCGCTGCCTGTTGGTGGGCGCGGACGATGGTGCTGTCGATCATCAGATATTGGTTGTCCCGGTCGGCGGTCAGCGTGTTGAGCACCCGTTCCCAGACACCCGCATGGCACCACCTGCTGAAACGCCGATGGACCGTCTTCCACCGACCGTAGCGCTCCGGCAGGTCGCACCAGTGCGCGCCCGAGCGCAGCACCCACAAACATCCGTTCACGAACAAGCGGTTATCCGATCCCGTCCGCCCCGGATCGCTCGCCTTGCCAGGCAGAAGTGGCGAAACCCTCGCCCATTGCGCCTCATTCAATTCGTACCGTTTGATCCCCATCATCCGCTCCGCGCCTCAACACGGAGCCCCATGAGTCAGACATCACGCCTTTTGTGAATCCTGAATCTCGATCCGGCCTAGGGCGCCGAGAATCCATTTCAAGACGTGATGCAACATTGCCACAGTTCGTTGTGCAATGCGGTATGTCGTTGTTTGTGATACTTTACTCTTCACGCTCAGGCTCCTTAAAGCGCGCTCAGACAACATCCGGTTACCCAGAAAAGGAGCCCCCCATGAAAAAACTGATCGCTTCGGCGTTGCTGCTTGCCAGCGTTTCCGCACCGGCCTTCGCTCAGGACGCCGTGCCCTTTTCCGGTCCCTATGTCGGCGCAGTCGTCGGCGTGGACCATGTCGATTTCGACTCTGTCAACCATGACAGCGGCCTGCTGTATGGCGGCGTGATCGGCTATGACGTCAACGTCAACGGCGCCGTGTTCGGCATTGAAGGCGAATATGCCGATTCCGACGTCAAGGAAGGCATCGTCCGCACCGATCGCGACCTCTATGCAGGCGTCCGCATCGGCGGCGAAGTCGTGCCGAACGTCCTCGCCTATGCCAAGGGCGGCTACACCAATGCCCGTCTAGAAGACACTCTGGACAACAGCACCAAGCTGGACGGCTACCGTCTGGGCGCCGGTCTGGAAACGACGGTTCAGGGCTTCATCGTTCGCGCTGAATATCGCTATTCGCGTTACGAGCAGATCGGTGGCGTGAACCCCGAGCGTCACCAGGGCGCGCTGATCCTCGGCTACCGTTTCTAAGACACGGCTATAGCAGAAAAAGAAGGGCGTCCCTCTCATGAGGGCGCCCTTTTCTTATACGCTCGAAAGTGACCGGCACCGCGACGCTTGCCACGCACATCCAGCGGCCTAATGTCGCCTTGCCATTCTCATCAGCGAGGCTTGCCATGACTATCACTCGCCGCGTCACGGTTCATGAAGGACCCGGTGGAACCTTCGAGAGCATGGCCGTCTTCGACAAAGCCGCTGGCGCACCCCGGCCCGGCATCCTGCTTTTCCCTAATGCACTGGGCACCAAGGAAGCGGACTTCGTCTACGCTCAAAAGGTCGTGGAACTGGGATACACACTATTGGTCGCGGACATCTATGGTCAGGGCAAGCGAGCCAGCCGCGATGACCCCGATATGGCGCGCTACATGAACGAGGTGAATGCTGACCGCGCCCTGCTGCGTGACCGGCTCAATGCGGCTCATTCCGTCCTCAAATCACTTCCCGAAGCGGACGCGAGCCGGACGGCCGCGATCGGCTTCTGCTTCGGCGGCAAATGCGTGCTCGATCTGGCGCGCAGCGGGGCCGACATCGCGGGCGGCGTCAGCTTCCATGGGATTTATGACGCGCCAGCTTTTCCCAACGCCGCCATCAGCGCGAAGCTGTTGGTGTGCCACGGTTGGGACGATCCCTTGGCTCCCCCAGCCACTACGGTGGCATTGGCCGACGAACTGACGAAAGCGGGATGCGATTGGCAGATCCATGCTTATGGGAACACCGGACACGCATTTACCGATCAGGCGGTCAACATGCCGGAAAAGGGGCTCGCCTACAGCCCCGACGCGGACCACCGCAGCTTCCGATCGATGAGGGACTTTCTCGCCAGCCTGTTTAACTAGGCTGACCGCCTTCAGTGCATCCAGCTCAAAGCTCCCCGATCATCTCCGCCAAAACCGCAAGGCAGTCCTTGGCAAGCTGCTTCGACCGTGCCGGGGACCAGCCAAATTCCGGATCGGGCAAATCATCATTGTCCTTGAAGGGCATTTCCAGCGTCATCGCGACCGCGCCGAAACGTTCGGCGACCTGATTGGTGGACATGGTCAGGTTGCCCTTGCCCGGCGCCGATGAAGGATAGCCGCGCACCGTCTGAAAATCAGGCGTCCGGGCCGCGAGTGTATCCCGAAAGCGATTATAGAGGGCGAGTTGCCGCTCGCCGAGTGAAGGGATGCCTTCAAAGCCCGCCAGGAACACTGCGGCGATAGCTTCGTCGCCATGCACGTCCATGGCGAAGTCGACCCCCGTCCGGTCCATTTCCTGCCGGACAAGGTAGACCTCCGGACTGCGGTCCATCGATGGTTCGTGCCATTCACGGTTGAGGTTCACGCCCGCCGCGTTGGTCCGCAGATGTCCCCGGCGGCTGCCGTCAGGGTTCATGTTGGGCACGATATGGAATGTCGCCTTGGCGCGGAGCAGCCGGGCGACGGCATCCTCCTCGTCGCAGAGCCGTTCCAGCGCGCCTTCCATCCACCACTGCGCCATCGTCTCGCCGGGATGCTGGCGGGCGTAGAGCCAGACCTGCTTTGTCCCATCACCCAGCGTCAGAAGGTCGAGGGGCTGCTTGTCGAGCGTCAGGCCCAATTCCCGATGCTCGACCCCCGGCTGACAACCCGCCCATGCGATCAGGTCGTGGTGCCGCTCCATCGAATAAGGCGCAAAATATGCGACCCACAGCGCGTTGCGATCCGGCGAAAGACTGATGGTGAGGACGCCGTCGGCATAGCGGGTGTCCGCCTGCGTCCAGACTTCCCGATCTTCGCTGATGCGCGCCTTATAGCCCGGCCAGCCATCCGGATAGGCGGAGGTCCCGCCATTGACGATAGCCAATTCCACTTCCCGCCCGGCAACGCCCGCGATGCGGAAGTGGAACCATTGGTAGAAGTCGCTTTGCCTGTCCTTGACGATCTCCAGCTCGGCCCGGACCCTGTCGCCAGTATCGATAATGGAAAGAACGCGAATATTGCCGCTGTCGAAGGCATTGCTGATCGAGATGGTCATTTCACGGTTATAGTGCGCCCCGATTCCCCCGGATAGCCCCCGATCAACGCACTGGCGAGCTTTTGCGCGGCGATACCGGGCTGAGCGGCGGGCGTACCCTCGCGCGCCTGGGTCAATGCCCGGCCTTCCCAGATCGTCGTCGAATCGGATCGCCTGCGGATCTGCACCTGCAACTCCGTCGTCACCATATCCTTCGGCCGTCCCGACAGGTTGATGCCGATACCCAAGCCCAGCCCTGAATAGCCGCCGCTGCCGACTGCTCCGCCAACGCCTACACTCACGGGCCTGCCATCATTGCCGTAGCCAGTCGGACGGAAAGATCGGCGGAAACCGACCGATGCCACATAGTCGCTGCGCGCTCCGGCAGGTGCGGCGATGAAACCAACACGCTGCAACTCCTGCTCGACAGCAGCGGCATAGGTCCGGAATTCGAGCCCTGCATCGGGATTCGCAGCCATTTCTTCCACCGCCAACGTTCCGTTTTGCGCCGGATTTCCGACATGGAAGCGGGTTACCTCGACGGGTGGCACCGCCGTCGCACATCCGGCGAGTGACAGGGCAAGGAATGAGGGAAGGAGTATCTGCTTGATCATGCTAATCTCCGACAAAGATGCGGCAGTCGATAGACGATGCCGAACCGGATATCCCTTCAACAGTTGAAGCCATGTCTTTGCTGCATATGGCATGAACGGGGCAAAAGTGCGGCCAGCCGCCCTTGACTTTCAGCCGCCCCACCCATAGGGGCTGCGCTTCGATTTTCCGATCACGCAAGATTCTTAGAAGGCTGACTTCCATGAAGATCCGCAACTCGCTCAAGTCGCTCAAGGGCCGTCACCGGGACAACCGCGTGATCCGCCGTCGCGGCCGTACCTATGTTATCAACAAGACCAATCGCCGCTTCAAGGCCCGCCAGGGCTAATTGAGCGAGCCGATCTCCGCCGTCATATTCGACGTCGGACAGGTTCTGTACCATTGGGAGCCTCGGCTCCTCTACGAGCGCCTGATCGATGATGATCGGGCGCTCGACGCGTTTCTGCGCGATGTCGTGTCGATGGAATGGCATTGCCAGCACGACATGGGCCGTCCGTTCGCGGAAACCAGCGCTGAACTGATCGATAGCCATCCGGAACATGAAGCGCTGATTCGGATATGGGGCGAGCGTTTCATCGACAGCGTCCAACCAGCCGTTGCAGGCATGGCGCAATTGGTCGGCGAATTACGTGGGCAGGGCGTAGCGCTCTACGGCCTCACCAATTTCAGCGCGGAATTCTGGGAGTCCTTTCACGCGCGGGAGGCGGATTTCTTCGCTAACTTTCGCGACATTCTGGTGTCTGGCGCTGAAGGGTTGGTGAAGCCCGACCCTGCCATCTACCGCTTAGCGCTCAGCCGCTTTGGCCTGCGCACCGAGGAGGCTTTCTTCATCGATGATCGGGTAGAAAATGTCGCGGCGGCGGAAGCGCTAGGCATTCGCAGCCACCTCTTCCGGGACGCAGAGACCTTGCGCCGCGATCTTGCAGCGCAAGGCCTGCTACAGCTTAATCCCGCCCTGTAAGCTCATCACCGCGAATGGCGGTGACATGCAGCACGTTGGTTGACCCCGGAGTGCCGAAGGGGACCCCGGCCAACACAACGATCTTGCTGCCCTTCTGCGTCATATTATGCCGCAGCGCCATGCGCCGGGCCTTGCCGACCATTTCCTCGAACGTGTCGATATCCTTGGTGCGCACCGCATGCACGCCCCAGGTCAGACCCAGTTTTCGGGCGGTGTCGAGCCGGGGGGTGAGCGCCAGGATCGGCGTCAGCGGCCGCTCGCGCGCTACACGGCGCACCGTGCTGCCTGATGAAGTGAAGCAGGTGATCGCGCTTGCCCCAACGACCGAGACGATGCCCGCCGCCCCTTCCGCCAGCGCGTCGGCGGTAGTCGCGTCCGGCTTGGTTTCGGTGAAATGCAGCCGGGCGAAATAGCCGGGGTCACGCTCTACGCTGTGGGCGATGCTATCCATCATCGCGACCGCCTCTTCGGGCCAATCGCCCGCCGCGGTTTCCGCCGACAACATGATCGCGTCGGCGCCATCATAGACGGCGGTGGCGACGTCCGACACTTCGGCGCGGGTGGGCGTCGGCGCCTTGATCATCGATTCGAGCATCTGCGTGGCGACCACCACCGGCCGCCCCATGCGCCGGGCCGTCGCGACAATCTGCTTCTGAAGCGGCGGCACGGCCTGGGGCGGCAGTTCGACGCCCAGGTCGCCGCGCGCGACCATCACGCCGTCGGCCAGCTCCAATATCTCCTCCAGCCGCTGGACCGCGGCGGGCTTCTCGATCTTCGCCATCAGCGCGCCATGGCCGCCCATCAGCTTGCGCGCTTCAGCGAGATCCTCGGGGCGCTGCACGAAACTCAAGGCAATCCAATCGCAGCCCTGCTCAACAGCGAAGCTCAGGTCGCGCCGGTCCTTTTCCGTCAAGGCGGGTACGGGAACGACCACATCGGGTACGTTAACGCCCTTGCGGTTCGACAGGGTGCCACCGACCTCGACCACCGTTTCGATCCGGTCATCGGACACATTCTTCACCCGCAGCACCAGCTTGCCGTCGTCCAGTAGCAGCCGGGTTTCAGGGACCAGCGCCGCGTAGATTTCCGGGTGTGGCAGGTTCACGCGCCGTGCGTCGCCCGGCGTTTCGTCGCGGTCGAGTATGAAGGATGCACCCACCTCCAGAACGGCAAGGCCGCTCTTGAACGTACCGACACGCAGCTTGGGTCCTTGCAAGTCGCCCAATATGGTCGTCGGCCGCCCGAATTCCTTTTCCAGCGCCCGGATGGACGCGATACGCGACGCATGATCCTCATGCGCTCCATGGCTCATGTTGATGCGGAAAGCGTCTGCCCCGGCGATGAACAGCGCGCGGATCACTTCCGGCGTGTCGCTCGCGGGGCCAAGGGTCGCCAAAATCCGGACCTTGCGCGAACGGGGCGGCAGTTTCGTCATTCTCAAAAAGCTCCTGGCCGTCATGGTCGCGCCCTGGCTTGCCAGAGCGCCGTTTTCGATTATCCCTACTGCACGACAGGATGATGTAGATCAGCGAAAGGATCGCCTTGGCCGACAATATGCTCAACGATGCGGTTGCCGCAACCGCCTTCCGCCGCCTGATTGCGCATTTGCAGCACAGGACCGACGTCCAGAACATCGATCTGATGGGAACGGCGGGCTTTTGCCGCAATTGCCTTGCCGATTGGATCGCGGAAGCCGACGGCAATCTGAGCAAGGACGAGGCGCGCGAAATCATCCACGGCATGCCCTTTTCGGAGTGGAAACAACGCCATCAGAGCGAGGCGACGCCGGAACAGATCGCAAAGATGCAGGAGAGTGTGGCGAAGAACGCCGACAATCATTAGGAGCGTGCGCCAACCCGATTCACATTCAATCCGGAGATACATTATATGAGCGAGGGCAACGTCGCCGCCGATCAGCTACGCCTTCTTATCGAACGCATCGAGCGGCTCGAGGAAGAGAAGAAAGGCATCGGCGACGATATCAAGGACGTGTATCTGGAGGCCAAGGCGACCGGCTATGATCCGAAGATCATGCGCCAGATCGTCCGCCTGCGCAAAATGCCGCAGCATGACCGGCAGGAAATGGAAGCTATTCTCCAAACCTATCTGTCCGCGCTCGGGATGGAATAATCCATCCCTCGCCGTTCGCCCTGAGCTTGTCGAAGGGCCTTTCTTCCTACAAGACAGGCCCCTCGACCGCATCAAGACGCAGGGAGACACGTCATGTCCGAGATCATCGTCAGCACCACCAGCCGCCTCGAAGGGCGTCCGGCAAAGGAATATCTCGGCATCGTCACCGGCGAGGTGATCGTGGGCGCCAACCTCTTCCGTGACCTGTTCGCTAGTGTGCGGGACATCGTCGGGGGCCGTTCGGGCGCTTATGAGGATGTCCTCCAGCGCGCCCGCGAACAGGCCATTGGCGAGATGAGGATGCGCGCGGCGACGCTGGGCGCCAATGCCGTGGTCGGGGTCGACCTCGATTATGAAGTGCTGGGTTCGAACGGGTCGATGCTGATGGTGTCGGCATCCGGCACCGCGATCCTCGTCTAGTTGCGCTTGGGCAGGACGCCCGCTAGAGAGCGCGCTTCGGATCAGACAAGATTAGGAGCAGGCCGTGGCCGGCCATAGCAAATTCAAGAACATCATGCATCGCAAGGGCGCGCAGGACAAAAAGCGTTCCTCGATGTTCTCCAAGCTCAGCCGCGAAATCACCGTGGCGGCGAAGATGGGCATGCCCGACCCGGACATGAACCCCCGCCTCCGCCTCGCCATCAACGCGGCCAAGGCGCAGTCCATGCCCAAGGACAATATCCAGCGCGCCATCGACAAGGCGATCGGCGGCGACACGGAGAATTACGAGGAAATCCGCTACGAGGGCTACGGCCCCGGCGGCGTCGCGATCATCGTCGAGGCGCTGACCGACAACCGCAACCGTACCGCGACCAACGTCCGCACCGCCTTTTCCAAGAATGGCGGCAATCTGGGCGCGTCTGGCGCGGTCAGCCATGGCTTCGACCGCATGGGCCTGATCACGTATCCGGCAAGCGCTGGCGATGCCGATGCGATCTTCGAGGCTGCTCTGGAAGCGGGCGCGGACGATGTGTCGTCGAACGAAGACGAACATGAAATCTGGACCGCCATGGACGCGCTGCACGAAGTCGCCAAGGCGCTGGAAGGCAAGCTCGGCCCGGCCGAAGGCGCGAAGCTCGCCTGGAAGCCGCAGACGACCGTCGAAGTCGATGAAGGCAGCGCTGCGACCCTGATGAAGCTGGTCGACACGCTGGAAGATGATGACGACGTCCAGACCGTGTGGGGCAATTATGAAGTGTCCGACGAGGTCATGGAGAAGCTGGGTTGATAAACACCCTCCCCTCTCCCCGGCGGGGAGAGGGTTGTTCGGCGTCGAGAATCCGGCTGCTACCTTCCCCTCTCCAAGTCCGGCTAACCGGCAGGCCGGTAAACCTCCCTATCCTCTCACCTGAAGGGGCGAGGATGCTCTCATGATCATCCTTGGACTCGACCCCGGCCTTGGCACCACTGGCTGGGGCTTGATCGCGGCTGACGGCAATCGCCTCACCCACATCGCCAACGGGCAGATCAAGACCGACGCCGAAATGGCGCTTGCGACGCGCCTGTTGGCGCTTGATCTCGCGCTCACTGACCTGATCCTCGAACATCAGCCCAATGGCGCGGCGGTCGAAGAAGTATTCGTCAACGTAAACCCGCAATCAACGCTGAAGCTGGGGCAGGCACGCGGCGTCGTGCTGCTTGCGGCATCCCGGTCGGGGATGGAGGTTGGCGAATATGCGGCGCGGCTTGTCAAAAAATCCGTCGTCGGCGTTGGCAACGCGTCGAAAGATCAGGTCCACGCCATGGTTTCGCGGCTGTTGCCGGGAGCCAAGGTTGCGGGACCGGATGCGTCCGATGCGCTCGCCGTGGCGATAACGCATGCCCATCACCTTGCCAGCGCGCGCCGTATTCCGCTCCGATGAGAGCGCAGACAAGCCTGGAAGCAAGATACCGGATCAAGTCCGGGATGACGGATGTGTTCTAAGGCGGTCACTGCCAATCGAAGCTTAGCGGGGCTTCCCGAAAGGCAAAGCGGTCGAGATGGTCGGCCACGACTTGCTTGAAACGTTCCACGTCAGCACCCTCCACCGGGTCGATAGCCACCGTCAGCGTGTCTTCGTCGGCAGCCATGCGGATCGGCCCCATAGGAAAGGCGATCACGCCCTGCTGCGCATCGAAGTCGGTTTCAAACTTGTGGCTCCAATGCTTGCACAGCTGCTGGAGATAGCGGCTGCCGTTTTTGGTCGGCACATTGGCGGTCAGGATCATGGGTCGAGCCTTTCGATCTGGCTGGCCGCTTCGTCGATCCGAGCGGCGACGTCGACCATGCTTTGGGAATCGGCGCCTTGCCTTTCAAGCCGCCCACGCACGGCCACGGAAAAATTGTGCATCGTCCGCAGCGGAGCCTTCTGCCCTCCCGCATATGAAAAAACCCGCCGGATCAAGCCCGGCGGGTTTTTGGATTGGCTCGTGAATGGTCGTCAGTCGGGCTTCTTGGCAACACTCACCAAGGCCGGGCGCAGCAGGCGATCACGGATCGTGTATCCCGCCTGCATCTCCACCAGCACTGTCCCGGGCTCAACATCATCCGACGGCACTTCCATCATCGCCTGATGCTTGTTGGGATCAAGCGGCTGTCCAACCGACACCAGCTTTTCGATGCCATTGCGGCCAAAGACGCCTTCCAGTTCCCGGCCCGTCGCTTCGAGGCCAGCGACCAGCCCCTTGAACTTTTCATCCTCGCGCAGTTCCGCCGGGATGGTTTGCAGCGCGCGCCCCAGATTGTCCGCCACCGAGAGCATGTCCCGCGCGAACGACGTCGTCGCATAGGCGCGCGTGTCGGCCAGTTCCTTTTCAAGCCGCCGACGGACATTCTGCGTTTCGGCATGGGCGTAGAGCGCGTCCTGCTTCGCCGCCGCCAGCTCACCCTCCAGCGCTGCAAGGCGTTCAGCAGCCGCATCGCCCACAGGCGCTGCGTCCTCGGGCAGTTCGTCAACGACTTCAGTATTTTCGATATTCAGCTTGTCTTCGCTCATCTCATCAATCTCGATAACGTCTGCGCAGTGAAATCCACCATGGGGATCACTCGCGCGTAGTTCAAGCGCGTCGGGCCAATGACGCCGACCACGCCGACAACACGGCCATCGCCGCCACGGTAAGGCGCGGCTATGACCGAAGAACCGGAGAGGGAAAAGAGCTTGTTTTCCGACCCGATGAAGATTTTCGTCGCGCTGCCCGCCAACGCGCCTTCCAGCAGGCGCGAAATCTCCTGCTTGCCTTCCAGTTGTTCGAGCAACTGGCGCACCCGTTCCAGGTCGGCGGCGGTGCCATCATCCAGCAGATGCGCCTGACCACGCACGATCAGGACGGGACGGTCATCCGCATCCTGCGACCAGACAGCGATACCACGCGCCACCAGTTCCCGCGCCGCACCCTGAAGCGCGGTCCTCTCGCCCTCCATCTCGCGGCGCAGCGCTTCGCCCGCCTCCCTGAGCGTCATTCCGGCAAAGCGCGCGGACATGAAGTTCGCCGCTTCGTTCAGCATGCTGGGCGTCACGCCTGCGGGCATGTCGAGCACGCGGTTTTCTACAGAGCCGTCTTGTCCCACCAGCACGGCCAGCGCCTGACGATCATTGAGCGGCACGAAACCGAATTGGCGCATCACCGGCTCGCGCTTAGGCACCATGACGATGCCCGCGCAGGCGGAGAGGCCCGATAGCGCGGCGGTGGCGGCGGACAATGCTTCCTCGATCGGGCCACCCTCGGCAATGCCTGCCTCGATCGCGCGGCGTTCCTCGACCGAAGGCTCGGCAGCCTGCATCATGCCATCGACAAAAAGGCGCAATCCGGTTTCGGTCGGCATGCGCCCTGCCGAAGTGTGCGGGGCGGCCAACAGGCCCAACTCCTCCAGATCCTGCATGACGTTGCGGATCGATGCGGGCGACAGACTGAGCGAGGCGATTTTGCTGATGGTGCGCGAACCCACGGGCAGGCCGGTGCCGAGATAGCTTTCGACCACCACCCGGAAAACGTCGCGCGCCCGCTCATTGAGTTCGGTAACTGGTGTGACCGCCATGCGCCCCTATCTAGGCGAGCGAAGGGCCGTACTCAAGCCGGGGCTATCTGACGGCGGACGGCTTCACCATCGCGTCGATGTCCAGCATCCGGGGAACGGCCGCAATGGTGGCACGCAGCTTTCCATAACCGGCGTCCATGCATCCCGACTGAAACTCCAGCCGGGTGGTCGGCTGCTGATCCCTGGTCCATTCGATGGTGTAGCCGGGCATGTCGGTCGCGAAGCGGGTGCAATTCTCCCCATGGGTGATGCGCCGGACTGTTCCTGCGGGAGGCCGGAACTGCGCCAGCGCGGCGCGGAAACGGCGATATTGCGCTGGGGTAACGGTGAAGCGCGTCGCGCCCGGAACGGCCGTGAACCGCTCAGGCTCCAGCAAGCCTGAGCCATCAGGCGTCACCTGCAGGCTGTAACTGGGGCAGACGCCGAAACAGGGCCCCGCCGAAAAACGGATCGTGTCACCGCGGGCAGCGGGCTTTTCAAGTTCAACCCGCTCTGCCGCACAACCGGCTGTCAGGGCCGCGACCGCGAAAATCATCATCCGACGCAACTGCATGGGCGCTTCCTACCATCTTTCGCACGTATCGCCACTGGCAAGACGACGCTCCCAGCGCTAAGCCGCACCGACTGAACCCTTCGGAGAAAATTTTATGCGTCCTTCCGGCCGCGCGCCCGACCAGATGCGCGACATCACCATGGAGCCCGGCTTCACCATCCATGCCGAGGGCAGCTGCCTGGTCAGCTTCGGCGATACGCGGGTGCTGTGCACCGCTTCGGCGGAGGAGAAGGTGCCGCCCTTCCTGCGCGGCAAGGGTTCAGGCTGGGTGACGGCGGAATATGGCATGCTGCCCCGCGCCACCCATACGCGCGGCAGCCGTGAGGCAGCCAAGGGCAAGCAGTCGGGCCGCACGCAGGAAATTCAGCGTTTGATCGGCCGGTCGCTGCGCACCGTCGTTGATATGAAAAAGCTGGGCGAGCGGCAGATTGTTATCGATTGCGACGTGATCCAGGCCGATGGCGGCACCCGCACGGCGGCGATTTCCGGCAGCTGGGTCGCGCTGCGCATCGCCATCGACAAGCTGATCGCTTCGGGTGCGCTGGCCGAAGATCCGATCATCCAGAAGGTCGCGGCGATCAGCTGCGGCATCTATAATGGCACGCCGGTGCTGGACCTCGATTATGCCGAGGACAGCAATGCCGAAACCGACGCCAACCTGATCCTGACCGGCGATGGCAAGTTTGCCGAAGTGCAGGCGACGGCTGAGGGCGCCGCCTATGACGAGGAAGAGCTGCTGCGCCTGCTACGTCTGGCGCGCATCGGCTGCTCGCAGATTTTTGCTGCTCAGGACAAGGCGACGGGCCGCTAAGCGCGTTCGTCCGCTCGTTTCGAGTGTTTCGAGAAATGCTATCTATGCACTACGCGCTTCTCGACTATGCTCGAAGCGAACGGGGAGAATGACATAATCATGAGCGACGATTTCGGACAGGAACAGGCGATCCGCAAGCTGGGTCCCGGTAAGCTGGTGATCGCCAGCCATAACCCCGGCAAGGTGCGGGAAATTGGCGAACTGCTGGCCCCCTATGGGATCGAGACTGTGTCAGCAGCAGCGCTGGACCTGCCCGAACCGGAAGAAACGGGCACGACCTTCATCGCCAATGCAGAGCTGAAGGCAATGCAGGCGGCGGACCTGTCCGGGCTTCCCGCGCTGGCGGATGATAGCGGGCTGTGCGTTGAGGCGCTGAATGGCGATCCGGGCATCTTCTCCGCTCGCTGGGCGGGTGAGACGAAGGATTTCAGCATCGCGATGCAACGCGTCTGGGATGCAATCGAAGCCAAGGGGCCTGATGCCGGGCATGGCGCGCATTTCATCTGCGCGTTGGCGGTGGCTTGGCCCGATGGTCATGTCGAGGCTTTTGAGGGGCGGGTTGACGGCATCCTCATCTGGCCGCCGCGCGGGGACAAGGGCTTTGGCTATGACTCGATGTTCCAGCCGCTGGGCCACACGATCAGCTTTGGCGAGATGGAGCCGGAAAAGAAACATGCGATGAGCCATCGTGCGGATGCTTTCGCGCAGCTGGTCGCGGCGGTTTTTTAAAAAACGCGACGCGGGCTTATTCGCCCATGCTGGCCAGACGGGCGCCGAAGGGGCTGTCATCGGCGTCCAGCGGGCCTTTGCCAAAGGCGTTGCCCGCTGGAAAATAGCGGCAGACGAGATAATCGTAATTCTGCCCTTCGGCGAGGGCGCAGCCGACCTTCTGCGTGCCGCGCCAGATCATCTGCGTATAATGGCCGACATCTTCCCAGCGGCCCGACATGCTGATGTCCGGCAGCTTACCTCCACGCCGGAACAAGCGCTTTTCATCGAGGAAAGCGCCGATCATCGTCTCATATCCGTAGAGGCGGCGCGGACCCATCCAAAGATTTTCACCGCTGGGAACAGCGCGGGATGCGCGCGGGGAATGTTGGAAGCGGTTGGTCACGGCCATCTGCTGGGCATATTGGGCAGCATCCTGAGCGAGGGCGCTATCCCATGCCAACGGCGTGAGGCCCAGAGATTGGCGCTCGTCATTGTGCATGCCCAGTACGACGTCGCGCAGCAATAGGTTGCCGCGTTCCGCCTCTTCCATACCGTAATAGGCGGCGGGCATGACCGTCTGGGTCGGCGCCGCCCGGCCCAACGGGGAGGCTTTCGTGGGCTGATCAGCAATGATCCCTGTCATCGCGAGCGCTGCCATTGCTAGCCGTGCGGCCCAAAGCCGTCTAAGGACCCCCCCACTCATGCCCCTGCCCCCGATCGATTCCCCGGCCCCCGCGCCTGAACCTATGGCCTTATATGTGCACTGGCCATTTTGCGTTTCCAAATGTCCTTATTGCGATTTTAACAGCCATGTCCGTGCGGACATCGATACCGATGCCTGGCGCACCGCGCTGTTGGAGGATCTGGCTCATGAAGCGGGGCTGACTGGCGGGAGGCCGCTGTCATCCATCTTCTTTGGCGGCGGCACGCCATCGCTGATGCCGCCGGAGATCGTCTCGAACATCATGGACGCTGCAGCCAGCTACTGGCGGCCAACGGCGGACATGGAAATTACGCTGGAGGCTAATCCGAGTTCGGTGGAAGCGGCGCGCTTCACCGATCTGTCGCATGCGGGGGTGAACCGCGTGTCACTGGGGGTACAGGCGCTCGATAATCAGGCGCTGCATTTTCTCGGCCGGGCGCATGATGTGGGCGAGGCCCTGGCCGCGCTGGATGTCGCCCAATCGGTATTCGGGCGGGTGAACCTGGACCTCATCTATGCGCGGCCCGACCAGAGCGAGGCGGACTGGGAGGCGGAGCTGGCGCGCGGCCTGTCTTTTGGCACCGATCACCTGTCGCTTTATCAGCTGACGATCGAACCGGGCACACGGTTCGCCACGCTCGTTGCTCAGGGGAAGCTGACGCCCGCCGATCCGGACTATGCGGCGACCCTCTATGAGCAGACGCAGGCCATGACCGAGGCGGCCGGACTGCCCGCTTATGAAATCAGCAATCATGCGAAGCCCGGTCAGGAGAGCCGCCACAACCTTACCTATTGGCGCTATGGCACCTATGCCGGGATCGGTCCCGGCGCGCATGGACGGCGCGAGGGGATGGCGACGCTAAGGCATAAAAAGCCCGAAAACTGGATGGGTGCCGTGCAGCGCAACGGCCATGGACTGCAAAGCGAGGAAGCGTTGACGCCAGAAGATCGCGGGCGTGAAGCGCTGCTGATGGGATTGCGGCTTGCGGAGGGCGTCGATCTTGATCGCATCTCGGCGCTATCCGGTATCCCCGTCGAGCAGTTGATTGATGAAGCTGCCATTGCGCGGCTCGCCCAACTGGACCTGATCGAGCGCAAAGGGCAGCATCTGAAGATTACGCCAGCAGCCATGCTGCTACTGGACGCTATCCTTCCAGAGATCGTTAAAGTCTGATTGCGGCGCTTCAGTTGGCCGCTGCAACGCCTTCGTCGGTCATCAGCTGCTGAAGCTCACCGGCCTCGTACATTTCCATCATGATATCGCTGCCGCCGACAAATTCGCCCTTCACATAGAGCTGGGGGATGGTCGGCCAATCCGAAAAAGCCTTGATGCCCTGCCGCACCAGCTGGTCCTGCAACACGTCCACCGACTCATAGGCAACGCCCAGATGATCGAGGATGGCAATTGCACGACTGGAAAAACCACATTGCGGGAACAGGGGGGTGCCCTTCATGAAGAGCACGACGTCATTGCTGTTCACAATATCAGCGATCCGCTGATGCACGGCGTCGGTCATGGGTCGGTCCAGTCCTGTCGGGCGCTGCAAAAAGGCAATCAGCGCGCATGAAAAATGATAGCGGTTAGTTGGGAACGGCAGTGGTCAGTTGCAAGGCATGGAGCACGCCGCCCATCCGGCCGCCAAGCGCGGCATAGACGGCGCGCTGTTGCGCGACCCGGCTCATGCCCCGGAAGCTTTCCGCCACGACGCGCGCCGCATAATGATCGCCATCACCGGCGAGGTCGGTAATTTCGACCTCCGCGTCCGGAATAGCCGCCCGGATCATGTCCGCAATATCGTCGGCAGCCATTGGCATGGGGCGTGTCCGTCCTGCTTACTGGGCTTCGATGAATTGGCGGCGCGCGATCACCTGCTGCTCTTCCAGAGCCGCTCGCACGCCTGGCTCGTCAATGTCTACGCCCGCCTGGGTCATGTCGCCCACCAGCTTGCGAATGACATCCTCATCACCGGCTTCCTCGAAATCGGCCTGCACTACGGATTTGGCGTAGGCGTCGGTCTCTTCCGGCGTCAGCCCCATTTTGACCGCCGCCCATTCGCCGAGCAGCCGATTCCGCCGCGCCTGAATGCGGAACTGCATTTCCTGGTCATGGGCGAACATATTTTCAAAGGCCTTTTCGCGATCATCGAAAGTCGTCATGCCTGTGCCTTGTCAAAAAGAAGCTGAAGTCTGGGATGAGATAGGAAGATCGGGACGGTTACGCAACGGCAGGAACAAGCCAGGGCCGCAGCCCGGCGTCCTTCGCCTCGAACTGGCTGATCGTGTCAGCCTGCCCCAGCGTCAACCCGATCTCGTCCAGCCCGCCAAGCAGGCAATGCTTGCGGAAGGGATCGATTTCAAACTGGAATCGATCCTGAAACTGCGTCGTGACCGTCTGATGTTCCAGATCGACATGGATGGGATCGGTCTTCGCGACCTCCATCAGGCGGTCGATCGCTTCCTGCGGCAGAACCACAGTAAGGATGCCGTTCTTGAACGCGTTGCCGGAGAAAATGTCCGAGAAGCTCGGCGCGATCACCACCTTGATGCCAAGGTCGGCAAGCGCCCAGGCGGCATGTTCGCGGCTGGACCCGCAGCCGAAATTGTCGCCCGCGATCAGGATCGGGCTGCCAGCATATTCCGGATCGTCAAAGACGTTGCCCGGTTCCTTGCGCAGCACTTCGAACGCGCCCTTGCCAAGGCCCGAGCGCGAAATGGTCTTCAGCCAATGCGCCGGAATGACGATGTCGGTATCGACATTCTTCATCCCGAACGGATAGGCCTTGCCCTCAACGATATTCAGCTTGTCCATCAATGCGCCCGCTTGGTCTCCAGGCGGCGGCTGTCTTCCGCACGCCCGAGGGTCGCCGCCATGGCGGCACTGGCCAGCGCGCCGAGCGCCAGCACCCAGAATACCTTCTTCATGCGACCACCTCTCCCTGTTTTTCGTTCAGCAATTCTCGCACGTCGGTCAGATGTCCGGTGATGGCGGCAGCGGCTGCCATGGCGGGGGATACGAGATGGGTGCGCGAACCGGGGCCTTGGCGGCCCATGAAGTTGCGGTTGCTGGTGGAAGCGCAGCGCTCTCCGGCAGGCACCTTGTCCGGATTCATGCCCAGACACGCAGAGCAACCGGGTTCGCGCCATTCGAACCCGGCATCGGTGAAGATGCGGTCGAGCCCTTCGGCTTCGGCTTGCTGCTTCACCAGACCCGATCCGGGAACGACCAGCGCCTGCTTGATGCCGCTGGCGATATGCTTGTCCTTCAGCAGGGCGGCGGCGGCGCGCAAATCTTCTATGCGGCTGTTGGTGCAGCTGCCGATGAAGATATGTTCGACGACCACGTCCTCCATCCGCTGTCCGGCGGTGAGGCCCATATAGTCGAGGGACTTCTGCGCGGCGGCGCGCTTGGACGCGTCGGCGAAGCTTTCCGGATCGGGAACGACGCCGGTCACGGGCACGACGTCCTCGGGGCTGGTGCCCCAGGTGACGTTGGGCACGATGTCGGCGGCCTCGATCACGATCGTCTTGTCGAACTGCGCGCCTTCATCGGTCGCCAGCGTCTTCCAATAAGCGACGGCGGCATCCCAATCGGCACCCTTGGGCGCCATGGGGCGGCCCTTCAGATAGGCGACGGTCTTGTCATCCGGTGCGAACAGGCCCGAACGCGCGCCCGCCTCGATCGACATGTTGGCGACGGTCAGGCGACCCTCGATCGACATGTCGCGGAAGACAGAGCCGCGATATTCCATGACATAGCCGGTGCCGCCCGCCGTGCCGATACGGCCGCAGATGGCCAGCGCCACATCCTTGGGCGTGACGCCGAAGCCCAGTTCGCCTTCGACAACAACTTCCATGGTCTTCGACTGCTTCAGAAGCAGCGTCTGCGTGGCGAGCACATGCTCGACCTCCGACGTGCCGATGCCGAAGGCCAGCGCGCCTAGCGCCCCGTGCGAGCTGGTGTGGCTGTCGCCACAGACCAGCGTCGTGCCCGGCAGGGTGAAGCCCTGCTCCGGCCCCACTACGTGAACAATCCCCTGTTCAAGATCCGCATCGCCGATCAGGCGAACGCCGAACTCCGGCGCATTTCTTTCCAGCGCGGCAAGCTGCTGCGCGCTTTCTGGATCGGCGATGGGGATGCGGTTGCCCTGCGCATCGCGGCGGGGCGTCGTGGGCAGATTGTGATCCGGAACAGCGAGCGTCAGATCGGGGCGGCGCACCGGGCGGCCCGCTATCCTTAGACCCTCGAAGGCCTGGGGACTCGTCACCTCATGTACGAGGTGGCGGTCGATATAGATGAGGCAGGTTCCATCGGGACGGCGTTCAACGACATGCGCGTCCCAAATCTTCTCGTACAGCGTGCGGGGCTTGACCATAACCCTTTCCCCCTAGACCCAGAGCGGGCGCGGCGAAAGGGGGCATGGGACCAATATTTGCTGTCTACGCCGATAGCAGGCTTGCAAGGGGCAGGTCAGGACGCGCGGTAATCTTCTATGATGCGGCCAGCGGCGCCCACATCCGCCTCATGGCTTTCCTCCCGCCAGGTTTCGGCGAGAGCAGCGGCCTCCCATTCCCGCATTGCGGGGTGGGCCAGCATGTGATCGACCCATCCGTGCGCCACTGGCCCGACGTTCAGGTCATAGGTCCGTACCCGGAATGCGACGGGCGCGTAGAAGGCGTCGATCGCGGTGAAGGCTGGCCCGGCGAGGAAGGGACCGCCGAAGCGCTTCAGCCCCTCCCCCCACAATTCCGAAAGCCGCGCTATGTCGCGGTTCAGCTGTGGCGAGGGCAGGTCGCGTTCGACTCGCACGCCGACATTCATGGGGCATTCGTTGCGCAGGGTCGCAAAGCCGCTGTGCATTTCCGCAACGGCGCTTTGGGCGAAGGCGCGGGCGGATTCCTCCTGTGGCCATACGGCAGGGTGGCGATCGGCAAGATAGAGGGTGATGCCGAGGGAATCCCACACCGTCCGATCGCCATCGATCAAGGCCGGCACCTGCCCGGTTGGTGAAAAGTTGCGGAAGGCAGAGTAATTTATGCTCTGCACAAAGGGCTCAAGTCGATCCGCGAAGGGAATGCCGAGCGCCTTCATCAGCACCCAGGGACGCAGTGACCAGCTGGAATAATTCCGGTTCGCGGTAATGAGCGTGTAGGGCATGGGGGCTCTCCCGTCGGGTCTGACACCTGCAGGATAAGCGTCCAGCCGTTCGGGCGAAAGCACAAAGCGGGCTTGACGGTGATTAGAAAAGCCTGCCGCCGGGATCACCGGAGGCAGGCTTTCTCTCATCGACAGCGGGCGATTAGCGCAGGCGACCGAGCCGGTGATACAGGTTGGCGAACTTCACCGATTCCGGCGTGTCTTTCACCTTCTGCAGATAATCGGCCACCGCCGTCCTGAGCAGCGAAAAATCCTCGGTCGAGAAAACCGCGCGGGACCTCGTGGGTTCAGTCATTTCGTCCTCCTTTCCTTGGTTCTTCAAGCTGCGAACTGGTTCATCGTATTGTGGCTGCCGCCAGCCTTCAGTGCTGCCTCACCGGCGAAATATTCCTTGTGATCATCACCGATGTCGCTGCCCGCCATATTCTGGTGCTTCACGCAGGCGATGCCCTCGCGGATTTCGCGGCGCTGGACGCCCTCAACATAGCCGAGCATCCCGGCGTCCCCGAAATATTCCCGCGCCAGATTGTCGGTCGACAGCGCAGCCGTGTGATAGGTCGGCAGGGTGATGAGGTGATGGAAGATGCCCGCCCGCGCTGCGGCGTCCTTCTGGAAGGTGCGGATCTTCTCGTCAGCCTCGCGGCCAAGGTCGGTGGCGTCATAGTCCGCGCTCATCAGGCGGGCGCGGTCA
The DNA here is from genome assembly GCF_977014255.1 of Sphingobium chungangianum. Classification (NCBI taxonomy): domain Bacteria; kingdom Pseudomonadati; phylum Pseudomonadota; class Alphaproteobacteria; order Sphingomonadales; family Sphingobiaceae; genus Sphingobium; species Sphingobium chungangianum. The sequence goes on along the minus strand of NZ_CDRNIV010000006.1, from coordinate 480,198 downwards.
TAGGCGGAAACGTTCCTGCCCTCGGCCTGCCAGTTGTCGAACACCTGTTGGCGGAAGTTCAGCGTCCAGTTGAAGCTCGGCGAGTTATTGTAAACCAGCTTGGCGTTCGGAATGACCTCGCGGACGCGGTCGACCATGCCCGCAATCTGTTCGACATGGGGCTTTTCGGTTTCGATCCACAGCAGGTCGGCGCCGTTCTGAAGCGAGGTGATGCAGTCCAGGACGACCCGGTCCTCGCCCGTGCCGGGGCGGAACTGGAAAAGGTTGGACGCCAGGCGCTTGGGACGCAGCAGCTTGCCGTCGCGGGCGATGACGACATCGCCGCGCAGGGTCGATGGATCGGCGACCTCTTCGACATCGAGGAAGCTGTTATACTGGTCGCCAAGGTCTCCCGGCTCGCGGCTGAAGGCGATCTGCTTGGTGAGACCGGCGCCGAGCGAATCGGTACGCGCGACGATAATGCCGTCATCGATGCCGAGTTCGAGGAAGGCATAACGGCAGGCGCGGATCTTCGCGAGGAAGTCCTCGTGCGGAACGGTGACCTTGCCGTCCTGATGGCCGCACTGCTTCTCATCGGAAACCTGATTTTCGATCTGGAGCGCGCAGGCGCCCGCCTCAATCATCTTCTTGGCGAGCAGATAGGTTGCCTCGGCATTGCCGAAGCCTGCGTCGATGTCGGCGATGATCGGGACGATGTGGGTTTCGTGATTGTCAATCGCGTTGGTGAGGCGATGGACCTCAACTTCATTGCCCGTCTCGCGCGCCTTGTCGAGGTCGCGGAACAGCATGCCGAGTTCGCGGGCGTCGGCCTGACGCAGGAAGGTGTAGAGTTCCTCGATCAGCGCGGGGACGCTGGTCTTTTCGTGCATCGACTGATCCGGGAGCGGGCCGAATTCGGAACGCAGCGCCGCGATCATCCAGCCGGAGAGGTAGAGATATTTGCCCTTGGTCGTGCCGAAATGCTTTTTGATGCTGATCATCTTCTGCTGGCCAATGAAGCCGTGCCAGCAACCCAGCGACTGGGTGTAGTTCGCGGGGTCGGCATCATAGGCGGTCATGTCGCGGCGCATGATCGCGGCGGTGTAGCGGGCGATGTCGAGGCCGGTGGGGAAACGGTTCTGGAGACGCATTCTGGCGACCGAATCGGCGGCGATGCCATTCCAGTTGGGCTCTTCGCCCAGCAGGGAGGAGGCGCGGGTGATTTGTTGGGCGTAAGTCATGGGAATCCCCTGAATGAATTGGCGAATTAAAAACCTTTTGAGGGAGGATGACCTGCGGCGGGAGGGGCTGTGAGGTTCAATTGTCGATCTTTACAAACTTTCTCTGTATAGTTGTAATGTCTGCACAGGAGCGCAAGCGAACATGGCCAAGGATCGTCCCGTCTATATGGGGCCGCGCTTGCGGCGGTTGCGGCGGGAGCTGGGGTTGACGCAGTCCGATATGGCGGCGGACCTTGAAATCTCCGCTTCCTATGTCGCGCTGCTGGAGCGGAACCAGCGGCCGTTGACGGCGGACATGCTGCTGCGGCTGGCGCGCACATACCGGATGGACATGAGCGAGCTGGCAGGCGACGGCGGCGCGGAGCAGACGGCGCGGTTGCAGGCAGCGTTGAAGGACCCGATGTTCGCCGACATCGACCTGCCCGCGCTGGCGATGCAAGATGTTGCGATCAACTATCCGGGGTTCAGCGAAGCGTTATTGCGGCTGCATACCGCCTATCGCGAGGAGCAGATGGCGCTCGCGGATCGGAGCAGCGATCGCGCCGACGCGCCCGATGAAGCGCCGGACCCGGCGGCCGATGCACGCCGGTTCGTGGGCGCGCGGCGCAACAGTTTCCCGCCGCTGGACGATGCGGGGGAAAGGATCGCCGCGCAGATCGAACAGGCGGGCGGCACGGCGGCATGGCTGAAAAGCAAGCATGGCCTGCGCGTCCGACGCCTGCCGCCCGATGTCATGGCAGGATCGATGCGGCGGCTGGACCGGCATCGCGACGCGGTGCTGATCGACGATGCGCTGGACGGCGCGAGCACCGCCTTTCAACTGGCGATACAGATCGCCTATCTGGAGATGCGCACGGACATGGAGTCCCTGCTGAAGGACGGACAGTTTTCCAGCGCGAGCGGACGCCAGCTGGCCCGCCAAGGCCTCGCCAATTATGGCGCCGCCGCCATATTGATGCCCTATGCGGCCTTCGCCAAGGCGGTGGAGGCGCGGCGCTATGATGTCGAAGCGTTAGCCCGGCAGTTCGGAACGAGCTTTGAACAGACGGCGCACCGGCTGACCACGCTACAAAAGCCGGGGCACGAACGCGTGCCCTTCTTTTTCCTGCGCGTCGACCGGGCGGGCAATATCAGCAAGCGGCTGGACGGCGCGGGCTTTCCCTTTGCGCGGCATGGCGGATCATGCCCGCTCTGGTCGATCCATCATGTGTTCGAGCGGCCCGGAGAGGTGGTGACGCAATGGCTGGAACTGCCCGACGGACAACGGTTTTTCTCGATCGCGCGGAGGGTGACGGCGGGCGGCGGCGGCTGGGGCGCGCCGCGTGTGGAGCGGGCGATCGCGCTCGCCTGCGCGGCCGAACATGCCCATCGGCTGATCTATACGCAGGGACTTGGGGCGTCCGAGCCGACGCCGATCGGACTGACATGCCGCCTGTGCCACCGGAGCCAGTGCATGGCGCGATCCGCGCCGCCCATCGGGCGTGAAATGCTGCCGGAGGACTATCGGCGGGGCTACGCGCCTTTCGGCTTTGCCGACGGTTGAGCAGCGCCGCAACCGCCGCACGAGCGATCCCGGTCGCTTCAGCCAGCGGCGCGCGTCTGCGGCGCCGACGAATCAGCAGGAGTCGCGAGCCAGTCGAGAGCCTCCTGCTCGGTTTCGAAATAGCCGTAGGTTGTGTTCATATTTTGCAGCCGTCTCGTCTGCATGCGCAGGAGCACCGAAGGCGAGACTACGGCGATGCGGCCGGTATCCGAATCCTTGTGCGTGTAGGAGAGGCGACCGAGCGCTTCGCTGACTTCGGGGGTATGGATTTCCGTGCGGCAGGTATTGACCAGAACGTCGCACGACGGATCCGCCGCGCGGACTTCTTCCTCGAGCGCGCGGCCGAACTGATCGACCGCATCCAGATTCCAGAAGCCGTAAGTGGTGATATGTAGCAGCTTGCGATCGCGGTCATAATCGACCTCGAAAAAGCCTTCCAACTTCTGCACAAGCCCTCCTAATCCAGAAGGACTGCGTTCAGTCCTCCTGCAAATCCAGCCAGGCAACCACATCATTGTCGGTCGCGATGAACAGCCCGTCCTGGATTTCCTGAGGCTGTTGCTGCGCTATATGCACGGCTTCGCTTAACGGGCCGTAAAAGAGGGTGGTCGCAGCGCCGCCTTCGTCGCTGTCGCTCAGATGATAAAGGCGGACGGTGGCGGAATCATAGGTGCTGCGCATGACAGCATTATCGGGCGACGCAACCGAAGGCGCAAGCCGGGCCTTTAGCGGCGATCGCTGACCTTGATGCCGGTGCCGAGGCGATTCGCGCCGATCTTCACCGCGTCGCTTGTGAAGTTGGCGACGAAGCTGCTGCTGCGTTGCAGGCCGGGCACGAAAGACGCGCTGTTGCCAGCGATCGACAGGCCGTTGCTGTCATGTTCGCGCCCTTCCGGAGCGACGGTGATGAAGGCGCTGTAATTATCCTTGTCCCGGCCCTGCACCATTTCATTGCCGCTGATCTCACCGCTCGCCCCGTTGGACAGGTCGATCATATAGTTGGTGAGGCGGCCATGGCTGTCGTCGAAGCTGTTGCCGGTGATGGTGACGCGGGGCGTGCGGGTTTTAAGATAATGGCCGCCATCACCCTGATCGAATCGCGACCGCGTGACGGTAAGTTTGCCATATCGACCGATATAGATGCCATGGGCGCAATCCAGATCGCGGTCGCACCGGCCAAGATGGCGGAAGGTGGATTTGTCGATCGTGACGCTGTTGCCCGGCGAGTCGCCGCTCAAAATCCCTTCCTCGCTGTTGCGGAAGAGGCTGTTGGTGACGGTGAGGTTGCCGCTTTCCAGCCGGATGCCCGCGCCATTGCCATCTGGCACGCGCAGATTTTGGAACACGATGCCATCCACGCTGCTTGACCGACCGCGCAGCACCAATGCCGCCTTGCCCTCGCACGGCATGCCGTCGAGGATGACGCTGCCCGACGTCTGGGCGCGGAAGGCAACGTCCCCGCCCTGTTGAACCGCGCATTGCGCATAGGTGCCGGGCGCGATCAGGACCGTGCCCTTGCCATTGCCGATCGCCGCCACCGCATCCTTGAGCGAGGTGTAGCCGCGCCCGCTTTCCGCCACGGTGAAAGGCGTCGGCATCCCCTGTGCCAGGGCAGCCGCGCCAGCGGCGGCGGAAACGAGCAGGATCGTCGAAAGGATACGCATAACTAAAGACATAGACGGTTGGAAAAGGGCGGCCAATGTGGAGTCGTGGTTAATGAAATCCTGTTCCGGGACAGGTGCGATCGCCCTGCCCCTCGCTCGCCCTGCTAGGGCCGATCGACATTCAGTTCTGGCGGCCTGCAAATGGCGTTCTCCGCGCTTCCGGTGCTCACGTACTTTGAGTACGCTGCGTTGAAGCGAGGCGCGTGACTCGCTTCAAGGGTCACGGAAAACCACCATTTTCGGCTCGCCATCTCCTGAAGGTCGATCGGCCCTAAAACGATCTGGCGGAGGCCCGATTTTAAAGCATGGCCATGTTTGAGTAATCGTCACCCCGGACTTGATCCGGGGTCCCGCTTCTTTTCCGACGCTGCTGAGGCAGCGGGACCCCGGGTCAAGCCCGGGGCGACGGAAAATCAACCTTAGTACCGATGCTTCCATGTAAGACGATCACGCTCTAAAAGCTTCAACTTGAGCTTGATAAACCCTAAGCCTGTCATACGCATGACCGTGGCTGCTCCCCTGCTTCGATCGATGGCTGTCCTGCTGGGCGCGGCCGCGATGATCGCGGGCTGTTCGCAGGAGGCGAGCGGGCCGGTGGTGGTGAGCGTGATCGGATCACCCGCTGACTTCGCCAAACCAATCGAAAACCTGCCCAATCCGGGTGCCAAGCTGATCCTGGAGGCGACGGCGCAGGGGCTGGTCGCCTTTGACGCGGGAGGCGAGATATTGCCCGCGCTCGCCCAGCGCTGGATCGTCGAGGAGGATGGGCGCAGCTACATCTTTCGCCTGCGGCGCGCGCTATGGGCCGATGGGACGAAGGTGACGGCGAAGACTGTCGCGCAGCTGTTGATGGCGCGGATCGAGACGTTGCGGCGGCTGGACCCGGACGGGCCGCTGGACGCGGTGGAGGCGGTCGTGCCGATGACCGGCGAGGTGATCGAGATCCGCCTGTCCCAGCCCCGCCCCTATTTGTTGCAGATGCTGGCGCAACCGCAAATGGCGCTGTTGTCGCGGCAGGGCGGCACCGGGCCTTACCGGCGCGAGGCATGGGGCAAGGCGTTGACGCTGACGCCGGTCGACAAGGCACCCAGAGACGACGATGGGGAGGAGGCGAAGGCGGCGGCGTGGGAAACACGCATATTGCGCGCGGACAGAGCCGCGCTGGCGATCATTCGTTTTCGTGAGGGCAAGGCGGCGGCGGTGCTGGGCGGACGGTTCGCCGACCTGCCGCTGCTGGTGCCAGCCGGGGTTGATCGCGATGCGGTGCGGATCGACCCGGTGCAGGGGCTGTTGGGATTTGCCGTGACCGGCAAGGGCAAGCTGCTGGACGATGACGGCGTGCGGCGGGCGATCAACATGGCGATCGATCGCAGCCAGTTGCCCATCCTGTTTCCGCTGGGCGGGTGGGCCATTACCGACAAGATCGTGCCTACGCAGCTTGATCTGCCTCGGCCCCCGACTGCGCCGGATTGGACAGCGATGCCGTTGGGGGACCGGCGATCGGCGGCCAGTGCGGTCATCACGCGGTGGCGCAGCGACAATGGCGATGCTCCGGTGCTGCGAGTGGCTTTGCCGCAAGGGCCGGGCGCGACGAGCCTGTTCGCGCTGGTCCGCCATGACCTGGCGATGATCGGGTTGGGCGTCGAGCGGGTGGGCATGAAGGATGATGCCGACCTGCGATTGATCGATGAAGTCGCCGCCTATGACAGCGTGCTCTGGTATCTCGGCCGCGCCGGATGCGCGCGCAAGGTGCATTGCTCGGTGGAGGCCGATGCACAGTTGCGGGCCGCGAGCATGGCAGGCAGCGCGGCCGAGCGCATGGCGCGGGTGGCGCAGGCCGAGGCGCTGATGCAGGCGCATAACGGCTATATCGCCTTGGGCGCGCCGGTGCGCTGGTCGCTGGTGTCGCGGCGGCTGACCGGCTTCATGCCCTCGCCACGGGCGCGGCATCCATTGAACCATCTGTTCCGCGCCACCAATTAAGGGGCAGGAGGAACAGCATGGCGTTATCGCAAGACCAGTTTGACCGCGTGGTGCGTGACCTGCCGGGCTTTGGCCGCGACCCCGCTTCGGTGCGGCGGCGGATCGAGGCGATGGAGGCGATGCTGGAAGGATTGTTCGTCATTCCCGGCACCAATCGGCGCGTGGGGCTGGACAGCCTGGTCGGGCTGATCCCGGTGGTGGGTGATTTGGCGACTGCGGCCATGGGCGCCTGGATCGTGTGGGAGGCGCGCAATCTGGGCATGTCGAAATGGCAGCTGACTCGGATGGCGGCCAATGTGGGGTTCGACACGGTCGTGGGCGCGATCCCCTTTGCGGGCGATGTGTTCGACTTTTTGTTCAAGTCCAACACGAAGAATTTGCGGATTATCCGCAAGCATTTGGATAAGCATCATCCCTCGACGGTGACGATCGAGGGTTAAGAGGCTTTACGCGAAAGCGAAGTCCAGGCCGATGTCGGCGGCGGGGGCGGATTGGGTGAGGCGGCCGACGCTGATGTAGGTGACGCCGGTTTCCGCCTTGGCACGGATGGTCTGGAGCGTGACGCCGCCTGAGGCTTCGGTCGGCACGCGGCCGCCGACGAGGGTTACGGCGCCACGCAGGGTGGGCGCGTCCATATTGTCGAGCAGCAAGTGGGTGGCTCCTGCGGCGAGCGCGGGTTCGATCTGGTCGATGCGGTCGACCTCTACGATGATGCGCTCGATCCCGGCGGCGGCGGCGCGGCGGACGGCTTCGTCGACGGAGCCTGCGACCGCGACATGATTGTCCTTGATCATCGCCGCGTCCCACAGGCCCATGCGGTGATTGGTCGCCCCGCCCTGCCGCGTCGCATATTTTTCGAGGACGCGGAGGCCGGGGATGGTCTTGCGCGTGTCGAGCAGGGTCGCGCCGGTGCCCATGATCGCGTCGACATAGGCGCGGGTCATGGTGGCGATGCCGGTGAGGTGCTGGACGGTGTTGAGGGCGGAGCGCTCGGCGGTCAGCATGGCGCGGGCCTTGCCGCGGATGCGCATGATGTCAGTGCCTGGCGCGACGCGGTCGCCGTCTTGGCGGAGCAGCTCGATCTTCACGTCAGGGTCGAGGGCGCGGAAGAAGGCGGCGGCGATGGGGAGGCCAGCGAGCGTCACCGCGTCGCGGCTGTCCATCACGCCTTCGAAGGTCGCATCGGCGGGGATGACCGCTTCGCTGGTGACATCGCGACCGTCAGGGCCGAGGTCTTCGGCGAGAGTTGAGGCGATGAAGGCGTCTAGGTCGAAGCCGGGCAAGGTGAAGGTCATGGGTATCCCTTTGGGGTCCAGATGAAACTTTTACCCCCGTTCGCCCTGAGCCTGTCGAAGGGCTCTACTTCAAGAAGGAAGGGGCTTCGACAAGCTCAGCCCGAACGGCGATAGGTGTGTTGATCGTTCAGCGACTGCCCACATCGCCCTTGCCTACCGTGCCGCTGGCGAGTTCCAGCATGCGGTCGAGGCTCTTCTTTGCAGCGAGGCGGAGGCCTTCTTCCATTTCGATGCGGGGCTGGAGGTCGCGGAGCGCGAGGTACAGCTTTTCCATCGTGTTGAGCGCCATATAGGGGCACACGTTGCAGTTGCAGTTGCCGTCCGCGCCGGGTGCGCCGATGAAATTCTTGTTAGGCACCGACTTGCGCATCTGGTGGATGATGTGCGGTTCGGTGGCGACGATCAGCGTGTCGCCGGTCATCGTCTTGGCATATTGCAGGATGCCGCTGGTGGACCCCACATAATCGGCATGATCGACGATATAGGGCGGGCATTCGGGATGCGCGGCGATTGGGGCGTCGGGATGCTGGGCCTTGAGCTTGAGCAGTTCGGTTTCGCTGAACGCTTCGTGGACGATGCAGACGCCCGGCCACAGGAGCATGTCGCGGTTGAACTTGCGCTTCAGGTAACCGCCCAGATGCTTGTCGGGGCCGAAGATGATCTTCTGGTCGCGCGGGATTTGGCTGAGGATCGTTTCGGCGGACGAGCTGGTGACGATGATGTCGGACAGCGCCTTCACCTCGGCAGAGCAGTTGATGTAGCTCAAGGCGATATGGTCAGGATGCGCCTCACGGAATGCCTTGAACTGGGCGGGCGGGCAGCTGTCCTCTAGGCTGCAACCGGCGTCCATGTCGGGCAGGACGACGATCTTTTCGGGGCTCAATATCTTGGCGGTCTCGGCCATGAAGCGCACGCCGCAGAAGGCGATGACGTCGGCGTCCGTTTCCGCTGCCTTCCGGGACAGTTCGAGGCTGTCGCCGACGAAATCGGACAGGTCCTGAATTTCCGGCTTTTGATAATAATGGCCGAGGATGACGGCGTTGCGTTCCTTGCGCAGCCGGTCGATCTCTGCGCGCAGGTCGGTCCCCTGCGGGATTCCGGTGATGGCGTTCATGTCCCTACTCCTCACGGGCCTTTGACCGCGCCCCTAGCGGGCGGCGCGGCGGTTGGCCAGTAACTGTTTCCCCTAGCGCAATTGCCAGCGGCCATCCCCTGCGACCTCCGCCACGCCACGCCCGTTCAGGTCGATAAGGTGAGCAAGGACCGAACGCCCGGCGGCGGGATGAAGGCGCGGATCGACGCCTTTATACATTTGCGCCACCATCGCCGGGATTTCGGACGCGCCGTGGCGCTGAAGGAAGCGCATGATCTGCCCTTCCCGCTGCTTGCGATGCCCCATCATGCCACGCACCAGACGGCGCGGATTGGGCACCGGATCGCCGTGGGCGGGATAATAGATGGCATCATGCCGATCGAGCAGCCGCTGCATCGAGCGCATATAGTCGGCCATGTCCCCGTCCGGGGGCGAGATGACGCTGGTGGACCAGCCCATGACATGATCACCGGTAAAGAGGGCGTGTTCCTCCACCAAAGCGAAGCAGAGATGGTTCGAGGTGTGGCCGGGCGTGGCGACGGCTTCGAGCGTCCAGTCCTCGCCCGTCACCTGTTCGCCGTCGGCGAGGATGCGGTCGGGCGTATAGGAAGGATCGAAGGCGGCGTCGGCGCGCGGGCCGTCATCGTCCAGCACCAGCGGCGCGCAGCCGATGATGGGCGCGCCGGTCTGTGCAGAAAGCGGCGCGGCGGCAGGGCTGTGGTCGCGATGGGTGTGGGTGCACAGGATTGCGCGCACGGGGCGGTCTGCGATCGCGGCGAGCAGCGCGGCCAGATGATCGGGATCGGCGGGGCCGGGATCGATCACCGCCACGTCCTCTGACCCGACCAGATAGGTCTGTGTGCCCGTATAGGTGAAGGGCGATGGATTGGGCGCCAGAACGCGGCCAATGCGCGGCGAGATTTGCAGCAGCGTGCCCGTGGGCATGTCGGCCATGTCAGGTGCGGTTGCCATGCGCCTCATGTGCCCATCTGGGCGGGATTTTCAAGGGCCGGTTGATCGGGGGATTCCGTTTGGGGACGCCATCGCCTAGACTTGGCGCCATGAGCGCGAGCAGGGATCTTGTGGAGGCATGGCGGCAGCATCTGGCACTGGACCGGCGGCGATCCACGCACACGGTGCGCGCCTATATGGCGACGGCGGAGCGGTTGATCGCGTTCCTGACGGAGCATCGCGGGGAAGCTGTGACGGCGGCGGGCCTGGCGCGGGTGGATCAGGCTGACCTGCGGGCGTTCCTGACGGCGCGGCGGATGGACGGGATCGGCAATGGATCGGCGGCGCGGGAATTGTCGGCGGTGCGGGGATTCCTGAAATTCACCGGCGGCGAGGATGCGCGGGTGCCGCTGCTGAAAGGGCCGAAGGTGAAGCGGGGGTTGCCCCGGCCAATCTCGCCGGACGAGGCGGTGGCGCTGGCGGGAGAGATTGCGGAGACCGCGCGGGAGGGATGGATCGGCGCGCGGGACTGGGCGGTGCTGCTGCTGCTCTATGGCGCCGGATTGCGGATCGGCGAGGCGATGGGGCTGATGGGCGACGTGCTGCCGCTGGGCGATACGCTGCGGGTGACGGGCAAGCGCGGGAAGAGCCGACAAGTGCCGCTGTTGCCGCAGGTGCGGGCGGCGATCGAGGCTTATGTGGCGGTTTGCCCTTATCCTGTGGAGCGGGATGAGGCGCTGTTTCGGGGGGCGCGGGGTGGTCCGCTGTCGGCGGCTTTGATCCGGCGCGCGGTGCAGGGTGCGCGGGGAAGGCTGGGGCTGTCGGATCGGACGACGCCACATGCTTTGCGGCACAGCTTTGCGACGCATTTGCTGGGGCGCGGGGCGGATTTGCGGTCTTTACAGGAATTGCTGGGGCATGCCAGCCTGTCATCGACGCAGATTTATACGCAGGTGGATGCGGCGCATTTGCTGGATGTTTATCGGAATGCGCATCCTCGGGCTTGAGTTGGGCGGAGGGACGCTGTTCCCCTCCCGTAAACGTTCAAACGAGGCGCGTGACTCGTTTGAAGGGTTAGTGGTGGGCGCGAGCGTAGCGAGCTTCGACCTCGCCGTTACAAGACTCAATCCAACGTTGCGCCAGCCCACCCCCTAGCCCCCTCCCGCCTGCGGGAGGGGGAACAGCCCATTCAGCCCCTCGGCTTCCAGGTTGCCAAGCGCCAGAGGTAGAGCGCAATTGCCCCGACCACGCACGCCGTCGCCGCAGGCCCCACATATTTGTCGATGTCGCGGAAATTCTGGCCGAGAATGTAGCCTGCATAGGCCAGGATGATGTTCCAGATCAGCGCGCCGCCCGCCGTCCAGGCGAGGAATTTTCCATGCCCCATGCGGAACAGCCCGGCGGGGAGCGAGATCATGGTGCGGAAGGCGGGGAGGAAGCGGAACACGAACACGACGATCTGGCCATATTTGCCGAATATATGATCGAGCGCCTCAACGTCCCGCCATTCCAGCGTAGCCCAACGACCATAGCGGTCCACCAGCGGCTTGAGTCGTGCGAAGCCCAATATATGGCCGACCAGATACCAGAAATAATTGCCGACCGTGGTGCCCAGCGTGCCCGCGACGAGCAGCCACTCCATCGCCATGCGGCCTTGGCCGACGCGGATGCCGCCAATGCCCATGATGAGTTCGGACGGGATCGGAGGGAAGACATTTTCGATGACCATCAAGGCGAAAATGCCCCAATAGCCGCCTGCGTCGATGAGGTGGAGGACCCAGTTGGTCATACTTCGTCATTCCAACGGAGGCTGGAATCGCTTTGATGGCACGGCTTGGGGCACGAGGTCCCAGCGTTGGCTGACGCCGCCCTGCGGGTCGCTGGGATGACGGGGTTTTTGTTAGACGGTTGAAGGTAGCTCAAGCAGCTACTCTTGCGGCGAGGCGGGCGTCGATCGCGTCCCAGATCATGCTGCCTGTGTCCGTACCGTTGAAGGCGTCGATCGACACGATGCCGGTCGGGGACGTCACGTTGATTTCCGTCAGCCATTCGCCGCCGATCACGTCGATGCCGACAAAGAGCAGGCCCCGGCGTTTGAGTTCCGGCCCCATGGCGGCGCAGATTTCCAGCTCCCGGTCGGTGAGTTCGGTGCGCGCGGCTGATCCGCCCACCGCGAGGTTGGAGCGGATCTCGCCTGCGCCGGGAATGCGGTTGATCGCGCCTGCGATCTCGCCGTCGATGAGGACGATGCGCTTGTCGCCCTGAGCGACGCCGGGGATGAAGGCTTGAACCATGAAGGGTTCGACCCATGAAGCGTTGAACAGTTCCACGAGCGCGGAGATGTTGGCGCCGGACTGACCGACATGGAAGACCGCGTTGCCCGCATTGCCGTAGAGCGGCTTGACCACGATCTCGCCATGTTCGGCGAGGAAGCTCCGGACTTCCGCAAGGTCGCGGGTGATCATGGTCGGCGGCATGAAGCGGGCATAGTCGAGCACGAACAGCTTTTCGGGCGCGTTGCGGACGGCGGCGGGATCATTCACCACCAGCGTTTCGGCCTGCACCCGTTCCAGTAAATGGGTGGCGGTGATGTAGCTCAGGTCAAAGGGCGGGTCCTGCCGCATGAGGACGACATCGACGTCGCGGCCGAGGTCGAGCATCTCGGGCTCACCGAAAGCGAAATGATCGCCTTTGACCTTCTGAACCTTTACTGGACGCGCCTTCGCCAGCACGCGGCCGTCGCGATAGGTGAGGTCGGGCGCGAGATAATGGTAGAGCCGGTGCCCCCTCGCCTGCCCCGCCAGCATGATGTGGAAGGTGGAATCGCCCGCGATGTTGATCCCTTCCATCGGGTCCATCTGCACGGCGACGGTGAGGGGGTTGAGCTCAGTCATGTCCAATCCTTTTTCCGGGGATGAAAGGATCAGCCCCCATGCCAGACATTCGCCAGATGGCGCGGCGGACGGCCCGGCGCAAGGAGGATCACGTCGATCCGCATGTCGTCGCCCGGCTTTGCAAGGTCATAGAAGAGCATTTCGGCGGCGGACGCGACGCGCGAGAGGCGGCGTTCGTCTATCGCGAGGTCGAGGTCTGCGGCGGTGGCGCGGGCCTTTACCTCGACAAAGGCGAGCATTGCGCCACGTCTTGCAACAAGGTCTACCTCTCCCGCAGGGGTGCGCAGGCGGCGGCCGACGATCTGCCAGCCTTTGAGCCGCAGCCACCATGCGGCGATGCGTTCGGCCTGCCGTCCGCGCTTCTCGGCCTGTTGGCGCTTCACCCCTTCAGTTCCAGCGCGCGGTCGTAAAGGGCGCGGCGGTCTAGGCCCAGTTTCTTCGCAACCTCTCCCGCAGCCTTGGAGACGGGAAGGCGCTGCATCGCTTCGAGGAGGGCGGCGTCGGCGTCTTCGGCGCTGGCTGGGGGGGCTTCGCCGGGCGGGCCGACGATGACGACGATCTCCCCCTTGGGCGGGGCGTCGGCGTAGCGGGCGGAGAGTTCGGTCAGCGTGCCGGTGCGGGTTTCCTCGAACGTTTTGCTGATTTCTCGGGAGACTGCGGCTTCGCGGTCTCCAAGTCCTTCGGCCATGGCGGCTAGGCTTTCCGACAGGCGCGGGCCGCTTTCGTAGAAGATGAGCGTGGCGCGCAGGGCGGCGACTTCGGCAAGGGTGTCGGCGCGGGCCTTTTGTTTGGCGGGGAGGAAGCCCATGAAGAGGAAGCGGTCGGTGGGAAGGCCGGACAGGGTTAGCGCGGCGATGGCGGCGCTGGGGCCGGGCAGCGTAGTGATGTTGCGCCCGGCGGCTCGCGCGTCGCGGACGAGCTTGTAACCCGGATCGGAAATGAGCGGCGTTCCGGCATCGGACAGGAGCGCGACCGATTCGCTCGCCATCCGCTCGATCAGGCGGGCGCGGACGCCTTCGGCGCTGTGGTCGTGATAGGGGATCATCGGGCGATCCGATCCCGCGTGACGCAGCAAACGTGCGCTCACCCGTGTATCTTCCACGGCGATCACATCGGCAAGGCGCAGGACTTCCGCCCCGCGCGGGCTAAGGTCTCTGAGGTTGCCGATCGGCCCCGCAACGATGTAAAGCCCGGGCTCCAGCCCAGAAGTTGTATCTTCCATAAGGACGCCAGATGACAGAGACGGATGCCCTCCGGCAAGCGGACATGTTCGCGGCAATGAAGCGCGGTGCGCGTATCCTGTTCGCCGCCAGCGCTTTGGCTCTCGCCGCCTGTCAGTCGATCGTGCCGCGTGGGCCGGGTCCGGTGCGGCCGACGGAGCCTGTTCCCAGTGGTCCTGATGTGACACAGGGCCTGCCGACCGACACGCTGCGCCACCGCGTCGCGCTGCTCGTGCCGATGAGCGGGCCGAATGCGGGCGTGGGACAGTCGATCGCCAATGCGACCACGCTGGCGCTGTTGGATACCAAGGCCGACAAGGTGCGCATCACCACCTATGACACCAGCATGGGCGCGGCTGCGGCGGCGAACAAGGCGCTGGCGGAGGGCAATCGCCTGATCCTCGGCCCGCTGCTGGCGGAAGATGCGCGGGTCGTGGGACCGATCGCGGCGCGTGCGAATGTGCCGGTGATCAGCTTTTCCAACGATGTGAGCGTTGCCGGAGCCGGCGTCTACATCATGGGCTATAACCCCAACCAGTCGATCGAACGCGTCGTCGAATTCGCGAAGGGCAAAGGGCTGTCGAAGTTCGCCGCGCTGGTGCCCAAGGGCATGTATGGTGAGCGGTCGGGCACGTCGCTTCTGCGCGCGGTCGAGGGTGCGGGCGGGACGGTCGTGTCGATGCAGACGTTCGACCGGACGCCTGCTTCGATGACGGCGGCGGTCAAGAAGTTGCAGGCGTCGTCCAGCTATGACGCGCTGCTGATCGCGGATAGCGGGCGGGTGGCGTTGCAGCTGGCGCCGATCGTGCGGAAGAATGGCGGGGCGACGGCCCGCCTGCTGGGCACGGAATTGTGGAATACGGATCGCGGGCTGGCGTCCGCTCCGGCTTTGCGGGGCGCGTGGTTCGCCAGCGTGTCGGACGGGCTTTATGGACAATTGGCGGGCAAATATCGCGCGCGTTATGGCAGCGCGCCGTTCCGGCTTTCAGCGCTCGGCTATGACGCGGTGCTGCTGACCGTGCGGATTGCGCGGGATTGGAAACCGGGGACGGTGTTCCCGGCGGCGCGGCTGCGCGATTCGGGGGGCTTTTCGGGGATTGATGGCGCGTTCCGGTTCGGGCGTGGCGGGGTTGCCGAGCGGGCGCTGGAAGTGTCGGAGGTTGGTGCGGGCACCTATACGGTGGTGGCGGCTGCGCCCAAGGCATTTGGAGAATAACTCACCTCACCCCGTTCGGGCTGAGCCTGTCGAAGCCTTTTCCTTCTTAAAAGAAAAGAGAAGCCCTTCGACAGGCTCAGGGCGAACGGAGTGTGGTGGTTAGCTTTTGATCCGCCCGGTTGGCAGGATCAGCGGCCATTCGCCATCGGGCTCGATGCAGGCGGAGATGCCGTAGACTTGGGCAAGGCTCTGTTCCGTCAGGACGTCGAGCGGCTTGCCATCGGCTACAAGCTTGCCATTGTCCATCAGCAGCAATCGATCGCAATAACGGGCGGCCATGCCAAGATCGTGCAGCACCGTCACGACCAGCGAGCCGGTGCGGGCTTCGGCCTTGAGCAGGTCCATGACATCCAGTTGATGACCGGGGTCGATCGCGGCGAGGGGTTCGTCGGCGATCAGGGCTGGCGCGCCTACTGCCAGCGCGCGGGCGAGGAGGACGCGGGCGCGCTCGCCGCCTGATAGTTCGGTCGCGATGCGGCCTTTCAGGTGGAGGACATCGGCGCGGGCTAGCGCGGCATCGACTAGAGCCTCATCCTGCGGAGACAGGCGGGACAGTGGGCCGAGATGGGGCATGCGGCCGAGCGCTACCAACCGTTCGACAAGCAACGGCCAGTGCAGCGTCTGGCCTTGCGGTAGATAGGCGACTCGGCGCGCTATGTCCTTTCGGCTGAGGCTGGCGATCGGGAGGCCGTCGATCGATACTTCGCCACCTTCCGCGCGGATGAGGCCGAGCAGGGCGCGGATCAGCGTGGATTTGCCAGCGCCATTGGGGCCGATGATGCCGACCAGTTGCCCCGGCTCCAGCGTCGTGGTGACGTCGGTCACGGCAGCGTGGCGGCCAAGGCGGACGGACAGGTTTTCAGTGCGGATGGTTACCATAGCCGCCGCTCCCGCATCAGGTGGACGAGGAAGACGGGGACGCCGAGCAATGCGGTCAGAACGCCGAGCTTGAGTTCGCTGCTGGTGGGGATCAGCCGAACGCCGATGTCCGCCAGCGTCAGCAGCGCCGCACCGCCGAGCAGCGAGGGGAGCAGGATGGCCGAAGGGGAGCGATCCGTGAGGGGACGGACCAAGTGAGGGACGATAAGGCCGACAAAGCCGATCGCCCCCGACACGGCAACCGCTCCGCCGACGCCGATCGCGACGCCCAGCATCATGCGCAGCCGTGCCTTGGAAAGGTCCACGCCCAGTGCTTGGGCGCCCTCCTCCCCCAAGGTCAGTGCATCGAGGCTGCGGCCGTCGGCGATCAGCAGCGCGGCGCCGAGGAGGACGCAGGGCAGCGCGATCCAGACATGGGCGTAGCTGCGATTCTCAAGGCTGCCCATCAGCCAGCTCATGATCTCCATCGCGGCGAAGGGATTGGGTGAAAGGTTGAGCGACAGGCTGATCCCCGCCCCCGTCAATGTCGCAACGGCGATGCCCGCCAGAATCAGGGTCAGCGGGCTTTCCGAAGGCCCCGCCAGCAGGAACAGCGCGGCTATGGCGATCAGGCTGGTGCCGATGGCAAGGACCGGCAGGATCGCGGGATGAATCTGCGCCAGCCCGAAATAAAGCGCACAGACCGCCCCCAGCGCGGCGGCATTCGACGCGCCGAGGACTGAAGGTTCGGCAAGCGGATTGCGGAGATAACCTTGAAGCGCCGCCCCGGCGAGGCCGAGCATAGCGCCGACGATCAGGCCGAGCAGCATGCGCGGGACGCGCAGGTCGACAAGGATGGCGCGCGCAACCTCATCACCGCCACCAGTCAGCACGGCGAGGATACGAGCGGGAGAGAGCGCAACCGCGCCCAGCGTCAGCGATCCCAACGCCGCAAGCAGGGTCAGCGCGAACAAAAGCGGCAGGAGCATCGGGTGGCGGCGCGCGCTCATGGCTTGCTTCTCCGCTGCTGCCCGGTAGAGCAGGTCACCTCCGTGCTCCTGCGAAGGCAGGAGCCCAGTCTAGACGGTCTCAACTGGGCTCCTGCCTTCGCAGGAGCACTGAACGTCCAGGAGGCGAGTTGATGCGCAGAAAGATCATCGCGGCACTGCTGGCGTTCAGCCTGACCGGCGCTGCGCCCTCGCCGCCCAAGCGTATCGTGTCGCTCAACACCTGTTCCGACCAATATGTGCTGACGCTCGCCGATCCGGGGCAGATCGCAGCCTTGAGCCCCTATGGGCATGATCCGGAACTGTCGGCGGCGGTAGCCAAGGCGCGGCGCTTTCCAGTGCTGAAACGCCCGGCCGAAGAGGTGCTGGCCTTGCGTCCCGATTTGGTGATCGGCTTTCCCGATGGCGCTGGCGGCGTTGTCGGCGCGCCGGATGGGCGATGGCGCAAGCTCGGGCTGGCGAGCGCGGACAGTTTTGCCGCCATCCGCGACCAGATCCGGCAGGTGGCGGCCGTTGTCGGCCATCCCGCGCGGGGCGAGGCGATGATCGCGGGCATGGAGCGCGACCTTGCCGCCCTGCCCCGGTCCCGGCGCGGCGGCGTGGCGGCCTATTATCAGCGGCGCGGATATATGACCGGGACCGGCACTTTGGTCGATGAACTGATCCGGCGCGCAGGCCTCACCAATCTGGCTGCGAAACTTGGCAAGCCAGCGCTGGCGCAGGTGCCGCTGGAGGAGATGATCGCGGCCAGGCCCGACTATCTGATTGTGGAAGAAGGCAGCGAAAAGGTCGTCGATCAGGGGACGGAAATGCTGCACCACCCGGTGCTGCGATCCATCCCCCGCATCCACGTACCGCAAGCGTGGACCGTGTGCGGCGGCCCCGCCTATGTGCAGGCCGCGCGCAGCATCGTGGCGCAGGCGGACGCCGCAAAAGGCAGGGTGCAGCCAAAGGCCGCGCCCCTGCGATGAAGGGGGGCAGTCGCCCACCCCCTTCACCTTCTACCGTCAGAAGCGGACACGCACGCCGCCATAGGCCGACCGGCCGTAGGTGCCATAACCATAGGCGGTGGCGTATTCCTGATCGAACAGATTGTCGATGCGACCATAGATTTCGAGCCTTTCCGTGATCGGGAAGGACGCGCGGATATCCGTTACCGCATAGCCGTCAATCTGCACCCGGTTGCGGGTCACGGGGTCGAGATCGACGCTGTCGCTGACCATCGTCACGGTTGCCCCGGTCGACAGGCCGAAGAACCAGGCATAATCGACCGATGCGCTGACGGCGTTAGCGGCGCGGCGCAGCAGGCGCTCGCCAAAGGCCGCGCTGCCCGGCGAACGATCACGCGCATCGACATAGCTATAGGCGGCGGTGAAGGTCAGTGCATCGACCGGACGCAGCGTCAGCGTCGTTTCCACGCCCTTGGCGCGGGTGCGATCCAGATTGCCATAGGTGAAGGTCGTATTGTCGTAATTCAGCTGGTCCCGCGTGTCGCGCCAGAATCCGGTGACGGACAGCACCGCCCGGTCGCTCCCCAGATTCTGGTCGAAGCCGATGTCGTAGCTCTTCGAACGCTCGGGCTTCAGGTTCGGATTGCCGCTGAATGTATCGTAAAGCTGATAGAGCGACGGCGCCTTGAAGCCCTCCCCGTAGCTCAGGCGGAAATTGGTCGCGCCACCATTGGGCGTGTAGTTGGCGTTCGCGCCGAACGTCGTCGCGCCGCCGAACTGGCTGTGATCGTCATGACGCACCCCTGCTGTCATGGACAGGCCCGCTACCGGCTTTACCACGGCCAGCGCATAGATGCTGTCGATGTTGGCGCGGTGGCTTTCCTGCGAACCGAAGCCGAAAAACTCATAATCGGGCCGCTCATGTTCATAGCCGAGCAGCAGCTTCACGTCATCGATGGGCTGATAGACGCCTTCATATTCGAAGCGCAGGTTCGTCCCGGAATAGCCGAAGTCCGGGGCGTTGCCGCGCACGAAATAATAATCGCGATCCTGCTGATACCAGGTAACGGCCGCCCGGTTGGTCAGCTTGCCGTCGAACAGCGCCAAATTCACGCCCGCATAGCCGATATATTGATTGGACTTCGCGACGTCGGGGCTGTCGGCCGGCGTGCCAAAGAAGCTGTCATAGTCGAGATCGCCGTTGATATAATAGCCGCGCAGGTCGAGGCTCAGATCATCGGTGAAGTCGATCTTCAGCCGGGCATTGCCAGTGATATTTTCATAGCCATCCTTTTCCGCGCCACCGAAATCGGAAGAGACAGCGGAGATGCCATCGGTGCGGAAATAGGCGAGGCCCACGCCGCCCGACAATATGCCGCTGGTGCCCGATACATCCGCCTTCGCATTCAGCGTATCGGCATAGCCATAATCGACCGACGCCTTGCCGCCGAACCCTTCGCTTGGGATACCGGTCATGATGTTGACGACGCCGCCGATCGCCTGGCTGCCATAGGCAATGGAGTTGGAACCGCGCAGCACCTCGATCCGGCGGATGTTGCCGACAAGCAAATTGCCGAAATCATATTGATCGCCGATGCCGCTCGGGTCGTTGACCTTCACGCCGTCGATCAGCACCAGCGTCTGCGTCGTTTCGGCGCCACGCACCGACACGCTGGTGACGTTGCCCAGGCTGCCGGTGCGGTTGAAGCGGATGCCGGGGGTGGTGATCAGCAGGTCCACGACGCTGACATTCTGGCGCGTTTCAATCGTCTTTTCGTCGATCACGGTCACCGCCTGCCCGACTTCATCGGTAGGCTGTTCGATGCCGAGCGCGGTGACGACGATCTCGCCCGAATCTTCGGCGAGAGCGGGGGTGGCGGCGAGGAGCGCCAGCAGTGAAATTCCGGTCCTGATCATATGTCTGTCTTCCCTGAGCGCCATGCGACATGAGCCCAGGGCCTGCCGCATGAGCGGCCGGTGCGCGGGAAGAAGAGACGCCAGCCCCGTCACGCGCACCGATGCGGCCCTGCGCCGCTTCGTCGCTCAGACGGAAAACACCGTGCCCGGACCTATCCCTGGACCCAAGGCAAGAGCGACCATGCGCCGGTAGGTTTCCTGGCTCGCGGGTCGTCGCGGTGATGCACGCCTTCCCGGACTTTTGGTCCAGTGGCTGGTCCCCCTCGCCTTCCCCTTTGAAGGCATGCGGGTTTCCCTGTGCATCGCGCTCGCCGCTTACAGTTGCAGGGACAGCCGCGGAGTTGGACGGTGATCCCGTCCGCACCGCATTCCCTTTCCGGCGCGATCTTCTTTCGCGAACGGTTGCCCGTTCACGCGGCGCGCCATAGGGGAAAGTGAGGCTATTGCCAAGGAGTGGATCGATGCGATTGCTGGGCGCGATACTGGCCGGGGGACGATCGAGCCGGTTCGGGAGCGACAAGGCGATGGCGCTAATGCCGGACGGGCGCACGTTGATGGAGCATGCCGTGGCAGCGATCGCGCCGCAGGTGGAGGCGGTGGTGGTTTGCGGTCGGAGCGTCGAGGGATTGACGGGGCTGGCGGATCGGCCTGCGTCGGACATGGGGCCGCTGGGGGGGCTGAACGCGGCGCTGCATCATGCGCGAGATCAGGGCTATGACGCGGTGCTGACGACGGGGTGCGACATGCCCGTTTATCCGGCGGCGCTGGTGGAGGCGCTTGTGGGTTACAGTGGGGCGGTGCTGAAAGGGCAGCAGCTTGCGGGCTTCTGGCCTGCGTCGCTCGCGGACGAACTGGACGCGCATCTGGCGGAAGAGAATAATCGGTCGATCTTCGGGTGGATCGAGCGGGTGGGCGCGCGGGTGGTGGAGCGGCCGGAACTGGTGCTGCCGAATATCAATCGGCCGGAGGATCTGGCGCGCTGGCGCGAGCCGAACTGAACTTGCCGAAGCCCCCTCCCTTCCTTCCAACTAAGTTCGGGGGCGTTCGGCAAGCTCAGGGCAAAAGTTGCAAAGAGCCGGTCTTCAAAGCTGAAGAGCGACGCTGGCTGCAACCCCTACAGGCATGGACGTTCCCGCCACCGCTTCACCAATCAGCAGCAGGGTCGGGTCTTCATCGCTGATCGTGGCGACCAGAAAGGCAAGCGCGGACAGCTTGCCCCGGATCAGGCGTTCGGTGGGGAGCGAGACGTTCACCGCCACCATCACCGGCGTTTCGGGATCGCGTCCGGCGGCGATCAACTGGCGGCTGATCTCTCCAGCGGCGGCGCGGCCCATATAGATGCCGAGCGTGCCGCCGGGACGGGCCAGCGCTTCCCAGTCGAGCTTGAGCGGCTCACCGGCTTTCAAATGCGCCGTCACCAGCGTCAGGCCGCGCGCCTTGCCGCGCAGGGTGAGCGAGGCGCTGCCGCTCGCCGCCGCCGCGCTGGCGGTGGTGATGCCGGGGCAAATGCGGAAGCGGATGCCGTCGGCGGCCAGATGCTCCATCTCTTCGGACGAGCGGCCGAAGACCGAGGGGTCGCCACCTTTGAGGCGCACGACGCGCTTGCCTGCCTTGGCGGCGGCGAGGAGCAGGTCGTTGATGCTCTCCTGCGCCTTGCTGTGGCGGCCGGAGCGTTTGCCGACGCTGATCCGCTCGACGCCCTCAGGGATCAGGTCGAGTACGCCGGGGCCGACGAGCGCGTCGTAGAAGACGATCTCCGCCGCGGCGATCAGCTTTTCAGCCTTGCGGGTGAGGAGGTCCGGGTCGCCGGGGCCTGCGCCGACCAGCCAGACTTCACCGGGAGCGATCAATTCATTCGGCTGCATGAAGGGCCTCCTGCGGAATTTGGGCGAGGATGTTGGCGAGCGCGGGACGGCAGGACCCGCAATTGGTGCCCGCGCCGATCGCCTTGCCGATGGCGGGAACGTCGACCAGGCTCTGGTCGCGGATGGCGGCAACGATCTGGTTGAGGCCGATGTCGAAGCAGACGCAGATGGTCGGCCCCTTGTCGGGCTGGTTGCCGGGACCGCGCGCGGCGAGGACGGAGGCGCCCACCTCTTCGGCTTCGAGCTGGCCGATGAGCCAGTCGCGCGAGGGGAGCAGGCCGGTGCGGGTGACGAAGAGGACCGCCGCCAGCCTGCCTTCGCGGATGATGGCGATGCGGCGGGTGCCGCGTGTCATGTCGACGGCTTCGACGCGGTCGCCCTTGGGCAGGCAGGCTTCAAGGCGCGTGGGATCGCCATTGCCCGCGACTTCGTAGAGCGCGCCGCCCGGAACGGTGACCTTCGTGGCCCAGAGACAGGGGACCTTGGCGGGCTGTTCACCGCGCAGGATGAGGAAGCCCTTCCATTCCGTCGCGACCTTTTCGATGCTGGCGGGCGTCGATTTGAAGCCGGGCTGGCCGGAATGCGGGTCAACCAGCGGGCGGGGCAGCAGGCCGGTACGGCCGCCGGTCGAGACTTGATCGGTCCAGTGGATCGGCGTGAAGATTTCGCCCACGCGCTGGCCTTCGCTGAACGCCACGCGGAAGATGCTGTTGCCCTGCGCGGTCTGGACCCGAGCGAGGTCGCCGTCGCAAATGCCCAGCTCCTCCGCATCCTTGGGGTGGATGTCGACCAGCGGTTCCTCGCGATGGCGGGCGAGCTTGGGCGACAGGCCGGTGCGGGTCATCGTGTGCCATTGGTCGCGGTAACGGCCGGTGTTGAGCGTCATCGACCACTGCTTGAGCGGCTCCTGAAGGTCCATCTGCTTGGTCAGCACCAACCGCGCCTTGCCGTCGGGGGTGGAGAAGCGGCCATCGGCAAAGGGCTTCTCACCACCCCAGCGGAAGGGCTCCATCGCTTCATAGGCGTCGTTGCCGATGGTGGCCTGGGCACGGAGGTTGAGCAGGCGCTGGCCGTCATTCTGATAGGCGGTCAGGCGGGCATGTTCGCGCCAGATGTCGGCGGGCCGGTCATAGGCGAAGGCGTTGCGCCAGCCCATGCGGCGGGCGACTTCCTTGACGATCCACCAGTCGGGCTTCGCCTCGCCGGGGAGCGCCATGAAGGGGCGCTGGCGGCTGATGGTGCGGTCGGAGTTGGTGACGGTGCCGTCCTTCTCGCCCCATCCGGCGGCGGGCAGGCGGACGTCGGCATGGACGCTGGTGTCGGTGTCGGCGATGATGTCCGACACAACGAGGAAGGGGACAGATTCCAACGCTTCACGGACGCGGTTCGCATCGGGGAGCGAGACGGCGGGGTTG
The DNA here is from genome assembly GCF_977014255.1 of Sphingobium chungangianum. Lineage (NCBI taxonomy): Bacteria > Pseudomonadati > Pseudomonadota > Alphaproteobacteria > Sphingomonadales > Sphingobiaceae > Sphingobium > Sphingobium chungangianum. The sequence goes on along the minus strand of NZ_CDRNIV010000006.1, from coordinate 457,107 downwards.
GTCGCCATCACCCAGAGCGCCTTGACCCGGCCTTCGTTGATGGCGCGGAAGAGATCGACGGCTTTCAGGCCGGGCTTGGTCGCCATGTTCGGGGCGGCCCAGAAACGTCCCACCCGCTCAACATTTTCCGGCGCGAAGTCCATGTGGGCGGCGAGGGTCGAGGCAAGGCCACCGACTTCGCGGCCGCCCATAGCGTTGGGCTGGCCAGTGATCGAGAAGGGCGCGGCGCCCGGCTTGCCGATGCGGCGGGTGGCGAGGTGGACGTTGATGATCGCATTGACCTGATCGGTGCCGCGGATCGACTGATTGATGCCCTGGCTGAATAGGGTGACGGTGCGCGGCGTGGCGGCGAACAGCTTGAAAAACTGCTCCAGCAGCGCGGGCGCGATGTCGCAGGTCTTGGCGGTCGTCCAGAGGTCGTGGCCGGTGCGGATATGCTCCCAGAAGCCTTCCGGCGCGTTGACATGTTCGGCCATGAAGGCGGGATCGGTGATGCCTTCAGCGTCGCACCAAGCCAGCAGGCCGTTCATCAGCGCGACGTCGGTTCCGGGTTTCACCGGCAAATGCAGGTCCGCCCCTTCGCAGGTTTCGGTGCGGCGCGGGTCGATGACGACCAGCTTGGTGCCGCGTGCGGCGCGGGCGGCCTGAATGCGCTGATAGACGATCGGGTGGCACCAGGCAGTGTTGGAGCCGACGAGGACGATCAGGTCGGCTTCATCAAGGTCGCCATAGGTGGCGGGCACGATGTCCTCGCCAAAGGCACGGTTGTGACCGGCGACCGCGCTCGACATGCAGAGCCGCGAATTTGTGTCGATGTTGGACGTGCCGATGAAGCCCTTCATCAGCTTGTTGGCGACATAATAATCTTCGGTCAGCAGCTGGCCGGAGACGTAGAAGGCGACGCTGTCGGGGCCGTAGCGGTCGACAGTCTCGCGGAATTTCTTCGCGACCATGTCCAGCGACTTGTCCCAACTAGCGCGCTTGTTGCCGATCATCGGGTGCAGCAGGCGGCCGGTCAGGCCGACGGTTTCGCCCAGATGCGTGCCCTTGGAGCAGAGGCGCCCGCCATTGGCCGGGTGCGCTTCATCGCCCTTGATCGTGACCGACCGGGGTCCGGTCGGCGTGGCCGAAATGCCGCAACCGACGCCGCAATAGGCGCAGGTGGTGCGGATGGCCTCTGTCATGCTCTTACCTCTTCGTCCCGAGGAATAGGAATTGGGTGGAAGCGCTTGCCGCAAGGGATGGCCAACAAGACGCCCCCACCCGGGTCCCCGCCGTTGTGGCTAGGGACCGGAAGCTTGATGCTCGTCAGGCTGCCGCCTTCATCGCTGCCGGGCGAGCGATCAGGATGCGACCGCCCTCCTCTTTCACGGCGATGGTCGGCGTGCAGCCTTCGTCATTGCCCTGCGCCTCGCCCGTTTTCAGGGCGATGTTCCAGTTGTGCAGCGGACAGGCGACGCTGTGGCCATGGACGATGCCCTGGCTTAGCGGCCCCTGCTTGTGCGGGCATTCGTTGACCAGCGCGAAGACCTTGTCGTCGCTGGTGCGGAAGACGGCGATTTCCTTCTCGCCTGCGATTTGCACCGTGCGAGCGCCGCGCTGGGGAATGTCGGCCAGCGTTCCGATGTCGATCCAATCGGTCATGATGGTTACTCCGCAGCGATGGCGATGGGTTCAAGATGCTGGTGCAATTCGCTCTCCGCACCAGCTGCGCGCTGCGCCCAGGGGTCTTCCTGAGAGAAGCTCTGCGAGTAGAGGAAGCGGGCGCGAAGAGCCTCGCGGCCTGCTTCGTCTTCCACGATCCGCTGCTTCACATATTCCACGCCGACACGCTCGATCCACGGCGCGGTGCGCTCCAGATAGCGGGCTTCCTCGCGGTAGAGCTGGGTGAAGGCGGCGCAATAATCGAGCGCCTCCTGCTCGGTCGCGACCTTGCAGAGGAAGTCGGTGGCGCGGACATGGATGCCGCCATTGCCGCCGACATGCAGTTCGTAACCGCTATCCACGCAGACCACGCCAAAGTCCTTGATCGTCGCCTCCGCGCAGTTGCGGGGGCAGCCCGATACGGCGATCTTGAACTTGTGGGGCATCCACGATCCCCAGGTCATCCGTTCCGTCTTGACGCCAAGGCCGGTCGAATCCTGCGTGCCGAAGCGGCACCATTCGGAGCCGACGCAGGTCTTCACCGTGCGCAGCGACTTGCCATAAGCATGACCCGACACCATGCCCGCAGCATTGAGGTCGGCCCAGACGGCGGGCAAATCTTCCTTCTTGATGCCGAAAATGTCGAGACGCTGGCCGCCGGTGACCTTCACCATCGGCGCATCATATTTCTCGACCACGTCGGCGATCGCGCGCAGTTCCTTGGGGTTGGTGAGGCCACCCCACATGCGCGGGACGACGGAGTAAGTGCCGTCCTTCTGGATGTTCGCGTGCATGCGCTCATTGACGAAGCGGCTCTGCTGATCATCGACATATTCGCCGGGCAGCGCGCAGAGGAGGTAATAGTTGAGCGCCGGGCGGCACGAGGAGCAGCCATCCGGGGTCGACCAGTGCAGCTTCTGCATCACTTCGGGAATCGAGCGCATATTCTGCGCCACGATCTCACGGCGGACATCATCATGGCCAAAGCTGGTGCATTTGCACATCGTCTTGGGGCCGGACTGGACGTCATCGCCCAGCACCACCGCCAGCAGGTTTTCGACAAGGCCCGTGCAACTGCCGCAGCTGGCCGACGCCTTGCAGGTGCCGCGCACCGCGTCGAGGCTGCATGCACCCTTTTCAATGCAGGCAACGACCTGGCCCTTGCTGACGCCGTTGCAGCCGCAAATCTCGGCATCGTCCGAGAGCGCCGCAACGGCCGCCTTAGGGTCCAGCGCGCCTCCTCCAGAGGCGAAAGCCTGACCGAAGATCAGCAGGTCGCGGATTTCGCCGACATCTTCCTCGCGCTTGAGGAGGTCGAAATACCAGCCGCCATCGACGGTATCGCCGTAGAGGACCGCGCCAATGATCTTGTCGTCCTTGACGATGACGCGCTTATACACGCCACGCGAGGCGTCGCGCAGGACGATGTCCTCGCAGCCTTCGCCACCGGAGAAATCACCGGCGGAGAAGACGTCCAGACCCGCAACCTTGAGCTTGGTCGAGGTGACCGAACCCTTGTAGCCCGTATGCTGATCAGTGAGGCCGTCCGCGAGGCTGCGGCACATGTCCCACAGCGGCGCGACGAGGCCGTAGACATTGCCGTCATGCTCGACGCATTCGCCGACCGCGAGGACATCGGGGTCGCTGGTGACCATATGGTCGTCGACCTTGATGCCGCGATTGACTTCAAGGCCAGCTTCACGGGCGAGAGCGGTCGCAGGACGGATGCCTACCGCCATGACAACAAGGCTCGCGGGGATTTCCGTGCCGTCCTTCAGGCGGACGCCCTCGACCTTGCCGTCGCCATAGATGCTTTCGGTGTTGGCGGCGGTCAGGATCGTCTGGCCGCGTCCTTCGAGCGCGGACTTGAGCAGCCAACCCGCCGCTTCGTCCAGCTGCCGCTCCATCAGCGTGTCCATCAGGTGGATCACGGTGACCTTCATGCCGCGCAGAGTCAGGCCATGCGCCGCTTCCAGCCCGAGCAACCCGCCGCCGATCACCACCGCAGAGCCGCCCTTATCGGCGGCTTCCAGCATGGTGTCGACATCCTTCATGTCGCGGAAGCTGATCACTCCGGCCAAGTCCTTGCCCGGAACCGGGATGATGAACGGATCGGAACCCGTCGCGATCAGCAGCTTGTCATAGCCAACAGTGCGACCCGACTGGCTCGTGACGGTCTTTGCGGCGCGATCGATTGCCGTCACCGGATCACCGGCGATCAGTTCGATCTTGTTCTCATCATACCATTCGCGGCTGTTGATGACGATGTCATCGAAGCTCTTTTCCCCGGCCAGAACCGGCGAGAGCATGATGCGGTTATAGTTCACATAAGGCTCGGCCCCGAAGATCGTGACGCGATAACGCCCCGCATCGCGTGCCAGCAGTTCCTCGACCGCGCGGCAACCAGCCATGCCGTTGCCCACAACAACCAGATGTTCGCGAACATCGTCGGAGGGCACGAAGATATCCTCTTCGTTGGCCGTCTCCGGTCCGGCGTTGTTCTGAAAATCCATCCCTTGACTCCAGACAATAAAAAAAGCCGCCATCCGGACCCCTGGGCTTTGAACCCAGGAGTCTGGATGGCGGCTTTGCCATCATTAACGCTTTGACGATCCAACCCTGGATCACCGCAGCTATGTCAGTAGAGGACAACCTTGTCCTTCGCAGTGCAGCATAAATGAAACGCGGTTGGGGTCAAGTGATTCCTTGGCTCGAAATTTCGCCGCAGCGCAAAAACAAGGTCGGCGGCTCCTCTTTCGAGTGCCGCCGCCTCTCCTCTCCGGTAAGCGTTGATCAGATACGCGCGCCGGTGCTCCAGGTCGCGCGCCACTTGGCACGCACCAGCGAGATACCGAGGAACGCGACCACGGCGAGGCCCGCGAAGATCAGGAAGCCGGGGGCAAAGCTGCCGGTGAACTGCTTGGCGATACCCAGCGAGGACGCGAGGTAGAAGCCGCCAATGCCGCCCGCCATGCCGACCAGCCCGGTCATGACGCCGATTTCTTCCTGAAAACGCTGCGGCACCAGCTGGAACACCGAGCCATTGCCCACGCCGAGCGCCAGCATCGCGGCGACGAAAAGGCCCAGGGCAGAGACCAGCGTCGGCGCATAGGATACGCCCGCCAGCGCCAATGCGGCGACGATATAGACCATCATCAGCGCCTTCACGCCACCGATCTTGTCAGCCAGCGCGCCGCCCATGGGGCGAACCAGGGAGCCAGCGAATACGCAGCCCGCGGTGCAATAGCCTGCCGTGATCGGGGTAAGGCCGAACTGGTCGGTGAAGTAGATCGGCAGCGACGCGGCCAGACCGACGAAACCGCCAAAGGTCACCGAATAAAAGCCCATCAGCCACCATGCGTCGGCGCTCTTCAGCGGGCGGAAATAATCCACCAGCTTCTTGGGCGCGGGCGCGTTGGGGGCGTTCTTCGCCATGATCAGGTAGAGGAAAAACACGATGGTCAGCGGGATGCAGGCGAGGCCCAGCACCGCGTTCCAGCCGAACAGCTTGGCAAGGATCGGCGCGAACAAGGACGCCAGAACCGTGCCCGAATTGCCCATGCCGGCAAGGCCCATCGCCTTGCCCTGATGCTCAGGCGGATACCAGCGGCTTGCCAGGGGGAGCGCGATGGCGAAGGAAGCGCCTGCAAACCCCAGGATGACGCCCAGCGCCAGCGTCCCGCCGAAGCTATTCACGCCCATGAACCAGGCGGTGAAGAGGCCAAGGATCACGATGACCTGGCTGATCGCGCCCGCCTGCTTGCAGCCAATGCGGTCGACCAACAGGCCGTTGACCACGCGAAGCAGCGCGCCCGCCAGTGTCGGCACCGCGACCATGAGGCCCTTTTCCGCAGGGGTCAGGCCCAGCGTTTTGGAAATGGAGGGCGCAAGCGGCCCGAGCAGCACCCACACCATGAAGGCGAGGTCGAAATAGAGGAAAGCGGCAATCAGGGTCGGCGTGTGGCCAGCTTTCCAGAAGCTGGTTGGCCCGGCTGTCCCCTCGCCGCCTTTCTCGCGATCCCAATAAGCAGTTGCCATGACGAGGTCCTTCAATCCAAGTGAAATGGACACAAAAAAAGCCGCTCTCCGGACGCCCGTTTGTGACGAGACCCGGCCAGCGGCTTTGCTGCAAATATTGTTTGAGGAGAGCGCGACCCCATCCTTGGGCGTGCTCATCCATGAACGCGCTTCGTCGCGCGACCTTTGCCTTATCTAATGATTCGTTTCATGTTGCAAGGCACAATTTTTTCAAGCGCCACGCGCGTTAGAAGCTCTTCAGAAAATCCTCGATATGTTCGGGGTCGAATGTGCGGCCGTCGAAGAAACGGTCGGGGCCGAGCGTCAATTCTCCCCGCTTGGAGCCCACCGCCAAGGGGGATGCGACGGCGCCCTCCACCTTCATGCTGGCGCCGGGAATCGGCACATTGCTTTCGGCCAGCGCGCGGCGGAAGATGTCGGGGCGGAATACCGATCCCGCCTTGGCCGCGTTTTCAGGCGTATGATCCACCATCTTCCAGCGGGCGAGTTGCGAATAGAGCCATAGCGCCTGGCTACGCCACGGAAAGGGCGTCGCTTCGCGGGAGAAGAGCATGAAGTCGGGCATGTCGAGCGGCGGCATATCCGGCCGTGCGGTAATGCGGCCCGACAGTGCGCGCAGGATGAGGTCGGCGGGCTGATCGACGAAATGCGGTTGCGACAGGAGGTGGGCGAGCGCTTCATGATTCGCCGGGTCGTCGCACCAGGCGGCGGAACGGACCAGCGCGCGGATCAGTGCGTCCACGGTTTGCGGATTTTCCTCCAGCCATGGCGTCCGGAAGGCCAGCACCTTTTCAACGCCGCGCCGCCAGATCCGTTCGCCAATCGCCACCGCTTCGGCAAGGCCCGCTTCGACAGCCGCGCTGCCCCAGGGTTCGCCAGCGATGAAACCGTCAATTTCGCCCCCGCGCAGGGCCTCAACCGTCAGCGAAGGCGGCACCACGCGCAACAACACGTCGCGATCCGGATCGACGCCCGCACTCGCCAGCCAGTAGCGCAGCATAATCGCGTGACTGGAAAAGCGGTGGACGACGCCGATCACCGGCTTGCGTTTCCACAGGCCGATGGCGGCGGCGAAGTCATGGGCGGTGCCAAGCGGATCGTCGAGCCGTGCGGCGACGTCAGGGTCGAGCGCCTGCGCGAACTCGCGCGCCATCACCAGCATGTTGCCATTGACGTTGAGCTTATAGGGCGCCGACAGCGGCGCGGGCTGTTGGCTCAAACCCAGCGTCACCGCGATGGCGAGCGGCGCCAGCATGTGCGCGGCCTGCACCTGACCGAAGATCAGCCGGTCGCGCAACGTCGCCCAGCTGACCGTGCGGACGAGATCGAGGGCGATCCCCTCCTCCTCCGCGAAACCCTTTTCCCGCGCCACCGCCAGCACGGCGGAATCGGTCAGCGGCAAATAGGCGATGCGCAAGGATATCGTCATAGGCCCCCTCCCAACAGGTCGCTCGCGGTGATCAGTGCCTGGGCGACATCCACGATCTTTTTCCCCTGATTCATCGCGCTCGACCGCAACAGCGCATAGGCGTCCGGTTCGTTGATGCCGCGCTGGCTCATCAGAATGGATTTGGCGCGGTCGATGATCTTGCGGTCGGAAAGCTGCGTCCGCGCCTCGTCCAGTTCGGTCTGGAGTCGGGCGAAGGCGTTGAAGCGACGGACGGCGAGTTCCAGCACCGGCTTTACCCGCTCCTTGCGCAGGCCATCGACCACATAAGCGGAAACGCCCGCGTCGATCGCCGCGCCGATCATGGACTCGTCCGACTGATCGACGAACATGGCAATCGGCCGGGCGAGCGCGCGGCTGACCGACAGCATTTCTTCCAGCGTATCGCGGCTGGGGCTGCCCAGATCCATCAGCACGACGTCGGGCGCCATGCGTTCGAGCCGCGCGACGAAGCCGCCGCGCGGGGGGACGATGTGGATATCGTCATAGCCCGCCTCGCGCAGTCCTTCTTCGAGAACCGTCGCGCGCAGGCCGCTGTCATCGATGATGACGATTCGCATGTGGACCCAGCCCTTTTGGCCCTTCAGTGACCGCGATGCTGCGCCGCGTCAATTGGGGGAGCGCGCTACGGTTGCCAGGGTGAGCGGCCTGCTGTATCGGTGCGGGCCAGTTTCCGGAGGATCGACATAATGGACTTGCATCTGATCGCACAGCCCCAACGCTCTGCTTTCAGGAAGTTTTTTGTCCATGCCTGCGATTACTCTCTCTCATATCAGCTGGTCCGCGCCTGACGGGACATCCGTCCTTAGCGACCTTGATTTTCGTTTCACTTCCGAGCGGATTGGACTTGTCGGACGCAATGGCGTCGGCAAATCGACGCTGCTTGCGCTCATTTCCGGGAGGCTGAAGCCCAGCGGCGGCAGTGTTCAGCTGGACGGGACGGTGGCCGAACTGCGGCAGACGGTGCAGGTCGAGCCGGGCGAGACGATCGCGGATTTGTTCGGCGTGCGGGAGGCCATGGCGTCGCTCTCCAAGGCCGAACAGGGCGACGCGGACATGGCCGAACTGGAAGCATGCGACTGGACGCTACCTTCGCGCATCGAGGAAGCATTGGCGGAAGTTGGGTTGGAGGCGGAGCCCGATGCAGCGCTCTGTCAGTTGTCGGGAGGACAGCGGACGCGGGCGGCGCTGGCCGGAGCGATCTTTGCCCGCCCCGATTTCCTGCTGCTGGACGAGCCGACCAATAATCTGGACGCGGAGGGGCGCGCGGCGCTGATCGCTTTGCTGGGGCGATGGCGGGCCGGTGCGATCGTGGTCAGCCATGACCGGGCGCTGCTGGAGGAGATGGAGGTGATCGCCGAGCTGACCACGCTGGGCATCAGCCGTCATGGCGGCAACTTCTCTTCATGGCAGGAGCGCAAGGCGGTCGAACTCGCGGCGGCAGAGCAGGACTTGGCCCATGCCGAACGGCATCGGAAGGAGATCGCCAAGCGGACGCAGGTCGCGGCCGAACGCAAGCAGCGGCGCGATGCCGCCGGGGCGCGCAAGGGGGCCAAGGGCGACATGCCGCGCATATTGATCGGATTGAGGAAGGATCGGGCCGAGGGATCGGGCGGCGAAGCGGCGCGGCTGGCGGAGCGTCTGCGGCGGGAAGCCATGCAGGCGGCAGAGACGGCACGGCAGCGGATCGAGGTGGTCGAGAGCCTGACCGTTGCCCTGCCCTCCACCGCCGTTCAGTCTGGCCAGAGGATCGTGACGCTGGACCATGTGACGGCAGGTCATGATGCCAGTGCGCCGGTCCTGCGGGAGCTGTCCCTGAGCGTCAACGGGCCGGAGCGGATTGCGATCACTGGGCCGAATGGCGCGGGCAAATCAACGCTGCTCCATGTTATTGCGGGCAGCCTGCCTCCCTTGGCGGGGAAGGTCGAGCGGCCGGCGGCCTGCGCGCTGCTGGACCAGAGGGTGGAACTGCTCGATCCACGCGCCAGCATTGCGGATAATTTCGCCCGCTTGCACCCGCAAGCGACGCATAATGAAGCGCGGGCGGCGCTGGCGCGCTTTCGCTTTCGGGCAGATCTGGCGTTGCAACAGGCGGGTAGCCTTAGCGGCGGGCAGTTGTTGCGCGCCGGGCTGGCCTGCGTGCTGGGAGGCGCCACCTTGCCGCTGCTGCTGATGCTGGACGAGCCGACCAATCATCTCGACCTCGACAGCATTGCGGCGATCGAACAGGGCCTGCGCGGTTATGACGGCGCGCTGATCGTGGTGAGCCATGACGCGGCGTTCCTGCGCGCCATCGGCATCGGCCGGGAGATAGGCTTGTCTTAATGCGCCGCCGACATGTCCACCCGGCCGGTGGGCTTGGGCGCGAACCAGACCAGCGCGCCCGCAAGGAACAGGACCAGCGCCGCCACGAAGAAGACATGGTTCATCGACAATATGGTCGCTTGCTGATCGACCAGATTGGCGATCATCTGCGGCGTCTGCTGAGCCGACAGCCCGGAATCGGCCAGCTGCGATCCGACGCCCGGATCAAGTGCCGACACCATTTCATTGCGCGCGGTTCGCTGGCCATTGCCCCAGCCGGTCAGCACGATGGAGGTGGATATCGCGACCGCCAGCGTGCGCAGGAAGCTTTGCATGCCCGCCGCCGACGCGGTCTCTTCCGGCCGCACCGATCCCAGCGTCAGGGTGGTCAGAGGGATCATGAAGAAGGGCATGGCAAAGCCCTGCACGACCTGCGGCATGGCCAAAGTCCAGAAGTCGGCCGTGCTGGTCCAGCCCGAACGCCACATCGTGACCATACCCATCCAGATCACCGAACCCGATATCAGCAGGCGCACGTCGATCTTGCCGACCGCGCGGCCCGCAAAGGGTGCGGCCAAGATCGCGGTCATGGCCGTAAAGGCGGTGACGAAACCTGCCGAATAGGCGGGATAGCCCATGGACATCTGAAGCCATTGCGGGATGATCACGATGCCAGCGAAATAGGCGCCGAAGCATAGCGACAATGTCAGCACGCCCGATGTGAAGCCGATATGGCGGAACACCCGCAGATCGACGATCGGATGCTCCTCCGTCAGTTCCCAGATGATGAAGACGAGGAAGCCGATCCCTGCCATCACGGCCAGCGCGACGATCATCGGATCGCCGAACCAGTCATGGTCGCGGCCGGTGTCGAGCATGATCTGGAGGCAGCCGATCCAGAATATGAGCAAAGCGAGGCCGATAAAGTCGATGGGGAGCTTATGCCGTTCCGTTTCGGCGGGGCGCAGCAGCACCATCGCGGCGAACACGCACACCACCGCGATCGGCAGGTTGATGAAGAAGATCCAGTGCCAGCTCCAATTGTCGCTGATATAGCCGCCGATGATCGGCCCCACCGCTGGGCCAGCGAGCGTGGTCATGGCCCACAATCCCATCACCTTGGCCCGCTGTTCGGCGGGAAAGATGCGCATCAACAGGGTTTGCGACATCGGCATCAGCGGGCCGCCGCACAGCCCCTGTCCGATACGGCAGGCGACGATCATGCCGAGCGTCGTCGAAAGGCCGCAGAGAAGCGAGAAGAGCCCGAAGCCGATCATGCCCCAGATGAACAGGCGCACCGTGCCGAACCGCTGAGCGAGCCAGCCGGTGAGCGGCACGCAGATCGCCTCCGCCACAGCATAGGATGTGATGATCCAAGTGCCCTGGTCAGGCGTGATGCCCAAATTTCCGGCGATGTGCGGCACCGAGACGTTCGCGATCGTCAGGTCGAGCACGACCATGAAATTGCTGAGCGCCAACACGAACCCGGCCAGCATCCGCCGCCGGGGGTCCATGAAAAATCTTTCTGCCGCCTCCGTCACCGCGTGGTTCCTCAGGCGCCCGAAAGGTCGATCTCGACCTCGGTCGAGAGGCCCACGCGGAGCGGGTGCGCAGCAAGTTCCTTGGGATCCAGCGCGATGCGCACGGGCAGGCGCTGAACCACCTTGATCCAGTTGCCGGTCGCGTTTTGCGCGGGGATCAGCGCCATGGACGATCCGGTGCCGCCCGAAAAGCCGATGACCTTGCCATGATAGACGACGTCGCCGCCATAAATGTCCGCCACGACCGTGGCGGGCATGCCGACGCGTACGCGGCGCAGCTGCCGTTCCTTGAAATTGGCATCGACATAGACTTGGCTGAGCGGGACGATGCTCATGATCGGGCTGCCCTGCGCCACGCGCTGGCCGACCTGCACCTGACGGCGTGTCACCACCCCGTCGATCGGCGCACGAATGATGGTGCGGCCAAGGTCGAGCCGCGCATTTTCCAGCTTCGCCTTGGCGGCGAGGACGGCGGGGTCCGTCTCTACCGTCGAGCCACTGACGAGGGCGTCATTGGCGGCGAGCTGACCTTCGGCAGCGCCCTGAGTCGCGCGTGCCGTCGCCACGCCTGCGCGCGCCTGTTCAAGGCCCGCGCGGGCTGCCGCAAATGCCTTGCGCGCGCTGGTTACTTCTTCACCCGACACGGCACCCTCGGGCGCCAATGCCTCGCGCCGCTGAAGATCGACGCGCGCCTTGTCATAGTCCGCCTGCGCAGCGGCGAGCTGCGCGCCTGCCTGCGCGATGTCGGCGCCCCGCGCCTGGACCTGAGCGGCGAGTGATGAGCTGGTCGCGGAGGCCTGGCGGAAACGGCGGCGCGCTTCGGCAAGGTCGGCCTCCGCCTGCGCGACGGCGATGCGGGCGTTGGTGGGGTCGAGCCGCACCAATATGTCGCCGCGCTTCACCGCCTGCGTATCGGTCACCCGCACTTCGACCGCCTGCGCGGAGATAAGCGGCGTCACCTGCGCGATCTCGGCGTTCACATAGGCATTGTCCGTGCCGACATGATTGCGGCCGATCAACAGATACCAAAGGGCGTAGATCGCGCCGATGACCAAAACGGCCAAGGCCAAGCGGACCAGCCATTTCTTGCGCTGCTCCATCCGCGCGCTCTTGTCGGCGCTGCCGGTATCGGCGGTGAATTCGGGGGCTGCATCAGCCATTGGGCAGGTCCTTGGACGATGTGCCGCTGGCAGCGAAGCCGCCGCCGAGCGCGCGAATGAGGGCAATGTCAGTGGAAAAGGTCAGCGCTTCAAGCTCCGCGACGGATTGGCGGGCGGAAAGCAGCTGGTCCTCGACATTCAGAACGTCGAGGAAGGTGAACAGACCGCCTCTGTAGCGCTTCTGCGCTATGGCATAGGCTTCCTCCGACGCGGCCAGCGCGGCGCGGGCTTCCGTCAGCCGCTGAACCAATATCCGGCGGCCGGTGACGGCATCGGCCACGTCGCGATAGGCGCCAAGGACGGTCTTGTCATAATTGGCGACGGCTTCGTCGAAGGTCGCCCGCGCGCCACGATAGCGGCCACGCAGTTCCCCGCCATGGAAGATGGGAAGGCTGATCGCTGGTCCGACATTGCCGAACAGCGAATCCTTGCTGAACAAGGTGTCGAGGAAAGAGCGGGGACCCGACGTCGAGGGGTCAAGGAAGGAAGTATTGTAGCCGAGTGACTGTACCCCGACGAGGGCGCTGAGGCTGATGGCCGGGAAGAAGTCGGCGCGGGCGACCTTGATGCGCTTGGCAGCGGCTTCCGTGCGGGCAAGCGCGGCGGCGACATCGGGACGGCGTGCCACCAGGTTGGTGGTGACATCGGCGGGCAGGCCCAAATCCGTGACCTTGCCCAGATGCGGCTGCGTGATGGCAAGGCCGCGATCAGGGCCTGCGCCGATCAGCGCCGCGATCTGATGCCGCCGGACGGCGATGGATTGGTCGATGCCCGCCAGCACGGCGCGGGCGGCGGACACGGTCGCATCGGCTTGCCGCACGCTGCCCCGCGTTTCCAGCCCGTTGCGCTGCCGCTCCGTCACCAGTTTCTGGCTGGCGGATCGGATGTCCAGCGCGCGTTGCTGGATCGCCCGCTGGTCGAACAGGCGGGCCAGGTCGGCATAAGCATCGGCGATGCCCGTCGTCAGCATCAGACGCGCCTGCTGGGCATCGATGCTGGCAGCCTCCGCCTCCGATGTGGCGGCAGCCAGCGCCGCCCGGTTCCGGCCCCACAGATCAAGGTCGAAATTCAGGTCGAGCGCGGCTTTTCCCGTACCCAACCAGCCTTTGGGCACAAAGTCCTTGGGGAAGCCCATATTATAGCTCTGCTTCGTCGCGGCCGCCGATCCGGTAAAATCAACGGACGGGAGCAGCGGGGCTCCGGCCTGCTGCGCGGCGGCGGACGCCTGGCGGAAGCGGGCGGAAGCCCCGGCGATGTCGGGGGAGGCGGCAAGTCCCTCCTCCATCAACGCGTCGAGTTGCGAGTCGCCATAGCTTTTCCACCATCCATCGGCTGGCCATAGCGCGTCGCCCTGCCCCAGCGTTTGCGACGCCGCGATGCTGGAGGCTGTCCGGGGCGCGGGCGCCTTGCCGAGATCTGGCACGGCCGCGCAGGCGGAAAGCGCCAATATCGCGACCGGCAGAAACCCGGCATGCGCGGAATTAATGAGACGATTTAGGGACATAAGAAACTGTACCATGTGGTATGAAAACCGCCTTTGCGCCTGCTGCACGGCCTTGTCAACAAGATAATCGTACTATATGGTACGCCTTTATGAGCGCCCCTGCAGACCTTGCCTCCCTATCCCGCCGCGAAGCAAACAGGCGCGATCGCCGTGATGCGATCGTCGCGGTCGCCCGCCGGTCATTCCTGGAAAATGGCTATGCCGCGACCACCATGTCCTCCATCGCCGCCGAACTGGGTGGGTCGAAGGGCACCTTGTGGAGCTATTTCCCCGGCAAGGAGGAATTGTTCGCTGCCGTCCTACGCGACGCGACGGAAACCTATCATGCCAGCCTCGCCCAGCTTCTGGACACGGGTGGTCCACTTGATCAAACGCTCCTGCGCTTCAGTCATGATCTGCTGCGCAAGGTAACGTCACCAGACGCGATCGCGCTGCATCGGCTGGTAGCGGCGGAGTCGAGCCGTTTTCCCAAAATGGGCGAGATTTTCCTGGAACTCGCGCCCTTATATACGCGCAACCTGCTCGCCCGCTTTTTGGAGGCGGCGATGGAGCAGGGCCAATTGCGCCGCGCCGATGCCCAGCTTGCGGCGCGGACGCTGATTGTGCTCACCTTGTCGGGCAGTCACCAGCAGATGATCTGGGGCAATGGTCAGCCACCCACGCCCGAGCAGTTGGACGCCGACGTGGCTTTTGCGGTCGATTGCTTCCTGCGCGCCTATGCGCCCGAAGCGGAAGCACCTTCACACGAAAGATCGCATTAACCATTTCTTTGCGCACTTATCCTAGATCAAGGCGTGTGAGGAGACGCATGCCATGCAGTTTTTCAAATCCGCTGCGAGGACGCTCAATACCGACAGCGACAAGGCGAAGAGCGCTCGCCCGCTCCGCCGCCGCAGGCTTTTGCTGATCGAGGAAGACGACACGGCCCGCGCCGTGATCGCGCGTCGCCTTTCCCATCTCCATTATGACGTGGTGCTGGCCGAAAATGGCTTCGTGGCGCTGAACCGCCTTCTCAGCCGGTCGGTGGACATCATCCTGATCGACATGGGACTGGCGATCCTGCCGGGCATAGCCACCATGAAGAAAATCCGTGCCGCTGGCCTTGCCGGTCAGGCGAGTTTCGTGATGATCGCGGGCAAGCAGGATAACGCCAGCGTCGTGGAGGCTTTGGAAGCAGGTGCGGACGATTATGTCACCAAGCCTTTCGACTTCGATGTGCTGGACGCACGGCTCCGCCATTTGTGCCAGCGCGCCGATGAGGTGAACGCCCTCACCCGGCACAATGCCGAACTCGACGCCCGCATTGCGCGACGCGCGGTGGAACTGGGCGAGACGCGCGACGCGCTTGAGGAAATGCAGGTCGATCGGGCGCGGCTGGTCTCATCGATCCAGGCGTTGAATGATGAAATCGCCCGGCTGAACGCTGCCCGCCCCTGAAACGATCAGGGCTTCAGCGCTTCAACCAGCGAGTCGCGGTGAACCAGCCGCCAATCCCGATCGCCATGGCGACGCATACCGCCACCACGCCCCAAAAGGCCCAGGGTTCATGGGCGAAGGGAATGCCGTTGACGTTCATGCCGAGCAGCCCGGTCAGAAAGGTGAGCGGCAGGAAAACCAGCGCCACGACCGATATGATCAACGCCTGCCGGTTCATCTGTTCCGCGCGCAGGTCCGTCAGCTCTTCATGCGCCAGCGCCGATCGCTCGCGCACCGCCTCCAGCTCCTCCGCCATGCGGGCGCAGCGGTCCGCCGCTTCCTGCAAATGCAGCCGATCATCGGGGTGAAGCCAGGGCGCATCCGCCGCCGACAATCTTTCAAGCGCCTGCCGCTGCGGTGAGATGAAGCGGCGATAGCTGATCGCCGACGCCCGGATTTCGGACACCTGCCGCCGGACCTCCGCCGCTCCATTATCGCTCAGCGTGCTTTCGATCTCGTCCAGATCATCGCCCAGCTGGGCCACTTCGGGATCGAGCGCTTCGGTGATTTCCTGGGCAAAGGCGGCGATGAGGTCGCCCGGATCGCGAATCTCTCCGGCCAGCATCTGCTTCACCACCGGCTCCATCGCCGCGAGCGGGCGGTAGCTGACGGTGATCACCCGCGCATGTTCGGCCCACAGGCGGATCGACACCAACGGATCGCCGCTTGCCTCGGCGTCCGCACCCAGACCGCGCAGGTTGATGAGCGCACCATGCGCCATCACGGTGCAACGCGGCCGGGTTTCCTGCGCCAACAGCGCCGACAGCGCCGCCTGCGGCATATGGTCGCAGCGCGAAACGATGCTCTGCGCATCCTCCCGCCAGCCATCGGCATGAATCCAGCTGAAAGGCGCATGATCGGCCTGCGCGCAAAAATCATCGAGCGAGATTTCGCGGGCCGCTTCGCTGTTATAGACGAACACCCGGCTCATTGCGGCATCTCCAGCCAGAGCGAGAGGCCCTCGCCCGGTATATCCGGCGGCGCGGTGGCAGGGATGCGCGCGGCGTCGGCGCGGGCGCGGTCGAGGATCGCCGCTGGCACATCGGGCCTATGATAAATGCGATCAGCCTCCCCGAGCAGGCGCGCCGCGCGGAGCGTCAGGTCATCGGGATCGCCCGACAGCAGGCGCAGTGCGACAAGACGGGAGGGTTCGGCGTCGCCCTGCTCCGCCAGCCAGCGGGGCACCTCGTCAGCGGAATCCTCGCCCAGCGGGTCAATCAGACCGCCAGCCGACAGCCCGGCATCAATTGCGCGGCGGCGAGCGCTGGCATCGGGCCAGCGTGCGCGGATGGCGTCTCGGGCAGCGTGCAACGCGGTGGCAAGCCTGCCCAGCTTTTGCGGCAATATTGCCTCGATCCGCTGGCGCAGCGCCTTTGCCAGCCCCGCCGACGCACCGCCCGTGCCGATGGCGATCAGCACGGGATCGCGATCGATGATGGCAGGCAGGGTGAAATCACAAAGCTCCGGCCGGTCGGTCGCGTTCACCAGCACGCCCCGCGCCTTCAGCCGCGCAACCGTCGCATCATCGCCATCGGCAACGATCGCGATGGCCGCGTCCTCAGCTTCCCCCACGACATGCGCGCCCGCCCGTTCGAGGAGCCGCCGCTTGGCATCCACAGCCTCACCGCTTCCCGTCAGGATAACCGGCCTGCCCTTCAACACCAGGAAGACGGGCAGGCTTTGCATCAGCCCTGCACCCAGTCCGGAATGCTGTCCGCCTCGATCAGCGCCTCGATCGGCGGACGCGCGCGGACCACGGCCCACTTGTCGCCGGACACCAGCACTTCGGGCGTCAGCGGGCGGCTGTTATAAGTGCCCGCCATGGTCGCGCCATAAGCGCCCGCCGTCATGAAGGCGACCAGATCGCCCGCCTGCACCACGTCCATGTCGCGGTGCATGGCGAAAGTATCGCCCGTCTCGCAGACCGGCCCCACCACATTGGCGGTCTCCCGCGCGCCCGAAGGATCAACGGCGCGAATATCATGCCACGCATCATAGAGGCTTGGCCGCATCAGGTCGTTCATCGCCGCATCGACGATGACGAACGGCGCCTGCGCACCCTGCTTGACGCGCACCACCCGCGACAGCAGCGCACCTGCATTGCCGACGATGACCCGACCCGGCTCGAACATCAGGCGGACGTTCCAGCCCTGCGTCACCCGCGTCACCATCTCGCCATAGACAGCCGGCAGCGGCGGGATCGGGAGCGACGGGTCGTAGGGGACGCCCAGTCCGCCGCCCAGATCGGCGGTACGGATGGCATGCCCAGCGGCGCGGAGCTGTTCGATCAGTGCGCCGACCTTGACGAAGGCCGCCTCCAGCGGCGCAAGATCGGTCAGCTGGCTGCCGATATGGACGGCGACACCCTGCACATCCAGACCCGGCAGGTCGCGGGCGGCGGCATAGCTTTCCAGCGCATGGGTGTAGGGGATGCCGAACTTGTTTTCCGACTTGCCGGTCGAAATCTTGGCGTGGGTGCCTGCGTCCACATCGGGGTTGATGCGATAGGCGACGGGGGCTTGTCTGCCCATGGACACCGCAACTTCCGACAGCATCTCGGCTTCCGGCTCGCTCTCCAGATTGAACTGGAAAATGCCGTGCTCCAGCGCCAGCCGCATCTCTTCGGCGGTCTTGCCGACGCCGGAAAAGACGATGCGATTCGCCGGGATGCCAGCGGCGATCGCGCGCAGCAGCTCGCCACCCGAAACCACATCAGCGCCCAGCCCCAGCTTCGCCAGCGTCGCCAGCACCGCGCCATTGGGATTGGCCTTCACCGCAAAGGCGATCAGCGGATCGTCCAGCCGCGACAGGGCCTCTCGAAAGACATTGACGTGGCGCGTCAGGGTAGCGGTCGAATAGATATAGACCGGCGTGCCGACCGCCTGCGCGATGTCCGCCATCGGCACCTGCTCCACATGCATGGCGCCGTTCACATAGTCGAAATGGTCCAAGGCTCTTTTGTCCTAGCGAATCTTGTCAGGGCTGGTTTTCGGGCGGCAGGTTGAACGGATCATCCTTGCGCTCCTCCGACTGCGAGAGGATGTCGACGCTCCGCTCGGGCCGCGACTGCATGGATGGGGTCATGAGCTGCTGCGCGGTGGGGGCAGCCACCGCGCCGACCGGCACCGCAGGCATTTTCTGCCCTGCGACCGGCTTTAACGGCTGACGTCCGCCACAGGCGGCAACCCCAAGCGCCAGCAGGGCGAAGGCGATGTTCCGGCTGATGGCGATCCTCATGCCTGTTCCTTCCGCGCCTGAGTGATCCGCGCGCGCACCTGATCGGGCGCGGTGCCGCCATGGCTTTTGCGGCTCGCGACCGACGCATCGACCGTCAGCACCGCATAGATGCGCTCATCGATGCGGGCGTCAATGGCTTTCAGCGTCTCGATCGGCAGGTCGGCGAGCGGCGTGCCCGCACTCTCTGCCGCCGCGACGGCGCGGCCGGTGATATGATGCGCCTCTCGGAACGGCACATTGGCTTCGCGGACCAGCCAGTCGGCAAGGTCGGTGGCGGTGGCAAAGCCGCTTTCGGCAAGGCCGCGCATCCGATCGGTGCGGAACGTCACCGTCTCGATCATCCCGGTCATCGCCGCGATCGACAGACCCAGCAAATCATGCGCCTCGAACACCGGCGGCTTGTCGTCCTGCATGTCCTTGGAATAGGCGAGCGGCAGGCCCTTCATCGTGACGCAAAGCGCCGTCATGCAGCCCATGATCCGCCCGGCATGGCCGCGCACCAGTTCGGCGGCGTCAGGATTGCGCTTCTGCGGCATGATCGAGCTGCCGGTCGAATAGGCGTCGGGCAACTTCACGAAGCCGAAGGGCTGGCTCGCCCAGATAATGAACTCTTCCGCGAGGCGCGACAAATGAAGGCTGCATTGTGTCGCCGCCATCAGATAATCGAGGGCGAAGTCGCGGTCGCTGACGCTATCGAGGCTGTTGTCGGTCGGCTTGGCAAAGCCCAGTGCCGCCGCCGTCGCTTTCCGATCGATCGGAAAGCCCGTCCCGGCCAGCGCCGCCGCGCCCAGCGGGCATTCGTTCAGACGTTCGCGCGCATCGGCAAAGCGGCTGCGGTCACGGCGCACCATCTCAAAATAGGCCATCAAATGGTGGCCCAGCGTCACCGGCTGCGCGGACTGGAGATGCGTGAAGCCCGGCATGACCGCATCTGCATGCTCCTCCGCACGGGTCAGCAATGCCTGTTGCAGCGCCTCAAGCCCCGCCGCCACCTCGTCGATCGCATCGCGCACCCACAGGCGGAAGTCGGTCGCCACCTGATCATTGCGCGAGCGCGCTGTGTGCAGCCGCCCCGCCGTCGGACCGATCAGTTCGGCCAGCCGGGACTCGGTCACCATGTGGATGTCTTCAAGGTCCAGATTAACCGGCACGCCGTTCGCTTCATACTCGGCGGCGATGCGGTTCAGCCCCTCGGTGATTGCCTGCGCGTCCTCGCCTTCGACAATGCCCTGTTTGGCCAGCATCGCCACATGCGCTTTCGACCCTGCGATGTCCTGCTTCCACAATCGCTTGTCGAACGGGATGGAGGCATTTATCTCGCGCATGACCGAAGCCGGACCAGCTGCGAAGCGTCCGCCCCACATGCTGTTGGAGCCGTCTCCCGTGCGACCTTCCCCGTCCCGATCAACTTTGCCCTGCGTAATGACACTGCTCCTGCTGGCTGGCCTCGGCGCGTGCGATAGGCAATCGCCGGGCGCGGGGCAAGATCAAGCCAATAGCAGCGCGCCAGTCCCCCCGACAAGCGGCGAGGCGCCCAGAGAGGGGACGGCCGCCCCGCAAAGCGGCAAAGGCGCGTTCAGCTTCACGCTCGACCGTTCAAAGGCAGGCACCCCCGCCCCCGATTTCGCCTTCGCCGGGCCGGATGGCAAGGACGCCACCTTGCAGGATTTCGCGGGCAAGCCGTTGCTGGTGAACCTGTGGGCGACATGGTGCGCGCCCTGCATCGCGGAAATGCCGACCCTAGATGCCGTCGCCAAGGCTTACGGGGCCAAGGGTCTGGCCGTGCTGACCATATCTCAGGACAGCCAGGGCGAAAGCGTGGTGAAGCCCTTCTTCGCCAAGCATGCGCTGCCGCACCTTAAGAGCTTCATCGATCCGGAAAACCAGTTCGGCTTCCACTATGCCACCGGCATGCTGCCCACGACCGTGCTGTACGACCGGGAGGGCAAGGAGATGTTGCGCGTGATCGGCGCGATGGACTGGAACAGCAAGGAAGGCCGGGATCTGATCGAGACGGCTTTGGAGTCTTAGAGTCAAATCCTCCACCATGCTTCGCATGGTCCCCCTCCCCATCTTTCGATGGGGAGGATTTTCTAACCTAGCGACCTCGCTTCCCGCACCACCAGCACCGGCACGCCATCACGCACCGGAAAGGCCAAACCCGCCGCCTCCGAAACAAGCTCGCTGCTCTCAGCATCCCATCGCAACGGCATCCGCGTCACAGGGCAGACCAGCTTCGCCAACAGATAAGGGTCCGGCGAAATCATTGCATCGTCGCCCCGCCATCAGGCTCCATCCGGCCAACGATCTGCATCAGCTGAATGATCCGGTCGCACCGCTCGCTTAGGCTGTCCGCCTCCAGCAAGGTCTGCTTGGCGGCAGGATCGAATGGCGCGATCTGGGCTATGCCGTTCACCAGCGACGTGTCGTCGAGCCGCGACACGGCGGTCCAGTCCACGACATAGCCCAATGCTTCGGCAAAACGCCGCGATTCCTGTTCAAGCGCCGCGCGCTCGACGGCGTGAAGCACCTCATCCTCCGGCGCTTGCTCGACATCGGCCTCGATCTGGCGAAAGGCGGTGGTGACGTCGAGTTCGCGGATCACCCGAAAACGCGCCAGCCCTTCCAATATGATGTTGAAACGGCCGTCATCCAGCACCTCGAACTCGCTTATTCGGCCCAGACATCCGACATCGAACAGGGCGGGCTTGACCCCCTCCCCGCGCGGCTGGATCATGCCGATGCGCCGGTCCCGCGCCATGGCGTCATGGATCAGCGCCCGGTAACGCGGCTCGAATATGTGCAGCGGCATGTCCATGCCAGGCAGCAACAGCGCCCCGGACAGCGGAAAGATGGAGACGCGCGCGCGGTTCACCGGCCGTGCCGTCAGGAAAAGAGGATCTGCGACAATTTCCGCCGCTGCCCCGCGACCCATGGGTCTTCAAGGCCGGTGGCCTCGAACAGCTTGAGCAACTGCGCCTTTGCCGCACCTTCATTCCATTCGCGGTCGCGGCGGACAATCTCCAGCAGTTCCTCGGCTGCCCGGTCCCGCTCACCATTCGCCATCAGGCCGCCCGCCAGTTCGAAGCGCGCATCATGATCGTCGGGATTGGCGGTGACCTTCGCCTCGACCCCGGACAGGTCGGCGACGGGTCTGGCGTCGCGCGCCAAAGCAATGGCGGCGCGGGCGCGGTCGATCGCCTGATCCTTGGCTACGTCGGCGGGCAGAGCGGCGAGCACGGCCTCCGCTTCATCCAGCTGCCCAAGCGCCACCAGTGCGCGGGCATGGCCGGAAGCGACATCCGCATTGTCAGGCACCATCTGGCCAACCTGCTCGAACACCGAAAGCGCGCGGTCTGGCTCCCCGCCCGCCAGCATTTCCTCGCCCATTTCAATGAGCGGGGCGATTTCCTCCAGCTGCGTCTTCTCATCCGATTCGATCGGCAACTGCGCCAGCAACTGGTCGAGATATTGCTTCAGCTGCCCTTCGGTTCGCGCCTGGCTGAGATCGGCGACCGGCTGGCCCTGGAACACGGCATAGACGGTCGGGATCGACTGGACACGAAACTGGGCGGCGATGAACTTATCCTCATCAACGTTGATCTTCACCAGCTTCACGCCTTTGGACGCATAGTCGGCGCAAACCTTTTCGATGACCGGCGTCAACTGCTTGCAGGGGCCACACCATTCCGCCCAGAAATCGACAATGACCAGGCTGGTGCGCGACGGGTCCACCACGTCACGGCGGAACGCCTCCACCGCTGCTTTATCGGTGTCGCTCATTCCTAGGGTCGCCACTGCCGTATTCTCCTGCCTTGTTGCGCTTGGGTGCCGCGTCCATACAGCGCCTTATGTGGGGCGTCACCCTATCCGCACAAGATCAGAAGGTATAGCCGACCCCGACCGCGCCGATCCATTGGTTCCTGGACCCCGCGATGCTCACAATGGGCGAGTCCGCATAGTCGCCCAGCATCCGCGAATAGCCACCCAGCGCGAACAGCGCCCAGCCCTTCCGGATGTCGCCCGACAATGACAGGCCGCCGGTCAGGTTGACGCCGACCTTCTTGAAACCCGAACCATCGCCTGCGCGCGAATATTCCGGCAGGCCCGACGCCAGCGCCCCGGCGGCATCGACATCATAATAATAGCGGCCATATTTCTTGCCCACATAATCGGCCGACACGCCCAGGCCCACGAAGCTGCGCGTGGAAAGCGGCGTGAAATATTCGATCGCTGGCGTCACGATGAAGCTTTCATGCGCGCCCGCGACATCCTTCGTCACGGCGACGCGCACCGACAGATTGTCGTAGGCGCTGGTCAGGATGCCGGTCTTGCCGATGCCGACGAAGCCGCCCAGCTCCACCGCCTTATCGCGTTCGCCTAGCGCGCGCACCGCGGCATCCTTGATATTCTTGCGGCTCGACCGATCGAACCGAACGCCCGCCACCGGCCCCAATTGCAGGTCGATATCCTGCCCCCGATTGGGAATGACATCGAAATACAGGCTCGGCCCGCGCGTCCAGAAGGCGAAATCGCTCACCTTGCCGCGCAGCTGCGGGACGGGGATCACCCGATAGTCGTCCGACCCTTCATAGCTGGGAATGACGGCGGCGCCGATCCCGACGGTGAGCACATTGCTGTCGTTCGTCTGGGCAAAAGCGGTGTCGGCGGCACCCAGCGCAATAAAGGCAAGGCCCGCGAACAATATCTGTCGATGGTTCATAAATCCCCTGTTCCATCTAAATAGTCAGCGTTTAGAATGTTTCGCTGCCATTACAGTTCCGGATGGATGCAATCAGAGGAAATATTTGACCTTTATGTCCTGACGCATCGCCGACCCGGTCACGGTGAATTGCGCAGAGCGGAAACTGGGCGCGCCGAACCGGATGGCCGGGTTTCGGGAAAACCCTACGCCCTCGCGCGGAATACCGACGAAAGTGTCGAGTTTCCCATTTCCATTTTCATCATGGATGATCGCGACCCCATAGGTTCCGGGCGCCAAGTCGCCCAGCGGGATCGCCCCCGATGTGGCGGCGACGACCAGATGGCGCTTATCGGGATCATGGCTGCAATCGGGAAAATAGGCGGGCGACCGGGCGACGCAGACGAGCAGGTTTCCCTTGAGCGATCGCAGGCCTTCAACCTCGATGCTGATCGGCTGCGGCTGGCCCACCGGCGCGGCGCCGGGCAGGATCATCATGGCCCCGGCCGCGAGCAGCAATTTTTCCTTCATCCGTGCATCTTCCTAAAATCGCCCAGTCCCCGGTCGGTCCCGCACAGCCGGTCCCAGACCCGAAAATAAAGCCCGTAATTGCAGCTATATTGTTCATGATGCCGTTGATGATGGCTGGCGGTGATCAGCCAGCGGCCCACCGGTCCCTGCACGATCCAGCGCGGAAACATCTCCCACCCCATATGGTTGGACACGCCCATCAAGGTCATGATCGCCAGCACGCAGCCCAGCGCAGCGACATGAATGGGGATCAGGAACACCAGCGCAGGAATGACGATGGCGCCGCTCAACGCTTCCCAGGGGTGAAAGCTCATCGCGGCCCATGCCGTTGGCGGTCTGCTCGCATGATGCACGGCATGGGCGGCGCGGAACAGGCGCGGCCGGTGCATCCAGCGATGCGTCCAGTAAAACCAGCTATCATGCGCCGCGAGGTATAGCAGCACGGATATAGGCAGATACCAGAGCGGATAGGCAGCAGCGTCTGTATAGATGCGCGTCCAGCCCTGCGCCTGCCATCCCCAGGCGACCACGCCCGCCGGAATGCCGTAGATCAACGCCGATGCCAGCGACCACGCAATCTCCCGCCGGATCTGCGGGTCCAGCCCGGCATAGAGGCCCGGCTGCCGGACACGCGTCGCCAGTGCAAAGCCGCCGCTGGTGATCAGGTAGCGCACCGCCACGATCGCGCTCATGGCAAGAGCGGAAAGAAGGATCGCGGCCAGCATGGGATCGACTATAGGCAGCAGCGCCCGGCCCGTCACCCCATCAGGTCCGGGGCCGCGCCTGACGATAGCTGCCCAGCATGCGCACCCACTTGCTGTGGAATTCCAGTTCGGCGAGCGCCCGGTCAACGGCGGGGTCGCCCGGCATGCCCTCAATGTCGCAGAAGAACTCCGTCGCGGCGAAGCTCGCGCCCCGCTGGTAGCTTTCCAGCTTCGTCATGTTGACGCCGTTGGTCGCAAAGCCGCCCATCGCCTTGTACAGCGCGGCGGGCACATTCTTCACCTCGAACAGGAATGTCGTCATGACCGGCGCATCATCGGGCTCCGGCATGGTCGGCTCGCGCGACAGCACAAGGAAGCGCGTCATATTGTCGTCGCTATCCTCGATATTCTCCGCCACCATCTTCAGCCCATAAAGCTCGGCCGCCAGATAGGGCGCGACCGCACCCTCCCCCGGCTTGCGCGATTCCGCCACCAGCGCCGCCGCGCCCGCCGTGTCGGCATAGGTCACCGGCTGTATACCCCGCTCGCGCAGATAATGACGGCATTGGCCCAGCGCCTGCGGATGGCTGATCGCGCTTTTTACCGGGCTGTCATCCACCGCCATCAGGCAGTGGCGGATGCGCAGGAAATATTCATCGACGATGTGCAGCCCCGATTCGGGCAGCAGGAAATGCATGTCGGCGACCCGGCCATGCAGGCTGTTTTCGATGGGAATGATCGCCCGCGCCGCCAAACCATTGCGCACCGCGTCGATCGCATCTTCAAAAGCGAAGCAGGGCAGCGGCACCCAATCGGGCGCATATCCCAGCGCGGCAAGGTGCGAATTGGCGCCCGGCGCGCCTTGATAGGCGATGGCGCGCGACGGGTCCGCTGCGGCCTTTTCGGCGAGTTCCGCGACCAGCGCGCGGGCGGGGGCAGGATAGTTTTCCATGGATGAAGCGCGCTTAGGCACTCCTCCACGCGCGCGCAAGCGTGTCGGAATCCCCGACTGACACCGGCGAAGGCGCCACAGCTTCCAACCATGCTTGCACGTTCGCTCTTGCGTCATTATGGCAGCGCGCTAGAGGGGGCGCGGAAACCAAGCCGCCAGAACAGAAATTCAAGGGAATCCAAGCGAAATGAGTGATCGTTTCAACACCATTGCAGGCTGGGCGTTGTTTGCGGGGATCATTGCGCTGGGTGGCGGCATCGTCAGCTCCAAATATTTCCATGACGAACGGCCCGAAAAGATGGGCTACGCGATCGAAGGCGTGGAGGCCGAGGGTGAAGGCGGCGCAGCTGCTGGTCCCGGCCTGAACACGCTTCTCGCCAGCGCGGATGTCGCCGCCGGTGAAAAGGTCTTCGCCAAGTGCGCGGCCTGCCACACCGTCAACCAGGGCGGCGCCAACGGCATCGGCCCCAACCTTTATGCTACCGTTGGCGAAGGCATCGGACAGGGCAAGGGCGGCTTCGCCTTCTCCGACGCGCTCAAAAAGAAGGGCGGCAACTGGACCTTCGAGAATCTGGATCACTGGCTGACCAGCCCGCGTGAATTCGCGCCCGGCACCAAGATGACCTTCGCGGGCCTCGGCAACCCGGCCGACCGCGCCAACCTGATCGCATGGCTCAACACGCAGGGTTCCAACCTGCCCCTGCCCGCCGCCGATGCCGCACCCGCAGAAGCGAGCGCAACGCCCGGCGAAGCCGCCGCCAATGCGACGAACGCCGCTGAAAGCGTAGAGGGCAAGGCCCCGGCCAACGCGGCTCCGGCGACCGGACCTGCCGCTGCTGGCAAATAATAGCGGAGGGGTCGGCCCCTCCTGTTGAACCTGACGGGCGCGGCAGTGAATGCCGCGCCCGTTGCGTTTTGGGAAATGCACCCTTTTGAAACTCGGGTCGTCTCAGGGCTTTACGACTTCACCATCCTCCTTGGTGAATCTCTCGGGCTGGCGGTCCAATAGGGTCAATACGACCTCTGACGGACGACACAGCTTTGTACCCAGGGGGGAGACCACAATAGGACGGTTCACAAGAATGGGGTGCTCAACCATCGCCGCCAGGATTTGATCATCCGTGGCATCCGCGCCCATCAAGCCGAGTTCCGCGGCAGGCGTGCCCTTTTCTCGCAACAGATCACGCGGCGACGCGCGCATATCAGCGAGCAGGCGCTCCAGTAGGGAACGGGTCCAGCCGATGTCGCGATATTCAATGACCTCGGGACGATAGCCCGCAGCCTGGATCATCGCGAGCGCGTTACGCGACGTGCCGCAATCGGGATTGTGATATATCCTAATGGGAAAGGTATCAGGCACGATACGGGTCCTCCTGTAAAAGCCAGCCAAACACCATCAGCGCGACTATGGCGCCTGCACTTTGGCCGCCGATGAACAAGGGGATCGATGATGGCGCAATCCCCGCAAAGCTGTTCGTCAGGCCGCGAGCCACGGTCACGGCAGGATTGGCGAAGGATGTGGACGCCGTGAACCAGTAAGCGGCCGTGATGTAGAGCCCCACCGCCGTCGGCGTGAACTCGGGTCGGGACCGCTGTGTCGTCAATATCGTCCCGATCAGGCCGAAGGTGGCGACGGCTTCCGCAAAACCCTGCCCCCAGCCGTCACGCAATTTTGTTGAGATTTGCAACACTGGTTCGGCGAACATCGCGTGCGCGGTCCATACGCCAACAACGGCGCCGCAAATCTGTGCGACCACATATTGCAAAGCCTTTTGGGGGGTGACTTCACCCCGCAGCAGGAAAACAAGCGTTACCGCCGGGTTGAAATGTGCGCCTGACAGCGGCGCGAACATATGGATCAGGACGACGAGGCCCGCCCCGGTCGCCACCGTGTTCGCCAACAATGCAATCGCATCGTTACCGGCGGCAAGCCGCTGTCCCATGATCCCCGACCCCACGACGACGGCCAACAGCATGGCCGTGCCCAAGGCTTCAGCGGCAATGTTGCGGATGACTGTCATTGAGGCGAACAGCAATTTGCGGTGTCCACCATGGCGACCAAAGGCGCGCAGATTTCCGGACGTCCTGCGCAGCAGTCGGAAACGAGGAACTTCAGAAGATCACCCATCCCCTCATAATCGGCGGAGTAAATAACCGATCGCCCCTCGCGTCGGGACTGGATCAGGCCAGCGTGCCCCAGGATGGTGAGATGCGTGGAGAGCGTGCTGGGCAATGCGCCCACTTCGCGCGCTATTTCTCCGGCCGGGACACCTGAGGCCCCTGCACGAACAAGCAGGCGGAAGACGGCCAGCCTGTGATTATGCGCCAATGCCGACAGTGCTTCGACGGCGTCCGGTAACGACATCTGCTGATTTTCACCTGCCACGGATGGCGACCTTCCGATTCGACTATTCGATAAAATCCGAAATATCGAATTATCTCGCCCAAGCCAATGGGTGCGTTCGCCTATCGGAATCAAGCGTCCTTATGACCGGCCCTGGTCACAAGCCGACCCGAATCTCCTGCAATGTCGCCAGAAGGCCGTTTTAACGCTCCGCGACCAGCAGCTTGTCGATTTTGCGCCCATCCATATCGACAATTTCAAATCGCCACCCTGGTCGTCGATGAAATCACCGACCTCAGGCAAGCGCTTGAGCAGCCACAGCGCGTGGCCCGCCACCGTGGCATAATCCCGGTCCTCGGGCAGGTCGATACCGATCCGATCCGCGAGCAGGTCCATCGGCATCTGGCCCGACACCAGCAAGCTGCCGTCCTCCCGTTCGACAAGGTCAGGTTCATCATGCACGTCGCGATCGGACGCGAAATGCCCCGCGATGGCGGACAGCAGGTCGGCGGGCGTCGCGATGCCTTCGAAATGGCCATATTCGTCATGCACCATCACCATGGGCACGTCCGCACGGCGCAGCACTTCCAGCGCGTCCATCGCATCGACCTGATCGGGCACGACCTCCACACGGCGCATCAATGACTCCAGGTTCAGCCGCTCTCCCCTGAACAGCGCGGTCATGATGTCGCGCGCCTGCACGACGCCGATAATATCCTCGACCGTTCCACGCCCCACTGGCAGACGGGTATGCGGCGTTTCGAGTAGCCTCGCCCGGATGGTCTCATCATCCGCGCCGATGTCGATCCAGTCCACATCCATGCGCGGCGTCATGACTTCGCGCACCGGCCGGTCGGCCAGCCGCACGACGCCCGAAATGATCGCGCGCTCGCTTTCCTCGATCACGCCAGACCGGCTCGCCTCCGCGACGATCAGGTGCAATTCCTCGGCCGTCACATGATGTTCCGACTCCCGCGTCATGCGCAGCAGGCGGAAAATGAGCGCGCTCGACCCGTCCAGCACCCACACGATCGGCGCGGTGATCTTGGCGAGCCAGAGCATCGGCGTCGCCATGATGACTGCAATGGGTTCAGGCGAGCGCAGGGCGAACTGCTTGGGCACCAGTTCCCCGATGATCAGCGAGGCATAGGTGGTGAGGCCGATGACCAGCGCGAAACCAAGACTCTCGGCGCTATTGGGCGACAATCCGAATTGCTGGAGCCGCTCGCCGACGGGTCCGCCAAGGCTCGCGCCGGAATAGGCGCCCGCGATGATGCCGATCAGGGTGATGCCGATCTGGACCGTGGAAAGGAACTTGCCGGGATCGCTCGCCAGCATCAGCGCCGTGCGCGCGCCCCGCCGCCCCGCCTTCTCCATCGCCTGCAACCGGGGGCGGCGAGCCGACACGATCGCCAGTTCCGACATGGCGAAAACGCCATTCAAAGCGACCAGCGCCAGAATGATGACGAGGTCTGCCCAGGGAAAGGGCGTCGGAGCGTGCGGGGGGATCGTGGCCATGGTGGTCAGCTACGCCCTATAACCCTGTTCCTTACAGTTTCACAACCGTCCCCTCACCTGCGGTTCAGTTCGCCTGTGGAACAAAAGGCGGGCTTTGACGATTGGGGCCTGCATCCGCGCTTTCGGGTGCAAGACAAAAAGGGAACTGAATCTATGCGGATTTCTCATCGCATCATGGGCACGGCAGGTCTGGCCGCCATGCTCGCCACCGCCGCCTGCACGACCGACCCGAACACCGGGCAGCGTCAGATTTCTAAGGCTGCGATCGGCGGCATCGGTGGCGCGCTGGGCGGTTATCTGCTCGGCGATCTCGTTGGCGGCAAGCGGGACCGCACGGAAAAGATCCTGGGCGCGGGCATCGGCGCGGTCGCGGGTGCCGGAATCGGCGCTTACATGGACGCGCAGGAACGCAAGCTGCGCGAGGAAACCGCTGGCAGCGGCGTGGACGTGATCCGCGATGGCGACAATCTGGTGCTGCGCATGCCGTCGGGCATCACCTTCACCACCGACAGCGCCGCCGTGCAACCGCAGTTCCGCCCGACGCTGGACGAAGTGTCGTCCGTGCTCGCGCAATATCCCAAAACCTATATCGACGTTTACGGCCATACCGACAGCGACGGTGCGGACGCCTATAACCAGACGCTGTCCGAACGCCGCGCCCAGTCGGTCGCTGATTATCTGACCAGCCACGGCGTCCAGTCCGCCCGCATCGCAACGCGCGGCTTTGGCGAAACGCAGCCGATCGCCTCCAACGCCACGGTCGAGGGCAAGGCCAGCAACCGCCGCGTCGAAATCAAGATCGCGCCGGTCACGGAAAGCGACGTCCGGGCTTAAGCCTGCCGCCACTTCGAACGGAGCCGGGACGCGCCACAAGCGCTCCCGGCTTCTTTTTTAGCGGGCATTCTGGCGTCTTGTCGGGACGAACCTAAAGCATGATCATATGTGAGTAATCGTCACCCCGGACTTGATCCGGGGTCCCGCTTCTTGTCTGACGCTGCCGAGGCACGGGACCCTGGGTCGAGCCCGGGGTGACGAGAAGGAGCCTAAATGCGGATGCTTCCGCGTACGACTATCACGCTCTAAAAGCTCGCCTTCAACCCATCGATCACGAACTGCGCGGCCAGCGCCGCCAGCAGAACGCCCAACAGCCGGGTAATCACTGCCTCGATCTTGCTGCCCAGCCGCGCCATGATCGGCCCAGCGGCCAGCAATGCGCCCAGCATCAGCACCAGCGTCACCAGCACCGCGCCCATGACGACCAGCCGCTCGCCGAGTCCTTCGGCCTGCGACATCAGCAGCATCACAGTGGCGATCGATCCCGGTCCCGCGATCATCGGCATCGCCATCGGGAAAACCGACACATCCTCGACCTCAGGCGTCTCGGCGATCTTGTGCGCGCGGTCCTCGCGCCTTTGGGTGCGCTTTTCGAACACCATGTCCATCGCGATGATGAACAGCATGATCCCGCCCGCGATCCGGAAGCTGTCGAGTGCGATGCCCAACACCCCCAGCAGCTGCTTCCCCCACAGCGCAAAGATAAACAGGATCACCGCCGCGATGCCAACCGCGCGGATCGCCATCGCCCGCCGCTGCGCATGGCTCGCCCCGGTCGTCAGGCTGGCATAGATAGGCGCGCAGCCGGGCGGATCGATGACCACGAACAGCGTGACAAAGGCGGAGATGAACAGCTCGATCATGCTCCGGGCGCCGCCACCCTGTCGTCGATCACAAGGTCATAGCCGGTCCCGTTCCAGACCCGCACGCTGACATGGCGGCTGCCATCAGGCGCAACCTCCGCATTCCACAACAGGCTTTCATCGGCAGGTGGCACTGCTGCTTTCGCCTTGGCTCCCACCACCTCAGGCGCTTTGCCCCGCTTGCAGGTGGCGACCTTCCCCACCAGAAACTCCGACGCAGGACGCGGCGCGGCCAGCGTATCGCCATGATCCAGCACCCATTCCCACGCGCCCCGCTTGTCCCGCCGCCAGATCGTCGTGAAATAGCCGACCGTTCCATCCGGCCGCCGCCAATTGCCTGTGCTCGCCGCCAGATTGCCGTCGCACGACACATATATGGTGGACGGCGTCCAGCTCACCGGCTTTGGCGGATCGGCGCGGCCCTTCAACCATTGCTTCGCCAGCACCCGCTGCGGCACGAACATCACCGCATCCTCGGCAGCGGTCTCGCGAAAGGCGGTCCATTGCCCCTTGTCACGCGCCAAACGGTTGAAGGCGATTTCGGCGGCGAAGACGGAACTGGGATCAGGCTGATGCCGTATCGGCGGCCGCGCCGCGACCAGCCCGATAAGGCAAGCCGCGATCAGGACGGCCCGCCTTGCCGTCACAGCCCCTCCGGCTTTGCCAGCCCCGCGCGCGCATGAGCCGCCACCAGCGTATTGCGCAGCAGCACCGCGATCGTCATCGGCCCCACCCCACCCGGCACCGGGGTAATCGCCCGCACATGGGCCAGCGCTTCCGCCGTGGCGACGTCGCCGACGATTCGGCTCTTGCCATCCTCGGTATCCGTCACGCGGTTGATGCCCACGTCGATGACGGTGGCGCCCGGCTTGATCCATTCGCCCTTCACCATCTCGGCACGGCCCACCGCCGCCACCACGATGTCGGCGCGATGCACGACCGAAGCCAGGTCCCGCGTGCGGCTATGCGCGATGGTCACAGTGCAATTCTCAGCCAGCAGCAATTGCGCCATCGGCTTGCCCACGATGTTGGAGCGGCCCACGACTACCGCCTCCATGCCTGACAGGTCGCCCAACTCATCCTTCAACAGCATGATGCAGCCCAGCGGCGTGCAGGGCACCAGCGCCTCCTGCCCCGTCGCCAGCCGCCCGGAATTGACGACATGAAACCCGTCCACATCCTTGGCCGGGTCGACCGTGCCGATCACCGCCGCCTCGTCAATATGGTCGGGCAGCGGCAATTGGACGAGGATGCCGTCCACCCGGTCATCGGCGTTCAATTCCTCGACCAGTTCGAGCAACGCATCCTCGCCGATGCTGGCGGGCAGCTTGAACTCCAGGCTTTCCATGCCCGCCTCGACCGTCATCTTGCCCTTGTTGCGGACATAGACGGAACTGGCCGGGTCCTCGCCCACCAGCACGACGGCCAGCCCCGGCTTGCGCCCCGTACGTTCGACAAAGGCGGCGACGCCCTCCGCCACTTTCGCGCGCAGCGTGGCGGCGAAGGCTTTTCCGTCGATGATCTTGCCGATGGTCATGCTGCCTCAACCCGTTCCTTGATGATGGCGGACAGGCGCGCCAGCGCGTCGACACCGCCCTTGATACGAAGCCGCTTTAGCCGGTTGCTGTCACCCGATTCCAGTGAAATCGCGCTACGTGGCCAGTCTAGCCCCTTGGCGAGCAGCGCAATGAGCGCCGCGTTCGCCCTGCCCTTTTCCGCGACGGCGCGGACGCGCGCGCCCAGCCATTGCGCACCCTTCTCATCCGTCCAGCACCCGCCAATATCTTCACGCGCCGCGCCTGGCGTCAACCGGACAGAGAGCAGCAGGTCGTTTCCGTCCTGCCTCCAGACGCTCACACCAGCCCGAAGAGCGGCGGCAATATGGCCTGTCGGATGATGAGGATGGCGAGCAGCACGACCATCGGCGACAGGTCGAGCGCGCCAAGGTCAGGCATCACCCTTCGGATCGGATTGTAGATCGGCGCCGTCATCCGGTCGAGCGCCACGATGATCGTGCGCACGATATCGCTGGACGTGTTGATGACATTGAAGGCGATCAACCAGCTCATGATCGCCTGGATGATGATGATCCACCACAGCACATCGAGCAGGATGACAATGATCTGATAGAGCGCGTAGGCCATGCGGTCTCCAAATTGACTGCCGCTGCTCTAGCCGAGCGGGGGAGGCCGCGACAAGGGTTCCTGTCGTCATCCCAGCGGAAGCTGGGATCTCAGGAGAGGAAGCGCGACGCCGCCCGAGATCCCAGCTTTCGCTGGGATGACGGTGCGAGAATCCCTCACCGCCGCACTAAAGTACCCGCACCCCGCTTCGTGAAAATCTCCAGCAGCATCGCATGCGGCACCCGTCCGTCGAGAATGACAGCAGCGTCCACGCCGCCCTCGACCGCCTTCACGCAGGTTTCCAGCTTCGGGATCATGCCGCCGCTGATCGTGCCATCCTCTTGCAGCACCTTGATCGCCGCCGGGTCGAGGTCAGTCAGCAACTGCCCCTGCTTGTCCAGCACGCCCGCGACATCGGTCAGCAGGAAGAAGCGCGAAGCCTGAAGCTCCGCCGCGATCGCGCCCGCCATCGTGTCGGCATTCACATTATAGGTGTGTCCGTCAGCGCCAATGCCCACCGGCGCAATGACCGGGATGATGCCGCTCTGCGTCAGCGTGTCCAGGATCGACCGGTCGACCTTCACCGGATCGCCGACAAAGCCCAGGTCGACATTGCGCTCAATCCCCGAATTGGGATCGGGCGCCCGCGTATCGCCGACCTTCTCGCACAGGACGAGCCCGCCATCCTTGCCGGAAATGCCCACAGCCTTCCCGCCCGCGCCGGAAATCCAGCCGACGATTTCCTTGTTGATGGAACCCGCCAGCACCATCTCGGCGATCTGCGCCGTTTCCCTGTCGGTGACGCGCAGGCCGTTCACGAAATGCGATTCGACGCCCAGCTTCTTGAGCATCGCGCCGATCTGCGGCCCGCCACCATGCACGACGACGACATTGATGCCGACCGCCTTCATCAGCACCACGTCCTCGGCGAAATCGCGCGCTGCCTCGGGATCGCCCATCGCATGGCCACCATATTTCACGACGAACGTCTGCCCCGCATATCGCTGCATATAAGGCAGCGCCTCCACGAGCGTTTCGGCCTTGGCGAGGAGAGCGGGGTCGGGGGCGTGCTTGCTGTTCATGGGCGCGCGCAATAGGGCCTTATAGATGCGGGGGCAAGTTGGGCAATTTCCCCTCTCCCCTTCAGGGGAGAGGGTGCCGAGCGTAGCGAAGGCGGGAGAGGGGCCTGTTAGACCTTGGCGTTGCTCCCCTCTCCCCAGCCCTCTCCCCCTAAAGGAGAGAGGGAGAGAGTCCCCCCTTCACACACCCACTCACCAGGCCATCCGGTACTTGACCCCCATGGCCTGCGCCAGATGCCGCTGCCGCCGCTCGACCGCCTCGCCGAACAGGTCCATGTCCACGCCTTTCAGCCGCAGTTCGAGCGTGTCGCCCAACATCTCCAGCTTCGACGCCAGCAAAGGCCCCTCGACCCCGCCCGACAGCCGCTGGCCAAGACGGATAGCCAGCCCCCACAAAGTCGCCCTTTTGAGCGCTGCGGCAGAAGCCAGTTCGCCAATGCCTGGGACAGGGGCAGCAGCTCCACCGAAATTGCTATGCAACGCCTGCGCCAGCATCACCCGTTCGCAGGCCGTAATGCCCACCCAATTGCTGTGCAGGGCAATCTCCACCCCACGTTCCGCGCGGAAATCCGGATTGGCGCGCCAACCCACATCGGCCAGCAGGCAAGCCGCCCGGCGGATGCGCCGCCAGGACGGCTCATCGTCGCGGAACAGCGGCCCGATCCAGCGGTCGATCATGTCGCCATGGCCCGCGAAGCGCCCCTGCGCCTCGCCCTCCGCCTCCGCCGCCACCAGCAGCGGATCATGCGTACGAATGTCAGCGGGCAGATCCTCGAACAGCAGCCCTTCGCGCAGGCCATAGGCCGACACGACCAGTTCACTGGACTTCAACTGCCGGACGACGACCGACAGCAGCGCCGCCGCATCGGGCAAAGTCGGCACGCGCGATCCGGTGATCGACGGAATATCCTTCAACCGCGCCCGGCCCACATGGGACACGATTCGCGTCAGCTGCTCTGCGCGCGCGGCGGGCATCGCATATTGATGCACCACCGGCAGCGGAAAGTTGGTCAGCTGCATGTCGAACCGGGCCAGAGCGCGCCACGACCCGCCCACCAGATAGAAGGGCAGGTCAGGTCCGGCATTCCAGCCCGCCTTCGCCAGCATCTTCTTCACCTGCCGTTCCAGAACGGCTGGCCCCTTCGCCCGGATCTGCGGCAGGCGCAGCACGCCCAGCGGCAGCGATATCGTCTCATGCACCGCGCCGTCGCGTACCCGCGCCAGTTCCAGACTGCCGCCGCCCAGATCGCCAAGAATGCCGTCCGCGCCGGGGATGCCCGACAGAACGCCATAGGCCGCCGCAACCGCCTCCTGCCTCCCGGACAGCAACTCGACTTCGAGGCCCATGTCCTTGGCGCGCAGGATGAACTCTTCGCCATTGGCGGCATCACGCACGGCGGCGGTGGCGACGCAGCGCACGTCCCGCACCTCCATCTCGCGGCACAGATGGGCAAAGCGCCCTACCGCCCGCAATCCGCGCTCCATGGCTTCCGGCTCGATCCGTCCCGTCCGCCCAAGCGACGCGCCCAGCCCCGCCATTACCTTTTCATTGAACAGGATGAAGGGGATGCGCCGTGGCCCGTCATAGACGACTAAGCGCACGCTGTTGGACCCGATGTCGATGATGGCCGTGCGCGCCTTGGCATGGGCAGGTGAGGTCACCATCGTTTCGGCGATGGCACGCACCTGGCTCAGCATCGAATTCATGACCGTTCAGGCCCGTCCGCGCAGGCGCAATGTCGGCACCGCCCCACTATCCAGCGACGCACCCCGACCCGACAGAGACGGGTTGGTCATGAAATAGCGGTGCAGGTTGAACGGGCGATCGGTCGAATCGACGCGGGCATAATGGCCGTCGCTGTCCAGCTCCCAACTCTGTTCGGTGTCGATCAGGTTGGCGACCATCACCTGGTCCAAAATCTGGTCGTGAACGGTCGGGTTCTCCACAGGGGCAAGAAATTCGACGCGGCGATCAAAGTTCCTCGGCATCCAGTCCGCCGAGCTGATGAACACCTTCGCGCCATTATTGGGCAGCGCCTTGCCATTACCGAAAGCGGTGATGCGGCTATGTTCCAGAAAGCGGCCGACGACCGATTTCACCCGGATATTTTCCGACATGCCCGGCACGCCCGGCCGCAGACAGCAGATGCCGCGCACGATCAGGTCGATCTGCACGCCCGCATTGCTGGCGGCATAGAGTTTCTCGATGATCGCCGGATCGACCAGCGAATTCATCTTGGCCCAGATATCGCCGGGGCGGCCAGCGCGGACATGCTCGATCTCCGCATCGATCAGCTGACAGAGCCGATTGCGCAGGTCGCGCGGGCTCATCACCAGCTTTTCAAGGCTCTGCGGCTCGACATAGCCGGTGATATAGTTGAACAGCGCTGCGGCATCGCGGCCATAGGCGGGATCGGCGGTGAAGAAGCTCAAATCGGTGTAGATGCGCGCGGTGACGGGGTGATAATTGCCCGTGCCGAAATGACAGTAGGTGCGGAACGCCTCTCCCTCCCGCCGGACGACCATCGACACCTTGGCGTGTGTCTTCCAGTCGATGAAGCCATAGACCACCTGCACGCCCGCCCGCTCCAGCGCGTCGGCCCACATCAGGTTCTGCTCTTCATCGAACCGCGCCTTCAGCTCGACCACCGCCGTCACCGACTTGCCCGCCTCCGCCGCGTCGATCAGCGCGCGGATGATCGCCGACTGCTTGCCCGCGCGATACAGCGTCTGCTTGATCGCGACGCAGTCCGGGTCGGACGCAGCTTGTTTCAGGAACGAAACGACGACGTCGAACGCTTCATAGGGGTGGTGGACGACAATGTCCTTCGCCCGGATCGCCGCAAAGCAATCCCCGCCATATTCGCGAATGCGCTCCGGGAAGCGCGGCGCATAGGGTTCGAACTTCAAGTCCGGCCGGTCTTCCTCGACAATGCCGCTCAGGTCGCCGATGCCGACAAAGCCCTCGACCTCGGCAATGATCGCCTCATGCCCCTGAAGCATGTCCTGCAACATTTCCTCGACCGGCTCGGGGATGCGCTCCTCAATCTCCATGCGGATCACGCGGCCCCGGCGGCGGCGCTTGATGGCGCTGCGGAAATAGCGGACCAGATCCTCCGCCTCTTCCTCAATCTCGATGTCGCTGTCGCGGATGATGCGGAACACACCGCTGTTGCGCACCCGATAGCCGGGGAAGAGATCGCCCGAAAAACGGCGGATCACCGCTTCCAAAGCCATGTAGCGCGCAGGCGTGCCCGGCATGCGGACAAAGCGGGCGAGCGAGGACGGGATCATCACCAGTTCGCGGATCGGCTGCTTGTCCGACAGCCTTTCGAGGTCAAAGACGATCGAAAGCCCTTGATTGGGGATGAAAGGAAATGGATGCGCCGGGTCCAGCGCCTGTGGCGTCAGGATCGGAAAAACCTGGCTCAGGAAATGCTCGCGCAGCCATGTCTCGCTGGCCGCATCGATCTCGCTCGCAGGCCCCATGACCTCGATCCCGACCCGCGTCAGCTCACCATGCAGCGCGCCCCAGACCTTCTGCTGCGCCGTCATCAGCCGCGCGGTTTCATCGGTGATCGCGGCAAGTTGCTGCGCGGGGGTCAGCCCATCGGCCGACCGCATATCGACATCCTGCAACTGCTGGCCTTTGAGGCCCGCCACGCGCACGCTGAAAAATTCGTCCAGGTTCGCGCCGGAAATCGACAGGAATCGCAGCCGCTCCAGCAGCGGATGCGCGCGGTTCATCGCCTCTTCCAGCACGCGCTGGTTGAACGCCAGCCAGGACAGCTCCCGGTTGAAATAGCGGTCGGTAGGCAGTGTCAGGCTGGCGGACGGATCAGCTTCGGCCACGTCTCTCTCACTATGATGAGGGGTGCGGATCGTCCGCCACTATAGGCAAGAAACCCGCCGCTTGCAGGCTCTCTTTGGCCATAGCGACAGAAATCTTACGTCCCGATGACAATGCCGCCTCGTTAAGCAGGCGAACAGCCTCGGCAATCGCGGCATAGCTGCGCTCGATCCGGCGCAGCAGCCACTCCGGCAAATCCTGCGCATAACGCGAACCGGCGCGGCCAAGCGCCCGTTCGACAAGCGCCCGGGCAAGCGGCTCGTCCGGCTGTTCGATCGCGACATGCGGCGCGGCGGCAAGGCGCGACCGGAGGTCCGGCAGAGCCACGTCCCACAACGTCGGCGCGCTGTCCCCAATCAGCAGCAGTGGCTTGGCGCTCGTCTGCGCATCATTCCAGGCGTTGAACAGCAGCCGGTCGTCCTGCCCCTGCGCATCGTCGATCACCGTGCCGCCGCTCATCGCGGCGAAACGGCGGCCCAGCATCGATCGCCCCGACCGGGCCGGACCACTCAACACGCTGATCGTCAAAGGCCATTCGCGCCAATTTTCCAGATGGCGGACGGCCACATGATTGGCCTCGCTGACCAGGAAGTCATCGTCCGTCCCCTGCCCTGGCCATTCGAACGGCAGGCTGATCTGGCTCATTGCGGCGCCGATGTTCCCGCTCCCGCAGGCGCCGCGCCGCCCCGCCGAATGCGTAGCACATTTCCGGAACCGGACACGGTGAAGCCCCGCGCCTGAAGCCCGGCACGCAGCGCATCGACGCTGCCGTCGAAGCTGACCTGCATCACGGAAGTTCCACCTAGCGCCAAGCTGCTGGTCGCCGCAGACCTGACGCCCACGATAGACCGCACCGCCGCCTCGCCCTGCGCCACCGATCCTACATCGGGCGTGTCGAACTGGATCGAGACGCCGCTGGTCGTCGCCGACGGCACCGGCGTTTCGGTCGTCTCCAATGACTGTTCGGCCCCATTCTCGATCGCGAGCGCGTCCGGATCGACCGGCTCCTCGATGATCAGCGACGGGTCAAGCCGCAAACGACCGTCATTGAGCGCAGCGGTATAAAGCTGATCGATTCGCCGCGCTGCTTCATCCAGCATCTGCGGGATCGCGCTTTCGGCGGTCGCGCGCAGGGAGAAGCTGCCGATCAACGTATCGTCCGGCCCATAGCGCGCCGTGAAGGTGCCCCTCACCGGACCACCCGGATATTCCCGCTGAAGCCGCGCGATCGGCACCACCACATCGGCCGCGCCATATTGATCCAGCAACACACGCCACCACAAACGGCCACGACGCCCGACCTGCCCGGCATTCAGCAGGATGGGGTCGGCGATCGATCCGGCGACACGCACATAATCGATCGCGCTGTCGCCGGTGCGGAACCGTGCCCAGGCCTTCTGCCACTCATTGATCCGCTCATAGGAAACAGCGGACCCGCCATCCCACATCACCGGAATGACCAGCAGCGGCGGCGAACGCATGACATGGCCGGATACGCCCAGCAGCTGCCCCGTCCGCGCGCGGTCGAACAAAATGCCCAGCGTCGCGATGTAGCGGGTCGGCCCGACCTGCTCATATTCGATCTCCACGCCGGAGATCATCGCCTCAAGCTGCGAATCGGAAAGGTTCGGCACCCCGGCCGCGCCATGGGTGCGCGTCCACAGCATCCGCCAGCCCTGCCGCTGCGCCAGCCGCCAGCCTGCGAGGCGCGCGCTGTTGGCATCCTTGCCCAGCACATCGACCTTGATGCCGCTGACCTGATAATCGCCCCCACTCGCGATCGGCGGCACGCCGCGTTCGCCCTCCATCTGCGCGAACAAGGCCGCGGCAGCGAGGCCCAGCATGATCGCGCCCAGAATCTGGACGGGCCGCGACAAGCGGCGGATCAGCGACGAAGGCCGGAAAATCTGGCTTTGGAAGGCAGTGGACAGGCTCACGCGCGCCCTTTTGGCGAGATTTCCCCCATCTGCCAAGCGGCAACCCATTTGCCGTTCCGTTTTCCGCATCATTGCTATAGTGGGCGCGGGCATGAGCGACACCGAATCCTACAGCTACGCCAAGGCTGGCGTCGATATCGCAGCGGGCAATGCACTGGTCCGCGCCATCGCCCCCTTGGCCAAGGCGACCCGCCGTCCTGGCGCTGATGCTGAACTGGGCGGCTTTGGCGGCTTCTTCGACCTGAAGGCCGCTGGCTATGACGACCCGCTGCTGGTCGCGGCCAATGACGGCGTCGGCACCAAGCTGAAACTCGCGATCGATCATGATCGCCATGACGGCGTGGGCATCGACCTTGTCGCCATGTGCGCCAACGACCTCATCGTGCAGGGCGCCGAGCCGCTTTTCTTCCTCGACTATTACGCCACCGGAAAGCTGGAGAGCGGCGTCGCCGAACGCGTGATCGCGGGCATCGCCGAAGGCTGCAAGCAGGCCGGTTGCGCCCTCATCGGCGGCGAAACCGCCGAAATGCCGGGCATGTACGCCGCCGGTGACTATGATCTCGCCGGTTTCTGCGTCGGCGCGGTGGAGCGCAGCAATGCGCTCACCGGCAACAAGGTGAAGGCAGGCGACGTCCTGCTCGGCCTCACCTCCTCGGGCGTCCACTCCAACGGCTTCTCGCTCGTCCGCCGCCTCGCCGCAGACAAGGGCTGGAAACTCGACCGCCCGGCCATCTTCGACAATGAAATACTGCTGATCGACGCGCTGATGGCGCCGACGCGCATCTATGTGAAGCCGCTCCTGCCGCTGGTGCGCGGCGGCAAGATCAATGCGCTCGCCCACATCACCGGCGGCGGCCTGCTCGAAAACATCCCCCGCGTCCTGCCCGAAGGCTGTCATGCCGTGGTCGATGCCGACGGCTGGGAACAGCCGCGCCTGATGGCGTTCCTGCAAGCGCAGGGCCATATCGAGCCGGAGGAAATGGCCCGCACCTTCAACTGCGGCGTCGGCATGGTGCTCGCAGTGGATGCTGACGCGGCGGACGCTGTCACCGCCGAACTCGAAGCCGCTGGCGAAACCGTCGTCCGCGTCGGCGTTGTAGAGGCTGGCGAAAAGGGCTGCACCGTCAAGGGAAGCCAGGAGACCTGGAGCGCCAAGGCCGACTGGACTGCCACGCATCTGGGTTAATCAGAAGGCCGAGATAAGAATAACCGTTCGCCCTGAGCTTGTCGAAGGGCTTCACTTCTCTTCAAAGAAAGGGAGGGGCTTCGACAAGCTCAACCCGAACGGGGATGATATGACAAAGGCCAAAGTCGGCATCCTGATTTCCGGGCGAGGGTCCAACATGGCGGCGCTGCTCTACGCCGCCAAGCACCCATCCTGCCCCTATGAGATCGTCCTGGTCGCCGCCAACGACCCGCAAGCCGCTGGCCTCATCCTCGCACAAGCGGAAGGCATCCCCACCTTCGCCCAAAGCCACAAGGGGCTAAAGCGCGCCGAGTTTGACCAGATCATCGACGCGCAGCTGCGCAAGGCTGGCGCGGAATATGTCGCGCTAGCCGGGTACATGCGCCTGCTCTCACCTGAGTTCGTCGCTGGCTGGGAAGACCGGATGCTCAACATTCACCCCAGCCTCCTCCCGAAATATAAGGGCCTCGACACCCACCAAAAGGCGCTCGACGCGGGCGATAGCCATGCGGGCTGCTCCGTCCATGTCGTGACCAGCGAGTTGGACGACGGCCCGGTGCTGGCGCAGACGGAAGTCGCCATCCTCCCCGGCGACACCGCCGACAGCCTAGCCGCCCGCATCCTGATCGCCGAACATCAGCTTTATTCCCGCACCCTCGCCGACTTCGTGACCCGCGAGCGCCAGCCCGAATGGCTGCTGGCCAAGGTCCGCGAATGCGCCCTCGCCCTTCCCCAGGCGGATGAGGTGACGTCGCATGGCATGCCCTGTTTCGGCATCGAAAAAGGCAAGAAATTCGCTTATTTCAGCCATGATCATCATGGCGACGGCATCACCGCCCTGCTCGTCAAGACCACAGCGCCCGAAGAACAGGCGATGCTGATCGATAGCGACCCCGCCCGCTATTTCCGCCCCGCCTATTTCGGCGACGGCTGGGTCGGCATCCGCCTCGACCTTGGCGACACCGACTGGAATCATATTGACGACCGGCTGGCAAAAAGCTGGCGGGAAATAGCGCCCAGGAAGCTCATGGGCCTGATGGACGTAGCTGACGAGTTTTGAAAGCACCGTGTTCCTGCGCAGGCAGGAACAGGTGACTTTCATTTTCAGCCGTTCCACTCCACATAAGCCGCCATGACCGACAGCCCCGCCCCCGCCCCCATGCCCGCGATCGAGATCACCAACCTCACCAAAGTCTATGCGGGCGGAAAGCGCGCGCTCGACAATATCAGCCTCACCATCCCGCGCGGTCAGATTTACGGCCTGCTCGGCCCCAATGGCGCGGGCAAGTCGACGACGATCAACATCCTCGCTGGCCTCGTCAACAAGACCAGCGGCACGGCGAAAATCTGGGGTTTCGACATCGACCAGAACCCCCGCAATGCCAAGAACAGCATCGGCATCGTACCGCAGGAAATCGTCTTCGACCCCTTCTTCACGCCGTTCGAGACGCTGGAGAATCAGGCGGGCTATTATGGCGTGCCAAAGGAGCGCCGCCGCTCGATGGAACTGCTGCGCGCTGTCCATCTGGAGGACAAGGCCAACGCCTATGCCCGCACCCTGTCGGGCGGCATGAAGCGCCGTCTGCTGGTGGCAAAGGCCATGGTCCACTCACCCCCGATCCTCGTGCTGGACGAGCCGACCGCAGGCGTCGATGTCCAGCTTCGCCAGCAGCTCTGGGCCTATGTCCGCGAACTCAATGCGCAGGGCGTGACCATCGTCCTCACCACACACTATCTCGAAGAAGCCGAAGAGCTGTGCGACCGCATCGGCATCATCAACCATGGCCGCCTCATCACCGACAAGCCGACCCGTGAACTGATCGCCATGGCGCAGGAAAAGGTCGTGCAAGTGACGGTCGACCGCGACATCACCGCCGCGCCGGACGCTCCGTGCTTCGAAAAGGTCGAGCTGTCCGACCCGCGCACGCTGACCATCACCTATATGAAGGACCGCGCCAATGCCGGGCAGGTCTTGAGCGCCGTCCAGGCCAACGGCCTCTCGATTGTCGATGTGGTCACGCGAGACCCGGACTTGGAGGATGTCTTCCTCAACCTGACGGCAGCGGCGTGAAGGAAGAACGGCAACCTGCTCCCCCTCCCGCAAGCGGGAGGGGGCCGGGGGGTGGGCCAGCGCGACCTTTCAAAAGCCGAAACACCACCCGCGCCAAATCCCTCAGAAACGAAGCCTCCCCACCAGAACGCCTCCTCTGGCAACACCTCCGCAGCCGTCAGCTAAACGGCCACAAATTCAGCCGCCAAATCCCAATCGGCCCCTACTTCGCGGACTTTCTCTGCCGTGAAGCCAAGCTCATCATAGAACTCGACGGCTCCACCCACGACAACAGAACCGATTATGACGCGCGCCGCGACGCCTATTGCCGCGCCCAAGGCTATTCCATTTTACGCTTCACCAATGCAGATGTGCTGACCAATCTGGAAGGCGTGATGTCCCACATAGTCACCACGCTTGCGCATTTGCCCACCCCCAACCCCTCCCGCCTGCGGGAGGGGAGCGAGTAAGTCCATGCCCACCACCACCCACGACGTCGTCATCATCGGCTCCGGCGCGGCAGGCCTAACCGCCGCCATCAACCTGGCGCAAGACCGCAAGGTCATCGTCCTCGCCAAAGCCGCCCTCGACAGCGGCTCGACCAACTGGGCGCAGGGCGGCATCGCCGCCGTCCTCGACGCAGGCGACAGTTTCGAAGCCCATGTCAACGACACCATGGTCGCAGGCGCAGGCCTCAACAATCGCGAAACGGTGGAGCTGGTCGTATCCGAAGCCCCCGCCGCCATCGATCGGCTGGCGGCGCTCGGCGTCCCCTTCAACGGCGGCGAGGAATTTGGCGAACGGTGGCACCTGACGCGGGAGGGCGGGCACAGCCATCGCCGCATCGTCCATGTCGACGACGCCACCGGCCACGCCGTGCAGGTCGCCCTGCTCAAGGCCGCCCGCGCCAATCCCAACATCACCCTGCTGGAGGATATGGTCGCGATCGACCTCATCACCTCCCGCCATGGCGAGCGCTATTCGGGCGACGGTCATGTCTGGGGCGTCTACGCCTTCAACAAGCGGACCAAGCATGTCGATGCCCTGCTGGGCAAGGCGACGATCCTCTGCACCGGCGGCGCGGGCCGTACCTATCTCTTCTCCACCGCCCCACGCGGCGCGACTGGCGACGGCATCGCCATGGCCTGGCGCGCGGGCTGCCGCGTCTCCAACATGGAGATGAACCAGTTCCACCCGACCTGCCTCTACAATCTGGAGGTCAAGAATTTCCTGATCACCGAAGCGGTGCGCGGCGAAGGCGGGCATCTGAAGCTCCCCCGGCGTTCCCGGCGGCGGCGAGCGCTTCATGCCCCGCTTCGACCCGCGCGCCGAACTCGCCCCGCGCGATGTCGTCGCCCGCGCCATCGACCATGAAATCAAGCGGCTCGGCCTCGATTATGTCCATCTCGACATCAGTCACAAGGAACCGGAGTTCGTCAGGCACCATTTCCCGACCATCTACGCCCGGCTGCTCGATCTCGACATCGACATCACCAAGGAACCGATCCCGGTCGTCCCGGCGCAGCATTATACCTGCGGCGGTGTCATCATCGATCTTGACGGCCGCACCGACATGCCCGGGCTTTATGCCGCTGGCGAAGTCACCGAAAGCGGCCTTCACGGCGCCAACCGTCTGGCCTCCAACTCGCTGCTCGAATGTTTCGTCTTCGGCGAGACGGCGGCTCGGCACATCCGCGCCCATTGGGACGATCTGCCCGCACCCCCGCCAATCCGGCCATGGGACGAAAGCCGCGTCACCAATTCCGATGAAGAGGTCATCGTCCAGCACAACTGGAAGGAAATCCGCCGCTTCATGTGGGACTATGTCGGCATCGTCCGCACCACCAAACGGCTGGAACGGGCGCAACACCGCATCGAT
Source organism: Sphingobium chungangianum (assembly GCF_977014255.1). Classification (NCBI taxonomy): domain Bacteria; kingdom Pseudomonadati; phylum Pseudomonadota; class Alphaproteobacteria; order Sphingomonadales; family Sphingobiaceae; genus Sphingobium; species Sphingobium chungangianum. The sequence continues at coordinate 412,204 of NZ_CDRNIV010000006.1, read as the reverse complement.
CTGCTCGCCAAGGAAGTGGACGAATATTACGGCCATTTCCGCGTGACGCCCGACCTAATCGAACTGCGCAACCTGCTGGAAGTCGCCCGCCTAGTCGTCCGCTCTGCGCTCCGCCGCAAGGAAAGCCGGGGCCTGCACTACACGCTCGACTATCCCGACATGCTGCCTGAGGCCGTGGACACGGTGCTCGCACCCTGACGGTGGGCGGCTCAACTGGACAGGAATTGCTTCACCGCCGCGCTGAACCGCGCGGGCTGATCCGCCATGATGACATGGCCGCCCGGCCCGATCGGCGTCAGCGTCAAATCCTTCTTGGCAGCATAGGCCGCGCGAAAGTTTCGACCGATCTGCGCCGCTTGGGCGGCATCGGATCCGGTGGCGTAAACAACGTCCATAGGCACGCTGATGCGGCCAAGCTGCGGCCCAAGGTCGATATTGGCGAGGTCGCGAAGGGCATTGGCAATGACGTCCGGGTCACTCCCCCTCGCACCCGGAGCTTGCGCCAATATCTGCGCAAGGTAACTCCGCCCCGCCTTGGTCCCCGTGAAATATTGGCTGAGTTGGTCGGCGAGATAGCCCATGCCGCGCGCCGTGCCGCCCACCATGGCAGCGCCGTCCGGCAGCATATCGACCACCATCAATCGGCCCGCCACGCCCTTCAGCCCCAGCATCATAGCCAGCGTACCGCCCATGGAATGTCCCACGACCGCTGGCCGCCGCAGCCCTACCGAACTGATGTAGCGCGCAATCTCATCCGCCAGCGGCTGGATCAAGGGGCCGCTCACATTGGCATCGGCCGCCAATCCCGCAAAGCCACGCACATGGACGAGGTGCCAGCGATAGCCCGGCAAAGCCGCCATCACGCCGTTCCACAGCCCCGGCCCGCTCGCCAAACCCGCTATCAATATCACGTCGCGTCCGGTGCCCCGAACGGTCACGGCGATCCTGCGCGATGCAAACGGAGCAGCCATAGCCGTGCTGCCGAACATCAGCGCGCCCGCCACAGCCGCGCCGCCCAGCAGGAGCATTCGCCGGTCCAAAACCTCTATGTTCATCTCGTCTCCATCCCCGGTCGCGGCTTAACCTTAACTGAGCGCAAGAAGCATTCCGTTCAGACTCCTTACATCGCAATTGTGGAATCATTCGTCGCATGAACCTTGTCAGTCGGAAGGCTCGCGCCACCAAGAGAGGTAGGGAGAGCGCGGGGACGCAGATGAAGAATGGAAATGACGGGCGCGACACGCGTCCTTATGGCGGTTCGGCCCGTCTTGTCTTGTTGATGGCGGCGCTTTCGGCTTGTGTCAGCGCGCCTGTGGAACCTCATGCGCGCGCCACGCAGCGGGTGCAGCCGACGACGTCGACCTTCCCCATCAAGCCTGTCGCCAATCCGCCAAAACCTTTCCAGGCGCTGGACGTCGATCAACGCGAAACGCCGCCCCCCGCTCTCGTCAGCGTCGTTCGTAACCTGGGCCAGAGCTTCAGCGGAAAAGTCGGCATCGCCGTTCGCCGTATCGGCAGCGACTGGACGGTCGCGTGGAATGGCAACTCGCTTTTCCCGCAGCAGAGCGTGTCGAAGCTCTGGGTATCGATGACGTTCCTCGACGCGGTGGATCGCGGCAAGATTCGCCTGTCTGATTCGGCGACGATCACGCGGAAAGACCTGACCCTGTTCCACCAGCCAAGTGCTGCGCTGGTGGGGAACAGCGGATGGACGACGACCTATTCCGACCTGATGCGCCGCGCGATGACGCAAAGCGACAATACGGCGAACGACACCCTGCTGCGCGCGGTTGGCGGGCCGGAGGCTGTGCGGTCCTATCTGTCCCGGCGCTACATCAAGGATATCCGCTTCGGGCCGGGCGAACGGCTGCTACAGGCGACGACCGCAGGTCTGGAGTGGCGGCAGGATTATTCTATCGGCCGCAATTTTTACGCGGCTCGCGCCAAATTGCCGATGGCCGCGCGAGCGAAGGCGCTCGACAATTATCTCGCCAGCCCGCCTGATGGCGCCGCGCCCTCTTCGATCGTGCAGGCGCTCGCCAAGCTCAAGGAAGGCAGCATGCTGTCCCCCGCTTCGGCCCAATTGCTGATGTCCATCATGAGCGAAGCCAAAACCGGGCCGCAGCGGATCAAGGGCGGCGTGCCCGCTGGCTGGCATTATCTGCACAAGACCGGGACCGGGCAGGAACTGGGCGCTCGCTCGACCGGCTTCAACGACGTCGGCATCATGACGGCGCCAGACGGGACAAGCTATGCGGTCGCGGTAATGATCGGCAGCACGACCGAATCGATCCCGACGCGCTGGCAACTCATGCAGGCGGTGGCAAAGGCCGTGGCCGCGAACCACGAAAAGCGGTAACGCCGCCTTAGCGATCAAGCATCCTGTCGAGCGCGGCGGCAATCGCCGTCATGCCCGGCAGCGTGGGATGATAGGGTGCGCTGACCGGCTTGCCGCCTTGCACCGGATAACCGTCCATCCACGGGTCCGGTGCACAGACGTCGTGACCGACGGTAAGGCGCGAGGCCGCAAGAATGGATGAGCCGGTATCCCGCGCCACGCGCGCCGTCAGCGCGGCCAGCCGTTTCGCCATGGCCCGCGCCATCTCCGCATCTTGAGGAGAAACCGGCGTGGCGGCACAAAGGCCTTTCCCCGGAAGCACCACAGGATAATCGACCCATATCAGCCTGGCCTTGGACGCGCGCTGTCGCACTTCGGCCGCTATCCGACGGAGGGCGGCTTCCAGCGCCGTCCATCTTTCTTCCTTGGGCGCCAGGGTGGGCGGACAGCGAGCCCCGCTCGCCGCATTCACCTGACGGCAGGACGCCCCCATCAGACCCCCGATATAGCCCACGTCATTGCCGCCAATGGTGATGGTGACGAGCCGCGTTTCCTCCGTCAGTGCTTCGATCTGCGGGCGGATGCCTGCCCAACCGTCGAGTACGCCGCCGGTCGTCGCCCCGCTGCAACTGACATCGACCAGCTCCAGCCCGCGCCGCTTTGCAAGCTGCTGCGCATAGTTGTTTGCGGAGCGGGCGCACATGGCCGGTTTGCTGTCCGCGGATGGCGCAATACCAGGCCCTGCGGCGAAGGAACTGCCCATCGCCACATAGACCGATCCCGGAGCAATGCCGCCATCGTACCGAACGCTCTGATCATGCGCGCAGCCGGTGACGGCAGCGACCAACCCCAGCAGGAGAAAGCGAGGGAAGGAAGTTCGGGAAAAACGCCGCATCGGCCCCTGCTCCTCAATCCAGATTTGGCCGCAGCCAACGCTCCGCGGTTTCCAGGTCAATCCCGCGCCGCTGCGCATAATCTTCCAGCTGGTCCCGGCCGACGCGCGCAACGCCGAAATATTCGGCCTGCGCGTGACCGAAGTAGAAGCCGCTGACCGCCGCCGTGGGCAGCATCGCAAAGCTTTCCGTCAGAGTGATCCCGGTCGCATGATGCGCGTCCAGCATGTCGAACAGCAGCGGCTTCAGGCTATGCTCGGGGCAGGCCGGATAGCCGGGAGCCGGACGAATGCCGCGATATTGCTCGCGGATCAGCGCCTCGTTGGTCAGTTGCTCGCCTTCCGCATAGCCCCACAGCGCGGTCCGCACATAATGATGCAGCCGCTCGGCAAAGGCTTCGGCCAACCGGTCCGCCAGCGCCTTCAGAAGAATGTCCGAATAGTCATCGATAGCCGCCTTGAAGCGCGCCAAATGCGGCTCGATGCCATGGATCGACACGGCAAAGCCGCCCATCCAGTCGCCATTGGGACTGATGAAGTCAGCCAGGCACATATTCGCCCGGCCCTCACGCTTGGCGATCTGCTGGCGCAGCATCGGCAGCGTGACGTGCTTTTCATCCTCGACATGGACGATGATGTCATCGCCCTCGCGGCGGCAGGGCCATAGGCCCACGACCCCGCGCGCCGTCAGCCACTTCTCGCTGACGATCTTGTCCAGCATCTTCTGCGCATCGTTGAACAGGCTGGTGGCGCTTTCGCCGACGACCTTGTCCTCAAGGATCGCCGGATAATTGCCCGCCAGTTCCCACGCGCGGAAGAAGGGCGTCCAATCGATATAGTTGATCAGGTCCTTAAGGTCCCAATCGGGGAAGCTGTGAATACCCGGCAGCAGCGGACGGGATGCCTTCAGCGCCTCATCCATTTCAAAAGCATTGGCCCGCGCATCCTCGATCGACAGAAGCTGGCTCTGCCCCTTCCCCTCGCGCGCCTTGCGGACATGCTCATAGTCGTCCTTGGTTTTCTGGACGAAATCGGTCTTCTGCGTTTCGGACACGAGCGCCGTCGCCACGCCGACCGCGCGGCTGGCGTCCAGCACATGGACCACCGGACCCGTGAAAGCCGGGTCGATGCGGAGCGCCGTATGCACGCGAGACGTGGTCGCGCCACCGATCAGCAGCGGCATCGTCATGTTGGCGCGCTGCATTTCCTGCGCCACCGTCACCATCTCATCCAGCGAAGGGGTGATGAGGCCGGAAAGCCCGATCATGTCCGCATCATTCTCATTCGCGGCCTTGATGATGTCCTGCCACGGCACCATCACGCCCATGTCGATCACTTCAAAGCCGTTGCACTGGAGCACGACGCCGACGATGTTCTTGCCGATATCATGCACATCGCCCTTGACGGTCGCCATGATGATCCGGCCCTTGCCCTTCGCGCCGGGCTCCTTCGACGCTTCGATGAAGGGCAGCAAATGCGCGACGGCCTTTTTCATGACGCGTGCGGACTTCACCACCTGCGGCAGGAACATCTTGCCCGCGCCGAACAGGTCGCCCACGACATTCATGCCGTCCATCAGCGGGCCTTCGATCACCTCGATCGGCTTGACGGCGGCGAGGCGGGCTTCCTCCGTATCCTCGACCACATACATGTCGATGCCCTTGACCAGCGCATGTTCCAGCCGCTTGGCGACCGGCCAGCCGCGCCATTCCTCGGCCGCCTTTTCCGACGCCGCGTCCTTGCCCTTGAAGCTTTCGGCAAGCTCCACCAGCCGATCGCCTGCTTCCGGATCGCTGTTCAACAGCACATCCTCGCACGCCTTGCGCAGCGCGGGGTCGATGGCGTCATAGACGTCCAACTGCCCCGCATTGACGATCGCCATGTCCAGACCCGCCGGAATGGCGTGGTAGAGGAACACGCTGTGCATCGCCCGCCGCACCGGCTCATTGCCGCGGAAGGAAAAGCTGAAGTTCGAAAGGCCGCCAGAAATATGGACATGCGGGCAGCGCTTCTTGATCTCGCGGCAGGCCTCGATGAAGTCGACGCCGTAATTATTATGCTCCTCGATCCCCGTCGCCACCGCGAAAATATTGGGGTCGAAGATGATGTCCTCCGGCGGAAAGCCGATCGACATCAACAACTTGTAAGCGCGCTCGCAAATTTCGACCTTGCGCGCCTGCGTATCCGCCTGCCCCGTCTCGTCGAAGGCCATGACGACTACCGCCGCGCCATAGGCCATGCAGAGGCGGGCATGATGCAGGAAAGCCTCCTCGCCTTCCTTCATGCTGATCGAGTTCACGATCGGCTTGCCCGACACGCATTTCAGCCCCGCCTCGATCACTTCCCATTTGGAGCTGTCGATCATCACCGGCACGCGGCTGATGTCCGGCTCCGACGTCATGAGCTTCAAGAAGGTCGTCATCGCCTCGACCGCGTCGAGCAACCCCTCGTCCATGTTCACATCGACGATCTGCGCGCCATTCTCCACCTGATCGCGGGCGATATCGATGGCGGCGGCATAGTCGCCCGCCATGATCAGCTTCTTGAACTTGGCCGATCCGGTGACGTTGGTGCGCTCACCGATGTTGACGAAAGTGGCGGTCGATTGGGTCATTTTCTGAACCTTCTCCCTCTCCCCTTCAGGGGAGAGGGCCGGGGGAGAGGGGAATGCGAGGAGAGGCCGCCTTTACAGGCCCCTCTCCCTAACCCTCTCCCCTAAAGGAGAGAGGGAATTTTGATCTACGCCGCGATGTGCATGGGCTCCAGCCCGGCAAGCCGCGTCACTACCGGCAACTCAGGCACCACCCGAGGCTTATGCCCCGCCAGCGCCTTCGCCACAGCACCAATATGCGCAGGCGTGGTGCCGCAGCAACCGCCGACCATGTTTACCAAGCCTTCATCCACCCACTGGCGGATCAGGCTCGCCGTCGTCTCCGGCAACTCATCATACTGCCCCAACTCATTGGGCAGGCCCGCATTGGGATAGGCCAAAATCAGCGTATCGGCATTCTTCGCCAGCTCGCTCAAATAAGGCCGCAGCAAATCCGCCCCAAAGGCGCAATTCACCCCGATGGTCAGCGGCTTCAAATGCCGCAGCGAATACCAGAAGGCGTTGATCGTATGCCCCGACAGGTTGCGCCCCGACATATCGGTAATGGTAAAGCTCAGCATCAACGGCACAGGCCGCCCCGCCGCCGCCTCGGCCTCCCGCGCCGCCATGCCCGCCGCCTTGGCGTTCAGCGTGTCGAAGCAGGTCTCGACCAGCAGGAAATCCACCCCGCCCTCGATCAACGCATCGCACTGCTCGCGATAGTCGGCCTTCAGCGTGTCATAATCGACCTCGCGATAGGCCGGATCATTGACGTCCGGCGAGATCGACAAAGTCTTATTCGTCGGCCCGATCGATCCCGCCACGAAACGCGGCCGCCCATCCTTCGCCGTTGCCGCCTCGCACGCCTTGCGCGCAATCCGCGCGGCGGCGATGTTGATCTCCCGCACCAGATGCTCGCAGCCATAATCGGCCATCGCGATCTTGGTGGAGCTGAAGGTGTTCGTCTCGATCATGTCCGCCCCGGCATCGAGATAGGCGGTGTGAATACCCTCGACGATGTCAGGCCGCGTCAGGCACAGAAGGTCGTTATTCCCCTTCTGATCCTTCGCCAGGCCGAGCGACCCGCGATAATCCGCCTCGGTCAGCCCGTGCTTCTGGATCGACGTTCCATAGCCGCCGTCGAATATCATGATCTTCTCCGCTGCCACGGCGCGGAAGCGTTCCTCGGCGGTCATGCCGTCTTCTCCAGTTGCGGGCGGAGGCCGAGCAGATGACAGATCGCATAGCTCAATTCCGCCCGGTTGAGCGTATAGAAATGAAAGTCGCGCACCCCGCCCGCATAGAGCTTGCGGCACAGCTCCGCCGCCAACGTCGCGGACACCAGCTGCCGCGCGGCGGGCAGATCATCCAGCCCCTCGAACAATTTGCCCATCCAGCCCGGCACGTCAGTGTTGCACATGGCCGACATGCGCTGGACAGCCGCGAAATTGCTCACCGGCATGATGCCCGGAATGATGTCCGCTGTAATGCCAGCAGCCGCCACCGTGTCACGAAAGCGGAAGAAGGTTTCCGGTTCAAAGAAGAATTGCGTGATCGCTCGGCTAGCACCCGCGTCCAGCTTGCGCTTCAAATTGTCGATGTCGCTCTGCGCGCAGAACGCATCCGGGTGCGTTTCGGGATAAGCGGCCACCGAAATCTCGAACGGGTGACGCTTGCGCAGGCCCTCGACCAGTTCCGCTGCGCCCTTGTAACCCTCAGGATGCGGCTGAAACTTCGTACCCGCTTCCGGCGGATCGCCGCGCAGGGCGACGATATGGCGCACACCCGCCTCCCAATAGGCGTCCGCCACCTCGTCGATCTCGGCCTTGCTCGCCGCGACACAGGTCAGGTGGGCGGCAGCCGACAACGGCGTTTCCTTCGCGATCCGCGCCACCGTATTGTGCGTCCGCTCCCGCGTAGATCCGCCAGCGCCATAAGTCACCGACACGAACTTGGGCGCCAGCGGCGTCAACGTCTCGATCGCCGACCACAGCTGCTCTTCCATCTTCTCCGTCTTGGGCGGGAAGAATTCGAAGCTCACATTCAGATCGCCCGCCAGATCGGCGTAGAGCGGCGCTTGCCAAGCCCGCGCGGCCTCTTCGACGGATGGGAAGCTCAGGGTCATAGGGAAAGTCGTCCTTCGATGGGCAGGATTCGCGCGCCCCGGCGGCGGCCCAGCCATAATACTACCGTCAATTCCTGGCCGGGCAGCACCTCCACCCGTTCCAGCTCCAAACCTGCATCCGCAAACCAGCTTTCGATCTGCGCGTCCGAAAAGCCAAGCCGCGCATGTTGATCGCGCAGCCGCAATTCTTCCCGTTCATGCGCCGCAAAATCGGCGATCAGCACCCGACCGCCTGCCCCGGTGACGCGCGCCGCTTCCGCAATCACCGCTTCGGGCGCCTGCGCATAATGCAGAACCTGATGCAGAACCACGGTGTCCACGCTGCCCGGCTCCAGCGGCAGGGCGCCGAAATCGCCCAGCACCAACGCATATTTGTCACCTGCATCGGCAGGCAGCTTGGCCCGCGCCAGCCGCAACATATCGGGGCTGCGGTCAAGCGCGGTAACCTGATCCGCCGAGCGCCCGAACAGCTCGATCATCCTGCCCGTACCCGTGCCGATATCGAGCAGATGACCGATGGATTCAGCACTCAAAAGCGCGGTCATGGCCGCTTCGACATCCACATCGGGCACATGCAGCGACCGGATCGCGTCCCATTCCTCGGCATGTTCGGCAAAATAGCTTTCCGCCGCCCGTGACCGATCCGCACGAACCGCCGCCAGCCGGGCAAGGTCGGCCTTCTGCCACAGATCTTCGCTTTCCGACGGCACCAGCTGATCGAACAGCGTCAGGAAGGGCGCCATGGCCTCCCCCCTGACCAGGCGCAGGAAAACCCAATTGCCTTCCTTGCGCCGTTCGACCAGACCCGCCTCCGCAAGGATACGGACATGGCGGGACACGCGCGGCTGGCTCTGCCCCACGACCTGCGCGATTTCACCGACCGCAAGCTCCATGGCGCGCAGAAGATAGATGATGCGCAGCCGCGTCGGATCGCCAAGGGCGCGAAAGATGTCGAGTGCGGCGCTCATGGGCACATCATATAAAGAAATCTTTATATACGTCAATGGGCCTGCCGCCCTTCAAACAGGCCATGGAAGTGGAAGCCCGGAAATTGGCGAGTCGCACTATGGGGATTGCCTTGAGTGATCCAAGGCATTACGAATCGGCCCCGCAGGCGCAATGGGGGGTGAACTTTTCTCCGAGAGTGGTCTGCGACGTTTTTATCTCTGAGAGGGGTTTGCCCATGTCCAAGTCGATTGCTCTTTCGCTCGTTCTCGCCGCTTCGCTCGGCCTCGCCGCTTGCTCGAAGGGCGAAGACAATGCCGCCAATGCTTCGGCCAATGCTGCTGACAACGCTTCGAATGCTGCTGACAACGCCATGAACGCTGCCGAGAATGCTGCTTCGAACGCCAGCAACGCCGCTTCGAACGCCAGCAACGCTGCATCGAACGCTGCCGCGAACGCGATGTAATTTCCCTTCTCGGGATTTTTGGAAACAGGGCCGCCCGGCAACGGAGCGGCCCTTTTCTTTTGGGCCGCGCGATTGCAATGAAAAGGGCCGCCCTTTTGGGGCAGCCCTCCTCTATTCAGCAATGGGTGGCTGATCAGCAGTCCCGATCGATCGCCCGGCCAGCCAGCGCACCTACGCCCGCACCGACAATCGCGCCCGTGGTGCCGTCACCCCGGCGGCCGTAGCGGCCACCGCCCTTGCCGATCTCATTGCCCAGCAAGCCACCGGCAATCGCGCCTATGATCGTGCCGCCCGTGCCATTGTCCCGGCAGCGATAGCCGCCGCGATAGCCACGATAATAATTGTCGCGATAGTAACGGTCGCCACGATAGCCGCGATAATAGTCACCCCGGTATCCGCGATAGCCCCGATCGCCGCGATAATAGTCGCCGCGATCATAACGGCCCCAGCCGTCACGGGCCTGCGCAGGCGCTGCGGTTACGGCCAAGGAAGCAACGCCCATTGCCAGCGCGGCCCCCATATTGATCAGAAACTTGGTCTTCATGGCGTGCTCCTCAATCATGTCGTTACCGACTCCGGCGCGTCTCCGCCGCCCCATCGATTGCACCCCTTTTGGCCGATTCGCATTGAGCCAAGCCTGAATGGGCGTGTCAGCCACCGTTCAGATAAAAAAGCACCGTCCCCAGCCGGTTGCCGCTCATCAAGAGCGGACCTGAACGCTCATCACCGCAATGGAAAAACTGGTCCCTGTCCCGCAGGCGAACAGCATATATGAACAATCAGCCGTTGGTCCGGCAGGCGGGATTGCCTATGGCGGGGCGATGCGCCGTATCCTGATCGTCCTGCTGCTTGCGATCCTGCTTTTGCCGGCGCCGCACAAGAACAAGCCTGAACTATTTGGGCCTGGCCCGCTGCTCGTTACCGCGCGCGCCCTGCCACTAAATGCGTCCGATCCGGCTGTTCACGGCATCGGCGCGCTCGATTATCTGGGAGGCTGGCAACTCAGCAGCCCCCACCATGGATTTGGCGGCATCTCATCCCTGCTGGTAGATCAGCAGGGACAGGTTCTGGCGTTGAGCGATTCCGGCACTCTAATGGGTTTCGCGGTCAACCCCGTTCTCGATAGCCGGCATCCCTTCATCGCCCCCCTGCCAATCAGGGCACAGGACGGATCCCAGCCATGGTGGGCGTGGGATTCAGAGGCGATGGCGCATGATCCGGAATCGGATCGCTACTGGGTCGGTTTTGAGATGCTTCAGCGCATCTGCCGCTACGCCCCCGGCTTTTCACGGGTGGAAACGTGCCGCACCTGGCCGGAGATAGAAGCCTGGCCGGAAACGGGCTCGATCGAATCCATGGCGCGCCTACCCGACGGGCGCTTCCTCGTGATCGCGGAAATGGGAATGACGGCGGATGGAAGCCATGACACGCTGCTCTTTGCCGGAGATCCGGCGGAGCAAAGCACCGCATCGCCCATGCATCTTCGCTACGTAGCGCCGCGCGGCTATCGTCCGACGGATGCCGTCGCTCTGGATGACCGTCACATTCTGGTGCTCAATCGCCGCGTGACGCTGCGCGATCTGTTCACGGCCACTCTTGCCCTCATAGAGCTGCCGTCCCATCCGGAATCCGGCGATCGGTTGACCGCCCGCACGATCGCCCGTCTCGCTCCGCCCCTGCTGGCCGATAACTTCGAAGGACTGGCTATCACGCGCGAGGCCGGGCGCACTATCGTGTGGATCGTGTCAGACGATAATCATGAATTTTTTCAGCGCACCCTGCTGCTGAAATTTGCGCTGCGCGGGGCGCCCCGCATTCGTTGAGAAAAGAGCGGTGTCGGGCAGCGCCGCACATGCGGGAATGATGCGCGGGCGCATCCTCCCGGCACGCAAAAAAGCGGCCCGTTACCAGGCCGCTTCTTAAAGCCGAAACGAATCGAACCGAATCAGGCGGCCGGAGCAGCCTGCTTCTTGACGATGTCGCGCTTCAGACGGCGCGCCTTCAGCGACAGCTTGTCGTCGTTGGTCTTCAGCAGCCAGTTGTCCAGCCCGCCATTATGTTCAACCGAACGCAGGCCATGCGTCGACACGCGCAGCTTGACGGTGGTTTCCAGCGTTTCGGAAATCAGCGACACATTCTGCAAGTTGGGCAGGAACACGCGCTTCGTCTTGTTATTGGCGTGGGAAACATTGTGACCCACCTGGCGACCCTTGCCGGTCAGCTCGCAAATGCGCGACATAGTCAATCAACCTTGTAGTTCATGTTCGTTCGGAAAGCGGCGCCAGTAGCGGGATTCCGGAAAGCCGTCAACCCGCCCACCGGCCAGATCGGATCGCTTTCGCAACCCTTTCCATGGCTCGGACGTTTGCAGCCGATAGACGAAAGGAGGGAGCAATGCGACTCATTGGTGGCTTGTTGGTGATTGTTTTGCTGGTGCTGGCCGCTGGCATCGCGACCGGCTTCATCGACCTGCAAAAGACCCAGGAGGGCAGCCTGCCCAAAATCGCCGTGGAAGGCGGGCAAATGCCGAAGTTCCAGGCCGACGTGGCCAAGGTCGAAGTAGGCACGCGGAACGAAACCGTCGAAGTGCCAACGGTCGATGTGAAGAAGCCCTGATCATTTTATAGACGATAGCTATGCTGTAAGGGCTGGCGGATGGCACCGCCCTTTCCGCTTCCCGAACCCATGCGCCGCGCGCTCGAACTTGCACGGGCGGCTGAACTTGCGGGTGAGGTGCCGATCGGCGCCGTCGTCACGCTCGACGGGCGGATCGTTGGCGAAGGAGAAAATCGCAACCGGCGCGACTGCGACCCGACCGCTCATGCCGAAATCGTCGCGCTTCGATCTGCGGCGGAAGGGCTGGGCGATTTCCGCCTCACCGGCTGCGACCTTTGGGTAACGCTGGAACCCTGCCCAATGTGTGCTGGCGCCATATCCCACGCGCGCATCGCCCGGCTTTATTATGGTGCTGCCGACCCCAAGGGCGGAGCGGTCGAGCAAGGCCCCCGACTTTTCACCCAGCCCCAATGCCTGCACCGCCCTGAAGTCTATGGCGGACTGGGCGAAGCGGAAGCGTCAGCGCTGCTGCGTGACTTTTTCGCTGCCCGCCGCTGAATAATCGATGCGATAGAGGGTGTAGGGCAAGGTGAAGCCGCTCTTCAACGCCACGGGATGCAGCCAGCCGGGAACATCGCCCCGCATCAACCCCGCATAAAAGCCGCGAGGGCTGCGGGATTGGTAAACCGTCCCTTCCGGAAAGCCGGGGCAGATCAGCAGGTAGGTCGCATGATGCCGCGCGGCGATCGGCCGGAATGCGTCCGCCGGTCCGTCGAAGGCATGGTGCAGGTCCAGGATAACCGTGCCGTTGCGATGATAGGGACCCGCGATCGCGCTATGATGCGTGGTCGCGATCAGGCGCGGCCCCAGGTCCACCATCGTGAAAATGGTAGCGGAAGGAAGCTGGTTCAGCACCTCCAGCGCTGGCAGCGACCGGCAGCGGCCATTGGCCTTGCTGATCGACTGCAGTCGAGCCTTCGCCGCTGGGCGCTGTACTTTGGGCTTTTCACCAGTCGCTGCTGCCCAGAACTCGTTGATCTGCGGGTAAAGCGGCGTCGCGAACGCTGCTACGGCGAGCAGCGCGGCGCCGATGATGCCGAACACACGCGCAAGAGGCCTGCCGAAGAAGACAAGCTGAAGCACCCGATGCGCCGCCCAAGCCGCCGGTGGGATGGCGAGCAGCTGCGCCGCTGGTCCGGCCCGCAACTGCCAAAAGAGAAGCGCCGTCGAGAATAGCATCATCAGCCCGACCGTCGCCCAGGCCCACAGCCGGTCGCTGTCACGCCGCGACTCCCAAAGCGCCCAGATCAGTCCGAACAGCCCCGCAACCGGAATGGCCATCAGCGGCACGATCAGGCTCCACGCCTGAACCGTGATCGGCTTGGCCTCACGAATATTGGCGAGCCACAGCCGCTCCAGTTCCGGCGAAATCTGATAGGCGCCCGTCAGGCATTGCGGCCAATTGAGCCATGCAAAGGCCGCGACGGCGCCCCCCACCAGCACGCCAGCGCACAGCCGGGCCTGCCAGCTGCGTAGTGGCAGCAGCGCCAGCAGTGTCATGCCCGCGCCCACTGCCCCGAATATGGCGACCCAGATAGGCGAGATAGCGTCGCACACCATCTGCCGGTTTGCGTAGCTTGCAAACAGCAGGAACAAGATGGAAACCGAGCCAGCAAGGCTCAGCGCATAGGGCAGCATCCGCCTCGCCGCGCCTTCCTTGAATACCCAACGAAGCGCGATCAGCGCTCCGCCCGCCGCCAGATAGACGATCATCTCCATACCGATGGTGATCGACAACGCGCTGCTCACCCCCGCCACGATGCCGCCGCGCAGCCAGTTACGGTCGATCAGCCCCGCGAGCATCAGTACCGTCAGGGCCAGCTGCCACCCATGATGATCGACCCGCATCGGCAGGAACATGCTGATGCCCATCTGCGCCGCGAAGGGGGCCAGGGCGGCCAATATCCAGCCATTGCCTCCAGCGAGGCGGCGCGCGATGAAGCCGAGCCCCAGCATCAAGGGCAACAACGGAATCATCGGCGCGATGGCGCAGGCCAGCCGATCCGCCAGCCCTTGCTCCAGAAAAGCGCGGAAGAACAGCATCAACGCCGCAATCGGCAGATCGACCAGCCGCGACCAATGGATGTTGAACCCGGCAGGCGGATCAAGCCGATATTGCCTCAGATCGTACCAGCCCTGCCCCGCCAGCCAGTCCTTGACCTGCAAATACCGCATATTGTCGTCGGTATCGTTGAGCGTCAGCCAATGGATCGACGGCCAGCGCGAATAGAGCAGCCAGGTCACGGCCGCGACCCACATCAGGAAGGTCAGCCATTTCCAGTGCACCTGCGCCCATGCAGACGTCCAAACCAGGGCGCGCCGGGATCTTTCCCGCAGGGTGAAGCCGCTTTGCAAGTTCATGGCCGGTGGATTAGAGCGTTCGCATCAAATCGCAACGGGGCCTTCATGAAATTGCTGTCACGTCTGACGCCGGAACGGCAGGCCCTGTTCTGGCAGATCGTGCGATATGGCCTCAGCGGCCTGTTCATCACAGCCTGTCAGGCCACCATCTACTGGACGCTCGCGGCGCTAGCCGGATGGCACCCGCAGCTTGCCAACACGACCGGTTATGTGGCGGCAGTCCTGATCGGCTATGTCACCCACAGCCTCTTCACCTTCCGTGATCAGGATAGCGACGGGAACCATGCGGCGCGCGGCGTCAAGTTCGTGGCCGTGTCCCTGCTTAGCTATGCTTTGAACGCCCTCTGGGTCTTCCTCTGCGTCACCCATATGCAATGGCCGGAATGGTCGCCCATCCCGGCCATGATATTCGTGACGCCAGCCGTGGTGTTCGGCCTCAACCGCCAATGGGTATTCCGCTAGACTCGCCTCAATGGACGAAGCGGGCCACCACATCCCTGTATGACCGGCTGACCTTCACCTGAGCGCCTGATTCCAGCACCAGGAAGCATTCGCCATTGGTATGCGGCTTCACCTGCCGCACTTGGCTCAGATTGACGATGGTCGACCGATGCACCCGCTGGAAATTGCGCGGATCGAGCCGCTTCTCCAGATCCTTCATCGTCTCGCGCAGGATGAGCGAATTGTCGGCCGTATAGATGCACATATAATCGCCCGCCGCGTCGATCCGCTCAATCGAATCCACATCGACGCGGAAAATCTGACCCCGGTCCTTGATGTTGATGAGCTTCTCGAACCGATTTGATGACGGCGCCTCTTCATCCGCGTTGAAATCGTTCATCGCATCAGGAGCGACCTCCGCCAGCACCTCGCGCAGCTTCTCCGCTTCCTGCACCTGCTTCTTTTCCGACAGGCGCTGACGCACGCGGTCGAGCGCGTCGGCAAGGCGGCCTTCATCCACCGGCTTCATGAGGTAATCCACCGCCTGCGCCTCGAAGGCGCGAATCGCATGATCGCTATAAGCGGTGCAGAAGATGAACAGCGGCGGCTCGACTTCCATCAGGCCCTGAACGACAGAAAAGCCATCAAATCCCGGCATCTGAATGTCGAGGAACACAAGGTCGGGTTTATGCGTCTTTATGGCGCGGATGGCTTCACGGCCATTCGAGCAGGTTTCAACAATTTCGACATCCTCATGCGCTTCCAGACGGAGCTTGAGGCCTTGAATAGCCAGGCTTTCGTCATCGACGAGGATTGTTCTGATGGTCATGCGGCCACTTTCGATGGTTCATCCAGATTAAGCGGCATTTCGATATGAACCGAAAAGCCGCTTGGCGTGGAACGCGTTTCAAAGCTCTGTCGTTCCCCGAACGCCTGAATCAGGCGGTCACGGATATTCGCCAGGCCAACGCCTGTTCCCTCGCTCATGGGGATGTTCGGGCGAGTGAACCCCTCGTTCAATCCCGGGCCGCTATCCGATACGACGATCCGGACATTTTCACCGGCAGGCTGCGCCGTGATGGAGATTTCGGCGCCTTCTTCCTTGGGGGTGACCGCATATTTGATGGCATTTTCCACCAGCGGCTGGAGCAGCAGGGAAGGCAATCGCGACTGCGCGACGGCCGGATCGATGTTGAATACCGGCCGCAAGCGGTCCTCGAACCGCATCTTCTCAATCTCCAGATAGAGTTTGAGCGTCTCCACCTCCTGCTCGATCGTCACTTGCGCCGTGGGTTCATTGATCAGGGTATAGCGCAAAAAGGACGACAGGCGTGAGAGCATCGCGTTTGCGCGGTCCGTCTGCTTCAAAAGCACCAGCGTCGATATGCTGTTCAGCGTATTGAACAGGAAATGCGGATTGAGCTGATAGCGCAGCATGGCGAGTTGCGCGCTCGACGCCTGATTTTCCAGATGCAGCAGCTGGTCCGCCTGCTCCTCCACCTGAAGGTAGAAGTTGATGGCATAGTAAAGCGCCGACCAGGCACCCAGCAGCGTTATGCTGAGATAAAAGGCGCCAAGGAAGAGTTGCAGCCCCGCCGTTTCGCTCGCCCGGTTCTGGGTCGAAAAAACCCAGGCGTCGATAAAGGCGACCAGTCCAGCCGCCATTACCACGGTAACGATCGAAGCACCCCAGGTGATGATCGGCCGCTGTCGTTGCAGAAATCGGAAGATGACCGCGATCAGCAGGGTCACCGAATAGCCCGACACAGTGGAAATCATCACCGGGATCAGGCTGGAGAGCGGCTGCCCATTGGCGATGGTGGACGAACCGCGCAGCAGGAACGCACCCGCCCATCCGACGGATTGCAGGTTCCAGAAAGCGCGGTTCTTGTCAGCGAAAAAGGGCTGAGGCTGAATAGGTTGAACAGACATCGCCGCCAGCCTAGGCGAATTCAGGTTCAGGGTGAAGCCACCCACGTTACGCCGCCGTAGCAGCTTCCTGATCCATCGGCGTGACCTCGTCGGGGCAAAGCCAGACAAGGTCCTTCAACTCCAACGACCGGCCGTCGTGGGCCTGAATGGTCACCCGGCGGATGGGCTGACCGTCACGCTTGTCCGCCAGCACCTGACAAGACGGCGATCCACATCCCCATTTCTCGCCCCATTGACGTAATGCGATCATGACCGGGGCGAGTTCCTGCCCCTTCTCCGTCAAGCGATATTCGATCTTGCGCCGGTCGCATTGCATCGGCTGACGCAGCATGATCCCATTCTCGACCAGCCGCGAAAGCCGGTTCGCCAGGATGTTGCGCGCGATACCGAGCGACGATTGAAAATCTTCAAAATGCCGGATGCCCGACAGCGCGCCGCGCAGGATGAGAAACGACCAGCGCTCGCCCATCGCTTCCAGCGCGCTCGGGAGCGCGCACTGTTCCAGGTCCTGCGCCAGATTATGTTTCATCGTCCGTCTAGATAGCTCAAAGCCACAGCCCATGCAAAAGAGCAGCCATTTTGTCCAAAGATGGGATTTTTTTGTTGCACAGCAAGATGCTTCCCGGACAATCGGGTCACGATGCTGCGTCAATATGAACTTGTTGAGCGGGTGAAGCGCTACGATCCGGATGCGGACGAGGCGATGATCAACCGCGCCTATGTCTTTTCCGTCCAGAAACACGGGTCCCAGAAGCGCGCCAGCGGCGACCCCTATTTCAGCCATCCGATCGAAGTGGCGGGCATTCTTACCGACTTCAGCCTGGACGACCAGACGATCGTGACCGCGCTGCTGCACGATACGATAGAGGACACGCTCGTCACCTATGACGAGATTGAGAGCGCGTTCGGCAAGGACGTCGCCAAGATGGTCGACGGCGTCACCAAGCTGTCGAAGATCGAAGCGATGTCGGAAAATGAGCGGGCGGCGGAGAATCTCCGCAAATTCCTGCTCGCCATGTCGGACGACATTCGCGTGCTGCTGGTGAAGCTCGCCGACCGGCTGCACAATATGCGCACGCTGCACTTCATCAAGAATGAGCAGAAGCGCCGCCGCATCGCCCGCGAGACGATGGACATCTACGCCCCGCTTGCGGAGCGGATCGGCATGTACGACTTCATGCGCGAGATGCAGCTGCTCGCCTTCCGGGAGCTTGAGCCGGAAGCCTATGATAGCATCACCAAGCGGCTCGAACAGCTGAAGGAAGGCGGCCATGGCAAGGTCGATCGCATCGGCGCGGAACTGCAACTGCTGCTCGGCGGCAAGAACCTGTCGGTCACCGTGTCGGGCCGCGAAAAGCACCCCTATTCCATCTGGAAAAAGATGCAGGAACGGCACATCAGCTTTGAACAGCTGACCGACGTCATGGCCTTCCGCGTCATCACCGAAACGACAGAGGACTGCTACCGCGCGCTCGGGGTCATTCACCAGACCTACAAAATGGTGCCGGGCCGGTTCAAGGATTACATCTCCACGCCCAAGCGCAACGGCTACCGCTCGTTGCACACCACGGTGATCCATCAGGATAACGCCCGGATCGAGGTACAGATTCGCAGCCGCGACATGCACAACGACGCCGAACTCGGCCTCGCGGCGCACTGGGCCTACAAGCAGAAGGGCGACGCGGCCGATCATCATGCGGCGTGGCTGCGCGACCTCGTCGAAATTCTGGAACAGAGCCAGGATGCGGACGAACTGCTCGAACATACCCGCATGGCGATGTATCAGGACCGCATCTTCGCCTTCTCGCCCAAAGGCGAGCTGCACCAGCTGCCCAAGGGATCCACGCCGGTGGACTTCGCCTATGCGGTCCACACCTCGCTCGGCAACCAGACGGTAGGGGCCAAGGTCAACGGCCGCGTCGTGCCCTTGCGCACCGGCCTTGAAAATGGCGATCAGGTCGAAATCCTGAAATCGGAAGGGCAGGAGCCGCAGCCGGGCTGGCTGACGTTCGCCATCACCGGCAAGGCCCGCGCCGCGATCCGTCGCTATATCCGGCAGAAGCAGCGCGGCGAGGAAGTTGCGCTGGGTGAGAAGCTCTATGAGGAAATCATCGGCCGCTTCTCGCCCGAATTGGCGAGCGAATTGGGTGACAAGGCGCTGAAGGCCGCCCTGAAACGGCTGAAGCTGGATGATCGCGCGTCTCTGATGGTGGCCATCGCTACCCATCGCCTGCTGGATTCAGAGGTGATGGAGGCTCTTATACCCGGCTCCACCAGCGTAGACGGGATCGAGGAAGCGCATCCGCGCCAGCACGCGCCCGTCTCGATCCGCGGCTTGACGCCCGGCATCGCCTATAATCTGGGCGACTGCTGCCATCCTGTACCCGGCGACCGCATCGTCGGCGTGCGCCGCACTGGCGAACCGATCGAGGTGCACACCATTGACTGCCGGTCGCTAGAAGCCGGGCAAGACGACGATTGGGTCGATCTCAGCTGGGACAGCAAATCCAAGGGCGGAACCGCGCGGCTCCAGGTCATCGTCAAGAACCAGCCCGGCGCACTCGCCGCCGTCGCCAACGTGTTCGGCGCGACCAAGGCGAACATTCTGAACCTCCAGCTGGTGAACCGCGAAGGGCCGTTCCACACCGACATCATCGACCTGGAGGTGAACGACGCCCAGCACCTGAACCGCATCCTCTCGGCATTGCGAGCACTGGACGCGGTGGTACAGGCCGACCGGGTTTAATCCGCGAAGGCGTACCTGTTCCCCCTCCCGCAAGCGAGAGGGGGCCGGGGGGTGGGCTAGCGCAACGCAAGATCTTATTCTTAAGCAGCACGCCAACAAAGGCTGGCATCTCGGGCAAAAGCGCTGACCGCGGATCTTCTCCCTCTCCCCTTCAGGGGAGAGGGCCGGGGAGAGGGGAATGACGAGCCGCAGCTCCTTATGGCCCCTCTCCCGCCATCGCTTCGCTCGGCACCCTCTCCCCTGAAGGGGAGAGGGAATGTTCCTATCAGTCGCAAGCCATCCCCACCTGTATCCCCAACATCACACCCCCCGCAAAAACCATCCTATTTCCCCCACTCCCTCCCAATTCCGCTGTCCTACACAGCCCCAACCTGCCTATCCCCCAGCCCTCTTTGAAACGTCGAACCGCTTCCCATGACGCCCACGCGCGCCCGGGCACGCGCGCGCATATGGTGTGAACTTCGGGACAAAAATGGCGCTTTTCCGCCATTCCCTACGTCACTTTCAACTTTCGCGTGACAGGAAACCTCCAATTCTGTAGAGGCCCCCGCAGCGGACCCTTCGGGGTCTTCCGTCCGAGACAGTCGGTGAAGGGAATTTGCCCTTCTTAATTTCCGGCCTAGACGGGGAAAAGCTCTTTACCGGCCGGACCTTGTGTCCTGTCCGGGTCTGCCTGTTCTCCTCAAGGGATACGGGCCAGTCGACCTCTCCCCTTCGGACTTTAAGTGCCCCGCGTTCGCGCGGGTTTTAGTCGTTTGCTGGTTCGCCAGCGAACATGAAGTGGAGAATGGCATGGATCGTAATCAGAAAGCTGAGGTCGTTTCCGCGCTGAACGCACATCTGGCAGATGTTGGCGTGGTCGTAGTGACCCGCAACCTCGGCATGACGGTCGCACAGTCGACCCAATTGCGTCAGAAGATGCGTGCAGCCGGTGGCACCTACAAGGTTACGAAGAACCGCCTCGCCAGAATCGCCTTTGAAGGCACCGACTATACCGCGCTCAGCAGCCTGCTGACCGGTCCTGTCGGCCTCGCCTCCTCGGCCGATCCGGTTGCCGCCGCCAAGGTTGCAGTCGAATTCGCCAAGACCAACGACAAGCTTGAGATCGTTGGTGGCGCAATGGGCGAAGTGCTGCTCGATGTAGAGGGCGTCAAGGCGCTCGCATCGTTGCCGTCGCTGGATGAACTGCGTGCGAAGATCGTTGGGCTGCTCGTTGCACCCGCGACCAAGCTCGCGACCGTCACCCAGGCACCGGCTGCGCAGCTCGCGCGGGTCTTCAACGCCTATGCGGAAAAGAACGCGGCCTAATCGCCGCGGTCCTACCGACAAGACACGTTTTCAACTTTCAATTGAGGGGCTCATGCCCCGCCCAGAAGGGAATATAGTAACATGGCAGACATCAACGCACTGGTCGATCAGCTCTCGGCCCTCACCGTCCTCGAAGCCGCTGAGCTGTCGAAGGCTCTGGAAGAAAAGTGGGGCGTTTCGGCCGCTGCTGCCGTCGCCGTCGCCGGTCCGGCTGCTGGCGCCGCTGCTCCGGCTGCTGAAGAGCAGACCGAGTTCGACGTTATCCTCACCGGCGACGGTGGCAAGAAGATCAACGTCATCAAGGAAGTCCGCGCCATCACCGGCCTGGGTCTGACCGAAGCCAAGGCGCTCGTCGAAGGCGCGCCCAAGGCTGTCAAGGAAGGCGCCAGCAAGGACGAAGCCGAGAAGATCAAGAAGCAGCTGGAAGAAGCCGGCGCGACTGTCGAGCTCAAGTAATCGGTTTTGCTCCGCCCCGCGCGGAGCACCGATCCAGCTCAGCTGGAACAAGGGCGGTATCTTCGGATGCCGCCCTTTTCTATACCGACACAGGCGGAGCAGCTTGTCTGATTCCTTCTGGACCAGTCGCCCCTAAACGCGCGCCAGCGCTTCTATAAGCGCCTGCCCCAGGGCCTTTATGGCCGCACCATCAACGCCCGCGTCCACCGCTTCCTCCAACGCGGATGCATGGCCGCCAATATCGGCGTAGCCAAAGATCCCGGCCACGCCCGCCAATCCATGGGCGAGGTGCAAAAGGCGGGAGCGATCCCCTGCTTCAAGCGCCGAAATGATGGCACTCAGATCGGACGCGGCCCGCGCATGGAAGCGCTGTCGCAACTTCTGCATTTGCGCTTCGGTATCGCTCATGGCTCCAGCAATGTCCGCACGGTCCCCGCGAGGCTCATCGGGTCGAACGGCTTGGCAAGCACGGTTCGCGCACCGAGGGCCTTCAGGTTCGTGACGTGCCGTGGATGAGTTTTGGCCGTGATAAACGCGACGGGAATTGTCGCGGTGGCGGGCTCAACCTGCAACGCCGCCAAAGTCGCAGGCCCATCCATGCCCGGCATCATCACATCAAGCAGGATGAGAGCAGGCTGCCACTGCCTCGCCTGCTCAAGCGCTTCCGCACCCGAGGCCGCCGTTCGCACCTCGAACTCCGGGTCTAGCTCAAGCGACATGGCCGCGATCTCCCGCAGGTCCGCCTCATCATCAACATAAAGAATGCGGGTCAACTCGGGCCTTTCTGTCAATTCGGCATCATAGCGGCAATTCGACAATAAACGTCGCCCCTGTTTCCGCCGCGGAATCCAGCGCGATGCTTCCGCCATGCGCCTCTACGATGCCTTTGCTGATTGCGAGGCCAAGGCCGGTGCCCGCATGGCCATGCTGATGCGCACCGTCCTCCTGCTCAAAACGCTTGAACAGCCGCGCGCGAAACTCTGGCGAAATCCCCGGCCCCTCGTCAGCAACGCTGATCCGGGCGACGTCTCCCGCCCGCTCAAGGGAGACACGTACGGTCCCACCCGAGGGCGAGAATTTGCAAGCGTTGGACAATAGGTTGGTCATCACCTGACACAGGCGATTACCATCAACCTTCACAATAACCGCTTCAGCCGGGTGGTCGAATTCAAGCTTAACACCGAAACGCTCGGCATATGGCTCAATCTGCTCGATCGCCTCGGTCAACAACAAGCCCAATTCCCGTTCGTCGAAATGAAAGACCAGCTTCCCCGACTGAAGTTTGTCCATGTCCAGCAGGTCATTGACCAGATGGATCAGCCGCTCCGCATTCTTGCTGCCGATCGCGACCAGTTGTTTGGCCCTGTCAGGCAACTCTCCAGCGGCGCCACCCGCCATTAGTCCCAATGCGCCAGAGATAGCGGTCAACGGCGTCCGCAATTCGTGACTGACGGTCGATACCAGTTCGTCCTTCAGGCGACTGATCTGCCGTTCCTGCGTCACATCCCGCGCCGTCATGATGAACCGCCCCCCACGGATCGATTCCCGGCGGATATCGAGGATGCGACCGTTCCGGCGCTGAATCTCCAACCGACGACTGTCGCTGGTGCGGATAGACTCGACGAAGCCCGCGACGATCTGATCCGGGTCGCCGGGTCCCAGTTCACCGCGCTGTGCGGTCAGGCGGATAAGTTCACGCGCATCCCTTCCGCCCGTCACGCTATCGGGAGCATAATCGAACAGATCGACAAAGGCTTGGTTCCACAGCATCAGCCGCAGGTCCCG
Organism: Sphingobium chungangianum; assembly: GCF_977014255.1. Classification (NCBI taxonomy): domain Bacteria; kingdom Pseudomonadati; phylum Pseudomonadota; class Alphaproteobacteria; order Sphingomonadales; family Sphingobiaceae; genus Sphingobium; species Sphingobium chungangianum. Next base: position 389,203 of record NZ_CDRNIV010000006.1, on the reverse strand, counting down.
ATCCACCACCGCGACGCCGCCACTGACGTTTTCCACTGTTAGCTTCAGCAACTGGCGTTCGTCATCAAGCTTGCGCCGATGTTCGTCAGCCGCAAATCCTTCGACCCGCAATTCGATGAGGTCGATCACCGTCCGTGCCAGCTGGGCGAGCCGCTGCCGATGCGCCTCGCTGAAATCACGCGGCTTGTAATCAACGATGCACAAGGTCCCAAGCGGCTGGCCATTAGCCACCCGCAAGGGCGCACCAGCGTAGAAGCGGACGTGCGGCGGCCCTGTGACCAATGGGTTGCCGCTAAACCTCGGATCCTTCGTCGCATCCGGCACCACCATGACCTCCGGTTGCAGGATCGCGAAGGCACAAAAGGCGACATCCCGCGAGGTGTGGGTCTCATCGATGCCGCACGCACCGCGAAAACATTGGGTGTCCGATCCCACGATCGACACCAGCGACATGGGCACATCGAACAGGTCAGCTGCGAACTGGGTTATATGGTCGAACGGACGTTCTCGACCGATGCCGCCAAGCCGGTAATGTTCCAGCGCTCGCAACCGATCGGCCTCGTCCCCCGGAATGGGAGGCTTCATGCCTTGGGCATCTTTGGGCTGCCGCTCCTGCATCGTTGGCATCGGTCCTCAAGTCCCGCTTATGATCACGGCACCAATCGACACCTTAACTGCAACGAAATCAACACCTTCCTTGAGAAGCAATGTCAAAGCGGATCAGGATCGAGGTAGAGATAGCGCGCGTCGAACTCCGCGAGGGCCTTCAAACCCTCAAGATCAAGGATCTGCGCTTCGCCCCGCTGATATTTCAAAAGCCCCCGGTCGCGGAGCAATCTGAGCGTGCGGTTTACATGGACCGAAGTCATACCAAGGCTGTCGGCGAGCTGAGATTGGCTCATCCCGATATAGAACCGGTCGCTCGCCTGATCGATCACCTGTAGACGGACATATAGTTCGCAAAAAAGAGCCGCCATCCGGCCCGCCGCCGAACGCTGACCGAGCGACAATTCCCATTCGCGGCTCATGCACGCATCCAGGTTTGTGCTGAACCAGTACAGACGGCCTATGCGCGGCCACTGCTCGATCAACTGTCGGATTTGCTCATGGGGCACCAGGGTCACGACGCAGTCTGTCAGCGTCATGACATCATGCTCCAGCCGTTTCAGCGTGAAGCCATGAAGATCAACGAAGTCGCCCGCGATGTGTATTTGCGTGATCTGCCGCTTGCCATCCGCCAAATCCTTGAAGCGGCACATCACTCCTTCGAGCAGCAACGTGCTGGCCTCCAGAGGTTCTCCCTCATGCACGATGATGCTGTTGCGAGGCACATGACGGCCCGGCGGCGTGATCGCCCGGATCGCCTCTTCCTCTTCCTCAGATAACGGGTGACGGAATCTAAGTTTGGCGAGATGAGCCTCTACCATCGCGGTCTCCTGGGGCGAGCCGGAGACACACAGCCTCGCTGAAGGACACTCGTCCCATCTGTACGCCAGAATCACTCCTTATGTCGATCCAGCCCGTCAGATCGACGACGCCCATCAGCACTTCCTCGCTCAGGATCGAGCGTATGCTGCTTATGGCAAGAGCACGGGCATCAGCCTCTTCGGCCAACTCCCGCCCCTCGTCATCGCGGGTAAAGCCGGTGCCATTGTGAAGATCGAAATGAAGGCGGCGCATGGCATGGGGAACGCCGCCTTTGACGGTAAGTTTCACGCAGCTCAAGACGCACACTTCATGCCGCGCGCTTGGAGCCGACTTTTCTGCTATTTAACGCGCCGCGAGGAGGATCGGCCGATCGGCCGCCGCCTGCGCAAAGTGTTGAGCGCGCAAACTGCTCAGCATGTTGTCCCTGTCCGTCGCATCATTCGCCACAATCACCCATGCCTCGAACTTCGACCCAGGGCGCACCTCCTGCGGTAAGGGGTAAAGCGATCCCATCGATCGGATAGCGCGCATCGATATGCGATCGACACTGCGGGATGCCGAAGAGCCCGCCAGAGAAATATTCTCCGGCCGCCCTTGTTCTCCCAGACGGAACTGCACGCGGGAATATCCGATCGATGCTCCATCACGATAAAGGGAAGTTGCCTGACGGATGCTCCGCGACAATCTTGATGCTGTCCGATCCGTCCACTTTTCATAGCTTATTGCGCTTTTATCGGGTGCTACCACCGTCAGTTGCCCAGATCCCTGCCTGGCATCTGCCACCATCGGCACAGCCAAGCAGACGCAAAGCGCCGCCATCACAGGCTTGGCATACATAGAGGCCTCCTCTGTTTCTCTAGCAATTTTTTACTGAAAAGCCGCTGCGGCAGCGTCGGACCGGCCGAGAGCAGCGGCTGCTTATATATTGCAAAGCCGCGTGGCCGGGTAACAAATTATCGCCAATGAAGTCATGGGCATAAGAATTATTTCATCGGAGCTTAATTTATCGATCGAAAGTAATTTACCCGCTTAACTTGTTTTAGCTTGGCAAAAGACAGCGTTAAACCGCTACCCTCATTGGATTTTGATGGATTTACCTTACGGCAACGCCGCACGACTCAGGCGGAAATCGCCAAGCCGACGGCTTCCCCAACCTTGATGCCATCAATGGCCGCCGACAATATGCCGCCTGCATAGCCCGCGCCTTCGCCAGCGGGGTAAAGTCCGGCCACATTCAGGCTCTGAAAATCCTTGCCTCGTGTGATGCGGATGGGGGATGAGGTTCGGGTTTCGACACCGGTCATGACCGCATCAGGGTGATCATAATTGGCAATCTGTCGGCCAAATGCGGGCAGCGCCTCGCGAAAGGCGTCGATTGCAAAGTCAGGCAGGCAAAGGGACAGATCGGTCATGGTGACGCCCGGCTTGTAGGAAGGGACGACCTCCCCGAGCGCTTCTGAGGGACGCCGCGCCATGAAATCGCCGACCTTTTGGCCTGGAGCCCAGTAGGAAGAGCCGCCTGCGACAAAGGCCTGGCTTTCCCAATGCCGCTGAAGGTCGATGCCCGCCAAAGGCCCTCCCGGAAAATCCCGCTCCGGCTCTATGCCAACCACCAGGCCTGAATTGGCGTTGAATTCCGCACGGCTATATTGGCTCATGCCGTTGGTGACGACACGTCCTTCTTCAGACGTGGCAGCGACCACGCGCCCGCCGGGACACATGCAGAAGCTGTAAACGGTGCGGCCATTCTCGCAATGATGCGCAAGGCTGTAGGCCGCCGCTCCAAGTACCGGGTGACCCGCGCAATTGCCGTAGCGGGCTCGATCGATCCAGCTTTGTGGATGCTCGATCCGCACCCCGATTGAAAATGGCTTGGCTTCGATATGAACGCCGCGCCGGTGCAACATCTCGAAAGTCGGGCGGGCGCTGTGTCCGACGGCAAGCACAACATGGTCGGCCTCTATAAAGCTGCCGTTGGAAAGGTGCAGTCCGCGCAGGCGCTGCGTTCCGTCGCCTTGCCGCTCCATCTCCAGTTCATCGACCTTGTGCTGCCAGCGATATTCGCCGCCCAGTTGCTCGATCTGGCGGCGCAGGCTTTCGACCATGCTGACGAGGCGAAACGTCCCAATATGGGGATGCGCTTCGGTCAAAATATCTTCAGGCGCGCCCGCAGCGACAAATTCCTCCAGCACCTTACGGCCCAGGAAACGCGGGTCCTTAACACGGCAATAGAGCTTGCCGTCCGAGAAGGTGCCCGCGCCGCCTTCCCCGAACTGGACATTGCTGTCGGGGTTCAGCTCGGCTCGCCGCCAAAGACCCCAGGTATCCTTGGTCCTCTCCCGCACAACCTTGCCACGGTCGAGGATTATGGGCCGGAAGCCCATCTGCGCGAGGATCAGTCCCGCGAAAAGTCCACATGGGCCTGCGCCCACCACGACCGGGCGTTTCCCCGACCAGCCCTGTGGCGCATGCGTGACGAAGCGGTAGTCGGTATCCGGGCGGCGGCGCACGTCGTTGTCGCCCGCAAGCCGTTCAAGCAACGCGGCCTCGTCCACCAGCTCGACATCGACAGTATAAACCAGTTGGATTGCACTCTTCCGCCGGGCATCATTGCCCCGGCGCACGATGACGTGACGGACGAGGTCCGATGCCTCAATTCCCAGCCGCTCGCAAATGGCGGCAGGCATCGCATCGGCCGGGTGGTCGAGGGGCAGCTTGAGGCCGGAGAGACGCAACATGGCGCCGCCTCTAGCCGCATTTACCGCCCCGCTCCACCCCCTCATGAGGATAGGCCGCTGCCTTTTCAGAGACGCGCGCGCAGGCCCGCGTAAACCGCCCGACGTTCGATGGGATAGAAGGCCGCACTGGCCTGGTTCCCAGGGATCGATGGATCGTCCGGTCTGTAGCTTACGAGCGCTCCGATATCGCCTATCGCTCGCTTACCCGTCAGATTGCGTGCATCGACGAACAGGCTGACGCCCTTCGTCAACTGCGCCTGCGCCCCGATGTTGAACGTCGCATAGCCATCAACCCGCTTGCTATTGCTATAATCGACCCAAGCACCCTGCGGCACCCATTCCACAGCCGGAGCGATGCTGGCGCGATCGGTTCCCAGCTTAACTTCCGCGCGGTAGAAATGACGTGGCACGACGGGGAGGCGGTTGTCGCCGAATTGCGCGTCATTCCGGAAACCGAAGTCGCTATACTGGTAGACCTGGCGCAACGTCGCCCACGGCGCGAGGGTCAGGTCCAGCGCAGCTTCGATGCCCTGGTGCCGCGTCCGGCCCGCGTTGAATGTTGCCGCCGGGATGATGCCCGGCTGGACATTATATTGCAGCAACTCGCCTTGCAGGTCCGCGCGATAGATGCTTATGTCCCAACGGGCTGGACCCGCGCTGCCGCGCGTGCCGATTTCCGCCGTCCAGGCCCGCTGCGCATCGAGTGGCGTGAAACCGGGTAGTGGCCCACTTGGTCCAGCGGCAATCTGGCCCAGTTCGATGAAGCCAGGCAACTCCACAGACCGGCTGTAATTTGCGTAGACCTGCACCGCCTGAGAGGGTGCATACAGAAGCCCGACTTTAGGCGCGAAGCTATCGAATTTCGCCTCGCCGCTGCGTGAAGGCACGAGGCGATTGTCCAGCCGCCGCTCACCATGCGTATAGATGCCACCTGCGATCAGCCATAAGCCCTGAACCGGAGCGATCCTGGCCTCCACATAGCTGTTGATCGTCTGCGCCCGCGCCTTTTGCATGGACGTGAGAGCGCCCGCTTTGCCGTCGATATTAACAAACTGCCGGAAATCACCATGGCCAAAACGTGCCTGCGTCCCCAGCGTTAGTTCGACCGGAAGCCCCCGCACCTCTCCCGAAAGGTCAAGGCTGGCGAACAGTCCACGATCCTCTGATTTCTGATCGACCACCTGATAAATGGGATGATTTAGAGCCTTCGCATTGAAATAGGCGCCGAAGGCCAATTGACCGCCGTCCAGTTCAACCGTGGTACGGTTTTGAAACCGGATGGAATCGATGTTGCGCGCCTGATCACCTGCAAAGTTGCCCTTGGCCGGGTCATTCAGCGCATCCGCTTCGGTCAGCGCTCCCGACAGCTTCTGCCGGATCGTTTGGGCGCTGACATAGAAACGGGTTTCCACCCGATCGTTCAACTTGATCCCAACATTGCCGTTGAAACGCAAAGCGCGTCTCTCTCCGTGAGCGCGGTCCCCATCGGACCTGTCGGCGGTAATGGATGCCCAAGCGTCACCACGAGCATCGGCATAACCATAGGCCGCCTTCGCACGCAGCGTATCGAACGAGCCGCCATCTATGCGCAATTCCGCGCCCGGCATCGTCCGTCCGGTGGGTGTCACCGCATTGATGGCGCCACCCAAAGTCGATCCGCCAAGTCGCAGCGCATTGCCGCCGCGATAGACCTCCAGATGCTGGAACACCTGCGGATCCAGTTCCTGAAAGTCTCCGTTGTCGTCGGCCATGTTGATCGGGATGCCATCCTGCAACAGCGTCAGGCCCCGCATATGGAAGCTCCGCGACAGTCCGGAACCGCGTATCGAAATGCGCACCTCCTGGCCAAAGCGCGGTTGCGTGTAGACACCTGCGGAGAAGGCCAGCGCGTCGCGCAGCGATACGGCCAACTTGTCTTCGAAATCCTTGGCAGCAACGACATCGGCGCCGCCCGCCGTCCGGCTTATATGGGTGACGGCATCTTCTACTGTAGGACTGGCGGTTACGATGATACGGCCCTGGTCACCAGCTTCATCAGCGAAAGCTGGGGTGGAAAGCAGCGAACAGGCAAGAGCGCACAGCGACACGCTGCGCAAAGCGGTAAATGCAGACATGAATTCATCCTCAAGAAAATCGTGCCGCGCTCAGCGCAGCATAAACGACAGCTTCAGGAGGACAGCGGAGGACCGGATGATGGCGGGGGGGGTGCGGCAAGTCGGGCGATCAGCCCCGTCTTGAGCGCGAATGCGATAGGCCCGAAAACAGTCTGCCACGCTGGCAACGGCAGATCGGCCAAAATCAGCGGAGGAACCACCGGCTGAACGGAGGCGGCGAAGGAGCAATGTTGTTGAACCGGGACGCCGTCATCCTGCGAATGATGTTCTTTCCCCAGCGCTTGATCGCGATCGACCAGGACGTTGACCGCGCCCTGCCCCGTACAGAGCGTCACCATCACGCCTCGCTCCGTACGAACCGGCATGAAACCGGCAGGCGTAATTAACTGGATGGCCAGGACAAGCAGCGCCAACGCGGCCAGCAAGCCCCGCGCGACTTCCGATTGTCTGATTGCCCCAGTCATCGGGCGCCGCTTAACCTCCCAAGGCCCGACTGTCATCAGGGCAAATTGCCGCAGATCGCACTTGACGTTAACGTAAAGCTTTCCTAGCTAAGACGCCATGGATCAGCGCAGCGGCATCGCGGGCATCGAATTGCCCGACAACAAAGAACGGCAAAGCTACACCATCACCGACCTGTCGGAGGAGTTTGGCGTCACGGCCCGCGCCCTGCGTTTCTATGAGGATGAAGGGCTGATCGCACCGGAACGCCACGGCCTCGCCCGCATTTATTCGCGCCGTGACCGCGCTCGGCTTGCCTGGATCCTGCGTGGCAAAAGGGTCGGCTTCAGCCTCGCCGAGATCCGCGAAATGATCGACCTTTACGATGCGGATGAGGAACATGAGGAGCAGCGGCGCGTCACAGTCGCCAAATGCAAGGCTCGCATCGAACTGCTCACCCGCCAGAAAAGCGACATAGATGCCGCCATCGCGGAACTTTCGGGCTTTGTTGCAGCTCTCGACAAGCCCTGAACATTCGCGACTAAAAAGATAACCGGAGAAGATTGATGCCCAGCTATTCCGCCCCGATTCGCGAAACCCGCTTCATACTCGACCATGTAGTGGGCCTTGATCGCTATACCAATCTGCCTGGCTTTGAGAGCGCGACGCCGGATCTGGTGGATGCCATCCTCACAGAGGGCGCGAAGATTGCTGAGGAAGTACTCTTTCCGCTGAATGCCGTCGGCGACAAGGAAGGCTGCGTTCGAAACCCGGATGGCAGCGTCACGACGCCGCCGGGCTTCAAGCAGGCATTCGACACCTATGTGGAAGGTGGATGGACCACGCTGCACGCGCCGGTCGAATATGGTGGACAAGGCCTGCCCAATATTGTCGCGTCTGCTGTTGGCGAATATGTGCTGTCGGCCAATCACAGCTTCGAAATGTATCATGGCCTGACCAGCGGGGCCGTGTCCGCTCTGCTCGCCAAGGGCAGCGAAGAGCAGAAGCAGAAATATCTCCCCAACATGGTGTCTGGCAAATGGACGGGCACGATGAACCTGACCGAGCCCCATGCGGGCACGGACCTTGGCCTCATCAAGACCAAGGCGGTGAGGCAGGGTGACGGCAGCTATTTGATCACCGGCACGAAGATATTCATTTCTTCCGGCGAGCAGGACCTTACCGAGAATATCATCCACCTGGTGCTCGCCAAGACTCCGGACGCGCCCGAAGGCAGCAAGGGCATCTCCCTCTTTGTCGTGCCCAAGCTGTTGGTGAATGACGATGGTTCACTGGGTGAGCGCAACGCGGTATCGTGCGGATCGCTCGAACACAAAATGGGCATCCACGGCAACGCCACCTGCGTCATGAATTATGATGGCGCCAAGGGATGGATCGTGGGCGAGGAGAATAAGGGCCTCGCCGCCATGTTCATCATGATGAACGCCGCGCGCATGTGGGTAGGCATGCAGGGCCTCGGCCAGGCGGAAATCGCGTTCCAGAACGCGGTCCATTATGCGCGCGACCGGCGGCAAGGCCGCGCACTGACCGGCCCACAAGACAAAGACGAAAAAGCCGATACGCTGTTCGTCCACCCGGATGTGCGGCGCATGCTGATGGAGGCGAAGGCGCTGACCGAGGGGCTGCGCGCGCTGATGTTGTGGGGCGCTATGCAGGTCGATCTGGCGCAGCACGCCGCGACGGAGGAGGAACGGCAGGCCGCCGACGATCTCGTCCAGCTGCTGACCCCGGTGCTGAAAGGCTATGGCACCGACAAGGGCTTCGACGTTGCGGTCATGTGCCAGCAGGTGTTCGGCGGTCATGGCTACATCTGGGAAAATGGCGCCGAACAATATGTACGCGACGCCCGTATTGCCCAAATCTACGAAGGCACCAACGGCGTGCAGGCGATGGACCTGGTCGGCCGCAAGCTGCCGATGAATGGCGGCCGGGCTCTGCAGGCTTTCCTGAAAATCGTCGCGGACGAGGTCGCGCAGGCGAAGGGTAATGAGAAGCTGGCTGGCGTGGCCGAGGCGCTGGAGAAGGCAAGCGGGCAGCTGGGCGCGGCGACCATGTGGCTGATGCAGAATGCGATGCAGAACCCTAATAATGCAGGGGCTGGCGCGGTACATTATATGCATATCCTGGGCATCGTTTCGACCGGCCTTATGTGGCTGCGCATGGCGAAGGCAGCTGCTGCGCTGCTGGAAGCGGGCGAAGGGGATGCGCGCTATCTGGAGGCGAAGCTGGTCACGGCGCGCTTTTTTGCTGAGCGGGTGATGCCGGATGCGGGCGCGCTGCGGCGGAAGATCGAGGGTGGCGCCGAGAGCCTGATGGCGATCGATCCCGACATGTTTTTGGCGGCCTGAACGAGGCACTCTCATTCTTTACAGGTGGGGATGACGAAATGGCTGGGTTTGTTGCCACCCCCCTCCCGCTGGCCGGAGGGGCCGGGGGTGGGCTTTCGTGACATTCGCCTTGCTTTGCAGCGGGTCGCTGGCCCCCTCCGCTACCCCTTTCATGTGCGGAAAGGCATTTCTGATTGGGTCGTGAGCGGATATCCTTCCGTCATGCCAGCGCAAGCTGGCATCTCTCACGACAGGGCACAGCTTAGCCTCATGAGATCCCAGCTTACGCTGGATGACAGGAAATGGGTGGTTGGCGGACGTTGCCCGTCTCCGGCGGCGTGATATTAGTCGGGCATGAGTTGGATGTATCTGCTGACCTCGCTGGCTTCTCCCGCCGTCGTCGATGCCCCGCCTTTTCAAAATTTCGATGTTTTCCGAAATGCATTGTCGCACGACGCATTCAACGAGATGCGCTGCAAAGGCATGTCTGCTGAGCGCACGAAACGCCTCTACAATCAGCAGTATAAAGCACGCCAAGACCGGATAAGGGCCGCAATCGTAGCGAGCCACGGCACTGAATATCTGAACAACGAAGATATCATCGCCATCGGGCTTCCATGCCCGCACTACAGGGGCGCAGAAGAGCGCCTGAAGCGATTTTTGTCTATGGTAGAACAACGCTTAAGCATACCACAACAATAACCGCCTGTCTGGCATTGGTGGTTGACCGTCGGGCGACGAAACGAACGTTCACCGGGGAGAGAAACGAGTTCTGCCCAGCTGATGCAAAAAGGCCGGGGCAGATGATGCTGCGCCCGGCCTTCTGATTTTCAGGTCTGAGACGGCGCGCGCTTAGTCGCCCCACAATTCCTTGAGCTTGCTGAAGAAGCCCGTCGACTGTGGGCATTCCTCACCGGTTTCCGTATCACGGAAAGCCTCAAGCAGTTCCTTCTGCTTGGCGGAGAGGCGGGTCGGGGTTTCGACATCGACCTGTATCACAAGGTCGCCTTGTCCCCGGCCGTTCAGCACCGGCATGCCCGCGCCGCGCTGGCGGATCTGCTTGCCGGACTGGATGCCGCTCGGGATCTTGATCTCGTGACGCTGGCCGTCGAGGCCGGGCACTTCGATGCAACCGCCGAGCGCCGCCGTGGTGAAGCTGACCGGCGCGCGGCAGAACAGGGTCGTGCCGTCCCGTTCAAAGAGCGTATGCCGCTTCACATGCAGGAAGATGTAGAGGTCGCCCGCAGGTGCGCCGCGTGCGCCCGCTTCGCCTTCACCGGAGAGGCGGATGCGGGTACCTTCATCGACGCCGGCGGGGATGTTGACGGACAGCGTCTTGGGCTTGTCCACCCGGCCTTCGCCGCGGCAGGTGCGGCAGGGGCTTTCGATCACCTGCCCCGCGCCGTGACAGCCGGGGCAAGTGCGCTCGACGACGAAGAAACCCTGCTGCGCCCGTACCTGGCCATGACCGCCGCAGGTGCCGCAGGCCTTGACGCCGGTGCCGGGCTGCGCGCCCGAACCGTCGCAGCTTTCGCAGGAGGCCGAAACCTCGATTTCTATCTCGGTCTTCTTGCCGTGATAGGCTTCATCGAGCGTGATCTCCATGTCGTAGCGCAGGTCCGCCCCGCGCCGCTGCGCCTGACGCCCGCCATTACCGCCGAAGCCGCTCTGGCCGAAGATCGTCTCGAAAATATCGCCGAGGTCGGAAAAGCCGCCCGCGCCTCCGCGCCCGTTGAAGCCGCCACCGCCGCCATTCTGGGCATTGGTATAGGCAGCGTGACCGTAGCGATCGTAGGCCGCGCGCTTCTGCGGGTCCTTCAGGCACTCATAGGCTTCGGAAACCGCCTTGAACCTCGCTTCGCCGTCGCTGCATCCCCCGGTCTTGTCCGGGTGATATTTCATCGCCAGCTTGCGATAGGCGCTCTTGATCACGCCCGCGTCGGCGGTGCGCTCGACCTCGAGCAATTCGTAATAGTCCAATTCGCTACTCATCTCGCCCCCGGCGCGCGCACGGCCCTCGGCTTCGCCCGGCACGAACGGCTACCATAACCGTTCGGTTCGAGCGAAGTCGAGAACCGTTTCATCGGGCCTTATGCCTTGTTGTCGTCTACTTCCGAAAATTCGGCGTCCACGACATCGTCATCAGCCTTCGGAGCTTCAGCGCCCGGAGCCGAGGCCTGAGCCTGTTCCTTCTCGTAGATCGCCTGGCCGAGCTTCATCGCAACCTGGGCGAGTTCCTGCGCTTTGGCCTTCATCGCTTCGGCGTCGCCGCCTTCGACAGCGGATTTGGTCGCGGCAATCGCGGTTTCGATCTCGGACTTAAGGGCCGCGTCCACCTTGTCGCCATGTTCGGAAAGCTGCTGCTCGGTGGTGTGGATCAGGCTTTCGGCATTGTTCTTGGCCTCTGCGCCTTCACGCCGCTTCTTGTCCTCTTCGGCGAAGCGTTCGGCGTCCTTGACCATCTGGTCGATGTCGGCGTCGCTGAGGCCGCCCGAAGCCTGGATGCGGATCTGCTGTTCCTTGCCCGTGCCCTTGTCCTTGGCATGGACGTTGACGAGGCCGTTGGCGTCGATGTCGAAGGTGACCTCGATCTGCGGCACACCGCGCGGCGCGGGCGGGATGCCCACCAGATCGAATTGGCCGAGCAGCTTGTTGTCCGCCGCCATTTCACGCTCGCCCTGGAACACGCGGATCGTCACCGCCTGCTGATTGTCGTCAGCGGTCGAGTAAACCTGCGACTTCTTGGCCGGGATGGTGGTGTTGCGGTCGATCATGCGGGTGAACACGCCGCCCAGCGTCTCGATGCCGAGCGACAGCGGGGTGACGTCGAGCAACAGCACATCCTTGACGTCGCCCTGCAACACGCCCGCCTGGATGGCCGCGCCCATGGCGACGACTTCGTCCGGGTTGACGCCGGTGTGCGGTTCCTTACCGAAGAATTCCTTCACGGCCTCACGCACCTTGGGCATGCGGGTCATGCCGCCGACGAGGACGACTTCGCTGATCTCGCTCGCGGAAATGCCAGCGTCGGCCATAGCCTTCTTGCAAGGCTCCATGGTGCGCTTGATGAGGTCCGTCACCAGACGCTCCAGATCGGCGCGGGTGATGTTCTTCACCAGATGCTTGGGGCCATTCTGGTCAGCGGTGATGAAAGGCAGGTTGACTTCGGTCGACTGCGCCGAGGACAGTTCGATCTTCGCCTTCTCGGCCGCTTCCTTTAGACGCTGGAGCGCCAGCTTGTCCTTGGTGAGGTCGATGCCCTCATCCTTCTTGAAGCCTTCGGCCAGATATTCGACCAGCTTGGCGTCGAAATCTTCACCGCCAAGGAAGGTGTCGCCGTTAGTCGACTTCACCTCAAACACGCCATCGCCGATCTCAAGGATCGAGATGTCGAAGGTGCCGCCGCCAAGGTCATAGACCGCGATCGTCTTGCCGTCCTGCTTCTCAAGCCCATAGGCGAGCGCAGCAGCAGTCGGCTCGTTGATGATGCGCAGCACTTCAAGGCCCGCGATCTGCCCGGCGTCCTTGGTCGCCTGACGCTGGGCGTCATTGAAGTAAGCGGGAACAGTGATGACCGCCTGAGTGACCGTTTCGCCCAGATAGCTCTCGGCGGTTTCCTTCATCTTCTGGAGCGTGAAGGCGGAAATCTGCGAGGGGCTGTAATCCTTGCCGCCAGCCTGAACCCATGCGTCGCCATTGCCGCCCTTCACGATGTGATAGGGGACAAGCTCCATGTCCTTCTTGGTGGTCGGATCATCAAAGCGGCGGCCGATCAGGCGCTTCACCGCGAAAATCGTGTTGTCCGGATTGGTGACGGCCTGACGCTTGGCAGGCTGGCCGATCAGGCGCTCGCCATCCTTGGTGAATGCCACGATCGACGGCGTGGTGCGCGCGCCTTCCGCATTTTCGATCACCTTGGGCTTGCCGCCATCCATCACAGCCACGCAGCTGTTGGTGGTGCCAAGGTCAATGCCGATTACTTTTCCCATCTTGTCCTCTTAAACCCCAATTTCATTCAGCGGTTGACGGCCCCATACCTCACGAAAGCGCCAAGGCAAGGCCGTTTGCGGATGGGATATAGGCGCGATCTTTCTTGGCACAAGAAGCGCGGGCGATTACCGTAACAACCGACCGGAAACGAGACAGTCACGAAAGGCTCCTGATGCGCGCACTATTCAGCCTCTTTGCCCTTGCCGCTCCTTTCACGCTTGCGGCATGCGGCGATCCTGCACCGACCTATATCGACCAGGCCTGGGTCCGCCTGAGCCCCAACAAGGATACGCCATCGGCTGGATATTTCGTGGTGCATGGCGGTGACGCAGCGACGCAACTACGCGGCGTGCTAACCGATTACGCGCTCAAGGTAGAGATGCACGAGAGCATGGATCATAACGGCATGATGATGATGCAGAAGATCGATTCAGTCGACATTCCCGCCAGGACCAAGGTCGCCTTCGCGCCGGGCGGCAAGCATCTGATGATCTGGGGAGTCAATGACACGGCTATCAGCCGGGGCAAAATGACGCTGACCTTCCTCCTCGCCAATGGCGACCGCCTGCTGATCGATGCCGCAATCCAAAAATCTGGCGCGCCATCTCCAAAGGCCGAAGGAGCCAAATAAGCATTGACCAGCCGGTTTCTGACCTTGGGAGAAGTCGCGCTAGCCCGATCAGTTTTCGGCGATGCGATCGCCTATGATCAGGTTCGGGCTCACAATCGCAAATGGTGGCCATTTCAGCCCGCCCGCGTGACCATGTCGCCGGACGGGCATCTCTGGTTCAATCCCAAGAGCGGCCTCTTCTGCGCGGATTTCTGCGACCAGGGGCTGCACTTGCAGGGTCATTTCATCCACGAGATGACCCATGTCTGGCAGGCGCAAAGGGGCGGAAAATGGTATCTGCCGCTGATGCGCCATCCCTTCTGTCGCTATGGCTACGACATCGTGCAGGGTCGGCCTTTTTGGAGGTATGGACTTGAGCAACAGGCGGAAATCGTCCGCCATGCGTTCCTGATGCGGAAAGGCGCACGCGTGGAGGGGAAGCCACCGCTGCATGTCTATGAAGAGCTCCTCCCCTTCAGCCGGGCCTAGTCGTAAGACAGGTTTTCGTCGCCAAAATCTGTTATCTTGGCCCGCATGCGGCTGATCGCACCATTCCTACCGCTGGTGGCCTTCTTCGCCACGCCAGCCTTGGCAGAGCCTTCGCCCGCTGAGCGTGCGGGCCATTATTATCTTCGTGGTGTCATGGAAACCGGATCTGAACTCATGCTCCGGTCGGACGGGCGGTTTCAATGGTATCTCGTCTACGGCGCTCTTGATCTTTTCGCCGAAGGACGCTGGCAGGAGGTGGATGACACCGTCCGGCTGCTGGCCGAACCGACGAAAGACGTGCCGCAGCCCGGTTTTAATACGTTGACACTAACCATCCGGGGTAAGGAGCTAATTCCGCCCGATGGACGCGGAGCGTACAGCCGTCCCTCCGACGAAGCCGACTGAAATCCTCAGCTAACCGCCCTTTCCAGCAAACGGATGCTCCCCGTACCAGCGTCGATTTCAGCGCGTACGCCCAATGGCAGGCTGAACTGGCTCGCTACATGGCCTATGGCAGCGCCTTGAAATGCTGGAACGCCAAGGGGGCCGAAATGCTGCTGTAGCACTTCGGACAAGGTGAAACCGCCATAGGACGGCTCCCGTGCGCTACAGCTTGTACACTGACCAAACACCACGCCCGCAACCTTGCCAAGAATGCCTGCCTGCGACAGCTGGGTCAGCATCCGGTCGATCCGGTAGGGTGCCTCATCCACATCCTCCAGAAACAGGATGGCACCCGCAAAGTCTGGCAGCCAGCCCGTGCCCATCATGGCCGCCAGCACGGTCAGGTTACCGCCCAGCAATCGCCCGCTGGCACGTCCTGCGCCAAAGGTCCGGATGCGCCCGCCCAATGGAACCAGCCGGTCCTCCTTGGGCTGCGGGTTGATCAAGGTCGGCGTAGCGCCTTCAAAGGCAATTGCGCGAAAGGCATCCCAGCTGAATTGCGGCCAGCTGCTTGCGGCATTGGGTCCATGGATCGTCGTGAAGCCCGCCCGCGCCGCAAAGGCCATGTGTAGCGCGGTTATATCGCTGAATCCTATCAACAGCTTGGGGTTCGCGCGAATCGTTGCAAAGTCCAGATAAGGCAGGATGCGCGCGCATCCCCATCCGCCCCGAACAGCAAACACGGCCCGGACCTCCGGATCGGCGAACATCGCGTTCACATCGGCGGCCCGGTCCTCGTCCTTGCCCGCCAGATAGCCATATCGTTCGACCAGATGCCGGGCAGGCTTGGGCTTCAACCCCATCGCCAATATCGTTTCCCGCACGACAGCCAGATCGAACATGTCATCCGTAAAGCCCGCTGGCTCAACAAGCCCCACGACATCGCCCGGACGCAAGCGTGGCGGCTTGATGAGGGTTGGAACAGGTGCCTTGGCGGCCAACAGGGCGGTCCCCATGCCCGCCAGCATCATCCGCCTGTCGAAACCCGGATAGCTGCTCAAAAAGCGCTCCCATCCTTGCGCCGATAGCCTCCCATCGACCATCGCAGATCAATGTCAGGGTAATGCGCGTCTCCCTGTGGCACCCGCCCGAAAGCCAGGAACTCGCAATCGCCCTCACTTTCATTGATCAACTGGTGCCCATTTGGCTCTCCCTTGGGGAAAGCAGCCATGTCGCCCGCCTGCATCGAAAAGCGGCCTTCCTCTTCGATCAGCACGGCCTGCCCGCTCAGCATGACGACGAATTCATCTTCGTCCTCATGCCAGTGGCGCTGCGATGAAGCCGCGCCCGGTTTCAATATCACATGACTAATGCCAAAATCGGCTAGCCCGCAACCATGGCCGAGCTTTCGGACCCAGCGTCCATCGACTGCCGCGGAATAGGGAGCCGGATAACCGGTCCTGTTGTTCTGTTCTATGGCTGCAAGATCGATCTTGGGCATGATCTCTTCCTCCGCTGGCAAAGGCGCTCGGCTTTCGCTAACGCAGCCTCATGAGCATGACCAGCACCAATGCCGACACAGTGGACATAGCACGAAAGCTGATTGCATGTCCTTCGGTAACGCCTGCGCGGGGTGAGGTTTTCGCCGTCCTGGAAGCGATGCTGATTCCGCTCGGCTTCACGGTCGACCGCTTTGTTGTGGGGGAGGAGCCCGACGGTCCGGTCGAAAATCTGCTCGCCTGGCGGACGACCGGAGCGGGTCCGCACTTCGCCTTCGCCGGGCATCTGGACGTAGTGCCCCCCGGGGATGGCTGGACAAGCGACCCATTCACGCCCGAACTTCGCGGCAATCTGCTCTACGGTCGCGGCGCAGTCGATATGAAGGGGTCGATCGCTGCATTCGTCGCCGCGCTTGCCAGCATTCCGGAAGACTTGCTGGGCACGGTCAGCCTCATCATCACTGGCGACGAAGAAGGCCCTGCGGTTTTCGGCACGTTGGCGCTCATGGACCGCATGGCCGCGCATGGACTGCGGCCCGACCTCTGCCTGGTTGGTGAACCCACCTCGTCCCAACGGCTGGGCGACGTCATCAAGGTGGGCCGACGCGGTTCGGTGAATATGTGGATTCGGGTCGATGGCGTGCAGGGACATGTCGCCTATCCGCATCTGGCCGACAATCCCGTGCCACGGCTCGTTCGCATTCTTGCCGCCATAGATGCCGCGGTGCTGGACGAAGGCACCGACTGGTTTCAGCCAAGCAATATCGAGATCACGGACCTGGAAGTCGGCAACCCCGCAACCAATGTCATTCCAGCCGCAGCGAATGCGCGTATCTCCATCCGCTTCAATGATCGACATAGTGGCGCGCAGCTGATTGAACGGATCAACGCGATTGCCGCAGCGGAGGGCGGCACCGTCACCGCAAAGGTCAGCGGCGAACCATTCCTGACCGAACCCGGAGCCTTGTCCAGCCTTGTCGCAGGAGCGATCAGGGAAGTGACCGGGGTGGAAGCGGAACTTTCCACCACTGGTGGCACTTCGGACGCCCGTTTCCTCTCGCGACTCTGCCCCGTGGTCGAATTCGGCCTGAATAATGCGACGATGCACAAGCTGGATGAGGCAGTGGCCGTGCAGGACCTGCAAGATCTGACGCGCATATACGCGCTTGTTGTCCGCCGGGCCTTAGCGGCCTGATCTTCAAACCATTCGGCGCTGGATGGCCTGCTTTGGTGCAAAGCGGGCCAGATAATCCTGCTCGCTGGTGGGTCGGGCGAAATGATATCCCTGGAACATCGTGCAACCGATAACGCGCAGCATTTCCATTTGCGCTTCCGATTCGACGCCCTCCACCACGACCTCCATACCCAGCCCCTGGATTAGCCCGACAACGGCACTGCAAATGGTACGTGCCTCAGCCGACACGGCGATGTCGCGCACCAGACTCCGATCGATCTTGACCCGATCGACGGGCAACTCCTTGAGGCGGGACAGGTTGGAATAGCCAGTGCCGAAATCATCGATGGCGATCCGCACGCCTTCCTCACGCAGCGCTTTCAACTGCGCACGCACCCGCTCGTCCATTCCCATCGCCAGCGATTCGGAAATTTCCAGCTCCAGCATGTGCGGCGGAGTCTGATGCGCCGCCATGGCGTGCCGCAGCCGCAGGAAGAAATCCGCTTGGGACAGTTCCCGTGACGAGATGTTTACCGCGATGCGCTGCCCGATCTCGGCCTTCGACCAACGCGCCGCCGTTTCGCAAACGCGGCTCATTACCCAATCGCCCAACGCCACGATGGCGCCGCTTTCCTCCGCGACAGGTACGAAGAAGCCCGGCATGACCATGTCACGTTCGGGATGTGCCCAGCGGATCAAGGCTTCGGCCGTGACGACCCGGCCACTCACAGCCTCCACCTGTGGCTGGAACTCCAGAATAAACTCGTCCCGTTGCAGCGCCAGTAACAAATCCCGCTCCAGTTCGGCGCGGTCGGCGGCTTCCAGCGCCAGTTCGGCAGTGAACATTTCGGCCCGGTTCCGGCCCCGGTGCTTGGCATGATACATGGCGATATCGGCGGATCGCAGCAGGGCAGAGAGGGTATCGCCGTGATCGGGGTAACAGGCGATGCCGATCGATGCGCCCAACTCTATATGCTGGCTGCCCAGATCGAAGCGCTCGCTCAGGGCGAATTGAATAGCGCGCGCGATCCGGCTCGCAGCCTCGGGTCCGGGCAACTTGGGGAAAAACATCGTGAACTCATCACCCGCGAGCCGACCGATGACCGCATCGTTCATGCCTGCACTGACCTGCGCCATCACGACTTCGCGGAGACGTCCGGCGACACGAGCGAGCAACTGGTCACCTGCGGCATGGCCCAGCGTGTCATTCACCCCCTTGAAGCCGTCGAGATCGATGAAGAACAGCGCCGCTGCACAAGTCTCTTCCCGCTCGGCCAGCAGCCTTTCGACCTGTCGGCAAAAGCTGGTGCGGTTGGCAAGGCCCGTCACCTGGTCAAACAATGCGAGTGTTTGCACATGGTCGAGGTTGGTACGGACCTGACTGAACAGGCTGGTCATCGCTACCGACAGGTCGGGCAATTCGACGGCGATCTCAGGCGGTACGGACGATTGCAGATCACCATGGGCAGCGGCGATCAGCCTTTCGGTTGCGACATCAATGGCGCTCGCGGTCGTGGCGACCGTCTGGCGCGCTGAAGCCCAGCTCAATGTGCCGCAAAGGATCGCGACGATCAGCGATCTGCCGATGCCAAGGATATCTTCGGCCTGATCCTGCCCAAGCACAAGCGACAGGATAAACACCAGCGCCCCCGCGGCGCAGGCGAAGGCAGTGGCGCGGCTTTTCAATGTCAC
The DNA here is from genome assembly GCF_977014255.1 of Sphingobium chungangianum. NCBI lineage: Bacteria > Pseudomonadati > Pseudomonadota > Alphaproteobacteria > Sphingomonadales > Sphingobiaceae > Sphingobium > Sphingobium chungangianum. The sequence goes on along the minus strand of NZ_CDRNIV010000006.1, from coordinate 370,296 downwards.
GCCCTGCATGTGCCTCCTGCCCAGAGCGTAGCTCGATAATGAGCCACGGATCGGGATGCTTATGGAGGACGCTGGTTAAGAAAAGGTCAGTGGCAGAGCTTACGGCGGCTATTTTTTGCGCCGCAATATGATGTAGATAGCTCCGTCGCCGCCATGGCGGGGATGGGCCTGTCTGACGCTTGCGATCCGGTCTGCAAAGGGGCTGGTTTCAAGCCAGTGACCGATCTCACCCCGGATTGCGCCCCGCCGGTATTCGCGGTTTGGAACGGCCGCTTTGGGAGGCTTCCCTGTAATCACGAGCAGGATGCGCAAATCACGGGCCAATGCGGACGAAAGCGCCTGATTCAGCATTGCATGCGCGCTCGAGAGGGTGTGACCGTGGAGGTCGATTGCCACGTCCGGTGCCAGTGTCCCGCCACGGATACGGCGCTCCCACCCATTATCGAGAATAGCTGCCGGGGAGCGGGATGGACGTGTTTCCATAGGCCGCGAAGGAACAGGCGGCAAAGCTCGGCTGCCTGGCACCGTTGCGACAGGCTCAGTCATATCGACTTTATGCCGACCAGGCCGCAGTGGGCGAACGGATCGAGTAAGAGCGCTCCAAAGCGCCTGTTCGTCAGAGGAAAGATGCCGACGGGCCATCGCCAGCCGCAATTATTGTGACGTCAGCCGCGCCGCCGATCCAACGGGCAGCAAGATCAGCGCGCTACCGCGTGCCGACATGCCCCCGGCGATCGACCGCGCTCGGCTACCTGCACCCCAGAAGCTGTCGAATCGATTGGCGCCTTTGATGGCACCGCCCGTATCCTGGGCAATCCAGACGCCATTGGGCTCCGCGCGATCAAGCGAAAGCAGCACCGGCGCCCCCATCGGGACATATCGCGGATCAGCGGCGACGGTCGCCTCAGCCGTCACCGGCACTCCCATGGCGCCAATCGGCCCCGGCCCTGTCAGTTCGCGAAAAAACACGAAGCTCTTGTTTTCATTCATGATCTGCGCGCCCTCCACCGGGTTGGCGCGCAACCATGCCATGATATCCTGCATCGATCCCGCCTGGATCAGTCCGCGATCCTTCATCAGCTTGCCGATGCCAGCATAATCGCGGCCATTCTGCCCGTCATAGCCGATCCGCATGACATCGCCACCGGGCAGCAGCAGACGTCCACTGCCCTGCACCTGAAGAAAGAAGAATTCGACCGGGTCCGCCGCCCACGCAAGTTCGAGCCCACGACCGGCGAGCGCACCAGCGACGATTTGGGAACGCTCGTCAAAGGGGACGAAATTGCTGCCTTGCACCTTGCCGCGGATGGTCTTGCCCTTCAGACTGTCACTGAACAGGCCAAGATTGACGTCGATCAGCTCGGGCGGGCGGCGATAGATCGGGATCTGGTAGCCTGCTTGCTCATTTCGCGACCCGGAGATTTCCGGCTCATAATATCCAGTGACGAACGCTGTGCCGAGGCCAACCTGCACCGCCTCGAAATAGCGGACAAAAAATTCGTTGGCGCTCGCTTCAGGCCAGCTGGACGCGGCAGCGCAGGCATTGTTCCAGTCCGACCCTCTTGTAAGGCCGCTCTGATCGATGCGCTTCATCAGCGACGGGCAGGAAAGACGAAATGCCTCCAGCGCCTTGCGCGAACGCTCGCCCGCTTCGATCAGTGGCGCAATGTCGGGACCACGCGCAACTCCGGCTGCCATCGCAGTTAAATTGTCGGCAGCCTCGGTCGATGGCGTCGCGGACGGTAAAGCGGGGCGCGGCGTCGCGGGAACTGCGCTGACCGGGGCCTCAGACCCGCGCACTGGTCTCGAAGGGGCAGGACCTGTCGCTCCGGGTGGGATGACACCGCCCGCGCATGCCGACAAGAGCAGCGCAGCCGACAGCGCTGCCCCCGGCTGCCTGAAGTTCATGCCGCCTCGTCGGTTTCGCTAAGCTTCCAGTTGGGATCGGTGCTGCGCAAGTCGCGCGTGAATGTCCAGATATCGTTGGTACTCACTGCATCAGTGAGCGAACCGGCGACGACATTGCCATCCTTGTCCCTCGTCACCGCTGCGATATCGGCCTCAAACCGAAGCGACACTTCGGCAACACGTCCATCGACGCTGGCGCCCACGATCTGCGCCTTTTCGATCCTAACAAGCCGGTTGTCGAGCACATGACCCGCAGCCTCGCGCTGTGCGATCGATTCCTCGAAAGAGGTCAGAACATCTGTATCGCACAGCCATTCCAATTCCGAACGATCGCCCCGCCAGAATGCCTCAAGCACCATCTTGTAGGCTGCTTTCGCACCCTCGACAAATTGCGGGACATCGAAATTCCGATCGGCCGCGATCAATGCGCGCACGCCAGCTTCGCCACCTTGGGCAATCAAGCCATCGGCCAACCGCACCGAATCACCGGCCATGTCCGTCATCGTGCGAGGCTGGAGGACAGTTACCTTCGCCCTTTCCTCAGCCGGACGCAGTGCAGGTTCCTGCTCATGCCCCGTCCGCTTTCCCAGTACGGAGTAGAGCCGCAACGCCAGAAAACCGGCGATGAGGGCGAGGATCACGATTACATACACGGGGCAAAGAACCCTTTAGACTAGATCTGAAAACGACAACGCAATCAACATAGGCATGTTTCCGCCCATATTCAAATGGCGCCTTTCGGCGGCGGCATTGCCCTGCCCCGCCGCCCCTGCTAAGCGCACGGGCCAACGTCTTGGGGCTTGTTGCCCCCGGACCAACAGGAAATTCAGGGAACTCAAATGGCCGACGAAGCCGATACGATCCAGACCAGCGCGGGTAACGGCGCCGACACGAGCCCACAGATCGCGCTCATCAGCCAATATGTGAAGGATCTCTCGTTCGAGAACCCTAATTCGCCTGCCGTCTACCAATGGCCAGATCAGCCGCAAATCGATGTTCAGTTCAACATCGGGGCCGACAAGGTCGGTGATGAAGTCGTAGAAGTTTCCTTGAAAATCGAAGTGAAGGCGCTCGCTCCGCAGGGTACGGCATTTGCGGTCGAACTGCTGTACGCCGCGCTCTTCGGCATGCGCAATCTGCCGGACGAACAGCTTCAGCCTTTCATGCTGGCAGAAGCGCCGCGCCTGCTCTTTCCCTTCGCCCGCCGCGTTCTGGCCGATGCGATCCGCGATGGCGGTTTCCCTCCGCTGTTGCTGGACCCGATCGATTTCGGTGGACTTTACGAGCAGCAGGCTCAGGCGATCGCACAAACCGCTGGCGAACCGGCTGGTCACGCCTGAAGCGCATATGAGGCCGCACTCCGCTCCCGCTGGGCTCGCCAAGCTTGCGGTAATCGGAGTAAGCGAACTGCCCTGCGCTTCGGCCGTAGGCAGAACCGACCAGCCCAACCTCGCTCGGCGGGAGAGATAATCCCATGAAGTTGGTCAAGGCGCTTGGCTCGGTAGGCGGGCTGACGCTCGCCAGCAGGGTGCTCGCGCTGGTCCGTGACTCATTGGCCGCGCGCTATGTCGGTGCAGGCTTTGCGTCGGACGCCTTCAATGGCGTAGCATTTCGCCTGCCCAACATGTTTCGCGCCCTGTTTGCGGAGGGCGCCTTTTCCGCAGCCTTCATTCCGATGTTCAACCGCAAGGCGGCGGGGCCGGGCGGTGTCGCGGACGGCTATCATTTCGCCGAACGTGCGCTTGCCGTCCTGTTGCCGGTGCTTATTCTTTTCACTGTCATCCTGATTGCTGCGGCCTACCCCATCACCTGGCTGCTATCCGGCGGTTTCTCGCGCCAAAACCCGACGCCGGAGCAGTTTGCCTTCGCGGTGCTGTTGTCGCGCATCACCCTGCCCTATCTCGCGCTGATCAGCCTTGCTTCCTTGTTGGGCGGCATATTGAATTCGCTCGATAAATTCTGGGTGAATGCGGCCGCCCCGATATTGCTCAATGTCGCCATGATCGCCGGGCTGTGGCTTTTCCACGGGGCGGACGAATATGAAACGGCTCGTGTCCAGGCCATATCGGTCACTGTGGGCGGAGCGCTGCAACTCTTATGGCTGATCTGGGCCTGCCGTCGCGCGGGCGTATCGATGAAGATCAAACGCCCCCGTCTTGACGGTGATGTACGTGAGTTGCTGCGTCTTATCGTGCCAGCTGCCGCCGGGGCTGGCGCTTCCCAGATCAACTTGCTTATTTCCACTGCGTTGTCCGGTTGGCTGCTCGCCTCCGGGTCGATCACCTATATCTACTATGCCGATCGGTTGAACCAGTTGCCGCTCGGACTGATCGGGATCGGCCTCGGCACCATATTGCTGCCGACCATTTCCCGGCTTCTGTCGACGGGGCAAGAGCAGGTGGCCATGGAAACGCAAAATCGCGGCGTGGAGTTGGCCCTCTTTCTCACATTGCCCGCGACGATCGCCTTCATCACGGTTGCCGAGCCGATCGTTCGCGGCCTTTTTCAATATGGCCGCTTCAGCGTTGAGGATGCGCGTCGCTGTGGTTGGGCATTGTCCGCCTTCTCGATCGGCCTCCCCTCCTATGTGCTCGTGAAGGTTCTGACGCCCGGCTATTATGCACGTGGCGACACCAAGACCCCGGTGCGTTATGCGATGCTGTCGATCCTCATCAACATCATCGGCAATATCGCACTAATCCCCCTGCTCGGGCATGTAGGCCCGCCTCTGGCGACCGCGATGTCCTCGACCGTCAATGTCGCCATGCTTTATGCAACGCTGGTAAAGCGCGGCCATTTCATCGCTGATGCGCAGCTGCGCCGAAGGCTTCCTCGACTTGCGCTGGCAGCGCTCGTCATGGGCGGCGCGCTTGTCGCGGGCGAAAGCCTCCTTGAACCATGGTTAGCGGGGGCAATGATCCAGCGTTATCTTGCGCTGGCCGTGCTTGTCGGCGCGGGGATAGCGCTTTACGGGATAGCCTGTTTCCTGACGGGCGCTTATCGGGTGTCCGACCTTAAGGCACTCATGCGCCGACGGGGCTCAACCACAACCCAAGAGAATGGATAAAAGAATGCGCGTCCTTTCCGGCATCCAGCCGACCGGTAATCTGCATCTGGGCAATTATCTGGGCGCGATCCGCAATTGGGTGCGCATGCAGGACGAGATGGATGCGGCAAGCCAATGCTTCTTCTTTCTGGCCGACATGCACTCGATCACCGTGCATGAGGGGCGCGAGCAGCGCATTCGTAATGTCCGCGACATGGCGGCGGCGCTTGTCGCCGCGGGGATTGATCCTGATCGCTCCGTACTGTTCAATCAGGCGCGGGTCCCCGCCCATGCGGAGCTATGCTGGTTGCTGAACGGCACGGCGCGGATTGGCTGGCTGAACCGCATGACGCAGTTCAAGGACAAGGTCGGCAAGGATCGCGAAGGCGCCTCGATCGGCCTGTTCGTCTATCCGGTGCTGCAGGCAGCCGACATCCTCGTCTATAACGCTACGCATGTGCCTGTGGGCGAGGACCAGAAGCAGCATCTCGAACTGGCCCGGGACATCGCAACAAAGTTCAACACGGATTTCGGGGTCGAGCTGTTCACCTTGCCCGATCCGATCATCCCCAAGGAATCGGCGCGCATCATGTCCTTGCGCGATGGCACTGCAAAAATGTCGAAGTCCGATCCGTCGGACATGAGCCGCATCAACCTCACCGATGAGGATGACGCGATCATGCAGAAGGTGAAGAAGGCCAAGACTGATCCGGAACCATTGCCCGAAACGGCAGAGGGTCTGCAGGGCCGACCGGAAGCGAATAATCTGATCGGCATCTACGCGACTTTGGCGGGAAGAACGGCCGACGCCGTGTGCGCCGAATTTGCAGGCAAGGGTTTCGGGGCATTCAAACCTGCTTTGGGCGAACTGTTGGTTGAAACCCTCCGGCCTATCCGTACGCGCTTCCTGGAACTGCGCACGGATGACGCGGCTCTCGACGCTATATTGGAGAATGGTGCGGCGAAGGCGCGTGCCGCCGCTGAACCCGCATTGCGGTCGGCCTATGATGCGATGGGCCTGATGCGCTGAAACGCTGCCCGTCGTCGACGGAATAACGATCCCCGTGACGTCTTGCCTATAGCTGACATTATTGCGTCCGCCCGCCTTGTTTGAGCGTTCAAATGATGTTCAGTTGCGTTCTGCTATTGTCGGGCGCAAGGTTGCAATGGTTCTCTGCCTTAGGGACGCTGGAATATGAAACTTATCAAAAAGATTGGTATGGTTGCGGCGCCGACGTTGGCGCTGATCGCCCTTTCTGGCTGCGCTTCATCCTTCAAAGCAAATGTCGCGCGCTTCCAGCAATTGCCTGCACCCGCCGGACAGAGCTTCACCATCGTTTCTGATGACCCCAGTCTCGCCGGTGGCCTTGAATTTTCGCAATATGCAGGGATGGTAGGTCAACGCCTGGCGCAGACAGGCTACACTCCCGCATCTGATCCGGCCCGCGCGGACCTGATCGTCCGCGTCGCCTATCATGTCGATAATGGGCGTGAGAAGGTGCGCTCTACCGGCTTCGGCCCGCCCGACCCCTATTTCTATGGCGGCTGGGGCTGGCGCGGCCGGTGGGGTCGGCCGTGGGGCTACGGCTTCTATGATCCGTGGCTGTTCGGCCCCGGTTACAGCGACGTCAGCAGCTATACCGTATATACCAGCGACCTCAGCATGAAGATCGATCGGGCGGCCGACAATAGGCGGCTGTTCGAAGGCAAGGCGTCCGCGCAATCCCTGTCGAACAGGTTGACCTATCTCGTCCCCAACTTGATCGACGCCATGTTCACCGGCTTTCCGGGGCAGAATGGAGAGGATGTGAAGATCACCCTGCCGCCCGAACGGAAGGGCTGACCTCGGACGAAACGCTCATCGGCGGTCTTCACTTCGGAGTAGGAGACCGCCGAATTTTCTCGGTTTGGCAGGATCAGGGAAGCCGACGGGCTGTCGTGATCCGGATAGGTTGCTCCAGCATCTGCCCCTTCATAACCCCCTCGCCCTCAGTCGGCGACTTTGGTGCCGAGAGGATCGCGCGGACCACGTCCATGCCCTCCACCACATGGGCAAACACAGCAAACCCCTGATTATCGCCCGGCAACGCGGGTTGCGCGTCCATGCTGGGCATCTTGCCAAGGACGATGAAGAAATCCCCGGTGGCGCTTCCAGGCGCATAGCGTGCCATGGAAAGCGCGCCTTCATCATGGGTAAGCCCGGTTTGCGTGGTGGACTCATGGGCGATGGGTGGGAGTGTGCGCGCGGGATCATTCTGCGTTCCGCCCTGGACGAAGCCATAATCGGCTGTCCCCACGGCGCGGTAGAATGTGGTGCCATCCAGCCGCTTTTGATCGACGTAGCGCAAGAAGTTGCGCGCGGTGATCGGCGCCTTGGCTAGATGGACGGCGACGATGATGCGGCCAGCACTTGTATCGAGCGCAACCTGCACATCCTGGGAAGGAGAAGAAGCCGGAACCTGAGCAGCAGCGGCCGTGAAGGAAAGTACAGCAGCGAGCAGAAGGGCAAAATGTCGGATCACGGCGACACCCTAATCCATCGCTACATCGCTTTCAGCGTCAGTTTTCCAGCTGGCGCAGGAGGGCGCGGATGTCGGCGTCTATATCCGCATTCGTTTGCCGCAGTCCCTCGATCGTGCGCACGGCGTGGATGACGGTGCTATGATCGCGGCCGCCAAAAATGCGTCCGATTTCGGGCAGCGACCGGGGCGTCATCTTCTTGGCGAGATACATGGCCACCTGACGGGGTCTCGCCACAGCGCGAGCGCGGCGCTTGGACCGCATCTCCGAGGCGTCGATCTTGTAGTGCGCCGCGCAGACCTTCTGGATCTCGTCTACCGTGATGCGGCGCGCGTTGGCGCGCACGGCGTCGGCGAGCATGCTTTGGGCAAATTCCAGATCGACGGAGCGGCCAGTGAGTTGGCCATAGGCGATCAGTTTGTTGAAAGCGCCTTCTAACTCACGAATGTTTGAGCGAATTGAACGCGCTAGAAAATCGATGACGGCGTCAGGGACCGGCGGGTCGCCGGCGATGGCGCGCTTGGCTTCCAGGATGGACAGGCGCAGGTCGAGGTCGGCCGGGCGGATGTCCGCGACCAGCCCTCCGGCGAGGCGGGAGAGGATGCGGGCGTCGATCGAATCGAGCAGTTGCGGGGCGCGGTCGGCGGTCACGACGATGCGAGCGCCAGAATCGATCAAGTCATTGATAGTGTGTAGAAATTCTTCCTGCGTGGAGCCCTTGCCCGCGATGAACTGGATATCGTCGATCAGCAGCAGGCGGGCAGCGCGCAGGCGCGCCTTGAACATCATGGTCTCGTTCGCGCGCATCGCGTTCACGAACTCCATCATGAACCGCTCCGCCGACATGTAGAGCACGGGCGCGGCGGGAGAGTGGGTGGAGAAGTGCTGGGCGATGGCGTGGAGCAGGTGCGTCTTGCCCTGTCCCGTGCTGCCATGGATGAAAAGCGGGCTGAAGCGGGGCTGCGCTTCTGCGGCGATCGCCTGCGCCGCGGAAAAGGCGAGATGGTTGGATTCGCCGGTTACGAAATCGGCAAAGCTGTGGCGCGGCTGGAAGTTGCAGGCGGGGGCGGCGTCAAGGGAAACCGGATCAACAACGGCGATCTCCTCCACCGGTGCAGCTTCGAGCAGGCGCGGGCCGATGGCGTTAGGCGCGCGGCGAAGCCTGACCTCCCGGACCCCCACGCCAGCACAGCGCCATGCCATGCACAGCCGGTCACCAAAATGACCGGACACGAAATTGGCCGTGAAGTCGGAGGCGAACAGCAGGTCCAGCGTCTGGGATTCGGGGCAATAGTCACCCAGCCGAGCGGCCTTCAGCCACTGGTCGAACATGCGCGGGCCGATGTCGCGGCGAAGCCCGGCGCGGATCGCATCCCACGCCGATTCCAGACGCGCGCCATCATGCGATGCCTGAACGCTCAAACTATCCGCCACTGCCGTGAAACCCTTCATAAACAGTCGACCCCCATCAACTGTGCCCCTGCCGGGCAGGGACCATCAGACGCAAAAATCCGTTTGGAAAAGCGGGAGCTTCCCCAACAAGTCTGCGCAAAAACAACCTAATGACGATCACCGGAATCGATTCGAGTGGTGATCAGAGAGTTGAAAATAGACAGGCAATCTTCGCCTGATCAAGGGCAAGGCCCTTCAAAAATATGAAATAAAGACGTTGACGCGGAAAACCGGGGAAAATGGCGAAATGAACAGAATATCACGCAAATACAGATACTTAGCAAATATACACCTCTGTGCCCTTTTGCTCGAATCGTGAGGGAATCGCGGGAAACTGCGGATGTCCGTTACGGCCGCGTGACGGAATCATGAAAAAAACCCGCCCCAGAGCGGGACGGGTTTTTCGATTTTTACGTGACGATCGAGTGAAGCGGCTCAGGCGAGCGCGCTAACCCGCTTCGTGAGACGCCCGAACTTGCGAGCGGCGGTGTTCTTGTGCAGCACGCCGCGTGCGACGCCACGAGCCAGTTCAGGCTGGACGGACTGAAGCGCCGTGGCCGCAGCCGACTTGTCGCCAGCAGCGAGAGCGGATTCGACCTTCTTCACCAGGGTACGAATCCGGCTGATGCGGGCGCCGTTGATTTCGGCGCGGCGTGCGTTGCGGCGGATGCGCTTCTTGGCTTGCGGCGTATTGGCCATTTAAAGTCCTCGGTCTCGTCAAATCTCGTGAATAGGGTCAGCCGGAATCGCCAGCCGTCCCTGTGAAGGTGCGCCCCTTACAGGGGATAAGCCAAAGCGTCAACGGGAAGGCGCGTGCTATTTCTGGCATTTCGGGCAGTAGAAAGTCGATCGCCCGCCGTCCACACGTCGCCGGATCACGCCGCCACAGGCGCAGCTTTCGCCTTCCCGGCCATAGACTCGCCACTGTTTGGAGAAATAGCCAAGCTCCCCATCGGGCCGGGCATAATCGCGCAGGGTGGACCCTCCGGCCGCAATCGCGGCTGTCAGCACTTCCCGAATCGCGTCGGCCAGCAGCCCGAGGCGCGCCCGACTGATCCGCCCCGCCTCGCGCGTTGGGGAGATGCCCGCCATGTTGAGCGCTTCGCAGACATAGATGTTGCCGAGCCCTGCCACGATTCGCTGATCGAGCAGCGCCGCCTTGATCGATGTCGCCTTCCCTTTCAGCACCTGCGCGAGATAGTTCGCCGAAAAATCGGGTCCGAGTGGCTCCGGCCCCATGCGGGTAAAGGGACCATAAGCCTGTGAGCCGTCGGTGCGCACGAGGTCGATCGAGCCGAAGCGGCGCGGATCGTTAAGGGAAAGCAGATGTCCGTTTCCGGTCTCGATCAGAAGATGGTCATGTGTCCCGATTTCGGCAGGATCGATTCGCCAACGCCCCGACATGCCAAGATGAAAGATCAGCGTGTCGCCGCGATTGGTTTCGATGAGCCCATATTTGGCGCGGCGGGACAGCGATGTGACGGTCGCGCCAGTCAGTCGCTGCCGCAGATCGACCGGTATGGGGAAGCGGAGATCCGCGCGGCGTGCTTCGACACGGGTCAGAACCGCGCCCTCCAGCACCGACCGGAGGCCAGCGACCGTGGTTTCGACTTCGGGCAGTTCAGGCATTCAAATCTCTCTTGGATAGCGATCGGATCGTCAGGCCGAATAATGCCGACAAGTCACTGAACATTTTCGCCGATCTGGGGTGTTTCCACCGGACATGCAAATGCTCTAGGAGGCTGGCCCATGAACGACACTGCTTCTTTCGGCTATCGCGACGTGGATGCCTCTGAAAAACAGGGGATGGTGCGCGCGGTCTTTTCCAATGTTGCGTCCAAATATGACCTGATGAACGACGCCATGTCCGTGGGCGCGCACCGGCTATGGAAGGACCAGTTTGTCGGGCGGGTGAAGCCGCGCAAGGATGAAGCGATCCTGGATATGGCGGGCGGCACTGGCGACATCGCCTTTCGCATGGCCAAGCATGGCGCGCACGTCACCGTGTCCGACATCAATCCGGAAATGCTGGCCGTGGGCGTCGAGCGCGCGAAGAAGAAGGGCCTCGAAGGGCTGATCTGGTCGGAGCAGAATGCGGAAGAACTGACGTTCAAGGACCGCAGCTTCGACGCCTATACGATCGCCTTTGGCATCCGCAATGTGACGCATATCGACAAGGCGCTGCGGGAAGCGCACCGCGTGTTGAAATTTGGCGGGCGATTCTTCTGCCTGGAATTTTCGACGACCACATGGCCGGGCTTTGCCGATGTGTATGATGTCTATTCGCATCGGCTGGTGCCCAAGCTCGGCAAGCTGCTCGCCGATGATGAGGACAGCTATCGGTATCTGATCGAATCGATCCGGCGCTTTCCGCCTATGCCTGAATTTGAGCGGATGATCCGGGAGGCTGGTTTCGTGCAGACGAAGGTCGAGCCGATCCTGGGTGGGTTGGTGGCGATCCATTCGGGGTGGAAGATTTGATGGGGCAACGTTCAAAGCCCTTCCCCTTCAGGGGAGGGTTCGAAGCAGTCACGTGCCTGCTTCGAAGGGTGGGTGCGCCGCGTGAGCGGCGCTGCTCTGACCTCGCGACGGCAGTTGCTCGCTCCGCTCGCCCCCACCCCAACCCCTCCCCTGAAGGGGAGGTGCTTAGGTAGATGCCATCTCATATCACGCATATTTGGCGGCTGCTGAAATGGGGCCGGACGCTGGCGCGACATGGGGCGCTGCGGGGGATTGAGCGCGATCCGTTGACGCCTACGCCCGTGAGGCGGCTGGTGCGATTGGCGCGGGTGGGGGCGCGGGTGCCCAGGCAACCGCGCTATGCCGATGCCTTTCAGGCGATCGGGCCTGCGGCGATCAAGCTGGGACAAACATTGGCGACCCGTCCCGATCTGGTTGGGGAAGAGGCTGCGGACGATTTGCTGCGGCTGCAAGACGCGCTGCCGCCCGTGCCTTTCGCCACCATTCGCGCGCAGATCGAACAGAGTTTCGGGCGTCCGCTGGAGAGCATCTATACCAGCTTCGATGAAGCACCGGTGGGTGCTGCGTCGATCGCGCAGGTGCATCGCGCCATTACCACGGACGGCCGCGATGTCGCGGTGAAAGTGATCCGGCCGGGCGTCACGGACCAGTTCAACCGCGACATCCAGACCTATGAATGGGCCGCTGCCCATGTGGAAATGTTGGGTGGCGAGGTCGCGCGATTGCGGCCGCGCCTGGTCATCGCCAACATGAAGCGCTGGACCGCGCGCGAGCTGGATTTGCGCCGGGAAGCCGCTTCGGCGTCCGAACTCGCCGAGGCGATGGAGGCGATGCCGGGCTATCGCGTACCCGTCATCGATTGGGATCGCACGACCGGCAAGGTCATGACGATGGAGTGGATCGACGGGATCAAGATCTCTGATCGCGACGGCCTGATCGCGGCGGGTCATGACGTAAAGGAACTGGCGGCGCGGCTGGTCAACGCATTCCTGCGACAGGCAATCGCCGAGGGGTTCTTCCATGCCGACATGCATCAGGGGAATCTGTTCGTTACCGCCAATGGCGACATCGTCGCGATCGACTTCGGCATCATGGGGCGGATCGACCGGCGGGCGCGCATGTGGCTGGCGGAGATTCTCTACGGCCTGATTACCGGCAACTATAAGCGGGTCGCCGAAATCCATTTTGAGGCGCAATATGTGCCCGGCCACCATAATGTCGAGGAATTCGCGACCGCGCTGCGCGCCGTGGGCGAGCCGATGCGGGGCAAGCCGGTGCGCGAGCTTTCGGTCGGTGGCATGCTGGACGGGCTGTTCGCCATCACCCGCGACTTCGACATGCAGACCCAGCCGCATTTGCTGCTGCTCCAGAAGACCATGGTGATGGTGGAAGGCGTGGCGACGGCGCTCGATCCCGACATCAACCTGTGGGAGACGAGCGGCCCCTATGTGAGGGAATGGCTGCGCGCGGAACTGGGGCCGGAAGCGAAGGCGGCCGATGCGCTGATCGAGAATTGGCGGACGCTTCAGCGGCTGCCCGGCCTTGTGCGGCGCATCGAGGAAGCCTTTCCGGAAAAGGGGGGCGCCGCCGCCGCCGCCGCTGACCGAAGTCAGGCTGATCCGCATCGGCGGGGGGTGGCGCTATGCCGCGGTGGCCGGTGTTGCCGCAGTGACTGGAGCGGTCGTTACGGCCCTGCTACATCTGCAACTATGACTTCAGCGCCGCATCCTCCTGATCGTCGCCGGTGGCATCGCCGCCTATAAGTCGCTGGAGCTGGTGCGGCTGCTGAAGAAGCGCGGCATCGCTGTGCGGGCGGTGCTGACCGACAGCGCGACCAACTTCGTGGCGCCGCTGTCCTTGGGCGTGCTGACCGAGGACCATGTCTATGGCGACATGTTCGACCTGAAAGAAGAGCGGGAGATCGGGCATATCCAGCTGAGCCGACAGGCTGATCTGGTCGTGGTCGCGCCCGCGACGGCAAATATTCTTGCCAAGATGGCCAATGGCATCGCCGATGATCTGGCGACGACGCTGCTGCTGGCGACGGACAAGCCGGTGCTGGCGGTGCCCGCGATGAACGTGCGCATGTGGCATCATGCAGCGACGCAGCGGAATTTGGCGCGCCTGCATGCCGATGGCGTCCATCTGATAGAGCCGGATAGCGGCGAGATGGCTTGCGGCGAGTTCGGCAAGGGGCGTTTGCCTGAACCCGAAGCGATCGTGGAAGAGATTGAGCGGTTGCTGGAGCATCCGGCTGCGAAAGATCCGCTTGCGGGGCAACCGGATTTTGAGGGCGCGGAACTGCCGCTTAAAGGGCGGCATATTCTGGTTACCGCTGGACCGACGCATGAGCCGATCGATCCGGTGCGCTACATCGCTAACCGCTCTTCGGGAAAGCAGGGCTTTGCCATCGCGGCGGCGGCGGCGCGGGCCGGTGCGCGGGTGACTTTGGTCGCCGGGCCGGTGCATCTGGCGACGCCTGCGGGCGTGGATCGCGTCGATGTGGAAACCGCGCGGGAGATGCTGGCGGCGGTCGAGGGCGCGTTGCCCGCCGATGTGGCGATCATGGTGGCGGCGGTTGCCGATTGGCGCACGGCTGACGCTTGCGAACAGAAGCTGAAGAAGGATGGATCAGGGAAGCCTGCGCCGCTGGCGCTGGTGGAGAATCCTGACATTCTGGGCACCTTGGGCAAACATGCGGGGCGCCCTGCCCTGCTCATTGGCTTTGCTGCCGAGACCGAGAAGGTTGCCGAACATGCTGAGGCAAAGCTGGCGCGCAAGGGTGCGGACTGGATCATCGCCAATGATGTGTCAGGCGACGTGATGGGCGGCGACAGCAACAGCGTGCATATCGTCACAGCGAACGGCATCGAAAGTTGGGAGCATTTGCCCAAGGATGCCGTCGCCACCCGAATCATCGAAAAGGTTGCTCATGTCCTCCCCTCTCTCTCCGATTGAAATCCGTCTGAAGCGCTTGCCCCATGGTGAGGGGCTGCCAGTGCCTGCCTATGCGACCGAGCATGCGGCTGGCATGGACGTGGTGGCCGCCGAGGATGTGATCATCGTGCCGGGCGGGCGGCATGCCGTGGCGACAGGCTTCGCGATGGCGATTCCAGATGGCTATGAGGTGCAGGTGCGGCCACGGTCGGGACTGGCGCTGAAGCATGGGATCAGCCTGCCCAATACGCCGGGCACGATCGACGCGGATTATCGCGGGGAATTGAAGGTCATCCTCATCAACCTGGGCGCTGAACCTTTCGTCATTTCACGCGGTGACCGCATCGCGCAGCTGGTGGCGGCGCCGGTGCAGGTGGCGCGCTTCGCCGAGGTTGAGGAACTGGACGAGACGGTCAGGGGTTCGGGTGGTTTCGGATCGACGGGAGTGAGTAGCTCATGACCCTTTCCGACGAGCAGTTGGAACGCTACGCCCGCCATATCGTCCTCAAGGAAATTGGCGGCGCGGGTCAGGCGCGGCTGCTGTCGGCCGATGTCGCGGTGATCGGCGCGGGCGGGATCGGCAGCCCGGCGATCCTCTATCTGGCGGCGGCGGGCGTCGGCACGATCCGGGTCATCGATGACGATCATGTCGCGCTTTCTAATTTGCAGCGGCAGGTTCTGTTCGGGACCGGCGACATCGGCGTCGCGAAGGCTGAAGGCGCGATGGCGGCGGTGGCGCGGCTCAATCCCGATGTGAAGTTGATCCCCATCAACGCCCGGATCGATGCGGATAATGCCGCGCTCATGCTGCGGGACGCGGATGTCGTTCTGGACGGATGCGACAGTTTCGCGACGCGGCTGGCGGTGGCGGACTGCGCGCAGCGGCTGCGCATCCCGTTGGTGTCGGCGGCGGTCGGGCCGTTTGAGGGGCAGCTCGCAACCTATCGCGGCTGGGAAGCCGATCAGCCCTGTTATCGCTGCCTTGTCGGCGATCCGGAGGACGCGCCGGAGCGGAATTGCGCCGAAACAGGCGTGATTGGCGCTCTTACCGGCGTGATGGGAAGCCTGGCCGCGCTGGAAGTCATCCGCGCGCTGGTCCCCTTCGGCGCGGACATGGCGGGCAAGCTGCTGCTCGCCGACCTGCTCTCCATGCGGTTCCGTACGTTGAGCGTGGCCAAGGACCCCGGCTGCAAGGCATGCGCCGCCGAACTATGCGCGAACTGAGAATTGTCGTCGCCACGGCTGACGCGGAGCGGCTACGCGGCGCACTGGTGCTGGCGAGCGCGCAGGCGGCGTTGGGCGGAGCGGCAAGCATCTTCCTGCAACTGGATGCGGTGGCGCTGCTGCGGCGCCCGATCACGGCCCCGGCGGACGCGGCACATGCGGCGACTGGTTTGCCGCCGCTCGAAGTGCTGATCAGCGAGGCGCTTGCGTTTGGGGTGAATATCCTCGCGTGCCAAAGCGGGCTCACGCTGGCCAACATGACCGCAGACATGCTCCCGGCAGAGGCGCAAGTCGGCGGCCCCGTCTCCTTCCTTCAGGAGACCAGCGACGAGGCGCGCCTGCTCTTCGCGTGAGCTTCACCCGGAGCCCTTCTATTGACAGACGGGGCCGCCCATTTATGGGGAAAGCGCGGCATTTTGCGCTGCCATCCAATCACAGAAAGACTTGTCCCTTGTCCGCCATGCTGAAGATCACCCTGCCCGACGGTTCCGTGCGTGAAGTCGCGCCCGGCACTACGCCGGCGGATATTGCAGCGGCGATCGGGCCGGGTCTGGCCAAGGCGGCTATCGCGGCGCGTGTGGACGGCGAACTACGCGACATCATGCGGCCTTTGGAAGGCGACGCGCAACTCGCGTTGGTGACGAGCAAGGATGAGGCGGACGCGCTAGAACTGGCGCGGCATGACTTTGCGCATCTGCTGGCCGAAGCCGTGCAGGCGTTGTTTCCGGGGACGCAGATCACCTTCGGCCCGGCGACGGACGACGGCTTCTACTATGACTTCGCTCCGAAGGACCGGCCCTTCACGGAAGAGGACCTGCCCGCGATCGAAGCGAAGATGCGGGCGTTGATCGCAGCCGACAAGCCGCTCCGCCGCGAGGTGTGGACGCGCGAGGACCTGATCGCGCGCTGGAAGGCGGAAGGCGAGACGTTCAAGGCGGAATGGGCGGCGGAGCTTCCCGAGGGCGAGGAACTGACGGTTTACTGGTCCGGTGGCGAGTGGCTCGACATGTGTCGGGGGCCGCATCTGGCATCGACCGGCAAGCTCGACCCGAATGCTTTCAAGCTGACCCGCGTGTCGGGAGCTTATTGGCGCGGCGACCAGAAGAACGCGATGCTGTCGCGCATCTATGGCACCGGCTGGCTCAACAAGAAGCAGTTGGACGCGCACCTCATGCGCCTCGAAGAAGCGGGCAAGCGCGACCATCGCAAGCTGGGTGCGGAGATGGACCTGTTTCACCTCCAGCAGGAAGCGCATGGGTCGGTCTTCTGGCATCCCAAGGGCTATCTGATCTGGCGCGAGCTGGAAGCCTATATGCGCCGCGCCATCGATGCGGCGGGCTATCGCGAGGTCAAGACGCCGCAGGTGATGGATGCGCGCCAGTGGGAGCAGTCGGGCCATTGGGGCAAATATCGCGAGAATATGTTTGTCATCCCCGACGAGGTGCCGAACGTCGAGGATGAAGGGCCGCTGGTGTCCGACGATGTCGACTGGATGGCGCTCAAGCCCATGAACTGCCCGGCGCACATTTTGATCTTCAAGCAGGGGATCAAAAGCTATCGCGACCTGCCGCTGCGCTTCTACGAAAATGGCTGCTGCCATCGCAATGAGCCGCATGGCGCGTTGCACGGGTTGATGCGTGTGCGCCAGTTCACGCAGGATGACGCGCATATCTTCTGCCGCGAGGACCAGATCGTGGCGGAGGTGCGGGCTTTCTGCGAACTGGCAGACCGGATCTACAAGAATTTCGGCTTCACTTACTCGATCAAGCTGGCGCTGCGTCCGGAGAAGCGCTTCGGCACCGAGGAAATGTGGGACAAGGCGGAGGAAGAACTGCGCAACGCTGTCGCGGCCGCTGGGCTGAACACGCCTGAATATGGTTGGGAGGAACTACCGGGCGAAGGCGCCTTCTATGCGCCAAAGCTGGAATGGCATCTGACCGATGCGATCGGGCGGACTTGGCAGGTGGGCACGATCCAGTCGGATCGGGTGCTGCCGGAGCGACTCGACGCTTCCTATGTGGGTGAAGATGGCGAGCGGCACCGCCCTGTCATGCTCCATCGGGCGATTTTCGGGTCCTATGAGCGGTTCATCGGCATATTGATCGAACATTATGCGGGCAAATTCCCGCTCTGGCTGGCGCCGGTGCAGGCGGTGGTCGCGACCATCGTTTCGGACGCGGATGACTATGCGAACGCGGTGGTGGAAAAGCTCCGGGCCGCCGGAATCCGCGCCGAAATCGATGTTCGCAACGAAAAGATCAACTACAAGGTGCGCGAGCATAGCCTTGCCAAAGTGCCCAATTTGCTGGTCGTGGGTCGCCGTGAGGCCGATGAAGGCACGGTGGCGCTGCGTGAGTTGGGCAAGGAGGGGCAAAGCGTCCTTGCCGTTGATGATGTCATCCAGCGTCTTGCAAAAGAGGCGCTCGCCCCCGATATGCGGTGAGGCAGCGATGCCACATGGGGCCGGTGATTCCGTAACTGCGGACTTGCCGCCCCTTTCGGCTTTGCGCTAAAGGCCGCCAGAGCCGTTTTTGGAACAATAATAGGAGAAGCCGCTATACGTCCCCCAATGATGCGCCGCCCGATGGCGCCGCCGCCTAAGTCCGGTCCCCGTTACAATGAGTTCATCACCGTGCCCAAGGTGCGCGTGATCGACGACGAAGGCGAAAATCTGGGCGTGATGTTGACGCAGGAGGCCATGGAGCGCGCTTATGAGCTGGGCCTAGACCTGGTCGAAGTGTCCCCGACCGCTGATCCGCCGGTCTGCAAGTTCCTCGACATCGGCAAGTTCAAGTACGAGGCCCAGAAAAAGGCCAATATCGCCCGCAAGACCCAGAAGACGCAGGAACTCAAAGAGATCAAGATGCGTCCGAACATCGACGATCATGACTATGATACGAAGATGAAGAAGGTCCATGATTTCATCGGCGATGGCGACAAGGTGAAGATCACCCTGCGCTTCCGTGGCCGCGAGCTGTCGCACCAGCAGCTTGGCATGCAGCTGCTCCAGCGCGTGGCGGAGAATGTCGGCGAGATCGCCAAGGTCGAAGCCTATCCCCGCATGGAAGGCCGCCAGATGCTGATGGTGCTCGCGCCGAAATAAGGCTTGCCGGTTTTGGCGGATGCTTTTTGGGCGGGGTCTGGGTTCAGGCTCCGCCCATTTGCTATTTAAGGCACCGACGCAGCGGCGATACGCCATCGGCCGTGAAGCATTTCCCGGGATCACATTGATGCGCCGATGAGGATCGACAGCGTGCTCCAGCTGGTTCATGCATAAGGGGCGGCAAAGGCAAGCCGCGGTTTTGTGGAGCTTTCCGAACCATTGGATCGGAGAGTTCGGCTTTTTTATTCGAAGCGTTCCTCAACCGGGCCGGTGAGCCCGGCTGGTTGCGGGCCGCGCGAAATGGCAGAGGGGATGCATATGTTCAGCCACATCATGGTTGGTGCCGACGACATTCAGAAATCCAAGCAATTTTATGACGCGACGCTGGGCGCTCTGGGTGTGTCGCCTGGTTTCATCGACGACAAGGATCGTGTCTTCTACATGACGCCGACCGGTGCGTTCGCGATTTCCAAGCCGCTCAACGGTGAACCGGCCTGTGCGGCCAATGGCGGAACCATCGGCTTTTCTGCCTCTTCGCCCGAGCAGGCCGATGCATGGCATGCGGCGGGGATCGCGGCAGGCGGCACGACTTGCGAAGATCCGCCCGGTGTTCGTGACGGCGGCATGGGCAAATTGTACCTGGCCTATCTGCGCGACCCAACAGGCAACAAGCTGTGCGTGCTGCACCAGATGGCGGCCTGACGCGACGGGGCTTTTTCAGGAGCGCTGACGCAGCGCTCCTGAACTCCCGCGCTCCAGATCAATTCGGAACGATCAGATATTTCTCGCCGGTGCGCCGGGCATTGTAGGTCAGCACGGCTTCGCGGTTGAGCGCTTCGGACAGCGAGATGTGGCCCTTATAGTGGCTGGCGAAGGTCGTCGTGATATTGTCCATCACGCGTTGCTTCATCCGTTCGATCGTTTCCGGTCCCGCCTTTTGCAGGAAGGGGAAGAGCAGCCAGCCGCCAACAGACCAGCCAAACCCAAAGCTGCGCGTCAGGATGGTGGGGGACAGGTCGAGCGCGCCGTAAATATAGGCTTGCTTGGGGCTGTCGGAACCATAGCGGCTGTAGGGCGCGTCCTTGCTGGCGACCTGTTCCATGGCATGCAGGATTTGGCTGACGAGATTACCGCCACCGATCGCATCGAAGGCGATGGTCGCGCCGGTTGCTGCGATGGCGGCTTCAAGCTGAGCGGGGAAATCCTCTGCCGAACTGTTGAGCACATGGTCCGCGCCGATCCCTTCGAGGATGGCCACCTGCGCGTCGTTACGCACGATGTTCACCAGCGGAATGCCGTCTTCCTGAGCGATGCGCACCAGCATCTGGCCCAGGTTGGAGGCGGCGGCGGTGTGGACGATGGCCTTGTGCCCTTCCCGCTTCATGGTTTCTACAAAGCCGAGCGCCGTCATGGGGTTGACGAAGGCGGAAGCGCCCTGCTCCGCCGTCACCTCATCGGGCAGGACCATGCAGGCGGGGGCGTTGACGATGCGATATTGCGCGAACATGCCGCCGCTGATCAGGGCGACGCGCTTACCGAGCAGGGCCTGAGCTTCCGGGGATTCGCCAGCATTGATGACGGTGCCAGCCCCTTCATTGCCGATCGTCATGGGCTGACCCACCCGACCCGCCAGCGCGCGACGGGCCGCGTCAGGCATGAGGGCGACGATCCGGCCTTCGCTGTAATCAGCATTTTCAAGGTCGGCGGAGGCGAAAAGCAGGGCGAGGTCTGACGGGTTGATGGGTGCCGCTTCTACGCGGACCAGCACCTCGTCCGCCCGAGGCGGCGGTAGCGTCTCCTCCGCCAGTTCGACGGTCAGCCGACCATCCTCGTCCAAGGTCGATAGAAGCTTCAATCCTTGGATCCGGGTCACGGCTATGTCCTTTTCAGGCTGAGGGGCGGGCGCTGTAGAGGTTGGGGTACATCGCCTTGAACGCGGCGAGCTTGGGCATGTCCCAACGCTTGATATAGGGATGGCGCGGGTTGCGGGTCAGGAAATCCTGATGATAGGCGTCAGCGGCCTGGAAGCCGGTGAAGCGTTCGACCTTCGTCACGATCGGGTCGCGCCACAGTCCCGCCTTGTCCAGCTGTGCCAGATACGCGCGAGCGGCCTTGTCCTGCCCCGGAGTGAGGGGGAAGAGTGCGCTGCGATATTGGGCGCCGCGATCGGGACCTTGATAGTTGAGCGTGGTGGGGTCGGCGATCACCGAAAAGAAGACTCGCAGCAATGTGCCGTAGCTGACCTGCCGGGGATCGTAGGTGACGCGGACGGATTCGGCGAAACCCGTGTCGCCTTCGCTCACACGGTCATAGTCGACCTTGAGGTTGGCAGGGCCGCCAGAAAAACCGGAGGTGACGAGACGGACACCCTTGATGTGGGAAAAGACGCCCTCGACTCCCCAGAAACAGCCGCCAGCAAAAACTGCGGTCTCCAGCTTTCGGGTTGCCGGGGCATCTATCGCGGGTGCCGGAGCGAGAACGGGGCGCTCGGCGCGCAGGGGAGAGGCGACGGCGGCGGCCGCAGAGAGGGCGATGAGAAAGGCGTTAAAGGGCCGCATTTGAATTCGCCTCGGGGGCGCTGTCGGACGCCGCCATGGCCGGGGTCGTCAGGGCCGGAGGATCGGCGAGGTGGAGGGCGAAGACGCCAGCGGACCCGATCACAAACCCGCCGAGAAAGCGAAGGAACAGGTCGGATTTGAGGAATGTCAGCATGGCCTTCTTCCTTCTATCATTTCCCGGAAGGACGGGGATTAGCAGTGGGAGGGTTAGCCTTTGGTGAACGAGGCGGCTAGTCCCGTTTCGAATTGAAACGGGATATAGGCAACCTTGTTCTGGCTGCAAGACGGTGCGCCGGACGAGAGTCCGTTTTTTTCGGAGAGGATGAGGGAAACGGCGATGTTGCGCGCCTTTTCCCCTCTACCAGCTTCGCTGTCGAAGAGAGTCACGTGCCTCTCTTCGACCCTCCCCATGCTCAGCATGGGGAGAATTAAGGGGACTTATTTGAGGGCGGCGCAGGCTTCCTGGATGCGCTTGCACGCCTTGGCCAGAATTTCCTCCGAGGTCGCGTAGCTGATGCGGAAGGCGGGCGAGAGGCCAAAGGCGGCGCCATGGACGGCGGCGACGCGGGCTTCGTCGAGGAAATAGCCGATGAGCTTTTCGTCATTGTCGATGAGCTGGCCCTTGGGCGTGGTCTTGCCCATCAAGCCGCTGGCGTCGGGATAGACGTAGAAAGCGCCTTCGGGCGTCGGGCAGTCGAGGCCCGGCGCGTCGTTCAGCATCGACACGACCATGTCGCGGCGCTTCTTGAAAGCGGCGTTGCGCTCTTCAAGAAAGTCCTGCTCACCCGTCAGCGCGGCGACGGCGGCCGCCTGGCTGATCGAGCAGGGGTTCGACGTGGACTGCGACTGGAGCTTCCCCATCGCCTTGATGATCCATTCGGGGCCACCGGCGAAACCGATGCGCCAGCCGGTCATCGAGAAAGCCTTGGAGCAGCCATTCACGGTCAGGGTGCGCTCGTAGAGGTCGGGGCACACCTGCGCGATGGTCGCGAAGGGGGTCGGCGCGTACCAGACATGCTCATACATGTCGTCGGTCATGATGAGGACATGGGGATGGCGGCGCAGCACTTCGCCCAGGCTCTTCAGCTCGTCGGCCGAATAGGCCGCGCCCGAAGGGTTGGAGGGCGAGTTCAGGATGAGCCATTTGGTGCGCGGTGTGATCGCGGCGTCGAGCTGCGCGGCGGTGATCTTGTAGCCCTGGCTCGCGGGGCCTTCGACGAAGACGGGCGTGCCGCCCGCGAAGTTCACGATGTCGGGATAGCTGACCCAATAGGGCGCCGGGATGATGACTTCATCGCCCACGTCGACAGTGGCGACCAGCGCGTTGAACAGGGTGTGCTTGCCGCCCGAGTTCACGCTGATCTGGCTGCGCTTGTAGGTCAGGCCATTGTCGCGGCTGAACTTGAAGGCGACCGCGTCCTTGAGATCGGCGGTTCCATCGACGTCCGTGTAACGGGTCAGGTTCTTGCGAATCGCGGCAATGCCAGCTTCCTTGACGAAGTCGGGCGTGTCGAAATCGGGTTCGCCGGCCGAGAGACCAATGACATCGACGCCTTCGGCTTTGAGGGCATTCACACGCGCGCTCATCGCCAGGGTGGCGGAGGGCTGGATGCGACCGAGGGCAGCGGAAGTCTGGCTCATCGTGACACTCTTTCTGATGAATAGTGAGTCCGCGCGGGCGGACGCGAGGCTCCTTAGTGCGCTATCGCGCAGGGGGCAACCGCCAGATAGTTTTCGTCATTCCAGCGGAAGCTGGAATCTGGGGAGGCTTGGCGTGAGTTGGCCTGAGATCCCAGCTTTCGCTGGGATGACGGTGGTTACACGGTCGGCGGGCTGCTGGCCCACCCCCAACCCTTCAAACGAGTCACGCGCCTCGTTTGAACGCTTGCGGGAGGGGAGAGTTTCTACCTTGCGAGGGAGGCCGCGACCATGCCTCGGGCGGCGTTGCCGATGAAGAAGCCGTTTTCCAAGTCGCGCGGTTTGAGGTCGGCTTCGACCGCTTCGTTCATTTCAATGAGGCTGCGGCGCAGGACGCCGGGCAAGATGCCGCGCGAGAGGGGCGGCGTCACCAGCTTGTCGCCGCGTTCCACGAAAATGGAGGAGAAGCAGCCTTCGGTGAGGAAGCCTTCTTCGTCGGTCATCAGCACTTCGTAAGTGCCGCCGCGCTTCAACGCGTCCCGATAGATTGTCCGGTCGGTGGTCTTGTGCGCGAGGCGAAAGTCATCGGTTCGGCTTTTGCGGGGCACGATCGCCACCTGCATGATCGCCTGGGGCCAGGTGCGATGTTCGCGCACTTCGATGGCGATGGAGCCGCGCCGCGAGACGAGAAGGCGAAGGCGGCTGCGTTCGCGCAGACGGAAAGTCGCGGCCTGTAATTCGTTGCGAACGTCGTGACGGTCGAAGACGAAGTCGAGTGCCGTGGCACTTTCCTTCAGCCGTTCTAGGTGCAGCTCCAGCAACCTGATACCGTCGACCGGATCGAAAGCCATGGTTTCGAGCAGGTCGAACCGTCCGTCAGCCAATGACATCGAAACTATTCACGCCCCCTACTGTCCCGCGGTCGTGAGGAAGCGCCCCTTGGCCAGGCATTCCGCCCACTCGGATGCCGCATCCGAGTCCGCGACAATGGCCGAACCCAATCCCAGGCGCCCCTCCCTGCTGCCTTCTTCAACCCAAATCGTGCGAATGGCAACATTGAAGGCGGCGTCTCCGTTCGGATCAATCCAGCCCATCGTGCCGGTATAGATGTCGCGCGGGTAAGCCTCCACAGTGTCGATGATTTCCATCGCCCGCACCTTTGGCGCGCCGGTGATCGATCCGCAGGGAAAGAGGACGCGCAGGATATCGACGGGCGACAGGCCCGGTAGCAGCCGTGCGCGGATGGTCGAGACCATCTGATGCACGGTTGGATAGGTTTCGACATGGAAGAGATCGGGCACGATCACGGTTCCGGCGCGCGACACGCGGGACAGATCGTTGCGCAGCAGGTCGACGATCATCAGATTTTCCGCGCGCTGCTTGATGTCCTCCTCCAATTCCCGTGCCAGTGCCGCATCGCGGACGGGGTCGGCGGAGCGAAGGGCGGTGCCCTTCATGGGCCGGGCGGTCAGCTGCCCGCGCACGTTGGTGAAAAAAAGTTCGGGCGAGAAGGAGAGGATATTGTGGGCGCCGGTGCGGATGATGCCGCCGTAGCCCGCGCGTTGGCGAGGACGGATCGCGGCGTAGAGCGCCATCAGGTCGCCGTCGAAGCGCGCGGCGCAGGGGAAGGTCAGATTGACCTGATAAATGTCCCCTGCCCGGATATAGTCCTGCACCTGGGCGAAGGCCGCGCGATAAGCCTTTTCATCCACCAGCGGCTGCGGCGCTTCTATGCTGGCGGTGGCGGGATCGGGTAGCAGATCCGGCATCAGCGCGGGATCGATCAGCCGATGTCCTTCGAACAGGCCGAACCAAAGGAGCGGCATGGCGGGCGCGTGGTCGCCTTGACGGAGAGCGATCGGCTGTAGGCGATCTTCCAGCATCAGCCCCGCCTCATAGCTCATGTAACCGGCGACATGGAGGCCCATTTCGCCCGCTTCCGCGATGCGGTCGAGGGCGGGCTGCACATCCTCAAGGCAATTGGCGCAGATGATCTCCACCGGGTCGCGGTAGAGACGCGCGGGCGCGGGATTGCGCTCTCGCGCATCGTCGAACAGGACAAAGGCTTCGGAGGCACCCGGCAGTCGCATGGGGGCCGTCTTAACAGCCTTTTGGCGGGGCGAAAGGGAGGTAGGCGCTTAAACCTGTGTTGCACAGTCCGCCGCGCGGCCATAGGGACGGCGCATGAGCAATCATCCTTCCGCAGATGCTGTGGCGCGGCCGCTTCGCCCGGCCTTGACGTCAGCGCTGCGCGGCCGTTGCCCCGCCTGCGGCGAGGGCGCGATGTTCGCGGGCTTCCTGAAGCCCAGCCCGGCCTGCAATGCGTGCGGCCAGCCATGGGATGTGTCGCGGGCTGACGATTTCCCCGCCTATATCGTGATCCTGCTGTTAGGGCACATATTGGTACCCTTGATGATCGAGGTGAACCATGCGCTGGCCATCCCGCTGGGGGTGCAGGCGGCGTTGTGGCCGGGGTTGGCCGTGGTGCTGGCAGCGGTGATGATCCAGCCGGTGAAGGGTGCGGTGATCGCGTTTCAGTGGGCGCGGCGGATGGATGGGTTTGCGGGCTGATCTAACTCCACCCCTTCATCACTCCGCTCTCCTTCGGGCTGTCCGAACGAGTCACTTGCCTCGTCCGGATGTCGAAGCCCTTCCCCTTCCCTTCAAGAAGGAAAGCCCTTCGACAAGCTCAGGGCAAACGGGGGTGAGGGAGGTTGGTTCAGGGAGATGGCGCGGGCAAGCCTCACGAGACCCCAGCTTTCGCTGGGGTGACGGTCATGAGTTAGGCCGGCTGGCGGAGGAAGTTGCGCTCCATGGCTTCGCGCAGGCTGGCGTCGATGCTACGGCGGCCTTCGGAGCCGTGGGTGACGACGGTAGTGTCGCAGGTGGCTACGCAGACTCCCTTCTGGAAGGCGGCGGAGCTGACGGTCCAGCTGGTGCGGCCGATATGGCCGATGCCGCAATGCACTTCGAACGGATAGGGGAAGTGCGATTCCTCCACGAAGTTGAGCGATACGGCAGCGACGAGCCAGCGCACGCCCTGTTCCTGCGGGTGACGGCCGAGATGATGGTGGAAGCGGATGCGGGCGGTTTCGAAGATGCCGGAGATGGCCACATTGTTGATGTGGCCCATCGTGTCGATATCCTGGAAGCGCGTATCGATGCTGGTGATGAAGCTGTAGGCTTCCGGGCTCAGCCGCCAGGATTCGGGTTTTGCCATGTCCTGCTTTCCGATGGTTGTCCTTGAAGCTCTTACGCTTCGCCGACGCGGATTCAATCGCTCAGGGAAAATTGACGCAACTGCGACCTTTTTGACACAGCGGATGTTGGTCGCGGTGCAAAAGCGCCGCCATCGCGCGGGAGATGGACTTTTGCCCCCCATTTCTGCCAAAGCGCGAACATGACCGACAAGCCGCAGAATGTCCGCATCGAAGACGGTGTTTTTCTGGGCTTCGTCCTGTTGGTGTCGGTGGCCTTTGCGCTGGTGATCGAGCCGTTTTTCGCGGCCATATTGTGGGGCGTGATCGCCGCCATATTGTTCGGGCCGATCAACCAGAATCTGCTGCGGCAGATCCCGGGCCGCCCCAATAGCGCGGCGGGGCTGACGCTGTTGCTGATCGTGGCCGTCGTCATCCTGCCCGCCATCGTGCTGGCTGTCTCGCTGGTGCAGGAAGCGGGGCTTTTCTACGCCAAGATACAGTCGGGCCAGATCAATATCCCCGCCATGTTCAATGCATTCCGGGCGAACCTGCCGGATTGGGCTTCGAACCTGCTGGCGCGCGTGGGCATCACCAATTTCGCGGCGGTGCGCGACATGCTGGGTCAGGGGATCGCCAACAGCTTCCGGTCCGTCGCATCGCAGGTGTTCCAGATCGGGCAGAGCGCATTCAGCTTTTTCGTGGCGTTGAGCGTCACGCTCTACCTCACCTTCTTCCTGCTGCGCGACGGGTCTGCGCTGGCGGCGCGGCTGGATCGCGCGGCGCCGCTGCGTTCCACCCACCGGCGGGCGCTGATGCAGCAGTTCGTTGTCGTCACCCGCGCCACAATCAAGGGCAGCGTGGTCGTAGCCATCGTTCAAGGGATGATCGGCGGCACCGTTTTCTGGGCGTTGGGGATCACCGGAGCGCTGCTGTGGGGCGTGCTGATGGGATGCTTTTCGCTGATCCCGGCGGTGGGCACGGGATTGGTGTGGGTGCCGGTGGCGATTTACCTGCTGGCGACGGGCGCGGTGGTCAAGGGGATCATCCTGATCGTCTGCGGCCTGTTCGTCATCGGCCTGATCGACAATCTGCTGCGGCCGATGCTGGTCGGGCGGGATACGCGCATTCCCGATTATGTGGTGTTGATCACGACGCTGGGCGGCATCGACATGTTCGGCTTCAACGGCATCGTCATCGGGCCGGTCATCGCCGCGCTGTTCATCGCGACGTGGAACATCGTGACGCGGATGCGGACGGGCAACGGGCTGGAAGGGCCGTTGACGCAGGAAGAGACGCCGTCCGCTTAGGCGGATCGCTGAGGGTTGTACTAACCGCCCTTAGGAGGAGACATTGTCGGCGATATCCTCGGCAAGGCGATCGAGTTCGGCTGGCTGCTTCTTCTTGCTGATCAGGGCGTAGGCCAGTTCGCCCTCCTGCCAATAGGCGACGGTCTTGCCATCGCGGGTGAGCACGGCCGGTTTGGCGGGCGCCACGCCATCGTCGCGGACGGCGAACAGGGATACCGGACGGCTGACGTCGTTGGTGATGGTCATCTGCAGGCTAGGGCCGCTGTCGGAAGGGAAAAGCTGTACATCGGTGATACGCCAACCCTGCGGCAGGACGGGAAGCGCGATGCGGGCGAAGGAGCCGACTTCGCCGACGTTGAACACCGTCGGCGACGAACGGCGCAGGACGGCCCGCATTTCCGCGACTTTGTGCGACTGTAAGGCTTCCTTGATGAAATATTCCTCCGCCGGGCCGCGATCGACCGACACGCCCTTGCCCATGGCGAACCAGCCGCCTGCCAACACCAGCAGGGCCGCAGCGACGCGCGCGAGGCGGGATGTTGATCGGGTAAGCGAGAGCGAGACGGGGGCGGCATGAGAAGGCGGCCGACGAAATGGCGTGACGTTAGCACAAGCCGCGACGGTTACTGCGATGTCAGTCCGGCGGTGGAAAACCGCGTCGAAATGATCGCCTGCGCCGTCACGATCGACGCGGATGAAGCCATTGCGCTCTAGCAGGGTGAAGACTTCGCCTGCATCAGCACCATAGCGGTGAAGGTTCTGGTTATCGATTTCGACGACCGCTGCACGCGTTTGCGGGAGGGCGAGGATCGGCGCCAGCCCCTGAAGGACGGCATATTCAAATCCCTCCACATCGATCTTCACCGTGATGGATCGCTCGCCGATCAGCTTGAGGAGGCCGGGAAAGTCGCCGATCGACAATGTCATGACCCGTTCCCCCTCCTCCACAGGCTCGCTGGCGATGGAGAAGCGCCCGGAATGCCCTGTCGCGCTATTGTCGAGCAGGTCGGGACGGGTCAGGGCCGCAAGGGCCATGTTGAAGGGCAGGACATTGCTAAACGCGTTCAGGCTGATGTTCCGGACCAGCTTTGCGAAGGTGGAAAAGCAAGGTTCGAAGGCGACCACCAGCCCGTCCGGCCCCACCCGCTCCGCTGCAAGCAGGGTGAAGATGCCGCAATTGGCACCGACATCGATGAAGCAGTCACCGGGACGGAGGCATTCCACCTCATCGGAGACTCGCGCGCCATATTCCCCGGTCAGCCCGAGCAGATGAGTCCGGTCGCGGACATCGAACGCCAGTCGGACACGGCCATAGCTCGACCGAATCGGCGTGCCATCCAGCAACCTGGCGAAAGGCGACAACAGCCGCCATTTCCCGCGAAAGCGAGGCAATCGGTGGACATAGAGGTTCAACAGCCAAGGTCGAACCACCCTGAAACCGGGCATCAGCGCACCTCACTTCCCTTATGGCCGGCAATTTACGTCATGCATGATTGTCCGTGGCCGACTTTTCCGGAGTACCTCCGCAGTTGCCCGCCCGCGGGTCGGGCCGATGCTCCATACGGCGTCAGATAAGTCGCCGCCGTTACTGGAGAATGACGGCGCGCCTCACTTCGCCGCCACGGCTTGAACGTCCCTCGTGGCAGGATCGCCGGTGATCCAGTGGCGCAAATCTATCTGGAGGATGTCTTGCAGGATCAACAGATCCTCGCAGTAAAAATCGCGCAGCATCTGCTGCAATTCATCCGTGAGGGGCGGGTAGCGGATCGGCGCCGCCAGGGATGCGCGCAGTTTCGCCAGATGGGGGTTGGAGCGGAAGGGGTCCAGCACCGGGCGCATCGGTTGCAGCATACGGCGCAGCGGCAACGGCAACATCGGGCTGGCGCTGTCATTTTTCCGGCTGGCCACCTCCTCGGGCGCGATATGTACCGGCACGCCGATATGGGTGCACACGTCCGCGATGACCTGTTCGGGCTGTTCCCGCAGCGACTCGTACAGGATCACGTGGATCTGATCGCGCGGATAATGGCGGAGGAAACGGCGCAGATGGGCGCCGTAAAGCCCGCCCGACAGGAAACGCGACTGTTCTGGCTGCGCGCTTTCCAGATATTTGCGCGGGTCGCTGCTGACCTGTCCGCGTCGGAAGAGCATGCAATAATCGGAATAGGCGCGCTGAACCGGGTCGCGCAGCTGAGCGATGAGCCGGGCGTCGGGAAGCATGGCCGCCATGCGCTCCGGGGCTTGCGGATGCGCTAGATAGTCCGCCGACTTTTCCCCAATGATGCGGCCGGGCGGTGCAGGATCGAAGAGGGAGGCATACCAGTCTGGGCCGCGATCATATTCCGAACTGAAATAATGCGGTTCGGCGTCAGGGAGCCACAGGCCGGGATGATTGCGGAGTTGATGAGCGATCCAGGTTGTCGCACCCTTCATGGCGCCGATAACGACGAAGCTTGGCTGGCGATCAATCATGTTCTTCAGATAGGGCGGATGTGGGCGCCGGGCAGTTGGGCATAGGTACGATCCGAAGAGGGGTAGAGGCCTTATCCCTTTGAGCAGAAATCAAATCCCGATCCCCATTCATCATCCGAAAGGATGGGCGGCTGGCCTCAAGTATAGGTGCGGAATGGTGCGGCGTTTTTCGGCTGCTTTGTCCTATGCTTGCCCTTGCCGCACCCAATAGCGCGGCGATCCGGGAGCAGTCACGGGACCGCATGAAGATCATCGTCATCGCCAGCCTCGCCTATTCGGTGATCAATTTTCGCGGGCGGCTGATCGCGGCAATGATCGGCAACGGGCATGAGGTCATTGTCTGCGCGCCCGGCCGCGATCCCGAAATCGAGGCAAAGCTGGCGGCGATGGGCGCGACCTACCTGCCCATCCCCATGGCGCGGGCGGGGATGAACCCCTTTGCCGACATGGGCACGCTGAGCTGGCTGATCGGTTGCTTCCGGAAACATCGGCCGGACGCGGTAATGGCCTATACGCAGAAGCCGATCATCTATGGCGGCATCGCCAGCCGGTTTTTCCCGTCCATCCGCTTCTACGCAATGGTGAGCGGGCTTGGTCATGTGTTCAGCGACGGTGAATCGCGACTACTGCCCTATGTGCGGGCCATAGTATCCATCCTGTACCGGCAGGCGCTGCGCACCGCCAAGGCAGTGTTCGTGTTCAATAGCGACGACCGTGGCGAGATGCTGCGCCATCATATTTTGCGCCCCGACAGCCGGGTCATTCAGGTGCCGGGGTCGGGCGTGGACCTTTCCCATTATGCGCGGGCGGCTTTGCCGGAAGGACCGCCCGTATTCCTGATGATTGCGCGGCTGCTGCGGAACAAGGGGCTGATCGAATATGTCGAGGCGGCCCGGATCGTACGGGCGCGCTTTCCCGATGTGCGCCTGCAACTACTTGGGCCTCTCGATGAAAATCCGGCGGCCGTTTCGCGTGAGGCGATCGCCCAATGGCAGGACGAAGGCATTATCGAATATCTGGGCGAGACGCGCGATGTTCGCCCCTATCTGGGGCAGGCCAGCATCTTCGTTCTGCCAAGCTGGTATAGGGAGGGGCTGCCGCGCACGATATTGGAAGCGATGGCGGCGGGCCGAGGCGTGATCACCACCGACATGCCAGGTTGCCGCGAGCCTATCAGGCAGGGGGTGAACGGTTTCATCGTCGCGCCGCGCGATACCAACGCGCTGGCCGACGCGATGGTGCGGATATGCGAGCGGCCGAGCCTGCCCGCGCAATTGGGCATGGCGGCGCGCAAGACGGTTGAAGAAAATTATTCGGTCGAGATGGTGAATGCGCTGCTGCTTTCCACCATGGAGATGAACGGCCCCGTGGCCGGGCGGGCCGAGCGGAAGAGGGTCAACGCGCCGATCCTTGCCGGAGAATCCTGATGGGCATGAGGCGGCTGATCGACATGCTGTTCGCGGCCACCGCTTTGCCTTTGGCGCTGCCGGTCATGGCGGTGATCGCCGGTGCCATAAGGCTGACCGATGGGGCGCCCGTGCTGTACCGGCAGGTTCGCGTGACGAAGGGCGGGCGGCGCTTTCCCGTCATCAAGTTTCGGACGATGACCGACGCCCGCGACCGGGATGGTCGGTTGCTGCCCGATGCGATGCGGACGATACGGATCGGCGGGTTCCTGCGGCGCTCGCGGTTGGATGAACTGCCCCAGCTTTGGAATATCCTGACCGGGACCATGAGCCTGATTGGCCCCCGCCCCTTGCTGCCCGCGACCATAGAGGAAGCTGGCGAGCGGGGACGGCAGCGGTGCGCGGTCAGGCCCGGCCTCACCGGATGGGCACAGGTCAACGGCAACACGCTGCTGGGTGAGCGGGACAAGATCGCGCTGGACCTCTGGTACATTGCGAACCGCTCCTTGTGGCTCGACCTTACCATCCTTGCCCGGACGATCAGCGTGGCCGTGCGCGGCGAACGGTCCAACCAGTCATCGATCAGGAGGGCGCATGAAGGCCATAGTCGTTGGCGCGGTTGAAAGCACGCGGGTCGCGGTGACGGCCCTTGGCGCATCCCGCCAATGGGATCTGGCGGCGGTATTCACCCTGCCGCCGGATCTTGCCCATCGTCATTCCGATTTCGTCGATCTTTCGGGCGAGGCCGAAAAAGCCGGGGCGCGGATGGTGCGGACCGCCAATATCAATTCCGATGCCGCGTTGCAGGCGATCCGCGATGTGGCGCCCGATTATATCTTCGTCATCGGCTGGTCGCAGATTTGCGGGGAAGCATTCCGCGCTACCGCAAGGCGGGAAGTCGTGGGCTATCATCCCGCGCCACTGCCACGCCTGCGGGGCCGCGCTGTCATTCCATGGACCATCTTGCTGGATGAGCCCATTTCCGCTTCCTCGCTGTTCCTGATCGATGCGGGGGTGGATAGCGGGCCGCTGCTTGGCCAGCGCTATTTCCATCTGACGCCGGACGAGACGGCGGCGACGCTCTACGCCAAGCATATGGCAGCGCTGGAAGCGATGCTGCCGGGCGTGCTGGAGGATATTGCGGGCGGATCGCCGACGCTCACGATACAGGATGAGCGGTGCGCCACCTATGCCGCGCGCAGGCGGCCGGAAGATGCGCTGATCGACTGGTCGGCGCCGGGATCGGCGATCTGGCGCTGCGTCAGGGCCTGCGGTCATCCCTATCCCGGCGCCTGGACGAGCTATGCGGGCGAGAAGATCGTCATCGAAGAGGCTTCGCTGGTGCCATTGCGCCATCATGCCGCCGCGACGCCGGGGCAGATTGTCGAGCGTATGGCGGAAGGCTTCGTCGTGCGCTGCGGCGACGATCAGGGATTGCATGTGTTGCGGTGGCAAACGGCGCGGGAGGCGCCCCTGCCCAACCACGCCATATTGGGGCGGGCCAAGGCAGCGGCATGACCATGATCGACAGCATAGAGCGCGCACTGGTGATCGCGCCCCATCCCGACGATGAAGTTCTGGGCTGCGGGGGAACGATTGCTCGCCTCGCTGCCATAGGGCGCCATGTCGAGGTCGTCATCGCGACGCAGGGAAAGCCCCCGCGCTTCACTGCGGCGCAGGTGGAACGGGTGCAGGCCGAAGCGCGCCAGGCGCATGAGGTGCTGGGCGTCGCGCGGACGCATTTCCTGGAATTTGAGGCGGCGGCGCTGGATTGCCTGCCCCGCGCGGAGTTGAATGAGGGCATCGCCGCTGTGGTGGCGGAGAGCCGTGCCGACACATTGTTCCTGCCCTTCCCCGGCGACCTGCATTTCGACCATGGCCTGATATTCGAAGCCGCGATGGTGGCGGCGCGGCCCGTCGGGGCGCATTATCCAAAGCGCATTCTGGCTTATGAGACCGTGTCGGAAACCAATTGGGCGGCGCCATATCTGACGCCTCCGTTTCAGCCGCACGTCTTCATCGACATCAGCGAGCATCTGGATCAGAAGATCGAGGCCTTTGGCTGTTTTGAATCGCAGGTTCGTCCTTTTCCCAATGAACGATCCTTCGAAACCCTGCGCGCGCTGGCGCAGGTGCGGGGCAGTTGCGTCAGCCGGCGGGCGGCGGAAGCCTTTGTGCTGATAAGAGAGGTAGCCTGACATGGACGCACCCGC
This sequence comes from Sphingobium chungangianum, assembly GCF_977014255.1. NCBI lineage: Bacteria > Pseudomonadati > Pseudomonadota > Alphaproteobacteria > Sphingomonadales > Sphingobiaceae > Sphingobium > Sphingobium chungangianum. The sequence goes on along the minus strand of NZ_CDRNIV010000006.1, from coordinate 336,831 downwards.
GACTCGGACTGGAGGAGCATCGGCAACCTTGGGCACGGATTGGGAGGGACCCGAACGCAGCGGCCGGTCGCTGCGCATGATGCTGAGTTCCGCCGGGCGGCGGGTGGGCCTGATGCGGAGCTTTCGCGAAGCGGCGGAGGCGCTGGGCATCGACCTTGCCATGTTCGCGTGCGACCTGAAGCCGGACTGGAGTCCGGCCTGTATCGAAGCAGACGGCAGCTTCACCGCGCCGCCTGCGGAGAGCGACGCGTTCATTCCGGCGATGCTGGATATTTGCAGGCGCGAGCAGTTCCAACTGATCGTGCCGACGATCGATACCGAGCTTATCGCCTATGCCAGTGCGCGCGAGCAGTTCGCCGCGATCAACTGTCATGTGGCGGTTTCTGACGCGCCACTGGTCGAGATGGCGCGGGACAAGCTGGCCACGGCGCGGTTCCTGACGGGTGCGGGTCTCCCCTCCCCCGCTACCATATCGGTGGAGGATTATCTGGAGGGATCGGCCGATCTGCCGCTCCCGCTGCTGGCCAAGCCGCGACATGGCAGCTCCAGCCGGGGCATCGGCATGGTCTATGATCGCGAGGAGGTGGCGGCGCTCGACAAGAGTGAACCCTATATTCTCCAGCAGTTTCTGGCGGGGCGGGAATTTACGATCAGCCTCTATTTCGATGGCGCAGGACAGCTGCAATGCGCGGTTCCCCATGAACGGCTGCGGGTACGGTCGGGGGAGGTTGAGAAAGGCGTCACTGTGCGGGATGCCGTCATCCAGGACTTAGCCTGGCGGTTGGGCTCCGCCCTTGATGGCGCGCGCGGGGCGATGTGCTTTCAGCTTCGGGTGGATGGGGACGGGAACGCTTCCATTTTCGAGATCAACGCCCGTTTCGGCGGGGGCTATCCATTGGCGCATCGGGCGGGGGCGCGGTTTGCGCAGTGGATGCTGGAAGAACGGCTGGGACTGCCGCGTACGGCGCATGATGGCTGGCAGGACAATGTCCTGATGCTGCGTTTCGATGATGCCGTTTTCGTCTGAAAGCACCCGGTTCGAGCGCGTCATCGTCTTCGATCTGGACGACACGCTCTATCTGGAGCGCGACTATGTGCTGAGCGGGCTAAGGGCCGTGGGGCAATGGGCGAGCAACGCGCTGGGCATCGACGGGCTGGGCGAGGTGATGCGCGCGCGGTTCGACGCGGGGCGTCGCAGCCAGATATTCGACGACAGCTTGCAGGAGATGGGCCTCGCGCCGTCGCCCCCTCTGATCGCGCGGATGTTGGCTACTTACCGGCAGCACCGGCCCGACATCTGCCTTGCGCCCGACGCGAAGCGGTTCCTTGCGGGGCGTGATGGCAGGACGGGCTTTGCGGTGATCACCGATGGCTTCCTCGACGCGCAGAGGCGCAAGATCAGGGCGCTGGGCCTATATGGGCGTGGCATCCACCTTGGCATATGCACCGACAAATGGGGGCGCGAGTGCTGGAAGCCTAACCCGCGCGCGTTCGAGCATGTCGAGCGGATTTTCGGCCGGTCGGGCGGATCGCTGACCTATGTCGCGGACAACCCGTCGAAGGATTTCACCGCGCCCCGGTCACGCGGGTGGCGGACGGTGCAGATTGCCCGGCCCGACCGTATCCACAAGTTCGGCATGCATGAGGGCGTGAAGGCCGATCGGATCATCGAGACGCTGGAAGAGCTTTGACGAGCGCCTCTATTTCCGAGTTTCTTCCACCGTCCAAGGGGCGACATTGATCGCCCGGCGCAGGCACAGCGTCAGGCTGCCCAGCCAGATTACGCCGAACAGCAGATGGGCGATGTTCGCGCCCATCGCTCCGACCGACGGAACCAACGAAAACACGGCGCAATAGAAGGCGAGCGTGCATGCCATGACCGTGCGGAGAAGTGCGCGCTGGTCGCCCAGGGCGAGCAGCCCGGCGCGGCTGGCGGACCCGCTGATCGCGAAAGTGACCGCGAGGATCTGCACGGTGAGCAAGGGAACGGCTCCGGCAAAATGCGGCCCGACCGCAAGGCGCATCAAAGGCCCGCCCACCAACAGCATGGCAACGAAGCAGAAGACGCCAAAGGCCCCCAGCAGCAATTCGGTTTGAACGAGCACGCGAACGAAGGCGTGGCGCTTGCCCGCCGCCACCAACCGGCTGAGATCGGGATAGACCACGGCCTGCACCTGCGCGCCGACCTGGAGAAGTATGCGACTGATGCGTTTGGCGATATGGAACAGGCCCGCGCTTGCCGGATCGGCGAGCCATCCGACGATCAGCGTGTCCACGACCTGCACGCTCGACCAAAGGGTGAGCGAAAGGTTCGACCCGAGCGCGAAGCGCCAGATGTCGGGAAAACGGCCGGTGATCCCTTTCGCCCTTGCTCTTAGCAGTTGACGAAATCCAGGCTGGGGCAAAAAGCGCATGGCAAAAACGAAATTGGCAATCGAGCCCAAAATCTGGGTGATCGTCCATATGAGGATGATCTGGAGCATGCCCGCGCCCGCCAGATAAGCAACTGCCACGCAAAGGAGGCGGACGAACGCGTTCGCGACCTGAATCTGCGCCACCGTCCGATATTGGCCCGCAAGCCTGAATATGGCGGTTGAGACACCGTTGAAGTTGAACAGCAGCGAGGTGGCGAACAGCAGTGTGTAGCCCACGTGTTGGAAGGAGAAGCCGAACAGATAATGTCCGGCGATCGTCAGCACGCTCGCTATCGCCCAGGCCGCGATGCTGCCGCCGATATCGAGCAGCCAGCCGAATTTGAGCAGCGCGAAATAAGAAACCGGGTCTGTGTGAGGATCGATGGTTGCCCCGCTGCGGATCAGCGGTTGCCACGATTGAAAGCTGAGCAGACGCTCACACGCTTGGCCGAGCGTCAGGATCATGGCGAAGATGCCATAAGCAGCCGGACCCAAAAGCCGCGCGACCAGTGCAATGGACAGAAGCGTCAGCGCCAGTGTCGCGGCGGTGCCGGACAGAAGATGGAAGACGGCCCGCGCACGCCGATGAGCCAGCGCATCGCGCAACCGAATCGCGGAAAAGGTCATCTTCAATCGAAATCCCACCGCATTCATCGGCACGCCACCTTCAGTCCTGTTTTTCGAGACTTATGATGGGACCGAAGCAGGAAAGACGCAGCTTCTCTGTCGTCTTAACTCCGAATAGCCGGTGCGGGGGAAGAATTGCGAAACGGGGCCGCACGCTCACCCGCAGGCAAGCGGTGCCCCGTTCCGGCAGTCGGCAAGGCGATCAGGCGAAGATAAAATCCGCAGCCGTGAAATTATGGGCGGTCAACGTCCCGAGGGGATCGGCAATGTCGATGCTGAACTTCACCCCGGAAGAGGTCACGACATCCAGCAAGACGTTGCCCGAGGCTCCATCATGCGCGAACACCGTACCCGGCGCCCCGCCCGCGGCATATTTGGTGACGCCAAGCTTTTCCAGCACGATGCGGTCGGCGCCGTCCTGGAAATCCTCTATCCGGTCGCCGCCATCCAGCGCGCCCGCGCCCTTGAACACGAACCAGTCGGCGCCCGCGCCACCCCATAGCCTGTCGGCGCCCAGATCGCCGGCGAGCTTGTCGATCCCGGCATCGCCGTGCAGCTCGTCGGCACCGTCGCCGCCCAAGAGCAGGTCGTCGCCATCGCCGCCGAACAGAATGTCGTTTCCAGCCTCGCCATTCAGGGAATCCGCGTCCTTGCCGCCGTCGAGGAAGTCGTTGCCGCCGCCTGCTTCCATGTTGTCCCGGCCATCGCCACCGTAAAGCTGATCGACGCCGATTTCGGAATCCAGAATATCGTCGCCGCTGCCGCCCGACAGATAGTTGTTGCCGTCGCCGCCATCGACCCGGTCATTGCCATTGCCACCATAAACATGGTCGTCGCCGGACTGCCCCTTCAGCTTGTCGTTGCCGTCTTCACCATAGATCCAGTCGTTGCCAGCCCCGCCCGCCACAGCCTGTGTCGTCAGCTTGCCAGTGGCCGGATTGATTTCGTTCAGGAACCCGTCATCGCCAGCGCCAGCGTAGATGATGTCATCTCCCGCGCCTCCATCGATATAGTCGCGCCCCCCGCCTGCAAGGATGGTGTCATTCCCGGCATCCCCCAATATCTGGTCGTGCCCGTCCAGCGTTTCGATGCGATCGTTGCCATCCCCGCCGACGACGATGTTGTTGCCCAGGCCGCCATAGATACGGTCGTTACCGAGACCGCCGTCGAGCGAGTCATTGCCGTCCTCTCCCCAAAGCTGATCATCGCCCGAACCGCCCTTGAGGAAGTCGACGCCCGCTTCCCCATGAAGCACGTCGTTGCCATCATTCCCCTCAATATAATCGTCGCCTAACCCGCCCCACAGCTGATCATTGCCTGCGCCACCGAATATATAGTCGATTAAGGATGTTCCCTTGATGACGTCGTTTCCGACAGTCCCGTAAAACTTCGCCATTTCACTCGCTCCCAGTGGAGGCCCTACGCGCATGAAAATGGCGCGGGGCCGACGTAACTGTCCCACGCTAATATAAATGATAGGTTGATTGAAACCGCCGGGCGGGCGCGGATTCCGGCGAGTCCGGGAGCACGCGAAAGCCCATCTGGAGCCGCGCTTGCGACATTATGCGTTTTAGCGCAGTGACTTCCCCGGACAAGACTCCAGTTCGCACGCCTCAGGGCGCGCGCGCCGATAAATAATCAGCGTCGTCTAAAAGTGGCAAAAACAGGCTGCGCCGTTCAGATAGCGACAGGCCTGGTTGAGCTTGCCCCGGATTGGCGCGGGGCGATCGCCTCCATCGCTGCGCGCTCCCATTGGACAAGGACGCGGTCGACGGTGAAACGCTGAGAGGCGGCCCGCGCCCCTTCGGACAGGCGGCGGCGCTGATCGGGGTCGGCGCACAAGGCGGCGATGGCCGCGCCAAGAGCGGACACGTCGCCATCCGGAACCAGCAGGCCGCTGATCCCGTCGGCGATCATTTCGCCGGGGCCGAAGCGGCAATCAAAGGAAATCACGGGGACGCCCGCCGCCATCGCTTCGCCCACGACGATCCCCCACCCTTCAAAGCGGGAGGAGAGGACGAAGATGTCGGCTTCACGCAGCCAGCCACCATGATCCTGCGTGACGCCCGGCATCAACACCCGGTCTTGCAGGCCAAGCGCGTCCCGCTGCGCTTCGAGCTTCGCGCGCTCCGGCCCCTCCCCCCAGATGGTGAGCGACCAGTCGGGGATGAGGGGGGCCGCGCGGGCGAAGGCATCCAGCAGCAGGTCGAACCCCTTTTGCGGCACCAGCCGCCCGACGGCGACGACCTGCCTGCCGCAGGGGCGCGCCTTATCAAGCGTGATCGGAGCATAGGTGGGATTGGGAATGACCCACTGGCGGGGACGCATGACCTTGGGGAAATATTGCATCGCGCCTTGCGTCATCGTCACCAGCCCATGCGCGCGGGCATAGGTGTAGCGGCGTAGAGCCGACCAGAAGGCGCCGGGTCGTTGCTGCGCAGGATTGTTGCGTTCCGACACGATCACCGGGATGCCGAGCGGCTTTGCGGCAAGAACGGTGACGACGTTGGTGCGCGTCAGGAAACTGATGATCAGGTCCGGGCGCGTGCTTGCCAGTGCCTTGCGGAGCGCGCCGATGCGATTGAAAACCGCGAGGGCGGATCGCAGCACCGGCAAGCGCCCGACGGGAAAGCCCAGCTGCGTGATGCTGACCGCCGGATCATGCGCATAATAGGGGCGCGCTCCGGGCTCTTCGAAGGCGAACAGACTGACCGTCCAGCCCGACCGGCTGAAATGATTGCACAGCAGGCTGACGATATGTTCCGATCCTCCAGCACGCAGGCCGGGCAGAATGAAGGCGATGTGCGGCTTGCCTCCGCCTGAGGCATCCGTCCGGATCGGCATTGTCATCCGCGCACAGTGAAGCCTTGGCCGCGTCAAATCCATGGGACATGCGGATTATCGCCAGTTGGTCGCGGCGGCCAAGCGGCTTAGCCAGAACCGCAGGCCGCTCGCATTTGGGCTAATCCCTATTGGCCTGCGTCATAGCCAAGCGCCCACTTCATGCCGCCGCCACACATTGTAGGCTCAACGGCTATGATAGTAGCAGCAACAGAATTTTTCTCGCACCCGGCAGAAGCCCTTCCGCAACAGGTGGAAGACGCCTTCTTCAGTTCCATCAAGAACCCGAACAACACGTTCAAATGCACTTGGGGCGGGCGGTTCGGCGCGCTTGACGGCCGTCTGGTGGAAGCGGTCAAGGCACGCGGGCTGGATGTGCGGGAAGTACTGGACGTCGGCGTATCGTCGGGGACGACCACGCTGGACCTGTGCGACGCCTTTGCACGCGAGGGATACCGGCCGCGCATCACCGGCACCGATTACGCCATCCATGCGTGGATCGTCCCGCTGGGCAAAAGGTGCGCGGCGCTGCTGAACCCCGAAGGTCAGCTGTTGCAGGTCGACCTGTTCGGCCGGTCGATACAGCCATGGCGGCGCCGTCTGGATTATCTGACCGGCATGTGGCTGGTGCGGCCGATCCTGTCCCGCATCGTCGGCGGTCTGGCGGCACGCAGGCTGCGCCAGGGTGCGGGCGTCAGGAAGGTCGAACTTGTCAGCCCGCGCGTCCGCAACCATGGCCTCATGACGATTGTCGAGGATGATGTGCTGACCCCGCGTGACGGTTTCGGCCGCCGTTTCGATCTGGTGCGGGCCGCCAACGTCCTCAACGAAAATTACTTCGCCGAGTCTGAACTTCGGAAGGCGTTGGATAATCTTCGTTCCTATCTCAAAGGCCCAGGATCGCTGCTGTTCATCGTGCGCACGCGGATGTCCGGGGACCATCATGGGACGCTGTTCGCCATGAGCGACAGTGGTGCCCTGGAGGTGGTGGAACGGATCGGTGCCGGATCGGAAATAGAAAAGTTGCTGACCACAATGTGAGCGGCACGGCTTCAGGAGCCCCCATGAAGATTCTCCACGTCATAACCGCTTTGAATGTCGGGGGCGCGGAAACCATGCTCGCCAAGCTGGTGGATCATGAACACAGGCAGGGCGGCGCGATGCAGCCGTCGGTCGTGTCGTTGATGCCACCGGGTGTCGCTGGAGACCGCATCCGCGCGAGCGGCGTGCCGCTTCATCATTGCGGCATGAGGAGGGCCATCGACCTGCTGCCGGGGCTTGCCCGCCTTCGCGCCGTCATTCGGCAGGAAAGGCCAGCGGTCATCATGGCGTGGATGTATCACGCCCATCTCGCCACCCGGCTGGCGACACTGGCGAGCGCGGACACTGTGCCGGTGATCTGGAATGTGCGCCACAGCATCGATGAACTGTCGCAGGAAAAGCCCCTGATGCGGGTCATCGTGCGGCTAGCCGCCGCATGTTCATCCTGGCCGCGCACGATCATCTATAACTCCCATGCGGCGGCGGCGCAGCATCAGCGGCTGGGTTTTCACGCAGAAGATATGGCGGTCATCCCCAATGGGTTCGATTGCGAACTCTTCCGCCCGCGCGAAGAGGCTCGCGATGCGCTTGTTCGCGATCTGGGGATTGCACCGGGCGCGCTGATCGTCGGGATGGCGGCGCGCAATCATCCGATGAAGGATGCGGCCAATCTGGTCGAAGCGGTGCTACGTGCGCGCGAGCGTGGCACGGATGTGCACCTGCTGCTGACGGGTCAAGGCATGGACGGACCCAGCGGTCCGCTTGCGCGTCTGCTGGCGTCCATGCCCGCCGATCGCCTGACCCTGCGGAGCCATGACCGGAATCTTGAGACATTGCTGCCCGGCCTCGACATAGTCGCACTGCCTTCGGCCTGGGGTGAAGGCTTTCCCAATATACTGGGCGAGGCGATGGCGTGCGGCGTGCCCTGCATCGCGACCGATGTCGGGGACAGCGGCTGGATCGTCGGCAAAAGCGGGATGGTCGTTCCGCCACGCGACCCGGCGGCGCTTGCCGAGGCGATCATGGCGATGGACCGGCTGGGTTCCGATGGGCGCCACCAATGGGGTGAGATCGCCCGCACGCGCGTGCAGGAGCAGTTTTCGATGGGCCAGATCGCGGCGCGCTACCACCAGCTTTACCGGGATGTATCTGGTTCCTCCTTTCAGGAACGGGGAGCCCCCGCCTCGCCACGCCGCGCACAGGTGATGTGAACATGTTGCAGGTCTTGCCCGCCTCCCCCCTCTGTCCGGAACCGCCGCGACACTGGACCGCGAAGCTGGAAGCGCTGCCCCGGCGCGCATCTGCTTCCCCTTTGCCGGGGGCGCCATGGGAGGCAGCCATATTTCCGCGACCAAGCTCATCCATCAGCTGGATCGGAGCCGCTTCTCGCCCCTCATCGTCCTGCATTATGGATCGGGGCAGTTCGGCGATTTCCTGCGATCCGAGGGGCTGGAGTTCGACACTCTGCCCGATACCCGATTCTTCGGCGAATCGCCTGGCGTTCCCAAAGCGGGAGGCAAGGCGGAGACGGTGAGCGCCTTGATCGATCAGTGGCGCATGACCCGTTTTCTGAGGCTGAACGACGTCCGGATCGTCCATACCAATGATGGGCCGATGCATATGTCCTGGGCACTGCCCGCGCGTCTGGCGGGGGCCAAGATGCTGTGGCACCATAGGGGCAGTCATGATGCCCGAGGCGTCCGCTTCGTCGCCCCCTTCGCGGCGGATCGCATCGTCGGCGTATCCGCCTATGCCTTGTCCGAGGTGCGCCGTCGAAAGCGCGCGGCGCGCAAGACTTCCGTCATCTACAGCCCCTTCGATGCCGACGCGGCGCCGATTGATCGGGCGCAGGCGCATCTGGCGCTGACATCGGAGCTGGGGGTAGATCCTGCCACCCGCCTTCTTGGTTTTTTCGGCCATTTCATCGACCGCAAAAGGCCGCTGATGTTCGTGGAAACGCTGGCACATATTGTCCGGAAGCGGCCCGATCTTCCGGTGATGGGGTTGATGTTCGGATTGCCGCTGACGGACGGGATAGAGGAACAGATCAACGAAAAAGCCAAAGCGCTGGGCGTAAGCGATCGCCTGCGCCTCATGGGCTTTCGCTATCCCTCCGCCGCGTTGATGGCGGGCTGCGACATTCATGTGGTGACGGCCGTCAACGAGCCCTTTGGCCGGTCCCTGATCGAAGCCATGCTGCTCGGCACGCCCGTAATTGCTGCCGCATCGGGCGGTAATATCGAAGCGATCGACCATGGCGTGACGGGCATGCTGGTCGAACCCGATGATCCCGCCACCATGGGGCGGGCCATCGTCGAGCTGCTCGATTGTCCCGATCGCCTGACGGCGATCGCCGCGCAGGCGCAGATCCTGGCGAACCGCCGTTACGGCGTGGAGCAGCATGCGTCGCAAGTGTCCGCAATCTATCAGTCGCTCCTCGGGACGGGGCCGCGCCGGAACCGGAGGCGATGGTGAGTTCGAATGCGGTGGCCGCCCTGGGTGTCGGGATCGCCGCGCTACTGGTGGCTCCGTTTGTCACGCCTTCCGATATCGTGCGGCAATTGACGGGCACCGGCAATTCCGACGGAACTTCAGTATTGCCCGAAGTACCCGGCGCCGAAGCATTCCCCGGAGCCGAAGGCTTTGGCCGACGGACCCGTGGCGGACGTGGCGGCGTGATCATGCCGGTCACCACGCTGGCGGACCACGGCTCCGGTTCCCTGCGCGCATGCATAGAGGCCAAAAAGCCGCGCGTGTGCATCTTCCGCGTCGCTGGCGTGATCCGTTTCACGACGGATCGGCCCGTGATCCGCCATCCCTATATCACCGTCGCCGGTCAAACCGCGCCTGGGGGCGGAATATTGATCACCCATGCGGGAGGCGAAAGCGGCAACACCCCGATCGTTGCCAAAAATACGCATGACGTGATCATTCGCCATATCCGCGTACGAACCGATCTCAACGGGAATGCTGCCGCCAGCAACGGATCATTTCTTTTTGAGAACAGCCACAACATCATCTTCGATCATGTCAGCGGTGCCTGGGCATTAGGTCAGATCATCGGCGGCTTTGGCGTGAACGACAATATCACAATGTCCAACTCCATCTTTACAGAGGGCATTTCCCGGCGGAGCAAATGCGCGATGCTCGCTTTCGACCCGCGGGAGCCGCAGAAGGTCAGCTTCATCCGCAACCTGTGCGCTCATAATGGAAGCAGAAGTCCGGACGTGAATTTCACGCCCAAGTCATGCGTGGAGATCGTCAACAATATTCTTTATAACGCCAGGTCGCAATTCACCCGCGTGCAGGAAATCTATGGCGGAACGCCCGTCAACATCGTCGGCAACTATTACAAAAACGGTCCAGACGGCACGGACAAGATTGCTGCAATAGATCGTGATGTGGGCGCCAGCACGGGCCAATCGGAAATATTCATGGCCGCCAACAGGCTGGATCAGGTCAAGGTCATGACGACCCGCGCCGCAGCCGCTGCGCGTGTGGGGCGGCCCGTCTGCCCCCTCAGCATGAAGGTCGCCTCACCCGAAAAGGCCTATATCCAGGTACTGGACGGCGCTGGAGCATTTCCGCGAGATGCGCTCGACCTACGTACCGTCAGCGATGTTCGCAACCGGACAGGGAATATCCTGCGTAACGCAAGAATGCGAAACGGACCACGCCCGCTACCCCGGATTGCGTCCGGAACGCCCTATGTCGATCTGGATGAGGACGGGATGGCCGACAGCTGGGAGCGGGCCAATGGCATGAACGCCCGGCGCAATGATGCCTGGCAGGATGCCGACCATGACAATTGGCTGAATCTGGACGAATTCCTGGATTTTGCCCATCGCGAAGTCATGGCCGGGCGGCAGATACGCTGATCCTCTATCCAATCAATATTGCAGGCGGATTTCCGCGCCGACAATCGAGCGGTCGAAATCATCGAACGCTCTTGTGCTGTCGCGATTGGCGATGCGTCCTGTGAGCGCGAAGGAAATATTGCGGTTCACCAGATATTCGACTTCGGCCACACCGGCGATCGTCCGTTCGTGCTGGCCCGAACCGATGAAACTGCTGCGGCGGTACAGCACGGAAGCCTGCCAGCGCAGATTGTGGTAAATCTCATTCTGCACACCCAGACGGAACCTCGTGTCAGTACGCGACTGCGCGCCGGTGCGGACGGTGGCAACATCACCCCGGAACCCGTCGAGCGTGACCGCCCATCTGGGCGACGGCGTATAGGTCAGCCCGGCCGAAACCGACAGGCCGGTCCTGCTGTCAAATAGCGCGTCGTCGGGGTTGAAGCGGAACACGCCGACTGAGGCTTCGCCACGAATCAGGCCGCCGGGTTCAAAGGCCACCCCCGCCCGTGCGCCATAGGTTTTTGAATCGCGGTCCACACCTGACGCGTCCACCGGCAACCGGAACTCGCGTCTGGTGATAAAGCCTTCTCCAAAGACATTCATCATGCCGCTGACCCGATATCCCAACCGGGCAGAGCCGGAATATTGGTCGAAGTCGCGTTCGGCATCGACGGCGGCCAAGGCGTTGTTCTTGAGCCAGGTGCCCTTCACGCCGAGATTGAAGCGGGCGCCCTGATGCGTATAGCCAAGGTCACTTTGCCACTGGTCATATCTGCGCGGCGGCGTGCCGACGCCCGTGCGGGATTCAGGTTCGCCGCGGTCCTCGACCAGCCGCATCCAGCCCGCGCTAGCGGTGATATTATCGGCGCCCGACAGGTGATACACGCCGCCGATACTGGTATTTATGCCCTCGGAATTTTCACTGTCATTCTTGAAATAGCGCCGGATTACCCCCCGCGCCTGCGCCGCCAACTCGAATTTGCTATCGCTCAGCCGCAGGTTGAGCCACGGCGAGATGGTCAGGCGCTCATCGTCGATTTCATTTGATGACAGGGCGTAGATGTTGGAATCATATTCAAGCCGGGCATCCGCGCCGAGATAAGCCGATATCCTCCCCAACTGTACCGCCTTCGCCTCATATTCCTCCGGCGTTTCCAGCAACGGCGTGGCTCGATCCAGCTGCTGTGCGGCAGCGGGAAGGGCCATGCCCGTCAAAATGACGCATGAGCAGAAGGGGATGAGGCGCTTTGCTGTCAAAACCATTTCTCCACGACTTTGATGGTGTCACCCGGCTGGATCGGCGTATTTTCGGAAGCCTTGGCGGTGGACGCTTGACCATTCACCTGACGGATGATGGCAACCGTGTTGCGATTGGCGCGGAATGTGTACCCGCCTGCCACCGATACTGCGGTGACGACCGTCATGCCGGGGCGATAGGGATATTCGCCGGGGCTACGCACTTCACCAAGGATGTAGATGGGCCGCAGCTTCACCGGCTGAACACTGACGGCGGGCGAGACCATCAGCCGTTTTTCCACCAGCAGGGCGGCGATGCGCTGTTCCAGTTCGGGGATGGTCGATCCCCTGACCGGAATCCCGCCCATCAGCGGCAACGTCAGTTCGCCGCGATCATTGACGACGAAGGCCGTGCTATTGTCGATTTCGGTAAAGCCGGGGACGATGATGCGAAGTTCATCACCCGGGCCAAGCCGATATTGATCGGCGTTGGCAGTGGAAACAGCAGGCAGACCGGACACAGAGCCGGTACAGGCCGAAAGCGCGAGCATCAGGGAAATGCCGATAGAGTGAACTAGCCGCATGACCACCTCCCATTTCCTGGCCACTTCTGGCCATTTTTGTTACAGTTTCAGAACAGAAATAAATTAATGTCAATTGCTTCTGGATAGTTATTTGTTCGCAAAGGATAAACTCTGGTCGCCTTCCCGAGCATCCTCGAGCACCTCCAGCAGCGCATCGACGATGATTTGCATATCCTTATCGCCCAGCAGATGATCGACCGGCAGCATGAGGCTGCGTTCGCCTATTTCGGCGGCGATCGGCAGGGGATGGAGATTGGGGTGGGCACTGTTCCGGACGGCCAGTTCCCGGGACATGTCCGGGCATGATCCTGTCCCGGCGGGTATGCCATGACGAGCGAGCCCGGCGATGACGGCAGGTCTAGCATCCGCAGCATCCAGCATGAGGTAGAATTTGTAGAAGGCGTGATCCACCCCCTGCGGCACCTGTGGCACATGGATCAGCGGATGATCGCCCAGTCCTTCGCGCAGGATGGCGGCATTGGCGCGCCGCCGCGCCAGCCAGGACGGCAGCTTGCGTAACTGCGCCCGCCCGATCGCGGCCTGCATTTCCGTCAGCCGCCAATTGGTGCCGAAACTTTCATGCAGGTAGCGGAAGGCGTTACCTGCCGAAGGCGCCGAGAGCATCGCGGGGTTCTTGCCATGGTCCTTATAAGCCCAGGCGCGTTCCCAATGCGCTTCGTCCTTCAGCAGCAACATGCCCCCTTCCCCGCCCGTCGACATGATCTTGTCGGTGCAGAAGGAGAAGGCGGCGGCGTGGCCGAAGGAGCCGACCTTCTTTCCATCGATGGCGGCGCCATGCGCCTGGGCACAGTCCTCCACCAGCCACAGGCCATGCCCGTTCGCGATCGCCGACAGCGCGTCCATGTCACAGGGCCAGCCAGCCAGATGGACGCACAATATGGCCCTCGTCCGTCCGTTGATCAGCGGAACGACGGCTGCGGGATCAATCGTGTGGCTGTTGGCGTCGATGTCGGCAAATACCGGCACCGCGCCGACCGCCGCCACGGCAGAGGCGCTGGCGAAGAAGCTGCGGGCGGGAACGATCACCTCATCGCCCGGCCCGACGCCCCGCGCACGAAACGCCAGCTCCAGTGCCAGCGTGCCGTTGGCGAGAGAGATCGCATGGGGCATGCCGCAATACAGCGCGAACTCGCGTTCGAAGGCGCGGCACTCGTCACCATGTACCAGCGAGTTGACGCGGCCGCTTTCCAGCACCCGGACCACGGCATCGATCTCGTCCGCTTCATATTGCGGCCAACGCCGGTCTGGCGGTGGGAAAGGCGGGTGCGTGACGGCCGCCGCGCTGATTTCGCGCGTCTGGACTACGGAATTCATATCGTCATCCCCCGGGCTATGGGCATCGGCCGCCGGAACCGATGGCACCCGGTCATTCGTTCGCAGCCTTGCCGACAAGGTCGATCTCCCGAGTCAATTCTCGCAGCGTTTTTGCCCAGTTCGATTGGGCGGGCGCGCGCAGCAATTCCTTCATCAGGTCGCGCACCCCATCCTCATCATGGGTATGGATGAGGTTTGCCAATTCGGTGAAGGCATTCACCAGCTTTTCGAGCGGGACCGGGCAGGGGCTTGCTTCGATCACGCCGGGGATCGTGGAGCGAAGCTGTTCCTCGGTGGTGTCGAACAATTCCTCGTAAAGCTTCTCGCCGGGACGAAGGCCAACGAACTTGATCGGCACGTCGATGTCCGGACGCAGGCCCGCCAGACGGATCATTCGCCGGGCGATGTCGACGATCTTGATCGGCTCACCCATGTCGAGGACGAAAATGGTGCCGCGATCAATGTTGGTTTCCATCGCGCGGGCGCTGCTTTGCAGGATGAGCTGCACCGCTTCGCCCACGGTCATGAAATAGCGCTTGATGTCCGGGTGCGTGATGGTGAGCGGCTTTCCGGCGGCCATTTGCTGTTGAAGCAGGGGCACGAGCGATCCGCTGGAACCCAGCACATTGCCGAACCGTACCGTCATGAAACGCGGGCTATCAGGGTCGCACTGGCCGATCAGGTCAAGCGCCTGGCAGTAGAGTTCGCCGAGGCGCTTGGTGGCGCCCATGACGCCCACCGGATTGACCGCCTTGTCCGTCGACACCTGGATCATCGCGAGCGAGCCATAAGCGCAGACGGCATCCGCGACGTTTCGCGTGCCAAGCACATTTGTATGGGCGCCCTCGCACGGATTGGCCTCGACAATGGGCACATGTTTGAGCGCGGCGGCATGGAAGACAACCTCCGGCTGATGACGCTGGAAGACGTCGTCGAGCGCCGCGCGGTCGCGGATCGAGCAGAGTTCGGGCCGGCAGATGAGATCCGGGAACTTGTCCCGCGCCTGCATCTCGATGGTGTAAAGATTGAACTCGCAATGATCGAGGAGAACGATCTCCGCGGGGCGGAAGGTGGCGATCTGCCGCACAAGTTCACCGCCGATCGTGCCGCCCGCGCCCGTCACCAATATCCGGCGGGCACGGATCAGCCGATCCACGATGCTGCGCTGGAGGGAGACTTCGGGTCGGCCGAGCAGGTCGGCCAGCTCGAACTGCTTGATTTCCAGGCGCGCCGTTCCGTCCTTCGCCTTTTGCAGGTCATTGGCGTGCGCAACTGTCAGGTCGCACTGATCGGCCAACTTCACCAGATGGGAGAAGGACCTGCGCGGCATCGTCCTGTCGCCGCGTATGACGAGGCTTTCGGGCTTCAGCCCCCGCGTCGCCAGCATCTCAACGATCTGCGGCAATTTGTCGGGCGAACCCAGCACAGGTACACCGGCGACCTGCAACCGCGTCTCGCGTCCGTCAAAGGTCAGCGCGCCGACGACATTGAACCGATTGGTCCGTTCGGCGCGGAGCATGTCCATCAGCGACCGTATCCAGTCCAGCTCACCCAGCAGCAATATGTTGTGACCACCGCCGGGAGGGACGATATGCGCCAGGGCAAATTCGCGCAGGCCCCGGCGCACCGTTCGCACGCCGATCATCGCCACCAGCAGCAATGCCGAATGCAGCAGCGCGAAGCCGACCGCCTCCAGCGGCACGGCCCGTATCTTTGCCGAGATGATCAGGCACATGCTCCATGCCGCCGTAGCTCCGCCCGCGACCCCCGTAGAAAGCGCGATGCAGTCGCCGAAGGAGAGGAAGCGCCAGCTTCGCCAGTAAAGGCCCGTCAGGCAGAGAGCGAACACCGCCACCAGGGTGAAGAAGATCATGAGGCTGGGACGGTCATAGAAGGCCGCCGAAACGCTGCCCGGTATGGCCATCACGACCAGAAGCAGGGTGGTCAGGATCAACGACGCGTCGATCAGCATCAGCGCTGCAAAGCGGGCCGGGCCGGGAAAGCCGGTCGGCCGCGTCAGCAGATCGTGCAGCAATATCGCCCATCCAGGCCCACCAGCGGAAACCTCCGCCCGCGGGTCTGCGAGATCGTCGAGAAGCGGGTCAGATCCAGCGGGCGGCGCGCTCGCATCCATAGCAAAACCCTTGCGGTTCAAGAGAAGGACCTCCGACGAACAAGCCCCGCATGCTGCCAAAGAGGGCCTGTCGCAGCATGCGGAGCGCGATCGTCCAGATCACGAGTAAAACGGTAACAACTTGGCCCCCGGCCGCAATGAACCAGACAGCTATCATCCCTTGTGGCAGGAATCGGTGCGGGCGTTGGCCGAACGAGCAGAATATCCGCAGGCCGTCGCCCCGAATGATTTGCGGGAGGAAGCTGGATTAAGTCTTTTGGCTAATTGACATGTGCGTCGGGCCGTCCTTGCCCCCGACATCGACTGACGGGCTAAATCCAAGCCGCTGCCAGAAGATCATTTCCACAATAGGTTACGCGCGAATCGCACATGCTGTTCAGCACATGTCATCAGGCCACCCAAAAGGACAGCGCTTCTTTGCTATTTGGGATGGTTCAGACAAATTCATGAATAGACAAGCGGTTAGCAAAATCGCGCCAACGCACGATCTTCACGTAAGTTAAATTTTTCCAAAATGTTACGCCTATTGTTCAACGCTGCATTTGTGATACTCTCCGATCCGATAAGACAGGGGTCGCCTTCAGCAAGTGCTTTTGCATTCAATCCATCACAGTCTTTCTGTGATGTTGAGGGAGGCGGACAATGACAATGGATTCAGATGTTGTGCTTGTGGGCGGAAGCTCCATCGTCAGAGAGGGTCTCCGGCGGCTTCTTTCGTCACAACAGCGTCAGATCCTCTATACCGGGGCCAGACTGGACGAGCCTTGCCCCGCCAACGTCGCCGATTCCGACTGCCTTTTGCTGCTGATCGAAGATCAGGACATGGAATGGAACGGCGCGGCGCTTGCCCGAGCGCGCGAATATTATCCAAGCGCGCGGATCGCGATACTCGCCAACAAATTCGATTTCGACGCAATGCTGGATGCTTTTCGATCGGGCGCCGAAGGTTATCTGATCAATGACCTGTCTTGCGAACGATTGGGAGGGTATCTCGACCTGATCGCGTTGGGGGAAAAGATCTTTCCTTCGCAACTGGCCCAGAAGTTGATCGATCAATCCGCCGTCTGCGAGGAAACGCCCAACGCGGTATCTATCGACTGCGCCAATCTGTCGGCACGGGAAATGGAGATATTGCGGCGCCTTATCGCAGGGCTGCCCAACAAAGTCATCTCCCGCGAGCTTTCGATCAGCGAAGCCACAGTCAAGGTTCATGTGAAAGCGGTCCTGCGCAAACTGCGGGTGTCCAATCGTACCCAGGCAGCCATATGGGCAGCAGGACAGGGACTGCATGGTCTGGCAGCTGACAGCGCTAGGCCCTCTCCGCCCAAGGCCAGCCCTGCCGCTTTCCCGCCGAAAGGCGCGACGCGCGAGACGGCTGGTTATTCGGCAAGCGTGTGAAAATCGCTGAAGAACAGAGGTAGCATTGAGCCGCGCTAACCATCCGTTTTCATTGCCCGACCCCCTACCCAATCGGGTATCGCCCCCTGCCCTTTTGAACGCCGGGCAGGCATTATGTGCAATGGACTAAGTCCGGCCAGATTTGCATCCTAGTTAAGGAACAAGGCAGAAAAATAGCCGGAGCGCCAGGCGTGCAAACCAGTCAGTATCAGGCAAGCCATTATCCATTGCCCGGCGGCCGTCGTGCCAGCCCCGCTCAGGAACGAACGCAATTCTGGACGGACGAACTCCACAGATGGGAATTCGTCCTGCTGCAAGGTGCAGTGTTTTTCGCGCCTTATAACGCGTTCCGCCATCCCAGCCTGTACATAACCATAAGCGACGTGATGTTCGCAGGCGCCTTCTTCCTGCGTGTGGCGACAGGGAGGGTGGCGTCGCCCTTTGCCAGTCTGACCTGGCTCTGGGTGCTGGGCCTGCTGATGCTTAGCGGCGGCCTTTTCATAGGCAGCGTTTTCAAGGGCGATGTGGTCAGGTGCCTGGTGTTGGTTACCCAATATTCCTTCGCCTATCTGCTCGTG
The DNA here is from genome assembly GCF_977014255.1 of Sphingobium chungangianum. Lineage (NCBI taxonomy): Bacteria > Pseudomonadati > Pseudomonadota > Alphaproteobacteria > Sphingomonadales > Sphingobiaceae > Sphingobium > Sphingobium chungangianum. The sequence goes on along the minus strand of NZ_CDRNIV010000006.1, from coordinate 318,783 downwards.
CCGCTCGTCCTGCTGCGCCGGTCGGAAGAGGAAGTCGTCCGCCTCATCAAATGCGGAATCTGGGGCATGGTGGTCATGTGCGCGCTCGGCGCCATGGTCTACTCGGCCGGTTATTACAGCATCGACAGGGAACAGATGGCCCTCGTCACCGGCAACAAGCGGCTACAGGGCTTTGCCGGCAATCCCAATGGCATGGGCGTGCTGACGGTCATGGCGATGACGCTCGTCTGGCTGATGCTCCTGTCCAAACAGATGCGGCCGATGATTGCGCTGCCCTGCCTCGCCATTCTCATCACGGGCGTGATCCTGACCAGTTCCAATACCGGACTTTACAGCATGATCGCCGCCGCCCTGATTTTCTTCGGCGGCAGACGGAATTTCAAGACCCTGATCATCGTCGCGTCGCTGGGCGCGACTGTGCTCGCATTCGGGCAGAATTATCTTCCCGCGACATTCCAGACCAGGGTTCTTTCCGCCCTGAACTCAGGCGATCTTTCGACCGCGGGTACGTTCGAGTCCCGGCAGGAGTTGAACCGGGAAGCGTTGGAGATGGCCGACAAGAATCTCATCATCGGCCTTGGCGCGGATCAGTATCGGCAGGAAAGCCGCTATGGTCTTCCTGTCCATAACCTCTACCTGCTGCTGCTGAACGAGGGTGGCGGCCTGTCGCTGTTGGGCTATCTGGTGCTGATGACCGTTCCCATATTGGCGGGCATCGTCGGCTATCGAGCGCGATATGGAAAGCTCGTGCTGCTGACGATCGTCACGACGCTCGTAACCTTTGCCAACGCGGTGATGGGCATGCCGCACGTCTATGGGCGATGCTGGTTCCTGTTCGTTTTCCTCGCCGTCAGTCCTGCGCTGATCGGGCCGGGCGTGATCAGCCCTCGCTTCTTGCCTTCGCCCTCGCAACGCAGAGGCATGCGCGGCCATCTACCCCCGCTGGAAAGCTGAAGGCTCTGCCGGGTTTCAGTGACCGTTGCCCATACTCGCTCTCCTGGGTACCATTGACACATCTTCCGGATCATTCACCCTTCTTCCGTCTGGGGCCTTCGAGACGCCGGACAGAAGGGTTAAGTGGGCGTGTCGATTTGGGGAGAATATGCGGGCGCCAAGGCATCAGCGGAGATTGCGATCTCGCGGGGCAACTCTGCGCGCCTGGCTGTTAAGTCCATCGTTCGTCAGCGGCGTTCATGGCCCAAATGATCGGCGCCGCAATCTCGCGCATGAGATTGCATGAGGTTCGTTTCGGAAGAAAGGCGCTTCAGCCCTCTTCCCGCCGACAGCTTCTGATGAGCCCGCAACTTGGCACTCTGCTCTGGGGAGAGCGCCTGCCCTGGCGCGCGCAACGACAGGCCAGTCCGCGAAAGGCTGCACGAAGGGGTCGCGCAGCCTTCAGGCCGTCATGCCATATGGTCCGCGCGGTCGCGCCAGCGCGATGGGGCCATCCGCTCATACCAGCGGCGAGGGGTCGGCATCTCGCCACTGAAATATTCCGCTGAATCCATGTAGAACTGGACCGGATCGCCATAGCCGCGACGGGCGTGTTCCGCATAATCGACGCGATTGATGACAACACCGTCCACCGGCTTTTGGAGCACCTGCAACGCCGCGCGCACCTGTTCGATCGTGGTGCGACCCCACCGCACGACCAGCAACGTCTGATCGGCCGCGTCCATCAGCATGCGCGAATCCCGCGTGGCAAGCGTGGGGGGCGCATTGATGATCAGGAGATCATAATGTTCGCGCAGATGGTCCAACAGGTCGTTGACCTTCCCCAGCCGCATGATCGCGGCCGGATTGCGCGCAGGTTCCCGCGCGCTGAGGACGACGGGCTCATAGGTAGTGATTTCGGACGGCTGCTCTGCGTCTGGCCTTTGCGTCAGGGCGAGCGTTGGAAGCATATGGCGCGCATCGACCGCACCGCTGAGAAAATCGATGAGGTCCGGCTTCCCCCCGCATCATCGGTGGGACGCAGAACGTCACTGGGACGGCGCAGATCGAGGTCGATCACGATCGCGCGGCGGCCCATGGCGACGGCCGCAGCCAGCAGGGTGAGGGTGACGGTCGATTTGCCGTCTCCGGTGATGGGCGAGGTGATCAGAACGGTCTGCGCCCTTCCCGGCTGGGCCAGTTCGGCGACCTCGCTTCCCAGCCCACGGGCCACCTCGGCAAAGAGCGACTGGGGATCCTGAAGCACCGGGTTCGCCTTTGCCGACCTCAGGGCGTCGCCATCCAACTCGGGCAGCAGGGCAAAGGTGCGCAAGCCGAACTGATGATATATCTGCTCGGCATTCCAGAGGCGGTTGTCCGTCAGCTCGATGCCGAACACCACCAGCAGCCCCAGGATCAGCGATCCGACGAACGCGGCGAAGGTCGCGGACTTGGGCCGGGGCGAAATCGGGTCCTGCGGGACGGCGGCAGGCGACATCAGGCGCGAATGGATGCCCGATGCCGCGAGGCTGGCTTTCACCTGCTGCGCACGCGTGCTCATGGCGGTGAAAGCACTGCGCGCGGCTTCCGCATTGCGTTCGAGCGAGTTCAGCTCGACCGTCGCGGCGGTGTTCGCGAATGCCTTGCCAGTGATCGAACGCAGCGTTCCTTCCAACTGGCCTGCGCGCGATGCGGCAGAGGCCGCCTCGCTCCTTGCGATGCCCGCTTCACGGGCGGCCGCGTTCTGGGCCTGGGTCGTGGCAGCGGCGATGACCCTCGCCTGTTCCTGCTGCATGCTGCCGGTGGTTTCCGCGATCTGCGCTTCTACTCCACGCATCTTGGGATGTTCGGACCCATACATCATGGCGAGTTCGCTGCGCGTGCGGGTCAGATCGTCCAGTTGCCGCCTTTGCTGGTCGAGCAGCGGGGACGTCGCGCCCGCCGTCGTGATGTTGCTCACGGCGCTCGCGATGCCAGCTGCCCGCGCGCTTTGCGCGGCGCGCATGGCGGCGGCGGAGGCGGCTTCGGTGGCGATCCGGTTGATCTGTTGATAATCTTCCGACCCGCCGGCGCCGGTGAGCATCTGATGCTGGCGCCGGAAGTCGGCGACCGCCTTTTCGGCTTGATGCGCCTCGATCGCAAGCCGCGCCCGCTCGTCATCCAGCTGGCTGACGATCTTGCCCTGCCGGTCGTCGCGCATGACGGAGCGGTAGGCGGCAAGGCTGGCGGGATATTGATTGGCGATTTCCGACGCCAGGTCGGCCGACTCGGATCGCACGGTGATGTCGATGAAGTCGGAATCCTTGGAGCTTGAAATCGATGTGCTGGATATCAGCCTGCCCGCGAGGCGGGACAGGCGGCGGTTGTCGACGACGGCGTTAGCGGGAAGCGGCGCTTCGACGAAGCGCGGATCGGACGCGAGCTTCAAATCCTGCACCACGCGTTCGGCAAGGGAACGGGACCGGTAGATGCCCGCTTCGTTGGCGACGCGCTGCTGGTTGCGCGCGGCCATGTCGGGCGATCCGCTGTCGTCATTCAGTTCGACCTGCACCGTCGCCGTCGCCTGATAGATGGGCGTCGCGGTCAACTGAACCACCAGTACGATGAGGACCGCGAAGAATACAATGGCGCCGAGCAACAGTTCGTGCCGCCGGATGATCTTGATAACCTGGCGGGCCGACAGGCTGGAGGGCCGGGAGCCCCCCTCCATCGGCCGGTCAGACATTGCCTCGAGCAGGGGCGCGTTCAGCGTTCCCGATTGCGATAGCATGAATAGATCCTCCACAGCGGCATTCTGACCTCATTGGCCGCCGAACCTCCCGCTTTTGCCAGGTCCGATCAAACAATCTTCGGTCGCAGAGCGCAGGCATAATGATTAACCCCTTCGGGCATCGCGTGACGCAAGAGGCGCAGCCCTTCCCCCTTCCGCGCACCCGCGCGCGGCAGTCTTAAATCCCGGGAAGCGGTATCGCGGCTAACCACTTCCACCCGGTGCGATTTTTCTATAGATTACCAATGCGGTTATTTCCGGGGCGACTCAATTAAAGCCGGGTCGATGGCTGTGAGGCGCGCCTGCATTGATGGGAGAGAGCCTGTGCCGATTGCGGTCGCCATCGCCTTGCTGGTGTTTGGTTCGGTCGCATTTCACCTGTTCAGCCCATGGTGGCGAACGCCGATCGCTTCAAATTGGGGCTCCATTGATTCCGCGCTGGACGTAACGCTCTGGATTTGCGCGGCGGCCTTCATCATCCTCAACCTGTTCCTGGCCTGGGTGCTGGTCCGCTACCGACATCGCACCGGACACAAGGCGCATTATGAGCCGGAAAACGCCTCATTGGAGAAAAGGCTGACGCTCTGGACGGCGATCGGCATCGCGGGGATGCTGGCTCCCGGCCTCGCCGCATGGGGCCGCTATGTTTCCGTGCCGCAGGACGCCACTGTCATTGAGGCGGTGGGGCAGCAGTGGCAGTGGTCCTTCCGCTATCCCGGACCCGATGGCGTGCTGGGCGCAGCGGCGGTCAAATATGTGACGCCTGACAACGCGCTCGGCCTCGATCCCTTGGACCCGTTCGGACGCGATGATGTGCTCATAGAGGCGGGTGACCTGCATCTGCCGCTGGGCAAGCCGGTCAAGATGGTGCTGCGGTCCAAGGATGTGCTGCACGACTTCTATGTGCCGGAGTTCCGGGCAAAGATGGATCTCGTGCCCGGCATCGTCACCTATTTCTGGATGACCCCGACTAAGGTGGGCACGTTCGACATCCTCTGCGCCGAACTGTGCGGCACGGGCCACCATGAGATGCGCGGGCGCGTGGTGGTGGAGTCGCCCAAGGCTTTCGCCGCCTGGCAAGCGCAGCAGACGAGCTTTGGACAAATCCTGGCCGAAACGCCGCCCGCCGCCATGTCCATCCTGCTGATCAAGGCAAATGCCTGCAGCGTCCCCGCGTCCTGGAGCAAGAGTTGATGGCTACCACCCTGGCTGACGACCTGCGGCCACTGCATCATCCCCACAGTTGGGTCACCAGATATGTCTGGAGCCAGGATCATAAGGTCATTGCCATCCAATATAGCTTGACCGCCATCGCGATCGGACTGGTGGCACTGGTGCTGTCCGCGCTTATGCGGCTGCAACTCGGCTTTCCCGGCGCCTTCCCCGCGATCCAGCCCGACAATTACCTCCAGTTCGTGTCGATGCATGGCATGATCATGGTCGTCTATCTGCTGACGGCGCTGCTGCTCGGGGGCTTTGGCAATTACCTCATCCCGTTGATGATCGGCGCGCGGGACATGGTGTTCCCGTTCGTCAATATGCTGAGCTACTGGCTCTATTTGCTGTCGGTCATCGTGCTCGTATCGGGCTTTTTCGTTCCGGGCGGACCCACGGGCGCGGGCTGGACGCTCTATCCCCCGCAGGCGATCAGCGAGGGAACCCCCGGCCACCAATGGGGCATCGCCACCATGCTGGTGAGCCTCGCCATATTCGTGGCCGCCTTCACCATGGGCGGGCTCAACTATGTGACGACGGTGCTGCAGGCGCGCACGAAGGGCATGACGCTGATGCGGATGCCGCTATCGGTATGGGGCATCTTCACCGCGTCGATCATGGGCCTGCTCGCTTTCCCCGCGCTGTTCGTCGCCGCGATCATGATGCTGTTCGACCATTTCGCGGGCACCAGCTTCTTCATGCCGACGATGCAATCGATGGGCGCGATCACACCCACGGAGGGAGGAAGCCCCCTCCTCTTCCAGCATCTCTTCTGGTTCTTCGGCCATCCTGAAGTCTATATCGTCGCCCTGCCGGCCTTCGGCATCGTATCGGACCTGATCAGCGTCCACGCCCGGCGCAACATCTTCGGCTATCGCATGATGGTCTGGGCAATCGTCATAATCGGCGCCTTGAGCTTCGTCGTGTGGGCGCACCATATGTATGTGAGCGGCATGAATCCCTATTTCGGGTTCTTCTTCGCGACATCGACGCTGATCATCGCGATCCCCACCGCGATCAAGGTCTATAACTGGCTGCTGACCTTGTGGCGCGGTGACATTCATCTTCGTGTGCCGATGCTGTTCGCCATCGCCTTTATCTTCACCTTCATCCATGGCGGGCTGTCGGGATTGTTCCTGGGCAATGTCAGCGTCGACGTCCCGCTGTCCGATACCTTCTTCGTCGTCGCGCACTTCCACATGGTCATGGGCGTGTCGCCAGTGCTGGTGATCTTCGGCGCAATCTATCACTGGTATCCCAAGATCTTCGGCCGGATGTGGAACGAGACTTTGGGCAAGCTCCACTTCTGGATCACCTTCCTTGGCGTCTATGCGATTTTCTTGCCGATGCATTATCTGGGCATATTGGGCGTGCCGCGCCGATACTATGCTCTGGGCGAAACCGGGTTCATCCCGCCGTCGGTACATCTGGCCAATGAATGGATCAGCATTGCGGCACTGATCGTCTTTGCGGCGCAAGGACTTTTCTTCTTCAACATGATCTGGAGCCGTTTTTGGGGACCGCGCGCAGACCCGAACCCGTGGGGCGCGGCGAGCCTGGAGTGGCAAACGCCGCAGACGCCGCCCGAACATGGCAATTGGGGACCGGCCCTGCCCACCGTCTATCGCTGGCCCTATGATTATAGCGTGCCGGGCGCGCCTCGCGACTTCATCCCCCAGACGGAGCCGCGCTCATGACGATCCTCTCGCGCCTTGCGGAGAGAAGCTGGGAACCGGCGAGCGATCGTGACCCGGCGTCTCCATCCGCGAGCCGCCCGTCCGCCGGGAGCGTGGGGCTCCGCGTCTATTTCGCCGTTGCGCTGGTCATGTTCTCGCTACTGGGCGCGGCCTATTTCATGCGCATGGGGCTGCACGCCGCCATGGGGCATGCGGACGACTGGGTCGCCATGCCCGATCCGCCGCTGCTCTGGGTCAATAGCGGGATGTTGGTCGCGAGCAGCATAGCATGGGAGATCGCGCGCCGATCCAACGCAGCTGGACGGGCGGCGCGCGCTTCCCTCGCGGGCGCTGCGCTCGGCCTGGCGTTCCTCTTCGGTCAATGGCTGCTGTGGCGTCACTATCTTGCGCAAGGCTATTATCTGTCGTCCAATCCGGCCAACGCCTTTTTCTATCTGCTGACGGCGCTTCACGGTCTCCACATCGCCGGAGGCCTGGTAGCTGCTTCCTGGGTGCTGGCGGAGCGGGACCCCGGCCATATTCGCCTGTGCGCGGTCTACTGGCATTTCCTGCTCTTCATCTGGATTTTGATCGCCGCCCTGCTCGTATCGACATGAGGTCCATCACCATGGCTCACACGGTGCCCGACGGAAGAGACAAGGAGATTATCACTCCCGCTTTGCGGGAGATTGTCGCCGACTGGTCCGCCGATCAGGAAGTCTTCCGCCACACCCATTGGGGCAAGGCGATGATGTGGATATTCCTGCTCTCGGACACATTCATATTTTCCTGCTTCCTGACAGGTTACATGACAATGCGGGCGTCGGCGGTCGAGCCCTGGCCCAATACAGCGGAAGTCTTCGCGCTCAATATCGGCGGGCACGACATTCCGCTGGTCCTGATCGCGATCATGACATTCGCGCTTATCAGTTCCAGCGGCACCATGGCGATGGCGGTCAATTTCGGTTACCGGCGCGACCGGCGAAAGACAGCTATCCTCATGCTGGTGACGGCGCTGTTCGGCCTGACTTTCCTCTCGATGCAAGCGTTCGAATGGAGCAAACTGATCTTCGAGGAAGGCGTGCGCCCCTGGAGCAATCCGATGGGCGCGCCGCAATTTGGCGCAAGTTTCTTCATGATCACCGGCTTCCACGGCCTGCATGTGACCTGCGGCGTCATCCTGCTGCTGATCATCGCGTCCAAGGTGGCGCGCGGGCATTATGACAGGACGGGCGACTATAGCCCGGTAGAGATCGCGGGGCTCTACTGGCATTTCGTCGACCTCGTCTGGGTCTTTATCTTCGCCTTCTTCTACCTTTGGTGATGTCCATGAAGCATGAGATACCCGGCAGCGATAGCTCCATAGTCCATGAAGGGCAGCATCATCCGATCAGCCTCTACCTGAAGGTCTGGGGCTATCTTTTCGTCCTCAGCGCCATGTCCTACATGGTCGATTATATGCATGTGCAGGGGATCGTCCGCTGGACGCTGATCATCCTGTTCATGCTGCTGAAGGCCGGGCTGATCCTGTCCATTTTCATGCATCTCGCCTGGGAAAGGCTGTCGCTGATCTACGCGATCCTCGTGCCGCCGCTGCTGCTGCTGGTGCTGGTGCGGATCATGACGATCGAGGCGGATTATGCCTATTGGACGCGCGCGATCTTCATGGGTGGGGGAGGATGAAGCCATGAACCGGATGCGCTGGCTGGTGACGGGGCTGTGCGTCGTGGGGGCCACGGGTGCACTCTGGAGCTTCAACTGGTTTGCGGGGCGGCTTTATCCAGATGCCAACGCAGGCTCGCTCGCCTACAAGCCCGCCGACGACATGCCGCCGCGCGTGGACATGGCGTCGGTGCAGCGGGACTGGCCATCCAGCCTTGGCGACCCGGGCGAGGGCAACCGGCTGATCGCCTATCACCGGGATATGCGGGGCAAGTCGCCCGCGCCATCCTCTGCCGCCGCCGCTACCCCTGCGGCGGCGCCAGTCGACCTTGGCACATTGCTCGCCAGCGCGGATGCGAATGCTGGCAAGGCGAAGACGCAGCTTTGCGCCAGTTGCCACGACTTTGGCCAGGGAGGACCAAACCGCATCGGGCCTAATCTGTGGGACGTGGTAGGGCGGCCGGTCGCCAGCCATGCGGGCTTTGCCTATTCCCCTGCGATGAAAGCGCATGGGGGCAGTTGGACCTACGACCAGCTATTCACGTTCCTCGCCTCGCCGATGCGGGATGTGCCAGGAACGAAGATGAGCTTTGCAGGGCTTCGCCGTCCGGAAGATCGGGCGGCTGTCATCAAATATCTGGCGACGTTGGGAGGCGGAGCGCCACCCCTGCCGAAACCGGCCGCGCAAGCCGGTCAATGACCTGCCCGACACCCGCTCCCGAAAAGTGGAGCAGGTGTCGTCAGCGCAACCTCAGCGCACGACCGCGCGCGTGTACAGATGCCAGGTCGAATATCCCAGCAGCGGCAGCACGACGGCCAGTCCGACGAGCCCCGGCAATGCGCCCAGGATCAGCAGCCCGACCACGATCAGCCCCCAGGCCGCTACGGTCACGGGACTGGTCCGCGCGACCCGAACCGATGTCCTCAGCGCGTTGCCCCAACTGACCTTTTTGTCGATTATCATCGGGAAGGACACGACGCTGACCGCCAGCGTAATGATGGCGAAACACAGGCCCACAAGATTGCCGACGATGATCATCTGCCAGCCTTCGGCGGTTCCGAACACTGCGCTCACAAAGGCCCCGAAGGATGAAACGACTTCAGGCCCGAACCTGCCGACGGTCGAATTATAGATGAACCAGGCGGCGGCCAGCCACCCCAGGAACAGCAAGGCCGTAATGCTGGTGAGGTCGAACAGCGACGGTGCCGACGGCCCCCTGACCACGTCCAGGAAATGGCGCCAGCGGGAATCCAGTCCATGTTCCCGGCGTCGGGCGAGTTCATAAAAGCCGCTGGCCAAGGCAGGGCTGAACAGGACGGAGCCCGCCAGCAGGGGAAACAGCAGCGGCAGGATCGACACGCGGCTGGCGATCAGAATGGCGAACAGCACGACAACCGGATAGATCAGCCCAATGAACACCAGATCGCCGCGCTTGGCCTGAAAATCTTCCCAGCCCTGTCGCAGCGAGATACGCAGATCATCAAAGCCGATCTTGCGGATTTCATAATCGTCCCGATCGGAAGCCAGATCAGCTGGATGCGTAATCGCCATGGTCGCTCTCCCTTCGCGAAGTCACCATGACGGACGCTCAACCTTCAATCCTCAGTCGGGACCGGTGACGGGGGCAGCCTTTTGACCTGCGCAGCGCATCGTCTCGGCATGAGGGACGCCTCATGGCCAACAGCGGCAGATTACACCAAAGCGTAATGGAGCGGAACCAAAAAGCAGCCTATCCTTGCCCTGGGAGCCGTCCTGACGAGCCATCAGTGATCGCTTTTATCGATCATCATGACCAATCTTAATCGCTTCCTTAGCTAGCAGGCCGGGTTTAGCCTGCCCTCTGTATTTAAAAGGAGCCAAAATCATGGACGCGAAAACTGGTGGAAGCCCGCTGAGCTGCCCGATGAAGGAGCCAGCCGCGCTGCGGTCACTGCTCGGACGCACCAACCGCGACTGGTGGCCCAATCAATTGTCGCTCGAAATCCTTCATCAAGATGGCGCGCACGCCAATCCGATGGGCGAGTCCTTCGACTATGCGAAGGAATTCGCATCGCTCGACCTGGAAGCGGTCAAGAAAGACCTTCAAGCGCTGATGACCGACAGCCAGCCATGGTGGCCAGCGGACTATGGGCATTATGGCCCTTTCTTCATCCGCATGGCCTGGCACAGCGCGGGCACCTATCGCACGGGCGACGGGCGCGGCGGCGCATCTTCGGGCGGGCAGCGTTTCGCACCGCTCAACAGCTGGCCCGACAATGCCAATCTGGACAAGGCACGCCGCCTGCTGTGGCCGATCAAGCAGAAATATGGCCGCAAACTGTCCTGGGCGGACCTGATGATCCTGACCGGCAACGTCGCCATTGAGTCGATGGGCGGTCCCGTCTTCGGCTTCGGCGGCGGGCGCGAGGATGTGTGGGAACCGGAGAAGGATATCTACTGGGGCACGGAAGAACAGTGGGTCGGCAATCCCGACAACCAGACCCGCATCCAGCCCGACAAGGAAATGGCGCTGGAAAATCCCCTCGCGGCGATCCAGATGGGCCTCATCTACGTCAATCCAGAAGGACCGGGCGGCAACCCCGATCCGCTCCAATCCGCGCGCGACATCCGCGAAACCTTTGCGCGCATGGGCATGAATGACGAAGAGACGCTGGCGCTGACCGCTGGCGGCCACACCTTCGGCAAGGCGCATGGCGCGGGCGATGCGTCGAAGATCGGGGCAGAGCCCGAAGGCGCGGACATCGCGCAGCAGGGCCTTGGCTGGCAGAGTGGACATGAAAGCGGCGTTGGCGATCACACGATCACCAGCGGCATCGAGGGCGCATGGACGCCAACCCCGATCCAGTGGGACATGAGCTTCTTCCACATGCTGCTCGACTATGACTATGAGCTGGTGAAGAGCCCGGCGGGTGCGCATCAGTGGCAGCCCATCAACCAGAAGCCGGAGGATATGGCGCCGGGCGCGCACAGCCCCGACAGGCGGCTGCCGACGATGATGACCACAGCGGATATGGCGTTCAAGATGGACCCCGAATATCGCAAGATCGCCGATCGCTTCCGTAATGACCCGGACGCGTTCGCCGATGCCTTCGCACGCGCCTGGTTCAAGCTGTGCCATCGCGACATGGGTCCCAAGAGTCGCTACCTCGGAAGCGATGTTCCTGCCGAGGATCTGATCTGGCAGGACCCGATCCCGGCTGCGGACTATGCCCCGATCGAGCAGGCGGACATTGCAGCGCTGAAGCAGGAGATCGCGTCGTCCGGGCTGACCGTATCGGAACTGGTGCAGACGGCATGGGCGTCGGCATCCACTTTCCGGGGATCGGACAAGCGTGGCGGCGCCAATGGCGGACGCATCCGGCTCGCGCCGCAGAAGGATTGGGAGGTGAACCAGCCCGATCAACTGGCCCGCGTATTGGGCGTGATGGAAGGCATCAAGGCCAGGTTCGATGGCGCAGCTTCCGGCGGCAAGAAGGTCAGCATCGCCGACCTCATCGTTCTGGGCGGCTCTGTCGGCATCGAAAAGGCGGCGAAGGATGCGGGGCATGATGTGACCGTGCCCTTCACGCCGGGCCGCACCGACGCATCGCAGGAGCAGACCGATGTCGAAGGCTTCGCCGTGCTGGAACCGAAGGTGGACGGGTTCCGCAACTATCTGCCAGTCAGCTATCGCGTGCCGGTGGAAGAATTGCTGATCGACCGCGCCAACCTGTTGCGGCTCAGCGCGCCACAGATGACGGTGCTCGTCGGCGGATTGCGGGTGCTGGGCGTCAATCATGGCGGATCGCAGCACGGCGTCTTCACCGACCGGCCGGGACAGCTTACCAACGACTTCTTCGTCAACCTGCTCGACATGGGTACGGCGTGGAAGGCGGAAAGCGACAAGGGCGACGTGTTCGTCGGCAGCTGCCGCAGCTCTGGCGAACCGAAGTGGACCGGCACGCGGGTTGATCTGGTCTTTGGATCGAACTCACAGCTTCGCGCGCTGTCGGAAGTCTATGCGTCGGCCGATGCAGGGCGCAAGTTCGTCGATGACTTCGTCGCGGCATGGGTCAAGGTGATGGACGCCGACCGGTTCGACCTGAAACGATCGGCACTAACCGCCACCGCCTGAACACAAGGCCGCCGCAGCTTTCATGAGGAAGCTGCGGCGGCCAATTTCATTTAACCTCAATGAAGGTCCCGGCGGCCATAATCCGTGTCGCCAAAACGGCTGGGCCGCGTCATGTGGGACATGCCGTCAGGTTCGCCAGGTTCGTGCACCAGTTCTTCAAAGAGCGCGCGATAATGGATCATCGCCTGACGCAGATCCTCGGTATCGGCCTCCCCGCGTGCATGGCGTATGGCGATGTCATGGGCCGAGCGATAATTCTGCACGACTTCCGGGTGATAAACGGACAAGTCGGCTGAACGCCTGTCGAAATCGACGATGGGATAGCCGCGCGCCTCCATTACTTCGGTCAGCAGTACGTCAGCGCGTGACACCGCACCTTGAGGATCATCAACGAACTGGTTCTGGACCTTCATCCAGCCATCGGTGAACATGTCGGTTTGCTGCGGGGAAAGGCGGCGCAGCGAAAAGCTGGCCACGCGCTTTTCCCGTTCCTGCAATTCTGCTTCCGCCTTGCGGGAGCTGCCCGCCTCCTCGACGGTGCGGTCATATTCAGACCCGAATTTCGATCGCAGATTGGCATGCTGCCGGTTGCGCATGATCAGCACGGCTAATCCGGCCAGCAGGACAAGGACGACCAGCCCAAGGCCGATCTCCAGCGGAGTGAGCGTCACCATGACATCTCCTTGGCCTGTTTTTAAGGCCGTTTATGACGCCCGCCGCCGATGTTGTTAACCGGGGTGAAGGGGCTTTGTTCCCGCAGGACGAAGACGAGGAAATCGAAGCGGAGGGAACGATGCGCCGCGCCACCGGTTGCCCTGACTCCCCTATCAGGAGTGGCTCCCATGCATATCGAAACCCGCGAAGGTCATGTCATCCATGTGAAGGACATGGGGTCGGGCCACCCGGTGATCCTGATCCACGGCTGGCCCCTGACCGGCGACATGTGGGAATATCAAACGCTTGCGCTGCTAGAGTCGGGATATCGCGTGATCACTTACGATCGTCGCGGTTTCGGGCAATCGGGTCATCCCGCCGATGGCTATAATTACGATGTTTTCGCGGATGATCTCGCCGCCGTCATTGATAAGGTCGGCGCGGCCAAAGTCTCCCTCGTCGGATTTTCCATGGGAGGCGGCGAAATCGCGCGATACCTGTCGCGCCATGGTTCGGCGAAGGTGGACAGGGTAGCGCTGATCAGCTCTGTCGTGCCGTATCTTCTGAAAGATGACAGCAATCCCGACGGTGTCGACGAATCGGCACTGGACCAGATGCAGGCGCAGGTGCGCGAAGACCGTTTCGCTTTCCTGCAGAGCTTCGCCAAGACCTTCTACGGCATTGGCCTCGTTTCCAAACCCGTCAGCAGCGCGCTGCTCGATTGGACCTTCATGCTGGCGATCATGGCGAGCCCCAAGGCGACGATCGATTGCATCCACGCCTTTGGCCGAACCGATTTCCGGCCCGACCTGGGCGCGTTCACCATACCGACGCTGATCATCCACGGGACGAGCGACAAGACGGTGCCGATCGATCCGACCGGGCGAGCGGCGGCCGCTGCGATACCGGGGGCGCAGCTCATCGAATATGATGGCGAACCGCATGGCCTGTTCGCAACCGCGCCGGATCGGTTGAACGCCGATCTGCTGAGCTTCCTCGCGCAATAACTGCAGCGCCCGTCATGCAGAAGACGAACCCGTTCAGCCTTTTCATGAACAGCTGGCAGCTGGGGCTGGAAGTCTGGACGGTGATCGGCCTCAGGATACCCAGGCTGCTGGCAGGCAACCCAGCCGCAGCGCGCGAAGCGCATCTCATGATCGCGGAGAAGATCGAAGCGATAGGCGTGCTGCAATGGAGAGCGATGACCGGCGATCTGGGGACCAACCCAGATGCCGCGATGCGCGGTTCCATTGCCCATTATCGCAAGGCCGTTGGCCGCAATCGACGACGTCTCGCCCGGCGGAGAAAATGACCCAGCCAAGCCTGTTCGACGCGCCCCTGATCCCCGGACTGGATTATCGCGAGGATATGCTGACCCGCGATGAGGAAGCGATGCTCATCATGAAGATGGACGCGCTGCCCCTGTCGCCATTTCGTTTTCAAGGATGGACCGGAAAGCGGCTGACGCTATCGCTCGGGTGGACTTATGATTTTGACAATGGCCGCTTTGGCCCAAGCGACCCTATTCCGCCATGGCTTCAACCAATCAAGGCGCGCGCTGCCCGGTTTGCGGGCGTGGCAGATGCCGACCTGGTGCAGGCATTGTTGATCCGATACGATCCAGGGGCGGGCATAGGCTGGCACAGGGACCGGCCAGTCTTCGAACATGTTGTCGGGATTTCATTGGGCAGTCCCACGACATTGCGCTTTCGCAGACGCACGGCGAAGGGGCTCGACCGCCTATCCGTCCCCGTTGCCGCTCGATCCATCTATCATCTGTCCGGCGAAGCCCGGCATGAATGGGAGCATAGCATCGCGGGCGTGGACGCACCCCGCTGGTCAATCACTTTCCGTTCGCTGTCCGCCAAGGGCGCTGAGATGGCGCGCGCCGGAACCACCCGGGCGGCCTTTTGATTGGACGAGTTTTTGGAAACCCTCGAACCAATCGGGTCGCGAAACGTCTTGTGAAAGCCATGAGGATCGCGACCTATAATGTGAATGGCGTGAACGGGCGCCTACCGGTGCTGCTGCGGTGGCTGGAGCAGGCTGAGCCCGACATTATATGCTTGCAGGAGTTGAAGGCTCCGCAGGAGAATTTTCCCGAGCGCGCCATCCGGGACGCGGGATATGACGCCGTTTGGCACGGGCAGAGCCGGTGGAATGGCGTCGCTATCCTGAGCCGGGTTGGCGCCATCCATGAAACCCGGCGAGCACTGCCCGGCGATCCGGATGATGTGCAGAGCCGCTATATCGAAGCGGCGGTGAACGGGATCCTGATAGCCTGCCTCTACCTTCCCAACGGCAATCCCCGTCCCGGTCCCAAGTTCGACTTCAAGCTCCGCTGGTTCGATCGGCTGCACGCGCATATGGCCTCGCTCATCGACGTGGACGCGCCGGTGATCGTCGCTGGCGACTATAATGTGATGCCGACCGACCTTGACGTGTATGCGCCCGACCGGTGGCGCGACGATGCCCTGTTCGCGCCGGAGGTTCGCGCCGCTTACCAGCGCCTCCTCGACCAGGGATGGAGCGACGCGATCCGGCGGCTGCATCCCGATGAGGTGATCTACAGCTTCTGGAAATATTGGCGTGGCGCCTTGGAGCGCAATGCCGGTCTACGGATCGATCATGCGCTGCTGAACCCGGTTGCAGCTGCCAAGCTGATCGCCGCGGAGGTCGACACCCGGCCCCGCGCCTGGGAGAAGACCAGCGATCACGCGCCGGTCGTCATCACGCTCGACTTGGGCAGAGCGGAGCCATGACGCAGGCCGAAGACCCCAAGGCTATGATCCTGCCTCTGCCGATGGAGGCGCGGCTCGTGTCCGAACTGCCATCACCACCGGGATGGCAATATGAGCCCAAATGGGACGGCTTCCGCGCCGTCGTGGGCCGCGATGGAGCGCGAGCCGACATCCGATCCAAATCCGGCAAGTCGCTGGCGCGCTTCTTTCCGGATATCATGGATGCACTGCTCGCAACGACCGAGCGCCGCTATGTGCTGGACGGCGAGTTGATCCTGCCATTGAACGGCGCGCTGTCCTTCGATGCGTTGCAACAGCGGCTGCATCCGGCGGAAAGCAGAATAGCGCGCCTGTCCCGCGAAACCCCGGCGCAGCTGATGCTGTTCGACTGTCTCGCGCTGGGCAAGAGCGACCTCATGGACGCGCCGTTGCGGGCACGGCGAGCAGCGCTGGAGCGCTTTCACGCGAAGAATGGGACCGAGACGCTGCTCCTGTCCCCTGCCAGCGAGCGGATAGAGGATGCCGACCGCTGGCTGGAAGGCAGCGGCGGCGCACTCGACGGGATCATCGCCAAACAACTGGACCTTCCCTATCGATCCGGCGAGCGCGCGATGATGAAGATGAAGAATTATCGCAGCGCCGACTGCGTGGTTGGTGGTTTCCGCCGCACGGCTGATGGGCACGGCGCTGCATCCTTGCTGCTGGGCCTGTATGATGAGGCGGGCAAGCTCAACCATGTGGGCTTCACCTCCGGGTTCAAGGCGGATGAGCGGCCTCTTCTGTTGCAACGCCTTGAGCCGATTGCGGGAGGCTCCGGCTTCACCGGCAAGGCGCCGGGTGGGCCAAGCCGCTGGAACAAGGGCGAGGAAAGCGTCTGGGAGCCTCTAGCTCCGGAACTGGTTGTGGAAGTGATCTATGATCAGGTGACCGGCGGGCGCTTTCGCCATGGGACGCGCTTTCTACGCTGGCGGCCCGACAAGGCGCCGCGCCAATGCACATGTGATCAGTTGCAGATGGAGCTGCGCCCAGCCGAGATCGATAAATTGCTTGGCGGTTGAGTGAACTGCCAAAACCCCGGTCGACCCGCTTTTGTCCCAGTAAACACCCTCATACTGATCCCTGTTAGGCATTTTTGAGGGAACGCCGCGCTCTCCCCCGAATTGAACAGGGGTACAATCAGGAGAGTATTTCCGTGGCCACCCGTTTCGTCGCACCCGACTGCGCATCACAATTTCTTCAACAAAGTTTTCAGGAACGCCTCAGTCATTGGAATCGGCAACGTCTCACGCCATCCTATCCGGAGGATTGGGAAAGCCGGTTCCGCCAGGATGAAGCCATGCTGCGGCTGGAGCATGGCTTTATGGAAGAACTGCGCGCCATGGTGCGCGACCGCGCGGCGCAGGCGCCAACCGATCCCGAAGGCTTCATCCAATGGTTCGAGGCGCTGGAGCAGACTGGCCCCGGCCAGCATGACGCGCTGTTTCCTTGGCTCGCCGACCATGCGTCGCGCGATGAAATCCGCTGGTTCCTGACGCAGGAAGCGGCGGGCGAGGCTGGCTTCGACGATCTCGTTGCCCTGACGCAGGTGAAGCTCCCGGACTCCGCCAAGCTGGAACTTGCGCGCAACTATTGGGACGAGATGGGGCGCGGCCAGGAAAAGGGCATGCATGGCCCCATGCTGGCGCAATTGGTCACGACGTTGGAACTGACGCCGACTATCGAGACGACTGTCTGGGAAAGCCTGGCGCTGGCTAACGCGATGACCGCGATGGCGACGCAGCGCTGCTATGCTTGGCACAGCGTCGGCGCGTTGGGCGCGATCGAACTGACCGCGCCGGGCCGATCGGCGCACACCGCGCGCGCCTTGCGACGAATTGGGCTCAGCCAGTCGGAGCGACGATATTTTGATCTGCATGCGGTGCTGGACGTCAAACATAGCCGCGACTGGAACGAGCTGGCGATCAAGCCGCTGGTGGCGGAGGACCCTCGCCGCGCCGTCGCAATCGCGGAAGGCGCGTTGATGCGCCTTAGCTGTGGCGAGCGCTGCTTCAACCGCTACCGTAGCCATTTTGGCTTGGAGCAAGGATGATGGCGCGATCCAATGGCCGCATCCTGATTGTTGAGGACGACCCGCTGCTGGCTGGCATGATGGTCGATCTGCTGCTGGCGGAGGATTATGAGGTCGATGGCCCCCACGCCAGCATCAGCGACGGCATGGCCGCGCTAGCCATCCATATGCCCGATGGCGCGGTGGTAGATCTGCACCATCACAGCCAGAGCGTAAGCCTCTTGAAGGATGATCTTGAGACCTATGCCATCCCGTTGCTGGAAGGAGAGGATAGCGAGGTTCAGGATCTTCAAAGACGCTTGCTACCTTGGCTTCGACATATGCGGCATTGAGGACGCGCGGGATAAGCAACTCTTGTCCCGCGCCATATCGCGGCTATGACCCTGCATCGTGATCGAAGCAGGAGACGGCATGGGCCCCATCATCGGGAAAGTCATTCGTGGAGCGGGCATCGGGCTGCTGTTTCTCGTAATCGCCTTGTGCCTTGCGATCACGATCATCCCGCCTTTTCTCGACCGCATCTATTATGACGGGCCGGTCAGCGGCCATTATGACGGCGAGCACTTCTTCAATCCCGATGGCGAGATCGAGTTTTCCGGTCCTCCGGGGACGAACCGCCGGGGTTTTCTCCTCCGCTGGCTGACGGGACAGGACGAGCGCCCCGAATGGCCGCTGACGGTTGCAGTAAAGCCCACCCGCCCGCCAGCCTTCGCCGCGCCGCGCGGCATGGTGGCGACATGGGTCGGCCATGCCACGGTGCTGGTGCAGGCAGCAGGGGTCAATATCCTTACCGACCCCACCTGGTCCGACTATGCGAGCCCCTTCCCACCTTTAGGACCAAAGCGGGTCGCGCAGCCGGGAATCCGGATGGATGATCTGCCGAAGATCGACCTGATCATCGTCAGCCACAATCATTATGACCATATGGACATCCCCACGCTCAAGAAGCTGTGGGAACGAGATCGACCCAAGATCATCGTTAGCCTGGGGAATGAGCGCATCCTGAAGGACAATGGCATTCCGGCGATCGCGCTGGATTGGGGCCAATCCGTGACGGGGGCTGCCCTCAACAATCTGGGGACGCAAACGGTCATCCAGTGTGAAAATTACGAACATTGCCCCGACTATCGCGTCCATGTGCTGCGCAATCATCATTGGAGCAGCCGGTGGGGCACTGATCGCAACCGCGCATTATGGTCGAGTTTCCTCATCGAAACGCGCGCGGGCAACATCTTCTTCGCGGGCGACACGGGGGCTGGCGACATGGCATGGCCCACTGAAGCGGCGCGGTTCGGCCCGATCCGCCTTGCGATGATCCCGATCGGCGCCTTCCGTTTCTGGCCGGGGCAGATGGAGGCGGACTCCCACATCGGGCCGCAGCGCGCGGTCGAGGTGTTCGAAAAGCTCAAGGCATCGACCGCCATTCCCATCCATTGGGGCACATTCCGGCTGTCTTATGAAAAATGGGACACACCGCCCCGCATGCTGGAGCTTTTCCTGAAATGCGAAGGCATAGAGCGGCAGCGCTTTGCGCCGTTGCGGATCGGCCAGGCCATCCAGGTGCCCGCCTATTCCGCCGTGCCGCATAGTCCAAAACGATGCGACCAACGCGCCATCCGGGCATTGCAATAGGTCAGGCGGGAGGCCCTGCTTCCAGCATCGCGCGCCAATTGTCCGTCGTCATCGCCGTCAGATATTCGGCCTGCATCTCGGCCGTCAGCATCTCCACCATCTGCCGCCCTTCGATCCACAATTCGATCACGCCGAACACGCCGCCACGCTTGCGATATTTGGCGGGCCAGCCTTCCCGCTGCGCGATCGCCATGATCTCTTCGCGGGACAGGGGCGTGGCCAGCGCGGCATGTGTTGCGGTGTAACGGGTTTCGCCAGTCCGCTCCCCAAAGCTATCGGCGTCGCCTTCCTCTTCGCGCAAGACGGTGTCGATCGGATAGACCTCTATGGCGGTGCCCCGGTCATCGCCAGCCATGGCGATCCAGCTGCCCGACGTCACGGGCGGGAAATACAGCGCCTCGCCCCGCCACATTTCAGCGATAACCTCCGCAACATGCTTTGGATCATGCGCGGCAATCGAAAGATGAAAGAGCATGTCTCGACTCTCCGACATTCTGATGGATGCCGGGCGCAACAATGGCACAGAATCCCGTCGTCAGCATTGGAGATTCCGGACAGAATACCCTCCGCTGGCAGGCAGCGGAGGGTTTCCAAGACAGGCAGTTCAGGCCTTGCTGCACTCTCCGGTGCGTTTGCCGGTTACGTCATGGGTGGTGCGCAATACCGGGCTGCCGCCGGCGGTCTTCGTCATGGTGCTGCCCAGCGTCAGCGTGTCGGCGGTGTAATTGCCCTCCAGTACGATTTCCGATGTCGCCCCGCCTGACTTGCAGGCCAAGGTCGCGATCAACCGCCCCTTGCGCAGCAGCTTGTCCTTGTAGGTGCAATCCTTGCCCTCATCCCCTGCCAGAGCATCGGCATCGGGTGTCCCCTTGGCATCGACGGCGATGCACAGCTTTTCCTCGTCAACCTGCTTCAGCGCGACCTGATATTGTTCGGGCGTGACAGTCGGCGTGTTGTAGCCCGTGGTCTTGCGGGTGATCGTCCATTCGCCCCCCTTGATCACGATGGGCGCTTCGACCGCTTCGGGTGCAGGCGCCTCATTGCCGCATCCGGCCAAGCCAAGCGTCATCGCCAGCGGCAACGCCGCGATTATCGTCTTTCGCATATCCTCTTCCCCTGTTCTCTTACGGAACAGGCAGAGGCTCGCTTGGCGCGCGGCGAAGCGCAAGAGAAAAAAGCGACGCTAGCGTTTCCTGTAGGTCGGCGCGTGGAAGTCGGGCGGCTTGGCCGCGACCCAGCCAAGAAAGCGGGCGATGCCGGGATGCGCGCGAAGGGCGGCGGGATCGCCCCGCGTTCGGGCAAGCTCCACATTGCTGAGCTGCGCATGGATGGCCCGATGACAGATTGGATGGACGGGCACCGTTTCGCGCCCGCCTCGGCTTTTCGGCACCGGATGATACCATTCAACCCATTTGCTTAAAGGACGCGCGCAGAGCCAGCAAAAGCCCTCCGCGCCCTCCATCAGATCAGGATGCTACGCAGTCCGCGCCAATCCACTTGCCCGTGGTCTTCGCCTTCATGCTCATGTTCATGCCGTTGGGCGCGCCGCTCATCTTCATGTCCATGTGCATTTCATAGCTTTCCGGCGCGTAGTCGCCAGACATGACGGCGTTCATCGTGCCATTTTCCGATTTGCAGGCGATCTCACCCTTCACCGACCCGCCGCTGACGTCGAAGCCCTTGTACGTGCAATCCTTGTTTTCCTGGCCCGAGAACATCTTGCCGCTGGGGTTCGCCGCTTCTTCGGGAGAGACGCAATATTTGATCGAGGTGCGGCTCATCATCTTCTTCATCTGCTCTTTCATCTGATCGCCACCGCCGGGCATGTTCGGCATGTCGATATCCTCGAGCGTATAGGCGCCTTCCCACTGGCCGGGCTTCAGCTGCACCTTCTGAACTTGGGCTTTGACTTCCTCGCGCGTCTGCGGTTCGCCAGAAGGCTTGTCGCCGCAGCTGGCGAGCAACAGCGTGGCAGGAATAATGACGGCCAAGGATTTAAGCATGATCTTCCCCCGTTGATGCCGGCATGACCCGGCCTGTCTAACCATCAGCATATCAGGACAGGCATAGAATGAAAAATGGTCCTGCGGGCTATTGAGCCAGCGCCGCAGCTTCCTGCGCGCAATCGGGCGCGGTTTCCCAGGGTTTGCCGCGCAACGCGGCGACTTCCTTGCGGGCGGCGGCAAGATCGGCGGCGAAGGCGGGTTCGGCGTTGAGGCGCATCACGGTGGCGGAGGCGATAACCCGCCCTTCTTCGATATCGCTCAGCCAATGCACATTGCAGATGCGGCGGCTGTCCCCAAAGGCGCGACCCCGCGCCACCAGCCTTGCCGCGCGATCGGGCATCACTTCTGCCAGGATAAGGCCATAGCCATAGCCGATGGCGCTGTGACCCGAGGGATAGGAGCCATCACGGCGCAGAAACTTTTCCCAATCCGGCGTACAGCTTGGCTTGCCATTATCCATGAAGGGGCGCGGACGCATGTATCGCTTCTTGACGTCGGCGGTGGACATGCCGAGGTCCCCCATCGCACGGGTCAGGAGGCGCGTCAGCGCGGGTGCATGGGCCTGATCGATCAGGAAGCCCGCCGCGCAGGAAAAGGCGGTCGCCGCATGGCCGGGGCGCAGGTCGGCATCGGCCTTGGCGAAATCCCAACGTGCGCTACCCTGCATCGCGACCGCTGCGGCCGCCCCTTCCCTATCGCGCGCCTCGGTCACTGATCCTGCGGCTGGCGGTGGCGGGGAGAGCAACAGGCTGTCAGGAAGCGCGCCGCCGCCAAGATAACCGCTGCCCAGTGGGTTCTTTCCCTGCATGGCCGATGGCGGCGTCTGCGCCGAACCGGCTCCGCCGGTCGTCGTCGCGCATGCCTGCAACATGGCCAGCGTGGTGAACAGGAAAATGGCCTTGCGCATCGGGTCCTCCACTATCGTCATGTGGGATGCCTGCCCCACATTGCTGTGGTGCGGGACCATGCCCATATTGCCCCGCATGTCCATTCAGATTCGCACCACGCTGGACGAGCCCGAGACCGGCGAAGGCTTCGTCCCCCACCGTCCTGCACGCCCGGAAAAGAGCGAGGGCGGCAGGCCGTTCAAGCTGGTTTCCGACTATGAACCATCGGGCGACCAGCCCACCGCCATCGCCGAACTGGTCGAACAGGCAAGGGCGGGTGAAAAGGATCAGGTGCTGTTGGGTGTCACCGGCTCTGGCAAGACCTTCACCATGGCCAAGGTGATCGAGGCGATGCAGCGGCCCGCGCTGATCCTTGCTCCCAACAAGATTCTCGCAGCGCAGCTTTACGGTGAGTTCAAGAGCTTCTTCCCGGAGAATGCGGTCGAATATTTCGTCAGCTATTACGACTATTATCAGCCCGAAGCCTATGTGGCGCGATCGGACACCTATATCGAGAAGGAGTCGAGCGTTAACGAGGCGATCGACCGGATGCGCCACTCGGCGACACGCGCTCTGCTGGAGCGGGACGATGTGATCATCGTCGCGTCGGTGTCCTGCCTCTATGGCATCGGCTCGGTCGAGACTTATTCGGCCATGACCTTCTCGATGAAGAAGGGCGGGATCGAGGATCAGCGGGAGATCATCCGCAAGCTGGTGGCGTTGCAATATAAGCGCAATGACGCGGCCTTCGCGCGCGGCAATTTCCGGGTGAAGGGGGATAATCTGGAGATTTTCCCGTCCCACTATGAGGACACGGCCTGGCGCGTCAGCTTCTTTGGCAACGAGATCGAGGAAATTGTCGAATTCGATCCGCTGACGGGGAAGAAGATCGCGACCCTCGAATATGTGAAGGTCTTCCCCAACAGCCACCATGTGACGCCGGGGCCGACGCTGAAGCAGGCGATGGAGGCGATCCGTTTCGAACTGACCGAGCGGCTGAAAGAGTTGCAGGCCGAAGGCAAGCTGCTGGAGGCGCAGCGGCTGGAGCAGCGGACCAACTTCGATCTGGAGATGATCGCCGCGACCGGCTCCTGCGCGGGGATCGAAAATTACAGCCGCTTCCTGACCGGCCGCCTGCCCGGCGAGCCGCCGCCGACCTTGTTCGAATATCTCCCCGAAAACGCGCTGCTGTTCGTAGACGAAAGCCACCAGACCGTGCCGCAAATCGGCGCGATGGCGCGGGGTGATCATCGGCGCAAGATCACACTCGCCGAATATGGCTTCCGTCTGCCTAGCTGCATCGACAATCGCCCGCTGCGCTTCAACGAATGGGACGCGATGCGGCCGCAAACGGTGAGCGTGTCCGCAACGCCGGGGCCGTGGGAAATGGAACAGACCGGCGGCGCCTTCTCCGAACAGGTCATTCGCCCCACCGGCCTCATCGACCCGCCGGTCGAGATCAAGCCGGTTGAGGATCAGGTGGACGACCTGATCAACGAATGCCGCAAGGTCGCGGCGCAGGGCTATCGCACCCTCGTCACCACGCTCACCAAGCGGATGGCCGAGGATTTGACCGAGTTCATGCATGAGGCGGGGATCAAGGTCCGCTACATGCACAGCGACGTAGAGACGCTGGAGCGTATCGAGTTGATCCGCGACCTGCGGCTGGGCGTCTACGACGTGCTGATCGGCATCAACCTGCTGCGCGAAGGTCTCGACATTCCGGAATGTGGCTTGGTCGCGATCCTCGACGCGGACAAGGAAGGCTTCCTGCGATCGGAAACATCGCTAATCCAGACCATTGGCCGCGCCGCGCGCAACGTGGATGGGCGTGTCATCCTCTACGCCGATCGCATCACCGGCAGCATGGAGCGCGCGCTCAACGAGACCAGCCGTCGCCGTGAAAAGCAGCAGGCGTATAATTTGGAACATGGCATCACGCCGACCACGATCAAGCGCAACATCGGCGACATCATCGCCCATGTCGCGAGCAAGGATCAGGTCACGGTCGATACCGGGCTGGACGACCGCCCACACCTCGTCGGCCATAACCTCCGCGCCTATATCGAGGATCTGGAAAAGAAGATGCGCGCGGCCGCAGCCGACCTCGAATTCGAGGAAGCAGGCCGCATCCGCGACGAAATCCGCAAGCTGGAGGCGGAGGAGCTGGGCCTGCCCGCCAACGAGCAGGTCGCGGCGCCGCGTGGGCGGGCGACCGAAGGCAAGCCGGGGACGCGCAAGCTGCGTTACGGCAAGACACAGCGGAAGTTCGGGCGCTGACGCAAGTTCAGCATGACGAAAGGTTCGGGGCCGTTTAAGCGAGCACCATGAAGAACTTGCCTCTCGCCCGCGCTATCGCCCTTGCCATGCCGCTGCTGCTGCTGGGCGGCGCCTACGCTTCGCAATATGTAGGCGGCCTGCATCCGTGCGAGATGTGCTGGTGGCAGCGTTATCCGCATATGGCGGCGATCCCGCTCGCGCTGATCGCCTACGCCGTGAAAAGGCGGCCCTGCGTCAGTGCGCTGTTCGCGGGGCTGGCCGGGCTGGCGATCGGAATCAGCGGCGGCATTGGCCTCTTTCATGCGGGGGTCGAATATGGCTGGTGGCAGGGGCTGACCGCCTGCTCGACCACTCCCGCGGCGGGCAACCCTGCGGACATATTGAACCAGATCATGGCGACCCCGATCACCCGTTGCGACGTCGCGCCCTGGACACTCTTCGGCATTTCGCTCGCCGGCTTCAACGGGCTCTTGTCCGGAGCCAGCGCGCTCGCCATCTTGGCCCTGCTGATCAAGTCGAGGACAGAGGCATGAGCGCGCCCAGGGAGTTCCCCCGCCCCGGCCGGAAGGTGACGGCCGATGATCGCGCGGCGATGCTGCGCGTCGATCAGGCGGGTGAGTTCGGCGCGACGCGCATTTATGCCGGGCAACTTGCCGTCCTTGGCGATCGCCACCCCGACGCGCGCGTCATCGCGGGCATGGCGGCGCAGGAAGAACGGCATCGCAAGATATTCGACGCAATGATCGCGCGGCGCGGCGTCAGGCCGACCGCGCTTCAGCCGATCTGGAACGTCGCAGGCTTTGCACTGGGCGCGGTGACCGCCGCGATCGGCCCACGCGCCGCCATGGCCTGCACCGCCGCGATCGAGACGGAGATCGACCGTCATTATGGCGAGCAGTTGGCGGAATTGGCGGGCGATGACCCGGAACTTGCCGCCACCATCACGGATTTTCAGGCGGAAGAAGTCGAACATCGCGAAACCGCGATCGCCCGTGGAGCGGAGCAGGCACCCGCCTATCCGCTGCTGTCGGGTATCATTCGCCTGGGGTGCCGGGCTGCAATCGCGCTGTCGAAGCGGATCTGAGGAGATAAGGACGATGATGAAGACCGCGACAGCCGCCATGCTGCTTTTGGCCGCAAGCACCCTGCCCGCCATAGCGCAGCAGCAGGCCGGACCCGCGCAGGAGCAGGCGCCCACCGCCGCCGCCGGTACGACGGGATCGGAGCGCGTCAATCTGGTCATCGTCTATGGCGAAGACGCCTGCCCGCAAAGCGCCGGCACCGACATTGTCGTTTGCGCGCGCAAGGGCGAGGAAGAACGCTACCGCATTCCCGAACCGCTGCGCGGCGATCCCAACAAGCCGAGCAATCAGGCATGGGGCGAGCGCGTACGGTCCATGGAATATGTCGGCCGCACCGGCACGGAAAGCTGCTCGGCCACTGGCCCCGGCGGTTTCACCGGCTGCTTCAACCAGTTGGCAAGGCTTGCCAAGGCGGAACGGCAGGCGGCGGACAATGCCAGCTGGAAAGATTTGGTCGAAGCCGAACGGGCACGGCGGCTTTCCACCATCGACGCGGATAGCAAGGCGATCGAAGCGCGAGCCGTAGCGGAGGAAAAGGCGCAGGGCAGCCAACCGCAGCAGACCACTCCGCAGCCGACTACACCGACGCAGCCCTGACGGTTGCTCCGGGCGCTTGGCGTCTGGGTAAGGCTGGCGGAATTGGGCACTCCGCCGGTGGGACAGGGGCGAAAAGAGGATATCACCTATGCGCGTCCCGGTTCATGCCTTCCTCGCTATGGCGGCGCTTGCACCCATAGCCTTACTCGCCCCAGCCAGGGCCGAGCCGCCACAGCGCGTGTTCAATCTGATCGTCTATGGGAACGACCCCTGTCCCAAGGGCGAAGGCGACGAGATCGTCGTTTGCGCGCGCAAGCCCGAGTCCGAACGCTACCGCATCCCGAAGAAATTGCGCGAAAAGCCCGCCCCGTCCGGTGGGCCGGGCTGGGGTAGCCAAGTGGCCACGATGGAAGAGGTACAGCGCCAAAATCTGCCCGGCAGCTGCTCGGCGATCGGGAGCAACGGCTTTACCGGCTGCACCGCCAAGATGCTGGAGCAATGGTTTGCCGAACGACGGATGCAGGAGTCCAAGGGCGAGCCTTGAGCTTTTGATGCTCGACGATTGCCCATCCCCCTTCATCATCTGAATTTCAGATTGCGAAACTGTCCGTGGCGCGGATCAGGGCGTCGAGGATGCCGGGTTCATTATAGGCGTGCCCAGCGCCCTCGATCATCTCGAACCGTGCTTCAGGCCATGCCTTGTGCAGCGCCCAGGCGGTCTCGGCGGGACAGGCCATGTCGTAGCGGCCCTGAACGATCACGCCGGGAATGTCGCGGAGCTTGCCCGCATCACGGATGAGCTGGCCTTCCTCCAGCCAGCCGCGATGCACGAAATAATGATTTTCGATCCGCGCGAAGGCCAGTGCAAAGGCGTCATCCTCATGCGTGGCTGACAGTGCGGCGTCGGGCAGCAGACGGATGGTTTCGCCCTCCCATACGCTCCACGCCTTGGCCGCCGCGACTTGCGCCGCACGATCTTCACCCGTCAGGATGCGGTGATAGGCATGAAGCAATTCGCCACGATCCTCCTCCGCTATGGGCGCAAGGAAGCGTTCCCACTTATCTGGATAGATGCGGCTGGCACCTTCCTGATAATACCAGTCGACCTCCTGCTGGCGGAGCGTGAAGATGCCGCGCAGAATCAATTCGCTGACATGGGCGGGATGGCTCTGCGCGTAGGCGAGCGCCAGCGCCGATCCCCAGCTGCCCCCGAAGACAAGCCATTGATCAACGCCCATTAATTCACGCAAGCGCTCGATGTCCGCTACGAGATGCCAGGTCGTATTCCCTTCCAGCGAAGCATGCGGCGTCGAACGGCCGCAACCGCGCTGGTCGAAGAGTAAAATGTCGTAGCGATCCGGATCGAACAGGCGGCGGTGATCAGGCGAGATGCCGCCGCCCGGCCCGCCGTGGAGAAAGACCGCAGGCTTTGCCCCCGGCGTGCCGACGCGCTCCCAATAGACGGAATGATCATCGCCAACGTCGAGGTGGCCGTGAGCGTATGGGTCGATGGCAGGGTACAAAGTGCGCATGCCCTCAGCCTAGGCGAGCCGATGAGCGAAGGGAACCGCAGCGCGTGAAGGCGTCTGCTACAATTTGCGACAAATTCGCCTTGGCCTTGCCAAGATTTTGAGACAGTTCGCCCCTAGTGACGGACCATCAAGAGTTCGCTTTTCCAAAAGGGGTATGTTCGTGCGCCGACCGGCTTCGCTGATGCTGTTTTTCATGATGGGCGCATCGCCCGCTGCGCTGATGGCGCAGACTTCAGCCCAGGAGCCGCCTGCGCAGATGGACGAAGGCGACGAGATCATCGTCACCGGCCAGCCGCAGCGGGGCGCGGTGCTGGGCAATATCAAGCCTGAGCAGCAGCTTTCCTCCGCCGACATCCGCGCTCTGGGCGTCACCTCCATTTCGGAAATGATCACCGAATTGTCGGCACAGACGA
The DNA here is from genome assembly GCF_977014255.1 of Sphingobium chungangianum. NCBI lineage: Bacteria > Pseudomonadati > Pseudomonadota > Alphaproteobacteria > Sphingomonadales > Sphingobiaceae > Sphingobium > Sphingobium chungangianum. Next base: position 290,580 of record NZ_CDRNIV010000006.1, on the reverse strand, counting down.
ACGGGACCCCGGTCGTGCTGCTGAACGGGAAGCGCATTTCCAGCTTTTCCGAAATCCAGGATATCCCGTCCGAGGCGGTGGCGCGCGTCGATATCCTGCCGGAACAGGTCGCCCTGTCCTATGGCTATGCACCAACGCAAAAGGTGGCGAACATCGTCCTGCGCCAGCGTTTTCGGGCGGAGCTGGCCGATCTGCGGGCGGCCACGACCACCGATGGCGGGCGAGAAAGCGGGTCGGCCGAGGCGGGCCTGCTGCGCATCCGGGGCGACAATCGCTTTACGTTGAACGTCAAATATAATGCCGCTGCTTCACTACTGGAAAGCGAACGCGGGATCGAACGGACGGCGATCAGTCCGGCGATGATCGACATCACCCGCTTTCGCACGTTGAGCCCGGCGACCGAGAGCGTGTCCGCGAACGCCACCTATGCGCGCGCGCTCGGCGGCGTATCGATGACCGTGAACGGCCGGGTGGAGCTGTCGGACAATGACTCGCTGCAAGGACTGTCTGCCGCCGCACTTGCCGCGCCGATCGGCAACGGGCCGCTCTATGCCGAATTTCTGCGGGACAACCGGCTCGATCAGCAGATTCGCGGAACGACCGGCCATCTGGGCCTGACCTTCAACGGGCTGCTCGGCAAGGGGTGGCAATGGTCCTTCACTGGCAATGGCGACCTGTCGGATACGCGCACGCGAACCGACCGATCGACATCGACCGACCGGGCGAGCGCGCGGTCGCAGGCGGTGACGGGCGACCTGCTCCTATCAGGCCCCGTCTTTGACCTGCCTGCGGGTGCCGTCACAAGCTCCGTCCGGGTGGGGGCGTCGGCCAATGGGTTTGAGGGCTGGTCGATCCGAAACGGGTTCGAACAGGACATCGACTATGACCGGCAGATCGCCAGCGGGCAGGTCACTCTGGACTTGCCGATCACCAGCAAGGCGAGAGGCGTGCTGGCCGCGGTTGGGGATATCGGCGTCAATGTGAATGCGGCGGTGCAAGAGCTTTCGGACTTCGGCACGCTCTCCACGCTTGGCTACGGCCTGCGCTGGCGGCCGATCCCGGCAGTGCAACTGCTGGTGTCCGCGAACCAGGACCGGGCCGCGCCGACGGGGAACCAGCTAAGCGATCCTGAAGTCAGGACGGAGAATGTACCCGTCTTTGATTATCAAAGCGGCCAGACAGTCTTCGTCACGCGGGTGACAGGGGGCAACGCCCAATTGAAGGAAAGCGTGCGCGACCAGTTCCGGCTTAGCGCAACGGTGAAGCCTTTCGACAAGCCCAATCTGACTTTGACGGCGACCTACCTCAACAGCCGGACGAGCAATCCGATCGCGGCATTCCCCGAGCCTACGCCAGCAATCTTGGATGCTTTCGAGGGCCGCTTCACTCGCGTTGGCGGTTTGCTGACCGAAATCGATGCGACGCCGATCAATTATCTGCGCTCGCAAAGCGAACAGCTGCGCTGGGGCTTCGACCTCTCCTTCCCGCTGAAGTCGCGCATCCAGAAGTTGGCAGAGGCCTGGCGCGCCGCCGGTGCAAAGCCTGAGGATCGGCCCAAGGAACTGCAGGATATGCGCGCACTGTTCGGCAATCGCGGCGGACGGGACGGAGAGCGTGGCGCGCAAGCGGGTCAGGATGGCGCTCCGCCGCCTCACGGACAGGAGGGCGGAGACCGACCGCGCGGCGAAGGCGGCTTTGGCGGCCCCGGAGGCGGCGGACGGCCAGGCGGCGGTTTTGGCGGGCCGGGCGGCATGGGTGGCGGACGTGGAGGCGGAGGCGGGCGCCTCAGCTTCAGCCTTTACCACACATGGCATTTTACCGAGAGCATCCTGATCGCACCGGGCGTGCCGGAACTCGATCTGTTGAATGGCGACGCGACAGGATCATCGGGCGGCCAGCCACGGCATGAGGTGGAGGCGCGCGTCGGCTACACCAACAATGGCCTTGGCGCGCGGCTGAGCGTCGATTGGGAAAGCGGCACCCATGTCGATGGCGCGCTGGGCGGTACTTCCCGGCTCAATTTCGGAAGTCTGGCGACCGCTAACCTGCGACTATTCGCCAATCTGGGGCAGATGCCGTCGCTTGTGAAGAATCATCCCTTTCTGCGCGGATCGCGGGTATCGATCGGGATCAACAACATCTTCAACACGCGCCGCGACGTGACGGACGCGACCGGAGGAACGCCGCTGCGTTACCAGCAGGGCTATCTCGATCCGCTGGGCCGCACGATCAGCATTTCCTTCCGCAAGCTGTTCTTCTGACTCTTGCCTAAAACTCTCCATTTTCCGTCCGTTATGACCTTTGAAAACAAGGGTCGGAGGAATGCATGGCAAAGCCGATACGGATCGTGGTGGTCGATGACTCGCTGACCATTCGCGCCATGATCGAGACGCTGCTGGAACGCGATTGCCGGTTCGATGTAGTGGGCATCGCCCGCAACGGCGAAGAGGCGATCGACCTCATCCGCATGGAAAAGCCCGATGTGGTGACGATGGACGTCGCCATGCCGGGCCGGGATGGGCTCAGCATCCTTGACGAGATCATGGACATCGATCCCTGCCCCGTCATCATGCTGTCCAGCCTGATGCGCGACGGAGCGCCGATCATGGCCGAAGCGCTCGACCGGGGTGCGGCCGCCTGCTTCAACAAGGCGATGATCGCTCGGGAAGCCGGACGCTTCATCGCACTGGTCAAAGATGTCGCGCGTGGCCTCGTTCAGGCCGAACAGGTAGCGATCGCCGCCTGAAACATCCGCCCCGTACAACAAAAGGAGCTGTCATCCGACAGCTCCTTTTTATGCGCTTTCGGGCGCCACCGCCCGAACCGGGTCAGGTCAGGATGCCAAGGAGCGAGGCAGAGCGCAGGCAGCGGCGATGTCGATGGCGCTGGTAAATTCAACGCCCATCCGATCCTCGCGCGACCAGCGAACCACAGCGCTCACATTCTGGCTGTCACTGAACTCGATCGACAGCTCGGTGCCCTGGGGCACATGCCACAGCCCCTCGATCATGGCACCGGTGGAGGAGATGTTGCGGATGCGCCCGGTATAGGCGTGACCATCGGCATGGACCGCGATCGTCCGCAGCATCGTCTTGCGCTCTGGGCGGCTGGACTGAAAACCCTCCACCAACGCCACCGTGCCATGTGCGCGATGCCGGGCCAGCACATCGCTGGCAACAAGCGGGCGGCCATAGACATAGCCTTGTATATGGCTGCACCCCAGATCGCGGATCAGCGCCAGTTCGTCCTGCGTCTCCGCGCCCTCCGCCGTGGTGTCCATGCCCAGCGCCTCGGCCAGACTGACGATCGCCTTGATGATCGCGCTGTTGCGGCTGCCGGTCATCACCGCGCCGCGCACAAAGCTCTGGTCGATCTTGATCTTGTCGAAGGGCGCCTTCTTCAAATAACCGAGCGAGGAGTATCCGGTGCCGAAATCGTCGAGCGCCAGACGGACGCCAATCCCCTTGAGCCGGGCGAACATCGAATCCGTTCCGTCATTGTCATTCAGGAACACGCTTTCGGTGATCTCCAACTCCAGCCGCTGGGGCGCGAGTTGGGAAGCGGCAAGCGCACTCATGACCGTCGCGGGCAATCCTGGATTGGCGAACTGGATCGGCGAGACATTGACGGCGACGCGAATATCTTCGTCCCAATCCGAAGCGTCGCGGCAGGCGGTGCGCAGTACCCAGTCACCGATCGGGCCGATAAGTCCTGTCTCCTCGGCGATGGGCACGAAAATGGTTGGCGAAATCTCGCCACGTACGGGATGGGTCCAGCGAAGCAGCGCTTCATAGCCGGTGACCCGCTCCGTCCTTGAAGACACGACCGGCTGGTAGACAAGGTGCAGCCCGTCCGAAGCCAGCGCGTGGCGAAGATCTTCCTCCAACTGACGGCGACCCTCTGCATCGGCATGCATTTCGGACGAATAGAAACGATGGACGCCCCGCCCGTCGCCTTTTGCAGCATAGAGCGCGAGATCAGCGTTGCGGATCAGCGCATCGGCCGTGTCGCCATCATGCGGGCAACAGGAAATCCCGATGGACACGCCGATGACGACCGCCTTCCCCTCAATCATATAAGGTTGCGAAAGCGTGTTGATGATCATCGTGGATAGTTGGGAAAGCAACGCACGATCATGTCTGCCGGGCAGCAGCACCTTGAATTCGTCACCGCCCTGCCGCCCTACAAGCCCGCGATCGCCCGCGACACGTTGAAGACGCTGGCTCACCTGCCGCAGCAGCGCGTCCCCGGCGGGGTGCCCGAGCGTATCGTTGACGGTCTTGAAGCGATCCAGGTCCAGCATCAGCAGCGCGCAATCGCCCGACTTGCCGGGGGAGCCAGCCAGGGCATCTTCCAGCGCCCGCAGCATCTGTACGCGATTGGCAAGGCCAGTCAGCGAATCGAACTGGGCAAGCCGCTTCACCTCCGCCTGGCTCCGGCGGATTTCGGTAAGGTCGGCGCCGCTCCCGCGGAAGCCGTGGAACTGGCCAAATTCGTTGAAAACCGGCTGGCCGGATATCGACCACCAGCGCTCGTCGCGGGTAGCCGCGGCTCGAACATGGATGTCCGAAAAGCCGGTGCGCGTCGATAAATGGAAGCCGAGCGTGCGCTCGCCCCCGCCACTTTGATGATCACCCGCAGAGACAATGTCGGTGATCAACTGGCCGACAAGTTCATCCTCCGCAATATCCAGTGTCCGCGCGAGCGTTTCGGAAAGATAGGTAAGGCAGCCTTGGCGGTCGGTTTCCCAGAACCAGCCCTGCCCCGATTGCTCATATTCCTGCAACAGGCGGTCGGATCGTTGCGCGCGCAGGTCCTGTTGATGTTGGGCGATTGCCCGTTCGAAATCAGACGTTGCCTGGCGCACCGCAGCGATCATCATGACCGCGATGCAACTTACCAACAAACCCAGTTGCGCAAAGCCCGCTTCCTGAAACGCTGAAACGATCAACGTGCCCAGAAAATAACTGACCCCCAGCAACCGCCGGTCGCCGAATATCGACACGGCGATCAACGCCATCGCGACTTCCGCCGCGAGAGATATCGACAACGGCCCTGCAAATTGCGCGGGTCCCAGCAGCATGCTGAAACTCATGCTCGACAGCAATACCATCGGCAACATCAGCCATTTCTGCACATGCGGCCGTAGATTCTGGAATCGTTCCGCGCGCGGAACGACGATCAGCATGCCGTCTATCAGCAACATCGCCAGGAATGTGAGGAAGTGGAGAATGTTGCCAAAGGTGAACAGCGGCACATGGAGCAGCGTGATGGTGCACAGCTTGCCCAGCAGCACCAGCGGCCAGAGGCGGGCGATATGGGCGAAGGCTCCGGATATCCAGAAGGCCGACGCTTGCGTCCCGCCCTCAGCCAGACCCAGCGCGACCGCAAGATCGGCGGGGCGATACGATGTATCGTTCAGCTTGGTGCGCGACGGGGCCATATGCCGTGCGTAACGCACAGATGTTGAAAGAAACTTACCCGACCGGCTGGCAAAGCGTGACGGGCGAGGGAACGCGCCTCCCGTCACGCCAATACTGCCTCAGTGTTCGGTCAACAGAGGCCGAGACAGACTGAGCAGGATGAGGCATGCGGTCCCGCAGAACCGTTCACCCCGTTCCCGACTAAACGCGCATCGGCATCAGGACATAGAGCGCAGGACTGCGATCATTTTCCCGAATGAGCGTCGGCGCTGCCGCGTCCGCAAGGTGTAGTTCCACCGTCTCGCTGTCGATCTGGCCCAGAATGTCGAGCAGATAGCGCGCGTTGAAGCCAATATCGAAGCCCTCGCCCTGAAACGCACCCGGCACTTCTTCGGCCGCCGTGCCGTTTTCGGGGCTGGTGACCGACAGGGTGATCTTGTCGCGATCGAGCGTCATCTTGACCGCCCGAGTCTTTTCCGTCGCGATCGTGGCGACGCGGTCCACGCCCTCCTCAAAGCTGCGCGGGTCGATCTTGAGCAGCTTGTCGTTCGCGGTGGGAATGACGCGGCTGTAATCGGGGAAAGTGCCGTCGATCAGCTTGCTGGTGAGGATCGCGCTGCCAAGGCCGAAGCGGATCTTGCTGGCGGACAGGGTGATCTGGACCGAGCCTTCAACCTCGTCCAGCAGCTTGCGCAGTTCGCCGATGCACTTGCGGGGGATGATGATGCCCGGCATGCCATCGGCGCCGTCGGGACGCGGCACGGTGACGCGAGCGAGGCGGTGCCCGTCGGTCGCCGCGGCCTTCAGGACCGGCTGACCATCATCCGACACGTGGAAATAAATACCGTTCAGATAATAGCGCGTCTCTTCGGTCGAGATGGCGAAGCGCGTCTTGTCGATGATTTGCTTCAGCGTCTCTGCGGGCAGTTCGAAGCTGGTCGGCAGATCGCCTTCCGCGATCACCGGGAAGTCGTCGCGCGGCAGGGTCGACAGGTTGAAGCGGGCGCGGCCCGCCTGGATCAGCATCTTGCCTTCCGCCGCTTGCAGCGACACCTGCGACCCTTCGGGCAGCTTGCGGGCGATGTCGAACAGGGTGTGGGCCGAAATGGTCGTCGCGCCGGGCTGTTCCACCTGCGCGGACACGCTTTCGACAATCTGGAGGTCGAGGTCGGTCGCCATAAGCTTGATCGCGCCATCGGCAGACGCTTCGATCAGCACGTTGGACAGGATCGGAATCGTATTGCGCCGCTCGACCACCGACTGGACGTGGCTGAGGCTCTTGAGGAGCGTGGCGCGTTCGATGGTGGCCTTCATGTCCCTGTTTGTCCGTTTCTTTTCTGCGCAAAGCCCGGATGCGGTCGAATCCGGGCGACAATGATGGATGATCCTTCATAACCACTGTTGCGGCGGCGGCAAGCACCTGCTGATCGTTTCGTGACGGCAAGGGTTGCAAAAGAGGACATGATGGGCTTTGCCAGCGTCATGAAGCACGTCTGGTTCCTGCTCCTGCTGATCGCGACGCCAGCATTCGCACGTGATTCTCTGGGGATGTTCGAGGCTTGGGGGGCGTTCCGTGACCCGGCGGCACCGCGTTGCTATGCCATCTCCAAACCCGTGAGCCGCGCTGGCAATGGTTTCGCCGCCGTTGGGAACTGGCCGCGCCAGCGCGTACGCGGACAGGTGCATTTCCGGCTGAGCCGGGTGCGGGCGGATGGTTCTCCCGTTATCCTGAATGTTGGGGAGAGGCGCTTCCCGCTGGTCGCGGGACAGGCGGATGCCTGGGCGCCCGACCCTCGCGCGGACGCGGCCATCATTGCGGCCATGCGATCGGCAGGCAGCATGAGCGTACAGACACGGGGCGCAAATGGACGCGGTTTCGCGGACACCTACACGCTGCGCGGCGCCGCAACAGCGATCGACGCGGCGGCTCTGGGCTGCGCACGGCTGCGGTGACAGGCGGGCGCTCGACGCTCCCTTTATAATTTTCGAAAAATCCGCTATGGGCGCTGCCATGCATTCATCCGCCAGCCCCTTGATGCCGATTCCCGGCGCTATCGACCCTGTGCCCGTCCCGCGCGCGGTGACGCCTCGCGAAGATGGGCGCACCGACCTGATGGGCCTGTCGCGCCCGCAGATCAAAAGCGCGCTGGAGGAAGCAGGGCTGGATGCCAAGCAGGCAAAGCTGCGGTCGAAGCAACTGTTCCACTGGCTCTATCATCGCGGCGAAACCGATTTCGATGCGATGACCGACCTTGCCAAGCCGATGCGCGGCTGGATGGCGGAACGCTTCATCGTCGGGCGCCCCGAGGTCGTCGAAGCGCAGGTATCGAGCGACGGCACCCGCAAATGGCTGCTCCGGTCGGACGATGGGCAGGATTATGAGATGGTGTTCATTCCGGACGCCGATCGCGGAACGCTCTGCGTTTCCAGCCAGGTGGGCTGCACGCTCAACTGCCGTTTCTGCCATACGGGCACGATGCGCCTCGTGCGCAACCTGACGCCGGGCGAGATCGTCGGGCAGGTCATGCTGGCCCGCGATGCGCTGGGCGAATGGCCCAAGGGCAGCATGGCGTCCGCCAACGATGACGAAGCGGACGATAGCTCGCAATATAGCCCCGATGGGCGGATGCTGACCAACATCGTGATGATGGGGATGGGCGAGCCGCTCTATAATTTCGACCATGTGCGCGACGCGCTGAAGGTTGTCATGGACGGCGACGGCCTCGCTCTGTCAAAGCGGCGGATCACGCTCTCCACCTCTGGCGTAGTGCCGATGATGGCGCGCGCGGGGGAAGAGATCGGCGTCAACCTTGCCGTGTCACTCCATGGCGTGACCAAGGATGTGCGTGACGAACTGGTGCCGCTCAACAAGAAATTCGGGATCGAACAGCTGCTGCAAGCCTGCGCCGACTATCCGAACGCGAATAATGCGCGCCGCATCACGTTCGAATATGTGATGATCAAGGACAAGAATGACAGCGATGAAGATGCGCGCGAACTGGTTCGCCTGCTGCGTCACTACAAGCTGCCTGCCAAGGTCAACCTGATCCCCTTCAACCCATGGCCGGGCACGGACTATGAATGTTCGACGCCCGAGCGGATCAAGCGCTTTTCCGAGATCGTGTTTGAAGGCGGCATCTCCGCCCCAGTGCGCACGCCGCGCGGACGGGACATCATGGCCGCCTGCGGGCAACTCAAGTCGGCGAGCGAGAAGAAGAGTCGGGCGGAACTGGACCGGCTGGCGGCGGAAAAGCAGGCAGCGCTGGGGTAAGCAGCGCCATCAGCGCGGCGTTTCTGGCTCACTGATCTTCTCTTCATCGCCCCGTTCATTCTCGGCGGGCTTCAATGGCGCCATGACCCAGAAGGTCAGCAGGGTAAGGCCGGTAAGCACCACCGCGACATCATATTTTGCAAGCCCGGCTGCAAGCCCGATCGCACCCGTGATCCAAAGGCTGGCTGCCGTTGCGGTGCCCCTGACCGAATGTTTCTGTTGCAGGATCGCACCACCGCCCAGAAATCCGATGCCCGCGATCACGCCTTCCAACACCCGGGCAAGCGCCGCCGGGTCCTGCGCCATCATTCCTTCCACCGTCTGGACAAAGCCACAGCTCGCGACGGCGACCAGCGGAAAGGTGCGCAGGCCAGCGCTGCGTTCCGCTCGCTCCCGGTTCCAGCCGATAGGCAGAGCCAGACAGTAGGCGATGACGATAGGGACCAGATGCGGCAGCACCGAAAAATTGTCGCTCATCCACCCGAAACGCACAAAGATGAATTCGGATGCGCAACGATGCAGTTAGCTGTTGCCGGGCGCTTCCAGCAGGCCGGGAATCAGCGGCAGCAATTCGCGCGCCAGAAATCCGACAGGCCCCATGGTGCGGGCGAGTTCGCGCCCTGCCTGGCCGTGCAACCAGCTGCCCCAGGCAGCCGCCCGCAGCGGGTCTGCGCCGCGCGCCGCCAAACCGCCGACGATCCCCGCCAGCACATCGCCCGAACCGCCGGTGGCCAGGCCGACGCAACCGCCCTCATGCAACAGGCAGGCGCCGTCCGGAGCCGCGACCACGCTGCGGTCGCCCTTCAGGATGACCACCGCCTGAAATTCCGCCGCCACTTGCAGCGCAATCTTCACGGGATCGGCCGACACGGCCTCGACGCTTTGCCCGGTCAGGATAGCCATCTCGCCATGATGAGGCGTCAGGATGATATGTCCCTCATGCCCGGCGACGGTGGATCGCAACTCGCGTGCGGATGTCAGCGCCGCCGCGTCGAGGACGATGGTGACCGGCGGATCAGTGGCGGCCAATATGGCCGCGACCAGTTCATCCGTCTGGGAACTCACGCTCATGCCCGGCCCCAGAACCAGCGCGTCACAGCGGGCGAGCTGCGGCGCCAGACGCTCAGCTGCTCCGGCGGCGATCTCGCCATTCTCCTCCGCAGGCAGCGCCGTCATCGCGGCTTCGGGAACCAGCACGCCCAGCGACATGGCGGCAGAACGGACAGTCGCCATCTGCAACTTGCCAGCACCTGCCCGCAGTGCCGCCTCGCCCGTCAGGCGCAGCGCACCGGGCACGAATTCCGCGCCACCGACGACCAACACACGACCCCGCCCATCCTTGTCGGAGTCATGGTCGGGAATCGGGAGGGGGTGCGTCCGCAACCATGCGCTATCGAGAGTCTCTGGCGTCATCCCCGTGCTCCGGCGATGGCATCGGGTTCGCGTGTGACAGGGGTTTCCTCTTCCTCCATCGGCGCGGTCACATTGTAACGGCGCAGTACCAGCCCGCCATTGCGCCCGTGGGAAGGGTCATAAACATAGTCGCTGATCGCGCAGTTCGCGACATCGCCAGCCCGGTCGATCGCCAGTATTTCCGCTTCATTCAATCCCTCGATGATATAGCGAAGGCACAACACCACGACCTGATGCGTGAAGATCATCACGCGTCGCCCGGCATAGTGCAGCGATATGGTATCCATCACCGATCGGAGCCGCAGGATGACGTCGCACCAGCTCTCTCCGCCCGGCGGCCGGTGATAGAATTTTCCGAGCATCTGGCGGAATTCATACTGGTCGGCCTCCAGATTGCGGATGCCCGTCGTCGTCAGCCCGTCCAAAATGCCGAATTCCTTTTCGCGCAGTCGCTCATCGAAGCAGATCGGTTCCTCGGCGGCGGCTCCGCCAACCTCGCGGAAAATCTGCGCGGTCTGAAACGCCCGCAGATAGGGGGACGACAACAGAACCTCCGGCCTTTGATCTTCCTCCTCGCTGCCGAACCAATGGCCTAGCGCCTGCGCCTGCTCACGGCCCAATCCACTTAACGGAACGTCCGCATCCCGCACGGACAAGGCTATGCGATCGGACTGGGCTTCGGTGGCGGCGTCGCGCGCCACATTTCCGGCGCTCTGGCCATGACGTACGATGATGAGCTGGCTCGGCCAATGAAGTGACGCCACGAGTCCTGCTGCCTTCCATGCCGGTTGCTAAGGCATGAAGAACGGCCGCGTCGCCGCTTTGATCCCGGCGGAACGCGGCTTATGATGAAGGCTGCGCTTGGAAAATGGTGACCCCTACGGGAATCGAACCCGTGTTTCAGCCGTGAAAGGGCCGCGTCCTAACCGCTAGACGAAGGGGCCACATGCAGAACCGCTTGGGCGGCGCTGCGAAGCGAGGGCGGCTTTAGGGGGGAGCTTGCGGCGGTCAACCCCTTTGGGGCAGGAAAACGACCACTTCTTTCAATCGACCCAGGCGGCGTCTTCCAGATGCAGTTCAGCGGCGGGCCGGCTGCCCCAATCGTCTATCTTTGCACGGCCCGCGACCCACAGGCGGCGGTCGCGCGGTGCGCCAAGGATAGCTTGCCCCAACTCGCTCTCCGCCTGGCGGAAGGCGATGGTCTTGATGGAGCGGCCATCGTCCCCCGCCATGACGGCGCGCAGATGACCATTGCCGACGACATCGGCCTTGATGACGCGCATCGGTCCAGCCGCGATGAGCGGGGATGGCCAGCCAGCGCCATAGGGGCCGCCTGCCTCGATCGCGGCCACGAAGTCCGGATTGACGCCCGCGGGGGCAAGCACGGCGTCGATCAGCAATGCTCGATCATCGCGGGCGCGGGCGACGGCGGGGGCAAGCCTTTCGTCCAGAAAATCAGCCAGCGCATCCAGCTTGTCAGCCGCGACGGTCAGCCCTGCCGCCATGGCGTGGCCGCCACCAGCAACCAGCAAGCCGCTATCCTTGGCCGCCAGCACGGCCGCGCCAAGATCAACGCCGGAGATCGAACGGCCGGAGCCCTTGCCCGTACCCGCATCATCAATCGCCACGACGATCGCGGGACGTCCCGCCTTCTCCTTGATGCGCCCGGCGACGATGCCGATCACGCCCGGATGCCAGCCAGCTCCGGCTATGAGCGCCACGGCCCGGTTGCCCTGCGCCGCCAGCAGTTCCTCCGCCTCGACCTGTACCGCCGCCTCGATCACGCGACGTTCCTCGTTGAACTGGTCCAACTCGGCAGCGATGCTCGCGGCCTCGATCGGGTCTTCCGTCGTCAGCAGGCGCACGCCCAGATCAGCCTTGCCTACCCGCCCGCCAGCATTGATGCGGGGGCCGAGCGCAAATCCCAGATCATGGCATAATGGCGCACGGCTAAGGCGGCTCGCGTCGATCAGCGCGGAGATGCCGATGTTGCGGCGCTTTGCCATGACCTTGAGGCCCTGTGCGACAAAGGCGCGATTAAGCCCCTTGAGCTGTGCCACGTCCGCCACGGTGCCGAGCGCCACGATGTCGAGCAATTCCATTAGGGCAGGCTCGGCCCGTTGTGCGAACCATCCCCGCTTGCGCAACACGCGGATAAGCGCGGCGCCCAAGAGAAATGCGACCCCCACCGCCGCCAGATGTCCATGAGCGGCCGCTTCCTCCACCTCATCCAGACGGTTGGGATTGACCAGCGCGAACGCCTCGGGAAGCGCGGCGGCGCATTTATGGTGATCGACCACCACGACATCGACGCCCACAGCCTTCGCCATGGCCAACGCCTCGAACGCCTGCGCGCCGCAATCGACGGTGACGATCAGCGTTGCCCCCTCCCCGGCCAGCCGCACCAGCGCTTCGCCAGACGGCCCATAGCCTTCCATCAGCCGATCCGGGATGTAGGGCCGGGCGGGCAGGCCAAGATCGCGCAGCAGGCGGATCAGCAAGGCCGCGCTGGTTGCGCCGTCCACGTCATAATCGCCGAAGATGCGGACATGCTCGCCTCCCTGCACCGCGTCCGCCAGCCGTTCGGCAGCGCTGTCCATGTCGCGGAACAGGCTGGGATCGGGCATGAAGTGTCGGATGGTCGGATTACGATGCGCTTCCACGGCTTCGCGCGGACAGCCACGGGCCAGCAGCAACTGTGTAACCAAGTCGTCGGGCAGATAGCCCGGCTCGCGCGCATCCGCGCCTGCGCCTCGCCAGCGCCACGGTTGTCCAAGGATAGAGCGGGATACATTCAGCGCTATGGTCATTTCTGATCCCTAAACCGGGCCGACGCCCGAGGGAAGCGGTTCACGGCCGACGGCGGAACCGAAACAACGCCTTGCGCGTATTCGTCTTCCCCGCGTGCACGGCGGACGGAAAGGGGCAGCTGAATTTACATGGGTTTCAGGCAGGCGAAACGCGCCCGGCGTGCCTTGGGCGTTCTGATGATCGCTGCGTCACCCCTGTCGCTGCAAGCCCAGACATCTGCTGGTACGGTTGCTGCCGGGCAGGAGCCGCCGATCCTGCCCGACGAGGAATTTGAAGCGCGGTTGCCCAAAGCTGGCGAAAGTGACCCCGCCAACCCTTCCGCTCCGCTGCCGTCGATAGACAGCTGGATCGATCAGCAAATGCCGCAGGCCACCGCGCCTGCCGAACTGCCGCCCGTCACCGAACCCCCAGCGGAAGCGGAACTGGTACAACCCCTGCCCCCGCTCGACAGCGTAACCGTGCCGCCTCAGGTGGCAAGCGACAGCCCGCACGAAAAGACGCCCGAGATCCGCTATGCCGTTGAGATCGAAGGCTTTAGCAAGACCGGCCTTGAAGGTGAGTTCCGGGGCGAGTCAGCACTGGTCGATGGCAAAGGGCGCGCCGAAACCGCCGCCATGGTGCAGGCGCGCGCGCATGAGGATGAAGCGCTCGCCGTGCGGCTGCTCTATTCGCAGGGCTATTACGACGCGACCGCCCTCGCCTCGCTCGACCAGACGGGCGATGGCACGCTGAAGGCAGTGTTGTCCGTCACTCCGGGCAAGCGGTACAAGATCGGCGACATCGTCATCAACGCTGGACCAACGGTGCCGCCGGGCCTCGTTCGCGATAACCTGCCGCTCAAGACCGGCGATTATATCATCGCCGCCAATGTCGAAAGCGCGGAGGCCAATGTCGGGGTGAAGCTGCCCGAAAATGGCTACCCCTTCGCCAAGGTCGGGGAACGGGACATATTGCTCGATCCGGCGACCATCACGGGCGACTACACCCTGCCTGTCGATGTCGGCCCGCGCGGATCGTTCCGGGGCATCACCACCTCGGGCCGCAAGCAGGCCTTCAACGCTGACCATATGAAGGTCATCAGCCGCTTCAAGCCCGGCGAACTATATGACAGCCGCAAGGTAGATGACCTGCGCCGCGCCCTCGTCGCGACGGGCCTCTTCTCCAGTGTCGCGGTCGATCCGGTGCGCACGAACGAGCCCGGCCCCAATGGCACCGAATATGTCGACCTGCATGTCGATCAGGAGGCGGGTCCGCCCCGCACGCTGGCGGGCGAGCTTGGCTATGGCACGGGGCAAGGCTTCCGCGCCGAAGGCACATGGACACACCGCAACCTCTTCCCGCCAGAAGGCGCGGTGATCGCGAAGGTGATCGCGGGTACGCAGGAACAGGGCGTCTCCGGCACCTTCCGCCGCTCCAACGCGGGGAAGCGGGACAAGACCTTCCAGGCTGGCGCCCTGCTCAACCACCAAAATTATGATGCCTATGAAGCCTTTACGGCGGGCCTCAACATCAGCTGGTCGCGCCAGTCGACGCCGATCTTCCAGAAACGCTGGACCTACACTTATGGCGCCGAAATCCTGCTGTCGAACGAGCAGACGACGGTCGATCCCGCCACGGCGGAAAAGCAGCGGCTGACCTATTTCATCGGCTCGCTGCCGGTCCAGCTTGGCTATGACCGGTCGAACGATCTGCTCAATCCGACCAGGGGTTTCCGCGCCAATCTGCGCCTGTCGCCCGAAGCATCGTTGCAGGGCAATCTGTCACCCTATGTCCGCGGGACATTCGACCTTAGCGGCTATTATCCCGTTTCCGATGCGCTGGTGATCGCGGCTCGGACCCGGCTCGGCACGATCAGCGGCGCTGCCCGCGACCAGATCGCACCCTCCCGCCGCGTCTATGCAGGCGGCGGCGGATCGGTGCGCGGCTTTGGCTATCAGGAATTGGGACCAAAGGACGTCAATGACGATCCGGTCGGCGGCCGATCCGTCAACGAGTTCGCCGTCGAAGGTCGCTACCGCTTCGGCAATTATGGCGTGGTCGCCTTCGTCGATGCGGGACAGGTCTATGAAAGCGCCATCCCGAAATTCTCCGACATTCGCTATGGCGTAGGCTTGGGCGGCCGCTTCTATACCGACTTCGGCCCCTTCCGGGCGGACATCGCGATGCCGATTAACCGGCAGCCCGGCGAGTCCAAATTCACCCTCTATATCGGCATTGGACAGGCATTCTGATGGCCGAAGACCCGCCTCCACCCGCTCCCAAAAGCCAGACGATCATTGTCCGCCAAGGACGGCCGCTATGGCAAAAGATCGTGCTGGGTGTCACCGCCCTGATCCTTGGCCTCGTCGTGCTAGGCGCTGGATTGCTGCTTTTCCTGAACACCCAGCCGGGCAAGAAATTCCTGATCCGCCAGATCGCGGCGCTGAAGCTGGAATCCGGCATGGCGATCGAGGTCGGCCGTATCGAGGGATCGGTCTACAGCGACATGGTCATCCACGATCTTGTCCTGCGTGATCCCAAAGGGCCTTTCGCCGTATCCCCGCGTGTCCATGTCGTGTGGAGCCCCTTCCGCTACCTCAACAATCATATTTCCGTGCGGCTGCTGGAAAGCCCGCTGGTCGTGCTAGCCCGCAGCCCGCAGTTCAACGTCACGAAAAGCGACCCCAACGCGCCAATCCTGCCCGACCTCGACATCGATGTCGATCGGCTGAAGATCGCCAGGTTCGTGCTGGCAAAGCCGGTTATCGGCCAGAAGCGCGAGATCGCCATCGACGGCGTGACCCACATCGCCGATGGCCGCGCGCAGCTTAGCGCCAATGCCGTCGTGGACAGCGGCGACCGGCTCCAGGCCTCGATTGACGCCGTACCCGCACAGAACCGTCTCGCCATGGAGGGCACGCTGACCGCTCCAAAGGGTGGCGTCATCGCAAAGATGAGCGGGCTTACCGATGGCCTCACCGCAACGCTCGACGGACGCGGCACATGGCAGGCATGGAACGGCCGGATCGTCGCCAACTCCCCTAAGGGCGAGCTTGCGAACATCGCCCTCGCCGCGCGCGACGGCAACTTCACGGCCAAGGGTCCGGTGCGGCCGGGCCTCGTCTTTGCCGGAACCGTGGACCGGCTGACCGCACCCGCCCTTGATGTCGATCTCTTCGCCGGTCTCAACGAGCGGCGCGTGAACGTGAAGGGCACGCTGCGCTCCACCGCCCTTGCCGCCACAGCACAGGGCCTCGTCGACCTCGGCAAGAGCCGGTTCAGCGGCCTCAAGATCGACGCCGCGCTCCTGACGCCCGGCGCGATCATGGAAAAGGTGCGCGGCAAGGATGTGCGCGCTTCAATCATCCTCGACGGCCCAATGGCGACGCCCTTCATAGATTATGATCTGAGCGCCGCGATGCTCGCCTTCGACCAGACCGGGATCGAGGGGCTAAAGGTCAGCGGCCGGGCAGTGATCAACGCCGATCGCATCCGCATTCCCGTCAATGCGACTGCGCGGCGCGTGACCGGCCTCAATGCCGCAGCGGGCGGACTGCTTCAGAATCTGCGGGTCAAGGGCGACTTCGCCTATGCCGCGGGCAAGCTGATCAGCGACAATCTGAAGATCGACAGCGACCGTGTAGACGCCACCGCCATCGTCCTCGCCGACCTCGACAACGCCATCTACCGGGGCGCGCTCAAGGGGCGCGTTAACGATTACAAGATCGACGGCGTCGGCATCGTCAACCTCAACACCGATGTGAAGCTGGTGCCCGGACCCAAGGGCGGCTGGGGCCTCGCTGGCAAGTTCGGCGTCCGGACGGCACGGTGGGAAAACGCCTCCGTACGCGATTTCCTGGGCGGCAATGCCGTCGCCTCGGGCCGCATCGGCATGACGCCGGAAGGCAAATTCACCCTTGCGGACCTGAAGGGCGCGGCACCCAATTTCCGCATCCATTCCGGATCGGGCAGCTACGACACCAATGGCGCCATCACCTTCGACGCCTCCGCCACGTCGAACCAATATGGCCCGCTGGCGCTCAGCGTGCGCGGAACAATGGAGAGGCCTCAAGCGGTCCTGCGCGCCGCCCGGCCCAATGTCGGCGTGCAGCTCTCCAATGTCGTCGCAAAACTGAATGGCGAGGCTGGCGGCTACCGGCTGGAGGCAACCGGCGGCTCCGCCTATGGCCCCTTCTTCGCCAATGTGCTGATCCGCACGGCGCGCGGCCCGCTCACCATAGATATCACACGGGCACGTTTCGCAGGCGTCGACATGAACGGCCGCCTCCAGCAGACCGCAGCCGGACCTTTCGCCGGTCAGCTCGCCATGAACGGGTCTGGCATCAATGGCGCTGCCCGGCTTTCAGCGGTGGGCAAGGCGCAAAGCATCGCCATCAGTGCAACCGCCAGCAACGCCAAACTGCCCGGCGAAGCTGATGTAGTGATCGGCCGAGCGATCGCGACGGCGGACATCCTGCTCACCGACCAGCCGCGTATCATCGCCGATATCCAGATGGCGAACGCCGCCTATGGCGACTATGTCGTGCGAAAAAGCCGCGCCCGGATCAATTATCGAGGCGGACGTGGACGCGCGCAACTGGTGGCCGACGGATCGACGGGCGTGCCCTTCTCAATCGCGGTCAATGCGGCGCTCCGCCCCAACCTCTACGCCGTCGCGCTGGAAGGCAAGGCAAGCAACATCCCCTTCCGCTTCGCCCAACCCGCAATCATCCGCATCGAACCGCAGGGCTATCGGCTGGAACCGGCGACGCTCGTCCTGCCTCAAGGTAGGGTCGATCTCGCCGGACGCTTCGGCAACCAGACCGCTCTCCAGGCGCGGTTCAAGGATTTCGATCTCGCCATCATGAACATCGCCAGCCCCGGCCTTGGCATCAGCGGCAAGGCGACCGGCGCGATCGACTTCAACCAGAGCCGCAACGCCTTCCCCAACGCCACGACGCGCTTAGCAATCAGTGATTTCCGCCGCTCCAGCCTGTCCGCCGTCTCCGATCCGGTCTCCATGGCGATCGAAGGCCGCCTCTCGAACCGCGGCGGCGACCTGCGCGGACTCATCCGGCGCGGCAACGCGCCATTAGGGCGCTTCATCGCCACCCTCGCGCCTCCCGGCTCTGGATCAAGCTGGACAGAGCAGCTCCAATCCGCCCCCCTCGGCGGCGGCATACGCTATGCCGGGCCTGCCGACGTGCTCTTCTCCTTCGCGGGGCTCGCTGACCAGCAACTGACCGGCCCCATCGCCGTCGCAGCAGATTTCAGCGGCCGCCTCACCGCGCCGCGCCTTAACGGCCTCGTCCGCGCCAACGCGCTGACCTACGAGAATGAAACATTCGGCACGCGCCTGACACAAATGCGTCTCGATGGCCGCTTCACCAACGACCGGCTGGAGATACGCGACTTTTCCGGCCGCGCTGGCGACGGCACCGTGCAGGCGAGCGGCTCGGTCGGTCTCGCGGCCGAAAGCGGCTACCCCATGAACATCGCCGTCAAGCTGGACCGCGCCCGCATCGCGCGCAGCGAAGCGATCACCAGCGTCGTCACCGGCACGATCAACGTAACGAACAGCGCGGCAGACGGCGGACTGATCAAGGGCGACCTGTCGCTTCCCGAAACCCGATACCGCATCGCCTGGCAGGGCGGCGCCGACATCCGCCAGCTTCAGGGCGTTCGGCGTAAGGGCGAGGGCACCGACCTGCTCGACCAGCGCGTCGCGGCCCGGCAGGCAGCGGCAAAGCCCGCCGACTGGAAGCTCGACATCCGCGTGCGCGCCGACAATGAAATCTACCTGACCGGCATGGGTCTCGATTCCGAATGGAAGACCAACATGCGCGTCACCGGCACGACAAAGGCCCCGCGCGTCGTCGGCAAGATCGAGGTGATCCGCGGCCGCTACAGCTTCTCCGGCCATCAGTTCGACCTTGAACAGGGGATCATCACCTTCAACGGGCCGATGATGAACCCCGTGCTGGCGATCCGCGCCGAAACTCGAATCAATACTGTGGCAGCAGGCATCGCCGTCGGCGGCACGGCGCAGAAGCCGAACATCAGCTTCATTTCGACACCCACCCTGCCGCAGGACGAGATATTGGCACGCATCCTGTTCGGCGACAATGTCGCGAACCTGTCCGCGACGCAGGCGATCCAGCTTGCCGCTGCGCTCAACGGCCTGCGCGGCGGTGGCGGCGGCCTCAACCCGATGGGCAAGTTGCAGAATGCCTCAGGGGTCGACCGCATCGGCATCGTCAGCGGCGACAAGGAAACGGGGCGCGGCGCATCGCTGGCTGTGGGCCAGCACATCTCCAACAATATCTATGTGGAGGTGATCACCGATCCCAAGGGCTTCACCGCCACTCAGCTGGAAATCTCCCTGTCAAAGACGCTCAGCCTGCTGTCGAAGACCGGCACCAACGCCGGATCATCAGCGAACCTGCGCTATTCGAAGGATTATTGAAGCCGCTCGGCGCGGTAGCGGGCGATCAGCCCTTCATATTCATCCATGCCGGGGAAGCGTTCAAAGCTGACCACCGCCCCGGTCTGCGCCCAAGGCAACTTCTCCGCCGTCTGCGTCTCCATCCACGGCGCGAACCAGATGGCATCGTCCAGCATGGTTGCCCGCACATTGACGAAGCCCATGTCGGCGGCGGGCTTGGTAAAGACCCAGCTCTTGCACCAGTCGCAATGATGATGGTGCACGTCTTCGCCATGCAGCCCACCGATCACAGTCTCTCCCGCAATCAGTTCAAAGCCGCCCGAAGGCATGATGATCGTGGTGGAAAAGGCGCTGCCGGTCATCTTCTGGCACCCGGTACAATGACAAGCCGCCTCACCCCAAGGCGCTTCGCTCAACCGGAAACGCACACGCCCGCACCGACAACCGCCTTCGATGGGGAGATTGGGAATGGACATGGGATTCTCCTTGGCTTCGGGATGAAAGTTTATCCTCCCCATCGACAGATGGGGAGGGGGACCAGCCGCAGGCTGGTGGAGGGGAGCGCCCGTAGGCGCCGGAGGTCATGCCAGTTCCCCTCCACCACCGCTGCGCGGCGGTCCCCCTCTCCACGCTCTGCGCAGGGAGGATTTTGCTCTTATCCTCACCCTCAATGAAAGTCCCGAGACCTCGGTAATATCCGCACATTGCGCGGATGGCTGGACGTCCGGGGATGCTGAGGATGCACAAACTCATCCGCCCGCGACAAGGCGATCTGTGGCCTATGCGTATCCGACAGGCGCGATAGCTCCGCGGTGCGATCATGCACCCGGCTCGCCATCAGGTGGACGACGCCTTCCTTGCTCCGTTGCACCTCACCTTCGACCAGCATCAGCCGCGACGCCATGACCGGTCGCCGTTGCATTTCGAACAGGCGCGCCCAGAGCAGGATGTTGGTGACGCCCGTCTCATCTTCTATCGTGATGAAAACCGCATTGCCCTTACCCGGTCGCTGCCGCACCAGCACCACGCCCGCCGTCCGCACCTTCGTCCCGTTTTTCGCGGCCGATGTTTCCGCACAGCTGAGCACCCCCTCGGCTGCGAAGACCGGCCGCAGGAACTGCATCGGATGGCCTTTGAGCGACAGGCGCGTTATCTGGTAATCGGCCGCGACCTGTTCGGCGAGCGGCATGGCAGGCAGCATCGCGTCCGGTTCCTGCCCCAATTCTCCCGCCGCCTTCTGGTCCCGTTTGCGGGCAGCGGCGAACAACGGCAGTTCATTGGACGGCGTGCGCCGCGCTTCCCACAGCGCCGCCCGCCGGTCCTGCCCGAGCGACCGGCAAGCGTCCGCATCCGCCAGTAAGCGAAGCGCCCGCGCAGGCAACCCAGCCCGCCGCGCCAGATCCTCCAGGCTGGTAAATAGGCCCCCCTCCCGCGTCTCCACCATCTGCGCAGCCCAAATCTCGCGAAAACCATCAATCTGGCGAAAGCCCAGCCGCAGTGCCAACGCCCGTCCCTCTCCCTCTCCCCGCCGCGCATTGCGCGACTGCAGCAGCGGTTCGAGCGCATTGTCCCACCCGCTCATATTCACATCCACATCATGCACGGCAACGCCATGCTCCCGCGCATCCCGCACGATCTGCGCCGGGGCATAAAAGCCCATCGGCTGGGAATTGAGCAACGCGCATGCGAACACGGCGGGCTGATGGCATTTGATCCACGCCGACACATAGACCAGCCGCGCAAAGGACAGAGCATGACTTTCGGGAAAGCCATAGCTGCCGAACCCCTCGATCTGGCTATAGCAGCGCTCGGCGAAATCGCGTTCATAACCGCGCCGTACCATGCCGCCGATCATCTTTTCCTTGAACTTGTCCATGCCCCCCACTTGCCGGAAAGTCGCCATCGACCGCCGCAGCTGGTTAGCCTCCGATGGCGTAAATTCAGCAGCGACGATGGCGAGCTTCATCGCCTGTTCCTGGAACAGGGGGACGCCGTAGGTTTTGCCTAGCAGCAACTTAAGTTCGTCGTAGGACCCATATGCAGGATCGGGCGCGGGAAATTCCACCGCCTCTTCCCCACATCTCCGCCGCAGATAGGGATGCACCATGTCGCCTTCGATCGGCCCAGGCCGCACGATCGCCACTTGCACCGTCAGGTCATAAATGGATCGGGGGCGCAAACGCGGCAGCATGTTGATCTGCGCCCGGCTTTCCACTTGGAACACGCCGATGCTGTCGCCCTTTTCCAGCATGTCATAAACGGCCGGGTCGTCTGATTTAAGGTCAATATTCAGATCATGATCGCCCAGCCTATGGAGCCTCATCAGATCATAAGCCTTGCGGATGCAACTCAACATGCCCAGCGCCAGAATGTCGACCTTCATCAATCCCAGCGCATCAATGTCATCCTTGTCCCATTCGATGAAACTGCGATCCGCCATCGCCGCATGATGAAGCGGCACGGTTTCATCGAGCCGGTTCTGGGTCAGCACGAAACCGCCGACATGCTGCGACAGATGCCGGGGAAAAGGTGCGTCAAGCAATTGATCCACCACTGCCCGCAACCGCACGATCTGCGGATTGTGAAGGTCAAAGCCCGCCTCGGTTATCCGCGCTTCAGGAAAATCGCCCGAATAGCTGCCCCATACCGTACTCGACAGGCGCGCCACCACATCTTCGCTAAGCCCCAATACCTTGGCCGCCTCCCTTACAGCGCTGCGTGATCGGTAATGGATAACGGTCGCGGCGATCCCGGCACGATGGCGGCCATAGCGATCGTAGATATATTGCATCACCTCTTCGCGCCGCTCATGCTCGAAATCGACGTCGATATCCGGTGGCTCGTCCCGCTCTTCCGACACGAAGCGGGAAAAGAGCAGTTCATGCCGTTCCGGATCGACCGAAGTGACTCCCAGCAAAAAACAGACCATGGAATTGGCTGCCGATCCACGCCCTTGGCATAATATGCCCTTCATTCTGGCAAAGGCGACGATGTCGTAAACCGTCAAGAAATAATAAGCATAATTGCGCTCGCGAATAAGCTCGAACTCGTCATCCAGCAACTTGCGCACCTTGGCCGGAATATGCGGGCCATAGCGCGCATGGGCGGCCGATACGGTCAGTTCCTCCAGCCATTGCTGCGCCGTCCAACCTTCGGGCACAGGCTCATGGGGGTATTCATAGGATAGCTGATCCAGCCTGAAACGCACTTTGCCAAGCAAGCGCATGCTTTCGGCCAGAGCTTCAGGGCAGTCGCGAAACAACCGCGCCATCTCCTCGGGCGCATGCATGTGCCGCTCGGCATTGGCCTCCAGCAAACGTCCAGCCTTGCCGATCGTCACGCCTTCGCGGATGCAGCTTAGCACATCCTGCAAGGGCCGCTCGTCAGGCTTGGCATACAGCACGTCCATGGTCGCGATCAGCGGCACGCCGGTGCGTGCGCTAAGCCACTTGAAGCCCGCGATCCGGCGCGCGTCCCGGCCATCCCGGCATAGCGCCGCACCCAGCCAGATCCGGCCTGGCGCCAATCGGGCCAGCCGCCGAAGATAGGATTTAAGATCGGCAGGACGCGGCGGCGGCACCAGGCTCAAATGCCCTTGCCGGATCGCCTCCTTGGAGGGCCTGTCGTCATACTCATACTCCACCGGCTTTCGATGGGCCGCCTGCTTTGTGGCGGTGGAGGACGGCAGGACGATCAACAGCAGATCATCGAGATAGGCGGTCAGATCCTCATAGGTGAGGATGCAGTTGCCCTTCATCGATCGCAAATTACCCACCGTCAGCAGCTTGGTCAGTTCCCCCCAGCCACGCCGGGTCGAGGGATATGCGACGATGTCCGGAGTGCCATCGGAAAAGACCAGTCGTGCGCCGACAACAAGTTTGAGGTCGGTTTGGCACGATTGCTCCTCTTCCTCAGTCAGTTCCAGCGGCTGCCCAGCCTCCTTCTTTGCTTCCAGCAAGCGGGTCCGCGCCTTTTCGGGGGCGCGCTTGAGCGCAGACCATGCCCGCACCACGCCCGCGACCGTGTTGCGGTCGGCGATTCCCAGTCCTTTTAGGCCGAGGTCGATCGCCTGCCCCACCATGTCCGAGGCATGGGACGCGCCTCGCAGGAAGGAAAAGTTGGTGGCGGCCACCAACTCTGCAAAAGCGGACCCAGCCCTGCGCGGCGGAGGAGGTCGTGCTTCCTTTATCCGCGCGCTTTCCCGCACCGCTTCCACCGCATCCAATTCCCGCCGATCCATCGACTTGGGCTTGGACGGATCAGGCCCCTTGCCGCGCTTCATGCGAACAGGCCGTGGATGTACCAGCCGGGATGCCGCGCCTCCGTGCCGTAAAGGCCATGGCGGAAAATCCAGTAGCGGCGGCCGCGCGCATCCTCGATCCGGTAATAGTCGCGCGTCATGCCTGTGCTTTCGCCCGCCAGCGCACCGTCCTTCGCCTTCCACCATTCGGGCGCGATGCGCTCCGGCCCTTCATAGCGGGTCACTTCATGCGCGCTGCGTCGCCAGCGGAAATGATGGGGCGGGCCGTCTGGCACCTCCGCCACCACCTCGATCGGCTGGGGTGGGTCGAACAGATGAATGGGGCGCATCGGCGGGTCGCCGGGTTCTCCCTGGCGCGGCCAACTGGACGGGGTGCGGCTTTCGATCGCAGGCAGCGCAAGCTGCGCCTGCTCGGGAATATGGCTGTCCCGCGGCTCCAGACGCTGGATGCGGTTGCGGCCAGCGCGGACGGACAACCGGTCGACCAGTGCAGCCACCGCCTCCTCGCGCTTTGCCTCGCCCCCTTCCAGCGCCAGTTGGGTCGCGGCCATCGGTTCGGTCCGCGGCACGGTAAGGCGCAACATGTCGAAGCCAAATCCAGGGTCCAGCGGATCGGACAGGCTGTCGATCCGCTCCTGCACCAACCGCATGATCGCGGGCGCATCGCGCACCGGCAGGCCGGTTTCCACCCGCAGCGGAAAGGCGAGGCCATCGGTGCGGAAGAACAACAGCTCGAACCGCCGCCCGCCCTCGCCCCGCTCGGTCAGCCGCTCGCCCGCTTCGGCCGCCATCTCCTCAACCCGTTGCAGCGCATAGGCGGTGCTGCCTACAGGCTCGGCGAAACGGCGCTCGATCCGCAGGACAGGGCGCGGGCGGCGGGGGCTAAGCGGCCGATGCCCCAGACCCAGCAGGCGATGGAGCGCATCCACCGCCTCCTCGCCAAAGCGCGCGGCCAGTGCCGCGGCTGGACGGGCGGCAAGATCGCCGATGGTGCGCAGCCCCGCGCGCCGCAACGCCACCCCGCTCTCCTGCTCCAGCTCCAGCGCCTCGACCGGCAGGCGACGCAAAGCAGCCTCCTCATCAGGCGCTGGCCCTGCGGAAAAACGGCACAGCGCATGCGCGCCTTCCGGCGTGCCCGCTATCGCATGGCGCACCTCCATGCCGTGCCGATCGAACCGGTCCACCGTTTCGCGCGCCAGGGCTTCCTCCCCGCCCCACAGATGTGCACAGCCGGTGATGTCCAGCATCAGCCCATGCGGCGGATCGATCGCAGCCGCAGGCGTATAGCGCGCGCACCCATCGCACAGCCGCTCCAGCCAATCCTGATCAGCATGATGATCCGCTTCGAAGCTGACAAGATCGGGCTCTTGCGCCCGTGCATCGGCCAGCGTCATGCCCGCGTTCAGGCCCAGAGCCAGTGCATCGGCATCCGGTGTCACAAGACGCATGGCCCCGCGCACAGCCTCCACGATGACGACCGGCCCGGCACCGGCCTGCGCTTGCCACAGGTCAGGCCGCGCGATGCGCAGCCGATCGACCGGCAGGAAGGGGAACCACAGCGCCAGGTAGCGCCGCCCCCTCAGCGCGTCCTCCGCTTGCCCATCCATGCTCATGGCGTTCATCGCACTCTTTTCCAAAATCTCCCCGCTCGGCATTCCACACCATCCGCCATGTCATGCCGTCTGCCCCCGAACGGCGGCGCAACAGGTGGAGTGAAAAGGCGCTCATGCCCGGCGCATTGCCCGGCAACGGCACGGATGGCGCAGCCTCCACCCGCCACCGTGTCTCCGCCGCGCTCGGAACCGGATCGCCGCCGATCCGCAGCACGAAGGCGGTAACCCCCGACGTCTCCGCCGCCAGCGCCAGGCGGCGGCTTGCCGTCAGGTCCAGCAGCGGCGCGCGCCCGCGCAGTTCGATGACCAGCGCGCCCAGCGCCGGGCATCGCAACGCATCGACCGCCGCGCGCAGCAGCAGCGCCTCATCCTTCATCACGCCGATCAGCAAATGGGCTGGATCTATTCCAAGCGCGGAGAGCCCCGGGCCATAAGGTTGTCCCGCCGTTCCATCTGGAAGGCGCAACCAGAACAGAGGAGCCTCACGCGCCGCAAGATGGGCAAGGATCAGGGAAAGACCGGCAGTGGCGCCCTCATCTTCAGCATTTCCGAACAATTCATGCACCCGACCTCTGGCAAGGCCACCCTGCAATGCCTGATCAAAAGCCGCATGCCCGGTCGTGATACGCGCATCTGCTTTGACGGCCGGAATCCCTTCCAGTGATGCAATGTGCCGCCTGAGGGCTGCAAGCCTGTTCACCGAATCCACCATAGAATGTTCTCTATATGTTCTTTTCGACGATAGCGCATCCCCTGTCAATCAACTTGGCTGCCATCAGAAAAAAGGGAGGATGGTTTCAGCTTCTTACACACATTGGCCATCATCCGGAAAAGTTTCACACCCGGCTTTCTGCCAAGCTAATCTGTGTTGATGGACACGCCCCACATCGCTTCGCTGGCTCATGCGCCCTTCATTCTGGCGCGCCGTATCGCTTCGGCTCGCAGCCTGCGTCTGGTTTCCAGCGCTGCGACCGCGCTCCTTGCCTCCTATCCGAAGTCGGGCAGGACCTGGCTCAGGTTTATCCTGGCGCAATATTTCCTCGCGTCGCGTGCATATCCGCCCATTACGACCCAGAGCATGTTCACCTTTGCTCCCAATTTCGACTTGGATCCGGTGCGCGGCATACCGGCCTTTGTCCGCAGGTCGGAGGAGGCCTCTTTCCCCCTCATCCCTTCCACCCATCTGCGCTTCAAACCAACCCTGCCCGGCCGCCTTCCCATCATATTCCTGATCCGGGATCCGCGGGCCGTACTCATTTCCGACTATCACCATGTGACTCGGCACAAGATGTCGTTTCAAGGCAGCGTTGATGATTTTCTCATGGATGAGAATAGGGGCCTGCCGCACTATATTAAATATATGAATAGCTGGGCCAATGGCCTCGAACGGCATGATCATCACATCATATATTATGAGGATCTACTGCTTCAAACGGAGGCAGAAGTCGAAAAGATGCTCAATTTCCTGGATGAGCCCGTCAATAGCCGTGCTCTTGGATATGCGGTGGAAAACTCATCCTTCGAAAAACTCAAGGCATTGGAACTCGCCCAGGGCATTCCCGGCCATGAATATGACCGATCGGATTCAGATGCTCTGCGGATGAGAAAGGGACAATCCGACAGCTTCCGTCAGGAACTGACGATCGAGCAACAAAAATTCATCGAGGATAGCTGCAAGTCTCAGTTGAACCGCCGGATGTTGGTCAAGCTGGATCGATACGGCTTTTCGGACCCGCCTTCGTCATCCACTGTGAGACCGATCGAGATATCGCAATCCGCAGCGCCCGAAAGGCAGGTGCATGATCCTGCAACCAAGCGCCGCCTCCCCTCTCTTGGCGTACAGCTCTTGAGCGAAGCGATGGTCATGATCGGCCTCGCCGCCATGCTCATCGCCCCGAGCATTCTGGCGATAGAAGTAGGCGAATGGCTTTTCCGGCGAGAATGGGATGGTCATTCCCTTGAAGACGGCCTCGCCTTGTTCGGGATCGACCGGGTGGGGCCTGTGGAAACACCCACCGAACAAATACTCGACGTCTTTCTGGCGCTGCCATTGACCATCGCCTTGTTCATGAACGGCCTCCTCATATTCCTGGCTGCCGTACATTTTGGAGACTGGGGTCTTCAGGGCGTACGGCTCAAGAAAAAGCTCGCCGTCGAGCAGAGCAAAAGACGCCAGCGGAGCCACGCCAAAAATCCGCCCTCCGACCTCAAACCGGCAGGAATGATAAGCCCCAGCCGCTGATCAATGTTCATCTGGCCCTGTTGAGCAAGCCTCGCCCAGTCGCGCTTTATAACGGTAAAAGGCCCGCCCCGCGAAAATGCGCGGGCGGGCCTTTTCAGTGCGTGAAACGTAAGGCGGGCAGAGCCGCGCGGCTGTCCTGCGGCTGATCCGGCCGCAGGCATTAGCCGTGCTTATTCGCCATCATCCTCCGCTTCGGGTCCGGTCATCATTCCTTCGGCAACCTCTTCGGTCTTGCCCCGGATCACCTTTTCCAAGCGCTCCGCCATTTCGGGATTTTCCTTGAGGAAGGTCTTGGCATTCTCACGACCCTGGCCAATGCGGACGGAGTCGTAGGAGAACCAGGCGCCCGACTTTTCGACCACGCCAGCTTTGACGCCCAGATCGAGTATCTCGCCGATCTTCGAAATCCCCTCGCCATACATGATGTCGAATTCCACCTGCTTGAACGGCGGCGCCACCTTGTTCTTCACCACCTTCACGCGGGTCGCGTTGCCGACGATATCGTCGCGATCCTTGATCTGGCCAGTACGGCGGATGTCGAGGCGAACCGACGCATAGAATTTGAGCGCGTTGCCGCCCGTCGTCGTTTCCGGATTGCCGTACATGACGCCGATCTTCATGCGGACCTGGTTGATGAAGATCACCAGACACTTGGAACGCGAGATCGAGCCGGTCAGCTTGCGCAGCGCCTGGCTCATCAGGCGCGCCTGCAGGCCGACATGGCTATCGCCCATCTCACCTTCGATTTCCGCACGGGGCACCAGCGCCGCGACGGAGTCGATCACCAGCACGTCGATGGCGTTCGACCGCACCAGCGTATCGACGATTTCCAGAGCCTGTTCACCGGTATCGGGCTGGGACACGATCAGCTCGTCAATATCGACGCCCAGCTTCTTGGCATAAGCGGGGTCGAGTGCATGCTCAGCATCGACGAAAGCCGCAACGCCGCCGGTCTTCTGCGCCTCTGCAATGGCATGCAGCGCCAGCGTGGTCTTGCCGGAGCTTTCAGGGCCATAGATTTCGATGATGCGGCCGCGGGGCAGGCCGCCAATACCCAGCGCGATGTCGAGCCCCAGCGATCCCGTCGAGATCGCCTCGATCTCGATCTTCTCGCGGCTGCCCAGCTTCATGGCCGAACCTTTACCGAAGGCGCGGTCAATCTGGGAAAGGGCCGCTTCCAATGCTTTCTGTCTGTCCATTGTCCCTGTCTTCTTGGAATCGATGAGTGAGAGCATTGCTGTCATCGGCCTATCCCCTGTCAAGCGGAAGCGCCGATTAAGTGGCGCCTTGGCCACCATGTATCCGCTTTGTTCTCAAAGAACAAGAGGCGAACGGAAATTTCCTATTTAAGCGGAAAGAACCTTCGTCAGCGCCCGCTCAACGGCGCCGATCGTATAAGGTTTTGCCAAAGTCGGCCGATCCGAATGCCCTGACGGCACATCATCAGCCATGCCGCCCGTCGCGAAAACAAAGGGGATGCCGCTTTGCGCCAGCAAGTCCGCGACCGGCCAGCTTTTCTCACCTTGCAAATTGCAGTCCACCAATGCGGCGTCGAAGCCGCCCTGACGCGCATGCTCACACGCCTCATCCACCGAGACGGCGATGGCATACAGGCGATATCCCAATGTTTCGAGATAATCTTCCAGCATCATGCCGATCATCGCTTCATCCTCGACCACCAGGATGGTCTTGCCGTCCGACATGTGCGATCCCCTATTTCGTTACGCTCGCTATCTTATCATCGGCGCGCGGACCAGCATAAACGCCTGATCGTTCAAGAAGTTCATTCCGCCACTGCACCCATTGCCAAGGCGTCCCGGGCGGCCTCCGCCAACTGGCTGACGGAAAATGGTTTGGGCAGGAAGGCGACATTGGCAAGGTCGATCGACTTGCGCAGCTGCTCCTCGGCATAGCCCGACATGAACAGCACGGGCAGGTCGGGATGCGTATCCCGTGCCCGCGCGACCATGGACGGGCCATCCATATTGGGCATGACCACGTCGGAAATCAGCAGGTCGATCTTCTCACCGCTCGCCAGCACCTCCAGCCCCTGCTCGCCATCATTGGCGGTCAGCACCTTGTAGCCCTGACGCGAAAGGGCGCGTTCGGCGACGGCGCGGACCATATCCTCGTCCTCGACCACCAATACCGTGCCCGTGCCCCATGTCTCGCTGCGCTTGATGGGCAGCTTGGCGGGGATCGCCTGCTCCATGTCTGCGCCCTGATAGACGGGCAGGTAGATGACGAAACTCGCCCCCCGGCCAATTTCAGAACTCGGCGAAGATATAGCCGCCCGACTGCTTGACGATGCCATAGACGGTGGAGAGGCCGAGCCCCGTGCCCTTACCCAGTTCCTTGGTAGTGAAGAAGGGCTCGAATATCTTGGAAAGAATGTCGGGCGGGATGCCAAGCCCCATGTCCGACACCCGCAGCGCGGTATAATCGGCGGCAGGCAATATCTCCTGCCGCATCTCGCGCACCTTGCCGGCCGGAACCGCATAGGTCTGGATATTGAGGATGCCGCCTTCCGGCATAGCGTCGCGCGCATTGACCGCCAGGTTGACGATCACCTGCTCCAGCTGGCCCGGATCAGCACGCACCGCGCCCAGGTTGCGGCCGTGGCTCACCTCCAGCTTCACGCTCTCACCCAGCAGGCGCTTCAACAGGTTGGAGACGTCGGCAACGATATCGGGCAATTGCAGCACCTGCGGACGCAATGTCTGCTGCCGCGAAAAGGCGAGCAGCTGGCGCGTCAGCCCGGCCGCGCGATTGCTGTTCGACTTGATCTGCTGAATATCGTCATAGTCGCTGTCGCCTGGCGTATGGCGCATCAGCATCAGGTCGCAATGGCCGATGATCGCGGTCAGGATATTGTTGAAGTCATGCGCGACGCCCCCGGCGAGCTGGCCGATCGCCTGCATCTTGGTCGCCTGCGCCACCTGCCGCTTGAGCTTGCTTTCCTCGCTATTGTCCTTGAGGCTGAGCAGCACCGCCGCCTCGCCAAGGCCCCGAACGCCCGCCAGGCTCAGCGCCGTCGGCTCCTCCGGTTCGTTGCGCAGCCTGATGGCGATATCGCCTGACATTTGCGGGCCAACGGCAAAGCGGCGCACGGCGTCGGCAACCGCTGCCTGATCCTCTCGCACGACCAGATCGCCGGGATAGCTCGGCCGTTCGCTACGCTTGAGTCCCGCCGCGCGGGAGAAGGCATTGTTGAGGAACAGGACGCGACCATCGCGATCCGCCATGGCGAGGCCGAAGGGCAGCAGGGACAGCAGCGTTTCGATATAGGAAAGCGCCGATGTACCGCCCGCGCTGCCCGCTGGCTCATCGATCAGCAGCAGCAGCATCGGACCATCTTGGCCCACTTGGCTACCAGCAGGCTGAGCCGTCCGACGCAAGGGCACCTGCAGCAACCGCAGCGGCAGCCCGCCCGATTCCTCGCGCGCCAGAAATAGCCGCCCCTTGTCATCGACGCGCATATGGGCGGCAAAGTCGCGGCCGGTGATGTTGGCGTCGATCCGGCCAGCGGCACGCAGCAGGAAAGCCCCGTTCGCCGCGCGGATACGCCCTTCACCGCCGATCATCACCGCCATGATCCCGGCCTCGCCCATCTGCCGCCCCGCGTCCCCGGTCAGCAGGCGGTGCACATCATCCAGCGCGTTGGGCTGGCGAACCGGGGTAAAACGCCACAGCAGATAATCTTCCGACCGGCCGGTGCGGCACAAATCGACATCCAGCCGGAGAGCGCCCTGCGACACACCTTCGACCCGCGCCTCACCATCGCGCCAGGCCGCGCGGGCGGCAGCGCTCAGGCTTTCCGTCAGGCCCGGCTCAGCGGTGAGATTGGGGGGCGTCGGAAATCCGGGAAACCATTCGCCGAACAGGTCGCTGGCGCAGACCAGCCGCCCGGCCCGGTCGGTCACGGCAATCGCCATGTTGGACGCATCCGCAGCAGCGCGCGCTACCGTCCAATCCGGCACCGCCTCGCCATCGGCGGCTTCTTCCGGGAAAATACGCCGATACCAGCTGAGCAGCGCGGCGATGGCAAGGATCATCGCGCCGAACCCTGTGGCAATAGCGGGGTTGCCGGTCGCATAGATGACGAGAACCGCCGAAAGCAGCGCCGCCAATATCAGCAGCGGCAGGGACAGCCGGGAAGGGCGCTCGCCCGTCCACGCTTCCTCATCCCTTTTGACGCGCGAGGCCATCGGCCGGCCTTCCCCCTGAAAACGCCTGGACTATTCGCCGACGTCAGACGCGGGCGACTTCTTCCAATGCGCTGCTTTCGGGTGCCTTGCCAATCCTCAATTTACGCGCATGCCATTTCCGGCCCATCCGATGGCGCCAGATCCAGTCGGCAAGGAAATATCCCACCACCGCGAACGCGATCGAAATCAACGCCAGCCCAAACAGCATGGCGGGCGCCGCTTCGGAAAAGAGCCAGCCGCACCATTCGCGGATCGACGCATGCTTATCGACCAGCGCCATGAAACCGGACGCGTCAGCGCTGCGGCCCAGGAACCAGTTGCCGATATAGACCGAAGCCATAAGGAACAGCGGTGTAGTCGCCGGGTTGGACAGGAACGTCATGGCTGCCGCCAGCGGAATATTGGCCCGGAAAGGCAGCGCCAGCAGCGCCGCGCCCGCAATCTGCACGCCGGGGATCAGCAGGAATATCCCGACCAGCAATCCCAATGCCACGCCTCGCGGCACGGAACGGCGGGTGAAGCGCCACAGCGAGGGTTCCAGCACACGATGCGCCACGGGGGCAATGAAGCGGTTGTCTTCCAGCGATTCACGGGTCGGCGCGTTGGCGTGCCACCAGCGGGCAAGACGGCCCATGCTCGCCTTCGGACCCATCAGCGATGGTCCTTCATGATGCGCTGCTGATCACGTTTCCAGTCGCGTTCCTTGATCGTTTCACGCTTGTCGTGCGTCTTCTTGCCCTTGGCCAGCGCCAGCTCGACCTTCGCCTTGCCCCGGCTGTTGAAATAGACGCTCAAGGGGACGAGCGTCATGCCCTTGCGTTCGACCGCACCATGCATGCGCGCGATCTCCCGCTCGTGCAGCAACAGCTTGCGGGGCCGCTTGGGCTCATGATTATAGCGATTGCCGTGGCTGAATTCGGGGATGTTGCTGTTGACCAGCCACACCTGATCGCCCTTCACCTCGGCATAGCTCTCGGCGATGTTGCCCTCGCCGAAACGGAGTGATTTCACCTCCGTGCCTTGCAGCGCGATGCCCGCTTCGAACACATCCTCAAGGAAATATTCAAAACGCGCGCGCCGGTTCTCGGCGACGATCTTCTTCTTGTCGAACAATTCGGGACGGGGGCGGGCCATGGGACTCTTAATTAACTCACTTCACCATATAAGGCCGCAGCCCATTTAGACGAGACCCGCAATTTCCAAAGCCCGATCGACAGCGGCGCGGCTCGATTCCGAAGGCCAGGTGATCGGCAGCCGCAGCTCACCCGGCATGTCGGACCGCACGCGGCTGAGCGCATATTTAACCGGCCCAGGTGAAGAATCGCTGAACAGCGCGTCGTGCAGCGGGTAGAGCCGGTCCTGTAACGCCAGTGCACCAGCCCAGTCACCCGACGCGCAAGCCGCCTGGAACTCCGCGCAGAGACGCGGCGCGACATTGGCCGTGACGGAGATACAGCCCCTGCCCCCCATGGCGTTAAATCCCAGCGCGGTTTCGTCATTGCCGGACAGCTGGCAGAAATCATCGCGGCAGGCGAGCCGCTGCGCGGTGACCCGCCCCAGATTCCCGGTGGCGTCCTTTATGCCCACGATCGTCTGATATTCTTCCGTCAGGCGGTGGATCACTGGCACGCCAATGTCGGTGATCGTGCGGCTCGGCACATTGTAAAGGACGATC
Source organism: Sphingobium chungangianum (assembly GCF_977014255.1). Classification (NCBI taxonomy): domain Bacteria; kingdom Pseudomonadati; phylum Pseudomonadota; class Alphaproteobacteria; order Sphingomonadales; family Sphingobiaceae; genus Sphingobium; species Sphingobium chungangianum. Next base: position 257,239 of record NZ_CDRNIV010000006.1, on the reverse strand, counting down.
GGCAGCTGACAGCGCTCGGCCAGATAGGCGAAATGCTGATAGACGCCTTCCTGGTTCGGCTTGTTATAATAAGGCGCGACCACCAGCGCCGCGTCCGCGCCAGACGCCTGCGCCGCGAACATATGCTCCAGAGCGATTCGCGTGTCATTGGACCCACAGCCCGCGATCACCGGCACCCGGCCCGCGGCCTGATCGACACAGATCGCGACGACGCGATTATGCTCCTCGACCGTCATGGTCGCGCTTTCGCCGGTGGTGCCGCAGGGCACCAAGGCACTGCTTCCCTCCTCGATCTGCCAATCCACCAGCGCGCGAAATGCCGCCTCATCCACGGCTCCGTCGCGGAAAGGGGTGACCAGCGCCGGAATCGACCCGGAAAACATCAATAAACTCCTTCAATTCACCGGCATTCCGGGGCACACTGTCGAGTGTAGGCGTCGGCGCGCTATAGCGCGTCATTCAGGGCCTGATAAGGATGGAATTGCGATGATGTCCAGTAGGCTGTCAGCTCGCCACCTCGAAACAGCAATGGTCCGCATGCCCTTGATCGCTCTTCTTCTTTTTACCGCCGGCGCCAGCGCCCAGACTGAAGCCCCCGTCGCGTCGCCCTATCCGGCTGGCGCGGTGGTCCAGCAACTGCCCGCCTCGACTCAGTCATCGCCTCAGCCATCGCCCTGGAATCAGGTCAGCAACCGAATCGGCGTTGCTTCCGATCCGTCCGTCTCCGCGACTATCAGCCAGTGGCGCGCGTTGCAGCAGAGCGATGGCCTGGGCTTTTCGACCTATGCCAGCTTCATCCTCGCCAATCCGGGTTGGCCGGGGGAGGACCGGATGCGGCGGCTGGCGGAAACCGGCATCAATCCCAACAGCTATGATCCGCGTCAGGTTACAGCCTTCTTCGCCCGCTTCCCCGCGCGCACCGCAACCGGCCATGCGCGCAATGCGCTGGCGCTGATGCAGGTGGGCCGCATGCCCGAAGCCCGCATCGCCGCACGCAGCGCCTGGGTCGGCGGCACGCTTTCGCCGGATGACGAGGCTCGGCTGCTATCGCTCTTCGGCAGCAGCTGGACGAGTGCGGACCATGATCAGCGCGCCGACGTGCTACTGTGGGGCGGCGACATCGCCGGGGCGCAACGGATGCTCGCTTATGTGACGCCCACGCGACGGCCGGTCTACGAAGCGCGCATCGCCTTCCGCCAGAAGGCGCCGGACGCCGCCGCCCGGATGCAAGTCGCGGAACCGGTCGGCATATCCGACGCGGGCTTCGTTGCGGACAAGGCGACCTGGCTGTTGAACACGGGCAACTGGATCGCCGCGCGGCAATATCTCGCCAACCGTCCCCAGCTGACCTTCCGCCCGGGCAATGCGGAAAAATGGTATGAGACATTGCTCGGCCAGGCGCGCGCCGCCGCCAATGACAGCCAGTGGAGCTTCGCCTATGGCATCGCCAGCAAGCTTGACGACGCCTATGCGCCCGGCACCGACGTTTCCAGCCGCCCGATCGGCGAGCGCGATGACTATACCAGCCTCGCCTGGCTGGCGGGATCGACCGCCTTCTACAATCTGAACCGCCCATCGGACGCGGCGGCGATGTTCCGGCGCTACGCAACGGCTGCCAAATCCCCCCAGACCCAGTCAAAGGGCTATTATTGGGCAGGCCGCGCAGCACTGGCAGCCGGTGATACGGCCACCGCGACCAGCTATTTCGCCCAGGCTTCGGTGTTCCCGGATCAGTTCTACGGCCAACTTGCCCTGGAACGCGTCGGAAAGCCGGTGCCCGCGCCTGCCCTCGTGGAACGGGCCGTGGAGATTTCCGCCGCCGATCGCACGTCCTTCAACAATCGCTCGGTCGTCCGCGCCGTGAAGGCGCTGGGGCAGATGGGCTATTGGGAAGATCAGAGCAAATTCGCCCGCGCCATCGCCAATAATGCCGACAGCGACAGCGATCATTATCTCGCCGCCGAACTCGCCAAGAGCATCGGCAGGCCCGACATGGGCGTAATGGTCGGCCGCCGTGCCGTGTCGAGCGGCCTCACCGGCTATGGTGAAAGCGCATTCCCTCGCGTGCCTGTGCCGCCGACGGCGCAATCCAACTGGACGATGGTGCATGCCATCGCGCGGCAGGAAAGCCAGTTCGACCGGCAGATCGTCAGCCATGCTGGCGCGCGCGGTCTGATGCAACTGATGCCCGGCACCGCGCGGGAACAGGCGGGCAAGCTCGGCCTCGGCTATGATCCCGGCTCGCTCAACGACCCGAGTTACAACATCATGCTCGGATCATCCTATTTCCAGCGCATGCTCAACTATTATGGCGGCAGCTACCCGCTGGCCGTCGCGGCCTATAATGCCGGTCCCGGCAATGTGAACCGCTGGATTTCGGCCAATGGCGACCCGCGCCTGCCGGGCGCCGACATGTTGCGCTGGATCGAGCAGATCCCGCTTTTCGAAACGCGCAACTATGTACAGCGCGTGCTGGAAAATGCGGTTGTCTATGAAGCGATGAACCCTGAACGCGCCCGCTTCCGGGGCTCCAACACCCCCCTCTCCAAATATCTGGGCAAGCAAACTCCAGGCTGACCGCCCTTATTCTCCATTCGGGCTGAGCCTGTCGAAGCCCCCCACTTCTCTTCGTTGAGATGAGGACTTCGACAAGCTGCATTCGAAGGGATAGGACCGTCTGGCCATGACCCCTCACCCTAATTACATCAGCCCTGAAGGCTTCGCGAAGCTCCGCGCCGAATATGACCAGTTGCTCGGCGTTGAGCGGCCCCGCATCGTGGAGATCGTCAGCTGGGCAGCGGGCAATGGCGACCGCAGTGAGAATGGCGACTATCTCTACGGCCGCAAGCGCATGCGTGAGATCGACGGCCAACTCCGCCGCCTGTCAAAGAAGATGAAGGACGCGAAAGTCGTCGATCCGCGTCAGCAGCCCGACAAGACCCGCGTCTTCTTCGGCGCGACCGTGACGATCGCCGACGAAGACGACAATCACCGCACCGTCACCATCGTTGGCAATGACGAGACCGACGCCAGCGCGGGTCGGATCGGCTGGAGCTCCCCCATCGCGCGCGCCCTGCGCAATGCCGCGGTAGGCGATCTACGCCGCGTCATGCTGCCCGCCGGGGAGAAGGAATATGAGGTGATGGAGATCGGTTATCCGGAGTGACGCGAAGCTCGTTAAGGGTTCGAACCATTCCCTCTCCCCTTCAGGGGTCGGCCAGAGTCACGTGCCTCTGGCCGAGGTGCCGAGCTTAGCGAAGGCGGGAGAGGGGACTGTTAGGACGCCGTTTCCTTATTCCCCTCTCCCCAGCCCTCTCCCCTGAAGGGGAGAGGGAGGAAGTCCGCTACTCGTCCAACGCATTCCTCGCCCGCTTGCCGAAAGGGAAATGACTGGCCCCTCGAAAGGCGAAACCAACCGGCCCGCTCACCGCGCCGCGTTCTTCCCCATCGGCTGCGCCTGCGCGATCACCGCACCGGGCTTCGCCGCCAGCCGCGCGATCGTCTTCAGCGCATAATCCAGCTGGAAATCCTCAATCCCCTTCTTCTTCAGCTCGTCAGCAGACATGGCGAAGCGCGGATCTTCCTTGGTGTCTTCTTCCAACGCGGCATTATCCGTCTTGATCTCATTGATCAGGTGACGTCGCAGATCGCTTTCGCGGAACTTCGGCCGGTTCTTGTAATCGGGGTCCGACAACTGCGGCACGCGAACGTCAGGCTCGATCCCGCCTTCCTGCACTGACCGGCCCGACGGCGTATAATAGCGCGCCGTCGTCAGCTTGAGCGCGGTCGTATTGGTGAGCGGCAGCATCGTCTGCACGCTGCCCTTGCCGAAGCTGCGCTCACCCATCACCAAAGCACGATGCTGGTCCTGAAGCGCGCCCGCGACGATTTCGGACGCTGAAGCAGACCCCGCATCGACCAAAACAACGACCGGCAGGCCCTTCGCATCGTCGCCGGGCTTGGCATAATAGCGCTCGACATCGCCCTTGTTGCGGCCGCGCTGCGAAACGATCTCGCCACGCTCCAGGAACGCGTCGCTCACGGACACGGCTTCATCCAGCAACCCGCCCGGATTGGACCGGAGGTCGAGGATATAGCCCGTCGGCTTATGCCCAAGGCTCTTGTCGATGCTGCGGATCGCCTGTCGCAGGTCGGCGCCGGTATTGGCGGAGAAACTGACGATGTTGATCACGCCAACGCCGTTCTTCACTTCCCACTTTACCGGCTTCAGCTGGATGATCTCGCGCGTCAGCGTCACTTCGATCGGCTTGTCACGGCCCGCGCGCACGATGGTCAGCTTGATCGATGTGCCTGGAGCGCCGCGCATCTTGTCGACCGCTTCATCCAGCGTGCCGCCATAGATGAGCTGCCCGTCGAGATGGGTGATATAATCGCCCGCCTTGATCCCCGCGCGCCAGGCGGGAGTGTCCTGCGTCGGCGCAATCACCTTGACCGCGCCATCCTCCTGCGTGACCGACAGGCCAAGGCCGCCATAGCTGCCCTCCGTCTGGGTCCGCAGATTCTGGAAATCGCGCGCGTCGAGGAAGCTGGAATGCGGGTCGAGGCTGGCCAGCATGCCGTCAATCGCACCCTTGATCAGCTTTTCGTCATCCACCTTCTCGACATAGTCGCTGCGGACTTTCTGGAAGACGTCCATGAACTCGTCTAGCGCCTTGTAGCTGCTCGCTTCCCCGTCCGCGAGCGCGGCCGTGGTGGCGGGGATGAGCGCGAGTGCGCCAAGGGCAACGGCGCCCCGGAAGAAATTGGATTTCATTGCTGTCCTGAGTCCTGGCATCAAGCCATCAGTATAGGATGCTTCTCAGGCATACGCAAAGCATCGGTTACGGCGTAGCGCCGGACACGGCGCTATTCGTGCGGCCGTAACGCCTGATTGAGATCCTCCATCACCTGGGCGATCGGTTCGACCACGGTGACGCTACGGCCTTCACCAAAGCGGATGCGGGTGCCGTCCGTGACGGACGATACGAAGGTGACCTGCGCGGCATTGATGGCGGTTTCGGTCCGGTCGGCGCCCACGAACATCACGAGCATGGCTTTCCTCTCCTTCTTGTTGGATGGAAAGGTTAGCCGCATTTGCGCATGGCGCCAGCCATTTTTCCTGAAGCCGACGTCAATCCAATCGAATAGCCTCGATAAAGAGACTGGCCCGCGCATCCAGCCGCTGCGCTTCGCCCGCAAGTTGGCTTGCCGCATGCCGGATGTTGCGCGCGCCATCGACCGCCGCGTCGGCATTGCCGCTGATCTGGCTGGCGCTCAGCCGGACATGATCGCTGGACTCGCCCGCTTCGGACATGCTGGCGGCGATGCCCCGGCTGAAGGCGCCATGGCGCGCCACCGCGTCGAACACGGAAGCCGACAGCCGATCGGCCGTCTCAATCGCGGACCCCATCAACGCATGGCCTTGCGCCACATGACCGACAGTCGCGCGGATATGGTCTATCCGATCGGCAATTTCCGCTGCGGCGTCGCGGGTCTGCCCCGCAAGCAGCTTCACCTCGCGCGCGACAACGGCAAAGCCTTGGCCCGCCTCGCCGGCGCGTGCGGCCTCTATGCCCGCGTTCAGGGCCAGCGTCGCGGTTGCCCGGGCAACCGCGTCGATCAACGCCGTCACTTCTCCGATGCCATCTGCCTGAATGCGCAATTGTTGGGTCTGTGCTGACCCCAGCCGCGTCTGTTCGACCGCCGCCTTGATCGCGGCACCCGCCTGACGCACCTCATCCTCGATCGATTGGAACAGCAGGCCAAGGTCGTTGGCCGACCCTGCAATGCCGGACAAATTGTCAGCGGTTTGCGCGGCGGCCACCGCCATGCCCGCAGCCGCCTGCCCGTTATGGGCCGCGCGTTCCGCGGCGTCGCTCGCCAGCCGGGACAGCATATCCGCCATCCCCACCAGATCGGCGATCAGCGTCGCGATATCGTCGCGAAAGCTGCCGCTCTCCCGCGTCACGCGCTCCAATCGCTCCGCCCGCGCGATCGCCACGCGTGCATCCCGCTCCGCTGCCAGCTTCAGCAGCAACTGCCCGCCGACCATCCCGGCATAACGGCCGCCTTCTATGACAATCAGCCCTTCGCACTTTTGCCCCTGCGCTGCGTAGAGGTCGATCAGCATCTCGATCGTGGCGCTCCGCTCGACCGAGGCGCAGGGCCGGATATGGTCATCCAACCGCCCGCCAAAGCTCGGGTTACGCAGCAGCGCATGGCCAAAAGGATTGAACAGAATCCGTCGCATGTCCCGCTCATAGATCGCGCCCTTGGGCCGATCCGCTTCGTCCAGAACGGGCAGGAGCCGCAGCGAAGGATTTTGCTGAAAATGCTCCACCGCTTCGCTCAACGGCCGCCCAATCCGGATCGCCGGACTGGTGGAGACGAAGGGCAAGCCCTGCCAGCGAGGCAGCGACGGCGAAGGATCGAGCATCATGGGCGCGTACATGAGTTGCTGGTAGCGCCCGAATGGTAAATGAGCAGTTAGATTTTGATGACAGATTTATGACAACGCACTGTTTTGTCTTGGTTTTTTACGGCATCTTATAGTTGAATGCTTCCTTGGCGAGCTTGACCACCTCCGGGTCGGCCTCAGGAAAATCCATCGGCACCAACTTTTCCAATGACTTGGCGACATATTTCAGCGCGGCGATCCGCCCGGCCGCACGGTGATTATTGTCGATCACCTGCCATGGCGCATATTTGCTGTCCGTCTTCTTGAACATGTCGTGCATCGCGTCGAGATAATCGTCACGCCGCGCCCGGTTGCGATAATCCTCCGCGCCCGTCTTCCACCGCTTCCACGGCGTATCGAGCCGCTGCGCCAGCTGCTTGTCCTGCGTTTCCTGGGTAATGTGGACGAACAGCTTGATGATGTTGGTACCCGCATCCTCCTGCTGCTTTTCAAAGGCGTTTATCTCGTCATAGGCGCGCTTCCATTCGCCCTTGGAGCAGAGCCCCTCCACCCGCTCGACCAGCACGCGCCCGTACCAACTGCGGTCGAACACCGCGATGTTGCGGCCCGCAGGCAGCCGGGTCCAGAAACGCCAGAGAAAATGATGGTCGCATTCTTCGGCGGACGGCGCGGCGATGGGCCAGACGCGATAATAGCGCGGGTCCCATTGCGCCGTCATCCGCTTGATGATGCCGCCCTTCCCCGCCGCGTCCCAGCCTTCGAACAGGATGACCGACCGCCGGTCATGGATCACATGGGCAACCTGAATCTTCGCCAGCCGCCCCTGCAGCTTTTCCAGCTCCGCCTCATAGTCGCCCTTGAGAGGCTTGCCCTTCTCATAGTCGGCAAGGTCAATCGCCATGCGCGTCATCCTTCCTGTGCAGATGAGGAAAGCAACGCCTGAAGCGACGAAAAGTCAAATCTACCCCGCCCCTGCCCCGTCATCCCAGCGAACGCTGGGATCTCAAGAGGCGAAGTGCGATCTCGACCGAGATCCCAGCTTTCGCTGGGATGACGGTAGGGTGATCAAGCCTTGGCCTGCGGCTCCACGACCCGGACATGCAGTTCACGCAGCTGCTTGAACTCCGCCGCGCTGGGCGCGCCCATGAGCAGGTCCTCGGCGCGCTGGTTCATCGGGAACAGCGTCACTTCGCGCAGGTTCTGCGCCCCGCACAGCAGCATGACGATGCGATCCACGCCAGCCGCCATGCCGCCATGAGGCGGGGCGCCATATTGGAACGCGCGATAGAGGCCGCCAAAGCGCTCCTCCACATCCTGCTGACTAAGGCCGACCTTCTCAAACGCCTTCACCATCAGCTCAGGCGATTGGTTACGGATCGACCCTGAAGCAATCTCATAGCCGTTGCAGACCATGTCATACTGATACGCCTTGATCGTCAGCGGGTCCTGATGTTCCAGCGCATCCATCCCGCCCTGCGGCATGGAGAAGGGGTTATGCGCAAAGTCGACCGACTTCGATTCCTCGTCATATTCGTAGAAGGGGAAATCGACGATCCAGCACAGTTCGAACCGGTCCTTGTCGATCAGGTCGAGCTGCTCGCCCACGCGAATGCGCGCCAGACCCGCCAGCTTCGCAGCCTGGCTTTCCTTGCCCGCAGCGAAGAACACGCCATCATTGGGACCAAGGCCTAGCGCCTCGATCAGCTTTGCCGTCCGCTCCTCGCCATGGTTCTTGGCAATGGGACCGCCGGGTGCGCCATCCTTGATGTTGATATAGCCAAGGCCGGAATAGCCCTCGCCCCGCGCCCAATTATTCATGTCATCGAAGAATTTACGGCTGCCCGCACCAGCGCCGGGAGCCGGGATCGCACGAATGACGCTGCCGCTCTCGACCAGCGACGCAAAGATGCCGAAGCCCGACCCATGGAAATGCTCGGTCACGTCCTGAATCAGGATCGGATTGCGCAGGTCCGGCTTGTCCGATCCATATTTCAGGATCGCCTCGTCATGAGGAATGCGCGGGAAGCTGCCCGCTGGCGTCACCGGCTTGCCGTCGGCGAACTGCTCGAACACCTCAGCAATCACCGGCTCCATCGTGCTCCACACATCCTCCTGCGTGACGAAGCTCATTTCGAGGTCAAGCTGGTAGAACTCGCCCGGCAGACGGTCGGCGCGCGGGTCTTCGTCGCGGAAGCAGGGTGCGATCTGGAAATAGCGGTCAAAGCCCGCCACCATCAGCAGCTGCTTATATTGCTGCGGCGCCTGCGGCAGGGCGTAGAATTTCCCCGGATGGATGCGGCTCGGCACCAGAAAGTCGCGCGCGCCTTCCGGGCTGCTCGCGGTCAAGATCGGCGTCGAATATTCGGTGAAGCCAGCGCCTTCCATGCGGCGGCGCATGTCGGAGATGACCTTGGTCCGCTTGACGATGTTCGCATGCAGCGTTTCGCGCCGCAGGTCGAGGAAGCGGTAGCGCAGGCGGATATCCTCGGGATACTCCTGCTCCCCCGCGACCGGCAGCGGCAATTCGGCGGCGGTCGACTGCACCGTCACGCTATCGGCCACGACCTCGATCGTGCCGGTCGGCATCTTGGGGTTGGTCGCTTCGGGGCCGCGCGCCACGACCGTGCCGTCGATCGTCACCACTGATTCGAGGCGCAACGCCTCAAGCACCCTCAGCGGATCGCTGTCCGCCTTCGCGACGATTTGGGTGATCCCATAATGATCGCGCAGGTCGATGAACAGCACGCCGCCATGATCACGCTTGCGATGGATCCATCCCGACAGGCGGACAGTCGCGCCGACATCACCTTCACGAAGGGCGCCGCAGGTGTGGGTGCGATAGGCGTGCATGGCGTTTTGGTCTTTCAGCTTCGTTTTACGGAAATGACAAATTGTTGCAGCCCCGCTATGGGCACTCATGTCGAACATCGACGAGCCCGCCAGGGAGCGGGCCAGCCCATAATAAGATCGAAGACCATATGCAAATCCATCCGCTGATCACCGACAGCAAGACTCTCGCTTCATTCTGCGCCCGTATCGCCAAATCGCCCTACATCGCGGTCGATACCGAATTCATGCGCGAAAACAGCTACTGGCCCGACCTCTGCCTCGTCCAGGTGGCCGACAGCAACGAAGCAGCCGCGATCGACCCCAAGGCGCCGGGCCTAGACCTTAGCCCCCTGCTCGACCTGATGGTCGACAACGAGGATGTGCTGAAGGTCTTTCATGCAGGCGGGCAGGACCTGGAGATTATCTACAACCTGACCGGCCGGACCCCGCATCCGATGTTCGACACGCAGATCGCGGCGATGGCCTTGGGCCTTGGCGAGCAGATCGGCTACGGCAACCTTATCGACGCGTGGCTCGGCGTACAACTCGACAAGGGCGCGCGTTTCACCGACTGGGGACGCCGCCCGCTCGACAAGCGGCAGATCGATTATGCCATCGGCGACGTCACCTATCTGATCCAGATTTTCCCGATGATGCTGGAGGAATTGCGCAAGACCGGCCGCGGCGATTGGCTGGACCAGGAAATGGAGCGTGTCTGCGATCCCTCCAACTATGTGAACGAGCCGCATGAAGCCTGGAAACGCGTCCGCATCGCCAGCCGCAAGGCCGATGTGCTCGGCCGCCTGAAAGCGCTCGCCGCATGGCGCGAGATCGAGGCGCAAGACAAGAATTTGCCGCGCGGTCGCATCGTCAAGGATGAGACGCTGGCCGACATCGCCAGCCATCCGCCCCGGTCCCAGGAAGACCTTGGCAAGGTGCGCGGCCTGTCCGCCACCTGGAAGACCAACGACATCGGCGCCCGCCTGATGGCGGCGCTCGGCAGCCACACGCCGCTCGACAAGGATGAGATGCCCGAACGCGATCCCAAGCGTCCCGGCCTTGGCAAGGACGGCGCGCTAGTCGCGGATTTGCTAAAGCTCCTCCTCAAGATTCGCTCGCGCGACATCAACGTCGCCGCCCGCCTCTTGGCCCGGAGCGACGATCTGGACGCGCTGGCCGCAGGTGTCCGCGATGACCTGTCGATCCTGGAAGGCTGGCGCTATGAACAATTCGGCCGCGATGCCGTTGACCTTGTGGAAGGACGCCTGGCCTTCGCGGTCAAGGGCGGCCGCCTCAAGATGACACGCACCGAATAGGAACGAGAATGATGCGGGCAGCGGCGCTGATGATTCCCCTATTGCTAGCGGCCTGCACCACGGCTGACGGACAAGGCCCCGCCACCACGCCCGCGACAGCCGAGGGGCCTTGCCGCAACGACGGCCTCGACCGTTTCGTCGGCCAGACCGCAAGCGCCGACATCGGAGCGCAACTGCTGGAAGCATCCGGCGCCCGCACCCTCCGCTGGGGCGCCCCCGGCATGGCCATGACCATGGACTTCCGCCCCGATCGCCTCACCGTCAGCTATGACGAGAAGATGGTAATCACCTCAGCGAGATGCGGTTAGCGCACTCCTGCTCCCCCTCCCGCAAGCGGGAGGGGGCCGGGGGGTGGGCCAGCGCAACGCCGATATGATTAAAAGAAGCTCACTACGCTCGCCCCCCTAACCCTTCAAACGAATCACGTGCCTGATTTGAACGCTTGCGGGAGGGAACGGTCACAGTCACCCAAACACCACACCCCCTCCAAAAACCATCCTATTCCCAACACCAGACCAAAATTCACCCTGTCCTATTCCCCCACAACAACCCTATCCCCGCCCCTCTCTTTGAAACGTCCACATCACTCCCTCGCGCCCACGCGCGCTCGCTCTCGCGCGCGCATACACTGTGAACTTCGACGGAAATCCGCCATTTTTGGCGCCTCCCCTCAACATTCCAGTCCTACAAGCGCGCCGCTACCGATCCGGTTCACATGGCGCTTACCGTCGATCTCCAGCCAATCCGGCGTCACCTCCAACCGCCGCCCCCGGATGGTCGTGCGCAGATGCTCCACGGCGATCCGGTTACGCGCCACGATCCGCAAAATGGCTAGGCCCTCGCCCCGCGCCGCCATGACGCTGTAGCGATCACCACGCAGCAGGAACCGCCAGCTACCATTGGCGGCCAGCCATTCATTGCCTTGAATCACCTGCACCGGATTGCCGTCCGGATCACCGAGCCGCAGGCTAATCCGCGTCGCGCCCCGGCTGCGGCGTGGCGGCGCGAACATCAGGATCGGCTCCCCATCCAGCACCAGCGGAATCGGCGTATCGCGCAGCGGCCGTGAGCCTCCGACGATCAAAGTCGGCAACTCCGAGGAAAATGGCATGCGGTCCCGGGCGAAGTGCCGCTGGCGGACCACCGGATTGGTATGAAATCCCTGCACCTGCGCCGTGGTCAGCCGCCCCTCCTCCACCAGCGCATGGCAAGTCGGGCAGAGCAATGTCGCTTGGGGCGAATCAGGCAGGCGAAGATAGCGATAGATGGTGACGCCACATCGGACGCAGGCAAAGCCGCAGGCCTCACGAACGGCCTCACGCTGCGGCTCAGTTAATTCAGGCAGCGAAAGCATCACCGGCAAGGCCATGAAGGACACCCTTTGCAACCGCGCCCCGCGCCATTGCGAAGCAGCGTCACCCAGCGGCATCCTTCCCCGGATACAGGCTTTTCATTGTCCCTTCAGTCAGGACATATCGTCGAAATAAATTGGCGTCAGGTCAAGGGGGCGCGAACGCCCGTCAACGCTGTGGCAGCAAATCCAGATTGCGCGACGCCGCGATGTTCCGGATGCGGCCCGGCCGAGGCATGGACCTGACCGCGATTTCCGCGATGTCGCCCGCACTGAACAGTTCGACATTGCCGACATCGAAGATGCGCTGCCCGAATGTCTGCGTGATGCGCACGCTACGAATGCTCGACAGCGCAATCTCGGTCCGCTGCTTGGCCAGCAGCCCGCGCTCCATCAGCACCTCCCGGTCGGACAATGCCAACCGCTCCCCCTTCGTCCGCAGCCACCAGACCCCAATCGCCAGCAGCCCCACGACAGAAATCAGCAGCAGGATGAACAGAAACGGATGCGCGCGAAACATCGCAGGATGCTCGTCATACAGCCAGGCGTCGCTCATCATTCGTCCCATCAAGAAGTGCGGACGGACATGATCATGGATGCCCCGCCCGCGTCAATCCTTGGCTAACGCGGCCCTCCACGAAAGGAGGAGGTTTGGAGGAGGTCACCCCGAACGAAGGAGTTGTTAGCTCTCATCCCCCATCCGCAGCGCCGCAATGAATGCCTCCTGCGGGATCTGTACAGACCCATATTCCCGCATCCGCTTCTTGCCCTCTTTCTGCTTCTCCAGCAGCTTCTTCTTACGCGTGATGTCGCCGCCATAGCATTTCGCCGTGACGTCCTTGCGCATCGCCGCGATCGTCTCCCGCGCGATCACCTTACCGCCGATCGCCGCCTGGATCGGAATCTTGAACAGGTGGCGGGGGATCAGGTCCTTCAACCGCTCGCACATATGCCGCCCGCGCGCTTCGGCCGCGCTTCGGTGAACGATCATCGACAGCGCGTCGACCGGCTCATTGTTGACGAGGATGCTCATCTTGACCAAGTCGCCTTCGCGCGTCCCGATCTGATGATAGTCGAAGCTCGCATAACCGCGCGAAATCGACTTCAAGCGATCGTAAAAGTCGAACACCACCTCGTTAAGGGGCAGCTCATAGGTCACCTGCGCGCGTCCGCCGACATAGGTCAGGTTCTTCTGGATACCGCGCCGGTCCTGGCAGAGCTTCAGGATCGACCCCAGATATTCATCGGGGCAGTAGATCACCGCCTCGATCCATGGTTCCTCGATCATCTCGATATGGTTCGGGTCGGGCATGTCGGCGGGGTTGTGCAGATGGCGCACCTCCCCATCCTTCATGTGCATCTCATAGACCACCGACGGCGCGGTGGTGATGAGGTCGAGATCATATTCGCGCGTCAGCCGCTCCTGGATGATCTCCAGATGCAGCAGCCCCAGGAAACCGCAGCGGAAGCCGAAGCCCAGCGCCGCCGACGTCTCCATCTCGAAGGAGAAGGACGCATCGTTCAGCCGCAGCTTCGAAATCGAATCGCGCAGCTTCTCAAAATCATTGGCATCGACCGGGAACAGCCCACAGAAGACCACCGGCTGCACTTCCTTGAAGCCCGGCAGCGGATTGGCGGCAGGATTCTTGACCGTGGTGATCGTGTCGCCCACGCGGGTCTGGCTGATGTCCTTGATCTGCGCCGTGATGAAGCCGATCTCGCCCGGCCCGAGTTCCGGCAGCTGTTCGATCTTGGGCCGCATGCATCCGACGCGGTCGATCAGATGCTCGGTCTCGCCGATCATGAACTTGATCTGCTGCCCCTTCTTGATCACGCCATTGACGACGCGGACCAGGATGACGACGCCGAGATAAGGGTCATACCAGCTGTCGACCAGCATCGCTTCCAGCGGCGCGTTGCGGTCGCCCTTGGGCGGCGGAATCTTGGCGACGATGGCTTCGAGAATATCGTCGATGCCGATACCCGACTTCGCGCTCGCCAGCACCGCTTCCGAAGCGTCCAGGCCGATCACTTCCTCGATCTCCGCTCGGACCTTTTCCGGTTCGGCGGCAGGCAGGTCGATCTTGTTCAGCACCGGCACGATCTCATGGTCATGCTCGATTGACTGATAGACATTGGCCAGCGTCTGCGCCTCCACGCCCTGCGCCGCATCGACCACCAGCAACGCGCCCTCGCAGGCGGCGAGGCTCCGGCTCACTTCATAGGCGAAGTCGACATGGCCTGGCGTGTCCATGAGGTTGAGCTCATACGTCTCACCATTTTTCGCGACATAGTCGAGGCGCACGGTCTGCGCCTTGATCGTGATGCCGCGCTCCTTCTCGATATCCATATTGTCGAGGACCTGGGCCGACATCTCCCGGTCGGTCAGCCCCCCGGTGCGCTGGATCAGCCGGTCGGCCAGCGTTGACTTGCCATGGTCGATATGCGCGATGATCGAGAAATTACGGATGTGCGAAAGGTTGGTCATGGACCGCGCCGATAGCAGCCATTTGCGGGCCTGTCAGCAGAGCTTGCAAACAGCCTGACCATCAGTAGGAAAAGCCCGCGAGCTATGGTAATTGACGCGAGCCTTAAACGGGTCGTACCATAATAAAAATTCCATAATTAACCGCTCGAAAGGGATTTGGGGCAATGTTCAAGACGGTTTCCGCGCTCGTCGCGACAGCATCGATGCTTGTTACGCCGATGTCTGCGATGGCGCAGACGAATATGAGTTCTTCTGGCAAGACCTATAAGGATGGCACCACCAAAGGCGCCTCCTCGGGCCGCAGGTCGCAGGAGCGCGCTCAGCAGGAGATTCCCCGCTGTACCCGCCGCCTTGGCACTGTCGCGATCGTCGAACCCGACAACCAGTGGTGGCGCGAGTTGAACCTGGGCAGCCCGGAAGCGATCCTCAAGGTGTTCATCCAGCAGTCTGGCTGCTTCGGCATCGTCAACCGCGGCCGCGCCATGCAGAGCCGGGCGATGGAACGCGCCATGGCGGACTCGGGCGAATTGCAGGCTGGATCGAACCTGGGCCGGGGCCAGGTCAAGGCAGCCGACTATTATCTGGAGCCTGACATTGTCTCGTCCAACCGCAACTCTGGCGGCGGCGGCTTCGGCGCGGCACTTGGCGGCCTGATGGGCGGCACGTTCGGCGCACTTGCTGGCGGCCTGAACATCAAGAAGAAGGAAGCGAACGTCACGCTTTCCATCGTCAACGCCCGTACGACTGAAGAAGAGGCGCTGACCGAAGGCTATGCGCGCAAGACCGACATCGGCTTCGGTGGTGGCGGTGGTGCCGGTTGGTGGGGTGGCTTTGCTGCTGCCGGTGCTAGCGGCTACCAGAATACCGAAATCGGTCAGGTGATCGTGCTCGCCTATCTGGACGCCTATACCAAGCTGGTCACGCAGATGGGCGGGTTGCCTGCCAACGCGGCAGCAGCCGCCCCCCGCGCGCAATAAATCTTTGCAGGGGCTTGGCACCAATGCCGAGCCCCTGTGCTTCTCCTTCCGCTCACCCCCACTGTCTGTGCGACAGAATAGACATCTTCATCAAATAGGCCGGGACGAGGCTTCAGCGTGCACAAACCTCTTTCCACGCCGCCGTCGCCACCACGATATTATCGCCTCACCGGCGGGGCGCTCCACCAGCCTGTTGATGCCCGTGCCCAAAGTTAACGCGACAAGAAACGCGGAGAAGAAGGCAAGCCACGGGCTGTAGCCCTGCTCCGCCATTTTCAGCATCACGACAAAACCCACATGCTGATGGATGAGGTAGAAGGAATAGCTGATCCCACCCATCCAGAGCAGTGGACGTGACGCGATCCACTGCAAATGCCCTCTGATCAGCGCTGCAAAGCCTGCAAGCAGAATACAAGCCATTAGCGTGACGTCCCAACTTTCCACGAAGGCGACCGACAGCAGTGCAAGGAGGGAGTAGGGAGATTGCTGGCGCCAGCTTCGCTGACCGGACCATACACGGTACGACAGCATCCCGATGATGAAGAAGGGGAGATAGCGCAGTACCAAAAGCATGACGATGCGTTCTGGCATGTCGGGCCATAACCCATAAATCGCGCGAACCGCGAGCCACAATGCCAGCATCGGTTCGAGCCTTTTCAATCCAGCCCATTTCCAGATCGATATCATGCAGAAGTAAAAGGCGATTTCGACGGTCAAAGTCCAATAAGCGCCGTCTACCTCAGGAAGAAACGCGAACCCCTGCAACATCGTGAAGTTAGCCAGGATCGCGCTGGGACCTACCAGCAATTGGGACGCCTTTGCCGCATATTCGATCGACAAGGTTAGCAACATCGCGACGATATAAGCCGGATAAAGCCGAGCGATCCGGTTTACCGCAAAGTCGGCGACGCTACCGATCCGATCCAGCGTGAAGAATATGGCGAAGCCCGAGATCGTGAAAAACAGCAGGACGCGATAATTGCCCCCGGGAAAGCTGAAGGGCACGTGCGCCGCTTGGGGAAAAAGCTCGTGGAAACGCGTGGAATAATGAAAAATCAGCACGCACAGCGCGCCTATGCCTCTCAAGGCATCTAGTTCGACCAGGCGGTTCCGAGTGAGCGAAGCAGTCACCCGGATGCATTAGCAATGAAACAGCAATCAATCGGTTAAGATATTAGGGTCGGATATATATTGTTGCTGGCACCTCCATGCTGAGTCCAGCTTGGAAGGTCAGTCTCCCTGCTCCGCTGTGCGCTTCAGCCGTGCAAGTTGCTCGGCCAGAACCTTGTCCACAATGGGCGCGATCTGCACCGGACCCATTCGCATATAGCCTCTCGCGACATGCTTACACAAACGTCCTTGCCCGCCGGATCGAGCGCGATGTCGAGCGTACCAGTGACCGCCTCAGCTTGGAGAGGCCCCAAGGCCCCGGAAAGGCGCCTTAAATGCTTATATGGTGCGGCAAAGATCATGCGAGCATGTTCGATACTGCCCGCCAACCGGCGCGGGCCGGGAAGCTGCTCTTGCCCTCCTCCCGCCTCTGAAAGACGGGAGAAATTACCTCAGCCTTTGGCGTGATCCAATATGCCCGCGATTGCCGCAGTCACATCGTCCATGTCAGCCATGCCGTCCACACGGGACACGATCCCTCGCGCTTCATAGATTGGAAGGATGGGGGCGGTCTTAGCGCGATATTCCGCCATCCGGGTGCGAACCGTTTCTTCATTATCGTCGGGACGGCGCTTGAACTCATGCCCATGGCATTTGTCGCACTCATCAGCGACCTTGGGCTGCTTGAAGCTGTCGTGATAGCCCTCACCGCAGGTCGCGCAGGTGAAGCGGCCCGTGATGCGCTCAACCAGAGCGTCCTCATCGACGTCGAGTTCGATGACATGGTCCAATGTACGGCCGCGATCGGCAAGAATGGCGTCGAGCGAATGGGCCTGAGCTTCGGTGCGCGGATAGCCGTCGAAGATCACGCCAGTGCTGTCGGCCAACCCATCCAATGCTTCGCCGATGATGCCGGAAACGATTTCATCCGAAACCAGTTCACCCGCCTCCATCACCGCCTTGGCCTTGAGGCCAATCGGCGTCTGCGCCTTTACCGCCGCCCGGAGCATGTCACCCGTCGACAGCTGAACCATGCCACGGGTTTCGACCAGGCGGCTCGCCTGCGTGCCCTTCCCTGCTCCTGGAGGACCCAGCAGAATGATATTCATTTTGCGCATACTCCCCTGTTCTTGCGCCGCGCCTCGATGCGCTTTTTAGCGAAGGCGTCCCTTCAGCTTCGCCTTCTTGATCAGATCCCCATATTGGTGCGCCAGCAAATGGCTCTGGATTTGCGTCACGGTATCCACCGTGACATTGACCACGATCAGCAGACTCGTCCCGCCCAGATAGAAGGGAATACCCGCCCGGGCGATGGCAAATTCCGGCACCAGGCATATGATGGCCAGATAGGCAGCACCAATCACCGTGATCCGGGTCAGCACATAGTCCAGATAATTTTCGGTGTTCTTGCCGGGACGGATGCCCGGTATAAACCCGCCATTCCGCTTGAGATTATCTGCCGTCTCCTCAGGATTGAACACAACCGCGGTGTAGAAGAAGCAGAAGAACACGATACCCAGGCCATAAAGGCCCATGTAAACCGGGCTGCCGTGCGACAGATATTGGTTCAGCGTCAGTACGAAATCCCCAAGCCTGCTCTCACCGGCAATGGTTCTACCCGCGAACTGGGAAATGGTGAGTGGCATCAGCAGAAGCGAACTGGCGAAGATCGGCGGGATAACGCCGGCGGTATTTACCTTGAGCGGCAGATGGCTGCGATCCGCCTGCATCAATCCCTGACGAGTCTGGCGCTTGGGATACTGGATCAGCACGCGGCGCTGCGCGCGCTCCATGAAACAGATCAGCAGGATCAAGCCGACCGCCAATGCGATGACCATCACGATCAACAGGCCCGAGATCGATCCCTCGCTGCCCGATTTGAAAAGATTGCTTAGGGTGACCGGAAGCTGAGCAACGATACCAGCCATGATTATTAGGCTGACGCCGTTGCCGATACCGCGCGACGTGATCTGTTCACCCAGCCACATCAGGAACATCGTGCCCCCGATTAGCGACACGACCGCTGCGATCCGGAACAGAAAACCGGGATCAACCACTGCTTGCACACCCGATTGCGCGCCGAAGCTTTCGAGGCCGACCGCGATGAAATAGCCCTGCACCGCAGTCAGGCCAACCGTGCCGTAACGCGTATACTGGTTGAGCTTTTTGCGACCGCTCTCGCCTTCCTTCTTAATCGCGGCGAGCTGCGGCGAAAGGCTGGCCGCGAGCTGTACGACGATCGAGGCCGTGATATATGGCATCACCCCGAGCGCGATCAGGCTCATGCGTGACAGAGAACCACCCGAAAAGGTGTTGAAGATGTCCAGGACACCACCGTTCGTCTGCTTGTAAAGCTGAGACAGCGCGGTCGGGTCGACGCCCGGTAGCGGCACGAAACTCAGGAAGCGAAACACGATCAAGGCGCCCAGTGTGAACCATAGGCGCTTCTTGAGGTCGGTCGCCTGGCTGAACTTTGCCAGGCTGAGATTGGATGCGAGCTGGTCGGCTCTCGATGCCATCTTGGCTGCCCTTCAAAACATCTTGCCGGTCAGATACCCGGCGCGGAATCGCTAACCCCTTAGCGGCGTGATCGCGCCCTGTCGAACGCGGAAATTCACACCGTTCATTCTGAACCAGACCAGAGCCAGCGATAAAGGTCCCTGATCCTAAAACACACAAGGCCCCGCTCACCCATATCGGGCAGCGGGGCCATGCTTGCAAGCCTCGGCGGCTTGTTATGCCTTCTTGGCGGCCTTGGCGCTGCCCTTCTTGGCAGCGGCCTTTTCGGCGGCCGGAACGACAGCAATCACTTCGACCTTGCCGCCAGCCTTCTCGACCGCTTCCACCGCGCCCTTCGACGCGCCCGCAACAAGCAGGTTGAGCTTTGCGGTCAGTTCGCCCTTACCGAGCAGGCGAACGCCGTCCTTGCCACCGCGAGCCAGTGCGGCTGCCTTCAGCGCAGCATGGTCAATGGTGGCGTTCGCGTCGAGCTTACCCGCGTCGATCGCCTTCTGCAGCGCGCCCAGGTTCACGATCGCGTAATCCTTGGCGAAGATGTTGTTGAATCCGCGCTTCGGCAGACGCATGTGGAGCGGCATCTGGCCGCCCTCGAAGCCGTTGATCGCAACGCCCGAACGTGCTTTGGCACCCTTCTGGCCGCGACCGGCGGTCTTGCCCTTGCCCGAGCCGATACCACGGCCGACGCGCATACGGCCCTTACGGGCACCGGCATTGTCATTGAGTTCGTTAAGCTTCGTCATCGTGCACTCGCTTTCGCTATGTTCGCGCGAGGCGTGATTGCTCTTTGAGCAGTCACGCCGAAGTCCCAGCGAAGGCTGGGACCGCTGGCGGCTGAACGCGACTTCTCGGGTCGCGCCTAACCAAATGAAACCGGGGGTCTCCTCACAAGAGGACTCGCCATCCGGCATGAAATCCCAGCCTACGTTGGGATTTTGGAAGTCGCGCCTTTAGCGCGTCTTCCAAAAAAACGAAAGAGGGGTTTCCCCCTCTCCCGCTTCATTTCGTTGTGAACGGAAGGCTCAGCCCTCGACCACTGCCACCATGTGGGGAAGCTTGGCGATGGCACCGCGGACTTCCGCTGTGTCTTCCAGTTCAACCACGCGGTGCATCTTGCCAAGGCCGAGGCCGATCAGAATCTTCTTCTGGTCGGCGGGACGGCGGATCGGTGAGCCGATCTGCTTGATCTTGATCTTCGCCATATACGTTACTCCACGATCGCTTCGGCATCAGCCTGCGCGACTTCGGCCGAGGCGCCACCACGACGAAGCAGGTCAGCAACCTTCTTGCCACGACGCTGCGCCACCGACTTAGGGCTGGTCTGTTCGCCCAGCGCCGAGAAGGTCGCACGAATCATGTTGTAAGGGTTGGACGTGCCATTCGACTTCGTCACGACGTCTGCAACGCCGAGGCTTTCGAACACGGCGCGCATCGGACCACCGGCGATGATACCCGTACCGGCCGGAGCCGAACGAACCGTCACCTTGCCCGCACCGAAATGGCCGAGGCCATCATGGTGCAGCGTGCGGCCTTCCTTCAGCGGAACGCGAACCATCGCCTTCTTGGCCGAAGCGGTCGCCTTGCTGATGGCTTCAGGCACTTCGCGCGCCTTGCCATGGCCGAAGCCCGCACGACCCTTGCCGTCGCCGACAACCACCAAAGCAGCAAAGCCGAAGCGCTTACCGCCCTTGACGGTCTTCGAGACGCGGTTGATGTGAACCAGCTTCTCGATCAGCTCTTCGCCCTGTTCCTCGTCACGGTTACCACCGCGACGATCGTCGCGACGGCCACGGCCGCCACGCTCACCACGGTTGCGGTCACCGCCGCGACCACGACCGCGACCGGGACCACGGCCCTCGGTCGGTGCATTCTCGCCGCCTTCGACAGCAGCAGGTGCGCCCGCCTGGGCCTGGATTTCGTTTTCGTCAGCCATGATCAGAACTCCAGCCCGCCTTCGCGGGCGGCATCGGCCAGCGCCTTGACGCGGCCATGGAACAGGAAGCCACCACGATCGAACACGACCTTGGTGACGCCGGCAGCGGTCGCCGCAGCGGCAACGCGCTTGCCGACTTCGGCAGCGGCTTCCGAAGAGGCGCCAGTCTTACCCAGAGCCTTCGACCCGACGTCCTTGTCCAGGGTCGACGCGGCGGCCAGGGTCTTGCCCTGCGCATCGTCAATGACCTGGGCGTAGATGTGACGGCCCGAACGGTGGACGCTGAGGCGGGGCTTGTGGCCCGATACTGCCTTGAGCGCGGTGCGAACGCGGCGACGACGCCGCGCGAAGAGGGAAAGCTTTGCCATCTTACTTCTTCTTCCCTTCCTTGCGGAAGATGAACTCGCCGGCGTACTTGATACCCTTGCCCTTATAGGGTTCGGGCTTGCGCCAGCGGCGGATCTCGGCCGCAACCTGACCCACCTTCTGCTTGTCGATACCGATAATCTCGACCGTGGTGTTATCCGGGGTCTTGATTTCGATACCTTCCGGGATCGCGAAATCGACGTCGTGCGAATAGCCGAGCTGCAGCTTCAGGGTCTTGCCCTGCGAGTTGGCGCGGTAGCCGACACCGGTGATGAGCAGCTTCTTGGAAAAGCCCTCGGTAACACCGGTGATCAGGTTAGCGATCAGCGTGCGCTGCATGCCCCAGAAAGCGCGGGCGCGCTTGCTGTCATTGGCAGGCTTCACGGCGATCGATCCGTCTTCGATGCTGTAGGTGACTTCGTCGGCGAGCGGAATGGCGAGGGTACCCTTGGGACCCTTCACCGACAGCTGACCGCCTTCGATGGCGGCGGTGACGCCCGCGGGGACGGCAACCGGTTTCTTACCAGTGCGGCTCATCAGAACACCTCCGCCAGCACTTCGCCGCCGACATTCTGCTCACGCGCTTCAGCGTCGGACAGAACGCCGCGAGGCGTCGAGACAATGGTGATGCCCAGGCCGTTGCGGACCACCGGCAGTTCCTTGGAACCCGAATAGACGCGGCGACCAGGCTTGGACACGCGGGCGACATGCTTGATCGCGGGCTGGCCCTCGAAATATTTCAGCTCGATGCGCAGGCCCGGATGCTTGCCGAGAGCTTCCTCGGAATAACCACGGATATAGCCTTCGCGCTGCAGCACGTCGAGCACGCGGGCGCGCAGCTTCGAAGCGGGGGACACAACGCTGTCCTTCTTCGCCTGCTGCCCGTTGCGGATGCGGGTGAGCATATCACCCAGGGGATCGGTCAATGCCATCTCAAATGATCCTTACCAGCTCGACTTGGTGACGCCGGGGATCAGGCCCTTGTTGGCCAGATCACGCAGCTGCACGCGGCAGAGGCGGAATTTGCGGTAGTAAGCGCGGGGACGCCCCGTCAGTTCGCAGCGGTTCCGAACGCGCGTCGGGTTGCCGTTGCGGGGGATCTCCGCCATCTTCAGACGCGCGATCAGACGATCGCTGTCGTCGGCCGCGGCATCATTCGCGATCGCCTTGAGCTTCGCATAGCGGCCGGCATATTTCTTGACCAGCTTCTTGCGGCGCTCATTCTTGTTGATCGAACTCAGTTTCGCCATGACTTAAGTTCTCTTTCCTTGGGTGTCTTTGGAAAGAGAAGCGGGACCTGGTTCAGGCCGCCTGCTTCTCTTCGATCGGGAAGGGGAAGCCAAAGAGACGCAGCAGTTCGCGCGCTTCCTCGTCCGTCTTCGCCGTGGTGGTCACGATGATGTCCATGCCGCGCACCTTGTCGATGCGGTCATAGTTGATCTCCGGGAAGATGATCTGCTCCTTGATGCCAAAGGCATAGTTGCCACGGCCGTCGAAGCTCTTCGGGTTGAGACCACGGAAGTCGCGCACGCGGGGCAGAGCAACGTTGATCAGACGATCAAGAAACTCGTACATGCGCTCACGACGCAGCGTGACCTTGGCGCCGATCGGCATGCCTTCACGCAGCTTGAACTGCGCGATCGACTTGCGAGCCTTGGTGATCACCGGCTTCTGGCCAGCGATTAGTTCCATTTCCTCGGCGGCCGACGTGACCTTCTTCTTGTCCTGGGTCGCTTCGCCCACGCCCATGTTGAGCGTGATCTTCTCGATCTTCGGGACCTGCATGACGTTTTCGTAACCGAACTTCTCGGTCATCGCCTTCGCGATTTCCGCGTCATACTGCGCCTTAGAGCGCGGGGTGTACTTGTCGCTCATTACAGCACCTCACCGGACTTGACGGCGACGCGGACCTTCTTGCCGTCGCGGTCCTCGAAACGGACGCGGGTCGGCTTGCCATCCTTGTCGGCGACAGCGACGTTCGAAATGTGGAGCGGCGCGGGCTTGCGCTCGATGCCACCCTGCGGGTTCGCCTGGTCGGGCTTGCGGTGACGCGCATGCACGTTGATGCCTTCCACCAGGACCTTGTCGTCCTTGGGAAGCACAGCCAGGACGGCGCCAGTGCGACCCTTGTCCTTGCCCGCCAGCACGACGACCTTGTCGCCCTTCTTGATTCTAGCAGCGCTCATTACAGCACCTCAGGAGCAAGGCTGATGATCTTCATGTGCTTCTTGGCGCGCAGTTCGCGAACGACCGGGCCAAAGATACGGGTGCCGATCGGCTCCTCGTTCTTGTTGATCAGCACGGCGGCGTTGCCGTCAAAGCGAATCACGCTGCCATCAGCGCGACGCACGTCCTTAGCGGTGCGCACGATGACGGCGCGATGCACGTCACCCTTCTTCACCTTGCCACGAGGCGCAGCTTCCTTGATCGAGACGACGATGATGTCGCCCACGCTCGCAAAGCGACGCTTCGAGCCGCCCAGCACCTTGATGCACTGGACGCGCTTGGCGCCGCTGTTGTCGGCGACGTCAAGATTGGATTGCATCTGGATCATTGATCCGGTTCCTTCTTGTCTGGCCTACCGAGACTGTCCCGGCGGTTCCGAATTCGGGTTTCGACCGGAAGATTCGAAACACGAAGCGCGGGCCTGTAACCTCTCCGACAAGAAAAGGCCAGCCCCGCGTCCGAAATTTCGACCCTCAAGGCCGGTGACTAACCTCAGGCCGCCGTTTCAGGCGACTTGTGGGTGTCCACGCGCTCGATGACCTTCCAGGTCTTGAGCTTGGAAATCGGAGCGGTCTCTTCGATGCGGACCGTTTCGCCTTCCTTGTAAACATTGCCCTCGTCATGGGCATGATACTTCTTCGAGCGGCGGATGATCTTGCCGTAGAGCGCATGTTTAACCTTGCGCTCTACGCGAACCACCACCGTCTTGTCGGTCTTGTCGGAAACCACCGTTCCCGTCAGCACGCGCTTGGGCATCGTGTGTTTCCTTTACTTCGCGGCGGAGCTGTTACGCTCCGTCTGCAGGGTCTTGATCTGCGCGATCGAACGGCGGACTTCCTTCACGCGGCTGGGCTTTTCCAGCTGGTTGGTGGCCGCCTGGAAACGCAGGTTGAACTGCTCGCGCTTCAGGTTGTTGAGTTCGGTCGACAGCTCGTCGTCCGTCTTGGTCTTGAGGTCGGCAACGTTGGCCACGGCTTAGCCCTCCAGGTGCGAGGTGTCGCCGAGGCGGGCAACGACCTTGGTCTTGATGGGCAGCTTCATCGCGGCGCGCGAGAATGCCTCTGCTGCGAGCGGGCCAGGAACGCCGTCGAGTTCGAAAAGGATACGACCTGGCTTGACGCGAGCCGCCCAATATTCGACCGAACCCTTGCCCTTACCCTGACGGACTTCGGCAGGCTTCTTCGACACCGGAACGTCGGGGAACACGCGGATCCACAGACGACCCTGGCGGCGGATGTGCCGGGTGATCGCGCGGCGGGCCGCTTCGATCTGACGCGCGGTAACGCGCTCGGGTTCCAGAGCCTTCAGGCCATAGGAGCCGAAGTTCAGGTCCGAACCGCCCTTGGCGTCGCCCTTGATCCGGCCCTTGAAGGTCTTGCGGAACTTCATTTTTTTCGGTTGCAGCATGACGCTATACCTACCTTATTCTCAGCGCGCCGGGCGTACGCCGGAGGTCTGAGCCTCCAGCATCAGCCGGTCGGTAGCCATCGGATCATGACCAAGGATTTCGCCCTTGAAGATCCAGACCTTGATGCCGCAAACGCCATAGGCGGTGTGCGCCGTGGCTTCAGCATAGTCGACGTTCGCACGGAGCGTGTGCAGCGGAACGCGGCCTTCGCGATACCATTCCACACGTGCGATCTCCGCGCCGCCCAGACGGCCGCCGCAAGTGATCTTGATCCCTTCCGCGCCGAGACGCAGGGCGGACTGCACCGCGCGCTTCATCGCACGGCGGAACGCCACGCGACGCTCCAGCTGGTCGGCAATGCCCAGTGCCACGAGCTTGGAGTCTACTTCCGGCTTGCGGATCTCGACAATGTTCAGGCTGACGTCCGAAGAAGTCAGGCTGCCCAGCTTCTTGCGCAGCTTCTCAATGTCCGCACCCTTCTTACCGATGATCACACCGGGACGAGCAGCATATACCGACACGCGGCACAGCTTAGCCGGACGCTCGATCACGACCTTGGAGATCGCGGCTTGCGGCAGGTTCTTCATGATATACTGGCGGATCTTGAGATCCTCCAGCAGCAGGCGACCATAGTCGGCGCCTTCCGCGTACCAGCGGCTATCCCAGGTGCGGTTGATCTGCAGGCGCAGACCGATCGGATTGCTCTTGTGACCCATAGTCTTACGCCTCCGCTTCTTCAGCTGCTTCGCGAACGACGATGCGCACGCGGCTGAAGGGCTTCAGGATCCGGGTCGACTTGCCGCGGCCGCGGGCGTGGAAGCGCTTCAGGGTGAAGCTCTTGCCCACCGATGCTTCCGCGACGACCAGCGAGTCGACGTCCAGATTGTGATTGTTTTCCGCATTGGCGATGGCCGAAGCCAACACCTTGCGCACGTCGACTGCCATCGCCTTTTTCGAGAAGGCAAGGATGTTCAACGCCTCTTCGACCTTACGGCCGCGGATGAGCGTGGCGACCAGGTTCAGCTTCTGGGCCGAACCACGGATCTGCGTGCCAACGGCCAGCGCCTCATTGTCGGCGACGCGACGGGGAGCCTTTTCCTTGCTCATTAGCGCTTGCCCTTCTTGTCGGCAGCGTGGCCGGGGAAGTAGCGGGTCGGGGCGAATTCGCCCAGCTTGTGACCCACCATATCCTCGTTCACCGAGACCGGCACATGCTTGCGGCCGTTATAGACGTTGAACGTCAGGCCAACGAACTGCGGCAGGATGGTGGAACGGCGCGACCAGGTCTTGATCGGACCCGAACGGCCACCGGCGTCCTGCGCCACTTCCGCCTTCTTCAGAAGGCTGAGGTCCACGAAAGGACCTTTCCAGACGGAACGAGCCATCTCGCTTACCTCTTCTTCTTCGCGTGGCGGCTACGGATGATGAACTTGTCCGTCGCCTTGTTGTGGCGGGTGCGCGCACCCTTGGTCGGCTTGCCCCAGGGAGTAACCGGATGACGGCCGCCCGAGGTCCGGCCTTCACCACCGCCATGGGGGTGATCGACCGGGTTCTTCGCCACACCGCGCGTCAGCGGACGGATGCCGTTCCAACGGTTGCGGCCTGCCTTGGCGAGATTGGTGTTGCCATTGTCCGGGTTGGACACGGCACCGATG
Source organism: Sphingobium chungangianum (assembly GCF_977014255.1). Classification (NCBI taxonomy): domain Bacteria; kingdom Pseudomonadati; phylum Pseudomonadota; class Alphaproteobacteria; order Sphingomonadales; family Sphingobiaceae; genus Sphingobium; species Sphingobium chungangianum. The sequence goes on along the minus strand of NZ_CDRNIV010000006.1, from coordinate 230,645 downwards.
GTGCCCATGCAATCGGAACGTATGTAGCGCTGCTCGCCCGAGGACAGGCGGACCATCACCATGCCGCGATCGCGGCCGACCAGCTGGGCGTAGGTGCCCGCCGACCGGCAAAGCTGACCGCCCTTGCCCGGCTTCATCTCGATGTTGTGGATGATCGTGCCAACCGGCATCTGACCCAGTTCCATCGCATTGCCCGGCTTCACGTCGGTCTTCTTGCCCGCGATGACCTTGTCACCCGGCGCAAGCCGCTGCGGTGCCAGGATGTAGGCCTGGGTGCCATCGGGATAGTTCACCAGAGCGATGAAGGCTGTGCGGTTGGGGTCATATTCCAGACGCTCGACCGTACCTTCGACATCCCACAAGCGGCGCTTGAAGTCGATGATGCGATAGCGCTGCTTGTGACCGCCGCCGATACCGCGCGAGGTCACATGGCCCTTGTTGTTACGGCCACCAGTCTTGCGCTTGCCTTCGGTCAGCGCCTTGACGGGCTTGCCCTTGTGCAGGCTGGACTTGTCGACCAGGATCAGGCCACGCTGCGCGGGGCTGGTCGGGTTGTAGCTCTTAAGCGCCATGATCAGCGCACTCCTTCGGTGATGTCGATCGACTGGCCGTCAGCCAGACGAACGATCGCCTTCTTCACGTCCGAACGAGTGTAGGGCTTGCCCTTCCACTTCTTCGTCTTGCCCTTGGCGACCAGCGTGTTCACGCTCTTGACGGTCACGCCCCAGAGCGCCTCGACGGCCGCCTTGATCTCCGGCTTGGTCGCATCATTGGCGACCTTGAAGACCACGGCGTTATTCTCGGAGAGAAGCGTCGACTTCTCGGTGATGACCGGGGCGACAACGACGTCATAATGACGATTGTCGACCTTCGCGGCTTCTTTCTTAGCCATTGAAACGCGCCTCCAGCTTTTCGACCGCGGCACGCGTCAGCACCAGCGAATCGGCCTTCAGGATGTCGTAAACGTTGGCGCCCACAGCGGGCAGCAGGTTCACGCCGATGATGTTAGCCGAAGCCTTGGCGAAGCTGATGTTCACGGCGTCACCGTCGATGAACAGCGCCTTGGTGAGGTTCAGCTTGGCGAGGCTGGCGACCAACTCGCGGGTCTTGCCGTCCTTGACGTCGAGGCTGTCGATGATGGTGAGCGATCCGCTCTTGATCTTAGACGACAGCGCCATCTTCAGGCCCAGCGCACGAACCTTCTTGTTCAGCGAGGGATTGAAGTCGCGGACGCGGGCACCGTGAGCCTTACCACCGCCGATGAATACCGGCGCGCGGCGATCGCCGTGACGGGCGGTGCCGCCACCCTTCTGGCGGCCGAACTTCTTGCCGGTGCGGGCAACGTCGCTACGCTCGCGCGTGCCGCGGGCAGTGCCGCGACGCTTTTCGAGCTGCCAGGTGACGACGCGGTGCAGGATGTCGGCGCGAGGCTCGAGGCCGAACACGGCATCGTTGAGCTCCAGTTCGCCAGCAGTCTGCGCGTCGAGGGTCTGTACATTGACCTTCATGGTTTAGCCCTCCTGGCCTTCGGTGACTTCGGGAGCCGCAGCTTCTTCAGCCGGGGTGTTCGCCGGAGCGCTATTGCTGTTCGCAGCCTGCTTCAGGCTGGCGGGATAGGGTGCGTCCGCCGGGCGAGCGACCTTGACGGCGTCGCTGACGGTGAGCCAGGTCCCCTTCGCGCCCGGAACGCTGCCCTTCACGAAGAGAAGGCCGCGCTCGACATCGGTGCGCACGATTTCGAGGTTCTGCTGGGTCCGCTCACGGTCGCCCATATGACCTGCCATCTTCTTGTTCTTGAAGACGCGGCCCGGATCCTGACGGTTACCGGTCGAACCATGGGCACGGTGACTGATCGACACGCCGTGGGTGGCGCGCATACCTCCGAAGCCCCAGCGCTTCATGGCGCCGGCGAAACCCTTACCTTGGGTGTGACCGGCAACATCGACCAACTGGCCAGCGATGAAATGATCGGCCGCGATCTCGGCGCCGACATCGAGGAGCGCGTCCTCGGCGACACGGAATTCGACCAGACGCGCCTTCGGCTCCACTTCCGCCTTGGCGAAGTGACCGCGCTGCGGCTTGGCGACATTCTTGACCTTCGCGACGCCCGCACCAAGCTGAACCGCGACATAACCGTCACGATCAACTTCCTTGCGAGCCACGACCTGATTGCCCTCAAGGGCCAGAACCGTAACCGGTACATGCCGTCCGTCCTCCTGGAACAGACGGGTCATCCCGACTTTCTTAGCGATCACGCCTGTGCGCATCACTGATTACTCCCATAGAGGCCCGCCTTAGCAGCGGGCGTATCCAACGAAAAAACCGCTCAGGATCCCTCCTTCGCGGCCAACCCAAATAACAAATCACCCCGTCCGGGTTGGTTGCCACTCCCTACTCGGGAACAGCGACGGGGGACCAGGACCACGAGCCATTTCCAGTTTACCGGAGAGGCCGTGCGGTATCCCTTGTGTCGTTTGAGCTTCCGGTCTCCCGGAATGCCCGATACCCTGCCATCCTTGCGGAAAATCAGGGACTTGCCAGCTTAAGCCAGCTTGATTTCCACGTTCACGCCGGCAGCCAAGTCCAGCTTCATCAGCGCGTCGACCGTCTGCGGCGTCGGCTGCACAATGTCAAGCATACGCTTGTAGGTGCGGACCTCGAACTGCTCGCGTGACTTCTTGTCGATGTGCGGACCACGGTTGACCGTGAACTTTTCGATGCGCGTCGGAAGGGGAATCGGACCGCGAATAAGGGCGCCGGTGCGGCGGGCGGTTTCGGCGATGTCGCCGGTCGCCTGATCAAGCACGCGGTGATCGAACGCCTTGAGGCGAATGCGGATGTTGCTGTCCATTGTTCCTGTACCGATGCGAAAGAGCCAAAAACCTGGAGCATTTTCAGAAATCAGCTGGAGCAGCCGATGACTTGTGAGAATGCACCACCAAAAAATATCCGCCCCGTTTCCGGCCCTTCTAGCTCAGTCGAGCCGGAGAAAGGCGATCCGGGGCGGTAGAAATTCCGAGCGGCGCGAATCAGGCGATTCGCGCCGCTGCGGTCCTATATTACTTCGAGATCGTGCCGACAACCCCGGCGCCGACGGTGCGGCCGCCTTCACGGATGGCGAAGCGCAGACCCGAGTCCATCGCGATAGGGGCGATGAGCTTGATGTTCAGCTTCACATTGTCGCCGGGCATGACCATCTCAGTGCCCTCGGGGAGGATGACTTCGCCGGTGACGTCCGTGGTGCGGAAGTAGAACTGCGGACGATAGTTCGCGAAGAACGGGGTGTGACGGCCGCCTTCTTCCTTCGACAGAACGTACACTTCAGCGTCGAACTCGGTGTGCGGCGTAACCGAACCGGGCTTGGCCAGAACCTGACCACGCTCAACGTCTTCACGGCCGACGCCACGAACCAGTGCACCGATGTTGTCGCCAGCGCGACCTTCGTCCAGCAGCTTGCGGAACATTTCAACGCCGGTGACGGTGGTCTTGCGGGTGTCCTTGATGCCGACGATCTCGACTTCTTCGCCAACCTTGACGATGCCGGTTTCGACGCGACCGGTCACAACGGTACCACGACCCGAGATCGAGAACACGTCTTCGATCGGCATCAGGAAGGGCTTGTCGATCGGACGCTCAGGCTGCGGAATGAAGCTGTCAACAGCTTCCATCAGCTTGAGAACAGCGTTCTTGCCAATCTCGTCGTTCGAACCATCAAGAGCCTTGACCGCCGAACCGGGGATGACAGGGATGTTGTCGCCGTCGAAATCATACGAGCTCAGCAGCTCGCGGATTTCCAGCTCGACCAGCTCGAGGATTTCCGGATCGTCGACCAGGTCGACCTTGTTCATGAACACGACGAGCTGGGGAACGCCAACCTGCTTGGCGAGCAGGATGTGCTCACGGGTCTGCGGCATCGGGCCGTCGGTGGCCGAAACGACGAGGATCGCGCCGTCCATCTGAGCAGCACCGGTGATCATGTTCTTGACGTAGTCAGCGTGACCCGGGCAGTCGACGTGCGCGTAGTGACGGGCTTCGGTCTCATATTCAACGTGCGCCGTCGAAATGGTGATGCCGCGCTCGCGCTCTTCGGGAGCCTTATCGATGTTCGCGTAGTCAACGAAGGTCGCGCCGCCGGTTTCAGCCAGCACCTTGGTGATCGCCGCGGTCAGCGAGGTCTTGCCATGGTCAACGTGACCGATGGTGCCGATGTTGCAGTGCGGCTTGTTCCGCTCAAACTTAGCCTTAGCCATTTTTTCCTACCTTCTAATCAAAATCAGCTTTGGTCTGACCGCTCGGCCGCGCCTCGCGAAGGCGCGTCCATAGCAGCAAATTCACAGATTACCAGCCCCTAACCGAGCCGTTTGCACGGCCCGATTAAGGAAAATCATCAGGCCATCTTCGCCTTGACTTCGTCCGCCACGTTCTGCGGCACTTCGTCATAGTGGGAGAAGATCATCGAGTAGTTCGCGCGGCCCTGAGTGAAGGAACGCAGCGAGTTCACATAGCCGAACATGTTGGCCAGCGGCACCATGGCTTCGACCACCTGGGCATTGCCGCGCGTGTCGGTGCCTTGAATCTGACCACGACGGCTGTTCATGTCGCCGATGACATCGCCCAGATATTCTTCCGGGGTTACGACTTCGACCTTCATGACCGGTTCGAGCAGCGTGATGCCCGACTTCTGCGCCGCTTCGCGCATTGCTCCGCGAGCACAGATTTCGAACGCCAGCGCCGACGAGTCGACGTCATGGTACGCGCCATCATAAAGCACGATGTCGAAATCGATAATCGGGAAGCCGATCAGCGAACCGGTTGCCGCCGTCTCACGGAAGCCCTTTTCAATAGCGGGAATATATTCCTTGGGAATGTTACCGCCCTTGATCTCATCCTTGAACTGGATCCCCGCGCCGCGCTCGCCCGGGGTCAACTTCACCTTCACGCGGCCGAACTGACCCGTACCACCCGATTGCTTCTTGTGGGTGTAGTCGATGTCGACCGGCTTCTTGAGATATTCGCGATAGGCCACCTGCGGCGCGCCAACATTCGCCTCGACCTTGAATTCGCGCTTCATGCGGTCGACCAGGATTTCGAGGTGAAGTTCGCCCATGCCCTTGATGATCGTCTGACCCGATTCGTGATCGGTCGTGACGCGGAAGGACGGATCCTCAGCAGCCAGACGGTTGAGCGCGACGCCCATCTTTTCCTGGTCAGCCTTGGTCTTGGGTTCCACCGAAAGTTCGATGACCGGCTCGGGGAATTCCATCCGCTCCAGAATGATCGGCTGACGCTCGGCGCACAGCGTATCACCGGTGGTGGTTTCCTTCATGCCGGCCAGCGCAACGATGTCGCCCGCATAGGCGGTGTCGATATCCTCACGGCTGTTGGCATGCATCAGCAGCATGCGGCCGATCTTTTCCTTCTTGTCCTTGACCGAGTTCAGATAGGTGCCCTTGGTCAGGGTGCCCGAATAGACGCGCAGGAAGGTGAGCGAGCCGACGAACGGGTCGTTCATGATCTTGAACGCTAGACCCGAGAAAGGCGCGTCGTCAGCGGTTGCACGGCTGTCGGGCTGATCGTTCGCGGGGTTGATGCCCTGCACGTCCTCAATGTCGAGCGGCGAAGGCAGATAGTCGACGACCGCGTCGAGCAACGGCTGAACGCCCTTGTTCTTGAACGCCGAGCCGCACAGCACCGGGGTAAACGCCTGGCCCAGCGTGCCCTTGCGGATCAGCGTCTTCAGGGTCGCAACGTCCGGGAGGTTACCTTCCAGATAAGCTTCCATCGCGGCATCGTCCTGCTCGACGGCAAGCTCGATCAGCTTCTCGCGATATTCGGCAGCCTTGTCGGCGAGGTCGGCGGGAATCTCTTCATAGAAGAATTCTGCGCCCAGATTTTCATCCTTCCAGATGATCGCGCGATTCTCGACCAAGTCGACCAGCCCCCTGAACTCCGATTCCGCGCCGATGGGCAGATAGAGTACAGCCGGGGTAGCGCCCAGGCGATCAATGATCGTCTGCACGCAATAATAGAAGTTGGCGCCGGTACGGTCGAGCTTGTTGATGAAGCACATGCGCGGCACGCGATACTTGTCGGCCTGGCGCCACACGGTTTCCGACTGCGGCTCAACGCCAGCAACGCCGTCGAACGCGGCGACCGCACCGTCGAGCACGCGCAGCGAACGTTCAACTTCGATGGTGAAGTCGACGTGGCCGGGGGTGTCGATGATGTTCAGGCGATGCTCAGGACCCTTGCCCTCTTCGGCCTTCCACACACAAGTGGTGGCCGCAGACGTGATGGTGATACCACGCTCCTGCTCCTGCTCCATCCAGTCCATGGTGGCGGCGCCGTCATGGACTTCGCCGATCTTGTAGGACTTGCCGGTGTAATAAAGGATACGCTCGGTCGTGGTGGTCTTGCCGGCGTCGATATGCGCCATGATACCGAAATTGCGATAGCGTTCGAGCGGATGGCTGCGGGCCATGATGCTTCTCCGTTGCCGGCGCACCGGCGGTGAGTGAGTGAGTCTTGCGGCTGGCCCCTAAACCAATCCGTCCGCCATGGGTAGCCCCACGGCGAACGGACCGATATTCAAAACCAGATAGAAAAAGCGGGTGCCAAAGCGCCCGCCTTCTTTTACCAGCGGTAGTGCGAGAAGGCGCGGTTCGCTTCCGCCATGCGGTGCGTGTCTTCGCGCTTCTTGACGGCATTGCCGCGGTTGTTGGCAGCGTCCAGCAGCTCACCCGACAGGCGCGCGGCCATGGTGGTTTCGCTGCGGTTGCGCGACGCGGTGATCAACCAGCGGATCGCCAGCGCCTGGGCGCGCTCGGGGCGCACTTCGACGGGGACCTGGTAGGTCGCACCGCCGACGCGGCGGCTGCGGACTTCGATGCCGGGCTTCACATTGTTCAGCGCGTCATGGAACATGCCGATCGGGTCCTTCTTGGACTTCGCTTCGACAGTTTCGAGCGCACCGTAAACGATGGACTCGGCGACGGCCTTCTTGCCGTCCTGCATGATGCTGTTCATGAACTTCGACAGCACGATATCACCGAATTTGGGATCGGGGAGGATAACGCGCTTTTCGGGGCGACGACGACGTGACATATTCTAGTCTCCCTTACTTCGGACGCTTCGCGCCGTACTTCGAACGGCTCTGCTTACGGTCCTTGACGCCCTGGGTATCCAGAACGCCGCGCAGCACGTGATAGCGCACACCGGGAAGGTCGCGTACGCGGCCGCCACGGATCAGCACAACGCTGTGCTCCTGAAGGTTGTGACCTTCACCCGGAATGTAGGTGATGACTTCGCGCTGGTTGACCAGACGCACTTTCGCCACCTTACGGAGAGCCGAGTTCGGCTTCTTCGGGGTCGTCGTGTAAACACGGGTGCAAACGCCGCGCTTTTGCGGGTTCGCTTCCATTGCAGGGACCTTCGACTTGGTCTTCTGCAGTTCGCGGCCCTTGCGGACCAGCTGGTTGATTGTTGGCATGAAGCCCTTCACCTTTTCAGTTACTTTACCGCAAGCATTCCCGCGTTCTTCACGGCCTGAAAAGGATGACCTTCCAAACAGCAAAGGCCCCGGCGGGAAACCCGCCTGGAGCCGCAAGAGCACCGGCAATGTTCAGCTCTATGTCGCCTGGCATGTCACCGACCAGAAAGACCGAATCTTTCCAAGTGGATCGCCGCTGGGCAGGCGCGCCTATAGCGAGGCACGGTAATCCGGTCAAGAACAGCGGCGCGCCACCTCGTTTCGGTTTCGTTCCAAGATGGTGAAGCCTTCATTAGCAGATTGATAACCGACATTATTCTATTGATTTCCAGTGGCGCCACCGGGTGCGCCGACGTGGATTGGCCGTGACCCATCTTTCTCTCTTCACGGGTGAGTTTCTCAGCCGGACACAGGAAGCCGCTTTTCAAGCGGAGCGCCTCACCGAGTCGCGTCGGCACGCCCGTATACTCTTCCTCTGCTCGGTCGCCCTGAATGCGCTTTTCCTGCTGAGTGATTGGCGCTTTTTCGGCACGCCCCATTTCTGGATCGCAGTACCGGCGCGCCTCATTGTGGTGCTATGGTCACTTGGATGCCTGTATTTCAGCCGGAAGCTGGAGTCCTTCCAGAAGGTCGAGCGGCTCTGCTTGGCCTGGCAGATCGTAACCGCAATCGGTGTGGCATTCCTGGTCAGTTCCCGCAGTGATATCGCGATTTTCGTGCTCGTCATGCTGCCGCTGATCTTTTACCTTGGCGTGCCTACCAGCTTCCGGGGCAATTTCGGCGGCGGGCTGGGATGTGGAGTTGCGCTACTCATCGGCTATCTGGCGCCTGCGCCCTTATCCCCCACCGCCCCCGGCATGATCATGGCCGTGCTGATCCTTCATTGCGGCATGTGGATCACGATCATGCGGACAAACCGCCTCCAACGCCTCGAGTGGATAGCGAGCCAGGCCGCCGGTACGGCTCGAGCCGCGTTGGCGCGCAACAGCGAAACGCTAGAGCGCATGTTCATGAGCGTGCCCATCCCGCTGCTGGTCACGCGTCAGGACGGCACAGTAATCCGCTTCAACGATGCTGCTGCTCAGGCCTTCGGATCAGACGGCGACATTTCGCGCGTTCACCTGCTTGGCGAGGGCTCCGCCGCGCAGGCAAGCCTGCGGGACCAGATCGCAAGCGGAGATGCGCTCAACAATCAGGAATGCCGGATCGTCGGAAAAGATGCGGTGGTCCACGATGTGTTGCTCGCGACGCGCCCGATTCAGATAGACGACGAAGACTGCATCCTTTCCAGTATCGTTGATATTACCGACCGGAAGGATGCCGAGCGGCATCTTGCCCATCTTGCCATGACCGACGCGCTGACAGGCTTGGCAAACCGCTCGCATTTCATGGCGACGCTGACGCAGGCGGCAAGTGCGACAGGCCATGCGGGCGGGCAGATGGCCGTTGTGCTGATCGACGTCGATGAGTTCAAACGGATCAACGACAGCGCCGGGCATGCAGTCGGCGACGCGCTCCTTCGCGCTGTATCCGAGCGCCTACGGCGCGCAGTGCGACCAGGAGATCTGGTTGCGCGCATGGGGGGCGACGAATTTGCCGTTCTGTTGACGCGGCTGCGCAATGGACCGGATCTGGAAGCGATCCTGGCGCGCATGATGGCTCAACTTCATCAGCCACTAGCCTACGGCCATCGTGACGTCGATTGCCGTGTCAGCATGGGCGTCGCACTTTTTCCAGAACATGCCGGGGACATTGCGGACCTTATAAAATTCGCAGACATCGCCCTGTATGAAGCGAAAAATGGCGGACGAGGTCGCGCGTGCCTGTTCGAGCCCTCGCTGCTCGAACGCTGGCAGCAGGAAGCCCGAATGCTGGATCGCGCACGCCACGCCTTAGTCCATGCCCCACCCGTCCCCTGGTATCAGCCCAAGATCGATCTATCGACGGGCGCCATCATCGGCTTCGAGGCGCTGCTTAGATGCGTTCGTACTGACGGCTCAATCATCATGCCGTCCGAGATTGCCGCTGCGTTCGAACATTCCGAGCTAGGCCGGACAATCAACGAGCGGATGCTGGATCGGATTCTGGCCGACTGTCGACGCTGGCAGGATCAGGGACTGGATTTCGGTCATGTCGCCATCAATGTGCCAGGGGTTGAGCTTCACGATGGCAGCTTCCCTGATCGTTTGCTCTCCCGACTCGCCGCGACGGGGGTATCCATTGCAAGGATCGAATTGGAGGTGACGGAGTCGGTTTTTCTTGGCCGGAATGCGGAGGTCGTGGAACGCAGTCTTCATCAATTGAGTACTGCGGGCCTGTCCATCGCGCTGGATGATTTCGGCACCGGCTATGCGTCACTCTCGCATCTGAAGCAGTTTCCAATAGATATCATCAAGATAGATCAGCGTTTCGTCCGGGACCTGGAAACCGATCCGGATGACGCCGCCATTGTGCGAACATTGCTGAACCTTGCCTACAGCCTTGGCATTCGAACGGTCGCCGAGGGCGTCGAGAATGTTCATCAGATTGATTATCTGCGTGCTGGTGGATGCCATTATGCGCAGGGCTTTCATTTCGGGGCAGCTGTCCCGGCTAGCGAAGTTCCCGCGCTACTGGGGTTGCATGTCGCAGCTCGTCCCACCGAGGCATGATTTTACTTTTCGTCAGGAACCGGAACGGCCGAAGCACGTTTCGCCCCGATCTGATTTCGACTCATCACGAGTCCGCGTTGGCGGATTCGCGTGCTGTTCGTCCCTTTGCTAACGGGCCGATTCTCTAAGAATTGAGCACGGGGTCGTCATTGTTGCAGCGGTGTAGATTAGGCATTTTCAGCCTATGGGCGAGGATTGCCGCTTTGTGCCCGGAGCGGCAATTCATCTTCCAGTCTGGCGGAAAGCTGCAGCGTGTCCGCATCTCGAGCCGCACCCAGATATCGACGCTTCTCCTATCCGCAGCGCTGATTATCGGCGCGGCCACGCTGGCTCTGTCGCTTTCCTGGAATCGGTCTGAAATGGAGAGGGAAAGCGCCGCGATCAATGCGAAAACCAGGTCGATAGCTGAGTACAGGAAATCCATTGAACAACGTGCGCGTGACCTGGAGGCCCGGCAAGACTTCATGTACGATCTTTATCACGCTCATTTTGGCGAGGACGCTTCCCAAGCTGGCGGGGCACTGAAAGACCTGTCTAAACCAGCTCCCACGCAAGGCAGCGCCGATTCATTAAAGGTTCGCATCAGTGCCGCGCAAGACATTCATCCTCTGAGAGCGATTGACGCGAGACAGCGCCAGTTCGCGGCGCTTCTTACTCATGCGGTCAAGCGCCGGGCGGACGAAACGGCGCATGCAATTCGCCGCCTGGGTCTTAATCCCGACCTATTGGCGCGTGCCGCTCCCCGGGCGCAAGGCGGTCCCTTCGTGCCCTGGCCTGATGGGCAGAGGCCGATGCCCCAGGAATTCGAACGTCTTTCTGATGCTCTTGCCCGGATGGAATCTCTGGAGACCAGTCTGAAGACCATTCCATCTGGCCTCCCGACGATGGCCCCGATGCAATCCAGTTCCTATGGCTATCGCCGCGATCCGTTCAATGGCCATGCCGCATTCCATGCGGGTATCGACTTTCCCGGCCGTCACGGCGAACCCATATTGGCCGCCGCGACAGGCAGTGTCAGCTTCGTTGGTCAGCGGAGCGGCTATGGCAATGTGGTGGAGATCACCCATGGTAACGGCTTGATGACGCGATATGCCCATCTGTCCGGTTTCAATGCCCGTGTTGGGCAACAGGTGCTCCGTGGACATCAGATCGCGCGTATGGGTTCAACCGGCCGTTCAACGGGTGACCACCTCCATTTCGAAGTGCGCTTGAAGGGGAAGCCCGTCAATCCGCGACCTTTCCTGGAAGCCGCCCGAAACGTCCAACAAGTCGCCGCTGCTCGGAACGCTGATATCCGAAGCCGCGGCTGAAGCTTTGCGACTTCAACGGTCGATAGTCCGGCGGTTCACCCACAAGCATCATACTCGCCGAGACTTTTCGCGTCAGTTGACTGGCGCCCGCCGCCTGTAGCTGAGCGCTTCGGCTATATGTACGCGGCCGACCTGTTCCGCGCCAGAAAGGTCGGCGATCGTCCGGGCTACGCGCAATACCCGGGTATAGCCCCGGGCAGAGAGCTTCATCGCCGCCGCCGCCTGCGCCAGCAGCTCCCGCCCAGCTGCATCAGGGCCGGCAACTTCCTCAAGCCGCTCTCCATCGACTTCCGCATTGGTTCGCACTCGAGTTCCGGCATAGCGCTGCGTCTGACGGTCGCGCGCGGCCGCCACCCTGCCTGCTACTTCCGCCGAACCTTCAGTTGGAGGAGGCAGGACGAGATCTGCCGCCGTCACGGCCTGAACCTCGACATGCAGATCGATACGGTCAAGCAGTGGCCCCGAAACCTTGGCCTGATAATCCGCGGCACAGCGCGGCGCGCGTGAGCAAGCGAGAGCGGGATCAGCAAGATGGCCGCAGCGGCAAGGGTTCATTGCGGCGACGAGCTGGACCCGCGCCGGGAAGGTGACATGGGCGTTGGCGCGAGCAACCGTAACCTCGCCTGTTTCCAGCGGCTGACGCAGCGAGTCGAGTACAGTGCGCTGGAACTCGGGCAGCTCATCGAGGAAGAGGACGCCAAGGTGCGCCATGCTGACCTCACCCGGCCGCGCCTTGTGCCCGCCGCCGACCAACGCCGCCATCGATGCGCTATGGTGTGGAGTGCGAAACGGCCGTGCGCGGCTGATGCGGCCGCCTTCCAGTGACCCTGCGACGCTTGCCACCATGGACGTTTCCAGCGCTTCGGCCGGGGTGAGTTGTGGCAGGATGCCGGGCAGGCAACTTGCCATCAACGACTTACCTGCGCCCGGTGGCCCCACCATCAACAGGTTATGCCCCCCGGCTGCGGCGATCTCCAGCGCGCGCTTTGCCGTCTCCTGGCCCTTCACCTGGCGCAGATCTGCCGTACGATGTGGAACCTCCACGACGCCCGGCTGTGGCGGGGAAAGCGCGGCATTACCTTTGAAGTGGTTGAGCAGACTCAGCAGATCGGGGGCCGCGATGACCTCCACCTGACCAGCCCAGGCTGCTTCCGGCCCCTGAGCGACAGGGCAGATGAGGCCCAACTCCTTTTCGCCAGCATGCAATGCGGCGAGCAGCACGCCGGGGGTAGAAGCGATGCGGCCATCAAGCCCCAATTCTCCCACGACCACATAGCCCGACAGCGTCTCGGCATCGATCACCCCCATGGCGCCGAGCAGCGCAAGTGCAATAGGGAGGTCGAAATGCGATCCTTCCTTGGGGAGGTCCGCAGGTGAAAGATTTACCGTGATCCGCTTGGGCGGAAGGGACAGGCCGATCGCGGCGATGGCATTGCGCACCCGCTCGCGGCTTTCCGCCACGGCCTTGTCCGGCAAGCCGACAAGGATGAAGTTGGGGAGGCCCGGAACGAGCTGGCACTGCACCTCCACGCTGCGCGCGTCCAGCCCGAGATAGGCGACCGTCGATACCGTCGAAACCAATGTGCCCCCATTTTCTGAAAAACGCTGCGCGTGGCTGCGTCAGCCCTGTTCGTCGGGCCGTCCCTTGAAACCCTGCGCCACGACATACCATTCCACGCTGCCTTTGCGGCTGGCGGGCGGCTTCGCGTGCTTGATCGTCGTAAAATGCTTCTTCAACACCGCAAGCAGATCGGCGTCGGTGCCGCCCGCGAACACCTTGGCCACGAACGTTCCACCTTTGCGCAGATTTTCCACTGCAAACCAAGCCGCTGCTTCGACCAGGGCCATGGTGCGCAAGTGATCGGTCTGCGGATGGCCAACGGTGTTCGCGGCCATGTCGGAAATCACAAGATCGGGCGCGTCGCCAAGAGTCTCAGCCAGGACAGCCGGCGCCTTGTCATCCATGAAGTCCATCTGGAACAGCGTGACGCCCTGGATTGGGTCGGTCGGCAGCAAATCGATCCCCACGACCTTCGCCTTGGGCGAGAGCTTGCGCACCACCTGCGCCCAGCCACCGGGCGCGACGCCCAGATCGACCACGGCGCGTGAGCCTTTCACGAAATGGAACTTTTCATCCAGTTCGATCAGCTTGAATGCAGCCCGGCTTCTCCAGCCCTCCGCCTTCGCCTTGCGAACATAGGGGTCGTTCAGCTGCCGTTCGAGCCAGCGGGTCGATTGCGCCGTCCGCCCTTTTGCCGATTTGACCCGAACCTTGCCGGCGCCCGCGCCTCTCACATCATTACTCCATCGCGATCCATAAGGCCGCGCAATATACCCTCGCGAATGCCGCGATCAGCCACGCCCAACCGCTCAGCGGGCCAGATGTCCAGGATGGATTCCAGGATGGCGCATCCGGCCACTACCAGATCGGCTCGCTCAGAACCAATACAGGGTAATTTTTGCCGTTCGGCCAACGACATGGTGGATAGCCTGCCGGAAATCGACCGCATCGATGTCGAAGGTACAATCAGCCCGTCGATCGCCTGCCGATCGTAGCGCGGCAGATTGAGATGCACGCTGGCCAGTGTCGTCACCGTACCCGATGTACCCAGCAAACGTATCGAGGAAGTTTGTCGCGGCAAGCGGCGGGCGAGTGGCGCAAAAGCATCCGCCACACGCGATCGCATTCGGCCGTAGGCAGCCAGACGCTCATTCTGATCGGCATGATCGAACAACTCGCTTTCGGTGAGCGACACCACGCCCCATGGCGCGCTGACCCAATCCACGATGTGCGGCGCGCCCGCCCGGTTTGCATCGACGAGCACCAATTCGGTCGATCCGCCGCCTATGTCGAAGATTAATGCAGGACCGTCGCCAGGCTCCAGCAGCGCGTGACAGCCCATGACGGCAAGCCGCGCCTCTTCTTGCGCACTGATGATGTCGAGAGCGATCCCCGTCTCGCGATAGACGCGCTGGATGAACTCCGCGCCGTTGACAGCGCGGCGGCATGCCTCGGTTGCGACGGATCGCGCCAACGTCACGTGCCTTCGTCGCAGCTTGTCAGCGCATACGGAAAGCGCGGCGATCGCTCGGTCAATCGCGGCATCGCTGATCCGTCCGGTCGCAGCCAGGCCTTCACCCAATCGCACGATACGAGAAAAGGCGTCGACGACGATGAAGCCGTCAGCCGATGGCTTGGCAATCAGCAAACGGCAATTGTTGGTGCCCAAATCTATCGCAGCATAAGACCGCCTGCCACGCGGTGGATGAGGCAATGAGCCCCGCTGCTTCGACGGGGGAGGTATGGCCGCAGCCGTGCTCCCATTACCCTGGCCGGAGCGGGCAGCTTTGCCCGAAACACCCCCGGCGGGACCGGAACTCTGCGGCGATGGGCGGCTTTGCTGCACCATGGCCGGATCACTTTTCTTCTTCGCCGACACCGACAGGTGGCGGAACTTGATGCCAAACTATGCGGATGCCGCGCAAAGCGCAAGACGGCGCCAGAAAAGCCAATGACATAGCGCGCTGCCGAGCGCCGCACCCGTCAAAGCGGGAGCAAGGCCGCCACGATCCAGCGCTCTTCGGCCCGCAACACGCCCCAGGCGCGGGCTGCGGCACGGCTGTCCATCACTTCCACGCCGATGCCCATATTTTCGAGTTCGCGAACGAAAACCCGAGGCGGCTGGCGCAAACCTCCCCCGGTGCCGAGCAAGAGAAATTCCGGCAGGGGATCGATCGTCAGCAGGTCACCCAGGGAGGCAAGCGTTAGCTTCTCCGAAGAGGGCGCCTCGCTCCACTTCGATGCGCGGACCGGGGTGAGCAACAGCCCTTCGGGAAAGACGTCATCCCTGACGCGAAAGCCTCTGCCCGAAAAACCGGTTACGATCGGCCCCTGCCCCGTCTCATCTCGGCGGACCTCGATACCAGTGCGCTTGTCAGTCAGGGCCGCGCCCCGTCATCACGCGGACCCATGCGCTCTGCCTGGGCGGCGATGTTCGGCTTGCCCGCCTTCCGTTCCGTCAGCTGCGGCGAGAGCCCCAGCGTGATCAGCAGCGACGACGAAACATATACCGATGAATAGGTGCCGACGACGATGCCCAGCATCATGGCAGCGGTGAAGCCACGCAACACATGACCGCCGAACAGCAACAGCGCGCCCAGGGCGAGCATGATCGTGAGCGACGTCATCACGGTTCGAGGCAGCGTTTCGTTGACGGAAAGGTCGATCAGTGCCTTCATATCCATCTTGCGATATTTCCGCATGTTTTCGCGGATACGGTCGTCGATCACCATCTTGTCATTGATCGAGTAGCCGACGATCGTGAGGACGGCAGCGACGATGTTCAGGTCGAATTCCAGCTGGGTGATCGCGAAGAAGCCGAGAGTCATAAGAACGTCGTGCATGATCGCCACGAAGGTGGACACGCCGAACTGCCATTCATAGCGGAACCAGGAAAAGATAGCGATGCCGATCACCGCCAGCATCACCGCCAGCACGCCATTCTGGATCAACTCGCCGGACACCTTACCCGACACTGTGTCGTAGCGGGAGAAGGTAACACCGGGAAATTCAGAGGTCAGCGCCTTGCGCGCCTTTTCGACGATCGCATTGGCTGCGCCTGCTCCGCCCTCTTCGGGTAGCGGCAGACGGATCTGTACGGTCTTGGGATCGCCGAACTGTTGCAGCGATCCATCACCTACGCCGAGCCGGTCAATCGTCGTGCGAACCCGATCGAGCTGCGCCGGTTGCTGGAACCGGGCCTCTATCATCAGGCCGCCGACGAAATCGACGCCAAGGTTGAGGCCACGATGGATCGTCGCGCCCACGGCGAGCACGGTCAGCAGCGCGGTAAGGGCGAACGCCCAATGGCGCAGCTTTACGAAGCCGATGTTCGTATTGTCAGGGACGAGCTTAAGAAGTTTCATGGGTTTTCTCCCGGCCCCTTAAATGTGGATCTCGGTCGGACGCTTGGCACGAAGCCAGCGAGACGCGAGCAGGCGGGTGAAGGTGACGGCGGTGAACACGCTGGTCGCTATGCCGATCAATAGCACGATCGCGAAGCCCTTGACCGGGCCGGAGCCGAGCGCGAGCATGATGCCGCCGGCGATCGCATGGGTCACATTCGCCTCGAAGATAGTCCGGCTTGCTTCCTTGTAGCCGAACTCGATTGCCTGGACCACGCCGCGCCCGCGCCGCCGTTCTTCGCGGATGCGCTCATATATGAGGACGTTGGCATCGACGGCCGTGCCGATAGTCAATACGAAGCCCGCGATCCCCGGAAGCGTCAGCGTCGCCCCCAGCATCCCCATGACGCCAAGGATAACGAGCACGTTGATGGCGACCGCGAGGTTCGCATACATGCCGAAGCGGCCGTAGCTGGCGAACATGAAGATCGCGACCGCAGCTACCGCGATCACCGAAGCCAACAATCCGGCGCGGATTGAATCGGCGCCGAGCTGTGGGCCGACGGTGCGCTCTTCCACCACGGTCAGGGCGACTGGCAACTTGCCCGATCGCAGGGCGATGGCGAGTTGGTTGGCGCTTTCAACGGTGAAGTTGCCGCTGATCTGTGCGGAGCCACCGAGGATCGGTTCATTGATGTTCGGCGCCGACAGGACCTGGCCGTCCAGGATGATGGCGAAGGGCCGATTGACATTCTGGGAAGTCACCTGGCCGAACTTGCGCCCGCCTGACCCATTGAAGCGGATGTTGACGATCGCCTGGTTGTTCTGGTCGTAGCCCTGCGTCGCGTCGGTCAGGTCTTCGCCGGACACCATGACCTGGCGCTTGACCGCGATCGCCGGAACGCCGGATGGGTTGCCCGGATAAGGCAGTACTTCGCTGCCGACCGGCGCGCGGCCCTGCGCGACTTCGGATGGATTGGCACTGGTATCGACAAGCTTGAATTCCAGCTTGGCGGTCTGGCCAAGCAGATCCTTCAATGCCTTCGGATTCTGAAGGCCGGGCACCTGCACGACAATGCGATTGCCGCCCTGCTGCTGGATGGTCGGCTCGCGCGTGCCCATTTCGTCGATGCGCTTGCGGATGACCTCTGTCGCCACCTCCATCGCGCTTTTGACCGCATTGTCGATCCCTGCCTCGGTCGGCGTGATCACGATCGTCGAGCTGTTGACGACCTCCACATTGAAGTCGCGCTGCCCTGTGAGGCCCGCGCCCTGCGTCAGCGGGCGGATACGCTCCACCGCAGCATCGACCTGCGAGGGATCGCGGACCATGAAGCTGAGCTTTCCGTCACGGCTGGAAATGTCACCGACCGAGATGCGCGGGCTACCGCGCCGAAGCTCGGTGCGGACCTGCTCCTCCATGTTGGTGAGGCGCTGCTTAGCCACGTCCTGCGTCGATGCTTCGAGCAGAAGATGACTACCACCGGAAAGGTCAAGGCCAAGGTTCACTCGGGTCTGCATGAACCCAGGCAGCCGCTGAACCGCAGGGTCCGGCAGGAAGCTGGGGATGGCGCAGGTGATGCCGATCAACAGGGGCAGCAGGATCGCTGCGATAGTCCAGCGCGAGAAGTTCAGCATCGGCCGATCAGTCGTTCGCGGGCTTGGCGGTCGCCGGATCGATAACATCGGTGAGCGTCGATTTGACCGCCTTCACCTTCATGCCCGGCGCGAGTTCGACATCGACGTAGAATTCATCGACGCGGGCTACCTTGCCGACAAGGCCCCCACCGGTCACGACCTGATCGCCCTTTTTAACCGCGCCAATCTTCGCCTTATGGTCTTTCATCCGCTTCTGCTGGGGACGGATTAGAAGGAAGTAAAAGACGACGAAGATGAGAACGAGCGGCGCCATCTGCACCAGCATGGAGGCACCGGACGACTGTTCGCCCGCGGTCTGGGCAAAGGCTGGGGTAATGAACATGGTGGGACTTTCGCCTTATCTCTTGTCCAGCCGCAGACAGGCAAATGCCTGCGGATCAAAGGCGCGCGGCTAACACAGATCGGGATAGGGAGGCAACATGATTAGGGAAGGAAGAAAGCGGCAAAAAGCGCGCGCCGAAACGCTTGCATGTTCTCAAACATGCTTCTATGTGCCGCCGCTCCGGTCGGGACGTAGCGCAGCCTGGTAGCGCATCACACTGGGGGTGTGGGGGTCGGAGGTTCGAATCCTCTCGTCCCGACCAAAAATCATGAAGGAAGTGGCGAGAAGAACGCATTTTTGCGGATTGCCCTTCCCCTCCCCTAAAATCCTATTTTTCCTATTTCTCGCGTTGGGCGCGAATTTTTGCTGTCCTACAGCTAACCAAATGGGATAAATGCCCTGCCTCATTCGACGAGGGAGGCGGGTTCATGGATATTTCGGCACTGATTGACGAGGTAATCGCGCGCGAAGGTGGCTATTCCCATCATCCGGCGGATCGGGGCGGGCCTACGAATTTCGGAATCACCCAGGCCGTCGCGCGGGCCAATGGCTATGCGGGCGATATGCGGAAATTGCCGCGAGAGCTGGCCGAGACGATCTGCCGAAGGCTTTACTGGGAACGGCCGGGCTATGCCTTTGTCGCGGAGGTTGCGCCGGACATCGCCGCCGAATTGTTCGACAGCGCGGTGAATATGGGGCCGGGCACGGCGACCGGCTTCCTGCAACGGGCGCTCAACGCGCTTAATCGCAATCAGAAGGACTATCCCGACCTGAAGATCGACCGCACGATCGGCGCCAAGACGCTGGCGGGGCTGAGCGCATTCATGGCACTGCGCGGGAAAGCGGGGGAGAAGGTGCTGCTGAAGGCGATCGAGGCCCTGCAAGGGGAACGTTATCTGGCGCTGGCGGAGAGCAGGCCCGCGAACGAGGCCTTCCTCTACGGCTGGTTGGCGAACCGACTTGGTTAGAGGCGGGACGGCTGCGGGCAATCGGAGGCGGCGCGCCGATCGCTGGACGCTGCGGGCGCGGCCAGCCTTTCTATACGTCATGTACGCCCTGCTGCTGTGGTCGGTGCCGGTGGGGCTGATCGGGGGCATGTGGCCGGAGGGGGCGGCGGCGATCGTCCGGGCGATGCGGGGCTATTTCGAGGCGTTGCCGGAGCCGCTCTATGCGCTGTTTGGCACGGGGTATCTTGGATATACGGCGGCGCGGACGTGGGGGAAGGTTAAGGGGGTGGAGAGGTAGGGGGAGAGTTGCGCTTCGGATCGGGCGTTGCGCAGCCCCTCTCCCTAACCCTCTCCCCTAAAGGGGCGAGGGAACTAGGTCGCGCTCAAAGCCACAAAAATGAGAGGGGCCGCTGGGTAGATAAGTCCCAGCGGCCCATCATTGACATGGTCACAGCGGCCGGAAGTGCCGCCACACGGAAACGTTGATCGCGCTATCTTTGCAGACAAAGGAAGCCCGTTCGCGACTGGTCGCGGCAGAGGCTGTTTCAATGTCTGTAAAAACCGACGTTATGACGTCGCTCAGCGGCGCGTTTCCCGAATGGACTTGACCGACCTCACTGCTGAACCATGAGACATCGGATCACCTCCTTTCGCTTGTTAAAGCCCGCGCAGCCCGCCCTGGAAAACCGTTTTTGACCTGGCCACGACATGGACTGTGAATCAGACGGGAAGCATGATCAAGACTTGTAAAATTCTTTTTTCGAATCATAATGGCGCGTCCGCTTGAAAAGCCGATCTGGTGCTTTTCAGTCGATC
Organism: Sphingobium chungangianum; assembly: GCF_977014255.1. Lineage (NCBI taxonomy): Bacteria > Pseudomonadati > Pseudomonadota > Alphaproteobacteria > Sphingomonadales > Sphingobiaceae > Sphingobium > Sphingobium chungangianum. Next base: position 210,546 of record NZ_CDRNIV010000006.1, on the reverse strand, counting down.
CCCCCACAAGATGTACGGCAAGCGGTCGGAAACCGACCCTTTAGCGACGGCAGTCCTCTATGGCCCGGCCGACCTCTGCCCAGGCGGGCAGTATCAGGGTTTCGAGCCCCTGCACCTCGACGGCGAAATGGCCCCGGCTGTAGGCAATCTGATCCAGCACTGTGTCGCTGGCGGCGCGGACTGCGAGGGTTCCCGAACCATTCGGCGTGGCGGGCCAGCTGACCGCGCCATAGCTGGTGCGGAGGGTGACGTTCCCCTTCCCTGTCCCGGCGCGCAGAAGACTGATCCGGCCTGCGGCGGGATCGCATCGCAAGGAAAGCAGCGTGCCGGATGCGGGGCTGGCGAAGGTCGCGACGGATCCCGACCCTTCCGCGCGGTAGCTCCAGTTGCCGGGCGTCGCGGGACGATATTGCCATTCGACCGGTCCGGGAACGGGTAGAGGCGACCTTGCCGAGGGCGCGGGCGCAGGGCGCGGAGCTGGCGGCGGGGGCGCTTCTGGGGCGCCGACGCAGGCGGGGAGGAGGAGCAGGGACGCGAGGATGGCGGAGGCGGGGAATATGCGCATGTGCCACTCAATGCCCGAGGGGGTGGAACGGGTTCAACCGGGAAATGCATTTTTTGGGCTGGCGGGTGGCAATATACGCCCTTCTCCGGAAGGAGAACGCGAGTAGCACTCCTTTCGTCACATCGGCGTTGCGCTGGCCCACCCCCGGGCCCCCTCCCGCATGCGGGAGGGGGAGCAGGAGTGTGCTATCCCTAGAACGCAGCCCTAAACACCCTTGCCAATTGACAGTTTCCCGCCGAATCGCTAGGGGCGGACGCATCCCGGACACGCTGGTGAGCGGCAGTGCATGGCACTGGCCGTCTTTTTTGCGTCTCGGGGGCTATCGAATCGGCCGAAGTCCTTCTAGGGCTCGGCCCGGACGCTTTGAGATGGGGTGGCGCCAACCGCCCCGTGGAGCAGGAGTACAGATTACCATGGCACGTATTGCGGGTGTTAACATCCCGACCAACAAGCGCGTGATCATCGCGCTCACCTACATCCACGGCATCGGCCGCAAGACCGCCGTCGACCTCGCCGACAAGCTGGGCATCGATCACAGCCGCCGCGTTCAGGACCTGTCGGACGCCGAAGTCCTGCAGATCCGCGAAGCCATTGACGCCGACCTCACCGTTGAAGGTGACCTGCGTCGTGAAACCGCGATGAACATCAAGCGCCTGATGGATCTGGCCTGCTATCGCGGCCTGCGTCACCGCAAGGGCCTGCCGGTTCGCGGTCAGCGCACGCACACCAATGCGCGCACTCGCAAGGGCAAGGCTAAGCCGATCGCCGGCAAGAAGAAGTAATCGTTGAGGGTCAACCTTTCGGCATGGCCCTCCGGTAACTTCCGCTTTCAACGATTTCAGTAGGATAGAGCAACATGGCACGCGAACCCCAGCGCATTAAGCGGCGCGAGCGCAAGAACATCTCGGCCGGCGTCGCGCACGTCAACGCCAGCTTCAACAACACGATGGTCACCATCACCGATGCCCAGGGCAATGCGATCAGCTGGTCCTCGGCCGGCATGATGGGCTTCAAGGGCAGCCGCAAGTCGACCCCGTACGCCGCTCAGGTCTGCGCCGAAGACGCTGGCCGCAAGGCTGCCGAACATGGCGTGCGCACCCTGGAAGTCGAAGTTAAGGGTCCCGGTTCAGGCCGTGAATCGGCTCTGCGCGCGTTGCAGGCCGTCGGTTTCCACATCACATCGATCCGCGACGTGACGCCGATCCCGCACAATGGCGTGCGTCCTTCCAAGCGCCGCCGCGTCTAACCGCTGCGCTTGAGTTTTCCGGGCGGCGGACGCGCCGCCCGCTAACCCATCTACATCGCCGAGCGGTCCTGTCGGGTTCAGGATTTCAAACGTTCCGGCCTATCCCCAGGGGAAATACATGACTGTCAACATGAAGAACTGGCAGGAATTGAAGAAGCCCAACAGCCTTGAGATCAAGGCGACGGGCGACGGCAAGCGGAAGGCGACTTTCGTTGCCGAACCGTTGGAGCGTGGTTTCGGCCTGACGCTCGGCAACGCGCTGCGCCGGGTTCTTCTGTCCTCGCTCCAGGGCGCGGCGGTCACCTCGATCAAGATCGAGAACGTGCTCCACGAATTTTCGTCGCTGGCCGGCGTGCGTGAAGATGTGACGGACATTGTCCTCAACATCAAGCAGGTTGCGCTCCGCATGGAAGGCGACGGTCCCCGCCGCCTGCAGCTGTCCGCGACTGGTCCGGGCGAAGTGCGCGCCGGTGACATCACCACCGTTGGCGACATCGAAGTGATGAACCCCGACCTGGTGATCTGCCACCTGGACCAGGGTGCGACGCTGAACATGGAACTGACCGCTGACGTCGGCAAGGGCTATGTCCCCGCCGTCGCCAACCGTCCGGCCGACGCGCCGATCGGCCTGATCCCGATCGACGCGCTCTATTCGCCGGTGCGTCAGGTCGCCTACAAGGTCGACAATACCCGCGTCGGCCAGGAACTGGACTATGACAAGCTGTCGCTGACCGTCGAGACCGACGGCACCGTCACGCCGGAAGACGCGGTGGCCTATGCTGCCCGCATCCTGCAGGACCAGTTGCAGCTGTTCGTTCACTTCGAAGACGCGCTGCCCGTGGCCGCTCCGGCTGCTGGCACCGCTGCGGCTGCTGCCGCCGAGGGCGAGAGCGACACCAACCAGATCAACCGCTACCTGCTCAAGAAGGTGGACGAACTGGAACTGTCGGTTCGCAGCGCAAACTGCCTCAAGAACGACAACATCATCTACATCGGCGATCTGGTCCAGAAGACCGAAGCCGAGATGCTGCGCACCCCCAATTTCGGCCGCAAGTCGCTGAACGAAATCAAGGAAGTGCTGTCGTCCATGGGCCTGCGTCTGGGCATGGACATCCCCGGCTGGCCGCCGGAAAATATCGAGGAAATGGCCAAGAAGCTCGAACAAGAGCTGCTGGGCTGATTTGATCCTCCCCATCGCAAGATGGGGAGGGGGACCACCCGCAGGGTGGTGGAGGGGGCGACGGTGCAACCGTCGCTTACGCGACGTCCCCTCCACCGGCTTCGCCGGTCCCCCTCCCCACGCTTCGCGCAGGGAGGATTTGAAAGGGCAAGAGGCGGTGGCCCTGAACACCGCCTGGTCTGGGGTACCTGAAACGGCCCCTTAACGAACGGAAGGAAAGAGATATGCGTCATAAGGTTGGTCATCGTAAGCTGCAGCGCAGCGCCGGGCATCGTAACTCGCTGCTCCGCAACCTCGCGGCTTCGCTCATCAAGCATGAGCAGATCCTGACGACCACGCCCAAGGCGAAGGAACTGCGTCCCTACGTCGAAAAGCTGATCACCCTCGCCAAGAAGGGTGGCCTGTCGAACCGCCGTCTGGCCCACGCCCGTCTTCAGGACGACACGCAGCTGATCAAGCTGTTCGAAGTTCTGGCCGAGCGTTACAAGGATCGCAACGGCGGCTATACCCGAGTGATCAAGGCCGGCATCCGCGCTTCGGACGCCGCGCCGATCTCGATCATCGAGCTGGTCGACCGCGACGTCGATGCGAAGGGCAAGGATTCCGGTCCGGTCCAGAACGCCGACGCGGACGAGCTGGAAGCGGCCTGATCAAGGGCAAGGCGCGCCTTTTAGGGGCGGCCGGATAAATCGAAACAGGCCGCGGCTCGATGGAGCTGCGGCCTGTTTTGTTTTTGCGCCACCTACCTCTGCCTCGACGATGCCCCGGCCACGTTCAGCCGTGCGACAGCCGGTCAAGCCTAGACAAGTCGCGCAGCTGACATGGAGTGATGGGATGACCGGCAAGGCGGGTTGGATGACGGCAGCGATGCTGGGCGTGGCCGCACTGGTGCCCGGCAGCGTGGTCCACGCACAGACGCAACCGGATTATGGCTATCCTGGCGCGAGCGACCGGCAGGCGCGGGATGATCCTTATGCGGATGACGATGTGACCGGCGGCGAGGAGCGGGGCAGCCAGCCCCAGGCGCAGCAGCGGGCGGACGATGATTTTTCCGATGTGACGGGCGGGGTGGACGAGCAGGCCGGTTCCCCTTCGCGCAATCAAGCTTATGCCCGTCCGGGCGAGCGGGCTGAAGACGCGCGGGTCGACCGGGAACGCGAGGAGGCGATCACCGAATGCGCGGTCGCGGCCCGTGACGAGGCCGAGCGGGACGGCGGCTTTGCCGAGGTACGGCAGGTGCAGGAGCCGGTGGAGACGCGTGGGCGCTATCAGGTCGAGGGTGACATCGATGCCCGTTCCAGCTGGCGGTCGGAGGACGGCCGGACGCTCCATTTCACCTGTTCGGTGCAGAATGGCCGGATCGCCAATCTCCAATTTTCCCGGAACCCGGCGGCGCGATAGCCGGGGCCGGAGCAAACCCCTTTTTTTCGGTCAGCGAAGCCGCTAGGAGGTCGGGCTTCGTCATGGCGTGATTGAACCGAGCGCGTCAGGAGAGTCCCCGATCCAATGCATGCGCTGAGCTGGTGGCGTCTTCTGCTTTTGAAGGCTTAAGGCCGTCGCAGCGCGAGGAGCCATCATGTCCCCGCCGCCCGTCCCGCCCCGTACCGCCGCCATCGCGTTCATCCTTTTGACGGCGATGCTCGACGTCATGTCGATGGGGATCGTCATTCCGGTCGTGCCGCAACTGATCGAGGAGCTGACCGGATCGACCACGGGCACGGGCTTGTGGAACGGGCTGCTCGTGGCGTTGTGGGCGGTGATGCAGTTCCTGTGTTCGCCGATCATTGGATCGCTGTCCGATCGCTTCGGGCGGCGGCCGGTGATCCTGATTTCCGTTGCCGGGCTGGCGCTGGACTTCCTGCTGATGGCGTTGGCACCCAATCTGTGGTGGCTGGCGCTGGGGCGCATATTGGCGGGGGTTACCTCGTCCAGCTTCACGTCCACCTTCGCCTATATGGCCGACATCATGCCGCCCGAGAAGCGCGCGCGAGGCTATGGGCTGATCGGCGCGGCGTTCAGCGGTGGGTTCGTCGCCGGGCCGCTGCTGGGCGGCATGCTGGGGGAGATTTCCGTGCGGGCGCCTTTCTGGGCGGCGGCGGGTTTTTCCGCCCTCGCCTTCCTCTATGGCCTCGTCATATTGCCTGAGTCGCTCGCGCCGGAAAAGCGGATGGCCTTTTCGTGGAAGCGGGCCAATCCGTTCGGCGCGCTGAAACTGCTCAGGTCGCATCCCGAATTATCGAGCCTCGCCACCGTCAACTTCCTGCTCCATTTCGCGCATCACCTGTTTTCGGCGGTGTTCGTTCTTTATGCGGGCGATCGTTATGGCTGGGGGCCTTGGCAGGTCGGCACATTGTTCGCGCTGGTCGGGGTACTGGACATGAGCGTGCAGGGACTGCTTGTCGGGCCAATGGCCAAGCGACTGGGCGATCGGCGGACGATGATCATCGGACTTTCCTTTGGCGCGCTGGGGTTGGCGGCCATGGGCCTGGCGTCCACGGAGGCATTGTTCATCGCGGCCGTGTTCCCCAATGCGCTGTGGGGGCTCGCCATGCCCACGATCCAGTCGCTGATGACGCAACGCGTTTCGGAGTCCGAGCAAGGGCAGTTGCAGGGCGCGAACAACAGCGTCGGATCGATCGCCGGGGTTCTGTCACCGATCTTCTTTGGCGCTGTCTATAGCCTGTCGGTGGGCGAGCAGCCGATGCTGCCCTTCATCGGCAGCCCGTTCCTGATCGCCGGGGCGGTTCTGGCTGGCGCGGCGCTGCTCGGCTGGGCGGCGGGGCGGGCGCAGCACGTCCCTTCGCTGGACAAGCGGGGCCAAGCGCACTAACCGCGCCCAATCCCATTTCTCTCGGCTCATAAAGGCGATTCGATGACGCTGCCCCTTCAGGATTCCATCCTTATCGTGGACTTCGGCAGCCAGGTGACGCAGCTGATCGCGCGCCGCGTGCGCGAGGCGGGCGTCTATTCGGAAATCGCGCCGTTCAACAGCGCCGATGCCGCATTCAAGCGGATGCAGCCCAAGGGCATCATCCTGTCGGGCGGCCCTTCGTCGGTGATGTGGGAAGACAGCCCGCGCGCGCCGCAAAGCTTCTTTGACGCGGGCATCCCGATCCTGGGCATCTGCTATGGCCAGCAGACGATGATGCAGCAGATGGGCGGCAATGTCGAAGGCGGCGAAAGCGGCGAGTTCGGCCGCGCCTTCATCGAGATCAAGAAGCGTTGCGCTCTGTTCGACGGCCTGTGGGCCGAGGGTGAGCGGCATCAGGTGTGGATGAGCCATGGCGACAAGGTGACGCAGCTGGCTCCGGGCTTTGAAGTGGTGGCGGTGAGCGAGGGTGCGCCCTTTGCCATGACGGCGAATGAGGAAAAGCGCTTCTACGCCACGCAATTCCATCCCGAAGTCGTGCATACGCCCGATGGCGCCAAGCTGCTCGCCAATTTCGTGCGGCATGTCTGCGGCCTGAAGGGCGATTGGACGATGGCGGAATTCCGCGCGACCAAGATCGCCGAAATCCGCGAGCAGGTGGGCGACGGCAAGGTGATCTGCGGCCTGTCGGGCGGCGTCGATAGCGCGGTCGCAGCGGTGCTGATCCATGAGGCGATCGGCGACCAGCTGACCTGCGTCTTCGTCGATCATGGCCTGATGCGCAGCGGCGAGGCTGAGCAGGTCGTATCGCTGTTCCGGGGCAGCTATAATATTCCGCTGGTCCATGTGAACGCGGAAACGCTGTTCATGAAGGGGCTGGAAGGCGTCACCGACCCGGAAGCCAAGCGCAAGTTCATCGGCAAGACCTTCATCGACGTGTTCGAGGATGAGGCGAAGAAGATCGGCGGCGCGGCTTTCCTGGCGCAGGGGACGCTCTATCCCGACGTGATCGAGAGCGTGAGCTTCACCGGCGGGCCTTCGGTGACCATCAAGAGCCATCATAATGTCGGCGGCCTGCCCGATCGCATGAACATGAAGCTGGTCGAGCCGCTGCGCGAACTGTTCAAGGATGAGGTGCGCGCGCTGGGTCGTGAATTGGGGCTGCCGGAGATTTTCGTCGGCCGCCATCCCTTCCCCGGTCCCGGCCTTGCCATCCGCATTCCGGGTGAGGTGAACAAGGAACGGTGCGATATCCTGCGCAAGGCTGACGCGGTCTATCTGGAGGAAATCCGTAACGCAGGTCTCTATGACGCGATCTGGCAGGCCTTTGCCGTGCTGCTGCCGGTGCGGACGGTGGGCGTGATGGGCGACCATCGCACCTATGACAGTGTGTGCGCGCTGCGGGCGGTCACATCGACCGACGGCATGACGGCGGATATTTATCCGTTCGATGCGGCGTTCCTCAGCCGGGTGGCGACGCGGATCATCAATGAGGTCAAGGGTATCAACCGGGTATGCTATGACTTTACGTCCAAGCCGCCGGGGACAATTGAGTGGGAATAAACCGGATTGAATGACCGTCCGGGGGACGGCCATCCGGTTTATTCGGCACCGTAAGGTGCCGCGCGTTTACCCCTTGAGCGACGGCGTTTCCTCCATCTGAAGTGAAGGGCTTCGACAGGCTCAGCCCGAACGGTGGGGAGTGTGGGCTCTGCTTTTCAAGCCCCCGCTATACTCGGGCTATGGTAGGCTTTAGGCTGACGCGATGACCAGCGTGCCTCTTGGCCATCCCGTCTATCGGGACATGCCCGCCACGATCTTCGAGAAAATGTCGGCCCGCGCGCGGGATACGGGGGCGATCAACCTCGGCCAGGGCTTTCCCGACGCGCAGGGGCCGGAGGACATATTGCGCGCCGCCGCCGACGCCCTGATGACCCGGTCCAACCAATATCCGCCAAGCGGTGGTCTGCCGGAATTGCGATCGGCAGTGGCGGCGCATTATGGGCGGCATCAGGGGCTGGCGTTAACCCCGGAAGAGATCATCATCACCTCCGGCGCGACCGAGGCGATTGCGGCCAGCCTGTTTGCGCTGGTGCAGCCGGGGGACGAGGTGCTGCTACTGGCGCCGCTTTACGATGCCTATCTGCCTTTGGTGGAGCGCGCGGGCGGGGTGGCGCGGGTGATCAGGCTGACCCCGCCTGACTGGCGCGTGACGCGCGAGGCGCTGGAGGCGGCGGTGGGGCCGCGCACGCGCCTGTTGATCCTCAACAATCCGCTCAATCCCAGCGGCAGCGTGATGGACGAGGCGGCGTTGGCCATGCTGGCGGCCTTTTGCGCGCAACATGACCTGATCGCCATTTGCGACGAGGTGTGGGAGCATGTGACGTTCGATGGCCGGGTCCATCAGCCGTTGATGCGGTTTCCCGGCATGGCCCAACGCACGGTGAAGATCGGATCGGCGGGCAAGATATTTTCGGTCACCGGCTGGAAGATCGGCTGGATGTGTGCGGCGGCGCCGGTTGCGAGGCTGTTGGGCCGGGCGCACCAGTTCCTGACCTTCACCAGTCCGCCCAATCTGCAATGGGCCGTGGCGGAGGGGCTGGCCAAGCCGGAAGCGTGGTTTGCGGACATGCGGGCGGGTTATCAGGCGTCGCGCGATCGACTGGTCGATGGCTTGCGGCTGGTCGGCTATGACGTGCAGGCGAGTGCAGGCACCTGGTTCGTCACGGTCGATCTGGCCGCTTCCGGGATCGCGCTCGACGATGTCGGCTTTTGCGAACGGATCATCGAGGAAGCGGGCGTGGCAGCCATTCCGATATCGGCATTTTATCCGGACGCGGCGGTCACGCATCTGGTGCGGCTTTGCTTTTCCAAAAGCGATGCGGTGATCGATGAGGCGATCGCGCGGCTTGGCCGTTTTCGCCTTATGCTCGGGTGAGGCACAACTAGCGCTTGCGGCACCGTGCGACGGCCGCTAAGTTCACCTTTCGTTCCATCGGGGGATCATTAATGGACAGCCTTGCCATCATCCTCAGTCTGGCCGCCCTGATCGCAGGGTTGGCGCTGGGCTGGCTGTTGCGTGGGAAGGCAATGGCGCCGCTGGTGGCGGAAAAGGCCGAGCTTGTTGCGAAGCTGGCGCAGGCGGAAGCGCAGCGTAATGGCGCCTTGCAAGAACTTGTGGTGGCGCAGGAGCGGGCGGCGCAGGCGGGCGTCCTCGCGCAGCGGCTGGAGGATGAGCGGGCGGCGCGGGGCCTTGCCGAGCGGGAATTGGCGGCGCTGCAATCCGACACGCAGGCACGGGCCGAGGCTTTCGAGGCGCAGATCGTGGCGCTGAAGGACGCGAAGGAGCAGTTGTCGGCGCAGTTCAGCGAGATTGGCGGCAAGCTGCTGCATCAGGCGCAGAGCCATTTCCTGGAGCGCGCCGATCAGCGGCTGGCGCAGGCGCATGAGAAGAGCGAGGCGCAGCTCAAGCAATTGCTGCACCCGGTCAATGAGACGATCCAGCGGTACGACCAGAAGATCAGCCAGATCGAACAGCAGCGCACCGAGGCTTACGGCATCTTGCGTGGCGAGATCGAATCGATGAAGTCGGGACAGGAAGCCGTGCGCGCCGAAGCGCAGCGGCTGGTCGATTCGCTGCGCCATGCGCCCAAGGCGCGCGGCCGCTGGGGCGAGCAGCAGTTGCGCAACGTGCTGGAGACGTGCGGGCTGTCCGAACATGTCGATTTCCGCACCGAGGTGAGCGTCGAGGGTGAGGATGGGCGGTTGCGGCCTGACGCGATCGTGCGCATTCCCGGCGGCCGCGCTCTGGTGATCGACGCCAAGGTATCGCTCAACGCCTATCAGGACGCCTATGGCGCCGATGGTGAGGAGGAGCGTAAGCGGCTGCTGTCCGCCCATGCCGCCGCGATGCGCGCGCATGTCGAGACGCTGGGGCGCAAAAGCTATGCCGACCAGTTCGATGAAGCGCCGGATTATGTCATCATGTTCGTGCCGGGCGAGCATTTCCTGTCGGCGGCGCTGGAGCATGATCCGCAGCTTTGGGATCACGCCTTCGGCAAGCGGGTGCTGCTGGCGACGCCCACCAACCTCATCGCCATCGCCCGCACGGTCGCGGCGGTGTGGCGGCAGGAGAAGATGGCCGACGAAGCCAAGCGGATCGGCGCGCTGGGCAAGGAGCTGTATGAACGGCTGGCGGCTGCGGCGGGGTCGCTCAAGAAGCTGGGCAACCGGCTGACCGGGGCGGTGAGCGATTATAACAGCTTCGTCGGTAGCTTCGAGGGACGCGTGCTGGTGACCGGGCGCAAGCTGCGTGACCTCAATATCGAGACGGGCGGGCGCGAGCTGGAGGAGCTTGAGCCGGTAGAGGCGCTGGTGCGCGAGCCTGCTTCGCCCGAGGCGGTACGGGCGTTACCCGAGGCCGTGGCAGACGCGGCGGAGTGAGGCTTGTCGGCCGGGGCCTGTTGGTTCCGGTTATCGTGAACAAGTAGCCGACACCGGCTGACAAGGGTGCGGCAGGCTTTCCCAGCGCGATTGGAGCATGATCCAATCAGGCTGAATCGGATCATGCTCCATTTGTCTTTTTTCCCGCATTTTCTGAGCCAGCGGATGATGCCATCCGCTTTGAAAAAGCTTTAGACGACTTTGCTATCGTTCCTGATGGGCTGATAAGCCCACGGGGATGCGCCCCTGCGGTCAATGCCGCTGACGGCTCGCCGGAGATTCGGGTTGCGCCGCGATTGCCCACTTGCGGAGCCGGGGGGGTCGGTCATCCTGCCGCCCGGAATTGCCATATGGGTCAAGGCTCTTTCGGGACAGAATGCCTCTGATCCGTATCCAAATGCGTCGCGCTTCTGCCCCCTTTGAACCGGGGGCGCCTCTGGCCTGACCCAGGCCCCTATGGCAATAATATCGGCAACATCGTGGACGATAATGGACAGCAAGTAACGCCCGTTTCGCCGCCCAATGCCGCGAACGGGATGAGCTTATCTGCATGCCCCGAAGGAGCAGTAAGTGATGATCAACCAGTCTGACGCCACCGCCCGTGGCGCCATTGCATCCCAGGCGTCGCTACGCGATTATCTTTCGATCGCGCGCTTCGACCATATGACGAAGCATGTCTTTATCATCCCTGGCATTGTGCTGGCCTATGCTGTCCACCATGGCGCGGCGCATCTGTCGATCGATCGCCTGCTATTGGGGTTTGCGAGCGCCATCCTGATCGCGTCGGCCAATTATGTGATCAACGAATGGCTGGACCGGGACTTTGACGCCTTTCATCCGGTCAAGTCGCAGCGCACCGCGGTTCATCAGGCGCTTTCGCCGACGCTGGTCTATGCCGAATATCTCGCCTTGCTGCTGCTCGGGCTGTTGCTCGGCTATCAGTTGGGGCAGCTGTTCTTCGTCGCCTCGGTAGCGTTCGGACTTTCTGGCATAAGCTATAATGTCGAGCCGATCCGGACGAAGGACAAGGTCTATCTGGATGTCATCAGCGAGTCTGTGAACAATCCGATCCGTCTGGTGCTGGGCTGGGCCATGGTGGACCCGACCGCCCTGCCCCCGGCCAGCCTTTTCATCGCCTATTGGGCAGGCGGCGCGTTCCTGATGGGCGCCAAGCGGCTGAGCGAATATCGCGATGTCGTCGCGGATCAGGGCGTCGAGATGCTGCACCGCTATCGCAAGTCGTTCCGCAGCTATACGAGCGAGAACCTGACCGTATCCTGCTTCCTCTACGCCATGCTGTCGGCCTTTTTCATTGCGGTGTTCCTGATCAAATATCGTCTTGAATATATCATCGCCTTTCCCTTCATCGCGGGCCTGTTCGCCATCTATATGTGGCTGGCGTTGCGGCAGGGATCGGTGGCGCAGCGGCCGGAACGGCTGTTCCGTTCGCGCCGCCTGCTCGCCGCGACCGGCCTTGCCGTGTTGGCGGTGGTGGTCGCCACCTTTGTCGACCTGCCGTGGCTGAGTTCGCTGTCGCAGCCCTATCTCATCAAGGTCGGTTGATCGGGTCCGGCATGGCGGCGCAGTCCATCCCGATCGATTGGAGCGCGATCGACCTCGTCATCTTCGACATGGATGGCACGCTCTACGATCAAAGGTGGCTGCGCGCGCGGATGCTGGCGGCACTGCTGCGGGATGCGATCGCCCGGCGAAGCCTGGACACGCTGCTGACGCTGCGTTCCTTTCGCCGTTGTCGCGAGGCGCTGGCCGAAGGGTCGCAGGATTTCCTGGCCGATCAATACAGCATTCCGGCGGCCGAGAGGGGCTGCACCCCCGAAGAGGTGCGCGGGCTGGTCGCTGAATGGATGGAAGAGCGGCCGCTGTCCATGCTTGCCGCCTGCCGCCGTCCGGGTATCCAGCAGCTGTTCCAGGCGATAGCGCGCGAGGGTAAGCGGATCGCGATCTTTTCGGATTATCCCGCGGTCGCGAAACTTGCGGCGCTGGACCTGACCGCCGACTATATCGTCGCGGCCACTGATCCCGACGTTGGCCGTCCCAAGCCCGATCCAGCAGGTCTTGAAAAGCTGTTGCGCCTGTCGGGTGTCGCAGCCGATCGCGCGGTGCTGATCGGCGATCGGGTCGAACGGGATTGGGCGGTGGCCGCGCGGTTGAACATGCGCGCGCTGATCCTGTCGCGGGGCGCATCAGGCGAGGTCGAGCGGTTCCGTTCCTTCGGCGACGCGCTGTTTCAGCCGCTGCTCATGAAAATGGCGTGATGATGGTCCTCTCGTGGGGACCGGGAATCAGAGACGGGACGCCTGTTCGAGCTTCCCGGAAAGCTGTTCCGGCTTGTCCGTCGGGGAGACGGAGAAGCCGATCAGCACCACGCCGAAGACGATAGACGCAACGCCGACAAGCTTGGTGGTCGATATCGGCTCACCAAGGATGAAATAGCTCGACGCCACCGTGATGACGAGGCCCAGCCCGATGAAGGGGTAGGCGGTGGAGAGATCGACGCGCGCCAGAACCAGCAACCATATGAGCGCGCTTAGCACAAAGCAGCTGAGCCCGAGGATGACCAGAGGCGAGGTCGCGATCACCATCGCCGTGCGGAACAGCGATTGCTCCGGCTGGGCCAGAGCGCTCTGCACCGCCGCGCTCGACATGCCGATCTTCAGGATCAACTGCGCCGCCGCAGACAGGAAGACGCTTGCAAGTACCAGTCCGAGGAGCATTGCCTTTGCCATAAAACGCCTTTCCTTTTCGCCGCCGCTGATGCCTTAGGAATGTTCGGGAAATGCCGCGATCGGGGCGGAGGATTTTGCCGCACCACGCACCGGACGGTTCGAGGTATCTGATGCCGCGCCCAGTCGCGACCGCGCCATGCTCTCCACAGCGCCAAGCAGAAACAGCGGCATCGAGAACATCACGATGCGGCCGACATTATATTGGACGTCCAGCGCCAGCGCGAACAGGAACAAGGCGATGACGCCGCCGATGTCGCAAAAATAGACCATCGGGTCCCGGCTCGGCCGAATTGCGGTCCACCACAGGATGATCACGACGATCGGGGGCCAGAGATTCTGATAGGCACCCTTCATGCCGAAAAGATGGCGGATCGAACGGATCATCCCCGAAACATAGGTGCCGGGATCCCGTTGATTGTCGAGGCCCGGCATGGCGAGGGTGAGGACCGTCGCCGCATAGGCTGCCAGCGCGACGGCGGCGACGCATGCCATGACGAAATAGACCTTGCGATGCTCCACCACGAACAGCATGCGGAGGCTCGCGCCAAAGAAGGCGATGAGCGCCACCTTTTCATTGACGATGGTCCCCAGGATAACGGCGGCGGCGAAGATGGCGATCCTGCGCTCGATCATCGCGATGGCCGCGATCACGAGCGGCAGCGTCGCTATGCCGTCGGCGGAGCCCATGCCGAGATAGCGGGTCAGCAAGAGGAAGATGAGGGTGGCGGAAAAGGCCCAGCCCACCGAAACATTGCGCCAGAAGGCGAGATAGAGGCCGACAAGGCAGGCGGATATCGCCGCATAAGCCGCGTTGGCCGCGCACATCGCCTGCAAGGCCCTTACATATTCCGGCTGCATCATGACGGGCGCGTGATGAATGCCCTGACCCGAAAACAGGATGACCGGCAGCTGGTAGAAGGGTGCGGCGAGGATTACCGAACCGATGCGGTATACGTGCGGGCTGGGTGGGATCTTCCCGCCCGGCTCGCCCAGCACCCACAGCAAATAGCGCGAATAGTCATCATAGGACATCGTGCCATAATAGACGGTTCGATAGACCTCGAAGAACATCGGCAGGACAAGCGCCACGAGCATGGTGGCCATGAATATCGGGGCGAGGTAGGTTCCGCCGCGCCGTTCCTTAGAGTGCATTTCCAAGGCCATCCCCCACCATCCCTCAGTTCAGCGCCGCCGTGGAGATCATCGGCCGGGACAGGTTGATCGTGATGGCGCGCAGAGCACGGCGGACGGTCACGAAACTTTCCCATGGCTTTGATCCATCCCGATTTTCTACAGGAGCCCCACTGGGTCCACACTTGCGATTTCGGACAAAGGCCACTCCTTGGGGGGATCGCTTTTCCTCCCCGGATAGGTCCGGAATAGTTGTTTCGATTTGCGGCGCTTTGGTGATCATCGGGGCATGAAATCGGCGCGAGAAACAGGCATGGCCGGGGAAATCGTTCCCGCCGGGCACATCAGGCGGCATCCCTTGCCCGCGGGCGGGGAGCTGTCGATGCGCGCCTGGGGTCTGCCGAAAGCGGTCGCCTTATTGCTGGTGATCATGCCCGTAGCCGCCGAGGCCAGGACCCTGGAGGCCTTTCCCGGAGCGGTCGGCTATGGTCGGTTCACCCAGGGCGGGCGAGGCGGCGCGATCATAGCGGTGACGAGCCTGGCCGACAGCGGGCCGGGAACATTGCGGGCCTGCATCGATTCGCGGGGGCCGCGCACATGCGTTTTCCGGGTCGGCGGGGTCATCCGCTGGACGACCGAGCGGCCGGTGATCCGCAATCCCTATATCACGATCGCGGGGCAGACGGCGCCCGGCGGCGGCATCCTGATCACGCATGCGGGCGGCCGATACGGTCTGACGCCCCTTGTCGCCAAAAATACGCATGATGTCATCATTCGCCACATCAGGGTGCGGCTGGACAATCGGGGGGACACGCGCGCTTCCGACAGCGGGATCATCTTCGAGAAGAGCAGCAACGTCATCATCGACCATGTCAGCGTGTCGTGGTCCGAGGATGAAACCGTCGGCGGTCAGGGGCAGAACGACAATATAACGATATCCAATTCCATTCTTGCCGAGGGATTGCGTCGGCACGATAAATGCGCGCTTCTAAGCAGCGATGCCACAGGCAGCCAGAAATTGACGTTCATCGGCAATATCTGCGCCCATAACGGCGACAGGAATCCTGACGTCAACTTCTTCCCCGGTTCCTGCGTCGATGTGGTCAACAACCTTATCTACAATGCGCGTTCCGATTTCGTCGAAGTTTGGGAACAGCATGGCGGAAGCCCCGTCAATATCGTGGGAAACTATTTCAAGGCTGGACCCAATATGGTGCCCGGGCGATACATTATCGCTCGCCAGTCGGTGAATTCGACCGGCCGCGCGCAGATATATGAGGCGGGCAATTATATCGATGGCAGGATCGTCCGGGAGCCGCCGCCCTATGTGCGCGAAGCGATGGTGCAGACGCCGTCATGTCCCATCGGCGCCCCGGTCATCGACGCCAGGCAGGCCTATCATCGCGCGCTGACGACGGCCGGGGCCTTTCCCCGCGATACTGTGGACACACGGATCGTGAAGGAGGTGAGGCAGGGCACTGGCAAGATCCGCCATGAGCCCGGCATCCTTCCCGAGATAGCCGATGGAACGCCTTATGCGGATTCCGACGGAGACGGCATGTCCGACCAATGGGAAAAGGCGAACGGCACCGACGCGACCAGAAACGACGCCTGGGAAGATGCGAACCGCGACGGGTGGAGCAATCTCGACGAATTTCTGGATTATGCGCATCGCCAGGCGCTGGCGGGCTCCAGCCTCGCGGAAAGACAGGAAGATCAAGACAAACCCCGGACTGTTACGGCGTGGGTGGTCGCTCTGACCGTCGCCGCGCTCGCTGGGCTGGGCGGCCTTTTGAGAGCGGCGATGATGTGAAGCCCTCCCCCGCCCTTCCCGCCATTGCATACACCACCAATCTCTCCTAAAGGCAGGCCGTCATCTGGGGAGTAGCCAGCCGTTCGCTTAGTCGAACGGGCCGTATGTCAACATATTTGGCCGAGAGGCCGTGGCATGCGGGATATGGGAAGCCAAGGCGAACGCCTTGAGCGGGCCGTATCGGGCGAGACCAATGGCATCGGCTCTTCCCTGTCCGGCCGGGCGGGAAGAGGCGGTGGCATTGCGTCTTCAACCCTTCGCCCGGCCCCGGATATAGTATCGATGGACGCTCTCTTCACCTCTACCGCACTGGTCGCGCTCGCCGAGATGGGCGACAAGACGCAGTTGCTGGCTATGCTGCTCGCCACCCGCTTCAGGAAGCCAGTGCCGATTATTTTCGGCATCCTGTTCGCCACGATGGCCAATCATTTCCTGGCGGCGCTGGTTGGGCATTCGATCGCGGGCGTGTTGACGCAGCCTTGGTTCCGCTATGCCGTGGCGGCGAGCTTCATCGCGATGGCGGGATGGACGCTAATCCCCGACAAGATCGATGAGGACGAGCCACTGAAAGCGCCGTCCAAGGCGGGGGTCTTCGGAACGACGCTGATCGCCTTCTTCCTGGTGGAGATGGGCGACAAGACGCAGGTCGCGACGGTGGCGCTGGGCGCGCAGTTCGACAATGTGCTGGCGGTGACGGCGGGCACGACGCTGGGCATGATGATCGCCAATGTGCCTGCGGTGCTGTTTGGCGAAGCGCTGGCGAAGAAGGTGCCGATGCGCGCGTTGCAGATCGGCGCGGCGCTGCTGTTCCTGGGCCTTGGGCTGTGGATGATCGCGGACCTGCAAGGCTGGATCGGTTAAAAAAGGAACAGGGACCGCCGCCCGGCTGTTGTCAGCGGGCGGCGGCTGTTGCAAGGGGAGCTAAGTCATTTTCCCCAAGCAGGACAGGCATGGAACGCGTGATGAAGGACAATCTGGTTACGGTGTTCGGCGGCGGCGGCTTCCTTGGCCGACAGGTCGCCCAGGCCCTGATGGAACGCGGCGCGCGGGTGCGCATAGCCCAGCGCGACCTGGCGAGCGCTTTTCGCATCCAGCCTCTGGGCGCGCTGGGGCAGAAGCAGCTTGTCGCGGCCGATATTCGGAATGCGCAGAGCGTCG
Organism: Sphingobium chungangianum; assembly: GCF_977014255.1. Taxonomy (NCBI): domain Bacteria; kingdom Pseudomonadati; phylum Pseudomonadota; class Alphaproteobacteria; order Sphingomonadales; family Sphingobiaceae; genus Sphingobium; species Sphingobium chungangianum. The sequence continues at coordinate 193,394 of NZ_CDRNIV010000006.1, read as the reverse complement.
CACGGGCGATTGCGGGGAGCGATATCGTCATCAATCTGGTCGGCGTGCTGAGCGGCGACCTGGAAGGATCGCATCATGACGGCGCGGCCAATGTAGCGAAGGCCGCGGCGGAAGCCGGGGTCAAGGCGCTGGTCCATGTGTCGGCCATCGGCGCGGATGCGGAGAGCCCTTCGGCCTATGGACGGTCCAAGGCAGCGGGCGAGGCGGCGGTTCGGGCAGCTTTCCCTGCCGCGACGATCATTCGTCCTTCGATCATCTTCGGGCCGGAAGATCAGTTCCTCAACCGCTTCGCCGAGCTGATCAGCCGCCTGCCGGTGGTTCCGGTGATCGGCGCCGATACGAAATTCCAGCCGGTTTATGTCGCCGACGTCGCGCAGGCGATCGTCAACGCGGCAGCGGACCCCGGCCTTCACGGCGGCAAGACATTCGAACTGGGCGGCCCGCGACAGCTCAGCATGATGGAGCTGAACAGCTGGATCGCCAAGGCCATTGGCCGCCATCGCAGCCTGATCGCGGTGCCTGCGCCGATCGCATCGACCATCGCGAGCTTTGGCTGGCTGCCGGGCGCGCCGATCACGCGGGATCAATATGCGATGTTGCAGAAGGACAATATCGTGTCGGCGGGCATGCCGGGTCTTGCTGATCTGGGCGTGTCCCCCACGCCGATGGAGGCGATCGCCGATAGCTGGCTGGTCCGCTACCGCCGCCATGGCCGCTTCGCCGGGCGCGTCAAGGCCTGACCTGAGCGCGCGAGCCATCGCCGCCTGCCAGCTGTCGATGGAATGACGGGATGGCGCGGCGATGAGCGTTGCCGTGCATTGCACGCGCGTCCCGCATCTGCACAATAAGCGCGATCTTTCCTCCGCCGGGTTCCGCGCGGATTTCCCTTTCCAGTTCAAGGACCAGAGCCGCCCATGGACCTCCATTTTCTGACGGTCATCCTGCTTGGCATCGTCGAGGGGCTGACCGAATTCCTGCCCGTGTCCTCCACCGGGCACCTGATATTGGCGAGCGAACTGCTGGGTTATGACGCGGCGACTTGGGCGATGTTCAACGTCATCATCCAGCTGGGCGCGATTTTGGCGGTGGTGGTGCTGTACTGGCGGACGTTTTGGGCGGTGGCGATGGGGCTGCTGCGCAAGGAACCCATGAGCTGGCGGTTTCTGCGCAACCTGCTGGTCGCCTTTCTGCCGTCCGTCGTGGTCGGGCTGGCGATGCATGATTATATCGAAGTGCTGCTGGGTGCGCCTCAGGTGGTTGCCTGGGCGCTGATCATCGGCGGCATCGCCATATTGGCGATCGAGCGGATGGCGAAGGATAACCGCTTTCACGGCATTGCCGACATCCCATTGGCGCGAGTGATCGGCATCGGGTTCATCCAGTGCATTTCCATGATCCCGGGGGTTAGCCGGTCGGGCGCGACAATCATGGGCGCGCTGGCGCTGGGCGTCGAGCGGCGGACGGCGGCGGAGTTCAGCTTCTTTCTGGCTATCCCGACGATGCTGGGCGCATCGACGCTGGAGCTGCTGAAAAAGGGTAGCGACGTGACCTCCGCCACGGTGGGCTGGGGCAGCATCGCGCTGGGCTTTGTGGTGTCCTTCATCGTCGCGCTGCTGGTTATCCGGTGGTTTGTTGGCCTGGTTTCTCGGCAGGGCTTTGTCCCCTTTGCCTGGTATCGGATCATCGCTGGGACGGGCGCGCTCATATGGCTGTGGTTGAGGTAGGACCGAATCGGTCATAGATTTAGCCTTACCGATCGCCCGCTCGATCAAGCGTGCTGGAAATAGTCTCAGTTTAGGTCAGCTATCATGACCTTTATGCTCGAATCCGCGTGACTTTGGCGGTTTTTCTGCTATGTGAGCCCTGAACAGATTTTAGGGACTCATCATGGCTGACAATCCGATGCTGAAATTCGTGGGAACGGGCCAAGCCTATCCCGAGAAGCGTTCGGCCGACGATCGCGCCGACGATTTCCTGGAGATCAGCAGCAGCTTTCTTCTGGAGCGAGCGGAAGAGCAGGCGGCGCGTTGCTCGCAATGTGGCGTGCCTTATTGCGCGACGCATTGCCCGTTGCACAATCATATCCCCGACTGGCTGCGCCTGACGGCCGAGGGACGGCTGCGCGAAGCCTATGAGCTGTCGAACCTGACCAGCACGATGCCGGAGATCTGCGGCCGCATCTGTCCGCAGGACCGGCTGTGCGAAGGCAATTGCGTTATTGAGTTTTCGGGCCATGGCGCGGTCACGATCGGCTCTGTTGAAAAGTTCATCACCGACACCGCCTGGAAAGAAGGCTGGGTTGAGCCGCTGGTTCCTGGCAAGCCGCTGGGTCAGTCGGTGGGCGTGATCGGGGCGGGTCCGGCGGGGCTCACAACCGCCGAATATCTGCGCGTGGCGGGCTATGAGGTGCATGTCTATGACCGGCACGACCGCGCGGGCGGGCTGCTGACCTATGGCATTCCCGGCTTCAAGCTGGAAAAGGATGTGGTCATGCGCCGGGTCCAGCGCCTGAAGGATGGCGGCATCGTCTTCCATGAAGGCTTTGAGGTCGGCCGCGATGCGTCGATGGAAGAATTGCGCAGCCGCCATGACGCCATCCTGATCGCCACCGGCGTCTACAAACCGCGCGACATCAAGGCGCCGGGGGTCGGCGCGCCGGGCGTGGTCAAGGCGCTCGACTTCCTCATCGCTTCCAACAAGGCCGGGTTCGGTGACGCAGTGCCGGAGCATGAGGACGGATCGCTGCATGCCAATGGCAAGAAGGTGGTCGTCATCGGGGGCGGTGACACGGCGATGGACTGCGTCCGCACGGCCGTGCGTCAGGGTGCGACTTCGGTGAAGTGCCTCTACCGCCGCGACCGGGAGAATATGCCGGGCTCGCAACGCGAGGTTCAGAATGCGGAGGAGGAAGGCGTCGAGTTCGTCTGGCTTTCCGCCCCGATCGCGTTCGAGGGCACGGAACATGTCACCGGCGTCAAGGTGACGAAGATGCGCCTCGGCCAGCCCGACGCTTCGGGCCGCCGCGCGCCGGAGGCCGATCCGGGCACCGAACACACGCTGGACGCCGATCTCGTCATCAAGGCGCTAGGCTATGATCCCGAAGAGTTGCCCAAGCTGTTCGGCGCGGAGGATCTGTCGGTCACCCGCTGGGGCACGCTGCGCGTCGATCACAAGACGATGATGACGTCGATGGACGGCGTGTTCGCCGCTGGCGACATCGTGCGGGGCGCTTCGCTGGTCGTATGGGCGATCCGCGACGGCCGTGATGTGACCGAGCATATGCACCGTTATCTGAAGGCGAAGGCCAAGGCTGCGGTCAGCGAGAGACAAGCGGCATGAGGCTGATTGCTATCCCCCTGGCCCTGGCCTTTGCAGTCGCACCAGCGAGCGCCCAAACCGGCGACCGGCTGGCCGCCCTCGCGGCTGCGCGCGACCTGCTGGTGGCCACCGACTTTGAGCGGCAGATGGAACAGACGGGTCTGGCGATGGCTACTACTGCTTTCGAACATAATGTCGTCCAGCAAGAATCGAAGTTGGGCATCACCATGCCCGCCGATCTGAAACAGACATTACGCCGTGTCGTGAACGAGGAACTGGTAGCGATGCTTGCTGATATGAAGCGGACGGCGCTCGATGACGCGGCGCAGATCTATGCGGATTATTTCAGTGTAGCAGAGTTACAACGCTTAGCCGTCCTCCAAACTGATCCTGTGATGCGCAAGGCGCAAAGTGTCATGCCACAGATGATGCCGCGACTGGCGCAGATCGGCCTTAAGGCATCCAGCGAGCATCAGCCTGCTCTGGAGGCCAAAATCAAACAAGCGGTCGAAGAGTGGGCCGCGTCACAGAAGATCAAGGGAAGTTCATCATGACCACGGAAAGCGAACGCATCCGCCTCGCGCGTGAAGGCATGTACCGCCCAGAATTTGAAGGCGATGCCTGCGGCGTCGGCCTTGTCGCCGCGACGGATGGCCGCGCGAGCCGCCGCGTGGTCGCTTCGGCGATCGATGCGCTGAAGGCCGTGTGGCACCGTGGCGCGGTCGATGCCGATGGCAAGACCGGCGATGGCGCGGGCATTCATGTCGATCTGCCGGTGCGCTTCTTTGACGATGCGATCGCGGATTCGGGGCACAAGCCTCTGCCCAACCGGCTGGCTGTCGGCATGATCTTCCTGCCGCGCACGGATTTGAGCGCGCAGGAGACTTGCCGCACGATCGTTGAATCCGAGATCATCGAAGCGGGCTACACCATCTATGGCTGGCGTCAGGTGCCGGTTGACGTCTCCGTCATTGGCGAGAAGGCGCAGCGCACTCGTCCCGAGATCGAGCAGATCATGATCGCCGGGCCGATGCCGGAGGAGCGCGATCAGGTCGAGTTTGAGAAGGACCTTTACCTCATCCGCCGCCGGATCGAGAAGAAGGTGATCGCGGCGCAGATACAGGATTTCTACATCTGTAGCCTGTCGTGCCGGTCGATCATCTACAAGGGACTGTTCCTCGCGGAATCGCTGTCGGTCTTCTACCCGGACCTGCGGGACGAGCGGTTCGAGAGTCGGGTGGCGATCTTCCACCAGCGTTATTCGACCAACACCTTCCCGCAATGGTGGCTGGCCCAGCCGTTCCGCACGCTCGCGCATAATGGTGAGATCAACACCATTCGCGGCAACAAGAATTGGATGAAGAGCCACGAGATCAAAATGGCCTCGCTGGCCTTCGGGGATCACTCCGAAGACATCAAGCCGGTGATCCCGGCTGGTGCGTCGGATACCGCCGCGCTCGACGCCGTGTTCGAGGCGATCTGCCGGTCTGGCCGCGATGCGCCGACGGCGAAGCTGATGCTGGTGCCGGAAGCTTGGCAGGCCGCTGCTGGCGAAACGCCACAGGCGCATGTCGATATGTATGAATATCTCGCTTCCGTGATGGAACCGTGGGACGGCCCCGCCGCGCTGGCGATGACGGATGGCCGCTGGGTCGTGGCGGGCGTCGATCGCAATGCGCTGCGGCCGCTGCGCTACACACTGACCGGCGACAACCTGCTGATCGTGGGGTCGGAAACCGGCATGGTCGTCGTGCCCGAAACCACCATCGTCAAGAAGGGCCGCATGGGTCCCGGGCAGATGATCGCCGTCGATTTGCAGGAAGGCGCAATCTATGACGACCGCGCGATCAAGGACCAGATTGCGGGCGAGCGGCCCTATGCCGAGTTGATCAAGGACTTCATGAAGGTCGGCGATCTGCCGCAGACCGCCAGCGCCCTGCCCGCGTGGGACAAGGCCGAGCTGACGCGCCGCCAGGTTGCCGCAAACCTGACGCTGGAGGATATGGAGCTGATCCTCGCCCCGATGGTCGAGGATGCGAAGGAAGCCGTCGGATCGATGGGTGATGACACGCCGCTGGCCGTCATTTCCGACAAGCCGCGCACGGTCAGCCATTTCTTCCGCCAGAATTTCAGCCAGGTCACCAACCCGCCGATCGACAGCTTGCGCGAACGGCATGTGATGAGTCTGCGCACGCGCTTTTCCAATCTGCACAACATATTGGAGCAGGATACGCAGAACAGCCATGTGCTGGTGTTGGAATCGCCGGTGCTGGTCTCGTCCGAATGGGCGCGGTTGAAGGCGCATTTCGGCCCGGCTGTGGCCGAAATCGACTGCACCTTCCCGGCGGAAGGCGGGCAGGAACAGCTGCGTGCGGCAATTGCGCGCGTCCGCGAGGAGGCGGAGCAGGCCGTGCGTGAAGGCCGCACCGAAATCTTCCTGACGGACGAGCATATCAATCCTGAACGAGTCGCCATTGCGGGCGTACTTGCGGCGGCGGCGGTGCACACGCATCTCGTCCGCAAGGGGCTGCGCAGCTATGCGTCGATCAACGTGCGCTGCGCCGAAGCGCTCGACACCCATTACTTCGCGGTGTTGATCGGCGTCGGTGCAACCACGGTGAACGCCTATCTCGCTGAGGCCAGCATTTCCGACCGCCATGCGCGCGGCCTGTTCGGCGATTTGACGCTGGAAGCCTGCTTCGAACGGTTCCGCGTCGCCATCAACGAAGGCCTGCTGAAGATCATGTCCAAGATGGGCATTGCCGTCATCAGCAGCTATCGGGGCGGCTATAATTTCGAAGCGGTGGGCCTGTCCCGCGCGCTGGTCAACGACCTGTTCCCCGGCATGCCCGCGAAGATTTCGGGCGAAGGCTATGCGTCGCTGCATCATAATGCCGTGCTGCGGCATGAGGCGGCCTATGACAGCGCGGTCGTGCGCCTGCCGGTCGGCGGCTTTTATCGCCAGCGCAATGGCGGGGAGAGCCACGCTTATTCCGCGCAGCTGATGCACCTGTTGCAGACGGCGGTCGGGACGGACAGCTATTCGACCTATCTGCAATTCTCGCGCGGCGTGCGGGATTTGCCGCCGGTCTATCTGCGCGACCTGCTGGAGTTCAACTTCGCGCGGGAGGCGGTGCCGATCGACGAGGTTGAGGCCACGACCGAAATCCGCAAGCGGTTTGTGACGCCCGGCATGTCGCTGGGCGCGCTGTCGCCGGAAGCGCATGAAACGCTGGCGATCGCGATGAACCGGATCGGCGCAAAGGCTGTGTCGGGCGAAGGCGGCGAGGATGCGACCCGGTTCAAGCCCTATGAGAACGGCGACAATGCGAACAGCGTGATCAAGCAGATCGCGTCTGGCCGCTTTGGCGTTCATGCCGAATATTTGGGGTCCGCCGAGGAGATCGAGATCAAGGTCGCGCAGGGCGCCAAGCCCGGCGAAGGGGGCCAGCTGCCCGGTTTCAAGGTGACCGAGTTCATCGCGAAGCTGCGCCACTCGACGCCCGGCGTGACGCTGATCTCGCCGCCGCCGCACCATGACATCTACTCGATCGAGGATCTCGCGCAGCTCATCTACGACTGCAAGCAGATCAACCCGCGCGCGCGGGTGTGCGTGAAGCTGGTCAGTCAGGCCGGTATCGGCACGGTCGCGGCTGGCGTGGCGAAGGCGCATGCCGACGTCATCCTGATCGCGGGCCATGTCGGCGGCACCGGCGCTTCGCCGCAGACATCGATCAAATATGCCGGCACGCCGTGGGAAATGGGGCTTTCCGAAGCCAATCAGGTGCTGACGCTCAATGGCCTGCGCCATCGGGTGAAGCTGCGCACGGACGGGGGCCTAAAGACCGGGCGCGACATCGTGATCGCGGCGATCCTGGGCGCGGAGGAGTTCGGCATCGGTACGCTGTCGCTAGTGGCGATGGGCTGCATCATGGTGCGCCAGTGCCACAGCAACACCTGCCCCGTGGGCGTGTGCGTGCAGGATGAGAAGCTGCGCGAGAAGTTCACCGGTACGCCGGAGAAGGTCATCAACCTCATGACCTTCATCGCCGAGGAAGTGCGCGAAGTGCTGGCGCGGCTGGGCTATCGCAGCCTGGACGAAGTGATCGGGCGCACGGAACTGCTGAAGCAGGTTAATCGCGGTGCCGAGCATCTCGACGACCTCGATTTGAACCCCATCCTGGCCAAGGTGGACGCGCCTGATGACCAGCGGCGCTTCAGCCTCACCGCATGGCGCAACGAGGTGCCCGACAGCCTGGACGCGCAGATGATGCGCGATGCCAAGGCGGTGTTCGAGCGTGGCGAGAAGATGCAGCTGACCTATACGGTGCGCAACACGCATCGTGCGGTTGGCACCCGTCTGTCGGCGGCGGTGACCGAGCGGTTCGGCATGTCTGCCCTAGCGGACGGGCACCTGACCGTGCGGCTGCGGGGGTCGGCCGGTCAGTCGCTGGGCGCGTTCCTGTGCAAGGGCATCACGCTGGAAGTCTTTGGCGATGCTAATGATTATGTGGGCAAGGGCCTGTCGGGCGGCACCATCGTCGTGCGCACGACGGTTTCCTCGCCGCTGACGAGCAAGGACAACACCATCATCGGCAACACCGTCCTCTACGGCGCGACCGCGGGCAAGCTGTTCGCGGCGGGACAGGCAGGCGAGCGCTTTGCCGTCCGCAACTCGGGCGCGCAGGTGGTGGTCGAGGGTTGCGGCGCCAATGGCTGCGAATATATGACCGGCGGCACGGCGGTGATCCTGGGCAAGACCGGCGCGAACTTCGGCGCGGGCATGACCGGCGGCATGGCCTTCATCCTGGACGAGGACGGCAGCTTCGAACGACGCGCCAACCCGGAAAACATCATCTGGCAGCGGCTGGAAAGCGCCCATTGGGAAGCGCAGCTAAAGGCGCTGATCGCCGAGCATGCGGTCACGACCGACAGCAAATGGTCGAACACGATCCTGGATGATTGGGATCGCTGGCGGCGTCATTTCTGGCAGGTTTGCCCCAAGGAGATGGTGCACCGGCTGACCCATCCTTTGAGCGATGCAAGCGCCGAGGTGGTGGCTGCGGAATAGGATGAGGGGGAGGAAAGGCAGAGCGCTTTCCTCCCCTTTTGCTTGGGTCAGCCAGTGCGTCGGGCCGCTGCGCTGCTTTGCCTAATAGGGAACGGGTGAAACGGCAGGCGCAGAATCGAATTTCGCGCCATTGCCTTGCGCCAGTTGCGTCGGCTGCGGCTGCGCATCGTCACCGTTCGCAAACCGGTCTATGTTGGCTGGCAGTCTGTGCATCGGCGATGGCGGGGCATCCTCAAGCGGTTGCCAATCGTCGGCTTGCTGATCCTGCGCTTCATAATGCTGCACAACCGGATCATCATAGCCGCTCCAGCCCGCAGTCATGCTTGCCATTTGCCGGTCTGCGAGGGTCGGGCCGCACCCCTTGCAGTTGATCTCCTGAGGCCCGGCGAGATCGGTGCTGCTTTCCGATTGCGTGACCGAGATGGGTGACGCGGGATAGGAGGAGGATTGCACATCGGTGAAGGACAGCCGTGGCGGCGTCGTCGCGTAGAGGCCAAGGCCTAGCCCACTGACCAACGCGGCCCCCGCGCTCGCCAGGCTGAACAACCAGAAACGGGGGGACATGCGACCTTCTCCTCTTCCGCGCTCGCCTGAATCATCGCCAACACCCGGCAAAAGAAACGCACATGAAGATCGGTTGTTGCATGGGTCCAAGGCCTTTGCTAAGGGCCGCCTCCTACCAAGGCACCGGCACCGCCGGTTTCCCTTCAGATGTGCGGTCGTGGCGGAATTGGTAGACGCGCAACGTTGAGGTCGTTGTGGCCGAAAGGCCGTGGAAGTTCGAGTCTTCTCGACCGCACCATTCAGTTTGACAAGGTAACTAATTTTCGCCTTCGGGCATGCTGGGCCTGCGAAATGGCGCAGTTCCGCAGGGTTTGGCGGCGTGGTTTTTGGGAACGTGGGTCGGAGATGCTATCCTCGCATCTGCTCAGGCTGCGTAGTTTTCAACCTGATCTAGAATTTATCTCCGCAACCCTATTGCCGATTTTGTTGCATCGTACGATGGTCGCGGCGGAGCGGCAGCTTCCGGCTCCCGCTGCCCGGAAAGTCGCAGTCAGCAAACGGCCATCCCAGAATGCAGGAGTTGAAAAAGCGGCTGGTCCGCAGCTAGGGCCGGAAATTTGGCGGCCGAACGGCTACAAAGGGTCAAACTCAGCGAATTACGCCTCGGCGAGCGCTTCCATTACTGCATCGAGGTCGCCCCTGACGACGATGTAATGCCCCTTTTCGAAATTAATGGCGCTGGCTTGATCAGTTCCTCTGTAACGTCGAACAAAGCTGACACGGTCTGCATTAATGGCGAGGACATCGCCATCGGGCGTCTCGAATTTGATGTAACCGTTCATGGAATTTCCGCCTCAGGGCCGGACGGAGCAGATCCGCCGCCTTTCTTGGCTTTATGCTTCGCAAGCAATTCGTCCAGTTCCGCTATACGGATGCGCTCCGGAGTATCCTTTGCAAGGCCTTTCAGCCTGCATTCGGCCCACAGGCTTCGGCGTTCCGACTCCAATGCCTTCTGATACAAATCGGCCATACTGTTCTCCAGAATTAGCGTGGATGCTGCGTGTCGGCACGTTGCCCTGAGCAACTCGCCCTGGACGGTGCGCGTCGGGCATCCTCGCAGCCCTCCTGCAGGAGGGCGGCATCAGCTATTTATTTCGAGCTTTGCGCGCAGCGTAGCGAGCATCCCGAGCGGCCTTCATTTCAGCAGCGCTGGGGGGCGTCAGCCTGGCGGCCTTGAGTGCTGCCGCAGCCTCAGCGGCGGCTTGTTTTTCAGCTTCCGCCGCCTGCTCGGCCGCTCTGCGTTCCGCCTTTTGAGCTTTGGCTAAAGCAGCGGCTTCAGCCTTGGCCGCCCGCTCGATTGCAATTGCTTGATCCTGCGCTTCGCGCGCTCGGCGCCGTTCCGCCATAACTGCCTCGTCGATGGGCGGCTTGGCTTTCAGTGCATCCAAGGCCTTTTGCTTGGCCGATCCTGCTGCGGCAATACGGTCTTGGAACGAGGGAGCTTTATAGGAAGGCAATGTTTATCCTTGAACATTCGATTTCGATGAGGCACCGCGTGTTGCAAAGGCACGTCGTATTTGCCGTTGAAGCCAGAGCCGCTAGCAAAAAACCTTCTTGATCTCAAGGTCGCGAGATTGCGCGATGCGAATGCGATCCCTTCGGTCTGATCCGCACTGCCGCTTTCTGACCACCGCTCTTCCATTCCCTGGGTCCAGGAGGTCATGACTCCTGTTATCGAACGAGGGACTGTAGCTCCGACAGTCCGCCCAATCAGCGTTGCTTCTTCGCGATGGTCGCCGTGAAGTCCGGATCCTTCTTCGCCACCCAGTCGACGAATTTGCGCACGTTGTGATTTTCCAACAGGCCCGCCACCTCCATCCCGTGGCGTTGAAGTTCGGAATTGGTGAAGTTGGCAATCAGCGTCTGCTGGCAAATGGAGTGCATCGGCACGACATCGCGCCCGCCGCGGCTCTTGGGTATGGGGTGATGCCAGACGATGGTCTTGCCGGTTGGTCGGCCGCACAGCCAACAGGGCACGGGGGCTTCAGGGGCCTCATCTTCCTGTGGGAGATGGTCATAGGGATCGTATTTCGAACGCTTGCGGGCCATGGGGTCGATTTAACCGCCTGATTGTCTGTCGGCTATAGCGATGCGCACTGCTGCATTATTCGGGCAAGTATATCGCTCCGCGCCTTGCCGAGAACTGGAATGGGAAACAGCGATGACGGATTCATTGAAACCATGGGACGGAGAACAGGTCCGCATGTGGCTGGAACGCCGGATTGAGGCGTCAAGGCTGGATCAGGCGGCGGCGGACCGGCGCGGTTATGAGGCGCGCGACGACTATGACAAGGCCGCTGCCGAGGAGTGGGTTTGTCGCGCGCTGAGGCATGGCGATTGCCCCCAAAAGCAGGCCGCGTTCGCCAATCGCCTTAAGGAACTGATCGGCCAGGACGAATATCCGGCGACGAGCATCCATGACGATATACGGTTCGAGCGGCATGTTCGCAGTCACCTCAGGAAGCTGGCCAGGATGACCAAGGCGAATGAGGGGTTCGGGAAGACGCTGCACTATCAGTGAAGGGGGTGAAGTACCGACATCTGCATGCTAGGGGCGAACCATGTCCAATATCCGCAGCCATGGCGGCACAGTCGAAATCGACGGATTCAAATATGACTGGGAACTGCTGAGCGAGCCCCAGCTATCCTCTGGTGATGGCTGGAAGGGCATGACTGTCTCGTTGCGTCAGCAAGACATGCCGCGCGAGGCCATACTGGAATTTCCTACGCCCAAGCGCCTGATGAAAGGATTGCCGAAAGGGCGTTCCCACATCAACGACACGATTGCCGCACGGGGCGTGCGGGCGGCGTTATTGGCAGGATGGGATCCTGCGTCACGAGGTAAAACGATGATTTTCACAGTCGATGCCAACGGCGACTAGGGGCGATAGTCAAAGCCATATGAACGGCCGCGATCCCTACATCTCCGCTCCGAACGCGTCAGTCCGAAATCGGCCAGTCTTGGGCATGCAGAATGAAGAAGCAGACCGACCGCAGTTGAGAACGGAAAATTAGCGGCTGAACAACCGGGATGGGTCGGAAGCCCCTGCGAGCTCATGGGGTAGACCGTCGCTCCCATTTGATGCGCCAGACGTCCGCGTCGTCGTGCGGCCGGCTTGAAGCGCGAATAGATGGAAGAACGCGTATCAATTCCGGTGGGGGTCTGGACAAACCATCCTCGCAGAATTGACCCGGACGGTCTTTAGGTCACCGGGGTTACCTGAAGCGATTGGCTTTGCATCTCGACACTGCCGTAGCTGGTAAGGAATGACACGTCGGCGGCATCGCGGCCGACGCCGATCTTCGCCATCGTGTCGGGCGTAGACATGCCCGTCGGATCTATCATGTACCAGGTGTTGTCGAGGAAGACTTCGGCCACAGCGTGGAAGTCTTGCGGTTCCACGCCGATGCCGTAAACGCTGCAGAAGCGCGCAGGGATGGCGCTCGCCCTTGTCATGCTGATCATCAGGTGCGCGAAGTCGCGGCAGACACCATCACGCGAATGGTAGGTGTCCATGGCACCGGTTGCTGCGGTCGAGCTGCCCGCCTCGTAAATCAGATTCGCCGCGATCCAATCACGGATCGCAGCCACGCGCTGCCCGCCGATGGTGTCACCGAACAGGTCAGAAACGATGGGCTGAAACTCGTCCGAGGCGCAGTAGCGAGAGGGCAGGATGTACTCGATTACCTCACCCGGCAAACGGTGCGGGGGCACCGCGTCGAACTGGGCGATGTCGGCCGTCAGCCGGTTGATCTCGACCATGGCGTCGTATCGCACAGTCAGCTGACCCTGGGTGCGCAGCCAGATTCGGTCGCCGATGGTGTCGTGCCCCGCGATACGTGCAAAGTGTTCCGTTGGCGGCAGCTGGATGTACGCGTCGAGCACCCGCTGTTCAGGGATGATCGCCGCCTCCAGCTGCAGCAGCAGATCGGCCTTTTCAGGCACGTAGTAGTTGAGCTCGGTCGAGATCGCGATCTTCATGGGAAGTCTTTGCTTTACGAGTGCTTCACCGCACAAAGCCCGAGGCGCTCCTCAGCTCCTTCGGCGACGAATTAATTCTGGTAAAAGGGGCTTGCTGGCACCGCAGCGCAGGGCAAATCTCGTGTGATCTATCTGCTGAATAACGACCTTTCCGTGGATTGATTCCATCGCGCCAACATCTGTAGTCGATCGCCGTTCGATACATGATATATGTTGCAGCAATTAGTGGATCAGTTTTTCCACGTGCCGGAGCTTGTCGGGGTTCCGCATGACATAGATTGCTTTCACTTGGTCGTTTTCGATGAGCAGAGCTGTCGTCTGCAATATGCCATCTGCCTCTCGCGTGACAAAGCCGGGCAGACCATTCACGAAGGCCTGCTTGACCAACTCAGGATGACCGCGCCGCAGGCGAAAAATCGCGGATAGTCCGCGCAAAACCTCAACGGCGCCATCGAGAATACGGCCTGCCGCTGGACGTCTGCCGCCGCCGTCGGAATGGAAGCGCACATCGTCGGCGAGCAGTGAGCCGAGCTTTGCGGCGTCACCCGCCCGGGATGCTTCGTAAAAGGCTGCAACGATCGCCAGTCCATGATCGCGTTCGACAGGAAATCGCGTTCGTTCGCTGCGTACATGCTCCCGCGCACGGGCTGCAAGCTGGCGGCAGGCGGCAGCGTCTCGGCCGACGGACCGGGCTATATCATCGAAGCTCTCACCGAACAGGTCGTGAAGCAGGAATGCCGCTCGTTCGAGTGGGGAAAGGCGCTCAAGGGCAAGCATGAGGGGGAGGGTGACATCCTCCAGCGGTTCCGCCTCCACGATCGGGTCGGGGAGCCAGGGCCCGATATAGTCTTCCCGCCGCACCCGCGCGGACTTGAGGTGATCGAGGCAGAGGCGTGTCACCATGCGGCGGAGAAAAGCGGCGGGGACGCGCACAGCTTGCCTGTCGGTTCTGGCCCAGCGGATGAAGGCTTCCTGCAGCATGTCCTCCGCATCGGCCATCGAGCCGAGCATGCGATAGGCGACGCGCAGCAAGGTGGCTCGCTGCGTGTCGAAGCTGGTAACGCCATCGTCGATCAAGACGGCCAGCCGAGCGCGGGATCGTAGAGACAGAAGCCGACAGCCAGACGGTTCCAGCCATTTATGACATTTATCGCCAGCGTCAGTTGCACTTGCTCCTCCGCACTGAACTCCGACGCCAGCTCAGCATAAACATGGTCAGGTGCCCGCTTCGTGGCAACTTCCGTTAGACAGTCGGTCCAGCCGAGAGCTGCCCGTTCGCGGGCGCTGTAGCATGGCGCCTCCGCCCACGCACCGAGCAAATAGATGCGCTGCTCCGTCTCGCCCGCTTTGCGTGCATCGGACGTGTGCATGTTGAGGCAGTTGGCGCAGCCGTTGATCTGGGAGGCACGGATCTTGACCAGTTCCAGCAGGCTTTTTTCGAGACCGGATTTCTCCACCTGCATCGACAGATCGTACCAGGCTTTGAAAAGAGGCCCGCCAGCGGCGTAGACATCAGCGCGGTCATTCATGTGTCGGATCCTTTCATCGCTGTTGGATACCGTCATGACGAGGCAGAGGATGGCCGTGTGACATGCTCCGCATTTTTTTATCGGCTGTTCATTGCCATCTTCCCTGTGAGCGTTGTTCTGGCCACGTCGAGTGTCTGCTTAAGAGAATGCAAAGTTGATGGCTAAGTGACCGAAACGGGTGGATGCCTCGTGGGGCAAAACACATAGGGCAGCTTTCAGCTGCCCAGTCTGCCCAGTCTGCCCAGTCTGCCCAGGAGCCACTCCTTAGAGGCCCATGGTCTGGCCAGCGTCGCGTCCCCGACCGGCCCCTTAGAATGAAAATCCGGCCAAAGGCGTCTTCCGATCCTGTTTGCTATCAGGTGCCGCAGCCTGATCGACCGCGGCACCCGTGCATTCAGAAGCGGATGCGCAAGCCCGCCCGTCCGCCAGCGCCTTCAAGGCTGTTGGAGCCACCGCCGTTGCTGAAAGTGCGCACATAATTGGCCTCCAAGAAGCCGGAAATGCCGCTCGTCTGGCCAATGGTGACGCCCAGAACCGCTTCACCATAATCCCTCATGCGGTCATTGGTGAAGGCGACCGTCTGCACGCCGTTGCTAAAGCTTACCTCGTCCCGTCCCTTGAACTCGTGGACATAGTTGGCTCCTATATAGGGTGCCAGCACGGCGGTGTCCCCAATGTGCACCTGTCCGCCGACACGCCCACCGATGCGGCCCCGCAGGCCATCGTCCTCGTTAAAGTCCGCAGTGGTGCCAAGGACCGAGAAGTTGTCGATGTCCGAGCGCGTGTAGGACAGGCTTGCGGCGGGCTCGATGAAGAAGGCGTCGCTGCCGAACCGCAGACCGACCTCGCCACGTACACCATAGACGGAGCCATTGAATTTCTGTTTGAAGCCGCCGGTCGGGCTGTTGGCGTTGGCCCAATAATGATCATATTTGCCGAGGACGTTTGCAAATATGTTGCCCGAGGTGAAGCTGCCATAGACACCGGCATTCACCGCGTTGAAGGTGATCCTGTCCGGCGAAGCAGCGAAGTTTTGCGAGGAGTTTATATAGCCGCCGGTCACACCGAAGGCGAAGCCACCCTTTTCACCAACGCCACCACCGAAGTCGAAGCCGGCCTGTCCCCCGTAATAATCCTGCTTATAGCCTGTGTTGATGACACGGCTCTGCCCAAAGCTGGACACCGTCCGCCTTCCACCGCGATCCTCAACCGATCCGTGCATCTGTAGCCAGAACTTGCCGGAGTTCGCAGCATCGCCATGGGCCCAGAGTGAGTCGCGGCGCGACCGCAGTTGCGCGGTGACCACGTCTGCGGACTTCATCCACAGGCTGCGGGCGCCATCCACATAATTGAGCGTGCGGAACGCCGCGTCGCTTGGTCCGCCCGTGACGCTGTAGGACAGGGTAGCCGGGTCATAAGCGACTTCATATCGAACGAGGCCTGCATTCTGGAAGCCCCCGTTGAACTGAAAAGCCGACGCCGCGGACGGTGCACCCGCCTGAACGATGACGGCCCCCGAGGTGAAGATGGGTGCGGTAAGGGACGGCGTATCAAGCAGCACGGTCGTTGTCCCCGTGGCAGCGCCACCCAGGATCAGACGATCGCTGCCGCCAGCCCGCACATCGACGCCCAACTGGCTTGCGCCCGTGCCCGAGAAGGTGCCCGGAAGCGTGAGGCTATCGCCCACTACACCGTTGCGCAGATCGATCAGGCCGGCGTTCGAAAAGCTCTCCAGACCCGTGAATGTCGATGCACCCGCCACCGTTGCGCCCGCGCCAAGGCTGACCACGCCAGTGTTGACGAAGGCGTCGGTTCCCGCTCCGAAATCGGGGTTGGGGCCAACGACGAATGTGCCGCTGTTGTTCACCGTATCGTTGCCGACAGTCAGGACAATGTCGCTGGACAAGGAACCGCTGTTGTTGATCGTTGCCGGACCGCCAAGCGCCTGGACCGCCAAACCATTGGGATTGGAACCGATCGTGCCGGAGTTGGACAGGGTGCTGCCATTGACCGACGTTAGCGTGATGAGGTTGCCGTCAGCCGCTGATAAGCGACCATCCTGCCCCACAGTGACCAGCGCGAGATTTCCGCCCGTGACCGCCAACGCATCTGCGCCGAGGCCTGAAACCGAAACCAGCCCATTCACCGTAGCACTGGCATTGTTGCTGGCCGTCACCGCGATCGCGCGCGACGTGTCGCCGCTGGCCGCGACATTATTCACGACTGCGCTGGCATTACCCGCCGTCGCCGTGACGGAGATGGCATCGGCGACTCCACCCAAGGAAGCACGACCCGCCGTCGTCACCGTGCCGGTGGAAATTACCGCTGCGTTGGCGCCCTGCGCGAAAATGGCGCTGCGGCTAGTCGCCGTGTCCGCAGGCAGCGCAGCGACGGTGCTGACATTGTTTGCGGTTACGAATGCATCGCCCGTTGCCGACACTGCCGAAATGCCTGCTCCACCGCGACCGGTGGAGGTGACGTTGCCGGTCGCTATCACGCTGGCAGTCCCGGTGTCTGATAGGGCGGAGACCGCCGTCGATCCCGCACCGGTCGTGGAGACCGATGCAAGTCCCACGTCTGCCGAACCGCCCAGGCTGGAAACCGTCACGCCATTGGAAAGCGCGCCGCTGGTCGCGATTGACGCGCCGCTGCCGTCGACTGCCAGATCACCCGCGCCGACCATCTGAACACCGGGGGTTGCAGGCGTAGCCGTCTGAATGGAAACGTCGGCCGGGAGAACAACCGTCAGGCCGGCCGTGGGAAGGTAGGTGATGCCGGCCGGATAGGGATTGCCGGATGCAGGACAGGAAACCAGACCGCCGGCCCCAGGCAGCGCGCCGCATTCATTCTGAGCCAGCGCGGTATTAGGCAAGGCCAACATCAAAATTCCGAGCGAACCTGCAAGGCCAGTCGCACCCAAAAGTGCGCGCGAAGACGTAGCATTCCGACGAGCGGAATGCCCAAATTTTTTCAAATCCATATATTGATCCCTTTTTCCTCCCTGGCAGGGAGCTATATCGGGAAACGATGATGATAAATGAAAGTTCCCCCGTTTCTTCAATAACATTTTATTATAGATTAACATTCCATTGCCAAGTTATTACAATTTTAATAGTGTACTTCCCCATAACCCGTCTTCAAAATTCCCATTGATATTGATATTGATATTGATATAGATTAAGAAATAGTCAGGTCGGGTATCTGAATTCGAAGTGGCCGACGATGCCTGGGGTGCAGCGGGTAGGTGCGGCGTTGCAACATGCAAGGTAACGTCAGCCACCCGCCGCATTCGTTCGCGGCGGTGTATCTCTGCGGTCGAAAGCATCGTGCCGACGAACGCACGCATTATCTCATGTTTCGTCGTTGGTTCGAACTACGGAGGCACGATGCCGCTCCACATCGATCGCTTCGTGGAAATCATATTCCGCACCAGCATTGATGACCTCGACACGCAGAAGGTGATCGACAGCGACGACGAGTTCGAAAAACTGTGTCGCGTTATTTCGCTCACCGAACAGCGCGGCTTCCGCCAGGTGGAAATCCTGCTCAATCATCCCCTGGTGCGCGACGACAAGGCGCTGATGAAGATCTTTGCCATCTGAGCCAAATCACTGGGCGCCCTATAACGATTGGCTCGCACGCCACAGGCGCCGCAATCGGAACCGATGGGAAAGGGTGATTGAACTGATGCGGTGGATGCCTCCCTTCGCCCGGCATCGTATGATGCTGACGAGCGCCATGGTGGCGCGCGAAGGAGGAGCATATGTCGGACGCACACATGCTGGCGATCGATCTGGCAAAGCGGAGCTTCCAGGTCTGCGCGACCGATCAAGCAGGGTCGGTTCTATATAATCGGACGGTCTCTCGGTCCAAACTGGAGGCTTTGCTCAAGGGTCAGCCTCGCTGCATCGTCGCGATGGAAGCTTGCGCGACGAGCCACTTCTGGGGCCGGTTTGCGGGCGCAGAAGGTCATGAGGTTCGGTTGATCCCACCGATCTATGTAAAACCGTTCGTGAAGAGGCAGAAAAACGACGCGGCAGATGCGGCGGCCATTGCCGAAGCAGCTGTGCGCCCGAACCTGCATTTCGTGGCGGTAAAGAGTGCGGAACATCAAGCGCGGGCGGTTGCCTACCGAACCCACCAATGTTTTGTCAGCCAGCGTACGCAGACCATCAATGCCCTGCGAGGGCACCTGGCCGAATTCGGTCTGGTATTCCCCCAAGGCGTTCCTCACCTGAAAGATATCCGCGCGACGGTGGACAACGATAACATCGACGTGCCTGCCAGTATCCGGGATATCGCACGCCTTTACCTGGAGCACATCGACGCCCTCTCTGCCAAAATCGACGAACTTTCGTTCAGATTACGAGAGGCTATAACGGTCAGCGCCGAGCTTCGCCGCCTCTGCACGGTACCGGGTGTCGGACCAGTGACCGCCGGCGCGATCATGGCCTTCGCGCCAGACCTGCGCACATTCGGCAGCGGCAGAAACTTTGCGGCATGGCTCGGCCTGGTACCGAAGCAGCGATCGACGGGTGGGAAGGCGCGGCTCGGGTCCATGAGCAAAATGGGACAAAGCGACATTCGCAAGCTTCTCGTTGTCGGTGCGATGAGCAGGATTCGATGGATTGTTCGCAAAGGCGTTCTCCCCGACAACTGGCTGGGACGGCTGATGGCCCGCAGACCGCGGATGGTGGTTGCCGTCGCGCTGGCGAACAAAATGGCGCGGACAATCTGGGCGATGATGACACGCGAGGAAGACTACCGTTTGGCGTGAATGGCGTAACTGCCATAGCGCTCGGGGCCTTGGTCCCGGCAAGGAGATCGACTGATATTATGTGGCAAGGACTTCAATGTTCACGGTGCGGCTAACCAGTCCCGGGGCGAGAGCGAACCAAGCTCGCTGAACCGATGTGGCCCGGATCGTTCGAACTGCATAACGGCCCGTGGCGTCAGCAAGCCACACCAGAGGCCTGACACACGACCGATGAAGCGCTCTGCCGAGCAAAGTCAGAAAATCACCTTGCAATCTGGGAGGCATCCACACACGCCCCGGGTTTGCCGGAGGCTATTTGGTTTAAGTTACGCAGCCATGAATACGTCGTCCAGCACGGCATAATATTGCTCTTCGGCTTCGGCAGGTGGGATATCCCCCTTGCGCATGACAGGCGGAGCCTTCCGCTCCGGCTCCTCAACGGCGTCTTCGGTTACCTCCTTCGGATTCGCCTCGTTCAGCAGCGCTTCAACCTTCGCGATTTCAAAGCCGATGGCATCAAAGTCGAAGTCTGGCACCAGCGCTGACAGATCGCCCAGCTCCAGGCCAGCAGCTCGCGGTCCCAGCCAGCGAGCTCCGCCAGCCTGTTGACGGCAATGACATAGGCCTTGCGGTCGGCCTCGCTCATTCCTTCCAGAAGCAGAACCGGAATTTGGGGCGACATCAGGGAAAAGCAGGGAAGAGACGCGTTCGCTCCAGACTGCCCACTGCACCAACAGTCTTCACAGCAGGCAGAATTCACCCCCTTGGGGGCGCCCCGCATGATGCCGTGCTGCTCTGCGCCGTTTGCGGATGGATGCCCCCCCTCCCCGCGAGGCTTGAGGTAGGATTGAACAGCAGATCCGCGCCCTTCTTTCCGGCCGATTCCCCGCGCTGAGATTCCTTGGGTCACAGCCTGGGCTTCAAGCGGGCTTTGGCAGTGGGCGTAGCAAGGGCTATGGATGGGACAGTCGCCACATTGCTCAGGCTGCGGCGAAGCGCTACCGATGGTGGCGGGCGGCTGGATGGCGATAAGATGGAGACGCGGTCAGAAAAAATTAGCCGATCGGGCGCTGGCCGACTTTTGTTGTTTCTGGTCGCGTTACTGCTGATCCTGACGGATTTCGGACGAGCGGCGGCCGTGGTCCATCGGTCTTCACTAACGACGTCGGTTCGATCGGACTGGGATCATTTCTCGTCCCTGTTGGGAAGGGTGGCAGTGTTCCGGAGCAAGACCTCGCCGCGAGGGCTGGTCATCCTGCTATCTGATGCGCGGGGTTGGACGAAGGATGACCGCGCGCTCGCCGATCGGCTGACGGCCGAGGGCGCGCTGGTCACCGGCATTTCGACCCCGGTCTTCCTGCACGCGCTCGGTTCGCAGAAGACATGCATCAATCCGAACTATGCCATCGTTCCGCTGGCGCGCGAAATTCAGCACCGGCTCGGCGTGCCCATGTATATGAAACCAGTTCTGGTGGGGCGAGGGCTGGGAGCCACGTTCGCCTATGCCACGCTCGTCACGGGACCGGATGGAGCCTATCGCGCGGTGATCACGACTGGGTTTCGTCCATTTCTGCCGGGCCGGGCCCATTGGTGCAAATCGGCCATGCTCTCGCTAACGGCCCGCACATATTCTCACGCTGGCCGGACGATCGCCCCCGTGGCCCGTCTGGCTTCCCCCTGGATCAGTTTGAATAGGAATGGCGCAGATGCGCAGGCCGTTGACTTCGCACAATATCGTGGCGCCACGGTGGTCGGGCTTGATCCGCATTTCAGTCTCGACGCGCAGCTCGCGGCGCAAGTGAAGCCATTCCTTGCAGCCCGGTATGCCGCGCCCGGATATTCGCAAAATCTTGTGCCGATGCCTGCGAACCTCCCGATCACCATCGTTGACGATCCCGCCGCGCGGCGCACCGACAGGATGGCGGTGATCTATTCCGGGGACGGCGGATGGGTCGGCCTGGACAAGGGCGTCGCTGCGGAACTCGCAAAGGCAGGGGTACGGGTCGTGGGAGTGGATAGCCTGTCCTATTTCTGGAGCGAACGTACCCCGGCCGGTGCCGCCGCCGATCTCGCCTCCATCATCCGGAGCTATTCGCAACATTGGGGTCGCCCCAAGGTCTTGCTGGTCGGCTACAGCTTTGGTGCGGATGTATTGCCCTATATTGCGGGGCATCTGGCCCGGCCCGTGCGATCGCAAGTGAAGGGGATGGCGTTGCTCGGCCTCAGCGGAACGGCGGATTTCCAGTTCCATCTGAGCAACTGGCTGAACATGGGTTCGACAGGCGCCTACCCGACCATTCCCGCCATAGCGCGGCTGCGCGGCGTGCCTATGCTGTGCATCCGGGGCAATCTGGAAACCGACAGCGCCTGTCCTGACATCCCACGGGGCATAGCAACGGTCGTCACGGTGCCGGGCGGGCATCATTTCGAACGCAACGCGCCATTTCTGGTGGCGCAGATCCTCCGGCACATGCCCAGATGATGGAAGCACAGGACATGCCCACCACCGCAGGGTCGCAGCAGGTGACTTCGGCCTCATCCCATTGGCCGATCCTCGCCGCCTGCGCCCTACTGCTTGCGTCCCTGCTACTTTTCTGGCCGGGCATCGCGGAATATGACTCGATCGTTCAATATCGGCAGGTTTTGAGCCAGAGTTATGACGACTGGCATCCTCCCATCATGGCCCGTCTCTGGGCCGTGCTGTCCTTCGCCCGACCAAGCACCGCGCCTATGTTCATAATTCAGATGGCCGGTTACTGGATCGGGATCGGGCTGCTCGGCCGGGCACTTGGTCAGCGAAGGACGGTCGTCCTGCTCGTCCTGGGCGCGACACCACTTCTGCTGGGCTGGCTCGCCATCGTGGTCAAGGACAGTCAGCTCGTGGGCGCGCTAACCCTTGCGCTTGGCCTGATTGCCACGTTCCGCCTGCACGACCGGCCCATCCCGTCATTTGCCTTCGTCATCGTCATCCTGTGCCTGATCTATGCCACGCTGGTTCGCGCGAACGGGGCATTCTCGACCGTCCCGCTGGCGTTTCTGCTGGTGCCGCGTCCCCGGAACGAATTTTTCCGCCTCGCCGCGATGATCGCCGCCATTCCCGTGGTCCTGCTCCTTTCCCAACCGATCAACCACAGCCTGCTGGGTGCGCGGGACAGTGGGGTGCGCAGCAGCCAGCCCATATATGATCTTGCAGCTATTGCCGTTCGGACGGGCGACCCGGCGACAGGCATCTCTGCTCAAGCAATCCGGACGCTCGCGGCGCATCATTGCGTCAAGCCGCTGTTCTGGGATCCGCTGGGTGAAAACGCCTTTTGCGCGTCCGCAATCCGGCCATGGGACAAGATGCCCCTCGGTCAGCTTTATGGGCAGTTTGCCAAGGCTGTCATTGCGCATCCCTACGCCTATATCGCGCACCGGCTTGGCCATCTGAATTCGACAGAGCGCTGGCTGGTGCCCCTGCATTGGCCGCTGGCCGCACCGCCCGCCCGATCAGAGCCCAATGACCTGGGTTTTCCCAATCCCTCGTCCATGGCGATGCGGTGGCAGGGGGTGGCTGGATTGCTGACCGAAGCGCCTGTCGCGTGGCCGATCTTCTGGATCGTCGCGGCGTTGTGGGGGTTGTGGAACTGCTGGTGCCGGCCCGAGGGAGCGCAGCGCGAACTCGCAACGGCCCTGTTCGTTTCGACGCTCTTTCAGGAAGCGAGCTTCATGCTGCTCAGCATATCATCCGACCTTCGCTATCATCTCTGGGCGATGCTGGCGACGGCGCTAGGCTGGATCATCCTGTGGCGACGCGACGAAGCCGTTCGCGGGAAAAGGTCGGCCGCGCTGGTGATTGTGCTGGTTATTCTGTCGGGCACTGTCGCCCGCTTCACCTTGCCGGCCCCACCCGCGCGCTATGCCAGCCTGATGAACTGAGAGCCGGATCGGCGCGGGGTCAGCCAAGGAAATGGCTGAGGATGTCCGGGTGAAACGCCCAACCGGCAAAGCCGCATAGGCCCAGGAACATGCCGAACGCACCGAACATCCAGCCGACGCCGAGCAGACAGGCGCTTTCCACCAGCGCGGCGACGGCGGCGAGTGATATGGCGGTGGAAATCATTGCCTCGCTCGCGTCGAATTGGTCGTCATGGACGTTGAGGGCATCATAGAGGGCGGAATCGGCTCTTGCTTGCCGAGCCAGAGCAGGCACTTCCCGGATATATTTCGCGATGCTGGCATCAAGCGCATCGACGGTGCGTTTCGACAGCGCCTGCCGATGAGGCGTGTCGGCCAGAAGGACAATCTGACTGCGGCTGGTCTGGCTGATATGCAATTTGGTCTTGGCCGCCTGATATTCATTCCAGCTGTCTACGGCGTTGGACTGCGCCTGCTGCATAGCCTGGACTATGTTGCCATCCTTGATGTTGCATAGGCCCGTGAAGATGGAGAGGATGACGACCGTAATCGCGACCATGCGATTAAGCCGCTTGTCCTTCGCCTCTGCATTCAGTTCGACTTCCATGGCGTCCTCTATCAAAAGCGCCGGGCGAGACCGACATAGATGCGCCTTTCAGGCGTGTCGTGATTGAGGCCGAATTCAGAGCCGATATCGACCTGAGCAGTCTTGCCAACCATCAGTGCGGCGGAGAGGCCCGCAACAGCCTGTGTGCTCATTCTCCCTGCATCATCGTCGCGCATCACGGCGCCTTCGATAGCAAGGTTGAACAGCGGACTTGCGGAGAAGTTGATGCCACCCGCCGAGCCATATGCCAGATGCCGCCCCTTTCGGTCGCGGTCCACGGCTGCGTCTATCTCCGGCGTGAACAGCAGGGAAAGCTTCTCCGCCACGGGCACGTTGATGGGAAGCTGTACGCCGCCGCCCCAATCACCCGCGCCAATCGCACTGCCGCCCGTCGGCAAGCTGATCCAGGGCAGAAGAGCGAACGACAGATCGTGTCCATCGGGGTCGATCAGGTTGCGCTTGATCCCGATGCTGACGTCGCCTGAGCCTGATTGCCGTTGGACGTCCCCGGTTTGGCGATCGTGGGTACGGACGATGCCAGAAGCGGTCCAGCCAAGGCGCAGCTCGGCATGCTCCGCGATGCCATAGCGCAGTGCGACATCGCCCAGCAAAATGGTATCGCTTACCGAGTCCGGCGATGTGTCATGCGTCCAGTCGACGGCCGATGTTTCCACCGATAACGCGCCCGGTTCAAGGGTGCAGGGCGGCGTGTCCAAGCCGGGGCGATCGGGACAATAGTCCCGCGCCGCCGCCCCATTCGCCAGAACCGTCAAAAGGGCAGCGACGGGCACGAAGAGCTTCATCACGGCTCTGGGCTAATTGCCGCCGCATGCATTGTAAAGCAGCGCCTTCACGCGCATTTGCTCAGGTCAATTCCAGCTCTCACCCTCGACCCAGGCGCAATGATCGAAATTTGCGATCCACATGCGTTCGTGCTTCCGCCGGAACTGGATAAGGGCATCGGCCGCCTGCCCGGCCGCTTCGGACTTCTGCACCCCGCCCGCACTGCGCTCACGGGCCGCCCGGCAGCAGAGCCGCGCATGTTCCAGCCCGAGTTGCAGGAAGTTCACCCGCTCAGCCGCTTGCGGATCATGCGCCGCAGATTGCGCGGCTCTGGACAGAAGTTTTTGCCCGGCTGCAAAGCTTCCTTCCGGATAGACGATGGCCGCTGCCCTGGCCCAGCTTTTCCAGCGCGACGCCTTCAATTCGGCGAAGGTCTGCTCCAGCCTTCCGCTGAGGTTCATCGTGTAGTTTTCCCAATGCTCGAAATAGGCCCTCACGTCCGGAGCGGCAGGGCCGAAGCAGGCATAATATTCCTCCAGCAACGCATTGCCATCTGCGTCCGGCTGAGACTGAAGACGCATCAGCAGGTAGAGCGTCGGGCCTTGGGTCGCCCATTGCCCGGTGAGGGAATCGAAGTCGGTGCCCACCAGGCCGTTCGTGGCCGCGTTCCGGAATTCGTCTGCAAACTGGTGGGCGAAGATGAACGGCATGCAATAGCCATCGAGGAAATGGTTCGTGCGCAGAAAGATGCGCGCGCCAGTGTTTGCCCAGCCGCGCCATTGCTTTTTCATCCACTCCTGCACCGCCGCCGTGCGCGGGTAGAACCATGACGAGGGACAAAAGCCGACGAGGATGTTCTTGTTGAGCCGCACGCCAGAGGTCGGCGGCGCGAAATAGTTAAAATAGGCGTAGCCCACGACCGTGACGTCCGGATCATCCCGCGCCGCGAGGCGCTGGATTTCGAGCCAGGAGCGCGCATACCGATCCGTCACGAAAGGATGGCGGGCCATTTTTGATTGGGGTGGAATGAATGTCAGATAGTCGGGCGGTGGAGGGCTATCGAGAGCGCGACAAAGCGCGCATTCGCAGAGCCCGGGCATGTCATTTTCGACCGCGTTGAGGAAGCTTGCCCCTGGTCTGGCGCCGCCCTTCTCGTGCCAGAGGGTGACGATCTGTTGGTGTAGACCGGGGTCGGCGATCGACATCGAAAAGCGGGCGCCCGGCTTTACCGGCCCGCGCCGTCCATCGACGAGCTGGAACCATTCGGGGTGCTGATCGCCATACTTGGCCCACCAGTCGCCAAAGGCATGGCCATAGCCAATGTGCTGGCGGCGGCCCATCCGGTGGCGCCTGGTGAATATGCGCTCCTCCGCACGGTAGTCCGCCGCCGCCGTGGTGGAAAAGCCGAGTTCCGGACGATCGATCCTGCCCGGTTTGAACAGGCGAACATGACGCTGCATCAAATGGGGAGTGACGACCTCGTCAAGGCTCGGCACGACGAGGGATGCCGTTTTCGGCACCATGGTCCCCAGATCTCCGGGCCAAAGCCAGCGGACCTTCAGGTAGTTTTGCAGAAAATGGTAAACGCCAAACAACGTGCCTGCTGTGACATCGGGGTCCAGCGGGTCGCCGGGGCCATCGCGCCCCGCGATACAGAAATTTCCTCCGATCGTGCGAAGGATGCAGGCTTCGGGGGCGAGGCTGCTGAGATCGATCGATGCGCGTGCCATGGCGGTATCACCCAGAAAGAAGAAACCTCCTGACGTGCTTTGCCCCAACGCTACGTGTTCCGGGATGATCTGGGGCGGCGTGCCGGTGGCCTTCGCGAGATGCGCGGCGAGTTCCCGCGCGGCATAGACGACGCAATCTTGCGGCTGATCCGGTATGACCAGCGGGCGGGGGATGCCGCCCTTAATAAGGGTTATGCTGGATAGGGATGTTGCCTGGCCTTGGCTTATGTTTGGCGCCGAAAGCAGGGCTGCCGCCGATCCGAAGGAAAATGTCCTGCGTGAAATGGCTTGTCCCATTGGCAGCCCTCCTCCCTTCTGATCAGGGTGCCCCCCTCTTAGTCCAATTGACGGTCCTGGGGGCTGTGGCGGAGGGAGTACGTCCAAATGGTGAAAGGACAGCAGGGCCTTTCCTATATTTTCCCCAGTTCGTTGCGGATGAACAGCCGTTCCAGGCTTTCACGCCTGGGCAGTCCGGAGACCGCGATCGGCTCGCCGTCGAGCAGCGTCCTTCGGGCGGCGCGGCGGGCGAGGATATAACTGGGATCAAGGAGGGACAGGAAGGTCAGAAAGGGCGCCAGACCCGGCCAACGCAATTGGGCCAGGCGCCGTATATATTGAAGCCGCGCGCGGATTCCCCGCGTGAGGGCGCGTGGCACTTCCATGCCGAGCAACTTGCGCGCCGTGAGCAATTGGGTGCGCATCGCGTTGCGGGCATAGCCGGATTGGAAATGCCGGTTCAGCTCATCCCAATCATCCTGCTGGAAACGGCTGGCAAAAGACTGCATGTCGAGCAGATGGCGCAGGTCGATCCGGCCGCGCAAATAGTCCCTGCCCTTCAACTGGTCATGCAGCAGCAATATCGTGGTGCATGCAACCGGCGATGGCAGCAGGACTATCCCGCCCGCCAGTTCCAGCAGGGCGGCATTTTGCGCGAGATCGTCAAAGCTATAGGAGAGCGAGTTGATGCTACCATAATCGGGGTGAAGGTCGATCGTCGCCGTATCCT
The DNA here is from genome assembly GCF_977014255.1 of Sphingobium chungangianum. Classification (NCBI taxonomy): domain Bacteria; kingdom Pseudomonadati; phylum Pseudomonadota; class Alphaproteobacteria; order Sphingomonadales; family Sphingobiaceae; genus Sphingobium; species Sphingobium chungangianum. Next base: position 166,151 of record NZ_CDRNIV010000006.1, on the reverse strand, counting down.
GCGGGCGCGAGAGGACAACGGGCACGCCGGGTTGGGGATCGGGCGTGTCGAGGCAGTAACCGATGCCGCGCAGCTGATCGATCATGGGCAGGAAACGATCGGCGGGCACCATCAGGTCGATGTCCGCCAGCATCCGGGCGGCACGCTCGTCCGGTGGCGCATGGGCCAGCCATGCCGTGCCCTTCAGCAGGATCGGCGACACACCGGCCGCGTTCATGGTCGCGGCGGCTTCGTCCAGCTGCGCCATGATGCGATCGTTACGGTCGCCATTACGTCTTTCCATCTCGGCGAAGAATGTCGCGACGTCCGATGGCAGCGCGGGAAAGCGTCCGGCTTTTCTAAGCCGCGCGGCCACGGCGGGGCTGCACAAGGTCTTGTTGGCGAGTGCAATGATGCGGGGCCAATCGGCGTGCGAGGGTGTTTGGCCGCGCAGGCAGGACAATAAGCCATTTAGGTGATCAAGCCGGATCACAAAATACCCCCAGCAGCGCGGCCGCTTCATCCAGATCGTCATATTCCAGTTCGCAGGTCCGGGCGCCGCCGACGGCGCGGATCAAGCTGTCGATCGCGGGGCGAGTGGCCTCTCCGCTGCATGAGGCGGCTTCGGATAGCAGATGCTTGACCAGTGCCGTGGGACGTTGCGGGATCAGGCAAGCGGATGCGCCCTTCGTCCGCCGCAGCTTCAAGATCCAGCCCACCGGCAGGGGCGCTTGCCCCGAAGGCGGCGACAAGGCGAGGTAACGCACCCGCCGCCCATCGGGCCGCCAGTGGATTAGCGGCTGGAGTTGCCCCGGATAGCGCGCGGCCATCATCGGCCAGGCGCCCGATTTTACGGTTGGCAGAAAGGGAAGGCCCAGCACATGGCCGTCTGGTCCCAGCATGCTGATGTCATCGCCATGATAGGTAAAGCCGCTGCCGACCAGCCACGAGGTCAGGGTCGTCTTCCCCGCCCCCGGCGGTCCGGTCAGCAGGAGCGCCTTTCCGTTGCGGCTGACGCAGGCTGCATGCAGCGCCAGGTTCCAGCGGGGATCATCGATGATGTCCTGGATGATCCGCGCCTTGACCAGGGTGGCGGCCTGAGGGAGTTGCAGGACAGAAGCATCGCCCGCATCACGGCTGAAGAGGCAAAGTCCGTTGCTTTGCCAGAGATGATAGATGGTGGAGGGCGGCGTTGAGGCCGCGTCCATTTGAAGATGGGCGAAAAGCGGCGCCACGTGCCGTACCAGCGCCTCGTCATGATAGCGCAGCGTGAGGGCGCGACTGCCGAGCGATATGGATTGCGTCAGGATGGGCGCGGATGCGGGCGGGCGGGCAGTGGCGTGGACCAGCCCGGAGTGGGACCATTCCGCCAATACCGTGTCGAGCATGGACGCGACCTGATCGACGCCCCGGTCGGCGACTTCCTGCGCGAGTTGCGACAGGGACACGCCGTCCTCGAGGCGACATCCGATATAGCCTGCTATCTGGTTCAGTTCATAAATGGCGTGCCGGGACTGCGAAACGATCACCGGCTGATCGCCGATGAAGGTCATCGAAGTCCCGGGTGTAAGGCGCAGCATCAATTCCGCCCCGTCAGGGCGCTCCGCCCATTCGCCATCAATCAGCTGAACCTTGGCGTTCAGTGTTTGCCGCCCTTGTTGCCCGGATTGCCGGGGCTGGTGCCAGGGCCGTCATTGATCGGCGGGTTGCCCGGGGGCTGGGGATCGGGGCCGTTGCCGACACCATTATTGCCCTTGGGGCCACCGCCGCCGCCGCCGCCCGATGCCGCGATTGCCTGTGACGACAGGGAGGTCGACAACATGATCGTCATCGCTGGGGGAACGGTCGCAGCGAAGCGACCGCAGGTTTTCAGAAAGCGGCGGCGATCTTCGGCCGCAGCCAAAATGGTGGGTTCCTCAGCCAAGGGTAGCCTCCTCTTTTTCAGGGTTGAGGGAGGCTACCATCTAGGTCGGGCCGACCGCACTGCTATGGCGGGGTATATCAGAAGGTATAACCCCGCCCGCCCTCTACAGCCTATGATATTTCAGGAGCTTGGTTGGATTATTCCGAAGCTGGCAGGTAAATCTCACCCCCCTTGTTTTTGAACGTCTCGCTCATTTCGGCCATGCCTTTTTCCGCATCTTCGGCCGCGATGAATGAGTCGGCGGGTTGGTTCTGCTTCGCTGCGAAGTCGCGAACCTCCTGCGTGATCTTCATCGAGCAGAATTTGGGGCCGCACATGGAGCAGAAATGCGCGGTCTTCGCGCCCTCGGCGGGCAGGGTCTGGTCGTGATATTTCTCCGCCGTGTCAGGATCGAGCGACAGGTTGAACTGGTCGCGCCAGCGGAATTCGAAGCGGGCGCGGGAGAGCGCGTCGTCGCGGACCTTGGCGGCGGGGTGGCCCTTCGCCAGATCGGCAGCGTGGGCGGCGAGCTTGTAGGTGACGACGCCGACCTTCACGTCATCGCGGTCGGGCAGGCCCAGATGCTCCTTGGGCGTGACGTAGCAGAGCATCGCCGTGCCGTACCAGCCGATCATCGCCGCGCCGATGCCGCTGGTGATATGGTCGTAACCCGGCGCGATGTCGGTGGTTAGCGGCCCCAATGTGTAGAAGGGCGCCTCGCCGCAGGCTTCGAGCTGCTTGTCCATATTCTGCTTGATCTTGTGCATGGGCACATGGCCCGGCCCTTCGATCATGACCTGCACATCCTGTTCCCAGGCGCGCTTGGTGAGTTCGCCCAGCGTGTAGAGTTCGGCGAACTGCGCTTCGTCATTCGCGTCCGCGATGGAGCCGGGGCGCAGGCCATCGCCGAGCGAATAGGCGATGTCATAGGCCTTCATGATCTGCGTGATTTCGTCGAAATGCTCGTAGAGGAAGCTTTCCTTGTGATGGGCAAGGCACCATTTCGCCATGATCGACCCGCCTCGGCTGACGATGCCGGTGACGCGCTTGGCGGTCATCGGGATGTAGGGCAGGCGCACACCGGCATGGATGGTGAAATAATCGACGCCCTGCTCGGCCTGCTCGATGAGGGTATCGCGGAAGATTTCCCAGGTCAGCTCCTCGGCGATGCCGCCGACCTTCTCCAGCGCCTGATAGATGGGCACGGTGCCGATCGGGACCGGCGAGTTGCGCATGATCCATTCGCGGGTGTCGTGGATGTTGCGGCCCGTCGACAGGTCCATGACCGTGTCCGCGCCCCAGCGGATCGACCAGACGAGCTTATCGACTTCGCTCGCCACGTCGGAGGCCACGGCGCTGTTGCCGATATTGGCGTTGATCTTGACCAGGAAGTTGCGGCCGATCGCCATCGGCTCGCTTTCCGCATGGTTGATGTTCGACGGGATGATGGCCCGGCCACGGGCGACTTCCTCGCGGACGAACTCCGGCGTCACATAGTCGGGGATTTCCGCGCCCCAGTCCTGCCCGTCGCGGACATATTCGGCGAGACGTGCACGGCCCAGATTCTCCCGCTCGGCGACATATTCCATCTCCGGCGTGATGATGCCGCGACGGGCATAGTGCATCTGGGAGACATTCATGCCCGGCTTGGCGCGCAAGGGGCGCTTCACGACATGGGGGAAAGGCTGGACGCCGCCGCTGCGGTCGGGGCCTTTGAGGCCATTATCTTCCGGCTGGATGGCGCGGGCGTCATATTCTTCCACATCGCCCCGGCCGATGATCCAGTCGCGGCGCAGGGTGGGCAGGCCCGCCATGATGTCGATGCGCGCATTGGGATCGGTGTAGGGGCCGGAGGTGTCGTAAACACGGACGGGCGGCTCGCCGCTGCCGGGTTCGAGGTCGATCTCGCGCATGGCGACCTTGAGCGGGCCGACATGGATTTTGCGCGAGCCGCGAATAGGCCCGGTGGTGACGCGCATTTCGGTGCGGGCGGGAATGTCGGCCATGGTGGTGGTTCCTTTCAGGCGATGACGGTTGCGCGGCCGGTAAGGCCCGCGAGGAAGAGGAGGATGCCCAGGACGATGCTGACAGCGGCCCAGGCGCGGGTGAAGTTTAGTGACCAGCGGCCGAAGCGGAGCAGCGGCGCGGGCACGGCGAGCAGCAGTGCGCCCTCGATCAGTGCAACATAGCCGATCAGGCTGACGAGGACGGCCAGCGGATCGGTCCAGATGCTGTGGATGAGGACGAGAGCCGTGCCGACGACGAAGACGGGGAAGCCGAGCGCCATGACGAGGCCGGGCGAGCGTTCCAGATCGTCCATCATCGCTCGCCAGCGGGACGGTGCGATCAGCCCGCCGATACCGACGACGATCATGTACAGGCCGATGGCTTCGGACAGGCGCAGGGTGAGGATGGAGATGGTGTCCATGGCAGCTCCGTCCTCCTCTTCTTCTTCGCTGGGCGGAAGGAGGACGCGGACATGCCTGTGACAAGCCCTCCCTCCCTACGCCGGTCTCATCCGGATCAGGTTCAACGGGTCGCAGCCACATCAGCCGCCTCTCAACCGCTTGTGAGCGGTCCCCCGGGGATTGGGTGGCGATAGCGGAAATGCGCAGGCGACGCCAGCCCATTGCGCTGGACATAAGGGGCGCTTTGCCGCTTTTATGGCAGGCGATGAAGCATCATGATCTGTCCACCAAGGAAGGGCGCAAGGCGCACCGGCATGAAATGCGCATGGTGGCTGTGCGGCCGAGGCGGTGGGGATTGTGGCTGTTGACCGCCGGGTTCCTGCTGGTGCTGACGCCGTCCGCGCTGGATGTGCATAGCCTGTTCGGACTGTGGCCGCCGATGTTGGGGGCGATTTGCGTGATTGTTGGCGTGCCGTTGCTGGTGGCGAGCGTGGTGCTGAAGCGGCGTTATGTGCGGGAGCGTGCGGCGGGACAGGTGATGGTGGGGCGGATCAGGGGTTGAGGCGGTTTCTGCTCCCCTCCCGCAAGCGGGAGGGGCCGGGGGTGGGCCTGCGCAACATCTGCTTACTTTAGGGCGCTGGCGATGAAGCTCGCTTCGCTCGCGCCCACCCCTAACCCCTCCCGCCTGCGGGAGGGGAAATAATTAGGTTCTGAACATCAGCTTCATGCCCGTCCTTGGCCTTATCGTCAGGCGGCTGATCGGTTCTGGTTTGAACCCTTCCGGCACGGACAGGCGGTATCGGCGCAGGACACTGGCGATAACGGTCATCACCTCCTGCTGGGCAAAGCCTGCGCCGACGCAGACGCGGGGGCCTCGGCCGAAGGGGAACCAGGCCTGTTTCACCATCTCGGCATTGGCGGGGTCGTCGAAGCGATCGGGATCGAAGCTGTGCGGGCAGCCCCAATTATCCTTGTTCCGCTGGGTGAGCCAGGGCGCGACGACCAGCATCGCGCCTTCCTCCAATTGCTTGTCCCGCATCGGCATCGGGCAAGGTACTTCGCGTGGGAAGAAGGCGACGGGGGGATAGAGGCGCAACGTTTCGCGGAAGATGTTGCGGACGTGGCCCATGTCCTTGAGCATTGCGGCGGTGAGCGCCTCCTGGTCCGCCAGCGCCACGACTTCGGCGCGCGCGGCATTCTGGATATGGGCGCATTCGGCCAGCATATAGAGCGCCCAGGTCATGGTGCTGGCCGATGTTTCATGGCCCGCGAGGAAGACGGTGGAGACCTGATCCATCACCTGTTGCAGGGTGAAGGGATCGCCGGTTCCGGGATGCTTCGCTTCGATCAGCGACTGGAGGATGTCCTTGTGCGGGGACTCGCTTCGTTGATGAAAGCCATGATAGCGGGCCTCCACGATCGGGCGGAAGACGTCGTGGATCGCCTTGGCGGGCTTGAGTGACCGATTTTCGAACCAGCGGGCGGGGAAGCCATAGAGGCGCAGCATCGAGGCGCTGTGGGCGTAGCGCTGGAACTTGCCGAAGGCGTTGTGGATGATGTTGGAGCGATGCTCGTCCAGCGCTTCGGAGAAAAGCGTGCGAAAGATGATGTCGGCCGCGACATGGGTCATCATTGGGTCGATATCGACCGGCTTTGTACGGTCGGCGGCATCGATGCGAGCGAGCAGATCGTTGGCGGCGGCGACCATCAGCGGCATGGACCGGTGCAGCGCGGTATGGGCGAAGGCCGGATTGACCATGGCGCGCTGGCTTTCCCAATCCTCGCCATTGGCGGAAAAGACGCTGTTGCCGATCAGCGGCGAGAGGTTGCGGACCAGCTCGCGATGCTTGGGAAAGGCCGTGCCGCCGCGCAATATCTTGTCCACCAGCGGCAGTTCGTTCGCGATATACATGATCTGGCCGGGCATGCGGATTTCGCCCAGCTTCATCGTGTAGCTTTTTTCGAACAGCACATGGATCCAGCTGTGCCAACCGCGCAGGAAACGCTTCATCAGGCCGCGCTTGGTGCGGGGCGGCTGAGGATAGGGAGGCGTGAAGGGTTCGGTCACGGGATAGCCCTGAATGCGGCGATGGCTTGGTCGATGGTGCGACGGCCTGCGGTCAGGCTGACATAGTCGACGGGGGATAGGCGATCGCCGACGCGCAGATAGTCGAAATGCGCTTCATATTTGTTCGACCAACCGCTGTGGTAATTTTCCGGATCGTAGAAAAGGTGGAAGCGCGGCGAGAGTAGATCGACTCGGGCGGCGCAGCGTTCCGACACGAGGCGAATGGGGTGCACGTCGTGATAGGCTGCGCCATCGGGGGGCGCGGAGAAATCGACGAGGCGGAATTGCCCCTCGTCCAGCGCCTTGAGGTCGGCATGATACCAGCGCGCGTCCTTGCGCAGGGCGATGACTGGGACGACTTGGCCCAGCGTCAGGGCGGTGAAGTTGTCCGGCAACGGCCTGCCCTCGCGCAGTTCCAGTATGCGGCGCAGGACACTCATGGCGTAGATGGTGCCGTTGCTGTGAGAGGCGAAGATGATTTCGTCCCACCGGCCGTCGATCTCCTGCACGATGCGGGCGGCGAACTGGTCGAGGCGGGCGTCCATTTCCTCGCCGGGACCGCGCGCGGCGACGCTGTGGTTGTAATACATGAAGCGCAGCAGCCAGGGGACAATTAGTTTGTTAAGCAATCGTCCAGAAAGCAGGGTGCTGATGCCGATGCCGATCAACGCCGCCACCCAAAAGGGCATGAGCAGTGACAGCAGCAAGGCGGGGATTAGCGCCAGCGCGAGCGGGATCAGGATGGCGAGCAGCGGGGGGTAGAGGATGGTGATGACCGGGCCGGGGCGCAGCTTCCGCATCCGCAGGAACTGCATGTGGCGGGCGTGGGCGGCGTAGGTGGCGATCGATCTCCAGGCGAGGAGCAGCGGGTTGCGGATCCAAACCTTGCCGACCAAATCCTCCCAGCGGAGGAATTCATAGTCGGTTTCGACCCCCGCGCTATGGTTGGTGACGGTCCAGATGGCGGACGAGGCCGGGCCGGACCGACGCGCGCTTACCTCCACCTGTTCACCGGAGAGGCGCGCATAGCGCTCCACCTGCTCACGATACATCTGGTGGTAAAAACGCACCCCGCGCGGATCGAAACCGCCAAGGTAGAAGACTTTACGCTTGAACTTTTGCACGGCCCTGTTCCACATCGGGCCATGACGACACCCGAACGCGATTACTGCTATTTCATAGATCACCGCAAATACAACCGAAACATCGGCTGCCGGAAACATGACAATGCCTATGGCATCAATGGCGGCGGCAGCGAGCGGGACCGGTGGCGGGCGGATTTGGCCTTTTACCGGCATATGCGGGGCAATGGCGATCCGATGGCACTGCCTGCGCTGCTCGCCTGCCTGGTGTTCGGCTGGTTTTGCTGGAACTATCATCCGGGCAAGGGGCTATGGCGGGGACAGCTCTTGCGCCGTTTTGCGAAAGCGCCGAAGTGAGCGGCATGACTAATCCCAAGCATGTTTCCGTTGGGCCGGTGACGATCGGCAATGATCTGCCCCTCGTCCTGATTTCCGGCCCTTGTCAGATTGAGAGCCGCGATCATGTGATGATGATGGCAGAGAGGCTGGCGGAGGTCGCGCGCAAGGCGGGCGTGCCGCTCATCTTCAAATCCTCCTTTGACAAGGCGAACCGGACTTCGGTGTCGGGTCAGCGTGGCGTGGGGATCGATGCAGGGCTGGCGATCTTGGCTGAGGTGAAGGCACAGTTGGGCTGTCCCGTGCTGACTGATGTGCATGAGGCCGGTCAGGTGGAGGCGGCGGCGGAGGCGGTGGATATTTTGCAAATCCCGGCATTCCTGTGTCGTCAGACCGACCTGCTGCTTGCCGCGGGGCGGACTGGGGCTGTGGTCAATGTGAAGAAGGGTCAGTTCCTTGCTCCCTGGGACATGGCGGCGGTGGCGCAGAAGGTCGCTTCGACCGGCAATGACCGCATCCTGCTGACTGAGCGGGGCGCGAGCTTTGGCTACAATACATTGGTTAGCGACATGCGGTCGCTGCCGGTGATGGCGCAGACCGGCTATCCGGTGGTGTTCGACGCGACCCATTCGGTACAGCAGCCGGGTGGGTTGGGGTCAGCTTCGGGTGGACAGCGGGAGTTCGCGCCCGTTCTGGCACGCAGTGCGGTTGCGGCGGGCGTTGCGGCGGTGTTTGCCGAGGCGCATGAGGATCCTGACAATGCGCCTTCGGATGGGCCGGTCATGCTGCCGCTGGAGTGGATGGGGCCGCTGCTTGGGAAGTTGAAGGCTATCGATGAGGTGGTGAAGGGCTGAGTACGCCTCTCTCATCCCCGTTCGCCCTGAGCTTGTCGAGCCGAAGGCCGGCGAAGCCAACGGCTCCACTTCTTTTGAGAAAAGTGAAGGGCTTCGACAGGCTCAGCCCGAACGGTGAAAGGTCGTCCCCTATATCAAGGCCGCGTCTGGCCCGTCCCGCGCACCAGCCATTTGTAGGTGGTTAGACCTTCCAACGCTACCGGGCCGCGCGCGTGGAGGCGGCCGGTTGAGATGCCGATCTCCGCGCCAAGGCCGAACTCGCCGCCGTCGGCGAATTGAGTGGAGGCGTTCCACATGACGATCGCGCTGTCTACGGCGTTGAGGAAGCGCTCGGCTTTCGCCGCGTCTTCGGTAATGATCGCGTCCGTGTGATGGCTGGCGTGAGCGGCAATATGAGCGAGCGCTTCGTCCAGCCCATCGACCAGCCGCACGGAAACGATGGCGTCGAGATATTCGGTATCCCAATCCTCGTCCGACGCAGCAATCACGCGCGCGTCCATCGCCTGCACCGCCGCGTCGCCGCGCACTTCGCACTTAGCGTCGAGCAGGGCCTTCACGATGGTGGGTGCTGCGCTGAATGCCTTGTCGATCAGCACCGTTTCGGTCGCGCCGCAGATGCCCGTCCGGCGCATCTTGGCGTTGACGATCAGCTTGGCCGCCATGTCCGGATCGGCCGCGCCATCGACATAGCTGTGGTTGATGCCGTCGAGATGCGCGAGCACGGGCACGCGCGCCTCTTCCTGTACGCGGGCAACCAAGCTCTTGCCGCCGCGCGGAACGATGAGGTCGATGAAGTCAGACGCCTTGAGTAATGCGCCAACGGCGGCGCGATCTGTCGTGGGCACAAGCTGCACCGCGTCGGCGGGCAGGCCAGCGGCGGCGATCCCTTCGGCCATGGCGGCGTGGATGGCGCGGTTGCTTTCCTTCGCCTCGCTACCGCCGCGCAGGATGACGGCGTTGCCCGCGCGCAGGCACAGCGCGGCGGCGTCGGCCGTCACATTGGGGCGGCTTTCATAGATGATGCCGATCACGCCCAAGGGTACGCGGACGCGCGAGAGCTCCATGCCGTTGGGCCGGACCTGCTTGTCGATCACGCTGCCGAGCGGATTGTCGAGGCTCGCGACCTGATCGACGCCAGCGGCCGTTGCCGCCACGCGGGCTTCATCGAGACGCAGACGGTCGAGCATGGCTGGCGAGAGACCATTGGCGGCGGCGTTTTCCACGTCGCGCGCGTTCGCGGCAAGGATTTGCGGCGCCTGATCCCGAAGCGCCTGGGCGGCGCGGCGCAGGGCGTCGATCTTCTGCGCGTCGCTTGCGCTGGCCAGCGTCGCGGCAGCGGCACGGGCGCGCGCGCCCATCGCGGCAATCAGCATTTCGGGAGTCTGGGTCAGGTCATTCATCTGGTCGAGCCTTTCGCCCGCGCCCTTAGCATGAAAGCGTCGTGGGACGAAATGCACTGGGTGGGCTTTGGCTCTACTATAGCATTACGGAGTTTATCTCGCGATCCAACCAATATCCCGGACGGAGCTTGTGGAAGCCCTCCACCTAATTTGAAGAGAAGAAAGGCCCTTCGACAGGCTCAGGGCGAAGGGGGTGGGATGATATTTCAGGCAGCCTGCGCCAGACTTTCCGCCTTCAGCGCGCGGAAAGTGCGGCATGGCGGAATGTTGCGCCATTCGACCCGCTCGGCGATCTCGTTGAATTGCCCGGCAAGCAACCGACGGACATATGCCGAATATTGATAGACCAGAAATTCACCGCCGGGTCGCAGCGCGCGCTGCGTTTCCGCGCAGATGAGTTCGCCGACGCCATCCGGCAGGGTGGAGAAGGGGATCCCCGAGAGGATATAATCAGCCTGCCGGTGTCCTGCCTCAACAATGAAGCGGCGCACATCCGCCGCCGACCCATGTACGACCCGCAGGCGGGGATCGTCGATCTGCGCTTCGAGCCATGCGACGAAGTCAAGGTTAAGATCAATCGCCACCAGTTTCGCGTCCGGGTGCATGCGCTCCAGGATCGGGCGGGTGAAGGTGCCGACGCCCGGCCCATATTCCACGAACAGGCGCGTATGCTGCCAATCCACCCGGTCCAGCATGCTGTTCACCAGTGCAGCCGAAGAGGGGATCACGGAACCGATCATCCCGGGATGCTTCACGAACTGGCGGAAAAACATGCTCCACTGACCCAGGAATGACGCCGGATCTGCTTTTTTCTTCAAGGGAATGGAGGCCATCAATACTCGCCTGTTTGCCTTCACGTCTGGGCCTTGCAAATATCGGCAAGCCTGGCAAGCCGCTTTGCATGCTGGCGGGCATATTGCCCGGCCATGGGTAAGCGAACGCGCGGACTGCGGATGGGTTCAATCCGCAAACCGCGAGCCCTTGTTAAGATTGCGATTCGCGGGATCGGAGCATCCCCGGCGTCACAAAGCCGATGGGATCGACCCGCATGGCGCTCTGCTTCAGTTGGGACTGAATCTTTTCATATTCATGCTCCATTTCCGGCGTTACCGACGCACGGGTTTCCTCCAGCGCCTCATTGAAATGCGCCTGCTCGACCCGCTCCACCGACAGGGATTGGCGTAGCGCGATCAGACCGGCGCGGCGGACCAGATCTTCCAGATCCGCGCCGGTGAACCGCTCCGTCCGTTCCGCCAGATCATCGAGATCGACATCCTCACCCAGCGGCATCTTGCCGGTATGGATTGTCAGGATGCGCCTGCGCCCTGCCTTGTCGGGCACCGGGACATAGATGAGCTCGTCGAAACGGCCCGGGCGCAGCAGCGCCGGGTCGATCAGCGTCGGCCGGTTGGTCGCGCCGATGACGACGACCGATTGCAGTTCTTCCAGCCCATCCATCTCGGAGAGGATGGTGTTCACCACCCGCTCCGTCACCGCCGGTTCGCCAAGGCCGCCGCCACGGGCGGGGACGAGGCTGTCCAGCTCATCGATGAAGATGACCGTGGGCGCCACCTGCCTCGCGCGGGCGAACAGGCGGGCAATCTGCTGTTCGCTTTCGCCATACCATTTAGACAGCAGGTCGCTGGACTTGGTCGCGATGAAGTTCGCCTGAGCCTCTCGTGCGACCGCCTTGGCCAGCAGCGTCTTGCCCGTGCCCGGAGGGCCGTAGAGCAGGAAGCCCTTGGCCGGACGGATGCCGATACGGCGGAAGGCGTCCGGGTCCTTGAGCGGCAGCTCGACCCCTTCCTTGAGGCGCATCTGCGCTTCGTCGAGGCCGCCAATGTCGGACCAGCCGATATTGGGCGCCTGCACCATCACCTCGCGCATGGCCGATGGCTGGACGCGCTTGATCGCCGCCATGAAGTCTTCGCGCGTGACGGATAGCTCCTCCAGCACGTCGGGCGGGATGATCCCTTCCTCCAGATTGAGGCGCGGCATGAAACGGCGCACCGTCTCGATCGCCGCCTCCCGCGTGAGCGCCGCCAGATCCGCGCCAACAAAGCCATAGGTCATCCGCGCGAGTTCACCGAGATCGACGCCTTCGGCCAGCGGCATGCCGCGGGTATGGATGCCCATGATCTCACGACGCCCACGCTCATCGGGAACGCCGACGATGATCTCGCGGTCGAAGCGGCCCGGGCGGCGCAACGCCTCGTCGATCGCCTCTGGCCGGTTGGTTGCGGCGATGACGACCAGATTGGTACGCGGCTCCAGCCCGTCCATTAGGGTCAGTAGCTGGGCCACCAGCCGCTTTTCGGTTTCGCCGGTCACGCTGCCGCGTTTGGGCGCGATCGAATCAATCTCGTCTATGAACAGGATCGAGGGCGAGGACTTGGTCGCTGCCTCGAATATCTCGCGCAGCTGCTTTTCCGATTCGCCATAGGCCGAACCCATGATCTCCGGCCCGTTGATCAGGAAGAACTCAGCCTCCGATTCATTGGCGACGGCGCGGGCGAGGCGCGTCTTGCCCGTGCCCGGCGGGCCATGGAGCAGCACGCCCTTGGGCGGGTCGACGCCCAGCCGTTCGAACAATTCGGGGTAGCGGAGCGGCAGCTCCACCATTTCGCGCAGTTGGTCGATCGCTTCAGCCATGCCGCCAACATCGTCATAGGTGACATCGGCGCGCCGGGACTCCTTGGGCTCCTCATATTCGGCGCGCAGGTCGATCTCGGTATCGGCGTCGATCTGCACGTACCCCTTGGGCGTCGTGGACACCACCACCAGCCTGATTTCCTGAAGCGCATAGGCGGGCGCGGCGAGCATCTGGCGTAGCTGCGGGGGCATGTCGTTCGGCGGGACCTGCTGTTGGCCTGCCGTTGCAACGATGTCGCCAGCCCCGAGCGGACGCTGGAAGAAAACACGCTTCAGCGCTTCCGGATTGCCCTGAAGTCGCAGATTATTTTGTGCAGGCGCGAACACAACCCGTTGCGCGGGGCGAGGCTCGATCTTGGTTACATGCACGAAATCGCCCGATCCGACCCCCGCATTGGCGCGCTGCAACCCGTCGAGACGAAGGACATCGAGCCCCTCATCTTCCTTGTAAGGGCGGACCACGCGGGCAGGCGTCGACCGCTTCCCCGCGATCTCGATCACGTCGCCCTCGGACAGATGAAGTTCCGCCATCACCGCCAGCGGAATGCGCGCAAGCCCGCGTCCTGCGTCTTCGGGTCGCGCATTTGCTACCTGAATTCGGCGTTCCGCGCTTTCCTGTTCGGCCATTGCCATCCCCATTCTTGTCACTGCGTAACGAGATAGGAAACGCCAGTCGCCAAGGAAAGGGGCCAGCGATCATGACAGGCCGGGACAAAAAAAGGGCCGACCCGAAGGCCAGCCCGAAAAGTTTTAGGAGAGGATGCCTGAAAGGCCTTTCCTATGTGCGGTGCAGCATGATATTTTGCAATTGCGAAAAGAACGAGACAGTTGCAAAATTTGCATCTTACCGGTTGACGCTTTTTCATGCTGGTGAAAAGAGGATGACTTGGGATAGGCCGCTCAACCTTCGAAGCGTACCGATGACGCGTCGCAACAGAGTTATGGCTTAGCTACAGATCGATTATGCGCAGACTGCCGCCCCTTACCGCCCTTGAGGCCTTTGTTCAGGTAGCCCGTCTTGGCTCGGTCAAGGCTGCGGCTGAAGAACTGGCGCTGTCCACGCCCGCGCTCAGCCGCCGCGTTCAGGCGCTGGAACGATTTATTGGCCGCCCGTTGTTCGACCGCAAGCATCAGGCGCTGGAAATCAATGCCGATGGCCAGAAGCTGCTCGACGACATCGCGCCCGCGCTTGATTCGCTGAGCCAGGCGCTGGAGAATATTCAGAGCGGCGGCAACCAGCTTCGCCTGCGCCTCGCGGTGATGCCGCTGTTCGCGACGCAGCGGCTGTTCCCCCATCTGGGCGCGTTGCGGCAGAAGCATCCGCAATTGCACATCGACATCGAAACGACGCCGCATGCGGTCGCGCGGCTGGGCGAAGGGCTGGACGCCGCGATCGTGCTTGCGAAGGATATCGATCCGGCGCTCTATGCCCATGAGTTGGATCATGACGAAGTCTATCTGATCGGCCGCAAGGCGCTGCTGGAATCGCCGCAGAAGATCGCGACTCCCGCGGACCTGGCGGAGCACACCATCCTGCTTCATCGCGACATGAACCTTTCGTTCGAGGCGTGGAAGGAAGCGGTGGGATTGCCGGACCTGCAGCCGCTCGCGATCGACAATTATGATTCGGGCCAGTTGATGCTGGAGGCGGCGGCGCAGGGCCTGGGCGTCGCGGTGATGCATGCGAGCCACTTCAAGGAAGCGGACGACGCACGCCTCGTTCGCCTGTTCCCCGAAACGCGGGTGGAAAGCCCCTATCGCTATTATTTCGTCTGTCGGCCCCGCGCCTTGCAGACACGCGCGGTGCGCATTTTCCGCGACTGGCTGATCGCGGCGGATATCTGATCGACGCCAATATTGTCGGTGGATCGGGGGGCTGGGCGTTTTTTTGATTCCCGCGCTCTTAACCTTAGTCAGTTCGGTCCGTTATTACCGGCATGACTGGGGCATCATCATCCGCAAACGCGCAGCACGGCCTGGCCGATCGTCTGACTCGATGGGCTCGCGGCCTGTCGGGCAAACCGGACGCAGAGGAAGAGACGGACGAAGCCGAACCCCAGCGCGCCCGTTCTGGCAGCACCGCGCATCGCGAGATCAATCGGCGGCGCAAGCTGTATGACGAGATCGGCAATTTCCTGTTCGCGCACGATCTTGACCTCACACCGCTGAATTTCGGCGTTGCGCATGATTATCTGACCGGGTCGCAGATCGGCGTGGAAAAGGCGATCAGGGCAGTGCTGGCGGAGCGTGGCAAGATCAGCAACAGCTGGGTCGAAGAAATCGTGGCGGAGCAGCGCGGGGATGAGGTGACGCCCGAGGCGCTGTCCACGATGCTGGCGAAGGTCGAGGAGAATCTCTCCGAATTCACCGGCCTGATGACCGAATCGCGCAATTCCGCGAAGGATTATGGCGCGGCGCTGCAGGAAGAAGTGAAGGGCCTTGCCGCTGGCGCGAAAAATGAACCCGTCCTTGCGCGGCTGGTAGCCCTTACGCGGTCCATGGTCGAAAAGACCCGTCAGGTCGAAGGGCAGCTACGCCAGAACCAGAAGCAGAATCATGCGCTGCGCTCCAGCCTTGCCAATGCGCGGCGGGCGGCAGAGCATGACCATCTGACGGGCCTGCCCAACCGGCGCGCTTTTGAAAGCACATTGCGAGAAGAGGTGGCGATGGCCCGGAAGGAAGGCCAGCCGCTGGCCGTCGCCTTCTGCGATATCGATCATTTCAAGGTGATCAACGATACGCACGGCCATGACACGGGCGACCGCGTGCTGAAGTTCGTCGCGGGGCTGCTGGCCAAGGCAAGTAATGACCAATGCCATGTCGCGCGGCACGGCGGCGAGGAGTTCGTCATGCTGTTTCGCGGCAAGACGGCGGCGGAGGCGTGCGAAGCGGTGGACGATGTCCGGCGGGACCTTGCCACGCGCAGCCTGGTCAACCGCACCAATGGCGAGCGCATGGAACGGGTCAGCTTTTCGGCGGGCGTTGCCAATGTGCTGGCCCATGACGATCCGCGCGCGGCGCTGAAGGCGGCCGACCGGGCGTTGTATCTAGCGAAGGAGCATGGCCGGAACCGCGTCTATCTCGCGGTTGAGGGCGAATGACTCCCTAAAAATCCGGCTTTTCATAATGGGGCGGCGGGGTGATGACCTCCATCCGCTCCGACAGCAGGGGCCGGAAGGACGGGCGCGACTTGAAGCCTGCATACCAGCGCTTCACCGTCTCATGCCCGGCCCAGTCTATGCCGCCCAGATAGTCCGCGACTGACAGGTGCGCTGCCGCCGCGATGTCGGCAAGGCTCATCGTGCCACCCGCCATCCAGCTGCGGTGATCGAGCAGATAGTCCATATAATCCATATGGACATTGGCGCGCTTCATCGCCTCGCGCAGCACCCGCGCATCGGGTGGCGCGCGTTCGATCAACCGCTTCTTCATCCGCTCATGCAGCAGCGGACCGACCACATCGCCGTAGAAATTCTGGTCGAAGAAGGCGACGAGCCTCCGTACCTCCGCCCTGCCCGCAGCCGTGCCGGAGATCAGCGGGAATTTCTCGACCGTCTCCTCGAAATATTCGCAGATCGCCTGGCTGTCGATCAGCGTCGATCCCTTTTCCTGATCGACCATGACGGGCGTCGTTCCGGCGGGGTTGAGATCCAGAAACTCGTCGCGCGCTTCCCAAGGCGATTCGCGCACAAGGTCATAGCCTATCCCCTTTTCGCCGAGCAGCAGGCGCACCTTGCGGGAGAAGGGACAAAGCGGGAATTGGAAGAGCTGCCACATGGCTTCCTGTTAAGCGGAGGCGGCGCCTGCGAAAAGCGGCAAATTGGGTGGTCACTCCTTTAATGCGCGGCAAAATGGTGGAAACTTTGGCGGCACCGGAACGATCCGGGCTTCCGATGATCGCCTCTACCCTCTAGAGGGGCAGGCAACGCACAGGAAAGGATACTCGATGTCTGACGATTTTTTCCCGGTATCCAAGGAATGGGCCGCTTCGGCGCTGCTCGACCGGGATGGGCGTGAGGCAGATTATCAGCGGTCGATCAACGAGCCGGCATCCTACTGGCTGGAGCGCGCAAAGCGCCTGGATTGGCTGACTTTCCCCAGCAAGACGGACGAAAGCAGCTTCGACGAAGCGGATTTCGGCGTGAAATGGTTTGCCGACGGCGTGCTGAACGTCAGCGCCAACTGCATCGACCGGCATCTGGCGGAACGGAGCGATCAGACCGCGATCATCTGGGAACCGGACTCGCCCGATGCCGAGCCGCGCCGCTACACCTATGCTGAGGTGCATGAGGAAGTCTGCCGCTTCGCCAATGTGCTGAAAGCTGCGGGCGCGAAGAAGGGCGACCGCGTCACCGTCTATCTGCCGATGATCCCGGAGGCGGCGTTCGCCCTGCTCGCCTGTACGCGGATCGGCGCGATCCATTCGGTCGTCTTTGGCGGCTTCTCGCCCGAGGCGCTGGCGGGACGGATCATCGATTGCGATTCCAACATCGTCATCACCGCCGACGAAGGCCGCCGCGCGGGCAGACAAGTGCCGCTCAAGGCCAATGTCGATGCCGCGCTCAAGGATTGCCCAAGCGTCAAAAAGGTCGTGGTGGTGCAGGCGACCGGCAGCGCCATCGCCATGCAGGAAGGCCGCGACCTGTGGCTGCATGAGGAAGCCGCGAAGGTCTCAGCCGACTGCCCGCCCGAGCCGATGAATGCGGAAGACCCGCTGTTCATCCTCTATACTTCGGGTTCGACCGGCAAGCCCAAGGGCGTGCTGCACACGACCGGCGGCTATCTGCTGTGGGCCAGCCTTACCCATGAGCTTTGCTTCGATTATCGCCCAGGTGACATATACTGGTGCGCCGCCGACATCGGTTGGGTCACCGGGCACAGCTATATCGTCTATGGCCCGCTCGCGAACGGCGCGACGACGCTGATGTATGAGGGCGTGCCCAACTATCCGACGCCTAGCCGCATCTGGGAAGTGGTCGACCGGCATCAGGTTCAGACGATCTTCACCGCGCCCACCGCCCTCCGCGCGTTGATGAAGGAGGGCGACGAGTTTGTGCGCTCCACCAGCCGCAAGTCGCTGCGCCTGCTGGGCACCGTGGGCGAGCCGATCAACCCCGAGGCGTGGCGCTGGTATCATCATGTCGTGGGTGAGGATCGCTGCCCGATCATCGATACCTGGTGGCAGACGGAAACGGGCGCGGCGATGATCGCGCCTATGCCGGGGGCCACTGACCTGAAGCCGGGTTCGGCAACGCTGCCGATGCCGGGCGTGATCCCGCAGATCGTCGATAGCGAGGGGAAGGTGCAGGAAGGAGCGGCGGAGGGCAATCTGGTCATCGCCGGAAGCTGGCCGGGTCAGATGCGCACCGTCTGGGGCGATCATGAGCGCTTTTTCCAGACCTATTTCACCACATTCCCCGGCAAATATACGACCGGCGACGGCGCGCGCCGCGATGCCGACGGATATTATTGGATCACCGGCCGCGTCGATGATGTGATCAACGTGTCCGGCCACCGCATGGGCACGGCCGAGGTCGAAAGCGCGCTGGTGCTGCACGAAGCGGTCGCCGAAGCGGCTGTGGTTGGCATGCCCCATGACATCAAGGGCCAAGGCATCTACGCCTATGTCACGCTGAACAGCGGCGAGGAGCCGAGCGAGGAATTGCGCAAGACGCTGATCGCCTGGGTCCGCACCGAGATCGGCCCGATCGCCACGCCCGACGTCATCCAGTTCGCCCCCGGCCTGCCCAAGACCCGCTCCGGCAAGATCATGCGCCGCATCCTGCGCAAGATCGCGGAAGGCGAGGTGTCGGCGCAGGCTCTGGGCGACACAAGCACCCTTGCCGATCCTTCGGTGGTGGATAATCTGGTCGCCAACCGTCACGGATAAAGCGCCAAGGATCAGGAGACGCCGGTGGAACGATACAGCCTGGTTGCCCGCACGTTGCATTGGGTCATGGCGATCCTGATCCTATTCAACCTGTGGCTGGGACTGGCGCATGACTCCCTGCCGCGCGATTGGCAGGTGATGCCGGTGCATAAATCGGTCGGCCTCACCGTGCTGGCGCTGGCGATCCTTCGGCTGGTCTGGCGTCTGACCCATCGGCAAACGCCTTTGCCTGAGGGTTTGCCCGCCTGGGAAAGGCTGGCCGCGAAGGTTACGCACTACACATTCTATGCCTTCATGCTGCTGGTGCCCCTCACCGGCTGGATCATGAGTTCGGCGGGGAAATGGCCGCTCAACTGGTTCTTCCTGTTCGATGTGCCGAAATTTGCGGTGACGAAGGATGACGCGATCGTTGGCTTTTCCGCCGAGGCGCATGAGATATTCGCCTTCGCCTGGATCGCGCTCCTCGTCCTGCATGTCGCGGCGGCGCTGCGCCATCACTTCATCCTGAAGGATGACGTGATGCGGCGGATGTGGGGGTAAGCTCTTCGTCGTCACCCAGCGAAAGCTGGGGTCCAAGCGAGATGCCAGTTTTCACTGGCATGACGGAAAAACTTAGACGAGTTCCCCGATCAGCAGCTTGGGCAGCGCGCCGGATTCGCCGCGTGCCTCCGCCATGAAGCGGTTCTTGAGCATCGGTGTGCGCTGTACGGCGGCGAGGCCGAAGCGGCGGACGGCTGAAGGAATGCGGCCGGGTACATCGAACAGCCGGACGAGACCGTCCATGGCAACGCTGACGGACATCGCGTCCAGCCCGCGCCAACGCTGGTAGCGTGCCATCAACTGCGCGTCGCCCGGATCAAGGCCGAGGCGTATGCCATCGACAAGGACCTCCACCAGCGCGGCGACGTCGCGGAAGCCGAGGTTCAGGCCCTGCCCGGCAATCGGATGGATCGCGTGCGCACTGTCACCGACCAGCGCCAGCCGAGTGTCGGTGATCCGCGCGGCATGGTGGAAGCCGAGCGGGTAGCTGGAACGCGGCCCGGCCAGCGATATTTCGCCCAGGAAACCGCCCATGCGCTTCTGTGCTTCGGCGAGCCATGCCCGCTCGGACAATTTCAGCATCACCGGCGCCTGCTCGGTCGGCACGGTCCACACGATCGCCGATCGCGTGCCCGGCAGCATCGGCAGCAGCGCGAAAGGGCCACCGGGATAGAAAATCTCGTAGGCCGTGTTGGCGTGCGGCACCTCATGATCGATCGCCGTTACCATGGCGGTATGCTTATATTGCCAGCGAGTGGTGCGGATGCCCGCAGCTTCGCGCGTCGGGCTGTTCCGGCCCTCGGCAGCCACCAGAAGCGCGCCGTGCAGAACCTGCCCACTGGCGAGCGTCAGGCTGACGCCATCGGCATTGCGATCGACATGGGTGGCTCGGTCGGGCTGGAAGCGGGTCAGATTTTCCGCTTTCTCCGCTGCCTGAGCCAGGGCGACGCGCAGGTCGCGATTGGGGAACATGATCCCCATGACCCCATCGTCAGCATCGGGCGCGAAGTCGAGCGCACCGGGCTCCAGCCCGTCGCTGACCCAGATGCGGTCGATGGGGCAGCCCTTCCCTTCCAGCAATGCGGCCACACCAATCGCGGACAGCATCGCATGGCTGGTCGAGGAAATGGCGGACACGCGGCCGTCGAAACCGACGGCGCTGGTTTCGACCGGATCAGCAGGATCGATGACGGCGCACCGCACCCCATGACCGGAAAGCGCGATGCCCAGGGTCAGCCCGACAAGGCCCCCGCCCAAGATGACGACATCAAAACGTTGCATGCAAGCTATCTAGGCGCTTGGCGGCCGATTGGGAAGCGTGACAAACCCCGATCAAAGAGTGCTGGGTCATTAGTTCGCGCAGAGGCGCAGAGATCGCAGAGAGAAAAAACCTCTGCGTCCTCTGCGCCTCTGCGCGAATAATCTATCCACATCTCCTGTCCGGGAGTGAGAGGTTCGCTGCCTTAAAGCTTGCGCACCCAACCAGCGGGATCCGCAACCGTTCCGCGCTGGATGCCGGTCAGCTCGGCGCGCAGGGCTTCGGTCACGATGCCGCCGTCGCCATTGCCGATGGTGAAGTCGCCATCGACGCTCTTCACCGTGCCGATCGCCGTCACGACCGCAGCGGTGCCGCAGGCGAACGCCTCGCGCAGCTTGCCTCTGGCCCCATCGTCGCGCCACTGCGCAAAGCTATAGGGTTCTTCGCGCACCTCATGCCCCTTGGCGCGGGCGAGGGTGATGATGCTGTTGCGGGTGATGCCGGGCAGGATGGTGCCCGACAGCGGCGGGGTGACGATCGACCCGTCATCCATCACGAAGAAGACGTTCATGCCGCCCAGTTCCTCGACCCACTTATGCTCGGCGGCGTCGAGGAAGACGACCTGATCGCAGCCATGCCTGGTCGCTTCGGACTGCGCGACCAAGCTCGCCGCATAA
This sequence comes from Sphingobium chungangianum, assembly GCF_977014255.1. Lineage (NCBI taxonomy): Bacteria > Pseudomonadati > Pseudomonadota > Alphaproteobacteria > Sphingomonadales > Sphingobiaceae > Sphingobium > Sphingobium chungangianum. The sequence continues at coordinate 145,104 of NZ_CDRNIV010000006.1, read as the reverse complement.
TTGCCGCCGCATTTGGCCGCGCCCGTGCCGCCCTTCGCCGCGCGGGTATAATGTTCCGACACCCAAAGCGTGACCGCCTTCTTGCCGCCCTTGAAATAGGCGCCGGCGGGCGAGGCGATGACGCAGAAGATATATTCCGCCGCCGGACGAACGCCCAAGAAGCTTTCGCTCGCGAACATGAAGGGGCGGAGATAGAGGCTGCCTTCGCCGGTGGGTATCCACGCGGCGTCGATCTTCACCAGTTCCTCGACAGCCTCCAGGAAAATGTCTTCGGGCAGGACAGGCATCGCCATGCGTTCCGCCGATTCGGCGAAGCGGCGGGCATTTTCTTCCGGCCGGAACATGGCGATGCTGCCATCCTCAAGCCGGTAGGCCTTCATGCCTTCGAAGATTTCCTGCGCATAGTGCAGAACGGCGCAGGCAGGATCGAGCTGGAACGGTTCACGCGGGCCGACGGCATGGCTGTGCCACCCCTGCCCCTCGGTATAGCGGATCGTCACCATATGATCGGTGAACAGGCGGCCAAAGCCGGGATCCTCCAGCAATAGCGCGCGCTGGTCAGCCGCCACAGCCTTGCTGCTCGGGTTGACGGTGAAGCGCGACTTCTGCTGGACGTCCATGATCAATGCTCCTCTAGTAGGACCGGCCGCCTATGTCACAAACGGCTGGCCGAAACAATGGGTCATGATTACTGTCCAATTTGTTCCGGTTTCGAAAGGGCCGCTCGCCACCTGCTGGCATCTTGGCGGCGGGCGGCGGCGCGCTTATGCCCTCAACCATGCACTTCTTTTCGGACAATGCGACCCCGGTCTGCCCGCAAGTAATGGCGGCGATGGCGGCGGCTGATCTGGCTGACCACGGCTATGATGGCGACGCGTGGAGCGCGCGGATGGACGGCGCCTTTTCGGATCTGTTCGGCGCCCCGGTTCGCGCGCTGTGGGTGGCGACCGGCACGGCGGCGAACAGCATAGCGCTTGCCTGCCTCTGCCCGCCCTATGGCGGCATCCTCTGCCATGAAGAGTCGCACATCATGGTCGATGAATGTGGCGCGCCCGCCTTTTACACCCACGGTGCCAGCCTGATGGGTTTGCCGGGAGATGGCGCGAAGCTTTCGCCTGACACGCTGGTCGAACGATTGCAGGCGATCCGTCCGGACGTGCACCAGATTCCGGCCCGTGCGATCAGCATCACTCAGGCGAGCGAATATGGCCGCGTCTATACGCCGGAAGAGGTCGCCGTGATCGGGGATGTGGCGCGGGGTCATGATCTTGGCCTGCACATGGACGGCGCCCGCTTTGCCAATGCCGTGGCGCATCTGGGTTGCCATCCGGGTGATCTGTCGTGGCGGGCTGGTGTCGATGTGCTGACCTTCGGCTGCGTCAAGAATGGCGGCATGGTGGGCGAAGCGCTGCTCTTCTTTGGTCCGCAGGCAGATGCGCGTGCGGCCGAAGCGGCACGATGGCGCAAGCGCGGCGGGCATCTGCTGTCCAAGGGCCGCTATCTTGCCGCGCAGATATTGGCGATGCTGGAGGATGAGCTGTGGCTGACCAACGCCCGCGCCGCCAATGCCGCCGCTGCCGCGCTGGCGGGGGCAGTGCCCGATCGGCTGCTCCACGCCGTAGAGGCCAATGAGTTGTTCATCCGCCTCTCTCCTGCCGAGGCCACAGGCTTGCGCGCGCAAGGCTTCGATTTTTACGACTGGGGCGAAGGGGCTGCGCGTCTCGTTACCAACTGGGCACAGGATGCTGCGGCGGTCCAGCCACTCGCCGACGCCCTTAAGGCTCTGGGATGAGTGGATCGTCCGAGGCGCGGGGCGGCGTCATCCTGCCCTTCCTGCTCGTCACGCTGATCTGGAGTTCTACCTGGATCGTCATTCGCGATCAGCTGGGCGCGGTACCGCCGAGCTGGTCGGTCTGCTACCGCTTCCTGCTGGGCGCGGCGGGCATGGCGCTGTTCGCGATGATCCGCCGGGTTCCCTTGCGGTTGCCGCCAGCGGGGATGGCCTTTGCGGGCGCATTGGGCGTGGCGCAGTTCGTGCTCAACTTCAACTTCGTCTATCGGGCAGAACATTATCTGACCTCCGGCGTCGTCGCGACGGTCTATGCGCTGCTGCTGATCCCCAACAGCGTCCTCGCCTGGATCGCCTTTCGCCAGCCGGTCAGCCGCGCCTTCGTGCTGGGGTCGCTGGTGGCGATTGCGGGGATCATGTTGCTGCTGTTGCGCGAATATCGCGCGGCGCCGGTGTCGGCCGAAGCCGTGCTGGTCGGCATCGGGCTCAGCGTCGCGGGGCTGCTCAGCGCATCCACGGCGAATGTCATGCAGGGTATGCAGATCGCCCGCCGCCTGCCGATGGCGGCGGTGCTCACCTGGGGCATGCTGATCGGCAGCGCGGTCGATGCGGCTTATGCGTTGGTGACCGTGGGACCGCCAGTGATCGAGTGGCGCGCGGGTTATCTGTTTGGCATAGCCTGGCTGGGCGTTGCGGGCTCGGTGGTGACTTTCCCGCTTTATTTCCAGCTTATTCAGCGGGTGGGGCCGGGGCGGGCAGCCTATAGCAGCGTGCTCATTCCCGTTATCGCCATGCTGATTTCCACGCTGTTCGAGGATTATCGCTGGTCGATGTTGAGTGTCGCAGGCGCAGTGCTGGCGGTGGCTGGCATGGTGATCGCGCTGCGGGCGAAGGCGACTTAACGGCGAACCCGCGGCTCATAATGACGCTTCGCCGCATTTACCCTGTCGATCAGGCTGGCGAGCGATTGCGGCGCGGGATTGGCGGCTTCGGGCATCGCCAGGCGGCTCATGCGCTGGCTGAGCGCGGCGAAGTTGCGGTCGATCCGTTCCATGGCGAGAAGTCCTTGGCGTAAGCTGTGGGACCATCCATGGGGCGTTTTGGTTAACGCCGCGCAAGCGATGCGGTGACCTGAGTCATCCCGCCCCGGCGAGGCAGGCGGCAAGGCCTTCGTGATAGGTGGGATAGCGCGGTGCCCAGCCCAGGAGCCGCTTGGCCCGGCCGTTCGCCACCCGCCGATTTTCCGCATAGAAGGATAGCGCCATGGGCGACAGATGGGCCTCGTCCAGCGTCAGCAGCGGCGGAAGCGGTGCGCCCAGCATGGCGCAGGCCGCCTCGATCAAGCGGTTCTGCGCGCAGGGCAGGTCGTCGGCCAGATTATAGGTGCCCGGCGGCCCGTCGAAGGAGGCGATGATGCCGTTCACGATGTCATCGACATGGGCGCGGCTGAAAATCTGATCGGGCAGGTCGATCCGGTGCGCCTTGCCCTCGCGTACACGCTCGATCGCCGACCGGCCCGGACCATAGATGCCTGGCAGGCGGAAACAGCGCATGTCCTCGCGAAGCGCGCGCCAGTCGCTGTCCGCTTGCACTCGCGCCGCGCGGCGGCCCGAGCCGATGGGGCTCGCTTCGTCCACCCAGGCGCCCGCAGCATCGCCGTAAACGCCGGTCGAGGACAGATAGCCGCTCCAGAGGGCCGGGGCGGCAGCGATCGACGCGCCATAGCGGGTGAGCACAGGGTCGGCCTCGCCTTCCGGAGGGACGGAAGAGAGGATGTGGGTCGCCTGGGCGATGCTGGCGCGAACGGCATCGTCGTCATCGAAGGCTATTGCCTCGCAATCGGAGATCCGGCGCACGCCTGTCACCTCCCACCCCTCGCCGCGCAGTCGGGCGGCAAGGCGGGAGGCGGTGTAGCCCATGCCAAGGATCAGCATGTGGGGGATCGCGGGGTCCCTCCCGAACTAGACCGTGAAGCTTTCGCCGCAGCCGCAGCTGCCCTTGGCATTGGGATTGTTGAAGACGAAACCGGCGGTGAAGTCATCCTCCACCCAGTCCATCGTCGATCCCACCAGATAGAGGACCGACGCGCCGTCAATGTAGAAGGTGCCGCCCGGCGTTTCGATCTTCTCGTCGAACTTCGCTTCCTCGGTCACATAGTCCACCGAATAGGCAAGGCCCGAGCAGCCGCGGCGTGGCGTGGACAGCTTGACGCCGATCGCCCCTTCGGGAGCCTGGCGCATCAGGTCGGCGATGCGCGCTTCCGCGTTGGGCGTCAGGATGACAGCGGCGGGCCGGGCACGGGTCTTGGTGGTCGTCTCGGTCATTCTTCGTTCTCCTCCCCTCCCGCTGGCGGGAGGGTCAGGGTTCCGCGCGAAGCTCGCTGCGCTCGCGCCCACCCCTTGGTCCCCTCCCACCTGCGGGAGGGGAGATGGTTAGAGCATCCCTAGTTCGAGCTTGGCCTCGTCGCTCATCTTCTGCGGGTCCCATGGCGGATCCCAGACCAGATTGACCTGCGCATCGCCCACGCCCGGCACCGCGCCGACGCGCAGTTCGACTTCACCCGGCATGGATTCGGCCACCGGGCAATGCGGTGTGGTGAGCGTCATCGTGACGACGACATGGCCGTCCTCGGTGACGTCGACGCCGTAGATCAGGCCGAGGTCATAGATGTTCACCGGGATTTCCGGGTCGTAAATTTCCTTCAGCGCATCGATGACGCCGTCATAAAGGCTGCCGCCCGGCTCACCCACAGGCGTTTGCGCGGGCTTCTGTGCAAGGAAGCCGTCCAGATAGTCGCGCTGGCGCGGCGCGGCATCCGCTGCCGCCTCCTCCACGCGCGCTTTGGGCGGTGCGTTCACGGCGTCCACCTCTTCCACCAGAATCTGCCGTTCCCCGGAATTTGCCTCAGTCATTGGCGAAGATCTTCCTCACTCGCTCTATGCCTTTGACAAGGGCATCGACATCGCCCTCATCGCTATAAATGCCGAAACTGGCCCGCGCCGTCGCTTCGACGCCCAGATGGCGCATCAGCGGCTGGGCGCAATGATGCCCGGCGCGGATCGCAACACCCGTTTCGTCCAATATGGTGCCGACATCGTGCGGATGCACCCCCTCGACTTCGAAGGAGAGGATGCCCGCGCTGTCCTCCGGGCCAAAAACGCGCACGCTGTTCAGGCTCTCCAGCGCCACCCGCGCCTTGGCCACCAGCATGCATTCATGGGCATGGATCGCGTCGAGCCCGATCGCCTGCACATAGTCGATAGCGGCGGACAGGCCGACGACACCGGTGATATGCGGCGTCCCCGCCTCGAACCGGGTCGGTGCAGGGGCGTAGGTGGTCTTTTCAAAGGTCACCTTGTCGATCATCGACCCGCCACCCTGATAGGGCGGCATGGCGTCGAGCAACTCCTTGCGGCCCCACAACACACCAATGCCGGTCGGGCCGTAAAGCTTGTGCGCGGAAAAGACGTAGAAATCGCAATCGAGCGCCTGCACATCCACGGCAAGGCGGGGCACGGCCTGGCAACCGTCGATCAATATCTTCGCGCCTACGCCATGCGCGATGTCGGCGGCGCGCCGGACGTCAAGGACGCTGCCCAACACGTTCGACACATGGGCCAGCGCGACCATCTTGTGCGCGGGCGTGATCATCGCCTGCATGGCGTCAAGGTCGATCTGGCCGTCGGCGGTGAGCGGCACAACGTCAATCGCTGCGCCAACCCGTTCGGCGACGATCTGCCAGGGCACGATATTGCTATGATGCTCCAGCATCGACAGCAGGATGCGGTCGCCTGCCTTGAGCTGCGTTCCGGCCCAGCTGTGCGCGACGAGGTTGATGCCCTCGGTCGCGCCACGGACATAGACGATCTCGCTATCGGATGCCGCGCCGATGAACTGCGCGACCTTGCGGCGGGCGGCTTCATAGGCGAGCGTCATGTTGGCGGAGCGCTCATAGACGCCACGATGGACCGTCGCATAGTCCGGGCCATAGGCGCGGGCGATGGCGTCGATGACGGCGTTGGGCTTCTGCGCGGTGGCGGCGCTGTCGAGATAGTGCCAGCTGCCGACACCGGGGAAGTCATCCCGCAACTGCAAACCTCCGTTCGGCTGTTGAGTCTGGTCGGTCATACCAGCGTCTCCAGCTTGGCGATCGCAGCGGCTTCGAGGCTGTCCTTGACCGCCTCATCGGCCACGTCGTCGAACACGCCAGCGACGAAGGCCTTCAGCAGCAGCGTCTTGGCGGTGGCCGGGTCCATGCCCCGGCTCGCCATGTAAAACAGAGCCTGACGGTCCAGTTCACCCACGGTCGCGCCATGGGCGCATTTCACGTCGTCGGCGTAGATTTCCAGTTCCGGCTTGGCATTGGCCGTGGCGGTGCGGTCGAGCAGCATCGCCTTCACCGACTGGAAAGCGTCCGTTCGCTGCGCATCGCGCGCGACATTGATCGAGCCGAGATAGCTGCCCGTTGCGCGCTGGCCGAGGATCGAGCGGATCGTCTGCCCGCTGGTCGCGTCCGGCTCGGCATGGGTGACTTTGGTGATGATCTCCAGCACCTGATCCCCGCCGCCGATGATCGCACCGTTCAGTTCGAAATGACTCCCCTTGCCCAGCGTCACCGCGAAGGTCACGCGGCCCAACTTGCCGCCGATGTTGAGCACATGAAAATCGCAGCGCGCGCCGTCCGCGATGGTGATGACATAATCATGCACCACCGCCGCGCCCTCGCCCGCATCCTGCAACAGATGGTGGCGCGACGTTTGTCCGGCCACGACATCGATGCGCGTCGGCGCGGGCGTCGGCCAGATCGAGGCGACAGCTTCCAAGTCGCTATAGCGCCATTCTTCCGCCTTGCGCGTGGGAAGGGTGAGCGTCGTCACGCCGCAACCACCTCCGCATAGCCTTCGCGCTCGAGTTCCAGCGCGAGTTCCGGGCCGCCGGACTTCACGATCCGACCGCCAGCAAGCACATGGACATAGTCCGGCTTCACATAATCGAGCAGGCGCTGATAGTGGGTGATCAGCAGCACCGCCTTGTCAGGCTTGCGCATGATGGCGTTGATGCCCGCGCCCACGATCTTCAGTGCGTCGATGTCGAGGCCGGAGTCCGTTTCGTCCAAGATCGCCAGCTTGGGATCGAGGATGCCCATCTGCACCATTTCCGCGCGCTTCTTCTCGCCGCCGGAAAAGCCGACATTCACCGGACGCTTCAGCATCTCCATGTCGAGGCCGAGCAGCGCTGCCTTTTCCTTGGCGAGCTTGATGAACTCGCCGCCGTTCAGTTCCTTCTCTCCGCGCGCGCGGCGCTGCGAATTGAGGCTTTCGCGCAGGAATTGGAGGTTGGACACGCCGGGGATTTCGACGGGGTACTGGAAGCCCAGGAACAGGCCAGCGGCGGCGCGCTCATGGGGGTCCATGCTGAACAAGTTCACACCGTCCAGAGAGGCCGTGCCGCCGGTGACTTCATAGTTCGGACGGCCGCCGAGCGTGTAGGCCAGCGTCGACTTGCCCGCGCCGTTCGGCCCCATGATCGCATGGATTTCCCCCGCCTTGATGGAAAGCGAGAGGCCCTTCAAGATCGCCTTGCCGTCGATTTCGTTGGTCAGATTCTCAATCGTCAGCATTGGTTATCCCTTATGCGCGCGCTGAAGCGTCCGCGCGGTCCAGAAGGCCATGTCGCGCACATCGCCCGGCGCGGGGAAAAGCGTGTCGATATGGCGCTTGATCGGCATATAGGGCCACCAGTCCGCGCCAGGCTCGGGCGAACCCTTTTCCAATAGCCCGGTCACGAACTCCGTCACCGGACCCATGCGGGCGAGGTTGGGCGCCTTCGCCTTGTGGAAGGCCTTATCGGTCCTCAACTTCTCGGTGAAGGCGACGTCGCCCTTCTCCAGCGCGGCGCGGCATTCCGCCTGATAGGCGTCGAGGTCGCCGAAATCCTTGGCGGCGCGAGCCTGCAACTCGCCCTCTTCCAGCTCATAATCCTCAGTCAGGATGCGGATCGCAGCGGTCCATGACTGGCCGTTGGTCACATCCTCCGCGAAATCGGCGAGGGCATCCTGGATATCGTCTTCGTCACTCAAGAGTGGGCTTCCTCTGAAAGCCCCTTCCCTTCAGGGGAGGGGTTGGGGTGGGGGCTGTGCCAGCGATCCGGCGCGCCGTCCAAGATGGCCAGCAACCGTTCGCACACGCCTTCAATATTTGTTATTACGTCATGGTTTGAGAAGCGCACGACTTGATAGCCGAGTTGCGCCAGCCGCTGATCACGTGGCGCATCGGATCGATCGGTGTGGGTGTCTCCGTCGATTTCGACTGTCAGCGCCTTCTGTGAGCACAGGAAGTCGGCGATGCTTGCGCCGATCACAGACTGCCGGCGGAATTTTTGATCGCCGAGTTGAGACCGAGAGAGTTTCGCCCAAAGGCGCTTTTCAGGCTCTGTCGGCTCACGACGCAGCTCGCGGGCGAAGCCGTCCAACTGAGCGAGCTGCCCAGCCGACAGCCCCCACCCCCGGCCCCTCCCCTGAAGGGGAGGGGAGTTCAGGCGGCGCGCTTCATCGCTGACGCTCAAGCCCCTCCCCTTCAGGGGAGGGGTTGGGGTGGGGTTGTGCCTCAACCGACCGAACCCTCCAACGAAATCCCCAACAGCTTCTGCGCCTCGACGGCGAACTCCATCGGCAGCTGTTGCAGCACCTCTTTAGCGAAGCCGTTCACGATCAACGAGACGGCGCTTTCCTGATCCAGTCCGCGCTGCATTGCGTAGAAGAGCTGGTCGTCGCTGATCTTGCTGGTCGTCGCCTCATGCTCGATCTGCGCCGAGGGGTTGCGCACCTCGATATAGGGCACGGTGTGCGCGCCGCACTGGTCGCCGAGCAGCAGGCTGTCGCACTGGGTGAAGTTGCGCACGCCCTCCGCGCCCGGCGCCACGCGCACCAGACCGCGATAGGTGTTGTTCGAGCGGCCCGCGCTGATGCCCTTCGACACGATGGTCGATCGCGACCCCTTGCCATTGTGGATCATCTTGGTGCCGGTGTCGGCCTGCTGCATATTGTTGGTCAGCGCCACCGAGTAGAACTCGCCGACGCTGTTCTCGCCGTTCAGCACGCAGCTGGGATATTTCCAGGTGATGGCGGAGCCGGTTTCCACCTGGGTCCAGCTGACCTTCGAATTGCGCCCCTGGCACAGCGCCCGCTTGGTCACGAAATTATAGATGCCGCCCTTGCCGTTCTCGTCGCCCGGATACCAGTTCTGGACGGTCGAATATTTGATCTCCGCATCGTCCAGCGCGACCAGTTCGACCACGGCGGCGTGCAGCTGATTCTCGTCCCGCATCGGTGCCGTGCAGCCTTCGAGATAGGAGACATAGCTCCCCTCGTCCGCAACGATCAGGGTGCGCTCGAACTGCCCCGTATTCTCCGCATTGATGCGGAAATAGGTGGAAAGCTCCATCGGGCAGCGCACGCCCTTGGGGATGTAGACGAAGGTGCCGTCGGAAAAGACCGCGCAATTGAGCGTGGAGAAATAATTGTCGTGCATCGGCACGACCTTCCCCAGCCACTTCTTCACGAGGTCGGGATATTCGCGCACCGCTTCGCTGATCGAACGGAAGATGACGCCCGCTTCCTCCAGCTCCTTGCGGAAGGTGGTGGCGACGGACACGGAGTCGAATACGGCATCGACAGCGACCTTACGGCTGCCCTTTACCCCGGCCAGCATCTCCTGCTCAGCGATGGGGATGCCCAGCTTCTGATAGGTGGCGAGGATTTCGGGATCGACCTGATCCAGCGAATCCAGCTCTGCCTTCTTCTTGGGCTCGGCGTAATAATAGGCGTCCTGATAGTCGATTGGCGGAATGTTGAGCTTGGCCCAGTCCGGCGACTCCATCTTCTGCCACATCGCAAAGGCCTTCAGCCGCCATTCCAGCAGCCATTCCGGCTCCTTCTTCTTGGCGGAGATGAAGCGGACGGTATCCTCATTCAGGCCCTTGGGCGCGAAGTCCTGTTCGATGGCGGATGACCAGCCATGTTCGTAGGCAGAGGCGCGCTCGGCGGCCTCATGCGCTTCCAGATTGCGAACAGTGGTCGTCTCTTCGGTCATGCCATTTCTCGTGTCAGGCCAATTCTCGGGTCAAACTGGCGATCGTCACCCCGGCCAAGGCGGATCGTATCGCATTGTTCGCGACATTCATGTGCGGGCGTACGCGGCAGCCATGTTCCAGCGTGCAATCATGGGCGCCCTGTTCGGCGCAGGCGGTCATGGCGATCGGCCCTTCCACCGCTTCCACGACATCCACCAAGGTGATTGCCGCCGCAGGTCGCGCCAGTCGCACGCCGCCGCCCGTTCCGCGACTCGATTCCAGCAGCCCCGCAGCCGAGAGACGGCTCACCAGCTTTTGCGCGGTGGGCAGCGGGATGCCGGTTTCGCTGGCAAGCGTGGTCGCATTCATCTTTGCCGCTCCGCAATGGCGCGCAGCGGCGGACATCAGCACCACGGCATAATCTGCGAAACTCGAAAGTCTCATCGTTGGCAAGCGTCCCGGTTGCGAACCATTCTCAAATCGGATCGAATCAATCCGATTGCGCATGTGGTCGCGCGGGCGCGTGGAATCAAGCCATTTCTATGAGTCCGCTCGTCTCAGCTGAAACGGTTCAGCACCGCCACGTCCGCACCCAGCGAGCGCCGCAGCAGGGTAAGCTGTGCCACGGCCGTCGGTTCGGTCTGCAACTGGTGCGGGGTCAAGCCGATGAAATGCTTGATCTCGCGGATGAAGTGCGACTGGTCGTAGAAGCGGCCATCCTCGCATAATTCCTGCCAGCTATGCTGGTCCAGCGCGATGCGCGCACTGCATCGCAGCGCCCGATATTTCCGCGCCAGCAGCTTGGGCGGGCAGCCATAATAGCGATTGGTCAGCCGGGCGAGTTGGCGCGGTGACAACCCCGTTCGCTCCACCAGCGCTTCAATTCGGGGCGATCCTTCCCCCATCAGCCATGCATCTATGGATTCCAGCAATTGCCAGGTCGAAATGGGCAAGGGTTTCACCAATTGTCCCAGAACAGACCAGCAATGGGCAGCTATGGCCTCCGGGTCACGCATGGTCGCCAGGCTGGCCCGAAGCGCGGCCATCGCTCCCTTTTTCTCAGGGGCCATGTCCCGTACACGATCGGCAAGCGCGTTGGCGTCGCCGCCGTCCAGGCTGACCCACCCGGCCGGGAGCAACGACACGCCCACGACGCAGGCGGGTCCATCCAGTTCAAACCGGGTCGCGCCGAGGGTCGGGCCTAGCAGGCATATATCCGGTGTGGCCTCCACCGTTCCATCATGGAAATGGTAGCTTCCTGTCCCTTGCACCATGAACCGCAACTGGGGAACGTCGGCACGTGTCACATCCAGATAGCGGTCAGCGCTTTCGGTGAAGAGGTAAACCGAGCCGAAATAGGCCCGCAGATGTTCGGGCGGCGCGAAATAGCTTAATCGAACCGGACCTTGAGCCGCTTCCACCATATAGGAAAGCGACGGGTCTCCGTCCTTTTCCCTGCCATTTGGCACCCCCCCGGATGCACTGTCGCGATGCGGCCCCATATTCACCCCACCAGCGCACTATGATGCTTCTTCGCGCCCGCGCAAGAGCGATACTGAGGAAACCACCGATTTTTCCGAACGGCTTCGAAAAAAAATGGCCCGGCGGTTTTACCCGCCGGGCCAGTAAAAGGTCTCGTCAGCCAAAGATGGCCAAGAGCCTTCGGGTCGCAGCACTTTCATAAGTCCGAATCGGACTCGGTTGATTGGATGGATCGGACATCTCGTGGGTTGAATCAGGACTAAAATGAATGATTTCGCAGCAGAATTTATTGTTGTGGGCCACCTGTTGCCCCTTTGCCACAGCGACTCGACGCCGGCCTGCCGCAATGGCATAGGCGCCCCATGTCCTATCGCCTTGTCCGCCCGCTTTTCTTCGCGCTCGATGCAGAACGCGCGCATCATTTTTCGGTCATGCTGCTCCGCTTGATGCCCGTTTCCCCTCCACCCGCACCGGACGCCGCGCTGGCCCAGACGGTGGCGGGCATCCGCTTTCCTAATCCAGTCGGACTGGCTGCCGGCTATGACAAGGAAGGGCTGGTCGCGCACAAGATGCATGCGCTGGGCTTTGGGTTCACCGAACTCGGAACGCTCACCCCGATGCCGCAGGCGGGTAATCCCAAGCCTAGACTGTTCCGCCTGGTCGAGGATCGCGCCGTCATCAACCGCATGGGTTTCAACAATGGCGGCCTGGCGGCGGCGGCCGAGCGCGTCGCCAAGCGCCGCCGTCCTGCTGGCGATGGGCCTGCACCGATCGTCGGCATCAATATCGGCGCGAACAAGGACGCTACCGACCGCATCGCCGATTATGTCACCGGCGTGACCTGCATGGCGCCGCTTGCCGATTATCTGACGGTCAACATCTCATCCCCCAATACGCCGGGACTGCGCGCCTTGCAGGACAGGGCAGCGCTAGATCAGTTGCTGGGCGCCGTCATGGCCGCGCGTGGCGTGAACGGGGGCCGGGACGGGGGTCATCTGCCGCCCGTCTTCCTGAAGGTCGCGCCCGATCTGGAGCCCGAGGATGTCGAGGATATCGCCGACGCTTGCCTCGATCATGGGGTGGACGCACTGATCGTGTCCAACACCACCATTTCGCGGCCCCCGCTCCAGTCGGTCCATGCCAATGAAAGCGGGGGATTGTCAGGCGCGCCGCTCACCGATCTGTCGCTTCAGCGGCTGTGTGACTTCCGCCGGATATTGGGCGCGCGCCTGCCCTTGATCGGCGTTGGCGGCATCGGCAATGCGGAACAGGCCTATGCCCGGCTCCGCGCGGGGGCGAGCCTGATTCAGCTGTACAGCGCGCTTGTTTATGAAGGGCCGTATCTCGCCCGGCGCATCAATGCGGGGTTGAAAAAGCTGATGGCGCGGGATGGCTTCACGCATATCAGTGAGGTCATCGGCATCGACAGCTGATCTCGATGGTTGATCTCAGGGGCTTGCGGCGGCCCGGTCGGACGATAGGGTGCGGGGCATGACGCCTCGCCTCACTGGCCTGCTGGCCCCTATAATACTCGCTTTTCTATATGCCGCCCCCGTGGCGGCGCGCGAGCCTGTCTCACTCAATGCCACGGTTTCCGCCGCCGATCCGCGCGCGGCGGCGGCGGGGCAGGAGATGCTTCGCCAGGGCGGCAGCGCGACCGACGCCGCGATCGCCATGATGCTCGCCCTCAATGTGGTCGAACCGCATAATAGCGGCATCGGCGGCGGCGGCTTCCTGATGCATCATGATGGCAAGACCGGGGTGCTGGAGTCGATCGACGGGCGCGAAACCGCCCCGGCGGCGGCCCGGCCCGATCGTTTCATCGGTGCGGATGGTCAGCCCCTCGCCTTCCGGTCCGCCTGGCCCGGCGGCTATTCCGTGGGCGTGCCCGGCAACCTCCGGCTCGCCTGGGAAGCCCATTTCAAATGGGGGAAGCTTCCGTGGGCGGCGTTGTTTGCGCCTGCGATCCGCCTGGCCGAAGATGGCTTTGAGGTCCGTCAGAGGCTCGACACCGCGATGAAGGCGGTCGCCCCCATCTGGGCCGACTTTCCCGAGATTCAGAAGTTCTTCTGGATAGATGGCGCGCCCGCGCCTGTTGGCACGATGCTCAAAAACCCTCCGCTCGCTGCCCTGTTTCGGCGCATCGCCGCGGAAGGGCCAGACGCTTTTTACAAGGGCGAGACCGCACGGGCGATCGCCAGCACAGTTACCAATGCGCCCAAAAATCCCGTGCCGATGACGGAGGCCGATATCGCCTCCTATCAAGTGAAGGCGCGCAAGCCCGTCTGCGGCCCGTATCGCGGCTACAGCATCTGCGGCATGGGTCCGGTTTCGTCCGGCGGGATCACCGTTCTGCAAATCCTGGGGATGGTCGAACGCTTCCCACTGGCCCAATGGGGGAAGGATGATCCCCGTTCCTGGCATGTCATCGGTGAAGCCATGCGCCTCGCCTATGCCGATCGCGACACATGGCTGGGCGATCCCGAATTCGTGTCCGTGCCGATCGCGGGGCTAATCGACCCGGCCTATCTCAAGAAGCGATCAGCGCTCATCGCGCTGGGCCGCACCCTCAACGACTATCGTCCGGGCAGCCCGCCGGGTGCGGAGGCCCGGACTGCGGCGCTGCCCCAGCCGGAAAGCGGGACGAGTCATTTCGTGGCGATCGACCGCGACGGCGACATCACCGCCTGGACATCCACCATCGAAAGCTTCTTCGGCAGTCAGCTGATCGCCGATGGCGTCATCTTGAACAATGAACTGACCGATTTCAGCTTCACGCCCGAAAAGAACGGCGCGCCTGTCGCCAACCGGGTAGAACCGGGCAAGCGGCCGCTGTCCTCCATGTCGCCGACGATCGTCTATGACGGGAAAGGAACGCCGGTCTTCACCGTCGGCGCGGCGGGGGGGCGAACGATTATCATGCAGGTGACGAAGGCCCTGATCGCCCATTTCGACTGGGGCCTGTCCGCGCAGGATTCCATCGCGCTGGGCTTGGAATTTTTCGACGCCAACGGTCTTGTGCTTGAGCAGGGGACGCCACTCGAAGCGATGAAGGCGCCGCTCGAAGGCTGGGGCCACAAGGTCACGATCGCTCCGATGGGGTTGAAAGCAAATGCGGCGGAGCGCGCGCCCGACGGGCACTGGCGGGGCGCGGCCGATCCTAGAAGCCCCGGGGTTTCGCTTCAGGAATAACCGTCCACCTACCTCCCGTCATCCCAGCGAAAGCTGGGATCTCAGGCCTATGAGCGCACCCGCACGAGATCCCATCTTTCGCTGGGATGACGACTGTTCACGACGGCGGCCCTCACCCCTTCAAATCCAATCCCGCGACCTTAAACTCAAACGGAAATGCCTTATCCTTCGGGCCAACCACGAGGTTAACCTTCAACAGCTTCGTTTCCTTGATCGCCTCATCGGCCTTCGCGGCCGGTAGCACCTCTATCCCGTCCTTATTTTCCGTCATCCGCCCGCGCCAATCATGGCTCTTGCCATCATCGGTCACTGCCGTGACGCGACAGTCGGACAGGTCGCAGCTGAAAGGCGCGCCCACCAGTTTAACGGTCACGTCCGTGCCACCTTCCGGCATCGGCTGCACCAGCAGCACCGAGAACGTATCTTCTGCCGTCATGGTCTGCACGCTGTTCGCGCTGCCGATATAAGCAACCTTGGGCTTGCCGCCGTCGCCACCCTCATATTTCCACGTCTGGCCGATCTGCTCGCGCTGGGTCGGCCCTTCCTTTTCGCTGCCAGAACAGCCCGCCAGCAGGCTGATCGCCGCCAGCGCCAATAGGCTCCGCATCGCGCATCTCCTCAACTTCCGTTTCGCTCACGCAAAGAGAACGCCCGGACGTCCGCAGGTTTCCCGCCTAGCTGTAGCGCTCCGCAGTTTGCCGGATAAGCGCAATCATGTTGGGGATGCCCTGTGTCCGGTTGGAGCTGAGCTGATTCTTGAGGTCGAACGGCGCCAGCGCGCCTTCAATGTCCGCCGCGCCAATCTCGGCGGGCGCCTGATCCTGCACGGTCAGCAGGACCAGCGCGATGATCCCCTTGGTGATCGCCGCATTGCTGTCCGCCAGGAAATGCAGCCGCCCATCGTCGCGCACCGTCGGATAAACCCAGACTGCCGCCGAACAGCCCCGCACCAACGTGGCGTCGGTCTTGAGCGCGTCGGGCATCGCCTCCAGCGCGCGCCCAAGGTCGATCAGCAGCCGGTAACGGTCATCCGCGTCCAGAAATTCATATTCTTCCTGAAGATCGGCAAGGGCAGGCACATCGGTCATATCCCGCATATAGGCAGAAAAGCTGCCCGCGAAAGCCGCTTTCCTTACAGATCGACGCCCGCCGCGATAGCCTCCAGCTTGCGGATGCGTTCCTTGAGGTCGGCGACCTCGATCCGCGCGCTGGCCGAAGGCGGCACAGCGTCAACGTCCGGCCGCGCCAGCTCCGCACGCTTCAGTGCCAGCCAGCCGTTCCAGCCGCGCAAAGTGGCCGCCGCGACGATCAACAGCGCGATAATGCAGCTCGCCGCGATGGTCAGCGTAAAAGCCAGCTCCTGCATGCCGTCCTCCGAACGCCTTGCTCAACGCAGGCTGTCGATCTCGTCCGCCAGCCTCGTGTTGCGGCTGGTGTAGAATGTCTCGATATCCGCCAGACGCCGGTCGATGTCGCGAAACTTCGATCGCACGTCCCGTGCCGACCGCGCCGGATTGGTCCGCACGCCTTGCCAAAATTTCTCGTCATCCCGGTCGGCATAAAGGCCCAGCGGCTTGTTCTCGGCGAAATAAGCAGCGGCGAAATAGGCGATCAGCGACCAGGGAAAGGCGCCCATCAGCGTCACCAGCACCGCGCCGACGCGGACCCACGTCACGTCGATGCCCGCATAGTCGGCGATGCCTGAGCACACGCCCATCCATTTGCCATTCTGCTTGTCGAGGTAGAATTTCGTACGGCGCGCGGCCATGTCAGTTCCTCCTGCCAATATCTTGGCGGTCGAGATCATAAGCGTCGTCGAGCGCGGAGCGCGACGGACGGAAATCGGGATTATCGGCGGCGACGATCCGCTCGACCGTTTGCAGCCGGTCTTCCAGCCGCCGCGCGAGCAGGTGCATTTCGTCCAGCAACCGCTCATCCTCATCGGTGATCTTGGGCGCCTGCTTCCACTTGGTCGTATAGTGCAGGATCAGCCAGGGCATGCCGATGAACAGCATGCCGCAGATCATGATCGGTAAAAACACATCCTCCATGCGTCACGCTCCCCTGTTCAAGCTGTCCTGTTCATGCTGGCTTTCATCGCGGCGAGTTCGGCATCGACCTTCTCGGTCGACTGCAACTCGGCAATTTCCTCCTCCAGAGTCTTCTGACCCTGGCCGAGATTCAGCGCATCCGCACGCCCTTCGGCCATATCGACCCGGCGCTCCAATATATCGAAGCGGGCGAAGGCCTCATTCACCTTTTCCCCGGCATAGGCTTCGCGCATGCGGACACGATTTTGCGCGCTTTCCATCCGCGTGACCAGACTGTTCTGCCGGGTCCGCGCCTCGCGCAGCTTCCCTTGCAACTTGGCGATATCCTCTTCCGAAGCCTTCAGCGCCTCGTCCAGCACCTCGATCTCATGGGAGAGCTTCTCCGCCATGTCGGCCGCCTTCTGCTTTTCCACCAGCGCCGCCTTGGCCAGGTCCTCGCGATCCTTGCTCAGCGCCAGCTGCGCCTTCTCGGTCCAGCTGTCCTGCAAGCCCTGCAGCTTGCCGATATGGCGGCGCATCTCCTTCTGATCAGCGATGGTCCGCGCGGCGGACGCACGCACCTCGACCAGCGTTTCCTCCATTTCCAGGATGATCATGCGGATCATCTTCGCGGGGTCTTCCGCCCGATCGAGAAGGTCGGTGACATTGGCGGCGATGATGTCGCGCGTGCGAGAAAAGATACCCATCGGAACTACGATCCTTCGTTCAGCGGCCTTGCCCGCATTCTTTGCAGGAGCCGTGCCAATTCGTGAAAAGCCGGAATTTCCTACGTTGACTCCCTCCAGCGCCAATTAATCTTGCCAACAAGTGGCGATTTTCACCATAATATGGTCATGGAACGAAACAGCCAATTCATCGGCCAGTCGCTACCTTTCCTTGACGCAGTCGAGCAGGCAGGACGCGCCGCCGAACTTGATCGCCCGATCCTGGTTGTTGGCGAGCGTGGCACGGGCAAGGAACTGATCGCCGAACGCCTCCATCGCCTCTCTCCGCGCTGGGGCGAGCCGCTCATCGTCATGAACTGCGCCGCGCTTCCGGAAACGCTGATCGAGGCGGAACTGTTCGGCCATGAACAGGGCGCCTTCACCGGCGCCACCCGCGCCCGCGCCGGGCGGTTCGAGGAAGCCGATGGCGGCACGCTCTTTCTCGATGAACTGGCGACCCTCTCCATGGCCGCGCAGGAACGGCTGCTGCGCGTCATCGAATATGGCGAAGTCACCCGCATCGGCGCATCCCGGCCAATGACGGTGGACGTCCGCATCATCGCGGCCACCAACGAAGACCTGCCCCTGCTGGCCGAAACGGGCCGCTTCCGTGCGGACCTGCTAGACCGGCTCAGTTTCGAAGTCATCACCCTGCCGCCACTGCGCGCCCGCGAGGGAGATGTGGTCGTGCTCGCCGATCATTTCGGCCGCCGCATGGCCGCCGAACTGGGACGGTCCGAATGGCGTGGCTTCACGCCTGACTGCCTCGCCGCACTGGAAGCGCATGGCTGGCCCGGCAATGTCCGCGAACTGCGCAATGTCGTGGAGCGGGCCGTCTATCGCTGGGAAGATCCCTCGGCCCCCGTCGGCCGGATCATCTTCGACCCCTTCGCCTCGCCCTGGAAGCCGCAAACGCCGCCGCTCAACGCCAGTGCAGAGGAACCCAAGCCCGCCCCCGCAACCGGCTTCACCGACGTCCGCGACCTGCGGGCCGCCGTGGACGCGCATGAAGCCGCGATCGTGCAGGCAGTGCTGGAACGCCACCGCTACAATCAACGCGCGACCGCCAAGGCTCTTGGCCTAAGTTATGACCAGCTGCGCCATTGTTTGAGGAAACATGGCTTGGGTGCTGAGCGCCCGCTCTAGCCTACCGCCGTTCAGGCTGTTTGAACGAGCCGCTTGTCTCGTTCAAATGTCGAAGTCCCTCACTTAGCGGGTCGGGACAGGCTCCGGCCCCGAATAGTCATAAAAGCCCCTGCCGGTCTTGCGTCCCAGCCAGCCAGCCTCGACATATTTCACCAGCAGCGGCGCGGGGCGATATTTGGAATCCCCGGTCGTCGACCGCAGCACGTTCAGAATCTCAAGGCAGGTATCGAGGCCAACAAAATCCGCCAGCGTCAGCGGACCCATGGGATGGTTCAGCCCCAGCCGCACGCCCGTGTCGATGTCGCGAATGTTGGAAACCCCTTCGCCCAGCGCGAAGATGGATTCGTTGATCATCGGCAGCAGGATACGATTGACGACGAAACCGGGGGAATCGAACGCCTGCACGACATGCTTGCCCAGCCGCTTGGTATAGGCTTCGATCGTCGCGACCGTTTCGTCCGATGTTGCCAGCCCGCGGATCAACTCGATCAGCGCCATGACCTGTACGGGGTTGAAGAAGTGGATGCCCACGAACAGCGCCGGATCGGGCACCACCTGCGCCAAACGAGTGATGGGGATGGACGACGTATTGGTCGCCAGGATCGTGCCGGGCGTGATCACCGCGCTGACATTAGTGAAGATGCTGCGCTTGATCTCTTCCCGCTCGGTCGCGGCTTCGATCACCAGTTGAGCTTCGGCCAGCGGAGCCAAGTCGCCGCTCGGCCGGATGCGGGCGAAGGCGGCTTCGGAATCTTCCTGGCTCAACTTGCCCTTTTCGACCGCACGGGCAAGCTGCTTTGAAATGCCCTGAAGCCCCTTTTGGGCGCGGGCCAGATCGACGTCGCACAGGATCACATCATAGCCAGCCTGCGCGCTGACCTGCGCGATCCCCGCGCCCATCTGACCAGCGCCGATGACGCCCACGGTCTGAATGTCGGTCATGCTAATGTCCTCGCAAAATCAATTTGCCGCCCACTAGCGCTATGGGAAGCAGGGGGCCAGCGCTTTCGAGCATCCATCACAACGGCTGCTGTGTTAATCAGGGCTAGCACGCCGCGTTTGTGGGACGGATAGCCCCCGTCGCCCGGCAGGCTGCTTCGACCCTGTTCATTTCCGCCTTTGCCTGCCGCCTGCTTGATGGTTAAAAGGCCGCGCATGTCCGTTTCAGCGTCCATGCCCGAGCCGGCAACCGGAAGGTTCATTGCCGCCGTGCATCACTTTCCCTTGCGCGTCTATTTTGAGGATACGGACCTGTCGGGGCTCGTCTACCACGCCAATTACCTGCGCTATATGGAGCGCGCGCGATCCGACATGCTGCGCGTCGCCGGGATCGATCAGCGCGCCGCGCAGGAAGATGGGACCGGCGTCTATGCCGTCACCAGCCTCCAAATCGCCTATAAGCGCCCGGCCCGGCTTGACGATGATTTACTGGTCGAAAGCCGCGTGACGGCCATTCGCCCCGTCGCGTGTACCATTCAGCAAAGAGTCAGGTGCGGCGATGAAATACTGACGGACGGCGAGGTCTCTGTCGCCTTCCTGACCAGCCAGGGCCGTCCCACGCGGCAACCCAAGCCCTGGATAGACATTTTCAGCCGTTTGATGAGAGGGGAAGACATCAACCCATGAGCCTTTCGATGCCCGACGTCGGCGCCGCTGTCGGCGCCGCCACCCAAGCTGCGACCATTTCGCCGCTCGCCCTGTTCCTGCAGGCCGACATTGTCGTGAAGGTGGTGATGCTGGGCCTCGTGCTCGCCAGCATCTGGACCTGGGCGATGATCATCGGCTTCACCTTCACCCTGCGCAAGGCCAGCCGCCACAGCAGCGCGTTCGAGGATGATTTCTGGAAAGCGGAAGATATCGACCGCTTCTATGAAGCGCGCGGCAAGTCATCCGACTTCCCCGCTGCCAAGGTGATGGCCGCAGGCGTCACCGAATGGCGCCGCTCCACCGCGCAGAAGGTCATCGACCGCGACGGTACGCGCGACCGCCTGTCGACGGCTATGTCCAGCATGATCGCGGCAGAGGTCGATCGCCTGTCCGATCGCCTGAACATCCTTGCGACGATCGGCTCGGTTGCGCCCTTCGTCGGCCTGTTCGGCACCGTGTGGGGTATCATGCGCGCCTTCACCGCCATCGCGAAGGAACAGAACAGCTCGCTCGCCGTCGTCGCGCCCGGCATTGCCGAAGCGCTCTTCGCCACGGCGATCGGCTTGTTCGCCGCCATCCCGGCGGTCATCGCTTACAACCGCTTCAGCCATGGCATCAACCGCATGGAATCCAAGCTCACCCGCTTCGCGGACGGCTTTTATTCGACACTCAGCCGGGAGTTGGAGGCGCAGCGGTGATGGCACCTCTCACCATCATCCCACCCCATTTCGTCATCCCAGCGAAAGCTGGGATCTCGTGCCTCACGCCCGGCCCTATCCGGCCTGAGATGCCAGCTTTCGCTGGCATGACGGAGGTCGTGTAAATGGCCATGTCCGGCCCACCTTCCCACCGCCGTGGCCGGGGCCGCGCGCCGATGGCGGACATCAACGTCACCCCTCTAGTCGACGTCATGCTGGTGCTGCTCATCATCTTCATGGTGACCGCGCCGCTGCTCGTTACCGGCGTTCCGGTGAATCTTCCGGAAACCCGCGCCAAGGGGCTCGATCAGGATCAGAAGCCGACCGTCGTCTCCATCGACCGCGACGGCGGCCTCTACATCGACGAGACACAGATCAGCGATGCTGACCTGCCGGATCGCCTCGCCGAGATCATGTCCGCCAACGCAGGCAAAGCCGAACCGCCGCAAATTTTCCTGCGCGCGGACACGGGCCTCGACTATGGCCGGGTCATGCGCGTGATGGGTGAACTCAACCGCGCCGGGCTTAACAAGGTCGCGCTGGTCAGCACCGGCGGCGGCGATGCCCCAATCTCCTCAGGCGCCGTCAGCGGCGGTTCAGAATAGGGACCATAGGACTCGGGGATGGAACGTGCGGAGAAAATCGGCCTTGGCGTGGCGACGGCGGGACATGTCCTGCTGTTCGGCTTGCTGTCGGTTGGCTTTCTCGCCACCCCCAATCCGCTCAAACTAAATTCGCCGCCGATGGACGTCAGTTTGGTGGACGAGGCCGCGCTGCAATCCGCCGCGCCGCAAATCTCGACCCAACCGCCGCCACCCAGCGTCGCGCCGGAAGCAGGCCCGACCGAGGATGCGGCACCGGCGCCCGTTCCTGAACCCGCGCCTGTGCCGGAGCCAACGCCAACGCCCGCACCCTCGCCGCCGAAGCCTGCGCCGCCCAAGCCCGTGGCGAAACCCGCCAAGCCCGAACTGGCCACGGCAAGGAAGGACGTGGCAAAGCCCCAGCCAAAGCCGAAGCCAAAGCCCGCGCCTACACGGCCAGCGGCCAAGCCGACGCCCGCCAAAGCGAAGCCCGCCGCCGCCGCGCCCACTCCGGCCAAGGCCGCGCAAAAGCCTGCCGCAAAGGCCAAGCCCAATGCCCCTGCCCGCGCGTCCGGTCAGGGCAAGGCGGAAAAGCCCAAAGGGTCGCTGCTCGGCAAGGATTTCCTGAAGGGCATCGACACCGAAGCCGACGCTCCGCGCAGGGCCGCGCCGCCGCCCGCTGCGACCATGGGTCCCGTCCAGAAGGCTGCGCTTGACCGCCTCATCGGCGATCAAATCTATCGGCATTTGAAGCTCCCTTCCGGCGCGGATGTCGAGCAGCTGGTGGCCTTTCTGGAGGTGAAGATTGACCGCAACGGCCGAGTAATCGGCAGGCCCGAAGTGATCGACGTACAGGGCCAGACGGCCAGCAACAAGCCGCAGGTCTCCATCTACAAGGAACGCGCCGTACAGGCGGTCATGCAGGCGTCCCCTTTCCAGGGGCTGCCGGACGAATATTATGAACAGTGGAAATGGCTCAAGCCGTTGAGAGTCTACGCAAGGAAAGCGCGATGAGAAGCTTTGGAATAACCGCACTGCTCACCCTTTGCGCAGCCTTTGCCAGCCCTGCGATGGCCCAGTTGTCGGTCGACGTCACCGGCGATATCGACAGCAACCTCAAGATCGTCGTCCCCGCCCTCCCCCCACAGGCGGAGGTGTCTACCCCGGCTGGTTCGTCCAGCGAACTTGGCCGCAAGATCGCCGAAGTAATCGCCTCGGACCTCAAGGGCTCGGGCCTGTTCGATCCGTCCGGTCCCGGCGGCATCCCCGCCATCGCCTTTCCCGAAGTCACCAACCCGGCCTATGACAAATGGGGCGCCTATCAGGCGCTGGTGCAGGGCTTCGTCCGCACCACGGGTGGCGAGGCGGACATCACGGTCGGCTGCTATCTCTATGACGTGGCGCTCAAGCAGGAACTGACCCGCCAAGGCTATGTCGTCGCCCCACGCGACTGGCGCCGCGCCGCGCATAAGTGCGCCGACGCCATCTATGCGCGCCTGTCGGGCGAAAGCCCCTTCTTCGACAGCCGCATCGCCTATATCGCGGAGAGCGGCCCCAAGGGGAACCGTACCAAGCGCCTTGCCATCATGGATAGCGATGGCGCCAACCACCGCTTCATCACCAATGGCCAGTCTATCGCGCTTACGCCGCGCTTTTCGCCCGACTATAAGTCGATCGTCTATGTGAGCTATCTGGGCAGCCGGGTGCGCATCTATGTCTATGACATCGGCACCGGCCGTCAGCGCCTCGTCACCGAAAGCAACAACGCGACCTTTGCGCCGCGCTGGTCGCCCGATGGCCGCAACATCCTCTTTTCGATGGCGGTGGCGGGTAACACCGACATCTATCGTGTGTCGGCGCAGGGCGGTCAGCCAGTGCGCCTCACCACCGCGCCCGGCATCGATGTCGGGGGCAGCTATTCCCCCGATGGCACCCGGATCGTCTTTGAAAGCGACCGTTCGGGCAGCCAGCAAGTCTATGTCATGAACGCTGATGGATCGGGCCAACGCCGCATCAGCCATGGCGGCGGCCGCTATGCGACGCCCGAATGGAGCCCGCGCGGCGACCTGATCGCCTTCACCAAGATTTCGGGCGACTTCAAGATCGCCGTCATGACCCCGGACGGCGGCAATGAACGCATCCTCACCAATGGCTGGCAGGATGAGCAGCCCACCTGGTCGCCCAACGGCCGCGTCCTGCAATTTTTCCGCACCACCGCCGGGCGCGAAGGCACCAGCCAGGTCTGGCAAGTCGACCTGACCGGCGTCAACGAACGCCGCATCCCCACGCCCCTAAGCGGCTCCGACCCTTCATGGGGTCCGCTGCTGCCCTGATAGGGAACCACATCATCGCGCAAGCGTAACGACCGCATGGACTTTTTGAGGAGCCTCCCATGAAACTCAACCGCCCCCTTTTGATCGCCGTGTCCGTCCTCGCGCTCGCCGCCTGCGGCAAGAAGGCGCCCAAGGACCTGCCACCCCCGCCCGCGACCGATACCAGTGCGCAGACCGGCACCGGGACCGGCACGACCACTGGACCGGTCAAGGGCAGCCAGGAGGATTTCGTCGCGTCGGTCTCATCCGACCGCATCTTCTTCGACACCGACCAATATGATGTCGATGCGCAGGATCAGCAGACCTTGCAGAGCCAGGCGGCATGGTTGCAGCAGAACCCCAATGTTCGCGTCACGATCGAAGGCCATGCCGACGAGCGCGGCACCCGCGACTATAACATCGCGCTGGGCGATCGCCGCGCCAATGCCGCGAAAAACTATCTCGCCTCACTCGGCATCGACCCCAGCCGGATCAACACGGTCAGCTATGGCAAGGAACGTCCGGCTGCGCTGGGTTCGGATGAGGCCGCCTGGGCACAGAACCGCCGCGCTGTGACGGTGACTGTTCAGTATTAAAAAGCCTTCGGGTCGCACCGGGCTTTAGGAAGCCCGCCGGTTTTCGGACCGGCGGGCTTTTCTGTGTCAGGATATGGCAACGGGCGTTCCGTGCCTCTCCCTGCTCACGGCAGGCGCTTAGGATGAGCGGCCCCGCTTTGGGGCACTCACGAATGGTGGCGCGTCCTAAGCCTGTTTGCGCCGTTCAGCGATGCGGCGAGTGAGGAGTTGCATCATGTTGACGGTGATCTCGACGGCAGCTTCGGGGACGCCTTCGAACAGCTGTTGCGACAGGTCATCGAGCCGTGCTTCGATCCGTGCGGCAAGGTCGCGACCTGCATCGGTGAACTCCACCCGGTTCGATCGCTTGTCTTCCGGATGCGGCAGGCGCTCGATCAATCCCATCGCCGCCAGCCCGTCCAGCGTCCGCACCAGCGAGGGCTGGGTAATGCCCAGCTGATCGGCAAGGTCGGCCTGCCTTACGTCGGGTCCCAGCCGGGCGAGGTGCACTAGGCACCAGCCCGCGCTGGAGGACACCCGCAATTCCGCCAGCGCTTCATCAGCCAGTTGCCGCCAGCCGCGCGCGACCAGCGGGAACTGCTGCACCAGCCCCTGCGTCAGGCCGGAACTAGGCATCAGGATAATCCCAGGGTGGCGCGGCCGGTCATTGGCGGAAACGCCCGCTTAAACGCGCCGCGTGCCGGAAAAGCCCGCCGCGCCAAACGCGCCCAGCTGCATGGTGCCGTTGATCGCATCGCCTTCCACGACCGCTTCGCATTCCATCGTGATGGGCATGGGCATGGTCATGTTCATCTTCCAATTGAGTTTGTCGCCGTCGACCTTGCCCTCGGCGACGTCCAGCGACCCCATCATGCCCGCGAAGGTGCCGTGGAAGCTGGTGCCGTTGCTGATGACGGTGAACACGCCCTTCTGATCGCCCAGCGGCGTCTTTGCCACGCAATCATAAGCGCCATCGACATTCGCCATCACTTCATCTCCTCAAAGCAGCCATCAATCGGCAAGGGTTCCCATTTCGACGGGCAGGCCCAGCGCGTCAAGCTGTGGTCGGACGAGTTTCGCATCGCCCACGACGACCCAGATCAGCCGCGCGGGATCGATCGCCTCGCGTGCGGCCTTGTCGAGGTCGGCGGCGGTCATCGCGCGGTAGAGGCCCGGCAGCGTTTCATAAAAATCGTCCGGGCGGCCGAGCAGGCGGTTGCGCATCATCGCCCCCATCAGGTCCGACGATGTTTCGAAGCTGCCGGGCAGAGACAGGATCTGGCTGTTGATGGTCTGGTTGCGTTCGGCCTCTGTCGTGCCCTTGGCGGTCAGGAAATCGGCAATGTCCTGACGCGCGGCGGCGATGGACGCGCCGGTCTTGTCGGTCTGGACGGGAGCATAGACCAGCAGGGGAATGGTTTCCTTAACGCCGGGCAACGCGGTGCCAGCGGAATAGGCCCAGCCCTTCGTTTCACGCAGGTCCATGATCAAACGCGAGGTGGAGCTGCCGCCCAGCACTTCATTGGCGGTCTGCAGCGTCAATGGGTTGTCGGTGCCCTGCTTGCCCGTCAACAGGCCCGCCAGGATCATCGATTGCGGGCTTTGCGGCTTGTCGACCAGGATGATCCGCGCCGGGCGCGCCATCCGGTCCATGCGGAACAGCTTCTTGCCCTTGGCCACGGCAGGCGCCCTCCAGTCGCCGAAGCGCTTTTCGAGCAGCGGCATGATTTCGGCCAGGCTGGCGTCGCCGGTCACGAAGATGGTGGCATTGTCAGGCCGCATCCATTTGTCATGAAAGGCGGCAAGATCAGCGCGGGTCGCCGCCTTGACGCCGCTGGCCGTGCCCGATCCGGTGAAGGGGATGCCGTAGGGATGTGCGGCGCCATAGAGCAACGGCGGCAGCAGGCGCTGGGCGATCGGCATCGGTTCGGTTTTCTCGGCGGCGATGCGGGTCAGTAGTTGGCCCCGGATGCGCTCCACCTCTGCCGGAGCGAAGGCGGGGTTGCGAATGACGTCGGCGAGCAGGCCGAGCGACGCATCGATATTGGGCTTGAGCGCATAGAGGCCGACATTGGTGCTATCCATGCCGTTGCTCGCGCCGATCGACGCGCCCAACCGTTCCTGTTCTTCCGCGATCTGCACCGAACTGCGCGTCTTCGTGCCTTCATCCAGCAGGGCCGTGGTCAGCGCGGCCGTGCCCAGTTTTGCCTTGTCGTCGGCTGCGTTGCCCGCGTCGAAGGACACCGACACCCGCACCACCGGGACGGTCGCGCGCCGGGCGAAAACGACCGGAATGCCGTTCTTGAGCCGGGCTTCCTCGACAGCGGGGAAATCCAGATCCTTGACCGGCTCGATTGGCGGTTCGGCGACCCGTGTGGGTGGCGGAGGCGTGGCGGCTACCGGCGCGGGCTTTTTGGGATCGCGGAAATAGGCGGGGTGGTGCGTGGCGTTGCCCGCGAGCGCATTATCCTCGGCCGTCCGTTCACCCGGCGCCACCGTCAGCCGAAATACCGGACGCCCGAGCCATTTGCGGGCGGCGTCGCCCACCGACTGCGGCGTGGCGGCGGCGTAGAGGGCGAGGTCCTTCTTATATTTGCCCGGATCGTCGGAATAGACCGCGCCTTCCGCCAGGGTCACCGCCTTGCCGCTGAAGCCGCCGACCTTTTCCAGACCGCCGATCGTACCCGACAGCTGCTGGGTCGCCGCGCGTTGAACCTCGTCAGCGGTCGGCCCTTTGGCGAGATAGTCGGCCAACAATTGGTCGAGCCGCCTGCCGACGGCGGCGGCGTCCTGCCCCGGCTTCACATCGACCGTGATTTCCGCGATCGACAGCTTTTCGAATGGCTGGATGCTGGCCTTGACGCCGACGGCCACTTTCTCATCGCGCACCAATATATTGTCGAGGCGGGAGGATTTGAGCCCGCCGAACACCGACATCGCCAGATCGAGTTGGGGCAGGTCATCCGAATTGACACCCGGCACGATCCAGTTGCGGTAGAGCCGGGTCGCCGCGACATTGTCGTGCATCAGCTTGTCGACTTGCCTGTCGAGCGTCGGCACGGTGGCATCCACATCCTTGGGCGCGGGACCGGCCGGGATGTTCCCGAACCATCTTTCGGCCTTCGCCCTGGCGGTCGGCACATCGATATCGCCCGCCAGCACGAGCACGGCATTGTTCGGGCCATAATGGGTCTTGAACCAGTTCTGCACGTCGGCAAGGCTGGCTGCATTCAGGTCCGCCATCGATCCGATGGTCGAGTGGCGATAGGGATGGCCTTCGGGCAGCATGGCCGCAAGCTGGGCATATTCGACCAGCCCATAGGGCTCATTCTCGCCCATCCGCTTTTCATTCTGCACGACGCTGCGCTGCGCATCGAGCTTGGTTTGCGTCACCGCGCCGAGCAGGTGACCCATGCGGTCGGATTCGAGGAACAGTGCCCGATCGAGCGCGCCGGTCGGCACCGTTTCGAAATAGTTGGTGCGATCGAACCAGGTCGTACCGTTCCAGTCGGTCGCGCCGATATCCTCCAGCCGTCCGAAGAAAGGCCCATCGGCATTTTCAGAACCATAGAACATCAGATGTTCGAACAGATGAGCAAAGCCCGTCTTGCCCGCAGGCTCGAAGCGGGAGCCCACATGATACCAGACCGACACCGCCACCACGGGAGCCTTGCGATCGGTATGGACGATGACGCGCAGGCCGTTTTTCAGCGTGAACTGCTCATAGGGAATATCGACGGCGGAAACGAGGCTGGAAAGCGGGACTGAAGCCGTCTGAGCCGCTGGGGCAGCAAGCGCGACGGGGACTGGAAGGGCGATGATCGACAGGCTTATTGAAGACAGGCCAAGCGACAGAGCCAGGCGACGCGAGGTGGAGGAAAAAATCATGGGCGCCCTCATCGAAGCTGGAGATCATCGCCGGGGAGGCGGCAATGGCTGGCCGCAGCATAGCGGCGCATGGGGACGGCGCAATATGCATTGGATGAACGCGCGTCAGGATCGAAGGCTTATCTTCCTCTAAAATGGGGAGGTTTGCGCCGGGTGGGCGAGCGATGCTAAGGATAATTGCGTAGCGCCTCTTGTGTGGCTTTTATGCAACATTACATCGTGACCAGTTTCACGAAGGGCTTCCTATGAACCTCGAAAAATTCACTGACCGCGCCAAGGGCTTCCTGCAATCGGCGCAAACCGTCGCGATCCGCATGAGCCATCAGCGGATCAGTCCGGAGCATCTGCTGAAGGCGCTGCTGGAAGATAATCAGGGCATGGCTTCCGGCCTGATCAAGGCGGCGGGCGGCGATCCCGCTGTCGCGCTGCGGGAAACCGATGCGGCGCTGGCCAAGGTGCCTGCGGTGTCGGGCAGCGGGGCGCAGCAGACGCCGGGCCTCGACAATGACGCGGTGCGGGTGCTGGACAGCGCCGAGCAGGTCGCGGCGAAGGCCGGGGACAGCTTTGTCACGGTTGAGCGGCTGCTGCTGGCGCTTTGCCTTGCGACCACGAGCGCGGCGGGCAAGGCTCTGGCGGCGGCGGGACTGAAGGCGGAGGCGCTGAATAGCGCGATCAACGATCTGCGTGGCGGGCGCACGGCCGACACGGCAGGCGCGGAGGATCGCTATGATGCACTCAAGAAATTCGCCCGCGACCTCACCGAGGCGGCGCGCGAGGGCAAGTTGGACCCGGTGATCGGGCGCGACGAGGAAATTCGACGGACGATCCAGATCCTGGCGCGGCGAACCAAGAACAACCCGGTGCTAATCGGCGATCCCGGCGTGGGCAAGACCGCGATTGCGGAGGGCCTTGCGCTGCGCATCGCCAATGGCGACGTGCCCGATACGCTGAAGGACCGCACGCTGATGGCGCTCGACATGGGCAGCCTGATCGCGGGCGCGAAATATCGCGGCGAATTCGAGGAGAGACTGAAGGGCGTTCTGGACGAGGTGAAGGGCGCCGAAGGGCAGGTCGTCCTGTTCATCGACGAGATGCACACGCTGATCGGCGCGGGCAAGTCGGAAGGCGCGATGGATGCGGGCAATTTGTTGAAGCCCGCGCTTGCTCGCGGCGAACTGCACTGCATCGGCGCGACGACGCTCGATGAATATCGCAAATATGTTGAGAAGGACCCTGCGCTCCAGCGGCGCTTCCAGCCGGTCTTCGTGGGCGAGCCGACAGTGGAGGACACGATCTCCATCCTGCGCGGCCTCAAAGAAAAATATGAGCTGCACCATGGCGTGCGGATCACGGACGGCGCGCTGGTGTCCGCGGCGACGCTCTCCAACCGCTACATCACCGACCGCTTCCTGCCGGACAAGGCCATCGACCTGATGGACGAGGCAGCGAGCCGTCTGCGCATGGAGGTGGAGAGCAAGCCCGAAGAGATTGAAAATCTCGATCGGCGGATCATCCAGCTCAAGATCGAGCGAGAGGCGTTGAAGAAGGAAACCGACAAGGCTTCCAAGGATCGCCTGGACGCGCTGGAGGAGGACCTCGCGAATCTTGAGGAGCAGTCGGCGGCGCTGACGCAGCGTTGGCGGGCGGAGAAGGACAAGATTGCGGGCGACAGCAAGCTGAAGGAACAGCTGGAGGCTGCTCGCGTGGAACTGGAACAGGCGCAGCGGGCGGGCGATCTCGCCAAGGCTGGCGAGCTGGCCTATGGGCGCATTCCCGATCTGGAGCGCAAGATTGCGGAGGCCGAGGGCGCTACTGAAGGCGCGATGCTGCGCGAGGAAGTGACGCCGGAGGACATTGCCTCGGTCGTGTCGCGCTGGACCGGCATTCCTGTCGACAAGATGATGGAGGGCGAGCGTGAAAAGCTGCTCGCCATGGAGGAAATGCTGGGCAAGCGGGTGATCGGCCAGGCCGACGCGGTGAAGGCCGTATCGACCGCCGTGCGCCGCTCCCGCGCGGGCTTGCAGGACCCGAACCGGCCGCTTGGGTCGTTCCTGTTTCTTGGCCCCACGGGCGTCGGCAAGACGGAGCTGACCAAGGCGCTCGCCGGATTCCTGTTCGACGACGACAGCGCGATGGTGCGGATCGACATGAGCGAGTTCATGGAGAAGCATTCGGTCGCCCGGCTGATCGGCGCGCCTCCGGGCTATGTCGGCTATGAGGAAGGTGGCGTCTTGACCGAAGCGGTGCGGCGGCGGCCATATCAGGTCGTGCTGTTCGATGAGGTCGAGAAGGCGCACAGCGATGTCTTCAACGTGCTGTTGCAGGTGCTGGACGACGGCCGCCTGACCGATGGGCAGGGGCGGACGGTGGACTTCACCAACACGATCATCGTGCTGACGTCGAACCTCGGCAGCCAGTTCATCGCTTCGCTGGCCGATGATGAGCCTGTCGAGAAGGTCGAGGATCAGGTGATGGACATCGTCCGGGGCCATTTCAGGCCGGAGTTCCTCAACCGCCTTGATGAAGTGATCCTGTTCCACCGGCTGGGTGCGAGCCACATGGCGCCGATCGTGGATATTCAGGTCGCGCGCATCGGCAAGCTGCTTAAGGACCGCAAGGTGAAGCTGGACCTGACAGATGGCGCGCGGGCTTGGTTGGGACGGGTCGGTTATGACCCGGTCTATGGCGCAAGGCCGTTGAAGCGGGCCGTGCAGCGGTATCTGCAGGACCCGCTCGCGGACCTGATTCTGCGCGGCGAGGTGCCGGACGGCGCGACGGTGCGTGTGGACGAGGGGGATGGCGCCTTGCAGTTGCGGGTGGGGTGAGCTGTCCGCCTCTCCCCTTCAGGGAGGGGAGGGGGGCAGACGCTGTGCCGAGCGGATGGCCCCCACCCCAACTCCTCCCCTGAAGGGGAGGGGGCTTAAAGAAAAAAAGGGGACGCCGGAATGACCGGCGCCCCTCCCCTTTTTAGTTGATCGCCTGTTTAGAAGTTGGCCTTAACACCCAGGCGATAGCCGCGGCCGTAGATGCCGGTGCCACCCTGAACCGGGTTGTAGTTGTTCGCGCCATAGGTGATCGGATCGATCGGCGGCAGATCGTCAAAGACATTGAGCACGTTCAGATAGACCGTGAAATTGTCGTTGAGCTTGTAGCTGGTGGTGAGATCGACGGTGATATAGGGCTTTACGTCGCACTTGACGAACTGCGGCGAGAGCAGGCCGCAATCACCCGACGTGCCGGGGCCTTCGATGTCTTCTGCCGACAGATTGTAGCCGCCGAAATATTCTGCCGTCGCCGAAAGGGTCCAGCGCTTCCATTCCAGCGTGTTGGCCCAGCTGCCATGCCATTCGGGCGTGCCAGATCCGGCGGTCAGGCTGTTGTTGCCAAGCGTACCTTCATAGCTTTCGACACTGCCGTCGGCGAATGTGGTGTCGAGATTGATGATGTAGGTCGCCTCCAGCGAACTGGTGAGACGCACATCGCCGAAGTCGAACCGGCCGGTCGCCGCGAAATCAAGGCCTTCCGACCGGATCGTGTTGGCGTTGATTAACGGCGCCTGAACATAGGCGACGCGCGGCAGAGCGCCCGGATGCAGCGGATCTGGCGAATCCGCGATGATGTTATAGCCCGCCGGGATCGCCGCACCCGAATAATAGGCGGCCAGCGCCGGGCCATAAGGCGCGGGGATGATCGCTCCCTTCTTCTTGATATTATAATAGTCGACGCTCAGCCGGATGTTGCGGCTGGGCTCGAAGATCACGCCCGCCGTCCAGCTGGTCGATTTTTCCGGTTCAAGATCGGGACTGGCCAACTGGGTTTGGCCATAGCTGCTGGCATTGAGATAGGTCGGGCAGCTGGCGAAGGTGGCCTTGCTGCATCCGAACTGCGCCAGATAAGAGTCGGGGAATGTGCCGGACGTATTGTTGACGAAGCCGGTCGTCGGCAGCGCGTTAGCTTCTGCGAAGCTCGGGATGCGGAAGCCCCGCGACCAGGTGCCGCGTAGCGTCAGCGCGTCGAACGGCTTGTAGCGGAAGCCGACCTTGGGCGAGAAGGCGTCCTGGCCGCTGTTATAATTGTCATAGCGGCCCGATGCGTTGACTTCGAAGCCTTCGAAAGCGGGGACGCTCAACTCGACAAAGCCCGACCGAACGACGCGCTCACCCTTGGTGCCGAAGGCATTGAGGATGAAATAGCGCTGGGTCGGACCTGCAAAGTCGTCGTTGGCGCTGGGAGCGTTGATCGATTCCAGACGGATTTGACCACCAAAGCCAAGCTGGACGGGGCCAGCGGGTAGATCGAACAGCGTGCCGTTGAAGCTGACCTGAGCGGCATAAAGTTCGGACTTGGACTTGGTGATGTTGTCGGGCGACAGATAATCCAGGACCGACTGGCTGTTCGACAGCGGATTGACGAAATTATAGCTGCCGTCGGCGACCACGTTCAGCAGGTTCTGGATGTAGACATAGCCCTTCGACGTGCGGGTGAGGTCGGTCACCATGCCGACGATGTCCGCCGCGAAGTTCCAGTTATCCGTGATCGGCCCAGCGATCGAGAAGGCTCCACGATAGGTGCGGCTGAGCGTTTCATTATATTCCGTCAGGTTGGGAATACGGCCCATGATCCGGGCCTGCAGGCCCTGCGCTGCGAAGGGGTTGTTCGGGTTCAGCGTACCGTTGGTGATGTCGCAATTGGGCTGCGGCAGGCCGTTGACTAGCGGGCAGACATAGACCGGCAGCGCCAGTGCGAAGGAGCCCGGAGCGTTGGGCAGGCCGCTATTATAGGTGCTGAAGCGGGGGAACGCGATGCCCGCCGGGCCATTGGCGCGAATGGTCGCCGGTTCGCCGGTGTAGCTCACTTTGCTCTGAAGATAGTTGGCGGTGAAGGACGCTTCGATATCGTCAGTGACGGCGACTGTCGCCTTCAATGCGCCGCCGAAACGTTCGATCCGGGGCGAGATAACGCCATATTGACGCACCAGATCGCCTTGGCAGACGGTGTTGGGCGCAAAGGCGTTCTGATCGGTATCGGCCAATTCAGCTGCGGTCAGGGTGTAGGGAGTCTCGCCAGCGATACAGCCTGCGGCGGGATTTAGAATCTGATAGCGGCCGAGCGGATCGTCAAGCGCGCTGGTTGAATCGGTTGGCGCAACAAAGAAAGTGGTCGCGAAGGAGCGGCGGTCGCTCGTGCCGGTGGCGTCTGCCCAACCGACATAACCAGTGCTGGACGGGTTGATCGAGCCGCCATTGGGGCCGACCTGCGGCCCGCAGACGCCATCACGGCAGATGCCCGACTGATCCTGAGAGTTGAAGGGGTAGGGCCGATCGCGATTGTAGAGTGCGTTCTGGCGATACCAGAAGCCGCTGGCGTAGATGTTATAGCCGTCTCGGTTGAGGTCGCCCGTGCCCACAGTCAGGGTGGCGCGGTAGTTTTCGCCATCGCCACGTTCGGTGATGCCGCCCTCGATCCGGCCGCCGATACCCTTGAACTGCTTTTTGGTGATGACGTTGATGACGCCCGCGATAGCGTCGGCGCCATAGGTGGACGATGCGCCGTCGCGCAGCACTTCGACGCGATCGACAATATCGTCAGGGATAGTGTTAAGATCGACAAAGTTGCGCGTCGCGTCATCCGCCAGCGGATAATAGGCGGCGCGCTGACCATCGAAAAGGACAAGCGTGGAGCTGGTGGACAGGCCGCGCAGCGAAACGGCGGACGCACCCGCCGCGAAGGCTCCGTTCGCCGAAAAGCTGTTGGTGAGCGCCGCGCCGTTGTTCGACGAGATGCGCTGAAGCGCTTCCTGCGTGGTCTGGATGCCGCGCTGTTCAAGCGACTCGGACGTCAGGACTGAGATCGGCGAAGGCGTGTTGTTCACGTCCTGCCGCAGGATGGACCCGGTGACCACGATGGTCGCTTGAGGTTCTTCGGCCACGGTGCCAGCCGGAGTGTCCTGCGCAAAGGCAGGAGCGGCGAGCGCCGCGAAACCGGCGCCCGCGCATGCGAGCGCCTGCAGCGCTGCGCTATTGCGCAGCCACGCATTGTTCGAGATTTTCTTCACAGTCCAGTCCCTTGCTCTGGAGCGGCGCAAGCGAACCTGCGCCTAGTTACCGACGCATGAAGGGGGGCCTTGGAGCCCGACAGCAAACCCCTCTTCATCCGTGCTGTGCGATAGTCTGCGCAGTCGTTTTATGCGTGTAAAGCAATGCTAGGGAGCGGAGCGCACTTTGCTGTTTCACTGTCGTAAATTTGCCACATGCGCGATAAGCGCGGTTTTACGTTCGTTTAACAACTTTATTTGGCGTCATTTATGGCAGGTGGAACTTTGATGCTCTGCCCTTGCCGCAGGTTACACTAAGTTGCGCAAATGCATCTCAGTTCAGTTTGCTGGCATTGGTCCGGTGAGCAGAAGCGGGTCGATCCGCGCTTCATTCCAGCGCAAACCCCAGTGAAGATGCGGACCTGTCGCGCGGCCGGTCGCACCAACCGCGCCGATGCGCTGACCTTGGCGGACGGCTTGGCCAAGCTGCACGTCGATGCGCGACAGATGGAGGAAAGCGCTGTTGAGGCCGTGGCCGTGGTCGATGATCAGCAGATTGCCCTCCAGCGAGAAGGGATGATCGGCCGCCAGCGTCACCACGCCGTCAGCAGGCGCCAGAACGGGATCGCCGGTCGCCCCGGCGATATCGATGCCGCCATGATAGGCGCCGGGTACGCTCTGATAGACGCGCTGCGATCCGAATAGGCCGGAGATGCGCCCGACGCGCGGCCAGAGGAAGCGCTGGCGCCAGCCTTCAGCGCCGGTTTCCTGCGCGCGGGCGGCGGCGATCTGCGCCAGTTCCGGGCGGCGCAAGGCCAGGAAGGCTTCATTGTCGCGCACCGGGCGGAGCGGCGTATTCACGCGCTCTATCCGCCAGGCGCGTGGGGCGATGCTGATCGTCTGGCTGATTGTGCGGCCATCGGAGAGGCGGGCGGTGAGGTGCGCCTGCGGCCCGGCGTCACGGTCGAAGGCGATGAGGAAGCGGCCATCGGGATCGACGCGGACGAGTTGATTGTCGAGGCGCAATTCCGTCGTTGCGGGCGGCGTGGTGCCGGTGAGCGTGCCGCCCTGCTGCGCGGTGCCCTGAAGCGTGATGCTGGCGGCGGGGAGGGGAGCCGGATTGCTCGCCGCGCCCACACTGCCGGTTATCAGCAGAAGCGCGGCTGCCCAGCATTTCATCGCAGGCCGCGCGCCTTCAGCTCCGCCTGGGCCGAGGCTTCGGCGCTGGCATAGGGTTCCTGCCGGGCGATGCTCCAATAGCGCAGGTCGTCGAGCGGGATCTGCTGGCCGGTGACGGCGCAGACGACATGGTCGCCCGCCTGAAGCACGCGGAAGCTGTAGGCCATATAATGGAGGCGGGCCGGACGATCGCGGTTGGACATCAGCATGGGATCAGGCGGCCTTTTTCACATTCATGCACATCAGGAGAACAGGTCCTGCTGGCGGATTTCGCCGCCTTCCTGCGATTTGCGGGAAGGGCGGGATGATGGGGATATAGCTTGCGGGGGCGCCTTCTCAAGGGCTGGTGATGGTGGGCCGCCTTCCACCGTCGCCGCGACCGCGCCATCGTCGAAATGGAGCGCTACCGTGCCTGCGGCACGGGCTTCATCGACTGTCCTGACGAGGCGGTCCCCCGCCATGACGCGGGCAAAGCCGCGCTTGAGCGGCAGGTCGGGATTGACCGAGACGAACAGGCGCGACAGGCGGTCGAAGGCGGTGGCGCGGTCGTGAAAAACGTGGGTCAGATAATCGGGACGCAGGCGCTGACGGTCGAGCCGTTCCTTCGCCCGGCTCAAATGCTGGTGCAGGAGCGCTGGACGGAGCGCGCCGCCGGCTTGCCCCAGATGCGCGCGGGCGTCGGCGACGCGGTGGCGCAGACCATTGCCAAGATCGCCGGACAGCTGGTCGAGCCGCTGGCGCTGGGGTGCGAGCAGCATGTCGGGAGTGGGCATGAGCCGGGCCTGCACCTCCAGCCGCTCGCGCGCCTGCGCGGCACCGCGACGCACCGCGCGGTTCATGCGCAGCCCCTGTTCGGTCAGCATCGCCATGAGATCGGCGCGCACCGGCACCGCCATTTCGGCAGCGGCGGTCGGCGTAGGCGCGCGCATGTCGGCGGCATAGTCGCAAAGCGTCGTGTCGGTTTCATGGCCAACGGCAGAGATAATCGGGATCGAACATTCCGCCACGGCCCGGACGACGATTTCCTCGTTGAAGCTCCATAGATCCTCAACCGATCCACCGCCGCGCGCGACGATGACGAGGTCGGGACGAGGCAGCGGGCCGCCAGGCTGCATGGCCGAAAAGCCGCGCACGGCGCGGGCGACTTGCTCTGCCGCCCCCTGCCCTTGCACCAGCACCGGCCAGAGCAGGACATTGGTGGGACAGCGGTCCTCGAGCCGGTGGAGAATGTCCCGAATGACTGCGCCGGTGGGCGACGTCACGACGCCGATGGTGCGCGGCATGAAGGGGAGCGGGCGTTTGGCGGAGCGGTCGAACAGTCCCTCGACCGCAAGCTTTGCTTTAAGCTTTTCGAGCAGCGCCATTAGCGCGCCCTCGCCCGCCAGCTCCATCCGTTCGATCACGATCTGATATTTGGAACGGCCCGGATAGGTGGTGAGCTTGCCGGTGGCGATCACCTCCACCCCGTCCTGCGGCGCGAAGGGCAGACGCTGCGCCCCGCCCTTCCACATCACCCCGTCGATGACGGCATTGTCATCCTTCAGGCAAAGATAGAGATGGCCTGACGCAGCGCGCTTGAAGCCGGAAATCTCGCCGCGCAAGCGGACATGGCCGAAGCGATCCTCGACCGTGCGCTTCAATATGGCCGACAATTCGCTCACCGAAAGCGGCGGCGCGTTGTCCCCCGCCCGTTCCTCGGCTAACAGGCGGCCCGATGCATCCAAACCAGCTTCATATTCCGGGGACATGGGCGAAATGAACATCCTTTTGTTGGGCAGCGGCGGCCGCGAACATGCTTTGGCCTGGAAGCTGGCGCAATCGCCCAGCCTCACGACCCTTTATGCAGCGCCCGGTAATCCCGGCATAGCCCAGCATGCGACGTTGGTCGACCTGGATGCCACGGATCATCGCGCGGTGGTCGATTTCTGCCTGCGCCATGCGATCGGGCTGGTGGTGATCGGGCCGGAAGCGCCGCTGGTCGATGGGCTGGCCGACAATCTGCGGGTCAAGGGCTATCCGGTGTTCGGGCCGGGCAAGAAGGCCGCGCAACTGGAAGGGTCCAAGGGCTTCACCAAGGATTTGTGCAAGCGCGCGCACATTCCGACCGCCGCCTATGAGCGCACCCACAGCAAGGATGGTGCGATCGCGGCGCTTGGCGATTTCGGCCTGCCGGTGGTGATCAAGGCCGATGGCCTCGCGGCGGGCAAGGGCGTGATTATTGCGGAGACGCGCGATCAGGCCGTCGAAGCGATCGAGGACATGTTCTCCGGCGCATTTGGCGCGGCGGGCGCGGAAGTAGTCTTGGAAGAGTTTATGACGGGCGAGGAGGCGAGCTTCTTCGCTCTGACCGACGGCAGCGCCATCCTGCCCTTCGGCTCTGCGCAGGACCATAAGCGGGTGGGTGACGGCGATACCGGCCCCAATACCGGCGGGATGGGCGCTTATAGCCCGGCGCGGGTGCTGACGCCCGAGCTGGAAGCTGAAGTGATCGAGAAGATCATCCGGCCGACCGTTGAAACGTTGGCCGCCGAGGGGACGCCTTATTCGGGCGTGCTTTATGCGGGACTGATGCTGACCGATGAGGGGCCGAAGCTGATCGAATATAACGCGCGTTTCGGCGATCCGGAATGCCAGGTTCTGATGATGCGCTTCGACGGCGATCTGGTCGAACTGTTGCTGGCGGTGGCGCAGGAACGGCTGGCGGAGAAGGGGCCGGTAAAGCTGGCCGACCGCACCGCATTGACGGTGGTGATGGCGGCGAATGGCTATCCGGGTACGCCGGAAAAGGGCGGCGCGATCGGCGGCATAGACGCGGCCGAAGCTGGCGGCGCGCGGGTTTTCCATGCAGGAACGGCGGACAAGGATGGCGTGCTGGTCGCCAATGGCGGGCGGGTGCTGAACGTCACGGCGAGCGGCAGCAGCGTGGGCGAGGCGCAGGCGGCGGCCTATCGGGCGGTGGACGCCATCGACTTTCCGACCGGATTTTGCCGTCGTGACATTGGCTGGCGCGAAGTGGAGCGCGAGGGGCGCTGAAGGCATCCAACGCAGGCTCTTGCCGATCGTGCGCCAGCGCCCTTAGATAAGAGCCTGAAAAAAACGGGAGGGAGCGTGATGCAGGAATTTTTCATGGACTATGGCCTGTGGTTGTTGATCGGGCTTCTGGTCCTGATCGGCGTCGTGTTCCTGCTGTCGGGGCGCAAGACGCCCATCGACAACGCCCCGGCCGAGCGTGCCCCCGTGGTGGAACGGCAAGAGCCGCCGGTAGCACCCGCCGCAGAGCCGGTGACCGTTGCACCCACGACGATCGCGGCTGAGCCTCAGCCTATAGTCGCGCCGGTATCACCGCCGATTTCCGCTGCTCCGGCGGCAGCCCCCACATCGGACGCGCATGACAATCTGCTGAGGTTGAAGGGGGTCGGCCCCAAGCTCAATCAACTGCTGATCGAGCTGGGCGTGACCCGCTACGCGCAAATCGCTAATTGGAGCGAAGCCGACATCGCGGCGATCGATACCAAGCTCGGTACTTTCAAGGGTCGGCCGGTGCGCGACCAATGGGTTGATCAGGCGAAATATCTGGCGGCTGGCGATACTGCCGGGTTCGAAGCGAAATACGGCAAGCTTTAGGGCGTAGCGAGTGCCGGTGTTAGCTTCGGCTCAGGAAAAGACGATAGGCGATCGGACCACGTAACCCGCTCTTTCAGCCTTGCCCTAGCAGTTCGCGGGCGCGGGGGGCGAGGCGCTGCGTCGCGGCTTCGTGGATGCCGGGGGCTGTGCAGAGCAGGCCGAAGGCGGTGGGATCGGGGCGGTTGAAGGACAGGGGAACGCCGAGCGCGTCGGTGACGGTTGCTCCTGCTTCCTGCGCGATCAGCGCGGCGGCGGCGACATCCCATTCATTGCCCCAGCGGACGGTGGCGACAAGGTCGGCCTCATCGGCGGCGACCATCGCCATGCGCAGCGCGATGCTGTTGGGTTTGTGAACGGTGACGAGGTCGCGGTCGTAGCGAGGGAGCTGGTCGGCGGGGACGCGGGCGCCGGGCAGGATCATGCGGGACCCTGCGGAAAGCATGCGGCCGTTGCGGGTGGCGCCCTCCCCTACCCGCGCGATCCACAATTCGTTTCGGGCAGGCGCGGCGAGGATGCCGATGCGCACCGCGCCATGTTCGACCAGCGCGACTGACACGGACCAACCCGGACGACCGCGCAGATAGTCGCGGGTGCCGTCGATCGGATCGACCACCCAGACGCGGTCGAGGTCGAGGCGGTGGACGGTGTCGGCGGTTTCTTCCGACAGCCATCCGGCGGTGGGGTCGATGACGCTGAGGCTCTGGCGGAGCATCTCGTCAATTTCGAGGTCCGCCTCGCACACAGGATGGCCGGGGACCTTTTCCCATTGGCGCACCTGCGTCTGGCCGCCCGCCCAGAGGGTAAGCGCTCGGTCGGCCGCGTCCGATACCGCGCCGACGAGCGCGCGCAGATCGATCTCAGCCCCCGGCAACGGTCATCCCGTCAATGCGGATCGTGGGCACGTTCATGCCATAGCGGAATACAAGGTCGTTCGCCGGGACGAGAGCGCGGAACATGTCCTTCAGATGGCTGGCGATGGTGATTTCCGAAACCGGACGGGTGATCACGCCATCCTCGATCAGGAAACCGGCGGCGCCGCGGCTATAGTCGCCGGTGACGCCATTCACACCCATGCCGATCAGTTCGGTGACATAGAGGCCACGCTTTATGTCCGCCATCAGGGCTGCGGGAGAGATGTTGCCCGGTTCCATGTGCACATTGGTGACGCCTGCGCCGGGCGCGCCGCTGCCGCCCCGGCTGGCATGGCCGGTGGGCTGAAGGCCGAGCTGGCGGGCGGAAGCGCTTTCCATCAGCCAACCGGTCAGCACGCCCGCATCGATCAGGGCACGACGGGCGACCGGCAATCCCTCACCGTCGAAGGGGCGCGAGCGCATTCCGCGCGGACGGAGCGGATCGTCGATGATGGTGATGGCGCTGTCGAACAGCTTCTCCCCGAGGGAATCGAGCAGGAAGCTCGATCGCCGGGCGATGGCCGGGCCGACCATGCCGCCGATCAGATGGCCGAGCAGGCTGGAACCGATGCGCGGATCGAACAGGATGGGAAGGACGCCGCTTTCGAGTTTGGCGGGGTTGAGGCGGGCAACGGCGCGCTCCCCCGCGCGGGTGCCGATCGTCGCGGCATCATCGAGATCTACCAGATGGCGGACGCTGTGGCTGGCATGGTCCCGCTGCATGTCCGCGCCGGTGCCCGCAAGGACGCTGGCCCAGGTCGAATGACTAGTGCCCGCATAGGCACCGGCAAAACCGTGGCTGGTGGCGAGCGCGACCTGGCTGCGGCCGTTGGATGCGCCGCCGCCTTCGCTGTTGGTGACGCCTGCGATGGCGCGAGCGGCTTCCTCGACAGCGAGGGCGCGCTCGCGCAGTTTCGCGGGTTC
Organism: Sphingobium chungangianum; assembly: GCF_977014255.1. Lineage (NCBI taxonomy): Bacteria > Pseudomonadati > Pseudomonadota > Alphaproteobacteria > Sphingomonadales > Sphingobiaceae > Sphingobium > Sphingobium chungangianum. The sequence goes on along the minus strand of NZ_CDRNIV010000006.1, from coordinate 104,297 downwards.
AGGCTCACTCGGATCGGCAAGATCTAGTGCAGGCAAAGCGCCGCGCAGCAGCCGGTCTTCAGGCGCAAGGCCCGCATAGGGATCTTCCGGCGCCTCCCGCGCCATTGCGATGGAGCGGTCGACCAGCGTGCTCAAGGTCGCGGGATTCATGTCCGACGCGGCGATGCTGGCGGAGCGCTGGCCGACGAAGACACGCAGGCCGATTTCTTCGCCCTCCGATCGCTCCACATCCTCCAGCGCGCCAAGGCGCACCGCGACCGTGGTCGATGCATTACAGGCATAGATGGCGTCGGCCGCGTCCGCCCCGGCCCTGCGAGCCGCCGTCACCAGATCCTGCGCGCGGGACTGGGCTTCTTCAAGGCTGAGCATGGGTGCGGGGCGTTCCTGCTGAGGGGTGAGGCGTCAGGCCATGGGCCTTACGCGCTTGAACCCGGCTGGGCAACCTGCGCATCGGCCCAGTGTTTGAGGAGATGGTGGGCGACGGCCATTGGCGGAGGCGAGGTGAAGGGCGCGTCTGCATCCCCTGCCAGCGCCGCTTGGACTCCGGCTGCGTTGCACCAGAGGGCATGCTGAATCTCTGTTTCATCCAGCGTGAGCGCATCATCGTCAGCCTGCGCGATGCAAGCGATCATAAGCGATGAGGGGAAGGGCCAGGGCTGGCTCATCACATAGCGGACGGAATGGACGGTGACGCCCGCCTCTTCCTTGATCTCGCGCATAACGGCTTCCTCGATGGTTTCGCCCGGCTCCACGAAACCGGCGAGCGCGGAGTAGAAGCCCTGCGGCCAGCTATGCTGCCGTCCGACCAGCACCCGGCCGTCATGTTCGGCGAGCATGATGACGACCGGATCGACGCGGGGAAAATGTTCCGCATCGCAAGAGCAGCAGCGGCGCGCCCAGCCTGCCTTTTCCGGACGGGTGCGCGATCCGCAGACGGAGCAAAAAGGATGGCGGCCGTGCCAGTGGACGAGGCTGCGCGCCGCGCCATAGAGCGCGACTTCGTCGGCGGGCACTTCGGTAACGATGGCGCGGCTGCGGGCGCTGGGGACGAAGTTCGTGCCGCTTTCCTCGATAAGGCGGGCGAAGATCGGGCGCTGCGCTTCGTCGATGCCGAGCAGCAGATGCTCCTCCACCCGGGCGTCGGCAGACGGCGGCTCCATGAGGAGATGGCCGTCCTGCGTGACCGGATCAAGGCCGTCGAGGACGAGACAGCGGGCATCGGGCGAGGCAAGCGCCTGCGCCACAAGGTCCGGCTTCATCCGGATATGATCGGCGCGATCGAGGCGGCCGCCAGCATAGCCAAGCTGGTCAGGGGACATGAGATTCGCTCTCCTTCATTGCTGCTTAGCCTTCATTGCTGCCTCGGCGGCGCGGCGGAACAGGGTCGGCAGGCCCGCCTCCCCTATGCGGGGGAGCGGCCACCATTCGCCGTCACCCGTTGGCATGCTTTCCTCTGCCACATGGGCGACATGAACCGTCAAGGCCAGCGAGAAATGGGTGAAGACATGGGCGACCGGCTCCGGCAGCGCCTTCCAGATTGCCGCAAGCGGCGGAGTGGCGTCGGGCGTCGCGCTCCAATGGGAGGAAGGAAGGGCGCGCATGCCGCCGAGCAGGCCCTTGGCCGGGCGGCGGACGAGCCAGACATGACCGTCAGGGCGCTCGATCCACCAGCTGTGGCCGAGACGGTGCGGCTTTGCCTTCTTCGCGGTCTTGACCGGGAAGGCGGCGGGATCGGCGGTGCGGAAGGCTGCGCAGTCCTGCCGCAACGGGCAGATGCCGCAGGCGGGGTTGCGAGATGTGCAGATGGTCGCGCCAAGGTCCATCATCGCCTGCGCGAAATCGCCTGCGCGGGCATCGGGCGTGATGCTGTCCGCAGCGGCGCGGATGGCTGGTCGGGCAGCGGGCAGCGGCGTGTCGATGGCAAACAGGCGGGCGACGACGCGCTCCACATTGGCATCCACCACTACCGCGCGGCGGCCGAAGGCGATGGCGGCGACGGCGGCGGCGGTATAGGCACCCACGCCGGGCAGGGCGCGCAGTCCTTCTTCATTGTCCGGGAAAACGCCGCCATGCCGATCGCTGACGGCGCGCGCGCAGGCAAGCAGGTTGCGGGCGCGGGCATAATAGCCAAGGCCCGCCCATGCCGCCATGACGTCGGCATCCTCTGCCCCAGCGAGCGCCTCCACCGACGGCCAGCGATCGGTAAACTTCGCGAAATAGGGGCCGACCGCGGCGACCGTCGTCTGCTGAAGCATGACCTCCGACAGCCAAACGCGATAGGGGTCCGCCGCGTTGGCGCCCGGCGGAGCGCGCCAAGGCAGGCGACGGGCATGGACGTCATAATGTCCGAGCAGATCTGCTGCGATTTTCATGAGGTTCCGCTCGACGTCCATGGCCGCCCTATGCCATTAAGCGGAGCATGACGGAACGGCCCGCGACACCCAAATTGAAAAGCCGTGCCCAGGCAGCGGCCGAACGGCCTCGCGTCGGCGGTCCGCGCCAGATTGCCGACCTGATGCCGCAGATCGGCGCTGCCGCTTTCCGCAAGTTCGGCTTTGTCCAGTCGAGCATCGTCACGCGCTGGGCCGAGATTGTGGGGCAGCATTACGCTGAGATTTCCGCCCCCGAATCGATCCGCTTTCCGGTAGGCAAGAAAGCAGGCGGGACGCTGCAACTGACGGTGATGAGCGGCCATGCGCCAATGATCCAGCATGTCCTGCCTGACATCATCGACCGGGTGAATCGCTTCTTTGGCTATGCCGCCGTGGCGAAGGTCGCGATGAAGCAGGGCGAGGTGCGCGGTTCCGCGCCCGAACGCCGGCCGCCGCCGCGTAATTTGAGACCGGTGCCGGTGGAGCTTGGCGATTCGCTGCGTGACATTGGCGACCCCGAATTGCGCGCCGTTCTGGAGTCTCTCGCGCAGGGGCTTGTCAATTCCAATGGTTTGCCGAAAATCAGCTGAACCGTTCAATTGCCGTACAGGGGCGGCGCTTCATTGGAAGAACGCATGACGAAATCGCGCTTGCTAATCCTTGGCCTCTTCGCATTGATCACCCTCCCCGGTACGCTGATCGCCGCGCCCGCCGTCAACTGGACGACACGGGTCGCGCTGTCGCCCATTGGGGGACATGTGATGGGCAACCCGGCCGCTCCGACGAAGCTGGTCGAATATGTGAGCTATACCTGTTCGCACTGCGCCCATTTCGTGGGTGAGGCGAGCGCGCCGCTGAAAGCTGACTATGTGAAGGGCGGCAAGGTGAGCGTGGAAGCGCGCAATGCGGTGCGGGACAAATATGACCTGACGGCGGCGCTGCTGGCGCGATGCGGCGGGCCTAAACGCTTCTTTGGCAATCATGAGGCGCTGTTTGCAAATCAGGATGCCTGGATGGAGCAGTTGCAGGCCTATGACCGTGGCGCGGCCAAGCCATCCGAGCAGATCGCCCTGTTGCGCGACATTGGGCGCAACACGGGCCTTTACACATTGATGGGCAAGCGCGGGTTCACGCCTGCGCAGCTTGACGCCTGCATCGCCAATCCAGCGGCGATGAAGCAGATATTGGCGATGACCGACGAGGCGTGGAACAAGGTGAAGATTGGCGGCACGCCGGGCTTCACCATCAACGGGACGCGCGTGGACGGATCGAGCTGGGCCAGCTTGCGCGACGCATTGCCCGCCGCCGCACAGTAAACTAAACCCCTGATCCTGATGCCCGAGCAACGGAGCCTGCACACAGTGAAAGCCATTACCGGACTTGCCCTTATCGCCCTCTCGCTGTCCCTTTCCGCCTGCGGGAAAAAGGACGCGGCCAGCAACTCGTCCGCAGAACCGGTCGCTGCTGTTGCTGCCCCTGCCGGGACCAGCTGGTCCGCCACAGTGACGCAGACCCCCGAAGGCGGATTCGTCATGGGCAACCCGCAGGCAAAGGTGAAGCTGATCGAATATGGGTCCTATACCTGCAGCCATTGCCGCGATTTTTCGGCGGAGGCTTCGGAGGAGATCCGCAAGATCGTGGACACCGGAAAGATGAGCTTCGAGTTCCGCAACTTCGTGCGTGATCCGATCGATATTTCCACGTCGCTGCTGGCCCGTTGCGGCGGCAAGGACGTCTTCTATCCGCTGAGCGAGCAGTTCTTCGCCAACCAGAATGCCATGTTCGAAAAGGCGCAGTCGCTGGGCGACGCCAAATATCAGGCGTTGATGAGCGCACCGCCTGCGCAGCGTTTCGGCAATCTGGCCGCCGCCGTGGGGCTGGTCGACTTCGCCAAGCAGCGTGGGATTGCCGAGGATAAGGCCAAGCAGTGCCTGGCCGATACCGCCGCCGCCGAAAAGCTGGCCAAGGGCGTCGAGGCGGCGAACAATCAATATAAGATCGAGGGCACGCCGACCTTCATCCTGAATGATGTGAAGATTGACAATGTCGCAACCTGGGCGACTTTGCAGCCCAAGCTCAAGGAAGCGGGTATCTGATTGGCTCAAGGGGGGCGGACATTTGCGATGAGTTTGCCCGCTGAAGGCGGGGCAGCATCACGCTGCCCCGGCAATTGGTCCGGGGGGTGGCCATGCAGATAAAGCGCCTCAAGCTTTCCGGTTTCAAAAGCTTCGTCGATCCGACGGAGCTGCGCATCGAGCCCGGCCTGACCGGGATTGTCGGGCCTAATGGCTGCGGCAAGTCCAACCTGCTGGAAGCGATCCGCTGGGTGATGGGAGAATCCAGCGCCAAGTCGATGCGCGGCGGCGGCATGGAAGATGTGATCTTCGCAGGCACGTCCACCCGGCCGCAACGCGACTTTGCCGAAGTGTCGCTGCTGACGGTGCAGGAACAGGGCGAACTGTTCAACGCGGTCGAAGTGGGCGCGGACGGCGAACTGGAAGTTATCCGCCGGATCGAACGCGGTGCGGGGAGCGCCTACAGGGCCAATGGCCGCGACGTGCGGGCGAAGGATGTCGCGCTGGTCTTCGCCGACGCCGCCACCGGAGCGCACAGCCCGGCGCTGGTCAGTCAGGGGCGGATCGCCGCCGTCATCGCCGCGCGCCCGCAGGAACGGCGCGCGATGCTGGAGGAAGCGGCAGGGATTTCCGGGCTGCACGTCCGGCGCAAGGATGCCGAGCAGAAGCTGCGCGCGGCCGAGGCCAATCTGGTGCGGCTGGACGAGATACTGACCGACATGGAAGCGCGGGCCAGCAGCCTGCGGCGGCAGGCCAAGGCGGCCGAGCGCTATATCAAGCTGTCCGAGCAGATCAGGGTCGCCGAAGGGCGCGTGATCTTCGCCCGCTGGCGCGAGGCGGCGGCGAGCGCGGATGCCGCGCGGAAGGAAGCGGTGGAGGCCGAAAGCGCCGTCAGCGCCGCGCAGGAGGCTCAGGCGGCGGCGGCGGTTCATGCCAATGCGGCAGTGGATGCGCTCGCCGGGCGGCGGGTGGCGGCACAGGCCGCGCGAGACGAGGCGAATGAGGCGGGGCATCGGCTCGCGGCGCTTAGGACTGAGCGCGATGGGGTGGTGCGGCGGCTGCATGATCTGGCGCAGCAGGCCGAGCGGCTGGAAGAGGACCGGGCGCGTGAGCGCACGCTAGCCAACGATGCGGCCGAGGCGATTGCGCGGCTTACGGCCGAGATTTCTGTTCTGAAGGAACGGACTGCCGAGACTGAGGCAATGCGGCCTGACTTTACCGGGCGGATAGCGCGAGCAGAGGATGCTGCGCGCGATGCCGAGCTGGACCTCGCCAAGGCGATGGCGCGACAGGCGGGCGAGCAGGCTGAATTGCGCGTAGCCGAAGCGGCGTTGGCGGCGGCGCGGAGCCGTTTGGAACGGGCGGAGCGGGAAGCCACGCGGCTGGAAGCGGAAGCGGGCGCCCTGCCCGATGCGGCGCCGCTGGAGGCGAAACGAAGCGAGGCGCTGGCGGCACAGGCAACGGCTGGATCGGATCGCGATGCGGCCGAGGCGGCGATCGGGCAAGCTGAAACGGCGCGGCAGGCGGCAGCCGAGGCGCGGGCGGCGGCCGAAGCGGCGGTATCTTCCGCACGGGCGGGACTGGCGGCGCTGGATAGCGAGGCGGCGGCGCTCAAGCGGGCGATCGAGAGCGGAAGCGGGCGCGAACGGGCGCTGGATCAGTTGAAGGCCGCGCCGGGGTTTGAGCGGGCGCTGGCCGCCGCGCTGGGCGATGACCTGGAGGCGCCGGTCGGCGCGCAAGGCACGCGGTGTTGGACTGGGGCGGCGGCGCTGGACAGCGATCCGGCCCTGCCCGCCGGATGCGCTTCGCTGGCAGATTATGTGCGCGCGCCTGCGGAACTGGCGCGGCGGCTGGCGCAGATCGCGGTCGCCGAAACGGATGATGGACAGACGCTGGCGGTGGGACAGCGGCTGGTCACCAAGGACGGACAGCTGCGGCGCTGGGACGGCTATGTCGCGGTCGAGGGAGGCGCGGCGGCGGCCGAGCGGCTGATCCGGCTCAATCGGCTGGAAGCGATTGCTGCGGCGCGACCGGCGGCCGAAGCGGAGGTCGAGGCGGCGCGCGCGGCGCAGGATAGCGCGGCCAGTGGAGAACGGGCGGCGGCCGAGGCGCTGGGGGCTGCGAGGACGCAGCTTGGCGCGGCCGACCAGCGGTTGCGCGCGGCGCTTCGTGCTGCCGACGAAGCGGCTACGGCGCTGGAGCGGCTTTCCGGGCGGCGGGAGGCGATCGAGGAACGACTGGCTGAAGCACGCGCTGATCTGAGCGCTGCCCGGGCCGAGCATGACAAGGTGGACGCAGCCCGCGCGGCGGTGCCCGACGGGGCCGGGACGCGGACGCTGGTGGCATCGCTTTCGCAAGCGAGCGAGAAGGCGCGCATGGCTGTCAGCCAGTTGCAGGCGGATCAGGCGTTGGCCGACCGGGCTTTGGCAAGCGATCGTGAACGCATGGCTGCGGCGGACGCGGAAGCCAAGGGCTGGCGCGCGCGAGCGGGCGAGGCGGCGAAGCGGATCGCCGCCATGGTGGAGCGCGGCGAAGCGATCGCGTCCGAGCGCGATGGACTAGCGCAGCAGCCCGACACGCTGGCGACGGCGATCGCCGCCCTGTCCGAGCAGGGCGCTGGGCTGGCGGAAGCGGCGGAAGCGGCACGGCGGGCGGAGAGCGAGGCCGAGGCAGCGCTGCGCGTCGCCGAGGAACGGGCCGCGCAAACAGGCGAGGCGCTGGCGCAGGCGCGCGAACGGCGTGCGACTGCCGCCGCGCGAGCCGAGGCAGCCGAGGAGAAGCGGGTCGAGACCAACCGCTTGTCGGGCGAACGCTTTGAGTGTCCGCCCCCCGTGCTGCCCGAGAAGCTCGGCTTTGCCAGTGCCGACATAAGGATCGCGCAGAGCGAGCAGGGTGAACATGACCGCCTTGCCGCCGAGCGCGAGCGGATCGGGCCGGTCAATCTGGTGGCGGCGCAGGAGCTGGAGGAGCTGGAAACGACGCAGGCGACGAGCCGGGCCGAAAGCGAGGAGCTGAGCCAGGCGATCAACCGGCTGCGTGGGTCGATCGGCAGCCTCAATCGTGAAGGGCGGCAGCGGCTATTGGCGGCGTTCGAGGCGGTCGATGGGCATTTCCGGCGGCTGTTCACGACGTTGTTCAATGGCGGACAGGCGCATCTGGAACTGATCGACAGCGACGATCCGCTGGAGGCGGGGCTGGAGATCATGGCGCAGCCGCCGGGCAAGAAGCTGGCCGCGCTGACGCTGCTGTCCGGCGGGGAGCAGGCGTTGACGGCGGTAGCGCTGATTTTTGGCCTGTTCCTGACCAACCCGGCGCCGATCTGCGTGCTGGATGAGGTCGACGCGCCGCTGGACGATGCCAATGTCGAGCGTTTCTGCGACCTCCTCGATGTCATGGTCGGGCAGACCGACACGCGATATCTGATCGTCAGCCATAATGCGGTGACGATGGCGCGCATGCACCGGCTGTTCGGTGTCACGATGGTGGAGCGCGGGGTGAGCCGCCTCGTTTCCGTCAATCTTGGCGGCGCGGAAGCGTTGCTGGCGGCAGAATAGGTAGGAGGCAGCGCCTCAGCGTTTCTTGCGCATGCGGCGGAACAGGCTGCGGTCGGCAACCGGCTCGAACATCTCCTCAGGCCCTTCGGGGTCCAGCACTTCATTGTCGGCCAGCCACGCCTGCACGTCGTTGAGATTCGGCGTCACATAGGGACGCAGGGTTCGGCCGGGCTTGTCGCGCAGTTGCTCAATCGCGGCAATCAGCCCGCGCTCGGCGATGACGGCCGCCACCCGCTCGACGGGCAGGTCCAGATGTTCGGCGATCAGGTCATCACGGATGCCTAGGATGGTCGTTTCGTGCCCCGCATTGACGGGCAGTGCCCCGTCGATCGTCACGTCGCACTCGGTATCGAGCCGCATCGAGCGGTTATTCATGTTGGACGAGCCCACGCGCACGGTTCGGTCATCGACGATCATGATCTTGGCATGGACGTAAATGGGCTCACCGCGCACGGTGAAGGGATGGTAGATGCGCAGCTTCCCGTATGTGTCGCGGGCGCGCAGGGCCTCGTACAGGCGCGCGCGGGCGGTATCCATCGCCTGCTGTTCCAGCCAGCCATCGGCCTGTTCCGGATTGATGATGACGATATCCGGCCCATCGGGATCACCCAGCCGCGCGGCGATTGCCTCCGCAATGCGGCGGGAGGCGAAATACTGGCTTTCGGCATAGATGGTCCGCTTCGCCGACGCGATCTGGTTGAGATAGAGTCGCTCAATCTCTCGCAACGGCTGCTGGTCGTCCATTTCCGGCGCAGAGCGGGAAATGGCTATATCGACATTTTCGAACTGCACCGGCAGCGCGTCGGGCCAGCAATCATGCTCGCCGAAGATCGGCTCCAGATCGCCGCCGCCAGCCCCCTTCCAACGGGCGCGGGCATGGTCGCCCAGCACCATCGCGACATCGCCCTGTAAGGCCGTGGTCGCGTCATGCCATGGCCCATAGGCGGAACCGTCCGGATGGCGGCGGCCGGGATCCTCGTCCCGATGATGGCGCGTGTCCCAACGGTCGCTGGTCATGTCGATGCCGCCGCAAAAGGCGAAACAATCGTCGATCACGACGATCTTCTGATGGTGCGAAGCCGCTGGCGGATGATGGCTGTCCAGCTTCACCTGTATGCGCTTGTGCGCCATCCATTTGACGGTGGTGAAGAGGTTGGCAGGCTGCACCATCGACTTCATCGCGCCGATGTCCCAACGCAGGAGGAAGATTTCGAGGTCAGGCTTTTGCGCGACGAGCCAGCTGATGAAGTCGCCGATGATGACCGGGGCTCCGTCCTTGACCTCATCCTCGCGGATCAGACTGATCGCCGCGTCGAAGTCCCAGCCGATGAGCATGATCCGACGCTTCGCCTTGAGCATGGCGGCGCGCGCGTGGCGAAAATAGCAATCCGCGTCGATAATGACGCTGGCTTTTGCGGCGCGGGCGATGCGCCAGCAATCCTCACCCTCTTGCGGCATGCTCATGCACTCCCCACGACGAGGCAGGCAAGAAACATCAGGAGCCCCGCGAAACGGTTGGAACGGAACTTGGTGAGCGGATCGGCTCCATCCTCCTTGAGCGTTCCCACCTGCCAGAAAAGTTGAACCGCCATCGGCAGCAGCGCAGCGAAAGCAAGCCATTGCGGCCGCACCTGCCAAATAGCGGCAGCCCAGAGAGAAAGTGCAATCAGGTAGCAGAGCGTTACGCCGCCGCGCACATGACGTCCCATCGACAAGGCGCTCGACCCGATACCGATCAACGCATCCTCCTCCCGGTCCTGCAATGCATAGATGGTGTCATAACCCACGACCCAGAAGATGGTGCCTGCGTAAAGGAGGAGCCCCGGCAGGGTAAGCGCCCCTGCGACCTCGCTCCAGCCGACCAGCGCCGCCCAGGAGAAAACGAGGCCTAGCCAGAGCTGCGGCCAACCGGTGATCCGCTTCATGAAGGGGTAGGCGGCGACCAGCGCGAGACTGCCGAGCGAAACGATCTGCGCATAAGGGCGCAATTGCAGCAGGACAACGAGGCCGACGAGGCAAAGCAGGATGAGCCATGCCCAGGCGGTACGCAGGGAAAGAGCACCGCTCGCGAGCGGCCGGGCGGCGGTGCGGGCGACTTTCCGGTCAAGATCGCGATCGACGATGTCGTTGAACACGCAACCGGCGCCCCGCATCGCGATGCTGCCGAGCAACAGCCAAAGGATCAGAGGCCAGCGCTCCCCTGCCCCGCCCGCCAGAACCACCGCCCAGGCGCCCGGCCAGAAGAGCAGCCACCAGCCGATCGGACGATCGAGCCGAGCCAGCAGCGCAAGCGCGCGGGGTGTCGCGGGCAAGCGCGCGAGCAGGCTGCGGGCCTCGCTGTCTGGAACTATACTGTCAATCAACGTCACGCTCGCTTGTCGAAGGGCCGTTCTTCCTCTTTAGAGAAGTAGAGGGCTTCGACAAGCTCAGCCCGAACGGAGCATTGGCATATGACCGCAACCCCCGCATGGCCGCCGCAGAGCGCGCCGCGCCTGCATGTCGAAACGCAGTTGGGCGACGGCGTGGCCGTGCCTGTCGATGGCAACCCGGCCCATTATCTGATCAGCGTCATGCGGGTGAAGCCCGATGACATCGTCCTGCTGTTCGATGGCAGGTCCGGCGAGTGGGCCGCGCGGGTGCGGGACATGCGCAAGCGCGATCTGGTGCTGGAATGCGTCAGCCAGACCAAGGCACCGGAGGATGTGCCCGATTTCTGGCTATGCTGCGCCCCGATCAAGAAAGGCCGCATCGACCTGATCGCGGAAAAGGCATGCGAGCTGGGCGTTGCAAAGCTGCAACCGGTGCTGACGCGGCGCGCGGTGGTGGACAAGCTCAACCTCGACCGGCTGCACGCGCATCTGGTCGAGGCGGCCGAACAGTGTGGCCGCACCGCGCTGCCTGACCTCGGCGGCATGGTCAAGCTGGACGCGTTGCTGCGCGATTGGCCGGAGGATCGCTGGCTGTTTTTCGCCGACGAAAGCGGGGGTGAGCCGCTGCACGAGACGCTGCGCGCGCATCAAGGCCCTGCGGCGTTCCTGATCGGGCCGGAGGGCGGCTTCGACCCGGCAGAACGGGAGGCGATCCGCGCTGTGGCTAGGACCGTGCCCGTGTCCCTTGGCCCTCGCATCCTGCGCGCGGAGACGGCGGCGATCGCCGCGACGTCGGCGTGGATGACGCTGAACGGCGACTGGCGATAGGATAGCTGTTCCAGTTGCAATCCGAAATGGGATTGCAGCCCCGGTGGACGCAACCTATTTGTCCCCCGCGCGCTGTCGATTGACGCGCAAGGGGGACAGGCTAAGGCGGGGCATGAGCACGAGAACCGACTCAGGGGGAATCGATCCCGTCATCGAAAGCCGCGACCAGCTGATCGTGGCTTTTTCCAAGGGTGCCAAACCCAAGGACCGCTGGCGTATCGGCACCGAGCATGAAAAGTTCGTCTATTCCAGGGCGGATCATCATGCGCCGTCCTACAGCGAGCAGGGCGGCATCCACACGCTGCTGATCGGCCTCACCCGCTATGGCTGGAGCCCAGTGTTCGAGGGCGATAACATCATCGCCCTGTCCGGAGCCGATGGAACGGTCAGTCTGGAACCGGCGGGTCAGCTGGAACTGTCCGGTGCGCCGCTGGAAAATCTTCACCAGACCTGCGCGGAGACGCAACGGCATCTGGAACAGGTCAAATATGTCGGCGACATGCTGGGCCTGGGGTTCCTGAGCCTGGGCATGTGGCCCGACAAGACACGCGACGAACTGCCGGTGATGCCCAAGGGGCGTTATGACATCATGCTGCGGCACATGCCGCGCGTAGGCACGATGGGCCTCGACATGATGCTGCGAACCTGCACCATTCAGACGAACCTCGACTATGGCAGCGAGGCGGACATGGTGCAGAAGTTCCGCGTCGGCCTGGCCCTGCAACCGCTGGCAACTGCGCTGTTCGCCAATTCGCCCTTTACCGAAGGCAAGCCCAACGGCTTCCTGTCCTATCGCAGCCATATCTGGTCGGACACCGACCCGCACCGCACGGGCATGCTGCCCTTCGTGTTCGAGGACGGCTTTGGCTATGAGCGGTACGCGGACTATGCGCTCGATGTGCCGATGTACTTCGTCTATCGCGACGGCCGCTATATCGATGCGGCAGGCCTCAGCTTCCGCGACTTCCTGGAGGGCAAGCTTTCCATTCTGCCCGGCGAGAAGCCGACCGAGAAGGATTGGGAAGATCATCTGTCCACCGCTTTCCCCGAAGTGCGGCTAAAGAGCTTCCTTGAAATGCGCGGGGCCGATGGCGGACGCGCCGATCGCATCACCGCCCTCCCCGCTTTCTGGGTTGGCCTTCTTTATGATCAGGGCGCGCTGGATGCGGCGTGGGATCTGGTGAAGGACTGGACCATGGAGGACCGCCAGACGTTGCGCGACGCCGCGCCGAAGCTGGCGCTGGACGCACCGTTACCGGGCGGGCGCAAGCTGCGCGACATCGCGGCGGAAGTGCTGGATATCAGCCGCAGCGGGCTGCGGGCGCGGGCACGGCTGAACGATATTGGCGACAATGAAACGGGCTATCTGGCACCGCTTGATGAGATCGTCGCGGCAGGGCGAACGCATGCCGAAGATCTGCTCGCCCGCTATCATGGCGAGTGGGCGGGCGATCTTTCGCGCGTCTACGCCGAGGAAAGCTTCTAACCTATTCCGCTGGCGTCAGGGCTGTTTGAGTCTTGCGGCGGCGGCCCGTTGCCCACGCGAACAGACGTGGGACGGGCGCGTTGCGCTCCATCCATTGGCTGTAGTCGCGATAGGCGGGATCAGTGGAGAGGTGGGCTTCTTCCGTCCGGGCGCGCCAATAATAGACGGCGTTGGTCGCCGCCAGCATCGCGCAATTGCGCACCATGTCGGTGAGGCTTCCCGAGACCGTGAGGAAGGGCAGCGCCGAAAACCACCAGAAGAGATTCTTCGACAGGTAAGCGGGATGACGGGTCCAGCGATACGGCCCATGGGTCAGGATGCCGCGATGGGTGAGGTTGGAAAAGCGGATGCCGAACACCACCGTCGCCCAAGCATAGATGGCGGTTAGCAGGACGAGCCAACTGCCCAATATCCATTGCAAGGTCGTATGTCCCTGCGTCCAAACGTCCCATTCCGCGCCGCCTGCATGATAGTCGAGCGGCCCCCCCGACCCCATCAGCACGAAGGGCGGGTAGCAGATCAGCGCCGCTACCCAACCGGTCAGCAGCGGATTGGCCGAGCGTATGTGGGAATCGAGCGGCTTGCATGTCAGCAGGTAGCCGACCGTCGCCATGCAGACATCGATCATGAACATGACCGCGATCAGGAAGGCGGCAAGGTTCACTGGATTGGCGAAGGCAGGATCCAACCGCCAGTCCACCACGCTGGCAAAATTGCCAGGCACGATGGAGAGCATGAAGGCAAGGAAGAAGCCTTTGACCGCCCATGCGCGGGCATGATTGGCGACCTGCGCCATGTCCGGCGCGCCCGCTGCTCCCCCGATGATCCATTGTCCAAAGGCATGGGTGGCATCGCGGGGTTCGACCAGCCGCCGATCCAGCCAGACGACATAAGGGACAGAGAACAGCACAAGCCAAGGGGCCGCGCCCATGAACAGGTTCATGGAATAATGATAGTTTCCGCTCCAGTACCAGCGGGCCAAACAGTAGAAGATCGCGATCGCCAGCCATGTCGCCCAAAGGCCAGCGATCTTGACGAGGCTGATGTCGAGGACGGCGCGCCATGGTCGGGGAAGTGCCTGCCAGTCGATACCGGTCGATGGATTGCGATGAACCTTGTCCACCAGCAGCGACCACAAGATCATCGGCAGCCCGCAGGCGATTACCGCCGCGAAGCCCGCATTGGGGCCATTCATCCCATAATGCCGCGCCACCACCGCCCAAAGGGCAAGACCGGCCAGTCCGGCGAAGCCTACGCCATGGCTGACGGCAGAGGGTGGACAAGGATCGGTAGCGGAAGACATGCCCGGCTTATGCCGGGAAATGGTAAGCAAGCCGTGAAGCCGCCTCAGACGCCGCCCAGCACATTGATCGTAAAGGCCAGAATACCAAGGTTGAACAGGAACGCCGCGAGGCAATGCGCGGTCACCACCTGACGCATGGATGTGCGGGTCACCGTGACATCGGACGTCTGGAAGGTCATGCCGAGGGTGAAGGCGAAATAGAGAAAATCGCTGTAACCGGGCTCCTTCGTACCCGGGAAGTCGATGCCCTGCTGATCCTTCCCGCGCGGATCGGCCAGGTAGAAGAGATGCGCATAATGCATCGCATAGACGAGGTTGGAAAAGAGCCAGGCAAGCGCCAGCGTCACCAGCAACAGCGCGACGGCCGCTGCGTTGGGGCCGCCATGCTGGCTGACGGCTGCTCCCACCGCGACCAGCACCACCAGCGAGACAATGCCGGTCAGGAGCAGCATCAGGCGGCGATTGGCATCATTTTCCTGCGCGGTGCGGCGCATGCGATCGGGGTCGGCTTTCAGAAGCGGCGCCGCTGCGGCGATGAAGGCAAGAGCGGCACAATCGAACCCCGCCATCACCGCCTGATGCCAGGGCATCACCCAACCGAACGGCAAGGCGGTCGCCAGCAGCACCAGGAACATGCCGTAACGCCAGGGAAAAACCGGAGAGTGGGAGGAAGAGGACTTCATCCGCCCAGAAAGCCGCAAAATGACCAGGCTGGCAAGCGGCGTCAGAGCACCGCCGCCACCAGACCAAGCGTCGCGGCTTCATTCGCTTCGAGATACCAGTTTTCCGGTGCCCGCTTCAGCACTTCGTCGAGTGAAATGCCTGAGCCCAGGATCAGGTTGGAAAAGCCTTCATTCTGGATGGCGATCGACGCCTCTATTTCGTTCAAAGCGGCCCTTAGCGGTGCGATGCAGGTGGACAGCGGCCCCTGCAAGTGGATCTCCTTGGTGATGAGCCGTTCATGGATCATCACCCGCGTGCCCCGCGTGAGGTAGCGGTTCTCCTTGGCGAAAAAGCCCATGAAGGTCGCGCCAGCCGAATAGACGGCGGTCTTTCCCAGAAACACCAGCCGCCGCGCGGCGCTGAGTTCCGAATGGAAGCGGATATCCTCGCCCATCATCCGGGCGATTTCGGGATCGCCGCCAAGCGTCGAAATTTCTGTCACCACCAGCCCCTCGGAGGGCGCCCCCGCCAGCGCGTCCTTGAAGTACAGATACATGGACTGATCGACGGGACCGGACAGGCGGATGGCGGGACAGGCGAAGTCCTGGGGCGAGAGCAAGGGCGCTTGCATCGACATCAATGGGTTCCTGATAGACTAGGGATCGGGCTGCACTACGTCCGGCGGGGGAATTGGTGCCACGGCAGGCGCGCTTTTGACTGGCGCTGCGCTCAAGAGGCTGTAAAGAACAGATCATGACCAAAGGGTGCGGGGCATGATCGCGAAACTCAAAGGGCGGCTGGATAGCACGGGCACCGACCATGCGATCATCGACGTGGGGGGCGTGGGCTATCTCGTCGGCGCATCGTCGCGCACCTTGTCGGCGCTGGGGCCGGTAGGCGAAGCGGTGACGGTGCATACCGAAATGCTGGTGTCGGAGGATTCGATTAGGCTGGTCGGCTTTGCGCGGGGAGAAGAGCGCGACTGGTTCCGCCTGCTGATCGGCGTTCAGGGCGTGGGATCGCGCGTGGCGCTGGCGATCTTGTCGGCGCTCGAACCGGCCGAACTGCATCGCGCGGTGGCGACCGGGGACAAGGCGATGGTGGCGCGCGCCAATGGCGTGGGGCCGAAGCTGGCGCTGCGGATCGTCAACGAATTGAAGGACAAGATCGGCGCGGCGCCGGGCGCGGGCGGCCTGTTGGGCTCGGGCATCGCGCCTGTCATGGCTGGAGGATTGGGAGCGGATGCGATTTCCGCCCTGCAGAATCTCGGCTTCAAGCCTGCCGAGGCGAGCAGCGCGGTTGCCTCTGCGGAAGAAGAGTTGGGCGATAGCGCGACCCTGGATGCGCTGGTGCGGCTGGCGCTGCGGAAGGCGGCCAAGTGAGCGAGGAACGGCTGATCGCCTCCACGCGCCGGGCGGAGGATGTGGATGCTGCCCTGCGGCCCAAATCCCTGACCGAGTTCATCGGGCAAGAGGCTGCGCGCGGCAATTTGCGGGTCTTTATCGAAGCGGCAAAGCAGCGTGGCGACGCGCTGGATCATGTGCTGTTCTTCGGCCCGCCGGGGCTTGGCAAGACGACGCTGGCGCAGATCGTGGCGAAGGAAATGGGCGTCGGCTTCCGCGCGACGTCAGGGCCTGTGATCGCCAAATCCGGGGATCTGGCGGCGCTGCTCACCAATCTGGACGAAGGCGACGTGCTGTTCGTAGATGAGATCCACAGGCTCAACCCCGCGGTCGAAGAGGTGCTTTATCCCGCGATGGAGGACCGCGCGCTGGACCTGATGATCGGCGAGGGTCCGTCGGCCCGGTCGGTGCGGATAGACCTGCCCCGCTTTACCCTGGTCGGCGCGACGACACGGCAAGGACTGCTGACAACACCGCTGCGCGATCGCTTCGGCATTCCAGTGCGGCTGCAATTCTATACCGTCGAGGAACTGGAACTAGTGGTGCGACGCGCGGCGCGGCTGCTGGACCTTGGCATCACTTCCGACGGGGCGATCGAGATTGCCCGGCGATCCCGCGGAACGCCCCGCATCGCTGGGCGGTTGCTGCGGCGGGTACGCGACTTTGCGAATGTCGCGGGCGTCGAAGCGGTGGACGCCAAGGCGGCGGACTCGGCACTAAGGCGGCTGGAGGTCGACCAGTTGGGCCTCGACCTGATGGACCGGCGCTATTTGATGATGATCGCCGACATCTATCGGGGGGGGCCGGTGGGCGTGGAAACACTGGCGGCCGGTCTGTCGGAACCGCGCGATACGATCGAAGAGGTGATCGAACCCTATCTGATCCAGCTTGGCCTGATCGCCCGCACGGCGCGAGGCCGCTGCCTGAATGGGCCGGGCTGGAAGCATCTAGGGCTCAATCCGCCCGCCGGGCTGCAGGACGGTCTGTTCGACTGAAAAATGCGTGACCGCTACGGCAAGGCGCGGCTATAGCGTCGGCAAGGAGCGGATGCGCGCATCGGACGCGCTCTTGAATCAAGGAGTTGCGCTGCTTTGCGGGCGATCGAACAGTATCCCAATCTGGTGACCATGTTCTTTGCCCGCGCAAAGGAAATGGGCGACCTCCCCTTCCTTTGGCGCAAGACGGCTGGCGGCTGGCAATCGCTCAGCTGGACCGAGGTGGCGTTGCAGGTGGCGGGACTTGCCGCCGCGCTTAAGGCGCAGGGGCTTAAGCCGGGCGACCCCGTCATGCTGGTGAGCGAGAACCGCCCCGAATTCTGCATTGCCGACCTCGCCATCATGGCGGCGGGATGCGTGACGGTGCCGACCTACACCACCAACACCACGCGCGATCATCAGCATATCCTGACGGACAGCGGCGCCCGCGCGGTGATCGTGTCGACGGCCAAGCTGGCGCAGACGCTGATGCCCGCCGTGTTGCGATCGCAGGCGAGCTTCATCATCGGCATGGAACCGCTCCGGGGCGCGCAGGGCGATCTGTCCTGCCATCTGTGGGCCGACATGGTCGCGTCCCGCATCGCCGATCCCCACGCCTGCGCCGCCGAACAGACGGCCGGACGGGATGACCTCGCCTGCATCATCTATACCAGCGGCACGGGTGGTGCGCCACGCGGCGTCATGCAGCATCACGGCGCGATACTGTGCAATATCGAAGGCGCGGGCAGGCTGGTCGCGGAGGATTTCGGCTGGGGGGATGAAGTTTTCCTGTCCTTCCTGCCGCTCAGCCACGCCTATGAGCATAGCGGCGGACAATTCCTGCCGATCATGCTGGGCGGGCAAATCTATTATGCGGAAGGGCTGGAAAAGCTCGCCAGCAACATAGAGGAAGCGCGCCCGACGATCATGGTCGTCGTGCCCCGCCTGTTCGAAGTGCTGCGCGCGCGGATCATCAAGTCGATCGAGAAGCAGGGCAAGTTCCCCGCCTGGCTGCTGGCGCAAGCGCTGCGGATCGCCGCGAAGGAGCAGAACGGTAACACATCGGTCGCCGACCTGCCGATCAAGCTGCTGCTGAACCGGACGCTGAAGCCCAAGATCGCCAAGCGCTTTGGCGGGCGGATGAAGGCACTGGTATCGGGCGGCGCGCCGCTCAATCCGGATGTCGGCCTGTTTTTCGACGCGATGGGGCTGACGCTGTTGCAGGGCTATGGTCAGACGGAGGCGGGGCCAGTGGTCAGCTGCAACCGGCCGCGCGCGGGTATCGCGATGGACACGGTCGGCCCGCCGCTCGACGGGGTGGAGGTCAGGATCGCCGAGGATGGCGAAATATTGGTGCGCGGCGAACTGGTGATGCAGGGCTATTGGCGCAATGCCGCCGAAACCGAAAAGGCGCTGAAGGACGGGTGGCTGCACACCGGAGACATTGGCGAGATCGACGCCAAGGGGCGCATCCGCATCACCGATCGCAAGAAGGACCTGATCGTCAATGACAAGGGCGATAATGTGTCGCCGCAGAAGGTCGAAGGCATACTGACGCTACAGCCGGAGATCGGTCAGGCCATGGTCTATGGCGACCGACGGCCACATCTGGTCGGGTTGCTGGTGCCCGATGCAGAGTGGACACGCGAATGGGCGGCGGCGCACAGCGTTGATGCGGACGACACCGCATCCAACGCCGCCTATCAGGCAGCATTAAGGGCGGCGGTCGATCGGGTGAACGAGGAATTGTCCGTCACCGAACGGGTCCGGCGCATCATCCTGGCGGACGAACCCTTCACCATCGAAAATGGCGAGATGACGCCATCGATGAAGATACGCCGCCACGTCATCAAGGCGCGCTACCAGGAGCGGCTGGACGCGCTCTACAAGGGCTGACCTTCAGCGGCCGGGGGTGCGATAGGGCGTGAAAGACCCCAGCGCGCAACCGCCGGTGATCGACCCGGTGACCAGATCGGCGCTCCGCGCGAGATCGCCCCGGCAATATTGCGAACCTGTCGGCTTGATGATGAGGGTGTCGCCCCTCCCCAACCCGGTGCAACTGCCGATCAGGTCATTGCGATAGATCAGCCGCCCACTCACCCGGTACAGCAAAACGCTTTCGCTGACAGCGGTGAGGCTGGAGCCCGGATAGCGGCTCACGCAGTTGACTGGCTCGCCCGCGACCTTGCCTTCCAGTGCAGCCTCAAGCCGGGCCGCTTGCTTCTCCGTAAGGCGCGGGGGCTCGCTACCGCCTGCGCACGCTGCCAGCATCAGTGGCACCAGACATATCGATGCACGCATGGCAATCCTCCTGCACATCTCTCCATAAATGGAGACGTCGGCGTAACGCCTGAACCGTCAGGCGGTATCCTTCGCCGTGCGGCGGCGGGCGAGTTCGGTGGCATCGCTCGCGCGCATGAAGATATTGGTCGCGCGCTCCAGCCCTATGGTCGTAGGCACGGTGGCCTCGCCGCGTGCACGGGCAGCATCGACCTGCACCATGCGGTCGGCGAGTGCTTCATTGTCCGGCTCGATCGTCAGGCCAAAACGGCCATTGCCCTGCGTATATTCATGGGCGCAATAGACCATCGTGTCATCCGGCAACGCTGCGAGCCGAACCATGTTGGCGAACATCTGATCCGCCGTCCCTTCGAACAGCCGCCCACAACCCATGGCGAACAACGTATCGCCGACAAAGATGATGTGATCGCCAGCCAGATGATAGGCGATATGCCCCGCCGTATGGGCGGGCACCTCCATCACGGTGGCGACATGATCGCCGATGCGAACCTCATCCCCTTCCCCCACTGGGCGATCGAGCGTGCCGATCTTGGCTGCCTCTGCGGTCGGCCCGGTGATCCGGCAGCCGGTCGCCGCCTTTATCGCCGCGTTGCCGCCCACATGATCGCCATGCCAATGCGTGTTCCAGATCTGGCTGATGGTCCAGCCCCGCTCGGCCGCCGCCGCCAGCACAGGGTCCGCCACCGCCGGGTCGACCACAACGGTCTCGCCACTGGCATCATCGTGCAGCAGCCAGACATAATTATCGGACAGCACCGGGATTCGGACAACGCTCAACATGGGCTTACCAGACGCCGGTATTGGGCATCGACGCCCAAGGTTCGGCAGGATCGAGATAGCCATCCTGCAACAATTCTATCGAGATATTGTCGGGCGTGCGGACAAAGGCCATGTGGCCGTCGCGCGGGGGGCGGTTGATGGTCACGCCCGCATCCATCAGCCGCTGGCACACCGCGTAGATGTTATCGACCCGATAAGCGAGATGGCCGAAATTCCGGCCCTCGCCATAGCTTTCCGCTGGCCTGCCGTCTTCCGGTGGCCAGTTGTAGGTCAGCTCCACCTGAGCATCCTCATCCCCCGGCGCGGCGAGGAAAACGAGGGTGTAGCGTCCATTTTCATTGTCGAAGCGTTTCTGCTCCTCCAGCCCCAATAGCTTGAAGAAGGCGACCGTGCGGTCAACGTCAGTCACGCGGATCATCGTATGCAGATATTTGGTCAAGCAGTCGCTCCGTTCGTCGCTATCAAGCAACGGTTCATCTCGGCAATGGCAGGAATGATCTCAAGATAGGGCGGCGCAGGCGTGGATGGAAGAGGAGACGCGAATGGCAATCGAGTATCGCGACAAGGTGCTGCTGGGCTGTGCCGGGTTGCTGGCGCTGGGGCTGGTCAGCGGCGGCTATCTGCTGGGTGACGGGCTGAAGCGCGCGAAGGCTGCGGACCGGTCAGTCACAGTGAGGGGTCTGGCGGAGCGCAATGTCACGGCCGACCTTGCGACCTGGTCGATCAGCTATGCCGCAACCGGCTTCGACCTGCCTGCGGTGCGTGCGGAGATCGACAATAATACGCGAGAGCTGAAGGCCTATTTCGCAAGCCTCGGCTTCAAGCCGGAGGCGCTGACCCCTACGGGCGCGGGCGTCAATCAATATATCAACAACGGCGTCAACACGATCACTATCACTCAACGTATGTTGTTGCGCACGACCGACATCGCACGCGCTCAAAAAGCCGTCGCGCAGCAGTTCGACCTGGTCCGCCGGGGCGTCACGCTGCAGGAAGGTTCCGGCATGCGCTATAGCTTCACAAAGCTCAACGACGTCAAGCCACCGATGGTGGCCGCCGCGACCCGCGATGCCCGCGCCGCAGCCGAGCAATTCGCGCGCGACAGCGGGGCAAGCGTCGGCGGCATCAAGAGCGCCACCCAGGGCTATTTTTCCATCGATCCACGCGATGGAGAGGCGGACGGATCGAGCGACACCCCCTACAAGAAGGTCCGCGTAGTCACGACCGTCGACTTCTACCTTAAATAGGCGGATTCAGGCGGGCGGCAGCCGGGTGAGATTATCGGCGGCCGCCTTGCCTGCGGACGATTGCGGCGCGAGCTTGACTGCTCTTTGCCAAGCCGATCGGGCGATGTCGGCATGATCAGTCAGGACAGCGATATTGCCCTCCTCCAAAGCCACCGACGCATCATCGGGAGAGAGCTGCACCGCCCGCGCGATATGCGCCTGCGCCAGCTTCAACTCCCCCGCGCGGCGGGCGAGCGTGGCCGAGAGCAGCCACGCCAGCGGGTCCTGTGGCACCTGCGCCAGAGCCACATCGAGCGAAGCGCGCGCTTCCTTGACCTCACCCAGCGCGACGAGGGCGCGGGCGCGATCGAGATGGGTTTCGCCTTTTTCCACGCCGTCGGGCAGGCCGCGCGCCAGTGCCGCGTCGAAACTGGTGCGCGCCTTGGCGGGATCGCCCGCCGCCAGCGCGGCATTGCCAGCCTGCGCCCATAAGCGTGCGCTCTGCGCCATTTCGCCGCTGCGCTCGGCCTCATCAGCAGCTTGTTCAAAAGACACAATCGCGGGCGCCCACCGCTCCGCCCGGGCATAGGCGAAACCCATGCAATGGCGCGCGTAGAAGCTGCCCCCTTCCAGCCGCCATTTCTGCGCGAACGCGACGCCCTGCTCCGGCGATTGAAGCGCCTCGTCGAGACAGGCCTGGAAAGGCTTGGCATATTTTTCCGGAACGGGAATGCGACCGTCAGCAGCGGGGCTTGGTGCGGGCGCCTGCGCCTCCTTCTTGGGCCGGTTCATCACCGCCTCAATTTCCGGATCATAGGCTTGCGGCGTCAAAAGCAGCAACGGAAGGAAAAAGCTCATCAAAGATTGTCCAAAAGACTGCCGAGAGTGTGGATCAGCAATGCAATGTCGCCATCGCGCGACAGACGGTGGTCGCCATCCTTAATCAGCAGCGTCTGCACATCATATGAATGCAGGCGCTGGGCTAGCCGCAGCGCGGTCTGCCAAGGGACGTCGCGGTCCTCCTGCCCTTGGATCAGCCGCACAGGGCAATCGATGGCGACAGGACCGTTCAGCAAGCGTAGCGCCTGGCCCGACTGCCAGAAGGCAAGCGTCGTCACCAGCGGCTGATCGCCATAGGGCGTGGGTTCGGTCAGCCTCCTTTGGGTTGCCAACAAAGCCTTGTCCGCGTCGCTGAAGCCCCATTCGGTGAAATCCGGAGCGGCCGCGATGCCGACGAGCCCGGCAACGCGATCAGGGCGAGCCAGCGCGATGAGCAGGGCAATCCAGCCCCCCATAGACGACCCCACCAGCAGCAACGGCCCTTCCGTCAGGGCATCGACCAGCAGCAGCGCGTCGTCGCGCCAGCTGGCGAGCGTGCCATCCTCAAAACGGCCTTCGCTGGCGCCATTGCCGCCATAGTCGAGCCGCAACATGGCCCGTCCCGTCTCCGCCGCCCAGGCATCGATCGCCACCGCCTTGCCCCCTTCCATGTCGGACATGTAGCCCGGCAGAAAGACGATGGTCGGCCCCGCGCCCGCACGATACCGATATGCGAGCCGGACCCCATCGGGACGGGCGAACAGCGCCAGCGGCGCGGCTTGGAAGGGGGCTATCGGCTGTCTCCACTGGCGATCAATGCGTCCTGCCTGATGCAATAGACGCTGACGCGCAGAAAACCAGAAAGGAAGAAAAATAATGCCCGTCGCGGAATTGACAGTGTGAGGACCAACGGCTAATCGCGCCGTCCTACCCCGTGCCCAGATGGCGGAATTGGTAGACGCACCAGCTTCAGGTGCTGGCGATCGCAAGGTCGTGGAGGTTCGAGTCCTCTTCTGGGCACCACTATTGGCTCTGGCAACGTCCAGGTAAGTCCAGTAAGCGGCTGGTTTTACAGCATTTCTTGACCGAGAATCGCCAGACACCGTCCGGCGACATCCGGCCAAGAGCACCAAAAACCACCCCCCTTTGGTGGTTCATTTGGTGGTCACGGATCGACCCGGCTTTGCTGGGAAATCGATATGCTGACCTACATCCAGATCAACGCAGCCAAGCCAAGGGACAAGGAGTACGCCCTCTCCGACTCTCAAGGCCTCTATCTCACCGTCCGACCCAACGGCTCGAAGCTATGGCGCTTCAAGTACCGTTTCCTGGACAAGCAGAAGACGCTCCATCTCGGAGGGTGGCCAACCATAAGCCTCGCGGATGCCCGCGTCCGGCGGGACGAGGCCAAGAAGCTCGTGGCAAACGGGATCGATCCCGCGCTGGAGAAGAAGCGCTCCCGCATCGCTGCCAAATATGCCGCGGCCAACACGTTCCAGGCGGTGGCCGAGGAATGGCTGGTTAAATGCGAGCGGGACGGCCTCGCAAAGGTAACGATCGAGAAAATCGCGTGGCTGCTTGCCAAGGCCTACCCCGTGATCGGCAGCATCCCCATCGCGCAGATCACACCGCACGAGGCACTAGCCGTCCTGCGCAAGGTCGAGGCCACCGGAGCCTACGAGAGCGCCCGGCGGATGCGAAGCGTGCTGAGCCGCGTCTTCCGTTACGGCGTTGCAACCGTGCGCTGCGACAAGGACGTTGCTGCCGACCTACGCGGCGCGATCGCAGCGCCCAAGGTCAAGCACTTCGCAGCTATCACGAGGCCATCGGAGGTCGGAGCCTTGCTGAGGGCCATCGACGGATACAGCGGGCACAAGGTGACGATCATGGCAATGCGCCTGTCTCCGCATGTCCTGCTCCGCCCAGGCGAACTCAGGCAGGCCGAATGGACCGACATCGACTTCGATGAAGCCATCTGGTTCATCCCCGCCGAACGGATGAAGATGCGCCGACCGCACCGGGTGCCACTATCTCGGCAGGTTATCGCGATGCTGAAGGAACTCCATGAGCACACGCACTGGTGGAAATACCTGTTCCCGTGCCTCGGAAAGCCACGGAAGGCGATGTCAGAGAACGCCGTGAATCAAGGCCTGCGCAAGCTCGGTTACACCACGAACCAGATGACTGCCCATGGCTTCCGGGCAATGGCCGCGACCCTTCTCAACGAGATGGGCGAATGGCATCCCGACGCGATCGAGCGCCAACTCGCGCATGTCGATACCAACCAAGTGCGGCGGGCCTACGCCCGCGGCGAATATTGGGATGAGCGCGTGCAGATGATGCAGCGCTGGTCGGACTATCTCGACGAACTGCGCGACGGTGGCAAAATTCTGCGGCCCAGCTTCCCGGCGGCAAGACGCGCATCCTGATGACACACTTCCACGCGCTGGCGGTCGCTGACTGCCAGCGCGATCTATGGCCAGCATTAAGGCTCACGGGCTTATTGTGGGACTTTCCGGTCAGTCGGCTTACCGGCGGCGGCCCAGAGAAAGCCGACGCTGACTGCGCGGCGACGCGAGCGCAGATTAGCGGCTTGCCTTGGGACCTTCACGACTTTCTGCTTCTGGGCGCACGACTCAAGAAACCAGACGCTCCCAGCGTTCAGCTGGCTAACAATCCTTTGATGGCAACAGCCATCATCTCGGTCGCTCAGGAATAAACTTGCCCTCCTCCAAGCGGTCATTCTTACGTGAGTCCGGATAACTGCGGTTGCAACGGGTGGGTACCGCCCGATAAATCTGCAAATCACACAAGGCGTTCTTGACCCGCGCGCGACGCATCCCCCAATCAGGTCTGATGGATTATGATTTCGCCAACCTATCCCATTCTCAATTCGAGGATCTTTGTCGCGATCTGATCGGTGCTGAACTGGGATTGCGGTTCGAGGCCTTCCCTGAAGGGCCTGACGATGGGATGGACGGGAGGCATGCCACTGCGGACGGCGCGATCATCCTGCAGGCCAAGCACTATCTGCGCTCCGGGTCAGCTAAGCTCCTTTCAAAGATGAAGGCGGAACGCGCCAGCATCGATGCGCTGGAGCCCAGCCGATACATCCTGACGACATCAGCCACCTTGACCCCTAAGAACAAGGCAGATCTGGCGGGCGCGATCGGGTCGTGGCTGCACGGCACCGGAGACATTTTCGGTCAGGGCGACCTCAACGGTCTGCTGCGAAAATTTCCTTCCATCGTTACCGCCCATCAGGCGCTTTGGGCGCGGGATAGCGCCGTCCTCAAGTCCATCGTCACACAAGCCGTTTCCGATGCCTTGCCCAAACCGGCGCCGGTGCCGCCAGCCCTCGCCCGCCTTTTGCCGGCAGTTGCCAGTCCCGATGCCGAGCCACCGGCGCGCGACGTTCTCTTCATCCTGAAAGCGTCGCCATCGGACGATGAATTCGCTCTTTGGCTTGCACCAAAGCTGGAGGCAGAAGGCTATCAGGTCTTTGCCGACATCCTGACTTTGCAGCCGGGCGATCGCTGGCGGCGCGAGGTCAGTCGCGCACTTGAACACCGGGCAGCGAAGGTCCTTCTGGTATGCCGAAATGCGACCGCCGATGACCAGGCGATGCAGGATGACATCGACATCGCGCTCGATGTTGCCAAGGCGGTCGACGACAATCGCTTCATCATTCAACTCAAGCTCGAGCAGGGTCGCAAGATCAAAGGGCTCGGTGACGCAATCGCCGTCGACTTCGTGCGTGGCTGGGGCGAGGGCCTGAGCACTCTTCTCGACACGCTTAAACGACAGCGCACACCCCGGCGCACGGATGCAGCCACTATCGACCCCCATTGGGAGATCTTTCGCCGCAGAGGCGAGATACCGCTCAAGAATGAACCTGAGCGGCTCACGTCCAACTGGCTGCGGATCGTCGAGGCGCCGGATGCCATCCACTTTTATGAGCCATCCGGTGTGGTCGATCTCGACCGCATGAAGCGCTTTGCGGCAACCCATCCTTTTCCAGTGGCCGTACAAGGGCGCGGCATCCTGACATTCGAGAGTGAAGACGCGATCGCCGAGGCCTTCGCGTCGGTCGGTCGCTTCAAGCTGAAACGCAGCATCCCGCTGGATCGGCTCGTCCAGGAGGGGGATCGCAAGCTGCGGCTCGAGAAGCAGCCGGCCCAGAACCTGATCAACGTGATGATGAAACAGGCCTGGTTCGCCTTCTGCCGAGAGAAGGGGCTAATCGAATACCAGTTCTCCGGCGGATCCGGCTTTCATGCCTCCCCCGCGGTCGCGGCGATCGGCCAGCGCATCCCATGGGGCAAGCAGGGCGACCGCCGATCCTCCATGCTGCGCAACCGCGCGAAGGGGCATATCTGGCAGTTCGGTGTCACCGCACTTCCGAATTTCTGGCCCTTCTGGCATTTCAAGCTGAAATCTCGCGTCCTCTTTGCCGGCGACAACGGGACGGCCGAAGGCCTCGAAATTGACGACAAGCGGAAGATGCACAAGCTGCGGCGGACGATCTGCAAGGGTTGGCGCAACAAGCAGTGGTATGGCCGGATGCTCGCCTTTCTCGAACTGTTGTCGGGAGAATCCGCCTACATCCGCCTTCGCCTTTCGGCTTCTGAGGATGTCGTGCTGGAAGCAGCTCCCATCCTGTTCTCATCCCCGGTGAGCACGGACCTGCCGGATACGCAGAGCGGAGACGATGAAGAAACCGACCTGAGCACGCTGGGTCGCCCTGAAGCCCACGAGGAGGATCCGGAATGAAGTTCCCGGAGACATCGCTCATCGTCGACCATATTCGCGAGCCCGACCTCGAATTTGCCTTCGGCCAGCCCAGCCCTCATCCCAAGGACGGCCTGTTCCTCTACGGTCCGCATGCCCGTTCAAAGAAGACGCGCGAGATCCGCGTCGGCGTGGTCGGGACGACGGAAGGCATCGGCCATTTCCGCTCATGGGCGCGTAAAATCCAGCAGGTCGTCGCCGTGCCGCCGCCGGGCAAGGGCGAAAAGCAGGACCGCCTCCACCTCGCGAACTTCCCAGGGCTTGAGGAAGCGTTCGGCATCAGCTTCGAGCCTGACGAGATCAGTACACTCTCGATTCCAGCCGCGGACATCGAGAAGGCGACCAGCATCGTCAATCTGCACGAGGCCGTCGACAAGGTCGCCAAGCTCTTCATTGAGCGGGTGCGTAAGCATCTGCGAAACGAAGAGCAGGCAGTCGATGTGTGGGTGCTCGCTCTACCCGAGATCATCTATGACCGTTGCCGTCCGGAATCCCGCCGCAGCGGGGTCACCATGGCTCCGGGCGATTTCGCGCGGCGCCAGAAGGCAAAAGAGGTCCTGCCGCTTCTGGCGGCCGCCGGCGTGATCGACCAGACAGACGAGGATATCTTCGCTGACGTCCCGGATTTCCATCGGCGCATCAAAGCGGAGTTCCTCAATATCGCGCCGACGCAGCTGGTTCGCGAAACCACGCTGGCACCCGAGGCTTTCAAGAACAAGGCTGGCTATCCGCTGCGCAAGACACAGGACGCCGCGACGGTTGCCTGGAACCTCGCCACGGGCCTCTACTACAAGACGCAGCCCAAACCGCCGTGGCGGCTGGCGACAATCCGACCGGGAGTCTGCTATATCGGGATGGTCTACAAGAGCCTTCCCCACGACCCCGAGGGACATGCCTGCTGCGCAGCGCAAATGTTCCTGAACGAAGGCGACGGCGTCGTATTCCGCGGGGCGAACGGGCCATGGAAGACGGGCGACTACGAGTATCACCTGAAGCCCGACGCGGCGAAGCGGCTCCTCAGTCTCGTGCTCGAGACCTACCAGGAGCTCTATGACGAGCCGCCCCGGGAGCTCTTCATTCACGGCCAGACCTACTTCAATGACGAGGAGTGGAACGCATTCTGCGCGGCAGCCCCCAAGGAAACAAACGTGGTCGGCGTCCGGATTCGAACGACGGGCGGCGAGACCAAGCTCTTCCGGGATGGTGACTATCCGGTCCTGCGAGGGACGGCACTGCTGCTCGACCAGCAGACCGCCTATCTCTGGACGACCGGCTACGTGCCCCAGCTCGACACCTATATCGGGCCGGAGACACCCAACCCGCTCCATATCACCGTCATGCGCAGCAAATATGCCAAGCCTGAGATCCGGTCGGTCCTCGAGGACATCATGGGCCTAACCAAGATCAACTATAACAGCTGCAACTTCAATGACGGCCTGCCGGTCACGGTACGGTTCGCGCGCATGGTTGGTGACGTCCTCACGATGGGGTCAGCCAAAGGACAAGAGAAGCAGCCCTTCAAATACTATGTCTGACTGGGCGGCGGCGGCTTCCGCCCAGCGAGCGCTAATCCCTCAGATGGACGTGCTGCTCCTCGTCCCCACCCCTGTTCATGACATGCTTGAGCATCGAGAAGCCGGAGCGATAGCGGTTGCCCGCCTGCGGGTCGCTCGACACCACAGCGAGGGCCGACAAATCGCTGGGATGCGCCTGACTGAAGATCATCCTGAGCGCATCATCGGGTGAATTGGCCCGCGGTGCGGTGGCAGGATCGATGGCGGCCTGGAGGAGATAGGTGGCAAGGTCGAGGCTGTCCTTGAGCACATCCGTTTTGCCGGCATGGGGCACCTTTGCCACCGGCTTCACCAGCGGCGGCAACGGCGTTTCGGGATCGCCGAGATTGTCGTAGAAGATATAGGCGGATGCGCAGGTGTTGCTCGCGAGCAGCGTCCTTTGCGGCCCACGTCTCAGGTGGGTCTGGGACACATCCGCATCGGGCCGAGCATAGCGCTTGGCCTGAAAGATAAGCGGCACGATCCGGCGATCATCCGGTCGCTTCGCCTCGCCGGGCTGCACCGTGCGGCCGTCGAAATCGAGTATGAGCCCGAAGTCCCCGCCGGTGGTTTGCTCCCCGCCGCCAAGCTCGAGATCGATGTCGCTGATGGCGAGTGTGGCACCGCTGCGCTTGACCGCCGGTGCGATCACCTCCCCCCAGCGCTTCGCTTGTTCCGAAAGCGCGCCTAGCAGACGACCTGTCAGTTGCTGTTCACGCTTCGCGGCCAGGCAGATCTCGAGTTGGAACCCGGTGCTCGCTTCGAGAGCGGCGAAATACAACCACCAGTCGGCGAGATCACGATAGCAGGGCGGCTGCGTAAGGATGCGGTCGAGCAGGACATCCCAGTCATCCAGCTTCAGAGGGTCGGTGAATGCCATATGGGTCATTGTCATGTTGCCGGCACCCGCAAGCCATGCCGAGCTTCCTCGAACCGCATCGCTTTTACGCTTTAGGGCCCCGGGGCTGGAATTCGTGAATTCCTGGACAGCCCGGACCGTGTCAGGATCGTCGAGCAATGCCCTCGCACGCTCCATTGCTGCTAGAACCTCGTAAACATCTAAGCCGAAGGTATTGAGAAACGTCTGCTCTTCTTCCGCCATATCGCCCGTAATTCCCCCTTGAGCCTGATCCCGTTAGATCGGAGACGGACCTTTGATGATCAAGCGTGTCTTGAAATTTCCATCAGGTCACCGGTTGAGATCAAGATAGCCAGCCGACACCGCCCAGTCGGCACAGGGGCTAGTTCGGTCATGAGTTGCCACGCAGCCTGCTTTCGAGCAATTTGGCGAGTACTGACTTAGTATGTTGGTCACAGAAAGCAGCCTCGATTGCGTTCGCGGATACAGTCTCGAACCCGAGACGCGGATTTGCTTGAAGGGCAAGGGCGTGCTCCTTGGCAATATCGGTGTCAAAGAAGCCCGGATCGTCCGTGCCGAGCACAATGGTGCAGCCGGCATCCGCGAGTATGCCCACGGGGTGCCTCGTCACCGAGCGGCAGAGACCGAGGGCTAAGTTGCTGCCGAGGCAAATCTCGAGTGGCATCTGGGCCTCGGCTAGCTGTCGCATGATGTCCTGCGACTCCACAGCTCTGATGCCGTGACCAACGCGTTCAAGACCAAGCATTTCGATTGCTTGTAGTATCGTATCAGCTGGTCGATGTTCGCCAGCGTGCGCCGTTGCCCGCAGCCCCTCTCCTCGCGCGATGCGGAACGCCTCGGCGAACTCGCCTACCATATACAAATGCTCGTCTCCGGTTAGTCCGAAGCCAACCAGCATGTTGGACTGTATCGAGGTAGCCATGCGTGCGGCTTCAATGGCGGCAGCCGGCCCGAGATGGCGAACCGCCGTAGCGATGAGGCGCGAATGCACGCCCCATTCTTCTGCAGCGCGATCAGCCGCAGAACTGAGCGCCTTCAACTGATCATTGAACGGTACGCCGGTGCGAGCGAGGTCCGGCGGCGACAACATGAATTCCACATAGCGACCACCCAGCTCGGCGCACCGCTTCAGGTAAGAGGTCGCGATTACCTCTAAGTCCGTGGCCGACTTCACCACCGAAGTAACGAGATCGTAGGCCTTCAAGAAAGTTGCGAAGTTGTGCCAGCCATATCGCGCATCGGCGAGGATTGCCTCGGGAATTGAGACGGCGCTACGTTCCGCAAGGGAAAGTACGGTTTCCCGGACGAGCGTCCCCCGAAGGTGGACGTGAAGGTCGACTAGCATAGAGAGCGGCGATAATGGCCATGTGAGCGAAGTGGACGGCGCGATGCGGATTAGATTTCTTTCAAAGAACGAGCACAAGCTTCATGAGGCGCGGAAGATTCTTGAACCACTAGGCGCCCAAGTGGTCCCGATAAGCGTCGCGATTGATGAGATTCAGACAACAGACGTGAAAGCGATCGTGCGGGACAAGGTGCTGCGTGCTTTCGAACGCATCGGCCACCGGCTCTTTGTTGAGCAAACGTGCCTTTACATCGATGCGCTTAATGGGTTTCCGGGCGGTTTAACCCAACCGTTCTGGGATTCCCTCGAGGCCGACCGGTTCTGCGAACTGTTCGGCAATGGGGAAAAGCGAGGCCTCACAGCAAAAACGTGGATAGGCTACTGCGACGGTCGGCGAATCCATCACTTCGAGGGAGAGATTCGCGGCACAGTCGCGTCGGCACCGCGCGGTGATCGCTCATTTCAATGGGACTGTATATTTGTCCCAGACGGATATGAGCAGACCTTCGCAGAGATGGGGCAGGGAAAGAACGACATCTCAATGCGGCGGATCGCCCTGAATGCATTTGCAGACTATCTGCGGGGGAAGGCCGATGCTTGACATGCTCGCGCGAGAAATTCGGGATCGTAGAGTGATCCTTTTCGTTGGGGCAGGCTTGTCTCGACCGCTCGGCCTCCCGTCGTGGGGACAACTGATTGAGCACATGGCCGAAGAGCTGGATTTCGATCCTGCCGTTCTGGTCGGTCCAGGCGCAGATTATCTGCAGGTGGCAGAGTTTTACAAACTACGGAAAGGAAGCATCGGGGACTTGCGTAGTTGGATGGACAGAAGCTGGAACGTCACGGACGAGAAGCTTCTTGCCTCAAAGGTTCATGGCCAGATTGTAGATCTTGGCTTCCCGCTCATTTACACGACGAACTACGATAGTAATCTGGAGCGTGCGTTTCGGCTGCGCGGGCACAATGTCTCAAAGATCGCGTCGGTAGTCGACATCGCTGATGCGAAGCCGGATCACGCCCACGTCGTTAAGTTTCATGGTGACTTTTCAGACGACAATTCTCTCGTTGTAACAGAGTCGGATTATTTCGAACGACTAGAATTTGAATCGCCACTTGATCTGAAGCTCCGGTCGGATGTGCTGGGCCGCACGATTTTGTTCGTCGGATACAGCCTCAGAGATCTTAACCTTCGCCTTCTCCTCTATAAGCTCAAGCGTACTTGGGACGGCACGGCTTATGCGAAGCGGCGGCCACGATCATTCATCTTCTTGGTTCGACCGGACGTCGTACAGGAAGAGGTACTAGAGAGCCGCGGCGTTTCGCCTATCGTTTCCGACGCCCTTGACCCTGACGAGGCGCTTCCGGAGTTTTTCGACCGCCTAGTTGAAATGGTACGCGGAGCCGGGTGAGCAGACTCTCGGCTGCGGACGCAGCCACCCGCTGAGTCTATTACCAATTCTCGCCAGTTGCTGGGGAGCTAATTAGCCGCGGCTTTCGGGATGGTGTGCGAGCGGACTAAATGAGCGAGATTAGGAAAGTTTTTGTCGGTCAGCGGAGAATCGGGCTAGCGGTAGACTTTGGCAGAAGTTGCCTTCGAACGCGTGCCCAGCGATCGGCAGGACTTGGTCGGGAGCGGCACTCAGCACTGAAGCAACGAAGGACCGCTCCAGCCCATGCGAATCTGAAGCTGCCATTTGCTTTCAGCCGAAAATCATCCGTCCAACGGATCGTAGGCTGCTTAGTAGCTAACTGCGATCACAAGGAGCTACTGGATAACGGCTGCCCCCTCGAATTGCCTTAGCTCCCTTGCGGCCACTTCGACCGCCGACCAAGCCCGTCTCGCCAAGCTCCCGCCCAAGCTGAAGCGGCGCACGCCAAGCTCTGCGTAATCCCGGATCGATGCGTCATACTCATGGACGACGAGGTTGACTGGCTTGGGCGACACGGCGGCTACCAATTCTTTCACTGCGGCTGGATCGCTGATGAAAGGCACGAACAGGCAATCGGCGCCCGCTTCGGCATAGGCGATCGCACGCGTGATGCTTTCGGAAGTCGTCATGCCGGGAACACGAAAATTCTCGTTCCGCCCAATCAGCATGACGCTGAGATCGATCGCGTCGATAACCGCCCGTGCGGCCGCTATGCGCTCCACGGCGATGCCCAATTCGTACATCTCACTGCCCGACCAATCCTCTATCGAGATGCCAGCGATGCCGGTGTCCAATGCCATCGCGACGTTTGCAGCGACACCAGCGGGGGTGTCGGCAAAGCCGTTCTCGAAGTCGGCATTGATCGGCAGGTGGGTTGCATCGACAAGCAGCCTGAGATGAGCAAGCACTTCATCGCGCGAAAGATCGCCGTCGTTTTTGCCTGCAGCCCAGGCTGCACCGGCACTGGTTGAAGCCAGCGCCTTGAAACCGAGCTTGGTTAGACGGGCGGCACTGCCTGCATCCCAGACGTTTGGGACTATGAAGAATCCTGCGTCGTGCATTGCCCGAAAGTCAGCACGCTTTTCGGAGGTAGTCGGCATGATGCGGTTCCTACTCAAAGCCTATTGCCCGGTCGGACGGATTCGAATGCCGGCATGTGAACGCCGGGTGATGCGCTGATTCCACGTCGCAAAATCAATCTGAGTGCAGATTCGATACCTAGCTATATAGGCTGGATTTGCTTTTGCAACCCAACTGTTCCCAGCGCCTTGGGCGCTTTCCCGTTTCGTCGTCAGGTTCCTGCAACGTCCGCTGTGAGGGCGATAGCCGCCAGACCTAAGAGGCCTGCATTATCTGCCGATTGCAGCATTGAGCCTACTACGTAGATCGGCATGCTTCTCAGGGTTTAGCGCCATGAGCTTCCTGAGATTGATCAGTTTCCACCGAACCGCAGGGAGGTTCGCCGCTTCTGGCAAGCCAATCAGGCTGAAGTCAGGCTGCGCATCGTGGAGAGACAGGAGAAATTCCGCCGCGGCGCCATTGGTCCGTGCTTGGATATCCTCGATCAGGCGCTCACGGGCGACGAGGAGCGTTTCGAGCGGCACATGCTCGATCGTCATGCCGTCGAATTCCTGCGCGAAGGCACGGTCGATATCGATGCGGTTGGGATCGATCAATTCGTGGATCGGGCGGCCCGAGCAGGCGGCATAGACCAGAAAGGTTCGGAACAGGTCGTCGTTGATGCCTTCGTGCTGGTAGAGCAGATGGATATCGTAGAGGTCGCGTGGATGCTGGCGATCAAGTGCCGCGCAGACCTTGCCGGCATAGATGTCCTCGAAGGAAAGCACCGGCATTTCCGCAAAGCCGAATGCCTCCTCCACCGCATCCGTGACCCGCATGATGTGCGGCGCCTTCACGGTGCCTCGAAGAACGGGCGAAACTTCGATCTTCACTTCGGCATCGGCGGAACGGAGGAGGACCCTGGTGTCGCCGTCACCCCCGCCGCTGATCCGTCGCGCATCGACACCGCGGAGGCTCTTCCGTGCACGCTCGACAATGCGATCGAAGGCAGCATCGATGTTGGCAAGGGCGGTTTCGCGATCGTGGAGCGGCACGTAGGTCAAGTCGATGTCGACCGAGAGCCGCGGCATGTCGCGATAAAAGAGATTGATCGCCGTGCCGCCCTTGAGTGCGAAATCCGGCTCGTCGGCCACGATGGGGATTGCGCTCACCAGGAGGCTGACTTGGGCCGCATAGCGTTCACGCGCCATCGCCGACCTCGTTGGCAGGCTCGGCCGCCGCAAACTCCTCTGGCACGACAAGTTGATAGGCTGCCGCATAGCGACCGCCTTCGACCAGCATGCGCGGCCCCTTGCCCATATCGATTCCAGCGCGATCGATGTGCGGCAGCCACCGATGCCGATGCCGGTCGGCGAACAGGAAGAACAGCCGCTTCACCTTTACGCTCTTGCAGGCGCCCAGCAAGGCACTCAACCGGCCGGGGCGCAGCGTCGCCAGTCCCTGGAAAAGCATGTCGACCTTGTGGAAGCTCTCCTGGTCCGGAAGTTCGTTCAGGGCTTCAAGCACCGCGCGCTCGGGGGTCGATCGCCGCATCGGCCAGTCCCAGGGGTTCGGCCCAGTCCCTGCCGCAGGGTCGAAGTCATGGTCCTCGATTCCAAGAGGCTCCGAACCGAACAACTGCCTTCGCCGCATCACAAAATGAGCGTCGAGAGTTAGCCTGGACAACCAGGACGGAACGTTGCCGTAGAGATAGACATTCGCGCTGCGGCCGAGGCCGAGATAGTGGTTGTGCCCTTCAAGGCTTAGCGCGCTCATGCCGCCGACATGGAAATCATAACCCATGATCCACTGGGCCGAGAGCACCGCCATCTTCCATTCGACAACATTTCCCGCTGGCTTGCCCGGGTAGGGGCGGCGATAGACGCCCCGCGCAACACGCTCGAGCCAGCCGTCTCGATCATAGTTCGATGCCGAACTCTTGGCGACGTCATGGGCCCCCAACCATTGGGAGTCGACCAGGAAGCCAGCCGGAACCCGATCAAGGACATATTTTAGTCTATTGCGATTTGGTTCGGCCATAACGGCCTAAATAGCAGATTATCAAAATTTCCGCAATTTGCATTTCGACAATCGCTGATTTGGCGCATTTGTGATGGACTAAATGCGATCAACGTAAAATTGAGCGCAGCGCCATACCTGATCGGCATTCCCGGATGTCAGGGCAACTCCCAGGCAACCCAGC
Organism: Sphingobium chungangianum; assembly: GCF_977014255.1. NCBI lineage: Bacteria > Pseudomonadati > Pseudomonadota > Alphaproteobacteria > Sphingomonadales > Sphingobiaceae > Sphingobium > Sphingobium chungangianum. The sequence continues at coordinate 68,883 of NZ_CDRNIV010000006.1, read as the reverse complement.
GGTCATGCTCCGGGCAGCCCATACAGATGTTCTCGGGCAGGGAATGCTCCCTTCCTGACCGCATCGGCAAAGGCTCCGATTGCCGCATCGGCCTCCGATCCGAGATCCGCAAACCGGCGCACGAAGCGCGCCGTTCGCTCCGTCATCCCCAGCATGTCTTCAAGGACCAGGACCTGCCCATCGCAAGCCTGGCTCGCGCCGATGCCGATCGTGGGTACGGCGACCCTCTCGCTGATGTGCCGTGCCAAAGGCTCGACCACCGCTTCTATCACCATCGAGAATGCACCGGCCTCGGCGACAGCGATGGCATCAGCCTCGATCGGTCCCGGCTGGTTGGAGCTGCCCAAGGCGGCGGCCTCGGCCTTTCCTTGGGATCTAAACGATCCGATCGTGTGGATCGACTGCGGAGTCAGGCCGACATGCCCCATGACCGGTATGCCGCGGGCAACGAGGAAGGCGATGGTCTCGGCGAAATGGACCCCGCCCTCGAGCTTGACGGCTCCGCAGCCAGTCTCCTGCATGACGCGTGCCGCCGACGCGAATGCCTGCTCTCTCGAGACTTCATACGATGCGAAGGGCATGTCCACCACGACCAGCGCCCGGCGCGATGCAGCCACCACGGCCCGCCCGTGCATGATCATCATGTCGAGCGTCACCGGCAGGGTCGTGTCGAAGCCATAGAGAACATTGCCAAGGGAATCGCCGACAAGCAGGACGTCGCAATGCGGATCAGCCATCCGGGCCGACTGGGCATGGTATGCGGTGAGGACGACAAGTTTCTCGCCAGCCTTCCTACCAAGGACGTCAGGGGCTGTGAGGCGCTTCAGCCTAACGGGAACGGACATGGGGCTTCACTCCTGCAGGACAATGACATGCAACCATCAAAGCGTCCTCGCTTCGATCTGGTTGAGGTAGCGGAACTCCGGCGCCCGAACGCCAGCGATACGCCGGATTTCGACGAGCTGCGGAGATTCGAAAAAGGCGCGAGCCGCATCGAGAGAAGTCCATTGCGAGAAGTGGACGACCTGACGGGCATCCGTGTCGTAGGCCAGCAGTTGATAGGCGATCTCTCCGGCCTCGCGCCGGATCGCGGCCGCATCGTCGAACACAGCCTTCCACTTCTCGTAGTCCTCCACTTCATGGATGATGAGGACATGGGGCCGCTGGGCGTCGCCCTTGGAAAAGCTCATGCGCCAACTCCGCTGATTGCCAGGAGATCGATGACGAAGCCCACCCACATCGCGAACAGCACGATGCTCGAGGCGATATAGACGCGGGCCCGGGTCCGAACCGTATTGGGGCCGATGTGGATGGCGGAATGCACCACCCGGAGCGCGACGAAGATCCACGCCAGCGCGACCTGCGCAGGCGAGGCACCGCCCGTCAGGATCAGCAGTGGCACCAGCGCGAAGTAGAGCACCGGCATCTCGAACAGGTTGGCAAGGTTCTGCGCGGGCCGTTCGACGGGACGAAAGTAACGGCCGACAGCTTCCGCATTGGCGAAGTCGGCAGCGGTGGGCCGGTTGGCCGCGATATGGGCGAAGCGCTTCCGCAGCAGAACGGACCAGACGACGAATATCAGCCCTGCCAGGGCCACGGTTGGCCAGAGAATGGCCAGGTTCATTGCGCTCACGACGGTGCCTCCTCACATCGATACTGAGTCCATATTTGATACCTAGGCATAGAGGCTGGATTTGTTTTTGCAACCCAGATATTGTGGGCCGCATGGCCACACCTCCGTTTCGCCGACAGTCCCCGATCCACATCAGCCATTGCACGCTGGCGGCGAGCTTCGATTTCCTGGGGGATCGCTGGTCGTTGCTGATCCTGCGCAGCGCCCTGTTCGGGGTGAGGCGATATGACGATTTTCATACCGAGATTGGAATTCCGCGGACCGTGTTGGCCGACCGGCTCAAGCGCCTCGTCGCTTCGGGGCTGATGACCCAGCAGGACTACAAGGCGGACGGCAGCCGGCCCCGGAAGGAATACTGCCTCACCGAGATGGGCGAGGCGCTACGCCTGCCGTTCCTGGCCATGCGCGAGTGGTCCGATCACTGGGTTGGCCAGGGCCGCACACCGCCCATGAGACTGGTGCGCCAGTCCGACGGTTCGGAAATCCATGTCGCCTTTGTCGATGACAAGGGCCGTATCGTCCCCCCGGATGACCTGGCCGCCCGCTTCGAGGACTGGGCCCCGCATCCGGTAGACAGTGCGGAATAGCGAGCGATTGCCGTCACCCCGTGCTTGATGCGGCAACTGGGCCGTCGGCTAGGTCTGGGTCAGGTTCCTGAGGCTCCGGAACTGGATCAGCGTCGCCCGGCCGACCTTGATGGTCTCGAGGTCCCCGGACTGGATCAACTCGTAGATCCGCGAGCGACTGAGGCCCGTGATGCGCACGGCGGTGGCGACCCGGACCGTCAGTGGCTGCAATGCCTGCTCCGTCTTATGGTCAATCATGCCCGCCCCCGCTGTGCTGCCTCGCGAGCCCGGACAAAGGCCCGGTCGCTCTCGAGGAAGGCTGTCAGCATCGCCGGAATCAGTTCAGCGATGGGCTCTTCGCAGCCATAGGCCGCCGCATAGATGGCGGCATATTCACGCAAGGCGCCTTGCAGGTCGGGCGTGATCGTGATCGCAAGCTTGACCGGCGTGCGGTCCGGCAGCTTGGCAAGCTTCAGTTCGGCCATGGCTATCCTCCAATATTGCCGCGCCAGGGCGCGAGGATGAGGTCCCGGCTCACCAGCAGCCGTACTGGTGCGCCGGGGCGGATCGTGATGGTCGGCTGGACGTCGAGGTTTCGGGACGTCAACTGGTCGCCAGCGCGCGATACGTTCTGCTGCGTGGACTCGCGGATCGCCTGGACGAGGTCGCTCTCGCCCTTGATGGACAGTTCCGAACCCACCCCAAGCAAGGTCGCCATGGCGACGCCCTTGAGCAGTGCCCAGCTATGGAAATCGACCTTGTCCGCGAGACCCGCATAGCCCGACGGATCGGTCGCAGGCATGTTGTCGAGGCGCAGCGAGCTACCGTCGGGCAGGATGATCCTTTGCCAGATTACCAGCGCGCGGCGCTGCCCGAAGGCGACGACGCTGTCATACTTGCCGACCAGCCGGGCCCCTTGCGGCACCAGCAGGAAACGACCGGTTGCGCTATCGAACACGTTCTGTGTGACCTGGGCAGTGACCAGGCCTGGCAGGTCCGAATTGATACCCGTGATGAGGCTGGCCGCGATGACGCTTCCCGCGGACAGCATGTAGGGAGAGGCCGGGGCCATCAGCGCGTGCGGATTGGCATCGCCCCCCGGGTCCGCCCGCTCGGCGAATGCTGTCTTGCGATCCTGCGGGGCCGCCGCTGCTGCCGGGACGAGCGGTTGGCCCTCCGAGTTGGCTTCGGTTGCCGATGGCGCGGAATCGCCGGGCCTCGTCTGGACCATGAGCCCCGACTGACGCGCAGCCTTGAACTCCGCGAGGCGCGCCATCCTCTCTGCCTCGGCAGTGTCGGCGCCTGTCCGGGCGGCCGCAGCGCCGTCCACCGGCGCGAGCTGTTGCTGCTGCGCGCGCAGGATCGGTCGGCCAAGGTCGCCTGGCAATGGCGGCCCCAGCCTTGGGGCATCGCCATAGCTTGACGGCAAGGCCGCAAGTGCGTCGCTCGAGGTCTTGCCCAACGGCTGCGCCAGCTCGCTTTCCTGGGCTTGCCGGTGGAAGATCCGGGGTTTCAGCGCCATCCAGGCAATGCCCATCAGGCTGGCCGAGCCCAGTGCGGCAATGCCGATGATCGCACCCCGCCGAAACCGGATGGCCCGTGCGGGACTCGCACGCAGGACCAGCGTCTCGGGATCGACCTTGGCGGCGGGCGTAGCCGGCTGCCCGGCGTTTTCGGCCGTCATGCGCCCCTCCGATGCTTCGCCCGGCCCCCGCGAGTGATACGGACGACCTGCTGCTTCTTGAGACCGAGCCGCAGCTCGGCCACATCGAACAGGCGGTCGATGATGTAGTAGCGCTCGCGCACCCGATAGTTGGCGAGTTCGGCCTTTCCGTCGGCCCCAAGCACGAACAATGGCGGCGCCTCGCCCTGCGACAGGCCCGAGGGAAACTCGATATATGTCTTCTGTCCGTCGTCGAATGCGCGCAGCGGCCGCCATGCAGGCCGGTCCCCTGACAAGGCATAGTCGAAGCGCAACTGGTCCACATCGAGGCCCGCTGCGACCGGCGTCGCGGACCGGGCAACTTCCGCCTGCCGCTTGAGCGCAAGCAGTTCGTCCTGGGGATAGGTCCAGCTTATCGCCGCCATTGGCGTTCGTGCCGTGCTGGCGAGGCGCAGGTGGTACGTCCGCCGGTCGGTGGTAATGACGAGGTTGGTGATGAGCCCAGCGTTGAACGGCTTTACGAGGATGTGCGTTCGCCGGGTATCGCCGTTCCCGCTGGTCGTATCGCCGATAACCCAGCGCGCCGTGTCACCGCTCGCCACGGCCACGAGGGCTTCGCCCGGCTGCAATGCGATGTCGGTCACTGCTCCTGGCGCGGTGTAGGCTTGGAAGATCATTCCCTCGGAAAAGGCATAGACCTGCGCTGCGTTGATGAACCCCTGCGCCGCGGGTTGCTCGGTCGCGTTGCGATTGGCGACGGCCACTCGGCGCACGGGCGATGCACCTTCGTGGGCCTGGGCCGGGACGCAGGCAAGCGCGACAATGGGGAAAAGCATGGAGCGGATGATCATGGCTGGACCTCCTTGGCGTTCTGGGTGGCAGGCGCCGCTAGGCCGGGATCGAGCGGCGAGCCGAGTGGCAGGTTCGAGGTTGGCGTGGCCATTGGAACTGGCCTCGAGGGTGATGGGGATTGCGGCTCGCCATCGAGCTCGCGGCTCCAGTCGATCGCGTCGACGTAGATGCCGAGCGGATTGCGACGGAGCGTGTCGGCATCGACGGGGGGCTTGGTCACGATGGTGAGGATGGCCGTCCAACGGCTGCTCCCGGCCCGTGCACCGCGCTCGAACACGGTCTCGGTCCACTTGACCTGGAACGATGTGTCGGAAGCCCGCACGACGCTCGTGACCTGGACCGATACCGTTCGCTCGCCAATACGTGCGAACGGATCATTGCTGCGGGCGTAGTCGCCCAGGAACTGGGCCCCGCGCCGTGTCGCAAAATCGTAGGCCTCGAGCCAACCGCGCTTCATCAGGACAGGGTCAAGCGACGCCGAGCGTACGTTCGTGATGAAGCGGCCAAGATGCCAGGCGATCTGCGGATCGGTTGGCTGGTAGCCGGCCGCCGCCTCGCTGACGGCGCGGGCTTCGCCCAGTCGATCGACTTCGACCACATAGGGTACCACCCGGCTCTGCAGGGACTGCCAGACAAGTCCGCCCGACAGGCTTGCGGCGAGGCCGAGGCTCACGAAGGCCGCGAGGCGCCAGTTGCGTGCCTGCACCCGGGCCGAGCCGATCCGGTCATCCCAGACCTGGCCCTGCACGCTGGTATGGCGTCTCCGGAATTGGGGTGCGTCCATAGCGCTGGACGCTGCGCTTGAAGATCATGGCCTAGTCGTTCCTTTCCTTGATGTCGGGAGTGGCGGCTCCGCCGCCTCGGTCGCCCTGTTGAAGGGCATGAAGGGCCAGCTGCCGGCGATGCCGCGAGGACTGCTCGGCCCGCATGGCGCGCGCCCAGGCGGGCGCCGCCTCGTTGTCGCCTCCTGCCTGGGCCTGTGCAGGGTTCGTTTTCGTGTCGTGGAGCGCATTCCAGGCGGCCTGGCGTCCGTTCGACGCAGCTTCGCCGAGGCCCAGTGCATCCGATGCCTTGGCCCGAACTGCATTGCCTGCGGCTCTCCCTACCCCCGCAAGGCCAGCGCTAACCGAGGAGTTGCCCGCCGCCTTCTGGCCAAGGCCATAGGTCGTGCTTGCTGCCGAACCCATGGCCGTGCCGGAACGGACCGCTCCCAGCGCTGCCCCGCCGAGCGCGCGCGCACCGCCCACGGCCGCGCCGCCTGCCACCATGGTGATGCCCGCCGCCCCAGCCGCCGTGCCGAAGGCTGCACCAGCGCCAAGCTGGGGAGCGCCCGAGACAAGGCCGCTTGCGATCGAGGGGCCGAAGATTCCGAGGCCGAACAGGGACAGGCTCGCCAGCACAAGGCTCATGGCCTGACCAATGTCTGGCTCCTGGCCCTGGAGGGCAGCCGTGAACTCGGCGAAGAAATTGGATCCGATGCCGACAATCACCGCGAGCACCATCACCTTGATGCCCGAGGAGACCACGTTGCCGAGAACGCGCTCGGCGAGGAAGCTGGTTCGATTCCAAAGGGCGAACGGCACGAGAATGAAGCCAGCAAGGCTCGTCAGCTTGAACTCGATGATCGTGACGAACATCTGCACCGCGAGGATGAAGAAGGCGATGATCACCAGGGCCCACGCGAACAGCAGCACCATGATCGTCAGGAAATTGTCGAAGAAGGTTGTGAAACCGACCATCTCGCTCGCCTGGCTGAGCAGCGGCCAGGCTGCCTCGAACCCGGTCCCTGCGAGCCGACCTGGCTTGAGCAGGTCATCGGCGCCAAGCGTGCCGCCGCCAGCGGTGAGCCCCGCCTGCGCGAAAGACCGGAAGATGATGTCGGCGAGCGTAGAGAAGCTGTTCAGGATGAATGCGAACGCGCCGATGTAGAGAATCTTTCGGACGAAGCGGCCGATGACATTGTCCTCGCCGCCCATCGCCCAGAACAGGCCGGCAAGCGTTATGTCGATGCCGATAAGCACGGACGTCAGGAAGCCCACGTCCGAGCCGAGCAGTCCGAACCCGCTGTCGATATAGGTAATGAACGACTGCATGAAGCGGTCGATGACGTTGAGGTCGTTCACGGGCGTGATCTTCCTGAATGGGGGTGGATGCCGCGGGGCGTGACTGGGGGCAGGCCACGCCCCGCGGGCGACGGCAGGCGCGGGAGGCTCGCCTTGCCGCCAGGACCGGATCGGCTTTCTGCCGCGTGGGGGCTACTGCGGTGTGTAGGCCGACCCGGAACCGAGGAACTTCTTCGTTGCGGCGCGCGCCTCGGCCCCTTGCGTCGCCCGGCGGGCCTGTTCCTGGGCCTCGGCCCGGAACTGGGCGGCCATCATCTGCTGGATCTGGAACTGCTGCTTTGCCGTCAGGGCGAGCAACTGGTTAGTCGCCTGCTGCGCCTGCAGTGAGCCCTCGGCGCCCTGGCTCCGCGAGACGATGTCGGCGAGCGCCTGGGTGTCGTCCCGCACGTTCTCGACGACCTGCGCCTGGACCGTCATCGTCTGGCGAAAGGCATCCATGCTGGCCTCGAGCCGGCCGCGGGCGCCCTGCACGCGCTGGTCGGTTCGAAGGGCTGTCGCAAAGTCCTGCGGAAACAGCGATCGGAACCGGTCGTCGAGCTGGTCGACCCGAAAATCGATACCCTGGGCCTGGCCCATGAGGCGATCGATCTGGGCGAGCTTCTGCTGAAGGGCGTCGAGCTGGGGAAAATCGATCCGGGAGAGGTTCTTGCCCATGTTGACAAGCATCTGCGCCTCGTTCTGGAGTTGCCTGATCTGCTGGTTGACCTGCTGGAGAGTGCGCGCAGCGGTCAGGATGTTCTGGGCGTAGTTACTCGGGTCGAAGACCGAGATCTGCGCCTGGGCGGGCGCAGCGGGCAGGCCGAGTATCGCGCCCGTCACGCAGACGGAGGCCAGTGCAAGGCTGCATGCGACGGCATGGGCGGGGGCAGGAATTCGCATCAGGATTCTCCTTCTTCGGGGGACAAGGATTCGGGTGCCTGGGCCAGGAGGTCAGCCCCCCAGTCGAGGCCAGCGGTGCGCAGGAAGCGGGCCGCGAAGTTGTCAGTGCCGCCCGCCTCGAGCAGCGCGTCGATGCGAGCCTGGGTCGCGGGATCGGAGGCAGCGCAGAACGCGAGCGCGACAGGGCCGAGACCCAGTTCGAACAGGCGGTTCCCACGGGTAGACTGGAGGTAGTACTGGCGCTTGGGCGTCGCCCTTGCGACCAGCTCGACCTGTCGGTCATTGAGCCCGAATTGCTCGTAGATGCTCCGGGATTGCGGTTCGATCGCCCGATCGTTCGGGAGCAGGATGCGTTGCGGGCAGCTTTCGATGATGGCGGGTGCGATCGACGACCCCGCGATGTCGGCAAGGCTCTGCGTGGCGAAGACCACCGAGACGTTCTTCTTGCGGAGGACCTTGAGCCATTCCCGGATCCGGGCTGCGAACAGCGGATGGTCGAGGAATATCCAGGCCTCGTCGAGGATAAGCAGCGTCGGGCGGCCGCCGAACCGCTCCTCCAGGCGGTGGAAGAGATAGGACAGCACCGGGGCGACCACGCCGGCCTGGCCCATCAAGGCCTCCGTCTCGAAGCATTGCATGTCGGCAAGCTCGAGGCCCTGCTCGGCGGCATCGAGCAGACGCCCATAGGGGCCGTCCAACGTGTAGGGTTGCAAGGCCGTGCGCAGGGCATTGGATTGGAGCAGCAGCGCGAGGCCGGTCATCGTCCGCTGCTCAGCCGGTGCGGTGGCGAGACTGCCCAGCGCCGACCACAGCATGTCCTTTACGTCCGGGGTGACCGCGACCTTCTCATGCTCGAGCAGGGCCGCGATCCATTCCGCTGCCCAACTGCGCTCGAGGGGCCGGTCGATTCCGGCCAACGGCTGGAAAGCGAGCGCCTTGCCCTCGTCGCTGCCCAGGGCATGGTACATGCCGCCGCAGGCAAGAACGGCGGCACGCGCGGAAAAGCCCTTGTCGAAGATATAGACCTGCGCGCCCTCGTAGCGCCGGAACTGAAGCGCAAGGGTGGCGAGGAGCACGGACTTGCCAGCTCCGGTGGGGCCAACGACCAGCATATGGCCGACATCCCCGACGTGCGTTGACAGGCGGAAGGGCGTCGAGCCCGCCGTGCTGGCGAGGAGCAGGGGCGGCCCGTCGAGATGATCGTTCCGGCGAGGGCCAGCCCAGGTGCTCGAAAGCGGCATGAGGTGCGCAAGGTTGAGCGTATGGACAAGCGGTTGCCGGACGTTGGCGTAGGACTGGCCGGGAAGCGAGGAGAGCCACGCCTCGACGGCATTCACGCCTTCACGAATGGTCGTGAAGCCAAGGCCATTGACGATGCGCTCGACGGCGCGGAGCTTCTCCTCGACTGCGCCCCGGTCCCGGTCGCTTACCGTGATCGTCGTGGTCAGGTAGCCGAATGCGACATGGTCCTGCCCGAGCACCTGCAGGGCTTCGTCGGCATCGACGACCTTGTTGTCCGCATCGCTGTCGAGCAACTGCGTCGGCTGGTTGTAGAGGACCTCGCGCAGCAGGGCGCTGACCGACTTGCGCTTGTTGAACCACTGCCGGCGAATTCCGGTCAGCGTCCTGGTTGCCTCTGCCTTGTCGAGCGCGATGAAGCGCGTGACCCAGCGATAAGGCAGGCCAAGGTGATTGAGCGCGTCAAGGATGCCCGGCCGGCTCATATTCGGGAAGCCGAGCACGCTCAGCGTTCGCATGTGGCTTGCCCCGAGCATCGGCTCGAGCCCACCGGTCAGCGGCGTATCGACCAGCAGCGCGTCGAGATAGACCGGCGTTTCCGGCACGGAGACAGGATGCCGCTTTTCCGAAATGCACCCGTGGAGGAAGGTCAGCGTCTCGCTGTCGTCCAGTGCACGAACTTCGGGCATAAAACTCGACAGGAGGTCTGCCACGCGGTCGGTCTCGGCCGCGAAGCCCGACAGCGCCCCTCGCCAGTCCCTTGCCCCGTCGGCATCTGGCCGGTCGACGAGCCTGCGCCCGGCGCTATCCACGGCATCGGCGGCAGGTAGCCATTGGAGGGTCAGGTGGTAGCGACTCTCGAAATGCACGCCTTCCGCCTCAAACGCAGCGCGGCGCTCGCGATCGACAAGGGCGCTGGCCGGATCAGGGAACCGACTTGCGGGATAGCCGGGGGCGGCCACCCGCTCGGCATCGAAGAACATCGCCCAGCCACTGCCAAGGCGCTTAAGGACATTGTTCGCTCGCGCGCAGGCACCGATCAGCTCGGCTTCGGTGGCGGACTCAAGGTCTGGCCCGCGAAAGGCGAGCGTGCGCTGGAAGCTTCCGTCCTTGTTGAGCACGATGCCTGGCCCGACCAGGGCCGCCCACGGCAAGTGATCGGCCAGCCGGTCGGCGCGCGACCGATATTCGGCAAGGTTCAGCATGCGAGGTAACCTTTCTGCCGCAGGTGCCGGACGAGCACCGGGGCGAAGTCGGGATCACGCCGGGCGGCGAGGACGGCGAGGCTGTGCCCCGCCGCCCAGAGCACCAGGCCGGCCAGCCATTGCTGGAGGCCCAGCCCGACGGCCGCAGCGAGCGTACCGTTGACGATGGCGATGCCGCGCGGTGCGCCGCCGAGCAGGATCGGGCTGCCAAGCGAGCGATGGATTGGCGCTTCGAAGCCCTCGACGTGGCCGCTGGCAGAATGGTGGACGCTGCCGCTCATGCGATGAGGGCCCCGCCGCCGAAGCTGAAGAAGGAGAGGAAGAAGCTCGACGCGGCAAAGGCGATCGACAGCCCGAAGACGATCTGGATCAGGCGGCGGAAGCCACCGGCTGTCTCGCCGAACGCGAGCGTGAGACCGGTGACGATGATGATGATCACCGCGACGATCTTCGCGACGGGGCCCTGCACTGACTCCAGCACCTGCTGCAACGGCTCCTCCCATGGCATGCCGGAACCCGCCGCATGCGCCTGCGCCGAGACCATGAGGGAAGTGGCGAGGGCAGCGACCGCAGCCAGCGCGGACGGCATCGGGAAACGGGTGGGCTTGGTCATGAAGCATCTCCTTCGGGTTGGGGATTGAGAAGATCGGCAAGGTCGTAGGCACCGGTGCGAGGGTCCAACCCGGCGACCCGCACGACCGCGGCCACCCGGCGGCCAGCGCCGCGACCAGCGATGAAGACGATGATGTCGATGGCCTCGGCGATGAGTTGCCGCGGCACGGTCACCACGGCCTCCTGGACGAGCTGCTCGATCCGGGTGAGCGCAGCGCGGGCCGAGTTGGCGTGGACCGTGGCGATGCCGCCAGGGTGCCCGGTGTTCCATGCCTTCAACATGTCGAGCGCCTCTGGGCCGCGCACCTCGCCAACCACGATACGGTCGGGCCTCAGGCGCATCGTCGAGCGCACGAGGTCGGTCATCGAGGCGGCGCCCGCCCTGGTCCGCAGCGCGACCGTGTCAGGCAGGGGGCATTGCAATTCCCGGGTGTCCTCGATGAGGATGACACGGGCATCGACACTGGCCATCTCGGCAAGAAGCGCATTGGCAAGCGTCGTCTTGCCCGAACTGGTGCCGCCGGCGACGAGGATGTTGAGCCGGTCGGCCACCGCCGTGCGCAGCAACCCTGCAGATTCAGCCGGCATGATGCCCTCGGCGACATAGTCCTCGAGCAGGTGGAGCCGCTCGGCAGGCTTGCGAATGGAAAAGCAGGGAGCCTCGGAAACAGGCGGCAGCACGCCTTCGAAGCGTTCGCCCGCACGCCCTTCGGCATGGGGCGGCAACTCCGCCGAGATTACCGGCCTGTCGCCATGGATCTCGGCGCGGGCATGGCTGGCCACGAGGCGGATGATGCGCTCGACTTGCGCGGGCGGGATTCGCACGCCTGTGTCGATACGGCCTTCGCCAAGGCGGTCGATCCGCAGGGCGCCGTCCGGGTTGACCATGATCTCCTGGGTCCGGGGGTCAGCGAGCGCCGAAGCGATCTCCGGCCCCATCGCGGTCCTGAGCATCGCGCGGCGTCGCGCGCTCGAAAGCGTCGCCGGGTCTTGCTGCGCGCTCACTCGCCCGGCTCCGATCCCAGCGTCCGCCGACCGGTCGCGACCTGGCGGCCCACCTGGTTGACGAAGGCCTCGAAGCGCTTGGCACCCAGCGCACGACCAGCCTGGTCATTCTCGGCAAGTGGGGTCTGGATCGCGAGCTCGAAGCGGATGAAAAGGGCCAGCGTCTCGAGGATCACATAGGTATCCCGGTCGACCCGGCTGATAGCCCGGGTCAGACGGTCCAGCCGGATCGAGAAGCGGTCCTCGAGCTCGGACGCGCCGCGGCGATTGAGCCACGCGGTCAAGGCATCGACCAGGATTGCCGACTTGGTCGCGCCGGGCCTCGCGGCCAGCGCCTCAAGCCTGTCGCTAAGGGATCTCGGGAGGAAGAGCTGATGCCGAACCTTCTCCATGGTCAAAAATCCAGCTGGAGGTCGTCGGGACGCGGCGTCCCGGCATCAAGCGCGTAGACGGCTCGCGCCGCTCCGAGCGCCTGGACCCGGTCCATGGCTCGGCGCTCGGCAGCCTGGTCACCATCGTCGTCGGCCAGGCCGAGGGGATCGGCGATCTCTGCGTCTGGTAATGCGACGACCTCGATCTCGTGCGCGGGGTGGCGAGCCTGCTCGTGCCCGCCGGCATCGGCGCCGTCATCAAGGTCGAGGCGGCCGCCGAGCCGTTCGTCAGCGCTGCGGACCTGGCCAGCCCAGTCGTCGGCGCGCTGCGGCGGCAAATCCTGGTACGCGCCAGGAGTCAGCGCGGGTGCAGGCAGCACGCGGGCGGCAAGGCAACTGTCCTCATAGTAGCGCAGCTTGCTGGCGCGCACTGGCGGATGGCCCGAGACCAGCACGAGCTCGTCCTTGTGGCTGAGCTGCATGACCTCGCCAGGCGTCAGCAGTGCGCGGGCGGTCTCCTGGCGGCTGACCATGACGTGGGCGAGCCAGGGCGCGAGCCGGTGACCGGCATAGTTGCGCATGGCCCGCTGTTCGGTGGCAGTGCCAAGGGCATCCGAGATGCGCTTCGCGGTGCGCTCGTCATTGCTGGCGAAAGCAATGCGGACATGACAGTTGTCGAGGATAGCGTTGTGCTCGCCATAAGCTTTCTCGATCTGGTTGAGGCTCTGAGCGATGAGGAATGCGCGCACCCCGTAGCCGGCGAGAAAGGCGAGGCTCGTCTCGAAGAAATCGAGGCGGCCCAGCGCGGGGAATTCGTCGAGCATCATGAGAAGCCGATGACGGTTGCCGCGCATGCTAGCCTGGCCCGCGGCGCCCTCCGCCTGCAGCTCCTCGGTCAGCCGGCGACCGATCTGGTTGAGGATGAGCCGAACCAGCGGTTTGGTGCGGCTGATGTCCGATGGTGGCACGACAAGGTACAATGAGACCGGATTTTTGGCCTCGACGAGGTCGGCGATCCGCCAGTCCGACGCGCTTGTCACGGCAGCGACGGTTGGGTCGCGGTAAAGCCCGAGAAAGGACATGGCGGTCGAGAGGACGCCCGAGCGCTCGTTCTCGCTCTTGTTGAGGAGCTCGCGCGCGGCCGAGGCGACGACCGGGTGCACGCGCGGTGCCGCATCGCTGCCAAGGTGGTTGGTAGCCATCATCCGCCGCAAGGTCGCGGTGAACGGGCGCTGGGGGTCCGAAAGGAAGGTGGCGACCTGGGCGAGCGTCTTCTCCTCCTCCGCATAGAGGACATGAAGGATCGCGCCCACGAGCAGCGAATGGCTCGTCTTTTCCCAGTGGTTGCGCCGCTCGAGCGCGCCTTCGGGATCGACCAAGATATCGGCGATGTTCTGGACGTCGCGAACCTCGTCGATGCCGCGGCGGACCTCCAGCAGCGGGTTGTAGCGGGCCGAGCGGGCATCGGTCGGATTGAACAGGAGGCAGTGGGAGAAGCGCTGGCGCCAGCCGGCGGTCAGTTGCCAGTTCTCGCCCTTGATGTCGTGGATCACGGCCGAACCTGTCCAGCCGAGCAGCGTGGGTACGACGAGGCCCACGCCCTTGCCCGAGCGGGTCGGCGCGAATGCCATGATGTGCTCGGGACCGTCGTGGCGCAGATAGCGCGCGCCGAGCCGGCCGAGGATCACGCCGCGCTCGTCCAGCAGGCCAGCGGCGGCGATATCCCGCAGGCCAGCCCAGCGCGCCGAGCCGTAGGTCGTTACATTGCCCGATTGGCGCGCGCGCCAGACCGACCCGAAGATCGCAGCTCCGCAGCCGACCAGGCCACCTGCCGCCGCTATTGCACCGGCCTCGTCGAAGACGACCGGCGCATAGGCGTCGTACTGGAACCACCAGACGAAGATCGACCAGGGTCGATAGACCGGAATTCCTAGAAAAAGGAGCCAGGGTTCGCCAAGCTGCGGCTGGTATGCGAGGGCCGCCGCCGCCCATTGGGTGGCAGACCAGATGCCCGCGACGATGATCGCGAGCACGACAAGGATCTGTCCTATGAGCAGCTTGGTCGGGGTCATGCAGGCCTCCGCCCGCCGCCGACTCATTCGGTGGCGGGCAGCCCCAAGCATCGGGCCAACCGCCTTCCGGCATCAGTCACCAGCGGGTGCCGCGAAGGACCTTCCTGGTGCCATTGCGGTGATGGCCGCCATGCATGGCGGCGCGGAAGTGATTTTGCCGGAGCGCTCGCTAGGCAGTGCCTTCGCCTGGCCCGAAGCCGCGTCTTCGCAAAATCCAGATTGCGGGCCCCGGCCTCCAGCGCGGACAATCCCGGCATGAACGACATCTTTGTCCTTGCCGCTGCGGGCCTCGTTGCCGGTGCCATGAACGCGATCGCCGGGGGCGGCTCATTCGTAGCCTTGCCAGCCCTCCTGTCCTGCGGCGTCGCGCCGGTGCTCGCCAATGCCTCGAGCAGCGTCGCGCTCTATCCAGGAAGCATGGCAAGCGCCTGGGTCTACCGTCATGACCTTGGCGGGGTGGCCGGGGTTTCGCTTCGGAGCCTGGCACTCACTTCGTTGCTGGGCGGCCTTGCCGGATCGGTGCTGCTACTGGCGACACCGGCCACGCTCTTCGACCTTGTCCTGCCGTGGCTGCTACTCCTTGCCTTGCTTGCGCTCGCCTTCGGCCAGCGGCTCGCGGCTCACTTCCGGGGCGACGTCGAGGCGAGCGGCCCGACGATCCTGGCCGCCCAGGCCCTTCTCGGCATCTATGGAGGCTATTTCGGTGGTGCCGTCGGTCTGATGATGATGGCGTTCTGGAGCGTTGCGACCCGTAGCGACATCAAGCGCCTTCAGGCGCCCCGGACATTCCTCGTGACGGCCGCGAACACTGCGGCCCTGATCGTCTTTGCCGCCATGCGCACGGTCGAGTGGCGCGCGGTGCTGCTGCTTGCCCCTTCGGCCATCGCCGGTGGCTATCTCGGGGCGCGTGTCGCCACCCGTTTGCCCCCGCGATGGATGCGAGCGGTGACGCTGGCCCTGGCCTCGCTGGTCACGCTCGCATTCTTCGCAAGGGCCTATGCCTGAGCACGCCGGGCCTCGAGTTCGAACATGGCAACCTCGATCCGGAAGCTACCGTCCTCGGCAATATCGAGGATTTCGCGCACCGCGGCGGTAGCCCCGGACTGGAGTGCCCTGATCGCCGCGACATTTGCTTCAGGCGTCTTCATCCGCGCCACCCAGGAGGCAAACTCCATGGGCAGCCAATGTTTCGCGGCACCGAGGATATGCAGGCCGGCACGCTCGAGCGCGCCCATCCACTCGTCCATGCGATAGTCGCGGACATGGCTGGTATCGCGCAGCAGTTCGATCGCCTGGAGATGAGTATCGGCGGCAGGCAGGCCGGGCGCGACGACGTCGATGACGACCGCCTTGCCGCCAGCTCGCAGCACCCGGCACACCTCGCGCAGTCCCGCGTCAAGATCGCCCCAATGATGGGCTGTGAGGCGGCAGGCCACGAAGTCGAATGCGTCGTCCGAAAAGGGCAGGCGCTCGGCGGCCGCCAGCTCCACGGTGATGTTCGTGAGCCCGCGTCGTGCCGCCTCGGCAGCGACCGCGGCCAGCATCTCGGCGGAAAGGTCGCAGGCGACGACCTCATGGACATGGGGGGCGATGCGATAGGCGGCATGACCACCACCACAGCCAAGATCAAGCACCCGTGCTGCGGGCATATCGCGCGCGATCGCCTCCAGTCGCTCCAGGTCTGGGCCGGCCGAATGGACCGAGCTTGCGACATAGGCTTGCGCCTGTGGGCCGAACTGCCGTGCGGCGGCCTCGTTCTGCGATGTCATGGGACGGCTCCTTGGGTGTGACTTCGTTCCTGCCGATGGAATAGCGGCGCTCATGGCATTGAAGCGCCTGTTTGAAGGCCACAATGCGGGATATACGGCAACAGGCTTCGGTGATAACGAAGGCTCATGCGTTTTGACCTGGTCGATCTCAAATTGTTCGCCGCCGTTGTGGAGGCAGGGAGCATTTCTCGCGGGGCAGACGCAGTCCACCTCGCGCTAGCCTCGGCCAGCGCCCGGATCAGCGGCATGGAGGATGTCCTTGGCGTCCCGCTGCTCGAGCGCGGCCGGCGCGGCGTCACCGCGACGCCAGCTGGCCGAACGCTGCTCCAGCACGCAAGGACGGTAACGGCGCAGGTCGAACGCATGCGCGGGGACCTCAGGGCCTTTGCCTCCGGGCTCAAGGGCCGGATCCGGATGCTCTCGAACACCGCAGGCCTTGTCGCACCGCTCCCTGACGCCATCCGCGTCTTTCTGACGGCCAATCCCGATGTTGACATCGAGATCGAGGAACGCACCAGTTCCGACATCGTGACGGCTGTGGCCGAAGGGCGCGCCGAATTCGGGCTCGTCGCCGACTCTGTCGATCTTGGTCAACTGGAGACCGCCGAGGTGGCTGATGACACCTTGGTGGTGCTTGCCCCGAGGTCACATCCCTTGGGGGCACGCCATTCCGTTGCTTTCCCCGACCTGCTCGACGAACCATTCGTGGGCCTGAGCGCCGGAGCGCTCCACAGCCATCTTGCCGACCAGGCGGCCAAGCTCGGGCGGCGGATCAACTACCGCGTGCGCCTGCGCAGCTTCGAGACGGTGGCCCGCCTCGTGGAAGCCGGGATCGGCATAGGCATCCTCCCGCTGCGCGCTGCCGAGCGCCTGGGCTCGGACGCTCTCTGTCTCGTGCCCCTCTCTGATCGCTGGGCCCACCGCCGCCTGTTGCTCTGCGCCAGGCGCTTCGGGAACCTCAGCGGCCATGCCCTGGCGCTCGTCGACGAGATCAAGCGCCAGGGAAGCGAGCGCTGACGCACCCTCGACGGGTCCCTTCGCGAGGAAGGCATTCCGCCGACCCGGGGGACCATTTTCTGCTGGGCTATGCTGCTGATCCCTGCGATATAGTACAATTCACAAGATTGTATTGCGAGTAGCCTTGGATACCGCCCCAGACGAAAAGATCGAATTGCCCGAAATGGACGGTCCGCTGCATGAGCGACTGGCCGTTGCAGTCGAGCGCCTCATTGGCGAGCGCCGCTACCAGCCTGGTGACAGGCTGCCCACGCACCGCGTCCTCGCACGGCAGGCTGGCGTTGCCATCGGCACGGTCACCAAGGCTCTCGACCTGCTCGGTTCGCGTGGCATCCTGCGCGGGGAAGTCGGGCGCGGTACATTCGTCAACGACATTCGCATCCCGCCTGTCGAGGGCGGCACCGTCGATCTTTCCATCAATGGCCCGCCGCAGGTCATTCCCGAGGACATGTTCAAGGCCGCCGCCGACCGGGCAATGCGCGCTTCCCTCGCCCTGCCGCACGGCGGTTATGCCGATCAACGCGGAACGCCCGCCCAGCGCCGCATCCTCGTCGACTGGCTCGCGCGCACGCGGCTGCGCCTCTCTGAAGACGACGTGATCGTTACCATCGGCGTCCAGCATGGCGTCCACCTGGCCTTCCAGGACCGGCTTGGCGCCTCGCCGCTGATCGCGACCGAAGGGGCTACTTATCCCGGCGCAATCGCCGCCGCACGATCCCTGGGCATGCAGATGGTCCCTGTCCGGCATGATGGCGAAGGGATGGAACCCGATGACCTCGACCGGATCCTCGAAGCTACCAAGGCCAGGACTGTCTACCTGACGCCTGTCAGCCACAATCCGATCGGCTTCGAGACCGGCGAGGAGCGTCGCCGCGATCTCCTCGCCGTCATCGAGAAGCACGATGCCTGGATCGTCGAGGACGACATCTACTCTGTCTACTCGACCCGAAAGGCACCGACCTTCAAGGACCTGGCGCCCGAGCGGACCTATTATCTCAACAGCCTGTCAAAGTGCCTGACGCCTCTCTTGCGCGTCGGCGTGATCGCGCCGCCACCAGGCAGGCGTTCCGCGATCATGCGCGCCTTGCGGGCGCAGGTCTGGGGAGCACCACCCTACGGAGTCGAGATGGCCTGCGGGCTGATCGAATTGGGTGCGGACACGATCGTTGCTTCCGTCCTGCGCAAGGAAGCCAAGGCGCGGATTGCAATGGCCCAGCGCGTCCTGGGCCTTGAAGCTGTCCCCATGCCTGAGGGCGCCCCACATCTCTGGCTGCCGATGCCTGCCATCCGAGCAGAAAAGCTTGCGCGCCGCGCGAGCGAGCAGGGGGTTCGCCTCACCCCGCCCGATGCATCCTTCGTTGGCGGCGAATGCGCCGGTGGGGTCAGGCTGTCGATCATGGCGACGACCAGCCGTGATGACCTCGAACGCGCGCTTCGCGTGGTCGCCGCGCTTCGCGACGAACCCGAGGAAATGATCGTCTAGCGGTGCCATCGGGCAGGCTTCCTGCTTCAGCCTGCCACGCTCCCCAGTCGCGTTTGCACTGCCATATGTCCATTCGCGGCCCAAAGGTCGAACGTCCGCTGGCCTTCGCGAGGCAGGACCTGCGACATCGGAACCTGGCGCAAGGCGATCGGCCTTTGCAGTTCGGCATAGAGCAAGGCGTCATCGAATCCGGCCCGGGCCGCTGCCTCGCGATCCGTCGAATAGTAGATCGCCGAGATCCGCGACCAATGGATTGCCGACAGGCACATCGGACAGGGCTCCGAACTCGAATAGATTACGCAATCCTCGAGAAACGGGCTGGAGAGGCTCCGGCAGGCCTTCCTGATCGCCACGATCTCGGCATGGGCGGTGGGGTCATGATTGGACACAGTTAAGTCCCTCCGCGACGATCCTGCCGCCGCGGACGATCACCGCGCCGAATGGTGGGCCTGACCCAGTCGCCATGGCCTGTTGCGACAGGCTTATGGCCCTTCGCATGAATTCCTTATCCGAGGGATGTGTTGGCATGGGCGTGCTCCCTGTCAGTCAAGAAGTGCGAGAATTCAGGTCGCGCGTATTGCGCGGGCAGGTAGACGTCACGACTGCTGCTCCCATGGCGCCAGAACCGCGAACGAGCCGACAAGCTTCAGGAGATAGGTCGGTGCCAGCCATGCGAGGCCAGGGACGATCCCGATCGAGGTGATGAGCGCAATGGCTCCGGCACTCCATGCCAGCGCGAGGCTCGCGCGGTAGGAAGTCGGAACAAGACCGGCCGCCGCGACACCCGCTGCCCCGGCGCCGTGGAGCAGGAACATCGCTGTCCAGTTCCTGGTCCGGAACGACCAGCGCGAGAAGGAGCGGATGGATGTGAAGGACCGCATTGTGCAAGGGACGCAAGGGATCGCCTTGCGGGCGAACGGAGCGCAACGTCGGAGGCATGCACGCCGAAGCTATGCCGCCGCCGAGGTCGAAGGCGACGAATAGCACCAGCACCCATTGCCAGCCTGCCCAATGAACATTTGCAACGCGCGCACATGCGATCGCGGCTGCCACCATGCCAAGTCCCACGACCAACGTGGCCTGCCGGTCGTGCGCTGTAGCCTCGCCTTGCCGCGAGCGGCCATTACCTCGTTGATTTTGGCCCACCGGCCACCTCGTGAACAAATGCTGGCAATCGAGAGATCAATAGATACAATAATCGCCGAGTCCATGATTCAATTTGGAGGCGACGTGAATCCAGCCCTGTCAATTGCCGACAGAATGGTCGAGCCAAGTGATGGCGTTGTCGGCACGGCGCATGCATTGCACGTCCGCTGCGACGATGGCGTCGTGCTGGCAGCGCAGCTTTGGCGCGGCGGCCCAGCACGCAGCGTCGTGGTCATCAACCCCGCGACCGGCGTCCTTGCCCGCTACTACCATCGCTATGCGGCATTCCTTGCCGGGCGCGGCCACGATGTCATCACCTATGACTATCGTGGAATCGGCGGCTCCCGGCCGGCAGCGTTGCGCGGATGCGGCTATCGCGGCAGCGACTGGGGCACACTCGATTTCGCCGCAGTCCTCGATGAAGCGGAGCGGCTCGCGCAAGGTCGCCCGATCATGGTCGTCGGCCACAGCATCGGCGGTTTCATTCCTGGGCTCGCCCCGCGCATGGATCGCTGCGCAGCCGTCCTGACGGTCGGCGCGCAATATGCCTACTGGCGCGATTATGCCCGCTGGGCGCGGCTGAGCCATTGCCTCAAGTGGCATGTTGCCATGCCGGCAATTACCGCGCTGCTCGGTTACTTTCCTGGGCGACGGATCGGGTGGCTGGAGGACCTGCCGGCCGGAGTAGCATTCGAGTGGGCCTTCCGCGGGGCGCGAATGGAAAAAAGCCTGCCCCGGGCGGAGCGGGCCGAGATTATCCGCCGGCTTGCGGCTTTCCAGGGGCCGCTGCTCGCCGTCACCACGAGCGATGATCCCTTCGGTACGCCAGCGGCGATCGAGCGCGGATTGTCCTACTACGCCGGAGCGCGGCGGTCGCTCGCGGTGATCGAGCCAGCCGACATCGGGTGCGAGCGCGTCGGCCATTTCGACCTGTTCCACAGTCGCCATCGCGACACCTTCTGGCAGTCCAGCGCGCGCTGGCTCGAGAGCGGCGGTGGATGCTGGGACATTGGCATCATCCGCCCCGTGACGGGGCATTCCCTCGCGAAAGGAAACACCCATGCCTAATGGTCTTGACGACAATACTGGCTGGCAGCCGCTGGTCGCCCTCGACCTTCCTCCACGCGCCAAGCCGAGCAACTATCCGGAGCCCTTTGCCACCCGGATGGCGGGCCGGATCAAGCGGCAGCTGGGGGATGCCTTCGGCCTCACCCGGTTCGGCGTCAATCTCACCACCCTGCGGCCCGGAGCGGAATCGGCCCTGCTGCACCGGCACAGCCACCAGCAGGAATTCCTCTACGTCCTGAGCGGGACGCCAACGCTGCGAACCGAGGACGGGGAGTTCCTGCTCCAGCCCGGCATGTGCGCCGGGTTCACGCCTGGCGGATGTGCGCACCAACTGGTCAACAGGTCGAGCGAGGACGTCCTCTACCTCGAGATCGGTGACCGCAATCCCGAGGATGGCGGCTCCTATCCGGAGGATGACCTCGAAGCCACCTGGGCCGAGGGCGGATGGCGGTTCCTCCACAAGGACGGGACGCCCTACTGATGTTCTCGCACATCTATCTCGGAGCCAACGACCTTGACCGGGCCGAAGCCTTCTACGGGCCGATCCTCGAGCGACTGGGATGGCGTTCCCGCTTTTCCGATCCGGTTGTCGGCTGGGCGGCGTGGCAGCCTGCCAATGCGGCCCGGCCGCTCCTGATCGTCGGCAGGCCCTATGATGGCCGCCCGGCCTCGCCCGCCAATGGCGGCATGGTTGCGCTGCTGTCCCCCGATCGGCCGACCGTGGATGCTGTCTTTGCCCTGGCGCTCGAAGCCGGCGGCACCAGCGAGGGGGCTCCTGGACCGCGCCACCAATACCACGCCGACTACTATGGGGCCTATTTCCGCGACCCGGAGGGCAACAAGCTCTGCGTCTGCTGCCACGATGCGCTGGGCGAAGGCCCCGCTGCGAGGGTGGTCGCAATGATGACGCGCGAGCAGATGGTCCGCCATGGCGAGGAATGGATCGATGCCTGGAACCGGCGTGACGCCGAGGCTGTCCTTGCCGGCTTTGCGGAAGACGCGATCTTTCGCAGCCCCATGGCGGCGAGGATCGCCGGGACAGGCCAGCTTGAGGGAACGGTGCAGATCCGGGCCTACTGGCAGGCTGCACTGGACCGGATCAGCCATCTCCACTTCCGGCTGATCGGCATGGTCTGCGACGAGCCCGCGCAGGCCATGGTCATCCATTACGAAGCTGAGCTGGATGCCTCGGTCATGCGGGCCTGCGAGATCTTCCAGTTCGGGCCCGGCGGAAAGGCCGCGGGCGAAGCGCTCTATGGCCACGCCACCGACCGCCCCGCGCTTCGCCTGCCTTCCTGACCCTGCTTCCTGAGGACCACTGCCCGTGCCGACCTATTCCTATTTCACTGTCGATGTCTTTACCAAGCGGCGCTTCGGCGGAAACCCGCTGGCAGTCTTTCCCGAAGCCCAAGGGCTAGATGCAACGACAATGCAGGCGCTCGCCGCCGAGATGAACTACAGCGAGACCACGTTCGTACTGCCGCCGGACGATCCGTCGAATACGGCTCGGGTTCGGATTTTCAACCGCACGGCGGAAATGCCCTTTGCCGGTCATCCCAATGTCGGCACGGCCTGGATCATGTCCTCGCTCGGCCTCGCGAGCGGTCCCAGGCTGCGCTTCGAGGTCCCGGCCGGGATCGTCGAGGTCAGCCTGTGTCCCGATGGAAAAGTGGAGATCGAGGCGCCCCGGCCGCTTTCGACGGGTCCTGGCCTGCCGGCCGCCATGGTGGCACCGTGCCTGTCGATCGACCCGGCCCGGATCGTCACCTCCCGCCACCCGCCGCTCGTCGCTAGCGTCGGCATCGACTTCCTGCTCGTCGAAGTGGTGGAAGGCAGTGTCGCCGACCTGGCCCCGGATATCACCGCCTTCCGGCAAGCTGCCTCGGCCGAGGACTGCACGCGCCTCTCGATCCTCGCCTACGAACGCTGCGGTGACATGGTCCGCGCGCGAATGTTCGCGCCATTGGCAGGGACCTGGGAGGATCCGGCGACCGGCAGCGCCAATGCGGCGCTCGCCGCACTCCTTCTCTCGCTAGGCGGCGAGGACAAGCTGGAATTCCAGGCGGTCCAGGGTGTCGAGATGGGGAGGCCCAGCATGCTGTTCCTGCGGGCCTGGCGAACCGCCGACGAAATCCGGTCCGCAGTCGCGGGACGCTGCGTCCCGGTCTTCAGCGGCACGGTGACCCTGTGAGTTCGCACCACGCCGCCAGCCCAGGCGTGCCCCCCGGACACTTGGCCATAGCCCTGCTGGTCGTAGCCGTCTGGGGAACCAATTTCGTGGTGATCCACGAGGGGCTCGCGGAATTTTCCCCGCTGACCCTCGGGGCACTGCGCATCTTCTTTGCCTCGGTGCCCTTGCTGCCCTTCCTGCCCTGGCCCGACGTCCGACCGCTCACGGTCATTTCCTACGGCCTGCTCAGCGGCGCCCTTCAGTTCGGGCTGATGCTCTATGCGATGAACGGGCATGTCTCGCCCGGCCTCGCCTCGACCTTGCTCCAGATGCAGGCCCTCTTCACGGCGGTCATTGCTGCCCTGACGGGGAGCGAGCGCCTCGACCGACGCGATGTCCTGGGCCTTATCATTTCAGGGTTCGGCATTGCTGTTATCGGCGGGCACGTTGCGGACGGCGACGCCAGCATCCTCGGTATTGCCTGCGTCCTTGGGGCAGCGCTCGCCTGGGCCTGTGCGAACATCATTGTGCGCCGTGCTCGGCCAGCGCGAGCCATCTCGCTCGTCGCCTGGAGCAACCTTTTCGCGATCCCGCCGCTGGTTGCCGCGGCCCTCCTGGTCGACGGCCCCGACCGGGTACTCGGTAGCATTGTCCATGCCAGCTGGGGCGGCTGGATGGTCGTCCTATGGCAGGCCCTTGCCAACGCCCTCTTTGGCTACAGCGTGTGGAACTGGCTGCTGGCCCGGCATCCCGCGTCACGGATTGCACCACTGGCGCTCCTCGTCCCCGCCTTCGGGCTCGGAGCATCTGCCTGGTATCTGTCCGAGCCACTCCAGCCTTGGAAGATTATCGCCGCGCTGGCCATTGTCGGGGGCCTGTTCCTCGGCATGACCCGCCCGCGCCTGACGACCAAGGCCGCCGCCGCTGCGCCGGCAGCTTCATGCGGAAAGCCAGCATCCTGATCTGGGCGGGTTCATTCTTTCACTACGACCATTTGCCCCGGCGGGACGGGCCGCCCGGGCCGTGGCCGGTGCGTGGCTCGAGAGCAGGCAAGATATTGGCGCCGAAGGCCGGCGGCATTGCGGATCACGCGCAGTTGCGCCCTTGGGAAAGGGTCTGGGTGCCGGGCTGACCCGGCGGGAGGGAAAAGCCGAGCATGCCTGCCGACCGATGGCGGTCGCGGCTGGCGCCAAGCGTAGCCCTGGCGGATGCCTTCATCCGCTCCGCCCGGGCGGCAGCGTCGCCAGGCGACCTTGCCCTGCTAATGGAGGCGGTCACCGCCGACCTGGGCTTCCGATACTATGCGCTCATCCATCACGCCGACCTGCGCGGTGCGCCCCCGGGCAGGGTTGATGTCCGCCAATATCCCGAGGCAGCTGCTGCCCGGATCATCGATGAGGGCCGGTATCGCCGCGATCCCGTCATCCGGGCCTGTGCCTTCACTGATGGCGCATTTCTCTGGTCCGAGCTCGACCGGATCATCCACCTCGATCGTCATGACCGCCGCTGTCTCGAGGCAGGCCAGGCTGAGGGGCTGAACGAGGGCATCACCGTGCCATCCGTGCTGCTCGGGGACTGCATGGGCTCTTGCACCTTCGCCGGATTGAAATCGCCGAAGCGCGCAAGTCGCCTGCTCGGACCCGTCCAGATGATCGGCATATTCGCCTTCCAGGCAGGACGCCGCCTGGTCATGGGCCAGCGCCAGCCACGGCCGGCGCCGCGCCTCCACCCCCGTCCGCGCGACTGCGTGATCCTCGCCGGACGCGGCATGTCCAACAAGGAAATCGCGCGAACCCTCTCGCTCACCCCGCGCACCGTCGATGGCTACATGACCGAGGCGCGCGCGCTCTTCGGCGCCCATGATCGCACCGAACTCGTCGTGAGCGCGATCTTCGCTGGCGAAATCGGCCTCGACGAACTCGTGGCTCGTCAACCCGAGTAATCACTCGGCCTGTTTCGAGGCCGTGCCGGTGCTTCCCTTGCGGCTGTCCGCAAACCGGGAGCACCTCATGATTCACGTCGTTGAAAACCACCTCGCGCCGGGGAGCCGCCAGCTCCTCGAGACCATGTTCGCCGATCGCAAGCGCCTGTTCGTCGATCTTTTCGGATGGGACGTGCCCGTCGTCGACGGCCTGTTCGAAATCGACCAGTTCGATACCGCCGGCACGGTCTACATCATCTGCGCTGACGCGAACGGCGAACACGAAGCCTCGATCCGGCTGATGCCATCGACGCGCCCGCACATGCTCGGGGAACTGTTCGCACACCTGTGCCCGCTCGGCGTCCCGATAGGGCCGACGATCTGGGAAAGCACGCGGCTGTGCCTGCCCCCGCGCCACGGTGCCTTGCGGCGACGCGAGCTTCGCAACAGTCTGATCTCCACCATGGTCGACTTCGCGCTGGAGCGCGGGATCACCTGCCTGACCGGCGTCCTGCCCGATGCCTTCCGCAAGGAAGTCCTCGCCATGGGCTGGGCCGCCGAGCCTCTTGGCCCGGCGGTGCGCATCGACGGCGGCCTGGTCGGCGCCTTCGCCGCCCATGTGGGGCAAGATACGCCTGATCGGCTGCGCTGGTCCGGCACTTACATGGACACGGCTCAGGCGGTGGCGGCATGAGCGCGCGTGTCGACCGGGAGAGCGCTGCGCTGGCGCGCGATGGCTATTGCATCCTCGAGCGTGCCATCGGTCCGGAACTGGTTGCGGGCATCAATGCCGGACTGGATACCCGCTTTGGAGCGACACCACTGTGTCACGGCGGATTCTACGGCGCTCGCACCAAGCGGTTCGGGGCCTTGCTTCGCCGTTCGCCCGACATGGCACGGCTTGTCATGCACGAGCGCGTTCTTGCCATCGTCGAAGCCGCACTCCTGCCTTGGTGCGACAGGATCGCCTTGAACCTCACCCAGGCGATCGAGATCCATCCAGGCGCGCTGCCGCAACTGCCGCATCGCGACCAGGACATGTGGCCCGGGCCCAAGGGCACGCTCGAATATCTCGTCAACGTGATGTGGCCGCTCGATCCCTTCACCCGGGAAAATGGCGGGACTCGGCTCTGGCCGGGCAGCCACATCGACGCGGAGGTCGTAGAACTGGACGAGGCGGAAGCAATCGTACCCCGGCTGTCGCCAGGCGATGCCTTGGTCTTCCTGGGCTCGACCCTGCATGGCGGCGGCGGGAATACCAGCCCAGCGCCGCGACGCGGCATTATCGTCAGTTACTGCCTCGGCTGGCTGAAGCCTTTCGAGTTGCAGTGGCTCGTCTATCCGCCAGCCATTGCTAGGGAGTTTTCGCCCGAACTGGCGGCACTGGTCGGATACGCCCAGCACCGGCCGAACCTCGGCAACGTCGAGGGGCAATGTCCCTCGATATTGTTGCGCGGCGACGTGCCGGACTGCCTGCCGGCGGTCGACGCCTTACGGCCCGACCAAGAGGACGCCGTCGCCGCCTTCGTTCGCGGCCAGTTGGGCGAGATGGGCTGAGGCCGCACCGGCTCGGGTGACACGCGATGCCGGCGGCCTTGCCAGATGCCTGGCCGGCCGCCGCATCCTATCGCTATCTTGACCATGCCGGTCCCGCGGGGCTTGCCTGGGAATGGCTGCGGCGGGATCCCGCCTATCAGGCGGTTGCCGGCACTTCTGCCGTTGCCCATGGCGACGTGACGCTCCTTGAGCCCGCGCCCGCCGACTGCACGGGCCGCTGGGGTTGCCTTGCCATGCCCGATGCCGGCCTTGGGTGGATGGAGGCCCCGGTCCTGTGGAGCGCCGCGGTGGATGCCTCCGTCCTCCAGGTAGTGGCCTTGGCGGTTATGGACCTGCAGACGGAGCCGTTCGATCATATCGGGAGCGCTGTCCGGGCGACGGTGGTTCGTGGGGATCAGCGCGAGCATGTCCTGCTTGGCTCTGGCGCTGGCGCCATTCGCCTCGACGTAGCGGGCGGTTCGTTGCTGGAGGGGCCTGTATCCTTAATGCACGACCTGTCTGGGGTCGTGGATCTTGAGCCTACGCTGGCCGCGCTTCGCCGGTTCCTGAATTTCCGCCGCACTGGGCATCTCACGGTAGTCCCGCCTGCCAGCCAGCGCCTGCGGCGGCAGGTGCTGGCCCTGCGCGTTCATGACGCGCTCGTCGCGGGTGCGAGCATTCGGGACGTCGGCGTGATGCTCTTCGGCCTTGATCGCATCCGGGAAGAATGGGCGGGAGAAGCGCTCAAGTCCCAGTGCAGGCGACTGATCGCAATGGCTCGCGACATGGCGACGGGCGGCTATCGGGAGCTACTTGGGTGACAAAGTTGTTACACCGAGAAATCTGGCGTTTCTCGCTTGTTGAAGTACTCGACAGCTTCGGCGAGGCCACTTCCTATAATCCATCGCGCTCGCTTGATGTGACTCTGCCAACAAGCAAGCGTTGCCTCGGCACACGGGTCGCGGCCTAGGATTTCTTCTGCGCTGTTGCGCCAGTCCAAGCCGCTCTCTTCCGCATCGAGAAGCTGCGCATAAATGGATAGGTTGCGGCGATCATACGCGCTGACTGGCCCCATAGGTGCGACATTCTGAAGCATGAGAGTTGCTTTTTGTGTAGTTTGCTCGTCAATTTGAGGTTTCTACACCATGGCTAAAATCAGCGCAACACGGCTCAACAGTGAGCGTGTCGAGCCGAGAAACCCTTGCGCAAAATTTACGCGTACTTCGCGCAGCGCGGGGCATGTCTCAAGAAGCATTGGCGGACGCTGCAAAGGTTGATCGAACATATATCAGTGCACTGGAACGCGAGAAGTATAGCGTCACAATCGACCGGCTGGACGAATTGGCGCGCTCCTTCGGCCTTGAACCCCACGTCCTGTTGATGAAAAATCTTCCAACTGAGGTTCTGAAACGACACTGAAATAAGGGCTCCCGAAGGCACGGCCATTCTCGTTCGGCATGTTTGAGCAAGATCTCATCGAGAAAAACTAGACGGCGCCTCGTGCGTCAAGCGCACGACCGAGCTCTCGCGGCTGCGCCGCCGAGCCGCCTTGGCGTCTCGGCCATTCGGCTTCGATCCCTGGCGTGGGCCGGTCAAGATACCGGCTGATGGTCGCCGCTTGGCGCGGCGGCGTCGCTGGTGGCCTTCCCGTATCGGCGGGTGCGGGCGGCGCTTCCGGCTAGGCCCGTCGCGGCCGGCGCAACCCCCTCGCCTTTGCTCGGGGTGCTCCAGTTCCTTTCGCCCTGCGGTGCGCCAACCGCTGGAGCCGGGCCTCTTGGTCGCGGCTTGCCGCCCACCCCCGCCTCTGCGGGAAAGCCATGGGGCTTTTTTTTTTGGGGCGGTGTGGAGGACAAGCCATGCCGAGGAATATCAAGCGTAGTGCCAGCCGGGAGGTTGCGAAGGAAAGGGAGGAAAGCCGGGGCACTCTCTATGACGAGGTGACCCAGCGGATCGTGTTCGAGCTTGAGGCCGGACGCCTGCCATGGGTGCAGCCTTGGGGCACGACTGGCGGGATCGGTCCCGGCCTGCCGCGCAATGCCCTGACCGCGCGTCCCTATTCGGGTGTGAACATCCTGATCCTGTGGGGCGCGGTCATCGAGAACGGCTGGCCATCGCAATCGTGGCTGACCTTCCGGCAAGCGCAGGAAGCAGGCGGCTGCGTCCGCAAGGGCGAACGGGGGCAGTGCGTCGTCTATGCCGACCGCTTCACTCCCGAGGCCGAAAAGCAGCGGGCCGAACGTGATGGGGGCGAGGCCAAGGCGGTGCCATTCCTCAAGCGGTTCACCGTCTTCAATGTCGCGCAGTGCGAAGGCTTGCGCGAAGGCCTTGCCTCAGACCCGGCGCCGCTGCCCGAACGTGAGGTCGTGCCGCTGGCCGAGGAGGTGATCGCAGCCTCGGGCGTCGATTTCCGGATCGGCGGGGACAAGGCCTTCTACGTGCCCTCGCTCGACTATGTGCAGGTCCCGCCGCAGCCCGCCTTCTTCCTGCAGGTCAACTACTACCGGACCTGCCTTCACGAACTGACCCACGCCACCGGGCACCCGAACCGGCTGGGGCGCAACCTCGTCAACGCCTTCGGATCGAAGGACTACGCCCGCGAAGAACTGGTCGCGGAAATGGGATCGGCCTTCCTCTGCGCGGCGCTCGGCATCTCCCCGACCGTACGCCATGCCGACTATATCGGCGCATGGCTTGAAGTCCTGCGGGAGGACAATCGGGCGATCTTCCGGGCGGCAAGCGCCGCGAGCAAGGCCGCCGACTGGCTATTGTCTCGCCATCGCGAGGCACGTGACGTGCAAACTGAGGGGAGGATCGCGGCATGATCCTCCTCACCCCGGAGCTGCAACAGGCCCTGCGCGACAACTACGCCAATCGACAAGTATCGGAGGCGCGCGGCGAACGGTTCGATCCCTTGCCCGTGATCAAGCTGTTCAATCCCGTGGGCGCGGCGACCTGGCTTGCGACCGAGCTCGCCGAGGACGGCGACGCGCTGTTCGGACTTGCTGATCTTGGCTTTGGATGCCCCGAGCTTGGCTGGTTCAGCCTGTCGGAGATTGCCTCCGTCCGCCTGCCGTTCGGCCTCGCCATCGAGCGCGACCTCGGTTTCAAGACATCGCACCCGCTTTCGGCCTGGGCCGATTGCTCGCGCCGCGCCGGTTCGATCATCCACGCCGAGGCCCTGTTCCGCCGTGTTGCCGCTAGCGGCATGGCTCCCGAGATTCCGCCAGCCTGACGGCGGAATGACGCGAGGCGGCGCGTCTCGCCGCCATCAAAAGCCGATCCCGCCAAACTTGCACGAACGACGGGACCGGCACCTTTGAAAGGTGATTGCCATGAAACTCGAATACATCCCCCTCGACAAGCTCTTCGTGGACCGGACGAACATGCGCGCGCGCCAGAAGGCCCCCGACGTGTCGGACATCCTGCCGACCATCCGTGCGCGCGGTGTCATCCAGACCTTGCTGGTTCGCCCCGCCAATGCCGACGGCTGCTTCGGCATTGTTGCCGGAAGCCGCCGATTTCATGCCAGCCTTGTTGTCGCCAATGAGCGCCGCGCGGCGGGCGAAGTCGATCCTGAAAGCCTGCTGCTGCCCTGCGGCATCCTTGAAGCAGGCGACGATGCCGCCGCCATCGAGGCCTCGATGATCGAGAACATGGCGCGGCTCGATGCCGACGAGGTTCGCCAATGGGAAAGCTTCACCCGGCTGGTCAAGGAAGGCCGCGAGGTGGACGACATTGCGGCAACCTTCGGCCTGCCCGACCTTACCATCCGCCGTGTCCTTGCGTTGGGCAATCTGTTGCCCCGCATCCGCGACCTCTACCGCTCGGAAAAGATCGATCGCGCCACCGTCCGCCACCTGACCCTTGCCAGCAAGAGCCAGCAAAAGGCATGGCTGGCGCTCTACGACGATCCCGATAGCTACGTGCCGACCGGGCACCAGTTGAAGGCATGGCTGTTCGGAGGCCAGTCGATCCCCGCCCGGTTCGCGTTGTTCAACCTTGACGATTTCTGCGGAGCGACCATCGCCGACCTGTTCGGCGAGGACCGCTGTTTTGCTGATCCCGACGCATTCTGGACCGCGCAGAATGCGGCCATCCAGACCGCGCGATCCGCCTATCTGGAGCAAGGCTGGAGCGATGTCGTCATCGTTCCACCGTCGGAGCACTTCCATTCGTGGGAGTATGAAAAGGCTCCGAAGCGCAAGGGCGGGCGCGTCTATGCCGATGTGAGCAGTACCGGCGAAGTGACGTTCCATGAGGGTTATGTCACCCGCAAGGAAGCCCGGCGCGCGGCCTGTGCTGAAACGCCCGAAGGACAAAAGCCGCAGCGCCCTGAACTGACTTCGACGCTCCAGACCTATGTCGACCTGCATCGCCATGCCGCCGTGCGCGCCGCATTACTCGGCCATCCCGGCGTCGCGCTGCGGCTCATGGTGGCCCATGCAATCGTCGGATCGCAGCTATGGACTGTGCGTCCCGAGCGGCAATCGACGCGCAATGACGAGGTGCGCGAAAGCATCGAGACCTGCCGCGGCGAAGCCGTCTTCGACCGGCATCGGCGCGCCGCGCTCGACCTGCTCGGTCTTTCGTCCGAGGAGCCGAGCGTTATCGGCGGCAATGGCGACGACTATGGCGTCGTGGGGGTATTCCTCCGCCTGATCGCACTGTCCGATGAGGATGTGGCCCGCATCATCGCCGTTGTCATCGGCGAGACACTCCCTGCCGGAAGTGCCGCCGTCGAGGTGGTTGGCAACGAGATCGGGATCGCCATGGCCGACTGGTGGCAAGCCGATGACGCCATGTTCTCGCTGCTGCGCGACCGCGAGGTTCTAGGGCGAATGGTCGGCGAAGTGGCCGGTGAGACGGTCGCGCGCGCCAACGCGGGCGAAAAGGCAAAGACCTTGAAGCGCATCGTCGCCGACCATCTGGCGGGCAATGACGGACGCGAAAAGGTCGAACGCTGGGTGCCCCGTTGGATGCAGTTCCCGCCAAGCGCCTACACGGAACGAGGCGGCGTCGGCACCGTCGCTGCCCATGCCAAGGTCATCGCCGCGCGCGATCTGGTGGTGCAGCCGGGCGCTGCAGATATGGGAGTGCCCTTCGCCGAGGCCGCATGACATGAGACGGGCGGGCCCTGGCCCGCCCGCTTACCGAACCCGAAAAAATCGGCGCGCCTCCGCCGTATCGGCGTCGGCGCGCATGCTTGGTTCGTAGCGGTGCAGATGGTTGGATGCTGACGCAGCGGCATTCCAAACCTATCTGTCGATCATGGCAAAAGCGAAATCCGAACGACATCATTGGTGGCCCGAATGCGTCTCCAAGCATTGGGCAGACGAAAACGGCGGCGTTCACTGGCTGCGGCCAGATGGTTCCGAGCAACGCGCCAAGCCTGCTTCCTTCGGCGTGATCGGCAACGGCCACTATATCAAGCTCGGCAAGGAATCAGGTGAAACGACGCCATGGGACCAGAACTTCGAGAGCTTTTTCCAGCGCGCTGATGATGGATTTCCGGGCGTGATCTCCTGGCTTGAGAGCCTAGAATACGAGAACCGGATCGACCGGCCGAACCGCCAACGCTTCTTGCCCCAGCCATCGGATGACGACAGGTTCGGACGCATGGTGGAAGCGCTTGTCTCGTTGGCGATCCGCAGTCCGATGACCCGCGAATCCTCCGTATCGCTCGCCGAGCGCTTGCGGGGGCCGCTCCCAGAGCGCGAGCGCAACAGCCTGATCGCGGTGAACATTCGGGACATGCACCGCCGCGCCGTCGAGGCCTTCGGGTCGCGCGGCAAGGCGACTGCGATGCTTTCGCCAGACCGCGAATTCATTTTCGGCGACGGCTTCTACCACAATCTCAACTCGCCCAGCATGGCGCCGCATTCACCTCGCATCCTTGCTCCGCTGACGCCAAGGCTCGCCGTGCTCTATGCAATCCCGATGCGATACACCACGGAGCCGCGCCTTTCGACGCTGGTGGTCGGGGCTGACGAAGCTCGAAGTCTCAACGATGTCGTGCAGGTCTATTCGCGCGAGCGGCTCTTCTATCGCACTGACAGGCCAGACCTGATCGACGACTATCGGGCCGGCAAGCACCTGCGCTACGCCTCGTCCCGCAACATTGTCGAAAGCATCGTCCACGAGATGCCCGGCGTCCCGGCGCGCGATACCTCGCTTGATTTCCTCGAGGACATGTTCGGAAGCTGAGGCCAGCGGATCGCGTCGGCAGGCCTTGCATGGATGCGCTAAGCGATGCGCCGATCCGGGCCATCACGATCCCGCAACTAGATATCGAAGGCGCCGCCTGGCATCTCTTCATGGCAGGTCTGGCGGCGTTCGACCTTGTCCGCGCAACGGCTTCGCTGACCTTCTTCCCCGCCCTCCGGGCTTCCTCGCGAGACAAGAAGCCCACCTCGGGCCGTCCTCCGCTAGCGCTTCGGCCTGGCGGTGCGCGGCGGTCGATCGCCGCCTGGTTGACTGCCATCGAGGCCGCATGGGGCGGCTCTCGAGATCGAGAAGGAGACTTTAAATGGCACAAATCGGCAGCTTCATCCGCAACGAAGACGGCGTCTACAACGGCGAAATCCGCACTCTGACACTCCGCGTCAAGGCCACGATCCGGCCCGTTGAACGCGAGAACGACAAGGCACCGGACCACCGGGTCAACGCTGGCGGCGTCGAGTTCGGCGCGGGCTGGACCAAGGCGGCACGCGAGACCGGAGCGGAATACCTCAGCCTCAAGTTCGACGATCCGTCCTTCCCCGCACCAATCTACGCGACGCTGACCCAGGGCGAAAACGGCGAGCACAAGCTCATCTGGTCACGGTGATCCTCGGCCCCGCGCCGGCCAAGCGCGGGGCTCCCTTCACCGGTGTCGAAAGCGCTACCCCCGAATTCGACACTGATCAGGCGGTGTCCCACCCGGCAAGCGGGGTGCCGCGACCGCACGGGGCGGTCGCGGCTGCAAGGATATCGCTTCCCCATGGACACCGACGACGAAATCACGCGGGCAAACCGCGCCAAGCGCGGATCACCTTTCCTCAATACTGACCAGGCGGCTGCGTATCTCAAGATGTCGAGCCGCCTCCTGAAGCGCCTGCGCCGGGCTGGAAAGGGGCCCGTCTTCCGCCGCCATAGCCGCTTCGTGCAGTATCATATCGATGACCTCGACACGTGGTCGAGCGAGCATAGCGCGCGGGAAATCGACCGGTGAGCGGGCACTGCAAACTGTCGGATGACGCACCCCTCCTGGCGTGGGGCGAAGCTTTGCGCACTCGAAAAACGCAGCGCAGTCGGCTTCGGCGTCATGTCCTCGCGGGGAGTGCGGGGATCGGAATGTTGCTCCTCTCGGCCATGCTTCCACCGACCCCACGTCTCGTCTGGAATGCCAGCGCCAGCGCGCCGGTCGGCCTCTATTCCGTTGAGCCGGAAGCCATGCTCGAGCCTGGCGACATGGCAATCGCACGCGTCCCGCAGCGCTATCGGCATCTCGCTGCTTCTCGCCGCTACCTGCCGTTGAACGTACCGCTCGTGAAGCGTGTCGCAGCCTATGCCGGCGACGAGATTTGCGCACTCGGGAGCCAAGTCTTCATCAATGGGCGATGGGCTGCCGAGCGCCGGACAGCCGATGCAGCAGGACGGTCCATGCCATTTTGGACTGGCTGCCTTG
Organism: Sphingobium chungangianum; assembly: GCF_977014255.1. NCBI lineage: Bacteria > Pseudomonadati > Pseudomonadota > Alphaproteobacteria > Sphingomonadales > Sphingobiaceae > Sphingobium > Sphingobium chungangianum. The sequence continues at coordinate 34,887 of NZ_CDRNIV010000006.1, read as the reverse complement.
TCCTGCGCGGGCGCCAGCTATTCCTGCTGATGGACAACCCGTCCTCGTTCGACGGTCGCTACTTCGGCCCCACCGAAGGCGCCGACGTCATCGGAAAGGCAAAGCTGCTGTGGCGCCGGTGAAGCGCTCCGTCATCGCACTGGCAATCGCCTGTGCGACGCCTGCACACGCCGAATCGGTGGCAACCTGGCAGCCATTTATCCGCGAGGCATCGCTGCGCTTCGGTATCCCCAGCGAATGGATCGAGCGCGTCATGCGCGCCGAGAGCGGCGGAAAAACCCAGTGGAAAGGCCGTCCGATCCGTTCGTCTGCAGGCGCCAAGGGGCTCATGCAACTCATGCCCGCGACCTGGGCCGACATGCGCGTGCGGCTAGGCCTAGGGGGCAACCCGGATGATCCGCGCGATAATATCCTGGCCGGCACATTCTACCTGCGGCTAATGTACGATCGCTTTGGCTATCCGGGCATGTTCGCGGCCTATAATGCCGGTCCAAGGCGCTATGCCGAGCATCTGTCAGGCGGTCGCGCACTGCCGGAGGAGACAGTGGGCTACCTTGCGGCAGTGGCTCCTTCGCCAGCGAAAAGCATGATCATGACTGCCAGGCCCGCCCCGCAGCAGTCGATCTTCGCGGTACGGCGAAACGTGCCCGCTACCTCTTCTGACACACCGTCATCTACGCTGTTCGTCGCGCTGTCGAATGCGGATTGACGGTGATGTCGTGCGTGGCCGGGAGGAAGGAAGCTCGTCTCGACAGACCCAGCATGACAGGTGGCGGAGCGGCTCTCAAGGCCCGCGGGTACCCTCCGATTTTCTTCGAAAATCGGCTCCCCCCACGTCCGCTTCGCGGCGCTGCGCTTCGCTCCGCGACCCTGACAGCCGCTCCGCCACCTGTCCCTCGGACGCCGTTCTCGATGGTGAGGACGGTAGCGTTGGAGGTCACAATGAGCATGGATCAGAGCATCGGAACGGCGTCGGATCGCGTGATGGCGGCGCTGGTATCTGGCCTTGAACTGGAGTTCGGGCGGGGTGCCGGGGAAGAATTGGCACATCGGTTTCTGGCGGCCGAGGAAGCGGATTTCCGCTGGGATGCACGGGTCGAGGAGCGCTGGATCGCCGCCTACGAAAGCCCTGACGACGAGGAATTCGAACTGGATCGGATCGCGATTTATGGGCGACTGGACGGCAACTGGTTCTGCGCCACCATGCTCGTGGATGGCGATGGCGATGGCGAGGCCCATGGGATTCTGGGATGCCGTCTGTTCAGGTCGTTGGCCAGGGCGCGGGATGCAATGCTCCATGCGCACTGATCGTAGCAAGGTCCGCGGGGAGAGGCGGCGTCGGAAGGCGTCTGTCTCTCCCCATTTTTTGATCTGGAATGGTGAGGAGGAGGGAAGAGAGGGGAAACAAGATAAAGGCAGTGTCTCGCGACACTGCGTAAGCAACTGTCTGCACATCCTTTTTTCGAGAGACAGGCGCGCTCCCAAGCGAGATATAATACGCGCGAATGGCGGAAAATCGCCATTTTCTGTTCGAAATCGCGAGACTTTGCGGCTTGGTCATGTCTGACGATGACTTTACGCCGAAGCTCGGCTGGAAGCGCGGCAAGGACGGCAAGCGCGTCGTCAAATATGGCGGCCGCATCGTTGCCGCGGCACGGCTTGCGGGCACCAAGAGGGGGGGCGGTCGCGCCGCTTCGATGGCAGCCGGATCGGGCGCGGCGCGAGCATCGGGCGGCTGCTTTCCAGCCGCGATCGACTGGCCGGATTTCGGGGGCGCCGGGCGGTGATCAAGGCGAGCCTAATCCGCCTGCAAGGCAAGGCCGGTCAGGTCGCTCGCGCGCACATGCGCTACATCCAGCGCGACGGGGTTACGCGCGAGGGGTTGCCAGGCGAGCTCTATGGTCCCGAGACCGACCGCGCCGATGGCGACGATTTCCTGAAACGGACCGCCGGCGACCGTCACCAATTTCGCTTCATAGTGTCCGCCGAGGACGGCGCCGAATATTCCGACCTCAAACCCTATGTCCGTCGCCTCATGACGCAGGTCGAGCAGGACGTGGGCACCCAGCTCGACTGGGTCGCCGTTGACCACTTCAACACCGAGCGCCCGCACACCCACATCGTCCTGCGTGGTGTCGACGAACACGGCGACAATCTGATCATCGCGCGGGAGTATATTTCGCATGGCCTGCGCGAGCGCGCTTCCGAGCTGATCACGCTGGATCTCGGGCCGCGAACCGATCAGGAAATCGAGGCCCGACTCCGCCACGATGTCGATCAGGAGCGCCTCACCGCGATCGACCGAAAGCTGCTGAGGCGAATGGATGGTGAGCGCGTGGTCTCTCCAACCGACAACGATCCCTTCCTGCAGTCGGTGACGGCGGGGCGCTTGCGCAAGCTCAAGGCCATGGATTTGGCCGAGGATATAGGCGGCGGTCGCTACCGACTTGCAGACGGGATCCAGGATACATTGCGGCGCATGGGCGAGCGAGGCGACATCGTCCGCCTCATGCAGCGCGAGCTGACCGCGCGTCGCCTGGAACGTGCCGGAGTCGAGCAAGTGGTGACGACATCCGTGAGCGAACCGATCATCGGCCGCGTGATTCATCGCGGCTTTTCCGACGAGCATCGTGACCGCCACTACCTGATGATCGACGGCATCGATGGCCGGGTCCATTATATCGACGTCGGACGGGGAGACGGGCTGCCGTCCGTGCCCGAAGATGCAACGGTCAGAATCGAGGCGACGAGGCTGCAATCAACACAGTCGGACCGCACCGTCGACGCGATCGCCCGCGCCAATGGTGGCCAGTACTCGGTCGACCTGCACCTGGCGCACGATCCGACCGCTAGCGAGGTATTCGCGATCAGCCATGTCCGCCGGCTGGAAGCGATGCGGCGCGCCGGGGCCGGGCCCGAGCGACTGGCGGATGGAAGCTGGAAGATTTCCGCCGATCACCTGGCGCAGGCGGAAGCCTATTCCCAGCGCCAGCAGCGTGACCGGCCGGTGACGCTGTCGATATTGTCCCAGACACCTATCGCCGAACTGGCTTCAAGCGAGGCGCCAACGTGGCTCGACCATCAGCTCGCCGAGGGCGCCTTGTACGCCCCGCGCGACATAGGCTTTGGCCGAGAGGTCAGGACTGCGCTTGCTGCCCGCCGGCAATGGCTGGTCGAGCAGCAGCTGGCCACCGGGGATCGCGAGACATTTAGGCTTAGAGAAGGCGCCGTTGATGCGCTACGCGATCGTGAATTGCGGCGTGCTGGAGAAGGCCTTGCGGACCGGCTCGGCAAGCGTTTTGAGCCTGGCCGGATGGGAGAGCGGGTTGAGGGCATTATCGCGCGTCGCGTCGAACTCGAGAGCGGCAGCTACGCGCTTGTTGAACGGTCGCGCGATTTCACGCTCGTACCCTGGCGCGATGTTCTCGAGCGCAACATCGGCAAACCCGTATCGGGGGTCATGCGCACGGACAGCATCAACTGGAAGCTTGGGCGGGGACGGTCCGGCCCGGCAATCACGTGACCGCCGATTACCCGACCCCTCACGCCTTTTGATGGCGCTCCACTGCATCAGCGCTGTCATCTTCGGGTACGCCCTCAGATGTCTCGATGTTGATCTCGAGATCGTCGAACTCCTCCATGATCGAGGCGATAGTCGTTGCACATCGATGATTAGCGCATCCCAACCGTTGCGACTCGATCTCGTTCTAGTTATGTTCGCACAATGGGCACCACTGCAACCTTGATGCTAGGGGCAGGTCTTGCAGGATACTCTCGCACGCAAAAGGAAAGGGGTGCCACCGCGGCGATGATGGCGATAGCAAGGGGCGATATTCATTGCTATGCCTGCACCTCGCGCGGGGGCAGGTTGTCATTTATCGGACCCAAGAAGAACGAAGCCCGATACCTCGTTCTGCCTTGCCCGCTAAGTCACGGGCATGAAATGGATGAGTGGTTCGAATGAAGGCGCGGAAGTTCATAGACTTGTTCTCGGGTTGCGGCGGATTGTCACTGGGCTTGTCGATGGCCGGCATGCAGGGCCTCTTCGCCGTCGAGCGCGACCCGATGGCCTTCGAAACGTTCGCGGCGAATTTCGTGTCCGGCTCACTCACCCAGCGGCATGCATTCGAATGGCCCAGCTGGTTGCAGCAGCAAGCTTGGGGCATCGACGAGTTACTGAAGCAACATAAGAAGGAGCTCCGGCAGCTCCGCGGCCAAGTCGACATTCTCGCGGGCGGTCCGCCATGCCAAGGCTTCAGCTTCGCGGGTCGACGCATCGAGGACGACCCGAGAAACCAGCTCTTCGAGAAATATGTCGAGGCGGTCGATGCTATCAGGCCAGCGGCACTGATACTCGAGAACGTGCCCGGAATGCGCGTCGTCCATCGCCGCTCAAATATCGTCGAGATTCCCTTCGGGCCGGCGCCCAAGAAGCGCTCGTTCTATGACAAGCTGGCCGAGAAGCTTGATGGCATAGGCTATGAGGTGGAGGCCATCCTGGTTGACGCTTCCCGGTTTGGCGTACCGCAGCGCCGCTCGCGCCTGATCGCGATTGGGGTTCGAAAGGATCTTTCGCACTGGCTGGACGGCGGTATTGCGCGCGTCTTCGCGCTGATCGAGGAGGAGCGCGTGAGGCAGCTGGCACTCCTTGGCCTCGGCGAGTCCGTTTCGGCTTTCGATGCAATATCCGACCTTGAGACCGCAGGCACGGAACTGCGGCCTTGCGAGGATCCGGAATCCGCCCGCGGGTTCCTCGAGGCAAGGCGGGGCGAGGCAACATCCGGCTACCAGCGCCTGATGCGGGGCGATAGCGAAGACACGCCAAACAGCATGCGCCTCGCGCGGCACCGGGACGACGTCCGGGAGCGCTTTGCGCGAATATTGGCGGAGTGCCGCCGCGGCGTCCGCATGGATGATGAGTCGCGCCGCAGCTACGGCTTGAAGAAGCACCGCATCTACCCGATGTCGGCGACGAACCCGGCCCCCACGATCACGACTCTTCCGGACGATGTCCTTCATTATTCGGAGCCCCGCATCCTAACTGTGCGGGAGAGCGCTCGGCTCCAGTCCTTCCCGGACTGGTTCCAGTTCAAGGGCAAGTACACGACGGGCGGGGACCGGCGGACCAAGGAATGCCCACGCTACACGCAGGTAGGAAATGCAGTCCCGCCATTCCTTGCCCGCGCGCTTGGCAGTGCCCTCGACAAGGCTCTCGCCGAAATCGAGCTGACCAGCAGGCTCTTCGGCCAGACCTCGACGCAGCCCGCCCTGGCTGCGACGAGGTAGCGCGTGGCATCGCAACTAGCCGAGGCGCCCTTTCCCGCGCAACTCCTGGAATGGGCTGGCAACAGGTCGGGAGGCGTTCGCCGGCCCTTCGACGAGTCGAGCGGGCGCCCTGGTGGCCAGGAGGTCTTCAGAACAAACCTGCTAGCCAAGCTCGGGCTGTGGTGCGCCGAGATCGGTACAGCAACGCCAACTGCGCCTCGCGTTATCCTGCTGGTGGGCGGTCCAGGCAACGGGAAGACCGAGGCAATCGAGAGGACCATGGGATGGCTCGACGCGGCGATGGGCGCCGATGGGGCGCTCCTGGCCGAATTGTCTCGAGCGTTCCGGCCTGCGGATAGCAAAGTAACCAGGCTGGTGTCGGTCGATGCCGGCCAGCTTGCCCGGCCAGCGCGCGGGTCGCTGCCCTTGTCGATCGTACAGGACGCCTCCTTCGTCGCCGATGGCAGCGGGAAGCCTGCCGCCGAGCTATTGCTCGACGAGCTCGATGCCGCCTGCTCGGATGCCGCCTCTGGACTCTACCTTTGCTGCGTCAACCGTGGCGTGCTCGACGATGCCCTGATCGTAGCGACCGAGAAGGGAATGCTGGCGCCCCGCGCCCTGATCGAGAAAGTCACGCGCGCTGTCAGCCTCCTGCCGGACGCGCCGCCATGCTGGCCCCTGGAGGACCATCCAGCCGTTGCCGTGTGGCCCATGGACATGGAGTCCTTGATGGTCGGGGTAGAGGAGGGAGAGCCGTCCCCTGCCGGGCAGGTCCTTCGCCACGCCATCGACGCCAGTCGTTGGCCAGCGGCTGGGGCCTGCGAGGCTGGCTCGCGTTGCCCATTTTGCTCAAGCCGGGAGCAACTGTCCCACGGCCGGGAGGAAACTGCGTTCCTCTCGATGCTGCGCTGGTATGAACTTGGCAGCGGCAAGCGCTGGAGCTTCCGCGATCTGTTCTCGCTGTTCTCGTACATGCTTGCGGGACACCGGCACGAAACCCGCGCGTCGGACCTCATGCCCTGCGCCTGGGCAGGACGACTCGCCGTGGCGGACGACCAGGCTGTGCGCAATGCCAAGCCATCGATGCGGACATCCTCCGCAATCTTCGAGCTCGTGGCCGCCCAGTACCAACATGCCTTGTTTCACCTCTGGGACCGAGATGCTGGACCGTCGCTGCTGAAGGACATCAAGGAACTTGGGCTACAGGACAACAACACGGCCATGGGCCTACAATGGTTCCTGACGTCACGGCGCTCGCCTTACCTTCCCGGCATGATTGACGGTCTGCTCGATAGCTTTGCGGGGCTTCTCGATCCGGCCCTTGCGCGACCAGACACAGTCGTCGAGGTCAGCCGCAATACGCATTACCGGCTCCGGGACATCGACACTCGCTTCAGCCGCTCGGTCGCCGAGGGGCTCGAGCATGTTCGCAAATCCAGGATCTTGACCTCGCTTGAAGTCGAGTTGCTTCGCAGGCTCGCCGAGCTTGATACGCACCTATCGAGGCAAGATGTCCGCAAGAAGCGCCCAGCGACGGCCACGCGCGTCCAGCGTCTAGTCCGGGACTTCGCGTGCCGGCTGGTACGAAGGTCGATCGGCGTCCGGACGATGACGGTTCTGGACGCCCCCGTGCTTCAGGAATTCCAGGAGGTCGTCGAGGACCAGCGAGATGACGGTGTTTTCGAGGTCGCCCGCGAGATTGAATTTCTGCTCAACAAGGCACAGGAGTTCGAGGTGTCCCTCACCACGACCTTTGGCCAGCCATTGCCACCTTCCTCGGTGCAGGCGCTTCTCGTCGTCCCGAGGCGCCATGTCCAGCCAGCCAGTCCGAACACGGAGGGGCGGCCAGCGGCTCCGTTGCGATTCCTGGAAGTCGGCGAGGGCAATTCGGCTCAGGACGTCGCCTTGACCTACGAATTGTTCAAGGCTGTGAAGGACATAAAGCGGGGATTGTCCAATGCCTCGCTCCCGCGGTCGGTCCTCGCGCTGCTCGACACGACTGGCGCCCGCCTTGCAGGCCCTATCGTGCGGGATGAAACCGTATTGCGCAGGGCCGAGATCCGGCTCGGAACCGGGATCACGGTCGAGCAGCGGCGCTCAGGGTTCGGGGTCGTTGGCGGGAGCAGCCGTCGATGACGTTGGCCGCATTCCGCGAAGCTCCTTGGAGCAAGTCGCACGGCGCCTATGGAAGCGGTGCACTGGCAATGACACCGGCGCCCGAGAACTCAACCTCCGAAGTTGTGCTCTCGTCGCTCTACCGTGTGATCGGGTTGCCAGGGGCCACCGAGCGGTCCGTACCATCGCAGGGCACGAGGCTACAGGGGCTAATCAGGAGGGAGCGCGAGAAGAAGAATCCAGCGGCAAAGGGAGCACTGGACGCGGACAGCTTTGATACCTTGCTCAATTCGCTCCTGGAGAGTCCGAAGCGCCCGAACCAGTCCGCCAAGCGATTCCTCCAGGTCACCCCCCTTGTGCCGCAAGTCGCGGTGTTCTCGGGTTCCCCCAGGCTGAATGGCAGCCCTTGGACGCCCGGCACGCTTGTGCGACGAATGATCTGGCTGGGCTCGCCGGACCACGCTTCGGCGGAAGAAACCTGGCGACGCTTGTTCGACGCGCTCACCGTCAGGGATGACGACGATGTATTTGCTCGCTTCCTCCAGTCAGAGGTCGAGGCCTGGCTGCCCGAGCCCGCTTGGGCGTTTGTGCCGCCGCCATCCGAAGGCTTGCCCGGTAGTCCGGACATAGGCTCCGGTGCCTTTCCTGCCCGGCAATTCGTCCATGACTTGAATTCGATTGTGGCCTCCAAGGCCCTGCTCACCAGACGCCAATGGACCAGCTTGCTCGAGGCGGTGCTTCGCCTGGGGACTGTCGCCCACGTCGTGTGGCTGTGCGAGTTGCACTCAAGAGTGTGGGCATGCTTGTCGGAAGCGCTGAACGGCGCTGGCCCCGCTACCGCGGAGGATGCTCGCAAGCGCATGTTCCCCGAGCAGTTCTCCTTTCTTCCGCTATCGAGCAAGCCGCTGCCGGGTATCCGGGATAGCATCTCCCGATACCTTGCCGCCCGGCTTGGGATCAACGCCGTACTCTGGGCACTTCAGGACAAGCACGTGGACCCAGCAGACCTGCTTGGCTCTGCCGCTGGCCTAGCGATTACTTGCGATCAGGTTCGACGAACCTGCACCGGCCAGCTCGCACTGGACATCCGCGAGACGGTAGAGGACCTGATCGACAGGGAAACCAGGACGCTCCTGTGCCGGAGAGGGGTCGGCAAGAATATCGATGAGTTCGTGACCTACAGCCTCCAGCAGCGGCAGACGGCAAATCCGAGGTTGAGGGGCTACGACCAAGGCTACATCCTCCGGAAGCGCGGCACCTATGCCAACAGCCCGTGGATCACGTCCCTCGGGCCCGTCGCCACCATCGCCCTAGTGCACTGCTCACTCGCAGGCTTGGGGGGGCCGCGTTCGGTCCACCGGCTTGCCCAGCACCTTGCCCAGTACGGCGTTACCATGGACCATCGCGACATCCCGCAGAATGAACTTGGCCACCAGCTCCGGATGCTCGGGCTGGTGCTGGACAGTCCGGATGCGGAGAGCGGGATGTTGCTTGTCCCCCCATTTCGCCAGGCGATGCCAACGGGAGCCGGCGCATGAACAAGCTCGCATCCGTCCTGGCGGATCGCATTCGATCGCAGCTCGGTGCAGCATCCACGCCGGATGGACCGCGCGAGATACGCCTAGTCTTCCTGGGTCCGCCGCATGAGCTCATGAGCGGCGTGTTCGACGAACTCGTAGCCATGTCCGGCGATGCGCCACCAACCCACCTGCCGTTTCTCCTGCAGGTTCCGCGGGACAAGCTGGCAAGCGGGAACCCTTCGCTAGGGGCGTCCGGATGGTGCGACGAAGACCATCTCCTCGTCCTGCGCAATACTCCTGACCATGCGAGCTACGTCGCCCTCCTGCCGCCGGGCGAGCACAAGATCCTCTCGGTCGACACGACAACAGGCAAGTTCGGGGTCGCCGAGCGCAACAACGGGGGCAACGCGACATTTGAGTCCTGGTGGGAGGACAGTTTCGTCCAGAGTTTGGTGCTTCAGGCAATCTCCCAAGCGGGTATTCCAGACGCGCAGGTCGAGGAGGCAAGGCAACTAGTCGAGGCTGGCGCCCGCGCGGCCGATGAAGTTGAGTCCGGCAGCTCGCCCCGCGAAGGCGCGTGGCGCCTACTCTCGAGGTTGTTCTCGATCGGCCCGGCCAGCGGTCTAATGCCAGGCGTGGCGCTTAGCCTTGCGTGTGGAATGCCGCCGATGCGAGCCGGAACCCTGGCAGCCAGGGAACAGATTGGCACGCTCAAGAGCATTGCTGAGGCCATGACCGAGGGCTTCCGGAGAAGCGTGGATCGATTGTCCGATGGCGCCAGCTATGATGACCAACAACATCTGGCCGGATTCCTGGAGCAAGTCCGCTCGACATGCGAGGTCGCCACGACTTTCGAGCGAGCAACGCCCGCGTACTATAGGCCAGCAAGCTGGCTTGAACTATCGGCTCCACCCTCCTGGTGGGCCTCGCTTGACGTCGAGAAGTGGAGCGAGCTGCTCGCCGAGGAGCCGTCCTCGGCTGGTGACATCGCAATGATATGCACTAACTCGCTGGCCGATCTCAGCAAGGCAATGCCCGCGATAGTCTCGCGCGAGGTGGAACTGAGATTCGAAACCAAGGGCGGTGACCCAAGCGGGGCGACCATCGAGGTCAACCGCACGCCTGCTGCCGGGAATGGGCTGGTTGGCTCGGTGGCCGCCGATGGCGAAGATATTCTTCTAGATGCCGGTCCGCCGGCGCATAAGCTTCCACTAACCTACAAGGCGACTGCCGACGATTTCAAGCCGGGGTCCATGAAGGTGATCTCGCTGGCCACCTGGCAGCCGGGAATCGTGGTGGCATGCCGCCTGGCAAGGAAGTTCTCGCCGCCGCGCAGGCCCGCCAAGCGCGGCGCCAAGGCGTCTTTGGAATGGGAAGCAAGCCTGAGCCTCCCGGGGCCTGGCAGGTACGAATTGCTCGTCTTCGCTTCCCCGGGCGTCACGCTTGACGCCACGGGACAGGTGTCGGCCGACCAGCCGGATGGCAACGTTGGTGCACCGGCTGCCGTCGCGCTCCGGTCGGCGAGCGTTGAAATGTTCCGGGCCGAGATAGAGGCCGACGGGAATTGCCAGCTCGACCTTGGATTCTCGCGCGCCGACAAGAATGGCACCCTCACGCGGGAGAGCTGCCGGACTTACATTACTTGCGAAGACGTGCCGGAAGTTGGGTGTCGCAGTGAGTTCGAGCGCCTTATCAAGGCCAACCGGCGCCAGCTGGAGAGCTTCGACGCGAAGGCCGTCATTCCCGTCAACCGGGCCGTGCGCTCGACGATGCTCCAGGATTGGATTCTCGCCAGTGACAGCATTCGGCAATCCTACCAGCCAATCGTGCTTGCCGAGGACTATGGCGACCACTGGTCACCTCCCAACTGGGGAGTCGATGGGGGACCCGTCTTGTCGCGCGGATCGTTCATCCAGGATCCCCGGCCGGAGCCCCTCGAATTCAATCCGCCCATCGACTTCCTCGATGCCAGGGAGGAAATAGCCCGGCGCGTTCGCGGCGATGGGGACCAGTCGGGCGTCTTCGAGACGGCGCGCCTTGGGGAGTGGGCGATGCGCGACGAGCAGTTTGCCGCGCTCGTGGAGAAATACGTCGATGCCTACCAAGCGTGGTTGGCGTCCGATCCCGAGATAGCATGCTGGTCTGACGTCCTGGCGGTAACCTCCCTGGATGCAAGCGGTCGCAGCCTTGCCAGGGAACCGGTTGCCATAATGCTCTCGCCAATGCACCCGCTCCGCGTGGGCTGGCATGTGGTGGCCCAGCGGATCCTTGCCGAGGCGGACGAGGCAGGCAAGCCTTGCCCGGCCGCTAGCGTGCTCGATCCCGACTGCGTCCCCGACATCCTGGCGCTCCATCTTCGCTCGCCCGCCGGCCTAGACCAAGTCGACTATCTGGCGGTCGAGAATGGCACCGACTACTGGTCAGTCCTGTGGAACGGCCGGGAACTCGAGAAGCTGCCCGAGCGCTCGCTCGCCGAGCCCTTCGGCGATGCCTTCGGAATCAGCGTCGGAGGGATTTCGGTAGGGTTCAGCGCTGCACAGGTGAAGCGAGCACTGGACGACGTCTCGGACCTGCTGGCGGCAAAGCCAGTGATCGCGGTTGCCATCTCCAGCGCTGGCGGGACAACAGACGCCTGCAACCAAGGCCTCGTAGACTGGTGTACCGCGCGATTCCAGGAGGAATCGCGCAAGCCGCGGAGCTTGGCAGTCGGGCCTAGGTTCATTGAGGTGTTCGACGATCGCCCCCAAAGTGCGCGGCCGGACGACGCAACGATCGCGAACCTGTCCGAGGACACTGCGAACAGCGTCCGCTGGTATCTCGACCAACCAGATGGCGCAGTGCCTGACCTGGGGATTATCGCGCAGCTCGACATGTCCGAGCCGCGGTCCGAGCGAGTCGACGGTCGCACCCCGCTCGGCTTGGGCGGTATGATCAGGCACCGCGTCCGGAGGCAGCTACCTGGGGCCTTTCTTGCGGAGTCCAGGCAATCGACTGCCTCAGGCCCCTCCGGCGAGGTCCTGCCAGACAAGGTCGCCAGCCTGTTGTCCGCGATGGAGAACCTAGGGCCGGCAAGGACTGGCTTGCAATTCGCTCCCAACGTGCACGAGGTCCAGCATATGCTCAGGGAGCGCCGGACCGACTTCGTGGCGGTTTCCTCTGCTGCGATAGACCCGGCCTGCTTCCTCGGCGGGTGGCTTGAGGGAGCCTACCTGTGGGACTTCGACCTTCCATCGTACTCACATCGGGCGGGCGACACGAACGGCTATTACTTGCTCTCCCAGGTCACCGACGCAGACCGTGATGCCCTGTCGCAGGCCCTCGCCAGGCTCCCCGGATGCGACAAGCTTGGCATTGAAAAGGTGCAGGACGTACTGCTTGAGGTAGCGCGCCGAGGCATTCCAACCATCAAGGGCCTCGCGGGCGATGACGCCGGCGCGACTGGGGACCTCGGGATCTTCGTGGGCGTGCGCTTTTTGCAGGACCGCTTCCGCGGAAGCCAGCATGAGGGAGACGGACTGCTTCCCGTGATTGGTGGGTCGGCCGACGATGCGACCATCGCCATCGTCGTGCCGGTGGACCCATTCCGTGGGTACATTGGCGACTTGTGCAAGGCGCTCGGCAAGGAACGCGGCGACCTTACGCAGCTCCGGCCTGACTTGATTGTCGTGGGCATTGACCTTTCCGGCGGCAATGTGCGCATCAAGCTAACCCCGGTCGAGGTGAAATGCCGGCCCACATCGCGGTTTGGCGCCACGGAGGCGGTCGATGCGTTGGCGCAGGCAAGGGCCTTGTCCTCGCTGCTACAGGCAATGCAGCGGCACGATGAGCAGCCACGACTGTGGGCCCTTGCGTACCAGCACCTGCTTTTGTCGATCATCGGGTTCGGCCTTCGCGTATACAGCCAGCATCACGATGTGATCGGCCATGCGGTGCGATGGTCTGACTTCCACGAACGCATCGCCCGTTCAATCCTCGGGGGCGGGGACGCCGTCGAAGTCGATACCCGCGGAAGGCTTATCATCCTCGACGACAATCCCACTAGCAAGCCGCAGGACTTCGATAACGACGGCTTCGAGGAGACAATCGTCATCGGCCGCAACGATGCCGGTAAGGTCGTGGCGGACGACCCAGCGTCGTTCTACGACATGGTCCGGGCTCGCCTTGGCGACTGGCAGCTAATGCCGGGAGCGGTCGTCGCAGTCCCTGCCGCGGAGCCTCCCGAGATATCTCCCGGGCCTATGGAAGACAGGGCGAGTGAGTCAGGCGCTGCCGATGAAGGGCCGCTCGCGGAAGTTAAGGCAACAGACAGCCAGACGGCCGCACCAGTTGACAGCAACAAGCGTGCAGCAGAGCCCGTTGGATCCGGCGTCATCCTCGAGGTTGGCCAAACGATCGACGGTTTCCGTCCGCGCGACCTTGAGCTGAATATATCGGACACGCGCCTAAACCAGCTGAACATCGGCGTGGTGGGAGACCTCGGTACAGGCAAGACCCAGCTGCTCAAGTCATTGATTGCGCAAATTGCATCGTCGGCCCCGGAGAACCGCGGCCACCCGCCGCGATTCCTGATTTTCGACTACAAGCGAGACTACAGCAGTGAAGATTTCGTCGCGGCGACAGGCGCGCGCGTCGTCCGGCCACATCGTATACCCCTCAACCTATTCGACACGCGGACAAGCGGAGACGTCCCGGCGCCTTGGTTCGATAGGTTCAGGTTCTTCGCGGACGTATTAGGCAAGATCTACTCGGGGATCGGCACCGTCCAGCGCGACAAGTTGAAGCGAGCAGTGAAGGAAGCCTACGACAGCGCAGCGCCGGGCGTCCCTCCGACGCTGCGCGAGGTACACACGGCCTACCATGAGATCGTGGAGGGGAAGCCGGATTCGCCAATGTCGATCATTGGCGACATGCTGGACATGGAGATCTTCGAGGAGGACCAGTCGAAGACGGTACCGTTCGACAGTTTCCTCGACGGGGTCGTGGTGATAGCTCTGGACGCTCTAGGGCAGGATGACCACAGCAAGAACATGCTGGTCGCCGTGATGCTCAACATGTTCTACGAGAACATGCTCCGGGTTCCCAAGCGCCCCTTCCTTGGGCAGGATCCGCAGCTGCGAGCGATAGATTCCTACCTGCTGGTCGACGAAGCCGACAACATCATGCGCTACGAGTTCGACGTGCTGCGCAAGCTACTGCTCCAAGGTCGGGAATTCGGCACTGGTGTGATTCTGGCCTCGCAATACCTCCGGCATTTCAAGGCCGGGGGCACCGACTACCGCGAGCCGTTGCTAACCTGGTTCATCCACAAGGTCCCGAACGTGACTCCAACGGAGCTCTCTGCACTTGGGCTGACGGCGACTGCATCCGAGATGGCCGAGCGCATCAAGGGTCTCGGCAACCACCAGTGCCTGTACAAGTCATTCGACAGCCCTGGCGAGTTCATCCGCGGCTACCCATTCTACGAGCTCGAGAAGGCACGGGGGGAACGCGAGCACTAGGAACGCCTTTGGTCGATTTTCTGAGCCCATCCGAGCGCTCCGAGCGCATGTCTCGGATCCGGTCTAAGGACACGTCGCCTGAGCTGGCGCTTCGGCGGGCGCTGCATGCGCTGGGTCTCCGGTTTCGCGTGCATGGCAAGCTCTTGCCGGGCAAGCCAGACATAGTCTTGCCAAGGTTCAAGACGGTGGTCTTGGTACACGGATGCTTCTGGCATCGGCATGCTGGATGCAAGGTCGCGACTACCCCCAAGAGCAACACCGCCTTCTGGCAGGAAAAATTCGACCGGAATGTCCAGCGTGACGTGAGGAATGCCGCAGCCCTCGAAGCGCAGGGATGGAGGGTAATCGTGGCATGGGAATGCGAGCTAGGCTCGCGAGGCAAGGCTGGCGAGGCCGCGCGCCGCATCGCTGCCGAGATCGACCATGTCCCGAGGGAAGAGGCATGAGCCCCTCGCAACAGGCAAGGGCGTGGAAGGCCATGGACATTCCTTCGTCCCGTGTTTTGGGGAGAATGGCAATGCTGGGGGCTGACGAGTGTTGATTACCACTGAGAGCTCATTCGTGATTTCTATCGAGAATACTTAGTGGAAACTTATAGGCGCCCCAGGTCAGCTCTCAGTGGCAATCAACACCTCAGCAGCAACTTTCATTGTCTTTTGGGTCTAGGCAGGGGATGCACCCGCAGGAGGCAAAATGGAACAAATGGGGAATATTCAATTGCTTTCGGCACATGCCGGTGCCAAGGGGAGCCGTTGGGGTCGGAGACGTTCAGGCATGCAGATTCGATTGGGGTTCCGCTGGTGAAACGCATGCTCGCCTCCCTCCTGGGTTCCCGGCAAGCGACATCGAGCGAAGTCGTGGAAAGAGTTGCCCCGACAGGACGCGTCGGGCGCGTTAGGGTCGGGATAATCACGATCATTGAGGAAGAATTCGAAGCCGCGAAGTCGGTCTTCGGGTTGCACCACAATGTCGCGGGGACGCCTTATTTCGTCGACGACGACCGAGGCATGAGGGAGTGGGACCTTGCGCTGATCCAGGCGTCGGACCGCTCCAACGTGCCCGTGTCCGCCGATGCCACCGACTTCATGGAAGACCTGCGACCTCAGGTGATGATCCTGCTGGGCGTCGCGGGCGGCCTTTGCGATGCTAATAACCAAGGCCGGGACGGAATTCGCACCGGCGACGTCGTGTTCGCCGATCAGGTCAACTACGTCGAGTTCCTCAAGATCGACAACAACGCCGCCAGGGTTCGCACCTACGCCATCGACCATCCGTCGGAACCCCTGCGCAAGAACGTCTGCGCGCCAATCTCGAAGACTTTCAACATTCGCGACGCGCTGGACGTGGACCACCAGCCCCCCGATGCCGGGGCCCCGTGCAAGATCCACGTGGGCGGGATCGTGTCTGCCGAGAAGGTGCTGGGGGACGTCCACAGCCCGGTGCAGAAGCAGTTGCTCGAGCCCTTCGACAAGCCGCTTGCGGTTGACATGGAGTCCATCGGAATGGCCAGGGCCGTCTGCCACGGGCGGGGATCGTTCTGGTATCATCCTCGCTATGTGATCGTTCGGGGCATCTCGGATCTGGTGGCCGACGGGGAAAACAACGAGCAGCGCGCACAATGGAAATCCTTCGCCGCGCACGCCGCTGCGCTGGTCGCAAGGCAGTTCGTCCAGACCCTTCCGCCCGATATTGGAGGGATTTGACATGCCGCAACCCAAGCCAGAGGATTTTCGCGAACAGGTTATCGCCTCGGCGCGCAGCCTTGTTGCCTCGTGGAAGGCGCACGAGCCGGCATTTTCGCTCCTTACCCGCTGGTCGCGGTCCTACGACAGCATTTTCGCGGGCGAGCTTGGTACAACGCTTCGCGAGGACGAGGTGCTCGACCACTCGCTTTCCACGGGACGGGCAATCTTGTCTGGCCGGGGCGGGGATGGAAAGACCTGGTTGCTGCGACGCTTGTTCAGGTGCGCGATCGATGCCGGCGTCGTGCCGGTATTCATCGACTTGAAGCAATGGACAGGCGCGGACTACGAGCGCTGGAAGGAATGGACCCAGGACAATGTCGGTGCCGGCGCAGACTTTCTCGTCCGCCGCTTTTCGGGGCTGGGGCTCGGCATCATTGACCTTGATCGCCTGCCGCCCAACGTTCGCAAGATCATATTCGTAGACGGCCTGAACGAGATTACCGCCAAGGTTGGCCTGGAAGTACTCACGGTGCTCGACGAGATCGTGGCGTTTTACATGAATACCTCGGTCATCGTCGTGGATCGCCTCGTCCGCAGGGAACTGCCAAGCCCAGCCCGGTGGTGGATTGGAACGCCACTGCCGCTGGCCGCCGACGAGATCCGCCGGCACCTGCCCAAGGATGCTGCGGTGGTTGAGAACGACCTGCGGTCCTCCCCGTTCTTCCTTGATGCAGCGTTGCGGTCCGGGACCTCCGGCGAAGGTCGCGTGACGATGCTGGATACGATGATCCACGAACACTTCGGACTTGCCGATGCCGAGGTCGGGACAGTCGCCGAAGCTTGCTTTGCTGCATACTCCGCTGCACGATCCCGGATGTTCGACGTCGTGTCGTTTAGGGAGACGGTGGGCCAACCCATCCTCGACAAGCTCGAGCAGTCCGGCGCGATCAGGATCGACGACACGAACGGATTCTTCCAGCACCACATCGCGCACGACTTCCTTGCCGCAACCTATGTCGCGCGGCTCGACCCCGCCCTCTGGACGCCAGGGCTGTTCCGGGAGTTGAGCTTCGATGCCAGCTCGTTCGACGCAGTCGAGTTGGCGTTCGAGCAGCTCGCGGAGGGGCCCGCGGACTTGTTCCTGCAGAAGCTGTATGACTGGAACCTCTATGCAGCTGGCTATGCCCTCGCGCAAAGGCGACAAGATGACACCCCAGTGGGCGCAGAGATGCGGACCGTGATTCTCGCGATGCTCGGCGACAAGTGCTTCGACCCTGTCATTGCTACCCGCCAACGCGCTGCGGACGCCTTGCGTCTTATGCAGATCGAGGAAGCAGGCCCTTTTCGTCAGGCGACGACCCTCGCCGAGCTTTGCGCCATAGTCGATGCCGTTGGCTCCGACATTCCATGGTTTAACGAATGGAAGGAAGTGTTTCGAATATCCGAGACACAGGCCATTGAGCTCGCAACGCTGGCAAAGATCCTGGACGAAAACTCCATCCTTGGCTGGACCGTGGCAAACGTCGCCAAGAGGGTCGCCGACGGCGGATGGATCCTGCCCCAGTTGGCCGAATGGCTTGCGGCCTCCCCCAATGCGACGGTGAGGTGGAGGATCGCCCACGTGCTCGGGGCAATCCCAGAGCAAGAAGCGCTTCATTGCCTTGGAGACCTGGTAGACAACGATGCCGACGAGGACGTCCGCTACGGTGCGACAAGATCGCTGGTCGAGCTTGCCACCATCGCGAGTCCGGAGCTTAGGGGGAAGCGAGCGCCGCGATCGCAGAGCGAGCGTCGGCTATCTCGAGGTCTGACCGGATTGCACGTGAACTGAGGTCCAGCCTGCTCGTCGAACCCTCAGTCGCTCCGCCTGAATGGCTGTCCTTCGTGCAGGCTTGCGTACAAGCGATGTTCCTCGCAACCGAGCGCCTTGGGGACCGGGATTTATGGCGCGGGTGCCTGAACGAGGCGGAGAAACTGTATGCCCCGGCACCGGTGGTGCAGGAGGGCGCGCACCATGGCTGACTGGGACCAGAGGTTCATGGAGCTGGCCGGCTTTGTAGCCGGCTGGAGTAAGGATCGGAGCCGTCAGGTCGGCTGCGTGATCGTGGCCCCGGACAACAGCGTCCGATCGATCGGGTTCAACGGGTTCCCGCGCGGTCTAAACGATGACCATGATCACCGGCATGAGCGGCCGGCCAAGTATTTCTGGACTGAGCATGCCGAGCGGAATGCTATCTATGCGGCTGCACGCAACGGAATTCCGCTCGCTGGCTGTCGCATGTACCTGCCCTGGTTTCCCTGCGTCGATTGTGCCCGGGCTATCGTCCAGGCAGGCATATCAGAACTTGTGAGCTTGGCTCCTGAGTTCTCCGACCCGCAGTGGGGCGAGGGATTTCGCGTTTCGGTGGATCTCCTGGAGGAAGCAGGCGTCGCTGTTCGCTTCATTTCCACACCCTAGCGAAATCGCTGGAGCGCCCCCGCGTTGGCTGCGACAAGGCGGTAGCAAGGGACCCGAACCCTATCGTCCGTGCTCGTCCAGCCTTTTCCACGAATTGAAAGCATGCTAATGCTGCCTGTGGCGACTTCGCAAGTCCATGATTTTACTGCGAA
This sequence comes from Sphingobium chungangianum, assembly GCF_977014255.1. Taxonomy (NCBI): domain Bacteria; kingdom Pseudomonadati; phylum Pseudomonadota; class Alphaproteobacteria; order Sphingomonadales; family Sphingobiaceae; genus Sphingobium; species Sphingobium chungangianum. Next base: position 16,194 of record NZ_CDRNIV010000006.1, on the reverse strand, counting down.
ATCAACCGCTTAGGCAGAGCCCCAGAAAGCTCTTCTGGCACCATTTTTGGACGCTAAAGGCGCCAAGCGAGCGACTGATATTACAGCGCTTTCGACAGAAAATTGCCGGACGCTGTCCCGCGAAATCCAATTATAATCTCCAGTAATATATCGCTTTTGATGATCCTTCCGGCGGTGCGGGCGGTACCCGGCTTGACCAAGCAGGACTTTTCGCGACCATGCTGTTAACCGCCGAACCAGCGCATCGACATTGGAGAAAAGCATGGATCAGAGGACCGGACGTCGGACGTTCATCGCCGCAGCGACCACGTTGACGCTATTCCCGCGCTTGGCCGTGGCGACGCAACGGCCAGAGGCACCTGCACCAAAAGCCATGCCCCTGATGCCCCGGCCGGTTGACGGTGATGGGCCGGGGTTCAGATCCTTGTTTGACGGTCACACTCTGGCGGGCTGGCGCGGTGATCCGCGATACTGGCGCGTGGAAGACGGCTGCATAGTTGGCGAAGTGACGCCGGACACACTGCTTCGGAGCAACACTTTCCTGATCTGGGAAGGCGGGAGGCCCGAGGATTTCGAATTGAAGGCGGAGTATCGGATCACCCCTGAAGGCAATAGCGGCGTCAATTACCGCAGCACCGTTGTCAAAGACGCGATCACGCCTACCAATCGCTTCGCCATGTCGGGGCTACAGTTTGATATCGACGGCCGGAATCTCTTCACGGCCATGGTCTACGAGGAACGGGGGCGCGGCTTTATCGCCCGCCGTGGTCAGTTTGCGCGAACAACGTCACCGCCGTCGCAAATAATCTGTTCCATTGGTGAGCCCGGCCCTCTGAAAGCAGCGATCAAAGCGGAATGGAACGAAGCCCATATCATCGCCAAGGGTCCGGCAATCTATCATTTGTTGAACGGCCAATTGATGGCGGCGGCGATCGATGAGTCGGCGGATCGTCGGCGCAAGGGCGAGATCGGGATGCAGGCGCACGTAGGTCCGCCGATGAAGGTGGAATTCCGCAACATCCGGTTGAAGCTGCTGTAGCGCAATCCGTGAAGGGATCGGCTATGGAAGCGTCGGCGTTGGCGCTTATCCGATCATCATTAGGCTGGCATTACCTCCAGCAGCGGTCGTGTTGATGGAGATCGACACTTCTTCAAGCAACCAATCGCAATGATAGGCAAGGGGCTGGTCCGGCTCAGCTGCGTGAACGGATATGATCGGCCCCGGCATCGCCGTGACTTCCGCCACGGCTCGGGCAACGGCTGCCCTGTGTCCTTCCACCAGCGCAACTGCATAAGGCCCGTCAGGCAGGCCAGCGAATGCAGCGGCGACATTTGGGGGCAAATCGTCGGGAAGCGCCTCCGCAACCACGCCCCGGTTCCCGGTCGCAAGGATGACGGCCATCTGTTCGAACAAGCCATCTCGGCTCTGCGGCATCATCAACACCTGACCACGGGGATGCAGGCTGTAAAGGTTGCGTTCCCCGACTGGTCCGGCGAGCGCGCGTTCCACTCCAAGAGTAGAGGCGGCGGCATAGGCACGAGCTTTCCTCGCGCTGCCGATTTCTCCCTTTTCTTCCAGCCAATCCGCGAAATCATGGATGGGTGAAACAGGATGCCGCGACTTCCATCCACATGCGAATGGCCGCGTCACCAGTCGGTTAAGATAAAGCGGCCCGCCAGCCTTGGGTCCCGTTCCAGAAAGCCCGCAGCCCCCGAACGGCTGGACGCCGACAACTGCGCCGATCATGTTGCGGTTCACGTAAAGGTTGCCCGCCCTCACCCGCGATGTGACATAAGAGATGGTCTCATCGAGCCGGGTGTGAAGGCCGAAGGTCAGCCCATAGCCAGTGGCGTTGATCGAATCGATCAGCGTGCCCAACCGCTCCCGGCGAAAACGCACGACATGCAGGACCGGGCCGAAAACCTCCCGCTCCAACTCGGCTATATCGTCGATCTCGATAATCGTTGGCGCGACGAAGGTGCCGTGTGCCGCCTCGGCAGGCAGGGTGAGTTGATCAACCCGTTTTCCGCGCTCGCGCATTCTGGCGATGTGCTGATCGATCGTCCTCTTTGCTGCCTGCGTGATCACCGGGCCGATGTCCATCCTCAGCGCATCGGTGCTGCCAACGCGCATTTCCCGTAACGCGCCCTTGAGCATCAAGAGAATGCGATCCGCCACCTCTTCCTGCAGGCAGAGTATGCGCAGCGCCGAACAGCGCTGACCCGCGCTGTCGAATGCGGAGACCAGCACGTCCGCCACCACCTGTTCGGCGAGAGCAGACGAGTCGACGATCATCGCGTTCTGCCCGCCCGTTTCGGCGATAAACGGAATAGGATGGCCTGCGGGTGAAAGCCTCTTGGCAAGCTGGCCCTGAATCAGTCGCGCAACGGCGGTCGATCCCGTGAACATCACGCCTGCAGTTTCCGGCGCCACCACTAGAGCGCTGCCCAACGCGCCATCGCCCGGCGCCAGTTGAAGAGCATGCCGGGGCACGCCCGCCTCATGCAGAAAGCGCACGGCCTCTGCCGCGATCAGTGGCGTTTGGACTGCGGGTTTTGCCAGCACCGGATTGCCTGCAACCAGAGCGGCGGCGACCTGACCGGTGAAGATCGCGAGGGGAAAATTCCACGGACTGATGCACAGGATCGGTCCCAGAGGATCCTGCCCGGCGCCAAGATTGGCCCGTGCCTGCGCCGCATAATAGCGGAGGAAATCGACCGCCTCGCGAACCTCCGCGATCGCGTTGGAAAGAGATTTTCCGGCTTCGCGGATCAACAGGCCCATCAGGATGAGCATGCGCGCCTGCATCGCGTCGGCGGCGCGTTCCAGAATGGCTGCGCGCTCCTCCACCGGCCCGCTACCCCAATCGGATGTCGCGGCACGGGACATGAGGGCTGCGGCGTCCCCGGCCGCCAATTCCACCACCGTGCCGACCCTGTCCCGATGATCGGCTGGATTGCGTATGGCGCGCGCCTCCCCTGAACCGAAGGTCGGCGCCGCCATCCATTCGATCGCGGCGCTATCGCGAAGGGCCTGCGACAGGGCGGCGAGCGTGCTTTCATCGCTAAGGTCAAAGCCGGTTGAATTGCGCCGATCGGGATACAGATCGGCAGGCAGGGCGATCAGGTCATGCTTCGCGCCGGGATGGGGCATGGCACGGACCACCTCGGCCGGATCAGCGATCAGGTCATCGACCGAAACCGCCGGGTCCGCGATCCGATGGACGAAGGAAGAGTTGGCGCCATTCTCAAGCAAGCGGCGGACCAGATAGGCTAGCAGCGTCTCATGCGTGCCAACCGGCGCATAGATGCGGCACGGGCGGTCGAGATTTTCCTTGCCCACGACCTGTTCGTATAGCGGCTCTCCCATGCCGTGCAGGCACTGAAATTCATATTGGCCGACGCTGAAATCCGGCCCGGCAATGCGGTAAATGGTCGCGAGGGTCTGCGCATTATGGGTCGCAAATTGCGGAAAGATCGCATCGGGGGCCGCAAGCAGCTTTTTTGCGCAAGCGATATAGGCGACATCGGTGTGCGCCTTGCGCGTGTAGACCGGGAAGTCGGCAAGGCCGTCCACCTGGGCGCGCTTGATCTCCGCGTCCCAATAGGCGCCCTTCACCAGACGGACCATCATGCGGCGTCCTGCACGCCGGGCAAGATCGATGATCCAGTCGATGACGAAGGGGCAGCGCTTGCCATAGGCTTGAATGACGAACCCCAGGCCATCCCATCCTGCCAATTCCGCGTCTGTCGCCAGACTTTCGAGAAGGTCAAGGGAGAGTTCGAGCCGGTCCATTTCCTCGGCATCGATGTTGAGGCCGATATCATAGCTTTTGGCGAGCAGAGCCAGTTGCCGCACGCGGGGCAGCAATTCCCCCATCACCCGATCCGCCTGAGAGCGGGCATAGCGGGGATGCAGCGCCGAAAGCTTGATCGAGATGCCGGGGCCTTCATACACGCCGCGTCCGCGCGCCTCCTTTCCGATCGCGTGAATGGCACGCTCATAATCGGCATGATAGCGGTCGGCATCGGCCCCGGTCGTCGCCGCCTCACCCAGCATGTCGTAGCTGTAGCGGAAGCCCTTCGCTTCCAGCCTGCGAGCTCGCTTCAATGCCTGCTCGATCGTCTCGCCCGTGACGAACTGTTCGCCCATCATCCGCATGGCGAGATCCACGCCGCGACGGATCACTGGCTCCCCCGCGCGCGCCACCAGCCGGGTCAGCGCGGCGCCCAGCCCATCATCATCGACGCTGCCGACCAGCTTACCGGTCACGACCAGGCCCCATGTCGCGGCGTTGACGAACAGTGATTTGCCACCGCCCAGATGCGATCCCCAACCGCCATTAGAAAGCTTGTCGCGGATCAATGCGTCGCGTGTCGTCTGATCGGGGATACGCAGCAAGGCTTCGGCGAGGCACATCAGCGCCACGCCCTCTTCACTGGAAAGTGAATATTCCTGGATCAGCCCTTCCACGCCGTTGCCCCTGTGGTTGGCGCGGAGCGTGGTCACGAGCAGGCGGGCGAGTTTTCTGATCGCTTCGCGATCCGATGGCTCAAGAGTCGCGGCTTCCAGCAGCGGCGCGATGCACGCGGGCTCTTCCCGCCGGTAGGCGGCGGTGATCGCTCGCCGAAGAGGTGACTGGGGACGTATGGGCGGCGCAAAGCCTTGGAAGGGCACGCGTCGGGTCATGGCAGCTCCAACTACCCTCCATCATTGGGCCTAAGAATCGCATATATGGATGGATTGACCCAATTCAGCATCCCGGTCGGGGAAAAGCTGGAAAATCACTCTATCTGGACTTGTTCGCCGCCTTCAATCGACGGAAATCTCAGACAAACCGCCCCGTCCCATGATCATGTGTTGATAAGTGTCCACAAAATTCTTATGCATCCGGCGGGCACGCTACTTCCCTGCATGGATGAGGGTAAGTCGATCCCCACATTCTGCGCGTAATGGTCGTCGGGCGCATATCCATCTCCGGGACGGCCGAAATGTCAGTTTCTAAAAGATCGGAAGCACGAAGATAATGTACGATCCCAGAGAAAATGCTGCAGCTGATATTGCAGCTCACCTCCACTCCTTCACGAATTTGGCGACCCATCCTGAGGTCGGCCCCCTTGTCATAACCAAGGGCGACGGCGTCTTCGTGGAAGACGATCGGGGGAACCGCTATCTTGAAGCTGTATCAGCGCTGTGGTGCGCCTCTCTGGGCTTCAGCAACGAGCGTCTGGCCAAGGCGGGCAGCGAAGCGCTGCGTGGATTACCCTATTATCACACCTTCACCGGCCGTTCCAATCCAGCCGTGATCGCGCTGGCCAACAAGCTGCTGTCGATCGCGCCCGTGCCGATGTCGAAGGTGTTCTTCGCCAACAGCGGATCTGAAGCAAACGACTCTGCTGTGAAGCTGATCTGGTATTATCATAATGCCATCGGCAAGCCGGAGAAGAAGAAGATCATCGCCCGACGCAACGCCTATCACGGCGTTACCGTGGCGTCGGCCAGCCTGAGCGGGCTTGTCACCAATCATCGCGATTTCGACCTGCCCATCCATAATATTCTGCATACCGATTGCCCGCATTACTTCCGCTACGCCGAACCGGGCGAAAGCGAAGAGGATTTCGCGACTCGCCTCGCCGACAATCTTGAAAAGCTCATTCTGGAAGAAGGTCCGGAGACGGTCGCCGCCTTCTTCGCCGAACCAGTCATGGGTGCGGGCGGGGTGCTTACGCCGCCGGCTACCTATTTCGAAAAGGTCCAGAAGGTACTGGCGAAATATGACGTGCTTCTCGTCGCGGACGAAGTGGTGTGCGGCTACGGCCGGACGGGGGAGATGTTCGGTTCGACCACTTTCGGCATGAAACCCGATATCCTCACCACGGCGAAGGGGCTGTCATCTGGTTATGCACCGATCTCCGCCGTGATGGTGAATGAGAAGGTCTATGCGCCGATCGCCCGGAACAGCGGCACCATCGGCACCTTCGGCCACGGCTTCACCTATTCGGGCCATCCGGTCAGCTGCGCCATCGCGCTGGAAACGCTCAAAATCTACGAAGAAGATAATGTCGTCGGCCACGTGCAGTCGTTGATGCCGCAATTCTCGAAGGCGCTGCGCAGCTATGAAGGCCGCAAATATGTGGGCGAAGTGCGTGGGGTCGGCTTGGTCGGCGCTATCGAGCTTTATGCCGATCCTGAAAACCGGACCAGCTTCGACCCCGCAGTAAAGGCCGGGTCACGCTTGGTCGAAATCGGGCTGACGCAGGGCCTGATCGTACGGGCGCTAGGCGATACGATCGTCTTCTGCCCGCCGCTTATCATCACCGCCGAAGAGCTTGACGAGCTGTTCGCTCGGTTCGAACGTACGATGGCTATCTTCGAAGAAACCATCGGCTAACAGCCCGGCATCGGAGCAACTGCCGCACGACGCAGCGGTTGCTCTGATCCGGCCCCCGGTTGCCGCGCGGCTCACCCGTCGTCAGCGAAGCGCGACAAACAGTGCCGCGAAAAGCAGGAATGCAGCGGTCCACCGGTCCAACCGCCAGCGCGGCGGCGCCATCTTCTGGGCTGCGACCAGGCATGTGAGGAATGCGATCCAGGCGAGATTCATGACGCCGCCCGCAAACAGCAGCATCATCAGCGCCCAGCAGCAGCCCAGACAATAAAGTCCATGCCGCATGCCGATCTGGAACGCGCCGCCTGCACCGGGGCGCCAGTAGCGATGAATGAAGATGAGCGGCGACTGGCAGTTTTCCAGGCAACGATGCTTGGCGGGCGTCAATTCATAGAGAGCCGCCACCAGCAACAGGCCAGCAGCGCCCATGCGGCCACCCAGAGACAGCGTCGCGGCTGACAAATAGCCACCATGCAGCAGCAGGGCCTGTGCGCCAGCCGCGATCGCTGAAAAACTTATCCATATGAGCAGATAAGAGCCCATGACCATAAGGCTGTGCAGCAAACGCGCATAGTCACTGGTCGCTCGATCAATCCGCGCATGCAGCAATATCATGGGCGCGGCGGAAGGAAGCATCATGGCGACCATCATGATCGACCACATGGCGAAGGCGGCGAGAAAATAGCTGGACGACAAGGGCTGGATGGCCATGGGCATCGCGCCCATCGGCATGTCCGCCATCCCTTCCCCCGCCATGTCCCCCATTGAGGCGTCCGGCGTGGAAAGGAGCCACATCCAGGCCATCATCACCAGCAGCAGCAGCGCCGCTCCGACGATCAGGTTGTTTCGCGACAATAGCTGATGGACAACAGAAGGGGTGCCGTCTGGTGGTGGCACCGGCCTAATGGACAACGCCACTCTCGGTCAGGTGAAGCTCGGCGAACTGCGCATGGGAATCGCTGAGCTGCACATCGACCGGCCCCTGGGTTTTCGCCCAACCGCGACCGACCTCGCACACATCATATTCAAAACCCTGGGGCAGGTTGATGCGCGCGCGATGGGCGTCTCCCGTGACCGGATTGACGATCGGCTCGCCACGCGCATCGATCCAGCCGGGAACGTTCAGCCGGGCGGATCGGCCGTCAATGTCCACCCGTAAGTCTATGGGCGCGAATACGGGATCGTGCACCTTGGTGTAGGTCGTGGCAAAAACCTGGAAGAAGGTGGCGCCAGGCACAGTGTCCAGCCCGCTCATGATGCGCAGCAACGCTTCTCTCTGCGTCGGGTCCGCCCGTTCATCGACGATCGGAACGGCTTCGCCCATGCCTTCATGGATCGGCCCCGGCCAGGCGACGATCAGGCCGATGCGTAAGCCCGACAGGTCGGTGTCATCATGATGGCCCTGTTCGATGTCGATCGCGGCAACGGCCTGACAATGTCCATGCGTCGGCAACGCATTGAATTGGCAGGGACAACCATAGGCGCAATTGCAGTGGACAAATTCCTTGCCCTTGATGGTCCAGCGCGTGGCCATGGGACCTCTCCCGCCTTGAGTCTTGGACGGGGTCAGCATAGCAGCTTTTGCTGTTGTTCAACAGGCCGAAGCCTGCTCTGCCTTGGGCTTCTGAGGCTCCTGCGTTTGCGCGCAGGAGCCTCATTCAGAATTTATGAGGGGGTGACCGCAGCCCTTTTCGGGCGACGATCCAGTTCAGGCACGGCTAAGCGGCATGGCAGCCATTTCAAGCGGCGGCAGCTGCGCGGGATGGGGGATCGTCACCTCCACTGGCACTACCGGCTCTACCTCCGGCACCCGTCCACGCATTCCATGATTGGCTGCCCAGATCGCAGCCTGGGTGCGGTTCTTGACGCGCAGCTTGCGCAGCACCGCCTTCACATGGACCTTCACCGTCGCCTCGCTGATTTCCATTCTCTTGGAGATCACCTTGTTGGGGCACCCCATGATTAACCAGCGCAGAATTTCCAGCTCGCGATCCGACAGGCTGGCGGCATCGACTGGCCGTTCAACCTCCAGCGCGTCCGTGAGTGTCGGTCGCGACTGCAATTCATCGGCGAGTTGCGGTGGGAGCACCCGTTCGCCCATCGCCACCAGATGCAGCGTCGCCACCAGGCGGTCGCAGCTGATTTCCTTGATGATATAACCCATTGCACCAAGCCGGAAGGCCTTCAGCATCGTCTGGAAATCGAACCGGTCGGACAGAACCACCAGATAGGAACAGGGAAATCGCCGTTGAAGGACGGCGACGCTGTCCGCATCAAGTTCTTCGGTTCCATTATCGACCAGGAGCAGCGACGGTCCGGTATCTTCTTCCGGCACCTCCGCCTTCTGGAGTGCAGCGGCAATATTGGGATATTGGTTAACCCGGAAATCTCGTTCAGTGAGAATCCGGCTCAGCCCTTCTCTAACAATTGCATTACCGCACAACAGACGCACATTGACTGGGTAAGCCATTGGGTATTCCCCTCATGATCCCTTCCACCTTCGTTAGCAGGCCCCAAACGAAGCGTGAAAGACCAGTTTCCAAATGCCTGCAGTGCGACCCTTTCTTTTCGTTTCAATAAGTTATGACTAGCATATTTGCGCGACAAGAGTCCTGAACTGCTCGCGGAAATTTGGGGTTAGTGTCAGAATTCACTAACGAACTGTTAATGCGTTATATTCTGACTTTAACCTTATGTAGTATGCCGTACGTGCAGAGCGAGATATACTACTTTAGTCTTACGGCCGACGACACTGATCGAGCATATGCCTGAGCCGTCGCCGTTGCGAGTCTCTATTTGTTAACGCGAAAAATTAACCATGTTTCCAAACGAGTCCAATGACTTGGATCGCCGGAATTTTTTGATGTCGCCGCTGCTGGCGCGCAAGCCTGCTCGAGACTCGCGAAGGCGGGGCTTTCTTGCCACAGCCGCCAGGGGGAATCCGGTAATAAGGCTTCCGCTAAAAGGGAGCGTCGACCCCGGACAGTCTTGCTATCCTGTCCTTAGGAACCGTTAGGACCGCCACCGCCGGTATTGCTGCCGCCACCGCCGCCCATGCCACCGGCTCCCACCGTGCCGATGTTCCCGAAAATCTCGTCGAACAGGCTGCGATGACGGCCAAGGGTCGGCGTCTTGTCGCCCGCGGGCGATATCTTGGCGACCTGCTCAAGCCCCATGCGATCCACGGCAGTCACATTGCCCGCCGGGTCGAAACGGACATGCAAAACGGTCTGGGCCACGGGCTTGGGATTGGAGAAGGCAAGCGCCCGCATGTCGCGCGACACATAATACCAGTCCTGATCACCGAATTGCGCGGTGAAGCTGGGTCGGCCCAGCGTTCCTTCAACGGAGGCACGGTTGTCGATGCCCGGCTGGATCGAATCGACCAACAGCTTGTCCACCTGATAGCCCTGATGCGTCCGGATGCGGGTGCAGGCGGATGTGCCGAGGACCAGCGCGCCAAGGCCGACGGCGAGCAACAGATGTCGGCTGAACTGACGCATGAACTTCTCCTGCCGGGACAGGCCCCGGGAAAACGCGAAAACCAAAGCCGCCATTGCATCGCGCGGCCCGCCGATCAATATGGAAATGCGCGACCCCCGGCAAGGGGGCCTCCGCTCAGCTCAGCCAGGAAACTGCTTCGACATGCCAAACCTATTCCAGCGCCTGTTCGCGCGAACCGATCCCAAGGAAGCGATGCAGCCGCTCTATCAGGCCATCGTCCACGAGGGGCGTCAGCCGCACTGGTATATGGAAGGCCAGGTCCCCGACACCATGGACGGCCGGTTCGACATGATCGTCGCCATACTCGCGCAGGTGCTGATGCGGATGGAAGCGATCGGCGCCGCGCAGGAGAGCGTTTGGCTGACGGAATTATTCGTCGATGACATGGACGGCCAGCTGCGTCAGGAAGGCGTGGGCGACGTCGTGGTGGGCAAGCATATCGGCCGGATGGTGAGCGCGCTGGGCGGCAGACTGTCAGCCTATAAAGCTGCACTACTGGGCGAGGCGGAGCTGCGGGAAGCGCTGGAGCGCAACCTGTATCGTGGCGCGACGCCGGGTGATGGTGCGATCAATCATGTCGAATCTCGCTTGCGATCGCGCTGGGCTCGGCTTTCCGCGTTGCCGCTGGACGCATTGCTGACCGGAGATATTGGATGAGCAACCCTGCACCCGAATTCTCTCGCCCGGTGCGCGCTGATCAGATCGTGCGGCATGCGCAAGGAGTGACGATCACCGCCGACGCCAACGAGCGGGAAGCACTGGCGAAGCGTTTCCATCTGCTTTCGCTCAGCCGCCTTGAAGCCGATTATACGCTGAGCGAAAATGATAGCGGCATCGAGGCACGCGGGCGCGTGCGGGCGGAACTGGCCCAGCCCTGCGTCGCTACCGGCGTGGCCGTGCCCGAGAAGATCGACACCGAATTCCTGCTGCGCTTCGTCGCGGAGCGCGGCGATGAAGGCGATGACGAAGAGATGGAGATCGATTCGGAGGATTGCGACATCATCGGCTTTGATGGGCAGACAATCGACATGGGGGAAGCGGTCGCCGAAACTATGGCCTTGGCCATGGCGCCCTATCCCCGTTCTGCCGACGCAGACTCCTATCTGCGGGAAGCGGGCGTCCTTTCGGAAGAACAGGCCAGTCCTTTCGCTGTCCTCCAGTCTTTGAAGGACAAGAAGTCCTGACCTGACGACACCTTCCGCGTTTTGCTTTCGTTCCTGCTGTGGCATAAACCCCTGCCATGGATTCCGGGCCGCGCAAGATCATCCATATCGACATGGATGCCTTTTATGCGTCGGTCGAACAGCGCGACGACCCAACCTTGCGGGGCAAGCCGATCGCCGTGGGCGGAGGCGGCCCGCGAGGGGTCGTTGCCACCGCCAGCTATGAGGCTCGCACATTTGGCGTGAAATCGGCCATGCCCGGCGCGCGGGCGCGGCGGCTCTGTCCGGACCTTCTGTTCGTGAAGCCTCGGTTCGAAGTATATCGCGCCGTTTCGGCTCATGTGCGGGAGATTTTCGCCCGCTTCACCGACATCATTCAGCCGCTGTCGCTTGATGAGGCTTATCTCGATGTCACGGTGAACAAGCCGGGCCTAGCCTCCGCAACGGTCATCGCCCAGGAAATCCGACGCATGATCCACGAAGAAACGGGCCTCACCGCCTCGGCGGGCGTTTCCTACAACAAGCTGATAGCCAAACTCGCTTCAGATCAGAACAAGCCGGACGGCATTTGCGTCGTGCGACCCGGCGAGGGAGCAGGCTTCATGGCGGAGATGCCGGTGCGACGCATCCATGGCGTGGGGCCGGTGACGGCGCGGCGGATGCAGGCGTTGGGGATTGAGACCGGCGCCGACCTTCGCGAGCGGGACCTGCCTTTCCTCCAGCAGCATTTCGGCAGCGCCGCCCCCTTTTATTATCGTGCCGCGCGCGGGGAGGACGACCGACCCGTCCACGAGCGGCAGGAAAGGAAGTCCGTCAGCGTTGAGGACACATTTTTCGACGACCTGATAACGCAGGACGCGCTGGTCACAGAAATAGACCGTATCTCGCAAAGCCTCTGGGGAAGGATCGAGAAGAGCGGCGCCTATGGCCGCACCATCGTCCTGAAAATCAAATTTGCCGATTTCCGAATCATCACCCGGTCGAAAAGCATGGGCGCCCCAGTACGGTCGCCCAACTTGCTGGCGGAAACGGCGCGTGCCCTGCTACTCGCCCAGCTGCCGCTACCCATGGGGGCTCGGCTGCTGGGTCTTGGGGTGCATAATCTCGACGCCGAAGAGCCGGTCGAGGGAGGCCAGCAGCTTAGCTTTGTCCTTTAAACCAGATCAGAAAGGCAGCCAGTTCCGCTTTTCCGTGAACTTCATGTAACCAGCATTGATGCCCAGTCGATAACCAACGCCCAGACGGATCGGGATCAGCACGACGCTGCCCCAACGCAGGTAGCTGGCTGTGAAGCCACCGACGAGATAGGCCGTGCCTTCGGCAGCGGGGAAGCGGTGATAAAGGTCCTGCGTGTCGTAGAGATTATAGACCAGGACGAAGGTGTTGGACGCATTGCCGCCCACATCGAAGCCGATGGATGGCCCGGTCCAATACACCTCCCGCTTGCCTTCCACCTTATGGTTGAGCGTGCCGGATCCATAGCGCAAGCCAACGACAAAGGCGCCGGATGCTTCCCGACCGGCAATATAGGCGTTGGGACGCCCCTGATCCTTCAGGATCTTCTCGATCATGCCGGCAAGCCCCTCGGCCCCCTTGCCAAAGACGCCCTCGGCCGCCCCGATCAGGTCATCTTCCTGATAGGATTCGCTCGGGCTCAAGGCGGCGGGGGGCGAGTTGGACGTTACCGGCGCGCCGGTGGCGGTGCTGTTCGCCGCGGGCGGGGCATAATCCGGCGTCGTATTGCTGGGGGGCGGAACGCTGTGGTCGACGCCGGGGTCGGTCGGGGTACTGTTCGCGGGCGGAACGGGCGCGAGGTCCGCGTCGATCGCGGTGTTGGGATCGACCGTGCGCACCTGCGCAGTCGCAACAATTGGACTGAACGCCATGCCCGCGGCGGCAAATGCCATCGCACCCCGCCGCACATTGCGAGCCGCCGCACGCCTTAAAATCCCGATCATGCCCGCTACTCCCCGAATTTTCCGCTCTTCGACCAACTATCAGATTATCGGAAAGCAAGCTGAAACGACAATGAACGAACGGCGACCCGAGTCGATTCTGGGCTGGAACGAATCCAGCGGACAAGTTTGTAAGAATTTCATGGCATACACCCGTTGCCTTGCGCGAAAGCCACCGTTATAGCGCTTCTCGCCTAGCCGCTGTCCCGCCCCAAGCGGGTATTCAGGCCATGTTTGGAGACGTGGGTGAGTGGCTGAAACCAACGGTTTGCTAAACCGTCGTGCTGAGAATTCGGCACCGAGGGTTCGAATCCCTCCGTCTCCGCCACCTTTCCGTAAAATCCCGTCCGCCGCCGCTGTTCAGAACGGTATGAAGCGGCGTTCGTAGCGCCAGCTGGCCCATAGCTGCTGAACCATCCGGCTGGTGGTGCGAAAACGGTCGGGCGGGACGCGGCTGTGCGAGGGGTTCGCCTCTGTCGCCAAGCTGGGCGGCAGGTCATGAAAACCACCGACACGAAGGCCCGTCAGCTTCACAGCCTCCCGGCAGAGAGCGGTGAACCGGCGCATTACTGCATGATTGGGACGTTGGCGGTCGCGGGTCAGCATTTCGAAGCTATGCGTGACGACGACGAACGCGGCATGCCGCTCGCCCACCGCGTGGCACAGCCCGGTGCGCATCTCCTTCGCCGACATCGCGCAAATTTGCGCAGGGCGAAAGCTGCCGGGCCGGTCGGTGATGCCCGAAACTGGAAGCTCACAGACACCGAAGCTGCGCGTTGGTGCGACCTGATCGCGCGCACCGTTGATGCGGCAGCCATAGCGGTGATAGGCGGGGTTTACGCTGCTGTCCCACGTCATGCCGACATGAGCGAGGGCGCGCAGCGTATCGTCATTGGCACCGAAATTGCCTGCTCGAAAGGCCATGGGCGCAGGCGCTCCGGCTTCCTCCAGCCATTGCCTGCCCAAGCGCAGCAGGGTGATCTGATCATTCATCGAAAAGTCACCGATATTGCGGCCCAGCCTCCCTTCGACAGGGGAGTGGCGCGCCCAGCGGAGCCATTCGCTGTGAACGTGCAGTTGCACCTCGTGCCCCCGGTCCACGATCGAGGCGACGATGGGCTTCAAAAACTCGGTTCCATAAACCAGCGCGGGCATCGGATCGACGAAGAACACGCCTTTGAGGCCATGCCTTTCCAGCTCCGCCATCTGCCAGCCGACGCCATAGGCTTGGCCCCGAGACTCTGCCCAGATGGACAGGCGGATATTATCCTCCAGACTTATTCCCCGCTCGTGAAGCAGTGACGATAATTCTGTGTCCACGGTGATCAGCAGGGCAGTCATTGCCGATGTCCCTACCCCATCCATGTTAAGGAGCCGTAACGCCGCCCTAACTATGGCGACAGGGCGGCTACCCACTGGACCAGTCGCGCGCTACATCGCCTTATGATTTCAATTCACCCGCTGACCGGCATGGCTGAAATTTGTGCCGGTGATGATTTGGCCGTCCTGCTGCAAGACGCTTTGAAAATGGCAGGGCTCTGGCCGTTGCTGGACGGCGACGTGCTGGTCGTCACGCAGAAGATATTGTCCAAGGCGGAAGGTCGCATGGTCGATCTTGCCCAGGTCGAGCCGGGACCGGAGGCTCTGGAACTGGCGACAACCACCAAAAAGGACCCGCGCCTTGTCGAGCTTGTGCTGCGCGAAAGCGTCGCCGTCGTCCGTGCCGTGCCCCACATATTGATCACTCGTCACAGGCTGGGCCATGTCATGGCCAATAGCGGCATAGACCGATCGAATATCGGCCCGGGCGGTCCGGAACGGGCGTTGCTGTTGCCCCTCGATCCTGATGGCTCAGCTGCCGCGATCAGCCATGCCCTTACCGACGGCGAGATCGCGCCTGCGGTGGTGATATCCGACAGCTTCGGGCGGCCATGGCGCTACGGGGTGGTCGGAGTTGCCATAGGCGCGGCACGCTTGCCTGCGCTGATCGACCGAAGGGGAGACAGGGACAGGGATGGCCGCCGCCTGGAAGTGACGCAGATCGCCTTGGCTGACCAGATTGCGACCGCCGCCGCATTGGTAACCGGCGAAGGGGCCGAAGGCATTCCGGCCGTGCTTATGCGTGGATTGCGCTGGCCACAGGGCGACGCGCCTGCAACGGCGCTTGTCCGGCCGCTGGATGAGGATCTGTTTCGATGAGCCGTATCGTGACGCTGACAGGTGGCGTGGGCGGCGCCAAGCTGGTGCTGGGTCTCATGCGCATTTGCCCGCCAGAACAGATTACCGCCATCGTGAATACGGGCGACGATTTCCGACACTTCGGGCTCACCATCTCTCCTGACATCGACACCCTTCTCTACACCCTGTCCGGTAAGGCCAATGCGGCGCAAGGCTGGGGCCGGGAAGGCGAGAGTTGGAGCTTCATGGACGCCCTCAAATCCCTGGGCGGCGAAGATTGGTTCCTGCTGGGCGATGGCGACCTAGCGCTGCATGTGCTGCGATCTCATCTGCTGGCGCGGGGAGAGACGCTGAGCTCGATTACCGCCAGCTTCGCTTCTGCATGGGGGCTGGACCTTACCATCCTGCCGATGAGTGATGACCCGGTTGCGACGCATCTCAACACCAGCGAAGGCGACATGCCCTTCCAGCGCTATTTCGTCGAACGCCGCTGCGCGCCAGAGGTGCGGGCCATTCGTTTCGAAGGCGCAGAGCGCGCTATACCGGCGGCAGGCGTGATCGAAGCGATCACCGCCACTGACACACGGGCCATTGTGATAGCACCGTCCAATCCCTGGCTGAGTGTCGATCCGATCCTTGCGGTGCCTGGCATCCGGGAAGCGTTGGCTTCCGCTCGCGCGCCGGTTGTTGCGGTGTCGCCGATCGTCGGGGGCCAGGCGGTCAAGGGACCCACCGCCAAGCTCATGCAGGAGTTGGGCCTGACCGTGACCAATAAAAGCATCGCGGCCCATTATGCCGATGTGATCGATGGGCTGCTGATCGACGAACGCGACGACGCCTCTGACATTTCGATCCCACACGACGTTTGCGACACGCTGATGAAGACGCTGGAGGACCGGGAAAGAGTTGCGCGCGCCGCCCTGGCACTGGCGGACCGGATCGCCAGCTGAACCGTGCGCTGCTGGATCGTCATCCCAGTCAAGGCGCCGCAATTGTGCAAGACGC